>CP070833.1:2862363-2885973 GCA_020341735.1 Gammaproteobacteria bacterium | reverse complement strand
AGCGCTTCATCGGCAATGAGACGCCTTGGATCCATATGGACCTCGCGGCAGGACACAACAAGGGCGGCCTCGGGCTAGTTTCGTCTGCGGTGACCGGCTTCGGTGTGAGATTCACGGTGAATCTGCTTGTCGATCAGGATTTTCGCCCTGCTTCAATTAAGGCCAAGGTTCCCTGATGCGGCTGACTATTTCGAGGCCGGACGACTGGCACCTGCACCTGCGCGACGGCCCTATGCTGTCAGGAGTATTGGCTCACACCACTGCCAGATTCGCGCGGGCCATCGTCATGCCGAACCTGGCGCCGCCGGTTACCACAACGGCTGCAGCGGTCGCCTATCGCGGCCGGATCCTGGCTTGCCTTCCGGACGGATCGGATTTCGAGCCGCTGATGACCTTGTACCTGACCGACTCCACCTCGGCCGAAGACATCGCCGAGGCCAGTGCGAGCGGCAAGGTATTCGCGGTGAAGCTGTACCCGGCCGGCGCCACGACCCACTCGGACCAGGGTGTCACGTCGCTTGAAAAGTGTTTCCCGGCTCTGGAGGCCATGCAGAGACTCCGTATGCCTCTTCTGGTTCACGGCGAGTCTACCGACCCGGTCGTCGACATATTCGATCGGGAAAAGCGATTCATCGAAGAGACCCTGGTGCCGTTGTTGCAACGATTCGACGAACTGAAGCTCGTACTGGAGCACATCACGACAGCTGACGCCGTGGACTTTGTCAGGGACGCCCGAGCCGGCGTCGCGGCAACCATTACCCCGCAACACATCCTTCTCAATCGCAACGCACTTTTCGCGGGCGGTCTTCGACCGCACCATTTTTGCCTGCCGGTCCTTAAGGCCGAAAGACATCGTGAGGCAGTATTGGAAGCCGCCGTTAGCGGCGAGCCGGAATTTTTTCTCGGCACCGACAGTGCGCCGCACTCTCGTGGGCGCAAAGAGAGCGACTGTGGGTGTGCGGGAGTGTATTCGGCCCACGCCGGGATTGAACTATATGCGGAAGCGTTCGAGGAAGCTGGTCATCTGGATCGGCTGGAGAACTTCGCGAGCCATTTCGTGCCGGATTTCTATGGCCTTCCACGCAACAGCGGCACGCTGACGCTGACCCGCTCGCCCTGGACCCCCCCGGCCAGTTATAAGATGCCGGACGGGGAAGAGCTCGTGCCCTTCCGCAGCGGCGAATCGATCAACTGGCGACTGGAGGGTGCATGACCGGACTGACTGAAGACAGCCTGGACGCCGACCAGCCGCTCCCGATGTCCGGCAGGTTTCGGGGATTTCTCCCCGTGGTCGTGGACGTCGAGACAGGAGGATTCAATCCCGCAACCGACGCGTTGCTCGAGATAGCCGCAGTCCTGGTCGAAATACAGGAGGATGGCAGTCTCATGAGAGGCGAGACTTTCCGCTATCACGTCCAGCCGTTCGAGGGGGCCAACATCGAGGCATCGGCCCTCGAGGTCAACGGCATCGTGCCGGATCATCCCCTGAGACCGGCGATACCAGAGAAAGATGCCCTGCAGAAGATTTTTCGGGACATCCGCAGCGCTGTCCGGGAGAACGACTGCACGCGCGCGATACTGGTCGGGCACAACTCGTTCTTCGACCTCAGCATTGTCAACGCGGCTGTAGAGCGGGCTGGAATCCGGCGAAACCCGTTTCATCCGTTCACGAGCTTCGATACCGCGACGCTCGGAGGGGTAATCTATGGTCAGACAGTACTGTCACGCATAGCGGGCGCGGCAGGCATGGAGTGGGATTCCGCGTCTGCTCACTCTGCAGCTTATGACGCCGAGATCACCGCAGACCTCTTCTGCCGTATGGTCAATCTCGTCCAGCCGGTCTACACGGCGGGTCAGAGCCAGTAATCGGCGTCCTCAGGCGGCGCTCCCCTCCTCCAGCAACTTGGCAAGTTCGCCGGAGTGATACATCTCAACGATGATGTCGCAACCGCCCACCAGTTCGCCACCGACATACAGCTGCGGGTACGTGGGCCAGTTCGAATAACCCTTCAGGGCCTCACGCAATTCCGGATCCTCGAAAATATTGAAGGCGGAAAACTCCGTCCCACAAGCCCGCAGAGCCGCCACCGCCTGAGCGGAGAATCCGCACTGGGGAAAATCGGGCGTTCCCTTCATGAAGAGTACGACCGGATCGCGTCCGATCGTGTCTTTGATTCTTTCCACTACATCCATTGCACGTCCCTCTTGTTTCAAACTTTCCTGCTGTGCCTGTCAGCTGCCGGCCTCCTCGGAGCCAGCCTTCTCCTCCGGCACCTCGGTCTCGGTGACCGGCTTGACGATCCGAATACGGTTTTCGACCGACTGTACGCCATCGACGCCTCTTGCCAGCTTCTCCGCCTGTTCTCTGGCGACCGTATTCGTTACGTCGCCATGCAGAGTGACCACGCTGTTGTGAGTGTCCACATTGATGTCGAAGGCATCGACATACTTGTCCGCAATAAACTTCGACTTGACCCTGGTGGTGATGCTGCTGTCCGTGGCTATCTGGCCAGGATTTCTGTCGTCCTTGCCCAGGTAATAGCCGCCAACAGCCGCGCCACCGATCAGCACCGCCACGCAAACCGACAGCATCGGCAACATACATGCCAGCACGATTATCGCCATTCGGCTCTTGAGCTTCTTCATCATCCCCCCCGGTGACTAGATGTCATCCGCCCCCTCACGGCGCCGATCAAGCAGCGCCCACAGTCTCCGACGATCCCCGTCAGGCATCGCAGCCCATCGTGCGATCTCATCCGCGGTCCGCAGACAGCCCTCACAGATTCCGTCTTCGCCAAGCTGACAGACGTCGATACAGGGTGAGGGGACCGCTTCCTGATGCTCTCGCACCTCTACGGCCTGAATCTCACGGACTCCCTTCATGAAACACCGAAAAGGGGTGGCCAGTTGCGGCCACCCCTGTTATCCAGCCTGTCGAACCGTCTGCAGATCGCCATCAAGCAGCGAAGTTCGACGCCACGAAGTCCCAATTCACAAGATTCCAGAACGCTTCCACGTATTTGGGTCGTGCATTGCGATAGTCGATGTAGTACGCATGTTCCCATACATCGCAGGTCAGCAGCGGCACATCATCGCCGGTAAGCGGCGTTTCCGCATTGCCTGTCTGGCTGATTGCCAGCGAACCATCCGAACGCTTGACCAGCCAGGCCCAGCCGGAGCCGAACAGCTTGATGGCCTTGTCAGAGAACTCAGATTTGAACGATTCGTAAGATCCGAACGCTGCGTCGATTGCAGTGGCCAGCTCGCCAGCCGGCGCGCCGCCCCCGTCGGGGCTGAGGCAGTTCCAGTAGAAAGAGTGGTTCCAGATCTGGGCGGCATTGTTGAACATCGGGCCCGATGATCCGCGGACGATGTCCTCCAGAGAGGACTCTGCGAATTCCGTGCCCTCCACCATTCCGTTGAGATTCACAACGTAGGTGTTGTGGTGCTTTCCATAGTGATATTCCAGGGTTTCGCGGGAAAGGTGCGGTTCCAGGGCGTCCATCGCATAGGGCAACTCGGGCAGGGTATGCGCCATTGAAAACTCCTCGTGGGTCAGATCGATAAGCGGGCTGGATTGCCCGTTTGTCTGTTTCGACGATTATAGCAAATGAGTTTCGTCGCACTCACGGTAGGATGAGCGGTAAACCGAACCTATACTTGGAACGCGCCGCTGGAGCACGTATGAATCAACCAGAGCCAAAACTCCCCGCAAATATCGAGACCTCGGTCATCTATGCCCTGGAAGAGGACGTTGGCGAGGGCGACATTACCGCCAAACTCATTCCTCCCCAGACAAGGGGGTCGGCGACTGTTGTCAGCAGGGAGCAGGCTGTCGTGTGCGGTATCCCCTGGTTCGACCGCGTTTTCCTGCAGCTCGATCCGTCGGTGCAGACCCAGTGGCATGTCGAGGAGGGGCAGACTGTCGATGCGGACACCGTGTTATGCACCCTTGAAGGCACAGCCCGAGGCCTGCTGACAGGAGAGCGGACGGCCCTGAACTTCATGCAGCTGCTCTCCGGCACAGCCACGATCGCTCGCAGATATGCCAATGCTGTCGCGGACAGCGGTTGTCAGGTGCTGGACACACGCAAGACGATCCCCGGCTTGAGGGCGGCCCAGAAGTACGCCGCTGCCGTCGGTGGGGTTACGAACCATCGCACCGGCCTGTTCGACGGCATCCTTATCAAGGAGAACCACCTGATGGCGGCCGGCGGTATCGATCGTGCGGTAAAGACCGCCCGCGCCATGGGCCACCAATTGCCGGTCGAGGTTGAGGTCGAGACGCTCGAAGAGTGTCGACAGGCGCTCGGCGCTGGCGCTGACATCCTGCTGCTGGACAATTTCACGCTCGAGGAGCTGAGAGCCGCGGTGGATCTGAATCGCGACCGGGAGCCACGAGCGTTACTGGAAGCTTCCGGAAACATCAGTATCGACCGGCTCTCGGACATCGCGGCGACCGGCGTCGATTTTGTGTCTGTCGGCGCCATTACCAAGCATGTCAGGGCCATCGATCTCTCGATGCGCTTTGTCTTCGAGAGTATCGCCTGAAAACCTCATCGACCGCCGAACTTGAACGGGGCTCTCCGACGCCTGGAAATTGAGCCAATCCGCCTGACCGAAGGCGGCCTGGAAGGGCGAATGTACGGGTAGCCGGGTTGCCGCGCCACCCGCCATCCGGTATAAAAAGATGTTGCAATGCAATATCACTGTCGCGCTCAGGCGAATCCGTCACTGAACGCGTCCCGGAGGCCCCATGACCACTCTCGTCATCGTACTGATTGTCCTGACCGGAATCCTTGCTCTCGCTTACCGAGGCGCATCACTGGCTCTGTGGACTGCCGCTGTAGCCACTGGTCTAGGCATCCTGCATCTCTCGGGGTATGGATTACACATCGCGGTGTGGACAGCGTTTGTGGCGGTGGCGGCGATCCTCAACGTCAAGCCGCTGCGCCGCCGGCTCCTCAGCGCACCGCTACTGGGCTGGTTCAGGAAAATTCTGCCGCCCATGTCCGCAACCGAGAAGGCGGCGATCGACGCCGGGACCGTCTGGTGGGACGCCGAGCTTTTCACGGGTCGGCCCGACTGGCAGAGGCTGTTGAACACGCCGGCACCTGAGCTCAGCGCAGAAGAAAAAGCCTTTCTGGATGGCCCGGTAGAGACCCTCTGCCGGATGCTGGATGACTGGAAGATAGAGACTGAAGCGGCCGACCTGCCTGATGAGGTGTGGGATTACATCAAAGAAAACCGTTTCTTTGGCATGATCATCCCGAAGAAATACGGGGGCCTGGAATTCTCCGCCCGGGGACAATCAGAGGTGGTCATGAAGATCGCCTCGCGAAGCAGCGCCGCCGCCGTCACGGTCATGGTGCCCAACTCCCTGGGGCCAGGCGAGCTCCTGATGCATTACGGAACCAAGGAACAGAAGGACAGGCATCTCCCAAGGCTGGCTCGCGGCGAGGAAATTCCGGCGTTTGCCCTGACGGGCCCCTACGCGGGCTCGGATGCCGGCGCGATGCCCGATGTAGGGGTGGTGTGCAAGAGCCAATACGAGGGCCGCGAGACGCTGGGTTTCAGGATCAACTGGTCCAAGCGATACATTACGCTCGGCCCGGTGGCCACTTTGCTCGGCCTGGCATTCAAGGCTGAGGACCCCGACGGCCTTCTCGACGGCGAATCGCAGGTAGGTATCACCTGCGCGCTCATCCCGACCGATACGCCCGGCGTCAGGATCGGTGAACGACACTCGCCGGGCTCTGCGTTCCAAAATGGACCTAACGAGGGCGACGACGTCTTCGTGCCAATGGAATGGGTGATCGGCGGCGAACGCCAGGTCGGTCACGGATGGAAGATGTTGATGGACTGCCTGTCCGTCGGCCGTGCGATTTCTCTGCCGGCACTCGGCACCGGCTCCGGAAAACTTGCCGCTCTTGCGACCGGCGCCTACTCGGTGGTCCGGCGTCAGTTCCGCACATCGATCAATCGATTCGAGGGCATCGAAGAAGCGCTGGCCCGCATCGGCGGGCTGGCCTACAGAATGGACGCCGGACGTCTGGTCACCGCCGGTGCTCTGTCCCAAGGGCAGAAACCATCCGTTTTGTCCGCGATCCTGAAATACCACAACACCGAGGGCATGAGGAGCGTCGTCAACGCTGCCATGGACGTACACGCGGGCAAGGCTGTCTGCCGCGGACCACGCAACTACCTGGCCAGCCTCTATGAAACGGTTCCTGTAGCGATCACGGTGGAAGGAGCGAATATACTCACTCGGAGCCTGATCATCTTCGGTCAGGGCGCTATTCGTTGTCATCCCTACGTGCTCAAGGAGATGCTGGCGGCGGCGGACGAAAACGGGGAGCGGGGACTGGTCCAGTTCGACGACTCCGTGTTTCGCCACATAGGATTTACCCTCAGCAACGCCGTGCGTGCGTTGGTCTTGGGCCTCGGTGGAGACCGCTTCTTATCCGTTCCGGATATCGGGGCGAGTGCACGTCACATGCGACGTATTACCCGCCTCAGCGCAGCCTTCGCCTTCGCCGCGGACGTGGCCATGCTTGCGCTCGGCGGTGACTTGAAACGCCGCGAAAAAATCTCCGGCCGCTTCGCCGACATCCTGAGTCATCTTTACCTGGCGTCTGCCACGATCAAGCATCACGAGGACCAGGGACGACAGGAGCAGGATCGTCCACTACTGGACTGGGCCATAGAGGACTCCCTGAATATCGCTGAAACCCGCCTGGCTGAAATCAGCACTAACTTTCCAGTCAAGGCGGCCGGCCTGCTTATCAGATTATTCACGCTGCCCCGAGGCCCGCGGCTGAAACCCCCCAGCGACAGGCTTGGAGGCCAGGTCGCGCGGGTTCTCACTAACCCGGGCGGCGCCCGGGATCGCCTGGTAAGCGGCCTCTTCTATGAACGCAGGCAAGACGATCGATTGGGCGTGGTGGTACTTGCGATGGAGAAAGTCGTCGCGGCAGAACCACTGGAGCGCAGGCTGCGTAAGGAACTCAAACGCGTCATCACACCGATTGACTATGAAGATGCCATTCTCGAGGGCGTTGCCAAGGGCGTGCTGAATGATCTGGAGGCTCAGTCGCTGCGCGAGGCGATGGAACTGACGGCCGAGGTGACGGCAGTCGACAGCTTCGGGACGTCGCGATCGGGAGCCGATAAGGGCGCCACCGCCCGCCCGGATGCAGTCGGGGCTACATAGATAGCCCCCGAGGCCACTCGAACGGGATCGGCAGGGTTGCGGGCGCGGGGCAGCGAGGCTCGCTCTGCTACTTCTGATACTTTGTGATGTTGTATCCGGCTTCGAAGATGCGCCGCGGTTCGTCAATGGCGTAACCCTGTGCGAAGTCGACGCCGATACCGCGTAGCATCGTCACTATCTCTTCAGTCTCGGCCCACTCGGCAATCGTCTGCTTGCCGGTCAGGTGACCGATCTCGTTGATCGACCGAACCATCTCCCGGTCAATCGGATCGTGCAGGATCTCTTTGACGAAACTGCCGTCGATCTTCAGGTAATCCACCGGGAAGTGTTTCAGATATCCGAATGATGAGAGCCCCGTCCCGAAGTCGTCGAGGGCGAACTTGCAGCCCAGATCTTTCAGCGATTGGATAAAACGATTCGCCTGTGAGTAACTGGCGATCGCGGCTGTCTCCGTGATCTCGAAACAAATTTTGGATGGATCTATGCCGCTGTGCTCGAATTGCTCGATCACGAACGGCAGGAACTTGTCGTCGCCGAGGGTCTGGCCGGAGAGGTTGATCGAGCACAGCGACAGGCGTTGACGCTCATCGGCCTCCGACACCAGCCACCTGAACGCGTTCTCGATCACCCAGCGATCGATACTCGGGGTGATTCCGTATCGCTCCGCTGCATTGATGAATACGTCCGGCGACACCATCTGGCCGTTTTCATCCTTCATGCGCAAAAGCAATTCGTAATGCGCACCCTGATCCTGCTCCTGAAGCGGCAGGATGGTCATGCGGAACAATTCGAAACGAGCTTCCTCCAGCGCATTGTTGATCCGAGCCGCCCACTGCATCTCCCGGCGGCGACGCATCAGGTCTATGTCATTGACCTGATAGGTGTGCACACGGTTTCTGCCAGTCTCCTTGGCCGCCGCACAGGCGCTGTCAGCAGCCGTCAGCAATTCCGCCACGCTGGCGGTCTCAGGGGTGATAGGTACGACACCGATACTCGCCCCGAGCCGGAAGGTCCGGTCTTCCCACAGGAAACGGAAATCCTGGACGGTTTTGAGAAGCTTCTCAGCGGCCTCGATCGCTTCATCGACCGTACAGTTCTCGAGCAATATGCCGAACTCGTCGCCGCCCAGACGCGCCAGCGTGTCCCGCCAGCGTATCTTGGATTTGAGCAAGGCGCCCAACTGCCCGAGCATCGCGTCACCGGCGGAATGCCCGCATGAATCGTTGACGATCTTGAACTGGTCGAGATCCATGTAACAGAGTGCGTATTGAGCCTCGCGGGATCGCGCATTCTTCAGGGCACGCTCGAGACGGCTCTCGAATTCGCGCCGGTTCACCAGTCCGGTCAACATGTCATGACTGGCGTGATAGCTGAGACGTCTATTGAGTTCGCGAGACTCGCTCACGTCGTGGAAGACGAGCACACCGCCGGATATCTGACCGCCGTCAGCACGGATCGGCGCCGCGGTGCTCTCAATGTAGAGTTCGTTCCCGTCCCGCCGGATAAGCAGGGTTGGACGGACAGACTTGATGGGCCGGGAGCGGCGGATAGCCACCGCCAGGGGGTTCTCCAGCGGCTCACAGGTTTCCTCATGAAAGCCCCTGAAAATTTCGTCGATCGGCCGCCCCGAAGCATCGTCGAGGGACCAGCCGGTGAGGTCTTCTGCGATCGGATTAAGATACTCGACCCGACAATCTGCGTCCGTGGTGACGACGCCGTCGCCGATAGATTGCAGCGTGATTTGAGCACTCTCCTTTTCGCGGAATAGCGCTTCCTCGTAAAGCTTTTGATCGGTGATGTCGAGTTCGACGCCCAGCAATCTGCAGAATCGGCCATCCTCGTCGATCCTGGCCTTGGCACGACTAACGACCCAGCGCCAGTCGCCGTCCTTGTGACGCATTCGATGAACACTCTCAAACAACGGCGTCTTGCCTTCCAGGTGCTCGCGAATCCCGCCCTGAACCCGGACCATGTCGTCCGGGTGCACGAGGTGATGCCAATCGAGCCCCGCTTCATTCAGCTCGTCGATCCCGTATCCCATCATCTCCTTCCAGCGATTGGAAAAGCTCAAGGTGTTGGTCTCGACGTCGAAATCCCAGATTCCGTCGTTGGCGGCATCTGCGTACAAGGCCTCCTTCTCCCGGACATCGGCAATGAACCGATCAGCTCGAAGCCGAGTGAGGCTGCTTGCAAGACTCGAACCAACCAGCTTCAGGAGGAGATAGAGATCGACATTCCATGCGTCGACGGGGGACGCAGAAAAGACACAAAGAAAACCGGCAAGTTTGTCATCGATGCTGAAGCCCTCGATGAGAGCGGCTCCGACACCGAGTTCCGAAAGGAGCTGACCCTCTGCCACAGCCTGCTCGCCGGGCCTGCGTGTATCAGCGATCTCTATCAGCCGCATGTGCTGGAGTTTTGGGGTGAGCCACGGAAAGTCTTCCATCGACTTGCCCACCAGGCCCTGCGGCGAACAGCCGGAAAGTATATTGGTGGAGTGGCTTATCTTGTCGATGCTGGCGCCGTCCTCTGATATCTGGACGATGCAGATCGAATCACACAGCGCCACTTCTCTCAGCGACTCCAATGCCGATGCAACAACCTGGTCGACGGAGTTCTCATCGAGATTCAGCAGGTCAACGGCAACCTTGGTAACCGCCGGATTGAGGCCTATTCGAGAGGGAGCGATTCTGCCCCGGTGTATGAGATCACCAAGGTCCGAGCTGGCGCTGGCCGAGTCAGTGGAGGGCAGCTTGTCCGTCATTTAATGCTAAGACCGTGAAGGGCTGTATGTACAAGGAATCTCCCATACCTCCGCAGCACTCTCGCGCCATTGTCGCAGGAATTTCTAAGATTACAAGGTAAGTTCATGTATCTTCTGAATTTGACTTCCCCGCCCTGCTTACTCAGTAGGGTCGGCGGCCGCCACAAGGACCAACTCCCCGAAACGTTACCGAACCCGACGACCGTAACATCGGGGCATTGGTAGAAACGTGAGGGAGATCACGTAAGCGATCAGCAACCGGACCAATAAGCCGGCGCAGACGGCAGTCGCAAGATCTGCCTGACTTGCCAGCACGCGCTTGTGCGTCGACTCAGACAGCAGCCTCCTGGACGATCATGGCGCCGGGGGGGGCCCGGTAGTCTGCGTCAAGAATCTCAAACGATAGCCGCTGGCATCGTTGTAGGTAGCTGGAGGGGCCTCGTTCCCGATCCGCCGGGGACCTGATGTGCGGGTGCAGCCTCCCTGGGCGGCCTGCCAAGCGCCTTGACGGGACGCCAGCGGTCGATTCTTATACACCCATGCAGCCGGAGATCATCGATGCAGCGTTGCCCGAGCCGACCGATCGGGTCGAGTCGTTCCGACGCGACTATCGGTCCCGGCACGTGGGCGATTCCTATCAAGGACACCTGCACCTGGGATTTACGATCGTAACTTGCCTGCTTGTCATTATCGTTTGTCTGATGCAACTGGACGGAGTTTCGGCCCGGGAACTGCTGACAATCCCGATCACCTTCCTGTATGCCAACCTCGTGGAATACTTCGGTCACCGGGGACCAATGCATCACCCCTGGAAAGGCTTGCGGCTGATCTTTGAACGCCACGTGGTCCAGCACCACCGTTTCTTCCGAGACGATGCCATGGCTTTCGACGATTCGCGGGACTTCAAGGCGGTATTGTTTCCGCCGGTGCTCATCGTCTTCTACCTGGTGGGATTTGCCTTACCGGCGGGCCTGCTGCTGGCCTGGCTCACATCTCCCAATACGGCCTATCTGTTCGCGGCGACAGCGGTAGCATATTTTCTAAACTATGAATTACTTCACTTCGCCTATCACACACGCCAAGGAAGCTGGATCGGTCGCCTGCCCCTCATGAGCAGGCTGCGGCGACTGCACACCCTTCATCATCGTCCCGATCTGATGCAGAAATACAATTTCAACATCACCTATCCAATCGGAGACTGGCTGTTTGGCACTCTGTTCCGACGCACAGACCGAGCAAACGTCAGGAGGCGTTAGCTAGTCACCGGTGAATAACTCCTGATGCGTCAGGTTTGAGGCGCAGAACTTGCAGAATTTCGCATCATCGTCGTGGCCGGTCCGGCCGCACTCGGCACATTTGATCAAGTCGCGTCGGCGTACGATGACATCCCGCAATTCAGCGGCATAAATGCCTGTCGGCACGGCAATGATCCCGTAGCCGAGAACCATCACCATCGCCGACACCATCTGCCCCAGCGTCGTATGGGGCGTGATATCTCCGTAACCGACAGTGGTCAACGTGACAATCGCCCAGTAAATGCCGCGGGGAATACTTGTAAAGCCGTTCTCCGGACCCTCTATCAGGTACATCATCGAACCGAACACTGTCACCAGCGTGAGAATCGCAAACAGGAACACGAGGATCTTTCTACGGCTATGCGAGAGCGCCTCCACCAGGGTGTCCGCCGCACCCACGTAGCGCGCCAGCTTGAGGATTCGGAACAAGCGCAGGAGCCGCAAGACGCGAATGATCAGAAGATAACCCGTATCTGTAACCATCAGCGACAAATAGCCAGGAACGATCGCCAGCAGATCGACCACTCCGTAGAAACTCCGGGCGTAGGTCCATCGCTTACGTACACACCAGAGGCGCAGGAGGTACTCGATGGAGAACAGTATCGTGAAGAACCACTCGAGGCTGCGGAAGACATTGCGGTGACCAAAACGAATCTCACCGACGCTCTCAAGCATGATGACGGCCACGCTGAGCGCGATCATTACCATCAATACGATATCGAACGCCCTGGCGAGCTTCGTGTCCGACAGGAAAATTACGCGGAACAACTTCCGTTTCGCTTCGCTATCGCCAGCCTCGTTGTGCCCGTCGGTGAGCGTGCGCTCGGTTGCCATGATTCATCCCCGGGAAATCCGAGATCAGAAACATAAACCATTTTTGGCTTCGTAACCGACAAATCGGGCCTTCAAACCACCACCGGCGACGCGCAGGATGTCCTCAATCACGGGCAGGAGCACCCGTGATCGGTACAACATCAACGAGAGGGAACTCGCTATGGGAAAGGGAATTCTGATAGCTGCCATGCTTGTCACGGCATGCACAACGGCATCGGCGAATGCGGACGACATTCGCGTAAACGCGTGCCACAACTGCACTGACAGCCAGGCGAAACGGACGGCGGAAGCCCAGGTATCGATCCGCGACAGAGCAGGCGTCTACGATGTCTACATCGTCGACACCCCCGGCAACAAGCTGCGCATGTTTCGCGTGACCGCCGAGCGAGAGGGGCGAACCCCAAGGAACTACATTCAGGCCCGCACGCCATCCGTCGAGTATCAGGCGTACTTCACTCAGTCGAAAGCGGAATGGCAATACGTTCGACAAGCGGTCAAACCGAACATCATTCTGGATCCTGACTTCCCGATCAAAAGCGCGGAAGGAGTCATTGGCAATGAGTTCAATCAGACCGTCATCTCCGAACAGCTAAACCGCCACGTCCCCACTCGCATCGGTTCGCTATTCGGTGCTGCACTCATGGTGATGCGGACCATATTTACCAGCGAAATTGTCGCTGAAGTGCAGTTCCCGGATGGGTCCATCGCGTTGTTCGGGCTACAGAGGATTGATAGCCTGACCAGCGGCCACATGTTCGTGTATCGCTACAAGCCCGGTTCTGCCAGGGATAGCGACGGCAACCTGATCCCCGACTCTGCGTCGGCTTTCAGCAACTTCCAGGGCAACTTCACGACTTCCGAGAACATGGAGCGTTTCGGCAGGCGCTCACATATTTATGGCGTTGATTGGCCAGAAGGGTTTAGCGTCCGCCCCCTGCCCTCTTACACAATCTGCGCGCGCGATGACAATGGTAACGCGCACTGCTGGCGTCGTTGATCGTACGGGTCGCGGCCGCGGCGGGCCGCGATCCGATTTGAGCGATCCAAGAGCCGCATTGGAGGAATCGCCTCATGGAAATCAACCTGCACCTGCTGTACCGGCTGGCGCCGGTGTGGTTATTGTTCAGCACCGCGATCACGGTGACCACTTGGGCATTGGCACGGCGGCGTGTGGACTCACCGGGCTGGGTCACCGCCTGTAACGCGCTATTGTCCATCTCGCCACCCCTTAATATCCTGGTGCTGGCTCTGGTGGCGACAAGAGACCTGCGTACAGACGAGTAGGCGTTCATGTGTAACGCGCGCATGTGACACATGAGTTCGTGACCCACTACTACCCCGACGTACTCGAAGCCGTGCGCACCCGATGGATTTCCCCGCAAATAGTCACTACGAACCATCGGGAGCAACCTAGCTACCCCGAGGTCCGCGATATGGCGCACAAGGTCATCGAGATCCTGGAGATCGCCACGTCAGCCGCCCATGTGGAGTGGTTCTCTGGCCCCGAGGGAATGCCTGGGTCCGCGTTCGCCACCCCGACTACGACCAGCTGCGCTGGATGATGGATGAGATAGGGCGCACCCAACGTGTCCATGCGGAGTGATCCGGGCGAAAACCGACAATTCCTGATTGACTGGGGCCTACACGGCGTTGCCGCCAGCACCGCCCGCTGATCGACTCAGGGCATCTGCTGCGCTCAGCAATGCCTCTCTCGACTAAGGGGGAGCCCTCAGAATGCGACTGCCGGCGGCAAGGTCGGCCGTCATGGCGCGGGTTTTTGGAAAAGGAGGGTGAATCGATCTGTGCGCCCGGATACGGCTGGATTCCCGACCTCGAGCGCGAGCCTGTCCGTAGCCCGGTAGTGCAAATCAGACCAGTCCACCAGCTGGAATCCCGCCGCCTGAATCTCATGGATGATTCGGACCGGATCTGCCCGCCGCCGGTTCCCAGGTCCGTCCGGCTCCATGTGACGCCGCGTATGATCCACGACGCCGTAGAGGCCACCCGGGCGCAGAGCCTCGAAGACCGCCGTGTTCAGGCTCGCACGCGCGGCGGGTGTCAGGTTGTGTGCATTCCGGAAGGTCAGTACCAGATCTAGGCCCTCCAGCCAGAACGAGAAGTCTGCGAGATCGAAAATTCCGCGCCGATGCGCAGAGGGCATGTCCGGATTGACGTCAAGGATCTCGACGTGGGCAAACTCTGGCGTCGACTCGATCAGCCCCATGATGCGCTCGGTCCTCAGTGCCAGATAAAGCTGACCCTTGTTGGCGAGCACGGGAGCGAGGAGTTTTGTGTACCAGCCGCTCCCGGGGAACAACTCGAGCACCCTCAAGTCGTCGTTGAAACGCATGAATTCCAGCGTTTCAACAGGTCGCCGATTTTCGTCCCTTGCCTTCTCGGTCTCCGTGCGCAGCGGACCGCCCATTGCCTGCTCTAGTTTGTCTTGCCAAGTGGACGCCGCCGCTGGCGCCATCGCCACCAGGATAGCCAACCCGAATGCCATAACTTTCTGGATGCTCATCGTTAACTCCCAACCACGACGGGATCGTATGCACGGCTTGTAGCCTGGCTAGCCGCCCCGCTTCCTGATACCACGAAAATTGTTGGACAGCCCGGGCTGTACTATCCTTTTCCTCAGTAGACGCCAGCGGAAGACACGCTCTTGCGGAGCGACACCCGGACCCAATGCCAAGTCGGAGATAGCCAATGAAAAACGCGAAAACCCCGGTCCTCTGTTCACTGCTTCTTACACTTTGGCTCAGCCCCATCGCTGCTCAGGATGCCCTGGTCGAGATCAAGGTTATGACTCCTGAGACTGCCCTGAAGCTGGCCACGGCGTCCCTGAAGGCCTGCCGGGCGCAGGGTTTCCAGGTCGCGGTCGCGGTGGTGGACCGCATGGGCGTTACCCAGGTCATGCTGCGTGATAGGTACGCCGGACCCCACACACCGAACACGGCCGAGCGCAAGGCGTGGACTGCAGTCAGCTTCCGCGAGGACACGCTGGCGCTTTCCGAATCAACCAATGCAGATTCTCCCCAGTCGGGTGTTCGGCATGTCACCAATGCGCTCATGCTCGGCGGCGGCGTGCCTGTCGAGGCCGGCGGATCCATCGTCGGTGGCATTGGCATCTCCGGCGCACCCGGCGGCCCACAGGACGACGCTTGCGCGCGGATCGGCATCGACGCGATCAGCGACGACCTGGAATTCTGATCAGGGGCTGACCAGCACGTAGCCCTGGCGCGCTCGTTCGACGAGGTGCGCCACGCCCGTCTGTACGGGAATCGTGTGCTCATTGAGCGGCGGGCGTTTGCCGGTCTTGCGCTCCATCGTATCGACGGTGTTCATGCAGCCGACGAAACGCACCCCGTTCTCTACCAGGCTCGAAATGCGTAGCGACCGTGTATTGCCCTCCAGAAGCAGGCGCATTCCGGCCCCGAAAGCGACGATCTCTATGTCGACGAGATCCGGACTTCCATAGTGCTTAATCAGATTATTGGCGATATCGAGGACTGCATCCTGCTTGAGCGGGTCCTGATCGCTGAGCTGGAGAACAATAAAGGCCTCCGCGAAAGGCTTGTCCTCGCTGCCTGCTGATGCTTCCTGGGCCAGCGCACTGCCTGGCCAGATGGCCTGGAGAAAAATGGACAAGTATGCGACCGCAAGGACAGACTCCGTCCGGCAATTACGCAACATGATTCAATCCCCCTGTGTTTGTCAGGAAGAGTAGCTGGAGATTCCCGGATTCCCTGCGACGTTCTTTAACACCGGGGAATTGACGGAGTCGATCCGAATCGTCTTTTCCGACCTGAGGTATTCCGCCACGACTTCCCACACCGGCGCACCAGGCGCCTCGGAACCTACAGTGGCCCATCCGGTCACCTTGTAGTTCTTGGCGGCGTCGATCAGTTCACCCGAGTCCAGCCGCATCTCGCTGATCCGGCTGCCCATCTGCGCCAGTGGGTCACAGACGTAATTCATGCCGCCGACGCGAACCATATCCCCGCCCTGTTGGTAGAAAGGATCCGGATTGAACAGGTTGTCGCAAACATCTTCCAGGATCAGCTTGAGTTCCTCGCCTGTCATGTCGCGGACATAGGTCTCCGGATAGGTGATACAGGTCTGATCAAGTAATCTATCCATCGTGATCGGGTCTCCCGGCAGGACGCTTGTGCCCCAGCGGAAACCAGGCGACAGTGCGATCTGTGCGTCACCGACCGACCGCATCCCGTCGCAGATTACCTGGTCGAAGGTGCCGCTGAAGTTACCGCGACGGTAGAGAACCGATTCGGACACCGCCAGCGTCTCCTGGAGCTTGTCCAGATAGGGCGCGCGTACCTGTCCTATATAGCCGGCCATCTCCGCATCCTCGGGAAGAAGATCGGAGAATATTGGCAACAGGCGATAACGGAAGTCTCTGACTCTGCCCAGCCCGAGGTTCAGATCCAGCACGGCGAGGAACTTGCCATTCGAACCGGAGTTGGTGACCACCGTACGGCCACCGGCGGCATTCCTCACGATGGACGGTACCGGCATGCCGTCATGGGTATGGCCACCGAGGATGAAGTCGATGCCGGAAGTCACAGCTGCCAGCTTCAGGTCCACATCCATACCATTGTGGGACAGAAGTATGAGCGCCTCCGGATCTTCCTTGTCCTGAATCTGATCGACCAGTGCCTGGAGTTCCTCTGCCCGAATGCCAAAGGTCCAGTTCGGTATGAACCGGGATGGATTTGCGATCGGCGTATAGGGGAAAGCCTGACCGATGATCACCACTTTGTGGCCACCCATAATGCGGGTGGTGTAAGGCTTGAAAGCATGGCCGGTAGCTTCGTCAAAAGCCGGCACATCGAAGAACGCCGCGTCGTCAGTCAGCTTCACGTTCTGAGCGACGAACTCGCCCTTGAATGCTTCCAGGTTGGCGCGGATCTCGTCTTCCAGGTAAGTAAACTCCCAGTGGCCGGTCATGATGTCGACACCGAGTAGATTGCAGGCGCCCACCATGTCTTGCCCGCGGGTCCATAGTGCAGTTCCGGACCCTTGCCAGGTATCCCCGCTGTCCAGCAGCAGCGCCTTTCCACCCGGGCCCTCGGCTCGCATTCGTTTGACCAGCTCCGCCATATGGGCGAATCCGCCAACGCGCCCGAGCCGCCGGGCCTCTGCCTCGAAATTCAGATACGTAAAGGCATGAGCCTCCTGGGTTCCAGGAGCGATTCCCGTGTATTTCAGGAACTCCTCTCCCACCAGGTGAGGTAGCTTGCCCTTGCGGTCAGCGATGCCAAGATTAACGTTCGGCTCACGGAAATAGATGGGTAGGAGCTGGGCGTGACAATCTGCAAAGTGAAGCAGGCGAGCATTGCCGAACGGCGCTGCATCATACATGCCGTCCAGACCCGCCTTCGCGGCAGTCGCAGAGCCACTTCGGGACGTGGCACAACCGGACGAGGCACTGGCGATGGCGCCAATGCCCAGTAGGCGCAGGAATTCCCTACGGTCCATAAAAGTCTCCTGAGGGAAAAAGGGCGGCCATGTGGCCGCCCTTGATTGGCTATCGCACGACCGAGAGTTTCCAGCCCTCCGCTTCATGCTCGGACTGAGCCAGCGCGGCTTCGCCATGCTTGCGGGCCTCGTCGCACAACTTCACGGCTCTATCGTAGTCGCCCGCCTCAGCGGCGACACCGGCCTTTTTCATCAGCGGGCCGATCGTATTCCACTCGTAGCGGGCCTCTGCCGCCGCCTTTTGAGCCGACTCCGCCGCCTTGCAGGCCGCCTCGTAGGCTGCCTGATCCGCGGCCAGCGCCGTCCCGGCACACAGGCCGGAACAAACGATGGTGGCCGCACCCACGATCCACAATTTCCTGGTCATGTTGCTTACTCCTTCCATCGTCTCGACCTATTTCCGGGCACCCGGGCCATTCACTTCCATGCCGTTACTCATGTAGGTCAGGAAGTACTCCAGATTCCGGTACTCCTCACTCTGTGCCGGCAGTGGTGTGGCACGCACCTGCTTGTTGCAGCCACCGAAACGACGATGGAGAGTGCCCATGTCGTCCCACTTGGAACGGTAGACCGGGAAGTGCGTCGGATGTCCGAGGGCGGGGCTCAACATATCGGCCCGAATCATCATGCCTGAGCTGGCCACGTGGCAATCTGCGCAGGAGAAGTTAAGCTGCCCCCGCTTGGAATAATAGTATTCCTTGCCGTCCTCGTAGGCTGCCAAAGCTCGAGGGTCGTCCGGGATGACGACATTGAGCTTCTCGCCGCGAGACGTGAACGCCATGTATGCGGATATCGCGGCCATTTTGCCCTTCGAGTACTTGAACGGCTTCTCGCCATTACGCTCACGGCACTCGTTGATCTCCAGCTCAATCGTCTTCACCTGGCCGGTCTCGGCATCGAAGTACGGGTAGTTCTGCCGGATACCTATGCCGCCATTCGGGAAACAGTCTGCGTAGGTTTTGCCATTGGCGAATGGCGTCTCGAACAGTTCCTTTCCTTCAGCCATAGCCAGCTCGTATGGAGGAAATTCCTCTATCTGCAGCCATTGCTGATAGGCCGGTGGATTGATGGCGTACACGCCATTCACATAGTCTTCCACAGCCACGTTGGGAAACCGCTTCTTGTGATAGTCGATGAACGCCAGCCGATCTTCTTCGGGGGTCGCCCAAGCCAGGCCGGCCACCAGCGCCACACCTAGGGTTGTCACCAATATTTTTTTCACTTCGCTCTCCTCCCTCTGCTTGGAGCTAGCTCAGGGTCGTCTCTGCAGACGAGCTTCCGCCCTTGTTATCGACCCAGCTGACCTTCAGCACGTCGCCCGATTTGGCACCCTTCACCGTGAACGCAAAATAGGGATTCTTGGACACAGCCGGACCCCAGTTTGCCGTCATCACGAGCTTACCGTTGAGTTCGCATTTGACCTCGGTAATGTAGTGCGCAGGTACCGTCTCGCCAGTCTTCTTATCCTTGCGAGTACCGGTCTCCATATTGTGTTTCATCAAGGTTTTCACCTCGGCCGTATCGACGGTGAGCTTGGCCTTGATGCGAATATCGCTTGCCATGTTTTATTCCTCTTTATCTTGCTCAGCCGCCGCAGCCGCCGATCGTAACCTTGACCTCTTTCTGGGCCGAGTAAAGCTTGCCATCTGCCTTGACGACCGCAATCACGTTTGAGGTCTTGCCCATCTTGATACGGGTGGAGACGTCTGCCGTCGCGCCCGGACCGAGATCAAACGAGGCCGCCAGTGGTGAGGGATTCTCAACCACAATGACGCTGATGTTCTCTACACCATCCAGGCTGCTGGAGACAGAGATCGGTACAACGCGACCGTTCTCTGCTATGTCCGGGGCATTCAGCACAATTGAGTCGCTCTCAGTCACGCTGGTGCCGCCAAACAGTGCCTGCATGACCTCTTCGCTGGACCCGGCCTTGAAAGCCTTCTCCGGCCAGGCCAGCAGTGCCCTGGGCGCCGCCATCAGCGCCGTAACCGCCGCCGCGCCCTTCATAAAGGTTCTTCTGTTCAATTTCATCGAATTTCTCTCCATCCCTGCCTGCACGTTCAAAGCGTGTAGACATACTCGGTTATCAGATCGATCTGCTCGTCAGTAAGCGCCCTGTGCGGGCCGAACCGCGGCATCACACTCCGCGGATTCTTGGTAAAAGCGTCGTATATCTGCGCTCGCAGATCCGCTTTGTCGGGGAACCGCATCTTCATCGCCACCAGCGGCGGCCCGATGTTGCCAGCCAGATCTCCACCCGCGATCACATGACATGCCAGGCAGTTGCCCTTCTTGCGATCGAACGCCAAGCCCTTCCCCAGTTCGACGGCGCTTTGCGCTTCCTCGGCGACCGACCAGGCTGCCGGTAGCAGCAAAGATCCCAGTACGGCACTGACCAGCGCCGCAACAATTTTCCTCGTCATTCCACTCTCCTGTCCGCGCCGGGCAAGGCGCCCGACCTTACTCCTCCAAAGAACTCTTCACCATGTAGTCTACAGCAGCCGTCACTTCTTCATCGGTCAGCTGAATCTGGCCGCCCTTGGGCGCCATATAACCGGCGCCACCCTGATAGCCATTGATCGCATGGTCGATCAGCACCTCCATCCCCTGCTCGAGCCGCTCCGTCCAGGCGCCCGACTGCCCCACGATGGGGGCGCCCGCCAGGCCTCCCTTGTGGCAGGTCGCGCAAGCCTGCTGGTAGATACCCAACCCCAGATTCGGATCGACCTGCTGCGCGGTGGTCGCGGCCGGCCGCGCCTCTTCGGCTTTGAAGTGTTCTACCGGCGTCACGCCCAGCTCCGTCGAGTCCCAGGTGATCTTTATCGAGGCCGGGTCCTTGCAGTTCTTCATACACGCCGCGTTCTTCACGTCTGGCCGGGGATCCACGAAAAAACCGTCCCGGTTGGGCATCTGTATGCTGGCCAGGTTCTCATGAGTCAGCACAAAATCATCTGCCACGAGGTCATTCAGGTATAGAACATACGCGGAGACGGCGTATACCTCATCGTCGCTCAGCGACTGGGGCTCATAAAACGGCATCGCCCGATGCACGTAGTCCCACAGGGTACTGGCGTACGGCCAGTAGCTGCCGACAGTTTTCTCTGGGCGGTCCTCCGTCAGTGTACCCTTACCACCGGCAAGTTTTGGCCAGCGCCCCTCGCCTTCACCAAAAAAACCATGACAGGCAGCGCACTGCTCCTCGTATAGGGCTTCGCCCTGCTCCACCGAACCGCTCCCGGTCGGCAGCCCCTTCCCGTCCGGACGCACGTCGATGTCCCATCCCGCAATCATGTCCTGCGTGGCCGGTTCGCCGTAACCAAAATACCCGACCCGCTTCGCATCAAGCTTCGGGCGGAACGCCAGACTGATCTCGACGGCCTCGACATCGGGACCAATGGTGGGGCCTTCGGGCACCGTATCGGAACCTGCCCGTGCCACCTTGATCGCCGACTCTGACGATAGCCACAGCATGACCATTGCGATGGATGCGAAAGCAACGAATCTCCTAGTCGATCTGGACATTGGTTACCTCCCCGCTCTCTGCAACCCGCCAGGTGTGGATAGCGTTCTTGTGATAGATCGACTCGACTCCCCGCTGATCTCGTAACTGGGTCAGGGTCGGCTGCACGTAGCCGGTTTCATCGATCGCCCGACTCTGTAACAAGGCCGGACCGCCATCCCAGTCCCACATGTAACTGAACCGGGTGAGTGCCTTGGGGAGCACCAGCCCCTTCAGTCTTGCCTGCTGCCAATTGACCCCGCCATCGAAAGATACGTCAACCCGCCTGATGCGCCCGCGACCCGACCACGCCAGGCCCTCCACCTCATAGCGTCCCTTGGCCGTCACCGGCTTCTCGGGGCACGGGAAAGTGATCACCGAATTGGTTTCCTGGACGAAGGTAAATTTTCGCGCCCGGCCGTCCTCCATCAGATCGGTGTACTTGGAAGTCTCTTCCCGCTGATACCAGGGCTGGTCGCCGACTTCCAGCCGTCTGAGCCACTTGACGCTGGTGTTGCCCTCCCAGCCGGGATTGAGCAACCGCAATGGGTAACCCTGCTCAGGGCGCAGCCTCTCCCCATTCTGTGCGTAGACCACGAGCGTATCGTCCAGCGCCTTTTCGAGCGGGATGCTCCGCGTCATCGCCGAGCCGTCTGCGCCTTCCGCGAGAATCCATGCCGCTCCCTTCTTGAGGCCCACTTCCTCCAGCAGCACCGACAGCGGCACTCCGGTCCACTCGCAGCAACTCAACATGCCGTGAGTAAACTGCAATGCTTCCATCTGCGCCCCGCGCCACTCCATACCGCCATTCGCCGGGCATTCGATGAAGCGGATGACCGAGACGCTGGGGAAGCGCATCAGGTCGTCCATGGTGAACACGATAGGTCGTTCCACCAGGCCGTGGATCATCAGTCGGTGCTGATCGGGAGAGATCTCGGGCACGCCGGCGTGATATCTCTCGAAGACAAGGCCGTTTGGCGTGATGATGCCCTGCAATTCCGGCAAGGGCGTGAAACTGATAGAAGAGATATTGCTTGCGGTCAGCCACGGGACTGTCCGGCGGATGACGTTGGCCTCGAAGTCCGATGGCGATCCGTAGGGCCGGGTGACCACACCGCGTCCGAGCGAGCGAGTCCATGGTGGTACGTCGGGCGGCAGATAATCTGACTCCGAACCGTTCGCGCCAATGGCAGGGCCCGCGACCGCAGCCCCGGCTAACGCCAGGCCGCGTTTGAGAAAATCTCTGCGCTCGTGCTGCGGAAGTCGGCTGGCTCTGTCAGCCACCATATCCAGCAGGCCTGCAGCCCCTCTGCGGCGCAGCTTCGACATGTCTGATTTCTCCTCTTGCGGCAGGCTGGAGCCCGCTCTACTAAAAACCGATCTACATTCTCGCCGGCCTGCTCATCTCGTGGGGCATGCTTTGAATGCGCGATCTCTAATTTATATCTCTTCGATACTAGCGGCTTCCGAATAGAAATCCTATAGGGTTATCTACCGACTTTGATCAAGCGGCTCATCGCCAGATCCTTCAGCCCTCTGGTGCAGGCGTCCCGTCGCCGCGGAAATCGCCTGATCGAGATAGAAAAGATACATATCCTCGTTGCTGATCCCCAGAAGGCGTTCTCCCAGCTCTGCTCCCGCCGGACCGACCAGCACGACAGCCGGCGTCAGGAACGCATCGTATCTGTTCGCAATGGCAAACGGGCTGACTTCGCGCCCGGCAAAATCGACCAGGGGCGAAGGACGATCGATAAAAATCTCACGAATGATGACCCGGTTATCATATTCGCCGCTCAGGATCATGGGGATGATGACCGCACGTTTGAGAAGTTCGCAGTAGCCACAATCCTCGCGGCTGAATAAAAGCAACAGAGGTATACGCCTGGACTCGACCAGTCGCGCGTCGACGCTCAGATCCGAGGCCTCGACCACGGAGAGTTCATCCGCGATCGCGGTCGACATCGCCAGGCCGCACACAACTGCCCACAAGAACAACCCCGAGCCGCGCACTCTCCTCATCTGTGCTGCCGCTCCGCAAGCCAGGCTTCGACAGCTTCGACCAGGTCGTAGGCATACAGGTCACGAAAGAAGTGGTCCGCTCCGTCGATCGTCACATACTCGACGGCCTCTGCACCCTCCATCGCCGCCACAGCGGGTTGCAGGCCATTGGTCAATGGATCCTCCGTGCCGGCGAATATGATGACCGGGACCCGCGACCGATCTATCAGCTTCAGGGTGTCGAATCCCGGCTCTGATGCATAGTATGAGAGGAATGTTTCGGCAGTGACCTGCGCCTCAGCGCAATGGAGGAAGACGACGTCATCGAGCATCTCGTCCCCGCGGCCGGATTCGGACAACTCTCTTGCCCTGGCCACCAGCGGCTCAAGCGACTGCCCCGCCCGCTTCGCGTAGCCATCTGACATCGCCACAGGGTCCCAGACAGGCGGAGCCACCATTATCACGCCCGTCGGCAAATGCAGGCCGGTCGTCGTGACATAGCGGGCGACCT
>CP070833.1:2834042-2862263 GCA_020341735.1 Gammaproteobacteria bacterium | reverse complement strand
ATGAACGAGGCACCTGGGGCTATCTGCTCAATCTCGATCGCCCAGCCGTTTTGTCTCTGAGCACCCTCGATGGCGCCCCGCACCAGGTTGTCCTCGCCGGGGTCACGCCGCAAGGCGATGCACTGTTGAGGATTGGAGAAGAGGAATACATGGCGAGTCTGGCGGAAATCATGCCATTGTGGCTCGGCGACTTTCTCCTCGTCTGGCGGCCCGCCGTGGGCAGCGGCCGCGTCCTGAGGCGAGGATCCAGCGGAACGGATGTCGTCTGGCTTCGGGAGTCACTCGCGAGGATCCTGGATATAGAAATAGCGGGCCAGCCGGCGAGCAACTATGACGAAGCCCTGAAGGCTGCGGTCCAGGGATTTCAACGGCTGCGAAGATTGCAGCCCGACGGCGTCGCCGGAGCGCGTACGCTGATCACTCTCAATTCCGTGCTCGACCTGCCTGACAGGCCGCGGCTGCGACCGGAGGGCTGACCCGATGTCCTTCATTCTGGAGGCGCTGAAGAAGTCAGAGAACGAGCGTCAACGGCAGGCGGGCCCGGGATTTGCCACGATCCCGGAGAGCCCGGAGCGAAAATCGCGCGGCCGTTGGCCGCTGGTGGTCGCCGGACTCCTGATTCTCAATCTTGCGGTCCTCGCATACGTCCTGCTGCGCGACAAGCCGCAACCAGCCACCCTAACCGGGGACACCGGCAGCACACTCGGCACGAGTGTCGTCGAACGGCCGGCGACCGTGCCGCAGGAAACGGATCCAGCTGCTTCGACGCCATCGACACCAACCACCCAGCCAGCCGTCGTCGAGCCGGATCCCGCAAAACGAACGGGCCCGCTACCGGTACCGACGAGCGATGCGAAAGAACCTCCGGCCGCGCCGGTGGGCAGACAGGTCCGGCCGCTGTCGGGGGAGACCGTCTCCCCGAACGCGACGCAGGAGGCTCCTCGGGCCGCGGTATCTTCGAGCACAGCGCAACGGACCCCTCCCGGGGAGTCGGCAGACGAACAGCGTGTCGAGAGCGCCCGACCCGCAGCAGACAAGCCTGCCACCACGACGCCCTCGCAGGCAGAGAGCGGTCTGCCGACGGCCAACGACCTGCGGCTGCAGGGATTTCTCACCGGACCACCGCTGCACCTGGATCTGCATGTGTACTACCCGGACAAGCAGAGACGCGTGGTGTTCATCAGCGGTAGCAAGTACCGCGAAGGCGATCGCGTCAACTCAGGCGCGGTTGTCCGCGAGATCGTGCCGGAGGGCGTGATCATGGAAGATCGTGGCCGCCGATTCCTGCTCGAGCCGAAGTAGCGGGGGATTTCTTGACCGAGGCTGTCTCCGGCATCGCCTATCTTGACGGACCACGCATCATCCGTGGACTGCGAGCAGGGATCCACCGTGTCATGGCAGACCAGGAGAGGCTGAACCGCATCAATGTCTATCCGGTGCCCGATGGTGACACCGGAACCAACCTGACCATGACCATGCAATCCGTCCTCTCCGCCCTGGCGAGATCGGACGAGTCTCATGCCGGGCGCATCCTGGAACTCGTAGCCGATGCGGCACTGGATGGCGCCAAAGGCAACTCGGGCGCGATTCTTGCGCAGTTCTTCCACGGACTTGGGGACGCCTGCGGACAGATGCGAACCATCACGGCAGAGGCTTTCGTCAGTGCCGTCCGGCAGGGATCCGAATACGCGCGCGAAGCGTTGAGCGAACCGCGCGAAGGTACGATCCTTACGGTTCTGGCCGAATTTGCGTCCGCATTGAGTGTCGCCCACAAGAGCGGGCGGGACTTCGTCACCCTGCTGGATGCGGGATTGACGCGCGCCGGGCGGGCCCTGGCAGATACCACCAAGCAACTCGACGTGCTTCGTCGAGCCGGCGTGGTGGATGCGGGAGCGCAGGGCTTCGTGGACATACTCCAGGGCATCTGTTCCTTCGTGCACGAGGGCTCATTGAAGGATATCCCGGCACCGGTGGTGGCGGTCGACATTGATGCACCGGTCAGCCAGCGACTGTCCGGGCCGATGCAGGGACACCGTTATTGCACCGAGTGCACCGTAACGGGTGAATGCATCGACCGGCGGGCATTCAGGGAACAGCTATCAGGACTGGGCAGCAGTCTCGTGCTGGCGGGCACCGCCCGCAAGGTTCGCGTCCACATGCACGTGGACGATCCCGAGGCGTTGTTCGTCGTCGCGCGCCGCTTTGGCATGATCAGCGGCCAGAAAGCCGACGACATGAATCTTCAGCAACGAACAGCGCTGGGCGACCGACCAGCAGTCGCTGTCGTGATGGATACGGCCGGTGATATCGCCGAGAGCGATATGGAAAGATACGGCATCTTCGTTGTGCCGATCCACATCCACTTCGGCAACAAGGGTTATCTTGACAAGGTTACGCTGACTCCCGGGCAGTTCTACCAGGAACTGCAGAGCAACCCGCATCATCCCAAGACTTCGCAACCGCCGCCCGGTGACTTCCGTCGGCTGTACCAGTTTCTCGGCTCCCATCATCAGGCTGTGGTATCCGTCCACGTCAGCGCCAAGGTCAGCGGCACACTGCAGGCGGCCGAGTCAGCGGCCAGCAGAAGCAGCGACAGTGGACCGGTGATCGCCATCGACTCACGCAATGCGTCCCTCGGTCAGGGCATGATCGCTTTGTACGCGGCCGAGATGGCAGAGGCGGGTTTCGACCTGGATCAGATCGTGATCCGGCTGGAGGAGATCATCTCCAGGACCCAGACCTTCGGGCTCCTGCGCGACATGCGCTATGCGGTGCGTGGCGGCAGAGTGCCGCGGTACAGGAAGGTCGTCGCCGACTTGTTTCGCCTGAACCCCGTTCTAACGAATCTTCCGGACGGACGAATTGCCGCCGGCGGGTTCATCTTCGGCCGACGCAGGTCTACGGAAAAGTTTGCCCGTTTCATTGCCGCTCGTGCCGAGGCCGGAAAGACCTATAGGATCGGCGTCGGGCACGCAGATAACCCTGAGGAGGCTGACCGTCTGCTGCAGATGCTGGGCGAATCCCTGCCTTCCGTACGCAGTCACTTCACGACCGAGGTCGGCACAGCCTTGGGCGCACATGGCGGTCCTGGCATCCTTGTCGTAGCGTTGCAAGAAGACATCCCCATCGGGGCACCAGAGCGGTGAGCGGAACTCGGCGTGACGCGGTCAGTCGCATTATATTGGGGCAAAACCACCGATCTGGGAGCGCAATGACCACATTGCGGAGACTGGCGGTAGCCATCCTGCTCGCGATCGCGTCCACCGCATCGGGAAATGACGTCCTGCGCTACCGGGTTAGCGTTCCGGAATCGCTGAAACAGTTATCGGTCGAAGTCTGTCAGGGCAGCCGGGTGGTCAGGGAATTCAGCAGCCACGCGGCGGATGCGGGGCAGTTCCTTGGTGTCCCGGATACCCGTGTCACCGCCGGTCTGATCGAAATTCGACACGGGCGAATCCGCTACAAGGGCGCCGCGGGCCAGTGTTTTGACTACACGGTGGACCTGGCGGCTGCCCGCACGGCAGACAACTCCAGGCTGGCGCGGGGGCAGCACGAGGCCGTCCTGATGAGATCCGGGCTGTGGCTATGGCGGCCAAGCTCGCAGCCTGCGGATACTTCAATCCAGGTAGCGTTCGATCTGCCTGAAGGTCACGGTGTCTCTGTGCCGTGGCAGCCGGCTCATGGATCGGCCAGGGATGACGTGTACCTGGTCAGCGGATCGCCCTCGGACTGGCCGGACCTGGTCGCGGTCGGGCGACTCCATACCGACACTATCACGGTGGAAGGCGCCCGCCTGCGCCTCGCGGTGCTGGGAGCAGAGCCCACGATCAGTAAGCCGGATATGTCCTCGTGGATCCGCGAGGCGGCGCATGCAATCACCACCCTTTATGGGCGATTTCCTCTGCCCTCACCACAGATACTCGTCGTCCCCCAGGGTCCGGCCGGCGAAGCTGTACCCTGGGCACAGGTTCTCCGTGGTGGCGGCGCAGCTGCCCACTTTTTCGTCGATCAGACCCGGCCCCTGGACGAGTTTCGCCAGGACTGGACCGCGGCCCACGAACTGAGTCACATGCTCCTGCCCTACATCCTGAGAGACGACTCCTGGCTGTCGGAGGGCTTCGCGAGCTACTACCAGAATATCCTGCGGGCTCGCGCGGGCATGTTGTCCCGGGAAACTGCGTGGAAGAAACTCTACGACGGCTTTCAGCGCGGTCGGGATGGCACGAGTGGTGCGACCCTGGTTGAAGCCAGTCGCGAAATGCGGAAGCGAGGGGCCTACATGCGTGTCTACTGGAGTGGGGCGGCCATAGCGCTGATGGCCGACGTGGAGTTACGCCGGCGTTCCGGTGGTCAGCAGTCCCTTGATGTCGCGCTCGGCGCGCTGGCGGAATGTTGCCTGCCGAGTGATCGCGCGTGGACGGGAATCGAGGTGTTCGAGCTGCTCGATGATCTCACCACCGGGTCGGTCTTCATGCAGCTCTACGACGAATATGCGCAGTCAAGCAGCTTCCCGGACCTGGGACCGACCTCCGAGCGGCTGGGTATCGACCATCGGTCCAGCCGGTTTCGGCTAAGCAGCGATCCAGAGGCGTCTGGCTTACGGGACGCTATCATGTCGCTTCCGGTTCGACGACCCGTTGACGCGAGGAGTGCGCTTGAGAGACAGGAAATCGGCAGCCTCGATTGACACCCTGGCGGTGCATGCCGCCCGACCGGCAGAGACCGCGGCCGGCGACGTGACGCCCGCGATTCACGTCAGCACTACATACGAAAGGGACGTGGACGGGCAGTATCGACGTGGTTACCAGTACATCCGTGACGGTAACCCGAACCGTGCGGCGCTGGAGTCCGGAATAGCGGCGCTGGAAGGTGCTGCGACGGGCGTCGCCTTCAGTTCCGGCTCGGCGGCCACGCTCGCGTTGTTCCAGGTGGCCGCCATGCGGGGCTCGATCTTAGCAACGGATTCTTCCTACCATGGAACGCTGCGCCAGCTGCGCGAACTCGTGCCGGCATTTGGCGGGCAGGTCAGGCTGGTGGATACGACTTCACTATCCGCCGTGGAGAGCGCCATGGATGAGGGTGTCGCGCTCATGTTCGTGGAGACGCCCTCCAATCCACTCATGGGCGTGAGCGACATCGGTGAACTGGCGAGAGTCGCGGATCGCTTCGGTGCCGTACTCGCCTGCGACAACACGTTTGCGACACCGGTGCTGCAGCGACCCATCGAACACGGCGCGAGCATAGTCCTGCATAGCTCGACGAAGTATCTGGGTGGGCACAGTGACGTCATGGGCGGGATTGTCCTCGGCGGCGAGGATGACTGGATGGAGGCGATCTCCCATATCCGCGGAGCCGCAGGCGCAACGCCCTCGCCCTTCGACTGCTGGCTGTACCAGCGCAGCCTGCCGACCCTGCCGCTCAGGGTGAGACGGCAATCGGACACCGCCGCATGTATCGCCCGGTTCCTTTCTGGTCACAAGAGTGTGGAACGGGTGCATTACCCGGGGCTGGCGTCGCATCCGAATCACTCCGTTGCAGGATCTCAGATGAGCGGATTCGGCGGCATAATTTCCTTCCAGCTGTGTGGCGGCCTGGAGGGGGCCATGGAAACCGCCGCTCGGGTCGAGCTGTTCACACGAGCCACCAGTCTCGGTGGGGTAGAAAGCCTGATCGAACACAGGGCATCCATCGAAGGGACCGGAACGACTACGCCTGATAACCTGTTAAGGATCTCCGTAGGGCTTGAGAGCCCCGAAGACCTTATCGCGGATCTCCATCAGGCTCTGGGTCAGTCTCCCACCCGCTGAATCAAACCCGGGCCCTCGTTGGCGGGATTGTTCACTTTTCGGCTCACCTGCATCGCCTCCAGCGGCACCCCGGTGGCCCCTTCGCACACTGAGGCCAAGGCCTGCTCCCCGGTCGCCGGCTCGAGCCAGCGGCTGGCGGTCTCGTCGTCCACGATCACCGGCATTCGATGGTGGATCGCCGCCATCCATGGATCGGCCTCCCGGGTGAGCACGGTAAAGGTCTCCATGAATTCCTCTCCATCGGACCGCCAGGCCTCCCAAAGGCCGGCCATCGCGAAAGGATCTCCGGATGGCTGGTGGATGTACCATGGAACCTTACCGTCGTCTCCCCGCTGCCATTCGTAAAAACCGTTAGCCAGCACGAGACAGCGACGGCGCCTGTAAGCCTGTCGGAACGCGGGCTTCGAAGCGACCGTTTCGGCCCTCGCGTTAATCATCCGATTTCCGATCCGGGGGTCCTTCGCCCAAAACGGCACCAGCCCCCAACGCAGCAGGTCTAACCGGCGGGTGCCCGAGTCATCCCTGCGCAGGACCGGCGCAAGCTGGGTCGGAGCGATGTTGTAGCGTGGCTCGATATCCTCTTCCAACTCGACTCCGAACAGCCGTGTGACAGCCTCGGCCGGAGAGTAGAAGACGAAGCGCCCACACATCAGGAGCTACTCGCGGATGCCGACGCCACGCTTCAGAAGCAGCAGCGCGAAGCTGTAGAGTGACACGATGAACACGCCGATGATCAGGTAAGCGTAATCGATAGGAATGTCGGACACGCCCAGGATGCCGTACCTGAATGCGTTGACCATGTAGAGGACCGGATTGGCTAGCGAGACTCTCTGCCAGAAATCCGGCAGCAGGCTGATGGAATAGAACACGCCACCCAGATAGGTCAGCGGTGTCAGCACGAATGTCGGGATGATGGAGATGTCGTCGAATTTTCTCGCAAATATCGCGTTGATGAGCCCGGCCAGAGCGAACACAACGGCGGTCAGGAAAACGACCGATATCGTCACGAACGGATGTTCGGGTCTGAGGTCGGTGAAAAACAGCGCGATGAGCGTCACCAGTAAGCCTACAAGCAATCCGCGAATGACTCCGCCGGCTACGTGCCCTAACAGGATAAGGGATGCAGGCATGGGCGACACCAGCATCTCCTCGATGTGCCGGGCGAACTTGGCGCCGAAAAACGACGACACAACGTTGCCGTAAGCATTAGTGATCACCGACATCATGATCAGGCCGGGCGCGATGAATTGCATGTAGCCGAAGCCATCCATCTCGCCGATACGACGACCGATGAGGTTGCCGAAGATCACGAAGTAAAGGCTCATCGTGATAGCGGGAGGCACCAGCGTCTGGATCCAGATCCGGACGATCCGGATATATTCCTTGGTGACCAGAGTCCACAAAGCAGTAATGTTCTGCCGGACCCTGCCGCGATTCTCCGTCACGACGCACCTCGGCTCGCAGCGGGCTTGTTATCGACGATGTTCAGGAACAGCTCCTCGAGCCGATTCGCCTTGTTGCGCATGCTGACGACGCGGAGATCTTGTCGGGTCAGATCGGCGAACAGCTCATTGATGCCGCGGTTGCTCTGCACATCGACCTCGATCGTCGAGGAGTCCACCATCCTGATCTCGTACCCCGGCAAGCGGGGCGGCTCCTGGAGATCCCGATCCAGATTGAGGACCAAGGTCTCCACAGACAGTTTGCGCAGCACCCTGCTCATCCTGTCGTTCTCTATGATCGTGCCCTCGTCGATGATGGCCACATGACGGCACAGGTTCTCGGCTTCTTCCAGGTAGTGCGTGGTCAGGATGATCGTCGTCCCCTCGGCATTGATCTGTCTCAGGAAACTCCACATGGATCTGCGTATCTCGATATCGACGCCGGCTGTAGGCTCGTCGAGGATCAGCAGCCGCGGCTCGTGGACAAGTGCGCGCGCGATCATGAGCCTGCGCTTCATGCCGCCTGATAAAGATCGGGCCACCTCGTCGCGCCGATCCCAAAGCTGGAGTTGAGTCAGATACTTCTCCGCGCGTTCCATCGCCAGATGATGCGGAATCCCGTAGTAGCCGCCCTGAGTGACGACGATGTTGAACACCTTCTCGAACAGGTTGAGGTTGATCTCTTGCGGAACCAGGCCCAGACAGGACTTGGCCAGAGTCAGATCACGATCGATATCATGGCCGAAGATCTGGACGCTGCCCGCAGTCTTGTTTACCAGGGAGGTCAGGATCCCGATGGTCGTCGTCTTGCCGGCGCCGTTGGGACCGAGCAAGGCGCAGAATTCGCCTTCTTCGACATCCAGGTCGATGCCCTTAAGGGCTTGCATCCCGTTGTCGTAGACTTTTGTCAGCCCGCGAATCTGCAGTGCTCGCATGTGTCGATGTCTCTTGTCTATGGTCGGCGGTCGGCGAAGCCCGACATTCTATCAAGCGCAACGTCTCGACCGCATGATCGGCTTACGGAGTACAGTGTTCTCCGCGACAACCACGGCAGATTCGGCAGTCATTGATCCGGGGACACAGCAATGCATCTTGAACAGTGGCGACAGCTTGGCCGACCGGTCGATTTCCGTGGTCATGACATCGCACTCTACGAGGGGGGACGAAAGGACCGGCCGGTCGTGTTGCTGATCCACGGTTTCCCCACGGCGGCCTGGGACTGGAACCGGGTCTGGCCTGCTCTTTCGGAAGACTACAGGCTGCTCGCGCCTGACCTGATCGGATACGGGTTCTCCGCCAAGCCACGAGACTATCCCTATAGCATCGCGGCGCAGGCAGACCTCTGCGAAGCGATACTCGATGATGCCGGCGTGTCCCGGTTCCATGTCCTCGCGCATGACTACGGCGACACTGTCGCCCAGGAACTGTTGGCTCGACATATCGAGAGTAAGCGACCGGATGGCCTGCGCTCACTATGCCTGCTCAATGGTGGCCTGTTCCCTGAGAGGCACCGGCCCCGCGTCATACAGACGCTGCTCGCCAGCCCTCTTGGCCCGCTGTTGGCTCGCCTGACAGGCAAGAAGCGCGCGTTGGAAAGCCTGTGCGCAGTGTTCGGCCCGGAAAGCCGCCCGAACATAGATGAACAGGAGATTCTCTGGAAGCTTATGGATGCGAACAGGGGTCGCCGCGTAATGCCGAAACTGCTTGGCTACCTCCGCGAGCGGGAGCTTAATCGGGAACGCTGGGTTGGCGCCCTTACAGCCAGTCCCGTCCCTTTGCTGTTTATCAACGGCCTCCTGGATCCGGTGTCCGGCGCCCACATGGCGGATCGCTGGAGAGAGTTGCTCCCCGACGCGCGGATCGAGACCTTGCCGCGGATCGGACACTATCCCCAACTGGAGGATCCGGACTCGGTGCTGGTCGCCTGCTTGCCATTTTTCTCCAGCATTGCAGATTGAATTTCAATGCTTGAAGGCCTGCGGCAGGCTATCGGCTGCGACAAAGCCGGCCGCGAGGCAACCGCGCATTCTGGAGACTCAGGGCTCTCTGCAAGGACAGATGAACACCGAAATGGAGCTGGGCTACGCCGGTCCGACTCAGAGCCGCATTGGAAACAATCGCTTCCCACCACTCCCACCGATCTGCATGTCGTGCTCTCAGCCAGGGCTTGATCGCGTCTGCAATGACCGGCAGCCAGGCTATCTCGGTTTTCGCGATCGCCCTTGCAAGGTCTCTGGGAATACCGAAGAGCAGCGATGTCGATAGTGGCTCCGTGCGAGCCATATCTCTCAACGCTCCGAGCGCCATGACCAGGAACTGCTGCCGACCGGACGCATCGTCCGGCCACCCGCCAGGGCCGGATGCCTCGCTGACGCCACACTCCACGACTGACTCCCAGACCGGCAGGTCATGCAGCCGGAGACTGAAAAGGGCGAAAGGTAGCCGACTGAGCCGCTGCACCGATTGGCCATCCAGCGAATACAGATGCCTTATCGTTGCGGGCTGTAACCCGAGCCATGCCCCCATTTCTTCCCCATCGCATGCCTTCAGAAGAGTGAAGAATGCATGATTGAGGCCCGCTACTTCTTCCAGCGCCCGCTGGCTCACTCCCGTACTGAGCATTGTTGCTTCCTCCCCTGACCTACCCGCCAGTATTCATTGTCCCGGCGCCATTGACCTGGCCCATATCTGGCTTTTGCCGGGAAGAATGTGTCGCCAGCGCTGTCTATTATGGGCTAAATATACCGAATATGGTCTATTATGACCAGATGTAGTATGTTTATACCCTATCAAATCCACCAAGTGAGCGATGACGGGGAGCCGGACATGCGATTTACAGACGACCGATATGCCGGCGAACGGCAGCAATTTGACCTGGCGATCCGTCTTATTTCACATGAGGCGAGAACTCACATCATCTGCGCGCTGACCGGATTCTCCCAGGACAGGATCCGCAAGCTGTACACCACTTATTTTCGCGGTCCCGATGGTAAGACGATCCGGCGGCAGAGAGGGAAATCGCCCGCCAACGTGGCCTTCTTCGTGCGCAACGCCAGCGTGCAGGCTGAAGCATCGACGCTCGTGTATCTGTTCGGGCTTTTCGGCCTACTGAAAATTACCGACCGCCTCGATCCGCTTCCCCGGGGAGACTGTTCAGATATCGTCTTCGGAGAGTCGCTGTGCCGCGCCTATGAAACCTATACATCGCTGTATCCGCGCACGGCGATCAGTTTCGAGCGCTCCTGGAACCTCTATCGGGCGGTCGCACTAAGAAAGGACGCGGTGCTGGCCGACTGCCTGCGTTGCGGGAACATCTACGTTCAGGATGCGCTCGCCCTTGACCGGGCCGAATGCCCGCCGTGTCGTCTCAATCGAACCCGCGGTACCACGACCCTCCCCTGACTCCGGGTGCGCCTGCGGCCTGCGCCGTCATAGAATAGCGGGAAAGCCGGTTGCGAGATCAAACCATGGACGTACTTACCGCAGACATCTGCGATGCCCACTCGGAGAAAGTCGAGGTCGCCGAACCCATCATGCGTCACTTCGGAGGTCGCAAACGCTTCCATGGCGAAACCGTGACGATCAAGGTCCACGAAGACAATGTTCTGGTGCGAAAAGCAGTCGAGACACCCGGGGAAGGCCGTGTGTTGATAGTCGATGGCGGCGGGTCTCTGCGTCGTGCGCTCATGGGCGACCGACTCGCCGCCCTGGCGGCCGAAAACGGCTGGTCCGGGGTCGTAATCAACGGGTGCATCAGGGATAGTGCGGAGATTGCCCGTATCGATCTCGGCGTCCTGGCTCTTTCTACCAATCCGCGCAAAAGTAACAAGAACGGCGATGGCGACACCGGAACTTCGGTAAGCTTTGCCGGTGTCACGATACGTCCGCGGCAATATCTGTACGCTGACGAAGACGGCTGGATTACCACGGCACACGCACTGCACGGAGACACGTGAGCCCCTTGAGCCGCTCGCCCTACGTAAACCTGCTGGCGCATAGCCCGATCGACAGACTGGCCCACCTTCGGGATCGCAGTGAATGGATAGAGCAAGTGCTGCAGTCTGGCACGGCACGTTTCCTGCCTACCCAGGGCAGTCGCAGCCTGGTCCATGTCTCGAACCCACCTCGTCCTGCCCTGCTGAGTACGCATGAACTCGATGATCTCGGAGCCAGCATCAGGGCTCCAGTACTGCTCGGCATCCGCGAGGAGCGTTATTTTTTCAGTGTCCCGGTCGGCGAAGATTTGCCGCTTCCGGACTCGTTTGAGTTCCGCGATCTTCGACCACTCGCCGGTCTGCTCGAGCCGTGGGAGGCTTCTTTGCTGGCCTACGCCCGCGCCATGGCAATCTGGCATCGCAATCACGCCTTCTGCGCCCGCTGCGGTAGCGCTACCGAGTTGGCAGAAGCGGGGCACGCGCGCGTATGCCTCTCGGAGGAGTGCGGTCGGAGACACTTTCCGAAAGTCGATCCCGCGGTGATAGTTCTGGTAGCGCGCGGCGAGCGCTGTCTCCTCGGCAGACAGGCATCTTGGCCTGAGGGTAGGTTCTCGACCATCGCAGGATTCGTCGAGCCGGGCGAGAGTCTTGAGGATGCGGTGAGACGTGAGGTCTATGAGGAAACGGGTGTCAGCGTCTCCGACGTCAGTTATCACTCATCGCAACCGTGGCCATTCCCGTCATCGCTGATGCTCGGATTTCTCGCCGAAGCAGACAGCGAGGAGATTCAGCTGCTGGACGGCGAACTGTCAGAAGCCCGCTGGGTAACCCGCGACGAGATCGTCAGCGGCGAGACGCTGTTGCCCCCACCGGTGTCAATCGCCTACGCACTGGTGCGGGAGTGGTTCAACACGGAACCTGGATTTGATCTCGACAGCCAGGGAGAGTCAGGGCCGCCCGTCTGGCGCTGACAGAGGATCGATCCCATGTGCGTTCTCGCCTTCGCCTGGAACCAGCACGCGCGTTATCCGCTGATACTGGTCGGCAATCGAGATGAATTTCATCTCCGGCCCGCTGCACCGGCCGGCTGGTGGGACGATCGTCCCGACATTCTTGCGGGAAGGGATCTACAGGCGGGTGGAACATGGATGGGGTTCTCCCGCTGCGGACGCTTCGCCGTCGTCACGAACTTCCGCGAGCCGCCGATCCCGCAGCCAGGGACACGCAGTCGCGGCGAGTTGGTCAGTGACTTTCTCAGCTCGCATCGACCGCCTTGCTCATGGGAGGAGACCGTTGAACCGGAAGAATACGGCGCCTTCAATCTGATTTTTGGCGATCGCTCGGAGATTCGTTACCTGAGTAATCGGGGATCAGCCCGGGGCCCGCTCCCACCCGGCGTATACGGACTCAGTAATCACCTGCTGAATACGCCGTGGCCGAAAGTTATAAAGGCCAGGGATGCCCTTCGCGCATGCGTCGAAGACCAGGAGCCGGATGTCGAGAACCTGTTTGGCGTACTGCTCGACGACGAGATCGTCCCTGACGACCGGCTGCCCGACACCGGAGTGCCGCAGGAGTGGGAACGCCTGCTCTCGCCGATCTTCATCCGCAGCCCGGTCTACGGAACGCGATCGGCAACAGTGATGATGTTCTCGCTGGCGGGCGAAGGATTCCTGGCAGAGCGGACCTTCGACAGCGATGGACGAACGGTCACATCGGCAAGTTTCACATTCGGTATGGATCGGATCGCGGATCAGTCCGCAGACGATGCCGAATAGCGTTGGCGGCGCCGGTTCAGGATCCCAGGCGCTGTTTCAACCAGACTGCGATGTGCTCCACCTCGTCGGGACAAACCGCATGCATCATCGGATACTCGTGCCACTCGATCGGGTAGCCAAGATTGCCGAGGATCTCTGCCAAACGTTGCCCCCCTGACAACGGCACCACCTGATCGAAGGTTCCATGCGCTAGAAACAAGGGTGTGGAGGAGTTCTCGGAATTGCGTTCAGATTCGGTCTTGGGGGCCATCAACAGATAAGTAGACAGACCCATGATGCCTGCCAGGGTTCGGTCGAGCCGTAAACCGGTATAAATGGCCATGGCACCACCCTGGGAAAACCCGGCCAGGATGATGTTCCTGGAACATATTCCGCGTTCCTCCTCCCGCCTGATCAGAGTTTCAACCGCCAGACGGCTTGCGGCGATACCCTGCTGGTCTCGAGGCGGACCAGCATCGAAAGAAACGATGTCGTACCAGGCTCGCATCGGCATGCCGCCATTGATGGTGAGCGGTCGCACAGGCGCATGCGGAAACACGAAGCGAACATTGGCGAGGCCGGCTGCCGCTAGCTGCGGCACGATGGGCTCGAAATCGTGCCCGTCAGCACCCAGTCCGTGCAGCCAGATCACGCTGGCCTTCGGGTCGGGTCCGGTCTCCAACTCGACCGTTTCCAGTCCTGTATCGCTCATCCTAATCTCCGACTCCCGGAAGCAGCGCGAGTCTAACGGCCACTAAAGCGGAACCCAAGCTTGACTTTTGATGCGCATGAACAATACATTATGCGCATCTTTATTCCTTAACAGTCACCGATCATGCCCACAGACCCCAGTCAGCAGGCCGCCAGGCGGTCAGAGATCCTGCGCATATTGAAGAAATACCCGATCGCGCGCCAGGAAGACCTGGTCCGCGAGCTGTGCGAGCGCGGGATGGATGCGACCCAGTCGAGCATCAGCCGCGACCTCAAGGACCTGGGAGTCGCCAAGGTCGGCGAACGTTATCTGGCCCCACAGAATGTGCGGGCCCCCGGAGAGGCGCGGTTCGAACTGCTGGCGGGGTTTGTCCGAAACATCGCGACCGCCGGCCCCAACCTGACCGTCATCCGGACATCGACAGGCGCTGCCCAGAGCGTTGCGGTGGCGCTGGACGAGTCTGGCTGGCGTGAGATCGTCGGCACCATCTCCGGCGACGACACGATCTTTATTGCGACCGCAACTCAACGGCAACAGCAAATGCTTGTCGCCCGCCTGGAAAAGCTGTTCCCGGACGCGAGACGCTCATGAACTCGGAAAACCCCATTCTCCTGGCCTTCTCGGGAGGCCTGGACACCTCCTTCTGCATACCCTGGCTCAAGGACACCTATAAGCGCCCCGTCGTGACCGTTACCGTCGACACAGGCGGTCTTGATGGGACGGCGCGTGTTGAGTTGGAAAAGCACGCGCTGGCCTTGGGTGCGGCTCGTCATGTGACATTCGATGCACGACAGAGTTTTTTCGAACAGGTACTCAAATACCTGATCTTCGGCAATGTACGGCGCGGCAACTCTTACCCGCTTTGCGTTGGTGCGGAGCGTGTACTTCAGGCCCAGACGATGGCGCAGATATGTGGAGATCTCGGTTCCCGCACCGTGGCCCATGGCTGCACGGCTGCCGGTAACGACCAGGTTCGTTTTGAGGTAGCTTTGCGCACACTGGACCCGGAGCTGGAGGTCCTTGCCCCGGTCAGAGACAACGCCTGGCGTCGCGAGCAGCAGATCGAGTTCCTCGAGGAGAAGGGCCTGCCCGTGCCGGCAGGCGGCGGCGCCTACTCGATTAACCGAGGCCTCTGGGGCGTCACCATCGGCGGGCGGGAAACCCTGGACTCCCGCGAAAGTATTCCGGAGGAGGCCTGGGTCCTCACGCGCGGAGCGTTCGATGCACCGTTACCGGAGGGACGTTACACGCTGGCTTTCCGGGCCGGCATACCGGTCGCCCTGAACGGAGACCCGCTGGAGCCGGTCGCTTTGGTGGAGGCCGTCGAGGCCGTGGCGTCGAAGTTCGGCATCGGCAGAGGCATTCATCTTGGTGACACGGTACTGGGCACCAAGGGTCGGGTGGCCTTCGAGGCGCCGGCAGCCGCCGCGATACTGACCGCCCACCGCGAACTGGAAAAGCTGACGCTGAGTTCGGCCCAGCTGCGCGTCAAGGAGCCGTTGGCCGGCATTTATGGCGATATGCTGCATGAGGGGCAACATCTCGACCCGGCATGTCGTGACATCGAGGCCTTGATGACCTCGTCCCAGGCGCGGGTGACCGGAGAAGTGTCGATGCTGCTGCGTCCCGGACAGGTCTTCGTCGAGGGCGTCGCATCTCCCCATTCACTGCTTGCGGCGACCCGTGGCACCTATGGAGAAGCCGCGGGTGAGTGGACCGCTGCGGACGCGCTCGGTTTTTCACGCATGCGTTGCCTGCCGGGGATGCTTTACACCCGGGCCGGCGGGGACGGCGAGGTCTGATATGAAACCCATGATCGTCGACAAGGTGGCATCCGTCGCTGCCAGCTGTGACCTTGGTCGGGAACTTCGGATCTCCCGCGAGATCCCCTGCGAGGAAGGCGTCGTCGTCGCGGTCGAAGTGCTGAACAACAAGTCCAGCTATAACAAGCTCGAACTCACTTCGGGCCGCATGGCACAGGTCAAGGCGGGTGATATCGTCGTCGGCGCCCTGGGACACAGGCACGCCTTGTTCGGCTACTCTGGTCACATGCCGCTATCGCTGTCACCGGGCGATACCGTCAATATCCTCAATCTGGGTGGCGTTATCGGCATCTGCGACTCCGTGACACCGGATCGGGGATCGCCGTTCGAGTGCCGGGTGCTCGGCTCTGTGCTGCACTTCCCCGTACTCGGCGAGCGAATAGGGCGGCCTGCCCGGGTGGGCGTCCACCACCTCGATGACAGTCTGGCGCTGAACACGGATGGCATCCCGGTCGTAGCGCTGGCCGGGACCTGCATGGACGCCGGGAAGACCGCCGCCGCCTGCGCCATCATCAGCCGCTTCTCGCACCACGGTCTGCGGGTCTCTGCGTTCAAGGCCACCGGTGTATCCCTACGGCGGGATGTGCTGGCCATGGAGGATGCAGGTGCACTGGAAACCGGGCTGTTTACCGACTTCGGGATCGTGACGACAACACCGGAGAGCGGACCGGCCTTGACGCGAGCCTTACTCAATCAGATGGCTGCCGGTCGGCCGGAGGTGATCGTCTTCGAACTCGGCGACGGCCTGCTGGGGGCATACGGTGTCCAGGCGATCTTGTCCTCCCCCGACATCCGCGAGGCGCTGGATGCGGTCGTCCTGTGTGCCAATGATCCGGTCGCGGCCTGGGGGGGCGTGACCTTGCTTCGCGACACTTTCAACATAGAGCCTGCCCTCGTGACCGGGCGCGCCACGGACAACTCGGTCGGTTCGGACATGATCGTCGAACAACTCGGGGTCCCTGCATTCAATGCATTGACCCAGGAAACCCAGGTAGGTGCCACACTCATGCAGAAGCTCTTCCCCGAGCGCTGTTAAAGGATCACTCCCGTGACACAACGGCTTCCTATCGGCATCGTTGGCGGCACCGGTTATGTTTCCGGAGAACTGTTGCGCCTGCTCGCAACTCACCCGTCTTTGAGGCTGGGCTGCATCGCGTCCGCCAGTCAGCCCGGGACCGCAGTTGCGGAGGTATTCCCGAACCTGGCGAACTGCCTTGACGAGGCAAACTTCGCTTCTCTGGACGATCTCGACTCGATGTGGCGTGACGGCGGACTCTCGGGCCTGTTTTGCGCAACCCCCCATGGGGCTGCAGCTCCGATCATCGCGGGTTTGTTGGAGGGATACGGGGGATCTGGCCGGGTGGTCGATATTTCCGCCGACTTCCGCTTCGCTGACGTGGGGATCTTCCGTGAGGTCTATGGTCAGGAGCACGGCGCGCCCGAGTTAGCCGGCGAATTCTTCTGCGCCGTGCCGGAACATGCGGCCAGGATCCCTACTCGTCACGCGGCACATCCGGGCTGCTTTGCGACCGCAATGCTGCTGGGGGTCGTGCCTCTGCTCCGATCGGGCCTTACCGACGGACGGTTCCACATCGCAGGTGTTACCGGCAGCACCGGATCGGGTCGTTCGCCACTCGCAACCACCCATCATCCTGAACGACATTCGAACCTGTACGCCTATCGGCCCCTGACCCATCGACACGCGCCCGAGGTCCAGGCGGTCGCGAGGCAGATGACGGGAGAAGATGCGGCAGTACGGTTTGTGCCGCACTCCGGGCCTTTCGCCCGCGGGATCCACGTCACGATCCAGGGAAATCTCGTCGGGGGCGCCGACGGAAGCGCTCTGCTCGCAGCACTGAAACAGGCATATCAGGACAAGTCCTTCGTCGAGGTCGTCGACTCTCCTCCGCGAATCAAGGATGTGATCGGCTCCAACAGGGCACGGATCACCGCCACTGCCGAGGCCGAATCCTATGCGGTCATGGTCGTTCTGGACAACCTGGTCAAGGGCGCAGCGGGCGGCGCCATGCAGTGGATGAATCGGCTGCTCGGCCTGGCGGAAACGGAGGGCCTGACGATTCCCGGCCCGGCATGGACATGAACGCAACATCCTCGCACCAGGACGAGAGTGCTTGGAGCCTGCCCGTATACGGGCAGCTACCGTTCGAGCCGGTGGGCGGAGAAGGCGCATATCTCGAGACCCGCGACGGGCGGCGCCTGCTTGACCTCTATGGCGGCCATGCGGTGGCCTGTCTGGGCTATGGTCACCCGGGACTGAGTCGTGCTATCCGCGAGCAAACCGATCAACTGATCTTCCAGAGCAATATCGTCCCGATGGCGGTGCGCGCCGAGGCTTGCCGAATGCTGGCCGACTTCGCTCCGGCCAAGCTGGATCGAGTGTTTCTGGTAAACAGTGGCGCGGAGGCCAATGAGAATGCCCTGCGGCTTGCGTTTCGATCGACGGGCCGCAGCCGCGTAGTTGCCGTCGAAGGCGCCTTTCACGGGCGCACTGGCGCTGCCGCCGCAGTCACATGGGGCGCATCGGGGAGCTGGTACGGCTATCCGCGCCTGCCCTTCGACGTCAGCTTCGTGCCAAGGGACGATGTCCCGGCGCTGGAGGCGGCCATGTCGGACGATGTGGCGGCGATGATCGTCGAACCGGTCCAGGGCGTCGCCGGCGCCATCGACCTGAGTAGCGAATTCCTGCGGGCCGCCCGGAGCGCCTGCGACCGCACCGGCACGCTGCTGATATTCGATGAGGTCCAGTGCGGCATGGGCAGGAGCGGACACCCGTTTGTGGCCCAGGCCGTCAAAGTTTCTCCGGACATCCTGACGACCGCGAAGGGCCTGGCGGGTGGCTTCCCTGCCGGCGCTGTGATCACCGGCTCAACCATCGCCGATGGACTCCAAGTGGGCGATCTGGGAACGACATTTGGTGGCGGGCCCGTGGCGTGCGCGGCAATTTTGGCGGTGATCCGCGCAATCCGCAGTGAAGGCCTGCTCGAGAACGTCCAGACGATCTCCAAACTTATCAGGGCAACTTGCGTGCAGGGACCGGTGACCGGCGTACGAGGACGCGGCTTGCTGCTCGGATTGAGCACCCGGCCACCGGCTAAGACTGTCCGTGACGCACTTCTGGAGCACGGAATACTCAGCGGCACCAGCGGCGACCCCCACGTATTGAGACTCCTGCCACCGCTGACGCTTAAATCGATACACGTGGAGAGTCTTGCATCGGCCCTCGGAGACATCGGCGAATGAAGAACTTCCTTGACCTGGCACGTGCCGGCCCCGATCTCGTCGCCGAACTCGTTACGCTGGCGGGCCGTCTCCAGCGCCATCCGGAACCGGACGCTCTGCGGGGCAAAGTCCTCGGCCTGCTATTCATGAACCCCTCCCTGCGGACGCTGGCCTCGTTCCAATCAGGCATGGCGCGGCTCGGCGGCGACTCTTTCGTGATCTCGCCCGGGTCGAGCTGGAATCTTGAGTATCTTCCGGACATACCCATGACCGGCGCTGCGGCGGAACATGTCAGGGAAGCGATACCCGTCCTGGCCTCTTACGCGGATGTGCTGGGCGTGCGTGCTTTCGCGGGCGGCAAGGACCTGGTGGAGGATCTCTCAGAGCCGGTATTTTCAGCCATCGAAGGGCTATGCTCCGTTCCGCTGATCAACATGGAATCCGCAGCAAACCATCCCTGTCAGGCTCTCGCCGACTGGAAGACGATGGATGATGAACAGATACCGAAGGCTAATGGCCGGTTTGTCCTCAGCTGGGCCAATCACCCGAAACCCCTGCCGCTTGCGGTTCCCGCCGCCGCCGCTCACATGGCGGCCATGCGAGGAATGGACGTCACTGTCCTGCGCCCGCAGGGCTTCGGGCTTCCATCGGACCTGATGCAGCGGATACATACGGCTGCAAACCAAAGCGGAGGCAGCGTCACAGAGACAGAAGATCGGGAGCAGGCCATGGACGGCGCCCACGTACTTTATGCAAAGTCCTGGTCCGCGACCGATGTTTATGGAGACGCACAGGCGGATCGGGATCTGCGAGCCGGCCTGACCGGCTGGACCGTCGAATCGGACTGGTTCGACGGCGCAGATCCCTCGTGTATTTTCATGCACTGCCTGCCGGTACGCCGGGAGGTCGTCGTCACCGGACAGGTTCTGGAAGGACCGCGGAGTCGGGTGATCCGGCAGGCGCGGAATCGTATGTTTGCGCAGATGGCAGTGCTCTACCGTCTGCTAGCGGACAAGGGAGACTAACGGTGAGGAAGACTGGCGAAAGAGCCATCGTGGTATCCGCCCTCAAGGGCGCCGTGCCCTACATCCGGATGTTCAAACACAAGGTGTTCGTGATCAAGGCCGGCGGAGCCGTATTTGCCGATCAGGAACTGACCCGACACCTGGTCGAGCAGATCGGCTTGCTCCACGAAGTCGGGATCAAGGTCGTCCTGGTCCACGGGGGCGGCCCCCAGTCGACCCGACTGGCCGAGGCGCTGGGAATCCCGCCGCGATTCGTCGATGGTCGCAGGGTCACCGATGCGAGAGCGCTGGAGGTCTCCGCTATGGTCCTCAACGGCCTGGTCAATACGCGGATCCTCGCCGCCTGTCGGGATCTGGATCTGCCGGCGGTGGGCATGAGCGGCGTCGATGCCAATCTCATCCAGGCCCGGCGACGGCCGCCCATCGATATGCCAGGTGAAGAAAAAGACCGGGTCGACTACGGCTTCGTGGGCGATATCGAAGGCGTCACCAGTGACACCCTGCGCCGGCAGCTGGACGCAGGCTTTCTTCCGGTGATCAGCCCCTTGTCCGCGGATGCGGCCGGCACCTTGCTGAATATCAACGCCGATACCGTGGCCGCAGCGCTCGCGGCAGCCCTCTCCGCGGAGAAGCTGATCATCGCCACCGGCGCGCCCGGGATCCTCGATGACCCGGATGACCCGGCCAGCCTGGTCTCCTATATGGACCTGGCCGGCCTCGCCCGGATGCAGTCACAGGGAAGCCTGGGGGCCGGCATGATGCCGAAAGCCGATGCGATCCGCAGCGCGATCCTGGGCGGCGTGGAGCGAGTTCACGTTATCTCCCACGATCTTCCGGATAGCCTGCTGCTCGAGGTCTTCACCAACGAGGGCACAGGGACGCTGGTAGTCAAGGACACGGGGTCTTTGAGCGCTGCAGAGCAGGCGGGAGAGGTATGACCGTGAAACGCTACAGCGAGATTTCTACCCTTTATTTGCGAGGCTTAACGTCGTGAGCAGACTCTGGGACAAGGGTGAACCACTCGAAAGACGTGTACTTGAGTTCACGGCGGGAGAGGATCACGCACTGGATAATCGGCTCGTACCCTACGACGTGAGAGCGTCCATCGCGCACGCGGACATGCTGGCGGAACGCGGTCTGCTCTCGGAGGAGCACCGCCGACAGATAGAGGACGGGCTGCAGGCTCTCGCGCGGGAGCACGCCGCCGGAGCATGGTCGGTCTCGCTGGACGAGGAGGACGTGCATACCGCATTGGAAAGCCGATTGACGGAACGTGCCCCGGAAGCAGGTCCGCGCCTGCACCTGGGCAGATCGAGGAACGACCAGGTTCTGGCTGCCCTGAGGCTATACATGAAAGACGTTTGTCGGGACCTGCACGACGGCGTGATTGCGGTGGCTGAATCGCTCGATGATCTGGGAGATCGGGAAGCGGATACGGCGCTCCCCGGATATACCCATTTGCAACCGGCCATGCCGAGCTCGGTCTCGCTCTGGAGTGGTGGTTTCGCATCAGAATTGCGGGACGACGCAAAAGGCCTCCTGGCATGCATCCGGCGGGCCGACAAGAACCCACTCGGTTCCGCGGCCGGATACGGGGTCCCGGCACTGCCGATCGATCGGGAGCAGACGTGCCGGGCTCTGGGGTTCGCCAGCGTGCACTCCCCGGTGACTGCGGTTCAGCTATCCCGTGGCAAAGCGGAGGCCCAGATCGTCTTCGAGATTCATCTGCTGATGACAGACCTGGGTCGACTGGCGGCTGATCTGATCCTTTTCTGCACACAGGAGTTCAGTTTCGTCGCCCTGCCGGCAAACATGACCACCGGTTCATCCATCATGCCGCAGAAGAGAAATCCCGATGTGTTCGAGTTGATACGAGGCAGGACAGCGACATCGATGGCCTGCCTGACCGAAATCCTGGCGGTCAGCTCGAAACTCACCTCCGGATATCATCGTGATCTTCAATTGATAAAGGCGCCATTGTTCCGTGCGATCGATCTTGCCCGGGACGTCCTCGGCGTACTGGCGGAAGCCTTGCCTTCGGTATGCTTCGTCCCGGAGAACATCCGTATGGAGCAGTCGCTCTATGCTACCGAGGACGCTTACCGCATGGTCCTCGACGAGGACATGCCGTTCCGTGAAGCCTATCGCCAGGTCGGCCGACGCTACAGCGGCAAAGACTGATGACCGGCAAGGTCGCCTTTTGACAGAGGCGGGGCTCAGGTGGACTATTACGGCCCGGATCATTGGGAGACGCTTTACCAAGAAGCCAGAACGCCATGGGACGCGGGTACGGTACCCGACGCACTCAGGCAATATGTCAGCCGTCGTGGCAAGCCGGGCAGGGTGCTGGTCCCGGGCTGTGGCTCGGGCTACGAAGCGGCATTCTTCGCGACTGCGGGAAGCAAGGTGCTGGCCATCGATTTCAGCCCGTCGGCCGTTGCGCGCGCCAGGCGGATTACTCGCGGAAGCGGCGCCGTGATCCAGCTGGCCGACTTTTTTGAACTCGACTCGGCTCCCTTCGACTGTGTGTACGAACGCGCTTTCCTGTGCGCTCTGCCCCCGCGCCTGCACAGGAACTGGGCCAATACGATGGCACGCCTGGTCAGGAGCGGCGGGCAGCTTGCGGGTCTTTTCTTCATCGACCCGGCTGCAACGGACGGCCCGCCATTCGGTATGTCCTCGACAGGTCTGGCGAAACTGCTCGAGGATGACTTCGCGCTCGTCGAAGACCTGCCTTCCGGCGGCTCGTTGCCCGTCTTCGAAAACCGTGAGCGATGGCAGGTTTGGGAGCGCAAGCGCTGAAGGGGGGCGCCAATCACGCGCGATGCCCGTCTATACTTGACGCCTGTTGTCCGGAGTCCCCGAATCATGCGTTCGATCATCATCGTCTTCGCCAGCCTGCTGCTGTTGGCTTGTGGTCAGGCGGGTCCGCTCTATCTGCCTGAACAGCCGCCGGCCGACGACAGCGTGACCACGGAAGATACGGATGGTCCAGAACAGGACGAGCCCCTTGATGACGCCGAAGAACGCGACGGGAGCGCCAAGGATGACTGAGTTCGCGCAACACAGTCCCGCAAAGAGAACGGCATGAGCAAGGCAGAACCGCTGATCCTGGTGGATGGGTCTTCTTACCTTTATCGGGCCTTTCACGCATTGCCGCCATTGACTTCCAGCAACGGGGAACCGACGGGCGCCGTGCTCGGTGTTCTCAACATGCTGCAGAAACTGATTACCGAATATGACCCGGAATGCCTCGCCGTCGTCTTCGACGCTCGGGGAAAGACATTTCGGGATGAACTGTTCGAGGATTACAAGGCGAACCGGCCTCCGATGCCGGACGATCTGCGGACGCAGATCGATCCCCTCCTCGAGGCTATCGAGGCCATGGGTCTGCCTCTGCTCAGAGTGTCCGGCGTAGAGGCCGACGATGTCATCGGGACGCTCGCGTCACAGACCGCCGATAAGGGCACCAGCGTGCTGGTCTCCACGGGTGACAAGGACATGGCGCAATTGGTCTCGGAGAAGGTTACGCTGGTCAATACCATGACCGGCAGCCGTCTGGATCCGGCCGGCGTCGAGGAGAAATTCGGTGTCCGACCGGATCAGATAATCGACTATCTCGCCTTGGTCGGGGACAGCTCCGACAACATTCCCGGTGTCCCGAAGGTCGGCCCGAAGACTGCGATCAAGTGGCTGTGTCAGTATGACGATATCGAAGGGATCAAGTCTCACGCAGAGGACATCCCCGGCAAAGTCGGCGAAAGCCTGCGTGACAATCTCGACCAGCTCGACCTGTCGCGGAAACTCGCGACGATCGTCTGCGACGTCAAGCTGGACCTGGGGCCCAAGGCCCTGGCCCGCGCCGAGCCTGACGTCGACCGCCTCAGATCGCTGTATACCCGTCTCGAGCTCACCTCGCTGCTGCGCAATCTCCCCGAAGCGGGTCAATCGCCCGGGCAAGCGCCGGCCACTGACGTCAGTTACGAAACGGTGACCGACGAACAATCGCTGGCCGCTTGGATCGAGCGCCTGAGCAAGGCAGAGCTGTTCGCGTTCGACACCGAAACGGACAGTCTCGACTATATGCAGGCCCACATCGTCGGCGTCTCGTTTTCGTCCCAGACGGGTTCGGCTGCCTATGTCCCTCTCGCACATGACTATCCGGGAGCGCCGGACCAGCTGGACCGCAACGAGGTACTCGAGCGCCTCCGGCCTCTGCTGGAGGACCCGCAGCGTCCGAAAGTCGGCCACCACCTCAAGTACGACGCACATGTCCTGGCGAACCATGGCATCAGGCTGGCGGGGATTCGTCACGACACCATGCTCGAGTCCTATGTGTTGAACAGCACGGCAACCCGACACGACATGGACTCTGTCGCATCCAAGTATCTCGGGATCTCCACCACCAGCTACTCAGACGTGGCGGGCAAGGGCGCCAAGCAGCTGACCTTCAATCAGGTCCCGCTCGAGCAAGCGGCCCCCTATGCGGCCGAAGATGCGGATATCACCCTGAAGCTTCACGGGACGCTCTACCCGAAATTACGTGACACGGGCCGGCTGGCCGCGATCTACAACGACATGGAGATCCCTCTGGTCCCGGTCCTGCAGCACATGGAGAGGACCGGCGTGCGTCTCGACGTGGCCATGCTGGAGAAGCAGGGAGGCGAACTCGCGCGTGAGATGAGCGTCATCCAGCAGTCCGCATACGAGGCTGCGGGAGGCCCATTTAACCTGGGCTCGCCGAAACAACTGCAGGAGATCCTCTTCGAACGGCTCGGCCTGCCGGTAGTGCGCAAGACGCCGAAGGGACAGCCGTCTACCGCGGAGGACGTGCTCGAGGAGTTGGCCGATCAGCATGAGCTGCCCGGGCTCATCCTCTCTCATCGGGAACTTGCCAAGCTCAAGTCAACTTATACGGACAAGTTACCGCTGCAGGTCGATCCGCGGACAGGGCGCGTTCATACGTCCTACCATCAGGCGGTCGCCGCGACGGGACGGCTCTCGTCCTCGGACCCCAATCTCCAGAACATCCCGGCGCGCACGCCCCAGGGCCGCAGGATCCGTCAGGCGTTTGTGCCCGATGCGGGCCACGTCTTGGTGGCCGCTGACTATTCGCAAATAGAGCTGCGCATCATGGCCCATCTGTCGGGAGACAAGGGCCTGATCTCCGCATTCCGTGAGGACAAAGACATCCACAGGGCCACCGCAGCCGAGGTGTTCGGCATCGATCAGGATGCGGTGTCGGCGGATCAGCGCCGGTCCGCCAAGGCGATCAACTTTGGCCTCATATACGGGATGTCCGCCTTCGGTCTCGCCCGACAGCTCAACGTGGAGCGCTCGGCTGCCCAGGAGTACGTGGATCTGTATTTCACGCGCTATCCAGGAGTCCGGGACTACATGGACCGGACCAGGGCAGAGGCCAAGGAAGATGGCTTTGTAGAGACCGTTTTTGGTCGGCGGCTTTATCTGCCCGACATACGGGCACGCAATCCGCAACGGCGCCAGTATGCAGAACGCAGCGCCATCAACGCCCCCATGCAGGGTACGGCGGCGGACATCATCAAACGAGCCATGCTGCGGGCATCAGAATGGCTGGAGAGCCACGACTCTGGCACCCGCCTGATCATGCAGGTCCACGACGAGCTGGTCTTCGAGGTCCCCGGCGACAGCATCGATGCCGTAGTCCCACCGCTTCTGGAGTGCATGTCCCAGGCCGCTGACCTGGAAGTTCCCCTCAAGGTGGACTGTGGCCAGGGAGCGAACTGGGACGAAGCCCACTGATCTCGTCCGCGGAACTTTTCCTGCCGATTGCCGGTCTATTTATCTGAGCGCAAGTGAGCCGCTCGCCCGCCCTCCTCCCTGAGCGGGCAAGCAGTCCGGCTACCCCTAGTCGGACGGACCATTGGCTCCGGAGTCGTCCCCTTTCTAACGAGCTCCGGGGCCTTTTTTTTTGTCGGTCGCGACCCCGAGCATACCGTTGAGGGTATCCCGAGCCTCGGCTACGCCGAGGCGTTTCGTGGCCGAGAAGAGCTGCACTGTCGCAACGCCGGTCAGCTCCCGTCGGGTCGCATGCAGAACAGCCGATGCCTTGCCCCTGGATAGTTTGTCGGCCTTGGTGAGGAGCACATGAGCCGGACAGCGGGCCGCGACCGCCCATTCGAGCATCTGCCGGTCCCCGTCGGTCATCGGACGTCGGCAGTCCATGACCACGAACAGACCCGACAGCGTCGCCCTGCTAGAGAAATAAGCCTCCATCAGTCCACGCCAGTGCCTGCGCATCGCCTCGGGCACTTTCGCGAACCCGTATCCCGGCAGGTCCACGAGGCGGAGGCCCGGCTCCAGCGCAAAGAAATTCACCAACTGTGTGCGCCCGGGGGTCTTGCTGGTCCTGGCGAGGCTGCGTCGCCCGGTTATCGCGTTAATGGCGCTGGACTTGCCTGCATTCGAGCGACCGGCAAACGCAACCTCCCGGCCCTCGTCGTCGACGAACTGCCGGGCTTTGTTGGCGCTGGTCAGGTATCGGGCTTCTGAGTAGGCGGACATAGCGAGCGGGGTGACTATAGAGTGGTCCGGTAGTGTAGAATTTCCGGCTCTATCTGCCGCGACGCAGTCTAACACGGTGCTCGTTCGTCCCGAATCCGGGGGCGTCGAGATGGCGAAAGTCGGAGTTATCGAGTGATGAGAAATTTTCGTTCCATCGTCCTGCTGACGTTGGCCCTCGTCTACAGCGCTGGGGCGGCAGCGGAGGGTTCCGCGGAGGCCGGGAAAACAAAATCCGCCGTCTGCGCGGCCTGTCATGGTGTTGACGGTAACAGCGTCAATCCTGAGTGGCCTTCGCTTGCGGGTCAGCATGGGGCGTATATCGCCTCACAGATTGGTCACTATCAGAACGGCGCCCGGCAGAACGTACTGATGTCGCCACAAGCGTCTGCCTTGTCAGACCAGGATATCCAAGACCTGGCTGCCTATTTCTCGGCGCAGCCCCTGCAGCCGAAAGAGGCTGACCCGGACCTGCTGGCGAGAGGCGAGCGCCTGTATCGGGGCGGGGATGTGGATCGGGGCATCACCGCATGCATCGCATGTCATGGGCCGCGAGGACAGGGCAACCCGCTTGCCGGTTATCCCGTAGTCGCCGGCCAGCACTCCACCTACCTGGCGGGACAGCTGCGTCTCTACGCCAGCGGTGAACGGCACTCTGATCCGAACCAGATGATGCGGAGCATCGCCCGGCGCATGACCGAGCAGGACATCCTCGCCATCTCTTCGTACATGCAGGGTCTGCGCTAGAACGCCTCGCCCGCCGCTGCGCCTGGGCTATCGGAGACACCGCCATGAGGACATTCATCGCCCTTTGCCTGCTAACCTGCTTCACGGCTTGCAGTAAAGATGATCCGGGACCGAGCGTTCCTGCCGCGGCATCGCAACAGCAAGCCGAAACGACGCAGACGTCCGAACCGCCAGAAGTCGCGGCCGGGCAGGCGGAACAGTCGCCGGGAACCGAGTCTCCGGAGGAAATCGCCGAGGCCATGACCGAGACGGCGGGGCTCCCCGACGATGAACTCACGGAAGAGACGTTGCAGCTGGCCGATGTGGAAGCGGAAACCGACTCGGCACCGGAACGTTTCGAGCAGGGTCGCCACTACGAACTGCTGACCGCCGCCCAGCCTACCGGCGCCGCCCCGGGTGAGATAGAGGTCCTGGAGATCTTCTGGTACGGCTGCCCGCATTGTTACACGCTAGAGCCGCACCTTAAGGGCTGGCTTGACGACGGCATCCCTGCAGCTGCCCGCTTCGATCGAATGCCTGCCACCCTGAATCGCAGCTGGCAGATCCACGCGCGTGCTTACTACACCGCTGAAGCCCTGGGGATTCTCGACGAAGTCCATCCGGCACTCTTCCGCGAGATCAACGTCAACCGCAACTTCCTCAACACGCCCGAGCAGCTGGCAGAGTTTTTTGCTCAGTTCGGCATCTCGGAAGCCGACTTTACCGAGACCTTCAACTCCTTCGCGGTCCAGACCAAGCTGCGGCGATCTGACAGCCTCACGCGCCGCTACAGGATTTCAGGCGTGCCGGCCATTGTCGTAAACGGCAAGTACATCACCGGCGCAGACATGGCAGGCAGTTTCGACGGGCTTTTCGACGTGATCGACTTCCTGGTGGAAAAAGAAGCCACCCGCCAGTAATCCTCACGCAGGGTCTTGCCGGCGCGACGACAAGGAGAATCGCCTTCCTCTGTGCCACTCCCGAACGAGTTGTCGCAAGCACGCCTGAGGGCGATCGCGGCCGTGAGTGACGCATTGATCTGAAGCAACATCGAAGGCGCCCGCGGAGGATAGGATTTCAGGCAGTCCTTTTGACGAGCCCGTATGGGGTTCACTTGTCTCGCGACGACGGCTGATATGGATACGATGACCGGACAACGCAAAATTACAATTATCGGTGCGGGTCTCAGCGGCCTCGCCACCGGCTGGAAACTC
>CP070833.1:2828817-2833942 GCA_020341735.1 Gammaproteobacteria bacterium | reverse complement strand
CGTCGTGGACCCGGATGGCGATCCGCTGACTTACCGCTGGGAACTGAAGCCCGAGAGCGGCGCCACGCAGGTCGGTGGAGACCATGAAGAGGCAATCCGCAATCTCGATGGTTTCATAGAGGACGCCGATTCAATGACCGTGCGCATCACCGCGCCCGAGCCCGGCGCCTACCGCCTCTTCGTCTACGCGTATGACGGTCGCGGCCATGCGGCCCACGCCAACTTTCCTTTCCTGGTCACGGCGGGGAAGGGTCGGTGAGACGCCGCAGAATCCTGGCCATCACCTTACTGGCGGTCGCCGGTTGCGCCAGCTCCATGACGGACCCTGAACCGTCTTCAGCCATGAGCCGATATGCCCAGGGACCCGACCAACTCATCGCCGGACAGGTCATGGCGGTGGCCTACTCGGGATTCCGTGAAGGCCAGTACCCGGACCGTGGCGAAGGCGCAGTGAATCCGGGCAAAGACGAGATCCTCGAGGACCTCCGCATCCTGGTAACGCACGGCTTCGGCCTCATCCGGCTCTATGACTCGGGCGAGAATTCATCAACTACTCTGCAACTGATACGGGAGCATGACCTGCCCATCAGGGTCTTGCTGGGAATCTGGCTCGATGCCGAGTTCAGCAATCACCTGGGCTGCCCCTGGCTGGACGAGCCCATTCCAGAGGAAAGGTTGACGGCGAACGCCCGAAGGAACGCCGCGGAATTGCGTCGCGGCATCGAGCTGGCCAGGCGATTCGACGACATCGTCGTCGCCGTCAACGTAGGCAATGAGGCACTGGTGGACTGGAATGACCACATGGTGCCGTTGGCCAACGTCATCGACTATGTCAGGCATGTGAAAGCCAGCATCGATCAACCGGTCACGGTCGCCGACAACTATGTCTGGTGGAGGCGCGATGGTGGACCGCTGGTAACCGAAGTCGACTTCCTTGGCGTACATACCTATCCCCAATGGGAAGGCAAGACGATCGACGAGGCGCTGGCCTATACGATAGAAAATATCGAAGGTGTGCAGGCGGCGCATCCCGGCAAACCGATCGCAGTCCTCGAGGCCGGCTGGGCCACTATCGCCAGCGAATTCGGCAACCGCGCCAGCCAGCCCAGCCAGACGCGCTATTACGACGAGCTGCAGCGCTGGGCAAACGCAACAAATACGACAGTCTTCTTCTTCGAGGCGTTCGACGAGCCATGGAAAGGCGATCCGAACAATCCGCTGGGTGCCGAAAAACACTGGGGCTTGTTCAAAGTCGACAGGACGCCCAAGCAGGTGATGAAGCGACTGCAGAAGTCGCGCTAGGAAGACAGGCCGATCCGGGGACCCTACTCGGGTGCCGGACCCGTGGACTCGCGAATCTGCAAGGTCGCCGGGACGACCTCGGACAGCTGTCCCGGTATTGTTTTCTGCGCAACTTCGATCAGGAGGAGAGCCGCCCGTTCAGCCATCGTAGCCAGCGGTTGCCTGATGGTCGTCAGCGTCGGACAAAGCTGGCGAGCAAGGGCGATATCGTCACAGCCAGCAACCGATACTTGGTCGGGGATCTTGACACCGAGCAGGTCGGCGGCGCGAATCACGCCCGCGGCCATGTCGTCATTGGCCGCGAAGATTGCAGTGGGACGGCGTTTGAGCCGCAGTAACCTGTTGCCGGCGGCTTCACCCGACTCGAATGAGTTCTCGCCGTCTCCGACGAGCCGCTTGGAGAACGTCAGACCGCTCTGTTTCAATCCATCCAGATAGCCAAGGTAGCGATTGGCAACCGCCTTGTGACTGGGGTGCCCCTTGATGAACGCGATCCGCTTGTGACCGAGGGAAGCGAGGTAACGCGTCATTTGCGCACTGACCTCCCGATCGTTCGTCGCGACGGTATATTGTTTGCCGCCCCTCTTGCCAGGCGACAAGCGAACGAATGGTGTCCCGGTCGCCTCGATCGCGCTCACGATTCTCGGCATGTTCGATAGAGGCGCCGCGAGGATGATGCCGATCGGCCTGGCATGCTCGATCAATGCCTGGAGTTCGCCGCCTATCCGCTTGGCGCGGTAATTACATGGGTGTATGAGCAGCTCGTAGTCCGCCGCCCTGCAGGCACGCAACACTCCGAGTTGCATCCTGATGACATAGCCGGCGCTGGGAATCTCGTAGGCACTGGGGTCATCGTAAATGAGCCCTATCAGGTGCGAACGCTGGCTGGCGAGATTACGGGCGGAGCGATTCGGCCGGTAGTTTAGCTTGGCAATCGCCTTTTCGACCCGGGCCCGCGTCGAGTCTCGCACATTAGGTTCCTGATTAACGACCCGAGACACGGTCTTGATCGATACGCCCGCGAGTTCTGCAACGTCGTCAATGGTGGCTTTATGCATCTATCTCGCCCTCAACGCCGCATCGATAATTTGACGAATCCGTTGGCACTTCAGTTATCCGTAACCGTGCTATCAGGACCTAGGAGGAAACTGGTCGGAAAGCTTGCCTCGATGCGGCGGACTCGGCCGTTGCGATCGAATAGTTCCGCACTCAGGTCGGCCGGCAGAGACAACTGTGGGAACGTTCGCGCGTCACCATCACTCCGGGTTACGGTCACCGCGGGAACCGGGTCGTCGGTCAGTCGGTAAATGACCGGGACCTGGCACCAGGTGAAGGCCAATCCTCGTTCCGGGACCGTCAGCGCCTGCCACTCGCCGTCGACATCGAGAAAGCGTAGCTGACCGCGTCGGGCTGCGAATTCACACTCCCGCAGCAGCCGCGGGTCAAACCGAGCCTCACCGCCGGTGACGCGCACCCCCAACTCGCCAAAACGTGACAGCACTTCTTCCTTGACCTGTCCCGTCATGCCCGGCTGCTGCGCTCCGCCGTGCTTCGGCGTGTGGGAATACGGATCGGTGGGAAACGCGCCGTACTCCGCCGGCGTCTTGTTGAAACCGATACCCTCGCGAATCCGATAGTAATGCTGGCCGAGACGACTGCAGACAGTCTCGTCAGCCTTCTGTTCGAGTGCGGCGAAGAAATTCTCCTGTACCGCCAGCAGCAGCTTCGAGACCATGTGCCAGTAGATACACCCCAGCCCCTCGAAACCGAACATGCCGCCGGAACGACCGGTGAAGGCACGGTGATCGAACACCGCCTCGTACAGATCCTGCAGCGGCCCTCGAGCGGCCTCCAGTTCGTCCCCGTAAATCGCGGAGAGGGTGTCCAGCCTCGTATTGAGATCACCGACGTTGGCGAAATCGGCATTGAACCGATGGCGACCCTCGCCATCGACGCAAACCAACCGGGTGTCGCCCGACTCCAGCATCCTCCGCAGCAGGGGAATCGAATGGACCGACTCGCCCGGCAGGCAATTCTTGTCGAGAAACCCGGGGAGACGCCGATCGGGATAAAGCATGAAGGAGTTCTGATCCTCACGATACATGTCGCTATCGAACAAGGCGTCGAGCAAGGCGACGGCCTCGTCGGCGCTGGTCGACCCGGAGCTGAGCACGGCGACCTGGCCTTCCAGCATCGGATACAGGTCGTCTATCTCCACCCTTCCCGGCTGCAAGTTCAGCAGATTGTATGCGTGGTACAGACCGTCTTCGCGGCGATTGGTGCGGATACTGTGGTCGATCGCCGCCAGGGCCGAATCCAGCAGCGCCCTGATTGTTTCAACCGGCTGCGTGACTTTTGCGGAGAATGGCAAGTCCTTGTAGACGGATGTGCGATAGCGACTCGCCGCCAGGCCGAGTTCCCGCAGTGAATCAAACCGATTGTGCGAGCCGACAGGGGCATCACCGAGTTGTGGCCGCAGGCTGGCGAGCGCTGCGGCCGTTTCCGACAGCCATCTGCTCACTTGATCCGATAGCTCGATCGAGCCTGATTCCCCGGCAATTAGCTCCTGCAGGAATCGGATGTAGCGACGCATGTGATACATGGTGACCATCGACAACCCGTGTCCCACAAGGGCATTGTTGGCGTCGTTCCACTCAGGTCGCTGGGTGTTGAGCCAGATACCACCATCTACCACCAGGTTGCCCAGCTTGCACAGCAATGGCACCAGCAATTTTTCAAGAAGACTGACCAGGTAGACTTCGCTATCGGCATCCAGCACGAGCCTGCCGTCGGCTCCGTCGGCTTCGACCCGGCGGGCTATCCGGTCCGCGAGCGCCTGATCATAGTCGACCGTGCTCTTCGGATTGTCGATGAGATCATCGAACGATCTGATTCGGTAAGGCACATTTGCATAACCGAAGATCGGGCGGTGCAGCAATTCGCTCAGGCGCGTGGGTTTAAATCGTCTGGAGAGTTCCAGCAACTTGAGCAGGTAGATGATCTGATGGTCGCCCCAGTAGCCGATGTAACTCCACGGGTTGTCAGGCTCCTCGACCTCCCAGTCGATGCCGTCCTTGGTAATGCGGTAGGGGTTGTAGCCATCCACGGTGGATGCATTTAAGAACCTGGCGATGACACTTTCGATGAAACCCGGAAAACTGAAAACCAAGGCTTCCCAGTTCTGAAAAATATCCCGCCAGTTGCCCTCATATGAGAGCAGGCGGTTACCGTGTTCATCCTTCAGCTTGATCGCAAACTTGTTCCAGGGTCGACTGGGGTCACCATGGCGGCGACCGAAAGTGATCGGAAGATACTCGTAGCAGAGCCGTTCCAGCTGCGGGTCTCCCCGTTCCTCGACGGATGAGAACAGCGAGCGGATGTTGAGCTTGTCCGGCAGTTCCTCCAGCCATTCCCGGTTGCGAGAATGAACTTCCCGATTGAAATGCGCCACCGTGCGGCGGAAGTCTTCTGCGGACACCGTGTATTGGTCATCGAAAACACCGCCACGCAGTATGTTGAACAGCACGTTGGCATAGTGGTGAGTCGTGACATTTTCCTCGGCCGTCGCCTGAAAGCCGTCAGCAGAAGCTATGATCCGGGCCAACTCGTCGCTGCCCTCTTCGATTGAACGAGCGAGCGCCCCCTGGAACTCGTCGGGATCGTCGAGCTGCAGGGTCAACTCGACGACCTGACTTTGCGTCTGCTGTACATCCGCCACGATTGACCACGTTTGAGATCCTCCCCGAGTGAGGCGTAACCGGGTTTCTACGAAGTAAGCGCCCCGAACACCACGCGTGTGGGTCACGTGCTTGACGGGCTTGCC
>CP070833.1:2793288-2828717 GCA_020341735.1 Gammaproteobacteria bacterium | reverse complement strand
GTGCGTACACTGGACAGCGCGGCGCCGCTGGTCGATAAATACGGCGACAATGTCGTTCCGGTCCTTATTGACCTGAGCGATGCCGAGTCGATCGAGGCTGCGGCGGCAGCCGCCGGCGATACCGAGGTCGTTGTCAACAATGCCGGCGTACTGACGACGTCCACGCCGCTTGCGGACGACGCGCTCGAATCCCTCGCCTATGAGATGGACATCAACGTCTATGGCCTGATGCGCATGGCGCAGGCTTTCGCCCCGGTGCTCAAGGCCAACGGCGGCGGCGTGTTCGCCCAATTGAACTCCGTCGCCTCCCTGAAGTCATTCCCGGACTTCTCGACTTACTGCGCCTCCAAGGCGGCCGCCTATTCCATCACCCAGTCGCTGCGGGAGATTCTCGCCGGGCAGGGGACGATCGTGCTGAGCGTCCACCCGGGTCCGATCGCGACCGACATGGGCGATGCGGCAGGACTGACCGAGATTGCAGAGCCGGCCTCACTGGTAGCCGATGCCATCATCGCTGCGCTGCGCGTCGGAGAGTTCCACGTCTTCCCGGACTCGGTGGCGAAACAGCTAGGCGGCGCTTATGCCAGTTTTGCGGGTACCGTGATAGAGACCAACCTGCCGGAGGGCTGATCGTCGAGCCTCCATGTCTGAACATTTCCGAAAACTGGAGAACATGTATCACTCGGCGCCGGTGAATTCGCTCTACTCGCCGCACCTGGAAGTGTCACGAGGCAAGGCGACGCTGACCATGCAGGCGCAAGAGAAATTCTTTCACGCCGCGGGAGCACTGCACGGGTCGGTTTACTTCAAAGCGCTGGACGACGTGGCCTTTTTCGCAGTGAACTCGCTGGTGCCCGAGCACTTCGTGGTCACCGTGTCCTTCAACCTGTACCTGCTGCGGCCGGTACAGGCCGGCGTCTTGAGATCCGAAGGTTTCGTTACGTCCGAGACAAAGAACCTGTTTGTTGCGGATGCCGTGTTGTATCTCGATGATGACCGTGTGGTCGCGCGCGGTAGCGGAAGTTTTGTGCGCAGCCAGGTGCCTCTGGACTCGATCGAATCATATTGCTGAAGACGCGCAGGCGCGCGGACTTCTGATCGACAAATCACTGTCGTTGTTTCATGATCGGCGCACCTGAGGAGAGCCAACGCCAAAAAATGCCCTTTCTCGACGAACTCAAGCGGCGCAACGTCATCAAGGTCGCCATGCTCTATGTGGTGGCCAGCTGGTTGTTGCTTCAGGTGGCCGACGTGCTGTTCGAGGCGATGGAGCTACCGTCGTCGGGGCTCCGGCTGGTGCTCGCCCTGCTGATACTCGGCTTCCCGCTGGCACTCATTTTCTCATGGGTCTTCGAAATGACCCCCGAGGGTCTGAAGCGGGAACGTGACATCGATCGCTCGGCGTCCGTGACGGCGCACACGGGCAGGAAAATCAACGTATTGATCATCGTCCTGCTCGTCCTGGCGATCGGCGTCGTGGTGGTCGATCGCCTGATCCCGGAGGCGCCCGCGCCGGCAGAGCCGGTCATGGAATCCGCCGAACCCGAGGCGACCGCCGATCCGAGCGCCCTGGTGGCCGAGAAATTCGCGCCGCCGCCGGATCGATCTATTGCCGTGCTGCCGTTCGTCAACATGAGCGGCGACGAAGAGAACGAGTACTTCGCCGACGGCTTGTCCGAGGAGATCCTTAACTTCCTGGCAGGCGTTCCCGATCTGCAGGTGACAGCGCGCACCTCTTCGTTCCAGTTCAAGGATAAAACGGCAGACCTCAGAGAGGTCGGGTCTGCGTTGAATGTCGCTCATCTGCTCGAGGGTAGCGTCCGCCGAGCTGGCGACCGGGCCCGCATCACGGCTCAGCTCATCCGCACCTCGGATGGCTACCACCTGTGGTCGGAGAGCTACGACCGCACGCTTGAAGACGTCTTCGAGGTCCAGACCGATATTGCCGAGAGCGTCACCCGCGCCCTGGGAGTGGTCATGGACGAGGCGCAGCGCCAGCGGATGCTGGCTGCCGGCGTCCGCGACGTCGAGGCCTTCATCGCCTTTCAGAAAGGTCGAGCCATGTATATCCAAGCCCATTCCAACGAGGTGGATATGGGCATGCTGGCCGAATCCGCCGAGTGGTTGACCAAGGCCATCGGTCTTGAGCCGCGATTCGCGAGCGCCTACTTCATCCGCAGCGACTTCTATGCTCACTCCACAACTACCTATGAAGCCACGGATGAGCAACGTCAGGCTGCATACGCGAGCTATCTGCGCGACCTCTCGGCGGCTAGCGAGTACACGTCGGACCCGGGCGAACGCGCCTTGATCGAAGTAGACCGCACCCTGGCCTCGACCAATTGGAGATCTCTGCCGGATCGATTCGAGACGGCTCTGGAGTCCAGCAGCTGTGCCGACCCGGTGTGGCTGGAGGTGGCGCCGGCATTCGGCTTCGCAGCGCAGTCTCTGGTCTACAGGAACCGGTTGATAGAGTGTGATCCCCTGAACTTCTACAACTTCTACTCGGCCGCGCAGGCCGCGATGTGGGCCGGCAAGCCGGATGAGGCGCTGGCGCTCGTGCACAGGGGACTGGAGATTGAGCCCGACAACCCGTTCCTGAGGGCGCTGCTGGTCGGTGCCCTGATCGCGCTCAACAGACCGCAAGAGGCTTACGACACCGCGGCCTCGACGACCGCCTGGAACCGGGACACGATGCTGGTTTCCGCGAGCGTTGCCATCGGCGATATGGGGCAGGCCAGGAAGCAGGTAGATATCGCTCTGGACGGGATCAGTCCATGGCTGAAGCGATATATCGCCATCGAGCTCTACGCGATTGTCGGCGATCGAGAGGCGGCTAACGAAGCGGCGGCGTGGGTCGATGCTCTGCCCGCGGGGCAAACGATGCTGGCGGCGGCGACCATGGAGTGCATGTGCGGCGCGCCCTTCGACCTGGAGGCGACGCCCGTGTTCCGCCAGCGGCTCGAAGAGGCCGGATTCGACTGGCCGCCACCGACGGTGATCAGGAATCCCCCGCAGCCCTAGCCCGGGCGAGCGGTCCAGCCTGGTCTAACCAACGCCCGGGAGCAGGCTGCAACCCGGTAACCACGATGACGGGCCGTTCCGGGCCCGCTAGACTACAGAGCTTCATGCGTTACGACGCCTGCTCGTCCGAACAGACCAGAGGGAGAAAACAGTGATCAGGAACCGACTGGCCACGCTGCTGGCGGTCGTCGCAACAGCCGCCACGCTCTTCGGCTGCGCGAGCCCCGTAACGAGTGACATCAATGTGGACTCCCAGGCTGCACCGGGATTCACGCTCTCATCCAACGCGAGCTATAAATGGCTAGCCGCGGCGCAGATCCTCAATGACCCGGATGGCCAGTGGGAGCCGCGCGGCTTCGACGCCGATGCGGAGATTCAGTTTCTTATCGATCGTGAGCTACGCCAGCACGGCGCCACGGAAGTTTCGGCGAATCCGGACCTGTTCGTCGCCTATATCGCGGGTGTCGATATGCAAGCCCTGGAGCTCGAAGACGACCCTGAGTCTGATCTGGAAATGATGAAGAGTTCCCCACAGGGGGCTCTTGTGATCCTCCTGATCGATGCCGGCACTGGCCGGGCAGTTTGGGGAGCTCTGGCCACCGGCGAGGTCGAGGGCAGGCGGAGCCAGGACGAAGCGCGAGCACGGCTGAATTACGCGGTTTCGCAGATGATGGCGAGACTGCCAACGAGCTAGGGCGCTTTTTGCAGATCACCCATATGAGAAGGGCGTCCCGACCGGGACGCCCTTCTTGTCTCTCGCGGATGACGGACGGAAGTCGCGTTTTGGGCTCCGACCGCCGGTTAGCGCTCTATTTCGCCGCCCGTATAATTCCGCAGGCGTCTCTCGAGCCTCCGGCACACCCCTTCTTGAGGTCGGTTTCCTCATCACAGTAAGTGTCCGGGTTGGTGTGGATAATGAATGCGCTGCCATTGTCATCCATGATGGTCAGGCGCCCGGGCGACAAGGTGACGCGGTTGGTCGTGTGCTCCATGGTGCCCACGCCGTCCTTGACGTTCAGGTTAATCAGATCGCCCATGTGGTATGGGTGATTGATATCTTTCGCCGGGGTATCGGTGCCGGCGCTGTCTGGCCGCGACTGGCCAAACGGACCGGGATCGTGATGGCCCTTGGCCGCCCCGCAGGGCTCGCATGCGCCGACCTCGTGGATGTGAACGGCATGATCGCCGTCCGACAGGCCTTTGACCTTCATCTCGACCTTGACTTCCTTGATGCCCTCGGCGGTGACCTGCTCGGTCAGCGTCGCCATACCGGAAATATTCGGATCGGTGCAGCCCTTGATCTCCGCAGTGGCTTTCATGCTGCCCTCGTGATGTCCGCCAAAAGCGTGGGCCGCGATCAACAAAAGACCCACAGTCGAAATCGTCTTCCCCATTCTCATTTTATTCATCTCTTCCCCTCCGCGAGGACGGATCGTCCTCGATCTGTTGTTGCCTTGCGCGGCATTATCGCGTCGGGATCCGGAGTCAGGCGGATCGCCGGCGACGCCTCCCGAGATTTTAGACTACTGCCGCGCGGCCTGGACCTCAACGCCTGCGGTAAGTCCCCGTCGGCATCGGTGGTCTTCGCTGCGGAGCTAATCTTTCTCCGCGGCGAGCTCGACACAGATATTGTGTCCGGATCCGACGTCGGCGAGTCCGGCGACCGCCGCCGGCGGGAACACGAACAGGCTGGCGATACCGGCCAGCTTTCTGAGCGTCCCGACTGCGGCGGGCGAAAAATTCGGATCATTCAGCGGGCCGCCAACGTGGATCGGCACCGCCGTCGACAACGAGGCCACTTTCGGCTTGGGCTTTAGGACCAGGTCCCATTCCTCCTTGCCCAGGTCGACGTCTCCCTTGGCGCGGATCGTGGCTCGTTCGGTATCCAGGATGAAGACTTCGGCCGTCACGACACCATCTTCGGCAACCAGGTCTGCCGCCAGGCAATTCATCGGGACCGAATCGACTTTCTCATCGCCGAACAGCGTCTCGAGTTGCTTCAGGCCGACGGTTTTGACCATGCGCTCGAGGATGCCGACCATCGCCTCGCCTTCACCCACCAGTAACCTGACCTGGCCCGACATACTGCCCATGACTGCGGCGATGGAGTCACCACGGGCATTCAGCTTGAGGTCGAAGTCCCCCTGCCCGGACAAGAAGGGTGGATCTGTCCAATCGCCGATGACCTTCTTGACATCGGCCCCCTTCGCGATGACGTCCATCGTATAAGTCGGCGGCTGGACGCTGGCGTCCACGACCAGAGTGCCCAGGGAATCGGCGCCATAGATCGAACCTTTCTCCCCCTTGAATTCCAGTCGCCCCAGGTCGAGATTCACCCGCATGACTGCATCAAGATAAGTGAAGAAGGTCATCTGCAGCCGATCCGCCGCGATCTGCAATGACGCATCGAAATCCCGCAGCCACTCCAACGAGAACTTGCTGGAACTGAATATCTTTTCGGACGGCGTCATCGGGCCCTTGTCGTCGTCCGTCGCCGCGTCCGTATAGGAGCGACGAATGAGCCCGACGTCGAGAAATTTTGAGGTCAGATCCCCATGTATCATGGGCCGTGATCCCGCGCGATCGACAGTGATCGTTCCTGCGAGATCGCTTTCCCCGATCCTGAGCTTCACGTCCTCGCCGAGGATCTTGTCCTGCGCGGACTTCACGTGCAGGGCGGCCTGCCAGTCCTCCCTCAAGTTCTCCGGGATCGAAGCAAGTACCCCAATACCCGGGAATCGGGTGCCGTGGCCGTTGATCGTGGCATCGATCCCCTCTGCATCCCTCAGCGTGCCGAAATTGCCATCCGCATCGAATTGATAATCCGGCGTAACAACGCCGAATTTGCCGCTGTAGCCGGAGGCGTCATTGAAGGCCAGACTTCCTTTGAAAGAACGCTCGGCCATCTGGATGTCGGCATCGGTGATCCGGTAGCCGGCCTTGTCTCCGGAAAGCTTGAAATCGGCTTCCCACTCGCCACGATATTTGTCGGGAATCTCTGCAAGCTGTGCGATCGTGGGCAGGCGGGTGCCCTTCCCCTTGAAATGCAGGTCAACGCCCTCCAGGCCGGTGAATCGCCCATACTTCCCGACTACGTCGTACTCATACCCCGGCCGCGTGACGTGCAAATCACCCCCAAAGCTGCCTCCGAGAAGATATTCGTTCAGGTAGCTTGTCTCGCCGGTTACCGTGAACGCCTTGTCGTTGAGACTCCCCTCCACATCGACATCCAATACGCTTCCGATCGCTTTCTCATGGAGTAGCGCCTTGTGCAGCCCGATCTGTAGTGGTTCCTCACCCGCTACCGCGTAGTTGATCAAGGCATCCTCGACCTCGATGGTCTTGAGGTAGGGCAGAACATCGCCCCAACCAAACCCGCTGCCAGAACCGTCTCCGAATGCCCAGTTGTCTTGCCCGTCGTCGTTTTCCTCCAGGGTCAGCTTGACGCCGCGCATGCCGATGTATTTGGTCCGTGGGGATCCGGTGAGCAGCGACAGCGGTTTGAAAACGAAGGTGACCGCATCCGCCTCGAGCATTTTTGGATCCGAGGCCCAATCGACATTGGCGAGTGCGAGGCCGCCGGCGGTCAGGGTGGGTCGGGGGAACAGCGTGAAGTCCAGGTCGCCCGTCAGCTTCAACTCGCGCCCGGCAAGCTCCGTGACGGCCTGCTCCAGCCGTGCGCGACGGAGGTTCCAGTCAGTATTCTGGATGACGATGACGCTTGCGCCGACGAGCACCAACAGCAGCACGGCGATCCAGGTCAATATCTTTAGGAAACGCATTCACCCTACCCCGGGCGACATTCAATACCCCACCATAGCATCCGCCGGGACTCGGTCAAACCATCCACCGTAACGCAGATTCCGGGGCCACGCCGGCGCCCTGAATCGGAATGACTTCGCGGCCTTGCCCCACGTTCGGGGGCTATCGGCCGGCGGGTCGGGACCCGAGCCGACGAGCCAGTATGCTGTGCGCCCGGCGGTCTAATGGATAGCGCCAGGCCAGCCAAATCATGGGCAGCAGCAGCAGACACGGCCAGCCCACAAACGCGGTCTTGAGGCCCAGCACCGCCGGCGAGGTCAGCTCACCCTTGCCAGAGAACCCGAACAGAGTGGGAATGAACAGCGCGATCGCACCACCGACGCCCTGGTTGAGTTTTGTTACCAGCGCCTGGAAGGAAAAGAAGATAGCGGCTCGATCCTTGCCATTCTTCCATATGTCGTAGTCCACCAAGTCTGCCAGCAACGACGGCAGCGCGATCGATGAAAGCCCCAGGAAAAATCCGAAAGCGGACATGACCGTGATCATCGGTATCAAGGCGCCGGTCCCCGGCTCTAGTAGCAAGACACATCCCAGAGTCGCGATCATGCCCACGCCAGCCGCGGCCCACGCGCGGTGCTTGTCTACGCGCTTCATCACTTGCAACCACAGCGGCATCCCCAGCGCCATCGCCAGGGTCATGGGCATGGCGATATGGGGAATGTTCTCGGCCAGTCCCAGGTATTGACTGGCAAAGATCACGAACAGGCTCATGACCGCGCCCGTGGCCAGGCCGAACAGAACCTGCGTGACGAGAAAGTACTGCAGCGGCGGCGTGTGTTTCAGCGCCAGCCACAGGTCGCCCGGCCGAACCTTCACGGTCCGCAGCCCGCGCCGCGGCTCCGGGACCAGCCTGCACATGAGTATGACGGTCAAGGGCAACGCGACCATGATGAACATGGACAACACCCGGAAGACATCCGGCGTGAATGCGGTCGTGCCGCCTACCAACAACATCGGGGAGGCCATGAACAGGATGCCACCCACAAAGCCAAGGAACTGCCGGTAGAGCGCGATCCGAGACCGTTCGTGATAGCCGCCGGACAATTCCGCCGCCATGGCCGTATGCGGGATTTCCACAAGCGTCCACCCCAGAGTGACGGCGAGGTACCAGACAAGCAGGTGCATCAGACCGGTGTCCGGGCCTGGGTTGTACAAGAACCACGCGCTGGCAGAGACCAGCAGCGCCCCGCCAATCATCCACGGCTTGCGGTTTCCGGCCCGGTCAGACAGGTAGCCGATAAGCGGGTCGGTAATGCCATCGAACAGCCGCGCCACAAGCGTGGCGGTCGCGAGGCCCGCCAGGGTGACGGCGCTGTACTCGAGATAGAAATTCGGCAGCATGGCCGCCGTCGGCGACAAGAGCATGGACAGCGGCAAATTGACGAGCCCAAAGATTATCAGCAACGGGGTAGCGATTCGGTCACTCGTCGGCGGCATGTTCAGATCTTCGGGGACAACGTTGTCTGTAGCGGTGCAGGGGCAGGCTGCGCCGCCCTGGAGGGCTTCGCCGAATCCATGATAACCGCGTAAGATAGCGGCCGATCCCAATACCACCGTATCAGTCGCTCGCTGAGGTGTGCCAAGGATGCTTGTTTTATCGCGTTTGTCCGGATTTCTCTCGCTCGCCTCGATCGTGGTCATCTACGGCCTGGCGGCACTGCCCGCCTCAGCGGCTGCTGCACCGGTGACCTGCAGCGGTGAGCCGCTGTCGATAGCCCCGCGCTCGTCTGAGGTCGACCTGAAGACACCGCCCAACAACAACGGTCCCACGGAGGTCCGCGCCGGGCTGTTCGTGGACGAGTTGCGGGACATCGACCCGGTCCAGTCCTCGTATCAGTTCCGTGGCATTGTCACCGTAAGCTGGTGCGATCCCAGACATGCTTTCGACCCTCGCGTCGAAGGTGTCGATGAGAAAGTCTTCTATGGACCGGAGGCGGCAGAACAAATCGACCAGGGTTGGACGGCCAGGGGGTTTCCGGTCAACCAGGTGGACGAGCTCAAGATCACTGAGCGGGTGATACGGGTCCAAGCCGACGGCACGGTGAGCGGCGATCTCAATATCAGTGTCCGGTTGTCTGCCAACTTCAACCTGCGACGATTCCCCTTCGACAGCCAGCAACTGACGCTGGAGATCCAGTCGTTCACCTGGGATGCCGAACAGGTGGTCATGGTCGCCGATGCCTCGAAGACGGGTTTTGCGGAGGACTTTGAAATTCCCGAGTGGACGATCACCGGAGTCCACGCACACGAGGAGCGGGTCGACGTGATTCGCAGCACCAAGCCCTTCTCCCAGTTCGTGCTGACCATCGACATCGAACGCAAGTCGGGCTTCTATCTGTGGAAGGTAATGCTTCCCCTGCTCATCATCGTCGCCCTGTCCTGGTCCATCTTCTGGATGCTCGACGAGAAGTTCGGCATCCGGGTACGCACGTCTGCGACCGGTATTCTCACCATCGTCGCGTACCAGTTTGTCGCCTCCCAGAACCTGCCACGCGTCGGTTATCTCACCCTGATGGACAAGATCATGGTGATCAGCTTCCTGCTGCTGGGCGTCACCGTGCTGGAGAGTTACATCGTGTCCCGCTATCAGGCGGACAATCCTGAGCGGGCGCACAGTATCGATCGCGCTGCCCGATGGGTTTTCCCGCTCAGCTACGCCACGCTGATAGCCATAGTCGTGTTGACGGCCCCGGGCTGAGAGCCGGACCCGACGGACTCAACCCGGAGCAAATCGCTGCTCCGCTGCCGGCGATGGGTCGATATTCGCGGCGAGGGTCCGGCGCTTAACTCCCCGCTCCGGCAGCTTAGTCCACTGTGTAGGTGCGGATATTCGCGTCTTCCCGGGCACGCGAGAGTTTGCCGGATCGCGCGTACTCGTCAGCATGGAAGATGAACTCATGGCACGCGGCTGAAGCGATCGGTTTACCGTCGCGAAGTTTCGGTCTGAATGTCCACTGGCGGATCGCCGTTAGCGAGGACCGCTGGAAATATGTCGCGGCGACAGAATCAACAACTTCAACATCGGCTACGCTGCCGTCAGTCTCGATGATGAACGCGATAGCAACCATGCCTTCTTTCCGCCGCTCCAAAGCCTTTAGCGGGTAATCCGGCTCCACCCTTTTGGTCGTAACAAAATTTCTCGAGTCAAATATCCCGCTCGCTTGCCGAGCCCAGACCTGCTCCTGCCGGAACCGCTGTAGCGTTGTCTCTTCCATTGCTTGCGGGGGCTGTGGAATATCATTGATCATAAGTGGGGCGAACCGGATCTGCGGATCGCCGCCGTGATCGAATCGCAATGTCTGGCGGGCTCTTTGAGCAAGGGTGCCGCAAGTGGCAAGTCGGGCAGGCGAAAAGGCCCAGTACTGCAACGCATCTGCGGCCTCCTTTTTGAATACGCCGGGCGGGCTCTCAGCCACCACAGTAATGTTCTCCGCACGACCATGTTTGCTGATATCGAATTCCAGCGTCACCTCTCCGTCGATTTTCTTCCTCAAAGCTCGCTTCGGATAACGTGGCGTCACCGCGAGCGTGACAAACGCATCTTTAAATCCGGACAACAGCTCCGGGGACTCATTGACCGTTTCAGCCTGCAACACCTGTTCTAACGGATTTCCCGGGCTATCCTCCGCGTCCTCTAAAAGTGAATCCTGTGCCCGCCCTGCCGTAGCCAGGATCGCCGCCATGACTGTTATAAGAGCTGTTTTTCCCACCATCGCGATTTCCCCAACTTGCTTCGTGCCTGCTATTTTCTGACCTGCCATCGCCAGTTGATGTTCCCCCGGGAGTGGTCGTGGACTTCGGGAGCATCTCTTCGAATAGCGAGACCAGTGACAGGATGGCCCCCAGCTGCAGTATCCGCAGTCGGATATGTGATCTCGCCTCAGAAAAATCGGAGCACGCTATCCGGGTGTGCTCTCTTGTACGAGCGATACCACAGGCAGCACGGATACAGCGCGACAAGCATGAGCAGCGACACGATCATTGTCGTGGTGAGGTCACCGAAACCCTGTAGCCCAAACCAGTGAGCCGAGACATCGAAGACAAATCGGTGGACGACATAGAAGAAGAACGCGGTCTGACCGAATACCAGCAGCGCGCCGTTCTGGCGAATCGTGACCAGCGGCTCGATCAGCATCAGAACCCCGAGCGTGACGAACAAGACGCCCAGTTCCAGGCCCATGAACGATAACGACGGCGGGTACTTGCTCACGTGCAGCCACTGCAGTATCGACACGCCCTCACGGTAGAGGAACATGTTGCCGTAAACGTTCGCGTAGCGGACAACAAGGAAAACGCTCAGCGCGATTCCGCCCCAGATCAGCATCGTAACCGCCGGGCTGACACGCGCCTTGCCCTCTCTTGCATCGAGCAGATGACGGCCGAAAACCCAGCCCAGCATCATCATGGCGAGCCAGGGGAACAGCGGATACAGCACTTTGAGATCGGGCGTCAGGTACCACGCCGTGACGAAGGCCGCCGGGATACTGGACGATCCCTGGGTTGGATCCCACATCATCCCGGTCGGAATTTCTCCCAACACGATCCACGCCAGTGAGAGCGCCACCAGGGCGCTGGACGGCAGCTTGCGGAGCAAAGCCATCAGGATCATCGCCGCACCTATGGCGTACATCACCTGGAAAGTTAACTGACGCACCCCGAACGAGATCAGGACCGGGTCTACCAGCAGGATGATGACACCACGGATCACGATGTCGCGATCCACCTGGCCCGGGTCCATCCCCTTGGCGAGCCGCCGCTCGACCATGATTGCCAGAGCGGTACCGGCGAGAAAGACGAAAGTCGGCGCGCACAGATGGGTCAGCCAGCGGACGCTGAACTCCAGCGGCGGGAGTGCGGTCCCCGGCGTCCAGGAGCCTGCGGAATCCAGCGCGAAGCGGTTGCCATTGAAGGCCAGCGAGGCATGATCGACGACCATCAGCAGCATGACGATGCCGCGCATCCAGTCGATGCTCGCGTAGCGTCGCCGAGCCGTGAGTGCAGAAGCTTGTTCTGAGGTCATCGTCGCAATGTTCGCACACCAATCTGCTCCGGGGCACCCTCTCCCGCCAAGCGAAGATCGCATTCTGCCCCGGATCGACAATCCCCGCTTAATGCCCCATGATTTATAGGGCGGAGAGCAGCCGATAGGAAGACAATTGTCAGTCTTCGCTGAACTTAAACGTCGCAACGTCTTCCGCGTAGGCGCGGCCTACGTGGCTGTTTCTTGGCTGATCATTCAGGTCGTAGAAACTCTGTTCCCGGTTTTCGAGTTGAGCGACGCCGCCATCCGCGTCGTTGTTATCGTCCTCGCTATCGGTTTTGTCCCCGCACTCATCTCGGCCTGGGCGTTCGAACTGACGCCCGAGGGTTTCAAGCGCGAGGCCGAGGTCGATCACGACTCGGCGGTCAGCCGGCGGATGACCCGGCGACTGGATCGGCTATTCATCGTGGCGCTCGCCCTGGCGCTAGGGCTCTTCGCACTCGACAAGTTCGTACTGGATCCGGCCCGGGATGCGGAGCAGTTGGCCACCGCGGTGGAACAGGCCAGAGAGGAAGGTCGCATCGAGGCCAGGGAAGAGGTCCGGGATGCCTCCGTCGCCGTCCTGGCATTCCAGGACCTGTCTCCCGGCAGCGACCAGGCGTATTTCGCCGAGGGGCTCGCGGTGGACCTCATCAACCAGCTCGGCAACGTGCCGGCGCTCCGGGTGACCGGCAGGACCTCGGCCTTCTCTTTCAAGGGCAAGGACGCAACGATCCCCGAGATCGGGGAGGCCCTGAACGTCGCCCACGTGCTCGACGGTGCCGTCAGCAAGGCCGGCGACCGGGTGCGCATCTCGGTGCAGCTCACCGACACGCGAACGGACACTAACCTGTGGTCGGAGACCTTCGACCGCACCCTGGCCGACGTCTTCGAAACCCGGGACGAGATCGCCCTGACGGTCTTTGACAGGCTGACCATCGAGTTCGAGCGGCTCGAGCAGGCGAGTCTCAGGACCGATCCGGAGGTCTATGACCTGACGCTGCAAGCAAGGTACCTGATGAACGCCTGGGGCAAGGGTGATGACGCCGACAAGCAAGCGTTCGAACTGCTCGACCAGGCACTGGCAATCGACCCCGAGTACGTGCCAGCGCTGCTGCTATCAGCCTATTCCAGCTACAGCCTCTTGAGGCTGGGACTGATCAGCGACGAGGAACAGGACCGTCACGCCGATGCGATGATCGAACGTGTGCTGGCCATCGACCCGGGCAACGGGACCGCTCTCGCGGGACTGGCGTGGGACGCCTGGGAGGCCAGATTCGACCTGGAGTCGGCGGCGAATCAGTTCTCGGATGCTCTCCGCACGGCGCCGGGTGACCTGGAGCTAACGAGGGCCGCGGGGATATTCGCACGCTCCATCGGTCGACACGCTGAATCGATCGCGCTTCTCGAGCGCTGTGTGGCCGCCGACCCGAAGAACGCGGGCTGCCATTTTCACCTGGCCCAGTCGTACCTTTGGGGCGGTCGATTCGAGGAGGCGGTCAAGGCCCATCGCAGAACGCAAGTGGTGACGGGTAATCCGGGAAACGCCTACTATCTTATGCTGAGCCTGCTGCTTCAGGGGGACCCGGAGGCGGCGCTCGCGGAACTCGAGTCGTTCCCGGAAGACATGGTGGATCATCCGCAGCCGACCGCCGCCCGCGCCATGATCATGCACGACCTCGGGCGACAGGAAGCATCCGCGGCGGCGCTAAATCGGGTCGTGGCGCAGATCGAGGATCGGTTCCGCGACCAGGCTTACCTCGTCGCCGAGGCCTACGCCTGGACCGGGCAGATCGACGCGGCGTTCCAATGGCTGGAGACAGCCTATTCAATGGACGAGCGTTACGGCCTGCAGGGGTACTGGTTCCACCGCATCATGTACCTACCGATCTGGCGGAACCTGCACGACGATCCGCGCTGGGACGCGTTTCGGGCGAGGATGAACATGTCGGCGACGCGGCTGGACGCGATCGAGTTCACTGTACCGGAGTGGATTCCGCGATCAGTTGACTAGAGATACCCCTCTGCGGGTCAAGTCGGCCGGGCAGATGCCCTTGCTAAACAACATCGCCTTTCCTGAAAGGTCTGTTCTGCGTCGACGGTCATGCCAACGGCGTTGTCGATCTTGCCTGGTCACAGCTGACTGGCGAAAATAGAGGCGAGCGTGTGCGAGAAATCTTCGGGCAGCGGTTCGGTCAGTTCCAGCGACCGCGCCATGTCGGCCTCGAATACCTCCTCTCGCAGTCTGTCGACGAATCCGGCATGCGATATGCCCAGGTTCAGCTCCTTGTTGACCCGGAAGCTGAGCTTGTCGAAGTTTGCCGACCCGAGACACGCCCAGTCGTCGTAGATCGCTGCCTTGACGTGCGACATACCGGGATAGATGAACACCCTGGCACCGTGCTTTAGCAGCGTATTGGCGGCCTGGACGTTGTTCTTGTCCATGATGCCGTTGTCGCCCTCCACCGGAAGGATGACCCTGACATCTACGCCTCGGTGCCGTGCTTTCGCCAGTTCGAAGAGCACCCGGGTGGAAGAGAAATAGGCATTCTCCACCCATATGGCGCTCTTGGCCCGACGAATCGCGTGGATCTGGGCGCGCAGGATCTGCGACTCCATGGGCAGGGTCGTGAGAATCCGTATAGGGTAATCGCCCTCCCGGAGCGGTAGCTGATCCATCTCCGACGTCGCCAGGAACGCCGGATAAACAAGGTCGCCGGCCATCGTCGCGTGGGCCCAGGTCTTGTCGAATTCGTAATCGACCGCCGCCGCTACCCTACCGGTCAGCTTGACCATGAGATCGTGCCACTCCCAACGATATTCGCGACCGATATTCATACCACCGACGTAAGCGACCCGGCCGTCGATAGTCATGCTCTTGCTGTGATCGCCTGTCAGCCAGGGATTAGTGAGTGGCCGGACGTTTACCTTCGATCCAAGCTCCAGGTGATGCATTATCGCGGCCGCCGTTTCTGCTCCCTCGGGCAACGTGGCCGGTGACTCGGTCTGGGCGAATTGCGTGCCGAGGCTGTCGAGCATGACCTGCACTTTCAAGTCTGCGGAACGCTGCCGGAGCAGGTCGGCAATACCGAGTGCAAAATCGTCATTGTCGAAGATATAGGTTCGAATCTTTATGGACCTGTCGGCATTCTGAATGGAGTCGATCAAGCGGGGAAAGAACTGGTCTCCGTCTATCAGAATTTGTGCCTGGCCGGCGTAAGTCTGTTCGCCGAAGGTCTCGTCCAGGAAACGCTCCCAAGCGGCTATATCCATCCCGGGCCCTTGTTCCAGAGGCAAGATGGGGTCGTCATCGAGCTCGGGGAATTGCAAGAGTCTGATGGTGACGTCACGGCCCGCATCCCGGACCGTGTCGAGCGCGAAGATAACACCGCGCGAGATGTGGCTGACCGGGCGATTCCAGAAATCCCACCAATAGCTTCGGCCCACGTTCCAGGCTGTCTTTCCGGTCTGCTCGACGATATTGGTCTCCACGGTGCCGAAGCGGAATGGCTCGAGTGAGATGAAGATTCGTTGGCCGCTCGTCCGGTCGAAGATTGCGAAGGGACGCGCATAGGGACCGGACTCGCCGGTAGAGATCAGTACGCGATCGTCTTCGATACCCAGGTCCATGAGATATGCGTCGGCCTCGCCTGCTACCAGATCGCTGAGCGTCTCGATGCGATAACTGGCGATCAGCGGGACCTTCGCTGGTTTGTTGACCATGCCCGTCACCAGCTGCAACGAGCCCGCTTGGTCACGGTAGAAGAAGAACTCCTTGTCGGCCCGGTTGAGGAGCACACCTGCCTCTGGCTCCGGAGGGACGAGTCGGTCGGCTACGCGAAGCACGAATTCGCGGTAGTACTGGACGCCAAGGATGCTTAGCGGCCTTGCCGCCGGCTGGCGCTTGGCGAATGCCTGCGCGTCGCTGGGTTGAGCGTAGACCACGCTCTCCCACTGTCCGTGGGGTGACACATTCTGTTCGTGGAGGCGATCAGCCATGGCGAAGAAGAATCGCCCATCGGCCTCGTACCGGATGAAGATGGTATTTCCGTCCGCGCCCCAGAACGCTTCTCTCGCAATGGGGAAGCTGACGTGTCGGATGATCTGATCTTCCCCGCTAGCGGGGATCTGCGCGGACGGACCCGGTGGACCGGAGTGTTCTACCTGGCGGGCGCACGCCCCGGTGATGGCGATGACAAGAGTCACCGCGACACGGACCGCAGAGCCGCAGTAACCGGTCGATCTCGAAAATAGACGGCCTCTGGGCATGATCAACCTCCCATAAGGCTTCATTAGCATAATGAGGGCGAGTTGCAACCACCCGATGTCGTTCTGCAGAACCAGCCTCTCACCATACTCAGCAGATGCGAATCGGTCGCCCAATCGTAGTAAGGTCACGGGATCATCGACGGAATCGCGGGGAACCGCACGAACGCCGGGTACCGCTTCAGGCTGAGAGGGTAAGTGATGTTGACTGAACTGGAAGACTTCGCGAGACGTTACACACAGGCCTGGTGTAGCCGGGACGCGGCGAGCGTCGCCGCCTTCTTTTCCGAACATGGCTCCTTGAGCGTCAACGACGGCGTTCCGGCAGTGGGGCGTCCCGCCATTGCCGCAATCGCGCAAGGGTTCATGAGCGCATTCCCCGACCTGGAAGTGATGATGGACGACGTGGAGGAACATCCGGACCGGGCCGTCTACCGCTGGACACTGGTGGGCACTAACTCAGGTCCGGGAGGCACCGGCCACCGCGTGCGGATAGGTGGTTTCGAAATCTGGCGGTTCGGCGCTGACGGCCTAATCGCCGCGTCCGAGGGCAACTTCGACAACGATGAGTACCAGCGCCAGCTCGAGCACGGTCTCGAGCGAGCAGTCGATTCATGAGTCAGCACCAGGGACTCAGGGTCTCCGAAATCGCAGAAATCATCGGAGCGATCACCGTGGTGATCGGCCTGATCTTCGTCGGCTACGAACTGAACCAGAACACGAAGATCCAGCGCGTGACCGCCACGCAGACCCTGGTGAGCGAGTACGAGCGGGCATTGGACGTCCGCCAGATCAGGGAAATCTCGCTGCTGCCTGGTGTTCAGCAGTGGTGGTCGGTGCGTTCAGACTGGTTCAGCGACGACTTCCAGAAGTACGTCGACCGCCACATCGCGGAGGGGGATGCGGCTGCGCCGGTGGACTACACGGGTACGGAGTGCTCAACCATTAGCTGAGCCCGGGATGATCCGGCAAATGCCGGGCCTGTCCCCGCGACTCATTCAGTCGCAAGAGTCCGGGAACGATCGACAAGCGCCTGGCGGATCTCCCGCAGCTTGGCCTTGATGACCCGGGCGTTCTCGGGACCCATGCGGATGAGGATCTTCTGTCCGGCAGAAAGCGCCTCCAAACCGGGATCAGCGAACTGATAGAGGGCGCGCGGGCGGACCAGATCGATAGGTGGTCGCGGCTCCGGCGCACCAAGCAGGTCGTCGATCACCTGGATGACACGGTCGTTGAACTGCCGCGACGGGTAGCCTAGCTCCGCGTAGGCCTCTTGCAACAGAGGGTAGTACCGAGCGTAGACACCCATCGCCTGTTCGACGTCGATCGATCTGACGACGCGAACGAACTCCCCGTAGCGGGCGTAGTTGTCGGGACTCAAGGTGAATCGCCCGTCGTCTACCGACACCTTGAAACTGCCACCGGTCGGCCTGACCGCCCGGATGCGGGTCGCCACGATCTCGCCAGGTAGATTGTCCGTGGTCACCACGCCCTTGCGGACCACCTGGTCGGACACCAGGAAACCTTCGACAGCCTCTCGCCCCAGGCTATCGGTCAACGCACCCAGGACCTCGGCGTCACTGTCGTCCAGACCGGGAAGGAGCGGCTCCGGCTCAACCGGTGGCACGGGCACGCTGGGCGCCATCGGGACAGGCTCCGGGCTCGGCTGGGGTTCGGGCGCAGGCTCAGGCCTGGTGATGACCGGTTCTTCCGTCGCGGGGGCTGGAGGCGCCGGCTTCCGGGGATTGAAAACCGCCACCCCAATGACCAATAGGAGCGCCAGCGCGACGGCGATAATCGAGTTACGGTTCATAACTTGGAGAACTCGCTGCAAAGGGATCGAATGACTATAGTATGACCTTCCGGAGCGGCAATGTATTCGGATACTATTCGGCACGTCCGTGGGGGCCCGGGATCGGCGCGGGGCGGTCTCGCGATATGCGGCCGAGACCAAGACGTTCGGGTGTCGTCGGTCATGGTGTCAGTGCCGAAGACGACTGCATCGCATGCTTCTCGGAGTCAGATCAGACCGGGTAGTGCAATCAATCATGGGCATTTCCGATTCGGACTCGGGTGCCCGGGACTGTGAAATGCTTCAAGGTCTTTGCAGAGGAAGAAGACGTAGAATATTTGTCGATGATGCGCCGAGGCTGGGGGGAACCGCTGGGGGCAAGCTCGCCGTCCCCTCCCCGAACTGACTGGTTGAAGATGGTCAGATAATAGGTTTCTCCGGCCTGAGGCGAAGCTTGTTGGTCCGCAGGAGTCTTTACTTCCGAAGGGCGGAACCGCTCGACAGCAACTAGATTGGGGCAAGATTTATGGCCTATTGGTGGGTTAGCCAGGGCGAAATGCACGGGCATCAGCGTCAGGGGCACTACCTATGGGCGCCGAAACACAATGCGTCCCGCCAGAGCTACTTTCACTGGCGGAACATGGCAGACGTCCGGCCGGGCGACGTGATTTTCTCGTACGCTCATAGAGCGTTTCCGGCAGTATCCATCGCCCGGTCGGAACCCTATGACGCCGTCCGCCCCACGGGGCTGGAGTTCCCCGAGAGCACCCGGGACGGCGTCAAGATCGATCTCAACTACAGGGACGTCGTGCCCCCTCTGACCCTTGACGGCGTCCGAGAGATGCTGGCGCCCTACCTGCCTGGAAAACATTCTCCGCTCTACCCCGACGGCAGCGACTATCAAGGCTACCTGTTCGCGTTGGGCGGCCGCGCCGGGCGCCTGCTGCTGGATTACATCGGCAGCCCGGTTGGGCAGACCGGCGACGAGGCAATCTCAGCCGTAGTGCTGTTCAGCGGTAAGGACATGGAGGAGCGTCGCGACCTCGCCGGTAGCCGCCTCGGGATGGGGCAGTTCCGGAAGAGCGTGTTCAGGCTCTGGGAAGGCCAGTGTGCGATCAGCCGCAGCACAATGGCCGAACTCCTTCGGGCGAGACACATTAAACCCTGGCGGGACTCTAACAACGAAGAGCGGCTGGATCCCTACAACGGGTTGCTGTTGTCGCCGCTTTACGACGCCGCATTCTCCAACGGACTGATCTCATTCGACAATACGGGCGGACTGATCCTGAGTTCAGCCATCAGCTCTTTCCAGTGGGACCTGGTGGGACTTCGACGAAAGGGATGGCTGGAACATCTTAAAGAAGAGCATCTTCCTTACCTGGATTATCACCGACAGCACGTTTTCCTGGGCAGGGACACCACGGAGAGCGGCATCGACCAGCTAGCCCCGTTTGCGATCGGCTGACGACCGGCCTTAATCACTTTCCTGGATGGACAGGCGGCGGTATTGCGGCGCATCGACACTCGGAATGCCACCAGGCTGCGCCCATTCGGCGAGACCACGAATCTCTTCCCGACCCGTGCCTCTCCGTCTGGCACCGGGCAGCTGGCTGGCAGTCCAGCCACATTCGACCGGAGCTGCTAACATCTGTTTGACAGAATCCTCAAAGTTCCGTTGCGCAGTTCGGGTTACCAAGGCAGCTCCGACCTCACTAGCGCGCGGCCAGCTTGTTTGGAGATACCACGATGACCTCAAGACAGGCCCTCCTGACATTCACTTCGCTGATGCTGGCCGGTTGCGCCGCCACTGATCCCGGAACGGGTTCTACACGCGGAGAGGTAATCACCGTCGACTACGGCACGGTGATGCAGGTTGAACAGGTTCAGATGGACCCCAAATACGGGACCGGGGCGCTGGTCGGTGGTGGCCTGGGTCTGGCGGCCGCCAGTCGTCGCTCGGGCACGACCCAGGCAGGCGCCGCGATCGCGGGTGCTCTTATCGGCGCAATGATCCAGAAATCCAAGGCCGGCACGGCGGACAAGTACACCGTGCGCCTCAACAACGGCGGAACGATCCAGATGGTGACGGAGCACCACGACATAGAATCGGGTGACTGTGTCTCGGTCGAGCAGGGTAAGCACGCCAACATCCGACGCGTCTCGCCGATCATGTGCGGCTCGCCGCAGTCTCACCCGGACTATCAGGAGATGCATGAGGCCAACGTCGAAGAGTCCGAGGAATGCCTGGCTACCAAGCAGGCGCTGTTGGCCGCCACGACCGAGCAGGAGGCTGATCTCGCCTACAAGAAGATGCGTGCATTCTGCGAGCATTGACCAGCGACTGAGGCGTTAAGGACGCCCGCATAATACGGAATGAGCCGATGGAACTTCGAAGCGACTTCCAGCAGCGTGCCGTCGTGATCGCCGGCGAGGAAAAGTGGACGGCGTCGCCCATGCCCGGTGTGGACCGGCTGATGCTCGATCGCATCGGCGGCGAGAAGGCGCGCGCTACCTCCGTGGTCCGGTATGCGCCCGGAAGCATCTTCCCGGAACACGTCCACGATGAGGGTGAGGAGTTTTTCGTTCTCGAGGGCACATTCTCCGATGAGCACGGTGACTTTGGTCGGGGGACCTACGTCCGCAATCCGCCCGGGTCCTCCCATTCGCCGGGTAGCGAGCCAGGGTGCACCATATTCGTGAAACTCCGTCAATTCGATCCGGATGACGCAACCCGCGTCGTCATCGACACGACGGCGGCAGCCTGGTCGCCGGGGCTGATGTCAGGACTGGAGGTCCTTCCATTGCACAGCTTCGGCACCGAGGAAGTTGCTCTCGTCCGATGGGCGGCTGGCACGGTGTTCGATCGTCATAGCCACCCGCAGGGTGAGGAGATCTTCGTCATCGAAGGGGTGTTCGAGGACGAGCACGGCCGATATCCGGCAGGCTCCTGGCTGCGGAATCCGCCCGGCAGCTCACATAAGCCCTTCTCTACCGAAGGCTGCCTGATTTACGTCAAAACAGGGCATCTGCCATCATGAACCTGATCCCAGCCCCTAGACGTCGGGCGGACCACCCCCGGCGTCGACTGACTGACCACCGGCAGCGAGTTCTGTGAGCCGCTTCAGACGCAGACTAATCATCGGGGGCACAGTGCTCGCCGTGCTACTGACCGCCGCAGGCGCGTGGTTCTACTTCGTCTATCTCGGTTCCACCGGTGCCGCCCTCCATCGGGCGGAGAGCTTCCTGTTTCGGAGGATGACGGTGGCCCAGCTCGGTGAACGCGGGAGTTATCGGTATTTCTACACGACCAATCGGCGCCCGGTTAATCAGCAGGGCCCTCTCGAGGAGCGGTTTGACAGCGCACGCGGAGAAGAGCTGCGATTCGGCTCCTTCGATACCGAAATCGAGCCGTCGCTGGGGCTCGGCATGCTGATCAACCCTACCGACTGGTTCCAGAACGAGGAGATCCAGATACGCAACGTGGAGCCTTTGGATGAGCAACAGTTCGTCGAGAGGATCGGGAGCCTCGTCGACCAGTCTCCGTTCCGGTCTCTGCTCGTCGTGGTCCACGGCTTCCGCGAACGCTTCCCGACGGCCCTGCGCAAGACCGCGTTCCTCGGCCATATTCTGGACATCAATGCCCCGGTTCTTCTGTTCGACTGGCCTGGCGATCAGGGATCCTCGCTGGCCGGCTACCGGCGCGCCCACCAGGTTGCGAGGGAGTCGGGCGGCGAGTTGGCGGCGACTCTCGAACTGATAATCCGCGAGATAGCGCCGGAAAGAGTATGGCTGGTCGCGAACAGCATGGGCGCGCAGGTCGTCGCCGATGCGTTCAGCATCCTTTATCAGCAGCCCGACCTGGCGGATGCCGAAACCGAGATCGAGGACGTCGTGCTGACGGCGCCCGACGTGGACCATGACGAGTTCGATCAACAATTCAAACAGGAGATCATTGCCCTGGCGAAGAACCTGACCGTCTACGTCTCGTCCAATGATCGCGCCCTGCTTATCAGCCGACTAGTCAATCGGGGTCGGCGCAGAGGCGAAAGCTCACTCAGTCCCGACCAGCTCGAGGAAGCCGCCCGAATCTCCGAACTGATAGAGCCCGACAGCGACCTGATCACCCTGGTGGACGTTACGCCCGTGAACCGGACGCGGAATTTCCACAATTTCAGCCTGGAAACGCCTGAGTTCTTCGATGATCTCTATCTAAGATTGGGTAACCAATTTACCCCTTACAGCCGGCTGCTGTACCGTATCGAGACCCCTGAAGAACAGGTGTACTGGATCCTGACCCGCGGCCGCTAATGAATAAATAGAGCGGTCTCACGGCCTCCGATTGGGATGTCATCTGACGGCATCGGCCGACCGGGAGCTTGCTGTTCCGGAACGGGCTATCCGCTCGGCGGGACGACGGGCATGACCGGAAGTACGTACCAGACGACGGCGAGGAAATGACAGACACCGCCGACAAGTACGAACACATGCCAAACGGCATGATTGAAAGGCAACCACTTTACCGCGTAGAAGACGGCACCGACCGTGTAACTCAGCCCGCCGGCGACCACCCACATCATGGCGTTAGCGCCGATCGCGTTGGCCACCTGGGGCGCCGCAATCACCACCAGCCAACCCATCACCAGATAACTGGCCAGCGATACCTTCGGATAACGATGCCGCAGCCACAGCTTCGTCAGGATCCCGGCGGTCGCCAGCGTCCATATGGCACCGAACAGCCACCAGCCCGTGCTATTCCGCATTGCGACCAACAGGAACGGCGTGTAGGACCCGGCGATCAGCAGATAGATGGCGCAATGGTCCAGAAGCTTGAACAAGTGTTTTCTCGGCGACACTGGCCACGCGTGGTACAGCGTGGACGCGAGGAACAGCGTGATCAGGCTGCCTCCATACACCAGGCTGGCGACGATCCGCCAGGGGTCGGAGGCGCCGATGGACAGGTAGAGCATCCAGGACAGGCCCGCGATGCTCAGGATGACGCCGACACCATGCGTCACTGCGTGGAGGACCTCCTCGATCAGGGTGTAATCACCCGTTTGTTTGCGCATGGTGTTGATACTCTGCGGCCGGTGTGCGGCCGGTTGGCGGGAAACGCCAGGATCTTTGAGGGGTCAGGGTACTACCATGCCTGGGCGCGTCAAGGCAGACCGCCTGCCGGGGCGCTATGGACGAAGCGCGGGACTCTGCGGCACCGACAGCCCGAGGTTCCGTTCGCAGGGACGGCGTGACCAAATCGGCTCCCAGGCGGTCGAGAGAACTCAGGCCTGAAAGTCGCTCCCTCGCGGCGGACCGGTAGAGCCTTTCGGGCCGCGACGTATGGACATCTACCGGCAGGCCCCGTATGACTGAGGGCCATCAGCATTTATTTCGGAGTATCAAGTATGTCAGACATCACCGAAGTGGACGGCGCCACACGGGTCGAGATCGAGTCGCAAGTATTCCGCAGGCTGATCGAGCACCTGCAGAAGTATCCGGAAGTGCAGAATATCGACCTTATGAATCTCGGCTACTTCTGCCGCAACTGCATCTCCAAGTGGTACCGGGCGGCGGCGGCCGAGCGCGGAATCGAGATCGATTACGACCAGGCCCGGGAGATCGTCTACGGGATGCCCTATGGTGACTACAAGTCCCGATATCAGAACGAGGCGACGCCGGAACAGATCGCGGCATTTGGAGACTCGCAAAAAAAAGCGTCCGTCTAGGGGTCGGCTTGCCACCTGCGTTGCCGGTCAGCTCGGCATGGAAAAAGTGACTTGGGACTCTGTCTTCTAGCCGCGCCCGTGCGGCGCATCGAAATCCAGATCCGGTCCCAAGGGTACGATACCCAGAGGATTGATCGATCTGTGTGACTCGAAGTAGTGGCGCTTGATGTGCTCCATGTTGATCGTCTCGGCAATCCCCGGCATCTGGTAGATCTCCCGCGTGTAAGCCCACAGGTTCGGGTAGTCGATGATCCTGCGGATGTTGCACTTGAAATGGGTCACGTAAACCGCATCGAAACGGATCAGTGTCGTGAACAGGCGGATGTCCGCTTCGGTCAGCCGATCCCCGCACAGGTAACGGGACTCACCCAGGATCAACTCCACTCGATCGAGGGCCGCGAACAGCCCGTTGACCGCCTTACTGTAGGCGGCCTGCTTGCGCGCAAAACCGGACCGGTAGACGCCGTTGTTGATGTTCGGGTAAATCCAGTCATTCAGCTCGTCGATGCGATCGCGCAGCGGCTCCGGGTACAAATCGACTTCCGGATGACCTGCCATTTCCTGGAACTCGGAATTCAGCATCCTTATGATGTCCGCCGACTCGTTGTTGACGATTGCTTTCTGCTTCTTGTCGTACAGGACGGGCACAGTGATCGTGCCGTCGAAATCGGGGCTCGCGCCCTTGTAGACTTCGCGCAGCAGGTGATAGCCGTGGACCGAATCGCCAGTCGCACCAGGCACGGTCTGCTCGAACGTCCAGCCGACGGCCGGGAGAAACGCATCAACCACATCGAAACTGATGGCGTCCTCCAGGCCCTTGAGCTTACGGAAGATCAAGGTCCTGTGGGCCCAGGGACAAGCATAGGAGACGTAAAGATGATAGCGGCCCCGCTCCGGCTGGAACTCGCCGCTGCCATCAGCCCTGATCCAGGATCGGAACGTGGTCGGCCTGCGGACGAACTCGCCATCGTCGTCGACCTCTCGCTCCCAGGTATTCCCCCCCCGCACGCTCTTGTCTTCGGCACTCATCGTGCAGTGTCTCCTTGTCTGATGTTGTGATGACGGGCAAGACGAAGCGTCCACCCCGCAGCCAGATCAGTTTTTCGTGCCCTATTGTTCGGCGGGATACGCGTTTCCGATGCCCTGCCTACGAGCACTCATTGGACGGTCGTATGTCGAGTTCAGACCTCCTGCACCCGGGATCTCATCGACCACTGACGACAATACTTGCACGTATCGCCTCCCGACCGAGACGCCGAAACGGCTCCGGGAGAATTGCCGGGTCACCTCCTCGTCGCTCGGATTGTGAAGTATAGTCAACGCCTGTTGCACTCCGAGTGTCCGTAAAGGAGTGACACGTGTCTGCTAGCAGTTCTCAGACCGCAGGAATATTGAAGTGCGAATGGTCTCTCTGGCTGGGAATCGCCACCACTGCCATCTTCACGGTTTTCGGCGACGCGTGGCTGGCCGATCTGTCAGACGGTCCCCGCTACTCCGTGCTTTTCGGTTGGCTCTTCGTAGTTATGCTGTTGTTGGCCTTCGCGGTCGTGCGCCACGCCGACTGTCTGGCGATCAAGCTGGGCGAGCCCTACGGCACCTTGATCCTCACGATCGCGGTCATCAGCATCGAGGTGATCATGATCTCGGCGGTGATGGTAACTGGAGAAAACAATCCGACGCTGGCCCGCGACACCATCTTCTCGGTGCTTATGATCGTAGTGAACGGGCTACTGGGCGTGACGCTTCTCATCGGCGGCCTCAGGCACAAGGAGCAGTATTACAACACGCAGGGCGCGGCCTCTTATTTAGGCGTCATTATCCCGGTGGCGGGGCTGGGCATGATCCTGCCCCGATACATGACATCAGCGCCGGGCGGAGAGGCGGGCCCGCTGATGGCCGTTTTCCTGGTACTGAGTTCCGCGATCCTCTACGGCGCGTTCCTCTGGATCCAGACGACGCGGCACCAGGCCTATTTCAAGCAGCCGGAACTCGAGATCGCCGGTGATCCGGAATCAGGCGACGATCATCATGGCTTCGTTGTCCGCTCCACGCGCTTCCACGCTGCGTTTCTGATCCTGTGCATGTTGCCAATCGTGCTGCTGTCAAAAAAGATGGCGGTGCTCGTCTACCACGGTATCTCCAGCCTCGGCGCACCGGAGGCACTCGGCGGCTTCTTCGTGGCGACGCTGGTCCTGACGCCGGAAGTCGTGGTCGCACTCAAATCTGCCTGGGCCGATCGCCTGCAACGCACCATCAATATTTCCCTGGGCTCTGCGCTGGCGACCATCGGCATGACAATCCCTGCCGTGCTGGGTATCAGTATCGTTACCGGCCGTACGATCGAGCTTGGTCTGGAGGAACCGGAGATTTACCTGCTGCTGATCACACTCATCTGCGCCGTTCATAATCTTAGCGGCGCCCGCACCAACGTGATGCACGGGTTCGTCCACATGGCCCTGTTCTTTGCATACATCGTCCTGATCTTCGATTGAACCCGCTGATTAAGAAGCTCTCCGGCCCGCGCAAGTCCTGAAAAGGGCTTGGGAAAAGGCGCCTGAGATTTGCCTGCGACCGATACCGTGCTCTCTCACGAATCGCGGGCCAGCGTGCTCATCGCGAGTTGTTCAGGCAGACCCGGGGGGGCGGCCTGAAGCGGTTGCCGCAATAAGCCCCGGGTTCTCGGAAATCAGGCTGAGAATGCTATAAACTATACATCTATCAAATAGATAGCTTTGACTTCTTAGTCTCAGGATTATTTTGCTGACCAACATCCGATACCTTCCCGGATCACTTCGACGACTGGTTCTCGACGGGGCCGATGTTCCCGGTGACCTGGCGAGTGTGACCTCCGTCGCCGAAGCCGAGGAAGTCGAGCCCGGGTCCGTAGACATGACACAGCCGGGTGTCGACGCCATCTGGGAAGCCGTCCGGAGCATGTATGCCACCGGCATGCATCCCGGTATTTCGCTCGTCGTCCGCCGCCATGACCAGATCGTCCTGAAGCGAGCCATCGGGCACGCCCGCGGCAACGGGCCGGATGATCGCGATAGCGATTCGGTGCCGATGACGCCGGACACGCCGGTGTGCCTGTATTCGGCCAGCAAGGCCATGGCTGCTATCCCGGTGCATCTGCTCTCTGAACGCAAGCAATTTAGCCTGCTCGATCCGGTCAGCCACTACATCCCGGAGTTCGGCCAGAAAGGCAAGCAGGACATCACTATCTACCAGCTGCTCTGCCACAAGGCGGGCATCCCGACGATCAGAGCTGACGGTGTCGACGTTGCGGAGCTCCTGCTGGACAGCAAGGAAGTCCTCAGGCTCCTGTACTCGTCCGAACCTGAGAAGCCCGGACAGCACCATGCCTACCACGCACTGACCGCCGGCTTCGTCGTGGCCGATCTCGTGGAGCGGGTTTCCGGCCAGAGTTTCAGATCATTTTTCCGCGACAACATCACCGCACCGCTCGGCCTGAAGACGATCGACTTCGGCGCCCGCGGGGCGGTCCTGAACAAACTGGCGAGAAACTACGTCTCCGGATTCAAGGTCAGTCTTCCCGTCAACCTGTATCTCAAACGCGCCATCGGGACCAGCCTGCAACATGCGGTCGAGGTGTCCAACGATCCGCGTTTCTATCGGGCCGTGATCCCGGCGGGCAACGGTGTGGGCACTGCAGACGAGTGCGCCCGCTTCTTCCAGTGCCTGCTGAACGGGGGCCAGCTTGAAGGGACGCGGGTGCTGGATCCGCTAACGGTCCGGCGCGCAGTGGCGGAGGTCGGCAAACCGGAGTTTGATCGATCCTTGTTGGTGCCTTTGCGCTACTCGGCCGGCATGATGCTGGGCGACACGCCGTGGGGGCTGTTCGGACCGGATACGAGTAAAGCCTTCGGCCATCTCGGCTTCACCAACAACTTCCTGTGGGCTGACCCAGAGCGCGCAACGTCTGTCGCCTTGTTGACCACCGGCAAGCTCGTACTCGGGCTGCATGCTCCCTATCTGCTCAACCTGCTCTACCGCATCTCGAAACACTGCCCCAAGCTGTCGGAAAAGGATCAGCAGGAGCAGCTGGTCACGACGGGGATGGTCTGACGACCGAGTCTGTCCGACTCCGACGGTGAGAGTGATTTCTTGCGGACGCCCGCTCAGTCGTGTCGCGTTAGCATGAGAACCCCGATCCCGCCGAAGACCACTTCCAGCAGCAGGTAGAATTCCAGGAGCCAATTGGCCGGTCCGTCCACAAGCAGGCTCAGCACGCGACCGGCCGCCAGCCCGAGCATAAATACGACCGCGCTCCAGATCGCGGCCTGCCGAACCGCAACGCTGCGGAATCCGACGAACCAGAAGGCCGCGAGCGCGAGGTAAAGACCCATCACTGCGCGGAAGATATGCACACCGTTCGGTGCCGGCACGTCCACGCCGAACAGGAAATTCAGGCTGGCTTGCGGAACGAGGCCATAGCTAAGCGCGATGGGAATGATCCCTACCGCAGAAACCAGCAGATAAATCTGTCTCGCATTCATGGACATCCTCCCGCGCACGCAGTGCATATCGGCCCGTAGGCCACGGATCCCATTGTGCGGCATTACGCTGTCTTTCGGCAGTTCGGAAGGCACGTCCGGCTAATCTCGGATATCCAGCAACCCGGGGACCGCCGCGAAAACCGGCCGGCACCATGCCGTGCGGTCGCCGGACTTCGATGCATCTGTTCGTGTACTCTGCATCAAGTTCGCAAAGCAGGATGCTTGCTTCAAAATAGAAGTTCGGCAGCCTTAGGAAACGTCTGAGGAGACAGTACCGTGAGATTCTTCGAACTCGAGACTGGCGCTCGCTGGCCGGCACTGGGGCTGGGCACATGGAAATCCGCACCCGGCGAGGTTGCAGATGCCGTCGGCGAGGCGATCGAGATCGGCTATCGTCACTTCGACTGCTCACCGATCTATGGCAACGAGGCGGAGATCGGGCAAGCATTCAACGCGGCGATGGATGCCGGACAGCTGAGACGAGAAGACTTCTGGGTCACCTCGAAGCTCTGGAACAGCGACCATCTGCGCGCTGACGTGATGCCGGCGCTCAAACGCACGCTGGAGGATCTCAGGCTGGATTACCTGGACCTCTACCTGGTCCACTGGCCGGTGGCTCACCGTCCGGGAGTCGGCTTCCCCGAGAACCCGGACGAATTCCTTACCCTGGACGATGCGCCGATCGCGGAGACCTGGGCAGGCATGGAGGAAGCGCTTGGTTCGGGTCTGTGCAGACACATCGGCGTATCGAACTTCAGTCGCAAGAAGATCCAGGCACTCCTGGCCAGTGCGATGGTCAGGCCCGTCGCCAATCAAGTGGAGTGCCACCCGTTCCTGGCACAGCGGGATCTGCTCGAATACTGCAACGACCAGAACATCGTGCTGACCGCTTATTCACCGCTCGGCTCGAAAGACCGGCCGGACTTCGTCAAGCACGAAGACGAACCGAGACTTCTGGATAGCCCTGTCATCCGCGAAATCGCTGGCAAGCATGGTTTCACGGCAGGCCAGGTGATTCTCGCTTGGGCACTTCAGCGCGGCACCAGCGTCATACCGAAATCGACCGACCCGGGAAGGCTTAGGGAAAACTTTGCCGCCGCCCAGATCACGCTTGACGAGACGGATATGTCGGTCATCGACGGCATGGATCGCCACTACCGTTTCGTCGACGGCAGCTTCTGGTGCCCCGAGGGCTCTCCCTACACGCTAGAAAATCTATGGGACGAGTGATTCGTTGGGCAGACTCGGGAGCGGGTCACGACGACTAACCCCGGATGTAGCTCTCCAGCTGCTCGATGGTCTCCTGCTGGTCGGCGATGACCGCCTTGACCAGGTCGCCGATGGAGATCACGCCGACCAGCCTGCCGTTGGATAATACTGGCAGGTGGCGGATGCGTTTGTGGGTCATCAGGGTCATGCAGTCTTCGACCGTCTGATCGGGAGTCGCGAAGATCACGTCGGACGTCATGATTTCCCGAACCGGCGTCTCACGGGAAGACCGCCCCCTGAGCAGAACCTTGCGAGCGTAATCACGTTCGGACAGGATCCCGACGACGCGCTCATCCTCTATCACCAAAAGCGCACCGATCTCCTTCTCCGCCATCAGCGTGATGGCGTCGAATATCAGTCCGTCAGGATCGATACTCCAGATATCGGTGTTCTTGGCGCCCAACAATTGCTCGATGGTCTTCATTCTTAATGTCCTCTCAGTACCGACGGACCGGGATCGCTTGTCACGAAGCCAGGACGTCCCCCAAAATCCCTGCGCTTCGTTTGCGGGCGCGCCACCGGCCATCTGCATGGCATGGGTAACATAGCGCATTCGTGTCAGGGCGGGAATTCCCCGAGCTTGACTCCGAACGGGCCCTTGAATGTCTCAGCGGCCTTCTTGGGCGCGAGCAAGAACCGCATGCGCCGGTTCGAATGAGTTGCGGTAGTGACTCAACCCCAGCCAATGTCCTCCAGATGGTCGTCGTCCATACCGAAATAATGAGCCAGCTCGTGCAGCACTGTCCGGCGTATCTCCTCAACCAGTTCGTCCTCCGGCAGGCTTAACTGCAGATGCGATCGGCGGAAGATATAAATGGTGTCCGGCAACTCGGCGAGATACTCGGCTCCTCGCTCATGCAATGGGATGCCTTCGTAGAAACCGAGGAGTCCTACGTTATCTGGATCCTGATCAGGCGTCGGGCATTCCTCGACTATCACCCGCAAGTTGTTTACCTGCTCGATGGCCCACTCCGGCAGTTCCTCAAGCACCTCGTGCACAACCCGCTCGAATACGTCGCGATTCATACGCTCAGCATATGCCCATCCGGGATCGGGCAGATGTCTTTCTCGCCTCCTCGGCCCCACGAAGGATTGATAAGCATGGGGACGCGCCAGCGGTGCGGCGGCTACCGGGTCGGTTGGCCCTTCGGCCGGAGCCCATACGTACTCCCGAGGCGCCGGGTCTGGAACAGTAGCGCCGACAGTAGCGTCACTGCGGCGACGATTCCGATGATCGCTGCCATGCGCATGTAGGGCTGACCGGCATGCATCCGCTCTAACGTCAGCTGCATCAAGGTCCGCAGCCACTCCACGGTGGCAAAAACCAGCGCTACCTGAACGATGCGGGCCGCCCAAGGTCGGCGCACGAACAGGAGGCCGATGAGAACCAGCGTGCCGAAGACCGCAGGCATTTGCCCGAAGCGCAGGAAATGAGCGCCGAGCACCAGCAGGCTGAGTACGATAGGAACGATACTGAGAATCACCATGGTTTCTGAAGTCCGTTGCCCGGTTTCATACGGCGGGCAGCGGGTCGGGGCGCGCCCACTCTGTGATGCTCCCGGGATTGCCGAGTGAACCGGGGGGCGACCGGCGCTGAGCCTTTAGCGCCGACATCACCTCGTCACCAGTGCTTACCTTCGCCACTGCGGAAGGGCGAATCAGGATCCGTCGAGCAGCTTCTGCATCTTTTCCAGCAGACGCTTGAAGTTGACGGGCTTGGTGTCATAGTCGTCACACCCGGCCTCCAGCGCTTTCTCTTCGTCCCCCTGCATGGCATGGGCGGTGAGCGCGATGACGGGGATTGCGCTGATCGTCCCATCCGACTTGATCCGGCGGGTAGCCTCCCATCCGTCCATGACCGGCAGACTCAGATCCATGAGGATAATGTCAGGATTCTCGGATGTGGCCATGTCCACGCCGGCCTGGCCGTCTACGGCGATAGCGACCTCGAAGCCTTTGCGCTGCAGGCGGCGCGAGAGCATATCCCGGTTCATTTCGTTGTCTTCAACAAGCAGTACTTTGGTCATCCTGATGCTCGAAATCCATGCACGCGACGGCTGAAAAAAGCATTGTAAACCACTCCGGGCGGCATGCCGAGCGGCCTCCGGCTCACAACTTGGTTGCACACAGCGCGTGTCCATCGGCATGATGCAATCCTGGCTCGGTAGACCCATTTGCGGCTGGAGCGGAGATGCGTTGGCGGACAGGCAGGCGTAGTAGCAACATCGATGACAGACGCGGCCGGCGTGTCTCGCGCGGAGTCGCAGGCGGTGGCTTCGGTACAGTGGTGATCGTGCTTATCGCTCTGTATTTTGGCGTAGATCCGGGGGTATTGATGCAAGGCGTGCCGTCGCAAACCTACACGACGGAAACCACACCGCCCTCTCCGGAGCAACAGGAACTGGCCGATTTCGTCTCGGTCGTGCTGGCCGACACCGAAGATACCTGGCACGCGATCTTCCAGCAGTCGGGTCAGCGCTACCAGGAACCGACACTCGTGCTGTTTACCGGCGCCGTCCAGTCGGCCTGTGGGTTCGCGCAGGCGGCGATGGGGCCCTTCTACTGCCCGGCCGACCAGAAAGTTTATATCGACCTGAGTTTCTACGACGATCTCAGGAGTAGGCACAATGCCCCGGGGGACTTCGCCCAAGCCTATGTCATCGCTCACGAGATCGGCCACCACGTCCAGAACCTGACCGGCATCTCCGGCGAGGTCCAGTCCATGCGTCGTCGCGTCAGCGAGACGGAGTCCAACCAGCTATCGGTGCGGCTGGAACTGCAGGCCGACTGCCTGGCCGGCATCTGGGCCAATCATGCGGACCGCTCGCGGCAGATCCTCGAGACCGGGGATATCGAGGAGGCGCTAAACGCGGCCAGCGCAATCGGCGACGACCGCCTGCAGAAACAGGCTGGCGGCTACGTCGTGCCGGAGTCATTCACGCATGGCAGTTCTGCCCAGCGGGTGCGGTGGTTCAAACAGGGCATGACGTCGGGCCGCTTCGACGCCTGCAATACCTTCGAGGCGGAACGCCTGTAGGCGCGGGCGCGTGTCCCGGTGGGCGGCACCCTGCCAACTGGACAACCAGTCAATGCGAGCGGGTCCGGCCAGACCTGCCTGACGGCGATCCATCGTCGCAGCAAAAGTGTGCGTGACGACTAATCCAGCCGGCCGAGGTAGGCGGGACCGCCGAGCCCACGTACCTGTTCCAGGATCCATGCCGCTCGCTTGTCGACATAGGCAGATTGGTCCCTCGGATCGATGCGCGACGGACTCGGCAGGACCGTGGCGAGTCGTGCTGCCTCGGCGAGAGTGATGCGATCGGGCGATCGGCCATAGTAGTGCCGGGTGGCGGCTTGCGCACCGTACAGTCCCGGACCGAACTGCGCGATGTTGAGATAGATCTCCAGGATCCGGCGCTTGCTCCAGGTAGCCTCGATCAACAGCGTAAGCCAAGCCTCGATGCCCTTTCGAATCCAGTTCCGACCCGGCCACAGGTAGAGGTTCTTGGCGACCTGTTGGCTGATCGTCGAGGCACCACGACTGGCCCCTCCCGCCAACGCGTCCTGCATGGACGTCAGGTCGAACCCGTGATGGACCGGAAACTTCTGATCTTCGCTGGCGATGACGGCGATCGGAAGCGATACGCCGAGCTCTTCCCAATCGATCCAGCGCTGGTTGACGTCCACACCCGTCAGGCGATCCCGCAGCATGAAAGCGCTGGTGGGTGGGTCGATCCAGCGCAGCGGCACGACCAGGGCCAGCGAAACGAGCACGGCGACGGCCGCTGCCTGCAGCAGCCAGCGGCGAATGCGGTTGCCTGTTTTTTTCCTGCGCGTCCTGGCCAGCGGATCGATACTCTTTCAGCGAGGCCGGCCCGTGCTCGGGCCACCTAATTCACGACTGCTGCCTAGGATAACCGGACGGGATCCGGATCGGGCGGCGTCCGCCAGCCTAATCGGTCTCGCGACCCCGTTCTTCTGACTTGAAGCCCCCGCGTTGCCCCCCGTCGGGGTCGAACTCTATACGTCCAGGACGATGCGGAAGCGGGCCTTGCCTGCACGCAGATGGTCGAGGGCCTCGTTCACCTGGCTCAAAGGGAAATGCTCGGTCATCGGATTGATGCCGTGGCGCGCCGCGAACTCCAGCATCTTGCGGATCGTCGCTGGACTTCCGACCGGTGAGCCCGATACGGAGTGCTGGCCGAAAAGCATCGGCATCGAGTTCAGGTCGAGCGGCTCGAGAATCGCTCCCAGTACATGCAGCCGCCCACGCGGCTTCAGCGTTGTCATGAAAGCGTCCCAGTCCAACTTTACGTTGACGGTGGAGAGCAGCAGATCGAATCGGCCCGCCGCGGCGGCGACCTCTTCCGCATTGCGCGAGACAATAGTCTCGTGGGCGCCCAGATCCAGCGCTTCCTGGCGCTTCGAGTCCCGTGAGGTGATGGCAGTGACGTGGCAGCCCCAGGCTCGTGCGAACTGGACAGCCAAGTGACCGAGGCCACCGATGCCGATGACGCCGACGTGGGCCGTCGGCGGCACGTCGAACTGCACCAGCGGATTGAATACGGTGATGCCTGCGCACAGCAGCGGCCCGGCCGCTGCCGCATCGAGACCTTCGGGCAGCTTCATAACACTGGCGTCCTGGGCCCTGACGCGGTCAGAAAACCCGCCGTGACGCGCGACGATTGTCATGCCGGCGGTGCCGCACATGTTGTGGTCGCCACCCATGCACTGGTCGCAGGTCATGCAGTAGCCGGAGTGCCAGCCGAGGCCCACCCGGTCACCGACCGCCAGATCACGCACCCGCGTTCCCATGGCCGCAACGGTCCCTACGACTTCGTGTCCCGGCACGAAAGGATAGGTCGTCATCCCCCAGGCGTTCTCGAGCATGCTGAGATCGCTGTGGCAGATTCCGCAGTGCTCGACCGCGATATCGACATCATGGGCATCGAGCTCGCCGAGCTGGTACTCGAAGGCGGCTAGCTTGCCGTTCTTCTCCGTGGCGGCATAGGCATTTACGGTCGTCATCGGGTACCTCCTGTGTACTTCGGAATCGAGTATCAAGGTTGCGCATGATCACACACGATGGTTGCAGGACGACGCAAGGAAGCCGGCCACCTTGTCGCCGACCTATTCTCCGAACATGGTCGAGGAAAGCAACCACTCAAATTTTTAACACCATGAACTTTCTTATAGCACGCCGTTGGCAGTATTCGCCGACGACAAAAGGTGGGTCGCCGGCACCGGCCACGCCGTGATGTGAATTCGTGTTCAAGCAGGTGGCAGGACGAATATAATCGGAGCGGCAGCGGAATGTACTGACGTTGCACTTACATCGGGAGAACGATGTCAAATGAGTGAAGCACTCATCCACGCCCTCGTCTTCGAGTCAACGGGCACTCACCGACCGTTGAGCAGCGGCGAGGTCCGCGCATGGCAGCCCGGGCAGGGATTGCTGTGGGTGCATCTGGACGCGACCCAGGAACAGACGCAGGAGTGGCTCACAGACACGGCCGGTCTTCAGAAGATCGTCGTGTCTGCCCTGCTCGCCGAGGAGACGCGGCCGCGGAGCAGCACTATCGGGGAGGGACTCCTGCTCGTGCTGCGCGGCGTCAATCTCAATCCCGGTGCTAATCCTGAGGACATGGTCTCAGTCAGGCTTTGGGTCGAGCAGAATCGTGTCGTCAGCACTTGCCGACGCCGACTGCTGTCGGTGGCGGACGTAGTGGCTTCTCATGGTGAAAAACCGCTGGAGTGCGCTGGTGACCTCCTGGTCCGGCTGACAGATCGGCTCACTGACCGTATGAGTGACGTGATCGATGACATGGATGAAGTCGTAGCGAAGCTCGAGGCGGCCGTTTTGTACGGGCCTGATGTCTCCATGCGGGCTGACCTCGCTGACCTGCGCCGCGATGCCATTGCGTTAAGACGCTATCTGGGGCCACAGCGGGAGGCTCTGGGGCGCCTGCAGGCGGAGCCCCTGTCCTGGCTAACCGCTT
>CP070833.1:2777227-2793188 GCA_020341735.1 Gammaproteobacteria bacterium | reverse complement strand
GAGATGGTGATGCCGGGGGATAACGTGCAGATGAAGGTGGAGCTGATCGCGCCGATCGCGATGGAAGACGGTCTGCGTTTTGCCATCCGCGAGGGCGGTCGCACCGTCGGCGCCGGCGTCGTCGCAAAAATCATCGAGTGAATTTGTCCGAACCCGGGCGGGCATGTCGTCCGCCCGGGTTCGGCGTCCGTGACATTTGGAAAAACAGATTAGGCCAGTAGCTCAATTGGCAGAGCGGCGGTCTCCAAAACCGCAGGTTGGGGGTTCGATTCCCTCCTGGCCTGCCAGATTCGTAAAAGGCGCCCCGCGGGGCGCTGTGCTGTCTGAGCAAGAGATTTAATGAACGCCAAAACGGAAATGCCTTCCAACGCGAGTGCGTTGGACGTGGTAAAGCTGATTCTCTCCGCAGCGCTGATTGTCGGGGGGATCGTCGGCTATTACTGGTTCCCGGAGGCCTCGGTTGTGCTTCGGGCGCTGGGGGTCGTGCTGTCGCTCGCTCTTGCTATCGCGGTATTTTTGACCACTGAGCGTGGTCGCGAACTCTGGCGTTTCATACAGTCATCCCGGGTGGAGCTGCGTAAGGTCATCTGGCCGACGCGTCCGGAGACAATCCAGACCACGATCGCCGTGATCGTGTTCGTAATCATCATGGGCGTGTTCTTCTGGGCGCTGGACATGTTTCTGCTCTGGGCAACCCGAATCCTCACCGGGCAGGGGGCTTGAGAATGGCACTCCGCTGGTACGTCATCCACGCTTACTCGAACTTCGAGCATCAGGTGAAGAAGTCACTCGAGGAGCGAATCAAGCGCTACGGGCTCGACGACAAGTTCGGCGAGATCCTCGTGCCGACCGAGGAAGTCGTGGAGATGCGCGAGGGGCAGAAGCGCAAGAGCGAGCGCAAGTTCTTCCCGGGCTACGTCCTGGTCCAGATGGATCTGGATGAAGAGACCTGGCACCTGGTGAAGGAAGTCCCGAAGGTACTCGGCTTCATCGGCGGTACCAGCGATCGACCCGCCCCGATATCGGACCGGGAGGCGGACGCGATCCTTCAGCGCGTCAAGGAAGGCGTGGACAAGCCGCGACCCAAGGTTCTTTTCGAGCCGGGAGAAGTGGTGCGGGTTATCGACGGTCCGTTCAACGACTTCAACGGCGTGGTCGAGGAAGTCAACTACGACAAGAGCAAGTTACGCGTGGCCGTCCAGATCCTGGGCAGGGCGACGCCGGTGGAACTGGATTTCGGTCAGGTCGAGAAGGCCTGACCCTGCACGGACGCGCATAACGGAAAGGACGCGGTGGGGAGCCGAAAGGCGTCAGTACCCGACATCATCAAGGTGTAGAAATGGCCAAGAAAGTACAGGGATATATCAAGCTGCAGATACCTGCAGGCCAGGCAAACCCCAGCCCGCCCGTAGGGCCGGCGCTGGGCCAGCATGGCGTGAACATCATGGAGTTCTGCAAGGCTTTTAACGCCCACACCCAGGGCGTGGAGCCCGGACTGCCGATCCCGGTGGTGATCACGGTCTACGGAGACCGCAGCTTCACCTTTATCTCCAAGACGCCCCCTGCGGCGGTCTTGCTCAGGAAGGCTGCCGGCGTCCCCAAGGGCAGCGGCGAGCCGAACACGAATAAGGTCGGCAAGGTGAACCGGGCCCAGCTCGAAGAGATCGCGACGGCGAAGATGCCCGATCTGACTGCCGCCGATATGGATGCGGCGGTGCGCACGATCGCCGGCAGCGCCCGCAGTATGGGTCTTGATGTGGAGGGTGTGGACTGATGGCCAGCAAATCAAAGCGGGCAAAACTGCACGCGGAAAAAGTTGAGCGGACCCAGCTCTATCCCGTTGACGAGGCGCTCGCGCTTGTCAAGGAATTGGCCAGCGCAAAGTTCTCCGAGTCCGTGGATGTCGCGGTCAATCTGGGAGTCGATCCCCGCAAGTCGGACCAGGTCGTCCGCGGGTCTACGGTTCTGCCGAACGGTACCGGCAAGTCGGTGCGGGTTGCCGTCTTCGCCCAGGGCCCGAATGCGGAAGCGGCTACGGAAGCTGGCGCAGACGTCGTCGGTTTCGAAGATCTGGCGGAGACCATCCAGGGCGGCGATCTGAATTTCGACGTAGTGATTGCTACCCCCGACGCGATGCGAGTCGTCGGCCCTCTGGGCCGTGTCCTCGGTCCGCGGGGCCTGATGCCGAATCCGAAGGTGGGTACGGTGACGGCCGATGTCGGCACGGCGGTGAAGAACGCCAAGGCGGGCCAGGTTCGCTATCGGACCGACAAGGCAGGGATCATCCACTGCCCGATCGGCAGCGTCGGCTTCGAAGTGCCCGCGCTCAAGGAAAATCTCGAAGCTCTGTTGGCGGACCTGAGCAAGGCCAAGCCGGCAGCGGCCAAGGGCGTCTTTATGAAAAGGGTGACGGTGTCCTCGACCATGGGGCCGGGCGTCGCCGTCGATCAATCAAGTATCAGTTAATAAGGAAGCCGTACTTCCGGGTTTCGGTGACAGGGCCTGGTCCCGTTCCTGTCCATCGTCGAGATCGCGGAAGTAGCGAAGGATCGCATCAGGGGACGACCGGTTGTCTAGACAGCCGGTGATCGTCGAAGACCGCAGGCGGCGGGCGGCCAGGAGGCCCCTGCCTTAATAGGACAGCCTGCGCAGATGGTGTTACCCGACTCAGGATTGCCTGGAGACGGTCACCATCCGGGGGGTGCTCAGGGAGGGGCGCCCGTGGATAGAACTGGATCCAGGAGGAACTAATGGCATTGAGGCTCGAAGAAAAGGTGGCTCTCGTCGCCGAGGTGAACGAGGCCGCGGCATCCGCCCATTCGGCACTGGCTGCCGAGTATCGCGGGTTGACCGTGGCCGAGATGACGGAACTCAGGAAACAGGCCCGTGATCAGGGCGTGTACGTGAGAGTCGTCAAGAACACCCTGGCACGTCGGGCTATCGTGGGTACCGAGTTCGAATGCATGCAGGAGGCCCTTGAGGGGCCGCTGGTGCTGGCGTTCTCTCAGGAGGATCCCGGCTCAGCCGCGAGAGTATTCAAGGCTTTTGCCAAGGACCACGACAAGCTGGTCACCAGGCTGGTCTCGATCGGCGGCGCGTTGCTGCCCGCGACCGACCTGGAGCGACTCGCTTCGCTGCCGACGCTGGACGAGGCCCGGGCGATGTTGCTCGGGGTCCTGCAGGCGCCCGCCAGCAAGCTGGTCCGCACTCTGGCCGAACCGGCAGGCGCGCTGGCGCGGGTCATCGCCGCACGGCGAGACCAGCAGCAGGCCGCTTGAATCTGCAATTCGAAACGAATCTGAACACAAGACGGGTAATACCGAAAATTTCCAGGAGATTATGAAATGGCTGTTTCACGCGAAGATATCGTTGACGCTCTGAGCAACATGAGTGTCCTTGAAGTCACCGAGCTCGTGTCTGAGCTTGAGGAGAAGTGGGGCGTATCCGCCGCCGCTCCGGTTGCTGCGGTTGCTGCCGCGCCGGCCGCCGGCGAGGGTGCAGCTGCCGAAGAGAAGACCGAGTTCGATGTGGTCATGACGAGCTTTGGCGGCAACAAGGTGTCCGTCATCAAGGCTGTCCGCAGCATCACGGGACTGGGTCTCAAGGAAGCCAAGGACACAGTCGAGGGCGCGCCCGCCACCATCAAGGAAGGCGTTTCCAAGGACGAGTCGGAAGAAATCAAGAAGCAGCTTGAAGAAGCCGGCGCGAGCGTCGAGGTCAAGTAAGTCTGGACGCACCGGCAATAAGCCTGTCGTCTCGGGATCGGCTGGTGGCAGTAGCCACCGGCCATTTCCCGCTTTTGCATTTTTCGGGTCGCAGGCTCGCGCCTGCGGTCGTCTCCGGCATCGTGCCGGTCTCAGTTAGCCAGCATCAAGGGTGAGCCCTATGGCCTATTCCTTCACCGAGAAGAAGCGGATCCGCAAAGATTTCGGCAAGCGCTCCAGTATTCTGGAGGTGCCGTACCTGTTGTCGATCCAGCTCGATTCCTACCGCAAGTTCCTGCAGGCAGATACCGCGGAGGACAAGCGGGATAAAATCGGGCTGCACGCCGCCTTCCAGACCGTGTTTCCGATTGTCAGCTATTCGGGGAACGCGGCCCTCGAATACGTCAGCTACCGATTGGGTGAGCCGACTTTTGACGTCAAGGAATGCCAGCTTCGCGGGCTGACCTATGCCGCGCCGCTGAGGGTCAGGGTGCGGCTGATCATTTACGACAAGGAAGCCAGCGGCACGCCGAAACCGATCAAGGATATCCGCGAGCAGGAGGTCTATCTGGGCGAGCTGCCGCTGATGACCGATAACGGCACCTTCGTGATCAACGGCACCGAGCGGGTCATCGTGTCTCAGCTGCACCGCTCGCCGGGCGTCTTCTACGACCACGACAAGGGCAAGACTCACTCGTCCGGCAAGCTCCTGTTCTCTGCTCGGGTCATTCCCTACCGCGGCTCGTGGCTGGATTTCGAGTTCGACCCCAAGGACAGCGTATTCGCCAGGATCGACCGACGCAGGAAGCTGCCGGTCTCCATCATCCTGCGGGCCCTCGGATATACCAACGAGGAGATGCTGAACGCGTTCTTCGAGATGAACGCCTTCCGCCTGGGCAAGAAGGGCGTGAAGCTCGAGCTCGTGCCGTCCCGCCTGAAGGGCGAGACCGCCAGCTTTGATATCAAGCTGGGCAAGAAGCTCATCGTGGAAGAAGGGCGCAGGATTACGGCAAAGCATGTCCGCGACATGGAGAAGTCCACCGTCAAGCTGCTGGCGGTTCCGGACGACTACCTCGTCGGCAAGACCCTCGCGCATGACGTTGTCGATACGGACAGCGGAGAGCTGCTGGCGGAGGCCAATGACGAGCTGACGGCGGAGATCGTGGAGAAGCTGATCGAGGCCGGTGTGTCGGAGGTCCGTACCCTTTGGGTTAACGACCTGGATCGTGGGCCTTACATCTCGAATACGCTGCGCATCGATCCTACCCGGACCCGACTCGAGGCTCTGGTCGAGATCTACCGGATGATGCGTCCCGGCGAACCGCCGACCAAGGACGCAGCCGAGAACCTGTTCCACAATCTGTTCTTCAACTCCGAGCGCTACGACCTGTCTGCAGTCGGGCGGATGAAATTCAACCGCCGGGTCAATCGTGACGCGGTGACCGGCCCCGGCATCCTCTACGACGGCCGCTACTTCTCGACCCGCAAGGACGAGGACTCTACCCGGCACTTCGGGATGCTCGGAGAGGACCTGTCCGACATCCTGGACGTGCTCAAGGTGCTGATCGACATCCGCAACGGTTACGGATCGGTGGACGATATCGACCACCTCGGTAACCGCCGGGTCCGCAGCGTCGGTGAGATGGCGGAGAACGCCTTCCGCATCGGTCTCGTGCGCGTCGAGCGAGCGGTCAAGGAGCGGCTGACCCTGGCCGAGTCCGAGGGACTGATGCCGCAGGAGATGATCAACGCCAAGCCGGTGGCGGCCGCCGTCAAGGAATTCTTCGGTTCCAGCCAGCTGTCCCAGTTCATGGACCAGAACAACCCCTTGTCGGAAGTGACCCACAAGCGGCGGGTATCGGCGCTCGGACCGGGTGGTCTGACACGTGAACGGGCCGGATTCGAAGTCCGCGACGTCCACCCCACCCACTATGGCCGCGTATGTCCGATCGAGACCCCTGAAGGGCCCAACATCGGGCTGATCAACTCACTGTCTGTCTACGCGCGGACCAACGAGTACGGGTTCCTCGAGACGCCTTACCGCAAGGTAGAGAAGGCACGGGTGACGGACAAGATCGAATACCTGTCCGCCATCGAAGAGAGCCAGTACGTGATCGCCCAGGCAAACGCGGAACTGACGGACAAAGGCGGCTTCGTGAATGACCTGGTGTCGTGTCGCCATCGCAACGAGTTTACGATCTCGGCGCCTGATCAGATCCAGTACATGGATATCTCGCCGAAGCAGATCGTGTCCGTCGCAGCGTCACTGATCCCGTTCCTGGAGCACGATGATGCCAACCGGGCCTTGATGGGCTCGAACATGCAGCGCCAGGCCGTTCCGACACTGCGTTCCGAGGCGCCGCTCGTCGGTACCGGGATGGAACGTGCCGTGGCGACCGACTCCGGCGTGACCGTGATCGCCCGCCGCGGGGGCCTGGTGGACTCCGTGGACGCCTCACGCATCGTGGTGAGGGTATATGACGACGAGACGACTGCCGACGAGGCCGGCGTCGATATCTACAATCTGACCAAGTACACCCGCTCGAACCAGAACACCTGTATCAACCAGCGACCGCTGGTAAAGGAAGGGGACGCCATCTCACGCGGGGATGTCCTGGCGGACGGCCCGTCTACCAACCTCGGTGAGCTGGCGCTGGGTCAGAACCTGCTGGTGGCATTCATGCCATGGCATGGTTACAACTTCGAGGACTCGATCCTGATCTCCGAGCGTGTCGTCCACGAGGACCGCTTCACGACGATCCACATCGAGGAACTGACCTGCGTCGCGCGGGACACGAAGCTCGGGCCCGAAGAAGTGACCTCCGACATTCCGAACGTGGGCGAGGCGGCTTTGTCCAATCTGGATGAGGCCGGAATCGCCTACATCGGCGCCGAGGTCAACGCCGGAGACATCCTCGTAGGCAAGGTAACGCCCAAGGGCGAAACGCAGCTGACCCCGGAGGAGAAGCTGCTGCGTGCGATCTTCGGCGAGAAGGCTTCGGACGTGAAGGACACCTCGCTGCGTGTGCCCCCGGGCATGGACGGCACTGTCATCGACGTCAGGGTCTTCACGCGCGACGGTGTGGAGAAGGACTCCCGAGCCCTGGCTATCGAGCGAGCCGAGCTGGCTGGAATCCGCAAGGACCTCGATGATCAGAAGCGCATCCTCGAGCACGATCTGTTCGAGCGGGTCGAGACGATGCTCACCGGCAAGCTGGCGGACGGCGGCCCCTCGGGACTGAAGTCCGGAAGCAAGGTTACCAAGGGCTACCTGGCCGACCTCGAGCAGGAGGAGTGGTTCAAGATCCGCCTGCGCAACGACGAGGCCAACGCGCAGCTGGAGCGTATTGCCGAGCGTCTGCAGGCGCAGCGCGAGGAGTTCGATCGCTACTACGAGGGCAAAAAGGCCAAGATCACCGCCGGTGACGACCTGGCGCCCGGCGTGCTCAAGATGGTCAAGGTCTATCTGGCCGTGAAACGCCGCGTGCAGCCGGGTGACAAAATGGCCGGCCGACACGGCAACAAGGGCGTCATCTCCACGATCGTACCGGTCGAGGACATGCCCTACACGGAGGACGGAACTCCGGTCGACATCGTGCTCAACCCGCTGGGCGTGCCGTCGCGGATGAACGTGGGCCAGGTTCTTGAGACGCACCTCGGTTGGGCTGCGAAGGGTCTGGGCGCGAAGATCGGCGATATGCTGGATGCCCAGGCCAGCCTGGCCAAGCTGCGCGGATTCCTTGAGACGGTCTACAACAAGTCCGGTGGTCGCAAAGAGAACATCAAGTCTTTGAGCGATGCGGACGTGCTGGAGCTGGCCGGCAACCTGCGCGGCGGCGTACCGATGGCGACACCCGTCTTCGATGGCGCTGACGAGAAGGAGATCAAGGGACTGCTGGAATTGGCCGAGCTGCCCGCCAGCGGTCAGACCACGCTCATTGATGGCAGAAGCGGCGAAGCCTTCGATCGGCCGATTACCGTCGGTTACATGTACATGTTGAAGCTCAATCATCTCGTCGACGACAAGATGCACGCTCGGTCGACCGGCCCGTACAGTCTCGTCACCCAGCAGCCGCTGGGCGGCAAGGCCCAGTTCGGCGGCCAGCGCTTCGGCGAAATGGAGGTCTGGGCACTAGAGGCCTACGGAGCCTCATACACGCTGCAGGAGATGCTCACCGTCAAGTCGGACGATGTGCAGGGCCGTACGCGTATGTACAAGAACATCGTCGACGGTACGCACGCCATGAGCGCGGGCATGCCGGAGTCCTTCAATGTGCTGGTCAAGGAAATCCGTTCGCTCGGTATCAATATCGAGCTGGAATCGGAATGACCAGGCGTGGGACAGGACAAACTGAAACAGACAAGCCACCGGGACAGGTAACACTATGAAAGACCTTCTCATGCTTTTCAGGCAGCAGGCAGCCGTCGAAGACTTCGACGCGATTCGGATCGGCCTGGCGTCGCCGGAGATGATCCGGTCATGGTCCTTCGGCGAGGTAAAGAAGCCGGAGACCATCAACTACCGTACGTTCAAACCCGAACGTGACGGACTCTTCTGCGCCAAGATCTTCGGGCCCGTCAAGGACTACGAGTGTCTGTGCGGCAAGTACAAGCGCCTGAAACACCGCGGTGTGGTCTGCGAGAAGTGCGGGGTCGAGGTCACTCAGACCAAGGTCAGGCGCGAGCGCATGGGGCACATCGAGCTGGCCAGCCCGGTCGCTCACATCTGGTTCCTCAAGTCGCTGCCCTCACGCATCGGCCTGATGCTGGACATGACCCTGCGAGAGATAGAGCGGGTGCTCTACTTCGAGGCGTTTGTCGTCGTCGAGCCGGGTCTCACTCCGCTGGAGCGCGGCCAGCTGCTGTCAGACGAGCAGTATCTGGACGCCATAGAAGAGCACGGCGACGAGTTCGACGCGCTGATGGGCGCCGAAGCGGTGCACCAGATGCTGAGAACCATCGATCTGAAGATCGAGACCGCCGGGGTCCGGGAGGAGATCGACGGCACGAATTCGGAGACCAAGATCAAGCGGCTGTCGAAGCGACTCAAGTTGCTCGAGTCGTTCCTGGAGTCCGGAATCAAGCCCGAATGGATGGTCCTGACCGTATTGCCGGTGTTGCCGCCGGACCTGCGGCCGCTGGTTCCGCTGGACGGCGGGCGTTTCGCCACCTCGGACCTGAACGACCTCTACCGTCGCGTCATCAACCGCAACAACAGGCTTCGACGCCTGCTGGAGCTGAATGCGCCGGACATCATCGTCCGCAATGAAAAACGGATGCTTCAGGAGTCCGTCGATGCGCTGCTGGACAACGGCCGTCGAGGCAGAGCGATCACCGGCACCAACAAGCGTCCGCTCAAGTCTCTCGCAGACATGATCAAGGGCAAGCAGGGCCGATTCCGCCAGAATCTCCTTGGTAAGCGCGTGGATTACTCTGGCCGGTCTGTCATCGTCGTCGGCCCGACCCTGAAGCTACACCAGTGTGGTCTGCCGAAGAAGATGGCTCTGGAACTGTTCAAGCCGTTCATCTTCAGCAAGCTTCAGCTGCGCGGCGAAGCCGCGACGATCAAGGCAGCCAAGCGCCTAGTGGAGCGCGAGGGCCCGGAGGTCTGGGATATCCTCGAAGAGGTGATCCGCGAGCACCCGGTCATGCTGAACCGGGCGCCGACGCTGCACAGACTGGGCATCCAGGCCTTCGAGCCGGTGCTGATCGAGGGCAAGGCCATCCAGCTGCACCCGCTGGTTTGTACGGCTTTCAACGCCGACTTCGATGGCGACCAGATGGCGGTCCACGTGCCGTTGTCGCTGGAGGCACAGCTCGAGGCACGGGCCCTGATGATGTCCTCGAACAACATCCTGTCACCGGCCAACGGCGACCCGATCATCGTGCCGTCCCAGGACGTCGTCCTTGGTCTGTATTACATGACCCGCGAGATGATCAACGCCAAGGGCGAAGGCATGCTTTTCAGCAACGTGGCTGAGGCGCATCGAGCCTACGAGAGCAAGGAAGTGGATCTGCATGCACGGATCTGTGTGCGCATCAAAGACTTCGTCGAGGAAGAAGACGCTCTGGAGGAGCGGGACCGGAGGGTTGACACGACGGTCGGCCGGGCCCTGTTGTCGGAGATTCTGCCGAAGGGACTGCCGTTCGAGCTGATCAACCAGGACATGAGCAAAAAGGCGATCTCCAGCGTCATCAATGAATGCTATCGCCGTCTCGGTCTCAAGAAGACGGTGGTCTTCGCCGACCAGCTGATGTACACGGGTTTTCGGTACGCCACCATGGCCGGTGTCTCCATCGGTGTAAACGACATGGTCGTCCCGGGCGAGAAACACGACATACTGGCAGCGGCAGAGTCGGAGGTTAAGGAAATCCAGGACCAGTATGCGTCGGGCCTGGTAACCAACGGCGAGCGTTACAACAAGGTCGTCGATATCTGGTCGCACACCAATGACCGCGTGGCCAAGGCCATGATGGACATGCTGGGCACCGATGAAGTCGCCGACTCCAAGGGCAAGAAGACCCGTCAGAAGTCCATGAACTCCATCTTCATGATGGCGGACTCCGGCGCCAGGGGTTCTGCCGCCCAGATCCGCCAGCTGGCGGGCATGAGGGGGCTGATGGCCAAGCCGGACGGCTCCATCATCGAGACGCCGATCACCGCTAACTTCCGCGAGGGTCTCAACGTCCTCCAGTACTTCATCTCCACTCATGGAGCCCGTAAGGGTCTGGCAGATACTGCCTTGAAGACCGCCAATTCCGGGTATCTGACTCGGCGCCTGGTGGACGTGGCGCAGGATCTGGTCGTGACCACGGAGGACTGTGGCACCGAGATCGGGTTGCTGATGAGCCCGCTCGTCGAGGGAGGCGATGTGGTGGAACCGCTGCGGGAGCGCGTTCTTGGCCGCGTTGTCGCCCAGGACGTGCTGGTCCCGGGTAGCGACGAGGTGCTGGCCGAGCGGGGCACGCTCCTGGATGAGGGTTGGGTCACCAGCCTGGAAGACAAGGGCGTTGATCAGGTGTGGGTCCGGTCCCCGATTACCTGCGAGACCCGTTACGGCGTGTGTTCACAGTGCTATGGTCGCGACCTTGCTCGAGGGCACCGCATCAATATCGGTGAAGCCGTTGGCGTTATCGCGGCGCAGTCGATCGGTGAGCCCGGCACTCAGCTGACCATGCGTACCTTCCATATCGGCGGCGCAGCGTCGCGTTCCGCGGCAGTCAACAGCGTGGAGATCAAGGGCAAGGGAACCGCCCGTTTGCACAATATGAAGACTGTGCGTCACGCGGATGGCCACCTGGTCGCGGTCTCCAGATCGGGCGAACTCGGCGTCATGGACGAGTTTGGGCGCGAGCGTGAGCGCTACAGAATCCCGTACGGCGCCGTGATCACGGTAGACGAGGGTTCCGCCGTGGAGCCCGGACAGCTGGTCGCGACCTGGGATCCGCACACCCACCCCGTGGTCACGGAAGTTGCCGGCAAACTCAGTTTCAACGACTTCGTCGAGGGCGTGACCGTCGATAGCCAGGTCGACGACATCACCGGCCTCTCCAGTATCGTGGTGGTCGACCCGAAACAGCGCGGTGCCGCCGGCAAGGATCTGCGTCCAGTGGCGCGACTTCTTGATGCGAAGGGCAAAGAAATCTGTTTCGCAAACACGAAGATCCCCGCGGTCTATGCGTTGCCGGTCGGCGCGATTGTCACCGTGGGTGACGGTGAGAAGATCGGCGTCGGCGACGTGCTGGCCAGGATTCCGCAGGAATCCTCGAAAACCCGTGACATCACGGGTGGCCTGCCGCGGGTTGCGGACCTGTTCGAGGCCCGGAAACCCAAGGAGTTCGCGATCCTGGCAGAGCACAGCGGTACGGTGAGCTTCGGTAAGGAGACCAAGGGCAAGCGCCGGCTCGTCATCACCGACGAGAGTGGCGAAGCGCACGAGGATCTGATCCCCAAGTGGCGTCACCTGAATGTTTTCGAGGGCGAGCAGGTTGTGCGCGGCGAGGTCATCGCCGATGGCGAGCCGAACCCTCACGACATTCTGCGCCTGCAGGGGGCTGAGAAGCTGGCCGACTACCTGGTACGTGAAATCCAGGACGTCTACAGGCTGCAGGGCGTGAAGATCAACGACAAGCATATCGAGGTCATCATCCGTCAGATGCTGCGCAAGGTTGAGGTGGCCGATCCCGGTGAGACGCGCTTCCTGAAGGGAGAGCAGATTGATCGGGCCCGGGGCCTGGACGAGAACGAGAAGGCGGAGGCCGATGGCCGCGAGCCCGCCACCTTCGACCCGGTGCTTCTTGGAATCACGAAGGCCTCTCTGGCGACCGAATCGTTTATCTCGGCCGCGTCTTTCCAGGAGACCACGCGCGTACTCACCGAGGCTGCCGTCAAGGGCACCCAGGACGACCTGCGTGGACTCAAGGAAAACGTCATCGTCGGGCGCCTGATCCCTGCCGGCACCGGGTTTGCTTTCCACCAGGAACGCAGGCGCAAGGCCGAGCAGAGGCCTGAAGACATGACGATTCAGGAGGCCATGGAGGCCGCTGGCGTCGACCCTTCGGAAGTGGAGACGCCGGAAACAACGACCTGATGCGGGAAGCCGGCTTGGTTGACAGCCAAGCCGGCGCTTCCTAAAATTCGGGGGCTTAGCTCAGGCCGGCCTTGTTGTCGGCCTGATCTTTCTTGCGCAGATGCCGGGTCGCCCAATTGGCGGCCCGCTTCTTCTCTGGAAAGCTGGAATACAAAAAGAGACTTTTATACATGGCGACGATCAACCAACTGGTGCGGAAGCCGCGCCGGACGAAGCGCGAGAAGACTAACGTGCCGGCCCTGCAGGCTTGCCCCCAGCGACGGGGCGTGTGCACGCGTGTCTACACGACAACGCCGAAGAAGCCGAATTCGGCTCTCCGCAAGGTGGCGCGTGTACGCCTGACCAATGGTTACGAGGTCAGCAGCTATATCGGTGGGGAGGGGCACAACCTCCAGGAGCACTCGGTGGTGATGATCCGCGGCGGCCGTGTAAAGGATCTTCCGGGTGTCCGCTACCACACAATCCGCGGCACGCTCGATTGCGCCGGTGTCGGTGATCGCCGACAGAGTCGATCCAAGTACGGCGCCAAGCGTCCGAAGTCCTGAACCCACCTATAGACCCAGGCAGACAGATATGTCCAGAAGAGTACAGGCCCCTCGCCGCACCGTTCTTCCTGACCCGCGTTTCAATAACGAAATGCTGGCCCGGTTCATGAACATGGTCATGAACAGCGGCAAGAAGTCCGTTGCGGAGCGGATCGTCTATGGCGCCATCGATACGATTGCAGACCGGCGCAAGATTCCCGCCGAGCAGGCTGTAGAAGTGCTCGAGCAGGCGCTGGACAACGTAAAGCCGGCCGTCGAGGTGAAATCTCGTCGTGTGGGCGGTGCCACCTATCAGGTGCCGGTCGAGGTGCGCCCGGTCCGTCGCCAGACCCTGGCCATGAGGTGGGTGATCGATGCGGCTCGCAAGCGCAGCGAGAAGTCGATGTCGCAGCGCCTCGCCAGCGAGTTGATGGAAGCCGCGGACAATCGCGGCACGGCCGTCAAGAAGCGCGAAGATACGCACCGGATGGCGGAGGCCAACAAGGCCTTTGCGCATTACCGCTGGTAAACGCCAAGCAAACACCCTTATTGAGGATCTGATCGTGGCACGCACGACGCCAATCGAGCGCTACAGGAATATCGGCATCATGGCTCACATTGATGCTGGCAAGACCACTACGACCGAGCGCGTCCTGTTTTACACCGGTGTGTCTCACAAGATTGGTGAGGTCCATGACGGCGCAGCTGTCATGGACTGGATGGAACAGGAGCAGGAGCGCGGTATCACGATCACGTCCGCCGCCACCACGTGCTTCTGGGAAGGCATGGACCATCAGTATCCACAGCATCGGGTCAACATCATCGATACGCCGGGGCACGTGGACTTCACTATCGAAGTCGAACGCTCCCTGCGAGTACTCGACGGCGCCGTTGCCGTATTCTGCTCGGTAGGCGGTGTCGAGCCGCAGTCAGAGACGGTCTGGCGTCAGGCCACCAAATATCACGTGCCGCGCCTTGCCTTCATCAACAAGATGGACCGCGCTGGCGCGGATTTTCTGCGTGTCGTGGGTCAGATCAGGGAACGGCTCGGTGGCGACCCGGTACCGTTGCAGCTACCGATCGGCGCCGAGGAACACTTCGCCGGCGTTGTCGATCTGATCAAGATGAAAGCCATCCTGTGGGACGACGATACTCAAGGGATGAGCTACGAAGAGGGCGATATCCCGGCCGATATGGAAGCCGAGTGCCAGGAATGGCGGGAAAAACTGGTCGAGGCGGCCGCTGAAGGTGACGAGGAGCTCCTCGAGAAGTTCCTCAACGATGGCGATCTGTCAGTCGAGGAAGTCAGGCGCGGTATCCGCGCACGGACCCTGGCCAACGAGATCGTTCCCGTGCTCTGTGGCTCGGCATTCAAAAACAAGGGCGTCCAGGCGATGCTGGATGCCGTGATCGAGTACATGCCCTCGCCGATCGATGTCCCGCCGATACGCGGCGTGCTGGACGACGAAACAGAGGGCACTCGAGGGCCGGACGACGAAGAGCCGTTCGCGGCGCTGGCTTTCAAGATCGCAACAGATCCGTTCGTGGGCAGCCTGACGTTCTTTAGGGTCTACTCCGGCGTCATCCGTTCTGGTGACACCGTCTACAACCCGGTCAAGGGCAAGCGGGAACGCGTCGGTCGGATCCTGCAGATGCATGCCAACGATCGTGAGGAGATCAAGGAAGTCAGGGCCGGCGATATCGCCGCGGCCGTTGGTCTCAAGGACGTCACCACCGGCGATACGCTGTGTGCCATGAAGGATGTCATCACGCTGGAGCGCATGGAGTTCCCGGAACCGGTGATTTCTGTCGCCGTGGAGCCGAAGACCAAGGCTGACCAGGAGAAAATGGGTCTGGCATTGTCGAAGCTGGCACAGGAGGATCCGTCCTTCCGCGTGCACACGGACGAGGAGTCCGGCCAGACGATCATCTCCGGCATGGGCGAGCTGCATCTGGAAATTATCGTGGACCGGCTGAAGCGCGAGTTCAGGGTGGAAGCCAACGTCGGTAACCCCCAGGTGGCTTACCGCGAGACGATCCGCGCCGCCGTCGAGCAGGAGGGCAAGTTTGTCCGCCAGTCCGGTGGTCGTGGTCAGTACGGTCATGTGTGGCTGAAGATCGAGCCACAGGAGCCTGGCGCAGGTTACGAGTTCAAGAACTCTATCGTGGGCGGTTCGGTGCCGAAGGAATACATCCCGGCAGTCGACAAGGGCGTCAAGGAACAGATGGAGAGCGGCGTACTAGCAGGTTATCCGGTGGTCGACCTGAAGGTTACGCTTTACGACGGTTCCTACCATGACGTCGATTCCAGCGAGATGGCTTTCAAGATCGCCGGTTCGATGGCTTTCAAGGAAGGCACTCTGAAAGCGAACCCGGTTCTGCTGGAGCCGATCATGAAGGTCGAGGTCGTGACTCCCGAGGACTACATGGGCGACGTGATGGGCGATCTCAATCGCCGCCGTGGCCTTGTCCAGGGGATGGAAGACGCGCCTGCCGGCAAGGTAGTCCGCGCTGAAGTGCCGCTGGCGGAAATGTTCGGTTATGCAACCGATCTGCGCTCAATGAGCCAGGGGCGCGCGACTTATTCAATGGAGTTCAGCAAGTACAACGAGGCGCCTAACAGCGTCGCCGACGCCATCATGAAGAAGGCGTCCTGACGGACTATTTTTTAAGCGTTGGGTTTTCCACCAAGAGGTGAACAGCCGTGGCCAAAGAGAAATTTGAGCGTACGAAGCCGCATGTAAATGTTGGGACGATTGGTCATGTAGACCATGGTAAGACGACGTTGACGGCGGCCTTGACGAAGGTGATGGCGGCGAAGCATGGCGGAGAGATCCGTGCTTTTGACCAGATTGATAATGCGCCGGAGGAGCGTGAGCGTGGTATCACGATTGCGACGGCGCACGTGGAGTACGAGTCGGATGCGCGACATTACGCGCACGTGGACTGTCCGGGCCATGCTGATTATGTGAAGAACATGATCACGGGTGCGGCGCAGATGGACGGAGCGATCCTGGTGGTGAGTGCGGCGGACGGTCCGATGCCGCAGACGCGTGAGCACATTTTGCTGTCGCGGCAGGTGGGCGTGCCGTACATCGTGGTGTACCTGAACAAGGCGGACATGGTGGATGACGAGGAGCTT
>CP070833.1:2770679-2777127 GCA_020341735.1 Gammaproteobacteria bacterium | reverse complement strand
CGGGCGATTTCCTCGCTGCGGTAGATGCTGGTGTCCTGGACATCTCGAAGCATGACTTCTCCGTCATCGTTTCGGACTAGCGCCTGAACGCCATTGCGAGAGTCGGTCTCGCGCTTCTCGTCTGGCATCAGTACTGCAATCACTTCTTCAGTCATCATCGAAGTCTCCGTTTCCTGCGTAGACATATGCAACCGCCGTGCCAACCACTCTAATTGCATTGTTATCATAAGGTTGTGCTGCTTTACCAGATCAGGCAACGGTGACCATATTTGTCACTTTGTGACTACCGGAGCCGAAATCCGGCCCGTCGTGGCTAGAATCCCGACGGAGACATCCGGGAGTTTGGTTGATGGGCAATCCGGTCTGTGAGAGCTGCGGCACGCCCGTCGACACTCCCTACTGCGGCATCTGTGGACAGCGCAACCGCGGCACGCTGACCCTAGCCGGATCCGCGGATCCGGCTGCGCATTGCGGATCATTACGTGTTCCACCTGTTGGCCTTGGGCCAGGGTCATCTTGCCTCGGCGGTCTTTGTGGCTTTCGGCCTGCCTAACTCGACCGCCGGTCTTGTCGGCATACTAGTGGAGCAGTTCGCCGACACCCTATGGGCGATAACCGGCTTCTGCCAGACCACTCGCCCGCCAGCGTCTCTCTGCGTGTTGATCGCGTTAGCCTAGTTTCTCATCGTCAACCTGATTCGCCAGCCCGGATTATTGGAACCCGTCGAGTCGCTTGTTGCCTGATAGCACATGAGGCCGTCGCAAAGTATATTTGATCCACAACCAGCGACCCGAGAAACATGTTGCCGAATAGAATCACCACGCTGATCGTCACTGCACTGCTTGTCATCGGCTGCACCAGTTCCCCCACAGGGCGACCGCAGTTGGCCTTCAAGTCCGAGCGCGAGATGCGCCAGATGGGAGAGCAGGCGTTCACTCAGATAAAGGCGCAGACGCCGCTGTCCCGGGACGGGCAGGCCATCCGGATCATCCTCTGCGTGGCCGAAGCCATCACCTCTCGCCTGCCGGCCGAGCAGCGTGGCGCCGGCTGGGAGGTGCTGGTCTTCGACGGCAACGCCGTCAACGCCTTCGCCCTGCCTGGAAACAAGATCGGCGTCTACGAAGGGATCTTCCGGGCAGCCAGGAACCAGGATCAGCTTGCGGCCGTCATCGGCCACGAGGTGGCTCACGTCATCGCCCGGCACGCCAATGAACGCGTGTCCACGACCTACGCTGCCCAGATGGGTGTCAACGTCGCCCAGGCCGCCGCGGGTGGCTCTGGAACCTACAGCGGTCAGATGATGGGCCTGCTCGGCGCAGGCGCTACCGTAGGAGTCATCCTTCCCTTCAACCGCAAGCAGGAGAGCGAGGCAGATGTCGTCGGTCTCGACCTGATGGCCCGGGCGGGGTTCGATCCGAACCAGGCTGTGCCCCTGTGGGAGAACATGGGCCGGATCGGCAACGAGAAACCGCCTGAATTCCTGTCCACCCACCCGTCGGACGAAACGCGCATGAAGGGTCTGATGAGTCAGATTCCCGAATCGAAAAAACTCTTCGAGGAAGCTCAGGCCAAGGGCTATCAGCCGAGTTGCGGCTTTTAAGTCGCTTCCGGGTCCAGGGTGGCGAGGAATTCCAGGTAGCGCTCGGCCGTTTCCTCCGGCCTCTCCAGCATCGGCAGGTGCCCGACGCGTGGCATGATGTCTACCTGGGCGTTTGGCATCACATCTGCCAGAAGTGCTGCGCCTGAGACATCCAGCACCCGGTCGCGTTCTCCCCAGACAATCAGTGTCGGCAGGGGCGACCCGGCGAGCAGCGGCTGCAGAGGCGTAGCAGGCAGAGGCCGCCCGTCCGGTCCGATGTCACGGATCTGCTCGTAGACCCACTGATAGTGGTGGTAACGGGCCGCCGCCTGCTTCCCAAGATGTCGTCGCACCGATCGCGGCAGATAAGGCCGGTTGTCGAACACGATGTCCAGCACGTCGCCAAACTGACCTGGCCGCTCGATGATCAGGGGCGAGCGTGCGCCAGAAGCGATCATTTGCTCGACTTCGCTGGGCTTGGCGCCGGTCACGCCCAATGGCGAGATCAGCCACAGGCTTTCTACCGACCCCGGATAGCGGGCGGCAAAGACGCCGGCGATATTCCCGCCGGTGGAGCTGCCGCCCAGATGAAACCGTGTCAGACCCAAGGTCCTGGCAAAGCCATGGATCCTCTCGGCCTGAGCCTCCACGGAGTAATCTCCCCCGTCCACAAGACCGCTCTCGCCGAAACCCGGAAGATCAACGGCGATGACCCGGTAATGAGGCGTCAGCAACCTCGCTACCCGGGTCCAGTGATCCTTGTTGGCGGTAAATCCGTGCAACAGTAGGATAACTTCGCCATCGCCGCCCTCCAGGTAGGCCATCGGCAGTTCGTCCACCATGACCTCCATGCGGTAGACCCTGCAATGGGCACGCTCGGCGGCCACCAGGACCGCATAGCTGAAGCCGGGCAGCACGAACCACGCGGTCACCACGAGCACCGCGAGCAGAACGAGCAGAGAAGTGAACCAGTGTTTCCTTACCACATGCCTGCCGTGTCAGCTCTATTCGCCGCGATGATACGCTACCGGCCTTGCAACAGGTATGCACCACCATAGGCATGCCCAGAGTGCGTCCTAGGAAGAATCGCCAGGGCACAGGCCCCACCGGCAAGACCGCACCTGCCTACGTACCTCGATGTGCGCTCGAGTCGTGGCGATACAGTTCAGGGTGATGCTGCGCTTGCGCTCCGTCGGCGGGCTCGAGAACGCCCGGGCCGGGAGGCGACGGGTGGACGCTAACAGCGGCGATTGGGGGAGGATATGTGAGGAAACCGGCGACTGGATGGAATCATCCGGCAAACTCTTCGCGGACTAGTGACCCACGGCCCACGACGAACCGGGTTCCAGTTTTATAGCTACCAGCAGTCGGTCCCGGTCCCGGTGACGCTCTTCACGCCCGTATGGGTGATCTGCAAGGTTCCGCACTTTGCGTCCTTGGTCGCCTGTGACAACTGGGGCACGGCCTCCATCGTAAACGCCATCGTCGAGGCGCCGGATCCCAGCTGCACAATGTAGACACGGTCGGCGGAGGTCGATGCGACTTCCTTTCCGCTGCGATTGATGCCGAAACCGTCTTCGCCGTAACCGAGGTCCGTCAGGTCCGTCGCAAACCTTTTGTTGTCCACGAAGAACTGGGCCTGCCGGTCCATCACCTGGACGATGGCGGATTTCGCCAGCCCCCGCTTTGAGCGGGTCACGTACTGCTCGTAACCGGGCAGGGCGATCGCCGCCAGAATCCCGATAATGGCAATGACCATCAAGATCTCGATGAGCGTGAACCCGCTCATGTCCTCGGGGTTTCCGCCGTCCTCAGTCAGTCGATTTCGCATGCCTGTTGCCTCTCAGTCGGGGCGAGCGGGACGGCCCGTAGAGGCCGGCCCGCCCGCGTATTTTACTGCCCAGCGTCCTCTTGCCGGTACCAGAACGTGCGCCAGCGCTGTCGGCCCGGGTATTCCTGGACGGTGAGGTCCGGCCGCAGAATCAGGTTCGGCGGCAATGCCACCACCTCGGCGGGGATGCCGGCAGATCCGAGCTTCTCCCAACGATCCTCGGGATCACCGGAATTATCCTGCTCGTCGATGGGTTTGTCGCGATTCACCAGGGCGTTGCCCTCGGCCAGCCCGACCGCATACAGGCGCCCCTCGCCCTCGGGCGGGACGCACTGCGCATCGATGTCGGACGAACCCGGCGGAACGAAGGTTGTGAAGAAAACGATGCCGGATAACGTAATCGGCGTCGCCAGGCTCTTCTCGCCGCCCACCTCGAGCTCCAGCTTCCAGCCGTTGGCCAATCCGGTGGTGGCGCAGGACGAGGCCTGGGTGCAGTTGGTGATGTTGGCCAGGTCACCCACGTTCGTGGGGGTCAGCGACCCCGATGGCGGTGGGTCGATCGTGGAGACCGCCCGATCCTTGATCATGAACATGTAGTTGTCCACGGTCGAGCCCAGCGGACTGGCCCGGTTGCCCGAGCCGATAACCACGGCATCGTAGTCGCCCGTACTGTCACGGAAGGGCACCACATCGGGCGCATGGAAGAAGCGCCGGTCCTGTCCGTCACCATCCGCGCCGGCTCGGAGACCGAATGCCGCCAGGCGGTTGACCGTCCAGTCCGCGGCATCGGAGCCGGCCGGGAGATCCATGCGCCAGACGTTGCCGCCCATATCGCCGACGATCACGCGGTCGAGCAAGCCGTCGCCGTTCAGGTCGACGCCGGTGACCGGTGAGGCGATGGAGTCAAGGAGATCAGTATCCGTGAACTTTCGGATCAGTGCGCCCGTCTGCGCATTGACGACATACAGCGCGTTGCCCATTGTGGCAGCGCCGCCAGGCGCACCTGAGTCGTAGCCGAAATCGTAGCCGCCGCCGAACACCAGCACCGGCGTGGTCGTGCCATTAATATTGACGCGACCGACGGTCGGCGTTGAGAACGTATTGCCCAGCTCGTCGAAGTCGCCACCCTTGCCGCCCTCTATGCGCCACAGCAGCGAGGGATTCTCGGGATCGGAGATATCCATGCCGTAATAAGCCCGTCCGCCACGGCGCAGGCCGAAGAACAGCCACACCTTCTCGCCGGACTCGATGGTGCCGTCGCCGTCGTCCTCGGTGTAGAACACGGGCGCGCCATCGACACCGTAGGGAGGCTGGATCCCGAAGCTGCCCAGGCCGCGGTCAGCGCGAGTCAGCTTCTCGGTGGTGGCCATGGTGGCCCGCGGTGCGAAGGCCCATAACTCCTCTCCGTAAGTCATCGCCTTCTGCGGATTACCGGATGCATGACCCGAAGGCGTGTTGCGGATCAGCCGCATCATGCCGTCGTTGGTGCCCACCGCCACCGCGATCTCCGGGTTGGTGCTCGTGTATGAACCACGAGCGCCGTAGTTCACCGGGATCGGTCTGGAGTGCAGGGCAGAGGACATATACCAGCGGCGACCTTCGGTAAAGTTGTTGTCCGCGTCTTCATCGTAGACGTCCCGACCGCGAAGCCACTCGATCATGGCCTTCGTCTCGGCCGCATCGGCGGCTCCGAAATCAGCCTGCACGCCGGCGGCGACAGCGTCGGTCGCATCCAGCGCGGCCAGGGTGGTCCCGTCCAGGTCATACAGAACCTTGCGGGCACCGGTGTCCGTATTGGCCGCGCCAGGCGAACCACTGTTGAAGCCTCTCTGCTTGTGGCCCCCACCGCCGCGGTTGACCGAACGGCCATCCTTCAGCGGGACCTCACCGAGATCGGCGTTGAACTCGTCCTTGACGTCGTAGAAATCCGGGTCGGTCCAGAAGCTCAGCGCGTCGAACCGGATGCGTCCGTCGGCCGCGATCGCAGGATCGCCGTCCGCGTCCTCTAGGAACACGGCACCGCTGCCGCTATTGATACCGGCCAGTTTGAGCTTCTTCACATTGCCCCACCAGTAGGGCTCCTTATCGGGATTGGGCTGGAACAGGGCCAGGAAGACGTTGTCCAGCACCTCGGCCCGGTTGAACGAGTTCACCGGGATGGAGGCCGCCACGAAGGTCGTGCTGACGGACAGGATCTGCTTGAAGACGTCCGTCAGGTTGGCGATCAGTTCGTCCGGGTCCTCAGACAGAAGCAGTGGCGCGCCCGTACCGCCGTTCTGGGCGTACTGCACGCCGGTGCGGTTCTTGACGAACGGGTCGGCCAGCAGGAAGTAGGACTTCACGCCCTGGTCACCCGGGATTGGCGACTGGTCGTTCTCGCGCAATTCACGGATCACGTCATTGAAGGTGATGTTCTTCTTCTTGAAGCCCATGCCTTCGTCGGTTTCCGCCTTCTTGAGTTCCGGGTCGGAGTCGTCTTCCTGGTTGGAGACCTGGAACATCATGTTGACGGTATAGACGGCCGAGCACTTGCCGTCGCCGAACGGCTCTACATACTTGGTCCAGTTCGCCTGGGAATCACTCGGCACTTCGATAGACTCATCCCATTCATACAGCGCGTCGCGCCCCCCGCCCGGCCAGTCGCCATAGTCCACGTGCAACGGGTCGGCATCCAGATTCCACAGGTTGGCGTCGGCGTTGGCGGGGTCGGCGGGATTGAGCTGATTGGGTGCATCGGACGGCAGCGGATCCGGCAAGGGGCCGCTGTCGTTGCCGTCATAGCTGGTGAACCCATTGTGGCCGTTGTAGACGTGGAAGCCGCGCAGATAGCGATAGAGTTCGAAGAACAGCTCCTTGCCCTGGTAGGAGTGGGTGCGATCACCCTGGGAGACCGGGATACTCCACAGGATCTCGTGGATCTTCTGGCGCGTCGCATCCGTGCAGGTGCCGTAGCTGCGGTCGCTGTTGGCTTCCGGTACGGCGGCACCCTGGAAGGGGCCGCAGGACTTGCGTCCGCCGATGTAATTGCCCGAGGAGTC
>CP070833.1:2756492-2770579 GCA_020341735.1 Gammaproteobacteria bacterium | reverse complement strand
ACGAGGAACGCCTGATCCGTATTTTGGCCTGGTCTTCGTTCACGGCTGCCCGCAACTTTGCGCGCATTGTCGCGGAACGGGTCGCTGTGGTGGCCGATGAGTCGGATATTCGAGCGGTAGCGCAGCTGCAAACGTCGATCAAGGGCGGTGCCAACCGGCCGGAAGGAAAAGCCCAAGTGCGATACGCGTAATTAGATGTTCCATGTGCAGTAGGCCCCTGCGACTGCGTAAGAACCCGGCCTCGTGCCGGGTTCTCAGGAGTCTACTTTCGGCCGTAAACGGTCAGGCCCGGCAGACATAACTGCCTACCGGGCCTGAAACTTGTCGGCGCTTCAATTTCCCCAGGTCGCAACCCGGCGGTACATATTGACAGCGACCACCTTGCGGGTATCGCCCACCTTTTCGACGAAATCGGCAAAGGCATCACTGGCATTCAGCTTGTCGAGATACTCGTTAACCGCCTTGAAATCGGCCCCGCCGACCAGCACGGCATGCGTATGGTTCCTCTTTCCGGCGCGCACGGCCACAAGCCGCAGGACGCCGGGATTCCCTATAGCCTTGTTCATATCGGCCATAGCACTCCGATACGTTGCGGGGTCGGTCGTGTGGATTAGGAAGGCCGCGAGGTAGCCGGCCGTGTGTCGCGGTGCGCCGTGGTCATCAACGACCGTGACCAGGTTGCTGCCCCGGTAATCTGCGTCCATGGTCTGGAGTAAGTAACGCGACCACGCATGGCTGGCCATACGATCTTCCGTCGTTGACATGTACTGCTCGTAACTATCGAAGTCCTCGACGACTAAGTGCGAAGCTCCGTACTCTCCAAAAGTCTGCGCGTACAACGTAACACGCGCATCCTTCATCGAGTCATCCTGCATTAGCGCTGCGATCGACGACTCGGCCTGATACGGGCTACTGTAGTCTATAACGTGCACGGCCTCGGATTGCTGCGCAAACGACGGGCCGGTTAACACCAGCATCATTGCCGATGCACAAAATAGCGATAGTCTCTTATTCATGTGGGCTCCCCTCATTTTTTTTGTGCTGTTATCACGTTTGGCTGTCCCGCTGGTCGCGTCGGTGGCCAGCCGTTGGCGAAGTATAAACCAGTCATTGCCGAGCAGCGCACTAGCGAAACAGGCTTCGGCAATTCCGGAGCGTCTCACTTTGTTCGGGCCACACGTCTGCCGATGCGGGGCTCCTAGTTGTTTCTTGTTTGCTGCTATCCACGTGGATAGCAGCCGCAGAGTGAATGGAATAAATAAAGACCTGCTAGAACTCTACAAGCGCACTCACCGAAGGGGGCAAATCTAGGTGCTGCTTTCATTCCGATAAGGCGGCTTAGACTTGTACGATACTCAATCCGGCGCCTCGAAGACTGGTTTGGGTCGGAATCGGCTACTTACTTGGGGTGCTGAAGGTCGCTACTCAGCGGGCGCTCTGAACGGCCGCATTCTGCCACAAGCGAACCTCTAGACAAGCCGAGTGCGGAGTGCTCTTGCTGACCCTACTTGGGTATATCGACCTCGAATTCGATGGCAGCCAGTTGCGCTTCCGACGTGCCAGTCTTCTCGCGGAAAGCCAGCCAACGAGGATCCTCGTGGATTGGAACGTAGAATAGCTGGAGAAACTGTTGTACTAGCCCGTCCTCATTCTGCGCAATCGACTTGTCCAGCCATTCAAACGCCGCATCCGCATCCCCAGTCCAGGCGTAGACCTGCGCAATCTCGGAAGGCCAACGCCCGCCCCAACGCTCGCGCAACTCGCTGAACTTCGCCTCGTACTCCTCGCGCCGGCCCAGATCATGCAGCGCCATCGCCATTCCCTTGACGCGGTACTCCTCATCCGTGTCTTCTTGTTGAAAAGCCGCGAGCGCTTGCTCGGGATCACCCTGATGAAGAAATACCTGACCAATCGCATACTGGGCAGCGAACCTTTCCGGGCTCAACTTGAGAGCGGTGTGAAAGGGGGTGATGGCCGCATCTGAGCGCCCAGCCCATAGGTAGCTTAACCCCAATCTATAGTGGCTGTTGGCGTCCACCGGATCGCGAGCGACCACATACTGGCCGAGCCCAATGGCCTCATCCAGTCGACCCAAGGATTGAGCTAGATCGCTGGCATTACGGAGGATGTCCAGGTCAGTCGGGGCCAGTTCCAGCGCCCGAGCATAAAACTGTGCTGCCGCTGTCAGGTCGTTGTGGTAGGTCCGGGCGACTCTTCCGAGAGCGGCATGGGCCGAAGCGTGCTCAGGATCAGCCGCGAGGGCCTTATCGGCTGTTTCGCGAGCCAGCTGGATGCTATCGTTTGAGGCCTCCGATATGCTGGCTTGATCGATGTAAGTGTTGCTGAGGCCCGCCCAAGCCGCCGCATAGTCCGGTGCTATGGACAGCGCCTGTTTATACAGCACGATCGCCTGGTCAATACTCTCGGACGTGAACTGATGGGCCAAATGACGGGCCTGCAGAAATAGCGCATAGGCTTCCGGGTCGGTCTCATCGACCTTTGGCGCCTCGCCCAGGAGAGTAACCTTCAGTTGCGATACCACTGCGGCGGCGATCTCGTCCTGGATGGCGAACACGTCGTCCAACCTGCGATCGTAGGTTTCCGACCACATGTGATATCCGTCGTCAGCATGGATCAACTGGGCCGTGATCCGCACCTGGTTGCCGGACTTTCGCACCGATCCTTCCAGCACGTGCGCAACCTTGAGGACCTCACCGACTTCGGAGATCTGTAAGTCTTTGCCTTTGAGCGAGAACGAGGACGTCCGAGCTGCCACCTGCAATTCGGGAACTTTGGCAAGGAGATTTAGTAGTTCTTCGGAAAGCCCATCTGAGAAATACTCTTGCTCCTGATCAGAACTCATGTTCACGAACGGCAGTACAGCGATGGAACGATCCGGAGGCGGGGCGAACTTGGCGGCAACCAGCTGGGCCGGATCAACCTCATCTGCCTCTTGCGCCTCTTCGACGACGGGCGTCTCGGCAACGCGCTCGGTCTCGGGGACAAGACGATCGACGACCAGCCCGCCGATGGCGAGCACCAACAGCACTATGATCAGGACATTGATCTTGTGACCGGTCTCGGGAGTAATCGACTGGCTGCGATCGATGTCCTTCTCTTTCTTCAGCCCCTCCGGGGTCATCTCGTAGACCCAGGAGAAAATCAGCGCCGGGAAAAACCCCAGGACCAGCAGCATGAAGACAAACGACCCTGCCCATTCCGGCACCGGCAATAGCGACGAGAGTACGTCGGTCACCTGCAACAGCAGCCAGGAGGCGATCAGATAGAGCACTGCCACCTTGACGACGTTTCGGCGCTTGAGTTCCTCGAAGAATGACGAGCTAATTGCTATTGCCTCCCCGGACGTTCGGCCGATCATGGAGGAATCCAGGGAGCTTGTCGATAAATGAGTGTTGAAGAACGTCCGCTTTGAGTCGGAAGCAGACGCTTAGACACTCCGTTTGAAATGGGTCAGGGAATAAGAAAACCCCGCCACGGTGGGCGGGGCTTCCTAAGTGTCAGCGAAGCTGTGTTCAGCCTTCACACCCGATGAGGTTCACCGAGTCGGTTCCCTCGACAGCCTGGCCACTAAAAAGCTCGGCAGTCAGCGTGGCATCTAATGATAGATTCAGAGCATTGATGAGTCTCGGAATAGAATCCAAATTGTTAGCCTTCAGTGAAGTCGACGAAACCTTCCATGTAGGTCCTCAGTCGTTCCCTCAAATCGTCGTCCACCATTTCGCCGCTCTCGTCAAATACCTTACTGGCCTACGACACCTGCATACGCCCCCCCGTCCAGAGTCGGACGCCGAGGGTCCGCATCACCGGTAACCAGGAAATCTGCGCCAGCACAGTCCCGAACCCACCGGGGGTGGCGCCAATGATCGCGACGGGTCGATTTCTGAACACCCGACCGATTTCACTCGGCGGGCGTGTGAGCCAGTCCATCGCGTTTTTCAGGACCCCCGGCATCGCGTTGTTGTATTCCGGTGTCGCGATCACTAGCCCGTCACCTGCAGCGATCTGATCCTGGAGCCGCGACACCGCCACCGGGATGCCCTCCGTCGATTCGATGTCTTCGTTGTACAGGGGGATTCCCTCGAGCGTGCCCGTTTCCAGCGAGGAACCGAGGGGCATAACCTGCGAGGCTGCTTTCAGTAGCGACTGATTCACCGATCCGGACCTGAGACTGCCCGCGATTCCGACCAACTGTGCCATCTGGATTCCTCGATTTGATCTGTGATGCGAACAAGAATTCTAACGGAATAGTTTCCCGCACAGACGGCTGCCAGGATTGGGGCAAGCAGCCTGGCCTTGGGGCACCTTGGATCGCGGACCCGGATGCAACAGAATACGTTGTCTAGCATTAGCTCCGGGGGGGAGCCCTCTGATGGCCGCCGATGATCTTCTTTACACGGGAGCCCCGACTTTCCTGCGACTGCCGGCGTGCATGGATGTCAGCGCATCGGATGCCGACGTTTTGATATTGGGGGTGCCGTTCGATCTGGCTACCACCGGCAGAGCGGGAACGCGGTCTGGTCCGCTGGGAATACGCAATGCGTCGGCACACCTTGTCTGGGAGGAGCCGCGCTGGCCTTGGGACTTCAATGCCCTCGAGACCCTGAAGGTCGAAGATGCCGGTGATGTGGATGTGCCTACCGGGAATCCGGCGCGCTTTACGCGCGGGCTCGAGGATGTCGCCGCTGGGATTGCGTCATCCGGAAAGACGCTGGTTTCTCTGGGTGGGGACCACTATATATCGCTGCCGCTACTGCGCGCTCACAGCCGAACCCATGGTCCGCTTGCGCTGATCCATTTCGATGCCCACACGGACACGGCGACAGAAGGGGGCGAGTACAATCACGGCACCATGTTCCATCGGGCCAACCAAGAAGGCCTTCTGAGACCCGACCGCTCCATCCAGGTCGGTATCAGGACAAACTACAAGCGCCAGGGACATCCTTTCGAAGTCATGGATGCGGCATGGGTCAATGAGCACAGCGCGGCCGATTGTGTCGCGCGGATCCGGGAACGCGTCGGCGACGCCCCGATCTATTTGAGTTTCGATATCGACTGCCTCGATCCCGCGCATGCCCCCGGCACCGGTACCCCGGTAGCCGGCGGCCTGAGCTCGGACCGGGCGCTGCAGATCCTTCGCGGGCTCGTGGGGCTGAACCTCATCGGCTTCGATGTGGTCGAGGTGTCGCCCGCCTTTGATCATGCCGAGCTGACCTCTCTGGCGGGCGCCACGCTCGTTCTCGAATACCTCTATGTGCTGGCAGCCAACAGGCGTGTTGCCGAATAACCGCGGGCTCGTGTTGCGCTTTGCCTGGCCGTCCGTGTCAGCTACCACCAGCAGCGCAACGGCATCGCGATTCTGCTTCCCGCTGGTATTTTCGGCATTACGACAAGATCGCCTGGAGCGGTTTTGACGTCTCTGCCCACACCTGAACAGCGTCCCGCGCGCGGCCGTGAGCTGCCGACCTTTTACTACCTCCAGCATTTCATCGAGATGCTCGATTTCGTGGAGACCCATTACCCGCATGTGATGAGCGACGAGTACGCAGGCCTGATGGCCCGTTTCCGGAACCTGTGCCATCCAGCCCAATGTCTCTATGTGCGTCTGGTCAATCGAAAAGGCCGTATCCACGCAATCAACAAGCTGCGGTATCCGGAGATCGGCGACATGGCCGCTGCCCTGCAGGCGCTGCAGGGCGACGAGTGGATAGGTCCGCCCAGCCATGAACTGTTCGAGGAGACGCTGGCGGTCCTGACCAAGAATGAAATCCTCGACTGCATTGGCGCGACCTTCCCCGCGCTGAGGCGCTCCATACGGAAGGACGAGTTGATCGACTTCGTCCAGATCAATTGCCGCTCTGACGAATTTCTGGGACGCGTCAACAAGGAACGATTGTTCGTACAGCGCAGGGATGCCTGGGTGCGCTTCCTGCTGTTCCTGTACTTCGGTGAGAGCCGGGATTGCCTGTCTCAGTTCACGATGCGGGACATGGGGCTGGTGCAGACGCACGGATTCAGAGATTCCTACGAGCCGCGGTTCGCAGATCGGGACGAGGCGATGGAGGCGTTCTACTTCGCCGACAGAATCAGACGCTACGGGCAGGCCGGTACAGGGGAGCGGGAGGCCTTGATCGAGGAGTCGGCAACCTGGCCAAGGCCCGCATCTGATGATGCTCTGCGCCATCGTGATCGACTGGCGTTCAAGATGGGGCGTGACCTGGAGAAGTCCGGGCGGACCGAACTGGCACTGAGCGTCTTCGGACGGGGCGGTTCCGCAGAGTGTAAGGAGCGAATGATCCGCCTGCTTCTCGGGTCCGGCCAGCGGGACGCGGCCAGGGCGTGCCTGGAGACCTGCATCGAGAATCCGGAGAGTGAGGAGGAATGGTTCTTCGCTAACGAACTCCTGCAGCAGAAATTCGGCCGTAAGCGCACATCCTCGCGGACCGACGTGCTACGCGCGGCCCAGAGCCTGGATCTGGACGAGTCACACAGCGGATCGCCGGAGCGGGCGGCGATGGCGCACTTTCAGGGTCTTGGTCAGCGGGCTTTCCGTGCGGAAAACACTCTGTGGCGGACGCTGTTCGGCTTGATGTTCTGGGACGAGCTGTTCGGCAGCGATTCGGCCGCTGTCCATTCCCCGTTCGAGGCGTTCCCGACAACACTGCGGAATGGCACATTCATCGATGCTCACAGGGAATCCGTTGAATCCAAGCTCGCCGGCCTCTCGTGCAACGAGAATCTCAAACACGATCTTCTGAAGACCAGCACACGTCATTTTGGTACCACCAACGGCGTGTTCCGCTGGAGCCGTTCGACGCTGGAGACGATCTTCGCTCTACTGGACGACGCGGATGGCAGGGCGGTCGCGGCAGTCCTCAGGCGCCTGTGCGAGGGTTTTATGGAAAACCGATATGGGTATCCGGATCTGCTCGTTGTCGATGACAACGGTGTCCGGTTCGTCGAGATCAAGGCGGAAGGCGACCAGCTCCGGCGCAACCAGCTGTTACGGATCAGACAGATGCGCGCTGCGGGTTTCAGAGCCGATGTCGTCCGGATACGTTGGAGGCTCGACCCGAAGCAGACTTACGTCGTGGTTGATGTCGAGACGACCGGTGGCAGCGGGGAGGCCCATCGGGTCACCGAGTTGGCGGCGGTCAAGGTTCGTCACGGCAGCATCACGGACCGTTATCAAACTTTGCTGAATCCGCAGCGTCCGATACCGCCCGGGATCACTCGGTTAACCGGAATCTCGGACGCAATGGTCGAGGGCGCGCCATTGTTCGCAGACATCGCCGACGCCTTCGCGGAATTCATGGGCGATGCCATCTTTGTGGCTCACAATGTCAATTTTGATTACGGTTTCATCAGCCGGGAGTACGGGCGATTGGGTAGACGTTTCCGGCATCCGAAATTGTGCACATGTTCATCGATGCGCAAGCTGTATCCGGGGCAGGACTCCTACAGTCTGGCTGCACTCTGCCAGCGCTTCGATATCGAACTGAAGCAACACCATCGCGCCATGTGCGATGCTGAAGCCGCGGCCGAACTGCTGCTTCTCGTGAATGAGAAACGTGCCGAAGCCTTGCGCCCAGACTAGGGTCGGCATCCCCGGCGTGAACATTAATGGCGGATCTGTCGTGTCGCGACGTTCAGTGGCGATTCATACGGTTGGCAGGGACATCCGAGAGACATCCAGCGGCCCGTCCTGAGACGGGTCTGCAACGAGGTCATTGTCGCTGACAGAGAGCCTCTTCCAGTGCCTGCCTCAACTCCCGTCGTCCTGTTCATGCGGGCTCAGCTGCCAGAAGAGGAAGGCGTAGGTATCGGCAACCACGGCCAGCACTTGCTCCCGGGTCGACCCGATGCCGTGACCTGACTCGTAATCGATCCGCATGAGAATGGGCCGGTCGCTTGCCGTGGCGGCCTGCAGCCGCGCGGCCATCTTGCCGGACATCCACGGCTCTACCCGAGGATCGTTGAACCCGTGGGTTAGCAGCACCGCCGGATAATGAACGCCGTCGATCACGTGGTGATACGAGCTCATCTCCAGCAGTCCGCGGAACCCGTCCTCTTCCATGACTGTGCCGAACTCCTGGATGTTCGGGACACCGTTGGTCGTCGTCTCCATACGCACCGCGTCCGTGGAGGGCACGTCCATCACTGCCGCCGTGAACAGCTCGGGACGCTCTGTGAGGGCGCGGCCGATCAGGATGCCGCCGGCGCTGCCTCCCTGGCCGGCCAGTCTCGACTGTGACGTATAACCCTCCGCGATAAGATATTCGGCGCAGGCGATAAAGTCCTTCCAGGTATTCGGCTTGTTGAGCATCCGTCCTGCGTAGTGCCATTCCTGTCCGTACTCGCCTCCGCCGCGAACATGGGCGACCGCATAGATCCCGCCCTTCTCGAGCCAGGCGAGCCGCAACGGGCTGAAAGCCACCTCCCTGGAGATCGAGTAGCTGCCATACCCGCTGAGCAGGGTCGGATTGTTACCGTCAAGCTTCAGGTCGCTTCGATGGATGATCGATAGCGGCACCATGACGCCGTCGTGACTCTCCACCATGACTTCCCGCGATGTGTACCCGCTCTCGTTGTCGTAGCGACCCTCCGGCAGAAAGCCAGTGTCGCGCAGAGCTTCTGTCGCAGGATCGTAGCGATAGACCCGGCTGCCCCTGGTCCAGGAGCTGGCGTAGATGTCCACGCCGTCGAGGCTCGCGGATACCGAGGACACATAGCCGGCCGCGTCGTCGGGAAGTTTGATCAGGGTAGCCTCGTGGCCCTCCTCATAGGCGATCCGCATGACTCGATTGATGCCGTCTTCCATGACGCTGACGTAGAGGGCATCACGGGCTCCGTAGATCGCGTCCACGACGCGATCACCGGGGTCCAGCACGGTGGTCGCGTCGTCGAAGTCGGGCGCCGAGAGATCGGTCCGGACAATTTTCAGACGTGGCGCCTTGTCGGCGGTCATCAGGTAGATCTCATCACCATGCACTGCGAAGTCGCTGACGGCGTCAGAAACGTCACAGATCTGCACCCAAGGCACGTCCCCTTCGAAAACCCGGGCGACAGGTGCGGTGTATAGCGTCAGCTCATTCGAGTCGCCGTGCCTGATCTTGACCACGGCATGATCTGAGCCGCTTGTCAGCCAGATGCTGGGGAAGTCCACGTCACTTATCGGCATCCGGTGCGACACGCCAAACCCCGCGATCACGGGGTCTTCCTGCGGATCGGTTCCGAGCCGGTGGAATACCAGCGTCGACTTCTTGTAGATCTCGGTCACCGGTGCGTTGGCCGGCAGCGCCTGGCGACGGCTGTAGAAGAAACCACGGCCGTCTGGGTGCCAGTGCGGTCTGTTGTAGGCGGTTTCGACTCGATCGATCGGTTGATCGATGTGATCCCCGCTTTCGAGGTCGAGCGTGTGATAAACGGTCTCTTCGGATCCACCCTGGGCGACCCCGTAGACCAGGTAGTGGCCATCCGGTGACGGTACGTATGCCGTCAGCGAGAAGTGCTGGTCGTCCCCGTCGCCCATGGCCTCCGGATCGACCAACAATTTCTCGACGCCCGACTCCGGGTCGACCCGGTATAGCTTGCCAACGTTCTCGCCAGCCCGACGCTTGATGTAAAACACCGTGCCATCATCGAGGCGACGGACCGAGTAGCTGCGATAAGGTTTGCTCGCGTCAAGCTCGCGCAGTCGGTCGATAAGGGCGTCGCGTCCGGGAAGGTTTTTCAGCACGTCATTGGCGTAATCTGCCTGTCCCTTGAACCACGCCTGCACGTATTCGTCATGCAGGTCTTCCATGTATCGGTAGGGGTCCGGGACCTCGACGCCCCAATGGGTGTCAGTCACGTTGTCGATCTTGGCGACAGGCGGGTCGGGGCGCTCGCCCGAAGCGAGGCCGGAAAATAATGAACACACGGCTAGGAATCCTGTTACAAGATTGCGGTGGGATGATATTTCGGGACGGATCGATCTTCGAATGGCCACGAGACGATAGTTGCGCGCGGATCGGCTAAGGGGTCGACTATTCTACCCGCATCGGCGTACGCCTGATTACCGGATCAAACGCGTCGTCGTCATCCATGCGGGCGCCTGCATGCGAGTCCATCTGCGTCGTCTTGACCCCTGGTGTCCTATCCTGCTCCGTCGAAGAAATCGACAAGACCGGTTTCGAGTGAGTACTCGGCGCCGACTATTCTCAAGCCTTCGCTGTCAATCAGACGCTTCAGCGTTTCGGAACCATCCCGTAACTGGCCCACGGAAGCATGGACATTCGCCCGGATGGCTTTGTGCATGAGGTCTTCAGTATTGCGGTCTTGGTACGCGCCGAGCAGGGGCTCTATTGCCGGGGCGATCCGGTCAGTGATGGAACGCAGACCGGTCGGCTGATCGCCGGTCGGACGCTGCAGTTGTTCGACGGTGGCTGTGACCGCGCCACAGCGCGAGTGACCAAGGACCACGACGAGACGGGTGGCAAACTGAGTCGCGGCGAATTCGACGCTGCCGATCTGGGATGGACCGACAATGTTGCCCGCGACGCGGATCACGAAAAGATCGCCCAGCCCCTGATCGAAAACGATCTCTACCGGAGCCCGCGAATCGGAACATCCCAGGATAACCGCGAACGGTTCCTGACCGGCGACAAGATCACCACGACGGGCTGCACCGATCACGGTGTCGCCGCTCTTAATATCCGCCGCGAATCGACGGTTTCCCTGTCTGAGGCGCTCTAATGCTTCTTGGGCAGAAATCATCTACGGTCCCTGGGATTGGATGCCGGCAGCTCGCGGCTTTGGCCAAGTTTGGCTTAACAGCCACTGTCCGCCAAGGCATTTGACGCCGTATAGACAAAAGCGGCGCATATGAGCGGACCGGTGCACCCGACTTGGGGGACGGCAGCGCCCCGATAATGTGATCTCCGTCACACAATGTCAGCGAGTGCCGCCCGTACCATGACAAGTGAACATTGTGATCACGAGGGGCCCGGGGGGAGCGCCGAGTGCATGCCATTGGAGCAACTCATGACCATACGCTTCCTCTCTTCACTCCTTCTCCTGTCCGCAACTCTAGCCCTGTCTGCATGCGGGGGCGGTGGCTCCGGCGGTCAGCTGGCCACGGGCGACGTCGCGGTCGTCTTCACCGACGGACCGACCGACCAGTACGAGCGCATTCTCATATCCATGGATCGCATGACCCTGATCGGTCCCGGCGGCCAAGAGGACCTTTACAACGGTCCTGAAGTCACCTTCGATCTGCTGGAGATGAGTGACTGGGCTGATCTCGCCTTCAACACCAAGGTCCTGGCGGGACAGTACAACAAGATCCGGATCTACCTCACCAAAGTCGTACTGGTGGATACAGACGACCCCCAGAACAACCAGCAACTTCGCCAGCTTCCGGCAAACGGGAAGATCGATCTCAACCCACGCGGTCCTTTCGAAGTCAGCCCCGATTACACCACGGTAATCAAGCTGGATATGGACGCCAAGCGTTCATTCCAGGTGGTGGAGACGGGCAACGGCAAGCTCAAGCTGCGACCGATCATTTTTGTCGATGTTTACCAGGGCAGTATCGTTCTGCCCGACCGCCTGGTTCGCGTGTTCGGCACCGTCGAACCCGAATCCTTCGAGAATGCGGACACCAGCGATCCGTCCGACGACTCCTTCCGCTTGTGCAATCTGGAGTTCATCTCCCAGGCCAGCGGTCCCTCGCTAGGCGGCCCCGATGACTGTGTCCGGGTGTATACGGATGGCGAAACCAGCGTGTTCGACGATACGGGCGCGGAGGTTGATTTCTCAGCCGTCACCGAGAATGAGCCGCTAACTGCGGTCGGTTTCCTGGTCGATACCGACGACAGCGACGCATTCCTCGGGCTCAACGGCGTGGTGCTGGAGCTTGGCGATCGGCAGCCGGACGATGCTGATGGCTGGAGCACGATCCAGGGTGTGGTCGAGAGCGATCCGGCCGCATGCCTTGTGACCCCTGCAGACCAGTGTTTCGATTTCGGTCCCGATAGCGGTGATCCAACCGTCACGACCCGCATGCAAGCCGGGACGCGGGTTTTCCGAGCCGATGGCATCGAATTGAATCAGTCCGACGTCAGCATGGACGACAGCGGTTCGGTGGATGGATTGCCGGTGAACACTGAGCTGAACGCGGCGCTGCTCGTACTCAGCACCGATCTGGGCAGCGGCATCGTATCTGGCACTCTGGACAGCGTTACTGATGCGGCACCGTACACGGTGTTGAACGTCTTGACCGATGCCGGCGGACAGGTCAACGTCTGCGTGGATCCGGATACCAGCATCGTGCGGGTGCTGGTCGACGATGAAGTCGTCACCATATTCGATATTCTGGACCCAGGCGTGCTCAAGCAAGGCTCACTTGTCGAGGCGTTCGGTGATGCCGACACACCGCCGGCTGGATGCGACATGGTGGCCGACCAGGTCATCGTCGAGCCGCCCTTGCTCTAGCGTAAGCAAACCAGGCCCGCTTCCATGACTGAGTCTGATCCGGTGTAACAAGTCGGGTCAGACTCAGCCTTTTTTGCGCATCCGGATCAACGCGCCGAAATGGCTCTCGCCAGTCGCCTTTGCCGGTAGCTGGTTAATTTTGAATCAATTTCAACAGGCTGGAGAGCCTTTCAAGGGGCCGTCGAGGTGGCCTTCTGCATTATGTTTAACCGGGTTGGCCCGATGACGATTGTTTCCATATGATCCGGGCCGTTGATACCGGATCCGGACGACGGGAGGGCCGCAGGGCGAGCGGACTTCCTCTCACGTCTGACCTGTCTGGCCGTGGGCGATACCGTCGGCGGCCAGGGTCCCGGAAGCCGGTTCGACCGAGTGTTGGGGAGCAGGGCGCGCGCCAGTCGTGCGTGCTGCCATCATAAGTTCACGTATCCGTGACGGGTGCATGTCTGCGGGCATCATCCCTAGGCCGGATGCACCAATACCCCCAGGTACGTCATGCCGGGTCGACTGTCCGACGCGGCTGCTCGTGCGCGACTGGCGGATGGTGATCCAGGTGGAAACGTGAGTTGGGGAACCGAATGTACCGAACGATTCGTTTACGGGCCATGGGCGGCCTGAAGGCGCGCTATCGCGCTACGAATGCCCTTTTCAAAAAATCTTCGTTAATAATACTGTTCGTGCTCGTGATCAGTTCTGAAGCCTACGCAGGGCGCAACTACCCGCCTACCATCAGCGGAAGCCCGGATACTGAAGTCGACCCAGGCAGTGCCTATGACTTCGTACCGACTGCCAGCGACCCGAATGGCGACAGCCTGACTTTCTCGATCGCGAAAAAGCCTTCATGGGCGAGTTTCGAATCCTCCACCGGCCGGCTCCACGGCACTCCGGGTTCGAACGATGCTGGAACATACTCCGGTATTGTCATCTCAGTCAGCGACGGTCGGAAGTCCGATTCGCTGCCGGGTTTCTCGATACAGGTGCAGGGCTCTTCTGCTGGCAACCAAGCGCCCACCATCAGCGGCGACCCGCCGACCGTCGTGACCGCAGGGCAGAACTACAGTTTCAACCCCTCGGCCAGTGACCCGGATGGTGATGAACTCAGTTTCTCGATCGACAATCGACCGGTCTGGGCGAGCTTCAATTCATCCAACGGCGGGCTGACAGGGACGCCTGCCGAAGGGGAGGTCGGCACGACAGCCCCCATCGTGATTGCGGTCAGTGATGGCCAAGCCAGCGATTCTCTGTCCGAATTTCAGATTCAGGTGCAGAGTGCCGGTTCGGGCACCGGCACAGCCAGCCTTTCCTGGATCCCGCCGACCCAGCGCACTGACGGATCGCCGCTGACAAACCTGGCCGGCTTTCGGATCCACTATGGCGTTTCCCGGAACAACTACGATCGGATTATCAACGTCGACAATCCGGGTATCGCAAGCTATGTCGTCGACGGCCTGAGCGATGGCACCTGGTATTTCGTCGTCACGGCGTTTACTTCGGACGGCTTGTCCAGCGACTACTCGAACCGGGAATCTAAACAGATCGGGGAGGGTGGTGGCGGTCCGGGCCCGGGTAAGGGCAAAAAATAATCGAGTGCT
>CP070833.1:2714611-2756392 GCA_020341735.1 Gammaproteobacteria bacterium | reverse complement strand
CGCGTCGTTCCACACGACCGTCCGGCCGCGTTGGGGTGAGGAAGCCCGGCGCGGGCGTGCTGAAGATCAGATCCGAGCCCTCGCCACGGTGATCAGTCAAGCGCAGCCTGACGACGTCTGTCGGGCCGGAGTGGGTGACGGAGTCGTCTGTGTTTATCCGAAGGAACATATAGACAGAGCTATCTGTCAGCCCGGCGAGGAAGTCCACGCTCCAGCCGTTTGAGCCCACCGACGCGAGGTATTCCGGCGGTAGTCCCCAGTCTTCGGCATAACCGTCCATGACGGGTACGCGGTCGAGGTTGTGAGCATAGATATCGATGGCCTGGGTGCGGGTTTTCGAGAATCGGGCCGGGTCCGGCCAGGAGATGTTATCCGCAGCCGACAGGGCGCCCGCGACGGAAGTCGCGTTCGCCGCCAGCCTTGCCTCCTGTCCCTCACGTAGCGCGGACTCGACTTCACGAAGATACTGACAGCCCGCCCAGGGTAACAGCAGCGTCACCAGGCTGATCAGCAAAAGTCTCGGTGTCAGCCTCACGGTGTGTCCACATTTTCAGCAGGTGCTATGGAAGAGCCCGCCAACGGGTCGATCAGGCGCCAATCGGTTATAGAGTGCGACCGCGGCTCTGGTTTCCTCGACGTGTATCGCGACGCCCGAATCCCTCAGCAGTTCCAGCGTCTCCGGACAGGTCTCCAGCCGGCAGAGCTGGCCTCGGCTGAGGACGACGATCCGGCAACCGTGATCCAGAAGCTCCACCACGTCGGCCGGCTGGATCCCCGGCACGTGATGCGTGTCAGTCTCTTTCCAGTCCCAACTGCGGCCGCCACCTGGCCAGAGCTTGAAGTCGCGGCCCGGCCCGAGGCCTTCGACTTCCATCCGTCCCCAGTCCAGCTCCAGGATTCTCGGTGATTGCGGCGGGTGACGGTTTGTGGGTGACATGATTACTGTCCGCTCCCTGAGTCAGGTTCGGTTTGCCACCGGTATCCGACGCCATAAATGGTCCTAATTGCGTCGAAATCGGGATCAATTGCTGCGAACTTCCGCCTAATTCTCTTAATATGCGAAGTAATTGTGGCATCATCGAGGACCGCGTTGGCCGCATCCATGAGTTGCTGTCGGCTCTTGACGTGCCCTGGAAAACGGGCCAGCGCATGGACCATCCAGAACTCGGTCAGGGTCAGCCCCAAATCCTGTCCGGACCAACTGGCGGTCAGCCGGTCAATGTTGATACGCAGTGGCCCCCGATCCAGCAGATCGTCCTCGACGGGTCGCCGCAACGCTTCCTGTCTCCGGAAAAGAGCCGCCACCCTCGCCGTCAGGTGGGCGAGGCTGATGTCCTTGGCGAGATAGTCGTCCGCGCCGAGCCTGAGCCCGGAAACGGCGTCCAGATCGCTGTCCCGTGCCGTCAGGAAAACGATCGGAAGGCTTTCAGAGCGGGCGCGGAGCTGGCGGCAGAGCTCGAAGCCTCCCTCAGGTTCGTCACCCAGCATGACGTCGATGACGACCAGATCCGGCAGGCGCGATTCAAAAGCATGCAAGGCTGAATGGCGGTCGTCATGGACGCTCACCCTGTAGCCCTGGCGGCGGAAGGCATCCGCGTAGTTTTCGCGGATCGCGGGCTCGTCCTCGACGATGGCGATGTGCTGACTCATGAATCTCGCTTCTCCGATTGCCTCCAATCTGCCACAAGCCGCCGAGGTACCGCCAGCGTGGTGGGTCGCCACCGAGAAGATTCCCCCAACGTGCCTGCCGTGCTGTCTTGACGATGGCGCATGGTCCGGATCGGGCGGGACCGGAGCGGCCTTCCGATGCGAGTCGCCCTCGCCCCGGGCGTGGCGCCGAGGCCAGTGGGTCGGATCGCAGACACGGGCTAGTCGTGACGGTCCGCGTCGGTGACCGGGATCCGCAATTCCGACGGGTGGCCCAGCATCTTCGGCAGGACTCTGTCTGTCATGGAGCGCTGCCGTCGCCTTGCAGCCACTGGCCGCAGCCGCGGTAGCTGCGGCCCGCGAGAACCAGCCGTGCCTCGACCGGGTACCGTTCACCGCTCATGTCGTCTCGACACGGAGTGTCGAGCAGGACGACCTCAAGCTTGTCCTCGTCATTGTTGACCTCAAAAACGGTCCGGCCAGGAACTTCGGCGGCGCGTCTGTGCGGGGGGCCAAAGGCATGATGCCTCTGACCGTAGTCCGTGACGAAGGCCACGCTGCGCCCCTCATCGATCTCAAGTACCCAGCCCGGCTCATTCCCAAGCGCCCGGAAATCGATGCCAGTCAGTCGAGCCCGGACCCAGGCTGCCCGTGCCTTGTTATTGCCGCATTCGGAACGGCGCAGGCCATCGATCTCGATCGTCGCCTCCTCACCCTTTGACCACAGCAATACATTGTCGCCCTGATATTTGCCGCCGGATGCGGACGGCACGCGCGGCAGGACCAGCGTGCGTTTTGGCAACACGAGCCTCGCCTTGTCCTCGGCGTACTCCACCAGGAACGATGAGCCATCGGCGCACTCGTATACCGCTGTTGTCGCCCAGATCTCCCGCGAATCTTTCCCCGGGCCGTTCGCCGGGTTGGACACCACAACGACGGACGGTTCATCGTCCGATGGAATGAACGGGCCCGGGTCGGGAGCCTGGCGGCATGCGGAGATGGACAGCGCGAACAGAACGAGCAGCGGTCCCCGCGCCCTGAAACTGTTCACCAGTGAGATCTGGCCGCCCGCCGATGACGCCTGCGTCTTTTGATACGACATTTCTCCAGCCTAAGAGCCCGGCGGGATGGCTTCAAGCATTCAGTCGCCAGATGCCGAGATTCAACCATGCCGCGAAGCCGACCCAGATCAAGTACGGGGCCAGCAACCAACTTGCCAGTGGGCGGATCCGGTAGCCGTCGATCATGAGGAGCAGGATCGTCAGCCACAACAGCAGGATCTCCGCCAGGGCAACTCCTGTCAGGTGAAGTCCGAAGAACAGCCAGCTCCAGGCAGCATTCAGAACCAGCTGGGCGCCCCACAACGCAACGACGCGTCTCCCGCTTGGATATCGTCGACCCTGCCAGTACATCCAACCGGCGACCGCAATCATCAGATAGAGAACCGTCCAAGCAACCGGAAAAACCCAGTCCGGCGGGGTGAGTGCGGGCTTGCTGAGCCCCGCATACCAGGCTCCGGGCTGGAACAGGGCACCCATCGCCGCGGCCGCGGAAGTCAGGATGAAGAAGACGATGAACGAGATCATTTACCGGTTACCTTTCTGTCATCAATCGACGAGTCGACCGCCTCTCACCGGCTTCGGCTACCGGTCACGCCGGGGCGTAGTCAGCGGTTCGGGAAGCTCATCGGGTCTGGCTTGATAGTGCGCGAGTCGCACGCTGATGCGATCGACAAGATCACAGATCCGCGTCAGATGGAAAGCGACATCCCCATGGCTGTCGACGGTCTCAAAATAAAGATTTCTGATCCTGCGGTTGCCGACAAGATCCGCGAAGTCGAATCGCACGCCGGGCTGATCCGGAGAGTCTGTATATTGGAAATCGACGACGTCGCGCAGTTCGGATGCCAGCGCCGCAGGGCCGACCCGATAGTAGGGAATCTGCACACGGGAGTTTTCCAGTTCCGTTTCCAGCAACCCCAACTCCACCGCCAGATCGACGTCCTTGAGCGACCGCAGCAGTCCGGTGGCGATCATCTCACGGTAGCCGAGGGTGGAGATCGGGATCTGGGGAATGAAATCTGCGTTGACCAATCCCCGCTCGAATTTCTCCGAGTCGCCGCCGATGACGTGCCCCTCCTGCAGGGACGTATAGACATGCCAGACGGCATCATGATTGACGCGAACTTCCGTGGACAGGGTTTCGCACAGCAGCCGGTTTCCGACGAAGTCGTCTGCGAGCCTTGCGAGGCTGGCTGAGACTTCCCGCTCCTCCGCCCGTGTGTCCTTCCACTCGTCCACCCGGAACGCGATCAGGATGCCGACGACGACTATGAGCATTTCGAACAGCGCGATACGCCAGTTGATCTCCCGCACTTACGATCTCCGTCTGTCTTTGTTGTCTTCATCTGCCAACGGCAGATGCATGTTGGCTCGTCCTCGTCAGTCTGTCACGGTGCCTGGACCCGGCGATCCCGTTGCAGATAGTCGTGCCACAACATACGCGCGGCCACGGCCCGGAAAGGGCTCCAGGGTTGAGCCAGCACGCGCATGGACTCTTCGTCCGGGCGCTCGGGGAGTTGTTTCACCGTTTGTATCGCCTTGGCGAGCGCCAGATCACCGGCCGGCCAGACATCGGGCCGACCCAGCGCCATCAGAAGATAGACCTCGGCCGTCCAGGATCCGATGCCCTTGAATGCAGTGAGTGCGGACATGGCGTCTCGATCCCGCGACCGGGAGATCTTCCTGAGATTCAGGTCACCGGCCCGTGACGCCTCCGCCAGCAGAGCGCAATAGCGAGCCTTCTGCCGCGTCACGCCGACAGAGCGCAGGCCCTCTTGACCCGCTTTCGCCAGCCTGGCGGCTGTGACCGGCCCGAAGGTGGCTTCAATCCTCTTGAGTGTCGCTCGCCCCGACGCCAGTGACACCTGCTGTTCCAGCACGATCTGCACGAGTGTTCTGAACCCCGGCCGCCGCTTCCAGAGCGGCGGCGTCCCGTGCCTTGTGTAGCTCACGCCCAGATGGGGATCGCGATCGGCCAGGATCCTGCAGGCCCGGTCCAGCGAATCTTTCGTCAGCGGTCGTTCTGTTGCGGTCAAGGGCTGGCCTTCCCTGCACCCGAGCTTGGGCACTATCCCACGGTTACGCCCGTCGGTGCCACAGGGCGCCGCCGAGGCCTTCGACCAATATCGGTCTGTCCGGTTACGTAATGCCGTCAGCCTTCGTCACCGTCGGAGCTGTCGACCGGCTGGCGGCGACGGATCTCGCTCTGCCGCATGGGCATGGAATCGATCAGCTCGAAAAGTTCTGCGGCGGCCGGCGGGCGGCGCAGCCGCAATTTTTCGCTCCCATCCTTTCCGATGAGGATCGCTGTGAACGCCTCCCGCCTGATGGCGAATCGATCGCGGAGCTGCCGGCACTCCGCCTTCGACAGATCAGTGCCGCCGAAGCGCCCGCCGTCAGGGAACACCGTGCCGATAATCAGGTCCCGCTCCACGATGCCAGCCTGGTTGTCATCGAGCACTGCCAGCGTGGTGATCATCGCTGCGCTGTCTTCTTCGGACGCAAATACCAGCAGGATCCGACTCTGCCATTGATGTGGCTGAAGCAATCCATCCGCCATGGCAAGCGAACCGCACGCCGCCAGCAGGGAGCCGGTCATCGCCGTCTTCACCCGGGGCACGCGGTCCTCCTGTTCTTTGACCGGATCGTCTCCATTCATCCGCGCCTTGCAAGCCGATCGGCGACAATGGCGAAGACGTCCGGATTCATGCCGAGCCCGATGTGGGTGGCGCGCACTTCCACATGCTCGGTCGAAGTATTGATCCGGTCGATGCAGGCCTGCCAGGCGACTATGCCGTCGCGTTTGCTGAATATGGCCGTCACCGGTGTCTCGAGAGGCACCTCATCTCGCGCAGCCACGCTGGCCTCGATTTCGTCCAGATCAAATCCATTGCGCTTGTAATGGCGGGATGCCAGCGTGTACTTGGGGCCGCCCACCACGGGCGATCCCAGGGTCACGACTCGGGAGACCAGATCCGGTCGTTCGCGAGCAGCTTCCCGCGCCAGATATCCTCCGAGACTCCAGCCGACAAGACCGACCCGATCGCCGTGGTGCTGGCTAATATTCTCGAGCCTGTCGATGATCCTGGGTATGAGTTGCGGGACCCGACCGGTGTTCCGGCCGAGCCCCCATCCGTCGACGACATATCCGAGCCAAGCCAGATACTGTCGCAGGATCCAGGTCGACTGATCGGAAGCGCCAAAACCTGGAAGTACCAGCAGCGGTCGGCCTTCGCCGCGTGGATGACGGGCGAGCCTCGGCAGTCTTGCCGCAAGTCGGACCGGTTCCAGTAGCCCCAGCGCTTCACGCACGAGCCCCCGGCGTGCCGGTGGTCCCGGTATGCGATCGAAATGAGGCGTGCTGATTTTCACCCGTTGAATAATCGATCCTGAAGGCTGAATGGATAGACCACGGCCTGGTCTCTGCCGGGTAACGGCCGTTATTCGCAGGCCACCGGGTCACCCACTCTGATGGTGCCGTCGTTGAGTATCCGCGCCCTGATACCGGCCCGATGGGCGAGACCGTGGACGATCTCCGGAGCGGCTATGTCCGTGATGGAGAACTGTTTCGTCAGATGATCAGCCAGATAGGCGCACGGCTCGCAGAGTTCTACACCCTCGACTTCCACGTCGCCGAGCCTGAATCGAACTCCCACCAGATCGTTCAACGGGACACCGTGTGTGACGATCTGACGCCGGGTGTCATGCGGCGCCAGCGACAAGCCGGTCAGTTCGTTGAACAGCTCGACTTGCTCCGATTCTATAAGGGTCAACGCCTCGTCAGCCCGGCTTCCATCGGCGGAGAAGTGCCGATCACCGCGAATGCCGCAGCCAGCCACAAGTTCTGCACGATCGAGCGGCTGCAACACCCCGCCCTCCTCGGAAGCGATATGAATGGAAACAATCGAACCCCGCATCGCAACGACCTCCTTGTGATCAGTGCACTGTGCTGACGGTCGATTCGCCGAAGGTCATCACCCAGTCCACCTCGAGCGTGAATGGGCCGGCCTGGCCGTCTGCGATCATCAATCCTACCTGTTCTATCTGCCGGGTATCGAGCGGCGGCGCGTTTAGCGGCACTCGTCCCCGGAAGGTGGGCTGGAAAGCGGCAAAGGGCAGGGAGACGGTTTGCCATTCTCCCGACCGCGTATCGAACCCGGCCTGATAGGCGATGCCATCCATTCCTGCGTTGTTGTGAAGACGCAGGCGGTAGGTCCGGCCATCCCCTCTCGCCCGGATCCGTAAGCCTTCAGATGCGGACAGGTCCCTTGGCCCGATCGCCGCCCGGACGGAGGCGAAGCCCCCGTTGTTCTCCAGAGAAACCTCTCCCGCGAAGATGCCGATGCCCGCGGGGTCGATACGAAAGGAACCGCTTGAAACTCCGCCCATGACCCCGTCATTGACCGACCGCCAAAGATCGGCTTCAGCCTCGGTGAACGCAAAAAGCATGGTGTCTGCAGGCATTGCAGCCATTTTTGTCGCCCCTTCTCCCGCAAAGCCTGATAGAGAATCCCTATCCAGCTGAATCAACACCTCGTTCCGCCGTATAAACCACAGCGCAAAGGGCGAGTTGTAGCGAGCGAAGACGGGCTCCCCCACCGTCTTCAGGCCTTCCCGTCGCACGGCGTCGAGAAGCTTCCGCTCCTGTCTCCGATAGCGTTCCTCGCTCCAGCCACCGGAGTATCCCGATGCGGCTATCCAGCGAGAGGGAACCTGGCGTATCTGTACCCGATCATCCATGGGCTGCGGTACGTTGTCGGCCGTGTAACGGGAGGGAACGAAGAAGTGCAAGGCATAGCGGCCATCCCTGACCCCGGTCTGGCTGAATGGAGCGGTCGACTCCATCTTTTTCCCTTCGGGCCGCTGGCTCACCGGCGCCGTCATCGAGATCTTTTCGTCGCTACGATTGTTGCCGGAAATGTAGTCCGCCAGGATCCGGAATGCCTGTCCACCAACATCGGAGAAATCACCTTCGACGACCGTTTCCGCGACGAGTTGCGGCGCGTAACGTCGGATTTCGAAATCCGGGTAGACGTGGACGACTTCATATTCAGGTTCTTCGTAGGCCATCGCCTTGTTTCCAGGTTGGATCATGAAAAGTGTGGCCAGCCCGACAAGTGCCCAGGACCGCAAGCCCAAGAGCGCGGTGACAGCTGCTATACCGGTTCCGCGACAACCGGGACGGGTCATTTCGCGCACGGCTGGCCCGGGTCCTTCCAGTGCCACCATTTCAGCCGCTCCGGTTCGTGGGCCGTGTGACTGGCGTAGTAGACGGCGCACCTGAAGACATAGAGGACGCAGCGATCGACGTGCGCGCCGCGGATCCGGCACAGAGCCTGGTACATCGACTCCGGGTCCGCGTCCCGCAGATCGCCCACTCTCGAGTAGCCCAGCTCAAGCAGAGCCCTTTCGATACCGGGGCCGACGCCCGGGATCGACTGAAGATGTTCTGAAGCGGTGGCCTCAGTCACCGGCAATTTCCCTGCCGTCGCTTGCGGCCGAGTCGGCTTCAGGCCCGGGGAAAGGGATAATGTCCGGTTCGACGAAGGCTTTCCGTGCCCTGTCCGAAAACAGTACCTGGCTGGAGTAATGTCGCAAGAGAAGGCTCATTCCGTCCTCGATGATGATCCTGTTTCCGCTCCGGAAAGACTGCCAGTCAGCGCGTGTGGAAACGCGACTCGCTATCAGATCCAGAAAAGCCCGCGTGATGGTCTCATGATATTTGTCGGCGGCTCCGTGGATGACGACAAATCGTCTCAGGGCGGCGATGAACTTCTCCCGACCGTCCTGAAGCCCGTATTGCTGCAGGAAACACCACGCGGCGTGCACGTGCTTCTCGTGATCGAAGTCTTCCTCAGGCAGGCTGGCGTCTTCGAAAGACCGCAGCAAGCCGAGATCGCCGGTCTCCAGCATCACTTCCTTTCTCCGGGTGCGGACCGTACAGGGTTGCTCCGGCGACAGAGTTTTTCAAGCCTGCGGACCGGGCTCAGCTCTCCTGTGTCACCCCGACAGGCACCCACCCGAATTTCCCTGCTTCATCGGAGACCCAATACCATCCGGCCAGTTCCCGGTACGCCGTCAGCCGATCGCCCGGAGATACATCCAGTTCCGAAGCGTCGTAGTCCTCGGTCACGGCCGCCTCTGCGGCTCCGGCCGGCTCCAGTATCGACTCCGGTGCCCAACCGGAGCGGCCTGCCGCATCGGTGACACGGATCCAGCCGGGAAAATCGGGATCGGTATCGCCCAGGTGAACCATCTCGCCGCGACGTACGCGCACGGGATCGGGATAACTCGTGCGATGAACGGCGATCACCACTCTCGATTGTTTCATCAACTAGGTCTCGTTGTGGTCGGTTCCCGTCACCGCCACCAGCAGGTCGGCGACCGGTTCCAGCAACAGCGGAGGAAAGCGCTCCTCTACGCAATCACTCATCGGATTCGCGGCCCCCGGATCGGCGGCCGACAGCGACTGAAGCGCCTCCCATGCCTGACGATCGGGCCACTGCGCGTAGGCCAGCCAGGTACCGTCTTGAGCCCGATGCAATCGCGATCCGAGCCCGCCATGGTCGCGGCAGATCGCCCGCGTCGTCCGCGCCCAGGCATCCTGGAATGAATCTTCAGCACCCGGCTTCAGCCGCCACCGGTACACTACAGCGAATCCAGTTCGGATCTTCTCCATCCCTTGCTCCCGTCGACTCCGGTCCCGTGCTCCCCACGCCAGCGTTGCGGCATCCGCAACTGCGAGTCAGCCTTCACTCATCGGAGCAAGGCTCATGGAGGAGAACACCGTCACCCACACCAGGAACATGATCGCAAAGCCCGCGTGGAAAATCCGGCCCTTTACCAAGCCGGCCCCCACGCTCAGGACCAGTACTGGCCCGACGAGAAGCAGGCAAGGGGCCAGCCCGACGATATCCGACCCGGCTTGTATTCTTATCCAGAAGTCGGCCAGGTCGAGAATTGCAAACACGAATAGCGTCCCAGAAACCATTTCCTGTTGTCGTAAAAATGCGCCTCATAGTCCTGATCGGGCGGCGGATTGCGGGGGAATAACAGGGCGGCCAGCGTATAGAGCAGGGTCGCGTACAGAACGATGAACAGGTGAGGACCGAAGGTCCATGTCTCGACATCGGACAGAGCGAAGGTGAACCACCAGAATGCGATCATCCACATCAGGATTCCGAAAGCCCACACGAGCTGAACCCAGTAGACCCCGTTTTGAAGCCGCGTATGGACCATGCGCGAGAAACCGGCCACAACCTGGGTCACTCCGAATCCGATAATGATCGAGGCCCGGACCGCCAGACATTCGATCAGGCTCATGATCTGAACCCGCGCGGCCACGCGTGCCACGTCGAAGTACGTCGACGTTTCATCCGCTGGTCAGATCGATCTGAAACACGGGTAAAAGCCTGCCCGGGACACTCCGCGACTCGCATTGCCCTGCAGGTACTGCTCCCATGGCAAGGTAGAATGAACTGGCGTTCGGGTCGCCCTGGATAACCATCGTGGTAGCGCCGGCAGCGATGGCGATCTGCCGGGCATGCGCCACGAGCTGCCGTCCCAGACCTGTGCCGATGAACTCCGGCTCCACGAACAGGCCGTCGAGTTCGACACTGGACGGTGACAGGGGCCGGGTTGAGTAGAATCCTGCCACCCTGCTATCGGCCTCAATGACGAAAACGGGGTTCGCCGTGATGTGCGGCGCTTCGTACCTCAGCTCCCGCCTGCAGGCGTCCATAAACTCCTCCGAGTATCCCCAGTGAGCCTTGGAACGCATGGCGAGCTCGCTGAGCAGATCTGCCTCTCCCGGCATCGCACGACGGATGAGTACATCCTTTGGCGCACTCACCATGGCTGATGACGGAGCCCGGTCCGGCTCCGAACCCGTTCCTCGATGACGATGGGTGTGCTCTCGTCAGCGCCGATCATCGCGCGTGCCGTCAGTCCAGATCGATGGCCATGATGATCTCACCGTCCTCTACCTCGCCCGTTGCCTCGAAACCGATCCGCTCGTAGAGAATAGCGGCGATCTTGTTGTCAGGCACGTAGGAGATCTTGACTCTGCGTCCGCCTCGCCGGGCAATCTCCCGGAGCGCGAGTTGCAGGGCCTGTTGGCCGATACCATTACGCTGATGTTGATGATCGATCATCAAGCGGAAGATCCAGAACAGGCCTTCCTGATCAGTATCGATGTCCGGGCAGAACATGATGAAGCCGACCATCGCGTCGTCAGCGTAAATGGCGGTCGGCACGTAGTGGGGCTCGAACCTGGATTCCGCCAGGGAGCCCACATTGCTGGCTACGTGCCGTTTTTGCTCCGGCGCGAGTTCCAGGCGGATACACTGCCGCCAGTTGTCCCGAGTCACTGGCCTGAGTTCCACTTTCATCTACCGGCCCCCCGCCAGTTCTTCCCGCGTGATGGCCCAGCGCTCACGATCCCGCCAGCGGCCGCCGATATCCAGATAGCGGAGGCTGACACCCTCCCATCTGAAGCGCCGGCGCGGGTGTCCGGCGGGTTCACCCAGCCCCTGTGCCGTTGCCGGCTCCTTTTTACGGCCGCGATGAACGCCGCGGCATGGCGCTTCGACGGGAGTTCCAGGTCTATCCCGGGCAGCCGCACCGAGTGTCCGGTCACGATCCGGCATTTTTCCCCAACACGAACAGCACCTCCTGTTCGCGGAGCTTACCGCTGGGCGGAATAATATCCCGATCTGCAGATTCTTCGAATTCCAGTGTCTCCAGCAGGCGTCGGGCAGCCTCGTTGCGTCGATCTGTGATGGCGAGAAAACTGCGCAATCGCAGTTGCTGTCTCGCATAGTGCAGGATCGTACCGACGGCTTCCCGGGCATAGCCCGAGCCATGGAAGACACGCGCGAAGGTAAATCCCAACTCCGCGAGAGAGGATCCGTCGGCTGCCGGACAAAGGGCACAGTCACCTATCAGGCGGCCTGATTGCGCAAGGGTTACGGCGAACTGATACCAGCAGCCGGGCTCACCGGGATGACGGTCAAACAGGGAATCGATGAAGGCATTCGCATCCGCCGTGGAGTAGGGCGTATCCCAACCCTGATAGCGTGCGATTTCCGGATCGTTTCGATATCCCGCCAACCATCGCGCATCCGCGCGACGGAATCGCCGAATCTGCAGCCGGGGCGAAGGTAGCGTTGTGAATGCCGGGTCGATCAAGACTGTCGTGGATGCGGTAGACGATCCGAGACGGCTCCTGGCCGGTAGAACGCGCCCTGTGTTCGGATTGTCCGGGAGTCGTACACGGCAGCGAGCCTAACGCCGATGAAACAGATACATCGCGAAACCCATCGTTTCCCTTCCCCATTTCAGATAACCCCGATACCAGTGTTCGCTACGTTCCATGAAGGCGTCATGATCAGGGTCATGAGGATGGCGGCGGAGATAGTCGAGCATGGCGAGCCGATAGAGGCCCTCGTACTCGTCCCAGGTCTGGTCGGTTGTCACCATGCACCATGCGGGGGACAGGTCGAGCGATGCAGCGATCTCGATGTTGTCCTGGTGGCTGCCCATCTCTTCTGCGCTGGCGCCGATGTGAGCCAGGTACTCTGGATCCGGTGTCCGGCGCCAGAATCCTTCCCCGCATAGCAGGTAGCCATCAGACGCCGAACGTTCGAGCAGGTACTCCAGCGCTTCACGAAAGCCGCCGCAGGCATGGGAGGCGCCGACACAGCACGCGAGATCAAATCTCGCATCGGCGCTAAATTCCTCGGCGGAGCAGATGCGGAAAGAAACCCGTCGGGATAGGGCGCGTGTGCTCGCATCCGCGCTCGCAGCATGGATGGAGTCGGCATCAATGTCGATGCCGATGCCTCTGCCGCCTGACTTCTCCACGATGTTCATCAGGAGCGCACCGCGACCGCAGCCGACATCCAGCACCGAACACTCCGAGGAAAGTTCGAGTACTTCCATGAGGCGCGCAACTGCAGAGGGTGCGACCGGGGCGGCCCAGGGGAGCTTTCGGTGCGCGATTCGGGAAAAGCGCGCCCTGTCAGTCAATGGTTCGTTCGGCATCCGGAATGCAGATTCTCAGGTATTCGTCGCACGGGGCTCCCAGAGCTCCACCTTGTTACCGTCGGGATCCATGAACCAACCGAAGCGGCCATAATCGTATTCCTCTACGTCTCCGACGACCTGGCCACCACCTTCGCTTACCTGAGCCAGTGCGCCATCCAGGTCGTCGACCACCAGATTCATCATGAAAGTACGTGTGGAGGGGTCGAAGTAGGAAGTAGATGCCTGGAATGGAGCCCAGACCGTATAGCCGCCGGCTGGCATCGCCCCCGGCATGAAACTGGAGCCGCCGTAGGTTTCATCTATGGGGACGCCGAGCCAGTCCCGATACCAGGCCGCAAGAGCCTGTGGGTCCTCGGTCTTGAAGAAAATTCCGCCAATGCCGACTACCTTCGCCATTTTGCACCTCGTGTCCGGTGTCGCGCCGCATCCCGAGCGCTGTATTCTCGAGTGAGAATACGCCTCCGCGGCGTGACTGTCCTCCGGTCGGCCGCCCGGCTGCAGCACAGGGTCACGCGCGTTCGGGCAGCGTACGCCGGATGCGTCTGAGCCAGCGCAGCAGGTAGAGTGCCAAGCCAAAGGCGGCAGCAAAGTAAAGGTGGACCAGCGGCGCCGGTAATACCGCGAGAAGGCCTGCCACGTCGGTCGCCGGCCGCCATAGCCCGCCCTGATATCCGTAGATCAGATTCACCATCGGCGAGATTACGCCTAAGTACAGGACCACCGTCCTGTATCGCCTCCAATCAACGCTCAACCGGGTCATCAGGAGGATACAGATGAGCAGTGCGAGGTCCGAGAGATAAGGAGCCGCGTCCACGAGCCAGGTGGTATCGCCGCTGTGGATGACGTAACCAAAGTAAAAGCCCGCTTCCGGATGTATGCCCGGCAACAAAGCCATGTCCTCGATGTCGCCGCCCTGTAGCCAGATCGCGAGTGCGTGGCTTCCCTCGTGCCGGGCCGTGGTCCAGAGCACGGTCAGCACAACGAGCAGGAATGTCACGATGCAGCCCCCGGTTTCTCTGTCAGACTCCCCGAGCCTCACAGGTCCCGGAGCACTCGCAACCGGCGTCTACGACGTTCGCGTCGTGGGGCGGCCCTAGCCATCGCCGCCATACTCGGGCAGGGCGTGGCCTGCCTTGACGTGATGCGACCCAGGCGTTTCGCGGATCAGAACGTAGATGTATTCGGTCGGCGCGCCGATAGTCTCGTGCACAGCCCTGGTGATAGCCGCGGCCATCGCCTGTTTCTGCTCTGCTGACCTGCCCTCGCGGATGTCACACTGGATGATGGGCATATTCTCCCTCCCTGTTGGTATTACAGATGAATCCGTCGGTCGTCGCTGTCGGGGTACGGATACTCCATGTAACGGGCCGTTGCTCTTGCGACCCCTTCACCGCATTCCCTGGCGACGACGCGCAGCGCCAAGTCAATGCCGGCCGATATGCCGGCGGAAGTCAGGACACTGCCGTCTTCCACGACGTGTCGCCCTCGATCCACCTCCACCGTCGGGAGGAGTTCCGTCATCAGATCCAGCGCCTGCCAATGGGTCGTGGCGCGAAGACCATCCAGCAAACCGGCCTTGCCGAGGACCAGTGAGCCGGTGCAAACGGACGTGACCAGGGCCGCGCGTTTCGCCTGACAGCGTACGAAGGACAGCATGATCTGGTTGTCGATCTCGATCCGGGTGCCCCACCCGCCGGGTACGACGATGATGTCCAGTTGCGGGCAGTCGTCGAAGCTGACGTGCGGGAGAACCTGCATGTTGCCCGAAGTCCGCACCGGCCCGGCGTTCTCTGCGACCAGCAGGACCTCGAAAGGCGACGCGTCTTCCCGTCGGTGTGACTCATCCACACGGGCGACGGAGAAGACCTCGAATGGTCCGCAGAAGTCCAGCACTTCCACATCGTCGAACAGGACGATGCCGATCGTCTTACGGTTCATGTCGTCCACTCTCCGAACGGATTCTCCGGCGGGCAGGAGCCCACCCGCTCAATCAGCGCCGGACGGTGTCCTGATGCGCGCCATGGCATACGAGTCCACGAAACCACCGTCGCGAAAAGCATAGTCTCTCAGCGTGCCTTCTATCTCGAAACCGTGCTTCTCATACAGATGGATCGCCGCGTCGTTATCCGTATAGACATTCAGCTCCAGCCGCGAGAGGCTCAGCCAGTTGTCTGCGAGTTCGATCACCGCCTCCATCAGCGCGCTTCCGATACCGCGTCCCTGCCACAAGTCATGAACACTCATCCCGACGTAGCCGGCGTGACGTCGACGGGGGTGCGTCTCGTGCTTGAGCGATAAGGTGCCGACGAGCTCGTCATCGACGCACGCGACGAGGCAATACAGGCTCGTCGGCTTCTCCGCCAGGCGCTTCTTCCACGACTCGACAGACGGAAAGGGCAACATCATTGTGCCTCTGACCACCTTGGGTTGGGAGTGGATTTCTCTGAGGGCTTCGTAGTCGCCGGGCTCAGCATGACGTATGTCGATTTTCATTATTGGCAAGCCTGACCGTTGAAGGATTACAAGCTTACCGCAGGAGCAGGCCGGGAACCCGATCAGTTCCCGGCAGCGATGAAGTCGTAAACCACGTAGTGATCCGTGATCGGGCCCAGTGTTTCCCGGACGGCTTCGACGTGGGCCGGATTGGCGAGATAGGCGTTCATTTCCTTGACGCTTGCGAAGGTCATGTACATACCAACGTCGAAGCTGTCATCGACGACATCGCGATCGCTGTCGAGTGACTCGCCGACGCGGACTTCGATAACGCCGGGAATTTCCGTGAACGCCAGTCCGGCCTCGATGATCTCGCGCCGGTGCTGCGGGTTACCCGGATCCTTCAGCCAGATCAGCACCACGTGTACGACCCGGTTGGCAGAGTCATGGTCACCGCCGGCCAACACCGGATTCGGTGGGCCTGCCAGGATTCCGGTGATGGCCAGGCCGGCCAACCAGCGCCGAACAAATTGACGATTGAGTCGTCGGACTGGAAAGGCATTTTGAATCAATGGCTTAACCTCCTCGAAAGATCAGCCGATATAGCAGGTAAGAAAGGGGCGTCAGTAGCAACGACGTCAGGAGCGCTATCAGTGGCAGGCCGACGAGGATCCAGATTGCGTCGTTACGTGACTCGATCTCCAGAGCGAGATTCACGTCCCCCTCGCCCGCCAGCAGGACCAGTAAACCCAGCAGGAGTCCCGCGGCCAGCGAGACGGCCAATACCACTTTCGAGGACGTGCGAATGTAGTCACCAAATCCCATGTGCGTCTCCTGACCCACGCGCGTCGAATCTATTCCGGCTTCGTCGCCGGGTTGCGGCGCACACAGCGCATCTCCGTACTTCCATAGCCCCAGACGATCAACGCCTGCGCTCCATCCTGCCGGAGGGATTCGTTCCGCCCCTGGTAAGTCGTCAGGCCGGCGCTGTCCTGACGGAACATCAGCGAGACCTGGTCGCCGAATTCCGCGATAAGTGTCGACGGCTCGGTGTGGAAGACCGTTGCGACGACTTCCTTGGCGGGATTACCGTCGCAGCTGTAGAAGACCGGCTCGTCCGCTTCGACCAGCGCGTAACGTGCCTGCAGTTCGGCGATTCGCGTCATATATGCCTGCGCGACACAGTCCCCTTCATTGGCTGCCTTCCAGCAATCGTCCCGTCCCTTGATCCAGCCGCGCTGTTCGGCCCTGAGCACTGGCGGGTGCTCGTTGTGCGCCCTGGCAGTGGCCGACGAATAGACTTCGGCCAGCTTTCGATCGAGGTCGGACAGGGTGTCGTCTGCACAAACCAGCGATTCGATACCGCCCTCCGGCACCGACTGACAGTCGAAAGAAGGGTCCGCTGCATGTGCCCCCGGGACAACGCCTGCCCCCCAGAGCAACGCCAAATAGCCCACTGACCAGAGCTGACACGATCGCCCTAACATCGCCTACTCCTCAGAATTCATACGGCGGTGCTTTCGCAAAACCATCATGGTTGCGGCACCAGGGCGAAAGTCTCTTCTACGATCTTCCTGTCCTCGGGGTCTGCGATCGCCTCAAGTGCGCTACGCGCGGCGCCGTACGCCCGGGCATGGGTGTCGGCGTCCCCCGCGGCATGTGCGGCCTGGGCCAGGATCGCGTGAGCGAACGCGCGTTCCCAGTCGGGTGTCTGTCTGCCTGTGAAATAGCCATGCATGTCCCGGGCGTAGGAAAGCGCTCTCTGCCCATGGCCGACCAGGGCGTGAACGTGCGCAAGAAGCATAAGAGCACGCATGCGATTTAACTCGGTGCCGACGGCGGCCCAGTGATACGCCGATGCATGGGCGGCGTCGAGCATGTCCTGCTGATCCTCTTGCTTTTGTACCCGGGCCGTCAGGGTCCATGCGCGATTGTTGCACTCAACCGCGAACCATCGGTGCCAGTCATCCGGTTGCGTACTCTCCGGCGCGTTACTCATCGTGCTCTCGGCGTCTCTTCAAAAACGACCATCCAATTCCAGAGCCTGGTCGGCTAACGGTACTGGGCAGCGGTGATGAACTGAGAGAAAGACTCACACCAGACCACTACTGCCCGATACCTGGCTACGTCTACGGATTCTGGAACGACAACGATGAAGTTGTCGAACGTCTTGATCTCGCCGATCTGTACTGAGTCCTGTTTGACCTGCAGGAATTCGTCCTTCGACTCCACCGCTTCAGGAGCCAGGTAGAGCCTGTAGTCAGGACCCGGTGCGATACTTCCCATCAGAGAGACCGCGCGCTTCCCCACAGAGACGATGCCTTCCCCCCAGTGCAGCCGATCGCTCCCCGGCAGGTCACGACGGAACTGAGCCGAAAACTCGGCGTCCGCCGCAACGGATGTCACGTCCGCAGAGGAGGGCGCCTCCGGTGCGATCAGTATCGGCAAGGCGTAGATCCCCGCAACGAAACCCAGCGCCAGAGCCGTCGCATGCGTCAAGCCGAGATAGAGTAATCGTGCCACTTCGTCGTCTCCCCGGAGCTGCCATTGTTGGCGATCATCATCGCCTGCCGTCGGATAATGACTGTGGTCGCCGCAGCGCTGCAACTGGAATAGTCGTAGGCGGATGGCAGCGCTTGCCTCGTTGGGCGAATCATCTGCCCTGCGATGATCCCCGCGCAAAATTGCGGCGGCCAGCCTGGAGCAGATCGGCGATGGTTTCCGCCGCAGCCCGCCATGAGTCAGATCGTGGATCAGCCATGTCGAAATGTCCTTCTCCTTCGACAACCGTCACGCGCGGCCGGTCTCCCTGTGCACGAGCGGCCATCTCATAACGGCGGGCTTGTTCGACAGGTACGATGGGGTCGAGCGCGCCCTGGACAAGCCGAACCGGAACCTGGCTGGGGAGAAGAGCCATCGGGTCTGCGTTCGCGTAGCGATAGGGCACCTCGGTCGGTGTGCCGCCCATAAATGGCACCACCGCCTTGTTGCAGCCACCTGTTCCCTCTGCGTATCCGGTGAGATCCGTTATGGCAGCGAGCCCCACGACCCCCAGTACGGGGAAGGCGGCCTGGCGGCTGAACGGGCTGTCCGAGGGAAGGCGATGACGGCTTGCCAGCCATAGCGCCAGATGCCCCCCGGCCGAGTGACCGGTCAGCACGACCCTGTCCAGATCCAGAGGAAAACGCTCGGCGAGCGTTGCCAGATGCATCAGCCCGAGGACTACGTCGTCGAAGGTCGCAGGCCAGCCGCTGACTCCATCACCGCTACGGCGATACTCGATTGTCCAGGCGGCGATACCCTGCCGGGTCAGTGATTCGCTGATACCGGCCATATAGCCGAGGTCGTACTGCGACAACCAGCAGCCACCGTGGAGTACGACGGCGACAGGGAACGGCCCCGGGCCATCCGGCAGGCGCAACTCCCCGAACTGGTCCGGGTGGTCGCCATAGGCGATGCGGTGGTCGGCCTCGGACCGGGGCAGCTCGGCCAGTGCCGTCCACGATATGGGCCGCTCGACATGGCTGGAGACGCAGGCGTTCAACATCGCCGCTAACAGCAGCGGGGCAATCGTCCTCGCGCAAGCCTCTAGATGCTTGTTCATGAATGCTTGACCCTGTGCTGATTTCCTCTTGCGACTCTTCATGACGAGTGTCCAGGATAGTCCGGCGCCCGGATTGCCGGCCGGACAGCACGCCGCCCCGGCAGACCCGGATCAGGGAATGCGGGCCACTTGAGCCGTGGTCTGAGTCGTAGCCTGCGCCCGGACCAGGAATCGTATCAGCCGGCGAGTCGCGTCGTCGGCGGCCGATTCATCGTACTGCAGCGTCGCGCTTGGTCCGAACAACGGAAGCAGGCGGATCGTCTTGCGCTGCTTCAGGCTGGCCACATCGAATCCGTGATAAGCATCGGGATAGACGACCAGGTCCACCGAAGCCGACCCGGCCACTCTTTCGCTGACCAGGCGCCTGATTTCTTCGGCAGGAGTCACGTCGTCAAGTTCGCCGGTAAGAACGAGCATGGGGACGCGGTTGTGCAGTCCCCCGGTCTCCGTGGCAACGGGGTAGAACAAGGCTGCTCCGTGCAACCCGAGTCGCACCACGGCCGCTGGGTCGTTCACGATGTGGATTGTGCCACTCGCGCCCAGCGCCCAGCCGACAACGGCGCCCTGCCGTCCTACGGTGCGGGGATGTGACCTGCGCATCCAGTCGATGGCTTGCTCGGTAACCCAGGCAATGCGCTCGGGTCCCTCACCTTCGGGTGGCCTGGGCGCGGATCGATAGGCCCGTTTGTAGTCCACGACCAGCACGTCGAGGCGATGCTTGTTCAGCAGTTCGGCTACGCGGAAGTAGTGCTTGTCATCATCAAGCACGGACAAACCGCCTGCGCCGGGCAGGAAGACGACCCAGCCCAGCGGAGTGGGGGTCGGGGCCTCTCTCCAGTGAAAGTGGTCGTCCATCTTGCCCGCCCGCCCGCCTGTCGCGCTGCAGGCGGCGATCCACAACAGGGCGATGCCAGCTGCCGCGGGTCGCAGACGGCGGGGTTTCACGTCTTGGTCCCGGCGCTACCGATCAACGGCCTGAACCCGACCTCCATGGAAGATACGCGTGCCGGGTCCTGATCCCGGAGGTCCGGGCCGGACTGGAGTACGGACTTGAGATTGGTAAGGAAGAAGATCCAGCAGCTTCGACAGTTCAGATGCCCGAACACGTGTCCGTCGGGCGTATCGGAGATGCCGGTCTGCGTAAGGTGGAGCTCGGTCTGTGCTCCTGCGTCCGCGAATCGGAGGGTCACGGTCATCGACCCGAAGGTCACGCTCAGCAGTGCGTCGGGAATAACTTCGAGGACCGTGCCCTCGAGTGTGTGCGGCTGACGCCATTCCCAAAGATAAGCATCACCCGCTTGCGTCTGCTCGTCGACCTCCCGCATGCGGCCCTGGTCCGATTCGAAAGAGGCGTGTTCGATGAAGAATGACTCGAGACCGGATGATGTCGCCCAGGCCCGGAATACGCGCTCTCTTGGCTGATCGTAGTAGAAGACAATCTCGAATCTGGACCAGTCGTAGGCCTCCGGATCAATCATTCTGGCACCTCGTCATTCGATTCAGCCGGGTCCGTCGGCAGGAGCCCGGTAACCGGTCCCGGTACTGATTCCGATACCTCATGCACCGGCATTCAGCGCGCGGCAGATCTCGGCCACGTGGCGGTGATCCGTACCGCAGCATCCCCCGACCACGGAAAGTTTTCGCAGCCTCTCCGCCAGCACAAGGTACTGTCTGCCGAGATCGACCGGGTCACCCTCATCCAGTTCCTGTGATTCGTCCAATTCGGCATGACTCTTACTTGATGCATTGGCTCGCACCGCGCGCACGCGGTCAGTCCATGCGCCGCCATCAAGCGCGTCGGCGAAGTGGGTCGGGTGGGCGCAATTGATCATGTAATAGGCTGGCGCGCTGTCGGTCATTTCGTCGATCTGCTCGACCGCATCCCTGAGTGTCTCGCCCGACGGAAGCCGGCCGTCGGTCTCCACGGTAAATGAGATCACGGCCGGCATCCCTTCTTCCCTGGCGGCCATCGCCACGCCTGCGCCCTCGGCCACATAAGGGACGGTATACGCCGCGACCATGTCGGCCGCGGTCTCCCGGAAGGTGGCGATCTGCGGCCGATGGTAGCTGGCTGATTCTGCCGCCGTCATGCGGTCTTCGGCGTGGTAACCGCTGTCTCTCGGGCCGATGCAGCCGCTGATGACCACATGCGGAATTTCATCCTCATACTCGGATCGAATTTCTACCAGCAGCGCGATGCCCTGCCTGTTGCGATCCGCGATCTGTGAACGGGACAGTCCGAGCCTGGCTCCCCAGTCCTCGCTGGCACGATAGGTCATGCTCTCGAGGATGCAGCCAACGCCCTGATCACGCGCGACGTCTGCGTAGGCTCGGAAATAACGGCGCAGCGCTCGACGTCCTTCATCACTATCGAGCAGAACGAACGCTGCGAACTCCGGCAGTTCGAATCCGTCGTGGAACATGAGCACGGTCTCCAGACCGCCGTCGGTCAGGAAAAGCTCGTCGCCTAACTGAGGTAAGGCATCTCGGTATTTCCACATGCGTCTGAATCTCCTCCGCGGCGGGCGCCGTTCTGCTATGGGGCTGACAGCGATCTCAGGTCGCAATCGCCAGTCCAATGAGATACCTGCAAAACGCGGACTTCGCAAGCCGCACCGAATGTTGCCGACTGACTCCCCCGACTGGCCGACTGGCGACCCAGCCGCAGATTAGCCGCGGGGGTCCCGTGTCACCGGCACCGTATCCGGGTGTCGTCTTGGGGTTGTGATCGAGTCATTCATTCCCTGCCGTAGCGTCCGGTTGCGCCGTCCGAATCGCCTCCAGGTCATCGAGGATGCCGGCGACCGTCGCTTCAACGATGATCTGACCTTTTTCTTCCGTTGCGAGCGTGGCGTCTCCCCAGACGCCGGACTCGGAGTAGATGCCCGGGCCCGATCTGGTGCGGGTCAGCCCACCGGGCTGGGGCGGATTGTCCTCACGCACGGCCTTGCTCATGTCGACGCGATCGGGTGCGATATAGAGCATCATCGAGGTCTCGATCTCGTCCGCGTGAGTCCCGCGCTCCTGCTCACGGACCTGCTCTTCCGCGCCACCGGCCACCTCCAGGATATTCGTATAACGAAAGACGATGCCGTCGGCCCCCAGGACCTCTGCGGCCGCCGCCAACGGCTTCAGGGTGGATACGCCGGTATTTAGAACATAGAAACGCCGGGGGCCGTGGGCGGCCAGGCTGCGCACAAGGTCGACCACGAGATCCCTGGCGGTCTCCATCTGCAGATGGGTGGATCCCGGGTACTCCAGGAATGCGGGATAAAAGTGGTAATTAAGCGTGGGCGCAACGACCACGTCGGCAGTCGCGAGGACGCGCCCCTTCAGGTACTCCGCCATCTGATAGTCATTGTCCAGTCGCAGATGAGGGCCGTGCTCCTTGGCCGCCGCGCCCAGCGGTATGACCACGACGGCATCTGCTGTCAGGCGTTGTTCTGCTTCCTGCCAGGTGAGGTCGGCGAGTTCCACGCCGTGTTGCTGATTCACGCCGGCAACCGCCGGACACACGGCCCATCCAGGGGCCAGCAGTAGAAGCAGCCAAACAGTGCCATGACGAGCCATAAGGTTCCTCCGTGTAATCGGAAAAAGACTCCACGGGAGCGGATGGGCCATGATCCGGTCAGCCAACGTGCCGTCATCGGTTTTGCCGCGTGCCCGGGTGTTTTTCGTTGCCGCGCTTGAAATTCTTCGTGGCCTTGGCCATCAGAAGCTGCGCTTGTGTGGGGTCGGCCGACTGCAGAGCGGCAAGCAGAAGGTCAGCCCTGTGACCCTTGAGGGTCTCGACGTGACGCCCGCGATAGTAGAGGAAGACCTGGCCGCCTTTGGTGTCGCGGAAGGAGAAGGGCTCGTCGGCAAGCGCGCGTTTCCTGTCCCCGGGCGAAGCCGGCTGCCGGGGCGTGCTAGCTGCCACGGAGAGCGTCCGGCAATCCGTCGTGGGGACCTGCGAGCTGACCTGGGCAGTCCTCCCAGAACAGGTCGCCGATCTCCGCATTGCGCTCCGAATGAAGGGGATACGCGATCCGGTTGCCCGCCTTCGACTTCTCGCCGCCGACCAGCAGGCGTACTTCCTCGCCCGTGTTGTTGATGAACGTATGGGCGATCCCTGTGCCCGCCGGAAGACCGACGAAGTCACCCGCCTCCAGCTGAAATAGCTCGCCATCGATCCAGACGACCGGCCGGCCTTCGATGACGTACACGAACTCTTCTTCGTCCGCTTCGGCATGTGGCCAGGACGTCCTGCGACCCGGTGGCAGAAGTTCATGATGGATACCCATCCGCGTCATCCCCGTGGCCGCCCCCAGCGGAGACCCGATGCTGAGCAGTTCGTCGCTGCCTGGATAGTGGGCGTCGTCTGCATCCTGGATGTCCCGCCAGTGCCTGATAAAGTCTGGTCTCGATGTGGTCACCTGTTTCTCCCCGGGCAGATTCCGGCCCCGTTCGTCGGCAGCGTCAGCACCGCATGCGCCCTCGGCAGGCTCGGCGGCGCTCTTAGCCGGCAATGAAATTTAGTCTGCGAGCTGTGCTCGCGCCGGGGATGAACATACCTCATCGACGGGCATAGATGAGCCGGAAGCGCTCGCAAACCAGGGGCATGTCCAGGGCAGGTTCGTGCCCGATCGCCGGGAGCACCCGGGAAAAGTACTTCCAGTGCTCCCTGCGCCAGGATGCCAGCGTACGATCATCCTCGCCCTCGTCGTAGGCGAAGGTCTTGCCGACCTCCTGGAAAGGCATGACCTCTATTTCGGTAGCCTCGATGATACAGAGCGGTTGATCGGCTCCATCCAGAATGATGGTCCGGTCTCCGACTGCCGGCAGCGGTTTCTTTTCCGCCTGCCATTGCCACAGCGCAGAGCAGGTGGCGGTCTTTCTGCCGGCCACGACCAGACTGCCAAGTTCGTCGGCCAGCACCGGGCTGTCGCCGAAGCTGTCGGTCGGGTAGGGCGCCAATTGGCTCGGGGACTGCCCGAAGTCGCGCAGGAATTGCCGCCAGAATGAGTCCAGCGGGTCAGATGAATTCACGGTTCCCGCTCACTTCCCGCGACGACGCGGGAAGATTCCGCGACGGAGGCCAGACATGGCTCACAAGTCAGCCTAGAATGCCGCGGAAAATCGTGAAGAAGATGATGGAGAGTATCGCTCCGGCCGGGATCGTGATGACCCAGGAGAGCAGGATCCGCCCTACGACGCCCATGTCTATGGCGGCGATGCCGCGTGCCATGCCGACGCCCAGAACCGCGCCCACCAGCGTATGGGTCGTGGAGATCGGCATGCCGGTGCCGGACGCGACCACGATAGTGGTGGCAGCCGCCAATTCCGCGGCAAACCCCCGACTGGGGGTGAGATGGGTAATCTTCTGGCCGACAGTCGTCATCACCCGCCTGCCGAAGGTGGCAAGCCCGATCACGATGCCCGAGCCACCCAGGATGAGAATCCAGATCGGGACGGCGGCCTTCTGGCCGATCACGCCGGTCGTTGCCGTGCTCACGACCGCCGCCACCGGGCCGATGGCATTCGCGACGTCATTGGAGCCATGGGCGAAGGCCATGCCGCACGCGGTGACGACCATCAGAACGCCGAAGACGCGTTCGACCGTGTGGTAGTGGAACTGCTTATCGGCTTTCTTGTCGATCTCGATCCTATTGATAAAGAATTTGCCGATCAGGGCGATGATGATGCCGATGGCGATAGCCGTCGCATAGGCTTCCAGCGTCGACATCGTGAGGCCCACATGCTTCAGCCCCTTGAAGATCGTGACCAGGGTGATATTGAAGGCGGCCAGGAACATGTAGACGGGCACATACTTTCGCGCCCTGGGCAGTGGGTCCTCTTTCTCGAGGATCAGGCGCTGCACGCTACGGAAAATCAGGAAGGCGACCAATCCGGCGGTCAGCGGTGAGGCTACCCAACTCATGACGATCGTACCGACCTTGCCCCACTTGACGGCTTCGACGCCGATGCCCACCGCCGCGAAACCCACGATGGCGCCGACGATCGAGTGGGTCGTGGAGACAGGCCAGCCCTTGTGCGATGCCACGAACAGCCAGATGCCAGCGGCCAGCAGCGCCGACAACATGCCGTAGATGAGCAGTTCCGGCGCATCCGTCAGCAACGATGCGTCCACAATGCCCTTGCGTATCGTTGACGTGACTTCTCCGCCGGCCAGCACTGCGCCGGCGAATTCGAACACTGCCGCTACCAGGACGGCCTGGCGTATCGTCAGCGCTTTCGAGCCGACAGACGTGGCCATGGCGTTGGCCACGTCGTTAGCCCCGATGCCCCAGGCCATGAAGATACCGAAAATCGCCGCCAGGCCAATGTAGATCTGGAATTCAGTCATCCAGGCCAAGCCTCCTATTGTTGTTCTTGTGAATCGGTATGCCTATTTGGCGAGCATGCTCTCCAGTCGCCGCCCCACCCGCTCCGCCATATCGGCGATCTCTCCCACCAGCCCGATCGCCTGATAGAGGAACATCACTTCCACCGGAGGAAGCTGGGTCTCCAACTCCAGGAGTGTCTGCCGGGCGGTTCGTTCAAGCTGGTCTGTCTCGGTCTCGATCTCGTCGAGCTTGTCGATAATCGATTCGACCCGTTCTGCCTCTGCGCCGCGGAACGAAGTTTCGAACAGTTCGTCCAGTTCGCGGACGCTCTTGCGTGCCTTCTTGGTCGCCGCCAGCGTGCGGCTCACCAGGTCCCTGAAAATATCCGCGAGGGGCGCGGGAAATTTCATCTTGCGCCAGACCAGAAGCCGGGCGGTTTTCTTCGAGTAGTTGGCGATGTTGTCCTGAGCCTGGACGAGGTTCAGCAGATCCTCCCGATAAACAGGCAGCATCAGGTTTTGTTTGGAGAGCCCCCGCCGGATCTTGTGTTTCAGGTTGTCTGCTTCGTGCTCAAGCCCGGAAATGGCGTCGGCGCGCTCTTCGGCGGCTTCCCAGTCGTCCGCCTCGGCCGCTTCCGTCAGGGTCATCAGCTCCTGCATGGCCTGGTGACAAAGTTCCATATGAGCCTGCATCGGCTCGACCGGTGAGGAGCCGAATATGCCGGAAAAATAGTTGCTCATCGAAGCTCTCCGAACGCCTGCCGGACGGGAACCTCCGAGCATAGCACGCCGCGACAAGTCTGGTCCCGCGCCGGTCATCCCCGGGCCCCTTCGCTGACTGAAATCCGGTCAGCCCGGTGCTCGAGCGGCGAGCCGTAGATAGGTCCCACCCATGGTCACGGCCCGGCTGATCATGAAGATGACAAAGGCCAGCCACAGTCCGTGATTACCCAGACCAAGCGCCTGTGTCAGATAGAAAGTGGGCAGGAATACGAGGAATGTGGAGACGATCATCGTGTTGCGCATCTCCCTTGCCCAGGTGGCGCCAACGAACACGCCATCGAACAGGAAACTCCAGAATGAAACGAGCGGTGAGACCACCATCCAGGGCAGGAATACCGCCGCCAGGGCTCGCAGATCCTGTTGCCCGGTCAGCAGGGCAATGAGGGGCCGGCCTGCGATGGCGTAAAAGAGAGCGAACAACAGGGCCACGGCCGCCGACCAGATGAGTGATAGCCGTACCGCCTCTCGGAACCCCTGGTCGTTCTTCTCACCGAGGGCGCGCCCGACGAGAGCCTCGGCGGCGTGGGCGAAACCGTCCAGCGCATAAGCCATAAAGAACTGGAACTGCAGCAAGATGGCGTTGGCCGCCAGGATAGCCGCTCCCTGTCTTGCGCCCTGCGCCGTCACGAACCCGAACACGAACATCAGGGACAGGGTGCGTAGCAGCAGGTTTGCATTGACCGAAAAGATCCTTCGAAGCCGGTCGGGATGCAGGACGCTGGGCCATTCCAGCCTGCCGCCGAAGCCGCTGAGTTCGCGGTGCACCAGCCAGCCGCCGAATGCGAGACCCGCAAATTCGGCGATGACGCTGGCCGCAGCGACGCCCCCGGTCCTGTAGCCGAGCCCGACCACCAATAGCACGGACAGCGCGATGTTAGTGAGGTTGGTCACCAGCATCAGATAAAGCGGCGCCCGGGTGTTCTGCATGCCGATGAACCAGCCTACCAACGCGAAGTTCGTCAGCGCCGCCGGAGCAGCCCAGATACGCACGTCGTAGTAAATCCGGGCGGCGCCCAGTACATCGGGCTCCGGCGCCAGTAGCCACATCGCCAGCCGGCCAACCGGATTCTGCAAGACGATCAGTACGGCCGCCATGCCGAGCGCGATCAACACGGCCTGGGCCAGGACGGTACGGACATCGCCTGCATCGTTAGCGCCTCTGGCTTGAGCGGCAAGCCCCGTCGTGCCCATGCGCAGAAAATTCAGCCCCATGAATATGAAGCTGAAGATGGTGGCGCCTATCGCTACCGCGGCGAGATAGCGCGGTGAGTCCAGGTGGCCCATGACGGCCGTGTCCACCAGACCCAGCAGCGGCACGGTCACGTTCGAGACGATCATCGGCGTGGCCAGCGCCAGGACATTCCTGTTGGTGTAAGGACTGGCGCGGGACGCGCTCATCGCAGTGGATTCATTTAGCGATATGCCAGTGGAATTCGCCGACTGTGTCGGCGGATGCCGTCAGGAGATCGCCTGGCCGCAATGAGGCCACGCCAGCCGGTGTGCCCGTGAAAATCAGGTCGCCTGGCCGCAGCGTCCAGATGCTGCTCAGATGGGCGACGAGGACGGGCATCGGAAAGATCATGTCCTCCGTGCTGCCCTGCTGGCGGATCTCCCCGTTGACCGCGCAGGAGAATTGCAACGACCCGGGATCCGGCACCTGATCGATGCTGGCGAACTTGCCGATGGGTGCGGAGCCCTCGAAAGCCTTGGCCGGCTCCCAGGGCAGTCCCCGGGCTTTCAGCGCGGACTGGAGGTCACGAAGTGTCAGGTCGACTCCGACAGTGATCGCATCCAGGTGACCCATCGCACTGGGCGTGGCGATATTGCGACCCGCTCTGGCGACGCGCACCACGATCTCTACCTCATGCTGAAGGTCACTGCCATGAGTGGGGAACGGGACGGTGGAACCGGCCTCCACGAGCGCGCTGGCTGGTTTCATGAATACTACGGGACGGTCAGGGATTGCATTGCCCAGCTCGCTGGCGTGCTCGGCGTAGTTGCGGCCGATGCAGAAGACGCGACTCACGGGTGAGCCACAACCGGGTGAGCCGGATAGCCGGGCCAGTGGCGCCGCCGGCGTGTACTGTTGCTGATCACCCGGCCGTCGATTCCAGCAGCGCCGTGGCTGCCTCGAAAATCTCGTCCTCTGACAGCAGCACGAGATTGGCGGCTTCGCCGAGCGGGATAAAAGTGTCCGCACCGGTGACCCGGGACTTTTGCAGGCCGTGCGCGGCATGTTCGTCCAGCGCTGTAAAGATCTCTTCCGAGATGCCGCCGGTCCGCCGGCCCTCGTCGACGACCAGGACGCGGTCGAATCGGCCGGCGTATTCCGCGATCGCCTTCACGTTCAGCGGCTTGAGCCAGCGCAGATCCATCACGCATGCGCGCTTGCCCGTCACCGACTCCAGACGACCAGCGGTCCGCAGGCTCATGGGTACCCCGTTGCCGTAGGTGATCACCAGGAGATCGCGGGCGTCCTCGTGGTAGAGGCGGGGCTCGCCCAGCGGGACAAAACTATCTGGAGCCGGGTAAGGGAACTGCCAGCGGCCGTCCTTCTCCGCGTAAAGGTCTTTTGTCATGTACAGGGCGATGGGCTCCATGAAGGCAACGACCCGCCCGTCTACCTGCGCGAGGGCAGCGCAGGTGCGCAGCATCATCGCTGCGTCGTCGCCACGCGAGGGGCAGGCGATCACGAGCCCGGGTATGTCACGTAGCGCGGTGAAAGAATTGTCGTTGTGAAAGTGTCCGCCAAAACCTTTCTGATACCCGAGAGAGGCAATGCGCATGACCATCGGGTTGCTGAACTGGCCGTTCGAAAAAAACTGCAGGGATGCAGCCTCACCGCGGATCTGGTCGCATGCGTTGTGGAAGTAGGCCAGGTACTGGATTTCGGGGAACGGCAGCAGACCCATGGTTGCCTGACCCTGTGCCATACCCAGGATCGTTGTTTCATCCAGCAGCGTATTGAAGACACGGTTGCCCTTGAAAGATCGCGCCAGCCCCGAAGTGACCGTGTAGACCCCGCCCTTCTGGGCCACATCCTCCCCGAACACGGTCATCTGCGGATACTTGATCATCAGGTCATGGAGGGCGCGATTTATCAGCAGCGACAGATGCCGGGGCGGGCCGTTCTCAGGCAAACGGGTCTCGTCGCCGAATGCCCTCAGCCTGGCTTCCGGCGAGGGCGGGCGGGCCGCTTCCTTGTTCACCCGATCCGCGTGATATGGCGCCAGGGGCGCCACCACCTGTTCGCGAGTGGACAGTCTCGGTGTCCGGGCGGCGCGCCGCGCCGCGTCCCGGGCCTGTTCACGGATACCTTCGTAGAGAGAGCGAACGCCTTCCACGTCCAGCAGGCCAGCCTCCAGAGCAGCCTCGGCGGACAGAAGCAGGGGATCGCAGGCCTCTGTCGATTCCACCTCTGCGAGACCGAGGTAGTCCGTCTCGACGTCGGTGCCGGCATGGCCAAGCAGTCGGCGCAGATCCAGGTGCAGGAATCCCGGTCGGCGGGTTGCACGACAATGAGCGATGGCCTGCCGGGCAACATCGAAGCAATCCACCAGGTCGAGGCCGTCCGTCTTGAAGTAGTCGAGCCCGGCACGCTGGCGGAAATCCGCCTCGATCCAGCCACGGGGTGTCTTTACCGAGATGCCCAGGCCATTGTCTTCGCAAACGAACAGTATCGGCGCGGGCAGCCCCTGGAACGAGGTCCACTGGGCCGCGTTTAAGGCGCCGGCAGCTGCCGAATGATTGGCCGATGCGTCACCGAAACTGCAGATGACAATCGCGTCCTCCGATACCGGAGTCGCGACACGGATGCGCCTGGCCTGTTCCAGAGCGATGGCGGCACCGACCGCCTTGGGCAGGTGGCTGGCGATGGTGGAGGTCTGCGGAGGTACCCAGAGTTTACGGTTTCCCCAAACTTTGTGGCGGCCGCCCGAGATCGGATCCTCGGCGCTGGCGGCCAGCGACAGAGCCGTGTCATAGACGGGGTCGGCCGCCGGATCCTTGGCGCCGCGGGCCATCATGAAGGCTCCGCTGCGGTAGTGCAGGAATGCCGGGTCGTCGCCGCGAGTGAGAAATCCCAGGGCCACGTTGCCCTCGTGCCCGGAACTGCCGATGGTGTAGAAGCCCTCGTTCCGGGCGCGCATCTCCCGGGCGACGAGGTCCAAATGTCGCGACTGGATCTGGTAGCGGAACAGCTCGAGAAATACCCTGCCGGTCAACGCCGAGCCGGGCCGCATGGCGGCATCGGGGTCAGCGGGCGCCTCGACCGGTTCGTCCCAGCTGTCCAGAAAGTCCAGGAAGTTGCGGTCGACGATGGTGGCGCGGTTGATCGCCCGGGCGCCGGGCTTCGCCAGCCCCGTGTCAGAACGCGCTGACACCGACGAGTTCCTTGCCGACGACCAGTTCATGGACGGTCTCGGTGCCCTCGTAAGTGATCACACTCTCCAGGTTCAGCATGTGACGTATCGGGCAATATTCCGCACTGATGCCGGCGCCGCCCAGAATGTCCCGTGCGTCCCTGGCGGCGTCCAGCGCCATCCTGACGTTGTTCCACTTGGCCATGGAGACCTGGCTGGGGTGCACCATATTGGCGTCCTTGAGCCGGCCAAGCTGCAGCGACATCAGTTGGGCGGTCGTGATGCGCCTGCTCATTTCCGCCAGCCGTCGCTGCACGGTCTGGGTGTGGCTCGTGGGTCGGCCGAACAGCTCCCTGTCCGCGGAATAGTCGATGGCTTCTTTCAAACAGGCCTGAGCCGCGCCGATCACGCCCCAGGTGATGCCGAAACGCGCCTGGGTCAGGCAGGACAATGGCCCCTTGAGCCCTTTGACCCCGGGGAGCACGTTTTCCTCCGGGACCCGTACGTTGTCGAAGAACAGGGCGGAGGTGACCGAGGCCCGCAGGGAAAACTTGCGGTGGATCTCAGGCGCCTCGAATCCCGGCGTGCCTTTCTCGATGATGAAGCCGCGGATACCCTCGTCGGTCATCGCCCAGACGATAGCCAGATCGGCGATCGAGCCGTTGGTGATCCACATCTTCGAGCCGTTGATCACCCAGTCGCCGCCGTCTTTCTTGGCATGGGTCTTCATGTTGCTTGGATCGGACCCGCCGTGAGGCTCGGTCAGGCCGAAGCAGCCGATGGCCTCTCCCCGAGCCATCGGTGGAAGCCAGCGCTGTCTCTGCTCGTGGGTTCCGTAAGCGTAGATCGGGTACATGCAGAGGCTGGACTGGACCGAGACGAAGCTGCGGATCCCTGAGTCGCCCCGTTCGAGTTCCTGGCAGATCAGTCCGTAACAGACGGAGTTCATCCCCGCGCAATCGAAACCATCTATAGACGAACCCAGCAGGCCCAGCTCGGCGATTTCCGGCACCAGTTCGGCCGGGAACCGGTGCTCTTCGAAGCACTCCCGGATGATAGGCAAGATTTTCTCGTCGGTGAAACGGGCGACGGTATCCTTGACCATCATCTCCTCTTCGGAGAACTGATCGCGGACGTCGAAGAAATCCATGGGATCGATGGAAGACACGGCATGCTCCGGAGAATTTGATTTCGGCCGGGTGGGCCGAGGGTTCCGATCGGTAAATTCTACCGGGAATGCCGCATCTAAGACAGTTGTACGCGCGCGCGGGCAGGCAGCCTGCCGCCGGCATGCATGTTACGGGCGCGGCGTTCGGCCGACCCTGTGTTAACGTACGCCAGCAGTCCAGGCACGGGCGATAAATCTCCGCCATGCGCGTCTCATACCATCCCGATTACTTCGTTGAGTTACCCGATGGCCATCCCTTCCCGATGGCCAAATTCCCTGACCTCTACGAGATCCTGATGAAAGAAGGGATCATCGGTCGTGTTGACGTGATGCGCCCCGCAGAGGTGGATCTGGATCTGCTTCGACTCGTGCATACAGAGGATTACCTGTGGAAGCTTTCCACAGGTAATCTGACCGGAGCGGAGGAGCGCCGCCTGGGGATTCCCTGGAGCCAGCCGCTGTGGCGCCGGTCGCGACTGGCCGTGTCCGGCACAGTCAACGCGGCGATCATGGCGCTGCAGGACGGCATCGCGGGTAATCTGGCCGGCGGCACCCATCACGCATATCCGGACCATGGCCAGGGATTCTGCGTACTCAATGATGTCGCCGTCTGCATCCGTCATCTGCGAAAGCTCGGCCTGATACGCAGGGCGCTGGTCATCGACCTCGACGTGCACCAGGGTAACGGTACTGCAGCGATCTTCGACCGCGATCCCGATGTCTATACGTTCTCGGTCCACGGCGAAAAGAATTTCCCGGCGCGCAAGGCCCGGTCGACATGGGATGTCGGCCTGCCGTGCGGCACGGGCGATGACCGCTACCTCGATACCTTGCAAAAGACGCTGCCGAAGGCGATGAGCGAGTCGGAGCCCGACTGCGTTTTCTACCTTGCCGGCGTAGACCCTGTTGAAGGCGACCGATACGGACGCATGGGACTGACGAAGGCAGGGCTGGAGCGCCGCGAGCGATTCGTGCTGGATACCGTCAAGACGAGCGGTCTGCCGCTGGTCCTGCTTCTGTCCGGGGGATATGCGGCGACGCCTGCCGAGACCGCCGCGCTGCATGCCGTCGCCTATCGGGTGGCGGTGGATATTTTCGAAACGCGGTCGCTGCGCGCCGCGTTCGGCTAAGGGGTTAGAGATGAAGATTCCCGAGATTCTACTTATCGAGTCGGAACACAAGCCCGGCAGCCTGGCCAAGATTCTCGCCGTCCTCGCCGAGGCCGGCCTGGTGGTCGAGCATCTGGTCACCGTGCGTCGCGAGCAAGGGCGAACCGTGTGGGAAATCACCATCGACATGGACGAGGAATCCGATCTCGGCGTGTTCGACAAGATCGACGCCCTGCCAAATGCGCGTGTGCTCGGCAAGTCCGACCGCGTCTTCAATCGCCATCGCGGCGGCAAGATCCGTATCGTCTCGAGCCAGGAGATAGGCAGCCAGCAGATTCTGCGTGATCTCTACACACCCGGCGTGGCCCGCGTCTGTCTCGCGATCCAGGCGGATCCCGCCAAGGCCTGGGAGTACACCAATCTGCCCAATACTGTGGCCATCGTCACAGACGGTTCAGCCGTGCTGGGTCTTGGCAATATCGGGCCGGTGGCTGGTCTGCCGGTCATGGAGGGCAAGGCGGCCTTGTTCGCCAGCCTGGCGGGGATCAGTGGCGTGCCCATCCTTATGAATACCCAGGATCCCGACGAGATCGTCGCGGCCGTGGCCGCGATCGCGCCGTCCTTTGGTGCCATCCAGCTCGAGGATATCGGCGCACCGGCCTGTTTCGAGATCGAATCACAGTTGGTGTCCCTTCTGGACAAACCGGTTTTGCACGACGACCAGCACGGGACAGCGGTCGTGGCGCTGGCGGCGGTCCGCAACGCAGGCAGGCTGGCGGGCCAGCTTCTGTCCGACAGCGTCGTCGGTCAGGTCGGGCTTGGCGCCGCGGGGTACGGCATCGCGCGCCTGTTGCGCGCCCGCGGCACACGCACGCTCCTCGGTGCCGATGTCGACCTTGCAGCGGTGAGCCGGTTCGAAGCCCTGGGCGGCCAGGCGGCTGATCTGGCCCGGGTCATGCAGGAGGCCGACATCGTCATCGCCACAACCGGAGTCCGTGGCCTGATAAAGCCGGAGATGGTTCGCAAGGGCCAGGTTGTGCTTGCCTTGACCAATCCCGATCCGGAGATCGAACCGCGCGATGCAAGGGCAGCCGGCGCGTCGTTCGCCGCCGATGGCAAGAGCATCAACAATGTGCTCGGTTTCCCAGGACTGTTCCGGGGCGCTCTGGACGCGCGCGCAACCCGCTTTACCGATGCGATGCTGTTATCCGCTGCGGAGGCGATCGCGGACCAGGCCGGGGAAAATGAGCTGGTGCCTGATGCGCTCAATCCTGCCGTGCATCGCGCGGTGGCAGAGGCGGTCAAGACGGCCGCTGAAGCCTAGTTGGCGGTTTCGGAACGTACCGTACCCTTCGCCCTTGCGAGGACATCGCCGCCTCTGCGCCATACGATCAGCCAATGCGCCCGGTGTCCACGGATGACCGGACCGACCGTCAACGCCAGGATGTCCCCCGATTCGGTTGTGACGCTGACGGTCCTGGTCTCCGATTCACGGAAACGCATGAAGGGTGCCGCCAGGAAACTTCCATCGCGAGCATCGTGGATTATGGCGATCGCCTCATAGGTCCCTGGCTTTTCTACCAGCGCGGCGAGGCTTACGTCCGCCTGCAACCCCGACTCATCGGCAACCGCTGCAGGGGACAAGAGCGTGGCGAGCAGCAGCACCATTGCTGCCTGCCGCTTTGCCAGAGGCGCTGTGGTACGCCCGATTTGCCCCGCGCATCGAGCGGTCACTGGCGTCAGTAGCGGATGCCGAGGCGTCGATAGACGAAAGACAGGAGCCAGAGCGGTCCGATCATCAGGAACTGCAGATCCTTGAAGAAAGAGGGGCGCTTGCCTTCGGCGATGTGTCCGACGAACTGGCCGATCCAGGCGAGGACGAAGACCGCGACACAGATCTGCCACAGCGGGGTCGCCAGGCTGTCAAGCCAGCCGAGCAGCAGAGCGAAGACGATCATCAGCAGGACCATACCGACGGCCAGTCTCGGCGACATGATGAAGTAGTAGACGACCGACGCCATCATGAACAGCATGCCCCAGTTCATTACCGGCGAGATGTCTGCGAAGGCCGCCGGCACCGGCATATCCCAGAGAACGCCGATCAGGCTGAGCGCGATCAGCGGGACACAGATCCAGTGGATCGTCTTGTTCGTAGGGTTCTGGTGGCTCTCGCCATACTCGTCCAGCCAGGATTCCACACTCTGAATCGCCATTGGGTCTCATCCTCTGCAGGATTGCCGAGGAGCGAATGATAAACCACCGACAGTTCGCGAGCGTCGGCCCGGCAAAGCCATGGCTCCCGGTGGGAATGTCCTGGAATCAAGGGAAATGGCAGAACCTCGGGAGCGGGCAACGAGTCAGGACTTAATCTAAATACGAATCATTGTTATTTCGGTTCATCCGATTTAAAATCGACACAGAGGAAAGGTCGCTGTCTCAAACGAATACAAGAACACCAGAGGTTTCCCCATGTCTTTCAAATACTTGCGGAGAGTTGGCCTGGCGATCGGCCTGTCCGTAGCCTTCACTGCCCATGCGGCCGAGACACCCAGTCAGGAACAGATGTGGCAGATCATCCAGCAGCAACAGCGTCAGATCGAGGAGCTTCAGGCCCAACTGGCCAACACCAACGTGAAGGTGGAAGAGACCGATCAAAAAGTAGAAGTGGCTGGTGACATGATCGAGCAGGCCAGTTTTTCGTCAGCTTCCGGAGCGAGCAGCTGGTCCGAGCGGACCCGCATCGGTGGCTATGGCGAGATGCATTACAACAACCTCGATAGCAAGGAAGAGCTCGACTTCCATCGCTTCGTGCTTTACTTCAACCATGACTTCAACGACAGGATCAAGCTGGTTTCCGAGCTGGAGCTGGAGCACGCTATCGCGGGCGACGGCCAGGACGGCGAGATCGAGCTCGAGCAGGCCTATATCAATTTCTCTTTCAGCGATACCGTCGCCAGCCGCGCCGGCCTGTTCCTCATGCCGGTGGGCATTCTCAACGAGACCCACGAGCCCAACACCTTCTTCGGCGTCGAGCGTAATCCGGTGGAGAAGAACATCATCCCCACGACATGGTGGGAGAACGGGGCGGACATCCATGGCGAGCTGGCGCCGGGATTCTCGTTCGACGCGGCCGTCACATCGGGATTCGACGTCGACACGACGGGCAGCAAGGCGTTCCTCGTCCGCGACGGTCGCCAGAAAGGTTCCAAGGCCAAAGCCGACGACCTTGCTTACACCGGTCGGCTGAAGTGGACCGGCATGCCGGGCGTGGAACTCGCGGCCAGCGGTCAGTACCAGAGCGACGTGACCCAGGGCGATCTGGACGTCAGCGCGACGCTTCTGGAAGCCCATGCCGACATCCGGCGCGGGCCGTTCGGTTTGCGGGCGCTCTACGCTCGCTGGGATCTGGATGACGACGACGTCATCGACGCCTCCGATCCGGCGGCCGTCGGGCGAGACGAACAAGAGGGTTGGTACATAGAGCCGTCCTTGCGCGGCAGCCTCTGGAACATCCCCGGGAAGCTCGGAGTCTTTGCGCGCTACAGCGTCTGGGACAATAATGCCGGCGCCTCCAACGACACCGAGTTCAAGCAGCTCGACCTGGGCGTCAACTACTGGCCCATACCGGAGGTAGTGCTTAAATTCGACGTCCAGCAGCAGGACAACGAAGGGAACAAGGATGACAACGGTTACAACCTGGGCATCGGCTACGCATTCTGATTCCGCAGGGAATCGAATGAAGCACAGGTCTCACGGCTTTGCGCGATGGCCGGCCGCGTTGTTTTGCATGCTCCCTTTCCTGTTGGCGGCGCCGACGGTGATGGCCGGAATGGGCGTCTACCAGGAGCCCGATGATTTCATTCGGGAGACATTCGCCGGCCAGCCACCCACGCCCACGGCGTTGTGGATCACGGCGACCCTGCGAGAGCCGATCGCAGAAATCCTGGGGCACCCGCCTGCCGTCATGCGGCTGCGCTACTGGCGTCAGGGCGATCGGACCGCCTGGATCGTCGAGGAGATCGGCAAGGAGAAGCCGATCACCACCGGCATCGTCGTGGACAAAGGACGGATAGAGCGGGTCAAGGTGCTGGTCTTCCGGGAGAGTCGGGGCTGGGAAGTCAGGCACGAGTTTTTTACCGACCAGTTCCGGCAGGTCTCACTGACGCAGGACCGTGAACTGGACCGTCACATCGACAGCATCTCCGGCGCAACGCTCTCGGTCCACGCCATCACCAGGCTGGCTCGCCTGGCTCTATTCCTCGACGGCCGGATCGACAAGAATGAGTCTGCCTGACGACATCCGCCGTCACCGACTGTTCTGGACCTGGCACCGGCGCATCGGCATCGTCGCCGCGCTGCTGGTGCTGGTGCTTTGCGTCACCGGCATCGCGCTGAATCACACCGAAGGCCTTCGGCTGGACCAGCGATTTGTCACCTCGGCGTGGCTGCTCGACTGGTACGGCATCGACTTGCCGGAGGATGGCAAGAGTTTTGCGGTCGCCTCTGACCGGGTCTCGCTGTTCGGCGACCGCCTGTATTTCAACGACACGCCGGTGGATGGCCTGGTTGATGAGCTTGTCGGCGCGGCACAGGCGCGCGACATCATCGTAGCGGTGGTCGACGGTGACGCCCTGTTGATCACCCCGCAAGGCGAGCTGGTAGAGCGGCTGGGGGTTGAGAGCGGTATGCCGCCCGGGGTTACCGCAGTCGGTATCGGCGCCGGCGACCAGATCGTCGTGCGATCCCTTGCCGGCATCTATTCCGCAGACGAGGAACTATTGAGTTGGGCGCCAGCGGGCCTCGACGAGTCCGGGATTCGCTGGTCGCAACCCGAGTCGCTGCCCGACGGCTTGCGCGCGACGCTGAGTCGGGATTATCGGGGCCGGATCCTGCCGCTGGAGCGCGTCCTGCTGGATCTGCACAGTGGCCGTCTGTTCGGTGGCTGGGGTGTCTGGCTGATGGATGCAGCCGCCGTCCTGCTGATCGCGTTGGCCGTGACGGGGGGCTGGCTCTGGTTCGGGCGCAGAGCCAAATGAAAAGCCCGGCCGGAGCCGGGCTGATCTGGATTCCATACGCGGGCGGATCTCTCAGATGATCATCAGGCCCCGCATCTTCTTTATCGCGTTTGCCTCGAGCTGCCGGATCCGCTCTGCGGACACTCCGTACTCGCCGGCCAGGTCCTGAAGCGTGCGCTTCTCCTCGGCCAGCCAGCGGGATTCCACGATGTGACGACTGCGGTCGTCGAGACGATCCAGCGCCACACGCAGTCGTGTCGCAGACGCCTCTTCCCAATCCGCATTTTCCACGCTGACGGCGGGGTCGTCGGCCTCCGGGCTGGGCAAATAGGCGGCCGGCGTGAATGCGTGGCCATCGTCGTCGTCAGCGGCATTCGGTGCCGGATCGAACGCCAGGTCGCGGCTGGACAAGCGGCGCTCCATCTCGTTGACGTCCCGGGGAGTCACTCCCAGGTCCTCGGCTACGGCACGAGTCTCTTCCGCGCTCAGCCAGCCCAGATGTTTCTTCGCCTTGCGGAGGTTGAAGAACAGCTTGCGCTGCGCCTTGGTGGTGGCGACCTTGACCACTCGCCAGTTGCGCAACACGAATTCATGGATCTCGGCCCGGATCCAGTGAACGGCGAATGACACCAGCCGCACACCGACCTCGGGATCGAAGCGCTTGACCGCTTTCATCAGCCCAACGTTACCTTCCTGGATAAGGTCCCCGAGCTGGAGCCCATAGCCGGTGTAGCCGCGCGCGATATGTACGACGAAACGCAGATGAGACAGCACCAGCTGACGGGCGGCATCCAGGTCGCCCTGTTCGCGCAGACGCACGGCGAGGGCCCGCTCCTCTTCCTGGCTCAACACCGGGATGGAGGATACGGCCTGCATGTACGCATCCACACTGCCCACCGGACCGGCGGGCAGAAGGCTCGCATTCGGCTGGACCAAAACTGTACTCATAAACTGACCTCACTCTTGCGGCGACGCATTTTAGCACTCCGAAGCTTAGAGTGCTAAACCCGCATAGAGTTCCCGTTGATAATTATAGTAGAAACAGTTAGTTATTTCTCATTTCCCGGCTCGATCCGGCGCATATTTCGGGTCGCTGAGACCCATGATCCCAGCCATCCAAGCGCGATTCCGGCCAGCGCCAGGCCCACACCGCCCGCAGGCCCCGGACCCTGGAGCCGGAACCCGCTGCCGTAGAGGCCGGAAAGGCGCCTGATCGGCTCATCGAGCGCCCACAGGGAGCTTGCCACCAGCGCCAGGGCGAGCAGGCCGCCCATCAGGCCGTACCAGATACCGGTGTAGAGGAAAGGTCGGCGGATGAAAGCGTCGGTGCCGCCGATCAGCTTGGTCACCTCGATCTCGTCCCGGCGGTTCTGGATGTCCAGGCGGATCGTGTTGCCGATGATGATGACGACCCCCACAGCCAGCATGACGGCCGCCAGCAGGACGACCCGGCGCACCACCTCGAGCATGGCCTGCAGGCGCGCCACCCACTCCGTGTCCGCCTGGACCAGCTCCGCGGGCAGCTCGTCTTCCAGTTTCTCGCGCAGGGCCGCCAAATCGTCGGGGGATTGGCGGTCGGGCGCCGGACCCACGATGATCACGTGGGGCAGCGGGTTTTCCGGCAGTGCTTCGAGGGCGTCGCCGAAACCCGAATACTCCCGGAACTCCGCCAGCGCCGAATCGGCCGAGATTAGCTGAACCCCCGCGATCCAGGGATCGGCCCTCAGCCCGTCGGCCAGTTTCTCTGCGGCGGCCAGCTCCACATCGGGCTGCAGGTAGACAGACAGCTCCGCCGCTCCCTGCCAGTGGCCGCTCAGCGCCCGGACATTGGTGACGAGAAGCTGCAGGCCGGCGGGCAGGGCAAGCGCGATGCCGATGACGGCCACCGTCATAAGGGTGGACAAGGGTTGTGAGGCAAGGCGGCCGAGGCTGGCGACGAGCACCCTGGCATGATCGATCAAAAGGTTCGCAAGTCTCGACCATAAAGCGGACGCGGAACGCCGGCCGCCCGTGCGCCGGGACGGGCGTGGACGGCGCTCTGCGCGAGTCGGTTTTCTCTTCCTGGCCCGGGCCATGGGCTTAGGCATGACCGTATTCCCCTTCGCCGCCGAAGGTCAGTCGTCCTTCGCTCAATTCGATACGGCGGTGACCCAGCTGGCTGATCAGGTGCAGGTCGTGGCTGGCGATCAGCACCGTCGTCCCGACATCGTTGAAGCGTTCGAAGATCCGCATGATCTCCAGCGACAGGCCCGGGTCGAGGTTACCGGTGGGTTCGTCTGCGATGAGCAGGGAAGGCTTGGAGACGACGGCTCGGGCGATGCCCACCCGCTGCTGCTCGCCCGTCGACAGGGTCATCGGCCGGACCTTTTCGGTGTGCAGCAGGCCGACCTGGTCGAGGGCGGCCCGCACGCGCTTGCCCGATTCCTTGAGCCCCAGTCCGGCGATGACCAGCGGCAGGGCCACGTTGTCGAACACGCTGCGATCGTTCAGCAGTTTGTGGTCCTGGAACACCATGCCGATCTGGCGGCGGAAGGCCGGAATCTGGCGTCGCTTGATACCGCCGGTGTTGCGCCCGTTGACGATCACCTGTCCGCGCGTCGGTCGCTCCAGCAGACCGATCAGCTTCAGCATCGTGCTCTTGCCGGCACCCGACCGGCCTGTGAGGAATGCCATCTCGCCGGTGTCCATGGACACGCTGACGCCCGACAACGCCTCACGACTGCCGGGGTAGCGCTTGAAGACAGTCTCGAACCGGATCACGAATCTGCCGCCGGGTCCCCGCCCAGCAGGGCGCTAACGAAGGGAGCGGTGCGGAACTCGTCGAGGTCCTCCGCCGTTTCGCCGATGCCGATATAGCGGATCGGCACGCCGAGTTTCTCCGCGAGGGCGATCAAGACCCCGCCCTTGGCGGTGCCGTCGAGCTTGGTCATGACGATGCCCGTCAGGCCGATGGCCTCGTGGAACCGGGTGGCCTGGACCAGCGCGTTCTGCCCGAGGCTCGCGTCCAGCACGATCAGGGTCTCGTGGGGGGCATCGGGGTCAATCTTGCCCATCACGCGCTTCACCTTTTTCAGCTCCTCCATCAGGTTGTCCTGGGTATGGAGCCGTCCGGCGGTGTCGCCGATCAGCAGGTCGATGCCGCGCGCCCTGGCGGCTTCCAGCGCGTCGAACATCACGGCGGCCGGATCGGCGCCGGTCTGCTGGGCGACGACCGGCACGTCGTTGCGCTCGCCCCAGATCTTCAGCTGTTCCACCGCCGCGGCCCGGAAGGTGTCACCGGCCGCCAGCATGACCTTCAGGCCCTGGTCCTTGTAGCGTCGCGCCAGCTTGCCGATGGTGGTCGTCTTGCCGGCGCCGTTGACGCCCACCATGAGGATGACGAACGGCCGCGGCGACTCGGGGATCTCGAGCGGAGCCTCGCAGGGACCGAGGATCTCGAGCATGGAGCCGCGGATCGTCTCGACCACCGCACGGGCATCCTTCAGTTCGTCACGCCAGAGCTTTTTGTCCAGTCCCTCCATGATTCGGGTGGTGGCTTCCACGCCGACGTCGCCGGACAGCAGCCGGGTCTCCATCTCCTCCAGGAACGCCTCGTCGGGCTTGCCTCCGGGCAGCAGATGGGCCAGGTCATAGGTCAGCCAGGACTCCCCCTGGTTCAGCCGCTCGCGCAGCCGGCGGAAGAATCCCTTGCGGCTCTCGGGCGCGGCTGACGCGGCCGGTGAATCCGCCTCGGCGCTTGTCGCTTCTGTGGATTTGCTGCTGAACATAAAAGATCCCCGGCAGGGCGTTATCGTACCCGAAGGCGGGGGCGGCTTGGAGAACTGCCACACGCGCGGCCGCAGGGGCGGTACAAATGCCTGGAGGCGCCGTTTCCCATGTACCGGACCGTCTGAATTGCGCTGAGCCAGGTTCGAGCCAACGGCTCTCTCGGGGCGGACAAGATTCGGCTGATTGGCGTCACTCGCCGGTGGCTTCCCGATTCGGGCCACGAATTCCCGGTATGACGTGCGGGCTGAGCCCGCAGACGAAATGAGCCGCTTCCGGCGGCGTGACCTGAGACTTCCCCGACGGCCTACTTGAATGGCTCGCCGCAGATCCAGCTCACCAGCGACCAGCGGTTGCCTGCGGTGATCGGCTTGACCCGATGCAGCATCCACGCGGGGAACACGCACAGGCTGCCGATGCCCCTGTCGGCCGACAAGGCCGGGATCATGAACTCCAGCTCGCC
>CP070833.1:2699849-2714511 GCA_020341735.1 Gammaproteobacteria bacterium | reverse complement strand
TGCCGGGGCGCCTGCGTAGCGAGTCGTGGCGGCAGATGACTGCCCTGTTCTGATGGCATACTCTCGCCCACACTCGAAAATCCGAAGACGACTGGCGAGCCGAATAACTGACCATGCGACATCGATCCGCGCTTTTATTGTTCGTCTTTCTCACACTCGTGGTGGCACCTTCCTGGTCGCGTACCGTCGAGGATTCAGCGGGCCGACGTGTCGAGATCCCCGACAGTATCGAGCGCGTCTATGCGGCAGGGCCGCCCGCGTCGATACTGATATATATCCTTGCGCCGGATCGTCTCACGGGCTGGCCACGGGCGCCGAAACCCTACGAGCGGCCCTACCTGGCTCCTGAGTATCGGGATCTTCCGGAGACCGGGCGTCTGACAGGTCGCGGCAGTACGGCCAACCTGGAGGTCCTGTTACGTACCCGCCCGGATCTGATCATCGACTTCGGATCGATCAACGACACCTATGTCTCGCTCGCCGACCGTGTCCAGTCGCAGACCGGCATCCCGTACCTGCTCATCGACGGGCGCTTCGACAACACTCCCGTCGCGCTTCGGCTCGTGGGGGACCTCCTGGGGGTCGACGCGCGCGGCGAGGAACTGGCAGGTTACGCGGAAGCGCTTTTCAAAGATCTGGACACGGCACTGGATGGCGTGCCGGAGTCCCAGCGGCCCCGGGTCTACATGGCGCGGGGTCCCGACGGCCAGGAGACCGGACTCAAGGGTTCTATCAATACGGAGATCATCGAGAGGGCGGGGGGGCGCAACGTTGCCGACCCGGGACAGGCATCGATCCGGCGCGGTATCGTGCGGTCGTCAATAGAGCAAGTGATCGCCGTCGACCCGGACACCATCGTGACCTGGGATGAAAATTTCTATCGCCGTGTCTGGGACGACCCACTCTGGGCCGGGATCACCGCGGTACGCAGCAAGCGAGTCTACTTCAGCCCGACCGCGCCGTTTGGCTGGATCGACCGGCCGCCATCGCTGAACCGCCTCATGGGTCTGAAATGGCTGTCCGGAGTATTTTTCCCGGACCGGTTCCCGCACGACCTCCGCGCCGAAACACGCCGCTTCTACAATCTCTTCTACCATGTGGACCTGGATGACGCTGACCTGGAGAGGCTGATCGGATGGGCGCAGCAGCGACCGGCAAACTGAAGATCACGCTGTGGCTGGGATTGCTGGCGGCGCTGCTGATTTTGCTGGCATTCGTGGCTGCGTTGATCGGACCATTCGCCATCAGCCCCGGTCAGGTAGTACAAGCGGTTGGCCGCAAGCTCGCCGGCGTCACGGACTCGGCCAGCCAACAGATCGATACCGTCCTGTTCGGGGTCCGCTTGCCACGTATCGCGGCCGCTCTGCTGGTGGGGGCGGCGCTGTCCGCTGCAGGCGCGGTATACCAGGGTTTGTTCCGTAACCCTTTGGTCTCGCCGGATATCCTGGGTGTTTCCACGGGCGCCGGCCTCGGCGCAGTCATCGGCATCTTTTTGTCCTTGCCGGTCTTCGCCATACAAGGACTGGCGTTCGTCGGCGGGCTTGCCACAGTCGCGCTGGTGTACATGGTCGCAACTGCCGTCAGGGGTCACGAGCCCACCCTGGTGCTTGTCCTCGCGGGTGTCGTGCTCGGCGCCCTCGCGGGCGCTTGTATCTCCCTGATGAAGATCCTGGCGGATCCATACGATCAGCTTCCCGCGATCACTTTCTGGCTGCTTGGCAGCCTGGCCAGTATCCGCGCCGATGATGTGTGGACGGCCGCGCCGGCTGTCATCGTTGGTCTCGTGCCACTGATCTTGTTGCGTTGGCGCGTGAACCTTCTCGCCCTCGGTGACGATGAAGCCGCAGCGCTCGGCGTGGATCCCCGCAGGCTGCGTATCCTCCTTGTCGCAGCGGCGACGCTGATGACCGCCAGCGTCGTGGCGATCTCAGGAGTCGTCGGCTGGGTCGGGCTCGTGATCCCGCATATCGCCAGGCTCATCGTGGGCCCGAACTTCGATCGCCTGTTGCCCACCGCGATGCTGCTCGGCGCGGCTTATATGCTGATCGTGGACACTCTGGCGCGCACGATTGCCCAGACTGAGACCCCCCTGGGCGTATTGACGGCATTTATCGGCGCGCCCGTGTTCGTCTGGTTGCTGGCCACCGGCAGGAGAAGCTGGTGATGCAACTGCGTGCGAACAAGTTGGCGTTCGGCTATCCGGGCCACCGGGTTGGGCATGACCTGGATCTCGATTTCGGCTCGGGCGAAGTACTGTGTCTGCTAGGCCCCAATGGTTGTGGCAAGACGACGTTGTTCAAGACGCTTTTAGGGTTGCTGCCGCGACAGGGAGGGGAGATCAGGATCGGTCCCGATCAACTCGACGCTTTGGGTCGCGAAGAGATAGCCAAACGCATTGCCTATGTTCCTCAGGCACACGACGCCGTTTTCCCGTATTCGGTCAGCGACATGGTGCTGATGGGTCGAACGGCGCATCGGGGCCTGTTTTCCAGTCCCCGATCCGAGGATCGGCAGCGGGTAGACGAAGCTCTCACGACGCTGGGGATTGATGACCTCGCCCAGCGTGACTACACGCGTATCAGCGGCGGCCAGCGTCAGCTGGCGCTGATCGCGCGGGCACTGCTTCAGGATGCTCCTCTGATCGTAATGGACGAACCGACCGCCAGCCTGGACTTCGGTAATCAGGTGCTGGTTTTGCAACAGGTACAACGCCTCGCGGCGACGGGCCTGGGGATCGTCCTTTCGACTCACAATCCGGATCACGCGTTCGCCTGCGGCACCACGGTGCTGGTGCTGGCCGAAGGCACACGCAAGGCGATGGGGCCGCCGCTACAGGTGCTGACCGGCGAACTGCTGAGCTCGATCTATGGCGTGGCGGTCAGCGTGGAGACGCTGGCCAATGGCAATCGCGTCTGTTCGCCACGGATCGAATAGTACAGACGTTCCGATTGACCAATGCGCCGGCGGATCTTCTCGCGCCACCGCAAACAGGCAGATTCTTGGTGTACTTTCTTTAGTGGTGGCCCGGAACGCTTTGGAGCCGCTCGCTGTTATCCGGATCGGGCCCATGATCGAACAGATACCGTAATCAGGTGCCAAATATCACATACTTCCGCCCCAGTGAGAGACTGTAACAATGCCCGCTGCTCGTTTCGACGGACTTCCCTCGGCGAGCGCTCGAGGTCAAACTGAATCAATGGACTGTAAGTCAATGAGCGGACCATGCCACGATCGAAGCTGAAGTTCGCCCTGCCGGTGATTGTTCTGGTTGCAGCTATCGCAGCGGGACGGGCGATCATCGCCAACAAGCCCGAGGCGTCACGCCAGCGGCCGCCATCAGCGGTCCTGAACGTTGACGCAACCCGGGTGAAGCTAGGCCGTTTCGACGTGGTCATCATTTCTGAAGGTACTGTCGAGCCGCGCACGGAGAGCACACTCATCCCGGAAGTGTCCGGCCGGGTCATCGAGATCTCCGCAGATTTTCGCGAGGGCGGCTACTTCGAACAGGGAGATGTGCTGCTGCGCATCGAGCCCCGGGACTATGAGCTCGCCCTGGCGACCGCCGAGGCACAGGTTGCGGAGGCCAGCGCGGCGCTGGAGCAGGAACTGGCGCTTGCCGAAGTCGTCAAGAACGACTGGAAGCAACTCGGAAAGACGGCACCGGACCTTGGCTTGCGCAAGCCACAGATCGCCGCCGCCGAGGCGGCGCTACTGTCGGCACGTTCACAGGTGGAAAGGGCGACGGTAGATCTGCGCAGGACGGTTGTCCGCGCGCCATACGCCGGCCGGGTCCTCGAGCAGAGCGTGGACGTGGGCCAGTTCGTTTCAGTTGGCAGCACGCTGGCAAGGATCTACGCAATCGACTACGTCGAGATCCGACTGCCGCTCAGCACCAGGGAGCTCGAGTTCGTCGATCTCCCGGAACGATTCCGCGATGACGACGAAGCGACGCCGGGTATCGAGACGCCGGTACTTGTCGAGGCAGATATCGGTCGCAATACCTATAGCTGGGAGGGTCGAATCGTGCGGGTGGGCGGCGCGATCGACACGCAGAGCCGGCAGCTGTTCGTCGTCGCACAGGTCGACGACCCGTATGCCCGCGGGCCACAGGGCAGGCCGCCGCTGCGGATCGGTCAATTCGTGCGGGCGAAGATCCAGGGACGGCCCCTCGGTGACGTCTTCGTGCTGCCGAGAGAGGCTCTCCGCGAAGGCGGCGAAGTGCTGATCGTGGACAACGAAAGCAGGCTGCAGCGGCAACCGGTTTCCGTCGTCTGGAGCGACGGAGAGACCGCGGTGATTTCAGATGGTCTTGCTGAAGGCGATGTAGTGACTCTGACCTCGTTGAGCATCGCCGCGTCCGGCAGCGAGGTTCTGGCGACGATCGACGGCGTTGCGCCGCTTCGCAATGTAGCGGCCGACCCCGCCGCCAGATGATGGCCCGGCAGTTCCGGTCATGAAAAGCGCGATCGCCTGGTTTACAGAGAATGACGTCGCCGCCAATCTGTTAATGGTGGCCATTCTGGGCTTCGGATTCTACGGCCTCTCAGCCCGCATCCCCCTGGAGGTGTTTCCCGCATTCGAGCTCGACACGGTCATCGTCCGTGTGCCTTTTCCCGGTGCGACCCCGGTTGAGGTCGAGGAGGGCATCACGATCAAGATCGAGGAGGCGATCCACGACCTGTCGGGCATCAAGACCATGCGTTCGGTAGCCGCCGAGAACCTGGGCACCGTGACTGTCGAGGTCGAAGGCATCGACCCGCGTGAACTTATGAACGACATCAAGGCCCGGGTGGACGCGATCAGCACCTTCCCCGTGGACAGTGAAAGACCCGTGGTCTACGTGCCCGAGATCCGCCGGGATGTGATCACGGTGGTTGTGTCAGGGGAGTTGTCCGAGCGCGAATTGCGGATAGCAGCCGAGCAGGTCCGGGACGACCTCACCAGTCTGCCGGAGATCTCGCAAATAGAGCTGGATGGCGTGCGGCCTTACGAGATCGCCATCGAGGTCTCCGAGGAGACGCTGCGCCAGTACGGGCTGACGCTGGCCGGCGTGGCGGAAGCCGTCCGTCGGGCTTCGCTGGACCTGGCCGCGGGTTCCGTACGAACCAGCGGCGGCGAAATATTGATTCGGACCCAGGGACAGGCACGGACCGGCAGCGAGTTTGAGAACATCCCGGTGCGCGCCGATTCCGGGACCCGGCTGACTGTCTCGGACATCGGTGCCGTACAGGACGGCTTCGACGAGGAGCCGGTCGACTCGCGCTTCAACGGTCGGCCCGCCGTATTTGTCGACGTCAAACGGGTGGGTGACCAGAATGCGATCGATGTCGCCGATGCGGTGAAGGCTTACGTGGCAGAGTCCGCTACGCGCCTTCCTGCAGGTGTACAGCTCGACACCTGGAGGGACCGATCCCTCGTCGTCAAGGCGCGATTGAATACGCTGAACAGGAATGCCATCCAGGGCAGCATACTGATTCTGCTGCTGCTCACATTATTCCTGCGGGGCAAGGTGGCTTTCTGGGTGCTGATCGGCATGCCCGTGGCGTTCATGGGCGGTATCGCCATGATGCCGGTGCTCGGCGTGACTTTGAATCTGATCAGCCTGTTCGCCTTTATCCTGGTGTTGGGGATCGTGGTGGACGATGCGATCGTCACCGGCGAGAACATCTACAAGCGGCTAGAGAATGGCGATACGCCGATACGTGCGGCGATCGTCGGCACCCAGGAGATCGCCGTGCCTGTGACTTTCGGCGTGCTGACTACCGTCGCGGCCTTTATCCCGTTGCTGGTCGTGGAAGGATTCCGCGGCAAGCTATTCGCGCAGATTCCGCTGATCGTCATACCGGTACTGCTTTTCTCGCTGGTCGAGTCGAAACTGATCCTGCCGGCTCATCTGAAACATGTGCAGGTGCGTGGCGATCGGGATGCTGACCATAGTTGGCCGGTACGGTTGCAACGCCGCATCTCCCGCTGGCTGGATGTTTCGACCAAGCGCATCTACGAGCCGGCGCTGAGTTGGGCTATGCGTCAGCCCTACTTGACGCTATCCGTCTTCGTCGCGGTTGCCGTACTGCTGTACGCCTGGACGATCGGTGGGCACCTGCGATTCATCTATTTTCCCCGCATCCAGAGCGAGGTGGCGGTGGCCAGCCTCACCATGCCCCCCGGCACGCCTTTCGAGACCACTGCGGTGGGCGTCGATCGGATCACAGCTGTTGCGGAGGCCCTGCGGGACGAATACGTCGACCCTGAGACGGGCGAGAGCGTGATTCTGGATATCATGTCGACGGTAGGTTCTGTGGCCGGGGGCGCAGGCCAGTCGCACATCGGCCGGGTCAGGTTCGAGATCGTCAAACCGGAGGACCGTACCTCGGAAGTAACCAGCTCCGAGCTGGTGCGAGCCTGGCGCAAGGGAATCGGCCAGATCCCGGGCGCCAGGGAGCTGAGTTTCCGCGCCGAGATCGGCCGAGGGGGAGCACCCATCGATGTACAGATCTCCGCTCCGAATTTCGACGAATTGCGACCGGTGGCGATGAGCGTCAAGGACCGCCTCCAGGGCTATCCCGGGGTGTTCGATATCACCGACAATTTCGAGGACGGCAAGGAAGAGATCAAACTCAGGCTGAGGCCGGCCGCAGAACTGCTCGGCCTGACCCTGGATGATCTCGCCCGCCAGGTGCGCCAGGCCTTCTACGGTTTCGAGGTCCAGCGTATCCAGCGGGGCCGCGAAGAAGTACGGGTGTTCGTCCGATATCCGGAGACGGAGAGGCGCACGCTGGCGACACTGGAGAACATGCGGATCAGGGCACCGCAGGGAACCGAGGTTCCGTTCTCGGAAGTCGCGGATGCCGAATTCGGTCGGGGATTCGCCGAGATCCGCCGCGTCGATCGGAGCCGGACGATCAATATCACCGCGGATGTCAACAAGGAGACCGCCGACGTCGAGGCCATTAAACGGGATCTGACGGCCCACCTCGATGGTCTGCTGGCAGATTTCCCGCGTGTCCGCTACACGCTTGAGGGCGAGGCCCGCGAGCAGCGGGAGTCGTTTCGCAGCATCGGCATCGGCATCGTGTTCGTGCTTTTCGTGATCTATGCGCTGCTGGCCATTCCCTTCAAGTCCTATCTGCAGCCGCTGATCGTGATGAGCGTCATCCCGTTCGGCGTGGCGGGTGCCCTGCTCGGTCACATCATCATTGGCATGAGCCTTTCGATCATGAGCATTATGGGGATGCTGGCGCTCAGCGGCGTGGTCGTAAACGACAGCCTTGTGCTGGTGGACTTTGTCAATCGCCGCCGACGTGAGGGGCATTCGGTCAGGGAGGCGGTCTACGCGGCCGGTCTGGCCAGACTCCGCCCGGTCCTGCTGACCTCGCTGACAACATTCGCAGGCCTGACGCCCCTGCTGCTGGAGAAGTCGACCCAGGCCCAGTTTCTGATTCCCATGGCGGTCTCGCTGGGCTTCGGCATCCTGTTTGCCACGGTGATCACGCTGCTCCTGATCCCGATGAATTATCTGATCCTGGAAGACCTGCGCCGATTGTTGCGCCGACCTGGTCGCCTCGTTTCCAGTGAGGTATGAAAGCGACCCACCTGGAAGGCGTGTGCCAGGTCTTTTGGCGGCAAACGACCCGGCCGGATTGTGGCGTGATTTGCGAAGTACACCACCAACAGAATTGCGCGTACAGAAGAGGGTCGCGGAGGCATTGCGTGGACAATAGCGGCATTATCGGCCAGAATTCCGACAGCTTACTGATGCGGGGAGGGGCAATGGCGGTAGCAGAGAGGTCGGCACGTGGATTGGGTCGCGCCCTGTTAAGCCTCTGTATTTTCACCCTCGCCAGCCCGACTCTCGCCTACGAATTTCCCTTCGACGATCCGTTCGTCGCGACCGTCGTGGGTACCCCTGAGGAGTATCGGGCGGACCTGGACGTCAAGGTTCCCCTGAAACGCCGCAGTATCGAGATCTTCCCCGATCGGGAAGTGCCGGACGTCTTCTTCTACGACAGCAAGCTGAGATACTCCTACGCCCTGCAGAAGGGTCCGGCGCCGCTGGTTTTCATGATCGCAGGCACCGGCGGTTCTCATGACGGGTCGACCAATCGCGATCTGGGCCGCGCCCTTTACAAGGCCGGGTTCCACTTCATCTCGTTGTCATCGCCTACCCACTCCAACTTTGTCGTCTCAGCATCGTCCAGCAACGTTCCCGGTCACGCCTTCGACGACGCAGCGGACCTCTACCGGGTCATGGAGACGATCTGGGCCAAGCTGAGCGGCAAGGCCGAGGTGACGGACTTCTTCCTCACCGGCTATAGTCTCGGCGCATTCAACACCGCTTTCGTCATGCAGGTCGACCAGGAAAGGCAGACGTTCAATTTCAAGCGTGCTCTGATGGTGAACTCGCCGCTGCGTCTGTACAGCTCCATCTCCCTGCTGGACCGGATGCTCGAAAACATCCCGGGCGGGGAGGACAACTTCGGTCAGTTCTATCAGGGGCTCGTCGATCGGTTCGCGCAGGTCTACAACCGGTCGGACGAACTCAACCTGAGCGAGGACTTCCTCTACAAGGTCTACGAGATCTACCAGCCCAAGGAGGAACGCCTGGCCGCCCTGATCGGCACCGTTTTCCGCCTGGCCGCTGCCAACATGTCGTTCGCCTCGGACGTGATGACAGATTACGGTTACATCAAGCCCAGCAACGTCAAGCTGCGCAAGGGTACGGATCTGACAACCTACAACCACGTGGCCATGCGGCTGGGGTTCACGGATTTCTTCCATGCCTACTTCTACCCTTACTACAAGTCGAAGAACCCCGAACTCACACGGACCACCCTGATCGAGCAGATGAGTCTGACGAGCATCGAGGACTTCCTGCGCAGCGCGGACAATATCTACGTCACACATAACGAAGACGACTTGATACTGGAACCGGGCCAGATTGATTTCTTCCGCGACGTTTTCGGCGAGCGCGCGATGATCTACCCGAACGGCGGCCACCTGGGCAACATGATGCAGCGTGACTACATGGCCCACATCATCGAGTTGTTCCAGCGGTGAGGGGGCTGTACCGATGAGATTGTCACCAGCCTTGCGCCGTCTGCTGACGGTAACCGGAGTTCTGATGTTGGGGGTCGTGGCCAGCGGCTGCAGCACAGCGCCCATTGTCGAGGGTGACGAGCCCGAAGAACCGATCTTTTCTGCCGATCGAATGATCAAGCCCGACGTTCAGCAATTCGATGAAATGGACGACAGGTTCATGGGCTTCAACAAGGCTATGTACCGCTTCAACTATCGGTTCGACAATTACGTCCTCCTGCCCCTGGTGATCGGTTATTACAAGATTACGCCGGCCTTCTTCCGGGCGGGCGTGCACAACTTCTTCACCAATTTCTTCAACATCCGGACGATCTACAACAGCCTGCTCCAGGGCAGCGGACAGAAGACCCTGCAGACGACAGGGCGCTTCGCCGTGAATACGACGATTGGACTACTCGGGTTGTTCGATCCGGCTACCAAGATGGAGATCCCTCAGCACCATGAGGACTTCGGCCAGACGCTCGGCAAGTGGGGTGTAGGCACCGGACCCTATCTGGTGTTGCCCCTGCTCGGTCCATCCAATGTCCGGGACGGCATCGGGGTGGGCGTCGACTGGTATGTCACTACCCAGATCCGGGACGCCATCCTCGATCCTGACCGGACCATGCAGATCATTTGGAGTCTGCTCTACGCAATCGATACACGGGCGCACGTGAAATTCCTCTATTACGGCACTGGCTCGCCGTTCGAGTATCGCCTGGTCCGCACGCTCTACACCGAGAAGCGGCGACTGGATATCGAGAAATAGTCATGAACAGTCTCCTACGCAACCCGGCTGCAATCCTCCTTGCTTGTCTGCTCTTCTGCGGTGTGGCCCAGGCTGCCGACAAACGCGGTGTTATTCGGATCGGTGCGACTGCGTCCATGTCCGGCGGCTACCAGGTTCCCGGGACGAGCCAGGCACAGGGGCTCAGGATGTGGGCGGACGACGTGAACAAACGTGGGGCATTGCTGGGCAAGCGTGTTGAGCTGGTGACCTATGACGATACGTCGGATGCCGCGACGAGCGCCGCCCTGTACGAGAAACTGATCACGGAAGACAGGGTGGACCTGCTGATCGGGCCGTACGGATCGGACATCACCCTCGCGGCCGCCGAGGTTGCGGATCGGCACGGCATACCCATGGTTGCAGCCGGCGCGGCGGCACGCGGTATCTGGATGCGCGGGCTCGAAAACGTATTCCAGATCGACACGCCGGCAGGGCAGTACATGGATCTACCTCTGGCGTTGGCCAACAAAGAGGGGCTAACCAGGGTCGCACTGGTGTACGCCGACAGCGAATTCCCGCGCGAGGTGGCCGATGGTGTACGCGAGTCGGTCTCCGCCTACGGGATGGAACTGGTCTTCGATGAGGCATATCCGGCGGATCAGACGGGCCTCGCCGATCTGGCCGTTCGGGCCGCGGCCTCCCAGCCGGAGGTGCTGCTCGGTGGGACCTACCTCGAGGATTCCATAGCCCTGGTCCGGGCAGCCAAGGCTGCCGGCCTGTCGCCGAAGATATTCGCCATGACGGTTGGTCCGGCATTCCGCGAATTCCGCGAGGCGCTGGGGGATGACACCGATGGCATCATGGGCACGGTGGCCTGGATGCGCAGCGGCAACTTGCCCATGGCCTACGACTTCTCCTATCGATACAAGCAGAAATTCGGCGCCAATGCTTCCGCGCAGGCTGCTTACGGCTACGCCGCCGGACAAGTACTGGAGGCCGCCGTACGATTAGCCGATACGCCTGATCATGACGCTGTCCGTGAGCAACTCCGCGAGATGAAGTTCCGTTCGCTGCTCGGTCACTATCGAGTCGACGGTTCCGGCATTCAGCTCGCCAAGAAGACTTATGTTCTTCAGTGGCAGGGCAATTATCGCCTGCTCGTCCTGCCCGAGGACCTCAAAGACGCTCCCGTCCAGTTCCCGTTCGTTCCCTGGTCCCAGCGCTAGTCTCGCTCTCCCCGACGCGAATCAAATCGACCGATCCCGGATCGCCCGGCGGCGTCCTGCAGCACCAACTATAAGTAAGGTAGGAGAGTGATACGGACGTATCGCCACAGCCTGTCGGCTATGTGGCGGGCGAGAGTCAGCTGAAAGGTGGCACGCGCTGCCTCAAGGACACTGGGAGGACCGAAAGATGTTTGGCGGAGACAAGGGATCGGCTCGTGAGTCAATGACCTCCCCGGTCGCCAGGGTTGGATCTGGGAGATTCGCAGAACAGGAAATCGGCCGCTTCAAGACCAGGCTGCGACTAAGGGCCGGCCAGCTCAAGGAAGAGATCAGGCTTGGATTATTGAAAGATGATGAGAATCGATTCGCCGTCTTGGCCGATCGTGTGGGTGATATCGAGGATCAGTCCGTCGCCAGTCTGGTCGGCGATCTGGATCTGAGCGAGATCGACAGAGACGTGGATGAACTCCGCGACGTGGAGTCCGCGCTGACGCGCATCGCCGAGAGCAGGTATGGGTTATGTATCGACTGCCAGGAGCTCATCTCTTTCGAGCGCCTGGACAAGCTGCCCAGCGCGGCACGCTGCCATGCTTGCCAGGAACGATTCGAGGCGAGGGATCGGAGGCCGGCCTACCGGAAGTTGTGAGACGCGGGCGGGTTTCCGCCGCCGACTTGCCTTTGTCTGAGTTGCATCGGGACCCATGCGATGGCTGCTTGAAGGGCCGCAGTGCTACTTTGCCCGATAGGTTGATATTCGGCACGGCAGCTTCGCCAATCCATGTCCGGCGGCTCGCAAGTCGCCAGATGTGACGCCAGCCATTGTCCTGCGCGGGTGACTCGGTTAACTTCGAAAGCCGGTCCTTCGGAATGGCGGAAAGGCGGCGTGAACCTGCGCGAACAAGACGAGAAACTGTTACCGGGATGGGAGAGTTGGTATCCCAGCCTTTTCGATGCGGCGCGCGACCTGGGTATCATCCGGGCTCGCGTCTGCCCGCCGTCCTCGCTGCTGCTTTCGAGCCGTCATTCCGGCATCCGTCAGGACGCCCAGAACACGCACCGTGAGAACTGGAGTGGTAGCGGTAATGTGACGCCGATCCCGCGTCGTAAGAAACAACGCCGCTGATCCTGCCAGTGTCGACTCGACGGGCCGCGCCCTGCAGCCCGCGCGGCTAACGTCGGCGTGGTCGTGGCCTGGAGGGCAAGGGACGCGCTGTTGGTGGTCTGTGACCGGGGGGGCGATGTCCCGGGCGATGTCCGGGCCGATGGCCGGGGTGCCTGGGGGGAACGACGACGGTGCCGCCGTAATAGCCCCGCCGGTAGTAGTAGGGGTCGTTCCAGCCTGAGCCGTAGTAATAGCTGGTACTGACGCTGGTGTAGCCACTACCGCTGGATTCGCATCCGGAAACGGCCGCGAGGATGATCACGGCCGCGACAGACGTCAGGAGGGCTGGCAGTCTGATTTTCATGGCTGCGCCTCCTCTTCCTCGGGAAATTCCCAGCGGATCAGTCCGATCGGCGTGCCGACCGGGTCCGCCACGATGGCGAGATCCCCGTCGATGTTGGCCGGGTCCGGCGGCACGAGAACTTCTCCTCCCAACGCCTTGACCTGCTCAACCGCCTTCTCGACATCGTCCACCCGGATGTAGCCCAGCCAGGTCGACACCGTTTCCGATTCGGGCGGCAGAGAACCGATGCCGCCACGGGAGTGTCCCCCACTGGCAAGGAAATAGTCGACGATCTCCGCCGTGTCCTCCTTCTCGAGAACCTCGTAGCCAAACAACGACTGGTAAAACTCCGCGGCTGCTGCAACGTCTTTCGTGAACAACTCGTGCCAGAGAAACTCACCGAGTTCCGGGCGGAAGTCCCCCGGGTCGCCGCTGCTGGAGTGAATGATTCCGATGACGGCCTCGTCCGGTGTCGCGAGGATCGCAATGTCGCCTCGGTCGGGGAGAGACCGCTTCGGTAGCAGCGCGCGCCCTCCTTTCTCGATAATCGCCGCTTCCATCGCCGAGACATCCGGTACGGAGATATAGTGTGCCCACCGGGCGTATCCTCGCTCCTTGCTGTCTGCTTTCCTGAACGCGAGACCCGCGACCGCGTACCCGTCCTTATAGAAAATTCCGTAGGGATGTGGCGGGTCACTGACCCAGCGCCATTCCCATCCGAATAGCTGGGTGTAGAAGGCGCGGGCCGCGTCGAGATCGCTGGTAAACAGATCCGCCCAGACGAACTTGCCTGGTATGTGATGTCCTGAAGCGGGATCGGTCAGCGGCGGCAGCGGTGGTAGCTCGTCCTTCTGGGCGAATGCTGCAACCGAGCTGCCCAGCATCGCCGTGATGACCAGCACAGCCGGAATTCTTCTCTTAAACATCAGACCGCAATTCTCCCTCGTCACTCGATCACACGATTCGATCACTTATAAAAGGTGCCACCAGCACGCTGGCGGATCTTTGCCGCTGTACGGAACGCCGACCCGCTCCATGACTTTGACAGCATACAGCTTGAACTCGTGTCAGGACACGGTTGCCATGACGATCCTGATCTCTTACGCAAGCCCGTGGGTTTTGCCACAGCGCGCAACCGGCACCGTCTGATGCTATCCTCGACGGCGGCTGGCTCGGCGCCCGGGCAGCCCGTGCCGCTGAAGCCAGGGATTCCAACAGGAAGTACAGCATGCCGGACAGCATTCGATTTCAGGATTTTCAGCGAGCCTTCTGGATCCAGAATACCGAGATCAGCGCCAACGATATTTTCCCGGCCGCGGAGAGGGATGCCGACGGCAATGCGATCCCCGTCCCCCTCGAGCCGACCAAGCTGACCAGGGCGGAAGTCGTCCGACTCATCCAGCCCTATGTCTCTGTTCGATTCATGGACCAGATCAGGGCAGTCGTGCCGCTCGCTCTATACCTGACGCTGTTCCAGTTGTTGATCCTGAACCAGGTGGTCGAGGATTCCTGGTTGATCACCGGCGGCTTGCTGGCTGTCATCGTCGGTCTGCTGTTCTTCATGGAAGGCCTGAATAAGGGGTTGATGCCGCTGGGTGAGTTGATTGGCGGCGGCCTGCCGCGCAAGTCGCCACTCCCGGTCGTGCTGTTCATCACCCTGCTGTTGGGTATCGGCGTGACCTTCGCCGAGCCCGCCATCGGTGCATTACAGGCGGCGGGATCGAATGTCTCGGTCGAACGCGCGCCCTATCTATACGCGCTACTGAACGACTGGTCCGGGACCCTCGTCCTCGTGGTCGGTGCAGCGGTCGGACTCGCTGCCGTCGTGGGGACCCTGAGGTTTCTCTACGGATGGAGCCTGAAGCCATTGATCTACCTGGCACTGGCGCCGGTCCTGATACTGACAATCTACGCTTCTATGGATCCGGATATGACGGCGACGCTCGGCCTGGCCTGGGACGCCGGCGCTGTGACGACCGGGCCTGTGACGGTACCCCTGGTGTTGTCGCTCGGCATCGGTATCGCCATGGCCGGTGGCAAGGGCGGCGGTGGACTGTCCGGATTCGGTATCGTCACCCTCGCGTCCCTGTTCCCGATTCTCGGGGTCCTGCTGCTGGCTTTCTACGTTTCGACGACAGTGACGCCCGCCGAGATTATCGAGGCGGCCAGCCAGGCTGCCGGAGCGG
>CP070833.1:2691694-2699749 GCA_020341735.1 Gammaproteobacteria bacterium | reverse complement strand
ATGTGATACCTGTCGGCGATCTCCTGCGTCGGCGTAATCGGATCCTTCGACGACAGAATATTGTCGACCTGCTCGTTGGGCACACCCGTGTACTGGACCTCGTCACCCTTGGTGAATGAATTCCAGCGGGCCGCGCTCTCGGCGATGAAGTCGATCTCGAGGATGTCGAGGAAAGGCGGGCTGCGGCCATGGATCGCCTCGACGCCGGTGAACCCCTGAGTCTCCGGATTGTAGCCCTCGTACCAGACATCCACGGGCTCCTGGCGGAACTTCACGTTCTTCTCGAAGACGATCTTCGAGGTGTCGTAGGAAGCTACCTTGAATGGCCCGGAACCCACCGGCCGCGAAGCCAGCTCCAGTCCATAGGTCTCGACCGCCTCTCTCGGTACGAGTGCCGCGTATCCCATCGTGAGGGTGAAGATCAGTTGCGGATAAGGCCTGATCAGCTTGATGAGAATCGTATGCCGATCCAGGGCGCGAAGCCCTTCAATCTCCTGGTCATAATCGGCGCCCGCTTCCTTCCACTCGTCCAGCCCGACGATGCGGCCCTGCCAGAGCCACGCTCCCTGGCCACGCATCTTGGGATCGAAGTGCCGCTTGATCGAATAGATGAAGTCTTCCGCTACGACTTCCCGACCGACGCCGTCGGCGAACGCAGGATCGTCGATCTAATGGACGCCCTCCTTGATCCGTATTCGGTACTCGAGCAGATCATCGGAGATGTCGGGGAAGTCCACTGCCAGATTGGGCTTCACCTCGTAAGGGCGTGCCAGGTACTTGAACGCAAACAGCGTGTCGTAGGCATTCAGTACGACGTGATTCGCGTACACGTTGGAGGCCTGCACGGGGTCGATGCTGGACGGCGACTGGTCCATCGCGTGGCGATAGACTTTCAAGTTCGGATCGAAGCCGTTGTTTCTCTGCTCCTGACCACAGCCCGCCGTGACGACGACGACAGCGACCAGAGACCAGACCAGGTTCCTCATACCTTCCCCCAAAGAAACCGGGCTTGCCCCGGGACGGGGTAAGGTACCACGACTCGAACTTTGCGGCAGCCGGTCATGGAGGCTGCCACCCCGCCAGGCGGTCGTTCTATCGCGCGCTGGCTGCAGTCCTATCAGCCGGCCAGCCAGCATCTAGATATCGAAGTGACAGGCGACCACGTGCTCGTCACCGGTCCGGGCAACGACATCCCTCAGCTCGGGGCGGTGTTCCCGACACTTCGGCTGAGCATGGGGACAGCGTGTGTGGAAAGCGCAGCCGGAGGGCGGGTCAATCGGTGACGGCACGTCGCCGGCGAGGATCTGCCGTTGCCGATTGCCGCCCGGGACCGGCTCCGGGATTGCGGAGATCAAGGCCTGAGTATAGGGATGCTTGGGCCGCTCGTAGACTTCGTCCGCCCCGCCCATCTCGACGATACGGCCCAGGTACATGATCGCGATGCGATCCGACACATGTTTCACCACCGCGAGATCGTGGGCGATGAACAGGTAGGAGAGATTCATTTCCTGCTGAAGATCGAGCAGCAGGTTGAGTATCTGGCTCTGAATCGAGACATCCAGTGCCGACACCGGCTCATCGCAGATCACCAGTTTCGGGTTCAACGAGATCGCTCTTGCGATGCCGATCCTCTGCCGCTGACCACCGGAGAACTCGAACGGAAAACGTTCTACGGCAGACGACGGCAAGCCGACCACATCCAGTAGTTTTGCCACTCTGCGATCGCGTTCCGAGGCGTCGCCAATGCCGTGAATGATGAACGGCTCCTCCAGGATGTTGCCGATCGAGTGCCGTGAGTTAAGCGAGTCAGCCGGGTCCTGGAAGATCATCTGGACTTGGCGCCGATGCGGTTTCAGTGCCCGGTCGGACAAGGTGGACAAATCCGCGCCGTCGAAGAGGATCTTGCCTTTCGTCGGCTTTATAAGACGGACGATGGTCTTGCCCAGCGTCGACTTGCCGCAACCGGACTCGCCGACGAGACCGAGGGTTTCCCCGGGTCTGATGTGGATAGACACGTCGTCGACCGCCTTGCATTGCGCCTGCGCTGTCAGGAAAACGCCGCCGCGAACCGGGAAATAGGTCTTGAGACCCTCGACACGCAGTAAGGCTTCCGGTTGATCTGCGCTCATGCCGCCCCCGCCTCGATGTCTCGCCAGCGATGGCATCCAACCTCGTGTCCACGATCCACGCGCGAGATGTCGGGCTGCCTGTCTTCGCATCGCTGCGTCTTGTACGGGCATCGATTCTGAAAACGACAGCCCTCAGGCAGGTCCTTCAGCCCGGGCACCATGCCCTCGATGATTTTCAGCCGGGTCTTCCTTTCGTATTCGAGCCGCGGTATCGATTCGAGCAGGCCACGAGTGTAAGGATGCCTGGGGCGCTCGAAAATATCATGCACCCCGCCCTTCTCAGCGACCCGACCCCCATACATCACCACCACATCCTCGCAAGTCTCGGCGATCACGCCCAGGTCATGGGTGATCAGGACGATGGACATCCCCATCTCCTCCTGAAGGGACTTCATCAGCTCGAGGATCTGCGCCTGAATGGTGACGTCGAGTGCCGTCGTCGGTTCGTCCGCGATCACCAGCGCCGGTTTGCAGGCCAGAGCCATCGCGATCATGACCCGCTGCCGCATGCCGCCGGAGAGTTGGTGGGGATACTCGCCGACCCGTATCTCCGGCGACGGAATACCCACCTTGTCGAGTATCTCCACGGACTTCTCCAACGCCGTCCTCGGTGTCACATCCTGGTGCAGCAAATATACTTCGCTAAGCTGCTTTCCGATTCGGTGTACCGGGTTCAGGGCCGTCATCGGCTCCTGGAAGATCATGCCTATGCGCGCACCCCGAATCGCGTGGATTTCCTCTTCGGAGGCCTGCAGCAAATCCCGACCATCGAAAAGGATGCGCCCACCCAGGACCTGCCCCATCGGCTGGGGTAGCAGTCGGATGATCGACAGGGCAGTGACGCTCTTGCCGCAGCCGGACTCACCGACGATGCCCAGCGTGTGCCCGCGGCGAACCTGGAAACTGACCCCGTCGACAGCCCTCAGCCGACCCGCCTCCGTGTCGAAGGCGGTGACGAGGTCGTCGACTTCCAGCAATACGTCACTCATGCCGCAGCCGGCTTATTCAGTGCGGTACTGGTCATGGACCGTAATCATGGGCGGGAACGTTTCACCGGACTTCTTCGCCTCGCGCGTCTCCTTCTTCATCCCCGTATCGATCCAGGCAAGGAAGAACTGGTCCACGTTGCGGCTGAGCTTGACGTTGAAGCCCTCCGGATAGCGGAACCAGCGCCAGTGTAGATCGCGATAGAACGGGATAATGAATCCGGGGACAAACGAGGCGTCCTCGTAGAGAAATTCCTCCATCCGGAAGGCCAGCTGCTTCATCTCTTCCGCATCCGATGAGGCGCGATAAGCCTCGATCATCGCGTCGAGCTCAGGATACGCGAGCAACTGCAGATTATTTGTCTGCGGTTTGATCTTCCGATCCGGGTTGGGGCTGCCATCAGGCAGGAAGGCGCGGTCATAAGCGTTGACCGAGTGACCGAAGTCCCAGTAGCGGGGATACATCTCGGCGGAGACCGCGAATGCGGCAAAAGCAATGTCGTGTTTTTTCTCCTGGGTCTTCTTCCACGAGGCGGTCCCATCAAGAATCTCGAGACGGAATTCGACGCCCGCTTTGGCGGACTCCTCTGCCAGAATAGTCAACACGTCGCGCAGGTTCTGGTAGCCGGTATTGACCGTGAAGGAAAGTCGCTCGCCAGCCTCGTTCTGCAGGATGCCGTCCGGACCCCGCTCGGTGAATCCAGCCTTGGCGAAGTGCTCCAGCGCCTTGTCGACCGAGAATTCCCTGGCCCTCAACGTCGGATGGGTGAACTCTCCGTAGCCATCGGAGTTCGTCCTCATCCTCTGGTAGTCGCCGCGGAAATACTTCTCGATCACGTAGTCCCAGTTGGTCGCGTGCTGGATACCGATGCGGATATCCCGATTGTCCAATAGCGGTTTCGACTGGTTGATCCAGAGACCGTACGTCGGTCGCGGTTTGTCGTTGTAGAAGACATCCTTGTGTATGTATCCCTTCTGCACTTCTTCGGAGCTATCAGGCATCTTCTCGTACCAGTACTCCGGCAACGACGCGCCGAAACGATCCAGCTCGCCCTTGCGGAACGCCTCGAAGGCCTTGGGCACGTCGCGGATGACGGTAAAGTGCACCCGTTCGAAGTTATACCGGTTACGCCAGAATTTTTTGTCGTCCGCCCACCAGTCCTTCACCCGGGTCAGCGTGATCGACTGTCCCTTTTTCAGGTTCTCCGGTCGCACTTCGTAGGCGCCCGAAGTGGGCACGAAACGCCACTGGTAGCGTTCCGGATAGTCGGGGCCGAGTTCCTTGTAGAAGTGCTCGGGCAGTGGCTCCAGTTCCATCACCTTGAACAGCAGGTCGGGCCTGACCTCCGGCTGTTTGATCGAGAACGTCAGGTCGTCGTACTTGATGATGTTGCTGTACTTTCGGTTGTACCAGTTGTTGTACCAGGGCGCCTGAATGTGGGGACTCTGGTACAGGAAGAACATGAACATCATGTCGTCGGCGGTAATCGGCTCGCCGTCTGAGTATCTGGCTTCGGGATCGATGCGGACGTAGACAGTGGCGTTCTCCTTGTCCAGCGCCCATTCTTTGGCGATCCCGGGGTAGTAGCGGAACCCGGTCTCCGTGATGCTGGTGTCGTTCGGATGCCGTCGACCCAATTGCATCACCACATCATCCAGTATGAACGGCCGGAATGAGCCGTTGGCATCCGGCCCGAAGCGGCGGAAAGTGCGTGGGAAGTCCTGAATCCAGGTGTAGTAGGTGCCGCCCTGTTTTGCATCCGGAGAGGCGAACGCCGGGAGGTCGCTGCCGTCTTGCCAGTTCAGATCCGCCGGTATCTGGTCGGGCGTTGAGAACTGGAAAAATTTCGGGAATTCGCCCGCTGCCGCCTTCGCGTCGACCTCCTCCTGGGTCATCTGACCCTTCTCTAGCGCTTCCCATACTTCCGGTGGCAGGGAGATCTTGGTGCGATAGTGCTCCTGCACTTCGGCGGTGATGTCAGGGGTCGCCGCGGCGCCCGGGGTCTGCGCCGCGGACTCTGCCGCCGTGTCGCCACCATTGTCCTGGCCGCAACCTGAAAAACTCAATGCTGCACAGATTCCCAGTACAGCTACTAGTCGGTATCCCTTGTTCATATGAGTCCTGTAATCAACGATAAATGGTGAATTTCTTCGGATCGAAGGCCTCGCGGATGGCCTCACCGATGAAGGTGACCAGCGTCAGGATCAGAACCAGGGCGACGAATGCCGAGGTCACGATCCATGGAGCGGTCGTAAGGTTGGCGGTGCCCTGCTTCAGCAACTCGCCGATGCTGGGCGTAGGCGGCGGCAATCCCCAGCCGAGAAAGTCCAGGGCCGTGATGGCGGTGATCGCCGCCACCACGGTAAATGGGATGAAAGTCACTACGGTCGATATCGTGTTCGGCAGGATATGCCGGAATATGATCCTCGGCGTGCTTGCACCGAGGACCCGGGCCGCCAGCGCATAGTCCCTGGCCTTCTCCCGGTAAGTCTCGGTGCGCATGTAGTAGGTCATGAAGGTCCACGAGAACAGCACCATGATGACCAGCAGAATAGTGATGCGCGTCGGGATACTGAACGTGGCGGGTATCACCGAAAAGACGATGATGACCATGTAAAGAAAAGGGATATTGGACCAGATCTCGATGATGCGCTGGAACAGTAGATCGAAGATGCCTCCGAAATATCCCATCATGCAACCCAGCGCGATCCCGATCAGATAGGTCAGGGCCGTGAAAGCGATAGAAAACAATATCGCCGTCCGGAATCCGTAAAAGAGTCTCGCGAGGATGTCGCGTCCCGTCGTGTCCGTCCCCAGATAGTGCTGGCGCTCGATATTGGGTGACGTAGAACGGATGACACCGTCCACCTCGGAATTTTCATAAGGGTTGTACGGCACGATGGGCATGATGACGAAGTTACCGCCACCCTCCTCGCGAAACTTACGCTGAAGATCGCGATAGTTCACCGGGATGTTCGCCAGAATGCCTTCCAGTCCGAATTCGCCGCCCAGCCTTACCGCACCGTAGGTGGGGAATATCAGCACCCCTTCGTAGCTGACGACCAGCGGCTTGTCGTTGATCAACAGCTCGGCGAAAAGAGACAGCACCGTGAGACTGACCAGAAGCACGAACGAGTAATACCCGCGCCTGATCTCGCGGAACCGGCGCAGCTTGCGGGCGGTTAACGGGTTCAGTCGCACAGACGCTGACCTCCGCTCACTTGAATCTGATCCGCGGGTCGACGAACGCGACGAGGATGTCGGAGATGATGTTGCCGATCAGCAGCAGGAGGCTGGTCAGGAACACGACTCCCATCACTATCGGGTAATCACGATCGAAGATGGCGGTTAGTCCGAGAAGGCCGAAGCCGTTGATGTCGAAGATCGTCTCGATCAGGAAGGACCCGCCCACCAGCAGCGTGATGTTCTGACCGAAGGTCGTGGCAATCGGGATCAGGGAATTTCGCAGTGCATGCTTGACCACCGCATCCTTGAAAGAGACTCCTTTCGCTACTGCCGTACGCACGTAGTCCGCAGCAAGGTTATCCATCAGATTGTTCTTCATAAGCAAGGTCGTGACAGCGAAACTGCCCACCAGATAACACGCCAACGGCAGTATTGCGTGGCTGGTGATGTCTTTGACCTTGTCCCAGGTGTCCAGTTCGTCGAAGTACATGCTGGTGAAGCCGCCCAAGGGGAACCACTCGAGCTCGACCGAGAAATACAGCAGCAGGAGAGCGCCGAGGACGTAGCCTGGCACTGCATAGCCGGCAAAAATCACGACCGACGTTGCGTTATCGACAAATGTCCTGTGCTTTATGGCCTTGACGATCCCCAACGGAATACAGACCGCATAAGTAATAATCAGGCTGAGGAGCCCGTAGAACAGGGATATCGGAAACCTCGATCTGATGATGTCCCACACCGGCTCGTTGTACCGATAGGATCTGCCCAGATCGCCTCGAAGGAGCTTGCCTACCCACAGCCCGTAGCTGACAAGCACGGGCTTATCGAAACCGTAGTACTCCTTGAGTTGCCGCAGCTGGTCCTCCGACAGCGCCATGTTCTGCCCCGCATTGGATGACACACCGGAGCTCATGCTGGCTTGCTGGGCCTCCATGATGGCGCGTTCCAGCGGCCCGCCTGGAACCACTCGGGTGATGGCAAACAGGAGGATCGTGATGCCGAACAGGGTCGGGGGAATCAGCAGCAATCGGCGTATAAAGTAGTCACGCATAGGGCGGCTAAGTTAGTCGAAATGGGAGCATTTGCATATACCGAAGAGAAACTAGGCACGTCGCCCGATGAATGCTGCAGCGCACACGAGCGCAGGAAATGCTGGTCGGCTCCGGCTGGATCACGAGCGATTGAACTAAGCGTTTTTGGCGTTGCCACATTTCAACGTTGGGCATAATTGAAGGGTGGCCGTGGCATCGTCCACAACTGGCGTCACGCGTTTCTGGGGGGAATAAACAGACAATGAAGATTGCGATGGTTTTGGTTTCGGCAATGCGATTCCGTCGAACTGTAGGCGATCTAGTCCGAATGACCTTGCTGTTCGGAGTCCTGCTGTGCGCGGGCTGCGCCGGCCACAGCGCCGCAGACGAGGTCGACTACACCGCGCTGGTGAAGACGGTGGATGCATCAACCATCCGGCAGTGGATGGCGGAAGGCCGGACTTTTTCAATCGTTGACGTTCGATCTACCGGCGAGTACGAGAACGACGGTCACGTCCCTGCCGTCGACCTGCACCCCTACTCACTGCACAACAGGGATCCGATGCGAAACGAGGCTTTTGTCGAAGAGATGGAAGTGGCCTTCGATCCGGACGACACGATTGTGCTCATTTGTTCTCATGCCATGCGTGCCTCGCAGGCCGCCCATGACCTGCAGCGCAAGGCGGGCTTTACTAATGTTTATGTATTCCCCGGCGGCTATG
>CP070833.1:2684082-2691594 GCA_020341735.1 Gammaproteobacteria bacterium | reverse complement strand
CCTGAGGGCAGCCCGGCTGATTAGCCTGCATCAGCATCAGAAGGGGTCTGGCAGGGGTTCGAGATTGTACCCGTGAACGCTTGCGTCGCCGCTGACGCCATCCCGTATCACAGCCATAACGAGAGATCGGCCTGGGCCGGCGGCCACTCGCAGGACGGTTCCGGCGTTTGCATCGTCGACTATTACCTTGTCTCCAGGTTTGGCGACGCCGGTCGCTAACCTGAAAAGGCGGGCATGGCGTTTTACCCGTCCCAGGTGATGCGCCCGTGCGATGACCTCCTGACCGACATAGCATCCCTTGTCGAAGCTGACCGCACCGAGACGGTCGAGATGAAGCATCTGAGCAACAAAACTGCCGGCGGTGCAAGGATAGATCTCGGGGATGCCGGCCAGTATCTCTGCGCTCTCCCAATCGACGGGATCGACAGCCCCCGAAAGGGCGGCAGCGGGTGTATCACTCAGAGGCCGAATGCCAAGCGCGACGGCATTGACCTTGGGCGGCAGGAGCATGGCGTCCGCGACAGCCCCAAGGCTGTCAACCCCGGGGACACCGACTGCACCCCACACGGTCAGGTCCCTGCAGATATTCACGGAGACACGGGCCCTCAGGACAAACATGCCCAGCCGCCGAGCGGTTGTTTCGATGACGGCATGCGGGGCTACGGCGACATATTCATCATCCAGTCGCAGAAGGCGAAGGACAGCGATCACCCGGCCTTTGGGATCGTTGAAACTCGAAAGTTGGCCTCCTCTCGAGGAGAGTGTCGAGATATCGCTGCTGAGCTGCCCCTGTAGAAAGCTTCCCGCGTCCGGGCCGGTGACCCTGAAACAGCCATATTCAGGCAGTCCGGTGACGCCTCTCTTGTCGTTGATGGTCAAGCCGGGGAACTCCTGCAACCATTCAGATCTCTGCTGCGAATAATTGTAAGAGGGGTGCCGCCTTGGCGCCACATCAGGAGTGGAGTCGAGCGAGAGGGTCTGGCAAAATTGCAACGATGGACAAGCCTTCCGAAATCCCGAGCCAGGCGACCGGTACCGTTGACGACAGCGACAAGCCCGCAGTCACGGAACAGGGCAAGCGTCCTCGTGAAATCGGGGGCCGCGATGGCCCGGATCCGACCCGATACGGCGACTGGGAGAAAAACGGTCGCTGCATCGATTTCTAAGGTCGCACCGCTGAAGAAAATGCACAGGGCGAGGATGGCCTCGCCAGATCCCGCGCTGTAAGAAGGAGGTTGCTAACAATGGCCGCCAACCATCGGCCTCTCTCGCCTCACCTGCAGGTATACAGGCCCCAGATCACTTCTGTCCTTTCGATCCTGCACCGGATTACCGGCGTCGTCATGTCGGTAGGTCTTGTCGCACTGATCTACTGGCTGGTTGCCCTGGCCGGCGGAGAAGCTGCCTACGCGACGGCTCTCACAGTCCTCGGATCGGTTCCGGGGAAGTTGTTCCTGTTCGGTTGGAGCCTGGCATTCTTCTACCACCTATCCAACGGAGTCCGACATCTGTTCTGGGACACAGGGCGGGGATTCGAGATTCCGCAGGTCTACCGGTCGGGATGGACCGCCGTCGGGATCGCGACTCTGCTTACAATCATCTTTTGGACGGCCGTACTTTCGGGAGGCCAGTGATGAGTCTTCGAAGTCCTCTCGCCAAGGTACTTGGACTCGGTTCGGCGGGTGATGGCACGGCGCACTGGTGGGCTCAGCGAGTCACAGCAGTGGCCATGGTGATCCTCGGAGTCTGGTTCGCTCTCAGTCTGCCGGGCCTCGATCTGACAGACAGGGAGTCGGTAGCATCCTGGGTGGCGGCACCGTTGAATTCAGTGTTGCTGATTTTGCTAATCGCCGTCGGTGCCTACCACTCCCAGCTGGGGACGCGGGTTGTGATTGAAGACTACAGTCGCGGCTGGGCCAAGGTGACTGGCCTTATCGCCGTCCAGTTCATTCACGTCGTACTTGCAGGTGCGGGCATCCTGGCCGTTGTTAGAGTCGGGACCGGAGGCTGATCCATGGCGGGTGATTACACAATCGTCGACCACACCTACGATGTCGTCGTAGTAGGAGCCGGTGGCTCCGGACTCAGGGCTACTATGGGGATGGCCGAGGCGGGTCTTCGCACTGCTTGCATCACCAAGGTTTTCCCGACACGCAGCCATACGGTTGCGGCCCAGGGCGGGATCAGCGCGGCCCTCGGCAACATGGGCGATGATGATTGGCGCTGGCACATGTACGACACGGTCAAGGGATCCGACTGGTTAGGCGATCAGGACGCGATCGAATACATGTGCAAGGAAGCGCCCGATGCAGTTATCGAGCTGGAGCATTACGGCGTGCCTTTCTCGCGAACAGAGGAGGGCAAGATCTATCAGCGGCCGTTCGGAGGCATGACAACGCACTTCGGCGAGGGGACCGCGCAAAGGACGTGTGCGGCGGCCGACCGTACCGGGCATGCGATGCTGCATACGCTGTATCAGCAGTCTTTGAAGCATGATGCCGAATTTTTCATCGAGTACTTCGCTCTCGATCTCATCATGGAAGACGGAGTTTGCCGTGGCGTCATGGCCTGGAATCTCGATACCGGCGAGCTGCATCGTTTTCGCTCGCAGATGACGGTGCTTGCCACCGGCGGGTACGGTCGGGCGTATTTTTCCTGCACCTCGGCTCACACCTGCACCGGTGACGGCAACGGCATGGTCTCCAGGGCAGGTCTGCCTTTGCAGGATATGGAGTTCGTCCAGTTTCACCCGACAGGCATCTATGGCGCTGGCTGTCTCATTACTGCGGGTGTACGCGGAGAGGGTGGGTATCTGACCAACTCTGACGGCGAACGCTTCATGGAGCGTTATGCGCCAAATGCGAAAGATCTGGCTTCCCGTGACGTCATGAGCCGGTCGATGACGGTCGAGATCCGTGAGGGCCGCGGTGTCGGGGAGGACAGCGATCACATCCATCTGCATCTCGAACATCTGGGTTCCGAGGTGATAGAGGAACGTCTGCCCGGTATCGCCGAAACCGCCCGTATTTTTGCAGGCGTTGATGTTACCAAGGCGCCAATCCCGGTCTTGCCGACCGTCCACTACAACATGGGCGGCATCCCGGCGAACTATTACGGGGAGGTGGTCACCAAGAATGGTGACGACGCCGAGGGCGTGGTTCCTGGACTGATGGCCGTGGGTGAGGCGGCCTGCGTTTCGGTTCACGGAGCCAATCGCCTTGGATCCAATTCGTTACTCGACTTGGTGGTCTTCGGCAGAGCGGCCGCTCATCGTTGTGCCGAGATCGTCGACGGCGGAGCCCGCCAAGCGCCGCTTCGCGCAGACGCTGGTGAGGAAACCGTCGCAAGATTGGACCGATTGCGTTACGCCAGTGGCGCTACGCCGACAGCAGACATCCGACTACGGATGCAAAAGACGATGCAAAATCATGCCGCAGTATTCCGAACCGGTGAAGTTCTGCAGGAGGGCGTCAGCCTGATGCAGGAGGTTCTGAGTAGCTTCGGGGATGTCAAGGTCAGCGATCGCTCGCTGGTTTTCAATACCGACCTCATCGAGACGCTAGAGCTCGAGAACCTGCTTGGTCAGGCCATGTGTACCATCGTCTCCGCCGAGAACCGCAAGGAGAGCCGCGGGGCGCATGCCCGGGAGGACTATGCGGACCGAAACGATTCGGAATGGATGAAGCACACGCTGGCGTGGTTCGAGCAGGGCAGGGTCAGGATAGACTATCGGCCGGTACACTTGAGGACCCTGACCGACCAGGTCGAGGTCATCCCGCCGAAGGCGCGAGTCTACTGATCGCCGATGACTTAACGCAGACCGGGGTATCGAGGGAACCGAGGAATGGCTGAGTTCAGACTGCCGGAAAATTCGAGAATCAAGCCTGGCCGCAAGTTCGCGGCGGTGGATGGTGCGGCCAACGTCCGGAAGTTTATCGTCTACCGATATGAGCCGGACAGCGGGGAGAACCCGCGGACAGACACATACGAAGTGGACATGGATCGCTGTGGTCCGATGGTCCTCGATGCGTTGATCAAGATAAAGAACGAGATCGACCCCACGCTGACATTCCGGCGATCCTGCCGTGAGGGGATCTGCGGCTCCTGCGCCATGAACATCGATGGCACCAACACCCTCGCCTGCACGAAAGCAACGGATGAAGTCAGCGGTGATGTGAAGATCTATCCGCTCCCGCACATGCCGGTAGTGAAGGACCTGGTCCCGGATCTGACCAACTTCTACGCACAATATGCATCCATCAAACCGTGGCTCCAATCTCGAACGCCCGCGCCCCCCGATCAGGAACGGCTGCAATCCAGGGAAGATCAGCTCAAGATCAATGAGCCGTCGGCCTGCATCCTCTGCGCATGCTGTTCCACGAGCTGTCCCAGCTACTGGTGGAATGGTGACAGGTATCTGGGACCGGCTGCCCTGCTGGCTGCCTACCGCTGGATCGTCGACACTCGCGATGAGGCGACAGGCGATCGCCTTGACGACCTTGAGGATCCGTTCCGCCTTTATCGGTGCCATACGATCATGAACTGCACACGGACCTGCCCGAAGGGTCTCAACCCGGCAAAGGCAATCGCCGAGACGAAGAAGCTGCTGGCGGAACGACGCCACTGAGGCCGATTGCTTACCGAATCGCCGGATAAGGGTGCTGCCGGTTCAGTCTGTGGCCCTTCAAACTCTCGTGAGGGTGGGGTTCTGTCATTGATTAGTGTGTCCAAACTAAGGTGGCGGTGCAGGCGTGGTATGCGAGAACTCGACGTCGTCTTGCTGCGCTTTCTCGATCAAAGCTACGCCGGCCTGGGCGATGAGGAGAAGGCTGGATTTCAGCAACTTCTGGAATGCCAGGATCCGGAAATCCTTGCCTATCTGACGGGGCGCAGCATCCCGCGGGATGCTGCGATACGGAGTATTGTCGAAGGGATTCGATCAGGTCTTGGCGGTCAGGCCGACTGACCGTCGAATGCATATCGCCATCGCTCTGACCGCGTGGTTGCTGGCGGTAGCAGCCACGACCCTGGCCCAGATAGATCAAGACGTCCGCCTGGGCATGGTTGCCGGCTTGGCGTTGGCGTTGTACGGAGATCTGAGAGACTGGTTCAGCAAACCCAGCAGGGCGGTTTGGCGGCCGCGCACTGGCTGGATTCTGGAATGGGCGGACGGGCGGCGGCAAGTGGCGAGACTGAAGCCGAGCTCGAGAATCTTCGGTCGTTGGCTGATGCTTCACTGGCAAGTGGCCGGCACGGGAACCGTACGTATGCTCGTCTCACCGGCCGGCGGACCTGAGCAGAGTATGCGGAGGGTCCGCGTGCTGATGCGATTGGGGCGGGCCAATGGATGACCACGGAGGCCGGGCCCTGCTAGAATCTTTCGAAGATCAATCGTTTGTCAGTGGCTCGGGCCGGCAGAACTTTCTCTCTCCGTTCGTGTCTATCACAGTGGCAAACGGAATTGCCGTATTGCCGAGAGGTTAGCCCGGATGGGCGGGAAGAGCAGCGACCAGATGTTGGTCGAGCGTGTCCAGCGGGGCGACAAGTCGGCCTTCGATGTGCTGGTCGTCAAGTATCAGCATAAGGTGATCAATCTGATCATGCGGTATGTAAAGGATCAGGCGGAGGCATTGGACGTGGCCCAGGAGGCATTCCTCAAAGCCTACCGGGCCCTTCCCCGGTTTCGTGGCGACAGTGCTTTCTATACCTGGCTCTACCGGATATCGATCAATACGGCAAAGAATCATCTGGTCGCCGCACGCCGACGACCACTGGACTATGATCTGGACCTGCAGAATCCCGAGCAATATGACATGCATGCTCGACTGAAAGACGTGGATACTCCCGAGGGCTCCTTACTCTCGGAGGAGATTCGCGAGACGGTCAATCAGGCCATCGAAAGTCTCCCGGAAGATCTGCGCACGGCTATCATGCTCCGAGAGCTGGAGGGCATGAGCTACGAGGAGATAGCGACTACTATGGAATGTCCCGTCGGCACAGTGCGCTCGCGGATATTCAGGGCCCGAGAGGCGATAGACAAGCGGCTGAGACCCCTGCTTGACTGAGGAAGACATGGACAACGTCAATAAAGAGCAACTATCGGCATTTGTCGACGACGAGCTTGGACCGGAAGAGACGGAGATGCTCGTGCGGCGGCTGGGTACCAGCGAGCGGTTGCGGTGTGCCTCGATGCGGTATGCCGTCATCGGCGATGCGTTGCGTGGCGATCTGCTCAGCGGTGATCCGCGACAATTGCCGCGCAGGGTTTCACGTGCACTATCGTCCGAGCCTGTTCCGTCGACCACGGTGGCCACCGAGACACGACGCAGGTTCTTGCGCCCGTTAGGAGGCGCCGCAGTGGCTGCTTCGGTGGCGCTGGTGGCTGTACTGAGTCTCAGTGATAGAGTGGGTCCCCCGGCTGATAGTGAGGCGGTCACGGTGCCGGAATCCGCCACGGCCACAACCCTGGTAGGTGGCTATGATTCCGCCATAATCTCCCGCCGTGCGGGTAGTCCGGATCAGCTCAGCCGCTATTATCTGAATCACAGTCAGTACGCGACGATGCTCGGCGGCCAGGGGCCATTGATACGAATGGTGCGTACACCTGCAGAAGAAGACACTTCAGATGAGGTCGAGGGCGAGTCACGCTCCGAAGACTCCGGCGAATGATGAGAACTCTGGTTACAGCCCTGATCGGAATGGTGGCGTTGGCGCCCCTTGCCGGTTGGGCCGGCCAGGATCAAGACCCTCAGGCCCTGCTCAGGAAGACCGAGAGAGCGATTGAGAGTCTCAATTACGAGGGCACATTTGTACATATCGTAGACGGGCAGGTAGACACCATGTACGTCATCCATCGGGTCGAGGATGGCATTGCGACAGAGCGTCTCGTCTCACTCGACGGCCCGAGGAGAGAGGTCATCAGGGATCAGGATGAAGTCACCTGTATCTTCTCCGACCAGAAGTCCGTTCTTATCTCGCGGCGGAAAGACGACGGGCCGCTGCGAGCAGCGGTGCCACGATTCACAGACAGTCTTCAGGACCACTATCGATTCCGCAGCATGCGCTCCGTGAACAAGCTGGGCCGAGATGCGGCGGTGATCGCCATAGAGCCGCAAGACGATCTGCGCTACGGCTACAAGTTGTGGATCGACAAAGACACTGCGATGTTGCTCAAGGCCCAGGTGGTGGATCGTTACAGAAAAGTTGTCGAGCAATTGATTTTCGTAAGCCTCGAATTGCCTGAATCCATCCCGGCCGAGCGGTTGGAGCCTTCGATCACAGCCGAGGGCTACGCACGCTACGTCCAGGACGAAACATCCGAGAGCGAGCAGATTTCAGATCGCTCCTCATGGCAGGCCAGTAAGCTGCCGTCAGGATTCAGACTGACGGCGACTAACGTCCGCGTGATGGCGGGCGCCAGTTATCCGACAGAACACCTTGTCTACACGGACGGGCTGGCATCAGTGTCCGTATTTATTGATCCGGGTGATGGAGAAGAGGTTGCTCCGGACG
>CP070833.1:2675677-2683982 GCA_020341735.1 Gammaproteobacteria bacterium | reverse complement strand
CGCGCCGCGTCGGCGGTGATGGCATTTCTTAACCTGGTCGAGGTTCTGGACCGGGATACCCGGGAACTGGAACTGCACGAACAGGTCGACCATGTCATCAATACATCGCGTCTGATCGCCCATCATGGCAAGGACAAGACCGAGCGCGGCGAAGGTCGGGTCGAAAATCTCTACGAACTGGTCAGCGCAGCGCGCGGCTTCGACCCCGCACCGGACTCGGAGATGCGGCCGCTGGACGAGTTCCTGAGCCACGCGGCGCTGGAGGCGGGCGAAGGTCAGGGCGATGCCTGGGAGGACTGCGTACAGCTCATGACGCTGCACTCGGCCAAGGGCCTCGAGTTCCCTGTGGTGTTCCTGTGCGGCATGGAGGACGGCCTGTTCCCCCACCAGCGCTCGATCCGCGAGCCGGCGGGCCTGGAGGAGGAGCGTCGCCTCTGTTATGTCGGCATGACGCGGGCGATGCGGGAGCTGTATCTGACCTATGCGGAGCAACGCCGACTGCACGGCAGCGACAACTTCGGGCTGCCCTCGCGGTTCCTCAACGAGGTGCCGCAGGAGTTCGTCGAGGAGATCCGGCCGGCCATCCATGTCAGCCGGCCGGTGAGCCGGACGGTTTTTCGGCCAAAACGCCCGCAGGAACCGGCACCGGACGGCATCCGGCTGGGCCAGCGGGTGCGCCACGGCAAATTCGGGGAAGGCGTGATCATGGAGTGTGAGGGCCAGGGGCAACACGCCCGGGTCCACGTAAACTTTGAGCGAGCCGGCGCCAAGTGGCTGGTGCTCGCCTACGCGAGGCTCGAACTGATGTAACATTGGGCGCGCCCTGAGAACCACGGGGCGAAGCCCGCGCCGCCAGAAAAAGCATGAACATACTGATACTCGGTGCAGGCCAGGTGGGATCGTCAGCCGCCTACGACCTGTCACAATCCGAGGCCAATGAGGTCACGGTCGTGGACTTTGACGGCGATCGCCTCCGGGAACTGCAGGATCGGCTGGACATCCGCACGGTCCAGGGCCATGCGGCCCATCCACAGGTGCTCACCCAGGCGGGCGGTGCCGACGCGGATATCGTCATCGCCCTGACCGACAGCGACGAAGTCAACATGCTCGCCTGCCAGGTCGCCTTTACCCTGTTCAGGACGCCGACGAAAATCGCGCGAATCCGGTCGATCGAATACACGTCTACTACGAGACTGTTCAGCCCGGAAGCCATCCCGGTGGACGAGATCATCAGTCCTGAGCAGCTGGTAACCGAGTACATAGAGCAGCTGATCCATTATCCGGGCGCCCTGCAGGTGCTGAATTTCGCCGACGGGAAGGTCCGCCTCGCGGGCGTGGTAGCTCACCGCGGCGGCCTGCTCGTCGGGCAGGAGCTCAGACAGCTCAGGAGGCATATCCCCCATACCGACGCCCGCGTGGCGGCGATCTACCGGCGTCGGGCGGACGGGACTCGCGACAGCATACTGCCCGAGGGCGATACGGTTCTGAGGGAAAACGACATCGTCTTCTTCATCGCCGCGCGTAAAGACATCCGCGTGATGATGAGCGAACTGCGCAAGCTGGAGCACCCGATCCGGCGGGTCATCATCGCCGGTGGCGGAAACATTGGTTATCAGCTGGCCAAACGGCTGGAAACGACCAACCAGGTCAAGCTCCTCGAGCGTGACAAGGTTCGAGCTCGCTACATCGCTGAAAGACTCTCAAAGACGATCGTCCTACCCGCGGACGCCACGGATGAAGAACTCCTCGCGGAAGAGAATATCGAGAACACGGATGTCTTTTGTGCGGTCACCAACGCAGAAGAGGCTAATATCCTCTCCTCCCTGCTGGCGAAACGGATGGGCGCCAAGAAGGTGATCGCACTCGTCAACCGGCCCTCCTACACAGATATCATCGAGCGACAGAACATCGACATCGCCGTTTCGCCGCAGCAGATAACGCTGGGCTCACTGCTGACCAAAGTGCGGAGAGGCGACGTGGTCCAGGTCCACTCCCTGCGCCAGGGATCTGCGGAAGCGCTGGAGACGATCGCCCACGGAACGCCCGAGACTTCGGACGTTGTCGGGCGGACCATTGAGGACATCAACCTGCCGCCTGGCGCAACCATCGCCGCCCTCGTCCGGGAGGGCGACGTGATCATGGCCCACCATGATGAGGAGATTCAGCCGGAGGATCATGTCATCGTGTTCCTGACCGAAACGGACGAGAAATATATCCGGGCTGTAGAGAAACTATTCCAGCCCTCACCCACTCTCCTGTAATGAATCTCTCACCGGTCCAGAGGATTCTTGGCGCCCTGCTGATGGCATTCAGCTTCTTTATGCTGCCGCCGCTGGCAGTGTCGTACATCTACGGTTACGCGACTGCGCCGGATCCCTGGTCTCTGCAATTCCTGATCCGTGGCGACGGGGCGGCGCGCGCTTTCATCATCGCGTTCGCTGCTATCTTCCTGACCGGCGTCACTCTTTGGTATCCGGCTCGATCCGGCGGACGCCATGGCAAGCAGGATCTGAAGATACGCGACGGATTCCTGGTGGTATCCGCGTTCTGGCTTGGACTGGGGACCGCCGGAGCTGTGCCCCTGATGGTAGCCGAGAGTCCGCACATGCCGCTGACCGACGCGGTGTTCGAGAGCATCTCGGGCCTGACGACGACGGGAGCCACGGTCCTCATCGGGCTGGACGATTTACCGCAGTCGATTCTCTTCTATCGGCAACAACTCCAGTGGCTGGGCGGCATGGGCATCATCGTGCTGGCGGTTGCCATCCTCCCCATGCTTGGCATCGGCGGTATGCAGCTGTACAGGGCGGAGACACCGGGTCCGGTGAAAGACTCCAAACTGACGCCGAGGATCGCCAAGACCGCCAAGGCGCTCTGGATCATCTATCTCATCATCACGATCGCCTGCGCCTTGTGTTACTGGCTTGCTGGCATGGGGGTATTTGACGCCATCTCCCATAGTTTCAGCACCGTAGCCATCGGGGGCTTCTCGACCCACGACGCAAGCATCGGATTTTTCGAGCAGCCAGCCATTCAGTACGTCGCGATCGTCTTCATGCTGATCGCGGGCGTCAATTTCTCATTGCATTTCATCGCCTGGGAGCGGGTGCGTCTCAGCCTACCACTGGAGATCCGGGGATGGCGCCTGCGTGTCCGCGCGCGCAGACGACCCTTTGTTCCGGGCGCGGTAGTGGCTCACTACCGGACGGATTCGGAATTCAAGGCCTATATCCGCATCCTGCTCGTTCTGGCACTGATCACTATCGGATATCTGCACTTCGTCGGCGCGTTTTCGGACTGGAGGGAGGCTTTCAGGAAAGGGCTGTTCCACGTCGTGTCGATAGGCACGACTACGGGATTCACGACCGACTCCCCTTCTGCCTGGCCTGGCGCCCTGCCTGTCATGCTGATCTTCGCTAGCTTCATAGGGGGTTGCGCAGGATCTACCGGCGGCGGGATGAAAGTGATCCGCTGGGTGCTGATTTTCAAACAGGGTTACCGGGAGTTAATTCGGCTATTGCATCCGAACGCCGAGATTCCCGTCAAGCTGAGCGGTCGGGCAGTGCCTTCGCGCGTAGTCGAGGCGGTGTGGGGATTCTTCGCAGCATACGTCGTTGTATTCGCCATGATGCTCACGGTGCTCATGTTTGCCGGACTCGACCAGGTTACTGCGTTCTCGGCGGTGGCCGCTTCACTCAACAACCTGGGGCCCGGCCTCGGCGAAGTGGCTAACAACTATGCCAGCATCGGGCCGGTTGCAAAGTGGGTCTGTGTACTCGCCATGGTCATGGGACGTCTGGAGATATTCACTCTGCTGGTGCTGATAACCGGCGAGTTCTGGCGCAAGTGACGGAATCTCAATTGGGCTTGCGAAGCAGTCTCGAGGCTATGCTGGCATCCGGGCAAGACAATGCCCTGCTGCGTTTCAGCCTCGGCAATGAGTACTTGAAGGCCGGCGAATGGGAGACTGCCGCCGAGCATCTGGCGCGTGCCGTCGAGTTCGATGAAGAATATTCCGCAGCCTGGAGGCAGCTCGGTCAGGCGTTAGCGGAATCGCTGGATCACGATGGGGCCAGGGCTGCCTGGACCGAAGGCGTGGCGGCGGCCAAACGTAAGGGAGATATCCAGGCCGCCAGGCAGATGGGGGTCTACCTGCGCAGGCTGGACAAGAAGACGGCCGGTAAGAATTAGAGGACCTATGCAAGATGAAGGATCGGCGAGGATTCCGCGGCAATATAGGCAAAGAGAAGATCACGGAAGAGTCCTGGAGGATCTTCCAGGTCATGGCAGAATTCGTGCAGGGGTTCGAATTGCTCTCGACCATGCAGCCCTGTGTGAGCATCTTCGGATCTGCGCGGACATCCCGGGACCATCCGAACTACCATCTCGCCACCCAGATCTCACGCGGGCTGTCCGACGCCGGATTCACCGTGATCACCGGCGGCGGACCGGGAATCATGGAGGCCGGTAACAAAGGCGCGTTTGAGGGAGCCTCGCCCAGCGTCGGTCTCAATATTGCCCTGCCCAAGGAACAGCGGCCGAACAAGTATCAGGACGTCGCTCTGCGGTTCCGCCACTTTTTCTCCCGCAAGGTCATGTTCGTCAAGTATGCGTCGGCCTATGTCGTTCTACCGGGCGGCTTCGGGACGCTGGATGAATTCGTCGAGATCCTCACCCTGGTGCAGACACGCAAGTCCCGGCGTATACCGATCATCCTCGTCAAGGAGCAGTTCTGGAGCGGCCTGATCGACTGGTTTCAGGACGCGATGATCCGCGAAGGCACGATCGGCGAGGATGACCTGGCGCTGTTTCAGATCGTCGACAAACCGGACCAGGTCGTCGACGCCATTTTCGATCACTATTCCGGACGACCGATCACGCCGTCGGCCCGCGAGGCCGAAGTCCTGATGGACCTGTAGCTTCGGGTATTGCAGATCATGCCCGTTACAAGCCTTCATGCTTTGGAAAAGATCGCCCTGCTAGTGGACCGACTGGTCCGCTGGCTGGGACGGCTTGTGGCCTGGCTGACCCTGACGATGGTGCTGATCACCGCAACGGTTGTCGTGCTTCGTTACGTCTTCGGCATCGGCTGGATCTGGCTGCAGGAGACTGTCACCTGGATGCACGCCACGGTATTCCTGCTCGCCGCAGCCTATACCTTCTCCCATGACGAGCATGTCCGGGTGGATATTTTCTACCGCGGCATGAGCCCCCGCAGGCGGGCACTGGTCGATAGCCTTGGCGTACTCCTTCTTCTGCTGCCGACATGCGCCTGGATCATCTATTCCGGTTGGGACTACGTCGCGGCGTCATGGCAAGTGCGCGAAAGCTCTCTCGAGACAGGCGGAATGCCGGGCCTGTTCCTACTCAAAAGCCTGATCATCGTCACGCCTCTGCTGTTGGCGATCGAGGGACTCGCGATTGTCACTCTCCGCTGGGCCAGGGTGTTCAGGGCCGAGCCCAGCCCGACCGCCCGCTCCTGAGGGATCGCCGTTATGGAGTGGATGGCCCTTCTTCTCTTCGGCTGCGTCATCATCGTCCTCCTGGCCGGATTCCCGGTGGCCTTCAGCCTCTCGGGCACTGCGCTGCTGTTCGCATTGATCGGTTCCATGACCGGCGCTTTCGATCCGGCTTTCCTTGAGGCCGTGCCCAACCGCATCTTCGGAGTCATGCTGAACCAGACGCTGGTAGCGGTGCCGCTGTTCGTTTTTATGGGCGTGATGCTGGAGAAGTCGCGTTTGGCCGAGAACCTTCTCGACACCCTGTCGGCATTGTTCGGTCCGGTACGTGGGGGGCTCTCCATGGCGGTGACGTTGGTAGGGATGCTGCTCGCTGCCAGCACGGGGATCGTCGGTGCCACTGTCGTAACCATGGGACTGCTGTCGCTGCCGACGATGCTGAAAAGAGGCTACGATCCAGGCGTGGCGACAGGCACGATCTGCGCCGCCGGCACCCTGGGTCAGATCATCCCGCCGTCGATAATCCTGGTCCTGCTCGGCGACGTCCTGTCCTCCGCCTACCAGCAGGCGCAACTCGGTCAGGGCATCTTTTCCCCGGAGACAGTCTCGGTCGGAGACTTGTTCGCGGGCGCCCTGCTCCCGGGCCTGCTACTGGTATTCCTCTATCTCGTCTGGCTGGCCACGCTCGCCATCCTGAAGCCGTCAAAGATGCCCGCTCACGTCGCCTCTGCAGCGGACGATGCACAGACACTCCTGGTCAGGGTCATGAAGGCGCTGCTGCCGCCACTCGTGCTGATACTGGCCGTCCTTGGATCGATCATGGTCGGCATCGCCACGCCAACCGAGGCCGCTGCGGTCGGATCCGTAGGCGCGATGGTGCTTGCCGCCAGCCAGGGCCAGCTTGACCGCAAATGTCTTACGGCGGTCATGCGGCGCACCGCTCGCGTCAGCAGCATGGTATTCCTGATTCTCGTCGGTGCGTCGGTATTTTCGCTGGTGTTCCGCGGTTTCGGCGGCGATGATTTCGTCAGGGATCTGCTGTCATCTCTGCCGGGTGGTGTGTTCGGCGCAGTCTTCGCCGTAATGCTCGTGATGTTCCTGCTGGGGTTCGTTCTGGACTTCATCGAAATCACCTTCGTGGTGGTTCCGATCGTCGGCCCTGTCTTGCTGTCGATGGGCCTGGACCCGGTCTGGCTGGGTGTCATGATCGCGATCAATTTGCAGACCTCGTTCCTGACGCCACCATTCGGCTTCGCCCTCTTCTACCTGCGCGGCGTCGCGCCTGAATACGTGACCACGGTGCAGATCTATCGCGGCGTCATGCCGTTTGTCGCGATCCAGCTCATCGCGCTGGCGATCCTCGCCTGGTGGCCATCACTGGCGACCTGGTTGCCTGATCGGATTTACTGACTCTAACCCGACGCCTGCACATGAGGCGTCAATGTAGTTGCCGGCTACGATCTGATTCGCAAACAGCGGGTTCGGCACGGCCACTTGGGGCGTTACAGTCTGCGAGCCTGGTAGTAGGCAAACTCGGAGACGTCGTGCCAGCGCTCGACCTGCTCCTGAAACGCCCGTTGTGACGCGTACACCTTGCGTGCGACCGGGTCACGATCGACGATGTCCTGCAGCACTTCCCTGGACAGTTCTTTGAGACGACCAAGTACATCATCCGGGAATTTCCTGAGCTCCACCCCGTGCTCGTTGACAAGTGTCATCAGAGCCCGCTGATTGCGCGCCGTAAATTCGGCCAGCATGTTCTCGTTGGCCGTACGGCAAGCCATCAGCGCAATGGCCCTCAGGTCATCAGGAAGTTCGTCCAGCGCGTCCTTGTTGAAGATCAACTCCAGGCAGGTTCCCGGCTCATGCCAACCCGGGTAGTAATAATATTTGGCCGCCTGATGGAGCCCGAATGCCAGGTCATTGTAGGGCCCGACCCACTCGGTGGCATCGATGCTGCCTGTCTGGAGGGCGGTGAAGATCTCGCCGCCCGGCAGATTCACGGGCGTCCCGCCGGCGCGCTTCAGGACCTCACCACCGAGGCCAGGGATGCGCATCTTGAGGCTCTGGAGATCCTCCAGGCTGTTGATCTCCTTGTTGAACCAGCCACCCATCTGAACGCCGGTATTGCCCGCCGCCACAGGGTACAGATTGAACGGCTCGTAGACCTCCCGCCACAAGTTCTCCCCGTCACCGTAAAACATCCAGGCATTTCTTTCCTGGGCGTTCATACCGAAAGGTGTCGCGGAAAATAGCTGTGCCGCCTCTGCCTTGCCTTTCCAGTAATAGCCCGCGCCATGCCCGATCTGGGCTGTCCCGCGAGATACGGCGTCGAAGACCTCGAATGCAGGCACCAGCTCCCCTGCCCCATAGACCTGCACCTTGATGCGTCCACCAGAGGCTGATTCAATCATCGCACCGAGATCACTGGCCCCGGTGCCGAGACCTGGAAATCCCGGCGGCCAAGTCGTCACCATCTTCCAGTTGAAGGACCGGGTATCGGATGAGGCGGCGGACGGCTGCTCCCCCGTCTTGCCGCAGCCAGCGACACTGGCAGCCGCCAGACCGGTAACAAAGGCTCTGCGTTTCACGCTCTTTCTCCTCCAGCTGTAATTATCTGATCCCCAACTGAGGGCGGTTTGTGGAACAAGGCTAGCAAGGCCGGCGCCAGGTAGGAAAGCTTGCCGAGCAAAACAAGAGTTTGAAGCTTGGAGAGGTTACGAAATCCCACTTCATAGAGCGGGAGGGAGTCATTTACGTATAATATTCCACTGTATTCATCAAATATAGTTGAGTGGGAATACTAATCTAAATATAAGACTGATTTACAAGTTTTGTGGGGTTAT
>CP070833.1:2657728-2675577 GCA_020341735.1 Gammaproteobacteria bacterium | reverse complement strand
CATCATCCCGCCCGTCGTGCCGGAATTCGATCCGAATCTGTCGCGCTGGAGCGTAGAAAGAGACGTGGAGGAGGCCAAACGCCTGCTGGCTGAGGGGGGCTGGACTGCTGACAACCTGCCAGAGCTGGTCTATGGCACGACCTCTAGCGTCACCTCGCGGCAGTTCTTCGAACAGTTCCGCGGCTGGATGAAGAAAATCGGCTATCCCTCCGACAGGATCAAGATAAAGCAATTCGCAACGTTCGGGGACATCAGCCGAGCATGGAAGAACAGCACACTGCCGTTCGTGGCCAAGGGCTGGGGATTGGACTTCCCGGATGCCGAGAACACCTTGCAACTGTTCTACGGGCCCAACGGCTCGCCCGGCTCCAATGACGCGAATTACCGCAATCGGGAATTCGACGAACTGTATCGAAAGACGTCCGTCATGCTGCCGTCGCCTGAGAGATCAAAACTGTATCAGAGGATGAACGAGTTGGTGATCGACGACTGCGTGGCGGTCTCCGGCATCTCCCGGACCCGCATCATGCTTTGGCACAAGGACGTGATCGCATTCCCCGACAGGGAGATCGTTGGCGGGTTTTTCCTGAAGTACGTGGACGTTGAAAAACAACAGCCCGAAGAGGGCGGGGGGACTTAGGCGTCATGGAAGTCCTGCAGTACGCAATCCGCAAGTTGATCGGTGGCATCCCGCTGGTGTTGGGCGTGACTTTCATCAGCTTCCTGCTGATGGTCTATTTCGGCCCCGACAAGACCTACGAACTGCTCGGCAAGAACCCGACGCAGGAGCAGATCGATGAGATCCGCCACGAGCTCGGATACGACAAACCGTTCATGGTTCGTTACGGCGAGTATCTAAAAGAGATGGCGACGCTGGATTTCGGTGCCTCAGACTCGACCGGCGAGCCCGTCAGCAAGGTGCTGGCGCGTACCGTACCGATCTCCTTGGCGCTGATCACGCCCGGTTTCATTCTCGGCAATCTGCTGGGGATCCTGCTGGCGCTGATCGCCGCCTATCACCGCAGCGGACCGATAGACAAATACATCATGGGGTTCTCGGTCGTCGGGATGAGCATCAGTTTCCTGATCGTCGTGATCGCGTTCCAGATTATCTTCTCGTCGAGCTATGGCCTGAACGCCTTTCCCGTCAGAGGCTGGAACGTCCACTCTTTCTCCGACTATCTCCGCTATATCACAGTCCCCACGCTGGCTACGGTATTCGTCGCCCTCGGTTACAACACGCGTTTCTATCGGGCGGTACTGGTCGAGGAGATGACCCGTGACCACGTGCGGACGGCCAAGGCTTTCGGGACGCGGCCCGGAAAGCTGCTCTACAAGAACATCCTCAAGAATTCGATGATCCCGATCATTACCCGGATCATGTTTTCGATCCCGCTGGTCGTGGTCTCGGGCAGTTTGATCATCGAGAGTTATTTCGGCATCCCCGGCATCGGCAAAGTGACCTACGACGCCATCACGACCGGTGACCAACCGATCCTGAAGGCAGTCGTCGGACTGACCGCGGTGCTGTTCGTGATCACTCTGCTGATTACCGATATCCTCTACCGGGTCGTAGATCCGCGGGTGTCGCTGAAATGAGTAGCGTGGCACCAGAACAGGTTGCGGATCAGGCAGTGGTCGACGACGGCGCGGCGCATCGCGAGTCGATCTGGGCCAAGGCGGTCTACAAACTCCGGCGTGACCGCCTGGGCATGATCGGTCTCGGCGTGGTCCTTCTCTACTTTGTTGTCGCCATCGGCGTCTGGCTGGGGATTTGGGCTACCGAGTGGGGTGACGTGGAAGGGCCGAAGTGGGCGCCGATGTCTGCGGAGTACTGGTTCGGCACCAATATTATCGGGCAGGATATCTTTGCCCGCGCCATCTACAGCACCAAGACTGCTTTCGAGGTCGGCCTGGTCGTGGCGGTGTTGTCCACCATCATCGGTGCTTTGCTCGGCGCCCTGGCGGGATTCTTCAGCGGCACCTGGATCGATGAGATCATCCTGTGGCTCAAGGGCGTGCTGGACTCGATCCCTTTCTATCTGTTCGTAGCCGCGGTCGCTTTTGCGCTGACCGGCAATCCGTATGCCATGCATATTGCCATGGTCTCCACCTTCTGGACCACCACCGGGCGACTGGTGAGAGGTGAGGTCATCAAGCTGAAGAACTTCGAGTTTGTCGAAGCGGCGAGGGCGATCGGCGTGCCGCAGGTCGTCATCATTTTCCGGCACATCCTGCCGAACACCTTCCACATCCTGCTGGTGCAGGCGACCATCGTGTTCGTGGCGGCGATCAAGTCCGAGGTCATTCTGAGCTTTCTCGGTCTCGGCGTTCAGGACGGGGTCAGCTGGGGTCTCATGATCGCCGAGTCCACCCAGGAGGTACTCGCCGGTTTCTTCAACAACTTTGTCTGGGCATCGGTGTTTCTCTTCGGCCTCGTGATGGCGTTCAATATGTTCTCGGATGCCCTTCAGGATGCCCTGGACCCACGGAAGGTGGCCTCGGAATGAGTTCGGAACACACGGCACCCCTGCTCAGCGTGCGTAACCTGGTCGTGGAATTCAGCACCCGCTACGGGCCGGTGCGAGCGGTGGACGATATCAGCTTCGATGTCTACCCGAATGAAACGGTAGGCATCGTGGGAGAGTCCGGCTGCGGCAAGACAGTGACCGGGCTAACGTTGCTGCAGCTGATCCCCATGCCACCGGGGCGCATCGTTCAGGGGAGTATCAAGTTCGACGGCCGCGATCTGACGAAGCTGTCCGAGAAGGAGATGCAGGAGATGCGCGGTAGCGACATCTCGATGATCTTCCAGGAGCCCATGACTGCGCTCAACCCAGTCTTTTCCGTCGGCAATCAGATGATCGACGTGTTGCGGCGGCACAAGAACCTGACCCGGCGCCAGGCGCGCGAACTCGCGATCAACATGCTGGACACGGTCGGAATACCCGCGCCGCGCAAACGTATCGATGAGTACCCGCACCAGATGTCGGGCGGGATGCGCCAACGGGTAATGATCGCCATGGCCTTGTCATGCGGGCCCAAGCTGCTGATCGCCGACGAGCCGACCACCGCTCTGGACGTCACGACACAGGCCCAGGTGATGGAACAGATCGTCAAGCTGCAGGACGAGTTCCACATGTCGATGATCCTGGTGACTCATGATCTCGGTGTCGTTGCCGAGAGCTGTGATCGGGCGATCGTCATGTATTGCGGCAACATTATCGAAACCGCCGCCATCGATGATCTGTTCCACAAACCGCAGCACCCCTACACGAGGGGCCTGCTAGATTCCATCCCGCGTATCCGTGAGGAGCGGGTTGCCGAATTGCCGATTATTCGCGGCATCGTGCCGGACCTCCTGCACCTGCCGGATGGATGCCGATTCGCTGATCGCTGCCCCAGGGCGACAGACGAGTGCCGTAAGGACAAGCCCGTCGTGAATATCGATCCGGTCACCGGAAACGGTGTCGCCTGTTATCACCCGATGGGATGAGGAGACACGACCCGTGAGCACGCTGCTGAAAGTCGTCGACCTCAAGAAGTACTTCCCCGTGCGTGGCGGTATGTTTCATCGGGTTGTAGCCCACGTGAAAGCCGTGGATGGAGTCAGCTTCGAGTTGGAGAAGGGACGGACCCTAGGCCTGGTCGGCGAATCAGGCTGCGGCAAGTCCACCCTCGGGCGGGCTGTTCTCAGACTGCATGAGCCGACCAGCGGGCAAATCATCCTGAACGGCGACGATCTGATGAAGCTTGACCGGGAGGCCCTGACCGCGCATCGCAGGCAGATGCAGATCATTTTCCAGGATCCTTATGCGTCTCTGAGTCCTCGCCGGACAATTGCCCAGACGATCCAGGAACCTCTGGACGTACACAAGATCGGAACGCCCAGGGAACGCGAGAAAAAGGTCGAAGAGCTGCTCGACGTCGTCGGTCTGAGGAAACAGGTCCTGTCCCGTTATCCACATGAATTCTCAGGTGGTCAGAGGCAGCGGATCGGGATCGCCAGATCACTGGCGCTGAATCCCAACTTCATCGTGGCCGATGAGCCGGTATCCGCGCTGGACGTCTCGGTGCAGTCCCAGGTCCTCAACCTGATCGCCCGCCTGCAGAGGGAACACGGCATCTCGTTCCTTTTTATCTCTCACGATCTGGCCGTCATCCAGCACGTCAGCGATGACGTCGGTGTCATGTATCTCGGTCGTCTGGTGGAATTAGCTTCGGCGGAGGATCTCTATCGTGAGCCTCGGCACCCCTACACGAAGGCGCTGATGTCGGCCATTCCGGTTCCGGATCCGAAGAAAAAGTCGAAGCGGATCATCCTGGGCGGAGATGTTCCTTCGCCTATGGATCCTCCGCCTGGATGTCCGTTCCACACGCGTTGCCCCGACGCGATGCCTCACTGCAAGAAGGCTGTGCCACCTCGGGTTAATGTCGGCACAGAGGATCGGCCGCACTTCGTCGATTGCCACCTGTTCACCGAGGAGGCGGCGACCTGAGGCGATTTCCTCTTGGAAACGACATCAATTCCGCGCCAAGCGGGACTCGGGCAGAAGAACTTTTCGCCTCGATGCTTGGGCCGGAGCAGGCCGCATCCCGAGGAATACAGGCGAATCTGCTATACTAGGTGGATTCGACTACCGACAGTGGGTCGGTTCACTTGGGTGCCGGAGGCCCTGAAGGTCGTCGAAAACCGCAACAAGGCAGACATGACCCATCGCAAGTGGCGGGTCCGCCCGGAAAACCCGAGGCGTTATGACGGAGCCGACCGGCTCAGGTGGATTTTAATCCCCCTCAGTTTCGATCGAACGTCTTGCCCGGCACTCAGGAAGTGCCATGTCAGTCGTCGCCGGTGGCCGAACACGGCGCCAAGCAAGATTGCGGCAAGAATTTGCCAGCGATGGCAAAACGTCAGCGGGGCTTTTTGTGTGTTGGATATCCCGGTGGCCAATGATCGATCGACGCACGTTTTGAATATCGAGTGAATGTATGAATATCTATGTTGGAAATCTGGCCTACAGCGTGACCGAAGACGAACTGAGGAACGCTTTCGCCGAATTCGGTGAAGTTACTAGCGTCAACGTGATCACTGACAAGTTCTCCGGCCAGTCCAAGGGCTTCGGATTTGTCGAGATGGCTGACAACTCGGAAGCCGATGCAGCAATCAAGGCTCTGAACGATACTGCCCTGAGCGGTCGCAATATCAAGGTTAATCAGGCCAGGCCTCGCGGCGAGCGTCCCTCGCGCCCGCGCTGGTAGAACCTTCTATGGAGTGCCGCGCGACGGCCTGAGGCGGTCGCGCGGCGTATCCAGCTTCTTCACGGTCGATCGACCGACAAGGATTCCTGTTAAGAACTGGTAGCAATCTATGATGGAATCGGCAGAACGCACAGCCAAACCAAAGAAAAACGGTCCCTTCGAGATGACTTCGCTGGAGAAGGCGGACCCGCCGTCCGGCACCGAAGGCAAGAACTGGTACAAGTATGTAATCAACCAGGGGCCCAACGAGATCGTCGGCTACCGGCAGGGCAGCCTCCGCGCTGTGACCCAGGCGGTACAGGACATCATCGTCAACCTGAATCAGCGGCGAAGCGGTAAGCCGGGACGCGTACACCTGACCCCGTCCTCGCGCAAACGCAAGTAAGTCTGCCTGACCTGATGAGGCAGGCGCCGACGGGCGCTTGCTGATCACTGCTTACAGATCGCGGGTTCGCCGCACGGCGACAATCGCGGCCGCAGACCTGTGGCCTGGCGACCTTGCCTACTCGACTGACCAGCCGCCCCCCAGGGCCTTGTAGAGCTGAACGATCGAGTTGAAATACAACTGTAGCGTCTGGGACTGTGCCAGCTCGGCCTCGAACTTGGTCCGTTCCGTGTCCAGCACTTCCAGGTAATCGACGATCCCTCCGTCATAGCGGGCGCGCGACAGTCGGGCGGCATTCCGCGCCGCGATGACGCGCCTCGTCTGTGCCGCGTACTCTTCCTTGTAGGTGCGGATCCCGACCAGCGCATCTTCCACTTCCCGGAAGGCCTGCTGCAGCGTCTGCTCGTAGATGAGCAGCGATTGTTCGGCTTGTTCCCGGGCTGCCTCCGCCTGCGCTTTCAGCTGCCCGGAATTGAAGATCGGCGCGAAGATGTTGGCGCCGATATCCCATGAGCGCGCGTCGCTCGAGTTGAGATCGGACAGATCGGTACTCTCGAAGCCGAGGCTGCCGGTAAGGAAAATGGACGGGTACCGCAACGCTTCGGCAACCCCGATCAGTGCAGTATCTGCAACCAGTCGAGCCTCCGCCTGAACGACGTCAGGCCGGTTCTGCAGCAACTCTGAAGGCAGGCCCGCCGGCACGACCTGCGGGAAGACCTGGTCCACCAGGGCATCGCCACGGCTGACCGGGCCCGGGTTGCGGCCGAGCAGGATGCGCAGGGCATTCTCCGTCTGCACGATCTGTCGCTGGAAGGTGGCTATGGCGGTCTCGGCCACTGCCACTTCGATCTCGGCCTGGTTGACGTCGAGCTCCGGAACGGTGCCCTTGTCAAAGCGCGCCTGGATTATTTTGAGACTGTCCAGCCGCGTAGTCAGTGTTCGTTCGGATATATTCAGGCGCTCGTCAAGGTCGCGCAGGCGCAGGTAGAAGTTGGCTACATCGGAGACCAGAGTGATAGTGACATTGCGATAAGCAGCCTCGGTCGCCAGCAGGTCGGCACGCGCAGCCTCGGTGGCGCGACTCAGCTCACCCCATAGATCCACCTGGAATGAGGCGTCGCCGAAGACCGAATACCGGTTGTCCGTATCCGCGCCAGGGAACACCTCCCGGCTCTGGCGTCCCCGCCCCAGCAAGCCGGAGAGGTCGAAGAAGGGAAACTGGTTGGCCCTGACGAAGGTAACGTTCTCGCGTGCAGCGAGAATGCGCGACAGCGCGACGGCCCGGTCCTTGTTCTCCTCCAGTGCCGTCTTTATCAACAACTCGAGTTGTTCGTCCTGGAACAGGTCCCACCATCCCATGTTGGCGATGGATTCGCCGGCCGGATCCGCCTCCACGTAGTCTGCCGGCACATCGAGCTCGGGGCGCTCGTAATCAGGCGTCAGTGCGCAGGCTGAGAGCATCACGGCAGCGGTGGCGACTCCGAGTTTCCTGAACATGTCAGGATCCCTCCGCGCTTGTGGCTGGTTGTGGCTCGGCCGGCGGCGACTTGTCGCCCTTGGCGATGTAAGTCTCGACGAATACATAGAGTGCCGGCACCAGCAGTACGCCGACGACCGTGGCCACCAGCATGCCGCTGAAGACTGTCATGCCCATGACGACCCGGGCCTCCGCGCCGGCGCCGGATGCGATCAGCAGCGGCAGCACGCCGAGTATGAAGCTGAATGCGGTCATCAGGATCGGCCGGAATCGCAGCCGTGCGGCTTCCTTCGCCGCGTCGATCGCGCTCTTGCCCTTGTCGGACTCGACCTTGGCGAACTCCACGATCAGGATCGCGTTCTTGGCCGACAGCCCGATCAGCATGACCAGTCCGATCTGGGCGAAGACGTTGTTGACGTAGCTCTCGTCGAACAGCCGCGCGACAAACAGTCCGCCGATAGCGCCGAACACGGCGATCGGCGTGCCCAGTAACACCGACATCGGCAGCGACCAGCTCTCATACTGTGCAGACAGGATCAGGTAGACAAACACCAGCGCCATCAGGAAGACCACGGCACCGGAGCCTTCCGCAGACTTCTCCTGGTAGGACATGTCGGCCCACGAGTAGGACATGTCGGACGGCAGCACCTGGGCCGCCACTTCCTCGAGCGCGGCAAGCGCCTGGGCCGAGCTGAAACCGGGTGCCGGCTGGCCGGTCAGCTTGGCACTGCGAAACAGGTTGAAGCGGTTAGTGAACTCCGGCCCCACGGCGCGACTCGTGGAGACCAGCGTCGACAGTGGTACGGAATCGCCTTCGCTGTTACGCACGTAGAACATTCGCACCCCGTCGATAGAGGCGCGATATTCAGGTTCGGCCTGAACGTAGACTTTGTACAGTCGGCCGAAGCGGTTGAAGTCATTCACATATGCACCGCCGAGGAACGCGCCCACCGAGCTGTTAACCTCGGACAATGGCACACCCAGCTTGAGCGCCTTGGCGTCATCGATATCGAGGAATATCTGCGGGGACTCGGGCCGGAAGAGCGTGACGATGCCACCGATCTCGGGCCGGGCGTTGGCGGCCTGGATGAATGCCGCGGTCTGCTCGGCAAGATACGCTGGCGTGTTGCCGCCGCGGTCCTGCAGCATCATGGTAAAGCCGGAGCCTGTTCCCAGCCCCGGGATGGCGGGCGGGCCGAAGGCGAAACCGATACCACCGCTGATCTCGCGGGCGAAGTCACCGTTCAGACGGCGGACGATCTCGTTGGCGTGGTTTTCGGGGCCGGGGCGCTCGTCCCAATCCTTGAGCTGGATAAAGGACATGCCCGCGCTCGGCTGCAGCGTGCCGCTGACGATACTGTAGCCCGCGATCGAGGTCGCGTTCTGCACCTCGTCGTAACGGGAGATGATCTCCTCCATCTGGGCGATCACCTGGTCCGTGCGCTGCAACGAGGAACCATCCGGCATGATCAGGCCGGTCATCACGTAGACCTGATCCTCCTCCGGCACGAAGCCGGCCGGGACGACCTTGAACAGGAAGAAGATGCCGACGATGATCGCCGTCAGCAGGATTCCTGACCGGTAGAGCTTTGTCAGGAAGAAGTCAGACACGACCATGAACTTCTCGGTGGTCTTGTCGAGCATCCGATTGAATGCCGCGAAGAAGCCATCCAGGAAACTCTTCTTCTGTTCGCCGGGCGGTTTTAGCAAGGACGAGGCGAGGGCCGGGCTCAGGGTCAGGGCGTTGATCGAGGAGATTGCGACCGAGATCGCGATAGTGATGGCGAACTGCTGATAAAGGCGTCCGGTGATGCCGCCCATGGCCGCGACCGGGACGAACACGGCGATCAGCGACAGGGAGGTCGCGACGATCGGTCCGGATACCTCGCGCATGGCCTCGATGGTCGCATCCTTCGGCGACATGCCGCGCTCCATCTTGTAGGCCACAGCCTCCACTACGACGATGGCGTCGTCCACCACGATGCCGATCGCCAGCACCAGTCCGAGTAGTGACAGTGTGTTGATCGAGAATCCCAGTAGCGGGAATACCATGAAGGTTCCGATCAGCGAGACCGGTACCGTTAGTGTCGGGATCAAGGTGGAGCGCGCGTTCTGCAGGAAAATAAATACCACCAGGATGACCAGAGCGACGGCCTGGAACAGCGTGATTACGATCTCGCGGATGCCGGCCGTGATCGGTTTCGTAGTGTCCAGAGAGATCACATATTCCAGATCGTCCGGGAAGCGATTGGAGATCCGTTCCATGGACGCGAATATCTGTTCGGCGACCTCCAGCCCGTTGGCGTCGGGCAGCTGGAAGATCTGCAACATCGCCGTAGGCTGGCCATCCAGACGTACCTTGTAGAGATAGTTCTGGGCGCCCAATTCGATCCGCGAGACATCCTTAAGAAGGACCTGGGAACCGTCGGGATTCGAGCGGACAACGACTTCGCCGAACTCCTCCGGCGTCTCAAAGCGCCCGCCGGTCTGCACCGTATACGTGAACTCGTTGCCCGGTGGTGCGGGCTCGCCGCCGATCTGGCCGGCGGGGACGAGCACATTCTGCTCGCGGATCGCATTGGTAATATCGGAGACCGTCAGGTTCAGCTTGGATAGCTGGTCGGGACGGATCCACACCCGCATCGCATACTCGCTGATGCTGCCGCCGAGGACCTCGGCGTTACCGACACCGCGAATTCTCGCCAGTTCGTCGACGACATTGATCGAGGCATAGTTGGTAAGGAAGTTCTCGTCATAGGTGCCGTCGGGAGAGATCAGCGAGATCAGCAACAGGGGAAACGACAGCTGTTTCTTGACCGTCACGCCCAGCCGCTTGACCTCTTCCGGCAGGCTCGCCTGGGCCTCTGAGACACGGTTCTGGGTGAGCACGTTGGCCATGTCCAGGTCGGTGCCGACCTCGAAAGACACGTTGAGCGTCATCCGACCGTCGCTGGAGTTGGTCGAGTTCATGTAGATCATGTCCTCGACACCGTTGACCTTCTGCTCCACGGGCGTAGCCACGGACTGTTCTACATTGGTGGCGCTGGCGCCAGTGTAGGTCGCCGACACCGCCACCATCGGTGGTGTGATCTCCGGGTACTGGGCGATGGGCAGCCGCCCGAGGGCGACGAGGCCGACGATCACGATGATGATCGCGATGACCATAGCCACGATGGGCCGGCGAACAAAGAACTCTGCCACGCGTCAGCTCCCTTCGCCTTCGTCGTCTGGTTCCAGGCTGGCGAGATCGACGACCTTCGGGTTCACGGTGGAGCCGTTCTGCAGCCGGAGAAGACCCTCGACGGCCACACGCTCGCCGGCCTGCAGGCCTTCTTCGATAATGCGGAGATTGCCGATACTCGGACCGAGTTCGACTACCCTAAGCTGGACGGTCCCGTCTTCGCCAACGACGAACACGCGAAATATGCCCTGCAGCTCCGCGATGGCGCGGAGCGGAACAAGGACGGCGTCGCGGCGACGTTCTATCACGCCGCGGACCCGGGCGAACTGGCCCGCAAGCACGATGCCCGTCGGGTTGTCGAAGTCGGCCTCCATCGTGAAAGTGCCCGTCGTCGGGTTGATGGCGGCGTCGTAGGCAATGATGCGCCCCTTGTAGGGGTGCACGCTGCCGTCCGCCAGAATCAGGGTCAGGTCCGCTCGATCGTCTTCGGCCGCGTCGTCACCGAATGCCTCGTGACGCTCAACGAAGAGCCGCGCGAGCCTCAGGTAGTCCCTTTCGTTGATCGAGAAACGCACCCGGATCGGGTCGTTGCGCGATACAAAGTTCAGGACCACGGGGTTCGGTTCGGCGCCTACAAATTCGCCGACCTTGGCGGCCGAAATTCCGATGGAGCCATCGATGGGCGACAAGAGCCGCGTGTAGCTGAGCTCGATTTCCGCCTGATCGAGCTGCGCATTAGCCGCCTGCAGGTTGCCGATCGACGCTTCGTAGCGGGCGACGGCACCGTCGAGGTCCTGTTGACTGACGGCTTTCATCTCGGCCAGGGGTCGGATACGGTCGAGATCGGCTTTCGCATTGGCGAGCATGGTGCGCGCTTCGGCGACCCGGCCCTCGGCTTCGACGACCTTTGCTCTGAACGGCGCCGGGTCGATCGTGTAGAGCAGCTGTCCTTTCTCTACTGGTCGGCCCTCAGAAAATTCGATGCTTTCAAGGAAGCCCTGCACCCGCGCCCGGATCGGGATGTCTGTCGAACCGCGGGTCTGACCCACGAGATCCAGGGTGATGTCCGCGTCGCGCTGGACGGCCTCGACTACGGAGATATCCAGAGGCGGCGGCGCCGGTGGCTCTGATGGCCCACATGCTGCCAGTACAGCCCCGGCGAACATGACAAGGACGGTCTTGCGACCGGGATCAATCGAAGTAGGTTGCATGCCGCTTCCCCGAGATACACCAGCTATTTCTTTAGACGGTAAGTCCAGAGCCTCTGCCGGGCAGAAGCGATCGGAGCCGATTTTTCTGGTGACTGTTCTGATTCAGACTAACTAAGGTCACATATTAACCCAGGCTGATACGATGCCAATGCCTGGTTGCCAGAAGCTGTCGGCTCAGTTTGTCTCTTTCTATGAGAGTCACAGGGTTTCCGGTTTTTCCAATCTGGCCGCACAGAATTTGAACTCGGGAATCTTGCCGAATGGGTCGAGCGCCGGATTAGTCAGGACATTGGCCGACGCCTCCGCGTAGCAGAACGGCACGAACAACATCCCGTTGGGGACCGCCGCATCACGACGCGATCGAAGCTCGATCGTGCCGCGCCGGGTGGTGACTCGCACCATCGATCCGGGCTCGAGGCCGAGATCTGCCATGTCGTCCGGGGAGATGCAGACAACGGCTTCCGGTTCCAGATCATCCAGGACCGCGGACCTTCGGGTCATAGACCCGGTGTGCCAGTGTTCCAGCTGGCGGCCGGTCGATAATACCAGCGGGAATTCCCGATCCGGTCGTTCGTCCGGAGGCAGCAGTTCTGTGGATACGAGCTTGGCCCGGCCGCCGCTCCTCGGAAATGCGTCGCCGAAAACGATGTCATTACCGGGACGATCGGGTCCGTCACAAGGATAGGTGACGGCGTCTTCCCTCTCCAGTCGCTGCCAGGTGATGTTGGCCAGCGAAGGCATGATCTCTGCCATCTCCGCAAAGATCTCGCGGGGGTGCGAGTAGTTCCATTCCAGCCCCAGACGGCGCGCGATCTCCTGGATGATCCACGCGTCCTGCCGCGCTTCCCCCGGCGATTGCAGTGCCTGGCGGCCGAGCTGAATCTGGCGATTGGTGTTAGTGACCGTGCCGTCCTTCTCCGGCCACGCTGACGCGGGCAGAACGACATCCGCATGCCAGGCGGTCTCGGTCAGGAAGATATCCTGCACGACGAGGTGATCGAGCTTCGCCAGCGCGGCCCGGGCGTGGGTGACGTTCGGATCGGACATAGCCGGATTTTCGCCCATGATGTACATGGCGCGGATCTGATTCTCGTGGATCGCATTCATGATCTCGACCACGGTCAGGCCGCTGTCCGGATCGAGGCTGGTGCCCCAAGCGTCCTCGAAGCGGGCCCGCACGTCCGCTGAATCTACTCTTCCGTAGTCGGGATACATCATGGGGATCAGGCCAGCGTCGGATGCGCCCTGGACGTTGTTCTGGCCGCGCAGGGGGTGCAGTCCTGTACCGGGTCGTCCGATGTGGCCCGTGATCGAGGCAAGAGCGATCAGACAGCGGGCGTTGTCGGTGCCGTGAACGTGCTGGGAGACGCCCATTCCCCAGAAAATGATCGACCGCTCGGCGCGGGCATAGGTGGTGGCGATTGTCCGCAGCGTATCCGCGTCGATGCCGCACACCGGGGCCATGGCTTCCGGCGTGAACTCCGCGATCTTCTTTTGCAGGTTGCCGAAGCCCTCCGTGCGGTGCGCGATCCAGTCCTCGTCGTACAGGCCCTCCGAGATGATCACATTGAGCATGGCATTGAGCATGGCCACATCGGTGCCGGGATTGAACTGCAGCATATGGGTTGCGTGCCGCTTGAGCGCCGTGCCGCGCGGATCCATTACGATCAATGTCTTGCCGCGTTTTACGGCCTGCTTGAAGAAGGTCGCCGCCACCGGATGGTTCTCGGCAGGGTTGGCGCCGATGACGATGATGACCTCGGCATCCTCGCAGGCTGTAAACGGCGCGGTGACGGCGCCGGAGCCGATGCCTTCCAGCAGCGCCGCGACGGACGATGCGTGGCACAGCCGGGTGCAGTGGTCCACGTTGTTGCTGCCGAAGCCGGTGCGGACCAGCTTCTGGAACAGGTAGGCTTCTTCGTTGGAACCCTTTGCGGATCCGAATCCTGCAAGGGCCCGTCCGCCGTGATGGTCGCGGACCCGGCGCATACCGGCCGCGGCTCGATCCAGCGCTTCCTCCCAACTGGCTTCGCGGAAGTGACTGGCAGCATGGCCGGGATCGACTTCGATATCGGCCGCCTTCGGCGCATCGTCGCGTCGTATCAGGGGCCGGGTCAGCCGATGGGGATGGCGAACATAATCGAGACCGAATCGGCCCTTGACGCAGAGCCGATTGCGGTTCGCCGGTCCATCTCGTCCATCCACTGCCAGGATCCGGCCTGCTGCGACTCGATAGCTGATCTGGCAGCCGACCCCACAATAAGGGCAGACGCTGTGTACCTCTTCCAGCGGCTGGCCGATGTTTGTGCCGTGTTGATCGACGAGCGCTGACTCCATCAGGGCCCCGGTCGGGCACGCCTGAACGCACTCACCGCAGGCGACGCAGGTGCTGTCGCCCATCGGGTCAGCCTGATCGAACACTATCCGCGCGTTACGACCCCGCCCGGCCATGCCGATAACGTCATTGACCTGCACCTCGCGGCAGGCCCGCACACATAGCGTGCAGTGGATACAGGCATCGAGGAAGACGCGCATCGCAGGATGACTGTTATCTTGCGGAGGTGCCGCCGGGCGCTGGGGCAGGCGACTCTCTTCCAGCCCAAGTTGTCGCGCCCAATGCCAGAACGCCGAGTCAGGATCGTGGCTGGACGCGCGCTCGGGCTGATCCACCAGCAGCATCTCGAAGATCATGCGGCGAGCACCGTCCGCACGCTTCGTATCTGTCTGAACCTTCATGCCTGCGACTGGTTTGCGGATACATGCGGCAGCCAGGGTTCGCTCGCCCTCGATCTCCACCATGCATGCGCGGCAGTTTCCATCCGGCCGGTAACCGGATTCCGGTCGATGGCACAAATGCGGGATGCGGGTGCCGACCCGATCCGCCACCTCCCAGATGGTCTCGTCAGGACCCGCTTCGACCGGCTGGCGGTCAAGGAAAAATCGAATGTTGCGCCCGTTACTCACCCGAGCGTCTCCGGGAAGTAACGCAACAACGACGTCAATGGGTTCGCCGCAGCCTGACCCAGCCCGCATATGGAAGCGTCGGTCATGGCGGTCGCGAGTTGACCCATCAGGTCCTCATCCCAGGTTGCGGCCTGCATCAGCCTTACCGCCTTCTCGGTGCCCACCCTGCAAGGGGTGCACTGTCCGCAGCTTTCGTCTTCGAAAAATCGCATCAGATTCAGTGCCACCTTGCGTAAGTCGTCTTTGTCGCTCAAGACGATCACAGCGTGCGATCCCACGAAACTGCCGTAGCGCTCGAGCACCCCGAAATCCAGCGGCAAGTCGGCCATGGATGCGGGCAGAATGCCACCTGATGCCCCGCCGGGAAGATAGGCATGAAACTCGTGGCCCGGCGCCATTCCGCCGCAATGATCCTCGATAAGCTGTCGGGCCGTGAGGCCGGCAGGCGCCAGCTTCACGCCCGGCTCCATGACATGGCCGGAGACCGAATAACTGCGCAGACCCTTGGCGCCGTTTTTGCCGTGGCTCGCGAACCAGTCTGCACCTTTCTCCAGGATGTCTCGCACCCAGTAAAGAGTCTCGACGTTGTTGACCAGAGTGGGCCGCCCGAAGATGCCCACTTGCGCTGCATAAGGCGGGCGATGACGGGGCAGCCCGCGCTTGCCCTCGATGGACTCGATCATGGCCGACTCCTCGCCGCAGATATAGGCCCCGGCGCCGCGCCGAAGCTCGATCCGGGTGTGCGCCGCGAGTCCTGTGTGCTCGAGGGCGGCGATCTCCTTTTGCAGGATCCTGCGTACCGCCGGGTATTCGTCGCGGAGATAGAAATACACGACCTCGGCCTCGACAGCCCAGGCGGCGATCAGCATGCCCTCGAGCACGTTGTGGGGATTGTTCTCGAGGTGAAACCTGTCCTTGAACGTGCCCGGTTCGCCTTCATCGGCGTTGACCGTCATCAGTCTCGGGCCCGGACAGGCACGGACGATCTCCCACTTCCTGCCCGGCGGGAATCCGGCGCCGCCGAGTCCGCGCAGACCCGCGTCTTCGAGCGTAGCCATCACCGAGTCGAGGGAACGCCGACCGTCCAGACACTGTTCCAGGACGCTGTATCCGCCGGCCGCCCGGTAGCTTTCGATGTCTGCGTAGTCGGGAACCAGAGGCTCGAATTGTCGATCTTTGATCGCATCGGTCACGGCGTGGTTGGTCGCATGATCGACATGATGCTTTCCGACCTGGGCGGTGGGGCCATGATGGCAGCGGCCCATGCACGGCGCCATGATCACGCGGACATCCGGCCCGAGCGTATGCCGCAGCCCCTCTGCCAGCGACTGTGCGCCATTGAGTTCGCAGGAAAGACCGTCGCACACTCGTACGGTGATCGCCGGAGGTGGGCTTTCGCCTTCGGCAACGATGTCGAAATGAGCGTAGAAGGTCGCGACCTCGAAGACTTCTGCCTGAGCGAGGCGCATCTCATCAGCCAACGCGGCGACATGGCGCGCCGAGATATGGCCGAAGGCATCCTGTATGAGGTGTAGATGTTCTATCAGCAGGTCGCGGCGGCGAGGCGCATCGCCGAGCAGATCCTGAATCTCGCGCAGAGATTCGGGGTCTACCTGGCGACCTTTGGGCATGGTGCGTGCCCGCCGGGTGCTGCGGCCCGGATGCGGCAGACGGACGACTGGAGGTTCTGCGCCAGACATATTTCTCGGCCAGGGAGGACAGAAGACATCGTAACGCCAGAACGCTTTCTGCCAAAGTCCGTGCCGATCATCGGCATCGGCTCTCAGGACTGTGGAGCCATCCCGGCCGGGGGATTTTCTCTAGAGGATCGGCTCTGCTGGCCGCGCTTCCACGAACAGGACACCGCTTTCCTTCCAGATCCTCACGCGGATGCCGCGAGAGACTCGCATGACGGGCGGCTCTCCCACCAGGCCGTCCGGAATCCTGTCCATCTGCCCCGGCGGTAGCAGAGCCTCGTACCAGGTGCTGATGGAGCCGTCCTGGTTCCTGACCCTGAGCTGCGCTGCGGAGATGCCCTGGACGGAGCAATAACGGCCTCCAAGCAGTCTGGCACCTGCGCCCGACACAATTCGTGGCGACTGCAGGAGCTGAAAATCCAGGCGATCGAAGAATCCGAGGACATCCGGAAGGCTCGAGCTCTCTACGTCGAGCGGCTTCTGTTTGAGATGGTTCTCGACCACTTCGGCCGTGATGTCACTCATCAGCTGCGCGGTCGTGCGGGCATCATGCCATGTCCATCCAAGCCAGGCGGACAAGGCCGAGATCATGACAGCCGCCGCGACGGTCGCAATCCTCGACGGGAAACCTCGCGGCGCGTGGCGCTCATCTACGCCCGATCTGTCCTGCAGCGAACGGATCTGACCAGCATCGAGCTCAATCGTCTCGAACTTTTCGCGCAGGGCCTGTTTCAGCGGCTGATTCACTTTAGTCCTCCTGCCGCAGCGCTGTCTGTGCCTGTAGAAATTCGTTTCCGCATGCGATGAATGGTGGAGAGGATCGAGCCGCGCGGCATGCCGATGTGGGATGCGATATCCCCGGTCGTATATCCCTCCACGGCCCAAAGGAAGAGAATCTCCCGCTCCAGGTCAGTCAGCTTCCGCCAAACGTGGTCGAGTTGGTCGCTGTCTATGACAATCGATTCGAGAGTGTTGACGTCCAGGTCCGTCGCGCCGGACGCATCCTCGAGCGGCTCAAATTCCACGATCCGGTCGTGGCGCCAGTTGTCCAGGTGGATATTACGGATGATGCGAATTGCGTATCCAAAGAGCTTTTCTTTTGATGCCGGTGGTCGTCGCAGGCACCGCTCCAACCCTGACTGGAGCAAGTCGTAGGCGTCGGCTTCCTCACGGCACAGGGCCCGGCAATAACGATACAGGCGATTGAGCAGCTGTTCGTCAAGCATCGCCCGCACCGGGTGAGTAGCCGGTGATCCAACCTCGGCTGATCCATTCCAGAACCATGTCCGTGGCGTGCCCTGCGTGCATGTCTTCCGAAAGCCGTTCCAGTTCCGTCACTGTAGCCCCCGACATTATGGCCCCGGCTATGCCGGATTCACGAGGGGTAAGTCGCGAGACCCCGATCCCGAAACGTCCCTCCCGGTGGATACAGAGGTAGACCGGGCCAGGGAGATTATCTAACGGTTGTCCGGGCGCCGTGTGCCTGTGCCAAATGACGTCGATCGGATAGATCGACTGCAGGATTGACAGGGCATGGCTCGCCCGCAGGCTGCACGCCCCCCGGGCTTCAGGCGTCAGCTCGGCGAACTGCTGCCAATCACCCATGTCGTCATCCCTGGCAAGCCGTGCAATGTGGATTCGCCACTCGAGGTGCGCCAGGCACCTCAGGTAGGGG
>CP070833.1:2630395-2657628 GCA_020341735.1 Gammaproteobacteria bacterium | reverse complement strand
CGTTGATCGCGCACGCGATCCCAGAGTTCTGACAATACTCGGCGGCAAGCTGACAGCCTATCGCGCAACGGCCGGCAAGGTGCTGGATCGTATCGCTCATGGCCTGCCGCAACGAAAGGCCCGGGCGGACACGGCAACACTGCCGCTCGTCCCTCCCGATGATGCTGATCCCTATGACCCATAGGATATTCGTCGCCATCGATCAGGGAGGTCAGTCCAGCCGCGCCATCGCTTACGACGAGCGGGGCCGGAGACTGGCGGGCGCGGCAGTGCCTGTCAGCACCCGCAGCCCCGCGGCCGGGCAGTTCGAACAGGACCCCGACGAACTGGAAACCTCGATCCGATCGGCGCTTGATCAGATTATGCATGCGCTACCTCCGGATGCGACGGTCCGGGCAGGGCTGGCGACCCAGCGCTCCAGCATCGCCTGCTGGGATCGGGAGACCGGGGCAGCACTGTCGCCGGTCATCTCCTGGCGGGATCCGCGAAACGCGGGCTGGCTCGACTCGCTCGATCTGGATGCCCACCGGGTTCACAGGATCACCGGCCTGAGGCCGTCCGCCCACTACGGCGCCAGCAAGCTGCGCTGGTGTCTCGACCACCTGCCGGAGGTTGCAAACGCCCAGCTGAACGGCACCCTGGCCTGGGGGCCACTGGCGAGCTTCCTGGTGTTCAGATTGACCCGGGAACGTACCCTGGCGGCAGACCCGGTCAACGCTTCGCGGACCCTAGTCTGGGACCTATCCAGCGCAGACTGGTCGGAGGAGTTGCTGGAACTGTTCGGTCTTCCGGGAGCAGCCTTGCCGCCGGTGGTGACCGGTGACGCCGGATTCGGCGTCATCGATGTCTATGGGGCGCCAATACGCCTGTGTCGCTGTACCGGTGACCAGGCGGCAGCACTCTATGCGAGGGGTTCGCCGGCCGCGGATGTCGCGTACGTCAACGCCGGTACCGGTGCGTTCGTACTTCAACCTGCCGAGCTCCCGGAGGACGAGGGACGACTCCTGACAAGCGTCACCCGCGGAGATCGGGGCGGAACCCGGCTGGCGCTCGAGGGTACGATCAATGGCGCTGCATCCGCCCTGGAATCCGTCGCCAGAAACCTCGACGTCAGTGGATGGATCGAAACTCTGGACGCCTTCGATGACAGACCCGTCGACCCGCCTCTGTTTCTGAATGGAGAGTCGGGATTGGGATCGCCGTGGTGGCGGAGCGATTTCAGGTCCCGATTCATCGGCGCCGGTGACAGCGAACTGCGCCTGCTCGCGGTACTCGAGAGCATCGCGTTCATGATCACCACCAACCTGGAGATCTGCCGGCAAAAAGCGGGACCGCAGGTGGAGATCGTTGTTACCGGTGGACTTGGGAAGTCGAACCCTCTGTGCCGGCGGCTGGCTTCTCTGAACCGACTGACCGTCCGGCGACCGGCCGCGACGGAAGCCACGGCGAGAGGGCTCGCGTGGCTCCTGGCTGAGCGCAGTGATCCCTGGCCAGAAAGTTCAGGCGCGGAACTGTTCCAGCCGCGGCCCGACGCTGGCTTGGCGCGGAGATTCGCACACTGGAGTGACATGATGGAGCGGTCTTTGAGTCGCGATACCGTATAATTCCGCGCCGCCGGAGATCCTTATGACACCCCACGCTTCGACATACGACACCGCCGCCAAGCGGAGCCGCGATATGCGCCCGCTCAAGGGCCTGCTGCCCTTCATGCTGCCGTATCGCGGCATGGTCGGCGTCGCCGTCCTGGCGTTGCTGGCAGCCGCCGGTGCGACGTTGAGCCTGCCTGTCGCGGTGAGGCATATGATAGACCGGGGCTTCTCCCAGGATAGCGCCGCATCCATCGACAGTTACTTCATCGCCCTTTTTATCATTGCGGGCATCCTGGCACTGGCGACGGCGGCTCGATACTACGCGGTTACCTGGCTCGGGGAGCGCGTGGTCGCCGATATCCGATCGCGGGTTTTCGGACATATGCTGAGCCTGAGCGCCTCCTTCTACGAGAGCACACGCACCGGCGAGGTGCTGTCGAGACTGACAACCGACACGACGGTGTTGCAGTCCGTAGTGGGATCCGGCGCATCTGTCGCCCTGCGTAATTTTCTCCTGCTGCTCGGCGGTTTCGTCATGCTGGTGATCACCAGTCCAAAGCTGACCGGCCTTATCGTTGTCATGATTCCGGTCGTACTGCTACCGCTGATCCTCTTCGGCCGACGAGTGCGCAAGCTCTCCAGACTCAGCCAGGACCGCATCGCTGACACCGCGGCGCTGGCCAACGAGGCGCTTACGGCTATCCAGATCGTCCAGGCTTATGTGCGGGAGGCCTGGGAGGCGGCCCGCTTCCGGGACGCCGTCGAGGAGTCTTTCCTTACCGCTCTCAAGCGAATCAGAGCACGGGCCCTGCTGACGGCGATCGCAATCATGTTCGTCTTCGGCTCGATCGTCTCGGTGCTTTGGTTCGGAGCGACTTCCGTCATCGAAGGGCGCATGACCGGCGGAGAACTCGGACAGTTCGTGCTCTATGCCATCGTCACTGCCGGCGCGTTCGCAGCACTCAGCGAGGTCTGGGGGGAAGTTCAGCGAGCGGCGGGCGCAATGGAGCGGATCCTCGAACTGCTCGACACGCGGCCGGAGATCGCCGATCCCGAGGATCCTTTACCGCTGGCGGATAGGCAGGGACACATCGAAGCTCACCAGGTCAGCTTCTGCTATCCGTCCCGCCCGGATGAGAGAGCGCTGGATGATGTCAGTTTTCAGGTCAATCCGGGCGAGAGCGTCGCCCTGGTGGGCGCTTCGGGTGCAGGAAAGACCACGGTATTCAGGCTTCTGCTGCGATTCTATGACCCGGACTCAGGCGTTATAAGAATCGACGGCACCGACATCGGCAAGGCGCGCATCGCCGAGGTGCGTGACCGCATCGGGATCGTCCCCCAGGAGACCGTGATCTTCTCCGCCAGCGCGCGGGAGAACATCAGATACGGTCGGCCCGAGGCCACTGACGATGAGGTGATCAGAGCGGCGCAGGCGGCGCTGGCCGACGAGTTCATCCGCCCCCTGCCCGGGGGATACGACGCTTACCTCGGCGAAAGAGGGGTCCGCCTGTCAGGCGGACAGCGCCAACGGATCGCGATCGCCCGCGCCATCCTGAAAAACCCGCCTGTGCTGTTGCTGGACGAGGCCACGAGCTCTCTCGATGCCGAGAGTGAACGCAAGGTTCAGGAAGCCCTCGACCGCCTCCTGGAGGACCGCACTACGCTGATCATCGCTCATCGGCTGGCCACGGTCGTCAAGGCCGATCGGATCATCGTGATGGACAGAGGGCGTGTTGTCGCAACGGGCACGCACAACGAGTTGCTCTCCCAGGGTGGCATATATGCCAGGCTGGCGGAGCTGCAATTCGGTCACGACGCGCCGGCCCGTGCGGCCGTATAGGGCAGCTAACGCCGTCGCATCTCGAGGATCAGCAACAGGATGGCCAGGGTCGCCTGGCCTAGCAATTCGAGTGCCGACAACGGCTCTCGGTAGGCCCATTCCGCAACCATCTTCAAGACGGCGGTGACGGCGATGACCGCGGCGGCAGCAATGCGGGTATTGCGCGGGATCAGCAAGCCGGCCGCGAGCAACTGCAGCACGCCGGCCAGATAGACCGGCCAGGCTGGGATGCCGAGGGCCGAGAGCCTCAGGATTGCGATCTCGGGTCGGAGGAGCACAGTCATGCCCACCGCGCCGAAGAGCACTGCTGCAGCCAACGATAGTCGGTCGATCAGCACCCCGGGTTTGCTTGCTGATCCCGTCACCGATCCGCTGCGCGGTCAAAAATATTGCCGATCTGCCGCTCAGCCCAGCTGTGCAGGCGATAGTTTTCCATGTACCCGCAGTGACCACCGCGCTCGGTCATGGTGACTGCAAGGCTGGGGGGCCGCGCGATTCTTGCCATGTCGCAGGAAGGGATCACCGGATCGTCCTGGGAGGAGATGATGTGGCAGGGCACCTGCAATCCCTCGAGCACGTCCCCGGTAATAGCGTAACCCTGGAGGTAGGTTCTCAGGTCCGGGAATCCGGAGTAGTGCTCTACGAAAAAAGCGGTCAGATCGGTGATGGTCTGGATGTCACCAACGTGGGTGAAATCGTATCGATCCGGGAAAGCCTGCGCCTTCTTGCGCAAGGATCGGCGCCATTTCAACAAGAAATAGTTCCGGTAGCCGAACCAGCCCGTCTCCAGAGCCTCCAGGGTGGTCTCGGGATCCAGGACAGGGCAGATCGAAACCACCTGGCGCAATTTGATGCCCCGGGCCGGCGCCCTCAGGGCCACCCGGAGAGCGAAATTGCCCCCTAGCGAGAAGCCGGCAAGAAACAGCGGGCGCGACGCAAATGTCTCCTGCACTCGCTTTACGGCGCCCACGACTTCCGCGATTCGATTGGAATGGAAGAGATCCTGGTTCAGGTGATGACTCGGGCCGTGGTCCCGCATATTCAGCCGGAAGACGTCATAGCCCCGCCGTCGCAGGTGGCTGGCCGTGGACAGAAGATAGAGCGAATCGGCACTGCCTTCCCAGCCGTGGATCAGCACTGCCGTGCCTTTGCACACTGATTCCGGGGGGCCGCTGTGTGGCGAGTAGTAACCATGCAGACGGACACCGCGCCCGCAATCCAGTATCACGTCGCTGGAAGCCTCTATCAGATCGCGGGCGCGCCTCTCGACCAGAGGCCGACGCAGCGGCGCACTCGCGACGACCGATTGTGCGTGCGCCCCCCGCCACAGGCGGGGCGGGCTGAACGCTGCAACGGAGGTCTGCGGCCCCCTCGTCATCGCCTGCTCCCGGGATGCCATATGGCTACCGATCACCGTCGCCCAGATCGACGATATCGCCGAACAGCTTGCGACCGGCCCGCTCCGTACTCCAGTAGAACATGCCGGGCAGCAACCGCTTGAAGTGATAAGCGACACTGGCCTCGCGATGACCGAATACGAAGAACTCGTTCTTGTCGATCGCCCTGATCACGGCGGCAGCGATATCGTCGGCTGTCAGTGACGAACGCGTCATTAGCTTGTCGGCAAGCTGAACGCCCGGCTTCGGACCACGATAAGACTCGAGCAGATTGGTTGTGAAGAACGACGGGCAGACGACAGATACGCCGATCCCGTGCCCCGCCATCTCGCCGCGCAGCGTCTCGGAAAGCGCGATCATCCCGGCCTTCGTGACGTTGTAGCTGGCCATTCCCGGAGACTGGACGACACCGGCAACCGAGGCCACGTTGACGATATGCCCGCTGCCAGCCTCCTGCATCATCGGCAGGAAGGTGCGGCAGACGCGGACGGCGCCAAGCAGATTGATGTCAATAATCCAGCCCCAGTCTTTTATCGTCGTGTCCGCGACGGTGCCTGCAGCGGCCACTCCCGCGTTGTTGATCACCACGTCGATCCCTCCCCAAGCTTTGCGTACGGCTTCCGCTGCTGCCGAAACCTGATCGTCGTCGGTGATGTCGCAATGGATCGAGATCGCTTCCCCGCCAGCGTCCGCGACGTCGGCGGTCGTGTCGTCTGCGCGATCCGTGTTCACGTCGGCGACGGCGACCCGCGCACCGGCGCGACCGAAGGCAAGCGCAAGAGCTCGCCCGAGCCCACTCGCCGCTCCCGTGATGAACACTCTCTGCTTGCTGGCCTTTGCCATGATGGCTCCCGTCGCGAAAAGTGTGGAATGATGCACGAATCCCAGGATCAGGCAAGGCGGGACGTGATTGTTGACACCTCGGCGGGCGGTTCCTATGGTTCAACCGGGTCCCACATCACCAGCGAGATTCAGACCAGCCTCAGATGGCCGTCATTTATTTCATTCGTCACGGCCAGGCCTCTTTCGGTCGGAAGGATTACGATCAGCTCTCCGGTGTCGGCGAGCGTCAGGCTCGAATACTCGGTCACCACTTGCAGCGGGTTGCGCCCAGGCTGGACCTCTTCTGTTCCGGCGGCTTGGCGCGCCAGGATCACACCGCGGAACTGACCAGGGACGCCATGGGCAACGCCGCGCCTCCGCTCACCACCGACACCGCATTTTCGGAATATGACCACGAAGCTCTGTTCAGGGCCTATTTGCCGGGATTCCTGCAGCGTGAGGATGCTGGTGCGACAAGCCTGGAGGAGCTGCTGGCCGACCACCGCAAGCTGGAGCGCGCCCTGCGTCATGTGCTGTCGGCATGGATGGAGGGCAGACCCCACGACGGCCCGCCGGTGAAGAGCTGGAGCCATTTCTGCGACGACGTGGTCGCAGGCGTCTCCGACCTGATGGCCGGACTGAATCCCAAGTCCCGGGTCGTCGTCTTCACCTCGGGCGGGGTCATCACTGCGGTAATGCGCTCCGTGCTGGGTCTTTCACACCTGCGGACGCTGGGCCTGACGCTGAGCATCTACAATGCTTCGGTAACCCAGATTTACTGCTCCAGGACAGACAATTTCAACGGCGCGCTCTTGCTCGGGTACAACAACATCTCTCACCTCGAGATGACCGGCGACCGCGATCTCATCACGTTTCGGTGACCTCAATGGACTTTTCCATCCCAGACGACATTCAGTCCAGACTCGACGGCATTCGCGAATTCGTCGACCAGGAGTTGGTCCCGCTGGAAAGACATCTTCTGGCCGCAGACTGGGACATGCTCACCGGCGCCCTCGACGAAATGCGCGCCCGTGTGCAGTCGGCCGGCTGGTGGGCTCCGAATCTGCCGGTCAGGGCCGGGGGTACAGGGGCCGATCTGGTGGAACTCGGTCTGATCTCCGAGGAGCTCGGCAGGACCCCCACCGGTCACTATGTTTTCGGCTGCCAGGCGCCCGATGCAGGCAACGCTGAGCTGCTGCTGCTCCACGGCAGTGAGGAGCAGCGCAACCGTTACCTGGAGCCGCTGGCATCTGGCCGGATACGCAGTTGTTTCTGCATGACCGAGCCGGAATATGCGGGTTCCAACCCGGTCGAGATGGGCACCGTCGCCCGTCGCGATGGTGACGACTACGTGATCGACGGCCACAAGTGGTTCGCTACCGCCGCCGACGGTGCGCGCTTCGCGATCGTGATGGCGGTAACCAATCCCGGCGAGGTGAAACACCGTCGAGCCAGCATGATCCTTGTCGACTGCGATCAGGACGGGTTCAGCCTCGAGAGGAACATCCCGGTGATGGGCCACCCCGGGTCCGGATATTTCAGCCACGGGGAAGTGCGATTCACCGGGTGCCGGGTGCCAGTCTCACAACGCCTGGGTGAGGAAGGCGCCGGCTTCATCATGGCCCAGGAACGTCTCGGGCCGGGTCGTATCCATCACTGCATGCGCTGGCTGGGAATCTGCCGGCGGGTCCTGGAGCTCATGTGCGACTACGCGCTCACCCGCCAGCTCAACTCTGACACCAAGCTGGCCGATACCCAGATCGTACAGGCCTGGATCGCCGAGTCGGCGGCCGAGCTGCGATCAGCCAGGGCGCTGGTTCTGGAGACCGCCTGGATCATCCAGGAGAAGGGTTTCAAGACGGCTCGCGACAACGTCTCCATGATCAAGTTCATCACCGCAAATACCCTGCAGCGTATTGTCGATCGGGCGATCCAGGTGCACGGCGCTCTGGGCGTCACAGACGACACGATACTGTCATTCTGGTACCGGGAGGAAAGGGCCGCACGGATCTACGACGGACCTGACGAGGTCCATAAGCTGGCGGTGGCACGGCACTTGCTCAAGGCCCGCGCCCGGACCCGGGCAGGATGAGCGACGCAGGCGACCTTCCGGCGCGCCCTCGAGAGGGCGAGGAACTCGATTCGGCGGCGATCCGCGCCTATCTGGACGCCGTGCTGCCCCAGTTCGAGGGGACAGTCTCAGTGCGCCAGTTTCCGGGCGGAGCGTCCAATCTGACATATCTGCTGGTGATAGGAGACCACCAACTGGTCCTGCGCCGACCGCCGTTCGGAACAAAAGCAAAATCCGCTCACGACATGGGGCGTGAGTTCAGGGTCTTGAGCCGCCTCAACGACGTGTTCCCCTACTGTCCCAGACCCCTGGCCTACTGCGACGACCCGGCGGTTCTCGGCGAGCCTTTCTACCTGATGGAGCGCATCGAAGGCATCGTTCTGCGGCGCGACCCGCCGGACGGACTGTCCCTGGACTCGTCTGCCGCCCGGAGTCTGTGTCGCAACCTCATCGACGTCCACCTCGAACTGCACGGCATCGACGTCGATGCGGTCGGCCTTGGTGACCTGGGAAAACCGCAGGGCTATATCTCACGGCAGGTGGACGGGTGGAGCCATCGCTATCGCAACGCCAGAACCGAGGACGTGCCGGACAACGAAACCCTGATGACCTGGCTCGCGGAACATCAGCCGTCCGATACGGAGCGCAGGACGATCATCCACAACGATTACAAGTTCGATAACGTGGTACTTCGTCCGCAAGACCTGCGCATCATTGGCGTGCTCGACTGGGAGATGGCGACGCTGGGGGACCCGTTGATGGACCTTGGCTGCTCCCTCGCATACTGGATCCAGGCAGACGATCCTCAGGAGATGCAACAGCTCCGCATGATGCCCACCCAGCTGCCCGGCATGATGACCCGACGCGAACTCGTGGACTACTACTCGGACCGGTCCGGGACTGCGGCAGGCGACTTCCATTTCTATTACGCATTCGGCCTCTTCCGGCTGGCCGTCATCGTCCAGCAGATCTATTTCCGCTTCGTCCGGGGCCAGACCCGGGACAAGCGTTTCGCCGGCTTCGGTCAGATGTGCTCGATGCTCTCCAGGACCGCCCTGGCAGCCACCAGGGGTGAGCGATCACTTTGAGGATGAACCAACAATGAAAGACGAACAGCTACTCGATTTTTCGGGGAGAGTCGCATTGGTGACGGGCGCCAGCCGCGGCATTGGCGAGGCCACCGCCCGACTGCTGGCCGCCTGCGGTGCCAAGGTCGTCGTCTCCAGCCGCAAGATGGAAGGCATAACACCGGTGGCAGAGTCTATTCGGGAGGCCGGGGGAGATGCGGTCGCCATCCCGTGTCATGTCGGCGACAGCGAGGCGGTCGATCAGGCCTTTGAGCAGATTCATGCGGATTTTGGTGGTCTCGACGTACTGGTCAACAACGCCGCCACAAACCCTCACTTCGGTCACATCGCCGAGACGCCTCTCTCAATGGTGGACAAAACCGTCGAGGTGAATATCCGGGGGTATTTCTACATGTCGCAGAAAGCGGCGGTCTCGATGCGTGAGCGGGGCGGAGGAGCGATCGTTAACACATCGTCGATCAACGGTGAACGACCGGCCCCGTACCAGGGTATCTACTCGATCACGAAAGCTGCCGTTATCAGTATGACAAAGGCTTTCGCCAAGGAGTGCGCTCCGTGGAAGGTTCGCGTCAACGCGGTCCTCCCGGGACTGACAGATACCAAGTTTGCCGCGGCACTGACCTCCAATGAACGAATGCTCAACATGATCATGCCGTTGATCCCGATGAGCCGCATCGCGGAGCCTGAAGAAATCGCGCCTGCCATCGCATTCCTCGCGTCGGATGCCGCCTCGTACATTACGGGCGCATGCCTGCCGGTAGACGGCGGGTTCCTGGCCTGACGCGCGCGTGACTGCTCTCGCCATTACGCGGCCGGTCAGCGCGTCGATCGGCCGCTGCGAATTGAGTTTCTCCGCGCGTGTGCCCATCGACCTCGAGCGGGCGCGTGCCCAGCACGCGGTCTATGAATCGACCCTGAGACAACTCGGTTGCCGGGTAGAAAGCCTGCCGGCGGCGGATGAGCTGCCCGATGCTGTTTTTGTAGAGGACACCGCGGTGATCCTCGATGAATTGGCCGTTATCACGCGGCCCGGCGCCGCGTCACGACGTGCGGAGACGAATGCGGTCGCCGATCGGCTGTCCACTGTCCGGCCGCTGGCTCGGATAGAAGGCCCGGCCACACTCGATGGTGGCGATGTACTGCGCGCCCACCGGACACTTCTGGTCGGGATCGGGACGCGGACAACCCGGAGCGGTGCGGCGGCGTTGGCCCGGCTGGTCGAACCGCTGGGCTACTCGGTCGTGACTGTCAACGTGACAGGCTGCCTGCATTTGAAGTCCGCCGTCAGTTGGCTGGGAGAGGACCGCCTGTTGCTGGATCCCGAACGCGTCGACCCCCGGCCGCTCGACGGCTTCCGCCTCATCAGCGTGGCACCGGACGAATCGCCTGCGGCCAACGCGCTCTGGGTCGCCGACACGGCGGTCATCGCCGCCGGCTATCCGCGTACCCTCGAATGCGTGGAGACCCTGGGCTTGCCATGCCTGGCGGTGGACAACAGCGAACTCGCCAAGGCCGAAGGAGGCTTGACCTGCTGTAGCCTGATCGTCGAGTCTAGCGAACCGGCGATCCGGGCAAAACGGGATGTGCCGAAAGGACGATCAAAAGATGACTCTTGATGCCATCGAACCCTTCTGCAGTCTCGGCATGCACGAGGCGGACTCCGGTCCAGACAGAGTTTCTATTTCGGTCCCGCTGGCCGGCAACCGCAATGACAAGGGCACGCTGTTCGGCGGCAGCATGTACTCAGCCATGGTCCTGGCCGGGTGGAGGCTCAGCAACCTGAGCGCGGGGGAGCTGGGCCGAAGCGGCGACGTCTATGTGAAGAACTCGTCGATCGAGTTTCTCCGGCCTATTCGTTCGGACATGCAGGCCATCGCGACACTCAACTCACCGCCCGCTGAAACACGCAGCGGCAATCTGGCGTTCGAGGTGGTGATCAGCGCCCTGGACGAAGATGGCGTCACCTGCGGACGCGCAAAAGCCTCCTATCGACTCCTGAACGACCCGGACAATTAAGCGGATATGCAGAACATGACACGACACAAGATATTCACCGCGCTCTTATCAATCCTGGCCCTCTCGACCGCGTGCTCACCTTCGGACGGCACGGGAGAAACGTCATCCGAAGAGCAACCTGCCGCGAGTGAAGCGCTGCCGGAGGCATTGGCACAGATCCAGGCCGAGGCGGAATCCCTGCCCGTCATTGCCGGCGAAGAAACGCTCGGCGACACGGTTTTCCGCTATCAGATTTATGCCGCTGACGGGGCGCCTGCATTCATCGACGAGTCGGTGACGGTGGGAGACAACGCCGACGTCAGGAACCGCATGTTTTTCGAAAATGGCAAGATCGTCCATTATCGCCGTGAAGGAAGACAGCTGGTTGCGGACCCGCCGAATCCTCCAGGCATCGGAAGCGTCTTCATCAGCATCGACTACGATGATAATCAGGGAATCGCCCACGTCACCAAGCAACTTGCCGGCAAGGATGCGGAGATCGAGACCTATGAACTGACCGCGATCAGGTCGCGGGTCAGTCGGTATCGCAAGATCATATCCACTGAGCAACATCCTGCGTTGCAGGAGGGGGAGTTCCAGGGGTACCTGGTACTCGGCCACGAATTGCAGACCTTCCAACCCTGCGGATCCCCGACCGTCTACTGGGTCAATGCCGATGAGACGATCCGGGATGTGCTCTGGTCTCTCTACGAGGAGAAGATCAAGATCCCGCACGAGCCACTGTACGCGCGTGTGAAAGGTGGCATAGGCGGCCGTCCTGAAGGGGGGTTCGCCTCGAACTATCCGGCGGTGTTCGAAATAAACTCGGTATCCGTCCTCCGCTCCAGGGAGGAAATGGATTGCCCGTGAGAAAACGGCGCGCGAATCCGCCCAGCCAGCCCGTAGTCGGCTGACGGGGATGCCTGGGGATCGCATAATCACCCCACCATGGCGGCTGGCCGGCAGTGGACTCATCATCGTGACCAAGCCCGATCGCGAGGATCCCTCCTTACAGCGCTTTACGCCGACCGAACTGCGACCGCGCGCCCTCCCCGGTTTGAGCATCACGATGTTTGTCGACTACTGGCGATCGGAGGCAGGACCGTATCGGGAATTGCTGTTCATCCCGTCCCGTTTCCGCATCGGCAACGCCAGGCGATGGAGCATCTCGCGGATCTACGTCAGCACCCGGGCGAGTGTCGTGGGCGGCCGAGCCAACTGGGGCATCCCGAAGGAGCTCGCCTCATTCGATCTGGACGGCGTGGCTGATCAGCGACAACGCGTCACGGTCAGCCGCGAGGACCGTATGATTGCGTCTCTGGAATTTGAGCCCTTCGGACCCGAGATTCCGGTCACGACCGCCTGGCTACCGGCCAGGCTCCTTCGTCTGGCTCAGTATCGGGACGGTCAGACCTTCGAGTTCACGCCCGCCGCCCGCGGACGGATGCGGCCTGCGAGGCTGCTCGGGGCGGAGAGTGACCCGCAAGCATTCCCGTTACCCGGTTCGGGACGGATGCTCGGCGCTTTCAGCGTCACTTCCTTCGAGATGGAGTTCCCGCCATCACAGGTCGTGGAGGGGCTCCCCTAAGCGGAAGCCCGTGCTTGCGGGCAGTCATCGACCCGCTGGCAGATGAGCCTCGGGGGGACCGAGCGTCTGGCAGACGGGCCTGCCGCTACCGATAGCTTTCAGCTGTCGCGCAGGGCGCGCCGCAGGATCTTGCCGACGTTGGTCTTCGGTAGCTCATCGCGGAACTCCACCTGTTTCGGCACCTTGTAGCCGGTCAGGTTCTCCCGGCAATACGCGATGATCTCCTCCGCGCTCACCTCGGAGGCCGGCTGTCGGACCACGAACAGCTTGACGCGCTCGCCGGATTTTTCGTCGGGTACGCCGATGCAGGCCGCCTCGAGCACGCCCTGATGGTTGGTGACGACGTCCTCTATCTCACATGGATAAACGTTGAACCCGGACACCAGGATCATGTCCTTGGCGCGATCCACGATCTTGATGCGCCCCTCTTCATCTACGATGGCCACGTCGCCGGTGCGCAGGAACCCGTCCTCATAGAAGGTCTCCGCAGTCGCCTCATCCCGCTGCCAGTAGCCCTGCATGAGCTGTGGGCCGCGCACGCAGAGTTCGCCCGGCTCACCCTGCGGCACTTCGTCTCCCTGTTCGTCACGGATGGATATTTCGGTCGATGGCAGAGGCACACCAACGTTGCCCGTGTAGACCTCGGTCTGGTTCTTCAGATTGAAACTGACGACCGGCGAGCATTCGGTCAGCCCGTAGCCTTCCTGTAACAGATGGCCGGTCAGGTCATGCCACTTGTGCGCTACCGCGCTCTGCACCGCCATCCCTCCTCCGCCGGCCTGCTTCAACGAAGAGAAGTCCAGCTTCAGAAATTCCGGCTCGTGGATCAGTGCGTTGTAAAGCGTGTTCACCCCGTAGAACGCAGTGAATGGCCACTTGGCCAGTTCCTTGATGAATCCCGGCAGGTCCCTCGGGTTCGGTATCAGCACGTTGAGTCCGCCGAGACGGACATAGCACATGCAGTTCACGACCAGCGCATAGATATGGTAGAGCGGCAGGGCCGTGATCACGATCTCCTTGCCCGGCTCGCTATAGGGCTCGGTCAGGGCAGACATCTGCAACACGTTTGCATACACGCTGCCATGGGTGAGCATGGCGCCCTTGGACGGCCCTGTAGTCCCGCCGGTGTACTGCAGGAATGCCAGACTGTCCGTCCCCAGATCGACGGCATCGGGTTGTTTCCCACGATGCTTCGACAGTATCCGCTCCATCCTGAGGTGCCCCGGGAGACCATAGTCCGGCACCATCTTCTTCACCCGGCGGACGACGAAGTTAACGATAGCGGATTTCGGGAAACCGAGAAGATCGCCCATGCCGGTGACAATTACGCGCTGCAACTGGCTCGAGTCGATGACCTGCTCCAGCGTCCCGGCGAAGTTCTCCAGGATAATGATCGCCTGCGCGCCGGAATCCTTCAGCTGATGTTCGAGCTCCCGCGCCGTGTAGAGCGGGTTGACGTTGACGACCACCATGCCCGCGCGCAGCGCGCCGAACAGCGCCACCGGATACTGCAACACATTGGGCATCATGATGGCGACTCTGGAGCCGGCTGCCAGGCCGGAGTCGCGCTGCAACCAGCTGGCGAAGGCGGCAGACAGCTGATCCAGTTCGGAGTATGTGATCGTGCGACCCATGCAGGCGAACGCCGGACGATCCGGATAGGTGACGAAACTGCTCTCAAGCATGGCGACCAGGTTGTCCGACGGCGCCATGCTGATCTCCGGATCCATGTCGGCCGGATAGTGCTTAAGCCAGATCTTCTCCACGACTCCCCCTTATGCCCTGGCGTCTGCTGACACTCTTCTGAGGAACGAATTTATCACAGCGCCCGGGCGGGCAACGCACGAGACCAGCGCAGCCGCCGGAAACGACCAGCCGGCCGTGACGTCGCAGGATCGCGGCCATCGCACAACAAACGGGGTGCAATCAACTCGTCTTCAGTGCCTTGTCGATGGTGTGCACCAGCGCCGCGGTGTGCGCCCGCGTCGCCACGTCACCGCCCCGCTTCGCGCTCAGCGAACGTCGCAAGTCCTGCAGCGTGTACAAGGCCATCGCCCGGCTCGGCTGGTCGTATCCGCCCGCGTTGTCTTCCGCGATCACTGCCACCAGCCGGCCCACGTACTCCGACTGCAGGTTCTGACGAAAACCATTCACGCTCCCCGCCAGGTCGGCGTCGAACACCACATCCGTCAGGTCCGTCATCATGTCCGACACCGCATACTCATTCCCGTACAGCGACGAGTCCGTCAGGCGCTTGAGCACCACCGGGTGCAGCAGGTGATCCAGCACCGTCTTCTGCACCGCCAGCGCCTGCTCGTGGATCTTCGGATCCTCTGTCTTGCCGCCAAAGTCGAAATCCCGTCGCTGGGTCTGCAGCCGCCGGTACAGCGACTCCGGCGCGATGAAGGCGTCCGCCGCGAACACAAAGCGACCCAGCGTCGCCAGCGCCCGCCGCTGCTCTGCCAGCGGCACCGGACGGTACGGCTCCGCCGCCCGCGGCTGGCCCTGCACCGCACGATCTACGTAAACACCCCCCACGTAGCGAGAGACCACCGCCGCCTGCCAGCGGTACTGGCCAGTCAGCGACATGTAGGCCGCCACCAGTTCCTGCCAGGTCTCACCCGTCTCGGAGAATTTTTCCGGCAACTGCGGGTACAGGCCTCTGATCAGGGTCATCCGGTCAGCCGCATAGGTGATCGCATCGTCGCTGAGGTCGTAGATCATCACCCGCGGATCGATACCCGAACCGGGGGAACGCATGTCGTCGCCATCATTGGCGAACCACAGCTCGCGCTCGGTCGAACGCGTCAGGATGGACTCCAGCCGCGCCTGCTCGGCTTCCGGGTCGTCCAGTGCCTCCGAGTAGCCGTACTCGATCACCCAGCGATCGTAGGGGCCCGGCCGGACCTCGTAGTACAGGCCCTGCTCCTGGCCATCCGGCGCCAGGTTGATCGCCGCATAGTCCATGACGGAACCGGAGGTCGTGCCGACGGTCTCCGTCAGGTTCGGATCGGCCAACTGTTCGGGAGACAGCATCTGGGTGCCGATGAAGTTGTGGTTCAACCCGAGCGTGTGCCCAACCTCGTGCATGACCAGAGAGATCAGCGCCTGGCGCAGCAGCTCTTCTTCTTCCACCGCGGGCGCGTCGCGCGCTCGCAAGGCCGCCCTGCCCAACTGGTGACTCATCTGCAGGCCCTCGTGAGCGGTGCAGCCACCAGGAAGGTTGCCCGGAGCAGCAGCCGAACCGGAATCGAATATCCGACTGTCACGCAGGTAGCTCCTGACCGCGATCTGCTCCAGTACGATGTCGGCGCCGATGATCTGGCTGGTTCTTGGGTTGACGAAGACCGGCCCGAAACCGGTGAAGGCCGGCCTCGGAGACGACGCCCAGCGCAGCACGTTGTAACGGATGTCACCCGCGTCCCAGTCGGCATCGTCCGGCTGGATCTTGACCTGCACGGCGTCCTTGAATCCGGCCTGCTCGAAGGCCTCGTTCCAGGCCAGCGTCGCCTCTGCAATCGTGTCGCGGTACTCGACCGGGGTGGTGTTCTCTATCCAGAACACGATGGGCTCGACCGGTTCGGATAGCTCTGCGGCAGGATCCTTCTTCTGCAGATGCCATCGATTGATATAGTCCAGCCAGGGCGCCGCCGAGGTGCTGGTGAGGTCCGTGACGCGTCGCAGATAATAGCCCACGCGGGGATCGTAGCTACGCGGCTGAAAACCGTTGTCCGGTTCCTGGATCAGCGAATGCTGCACCCTCATGGTCACGAAGCGCGCGTCAGTGATCTCTTCACCGCCGCCTTCTACGGGGGCGGGATTCTCGTAGACGTAATCGACGAACAGATCCAGGTTCTGCGGATAGGCGCGCAACTCGGTGAAGCGAGTCTTGTCGTCACTCAGTGTGCCCAGGTCGAACTTGGGCCCGCCGTTGCCGTTGGGATCGGGCGATGGCTTGAGCTGCACGAAGGCCTCGGTGCGGAAGAGCGGCCCGACGTCGATGAGCACGGCGCCGTCGTCGGTCTCCGCCTCGATCTCCGCCACGGCCAGCACGGCTGGGCTGATGTTGGCGTCCGAGGCCCGGCTCAGGGGGCTCTCGGGGTCGAAATAGAAAGAGACGTTCTCCTCGACGAAACGGACCTTGCCGAAGTCCCTCTCGATCCGGACCATGCCATTCTTGGTCCAGATACCGGTATTGCCCCTCCATTGGCCCGAAGCCAGCGGCGCATCCTGAATCGTGGCGTTGTAGACGTACTCCTGGTCCAGCCGGTCCGCAGGGATCAGCATCCGGACGCTACCGTCGTCCCGGTCCCGAAACAGGGTGAACATGCCGTCCTTGCGGTCGCTGTTCTCTGTCAGCGACTCGACGGTGGCCGCGGCTTCCTCTCCGGCCGAAGCCGACGTTCCCGCATCATCCCCGTTCCCGCATCCGACGGACGACAACAATATCGCCAGCAGGGCCGGCACAAACCAGTTACGCATGGTCAACTCCCGTGGCACTCAAGCCGTGCGTCGCCGACGGCCCAGAGTCTCTCAGATATTCCCGTTGGGCCGGCGACAGACCCCGTTTGTTACCAGATCTTCACGCGATCTGCAGGCGCCCGCCAGTGGCCGTCGCCTTCCTTCACGCCGAAGGCCTCATAGAATTCGGGCATGTTCGACACGACACCGATGACCCGATAGCGGGACGGCGAATGCGGGTCGCTAGTGATCTGCTCGCGCATGAATTCCTCTCGCGCGATCAAGCGCCACACGCCAGCGTAACCCATGAAAAAGCGCTGCTCCCCGGTGAATCCGTCGATGACCTCTGAAGGCTTACCGTCCAGCGACAGCTGGTAGCCCCTAAACGCCATCGTCAGTCCGGCGTGGTCGCCGATGTTCTCTCCCAGGGTCAGCTCGCCATTGATATTGAGACCTTCGATAGGCTCGTAAGCGCTGTACTGGTCGATCATTTTCTGCGCACGCCGTTCGTACTCCTCGGCGTCCTCGGCGGCCCACCAGTCGCGGAGTTCGCCTTTTTCGTCGATCTTGCGACCCTGATCATCGAAAGCATGCAGCATCTCGTGGCCGATGGCCGAGCCGATGGCGCCGTAATTGACCGCATCATCGGCCTCAAGGTCGAAGAACGGCGGCTGCAGGGCTCCGGCGAGGAACACCAACTCGCTAGCGGTGGGCAATATGTAGGCATTGACCTGCTGGGTGCCGATCAGGAACTGGCCCTTGCGGGGCGGCTGACCAAGATCGTCGAGGTCCCGCTGATAATCCGAGCGGGTGCCGCGGATCATGTTGCCGAGCAGATCGTCAGGCAAGATGTCGACCGCTGAGTAGTCCTCGAAATATTCCGGATACCCCACGTAGACCCGCAGGGCCGCGAGCTTCTTCTGGGCCTCGGCCTTGGTCTCGGGCTGCATCCAGTCCAGCTCCTCGATTGAGCGGCTATAGGCCTCTTTCAGGTTGTCGACCATCACGCGCATGCGTCGGTCAGCCTCGGGCGGGAAGAAGCGCTCCAGGTAGATACGGCCGATGGCGTCCTGCAGCAGTGCGTTGGCGTTCTGCAAGGCATATTCCCATCGCGGTCTTGATTGCTCCTGACCGCGGAGCACGCGACCGCGAAACTCGAAGCGTGCGTCGAAAAACGGCTGGCTGAGTTGGTAGGCAAAACCGTCGATCAGATGCAGTGTCAGGTATGACTTCCAGTCATCTACTGGCACCCCGGTCCACAGCGCACCGAAGTCCGTGAAGAAGCTCGGCGTGCTGAAGTTGATCTCGGCGGCAGAGGCAAGCCCGGCAGCCTCGAGATAAGTGCCCCAGTCGAACCCGGGAGCCAGTTCGGCCAGCTTATCCGCCGGCATCAAATTGTAAGTCTCTATCCGGTCGCGCACTCTGAGTTTGTCCCAGTGGATCTCTGCGATGCGCGTCTCCAGGGCAAGGATCGCTTCCGCCGCGGCCCGACTGTCTTCGTGCCCGGCCAGGGATAGAAGCTTGTCGGCGTAATCCACATAACCGGCACGCATGGTGACGAACTTTTCGTCGTCTTCGAGATAGTAGTCCCGGTCGGGCATCCCCAGCCCGCCCTGCCAGAGATAGAAGAGATTTCGGCTGGTGTCCCCCCGGTCGCGATCGACGTAGTAGTCGAAGGGCGCACCCAGGTCGAGCCACATGTTGCGGCCGAACAGTGGGATCAGGTCATCGTGGGTTGAGGCGGCCTCGATGTGACCCAATTCTTCCCGTAACGCTTCCAGGCCGAGTTCGTCCGCGCGGGCCTCGTCCATGTAGCTGGTATAGAAGTCGCCGATCTTCTGCAGGTCGGAACCCGGTTCGGAATCCGTCGCCGCGGCTTCTTCGAGAACGGACTTGAGCCGTTCTTCGTTACGCTCCCTCACCTCCGTCCAGGACCCATAGCGTACTTCGTCGGGTGGTATCTCGGTCTTGTCCATCCACGCGCCATTGGCGTAGCGGAAAAAGTCATCCTGGGGACGGGTGGCGTGATCGATGTTCTCCAGAGCGATGCCGGATCGCTTTTTTACGACAGCAGTTTCGTCGTCCGACGCCGGTGCCTCGACCTGCGCCGAAACCGCCGCAGAGGGTGTATCCGTATTGCCACACGCTGTTAACAGTGCGAAACCGGCGACCAGGAGTAATCGAGTCATCGTGACCTCTCGAGAGGGTGGCGAAAAAACGCTCATATTATCAAACACCGCAAGCTTGCCCTCTTCCGTCGGGCTTCCGGGACGTTCGTGTCATCGAATAGTCCGACCGTTACCGGATCGGTGGCCCGGTGCACGGCTGACTCACGCGAGTTTCAGACCGGAGTCCGCGCACCGGGTTCCGTCCCATACAATGGTCCGGAGTCGGTCGACGAGGTGGCTACCATTGGGTGAGAGGAAGAAGAGACGTCTGCTTGATGCCATGGGCGAGCCCGCGACAATCATCGGTCCCGGCGCAGAGTTCCATGGTCACCTGCGCTGCACGGGTCACCTGCTGGTGCTGGGTACGGTCGTCGGTGATTGCGATGCCGACGGTTCCGTCACGCTGGCGGAGGGCGGCTCCTGGACCGGCCTTTTGAGCGGGATCGACCTGATTATCGCGGGATCGGTCGACGGCGACGTCGTCGCAGGGGACCGGATCGAGATTCGACCTGGTGCGCAAATCTCCGGCAGCGTGACGGCCTCGCGCATCGCCATCGCGGCCGGCGCCATCGTCGATGGGGAGCTCAGATCTACCGCAGGAGCAGGTGTTCACCGGTTCGAGGAGAAACGCCGGACGGACGCTTAGGCTCCCTCGCGGGCACTCATGCGCTCAGGCGGCCAGCAGACGCACCGCCATGATCGCCATCATCATCCACTGCGCCAGGTACAAGCCGAAGCGTATGGTTACCGCCGTCGGACTGGTGGACGACAGGTGGATGACTGACTGGGCGATCCTGGCGGCCAGGAACCACATCGCCAGACCGTCGGTTAACGCCGATTTCCCCGTAATCAGGGCGACCGCGATCAGGGCCCCGAAGATGGGCAGGTTCTCGTAACAGTTGGCGTGGGCGCGGCACAGGCGCCGGGAAAACTCGCCAACATCGGCGCCGCTGGGATCGAACTGGTTGGACGCTCGTTGACCTGTCAGGACCAGGTAACTCCGGTAAAGCCCGATCATGAGAACCAGGATCAGCGTCCACGCGGCGAAGCCGGCGAGGGCGGTGGCAGATGGGCTCATATGCTTCTCTCCTGTGAGTTTGCTGCGTTGCGCAAGTGCTCTTCCAGGCAAAATTATGCAGCAATGAGGCTGGAGCGGCGTGCCATTCTGTGTTTTCCTAGGTGGTAACCGGCGTCATAGAAAATGCCGAGGGGGGCGACGAGACACGGGACCGCGCAGGCACACTGCCGCGCTAACCGGATCTCCGGCATGCCTTTCAATATAAATAGCGGGGCGAGTCGATGGGGGACGAGGATCCGCGGATCCGGACGATTGCAGCGATCGTCGCATTGCTGGCTTTCGCGCTGCCAGTCGGCTACATGCTTCTGAGCAGCGCGACAGTGCCTGATCATGTCCGGCAAGTCAGTGCTTCCGAAATGCGCCAGGTGGCCGGAGAACAGACCGCCAGACAAGCTGGGGATGTTGCCCGCATTCTGGCTGTTCAGCTCTCCTCTGAGTCGGCAACCATGGAATCCGCTCAGCAGCAGCTGGAGCGCATGATCCCCGCCATGGGGAACGCTTCCATCCGGGTCCGCGCTCCGGGCGGCGAACAACTCCTCGGGATCGGCTTTGCCCCGAAAGACGGTGCCTCTGGCGAAGCGCTCGTCGACGTCGGGCCTTACGCCGGCAGCAGGGTTGAAGTCACTCTGCCGGTGGAGGACATAGACCCGGCCGCGGCCGCCAAAGTCGCTGATGTGGTTATCGCAGCGCAGGAGCGCATTCATGGCACGACGGGGATCCTGATCCTGGCATGCCTGGTGGTGGGAATAGCAGGATTTGCGCTGCTGCGCCGTCGCGCCTCCGGAACGGACAGCGAAAGCCCGCCGCGGTCCGTCCAGCGTGGAGCCGCCACCGAGCGTGCCCTTCAGGAGCTGGCGATCTCCAGGACCTTCCTCGAACAGCTACTGGAGAGCGTCCACGACGCGGTGCTTTTCGTCGGCACCGATCGCAAGATCGTCCGCGCGAACGAGCAGGCCCTGACACTGCTGGAGTACGATGCCGAGTCCATAATGGGCCACCGGCTGGCCAGCCTGGTACAGAAAGGCAAGCCTGGGTTTTTCGACGTGCAAGGCAACATCTCTCCCGAAGGGGAAACCAGTATCTCGACGCGAGCCGGACATCCTTTGCATGTCGCGTATCGCAGCGGCACGCTGGAGAATCCGAACGGCGATCTCAATGGTCATGTGCTGGTCCTCAGGAACCTCACCGACGAGGCCAGGTCCCGCAAGAGGATCCGTTATCTCACCCGCTTCGACTCTCTGACTCGAGTCGCAAATCGCATGCAGTTTCAACACAAGCTGCAGCAATCAATTGCTCGCGCGGTCAAGAATGACCTGCAGCTGGCAGTCCTCTACCTGGATCTGGACAGGTTCAAGGACATCAACGACACCTTCGGTCACCCGGTCGGAGACCGGGCCCTGGAGATCACGGCCCGCCGCGTTGTGGACGCCCTCGACCCGGGGACTCTTGTAGGCCGTCTGGCCGGTGACGAATTCGCCGTGCTGTTCGACTCCCTGCCCACTGGCGACGATCTGCATCCGACACTTGCGGCGACGGCCAGGATGCTCCTGGACCAGATCTCGAAAGAGTTCTATGTCGACCGCCGGGAACTGTTCATCACCGCCAGCATCGGTATCGCAGTCTGCCCCACCGATGCGGACAACGTCGTGGATCTCATCCGCAACGCGGACGCCGCCATGTATCACGCCAAGCAGAATGGCGGGAATACCTATGGATTCTACGCGCCGCAGATGAACGCCGACGCCGTGGATCGGCTCGTTCTCAAGAACGAGTTGCGTCATGCCATGCGCCTGGGCGAGTTCCAGGTACTGTACCAACCGAAGATCGATCTTCGTGACGGCAGGATCACGGGCGCGGAGGCCCTGCTCAGGTGGAGGCACCCGAAGCGTGGAGAAGTCCCGCCATCCGTCTTTATTCCTCTTGCAGAAGACAGTGGACTGATCTTCGAGATCGGCGCTTGGGTGCTCGACCAGGTCTGTCGCGACTACGCCAACTGGCAGACGCGGCTTCCCTGGCCAGGCCGGATCGCTGTCAACCTGTCTCTGCAGCAACTGCGGCAGAAGGATTTTGTAAGCAGCATCGAGAAGATCTTCGAGGATCACCGGCTTACACCGTCCTGTCTGGAACTCGAGATCACCGAGTCGACGCTGATGAGAGACGGGGAGCGGACACTGCGCATGCTCGATCGGCTCTACCAGCTCGGCCTGCATCTCTCGATCGACGACTTCGGCACGGGCTATTCGTCACTCAGCGCACTCCAGCACTTCCCGATCGAGACACTAAAGATCGACCAGTCGTTCGTGAGTACCGCGGCAGAGTCTCCGGACAGACGGGCGCTGGTCTCCACCATCATCAATATGGGCGGCAACCTTGGAATGGACGTGGTCGCGGAGGGCGTCGAGACTCTGGAACAGCTCCGCTTTCTCCAGAAGGAGGGATGCAACTACGCCCAGGGCCACCTGTTCGGCGACCCGGTCAGTTCGGACGAGTATCTGCGCATACTTGTCGAGCAGGAACGCGGCGAGTCTCGTCACGCGGGATTCTTCAACTAGCCGCGTCCGTGCCCTAGGCTTCATTTCCGCCGTCTACACTCCAGTGTAGGAGGCGAGAATATCCCGTGAAAGCGATGGTACTGACGGCCCCGGGCCGGCCATTGAAGTTACAGGATCGACCCCACCCTGAACCGGGACCAGAGCAGGTCCTGATCAGGGTGCGGGCTTGCGCGGTCTGTCGTACTGACCTGCATGTCGTCGACGGCGACCTGCCGGACGTACCGATCCCGATCATCCCCGGGCACGAGATCGTCGGTGAGGTCATTGCCGCAGGGGCTGCCGCGGGCGTCGAGCCGGGTCAGCGCGTCGGCGTGCCCTGGCTCGGTCATACCTGCGGCGACTGCCGTTACTGTCGGGACAATCACGAGAACCTCTGCGACTCCGCCCGATTCACCGGCTATCAGATTGACGGCGGTTTCGCGGAGATGACCGTGGCGGACCACCGTTACTGCTTCGACATCGATCCGTCCTACGATGACATGGAGGCCGCGCCGCTGCTGTGTGCGGGACTGATAGGTTATCGATCGCTGGTGATGGCTGGAGACGCACGGCGTCTGGGCATCTATGGATTCGGAGCGGCGGCCCACATCATCGCCCAGCTGGCGTGCTGGCAAGGCAGGCAGGTCTATGCGTTCACCCGTCAAGGCGACGAGCGGGCCCAGGACTTCGCGCGCGAACTCGGCGCAGTCTGGGCCGGCGCTTCTGAACAGCCCCCACCAGAGCTGCTCGATGCCGCCATTATTTTCGCGCCGGTGGGCAGCCTCGTTCCGGCGGCTCTCAGGGCCGTGCGCAAGGGCGGTGTCGTCGTGTGCGGGGGAATCCACATGACCGATATCCCGGCCTTCCCGTATTCGATCCTGTGGGGCGAACGCGTTGTCCGCTCTGTGGCCAACTTGAGCCGCCGAGATGCAGAGGAATTCCTCGCGATCGCTCCTCAGGTGCCGATCCGGACCCGGACCGCGCCGTATCGTCTGGAGCAGGCCAACGAGGCACTGGAAGACCTGCGGCAGGGGCGGCTAAGCGGCGCAGCCGTGCTGATCATGGATTGAATCAGTCGTCTTCGTATCCGGTCATCTCGAGATATCCGAGGCCGCCGATGGTGCCACCGCGCCGCGACCCGCTTATGCGCACCGCCCCCTCCCAGTAACGCACCGACAAGTCCATCTCCTGGGCATCCAGCAACGCCTCCACATTGAGTTCCAGTGCCTCACCGGGGATCTCCATCCGCCAGGCTACCGGATAGCGAATGTCTGTCTCATCGCTCCTCCAATAGCGGGTGGGCCGGATCTGTGTTTCGGCGGGCGAAAGTTTCGTGGTGCTCCCGTCGGGATTTACCAGCAGGCCTGCACTGAGGACATCGGGCGTGCCGTCAACACGGCGCAATCGGTAGAACATCAGGTCGGCTCCGTCATCCATCTGCAGTGCAAACCAGTCCCATCCTTTCACGCCCGGCCCCAGCGCACTCGTGCTCCACTCCCGGTCGAGCCAGGCCTGCCCCGCGACCCGGACGTACTCGTTGCCGATACGGATCTGCCCGTGAGCATCCAGCCTCGTGTAACTGTAGTAGTGGGAAGCGTTGCCGGTACCGGGTCCTTTTGCGCTATAGCCCTGGTCACCCTGTAGAACAGGGCCGACTCCGTCTGTGATCACAAGTTCGAGGCCGAAATCATGCTCCTGGGCCGACAGCTGCAGCGGAAGAAAGCTTTCGTCTCTGGACAACATGACCCAGTTATCCAGCCAGACCCGGAACGGGTCTGCTGAGGCGCCCGAGAGACCGATCTCGCCCCCGCGGGCAAAACGCTCGGCTCGATGGAAGCGCTCACCGGCGACATCGGTCAGCGCCAGGTGCCCCATCCAGATCTGGCGGGTCGCCCAGGACGAGATCCGTTCTGCGCTGTCCGCAGCCAGCGCGAATCGAAAGATCGTGTACTGGAATCCGAACTGACGGCCGTCCTTGGCCGTCAGGTTGCCGGTGAAATACCACCATTCGGCACGGAAGTCCGGGTGCGCACCATGGTCAGCTGGAAACTCCAGTCGATAGTCCGGATCCGCGAGTCGAAAACCAGCAGTGTCGCCATCACCAAGCACGCTGGACACCCGGACCCCGCCTTCGACAGGGCGCTCTTCATCCCGGGAGGTCAGTGCCAGCCAGAGCACGGCGGCGATCGTGGCCGCAGCAACGATATACCGACCGGTGCTACTCATCGCGCAAGTCCGCTGCCGGGCGCCGCCCGGCAGAACGCCAAGCGGGATATAGCCCACCTACGAACGCGGCGGTCACTGCCAGAACCATGCCCTGGATCAGCACCATATGGTCCAGGCTGAAGCCCATGGTCCAGGCGAAAGCGCGCAGGTTGATGACGCGTATCAGAACAGCCGCCAGCGCGATCCCCAGGGGCATGGCGAACAAGCCCGCCGACAGACCCAAGAGAGCGGTTTGGGAGAGCACCAGCCGGCGCACCTGGCTCGGTGACCAACCCAGTGCACGGAGGACAGCCAGTTCCCGGACCCGTTCCATCTGTAGTGACTGGAGCGCGCTGAGGATACCGAGGAATGCGACGATTCCGACTAGCAACTGAAGCACTCGAGTAATGGTGAAGGTGCGATCGAAGATCTGCAGGGATGCGCCTCGTATCTCCTTGTTCGAGGCGATCCGCACCCCGGACGCGGCGCCCAGAAGTTCGTCGGCTGCCCGGCGGACATCGGCCGCGTCGGCGGCGGCGATCAGCCCGATGCCGTCGACGCGGCCGATGTCCCAGACCTGTCGGAAAAATGCCAGGTGCACAGCGACCACCCCCCGGTCCGAGGTGTAATCACGAAAGATCGCCGCGACGGGAAATGTCTTCGGGCCGCGGGGGGACGGCAAGACGATCGAGTCGCCGACCTCGAGACCGGATCGGCGGGCATAGGGTTCCGAGACGACGACGGCACGGCCGGCATCGAAAGCGCTGCGGGCAGCGGCGGCGTCACCCGAGACCACCGGCAAACCCCAATCCCCACTGCCGGGATCCAGACCCCACAGCCTGATTTCGCCATCGTCGGTCAGCAGACGGGTGCGAACCGAACGAGTGACTTCAGCAACCTCGACCCGACTGTCGAGCGCCGCGGTCAGCGCCTCCGGGTCGCCTCCAGAGGCATACCAGGCGTCATCCAGGCTGACGTAAACATCCGAACGCAGCGAGTCCTGGAGCCACTGGTCCACGCTGGCTCGGAAACTGCCGACCATCAATCCGACGCCAACCACGGTTGCGACGGCGACCATCAGGGCGGAGACCGCTACGCCGGTTCGGCTGAGCGATGCATTTACTCCCCGAATCGCCATCCTGAGCGGCATATCGAGCAGCGGCCGCAATCCGCGCAACAGGCCCGTCATGAATAGAACGATCGTCGGTGGCGCCAGGAGCGCACCGACGACGATGATGCCGAACATACCGGCAAAGCCCGGCACCAGCGAGTCAGTCTTTAACATCAGCAGCGCCGCCGAGATCAGTCCTACGACCGCCGCGGCGACGGCCAGCCAGGGCAGCCTGCGGCGTGCGCGTCGCTCCAGCGATGCACGGCTCAGGACAGATCGGGGCGCGACCGTGGCGGCTTCCGCGGCTGGCCCGAGGCTGGCTGCCACGGTCACGCCGAGGCCCAGGATCCCGCCCTTGCTTAATGCCATCCAGTCCAGCGGAACACCGGTTACCTGAAGCTGGAAATAGAGATCGTCGATGGTCCGCACGACCAGGGCGGTCAGCCCACTGCCAAGTAGCCACCCCAGGGCGAGGCCAACTATCGTACCGGGCACGCCGACGATAAACGACTCCTGCAGCACGCTGGAAAACAGCTGTCGCCGGGTAACCCCGATCGTTCGGAGAGTACCGATGACGTTGCGCCGCTGGACAACAAGAAACGACATGGTGCTGTAAATCAGGAATGCGCCCACCAGCAGGGCAAGCAGGCTGAGAGCGAAAAGATTGACCCGGAATGCCCTGGTCATCTCCTGCATGTGCCGCGACCTCGCGGCCGTGGATACCAGCTCCAGGCCCGGCGGAAGCCAGGTTTCTATCCGCTCGAGTTCCGCCGGCCTCAGAATCAGGTCGATGCGGGTCAGCTTGCCGACCGCGCCCAGGATCTCCTGAGCGGTCGCCATGTCGGCGAACAGGTAGCCCTCGAGCACCGGGGCCTCTGCGGTCCCGGGCGTAAGGTAGCCGGCGAGACGGAGGCGATGCGTGCGGCCCGAGGCCACGACGTCGATCAAATCACCCCGCGTCACCCCCACGCTGGCCGCAAGCTGGGGTGTAGCAAGAACCGTTGTCGGATCGACGAGCAGATCGCGCAATTCGCTTCCCGATTGAAGCGAAGTGCCATGTCCGCGGAACGGCCGCTCCGATAGCGGATCGATCCCGGTGAGAGTCATAACGCGCCCGTCACTCAGGCGTATCCGCCCCTCCAGGACAGGCGCCGCGGACACAACGCCGAATTCGACCTTGAGCCTGGAGAACACCCCGTCCGCGAGGTCACCGGACTGACTGACCAGTTGGTGGGTCGCGCTACCGGCCACAGCCAGCCTGGAGGCGTCGAAAGCACGACTGGCCGCGC
>CP070833.1:2618442-2630295 GCA_020341735.1 Gammaproteobacteria bacterium | reverse complement strand
ACGATTTCGATCACCTGGATGAGAACACCCGCCTTCTCCACAATACCAAGCGCAAGACACAGCCCTGGAAGACCGGACTCCCCGTGGATTATCGTCCGGCTGATACATTTCGGCTATTCCCGCCGCGTCACTGGATCCGCCGGGCACGGAGGGCGCTTTTCGGGGAATACCGTTTTGCCGGAACCTACAAGGCACATCCCGATCCCAAACAGGAGCAGTTCTTCTTTGCCTTGCTCAAGGAGTGTCTTGAACAGCAAATCGTCAGCATCGACATGCTTCAGGAAGAAATGCGCAAGAATCATATCCGACACGACGCTCTGGAGATCATCGACAGGACCCCACCGCTGGCGGCGTGAAGACTGTCGTCCCGGTGCCTTGCACCGTGTCAGTTTCGGATTGACTGGGCCTGTGCGTCAGAGACGCCCGGCTTCCCACCGGGCATCCCTTTTTCACCACGCGTATATCCGATCTGCGGTAGTAGATCAGCATCTACCATCGCGTCGATCTCGGCAACTTGCTCGTCGGTGAAATAGTCTCTGTAGCCACCGACCTTGGCGCGCCGGACCTTGAAGGAATCCGGGTTTTTCCGATCGCCCGGGATCAGCCGCCAACCCGTGCTGAAGAGCGAGAATGTGCTTTTCTCTTCCATTTTCTTGAGGTTGTCATACGCGGCGAAATCCACAGCGTCGCAGATATCCTCAGCGCTTACCGGTGTCCCGGTGAATTCGAGAATCTTGCGGAGAACCTCGCCCGGGTCGGTTCTCATATCCTCATAACGAACGATCAAGACGTCGCCGATCTGCGGAATCCATTCGAGCCAGGCATTGAAGTAACTGATAATGCGCGGCAAACCCTGTTCAGGGTTCATGACGAAGTCGAAGACGTCTACCTCTGACTTGTGTGGCGGATAGTCGTTCAAGCGTTTCTTCTGCGGACGCATCCTGTACTTCCACTGGAAGAACTGCGAAACGGCAACATCTCGCGGATCTCTGACAAGGAACACTATTTTCTTGCCGAGAAAATCGACCTTGGTGTCGTAACCGTGACCGGTGTAATCGCGTAGGTAGTTCCCATGGGTGAAGAAGACCTTAGGCGCTTCAGCGTGGATGCGATTCAGATTGTCAAAATCGAGCATCGTGTTCTCGGGAAATCCGTATTTCCGCTGATAGACCCTGGAGAGCATCACACGCAGCCAGGTACGCCCGCTTTTGCCCCACGAGATGAGCAACCAATCGGCCCGGTGAAGCTTGCGATACTCCCCGCGGCCTCTCAGCCAACGATCGATGTTCTTTCTTCGCTTATAGGGCAAGAAAAAAAGCAGCGCGAGAATCGCGTGCCGGGACACACCTTCGAACACGTGCAGACTTCCTATGAACTGCTGAATCCGTAAACCAGGCGATGTCTGACTGCTGCCGGACCGGCGTTTTTGCCCGCGGGCCATCCACGTGCGGCTCAGCATCAGATGCCTGGCGTTAAAGACGCATATTATGGCACGTCACGCGCCTCGCGGTGTGCGCTCTACAGAGCCCCAAGACCGGACCGGCTTCACAACCCATTCGTGCGGTTCAGCAGGCGTTCAATAGAATGCTGCACCGAGTGGCGGGCCATGCAATATCGCTGTAACCTTCGATGGAATAAACCATTGGGGGCCGCCCCGACAAGGAGCCGGAATGAAACTCCTCGATCTCGCGGCGATCGACGCCGCAACGCTAAACAGTGACCCGTTCGATTTCCTGGTTGTCCAGGACTGCATAAAGGCAGACAAACTGGCGACTATCAACCGGGATTACCCCGCCATTGACCGGCCGGGCAATCTGTCACTGGAAGATATCGAATACGGTCACGTCTTCCAGCAGTTTCTCGAGGAACTCGCCGGTCCCGAACTAGCCGAACATATCGGGCGGAAGTTCGGCGTGGACCTCTCCGAGAGTCCAACCACTACCACGGTACGAAAGTTCTGCGAGCGCAGTGACGGAAATATTCATACCGATCATCCCAGCAAGATCATTACTGTACTCGTCTACTTCAACGAGGACTGGACCAGCGAAGAGGGCCAGCTCAGGATGCTGCGCTCCGACAGTGATATCGAGGACTACGCGGCAGAGGTAGCGCCTCTGGGCGGCACTTTGCTGGCTTTCAGGAGGACGGACGACTCCTACCATGGGCACAAGCCATTCGTCGGTGAGCGCCGCATGGTGCAGATGAACTACCTGAAAGCTAACCGGCTATCACAGTGGAAACAGCACATCGATCGCCTCGGCACCCGGACTATGAAAAAAGCGCTGCGGCTGTTCAGCCCGAGCGCCTGAGCCATAAGGTCAATCGGTGTCGGCTAGCAGATTTCGGATCCGGCGCGTGACGATCTGCATGTCGTCGGGAATCTGCCCGGTTGGCGCTGCCAGCCGACATCCGGCCCACACCGCCAGGCCGCGGTTGACGAGCAGTTCGTGAATTGCCGTGAAGTCCCGTGTGTGGGGCAGAATCCGCAGCGCTCCACCGAAGGAACGCAGGCGTCGGCGGAATCTGCCACCGGCCGTGTCTTCGTCCGGCTGGTAGAGCCAGCGGGCGCCAACCCGGCGAAACCGATCCAGTTTGTGGATGGCTCCGTATGGCAACGGAAAAATCGCCAGCGGTTTGCGGAGTTTAACCACCTCCACAAGCATTGAGATACTGTCCCCGGTTGCAATAAATCCATCCGCGAGCCCAAGCAGAGCGTGGTAGGGATTGCCTGCCGCGCCCGGGCGCCACTCGAAAAAGCGAGCACGCTCCGGGAGACCCTCGCGCAATGCCCGGACGATCTTCGGTGGCGTGCGTGGACTGGTGGTGATGTAGGGAGTGCCGCCATCTCGCTCGATCACGTCGACAGCCGCCTTGAGCAAGCCAGCGCGAACCCGACGATTGAATGCAAACGGATTGGTCGGGCCGCCGACGAGGATCCCGATGATAGGACGTGGCAGCGGCGCCATCCGTTCACGCCACTCCGCGGTTGCGGCCTCGACCTTGGCCTCGTCCACCCGCAGCAGCGGGAGGGATATTCGCATTACGTTCGGCCGGGGAGGAATCTGTACCTCTCCACTGGTGACGATCAGCGCGAATGGATCGGCTGCGCACGACGGTTTGCCGATCAGCACGATCTTGGTGTGCTTCTGTGACTGCTCACGTATCCAGAGCGCCACCATCGACAGTCGGCGCCCTACCGTGATCACCATGTCCGGCCAAGGTGGGGCCAGATCATCAGAAGCTGTCAGATCCAGGTGGTGCAAGGATGGCAAGACCTTGGGCTTGCCCTTGATCCACGGATCCTTTACCCGAACATAGCGTCGCTCGCATGGTATCCCGAGTCCACTGACCAGGTTTTCGACTTGCGCGTTGTCGCCCAGGCGATCGCCGACAACGAACCAGACCCGCGGTTGCGGCGACCTCATAGGCCGATCGCTGTCTTCCCCGTCCCTCATCGCAGCCCTACCGGAGAGCCGCGTCTGGCGCCGACATGCTCATACCTGCGAGGCCCCGCAACCGATCGGTCGCGATAGCATTGGTCAGCCCGCATCAAGCTTCCGCAGCATCTGCCCGATGCTGCTCAGGCAACTCCGGTGTGTAACCGAAGGTCGGCGATATTTTCGATCGAACCAGATCATCGAGTTCAGCCACCTGTTCAGGCGAGAAGTAGTCCCTGTACCCCCCTACTTTTCCACGCCGGACCTTGAAAGTATTCGGATCATTGGGATCGCGAAGTGTCAGACCGCCCTGACGGAAAAAGCCCTTGGTCTCGAGCTTGCGCAGATTATCGAATGAACCAAAATCAACGGCTTCCTGAATTTCCTCGTCACTGAACTCGTAGTCCATCAAGTCAACAACCTTTCGCAAGGTCTCGGCGGGCCGCGCCCGCAGATCCTCGTAGCGGATGATCAGCGCGCGGTCCAGCCCCGCGAGATTCCTCTCCCAGGTGTTCAGATAGTCCACCAGGAATGGCAGCCCGATGTCGCTGTGGCGAACAAAATCCCACATCCCGATCGTCTTTCGGTCGATGGGGTGTTCGATGAAATGATTGATCAATTCCTGCTTGTGGGCTGATTGCCTTTTTGTGAACTGGAAGAACCACGACACCGCGATATCACAGGGATTTCGTGCGATGAGCAGAACAGGCTTGTGACGCAGAACAGAATCCGGCGCCCCCGGCTCGAGCGCCTCTCCGATCGCGCCTTCGTAGCTGTAGTAACCGTTGCTGGCCGCCAGGCGCGGAATGGCCGGGTTCTTGAGGGCCAGTTCGTCCGTGTTGATCAGGCGCGAGGCGGGCAACCCGAAACGTACCTGAAACAGGCGCGAAATCATTACCTTTAGCCAGGTATTGCCGCTCTTGGGATGGCCGATGATAAGCAAACTCGCACGGCGAGCCTTGGCCAGCTCCAACCTGGAGAGGTAGCGTCGCCGCAAGGCCACGCGCCAACGGGCAGGCAACGGATAGGTCGGAAGAAGTATCGACCATTTCTTAACGCCGTCACTGATCTGAAACATGGGTTTCACCGCCGATAATGCAAGTGATCTGGCGAGAAGCGACGGGGCTCCGCATTGCCCGGCCAGGATCCTCGCGGTAAACCCGATATTATGATGCAGGCTGGGAGGTATTGCCAAACCACCCGCGGTCGTGTCTGCGGCGACGCGTTGAAGAATCGGGTGGGCTGGCATGGTGGCTGTGTAGGCACATTACATCGGTCCCGACAACGACCGCACAACCGGGAAGCCTGCCCGGCAATCGCATACAATCGCGTCCGGGGCAGGAACCCGCAGGACCGCCCCACTCATCTGCCTCGTACGGATACCGCCGGCGCAATCAGATTCGATGCAATCCTCCAAGACACGCGAAGAGACGACTCTCAGCGGCCATCAAGCCGACGGGAGAGATGCCGCGGATCCTGCGGTCTGGGTCGTGGCGGGTTACCGCGCCGGTGAGCGGACTCAACTGGTTGCGCTGGCTGAAGCTTTACGCTGGCCTTTTGAAATCAAGCAACTGAAGTATCGTAAGTACGATTTCCTTCCCGGCTTGCTGCGTATACCAAGCCTTGTAGGTATAGACGAACGTGCTTCGGCTCCACTGAAGGCCCCGTGGCCCGAGATCGTGATCTCCGCAGGCATGCGAAACGAACCTGTCTGTCGGTGGATCAGGGCACGCTCCGGAGGCAAGACAAAGCTGGTTCATGTCGGGCGACCCTGGGCCGCCTGTGGGAATTTCGACCTTGTGGTGACCACGCCTCAGTATCGACTCCCGCAACGCGACAATGTTCTGCAGAACGTCGGCACCCTGCATCGGGTGAACGAAGCCAGCCTCGCTGCTGCGGCGGAGGAATGGTCGCAAGCATTTGATGATCTCCCTATGCCCAGGATCGGTTTGATCCTGGGAGGCAATAGCGGACCGTACACGCTCGGCCCCAATGCGGGCCGTGCCCTGGGCAGACTGGCATCCGCGGGGGCGGCGCGACGTGGCGGCTCGTTGTTGATCAGCACGAGCGCTCGCACGACCAGCGCTGCCACTGAGGCGTTAATTTCGGCGGTTGAATGCCCCCACTATGTCTATCGTTGGTCGTTGGACGAGGAATCGAACCCCTACCTGGGGATACTCGCCCTGTCGGACTCGCTGATCGTCACCAGTGACAGTGTGTCGATGCTCTCGGAGTGCTGTGCGACCGGAAAACCTGTTTTCATGTTTGACCTTGCGGCCGGCCAGACTCATACAAGGGACTTTCGCATCAGTGCTGACCTGTATCGCCTTCTGATGCGGATCGGACCACGCAGACTCACGAGAGATCTGACGCTATTCCATCGAAAATTGCTCGAATCGGGTCAGGCAACATGGGTCACCAATGACCCGCCCGCTCGTACAGTTGCCAGAGGAACTGATGATGTCGAAAGCGCGGTCGCCCGGGTCCGGGATCTTCTGCGCGACTGAGCCCGCAGTTATCGGACACCGTCGCTATTCCAGCGGCTGACTTGTTGGGGCTGGGATCCCGCGAGCGATGTCCATCACAGCATTTGGTCCGGCATTCACCTGGGACCGCCATCCGGGGTAACATATGAACCCGGCGTGTAGGCCGGCCTGTTCGATCATGATGTCGTGGCTCACTGCAGCGAGAGGCTACAAGCAACGGCTCAGCAACGTGACTCTGGACAGTCGGTCATCGGCGGACGTATTTAGCTTTAAGAACAGATGGTTGCGCGCACGTCGCGCGGCTAACAAGAGGAAGAATCTTCCATGGCTACGTATGCCGAATGTTTGTCCATCGTCCGTGAGGTCCTCGGCGAATACCTGGAGCCTGGGCAGACGGCAGGCGAGAACGACGCGCTTGTGGCGGATCTGGGCCTGAGCTCTCTGCAGATGCTGGAATTGGTCGTCGAGATCGAGGATCAACTCGATATTAGCTTGCCGCTCAATCAGCTGCCTGATGTCCGCACCGTCCACGAGTTCGCGCAGATGCTGGAGTCTGTAGCAGGTGGCGCTCAGCCATGAGCCTGCTGGAGAAATTTGCCCCGCTGGGCAAGATGCGACACGAACTCCTTGAATACGGCAGCCTCCCGTTCGGGGTTGTCACCGAGCGGGTTATCTCGCCGACCGTGGGCATCGTCCACGGCCGTGAAACTATCCTCGCCGGCTCGAACAACTACCTGGGCCTGACATTTGAGCCATCGTGTATAGAAGCGGCCAAAGCGGCTCTTGATGCGGAAGGTACCGGAACCACCGGTTCGCGCATGGCCAACGGGACATACAGCACTCATCATGCCCTAGAAGAAGAGCTCGCAGAATTCTTCGACAGGCGACATGCCCTGGTATTCACGACCGGCTTCCTGGCTACCATGGGCATGGTGTCCACTCTTGCCGGGCGCGACGATGTACTTTTGATCGACGCGGACTCGCACGCCAGCATTTACGATGGCTGCCGGCTCAGTGGCGCCGAGATCATCCGTTTCCGACACAACGATCCCGCGGACCTGGAAAAGCGCCTTCGTCGGCTGGGCGAACGTAGCGCGAACACGCTCGTCGTTGCCGAAGGGCTTTACAGCATGCTCGGTGATCAGCCGCCGCTCGAGGAAATCGTCGACGTAAAGGACCGCTATGGCGCCTGCCTGCTGCTGGACGAGGCCCACTCGATGGGAGTCTTTGGGGCACACGGCCGTGGCCTTGCCGAAGCGCTTGACCTGGAAGACAGAGTCGAGTTCGTAGTAGGCACTTTCAGCAAGAGTCTCGGATCTGTGGGCGGATTCTGCGTCAGCAGTCTGCCTGAGCTCGACCTGATCCGAATGGCAGCGCGCTCGTATATCTTTACCGCGTCCCCTGCCCCCTCGGTGGTCGCTTCGACCCGGGAAGCCCTGAAGCTGATTGCTACGAGGCCCGAACTGAGAGAGCGGCTGTGGCGCAATGCGAACCAGCTATACGGGGGCCTGCAGGAGTCCGGGTTCCGGGTTGGGCCACAGCCGAGTCCGGTGGTCGCAGTCTTCGTGGACCAGACAGAGCTGGCAATTGACTGGTGGCATCGACTTCTCGATAACGGTGTGTATGTGAATCTGGTGATCCCACCGGCTACGCCGAGCACGAGTTGCCTGCTGCGCTGTAGCATGAGCGCGGCGCACACGACAGAACAGGTGGAGAGGATCGTAAGCAGCTTCGCCAATCTGCGTTCGGAGAATCGCCTGGCCGGCTCAGCAGGCTGACCCTTTCACTAGGCCCGACTCGCAGCCGTTCGAGTACCGGGAGCCGTCGCATCCGGTCCGCCTTCGATGGTTCCTTCAGACATTCGGTAAACGACGTCGGCAAATTCTGCCAGTGCTGGCTGATGGGAGACCGCAACGATGGTTAACTCCCCGCAAAGCGACTTGAGCGTCGTGCAGATCGCGTTTTCGCTGGCACGATCAAGGGCGCTGGTCGCCTCGTCGAGGATCAGCAGCCGGGGGCGATGAACGAGAGCCCTCGCCAACATGATCCTCTGGCGCTGACCCGACGAGATTCGAGCTCCGCGCTCGCCAACGCTGGTCTCCAGTCCCTGCTCCATCGCGGCTACAAACGACCACGCGTCGGCTTTCTCGAGAGCCAGTCGGGCATCTTCTTCCGATAATTCAGGATCGCCGAGCGTGATGTTATTCAGGATAGTGTCGTGCAACAGGACCGCCTCTTGCGGCGCATAGCCGATCTGCCGACGCCATTTGCGGAGATCAACTGTCGCAAGCGATACACCGTCGACGCTGACCGTCCCCGAGTCGGGGTTATGCAGGCCTGCGATGAGATCCAGGATCGTGGTCTTTCCGGATCCGGATTGTCCGATGATTGTCGTCAGGGCTCCGGCCGGGATCGCCATGTTGACGTCTCGAAGTAACGGCACCCCATCGTAACTAAAGCCTACGTCCGCAAGCTCGATCGCTTTGTCCAGTGATGGCGGTGTGTCGCCGCTGTATTCCTCACGTTTCGCATCGGCTTCCTCGACCGCCTCGAGCATGGACCAGTAGGCGCTCTCTGCTGCGACCATCTTCTGGTAGTGCTTCTGGATTTTGCCGAGGTGCAGAAGCACCCTGGTCAGCACCAGCACAAGGACGAGCACTTCCGCTATTGGCATTTGCCATCGCTGCAGCAGAATAAACATCCCGACGGCGATGACCGCAGCAAACATAGGTTCCTGGGCCGCACTAAGAACTGCCTTGCTGAAGACCTCTTTCTCCAGCGCCTGATTCAGTCGGCTGGTCTCGGTCTGCAGGACACCGTCCGCCAGATTCTCACGTCCCATCGCCTTCATTGTCTTGACCGAGTTCAGTGTGTCGGTCATGCGGGCCAGCAGGGACTTGAGGAGATTCGTCTGGCGCTTGCCTGCTTTCCGCGTCATCTTCACCAAAAAATGCGATACGAAGAGTATGACGAGCCCTGCACCCAAAGATGCGAGAGTCGCCTGCCAGGACACCATAAAAGCAACGAGGGCGTAGATGATGGCCTGGAGGCCATAGGCAATGATGCCTACACCGAACTCGTAGGCAATCGAGGCGCGCCATGCCTCGGTGGCCATACTGTTAGTCAAGCGACCGATTGGCTGATGGACGAAGTAGTCCCAACGGCTGGACATCACGGCTCTGAGAAGCTTCAGCCGCAAATCGGTAGTGACTCTGGCCTTGGTGTAACCCACCTGGCGGTCTGCCACCAGAAGCAGAGCGCTTTTGATGATGATGCCGAATACACCCACCACGAGCAGGCTGCCAACGGTCGGAGTGATCCCGACCTGTTGCAGCAACCCGTTGATCATTTGCGCGAATTCAGATTGCTGAGCCTGCTCCGCACCCGGTACAGACTCGACGGCGATACTGAGCAGCGGAAGAAGTACCGACATGCTCGAGCCTTCCGCGAGCCCGGCAAGCAGTAGCGCGACTATCATCAGCAGGCTCTGCCAAGGATAGGCGCGGGTGAAAGTTAACAACACCATAGATCGATTCTCGCCAGCGAATGCCCGCAACAAACTGCATTCGGACCCCTGCCCCGCCGACGTCAGCCAAGCAGACCCGCCCCTGAACGGATAGACGGATCCTGCTGTTCGGACGCATCGGTATCGATGCGAGGTGATCACGCGCCGTAATTATAACGTGATCCCCCCATGCGGCAGGTTGTTGCGGTAGGATTGCACCGCTTTCCAGCGACGCAGCGCCTGGAGCCCGATAGGTGAACTCTCTAAGCCAAGCTCACGAAACAGAAACCAGTTCTCCCGTCTGGGTGCTGCTCGGACACAAGGCTGGTGACAATAACCAGGTGATGGCACTGGCTGAATCACTGGGCGCACCCTTCGATGAGAAACATCTCCGCTACCGCCACTCCGAACTCCTCAGTAACATCCTTCTCGGCCCCACGCTGGCGGGCATCCCAAGACAGTACCGGCCGCAGCTGACCCCGCCCTGGCCGCGGCTCGTAATCAGTGCTGGACGCCGCAATGAACCCGTTGCGCGCTGGATAAGGCAGCAGGCGAATGAACCGGTGCGCCTGGTCCACGTGGGACGACCCTGGGCAAGGCCTGATCGGTTTGATCTGATCGTGGCTACTCCTCAGTATGCGCTTGAGGGACACCCAAACGTTATTGAGCTCGATCTCCCACTGCACCGGATCAGCGAGGCGCGGCTGGCCGACGCCGCCGAAGAATGGGAGCCGCGGATGGCTGCCTTACGTCAACCGAGAATAGCGCTGCTGGTGGGCGGGGATTCGGGGCCATTCCATTTGGACCCGGCCAAAGCGGGCCGACTCGGCCGAGAAGCAAACCAGTTGGCGGAGTCCCTGAATGGATCGTTGATGGTGACCACAAGTGCACGCACACCGAGGGCAGCGGCTCAGGCGTTAAGCCAATCACTCACAGGGCAGCACTTTTTTTTCCAATGGAAACCAGACTCCCGAGAAAATCCTTTTCTGGCTTTCCTGGCACTCGCCGATCGCTTCATAGTCACGGGTGAGAGCATGTCGATGCTGACCGAAGCCTGTGCGACCAGACGTCCGGTCTACATATTCGACATGCGAGACAATGGCCCTGATCTCCGCGGGTCCGGCAGGATGATTCGCCTCCGAGCAAATCTGCGGCGCATGCGGTCGATGCTGAGATACCGCGCTCTCACCCATCGACTGGCGCAGTTGGTCGCCCCCCAGCGGCTGCGCCGCGACGTCGGCAGACTGCATACCAGACTGGTTGATTCAGGTCGGGCCGTTTTTCTCGGTGAGACGTTCCCTGACAGCCAGCCTCCGCCGCTGCCTGACATACAACCGGCCACCGCAGAAGTGCTTCAGCTCCTGACCGACCCCCAAAAGGGCGGGCGGTGAAACTGACCTAGGACCGGATCGAGATGCTCAGGCCGGCAGTTCCATGGGTGGTTTCGGGGCCGGCGCCAGCTGGGGAGTCCGGTCCAGAACCTCGAGCGCATCGTGGCGCACGTGGTTGCTGGACATTTCGTCACGCAACATTTCTTCCGTGATCACCCCTTTTTCCAGACACTCCTTCAGCAGGCCGAAAAAGAACATCTCCTGATTCTGGTCGGGATGGGCCTTGTAATTGCCAAGAAAGGCGTACTCACCGAACAGCTTGCGCCGGGCCCTCATGACCCAGGCGACGGGTGGAAACAACCTGAACCGCTCAGCCGGCCTCCAGTCTGTCGGCAGGCCCGTCTTCCAAGGCTGGGTCTTGCGCCGCGTGTTATGAAGCAACTTTGTTCGAGTCGTGAGTTTATCGAAATCGTTCCAATGATCTTCGAAGAACCCGATGGTTTCCCTATCTTCCAGCTTGAGGCAGATCCATGGCTGGTAGTCGCGCTGGAAAGCGAACATCTCCCGGAATCCCTGCTCGGCGTCCCAATGGGGAAGCTTCTCGCAATCGAGCAGCATCACGCTGCTGGCAAGGCATTTGTCTATGTAACCCTTGGGACCAGATCGCATGCGGCACATGATGGCCTTGCCCTGCATGTCGCGGCTCAACAGTTCCCAGACATCTCCGACAGCGAAAATGTCCGGATCAATCACGATCGCCCTGCCCTGAAAGTTCATCAGCTTCGGCGGCATGAAACGCAATGGAGTGAATGACTGCAAGTCGTCATTGAGCCAGACCCGCTCCACCCCGTCGCGCAGGTACATCTTGCCTTCATGTTCATGCAGCCAGGGGTAGTCAGCCGTGTCGATGATCTGGACATCGAATTTGTCCGCGTTCGGCGAATTGCGCTTCAGCGCATACTTGGCGACGAGCGCGCCGACGATCTGTTTGTGATTCGTGTGGATAAAAACGCAGTGATCCACGACTTGGGTCCTCCTCGAGATCCTTCAGTCAGCCTAGTCCGGAACCGTGATCAGCAACGCCAGCATCCTGT
>CP070833.1:2543028-2618342 GCA_020341735.1 Gammaproteobacteria bacterium | reverse complement strand
ATCCAAGGCCAACGGCGACTCGCCGGTACCGTCGACCAACGGTGCAAGCGATCCTGCAGCGGCCAAGGGTGAAGCCGCCAGTCCGTAGGTCAGCGCATGCCGCGGACCTACATGCAGGTCCTGTAGCGTGGCCTCCTCTGAAAACGGCGCGTCCGGCCAAGACGTGATCGGCCGGCCGCAGCCGCTGAATGCCCCCCTGTTCCGCTCTCTCATGGAGCGGATGCACGAGGGGGGCCGCTCAGTGGTACTCGACCTCGGTCCGGCGCAACCGCGAACGATCGCTTTACTCAGTCACTTCCGCTGTCGACTGGATATCGCCGACATCGAGGAAGGTTTTGCTGGACTCAAGGACGATACGGAACCCGACACCCTGGGTGAAAAGATCGAGGCATTACTCCCCGCCAAGCGCGAGGAGCCCACGGACCTCGTACTCTGTTGGGATCTGCTCAATTATCTGACCCGCCCGGCACTGACTGCCCTGATGGATTGCATCGCCGATCGGGGACATTCCGGGATGTTGGCGCATGCGCTGGTGGCCTACTCCAATACCCGTATGCCGGCGGCTCCTAACCGCTACGCGCCGACCGACGACTACAGCCTCTCGGTGACGCCCGTCACCGACGAGCAGCGAGAGGCGCCTCGATACAATCTAGAGGATCTGAGGCAATGTCTTCCTCGCTATCGCAGGGAACGCGCCATGTTGTTGCGCAACGGCATGCAGGAATTCCTTTTCCGACTTTAGTCGTCCCTCGGGATCCTGCCAGGGCCTGGCCTCAGCTGTTCTCCTTGGCATGCTGTCGTAGCAGACCCGTGACCGATCCGGAAGACTCCTCGGATAAGCCCGACCCCACATCCTGCCAGAATTCAGGAGCAGCCGGCGTCCGAAGATAGTCGGTGATGAACCTCTGGTAGCCGCGCCAGTGAGATTCTGGCATCAAGCCGAGCTCACGGTGACGAAAGCAGGTCTCCGCATGCAGGGAAGCGATCATGTCATTCCACCATCGGAACACCAGATCGCCTTCAGCAAGATTGCCCCCATGCACATGAGCCAGGCGATCTGCGTGCTCCGCGTCGAATGTGGACATCTGCAGAGCGCCCATTCGTGCAACGAAGCAGTGACTACTGCACTGTGAGCCGGTCGCATCAGCGGAAGCCTCGAGTAGGTCCGAGGTGACAGTGCAGAGACTTGCTCTTCGCTGCAGCCGACGCAGGGAACCGTAAAAGTGAGCTTGCGGCCTTTGACACGGAGGAACCGTTTACGGCCGATTGCAACCGTTCCTTGGCGGTGGCCTCGCGTGCCCCGTCCGAAGTGTGAGCTTGATCTCGGAATTACGTTGTCGCCAGGAATAGATTCAAAGAGTGTCAGGACTCAACTGTGGAGAGGCCAATGAGACTTCAGACGGCGTCCCGCCAGAATCGCTTGACGGCATTTCGACTGGACTCATCGCATCTGCGACGGAGATTGCTCATCAGCAACCTTGTCCTGAACACGATTCGGGAGAAGAAAGACAACTGTGCGAAAGTCGTCCGCCATTCGTCAACTTGCAATCGATCAAGGCAATCTCCGCTCTGACCATCTGCTCCTGGTCGAAGGCGGCCGTTCGGCTGAAATCCTAGTCTAGCCTCCCTCGGGCCAATTTTGAGGGTCCGCTTCCGACCCAAAGCGGCCATTAGCCGCCGCCGATATTTTGCCAATATGGAGGGCTGGAAAGTAACAGAAGTAGCCAAAGATTCTGGTGCTCCGAGCCATGACACGCACCCTCCGTCGCCGCTACAGTGACGCGTGCTGAAATGCCGCCCGTGTTCAGGGAGAACAACAATGTCAAAGGCCATAGTTATATTCCGACAAATGTCCTTTCGAGCCACAGTTCTGGCCGCCTGTTTCGCCTTGGCTGGATGCATTGCCCATCGATCCGTTGAAAGCACGCACGAGACGATAGCGGCAGAGGTGCAACCCGGCGATCGTCTTGAGATTGAACTCCAGAACGGCCAAAAACTTAATTTGCGGGTCATTGAAATCCTCGATACCGAGCTCGTAGGTGATACGAGCACCGACATTACTCGGGGTGAGGTTGTCACCGTTCCATACGAGGATATTCAGCAGTTAGAACGGATTTTTGTCGACCACAAAAAGACGTTGATTGCGGCGGGCGGTACAGCGGTGTCGATCGTCGTTCTGATGATCGTGGGGCTGCTCTTGGCCGGGGCGACCTTTTAGCGGTCACCAGGCATCCCCTTTCAACACCAGACTGTCCGCTTGTGGCCGAAAGCAGTCGTTCGGAAACTGGTAAGTTTTCTTTTTTCTCTGGGCGCTGGGATATGCCGAACCCCGAATAGTACGGGCGGGTTCCCTTGGGGTTTGTCTGAGGATCGAAAGTCACGCAGCGCCCGAGTCGATACGTCGACCCGAGATCAATGGCCGTATGCGCGGAGAGTGACCCAAACCAGGGGCTGGAAATTACCTCAACCTAGGTTGTGAGGGGGGTAATGGCTTGTGGGCTAATTTGTGGGCTCATCAACCATGTTTTTAGTAACTTATTGTTTAATATGACTAAATGTGTGGTTGATGGCGGAGGGGGTGGGATTCGAACCCACGGTAGGGAAGACCCTACACTTGATTTCGAGTCAAGCCCATTCGACCACTCTGGCACCCCTCCGCGAGGGCGGGGATTATCCCGGTCGAACTGATGGCCGTCAACGCGAATGCCAGCCCGGCAGTCCCGGATGACCTGTCAGATGATAGTCAACCTTCTCTTTTAACTATATTCCCCAACCCATTGTATTAATTGTGCTTAAAAGGCTCCGCCCGGATTAGTCATAAGATGAGTGATCGACAAATTGTGACCAACCGCTCTTTTGGCTGAAAACCTTTGGTTATTATCGATCCCCCGAGTCGGCGTCCGGGAACCGAACGTGAGACTGATCAGCACAATCTGTCTGGGCCTGCTGTTGGTGACCTGCCAGCCGCCACCGACGTTGCTGGAGCAGATCCTCGACGAAGGCACGTTGAGGGTCGTCTCCCGGAACAGCCCGACGACCTACTACTTCGGACCCGAAGGCCCGGTGGGCCCGGAATATGATCTCGCCAGTGGGTTCGCCGAGCAGCTCGGAGTAGAGCTCGACATGACGGCTACCGACAGTATTGCGGAACTGCTTGGGGCCGTCGCCTCCGGCGAGGCTCATATTGCAGCGGCTGGTCTGACCGCCACTGAGGGCCGCTGGAACGGCATCACATTCGGTCCCGTCTATCGCCACGTAACGGAAGTGCTCATCTACCGGTCCGGTCAACCGAAGCCCAGAGAGATTTCGGACCTGTATGGCGGCCGTCTTGAAGTTGCAGCGCACAGTAGCCACGCGCGCACTCTGCAGAATCTCAGACGCGAACATCCAGATCTGACGTGGCTGGAACACCCGTCGGCCGCCGAGGACGAACTGCTGGAACGGGTTTCCAGCGGCGCGGCAGACTTTACGATCATTGACTCGACGTCATTCGAAGCCAGCCGGTTTTTCTATCCGGATACCCGCAGAGCCTTCCAGATGTCTGAGCCTCAACCGCTTGCCTGGGCACTGAAAGGCGGCATAGACGATAGCCTGCGGCGGCAGGCGAAGATGTATTTTGCGACCGATGACGCGAGGAGTCTGATCGCCGCCATCGACCAGCGCTACCTACAGCCCGTAGAGGACTTCGACTACGTGGGCGTGCGGACCTTCCTGCGACATGTGGATTCACGACTTCCTCTATACAAGGACATCTTCAGGGAAGCGGCCGATATCATCAACGTGGACTGGAGGCTGCTCGCGGCTATCGGTTATCAGGAATCACACTGGAATCCCGAGGCGGTCTCGCCGACCGGCGTGAAGGGCATCATGATGTTGACTCAGGACACCGCAAAGATGATGGGCGTCTCGGACCGGGAGAACGCCCGAGAGAGCATCATCGGCGGCGCCCATTATCTGGCGCGGGTGAAGCGGAAAATACCTGATCGCATACCGGAACCCGACCGCACCTGGCTGACTCTGGCCGCCTACAACATCGGTTTCGGTCATCTTGAAGATGCCCGCATCATCACCGAGATCCAGGACGGCGATCCGGACAGTTGGGAGGAGGTTCGCGCCAACCTGCCCCTGTTGACCCAGAAGAAGTGGTTCAGCCGTGTGAAACGAGGCTATGCCCGTGGCTGGGCACCGGTGCATTACGTCGACAACGTTCGCAGCTATTACGAAGCTTTGATCTGGCTCACTTCAGGGGAGTTCGCCGAGCCCGTCAGCGTCGATGCCCAGCCTGATGATCCAGTGGTGGACGACAGCGCCTGATTCAGCGACGGGATCGGAAAAACGCTCGCAGCAGTTCTCCGCATTCACTGGCCAGCATATCGGCCGTGACCTCCACCCGGTGATTCAGCTTGGATGATCCGAGCAAATCGAACACGCTACCCGCCGCCCCGCTCTTCGGGTCCCTCGCCCCATAGACCAGGCGGGCGATGCGCGCGTGTACCATCGCCCCGGCACACATGGCGCAGGGCTCGAGTGTCGCGTAGACCGTGGCGCCGACCAGTCGATAATTTCCGACGTTTTTAGCCGCTGACCTGAGAGCGAGAATCTCCGCATGCGCCGAGGGGTCCCTGCTGCCAATTGGCTGATTCCAGCCTTCCCCGACCACTTCTCCGTTGAGAACGACCAGCGCCCCAACAGGCACCTCACCCTCGTCTCGCGCCCGCTGCCCCAGCTGGATCGCTCGTTGCATGTGGCGGGCGTCGCTCTCGGCTATCGGAGATTCAGAGTCCATGTCGATTGATTCCGGCAGCACTCACCGGCACGCTGATATATGGCTCTCGTCAGCGGATGAGCAGGCCGAACACACCAAGGGCAATGATGATGGCGGCGATGGATCCGATCGTCCGGGCCAATACCTGTATGACGCGCGCCCTGCTCTGCTTCCGGCGGGCCTCTGCGCCGCTCAGTAGCAGCAGGGGCAGTAGAATGTACCAATACTCAGTGAGCAGTCCCGCGAAGTAGTCCAGGTTCATTGTGCGTCACTCCCATTCGATGGTCGCCGGGGGCTTCCCCGACACATCGTAAGTGACTCGGGAGATACCGGCGACCTCGTTGATGATACGTCGAGAGACCAGATCGAGAAAATCGTACGGCAGGCGGGCCCAGTGCGCGGTCATGAAATCCACCGTCTCGACGGCCCGTAGCGCAACGACATAGTCATACCGCCTGCCGTCTCCCATAACGCCCACCGAGCGTACCGGCAGGAAGACAGCGAACGCCTGACTCACTTTTTCATAGAGCTCGTGCTGATGGAGTTCATCGATAAAAATCTGGTCGGCCTCGCGGAGCAGATCTGCATATTCCTTGCGGACCTCGCCGAGGATGCGAACGCCGAGACCCGGGCCAGGGAACGGATGCCGGTAAACCATGTCGTACGGGAGCCCGAGTTCCAGGCCGATCTTCCGCACCTCGTCTTTGAACAGCTCCCGCAATGGCTCAACCAGAGACATCTTCATTCTGTCTGGCAGACCGCCCACGTTGTGGTGAGACTTGATCACATGAGCCTTGCCCGTCTTGCCACCGGCAGACTCGATGACGTCCGGATAGATGGTCCCCTGGGCGAGCCAGTTCACGTCCTGCAGCCGGGCGGCTTGCTCCTCGAAGACCTCGATAAACAGCCGGCCGATGATCTTGCGCTTTTCTTCCGGATCTTCTACGCCGACCAAGGCTGCCAGGAATCGTTCTTCGGCATTGACCCTGACGACCTTGATGCCCATGTGCCTGCCAAACGTGGCCATGACCTGATCACCCTCGTCCTTTCGGAGCAGGCCGTGATCGACGAAGACGCACGTCAACTGATCACCGATCGCCCGATGCAGCAGTGCAGCCACCACCGACGAGTCCACGCCACCGGAGAGACCGAGAAGCACCTTGTCGCCACCGACCTGGGCACGGATTCTGGCAATGCTGTCTTCGATGATGCTTCCCGGATTCCAGTCGGAACCGCAATGACAGACCTGGCGGACAAAACGCTCCAGGATCCGGGTGCCCTGGCGGGTATGGGTGACTTCCGGGTGGAATTGAAGTCCGTAGTAGTCGCGTCCATGGTCCTCCATTCCGGCAAGAGGTGCGCTGTCGGTGCTGGCAATCACCTCGAAACCCGGCGGCAATTCCTCTACCCGGTCGCCATGGCTCATCCACACATCCAGCAGGCCTCGACCGGTATCGTCAGCATGATCCTCGATGCCTTCGAGAAGCCGCGAATCCTCCGCGATCGTGACTCGCGCGTAACCGAATTCACGGTGCAGTGAGTTGGCCACGCGGCCACCGAGCTGCGCCGCCATAGTCTGCATGCCGTAACAGATACCCAGGACGGGAACGCCGAGCTCGAAGACGGCCGCCGGCGCCCGCGGCGGTTGGGAGACAGTAACGGACTCCGGACCGCCCGACAGGATGACTCCCCTGGGTGCGAAATCCCGGATCTCATGATCCGCTATGTCCCAGGGATGAATCTCACTGTAGACACCCGCCTCCCTCACCCGGCGTGCGATGAGTTGGGTGTACTGGGATCCGAAATCGATTATCAGGATCCGGTCGTCATGGATGTCAGGTCGATTCATGGAGGACTGCCGCATCAGTCGAGGCGGTAATTCGGGGCCTCCTTGGTGATCGTCACATCGTGGACGTGGCTCTCGCGGACGCCGGCGGTTGTGATTTTTACGAACAACGGCTTGGAACGCATCTCCTCCACATCGGAACATCCGGTGTAGCCCATTGCCGAACGCAAACCGCCAGCCAATTGATGGATGATGGTCAACACGCTGCCCTTGTATGGCACCCGCCCCTCGATGCCCTCCGGCACCAGTTTCTCGATTTCGTCGGTGGCGTCCTGAAAATAGCGGTCGCTGGAGCCGTGTTTCTGGGACATGGCGCCCAATGACCCCATACCCCTGTAGGACTTGTAGGATCGGCCCTGGAATAATTCGACTTCACCCGGAGACTCTTCCGTGCCTGCGAACAGGCTTCCGATCATCACGCTGTGCGCGCCCGCGGCCACTGCCTTCGCCAGGTCGCCGGAGTAACGGATACCACCGTCGGCGATCATCGGCACACCGGTACCCTCGAGGCCCTTCGCCACGTTTACCACCGCGGTCACCTGTGGGACACCAACACCGGCGACAACTCGGGTCGTGCAGATAGAGCCTGGGCCGATACCCACCTTCACGCCATCTGCCCCGGCATCGACCAGGGAGGAGGCGGCATCCGCCGTCACGATATTGCCGCCAATCACCTGCAGGTGAGGATGAGCCGCCTTCACTCGCTTAACCCGTTCGATGACGCCAAGCGTGTGGCCATGTGAAGTATCCACAACGACCACATCCACGCCTGCCGCGACCAGCGCATCGACCCGCTCGTCCGTGTCGGGGCTGGTCCCGACCGCCGCGCCGACCCGCAGTGCGCCCCCATCATCCTTGCAGGCGTTCGGAAAGTCCGAGGCTTTCTGGAAATCCTTGGCGGTAATCATTCCGGTCAACCGGAATTCGTCATCCACGACCAGCACCTTCTCGATCCGATGCTGGTGCAGCAACGACAGCACGTCGTCCTTGACCGCATCCTCGTGCACCGTCACGAGCTTGTCCTGTGGCGTCATGACGGCGGAAACCGGTGCGTCGAGCTGGGTCTCGAAACGTAAATCGCGGTTTGTCACAATGCCGACCAGCTGGTCTCCTTCGACAACCGGGACGCCGGAAATATTCTTCTCCCGCGTCAGATTGATGACCTCTCTTATCGTCTTGCCCGGAGTAACGGTAATCGGATCCCTGATGACTCCGCTCTCGAACTTCTTGACCCGGCGGACCTCACGGGCCTGGCCTTCTGGGGTCATGTTCTTATGGATGATGCCGACGCCGCCCTCCTGCGCCAGGGCGATAGCCAGACGTGCCTCGGTGACGGTGTCCATCGCCGCCGACACGATAGGTAGATTGAGCTTGATCTCGCGGGTCAGCCGGGAAGCGAGTACCACATCCCTTGGCAGGACCTCCGAGTAGGCAGGCTGGAGGAGCACGTCGTCAAAGGTAAGAGCGTGTTCGACAATGCGCATTACATCGGCCTCCACTCAGGGGGATAAACCGCCCATTGTACTTTTCGCCTGACTGCCGGTAAACAATTCGACTCCCGACCAGCCGGGCCCGGTATCATGGACGCATGAACAAACGGGGGCCAAGCGAGTCTCAGGGCGATCCCCGCCAGGTTTTCACCGTCTCCCGGATCAACCGGGAGGTCCGGCAGCTGCTGGAGACGGGTTTCCGTACGATCTGGGTGCAGGGCGAGCTGTCCAACGTAGCCAGGCCGCGCTCCGGACATATGTATTTCACCCTGAAGGACGCCGCGGCCCAGATCCGTTGCGCGATGTTCCGGCAGAACAACCAGCGGCTGCCATTCGAGCCTGCGGACGGCCTGGCGGTACTGTGTCGCGGGCGATTGAGCCTCTACGAGGCCCGCGGCGACTTCCAGCTCATCGTCGAACACATGGAGGAAGCCGGAGAGGGCGACCTGCAGCGGCAATTTGAGCATCTCAAGCAAACGCTCGATAAACAGGGGCTCTTCGCGCAGGAACACAAGCAAGCCATCCCGACGCTGCCCGGCCGGATCGGCGTCGTCACGTCACCGACTGGTGCGGCGGTGCGGGATGTTCTGCACGTATTGAAACGGCGATTTCCGGCCGTGCCGGTCCATATCTACCCCGTGCCGGTCCAGGGCGAGGGCGCTGCGGCCAGGATCGTGTCAGCCATCAGGCTCGCGGTCGACCGCGCCGACTGCGACGTACTCATCCTGACGCGCGGCGGCGGCAGCCTGGAAGATCTCTGGGCGTTCAACGACGAAGCACTTGCGCGAGCCATCTTCGACTGCCCGATCCCTGTGATCGCGGGCGTGGGCCACGAAATCGACTTTACCATCGCCGACTTCGTGGCCGACCTGAGGGCACCTACGCCGTCCGGCGCCGCCGAGCTGGCCGTCCCGGACGCCGGGGACTGGGCGCGTCGATTCGCGGCCTCGCAGGACCGATTGCGGGGCGCGGCCACGCGGCGTATGGATGAACTGAAGCGTCGCCACGAGTGGCTTGCACAACGTCTCTGGCGCCTCCATCCTGGCAATCGCCTGCGGCAGCGCACACAACGGCTGGACGAACTCGAACTGCGCCTCGCGATGGCCTGCAGGAGCCTTCTTAGACATCGCCGGGCCCGCCTGCAGACTCTGGTCAAGTCGTTACAGGGGGTTTCCCCGTTGCCGGCCCTCAGGGCCGGCAGGGCGCGGCTGGAGGGATACGAGGGCCGCCTCGTCACGGCACTGAGACATCAGCTGAACCTGGCCCGCAGGCGGGTCGAGGCCGTGACCCGGACGCTGGCGGCGGTTGGACCCGAGGCGACGCTGGCCCGCGGCTATGCGATCGTCACCACTCTGCCGGATGGCAAAATCGTTCGTGACCAGAGTCAGGTGTCCCGCGGTAGCGACGTCGCCGTGCGGGTGGCGCGTGGCAGCTTCTCCGCGACTGTCACAGACAATGACCCGCCGGGGGACAGCTAACTCAATGGCGGATCACGGTAATCCATTCAAGGCCGGTCATAGTAGGCGGCGACAGCAGGCCGGAAACGGTCCATGTCCACAAGAAACGAATCGTGGCCCTGAATGGAAGGCAGCGCGACGAATTCGACTTCTCGCTCCGGATGTTCCAGGCATTCGGCGAGCTCTTCCTGCTGATGAATCGGGAAAAGGAAATCCGACTCTGCACCGATCACCAGGGCCCTTTGGACGGTTGACTTGCCGAGTTCCGTCGCCACGCAACCACTGTGCTCTCCCACGTCGAACAGATCCATTGCCCGGGAGAGGTACAGATAGCAGTTTGGATCGAAGCGTCCGATGAACTTGTTGGCGTGGGCCTCCAGGTAGGCCTCAACCTCGAAATCCGCGCCGAAAGTATCGCCTGGATCATGCTCGGCAGCGATGCGTTCACGACCGAATCTGCGTTGCCACTCCTCGGCCGACCGGTAGCTGATCATGCCGAGCTTGCGAGCCAGTCTCATTCCGAGCACCGGGGGACTGGCGAGATCGTAGTTTCCGCCATTCCACGCCGGGTCCGAGCGGATCATCTCACGCTGGAGTGAGCGCAGAGCGATGGCAAAGGGCTCGGCTCGCGCTGCGGACGAGATCGTGACCAACCCATCGGCGGCCTTCGGATACAGTGTGCAGAAAGCCAGCGCGGTCATACCACCCATCGACGCTCCGACGACGCTGTGCAAGCGAAGAATCCCGAGTGCCTTGACGACTTCGTAGCTGGCCGCCGCAATGTCCTCGATGGAGAGCACAGGGAAGTCCAGCCGATAAGGCCGCTCAGTCCTCGGGTCGAGGCTGGCGGGGCCAGTACTGCCGAAGCAGCTGCCAAGAGAATTGACGCAGACGACAAAGAAACGGCGGGTGTCTATGGCGCGACCGAGGCCGACCATCTCCTCCCACCAACCCGGCGAAGGGTCCTCCGCCGAGGAGGATGCGTGAGCTGACGGAGACAGTCCGGTAAAGAGCAGGACTGCATTGTCTCCGGCAGCATTCAGCTCTCCCCAGCTCTCGTACGCCAGATCAAGCTCAGGGAGATATCCGCCCCGATGCATCTGGAATCCGGAATTTATGTGCAGGATTTTTCTGGCTGACGACATGGGATGCTTGTGGCCGTGCGATGTCCGGGACCCGCGATTGTCGCGGATGGTGCTGACGATTGCCAACCGGGTCAGCGGCTCCGCGTCTTGGTGAACTTCTTAAGGCGCTTGCGCTTGCGTTCCTGCCGTGGGGTCAGCTTGTTGCGCCGTCCCGAATACGGATTTTCAGATGATCGCAATTCGATCCTCACCGGCGTCCCCTGCAGACGGAATGCTTTCCTGTAAGTGTTTACAAGGTAGCGGCGGTACGTCGCCGGTAGCCGGTCTGTCTGGGTGCCATGGATGACGACCGTCGGGGGATTCCGGCCGCCCTGGTGAGCATATCGCAATTTGATACGTCGCCTTCTGACGAGGGGCGGTGGATGGGCCATGACCGCCTCCTCCAGCACCCGGGTCAGCTCGGGCGTCGGCATGTCTCTGAATGCAGCCGCCTTGGCCGCGTCCACGGATTCGATCAGGTGGCCGACGCCGGTACCGTGCAGGGCGGAAATGAAGTGGAAGGTGGCGAACTCCACGAATGGCAGGCGCAGATCGATCTGCCGTCGAACCGTTTCCCTCTGGTCGTGATCGAGCCCATCCCACTTGTTAATCGAAACCACCATCGCCCGACCGCGCTGCGCGGCCAGCCCGAGCAGGCTCGCATCCTGATCCGTGATGCCTTCGCTCGCATCGAGCACGGCGATCACGACGTGGGCGCTGTCGATCGCCTGCAGCGCCTTGATGACGCTGAACTTCTCTATCGCTTCATCGATCCGGCCCTTGCGCCGTATGCCCGCAGTATCCACGAGGATGTAACGGCGCCCATCACGCTCGAAAGGAACCTCGATGCTGTCCCGGGTCGTCCCCGGCAGGTCGAATGCGACGACCCGCTCCTCACCGATCATGCGGTTGACCAGGGTCGACTTGCCGACATTCGGCCTGCCGATCACGGCCACTCGCGTCGCATCGGACTCCTCTGGTTCCGCCTGCGCATCCTGGAACGCCTCCAGTACCTGCTCCATCAGGTAACCGACACGATCTCCGTGAGCGGAAGAGATGACGACAGGGTCGCCGAAGCCCAGGCCATAAAAATCGGCCGCGGCGGTCGCGCTCTCCATCCCTTCCGCCTTGTTCACGACCAGCGTCACGCTGGCGCCGCGGCGCCTAAGGAGGTCTCCCACCTCCTCGTCCGACGCGGTGATACCCTCGCGGGCATCGACCATGAACAGCACCCGGTCGCTCTCCTCGAGAGCCAACAGCGTCTGCTGGGCCATGAGCGCCTCCAGGCCCGCTTTGCCACCACCCAGCCCGCCTGTGTCGACGACAATGTAGGGGACCGGCCCGACACGGCCGTAACCGTAGCGCCGATCTCGGGTCAGGCCGGGAAGATCCGCCACAAGCGCGTCTCGGGTGCGCGTTAGATAGTTAAAAAGAGTCGACTTTCCGACATTCGGACGCCCGACCAGTGAGACAACGGGCAGCATGGCAGCCCCTCCGGAATCAGTCCGACCCCGGGCGTTTTGCCCGGAATGCCGCCAGACGTCCCGACTCGCTTTGCACGAAAACCAGGTCACCGGCGACGGTCGGCCGCCCACTGATCGCAGCGCTGTGGACCCGGGAACGGGCCTCGATGTCGCCGGTAGCCGCATTAAGCCAGTGCACGTAACCTTCGAAGTCACCGACGACAATCGAAGTCTCATACGGAGTCGGCGATGTGACGTCACGCATGTGCAAGGCCTCCTGAGTCCAGAGGACCGCTCCGCTGGCACGGCTGAGCCCTGATACGTGGCTTTCCAGGTCGGTCGCATACAAGCTGGACCAGTCCACGCCCAGGGTCCTGTAGGTGGACACTTCCTGAGACCAGAGAACCTGACCAGACTCGGCGGCGATGCTTGCCACACGTCCGGCATAGCTGCCTGTATACAAATCTTGATCGATCACTACGATGGATCCGTCGATGTCGGCCAGCCTCTCCAGCTCGGTACGCCCGCTCGGTGGCGCAATGACGTTCTCCCAGCGAATGTCACCGTCGTCCAGGTCGTAGGACGCGATCCGACCATTGGCAAAGCCGGAGATAACGGCGGATCCGGAGATTACCGGTGCCGACGTACCACGGAGTGACAGACGCGGCACCGTCTGCTCGATATTCCAGAACTCGGTTCCATCTGCTGCGTCCAGCGCGCGAAGACGGCCATCCACGGTACGCACCACGACTGTTCCACGGGCGATGGCAGGCGCTGCCAGGACTTCCCCGGTGACATCTACCCGCCAGCGTGCGGTCCCTTCCAGCGCATCCAGTGCAACGACCTCACCGCCGCTGGTTCCGAAGACCACCAGACCCTCGCCCACCGCAGGACCCGCAGCGAATTCGAGCTTGGTATTGACCGCCCACACGATCCGCCCATTCTCGGCGTCTACCGCAATAGCCTTGCCGTCATGGGACCCGGCGTAAACACGGCCGCCGTCCGCGACCGGCGACAGAGCCAGCATCAAGTGCTCCGTACCGCCGCCGATGCGGACATCCCAGACCCGGCTGACCTTCAGGCTCGCCTCGAAATCAGGCAGCTCTGCAGGCGGGTCAATCGGAGTGTCGTCGTCGCCGAATATCGAGCAGCCCGTCACCAGTACTGCCAGAATCGCAAGCAGCAGAATTCGGATCATGCGTCGCCCGTCGGGTCGACCTGCGGCTCTCCGGCGGGCGCGCCAAGAGAGTCCAGTTTGAGCTGCACCGCTTGACGGTCTATGACCCCGTCCTGCGGACCTTCAAGAGCACGGGTATATTCCTCGATCGCAGCGGCCGTCTCCCCGCGTGACCGCAGGATGTCGCCGCGGACCTCGTGGAATCGGGGCTCGAAGGCGCCCGCCCGGGAAAGGTCCAGCACTTCAAGGGCACGTGTGGATTCCTCTGCAGCCAACAATGTCCGGGCCAGTCGGACCCGGGCGACTTGCTCCAGTTCCGGGTCACCGGTTTCATCGACGACACTTTCCAGTTGATCCGCGGCTGCCGGGAATTCACCCTTTGCTACGTGGAGTTTTGCCAGCATCAGGCGGCCCTGGGCGAGGTATGGAGTCGACGAATAGTCTGACTCCAGGATCTCTAGGCTCGCGGACGCCAGATCCAGATCAAACCGATCCACGGCCGCCACGAGGTCCGAATACACGGCCCCGGCCGCCTCGGCACGCTCCAGCTTGTAGTTCTGCCAGAAGTTCCACCCGGAGAGACCGGCAATGCCGAGCACAAGACCCGCGATGATGAAAGGACCGTTCTCCTTCCACCAGCTCTTTATCGCCTGGATCTGTTCTTTTTCAGAGAGATAATCGTCCACTTCTTTCCTCGCTGCGAGCCGAGTGCCCGCCTAGTAAGTCTTCAGCTTGCTTGCGCCGCCGTCGTTACAAAGCCCCGCAAGACGCGACTGCAGTTCCTCCAGCGCCACGATTTCCTGGTCCCGCTGGCCACGCAGTGGCTTCAACACCACCGTCGAGGAGGCCAGCTCATCGTCCCCGATGATCAGTGCGCAGAGCGCACCGCTGCGATCCGCTCGTTTCATTCGCGACCGCATTCCCCCGCCACCGCAGTGCATATGCAGACGGAGTTCGGGAAGCTGATCGCGCAGCGACTCAGCCAAGGCCGGAGCACGTTTCTCGGCGGCTTCCCCCAGCGGCACTATGTACGCATGGGGACCGGCCGGGGCCGGCACGAGTGAATCACCGCGAATGAGTTCGACCAGCCTTTCAATGCCCAAGGCCCAACCGATGGCAGGCGTTGGCCGGCCCCCGAGTTGCTCGACCAGGCCATCATAGCGGCCGCCTGAACAGACCGCGCTTTGGGCACCCAAGCGGTCAGTTACCCATTCGAACACCGTGCGATTGTAGTAGTCCAGACCGCGCACGAGGCGGGGATTCAGTTTGTACTCGACCCCGCTAGCATCGAGCATGGCACGCAAGGCTGCGAAGTGTTCGGCGGACTCATCGTCGAGATGCTCGGTGATGACCGGCGCCTCGGCAACGAGATTCGCCATCTCGGGGTTCTTGCTGTCCAGGATGCGCAACGGATTCTGCAGCAGGCGCCGGCGACTGTCTTCATCGAGATCCTGGTACCGGTCATTGAAAAAGGTGACCAGCAGCTCACGATAGCGACCCCGGGACTCACTGCTGCCTAAGGAATTCAGTTCGAGCTCCAGGCCTTTCAAGCCGAGCTGCTTCCAGATGCGTGCACTGACGAAAATCAACTCCGCGTCGATGTCCGGCCCGGCGAATCCGAAGGCCTCGGCGCCCATCTGATGGAACTGGCGGTAGCGGCCCTTCTGCGGCCGCTCATAGCGAAACATGGGGCCGGCATACCAGAGTCGCTGTTGCTGGTTGTGGAACAAACCGTGCGTGATCCCGGCTCTAACGCAACTCGCCGTGGCCTCCGGCCTCAGGCTGAGACTGTCGCCATTGCGGTCATCGAAGGTATACATTTCCTTCTCGACGATATCGGTGACCTCGCCGATGGATCGGGCAAACAGCTCGGTACGCTCCATGATCGGCAACCGAATCTCTGCATAACCATAGGACTGCAGTACCCCGCGCGCGGCCGCCTCCAACCACTGCCAGGCAGCACTCTCCGGGGGAAGGATGTCATTGATCCCACGTATGGAGTTGACCGATTGGCTCATGGGCATGGTTCCGGATCAGTTGGGCCGCTGCTCTTCGGCCGGCTCGTACCGCGTTGTAAAACGAGCGGTGTTGCCACGCATCGACACCACCGGGATCTCGAAGGGTCGCTCATCCAGCAATACCTCCACGCCGGGGGCATAGCCGAGTGACACCGTGAAAGGCGGTGCCCCTGCGAGTGTGCGGCGCGTCCCTTTCCTGCCTGTCTGATAGGCCAATCGACGGCCGTCCGCGTCATAGACCTCGATCCAGGAATCTTCCTTGAACACGAAAGCAATCCGTGCCGTGCCGCTTGGCGGTGTGCCAAGAGCTTCGGCTGTAACGGTCGACGTCCTGTCGTCACTCGAGGCCACCGGGCCGCCCGTACTTGTTCTATCCATCGACTGTGCAGCCGTCTCTGCCGCTGGCCTGGTGACCGTGGCCTCCGGGGAGACGTCCGGAGCCGTCTCCGGTTCAGATCTGGCCGGCAGATCCAACGCAGTGCTCTTCTCTGCGGGCATCGCGACAGACTCCAGGCGTTCCTCGCCAGCGGAATCCACCGGGCGCGCCGGCTCAGTAGCCGCGTCCTCGCGGGACAAACGCCAGGTCACGGCCGCAAGGACGGCTAGCCCAAGCGCCGCCGCCAGCAACAGGGCCGGACTGCCGGCATCTTTGTCGGCACTGGCCGGCTGCCCGCCGGGCACATTCAGCGAGGCGCCGGATTGTTCTATCGCGATATTATCGTAGGCCCGCATGACCTCGGCAGGGTCCAGATCGACCAGGCGCGCGTACTTGCGCAAGTGTCCGCGGGCGAAGACAGGCGCCCCCAGGTCCTCGAATCGATTCTCTTCCAGCGCGCGCACCTGGGACTTGTCCAAATTCAGTGACTCGGCGACCTTGGCCTGCGACAGGCCACGCGCCTTGCGCGCAGACAGCAGCAGATCGCCCGGCAGGGGCTCGAAAGCCTCTACCTGACGCGGATCGGCATCGGGATGATCGATCCCGTCGGTCACATGCCGCCCCCTGTCGCCCCCAGGGAATCTGCTCTTTGGGGAAACTCGTCACGCAGTCGACGGCGATAGGATTCCGCCGCGGCTTCGTCGCCAAGCGCGGTCTCCGCGCGTACCGCCATCGCCAGAGAGTCCGCGGTCGCTGGACCGGCGGCATGGAATCGCTCCAGGAAAGCCCTCGCCTGCAGAGGCCTCTCGGTATCCAGACTCAGGACAGCGATTCGCAGCAGCGCGTCGCGGAATCTCGGATTGACGGCCAGAGCCTGCCGAAGATAGGACTCGGCGGCGGCCTCGTCCGGGATCGCCTGCGCGCACACGGCCGCGTTCGTGTACGCCACCTCTGGTGTCTGATACAGGGGGTTCTCCGCAGCCTTGACGAAGTGCTTGATACCATCGGATCGACGATCGGTGCGGCAAAGGTATCCGCCGTAAGCATTGGCCACAGAGGGGTCCTTCGGCGCCAACCTGATCGCTGCGCGATACTCGTCATCCGCATCTTCCGGTTCACCGATCCGCTCGTACAACACGGCCAGATAGACGCGGGCGTTTGGCAGCTTCGGATCCTGCGAGACCGCTTTCTCAAGTTTCTCCCGGGCGCGCCCCAGCTCGCCGCGTTGCAGGTAAGTCGCACCCAGCTGGAGATTCGCCTTGGCCGCATCTTCCGGCGAAGTCTCGACTGGATTCGTTTCCGTCGTTATGCAGCCGCCCAGCACCGCAAGATGCGCGGTCAGCATTAGGACTTTCAGGGATCGGATCATGTTCTAACCGCCACTTGAATAAGTTTCTTGCCCAGCCTGATGCGTGTGCGGTCCCGGACCCTGCCAGCCAACTGCCCGCATGCAGCGTCGATGTCATCTCCGCGTGTCCTGCGGATGGTGGCCCGAATACCCTGTTTGAGCAATATTTCCCGGAATCTCTCTATCGTCGCTACGGGCGATCGAGCGTACGACGTCCCGGGGAAAGGATTGAAGGGGATCAGGTTGACCTTGCCGGGACGATACTTCAGCAGCTTAGCCAGCGCATGGGCGTGAGATGGCTGGTCGTTGACCCCGTCGAGCATCACGTACTCGAACGTGATGAAACGCCCGTATGCTTCCGAAGCGTAGCGCCAGCACGCATCCATGAGTTCCGCGATCGGGTAGCGGCGATTGATCGGCACGAGTTCGTTCCTGAGCCCGTCCTCCGGTGCATGCAGGGAGACGGCCAGCGCAACATTGCAGTCCTGACCGAGCCGGTCGATCATCGGCACGATCCCTGATGTGCTCAGGGTCACGCGCCGACGGGAGAGGCCGAACCCGAAATCGTCAACAAGGAGATCGAGCGCCGGCACCACGCTCCGGTAGTTCGCCAGCGGTTCGCCCATGCCCATCAGCACGACGTTCGTCACGACCCGGTTGCCGTCATACTGATAACCGAGTTCGCGGTTCGCCAGCCACACCTGGCCGACAATCTCGGCCGTACTCAGATTCCTGTTAAACCCTTGCTGTGCCGTCGCGCAGAAAGAGCAGTCAAGCACACACCCGACCTGGCTGGAGATGCACAACGTGCCCCGGGCCGGCTCCGGGATGAACACGGTCTCTATGCCCTGGGTGCCATCCATGCCCAGCATCCACTTGCGGGTCTCGTCCCTGGAACGCTGTTCGGTCACGATGCCCGGCACACTGACCCTGGCGATTTCGGACAGATGCTCCCGCAGCTTGCGTGACAAGTCGGTCATCTGCGCGAAATCGGCCACCCCTCGGCCATAGATCCAGCTCATGACCTGGCGGGCACGGAAGGGCTTCTCGCCGAGGCTCTCAAAGAAAGTCTCGAGTTCAGCTCTCGGCAGGCCGAGCAAATTGACAGGATCTGTGCTCACTTGGGTTCCAGGTGCGAGGTCAGCGTGTACGGGGACAGATCTGCTCGTCGGAGAAGAAGAAAGCCACTTCCTCCCGCGCGGTTTCGGGTCCGTCCGAACCATGCACGACGTTCTGTTCGATGCTTTCGGCGAAGTCCGCCCGGATCGTACCCGGATCGGCCTTCGATGGGTCCGTGGCCCCCATGATCTCCCGATGTCGGGCGATCGCGTCCTCGCCCTCCAGCACCTGCACGATAACTGGCCCGGAGGTCATATACTCGATCAGATCCGTGTAGAACGGCCGCTCCCGGTGGACAGCATAGAAATCTCCGGCCTTTTGACGATCGAGGTGCATCATGCGAGCGGCGATGATACTCAGCCCGGCAACCTCGAAGCGTCGGTAGATCTCGCCGATGATGTTCTTTTCAACACCGTCGGGCTTGATGATAGAGAGAGTCCTCTCGATAGCCATTTTTCACCCCACAATCGGTCACGGAAACGCCCGTTCCAAGGCCGCGATCGCGGATTCGCGCGCGGGAACGAGTCAAACTATCAAGTTTAAATGGGGCCCTGACCCGCTGCAAACGGCCGGGGGGCTAGACTGAGAAGCTTTCTCCGCAACCGCACTCACCCTTTACGTTCGGATTGCGGAACTTGAAAGCCTCGTTCAGGCCCTGGCGGACGAAATCGACTTCGGTCCCGTCGACGAGCGCAAGGCTGTCTCGATCCACGACGATCTTTATCTGGCGATCTTCGAAGACCACGTCGTCTTCGCTGATCTCGTCGGCATAATTGACAACATAGGCGAAGCCCGAGCAACCGGTTTTCTTGACGCCAAGTCGCAAACCGAGCCCGCTGCCGCGTCGCTGCAGGTGGTCCCGGATCCTACCCGCAGCTGATTCGGTCAAATTGATCGCCATCGCTTATCTGTCCTCCGATTGGTCGAATTTGGCGGCTGCGGCTTCCAGCGCATCCTGGACCACCAGCAGCACACCCAGCTTATGTTCCGGCACCTCGAGCAGCGCTGCAAGTCTCAGAGGATCCATCCAGCTGGTGTCGTCCAGTCGCCTGTCACGCGCGTTCTCAGCCACCCAGGACGCCGCCGCAATCGCGTGAGGGCATCCATAGACCCGGAACGCGGACTCCTCCACGGTACCGGAACGCAGCCGGAAGTCGAACTCGACCCGGGTGCCCAGGCCCTCTTCCCCGGCGGCCCCACTGATGACTGGCCCAAGCAGCCGACCGGCATTGGCAGGCCTTTCGAATCGATCCCTGACCTGCTGACTGTAATCCAGTGAATCCATCTCCCACTCTCCCCTCATCCGGCTTCTCGATCGCTGGTCACTGGCGTTTTCGGTGCCAGACCCCTGAGTCGATGCACCTGCTCCGCCACGATGGCCACTGCCCGATCAATTTCATCCTCAGTCGTATAGCGCCCGATACTGAACCGGATAGAGCTCTGCGCCAGTTGATCGCTCCTTCCCAAGGCTCTCAGCACGTAGCTCGCCTCCCGGCTGGCGGACGTGCACGCCGAACCGCTCGACACGGCGAGTTCCCGCAACGCGAACAGCAGACTCTCTCCCTCTACCCCTTCGATGCTTACATTCAGGATCCCGGGGATCCGGGCATCACGGTGACCGTTCAGCAATACACCACCCAGTTTGCTTATTCCTGCCCAAAAACGGTCCCGCAGACCGGTCAACTTGTGCGTCTCTGGCTCCATCTGGTGGCGAGCCAGTCTGAAGGCCTCGCCCATCCCGACAATCTGGTGGGTAGGCAGCGTACCCGAGCGCATCCCCCTTTCATGACCACCGCCATGGATAAGAGGTTCCAGCCTCGTTGCGGGACAGCTGCGCACGTAGAGCGCGCCGATCCCCTTGGGGCCATAGATTTTGTGACCCGAAACTGACAAGAGATCCACGCACATTTCCTCTACGTCGATTGGCAGCTTGCCGGCGCTTTGCGCGGCGTCGACATGGAACAGGATTCCGCGCTCCCGACAGAGTTTGCCGATTGAAGCGATGTCACTGACGACGCCAGTTTCATTGTTAGCATGCATTATCGATACGAGAATGGTGTCGTCACGCAATTCGGCGGCCACCTGTTCTGCAGTCACGCGACCCTGATCGGCCGGAATCAGGAAGCTCACATCGAACCCCTCTCGTTCAAGCTGTCGCGCAGTGTCTAGCACGGCCTTGTGCTCGGTCTTGCTGGTGATCAGGTGCCGGCCCTGATCCTGAAGGGAATGCGCCACCCCTTTTAGCGCCAGGTTGTCAGACTCGGTAGCACCGGACGTCCAGATGATCTCCGTCTGTGATGCACCCAGCAGGCTGGCGATCTCGTGCCGCGCCATCTCGACACGGCCCTGAGCATCACGACCCAACTGATGTGATCGCGACGCCGGGTTGGCGAAGACGCCCTCACGTGTCATGCACTCACACATCAATCGAGCCACGCGGTCGTCGACGGGCGTCGTGGCCGCATAGTCCATGTAGATGATGTCCTTGGAACAGATCATTGCGACTCTTCCTTTGCATTGTTCCGGGGCTGCTTCCCCGAGCCGGGCACAAGCGCCGCCAGTATTCCTCTCAGGATCGCGACCTCATTTCGATCCAGTTCTGCCCGGGCAAACATCCTCCTGAGTCTCATCATCAGGTGCCTTGGGTTGGACGGATCCAGGAACTGAACTCCAACCAGCACACGCTCCAGGTGCTGGAAGAACAGCTCTATATCTTCAGCCGTCGCCAGAGGCGTCTCCCGGCATCGCGTGGGGACACTGGAACCGGCACGCGCCATCATGATTTCGTAGGCGATCACCTGGACCGCCATCGCCAGGTTCAGAGAACTGTATCCCGGATTGGTCGGGATCTGCACGTGCGCATGGCAGCGCTGCAACTCGTCGTTCCTCAGACCAGAATTCTCGCGCCCGAAGACGACAGCCACTTCTCCCGAGGCGGCTTCCTCCACAATTTTACCCGCACATTCCCGCGGCGTCCGGGTCGGCCAGGCCAGAGAGCGTTGCCGGGCGCTGGCGCCAACCACGAATCCACAACCTTCCAGAGCTTCGGCCAGCGTAGTGCAGACCTTGGCGGAGTGCAGCAGATCCGCCGCGCCCGAGGCGCGGGCGCTGGCTTCGGCGCTTGGAAACGACGCCGGGCTTACCAGCCAGAGCCGATCCAGTGCCATGTTCTTCATGGCGCGAGCCGTCGCTCCCACGTTGCCGGGATGGGAGGTCTCGACCAGCACGATGCGCACCGGCAGGGCGTCGTCAACCCAAGACTCATCAACTCGCGACTGCATCTTTGCTATTCTACCTGCCCGCGACAGAGGCAGAAGCGCCTCGGAATCCTTTCCGGGCACCTCGAGACATCATGCACCCTTTATTGAACATCGGCATCCGCGCCGCCAGGCGCGCCGGCGACATCATCATCCGGAACATCAATCGCCTCGATAGCATCAAGGTGAGCACCAAGGGTCGCAATGACTTCGTCAGTGAAGTCGATCGCCAGGCGGAGGCCGATATTATCGAGACGATCCGGAGAAGCTATCCCGAGCACGCGTTTCTCGCCGAGGAGCGTGGCAGCGAGGGGAGCTCGGAATTCGTCTGGATTATCGATCCGCTGGACGGAACGACCAATTACCTGCACGGATTCCCTGTCTTCGCCGTGTCCATCGCTGTCGCGTACCGTGACCGACTGGAACACGCTGTCGTCTACGACCCGATGCGCCAGGAATTGTTCACGGCGAGTCGTGGCGTGGGTGCCCAGCTTGACGGGCGGCGGATTCGCGTCAGTGGCCAGCGCAATCTCGATTCCGCGTTAATCGGCACCGGATTCCCGTTCCGCGGCAAGGAGACCTGGCTGGACACGTACATGCCGATGCTGAAGGCTGTGATAGCAAGTACCGCCGGTGTCCGGCGTCCAGGCGCTGCCAGCCTCGATCTGGCGTCCGTGGCAGCCGGACGCCTTGACGGATTCTGGGAACTCGGACTGCAGCCGTGGGACATGGCGGCCGGCAGTCTGCTGATCCAGGAAGCCGGCGGAATCGTCACCAGTCTCTCGGGAGCGGATGACTATCTCCGGTGCGGACAGATTCTCACCGGCAACGCCCGCATCCACGATGCGTTGTCTGCTCTCCTGAGTCCCCTGCTGCCGACTGAGCCGGCCTGAGACCGGTCAGGGCAGAGCATCGACCTCAGAGTCGTCCTTCTGGGGCGGCATCAAATCAGTAGCACTTACATCCAGTGCCAGGGCCGTGGGGCTCGCGATGTAGATCGACGAATAGGTGCCCACGATGACGCCGACGATCAGCGCGACGGAGAAACCATAGATTGCTTCACCGCCGAAGGTGAAGAGCGCGATCAAAACGAGCAAGGTCGTTCCCGAGGTGGTCAGCGTTCGGGCGAGCATCTGATTGATCGACAGGTTCATGACGTCGACTGTCGACTGCTTGCGAATGCGCAGCAGGTTCTCGCGGATCCGGTCGAATACGACGATCGTGTCGTTGAGTGAATAACCGATCACCGCCAGGATAGCGGCCAGTACAGACAGATCGAATGCCAGCTGGGTCAGCGAGAAAAACCCCAGCGTAATGATCACATCGTGGACCAGCGCCGTCACCGAGCCCACCGCGAATTTCCACTGGAACCGGAACGCGACGTAGGCCAGGATCATCAACAGGGCAAACAATGTCGCCAGCCCGCCCGCCTCAGCCAGTTCCTCGCCGACCTGCGGGCCGACAAATTCCACTCGCCGCAGGGTGAAGTCCGGGTCGAGGCCCTGGAGTACGCCCATGACTTCGTCCCGAACCTTGCTGCCAGCCCGGTCCTGCCGGGCTTCCATCTGGATCACGACATCGCGGGAACTACCGAAATTCTGGACGATGGCCTGAGGGTATCCGGTAGTCGCCAAGCCATCGCGTATGACAGTCAGATCGGGCGCCTCGGGAAATCCGACTTCGATGACGACGCCGCCGGTGAACTCGATTCCGAAGTTCAGTCCACGGATGGCCATCGAGGCCAAACTGATCAGTAAGACTGCAGCCGAAATGATCGCGGCGATCTTGCGCTTCCCGAGGAAATTGATGTGCGTTGTCTTGCTGAGAAATTCCATGACGCGCTCCTCAGACGGCCAGCTTCTGGACCCGGCGGCCGCCGTAGATCAAGTTGATCACCGCGCGCGTTCCGACGATGGCCGTGAACATGGAAGTGATGATGCCCAACGACAGAGTCACCGCGAATCCGCGGATCGGGCCGGTACCGAATGTGAACAGCACGATAGCCGCAATGAGCGTGGTGATATTGGCATCCGCGATGGAAGAGAACGCTTTCTCATAACCGGCCTGGATACTGGCCTGGGGTGAGTTGCCATTCTTCAGCTCTTCCCTGATGCGCTCGAAGATCAGCACATTCGCGTCGACAGCCATGCCCGTGGTCAGCACGATACCCGCGATGCCGGGCAGCGTGAGGCTGGCCTGCAGCATCGACAGCAGTGCAACGATCAACACCAGGTTGGTCAGCAGGGCAAGGTCAGCCACCAGCCCGAATACTCGGTAGTAAATGCCCATGAACAGTACGACCATGACGAAACCGATGACAACGGCCCGCATCCCCTTGTCGATATTGTCCTGGCCGAGGCTGGGACCAATCGTACGTTCCTCGACTTTGTAGATCGGCGCGGCGAGAGATCCCGCCCTCAGCAGAAGCGCCAGGTCGCGTGCCTCGACCGGGTCAAGCCCGGTGATCATGAAACTGGAGCTGAAGACGCCACGTATCGTGGCCACGCTGATAACCTCTTCCTCGATCCGGGTGACGCTGACCATCTCACCGGCCCGCTCCACCGTATCGCGCTTCTGCTCAATAAAGACGACGGCCATACCCTTGTTCAGGTTCTGGCGGGTGGTCTCGCCCATCTTGCGGGCACCCTTGGCGTCCAGATCGACGAAGACCGCTGGCTGGCCCTCGGAAAACCCGGCAGCCGCGTCGGTTAACTGGTCGCCAGTGACGATGACATCCCGCTTCAACAGGACCGGCGACCCGTCACGTCGCTTGTAGAGCTTGGAACCCAGCGGCGCCCGACCGCGGCGCTCGGCTTCGATTGGGTTGTTGTTCTCGTCCACCAGACGGAACTCCAGGGTCGCCGTCGCGCCGAGAACTCGTTCCGCCTGCGCGGGATCCTGCACTCCGGGCAGCTGGACGACGATGCGGTCCACCCCCTGCCGCTGCACCACCGGCTCTGCTACGCCCAGTTCGTTGACCCGATTGCGCAGCGTCACGGTGTTCTGCTGGATAGCAAAATCCTGTCGCTGGCGTACCTGGTCGTCGCTCATGCGCACGGTAACGTTCCACGAGTCGGCAGCTCCGCTCGTGTTGACGATCAGGTCCGGGTCGGCATCGCGGATAAGGTCCTCAGCGCCGCGCATGTCTTCCTGGGTACGCAGCGTGACCACCACCCTGTCGCCATCGCGCCGCACGGCCGTGTAGCGAATCCTCTCGTCACGCAGCATGGACCGGAAATCAGACTCGTAACGGTCAAGGGCCTGGCCAATGGCGGCTTCCATGTCGACTTCGTAGAGGAAATAGACTCCGCCACGGAGATCGAGCCCGAGACTCATGGGCTCAAGCCCCAGGTCGCGGAGCCAGCCTGGCGTCCGTGGCGCCAGCGTCAGTGCGACAACGTGGCTCGGCCCGAGGTCCTCGCGCAGCAGGTCGACAGCCCGCAACTGTCCTTCCACATTGGCAAAACGCACCATGACCCGCCCCTCGTCGAGGTAAGCCGGCTCATGCAGAATATTTGCCTGAAGAAGGACGCCCTCTACCCGTTTGACGGCAGCGTCGTCCAACGGCGCTGTCGTTTCCAGCGAGATCTGCACGGCGGGATCGTCACCGAAAATGTTGGGCAACGCGAAAAACAGACCAAACAGTACGACCACTGCTACGAGCACGTTCTTCCACGTGGGATATCGGTTCAGGACGGTCACGATAGAAGACTCCTGGATCAGGCGCTCTTGTAGGTACCCTTCGGCATCACCATGGATACGGTGCTGCGCTGGACCTTTACGGTCACGCCGGTGGCAATCTCCACCTCCAGGAACTGATCACCTGCCTCGCTGATCTTGCCCAGCACGCCGCCGCTGGTAACCACCTCATCGCCCACCTTGAGCTCGGAAACCATCTTCCGATGCTCCTTGGCCCGTTTAGTCTGCGGCCGGATGAGCAGGAAATAGAACACCACGAAAATGATGATCAGCGGTATGAAACTGGTCAGCGCGTCGGGCTGCTGGGCGGGCGCCGCCTGGGCCCAGGCGCTGGAGATAAAGAAATCCATGGTCACTTCCTCACGTGAGCCGCGACCGGGCGCGGCACCGAAACCAGCGGGACATTATGCCTGAATCGCGCGGTCAAACCTACGCCGGGGGATACGGCGGACCGGCTATGGCCGGCACTCCACCCGACACATTCGGGACTGCGGGTCTTCTCGGGCACCCGTGCCGGCATGGCGGCGGGCTTACCGTGCCGCTCAGTCCGACGACCCTGCCCTGCGTTTATGGAAATCCCGGGTCCAGGATTCCAGGGTGCCGTTGGCGATTGCGTCCCTGAGCCCGCGCATCAACTCCTGGTAGTAATGCAGGTTGTGGATGGTATTGAGGCGGGAGCCAAGGATCTCGCCACACTTGTCCAGGTGGCGCAGGTAAGACCGCGAATAGTTCCGGCAGGTATAGCAACTGCACTCCGGATCGAGTGGCTTATCGTCGTCCTGGTAGCGCGCGTTGCGTATTTTTACCGTACCTGCGCGGGTGAACAGATATCCATTGCGCGCGTTGCGCGTCGGCAGAACACAGTCAAACATATCGACGCCTCGGGTCACGGCGTCGACGATGTCTTCCGGCGTGCCTACGCCCATCAGATACCGCGGCCGGTCGATTGGCATACGAGCAACAAGCGCATCCAGTATCTCCAGTCGCTCCTGCTTTTTTTCTCCCACCGACAGTCCACCGATGGCGAAACCGTCGAAGCCGATCTCTATCAGTCCGGCAAGGCTGCGTTCCCTCAGGTCCGGATACATCCCGCCCTGGACGATGCCGAACAGGGCCGCCGGGTTATCTGCGTGGGCAGCGCGGCTCCGGTTCGCCCACCTCAGAGACAGCTCCATGGAATCGCGCGCCTCGTCCCGGGTCGCCGGGTAGGGCGTGCATTCATCAAAGATCATGACCACATCCGAACCCAGCTCACGCTGTACCCGCATGGACTCCTCGGGCGACAGGAACACCGATGAACCGTCCACCGGAGAATTGAAACTGACCCCCTCCTCGGTGATTTTGCGTCGATGAGCCAGGCTCCAGACCTGAAATCCCCCTGAGTCCGTCAGGATCGGGCGTTCCCAGTGCATGAAGCGATGCAGACCGCCGTGTCTTTGGACGACGCCGGTACCCGGTCGAAGCATCAGGTGAAATGTGTTGCCAAGGATGATCTGAGCGCCGGATTCCTCGACTTCCTCGGGCGTCATGGCCTTCACCGTGCCATACGTACCCACCGGCATGAATGCCGGCGTGTCTACCTGGCCGCGCGAGAATTCGAGCCGCCCTCTCCGCGCCAGGCCGTGCACCGCGGTTTGCGAGAATTTCATTGGCGGGAGACCTGCTGTGCCCGCGTGACGAACATCGCGTCACCGTAACTGAAAAATCGATAGCGCTGCCGGATGGCATGCCGGTAAGCCTCCAACACCGTCTCCGTCCCGGCGAACGCGCACACCAACATCAGCAGGCTCGATTCTGGCAGGTGGAAGTTTGTGACGATTGCGTCCACGACGCAAAAATCGTAGCCCGGGTAGATAAAAAGATTGGACAATCCCTCGAACGGCGTCAGTTTACCGCTGGCTGCAGCGGTCTCGAGACTGCGAACGACCGTTGTCCCAACCGCAACCACGCGGCAACCGCGAGCGCGGGCGGCGGCGACCTTCTCGCAGGTGTTTTCAGTCACCTGCAGCCACTCCGAATGCATTGGGTGGTCGCGCACATCGTCCGTCCTGACCGGCTGAAAGGTGCCGGCGCCGACGTGCAGGGTCACCCGGGCCATTTCAATGCCATTGCCTGACAGGCGCGCCAGCATGGACTCGTCGAAGTGCAGGCCGGCGGTGGGCGCGGCTACCGCCCCCGGCCTGTCGGCATAGACCGTCTGATACCTTTCCCGATCAGCTTGCGCATCATCCCGCGCTATGTATGGGGGCAGCGGGACGTGACCACAACGGTCGAGAGTGGCCATCAGATCATCATCGAAGGAAAGCCGGAAGAGATCGTCCTGTCTTCCCAGTACGCGAACCTCACCACCACCGTCGATCAGAATTGTCGTATCCGAGCGTGGCGTTTTGCTGGCTCGCAACTGCGCAAGCGCGACCCGTTCGCTCTCGGGACGCTCCACCAGAATCTCCACACGACCGCCGGTTGGTTTGCGGCCAAACAGCCGCGCGGGTATGACCCGGGTGTCGTTGAGGACGAGCAGATCACCGGCATCCAGCACCTCGGGCAGCCGCTGGAACACGCTGTCTTCGATCTGTCCGGACGAACCCGATACCAGCAGTAGTCGGCTGTCACCGCGCCCCGGCAAGGGCTGTTGGGCGATCAGGTCCTGCGGTAAGTCGTAATCAAACTGGCTACGGCGCATGGGGGGCGAATCTTAGCAGCTTCGCCCCCGGGCTTAGTCAGGCATCGACCGGTATGACCGGAACCGGCGCCCGCGGGGTCGTCACTGGATAGGCTTTCGGTGGGGCCGGCCAAGACCAGGATTCACCGACCTTTACCCCTGGCATCAGGAGCTCGAGATCCTGTCGCTTCTTCTTGCGGACGATGGTAAGGGTGATCGATTCGCCAGGCTCGTACGACCTCAGAATCCGCATCGCGTGTCGCGGACTGGAAGGCTCACGGCCGTCGATCGACAGGATCACATCACCGTCTTCGAGCCCCAACTGATCGTCATCCGGCGCACGGACGACGAGGAGCCCCTTGTCCGCGTCAAAGTATTCGCCCAGCTCGGGCGTCAGGGTGATCAATTCGAGATCGCCCCAGCGTTCCGGAAAATTCGTTCTGAAATGAAATGATGGTCCGTGGCCCGATCCAAACTCACGCAAACGTTCCAGCTCCGCCAGTTCCTCGAGTTCTTCCAGCCCTTCCAGATCGATCTCCCAGTCGGCATCGGGAACGCCGATGACGAAGCTCATCGGGCCCATCAGCTCGGGCACTACCGTGACCGAGTTCTCCGCCTGGTCGCGACGATAACGGACCTCGACCGCCTGATCCTCGGCAACGCCTTCCATGTAGGCTGACAGCCGTTTCACGCCATCGCCAGCGACCAACTCTTCGCCGTCGATGCCCACAATCACGTCGCCGGCCCGCAGACCTGCATGATCGGCAGGTCCGCCAGGAGTGACGCCGAGAATGGGGACGCCCGGTTCTTCCGGGGAGCTCGATCCGATATTGACCCCCAGCATCGGCCTCGGGGTAACAGACTTCAGGCCGCGGATTGCCAGATAGAGGCCCTCCTCGCTCAGCTTGGCGGAGAGCTCGGCGACCTCGCGGGCGGCTTCCTCAAGCCTGCCCTGGGCCTCCTCGAGCCGCGCTTCCACTTCTTCCTGCCGCGCCACTCTCTCCTCCGCACGGGCACGAGCGTCTTCCTCGCGCGCAGCGATTTCCTCTTTGCTCGCGCCGGATTCCTGCGCATGCGCCCTGCCGGCGAGCAATAAGAAGGCCGCCAGTAAGAGCCAGCCGATCCCGGCCGTCCATCTGATGTGGTTCCTGGTCATTTCGATGCCTCCGAGGCCTCTTGTGTTCACAGCTTTACCGTCCGGGGTTCTGCAGTCGCGCATACTCGACTTGTATGAGTGATTGCATGAGATTGACGCGCTCTTTCCAGAGGATGCGTTCCTGAGCAATGGTCAATCCGAGTGTGTCAGCATTGTTGAGCTTCAGATCGACGAGGGCGATGCGGTCCTCCAGCTCGGCGATCGTCATTGCAGTAGCGGCTCGTTCCACACCCTGTCTGCGTGGCAGTGCCGCACGCAGCGTCTCCAGACGTCTTGAACGTAACTGGAGTGCGGGCACTGACCGTTCTCCCGCTGGTGCGACATCGGCCACGGTTGCTGCCGGTGTCGTCTCCAATGGGGCGTTCCCCGCATCATTCCCGCCGTCCTGGATACGCGTCATCAATGCGACCCCCATGACGAATGACGCCGCGATCGCAACCGCTGAACCCCAGTGGAAGCGGTTAGGAGATGCACGATCGAGACTTCCTACCGCCACTGTCTCCCAGAGATGGGCGCCAGGCCGCACCTCTGGAAGGGCCCTCAGGGCGTCCCGAACGCGCTCGAGCCTTGCGATCTCGCTGCGGCACTCATGGCAGGCCTTCACGTGATCCACGACGTCCGCAGACACCGGCTCACCATCTCTGAGACTCAGCAGCTGTTCTGTGTTCGCATGCATGATTCATCACCTTCCATAGATCCGAGCACCGCCCGGAGCTTCTGATGGGCGCGAGACAGTTGGGACTTGGAGAAACTTGCCGTCCTGCCCATGAGTTCACCAATCTCCCGATGCGTGTAGCCCTCGACTTCGAAGAGCCAGACCACGGCCCGGGCTGTCGGGGAGAGCAGACTCAGTGCCTGGGCCGCATCGAGCCGCAGTTCCGCTCCGGCCGCATCGACGCCCCTATCGCTGCCCTCAACACTGCGTTTGCCCCCCGTAGCCGCGTCTACTTCACTCGTAGACGAATGCCTGTTCCAGGCGGAGCGGAGATGGCCAAGGCACTTGTTGACGGCGATCCTTTTTATCCACCCCGGAAAGGTCTTTTCCTCGCGGATAGTGTCGAGTTTCCGGATCACTTCGATCGAAGTTTCCTGCAATATGTCGTCTGCCTGGGACGGGTTCTGGAGCATCCTGAGCGCCAATGTGTAAACAGGGGTTGCATACACCCGGTACAGAATCTCGTGGGCCTTCATATCTCCACGCCTGGCTCTCGCCAGGATGGCAGGCTCGACATTGCAGTCTGAAAAACCGGGCATCTTGTTCTCCTAGACGCCGCAAACGCGTGAACGGTCGCAGCCGATATCCAGTATGTGTCACAGAGTCAGTCCTGCGCACCTGTCAAGTCAGCCGATCCTGGCCGATCGCCTCCAACGGATCCACGGCGTACGGCCTTGCCGGCTCCTCTGCCAGGCGTTAAGAACCGGACGGCTAGGTGATCGAAGCGCTTGCGAACCGTTGCCCTTGCGGTTAGCTTTGCGGGCCCATGCCGGGATGGCGGAACTGGTAGACGCGCCGGACTCAAAATCCGGTGGGGTAAAACCCGTGCGGGTTCGACTCCCGCTCCCGGTACCAAGTTACATGGCAAGGGGGAGCCTTGGCGCTGATGTGATATCAGCCCGTCCGCAATTCGCTTATGCTCCGCCAGGAGACCTTCGCAACATGCGGCGTCAGGGAGAATCATGAAGCAAGGCCTACCATCATCCGGGCAGGGCGGACCCGAATTGGTCGCCTTGCTCAAGACCGGTATGCGCTTGCAGAAGGGCGGGCGGCTGGGCGAGGCGGAGGAGTGCTACCGACAGGCGCTCGACCTGCATCCCGGGAATGGCCGGGCCCTGCATCTTCTCGGATTACTTTCCCAGCAAGCCGGGAACATGGAGGCGGCTGAAGCTTTCTTTCTCGACGCGCTCGCCAGCGAAAACAATGAGCCCTTCTACCACGTAAGTCTGGGCGTGTTGCTGGCTCGGACTGGCCGCGAGCGGGACGCGACCCAATGCTTCGAGCGGGCACTGGAATTGTCCCCGGGCAATGTGCACGCGCGCTACCAGCTCGCGAACGCGCTACACCGGCTCGGGGAACTCGATGACGCACTCAGGTCTTATGAGAAGGCCCGCATCCTGGATCCAGATAACGCCGTCCTTTTGGTGCACATGGGATCAGCGCTCAACGCTCTCGGCAAGACCGGCAAGGCGATCGAGCTGTATCGGCGCGCGATCCAGCTCGATCCGCAGCGTGCGGCCGCCTATGGCAATTTGGGCAATGCACTGGCCGTGGAGGAGCGCTACGACGAAGCCATCGCGGCCTTCGATCGTTGCATAGAGTTGCAACCGGAGAACCCCACTACCTATGCCAATCTCGGCAGCTGCTACCTGCAACGTGGCGACTGGAAGCAAGCACAGGCGGCCTATCGGGAGACGCTCGCACGCGCTCCCGGCGACATTACTGCATTGGCGATGCAGGCTGCCATCCACAACGAATTGGGTGAACACAATAGCCGCGACGTGATACTCGACTATGAGCGCCTGGTGTCCCTGCGGCCAATCGATACGCCCGATCGCTATGGGTCGGTTGAGGCTTTCAACCAAGAGCTCAAGAAGCTCGTCTTGTCTCACCGTAGCCTTGAGTATGAACCGCACAGCCACACCACCAGACTGGGTCAGCAGACGGGCAATCTGCTCGACGCGGGCGAGCCGGTCTTCGATCTGCTCGGATCCATCATCCGTGACCGGATACGCTCGTACCTTAACGAGTACGAGTCTGAAAGCGGCGCAACCTGGCAGCGGCCGGTTCCGGATCACTGGCGCCTCGATATGTGGGCAACGGTATTGCACCAGGGAGGTCACCAGATACCGCATATCCACCCCTCTGGATGGCTGAGTGGCGTCTACTACGTGGCTTGCCCATTCGAACAGGCGGATCCGGGCATGCGCGGCTGGTTAGAGTTCGGGGAACCACCGGCCAACTTTCCTTTCAAGGAACCGGCCAGCAAAATGATCCTCGAACCGAGCGAGGGGCTGCTTGTGTTGTTCCCATCCTACTTCTACCACCGGACCATTCCATTCGATGACGACAGGCCACGCATCAGCATCGCGTTTGACATGGCGCCGGCTCGTGCCGCCTTTTCCGAGGTGCGCACGAGCCAGGGGCCGGTGGGGTAAGACCCGTGCGGATTCGCGGTCGGCTCATCGCCGCTACAATAGGGCGGCCCTGACTCTATCCGCGACAGCCGCCGCGGCGGCCGTATCCATACTGCTGCTCACCGGTTGTGAGAACAAACCTATGGTCGAAACCGTCACTCGTCCCGCAGAGCGTCGCCTGACTGCCGATTACGCCGCTTTCCGCTCGGCCCGGATCTCGGACGTCGAATACCACATCAGCCTTGACCTGGACAGCCGATCGCCCGAATTCGCCGGCATCGTGACGATGACCTTTACGCTGACTGAGCCGGATGCCCCTCTGACCGTGGACTTTACGGATGGCGTCGTGGACAAGTTGGCGATCAACGGGCAAACCGTCGACATCGAATACAACGGCTCTTTCATCAGCCTGCCTGAAACTGCCCTGCACCGGGGGACTAATCAGGTGATGGTGGAGTACAGTCATCCTTACAGTCGCTCCGGCCAGGGACTGCACCGCTTCCTGGACACGCAGGACGGGCGTGCCTACCTGCATACGCATTTTGAGCCCTATGACGCCAATCGTCTCTTTCCGTGTTTTGATCAACCGGACCTGAAGGCCCACTACACGGTCGAGGTCACCGCGCCTCCGAAGTGGACGATCGTTTCCGCCGCAGCCGAGCAAGAGGTCGTCGATCAGGGCGCGAACAAACTGTGGCGTTTCCCGCGGACCGGTCCGATCAGCACCTATATTTTTCCGCTGCACGCCGGTGAGTATCGGGTATGGGAAGCAGACGCGGATGGAATCCCGCTGCGCCTCTTTGCCCGACATTCGCTCGCTGCACACGTAGATCCGGAGGCCTGGTTCGAACTCACGCGACAGGGCTTCGAATTCTTCCAGGGCTGGTTCGATATCCCCTATCCCTATAGCAAGTACGACCAGCTGATCGTGCCCGAATTCAACATCGGGGGCATGGAGAATGTCGCGGCCGTCACGTACAGCGAGTCGTACATCCGGCGTGGCCGTTACACGCGAGACGACATGGAGCAGCTGGCCAACGTACTGCTCCATGAAATGTCGCACATGTGGTTCGGCGATCTCGTCACCCCGGCCTGGTGGGACGGACTCTGGCTCAAGGAGGCGTTCGCGACGTATATGGCGTTCCTCGCCCAGGCAGAGGCCACCCGTTTCCGCGAAGCCTGGCACCAGTTCTACTCGACCAGCAAGCAGCTCGCTTATGTGGCTGACCAACAAGTCACGACGCATCCCATCGAAGTCCCGGTGCAGGATACCCACTACGCTTTCGCCAACTTCGACCGGATCACCTACCAGAAAGGGGCCTCAGTGCTGACCCAGTTCAGCCACTTCGTCGGCAGCGAGGACTTTCGCAGCGGTGTCCGGACCTATCTGAAGCGGCATGCCGAGGGCGTCACCGAACTTCAGGACTTCGTCACCGCCATAGAAGAGTCTTCAGGCCGCGACCTGACTCACTGGGTACGAGACTGGCTGGAACAGCCTGGCCTGAACACCCTGGCGACCGAAGTCGATTGCAGGGACGGCACCATTGTCTCGCTGCGGGTTAGGCAGGCGGCCCCGGAGAACTTCCCGATCTTGCGCCAGCATCGCCTGCAGTTGGGTCTGTACCGTTGGGACGATCAGCGCCAGCGCTTCGAGACTACGATCGTACCTCTGACCGCTCGGGGGGAGGTCACCGAAGTCGAGGCGGTCGCCGGTAGCAGCTGTCCAACGCTCGTGTACCCGAACCAGGGCGACTGGGGATTCGTCAAGGTTGAACTTGACCCGGTCACGCTGGGCGAGCTGCCGGGTCATGTCGGAAAACTGGCGGACCCATTGCTGCGCTCCATGCTGTGGCAGAGCCTGTGGGACATGGTGCGGGACGCGAAACTGAGCCTGCCCGAATACGGGGATATAGCCTTACAAGGGATTCCCCTGGAGAACTCGGAGAAGGTCATCCGCCAACTTGCTGCCAATCTGCTCGAGACCATGCACTACCTGTGGTCGCTCCCTTCTGAGCATGCGGCTCTGAAAGAAAGATTGGCTGCCGATATCGAAGGCCTGGCCTGGCGGCTTGCAGAACAGGCAGAGCCCGGATCGGATCTCGGTCTGTTATGGCTGGACACCTACAGGCGGGTCGCCCAGTCAGACGAGGCCAAAGCCCGGCTGGGGGCGATGCTGAAAGTCGGAGATTCCGGCCCGAAACCAAGGCTGGATCAGGACCGACGCTGGCTAACCGTCGTCAAGCTCAGCGCCATGGGTGCGGAAGATACAGACGCCCTGATCGCAAGCGAACGAGAACGTGACCCCTCCGAAACGGGACGGCGCATCGCCATGGCTGCAGAGTCAGCCAAGCCACTCGAATCGATCAAGAGGACTTGGCTGGAGAGGATCCGGGATCACGGGAGTGGCCTGTCGCTGGCTCAGCGGCGTGCCGCGATGAACACGATCTTCCCCGCCAGCCAACGGGAGCTGCACGCGGTGTTCGCGGACGAGATCGTCGATTCACTCACGCAAGTCGGCCGGCAGAACGAAGATGCTTTCCTGAATTCCTACGGCAATCTAATTCCGCGCCTTTGCCGACAGGAAAATGTCGAACGCCTGTGGACGGCGATCGAGGAGCAGTCCGACATGAACCCTCTGCTGTACAAGGCGCTGCGGATCGCACATCAGGAAGAGGAACGCTGCCTGGCGATTGCGGCATTGTCTGCGAGTCGGGAGTAAGCGGCGACGGTGCGGACTCAAAAAAATACGGTGACGACGATATTGTCCACATAGAAACCGGCTGACGGACTCTGTGCCGAGAAGATCCGTCCGTAGACTGTGGCATCGTAGGTGACCGGCTGGTTCTTCGGGATGTTGAATTTTACGGTCCGAGTGCCACCGGCGCCGTCGCCCCAGACCTGGTTACGAGCCGCCCTGTCGTAAAGGTTGTATCTGAGCGTATTGGGGCCAGAAAACATACGACGATCGGTGGCGTCGCCGCTGGCGCCCGCGCCCAGCTGGATAGTCACCTGGCCCTTGCCGCCATCACAATTGACCTGCACGTTGCCGGTGGAATCCAGATCCGTCGCCGACATGGGGGTATACAGGCCAAAACTGACAGGAGTGGGCGACACAGAGCACGACAGCGCCGCCATAGCCTTAGCACCGGCCAGCATCAAGGTGACCGCCACAGCGGAGGTCAGGGGCGCGTGTTTTGCGATTCTGACTCGAATCGGCATCCGATGTCTCCGAGGTCCGGGACCGGCCCGGATTCGGCCGGTATTATCACCATAAACCTGCAACCGTGCCCTTGCCAATGCAGCAGGGCCTGCTGGCGGTCCGACACGCCTCTTAGATAAACGGAGCCCTCCAGGCCAACCGGAAAACGCTCTTCGGATCCCTCGAGAGTCACGTAACCGCCCTGCGAGGCGACAGCCCCGTCAGGCAATAACAAGCGCAGCATGACGTCCGTGCTTTCGCTGGCGGGAAAGTCGGCCAACAGCCCGGCGCCGGCATAGGGAGTGACGATCGTCTCTAGCCGATCGACGCGAGCATCCAGTGGAATATCCTCCAAGTCGATACGCACCCGATTGCGCTCGAACGGGCGGAGGCCAGGCAGCAGTATCCGGCCCGAGTCATCCGTCCGGCCCATCTCCTGGTTGTCCAGGTAGACCCTGACGTCCTCGAAGCCACTCACCTTGACTACCGCGAACGCATCCCTGATCTCCCGCGTGAAGAACGGCATTCCGCCGATCCAGGCCGCCGACCCGGCAGCGCTTGCGCGCCAGGACAGGCCATCGTCGTTATGATCCGACTCGAGGCGATAACGTCCGGTGCGGCTATTGGCCGACAGGTCAGCTTCCCAGAGGTCCTCGTCGCCCTGGCGGCCAGCGGCAAGCCTGTAACCGTATCCCTGCCCCCTGGGCACGTACGATCGGACCTCCGCCCGGGCGCGCAGTTGCCCATCATTTAGGCTGATGTCCGTATTGGCGGATCGCCTCTGTCCAAGGAACCGTGTGACGCTGATACCAATCGTGTAGTCCGACCTCTCGCTGTCAAGATAGGAACCGTAACCGACCAGCGACCAGTCCCTGCCGATGGAGTTCGAGTAGCTCAGACTGACGAGATTGAGGTCGGAACCGTCATCGTGAAATTCGCGTCGACCGACCGCGGCCGAAAGAGAGCCGTAGCGGTCGAAGCTAACGCCACCGCCGAGAGTGGCGAACAGCTTCACCCGCGACCGGTCTTCATCATCATTGATCTGGCGGTAGTCCTGGCTCGAATGGCGGACGGCGAGATTCGCGCGGTACCTTCGGGTCCGGTACTCGTGGGCAAAAAAAGTCTCTGCTCCCGTATCGGCCGAATTTGCCTGGCTAACGCCGACGCCGATTGAAGTGACCCCAATGCGTGGCAGGGCCCAGGTGACACCGGTGCCCAATCGGCTGATCTCGCCGGAGGTCTGCGCCTGCCCCTCGATGGTCAGGTAATCGTTGATGCCGTAACGGTGGAACCCTGAGACAAATACGTCGTCGTAGTCGTTGCTCTCAACGCCGTAGTCATCCCGTAATGACCCCAGGCTGTAGGAGTATTCCGACAGCCCTTTGCGAAGGAGTCGCTGACTGGCGTAGAAGTCGGTCACTACGACCTGCTCCCGACCGGTAAGGTCGCGGGTCACAACGCTCAGCTGCCCTGCCCCGTTGACAACAGGAATTTCGTTATATCGGAAGGGTCCGGAGCCGATGTCATCGGACAAAGCGAGTTGCCCATCGACGTACAGCTCTACCGTCGAGTCCATCAAGGCCTCGCCAGCAAATTGCGGTAGAGGAAAAGTGACCAGGTCGGGTCGCGTATCAAAATTCGTTGCCAGCTGTATTCCGCCGAAGCGAGCGGCCGAACCCAGCATGCCGGGAGCCAGAATCGTATCGCCCAGCCTCAGGCTCCTGAGCTTAACCGGGTCGTCCTTCACCCATGTACTCTCCAAGCGGATCAGCCCGTCCCGATCCTCATCGCCAGCATCGTCCTCATAGTCCTGCCAGACGGAATCGTCATCGGTATCGTAATCGCCATGGCGGTAAAGGACGGCGTTGCGCAAAACACCTGCGGGACTGAAAAACGTGGGTTCCAGAAGAGCAGTGAACAGTCCGTTGCCGCCGCGAGCAACTTCCTGGTAGGCGAGATCGTAGTCGGCAAACACGCCGATTGACGAAGAGGCCGGCGTCTCGACATCATGCCGAACCGAACGCACCTGTCCCTTGATGAAGCGGGGGGGAATCGTGATATCTAATCGGACGCGGGCCTGATCGAATCGGCTCGTGCTGCCTTCGAAACCGGTGATGGGGAAGAAGCGCATGCCGCGATGCTCTACCGCCGGCGGCCGGTGTCCGTTGATACGCCAGGCATCAATGACCTCTTCCTCGATCCAGTACCCGCCATCCGCATCCCGTAGAACGAAAGCCGGACCGGGCGTGCTCTGATTGAGCGACACTTCCACCATAAGCATCTCGAAGTCGGATGCCGCGCCGCGCCCGCCGAACAACAGGCAAGCGATAAATGCAAAAATCCTAATCCGGCGGAGAGAGTCCATACTCTAGGTTCCCCGCCACGTCCGTCTCGGCTTTCACAGAAGTCACGACAATGTGCTGCGGGATCGGCAACAAGAATCGGCGACTTGTACCCGGCAACATGTAACCGCCGGCGATGCGAGGCGGCTTCTCCGCCGGGTAGTCAGCCACCGGATTCCCGCTCAGTTCGAGCACCTGCACGTGGGTATTTCCGGTATTCCCCAGCACGACTTCGAAACCCTCCTCCGTGTGACCGGCCTGCAATAACTCGAGCCGCGGCTCGCTGCGGCCCGCCGGAGCCATGAAGACCGGAATGGCCAAACGAAGACGGAATTGCAGTTGGGAGCCGCTCTCCTCGCCTGGCGCCAGTTCGGTGAAGAAAACCCGGTAGGCCTGCTCCCGTGGGATATTGCTGAGAGTTAGTCGGCCGATTCGTACAACCTGTGATGCGCCCGGCGCGATGGTGAAGATGCGCGGCACCACGAGCAAGTCCGACGTCTCCGAATAGACGTCGCCTCCCTGCTCATCCTGCACCCACAGTCGGGGGTCGGCCTGCATGGATACGGGCTCGGTTCCGCCATTGGTGAGCGTTACCACCTGGCTACGGTCAGCCGGCTCGAAGTTGACCCGCACCGGCGCGATGCCGATCGACGCGCCCTGCGCGATGGCTGCCAGAAAAAAAAGAGGGAGAACGGCCAGCAGGACCGCCCCCCTCCTTCCCTCAGTGCTCATCAGCTCAGAACGTGAGAGTGACGGTCACGGTGTCGCTGTAGTCGTTGCCGACGCCTGCGATACTGGCATTCAATGCCGTAACTCGTCCATACACGGTCACCGTATCGGCAGTCCCGAATCCGGTCGCCGCAGGCAGCGTCTGAGTGCTGGTGTCACTCCAGACCACACCGCCCGGGGCATCCTGGTACAACGTGTAAGCAAGGTTGCCACCGGTGCCGCTCATCTGGCTGTAAGTCAACGCGGCGTCTGGCTGTGTTCCCGCCGTGCATCGGTACGCAAGGCTGGAAGTTGCGTCATTGTCAGCAGATACATCAATGACTCCAAAATCCATATCAGTCGTTGACGTATCTACTTCGCACTGGGCCTGGACTTCAGCCGTCACCTGGAAGGTACCGGTGGCCGTAGCGGCCATGGCGGCTGGGATGACAAGAATGCCGGTGAGAGTGGCCGTAGCGCCGATTGCTCGGAGCGCTTTTAGATTGCGTGATTTCATTGTCCTTTCTCCGGTAATGATCTCGGTAGCTCAGCCGTCTCCAATTTGTCCTTGGTCGGAGACCTGTGGCTTTGCGTCCCCACCTCGCGGCGGGTTTGCCTTTGTCGAAACCATCCGGCTTCGAGACACGCAAACTATGGTGTAAATCATTATGTTAGGTCAATTGCTTAATGCCAGAATTGAGACCCCGTTCAAGTTTTTTACATAAGCACCGAATGGCGGCCTAATTTCGAATGGGTCTAATTTCTATAGATGGGGAGGAATGCCCATAAAATGCGATTGACCCCTGCGCACCCCGGTTTGGTCTCTAAACCATCGGCGGGGTTTCGGTCGTATCAACGGGCTTTAACACGCCATCCTCGCTCGGAATTCGGGATCGCCGCCCGAATCGCGGGCACGATCATCGCGACACGCGCATCGGGTATCATGTGCGCCCTTCCAGTGCAGCCGGAGCTTTTTCTTCAGTGAATTTTTGCAGTCAGTGCGGTAGCAAGGTTCGATTGCGTGTTCCCGACGAAGACACCATCCCGAGGTACGTCTGTGACAGCTGCGCCACTATCCACTACGAGAACCCCAAAATCGTGGTGGGCTGCGTTCCTGAGGTTGGCAAGCACGTGCTTCTTTGCCGCCGGGCAATCGAACCGCGGCGGGGCTACTGGACTGTACCGGCTGGTTTCATGGAAAACGGCGAAACCATGCAGCAAGGAGCCGCGCGGGAAACCCTCGAGGAAGCGATGGCCACGGTCGAGATGGGCGAGTTGTTCGCCATCATCGATGTAGTCCATGCCCGCCAGGTGCACATGATGTTCCGCGCGACGATGGTCGGTGAGGAATTTGGCGCTGGACTCGAGAGTCTGGAAACCAGGCTCTTTCTCGAAGAAGAGGTCCCGTGGGCCGATATCGCTTTCCCCAGCGTCCGATTTGCCCTCGAAAAATGGTTCGAGGATCGCAGCCTGGATCGACACATGCTGCATTCGACCGTCCTTGACCGACGTCTGAGCTAGGGGACCCGTCGGGCTTGTGGCAGAATATGCCGGGCCGCTCCGGCGGCCCCCAAATTTAACTATCAGATCGCGAGGCCGGACATGACCTTCGTCGTCACGGAGAATTGCATACGCTGCAAATATATGGATTGCGTCGAAGTGTGTCCGGTGGACTGCTTCCACGAGGGACCCAACTTCCTGGTCATCGATCCGGAGGAGTGTATCGACTGCACGTTATGTGAGCCAGAGTGCCCGGCCGAGGCGATTTTCTCGGAGGAGGACCTGCCGGAAGGCCAGGAACATTTCCTGAAGCTCAACGAGGAATTGACCGCGGACTGGCCGGTGATCACAGAGAAAGGCGACTCTCCGCCCGATGCAGAGGAGTGGGACGGCGTCCCCGATAAACTCCAGTATCTGGAACGCTAACCCTGTTCCAGGAATGCGGCGAGCTCCGCCGCAGGCACGTACCCCGGAAAAAGCTGGCCGTCTTCCATCATCAGGGCCGGAGTCCCTCTGACTCCCACCTTGTTGCCCAAGGAGTAGTGCTCCTCGACAGGGTTCGGGCATGCCTTCGCGATCAGTTCTTCGCCATTCTTGGCCGCCGTCATCGCGGACTGCCGATCTTCGGAACACCAGACCGCTTCGGCCTTGGCCCAAGACTCTGAACCCGGTCCGAATCTCGGGAAGAAAACATATCTGATCCGTATGCTGCTGGCATTCAGCTGAGCCATTTCTTGGTGCAGCTTGCGGCAGTAGGTGCAGTCGACGTCCGTGAATACGGTGATTGTGTGCTTCGCGTCGGCCGGCCCGAAGATCACCATGTCGTCGTCACCGAGCTGGTTGACTTCGGCCAGCCTGAGGCCACTGCGCCGCTTCTCGGTGATGCTCTCGTTGGTGGTCAGGTCGATGATGTCGCCCTTGAACAGATACTTTCCGTCATCGGAGACGTAAAAGATCTGGGACCCCATGGCGACCTCGTAGAGGCCATCCATCGGCGCCTTGTGAACATCTTCGGGTGACAGGCCCGGGATCATGGCGGCGATATCCGCACGCGGGTCGGTGGGTTCATCGGCCAGTGCCGACGCGGGCAACAGAACCGCGGCGACAATGATTGCAGTGATCTTGCGCATAAAATGACTCTTTAGCGGACGGCAGTGGGTGGGACAATCCCCGGCCCTGGTGGTTCCGGAAAGGCGCCTATTCTAATGGAAATCCGCTGGCGGTGGGCTCACCCGCGAGGATGATGCCTGGCATGCAGGTCCTTGAGCCGCTCGCGGGCCACATGCGTATAGATCTGGGTTGTGGACAGATCGCTATGGCCTAGCAGCATCTGGACCACCCTGAGATCAGCGCCATGATTGAGCAGATGGGTGGCGAAGGCGTGCCTCAAGGTGTGGGGTGACAACGCTCTGCCAACCTCTGCTTTCTGCGCATAGCGTTTTATCAGGTGCCAGAATGCCTGACGCGTCATGTGGTCGCCACGGCGTGTCGGGAAAAGGTAGTCCGACTGCCTGTCCAGCAGAATCTCCGAACGTGGGCCGCGGATGAACTGTTCTATCCACTCCAGCGACTCCTCTCCAAGCGGGATGAGACGCTCTCGATTTCCTTTGCCGACGATCCGCAGAACGCCCTGATTCAGATTGATCTGGTTGAGACTTAGATTGACGAGTTCAGTGACCCGCAAGCCGGTGGCGTAGAGCACCTCGAGCATGGTCCTGTCGCGGTGGCCCAGGCAGTCTGACGTATCCGGCGCCTCGAGCAGCGCCTCCACTTCGGCTTCGGTCAGGGACTTCGGCAACGGTCGGCCGATTTTAGGCATCTCGATCTGGGATGTGGGGTCGTCCTTACGATCCCCGTCCCTGAGAAGATAACGGAAAAATCGACGGAAACTCGATAATTGTCGGGCTGTCGATCTCGGCCTCGCACCAGACTCGACCCGCGCCGCGATATAGTCGAGCAGGTCGCTACGACGGGCCTCTTCCAGGGTCTTGCCGGACTCGCCGAGCCAGCGTGACAAGGAATTCAGATCGGTACGGTAGGCGGCGAGCGTGTTCCTGGAGAGCCCTCGCTCCATCCACACCGTATCCACGAATCGTTCAACGGCCGCTTCGGAGACTTCGAGCGGGGTGGGGTTGCCCTTGGTCGGCTTGGCGTACTTGCTGCCCATAATTCCCTTTGCCTATGACGGCGATCCTCTCATTCGGCAGGTTGCACCCCAACTCTTCCTGCCGTGGCCTGCACGTCGACTGCAACGTACAATCGGCCGTCTTGCCGGCTCCGCCGCAATCGGTCGGACGGGCCGGCCCATGGCGTTGGATTATTCCCGCCGGATTCAGGTCTGACCGTGACTCCCATCACAGATCGTGCTGGTTATTAACATAACGTGACCGAGTTCACATAACGGAGATGCCTGGACACGGGTAGGCAGATGAGAAAATTTCTCGGAAAAGTTGTCCGGGTCACCTGGGGCGCCTATGCGGTGACAGTATTCGCCACGGTTTCACTGGCAACCACGTTCCTCGTCGCAGTATTGCCCGGACTTTCAAATCGCCGCCAGGCCGCCCGACTCGGTGCAAGGTTCATTTTCTTTGCATCGGGCATTCGGCTTCACATCTCCGAGATCGGCAAGCTACCGAACGAAGCGTGCGTCGTGGTGGCCAATCATGCGAGTTATCTGGATGGAGTCATCCTGACCGCCGCGCTGCCACCTAACTTCAGCTTCGTAATCAAGCGGGAGATTACCTCCGTTCCGCTAGCCCACCTGCTGCTGCGACGGCTGGGTTCGGAGTTCGTCGAGCGTTTCGACCGTCATCGTGGTGCTTCAGACGCTCGCCGGATTCTCCGCAAGGCGAACGACGGCGAAGCACTGGCGTTCTTCCCGGAGGGAACGTTTACCGCACAGTGTGGACTGCAGAGGTTCCGGACCGGAGCGTTTGCGGCGGCCGCCCGGGCAGGCATGCCCGTCGTTCCCGTCATCATCAGGGGAGCTCGCCAAGTTCTCCCGGCCGAACGCTGGCTGCCAAGTCGTGCCCCTCTCGAAGTCCTCATCACAACGCCGATCGATCTAAGCGCCAGCGAACAGGGGCACCGGGCCAGCCGGCTGCTCAGCCTGTCCCGCGAACGGATACTGGAACACCTCGATGAACCGGACCTTATCTCGCCGCAGAAATGAAAAGGGCCCGCTGTTGCGGGCCCCTTCCGAGTCCAACTTCGCTTTATGGATCAGTTGCGGGCGACCGCCATCCGGTCTTCCACGAATTTCATCCAGTCTGTGGCCTGTCGCCGGGTATTCATGTCGAACTGGCGCGCTTCCTTGAGCGCATCCATGGCCTGCTGCCAGTCGCGTAACTCATTTGAGGCAATACCGATCAGCAGATAAGCGCCACCGGGCTTCTTGAGACCACCCTTGGCGATCGCCTGTCTGGCCGCCTCTACGGTGCCGCTCCAGTCACTCTTCTCCGCCAACAGCTGCGCTTTCTGCAGGTAAAGTTCGCCGGTCGGCTTCATCGGAGCCAGTCGGTCGATCGTAGCGATCGCGCGGTCGAATTCCCGCGCCTGAGTCCACGCGCTCAGCAGCAGCGTGAGATTCTTCTCGTTGGCCTCGATCCGGCCCGCGGCCATCTCGCTCTCCAGCATGGATCCGGCCATGAAAGGCACGTCGACGAACATGTTCATCCGGATGATGTTCAGGAGTTTCTTCTCGACCTGATCGCCGGGCGCCTCATAGACCAGGCCCTTGCGATAGGCCAGCATCAACGTCCCCAGCGCTTCCAGGTCTTTCTGTTGTTCCTGATAAGCGCCGGACAGCATTTCCCAATACTTCAGCTTGTCGGGCCACTTGGCCACCATCCGCGTCAGCGCACGCGCCGCCGCCGGATAGTCTTTCTGCTCGAAGTAAATGGCCAGCTCCAACTGGTACCAGGCCTCCTGGGCATCGTCGCCAGCCTTGACGATGGCTTTCTGGACATATGGCAACGCATTGTTGAACTGACCCAGAGCCGCGTAGCTGGAACCGAGCGCAATATATGCCTGCGGCGGCGGATCACATTGAAACTTGAGGTACTGCAGCATCAGGTCGACGGTCTGCTGATGCTTTTCCTGACCAGCGTAAAGCTGGGCCAGGGAGTACATCAGCCCGAAGTGCGCGGAGTTCGGCAGCGCGTCGGTATTGAGCGCGTTCTCGAAATACGGAATGGCCTCGCCATACTTGCCCTGCGCGGCATAGACATAGCCGAAGGTCTGGTTGACCATGGCCGACTCGTAATCGTTGAGGTTGCCGCTCTTGAGCGCCTTCAGGCCCTTCAGAGCATCGGCATAATTATTTTCGCCGAGCTGCTCGTGGACCGCCGACAGGCGCCGGAACGTACGCTCTCCGATGAGATTGGGTCTCTCCTTCCGCTCTACGCCTTCCGGACCTTCGCAGGTCTGCTCCTGCGCGACAGAGACTGGCGTGCCCAGAAGGCCGACGACAGAAAGAATCGCTGCGAGGGGAATAATCGCTCTCATGACGCGCTATCCAGTTTGAAATCGATGACCTGCTCGGCCTGCCGCTTTACGGCCCGACCGTCGACGATGCGGGGCTTGAATTTCCACCGCAGGATTGCGCGGATAGCTGCCCGGTTGAACAGGCGTCTCGGCTCCGCTTCTACCACGACGGGATCGTCTACGGATCCGTCCTCCATGATCGTGAACTGCACCCTCACCCAGCCCTCGATGCCCTTGAGCAGGGCCTCGCGCGGGTATTGGGGTTCGATCCTCACTATAGGGATAACGTCGCCCTCCGACGAGGGGTCGCCGGCTTGCCACGAACCGAGATACGGTCCGCTGCCACTGAAGCCCACATCGATGTCGGGAGTCTCGATGTCCAGCGGTGTCGGTGGTGGCTGCTGCTGCTGCGAAATCTTCATCTTCGGCGGCGGCGGCGGTTTCTTCGGCGGCGGCGGCTTCTTTGGAACTCGTCGGTCTTTCGTCTGAGTCATCTCGTCCTGCCGCACCCTGACAAAGTCGACGACCTTGCCACCCGCCTGCGAGGCATCAAAGCCGTCCCCTCCACTGATGAGGCTGTGCATCAGGAAGAACAGAAGAAGGGCCATAACGACGCCAAGTGCGGTAGAGATGAGATAGCGCATCATCAGCCTCCTGCCAGTTCGGCCGCGACCGATATGTTTGCAACCCCGCCCAGCCTGATCTGATCCATCAGATCGATGAGAACACCGGTCGATGATTTTTGGTCGGCGATAATGACGACGCTACTCTCGGGACTCTCGTTCTTGGCCTGCTCCACCAACTGACGAACCTGCCCCAACTCCACCTTGCGCTTGTTCATCCAGATATCGCCTGCCTCATTGATGGCGATAAGGATGTTGCCGCGCTCCTGCTTGTACGCGGTCTCCGCCTCGGGCCGGTTCGGATCGATACCCGTCTCCTTGATGAAGGAGGTGGTCACGATGAAGAAGATCAGCATGATGAACACGATGTCCAACATCGGCGTGATGTTGATCTCCGTTTCTTCCTGCTGTACTGCGTGTCTTCTTGCCATTTAATCCCTCGGCAGATCAGATTTTCGCGTCACTTGGCCATCGCGGCCAGAGACACCTTGTCCGCGCCTGCGACGCGTGCCTGATCGATGACCTTTACCAGGATGCCGGCGTCAGCATTCCGGTCAGAAATCACCACGACACTGGCCTCCGGCTTGGTCGCCAGTTCGCTCTCGATATTTGCGCGCACCGCCCTTATGTCTACCTCGCGGTTCTGCACGGAGATCGTCCCGTTCTCGTCGATACGTATGGCGATCACTTCCGAGATCTTCTGCTCCTTGATGGGCGCATTGGATGGCCGGTTCACGTCGAGCCCGACTTCCTTGACGAAGGACGTGGTCACGATGAAGAAGATCAACATGATGAACACGATGTCGAGCATCGGCGTGATGTTGATCTCGGCCTCTTCGGCATGGCTAGCCACTCTGTGACGCATTCAGGTTCCCTCAGTGATGCGCTAGGACGTCTTCTACTTTAGCGACCGCGCGGTTGGACTTCTGTTCCAGCCAGGCGGTGAAGTAGAGACCGGAAAGCGCGGCAACCAGACCGGCCATCGTCGGGATAGTGGCCCTCGAAACGCCGGCAGCCATCAAGCGGGCATTGCCCGTCCCGGCGAAAGCCATGACGTCGAAAACCGAGATCATTCCCGTGACTGTCCCCAACAGGCCGAGCAACGGAAGGATCGCCATCAGCGCCTTGATGATCTGCAGATACTGTCGGCACTCAACGCCTATCTCCGACACCATCTGCTGGCGAACCTGCCGGGCGAACCAGGAAAATGTGTCCGGACGGGCATTCCATCGCCCCTCGATGTCCTTGACCCTGCCGGGAAGCACGAAATAGTAGAACCAGATCCGCTCGATGATGAGCGTCCACATCAGGATCGTCACGAAGAGGATCCCGAACAGGACGTCCCCGCCCGCTTCGAAGAAGTCGCGGATCGGGACGAACAGGCTCTCGTACAGGAAGATCATCGATCGGCTTCCGCCTTCCTGGCGATAATCCCCGCTGTCTGCTCTTCCAGAATCTCGATCAGGGCACGACTGCGTCCCGCGACCCAGCTATGCAGAAGCACGAGCGGGATAGCCACGCAAAGTCCGAGCACCGTGGTTACCAGCGCCTGGGAGATACCGCCGGCCATCAGCTTGGGGTCGCCGGTGCCGAATAGCGTGATGGCCTGGAAGGTCGCGATCATGCCGGTCACAGTACCCAGCAGGCCCAGCAGGGGCGCGACGGCAGCCAGCACCTTGATTCCGCCTTGCCACTTCTCGAGGCTCGGAGCTTCCCTCAAAATGGCTTCGTCGAGCTTGAGTTCCAGAGTCTCGGTATCAGCATCGGAATTGTCGTCATAAACCTTGAGTATCCGGCCAAGCGGATTCTTCTCACTGGCCGTCTCACTCTTGAGCTGACGGCGGATCCCCGAGCCGACGCCACTGAGATACAGCAGACGCCAAACGGCAATCAGCAGGCCGATGATCCCCAGTACGATGATCACGTAGCCGACGACGCCACCCTGATCGATACGTTCGGGCAGGCTGGGCGCCTGGATCAGCAATCCCAGCAGAGAACCGCGACTCGGATCGACCGCCGTGCCGACAACTTCGCCGGGGCTGGCATTGAACAGGTCCGCAGCCATGCTGCGGAATCGGTCCTGAGGCTGTCGAGCAAGCTCCTCCACGAAGGAATGGACCGGATCCTCGGCGTTGTATTTTAGGAAGCGGTCGCCGGTGACCAGATTGTGGACACCGACGCGCACAACATCGGCCTCCTCCGTGTTGCCGTCAGCTGTAACAATGGTGGTCGGGTAACGAGTGACCTTGCCTGATTCCACCATCTCTTCGAACAGCAGGATTCGCAGCGCGTCCAGGTCATCTATGGAGGGCAGCCCCTTGATCTCCGCCAGGCGCTTGGCGACGTCACCGCGCTCGGGATACTGGGCGGACACCAGCGAGCTTCTGACGACACCGACGGTGTCGCCGGCCACCTGGCGCACGACGCCGAACATCTCGCCGAAGTTGCCGACCTGCACTCGCAGGTTCTCGGACATCTCGGAAAGCGCCTGCTCGTTCGTGTTGAACTGCTGGGTGAGGCTGTCGCTGCGAGCCTCTTCCCTCGACAACTGCCCCTGAACGTCTCGAAGCAGGGCTCTCTGGTTGTCTCTCTCCCGCTGGAAACGTTGCTCGCGCTGCTTGTTTTCTGCAGACATCTCGCTGCGCGCTTTCTTGACGTCCTGCAGGAGTTGGTCGAGTGATTGCTGCGCCATGACCGAGCCGGTTGCGAGGCTGCCGCAGACCACCGCGAATGTGGTGATGATGAACTTTCTCATTGGGCTGCCTCCGGTCCGCTGATCGGCAGTTTCAGGAGATCAGGCGCCGCTTGCTTGCGGGCGATGCGCAGACCGTCCGTGATCGCCGACCGATACTCATCGGGCAGCAATTCCCAGTCGCCGGTGTTCTTGTTCCAGAATCCGGTCTCTTCCTTGTTGGCGGTCTGATAGGCGAGAAGGATGCGGCCGATGCGAAGGAACTCGACCTTTCGTGCCTCTCCACCCGTGGACAGGTCGCCTACCGTAGCCTCCATATCGCGGCCGAAGCCGACCTCGATCTGGTAGGCCTCCATGATCTTGCGATACTTCTCGGAAATGGTGATTTCCGAGTCATCCATCATCGTCCTCAGGTTGTCCACCCTCCTCTGGCGCTCTTCCAGGTTGAAGGGCAGATCGGCAGCGATGAATTTCTCCAGCGTGTCGATCATGTTGAACATGAGCGGCACGATATCGGTCTGGACAGTCTGGAAATCAGTCAACTGCCTCTCGATGTTCGCCTTCTCAGCTTCCTGATCATTGACGAGCGTCTGCAGATGCGCGTTGTAGATTTTCACCCGATCCAGTTTCTGCAGAGCGAGGCGATACTCACCCAGCAATTCAGTTGTCTGATCGGCCAGCTGGGCTATGCGCTGTTGCGACTTGGCCGAGGACTGGTCACTGGCTTTCTGCTCCGCGAGGCTGGCGGACAGCGCACGCTCGGAGGCGAGCGCCGACGTCAGGCCAAGCGTGAGCAGGGCCGCAAGCGCTGATCTGAACCAGACGGTCAGGCGCAGTTTCTTATGTGTTTGCATTAGCTTCCCTTCGCTAGAGACTGTTTATGCAAGGAGGCTTCCGGAAGCGATTAACGCTAGCAGAAAGCCTCTGGAAAAAAAAGCATGGAATTGCATGCTACACGGCGGCAGAAATGCATCATAACTTTTTGTTTTTATTAACTTAATCAAAAGATTCGGTTTGCAAGCCGACTCTCTTTAGACCCCCGTGCTACATGTTTCTTCTGTACTGTCCGCCCACCTCGTACAAGGCGTGCGTTATCTGCCCGAGCGAACAGACTTTAACCGCTTCCATCAATTCCGCAAAGACATTCCCTTGTCTGGCGGCAACTTCACCGAGCTGTTGGAGCGCCTGTTTCGACCGATCCTCGTGTGTCGTTTGGAAGGCAGATATCTCCTCCACCTGAGAAATTTTTTCGGCTTCCGTAGAACGTATCAGCTCCGCGACCACGGCTTCCTGTTGCTGCACCGCCGGCGGCTTAAATGTGTTCACTCCCACGATGGGCAGGGTGCCGTCATGCTTGCGCGACTCGTAGTAGAGGCTCTCCTCCTGAATCTTGCCACGCTGGTACATCGTCTCCATCGCTCCCAGCACTCCGCCGCGATCGGAAATCCGCTCGAACTCTTGATAGACGGCCTCTTCCACCGCGTCTGTCAGGTAGTCGATGAGGTAGGAACCCTGCCATGGATTCTGATTCCGGTTGAGCCCTAGCTCCTTGTTGATGATCATCTGGATGGCGACCGCCCGTCTCACGGATTCCTCCGTCGGCGTGGTGATCGCCTCATCGTAGGAATTCGTATGCAGACTGTTGCAGCTGTCGAGAAGGGCGTAGAGCGCCTGCAGCGTGGTGCGGACGTCGTTGAACTGGATCTCCTGGGCATGCAGGCTGCGACCGGACGTCTGGATGTGGTATTTCAGCATCTGGCTGCGAGGCCCGGCTCCATAGCGTCTCCTCATGGCGCGCGCCCAGATGCGTCTCGCAACTCGGCCGATGACGACGTATTCCGGATCCATGCCGTTCGAGAAGAAGAAACTCAGATTAGGGGCAAAATCGTCGATCTGCATGCCCCGGCTCAGATAGTACTCGACGAGCGTCAATCCATTTGCGAGCGTGAATGCCAGCTGGCTGATGGGATTCGCGCCCGCCTCCGCGATGTGATATCCGGAAATCGAAACGCTGTAGAAATTCCGCACACCGTGATCGATAAAGAAGTCCTGGACGTCACCCATCATCCGCAGGGCGAATTCCGTGGAGAAAATGCATGTGTTCTGGGCCTGATCCTCCTTGAGGATGTCCGCCTGCACGGTGCCGCGGACCATGGACAGCGCCTGCTCACGGATCCGGCCATAGGTTTCCGCGTCAAGCAGGCGATCACCGCTGACGCCCAGCAGCCCGAGTCCGCTCCCGTCGTGACCTTCAGGCAAGTCGCCACGGTACCTCGGGTGCGGTCTGTCTCCGATAATCTCGGCGATCCTGGATTGAGCCGCGTCCCAGCCGCCACTGTCTTTCAAGTGCTTCTCGACCTGCTGATCGATCGCGGCATTCAGGAACATCGCGAGGATAATCGGCGCCGGACCATTGATGGTCATGGAGACGGATGTCGCCGGGCAGCAGAGGTCGAAGCCAGAATACAGCCGCTTCATGTCGTCCAGACTGGCGATCGAGACGCCTGAGTTGCCTATCCTGCCGTAGATATCAGGCCTGCGGTCCGGATCTTCGCCATAAAGCGTTACCGAATCGAAGGCGGTAGATAGCCGGGTCGCCTCGTGGCCGGCCGACAGATAGTGGAATCGCCGATTGGTTCGCTCTGCGGTGCCCTCACCCGCGAACATGCGGATGGGATCTTCACGCTCACGTCGGTAGGGATAGACACCGGCTGTGTACGGATAGTGTCCGGGCAGATTTTCCCGTAGCAGGAAGTCGAGCAACTCGCCCCAGTCACGGAACCGCGGAGCAGCGATCTTCGGCACGGACAGATGACTGAGCGACGTCGTATAGTTGCTGCCCGTGATCTCTCGGTCGCGTACGCGGTATGAGTAGTTCTCGTCCTCGACGGAAGCACGCAGATCGGGCCATGATCTGAGCAGGCTGACGATCTCCGGAGTCAGTGCGGCCAGCGCGTCGTTGTATCCACGCCGGAGCTTGCGGAGCGTGACGTCGCCCTCCTCCAGCGCCTCGGCCCGATAACCTGTTAACGGTTCCGGGATTTCATCGCCAATCTGCTCCAGTGCTTGGTAGCAGGCGTGGGCTCGGGCTGCAATGCCGGCCTGATCCTGGGCCTCACGGGCCGCGTGACGACCATCCTCGGCGATCTCGGCGAGGTAGCGCACACGTTGGGGGGGTATCAGCGCCAGCCGCGCCTCGCCGGGCTGCGGCGGCGCCTCCTGCGGGGTCCAGGCTTCGCTCAGTTCCGGGCTCATAGCCGAAATCGCATCGCATATGGCGAGGAACAGCTCGTTGACGCCTGGATCATTGAACTGACTGGCGATCGTCGGATAAACGGGAACCTCATCGTCGGGCATCTGGAACGCATGGCGATTACGTTTCCACTGTTTCCGGACATCCCTGAGCGCGTCCTCTGAGCCGCGTTTTTCGAACTTGTTCAGCGCAACCAGGTCGGCGTAATCCAGCATGTCTATCTTCTCGAGCTGGCTGGCTGCCCCGTACTCACTGGTCATGACATACAGCGAGACGTCGACCAGATCGACGATCTCTGTGTCGCTCTGACCGATCCCGGCGGTCTCAACGAGGATCAGGTCATAACCGGCGTGCTTGAGGAAGGCGATGCTGTCCGTGAGAACGGCGCTGGTAGCCAGGTGCTGACGCCGCGTGGCCATCGAGCGCATGAAGATACGGTCGTCCGACAGGCTATTCATCCGGATGCGGTCGCCGAGCAGGGCGCCGCCAGAGCGGCGCCGCGTCGGATCCACTGCGAGAACCGCGATCCTACGATCGGGAAAACATCTCAGAACCCGGTTCAGCAACTCGTCAACCAGGCTGCTCTTGCCGGCCCCGCCGGTTCCGGTCATGCCAATCACCGGAATCTGCCGGTCCGTTTCCGACCAGCGCCTTCGCAACGGCTCGATGCGCTCCGGGGAATCCACCGCCTCCTCCAGGAGGCTCAGGGTCTGGCCGATACCTCGAGGATCCGCAGGATCTGCGGGATCAGTGTCGAACTCCGGCCGTGGCCAGGACCGCACTCTTCGGAAAATGTCCTCGGCCATCCCCTGGAGTCCGAGCGCAAGACCCTCGTCAGCGTCGTAGATCTTCTCCACGCCGTATGCTTCCAGGGACTCGATCTCGTCAGGCGCAATTGTGCCTCCGCCGCCAACAACGATGCGCACATGCTCGGCGCCTGCCTGACGGAGCATATCCACCATATAGCGGAAGTACTCGTTGTGCCCGCCCTGGTACGAGCTGCAGGCGATCGCGTCCGCATCTTCCTGCAACGCAGCGCGCACGATGTCGGCGACGCTCCTGTTATGCCCTAGGTGGACGACTTCCGCGCCATTGGATTGCAGCAGCCTGCGCACGATGTTGATGGCCGCATCGTGACCATCAAAAAGCGAGGCAGCAGTGATGAACCTCAGCGTCGATTCGCTGCGGTCTCTGCCCGGCAATCTGGCATCATTTGCTGCGGTACTCATCGGATATTCCGGCGCTCTTCCTGGCGCTCAAGAGAGAGACAGTATACCGACAATCGGGAACGCTCCGCGCCCACTGGATTGCTGCATCGCAACGAAAAACTGTCATGCAGAATTCGTCCCACACGACTATAATTTCGCGCGCCGTCGGGGGCTTAGGTCGGCCGGAAAAAATCCGCTACGAAGGGACCCTGTAGAGCCATGGTTCCAACGGCCCGCCCGATCTCGATAAGAAAATTTTGACTCTGCCCGGACTCGAGCAACGCTCTCTGCGCCTGCCGTCCAGGTAGAACGCGATCGAGCCGCAAGGCCCGCCGCGCTGCAAGCGAATCCAATGGAGGATTTCTGATGGAGTTATTCGACACCCTGCACGAGAAAGGGCACGAGCAGGTCGTGTTTTTTCATCATGAGGCAACGGGGCTGAAAGCCATCGTCGCCATTCACGACACGACCCTCGGTCCAGCGCTGGGCGGACTCCGGATGTGGCCTTATCAGAACGAGGAAGAGGCGCTGCGCGATGTCCTGCGTCTGTCCCGCGGCATGACGTATAAAGCTTCCGTGTCCGGGCTGAATCTCGGCGGCGGGAAGGCGGTACTGATCGGCGACCCCGAGGAACACAAGAGCGAAGAATTGTTCCGGGCTTTTGGGCGATTCATCGGCTCGCTCGGGGGACGCTACATCACCGCCGAAGACGTCGGTACGAGTGTCGAGGACATGGACTATATCTATCAGGAAACCGATCGGGTGGTCGGTGTCCATCGGGTCCATGGCGGTAGCGGGGATCCGTCCCCATTCACCGCCTACGGCACACTGCAGGGCATCAAGGCGTGCCTCCAGCTCAAGTATGGAAGCGATGACCCCGGACAGGTCAGTTTCGCGGTCCAGGGTGTGGGGCATGTGGGTTACTACCTGACCAAGTATCTGCGTGAAGCGGGCGCGAAGGTATTCGTCTGCGACATCAACGAGAATCGCGTCGAGCGAGCCGTCGATGAACTGGGGGCCGAGGCCGTACCGATGGAGCAGATCTACGATACCGACGCAAAGGTGTTTGCGCCCTGCGCCCTAGGCGGCGTGATCAACGAAGATACCGTCCCGCGTCTGAAGTGCGACATTGTCGCCGGCAGCGCCAATAACCAGCTGGAGTCCGAGGAATGGGGTACCGTGCTGGAGGAGCGCGGCATCTTGTATGCGCCTGACTACGCCATCAACGCGGGCGGCCTCATGAACGTGGCGATCGAACTCCAGGGCTATGATCGTGACCGGGCATATCGCACCGTGAGTACCATTTACAGCATCATACGCACGATCTTCGGCATTGCCCGGAGAGACGGCATACCAAGCTGGCAAGCCGCCGATCGGCTGGCCGAGGAGCGCATCGCTGCAATCGCCAAGGTCCGGCGCTTTTATTCCAAGCGATTCAAGGATCGCCTGTCCGGACGGCGACCGCACACGACCGCCACCAACAGCTGACGGCATGCGACGCGCCCGTGCCTGCAGGCACGGGCAGCTTTCTGCACACTCAATGTGAGGAGTCGGCGTGAGCGCCTTCAACATATCAATCAACGATGACCTGGACATGCTCCGGGAGGCGGTCCGGAGATTTGCTGACTCAGAGATCGCTCCTCGAGCCGCGCAAATCGATCAGGCCAACGAGTTTCCGCAGGATCTCTGGCCCAAGCTCGGAGAAATGGGCCTTCTGGGCATCACCGTTCCAGAGGAATTCGGCGGATCCGGGATGAGCTACCTGGCCCACGTCGTGGCCATGGAGGAGATATCCAGAGCCTCGGCGTCCGTCGGGCTGTCCTATGGCGCGCACTCGAACCTGTGCGTAAACAATGTGTTTATCAATGGCACCGAGGAACAACGCCAACGGTTCCTGCCAAAGCTGTGCAGCGGTGAGTGGGTAGGCGCGCTGGCCATGTCCGAAGCCGGCGCCGGCTCGGACGTGGTTGGATCGATGGCGTGCCGGGCGGAGCGGCGCGGCGACTCCTGGATCGCAAACGGCTCAAAGATGTGGATCACGAACGGGCCAGAGGCTCACGTGGCCCTGACCTACATGAGAACGGCAGACGCCGGCGCGGGCTCCCGCTCCATGACGGCGTTCCTGGTCGAGAAAGGCATGCAAGGCTTTGGCACGGCGCAGAAACTCGACAAACTCGGGATGCGCGGCTCCAACACCTGCGAGCTGGTTTTCGAGGACTGCGAGATTCCCCAGGCCAACGTCCTGGGGGAAGTTCACAGGGGCGTCTACATCCTGATGAGGGGGCTCGATTCGGAACGGCTGGTACTTTCGGCAGGCCCGATCGGCATCATGCAGGCATGCATGGACGTAGTGCTACCGTACGTCAGGGAGAGGCAGCAATTCGGCCAGCCCATCGGCGAATTCGGCATCATGCAGGCCAAGCTCGCCGATATGTATACGGCGCTGCAAGCCTCGAGGGCATTCACTTACCGCGTGGCTGAGCAGTTTGACCGGGGCCAACCGACCCGGCAGGACGCTGCCGCGACCTTGTTGCTGGCATCCCAGTCTGCGGTGCAGGTGGCGCTCGATGCGATCCAGAGCCTCGGCGGGAACGGCTACATCAATGAATACTCCACGGGGCGGCTGCTGCGAGACGCGAAACTCTATGAAATCGGGGCCGGGACGAGCGAAATTCGACGCATGCTGATCGGGCGCGAACTCGTTCGGGCGGGAGACGCCGCGGGCGCCTAAACTTCTCTCCGAGGAGGAACCAAATCATGACTGAAAATGCCATCGTCATCGCCTCCGCGAGACGCACGCCCATCGGCGCATTCCAAGGCGCCATCTCTCCTGTTCCCGCCCCCGACCTTGGAGCAACGGCCGCGGCAGCAGCCATCGAGGATGCCGGTATCAAGCCCGAAGATATCAGCGAGGTGATCTTCGGCTGCGTGTTACCGGCCGGTCTCGGTCAGGCTCCGGCGCGTCAGGCTGCTCTTGCAGCCGGAGTCCCGAACTCAGTCGGATGCACGACGATCAACAAGGTCTGCGGCTCAGGCATGAAAGCCGTCATGATGGCCCATGACCTGATCCTGGCGGGCTCTGCCGACATCGTGCTCGCAGGCGGCATGGAGTCTATGTCCAATGCGCCGTACCTGATGCCGAAGGCGCGGGAGGGTTACCGCATGGGTCACCAGCAGGTCCTCGACCACATGTTCTTCGATGGTCTGCAGAACCCTTACGACAGCAACATGATGGGCCACTTCGCGGAGCAAACGGTCGACCGATATCAGTTCAGCCGGGAAGAACAAGACGCTTTCGCTACCGCATCCGTCCGTAGAGCCCTCGAGGCGACACAGAAGGGCGATTTCGAGTCGGAGATCGTACCGGTTCTGGTCCGGACCCGGCGCAAGGAGTCACGAGTCGATCGCGACGAAGAACCATACCGCTGCGAGATCGACAAGATTCCGGACATGCGGCCGGCATTCCGCCGCGACGGAGGTACGGTGACTGCGGCCAGCTCCTCATCGATCTCGGACGGTGCGGCGGCATTGATCATTACCGGCGCGGCACAAGGAGAGTCCCGCGGCATAAAACCGCTGGCGAGGATCGTCGCGCATAGTGGATTTGCCCATGCTCCGGAGTGGTTCACTACGGCGCCGGTGTTTGCTATCGAGGCTCTCCAGAACAAACTCGGCTGGACATCGGATGACGTCGATCTATACGAGATCAACGAGGCGTTCGCCGTCGTTGCCATGGCGGCGATGAAGGATCTGGGACTCGACCACGAGAAAGTAAACGTCCATGGTGGCGCCTGTGCCCTGGGTCACCCTATCGGCGCAACCGGGGCCCGGCTCCTGGTGACGCTCGTGCATGCGCTTCGGAATCGTGGCCAGAAGCGCGGCATCGCTTCGCTGTGCATCGGTGGTGGCGAAGCGACTGCGGTAGCCGTCGAAGTCATTTAACAGGAACGGTCCATATGCCGGTAATTCGCTCCCAGATCGACACCCGCAGCGAGGAGTTTGCGGCCAACCACACGCACATGCGTCAGATCGTGGACGATCTGGAACGGCAGATCGCACAAGCGGCCCGCGGGGGCAGCGAGCGCGCCAGGGAACGCCACTCCACGCGGGGCAAGCTCCTGCCCCGCGAGCGGATCGAGGCGCTGCTCGACGCGGGAAGCCCTTTTCTGGAGTTTTCAGGCCTTGCCGCTTACGGCTTATACGAGGGTGCGGCCCCCTGCGCCGGCATCGTGACCGGCATCGGTCGCGTCCGGGGCTGCGAGGTGATAGTGGTCGCAAACGATGCCACTGTAAAAGGCGGAACTTACTTCCCGATCACCGTCAAGAAACATCTCAGGGCGCAGGAGATCGCCCTCGAAAATCACCTTCCGTGCATTTACCTGGTGGACTCCGGTGGCGCATTTCTGCCGATGCAGGACGAAGTGTTCCCAGACCGTGATCATTTTGGCCGGATCTTTTTCAATCAGGCGCGACTTTCGGCGGCAGGTATCCCTCAGATCGCAGTCGTGATGGGGTCCTGTACCGCCGGCGGCGCATACGTCCCGGCGATGTGCGATGAAGCCATCATCGTGCGTGACCAGGGCACGATCTTTCTCGGGGGTCCACCGCTGGTAAAGGCGGCAACCGGAGAAGTAGTGGACGCGGAATCCCTCGGTGGCGGTGAAGTTCACAGCCGGGTATCAGGGGTGACCGACCATCTCGCCAACGACGATACCCACGCACTTGTCATCGCCCGGGATATCGTTGCCAGCCTGAACCGGAAAAAACATGTCTGGGCCGCCGTGCGTGATCCGTCGGAGCCCCTGTACGAGGCCGACGAGATTTACGGCATCCTGCCGCGGGATAATCGATATCCCTATGAGGTCCGCGAGATCATCGCCCGGCTGGTGGATGGCTCGGAGTTCAACGAGTTCAAGCCACTCTATGGCAAGACACTCGTCTGCGGCATCTCGCACCTGCATGGATATCCGATCGGCGTTATTGCCAACAACGGCATCCTGTTCTCGGAGTCGGCTCTCAAGGGAGCCCATTTCATCCAGATGTGCAACCGCCGGCGCATCCCGCTCATATTCCTGCAGAACATCACCGGCTTCATGGTGGGCAGAAAGTACGAGAACGCCGGGATCGCCAAGGACGGGGCAAAGATGGTGAATGCTGTTGCAACGTCCACGGTGCCCAGATTCACCGTGATTATCGGCGGCTCCTTCGGGGCCGGAAATTACGCCATGTGCGGGCGTGCCTATGGCGCTCGCATGCTCTGGGCCTGGCCGAACGCGCGCATATCCGTCATGGGCGGAGAACAGGCAGCGTCCGTGCTATCCACAGTCCGTCAGGACAGCCTGGAGGCTCGCGGAGAGTCGTGGCCGGAGGACGAGCGCAGGGCCTACGAGGAAGAGATTCGTCAGCGCTACGAGACCCAGGGGCACCCTTACTATGCGACGGCGAGGATCTGGGATGATGGCGTGATCGACCCGGCCGACACCAGGCGCACCCTTGGTCTGGCGCTCTCTGCGGCATTCAATGGCCCGGCACCTCAGGAAGGCCCCTACGGAATTTTCAGAATGTAGCGCCTTGCGTGGCGCCATCGGGGTAACAGAAATGTCGGATGCAGTCATTCTCAGTGTAGACACTCGCGGCGTAGCGACGCTCACCCTGAACAGGCCAGACGTTCACAACGCCTTCGACAGGCATCTCGTCACCGAACTGACCTCGCAGTTATCCGAACTGCAGTCTCGCGCAGATGTACGCCTGGTGACACTCACCGGAGAAGGCACTTCATTCTCGAGCGGCGCCGACATCGGCTGGATGCGGTCGATGGCCGACTTCTCCGAAGAGCAAAACTATGAGGATGCGTTGCAACTCGCCGAGCTGATGTCTGTTCTGAACGGCCTGACCAAGCCGACGGTGGCAAGGGTGAACGGTCACGCATTCGGCGGCGGACTGGGCCTGGTGGCCTGTTGCGACATAGCTATCGCAACCACGGATGCTCGCTTCTGTTTCAGCGAGGTGCGATTGGGTATCGTGCCGGCCGTGATCTCTCCGTATGTGATCGAAGCGATCGGCGTCCAGCACGCCAGGAGATTTTTCCTGAGTGCCGAAGCCATGTCGGCCAAGAAAGCTCGCCGCATAGGTCTGATCCATGAGATAGCTCGCCCGGGCAAGCTGGACCAGGCCGTCGGCGATCAAATTGTCATGTTGCTCAAAGGCGGCCCCGAAGCGCAGCGCGAGAGCAAGCTACTCATCAATATGGTCGGCGGGCACTCTCAGAGCGCGGATCAGGCACTTCGACAGCGAACCGCCGAGATCATTGCCCAGATGCGGGTATCCGAAGAGGGTCAGGAGGGCCTGAAGGCATTCCTCGCCAAGCGTACGCCTGGCTGGGCCAGCGAGGAATGATGTTCAGCCGGATACTGGTCGCCAATCGAGGGGAGATCGCCTGCCGGGTCATCCGGACCTGCCGCAGACTCGGCATCCATGTCATTGCGGTCTACTCGGATGCGGATGCCCAGGCACGTCATGTTCGCGAAGCTGACGATGCGATCAGGATCGGACCTGCCGAGCCGACCGACTCCTACCTCAATATTGATCGGGTGATAGAAGCTGCGATTGCGAGCAAGGCAGGCGCGATTCACCCGGGCTACGGCTTTCTTTCGGAAAACCCGCAGTTTGCGAGTGCGGTCAGGGATGCCGGTCTGGTTTTCATCGGACCGGAAGCCGAGACCATCAGGACGATGGGCTCCAAGCGCCAGGCTCGCACCATGATGATCGAAGCCGGCGTGCCGGTCGTCCCTGGATTCGAGGGCGAAATACAGGATGAAGGGACGCTGCTCGCCGAGGCCACGAGGATCGGATTCCCGGTGATCCTCAAGCCTTCCGCCGGCGGCGGCGGTAAGGGTATGCGTGTCATGCGCGACGCAGACGGCTGGTCGGCCGTTGTCGCCAGTGCGCGACGGGAAGCCCAGGCCGCGTTCGGCAACGATCACATGATCATCGAACGCTTCGTGGAGAGAGCACGGCACGTGGAGGTTCAGATCTTCGCGGATAATCACGGGAACGTTCTGCATCTGTTCGAGCGCGAGTGCTCGATCCAGCGGCGTCAGCAGAAGATCATCGAGGAAGCCCCCTGTCCAGCGCTCGATGAAGGACTTCGGGCAGCCATCACCGAGGCGGCGGTGACCGCGGCCGTGGCTGTCGATTACCGAAATGCAGGCACCGTCGAATTTTTACTGGACGAAAGCGGTCACTTCTACTTCATGGAGATGAATACCCGGCTACAGGTCGAGCATCCAGTGACCGAAGCCATCACCGGTGTCGACCTCGTGGAGTGGCAGCTACGGGCTGCTGCTGGCGAGCCTGTGCCGGTCACCCAGTCAGAAATTACACGCCACGGTCACGCGATCGAGGCGAGAATATATGCCGAAAATCCATTCAACGATTTCCTGCCCTCGACCGGGCGCATCGGCAGGTTCGTTCATCCCGTGGGCGCGCTGGACCTGCGCATAGACAGCGGCGTGGACAGCGGCGACCGGGTGGATGTGTATTACGATCCCATGTTGGCGAAGCTCGTCGTTTGGGGAGAGAATCGCGAGATAGCCATAAGGCGACTGCGTCGGGCCCTTGCCAGAACGATGCTGACCGGTCCCATGACGAATCTTGCCTTGTTGCGCAGCATTGCCGGCCATGCCGATTTCGTCGCGGGCAAGATGGACACCGCCTACCTCGAGCGCAATTTCGACGCCCTACTCTCCGAAGCCAGTTCTGCAGATCAGATCGCGTTGATCGCCGCGGCCTGCGCACTGCAACTCGGTTCAGCGGAGGCCGCCGCGGAAGCGGCGGATCCATACTCGCCATGGGATCGGGCGGATGGCTGGCGCCATGGCGGCGGCGGCGTCCGGATGCGCTTCGAGGACCCCTGCGGCCAGAGCAGCGAGGTGACGCTGTCAGGCTGGGATGGTCGATTCGCGGTGACGATCGACGACGTACCCACGCCGGTCACGGCGAGCAAACTTGACCCGGATCATCTCGAGTTGTCAGTAGGCGAGGAGCAATATCAGGCGACCGTGCTCACAGACGGCGACAGCTGCTACGTCGGCCTGGATTTCGGCGGATTCGAACTGCGGCGGGTCCCGAACTATGATCCTTCTTCCCAACACGGCGAAGAAGATACCCACCCCGTGGCTCCGATGCCGGGTCGGATTGTCGTCGTGTATGTCACGGAAGGCGAAAGTGTCACGGCTGGCCAGTCGCTACTCGCGCTCGAGGGCATGAAGATGGAGTACACGCTCAAGGCGCCCGTCGCGGGCCGCATCAGTCGGATTTTCTTCTCGGCTGGCGACATGGTCGAGGCGGATACTGCGCTGGTGGATATCGAGCCTGAAACGGACGCCGCTACGTGAAGGGGCTTCCCGAGCGCGTTCGGGTGGTCGAAGTCGGTCCTCGCGACGGGCTGCAGAGCGAGAGCAAGGCTATCGACACCGCTGCCAAGATCGAACTGATCAACCGGTTGAGCTCGGCTGGCCTGCCAGCTATCGAGGCGACGAGTTTTGTCAGTCCCAGAAGGATCCCGCAGCTGGCCGACGCGGAGGAAGTCCTCGCCGGAATCGATCGTCGACCCGGAACGGACTATCCGGCCCTCGTACCCAATCTGCGTGGCCTGGAGAGGGCCTTGTCTTCAGGCGTGCGCGAGATTGCGGTGTTTACCGCTGCCTCCGAGACGTTCAACCGCAAGAACATCAATGCGGGCATCGACGAATCCTTAGAAAGGATCAGACAAATCACCGGCCCCGCTCTCGATGCGGACATCCGGATACGCGGATATGTCTCGTGCGTACTGGGTTGCCCGTACGAAGGTCGCGTCCGCTCAGACGTCGTGGTCGAGGTCGCCCACCGACTGTTAGATGCGGGGTGCTACGAAGTTTCTCTCGGGGACACGATCGGCCTCGGCACGCCTGGCGAGGCCCGCGCCCTGATCGACTCTGTGGCTGCGAAGATCGGCATGAATAGAATTGCGGTACATTTCCACGACACTCGAGGGCAGGCGCTGGCAAATGTGCTCGCCTGCCTGCAGGTCGGCGTGGCCACCGTCGACGCCTCGGTCGCCGGTCTGGGCGGCTGTCCATATGCGCAGGGCGCGACGGGCAATCTGGCCACCGAAGATCTGATCTACATGCTGCACGGGATGGGCCTGGAGACCGGCGTCGACCTCGACGCACTGGTCGAAACGGGATTGTTCATAAGCCGGGCGCTTGGCCGGCGCCCTGCCAGCAGACTTGGACAGATTGCGGCGTTGGCCGCAGGACAGGACACCATCTGAAATCGCGGGCCAGGAGGCCTGTTCAATCCATCTGGAGGAATCGAATGGACATCAGCAATGCCATCGCTATCGTATCCGGGGGCGCATCCGGTCTCGGCAATGCCGTCGCGCGTCGCGTGATCGCAGAGGGCGGCAGGGTTGCGATCCTGGACGTCAACGAGGAACAAGGGACGAATGCCGCTGCCGAACTGGGAAACAGGGCCATATTCATCCAGACCGACGTCAGCGACGAACAACAGGTGAACGACGCCGTGGCAACGGCCGCGGACACCTTTGGCGGGGTGACATTTTGCGTCAACTGCGCCGGCATTCTGGGGGCCGGTCGAGTGCTGGGACGAGAAGGCCCGATGCCGGGTGAGTATTTCGCCAAAGTCATTCAGGTCAACCTGATCGGCACGTTCTTGTTATCTAAGGCGGCGGCAAATCAGATGCAGAACAACGAACCCAACGAGGAAGGCGAGCGAGGTGTCATCGTGAACACTGCCTCCGTGGCAGCCTTCGAAGGTCAGGTCGGCCAAGCCGCTTATTCCGCATCCAAGGCCGGTGTTGCCGGCATGGGTCTACCGTTGGCGAGGGAGTTCTCACGCATCGGCGTTCGGGTCAACACGGTAGCGCCGGGGATCTTCCTGACCCCGATGATGGAGTCGATGCCGGAACACATTCAGGACTCACTGGCTTCCCAGGTGCCTTTCCCGTCCAGGTTGGGCCGTCCGGAAGAATTCGCCGATCTGGTGGTCTACCTCTATGGCAACGTCATGCTGAATGCTGAAACCATCCGACAAGACGGTGCGATTCGAATGCAACCGAAGTGAGCGGTCGAGCCGATCGCGACAGGAGCAAGGATATGGTGAGACGATGGCTGCCGCTGGCATGGACCGCGGCGATGCTGATCAATGGCTGCACGGGACCGGGCCAGACTCAGGACTACCAGGGTGAGGCGACCGCGGGACCGGGCAGCTATTCCGTTCCGGTGGTGTATCACACCTTGGACAACGGGCTGAAAGTCGTCGTCTCGCGGGACGACACCGCGCCTGTCGCGACGGTCGGCGTGTACTACAACGTCGGCTTGAGGACGGAACCGCGTGGTCTGACGGGCTTTGCCCACCTGTTCGAGCACATGATGTTTCAGGGCACGGAGCAGCTTGGCAAAGGCAAGCTGGACAAACTCATTCAGGGGAATGGCGGCATCATGCAGGGCCAGACCAAGCCCGACATGACTCTCTACTACGAGGTCGTTCCCGCCAACATGCTGGAGCCCGTGCTGTGGGCCGAAGCAGATCGGATGTCCCAGCTCGATATCACGCAGGAGAATCTGGACAACCAGCGTGAGGTAGTTAAGAACGAATACCGGCTGAAGATTGAGAATCAGCCCTACAGCCGTTTTCTATCTGTGGAAATCAGCGATCATGCCTTCGAAAACTGGCAGAACGGCCACAACTTCTGGGGTGACATGGATGACCTCGATGCCGCGACCGTGGAAGCCGCACGGGAGTTCTATGAAACCTACTATGCTCCCAACAATGCGGCCGTCGTCATCGTCGGAGACGTTGATCCCGAAGCGGCTATTGCCGCGGTAGAGAAGTACTTCGGACACATCCCTGCGCGGCAACGGCCGGCGATGCCGGATCTCTCCGAACCACGGCAGCTTGCGGAGAAGCGGGATACTTTTCTTGATCCTCTGGCACCCCAGCCCATGCTGGCGTTCGCTTATCACGCCCCGCCGCCGGACAGCAGCGATTATCTGGCCATGCAGATCATCAGCCTGATCCTGCTGCAAGGTTCAGACAGTCAGCTCTACCAACGACTCGTAACAGAGAGAGGCTATTCCAGCTTCGTCGGAGGCGGCGTCAACCTGCAGGGCAGCCTGTTCGACGCCGTCGGGCCAGTACTGTTCGCCGGCTACCTGATACATGACGTGGATCTCGATCCCACGGTCATCGTCGACGATATCGACGACGTTTTCGCGACCTTCAAGTCGACTCTGGTCGACGCGGATACGCTGGCTCGTGCGCTACTGAAGTTCCGATCGGGATTCTACGAGACCCAGGGTGGAAGCTTCGGCATCGGACGCGCAAATCTGCTGGCCGACTTCGCCCTGTTCAATGACGATCCCACGCGAATAAACCGGATCGAAACCGAAATGCTCCAGATCACACCGGAGCAGATTCAGAGGGTCGCGCGAGAGTACCTGCGACCGACCAATCGGACGCTCCTGTTTCTCGAGCCCGGAGCTGCAGCGAGGGCCAAGCAATGATCAAGGCGATACGAACACTCATCACCCTGGTTTGCCTCTTCAGTCTCGGGCACCAGGCCCTGGCAATTGACGGACCCCCGCCGGCTGGCGTCCCGCGAGATTTCAGCCTCCCGGAGAAGACGAGCTTTCAACTCGACAACGGTATGGGTGTCACGATGGTTCCTTTCGGCGATCTGCCGAAGATCAGCATGGTTCTGCGTATCCGCACCGGGAACCTGAACGAGGGCGAGGACACCTGGCTGGCAGACATGACCGGTGCGCTGATGGAGGAAGGCACGAAGTCTCTGGACGCCACGGCACTGCGGCAGACAGCCGCGGCGCTCGGGGGCGCTATCGGCATCAGCGTTGGGCCCGAGATGACCAGTGTCAGTGTAAGCAGTCTGGCAGAGAAGGGCGTGCAGGCTCTCGAATTGCTGACCGACGTCGTCCGCAATCCGGCTTTCCCGGGCGACCAGTTGGACAGAATCAGGGCGGACTTCATCCGCAACCTGAGTATCTCTCGCGTGCGCCCGCAGGGACTGGCGTCGGTCGCGATGAACGCGCGGCTGTATGGCGACCATCCGTTCTCGGTGGTATTCCCGACCGAGGAGCAGCTACAGAGTTACACGATCGAGGATCTGCGCCGATACTACGAGGGTAACTTCGGCGCGAGGCGGTCCCATCTGTTTGTCAGCGGCCGGTTCGACACCGCGACCATGCGACAGGCGATCATCGAGAGCTTTGGGGACTGGCAGGCCGGTCCGGACGTGTATGTCAACGTCCCCGACCCCACCCGCGAAGGCAGCCTGCAGGTGATCGACCGCCCCGGTGCGCCACAATCGACTATCAACGTCGCAATACCGGTGATCGGCGTCGCCGATCCTGACTACAGCCAATTGCTAATGGCCAACGACATTCTGGGTGGCGCCGGTTTCCTGTCGCGTCTCTTCCAGAACCTCCGCGAAGACAAGGGTTATACCTACGGCGCGAGCACGTCCACCGGAAACCACTACCGTAGCGCGGTCTGGACATTCAGCGCCGACGTGGCTACCGAGGCCACCGGTCCGTCACTGACCGAGTTTTTCAGGGAGATTCGTCGGCTGCAGTCTCAAGCGCCGGCAGATGACGAGATGGAACGGATACGTGGCTACCGGGGCGGCATCTTCGTGCTCGCCAACGCATCGCGAGGCGGGATCATCGGCACGTTGGCCTTCATGAACTTTCATGACCTGCCCGACAGCTATCTGACCGAGTACACGGAGCGTCTCGCCCGTATCAGTCCGGAACAGGTCTCCGAAATCGCGGCCTCCCAGTGGCCCGTTGGCGGGATGACCATCGTCGTGGTCGGCGACCGAAGCGTGATCGATGAACAGCTCACGAAGGTACCTGAGATCGCCTCGTACCTGTCAGACTGAGAGCCGACCGTTGTTGAGCTAAAATAAACGGCCGCCGCCTCGGTGGCCGTTTTCTTTTTCATCTGCCCCGGATTGCGAGGTACAGGCCCGATGTCAGACAGAGACGTCATGGAATACGACGTTGCCATCGTCGGCGGCGGACCCGCGGGCCTCGCCTGCGCCATACAGATCAAAAAGAACAGCCCGGATCTGTCGGTCTGCCTGCTGGAAAAAGGCTCGGAGCTCGGTGCTCACAGCCTCTCCGGGGCGGTGATGGAACCCGGCCCGCTCGATGCACTCTGGCCCGAATGGCGCGACGAGCCGCCCGCCATCTGCGTACCCGCGGGCGACGATGAGTTCCTCCTGCTCACCAGGCGCAAGGGGATGCGCTTGCCCACGCCGCCGCAGATGAAGAATCATGGCAATCTCATCATCTCACTGGGCGCCCTGGTGAAAAAACTCGGTGAGCGCGCCGAGGCACTGGGCGTCGATGTTTTCCCAGGTTTCGCCGGCGCCGGGTTGCTGCTGGACGAAGGTCGTGTCACAGGCGTTCGCTGTGGAGATATGGGCGTCCAGGCGGATGGACAACCAGGTCCTGCCTATGCCGCCGGTGTCGACATCCAGGCCGGAACAACCGTCTTGGCGGAAGGCTGCAGGGGTAGCCTGACGAAAGAGGCGATCGCTCGATTCGGGCTGAGCGAGGGTCGCTCTGCGCAGACCTATGGACTGGGTTTCAAGGAACTTTGGCAACTACCCCCCGGCCGGTGCCGCCCCGGTCTGATCCAGCATACTGTCGGCTGGCCGCTCGACTCAGCGACCTACGGCGGCAGTTTCATCTACCACCTGGATCAGGACCGGGTCTACATCGGGTTCGTCGTCGGGCTGGACTACGAGGACGCCGCCTTCTCGCCATTCGAGGCGTTCCAGCAATACAAGCATCATCCGAGGATCCGCGGCCTGCTCGAGGGCGGGGAGATTCTTGCCAGTGGCGCGCGGACCCTGATCGAGGGCGGGATTCAGGCCCTCCCCAAGCTGGACATGCCTGGCGCCATGCTCGTGGGCGATGCTGCTGGCACTCTGAACGTACCCAAGATCAAGGGGATCCATATGGCGATAAACGCCGGGATCAGCGCAGCGGATCACATCGTGGAATCAGGCACGGCCGAAGGCTTCGACGCCCGCTGGCGGGGGTCCGCCTCGGCCAGAGAATTACACAAGGTCCGTAACGTCCGGCCGGGATTCAATCGGGGACTCTGGCTCGGGCTCATCAACGCCGCCTGGGAGACACTCACCGGCGGTCGCAGTCCATGGACCCTGCGTACCCGTTCGGACCACGATAGCCTCGATGTGGTCGGCAGTAACCCGGCTCCGGCTTTCGCAGACAACTGGGTACAGGATCGCGACCTCCCGCCCCGCGATCGGCTGGCATCCGTGTACTTTGCCAACAATGCCCACGACGAGGATCAGCCTGTCCATCTGCGAGTGGCCGACACGTCTATCTGCGAGACGCGCTGTTACGAGGAATACCGCAATCCCTGCACTCGTTTCTGCCCCGCGCAGGTCTACGAGATGGTCGAAGACGATAACGGACGACGCCTGCAGATCAATGCCTCGAACTGCGTCCACTGCAAGGCCTGCGACATCAAGGATCCCTATCAGATCATCGACTGGGTGCCGCCGGAGGGCGGCTCCGGACCAAACTATCAGAATCTCTGAACCCTGCCGGCCCAACGGGTATCAGGCTTGGCGCTTAGGCGGACTGGTGATCAGTGTGTTTCGGTTTTGGCGAATCCTGGTGGAGCTGCGTGATAAGAATATATTTCGGCCCGCTCTCGGGTGGATTGCCGCGGTGAATGAAAGGCCAGCCCACCGGGCATAACATCATTCTCCCCTCCACCGGCTTGATGGCGACGCCCTGCCATCGATAGTCTGTCTCGCCGCCCTTGTCCACCGTGTTCAGATACCAGATCGCGGTCAGGACCCGCGTTGGGCTGCGGCCGATGTTATCCGAATGCCAGGCGAAGAATCCCTCTCCCTCACGATACCGGGTGACGCGTGGCTCCTCTGGAAAGACGCCGATCGGGAATGCCATTCCCCACTTCTTCATGTAATCCTTCAGCCGCCGTTTTAGGGACTCCATGATGACCTGGTTGACGTCTTCCCAACCTTCCCGATGCGTCCATAACAGGATCTCCGTCGTCGCCTTGACCCGGGTATCCACGCGACCTGTGGCGCCGCCACCCGCCATCCCGACTACCTTTCTGGAATCGGCCTCGAAACGATCGATGACGTCCCGGCAGAATTCCGGGGAGAGTTCGTCATCGTAGACTGCAAAAAAAGATTCCATATCCACACATCGTCTCTGTCTGTTCAGACGTGAGTCCATCTTCAGGGCCGCTACCGGGACAGCCCTAACCTGTGCACATCCGGACCCGGGAAAGGTTCGCGGGCAGGGAAACCGGTGCGGCACATCGGCCGGCGCGGTGTCCTGGCCGCTGCATCAAGGTTCGCGGGCCTGCGGACCCCACGAGTATACGCGGCGAAAACGTTACAATGGCAGTTTCGGAACAGGTCCCTGATGGGAGAGGACATGAAAGTACTGGTCGGCATAAAGCGCGTCATCGACTACAACGTGCGCGTGCAAATCAATCGGGAAGGCACGGACGTCATCAAGGAAGGGGTGAAGATGAGTATCAACCCCTTCGACGAGATAGCGGTGGAGGCCGCGCTGAGGATGAAGGAGGCCGGCCAGGCTACGGAAGTGGTCGTAGTCTCGATTGGCCCGGGCGCCGCCCAGCAGCAGCTGCGCACTGCACTCGCCATGGGGGCGGATCGCGCCACTCTCCTCGAGACTGATGACGAGGTGCAGCCGCTCGCGGCGGCCCGGGCGTTGATGAATCTCGTCGAGAAAGAGCAACCTGGCCTGGTTCTGCTCGGTAAACAGGCGATCGACGACGATGCCAACCAGGTTGGTCAGATGATGGCCGCGCTGTGGGACAAACCTCAGGCCACCTTCGTTTCAGGACTCGAACTGGACGGAGGCCGGATACGAGCGGTGCGCGAAGTGGACGCCGGCCTGGAGACCGTCGAGATTACGCTGCCCGCTGTGGTCACCGTCGATCTGCGGCTGAACGAACCGAGATTCGTGAAGATGCCTGACATCATGAAGGCCAAACGCAAACCTTTGGAGACGATTGCCTTCAGTGAACTCGGGATCGAAATGCCTCCCAGGCTCGAGAGCCTGGGCTGCGAGCCGCCCCCGTCACGAAGCGGCGGCGTCAAGGTAGATTCGGTCGACGCGCTTGTAGCGACTCTTAAGGACAAGGGGGTGCTCTGATGGCCAAGGTACTTCTTCTGGCAGACCATAACGGCGACTCCCTGAACGTCTCCACGACTCGTGCCCTGCGCTGCGCGGCCGCACTGGGAGAAGTGGATGTCGCGGTTTTCGGATCCGGCGCTGGCAAGGCCGCTGAGGCCGCAGCCGCGCTGCAGGGAGCGAATCGCGTCCTGCACGTGGATCGCCCCGAAAACGCCAGTCCCCTCGCGGCACTGATCGCACCACAACTGGCAGCATTGGCCGCAGACTACGACGTCCTCCTGGCTCCTTCCTCGACTTTCGGTAAGGACGTACTCCCCAGGGCGGCCGCCCTGCTCGGCGCACCGCAGATCAGCGACATCATGGAGATCGTCGACGAGCGCACGTTCAAACGACCGATCTATGCGGGCAATGTCATCACCACGGTACGGGTCCCGGCCGAGTGCAAGATCGTCGCCACCGTGCGGATCGCTTCGTTCACAGCAGTCGAGGCCGCTGCGACTCCGGCGCCGGTGGAAACCATCGCCACGGACGCATCCCTTCCTGATCACACACAGTGGATCAGCCTTCAGGCCTCGGGCGGCGACCGGCCGGACTTGCAGTCAGCGACCAGAGTGGTCGCTGGCGGTCGTGGGTTGGGTAGCGAAGAAAGCTTCGCGATGATCTTCCAGCTCGCCGACAGCCTCGGCGCCGCGGTCGGCGCCTCGCGTGCCGCTGTAGATGCAGGCTACGTGCCCAACGACATGCAGGTAGGACAAACGGGCAAGATCATTGCGCCGGACCTGTACATCGCCATCGGCATCTCTGGCGCTATTCAACACATGACCGGAATCAAGGACGCCGGCGTCATCGTCGCGATCAACAAGGACGGCGATGCGCCTATCTTCGAGGCCGCCGATATCGGTCTGGTGGGTGATCTTTTCCAGATCGTGCCGGAGTTTGAGAAGGCGCTGGGCAGCGGCTGAGTGGCCGGCATGCAGGACGCGCCTCTTTGGACGCCTTCCGCGGAACGGATCGCCGGCACCCGGCTGGTCAGTTTCATGGATTTCGCGGGCCAAAGAGCGCACCGGGAGTTCGGCGATTACGAGGCTCTGTACGAGTGGAGCATTGTTGAACGGGAAGCTTTTTGGCAATCCGTATGGGACTTCTTCTCGATCCTCGGTGAGAGCGCGGTCAAGACGGTGACCATCGATCGCGAGGCCATGCCGGGAGCTCGCTGGTTCCCGTATGCCAGACTGAATTTCGCGGAAAATCTGTTGCGCCGTCGGGACGATCATCCGGCCCTCGTATTCCGTGGTGAGGACGGTCGCCGCGAGCAGGTCACCTATGCCGAACTCTACGCGATGGTCGCCCGCCTCGCCGGCGCGTTGCGTTCGGCAGGCGTCGAGCCCGGAGATCGGGTCGCCGGCTTCCTGCCCAATCGTCCGGAAACCGTCATGGCGATGCTGGCGACCGCCAGCATCGGAGCGATCTGGTCATCCTGCTCCCCGGATTTCGGCACCAACGGGGTTCTTGACCGTTTCGGTCAGATTCGGCCAAAAGTGCTGTTCACCGCCGATGGCTACTATTACAACGGCAAGACAATAGACTCGCTGACCCGGATCGCCGGAGTTCTCGAGCGCCTCGAAGGCATCGAGACCGTCGTCGTCGTGCCTTTCGTCTCGGAAGTCCCCGACGTCTCGACCATCGACGGAGCGGTGCTGTGGGAGACATTTCTGGGTGACGAAACCGAAATGGCATTCCCAGCCATGCCGTTCGATCACCCTCTCTACGTCATGTACTCGTCTGGAACCACCGGAGTACCGAAGTGCATCGTCCATGGTGCCGGAGGCACGTTGCTGCAGCACGTCAAGGAACATGGATTGCACACCGACCTGGGTCCCGACGACGTACTGTTCTATTTCACGACCTGTGGCTGGATGATGTGGAACTGGCTGGTGTCCGGGCTGGCCCAGGGCGTCACCCTTGTGCTCTATGACGGCTCGCCGTTCGCGCCGGACCCCGGCAGCCTCTGGCGGATGGCAGAGCAGGAGGGCGTCACGGTATTCGGGACCTCGGCCAAGTATCTGGAGGCACTTGAGAAAGCGGGTGAGCGCCCCGCCAGAAGCTGCGACCTGTCCGCGCTGAGAGCACTCCTTTCGACGGGTTCGCCGCTGGCGCCGACTTCCTTCGACTATGTCTACCGTGAGATCAAGACCGATCTCCAGCTGTCCTCTATCTCCGGAGGCACGGACATCATCTCCTGCTTCGCATTAGGCTGCCCGATCCTGCCCGTCTATCGCGGCGAATTGCAGTGTCGAGGTCTCGGCATGGCGGTAGAAATCTGGGACGATTCGGGCACGCCTCTGGTCGGCGAGAAAGGCGAGCTGGTGTGCACCCGCCCCTTCCCCTCCATGCCGACAGGGTTCTGGAACGATCCGGATGACGTCAGATACCGCAAGGCCTATTTCGACAGATTCGAAGGGGTCTGGTGCCATGGCGACTATGCCGAGCTGACTGCCCACGGAGGTCTCGTTATCCATGGCCGCTCGGACGCGGTGCTCAATCCCGGCGGAGTACGGATCGGCACCGCGGAGATCTACCGTCAGGTAGAGCAGCTCCACGATGTCGTCGAGTCTCTGGCGATCGGTCAGGACTGGCAAGGCGATGTGCGCGTCATACTTTTCGTGCGACTGCGCGACGGTATGAGCCTTACTGACGAAATCCGTCAACAGATTCGCAACCAGATCCGCACCAATACGACACCGCGCCACGTGCCTGCGAAGATCGTCCAGGTGAAGGATATCCCGCGAACCATCAGCGGCAAGATCGTCGAACTGGCCGTGCGCAATGTCGTCAACGGATTGCCGGTGCGGAACACGGATGCCCTTGCCAACCCGGAAGCCCTCGAGTTGTTCCGCGATCTTGCAGAACTGACCAGCGAATAGACCATGAGTTCTTTGCCGCCAGCCGCCGACATACTCGGCCTCTATCGCACCGAGTTGCGACGCTCGGACTTCAGCTTCGATCCTGCTCAGTCCAGAGTTGCCGAGATGCTCGACGATCTGCAGCGGCGCCTGATCTCAGCCGGACCCAACAGGAGCGGTGGTTTGCGATCGCTGTTCAGACGCCCTGAGTCCGAACCGCAGCAGGGACTCTATGTCTGGGGCGATACCGGTCGCGGCAAGACGTGGCTGGTGGATCTGTTCTTCGAGGCATTGCCCTTCCCCGACAAGCTGAGAAAACACTTCCATCGTTTCATGGCCGATGTCCACGAGGAACTGGCGGACCTCGGAGATCGCCAGGATCCATTGGACATCGTGGCAGAGAAGCTTGCTGAAACAACGCGGATACTCTGCTTCGACGAGTTCTTCGTCGCCGACATTGCCGACGCCATGATCCTGGGGACTCTCTTCGACGGGCTGTTTCGACGCGGCGTCAGCCTGGTCGCAACCTCGAACGTGCCGCCGACCGAGCTATACCGAGATGGGCTGCAGCGCGCCAGGTTTCTGCCTGCAATCGAGCTTTTGGAAAAACATACCAGAACGGTGCATCTGGACGGTTCCGAAGACTATCGGCTGCGTACTCTCGAACGCGCGGAGATTTACCACAGCCCGCTGGACCAGGCGGCTCGCGACGGCCTGACCAGGAGCTTCGAGGGTATCGCTCCAGAAGCCTGCTGGCGCAAGGAAGAACTGGTGATCAAGGGTCGAATAATCCCATCCGTGCGGCGGGCCGATGGTGTGGCCTGGTTCGATTTTGCGGACATCTGTGACGGCCCTCGCAGCCAGGCCGACTACATTGAGATCGCCAGGAGTTTCCACAGCGTCCTGGTCTCGAACGTGCCGCGGCTCGATGAAACGCTAGAGAATCAGGCCAGGCGCTTCATTGCGCTGGTCGATGAATTCTACGATCGGAACGTTACGCTGATTCTGTCGGCAGCCGTTCCGCTTGAGGATCTCTACGAAGGCAAACGGCTTGCGTTTGAATTTCGCCGGACCCGCAGTCGGCTGGAGGAGATGCAGTCCCGCGATTACCTGGCAAAAGCACATCTGCCCTGATGGGGCTCGACCCCGGGGTGTGCCGTTGCGAATAACAGACGGAGGAGTATTGGGATGATCGGATACGTGACGCTTGGAACCAACGACATCGAGCGAGCCGCACAATTCTACGATGCGCTGCTGGCCGACCTGGGCGCAAGTCGCTTCATGGAATTTGAAACTTTTATCGCCTGGAGCGCGGGTCCGGACAAACCCGGATTGGCGCTCACCCGGCCCTTCGACGGCGACCCTGCCACTGTCGGCAATGGTGTCATGGTGGCTCTGATAGCGGATTCCCGTGACAAGGTCGATACCGTGCATGCCAAGGCCCTTGCCCTGGGCGGAAAGGACGAAGGCGCGCCCGGCCCGCGCGGCGACAGCGGATTCTACGCCGGCTATTTCCGTGATCCGGACGGTAACAAACTTAACGTTTTCTGCATGGGCTGAGACGCACTGCGCTTGGGGCGCCCGTGCCATCACGGCGGCATGGGCGCCAGTTACCAACGGATAGTCCGGGATACCGTGTAGATATCCGCGGGGAGCGAATCGTCAGGGAAATCCTGCAATCGATCGAAGCGCAGCGCCTTCCCAAAGGAGCTTTCTATGTCCAAATCAAGAGTACACGGCTCCTGCCTTTGCGGCAGCGTGGTGTATGCAGTCGAACCTGCTGGTGGAAACTTTCAGTACTGTCATTGTTCCCGCTGCCGCAAGACCGGCGGCGCAGCGCATGCCGCCAATCTGATCGTGCCCTCCGGGCAGTTCAGTTGGGTAGAGGGCGAGCAGCACGTACGTCAGTACAGACACGCCAGCGCAAAGCGCTATTGCAACGCATTCTGTACTACCTGCGGCTCTAAACTGCCTTGGCGATCACGGGACGGTCGATGGATGATCGTTACCGCGGGCACACTGGATGACGATCCGGGGCTACGCCCTGAGCGAAACATCTTTTGGGCTGCCCGGGCTCCCTGGTACCGCGGTACTGACGAACTACCGAAGTTCGAGGATTATCCGCCCCGCTAGCTGACAGCAGCAGAGTCACATGCGCACCGCTCGCTGCCTCCGGTCGCAAGGGGACCGGCTTCAGCTATGGTGAGCCAACCTCCGGTCCAGGTGCGCGAACAAGTGATTTAGCCACGAGCGCGGCACCCATCGGCTTCGTTGACCCGACCTGACACCTTTGGCCGCGACCGGAAGACGGGCGATCCGTTCAGCACCCTCCTGCATCGAACGTCCGAGGAGTTCCGGGTCTTTCCGAAGCCTCTCGGCCAGCCGTCGTTTCTCCGCAAGCTGCTCCTCCGTGACGCTCTCGTCGAAGGAGTGCAGGCCCGCTATCCGGAAGCCGTGGGCCTGGAACAGCCGGTAGATTTCCTTGACGCGTGCCATACTGAGTTCCCGGCCGATCGTATAGTCCTCGAAGCGACCGGCCATCGCCAGCAGGCAAGTCTCTGCCAGGCAGGCGTAAGACACGCCTGGCGGCAGCCCGATGTCGTAACCGAAGTCCACTTCTCCGGGGATCAGCACCTCTCCAGAATCGATCACCAGCACGTCAGGTCTGATCGCTGCCTCCGCAGGACTGATATCGTGCGGACGGGCCACGTCGCAGACCACGGCACCGGGCTTGCACTGGGAGATATCCACCACGCGTTGTCCGAAAGCACTGGTCGACGTGACCACGAGATCGCACTCCGGCAGCAGATCGCTGCTGCGGGTGCCGATAACGACACGGGCGCCAGGTGTCTCGGCCAGAATGCGGCGCTTGAGTTCGATGAGGCGCTCGGGCTCGATGGAGATCAGCACGACATCCCGGATAGCCTGGGCGATAAGGCGAGCACAGACTGCACCGATGGATCCCGTGGCTCCGACGATCATTGCCCGCCCTTTGGTTAGGTCGGTCGCGCCCATTCGGACCACGGCCTGCTTGGCGGCCTCCAGCGTGGCCGCTACCGTGAGGCTGTTCCCACTGGTGATCGCGATATCTGCCTCGTGGGCGACAGTCCTTCCCGCGTCCCCCACAACCGACGTGAACGCACCCAGCCCCATGATGCGGGCTCCGCGCCGCTGGGCGCGGTGCGCCACGTCAAGCAGCTTGTCATAGGTAGATCTGGTCCCCTGGCGCATCATCCTGCGCGGCGTAGCACCGAGTGTATACAGGACACCCTCTACCCTCTGTCCGCTGGTCGGGGATACGGCGCCCGTGACCTTGGAAACGTACATGGGTGGCATGAAGGACGCTGCCCACTCCACGAGACCGTCCGGCAGCGGCTTCGCCCATCTGAATTTCGGGTGTGCTTTGATCATGCGCACCGATAGCGGATGGATGACGAAAGCGAACCGGTTGACGTCGGCTTCCTCGGGCTGCAGGTAACGAATCCCTGGCGACCAGTCCAGATCGGCGATGAGGTCCAGGTAGGTATCCTCGTCGAGAGACATCTGCGGGTCGGGCCTGAGCGCGACCAGCACGGCCTCGATGACTGCCGATGCGCAGGCTGCCAGGCCTCCCGCGGCAGACAGCGACGGCATGACCGTGACTATTATGGAGGCACCGCGACCAGCAAGATCGGCCAGATCATCCGGCATCGCGGACTCCACGACGACCGTCTTGTGTCTGAGATCGTCCGGTGCAAACCGCCGGATGGTGGCGACGTCGCCGGCCAGCACGTCGGCCCACCGGAACAGTCCCAATTGACCATGGGTCTCGCGGGGCCCGGGCGGCGGATAGAGCCGCTCGAGCGGGTCGGTCCGGAGTGTCTCGAGTATGGCCGCCGCCGCCTGCTCCAGAGTCATGCGACTGGCCATGCCCGGGAAGCGCGGCAGACCGAAAAATACCAACGGATCAGCGTAGCGAACCTCGCAGCCATGGCTCACGAATGCTGCAGCCAGCCCCGAGTGATTCAGTCCGGGCACCATCAGAACGCGTTTGTCGGCGAAAATGCCCGGCTG
>CP070833.1:2504091-2542928 GCA_020341735.1 Gammaproteobacteria bacterium | reverse complement strand
ACTTCGCGACCAACGTAGCGATGACGATGGCCAAGGCTGCACGCCGCGCTCCCCGGGAGATCGCGCAGCTGATCGTCGACGCATTGCCCGAGTCCGATCAGGTAGCCGGTGTCGAGATCGCGGGGCCGGGCTTTATCAACTTCCATCTGACCCCGCTTGCGCTCCACGAGGAGATCCGCGCCATTCATCGTCGGGCGGAGGACTACGGAAAGAACGACTCCGGCGCAGGCCAGTCGGTGATCGTCGAGTTTGTTTCCGCCAACCCCACCGGGCCTCTGCACGTCGGTCACGGTCGTCACGCGGCCTACGGTGCCAGCGTAGCGAATCTGCTGCAGGCGAATGGGTATCGCGTCCACAGGGAATATTACGTCAATGATGCTGGCCGGCAGATGGATATCCTCGCCGCCAGCGTATGGCTGCGCTATCTGGAACTCGGCGGGGAGTCGGTCCCGTTTCCGAGCAACGGCTATCGCGGAGGATATATCCGTGAGATCGCCGCTGACCTCAGAGACCAGCAGGTCTCACAATTGCATCATCCGGCGGCGGATGCATTCGCCGACGTTCCCCCCGACGGCCCTGAGGGAGACAAGGAGGCGCATATCGACGGGATCGTTCGCAACATGCGCACGCTTCTCGGGGCGCAGGACTACCGGCGCGTTCAGGACGCGGCCTTGCAAGGCATATTGGACGATATCCGCGAGGACCTTGAGGAATTCGGTGTCGTCATGGATGAATGGTTTTCTGAGCGTAGCCTGACGGAGAGCGGCCTGGTCGATGAGACCGTAGATCATCTGCGGCGCGCGGAACTGGCCTACGAGAAGGACGGCGCCCTCTGGTTCCGAGCGTCTGATTTCGGCGATGAGAAGGACCGGGTACTGGTACGGGAGAACGGACAAAGCACCTACATCGCCTCGGACGTCGCCTACCATCTGGGCAAGAGAAAACGCGGTTTCGATTTATTGCTGGACGTGCTGGGCGCCGATCATCATGGCTATGTTGCGCGAGTTCGGGCCGGGCTGGAGGCGATGGGCGAACCGGCCGACAGCCTCGAAGTAAAGCTGGTCCAGTTCGCGGTGCTGTACCGGGGCGGAGAGAAAGCCCAGATGTCTACCCGGTCGGGAGACTTCGTGACCCTGCGCGAGCTTCGTGAGGAAGTAGGCGATGACGCGGCCCGGCTCTTCTATGTGCTGAGATCGAACGACCAACACCTCGACTTCGACCTGGAGCTGGCGAAATCGAGGACGGCGGAGAATCCCGTGTACTACATCCAGTACGCCCACGCTCGAATCTCCAGCGTGTTCCGCCAGCTTCGCGAGAAGGGTCTGGACTGGTCGCCAACCGCGGGCCTGGAATCCCTTCAGCGACTCAGCGAGGAGCACGAAGTCAAGCTGATGGGATCACTGAGTCGATTCCCGGAGATGGTTGAACTCGCCGCCGCCAACCGTGCACCCCAGAACGTGGTCCACTACCTGCGCGACCTGGCCTACGAGTTCCACACCTACTACAACTCGCACACGTTTTTAGTCGACGACGCGGATCTGCGCAATGGGCGGCTGACGCTGATCCGCGCAGCCCAGCAGGTCATTCGCAACGGGCTCACGCTGGTGGGCGTGTCCTCTCCGGACAGCATGTAGCAGGAGTCGATCGCAGTGGCACGTGACTACAAACACAGGAGGCGCCCTAAAAAGAAGGGCTCGTCACCGTCTACACAGTTCTATGGTGGACTGTCCGTCGGGCTGGCCATTGCGCTGATCGTGCATCTCTACCACGGCGGACAGGCTCGTAGGGCGGAGATGGAAGGGCCTTCAGGCGCCAGGCAGCCGGCAACCATCGCACCCGAGATCGTCGAAGATTCGGGGCCCGAATACGACTTCTACGACATCCTTCCGGAGTTCGAGGTCGTCGTCCCCGGCGAAATCCCGCAGGAACCCGCTCCGGCCGCGGGTGAACCTCGCAAACCGGCGGCAGCTTATTACCTTCAGGCCGGTTCTTTTCGGAGTTTCTCAGATGCAGACCGGCGCAAAGCCAGCCTGGCCCTGCTCGGCATCACTTCGGCGATTCGCAAGGTCGAGGTAAAGGGCCGGCTGACGCATCGGGTACAGATCGGCCCGATCACGAGTCCGTCTGAGTTGCAGCAATTGCAAAGACGACTCTCGGAGAGCGGAATCGAATATCTTGCGCTAAAAGCGAAGGAGCCCGTGACATGACAGCCAGGTGTTTATTGCTCCTCTCATGCCTTGCGCACTTCGCGTCCGCCCTGGCTGAGGAGCCGGCTCAACCCGGTCAGCCCGCCCTCACGGTAGCCGCCGCCGGGGACATCATGCTGGGAACGGACTTCCCTCAAAACCGGTTGGCGGACGACGACGGCGTTTCGCTTCTGGCCGAAGCAGCGCCCTTGATTCGATCGGCCGGCGTGGGCTTCGGCAACCTGGAAGGTGTCCTGATGGACGGGGGAGAGCCGGTCAAGAAATGTGCGGACCCCGGCGCCTGCTACCTGTTTCGATCCCCCACCCGTTACGCGGGACACCTGGCTGCGGCCGGCTTCACCGTGATGAGCCTGGCCAACAACCACGCCCGCGATTTCGGAGAGGAAGGTCGGGACGCCAGCATGGCCGCGCTGCAATCCGCCGGGATTCATCATTCGGGTCGCGACGGAGACGTCGCCTCGTGGAATTCCGGCGATCTCAAGGTGGCCATGATTGCGTTCGCGCCATTCAAGGGAGCTCACGATCTCCTCAGCGTGCCGGCGGCTGCAACCCGAATCAGCGCGCTGGCCGGCGTTCACGATATCGTCATCGTTTCGATGCACGCGGGTGGTGAAGCCGGGGACGTGCTCCACGTCCCGTTCGAAACGGAAACCTACCGCGGCGAGAACCGCGGTGACGTAGCGTTGTTTGCGCGCACGGCGGTGGAAGCCGGGGCCGATCTCGTGGTGGGCCACGGTCCGCACGTTCCCCGCGGCATCGAGATACACGAAGACCGGTTGATCGCCTACAGCCTGGGTAACTTCGCCACGTATTACGGCATCAGGGTCACCGGTAACAACGGTCTCGCACCGCTGCTGGTTGCGGAGCTCGACGCCGACGGCAGCTTCATCGGCGGCCGCATTCATTCGTTCAGACAAAGGCGTCCGAAAGGACCGGTCGCGGACCCGTCCGCGGAAGCAATGAAGCTCATGCGGGACCTCAGTCTGGCCGACTTTCCTGACAGCGCCCCGGTCTTCCATGATGACGGCCGGATTTCGCCGCGACTGTCCCCGGCGACTCAGTCCTCTGTCGCCGACTGACGGAAGTCGATACCGAGGGATCGTAACTTCCGGTACAGGTGAGTTCTCTCCATGCCGACTCGAGTGGCCAGCTTGCCGACTTTGCCGTGGCAGAGTATCAGCTGCTGCTGTAGATAGGCGCGCTCGAACTGCTCCCTGGCTTCGCGCAGAGGAAGCGCCAGCAGATCCTGTTTCACGAGCGATTCTTCCGCAGGGCTTTCCGCCGCCAGCAGGTCTTCGATCTCCTCGAGACTAATCTCTTCTTCGCTACCCATGATCAGGAGCCGATGCACGAGGTTCTTTAGCTCCCTGACATTTCCCGGCCACGGATAGTTTCTGAGGCGGTTCTGCGAGGCGACGCTGAACCGCCGGAAATCCAGGTGCTCCGCGTCGACGAGTCGATCGATGTAGTAGCGCAACAGTTCCGGCACATCCTCTGCGTAGTCACGTAGCGGAGGGATTCTGAGCGTGATGACGTTCAGCAAGGACAGCAGATCGCGGCGGAAAGCGCTGGCGGGTGTCTTGTCAAACCCGGTTTGCGCCGAGCTGACAATTCGCACGTCAAGTTCCTTGGGTCCGCCATTGCCAACGGCGGCGTACTCCCCGGCCTCCATTGCTGACAGGAGCGCCTTCTGCGCGGCGACCGACAGGTCGCCCAGCTCGTTGACGAATAATGTCCCTCCTTGCGCTTCGTCCAGTAACCCTTCGACGTGCTCACCATCACTGTCCTGGCCAAACAGTCGAGAGGAAACATCACTGTCCCCGAGCATTCCGGCGACCGCCACTACGAAGGGCCCGTCGGCCCGGGTGCTGAGCGAATGCATGTAGCGAGCAAACGCCTCTCTCCCCGTGCCGGGTTCTCCCAGAAACAATACCGAAGTGTCGTGACTGGCGACGCGTTCGACCCTGTCACGTAACGCCTGCATCGCGCGACTCTTGCCGATCGGGGCCACGAAACTCGGCAGGAGGTTTCGGGTCTTCGCCTGATGCGGCGATCCACCCTCCTCCAGCGCGAGCTCCACTACCCTTAGAAGCTTCGCCAGCGAGACTGGCTTCTCGATGAAATCGAAGGCCCCCAGGCGAGTCGCTTCCACCGCGGTTTCAACCGTGCCGTGACCCGACATCATCACCACCGGACATGCGGACAACACCTCATCCGCGCACCACTCCCGCAACAGGGTGATGCCGTCAGTATCCGGCATCCATATGTCGAGTAGCACGAGATCCGGTTCGTGACGAGCTCGGGACGCTCGAGCCTGGGCCGCGTCTGCGGCGGCATCCACCTCGTAGCCCTCTTCGGAGAGAATCTCCCTCAGAAGCCCCCGGATATCGGCCTCGTCATCTACTACAAGAATTCGCGCTGCGCTCATGCTCTCTCACCTTTGTAGTCCGTAGAGTGGGCCTCTTTTCGAAGCAACGCGGTTCTCGCCTCGTCATCGACGGGCATCACAATAGACATTCTGGCTCCTCCCTCCTCACGGTTTTCGGCATCGGCACGCCCACCGTGTTCTTCAACCAGTTTCTTGACGATCGCCAGACCCAGCCCCGTCCCTTTGGGCTTGCTGGTGACGTATGGATCGAAAATGTACTCAATGGCATCCAACGGAAATCCAGGCCCGTTGTCCTCTATGACGATACTCAGCAGCCGGACTTCCCCCTCGGTCTCGAGGGCCGTCCGGATCCACAGCCGAGCATCCTTTTTGTGGTCGAGCGCCTCGACTGAATTACCGATGAGATTGTGCAGGATCTGACGAACCCTGCCCGGATCGATCTCCACACTGCCGAGCTCCGGATCAAGATCCAGATCCATCGTGACGTCGATCTCTCGTGCGCGGTAGAGATCCGCCACCTCGGAGACCAGATGATTGAGGTCGACCGTGATCAGGTCCATATCCGGCGCTCTCGCATACTCACTGAATGCGTTGACCATCTCCTTCATCGCCTCGACCTGCTGGACGATGGTCCGGGTCGCCCTCTCCACGACCTGCGCGTCTTTTTCCTCGATGCGGTCGAGGAGCCGCCGCCGCATCCGCTCGGCCGAGAGCTGGATTGGCGTCAACGGGTTCTTGATCTCGTGCGCCAGACGCCGCGCGACTTCTCCCCAGGCGGCGTCGCGCTGGGCCTGCATCAGGGCGGTGATGTCATCGAAGACCATGACATAACCCGCGATCTCTCCGGACTCAGAACTCAGCCCCGAACAGGCACACACCAGCACGCGGCGCCCTCCTTCTGCCTTGAGCACGATCTGCTCACGCCACTCGGAGTCACCGGCCATGATATGGCGCCTGGCCACGTCTACGAACTGCTCCAGCAAGGAGCTTTCCCGGGCGATCTCCAACAAGGGCCGGCCTATGCCGGATTCCAGATCGAACCCGAGAATTGAACCCGCAGCCTGGTTGGCGGTGCGCACCCGCCAGTCGGTCTCGAGAGAGATCACACCGGTCGATAGCCGGCCCAGGATGATCGACAGGTAAGCCCGCTCATTCTCTATCGTCGCCTGACTGGCGCTGGCCAATCTCCGCGCCTCTGAGAGACGCCGCGTCATCTCGTTGAACGAGCGCACCAGAAAACCCATATCATCGTTGCCCGGCAGGGGTAGCTGGGTATCGTAATCACCCTGTGCGACTGCCCGCGTGCCGGCGATGAGGTTCTGTATCGGCGCGACCAGCTTGCGCGAGAAAAAGAACGCCCCCCAAACGGCCGTCAGCAACGACAGCAGCAAGACGAGCGTCAGCGTCAGCGTCAGGCTGTATTTGAGGAGCCGGCGCAAGTAAGAGAGTTCACCGTAGTCGGAGTAGGCGTGCTGTACGGCATCTGCCAGCGAACTGAGTCGCTCCGATACCGGGAATATCCCCAATAGCATGCGCTGCTCTGAAAATGGGCTCGGCATGGGAATCATCGCCGCGGTCCTGATCTGGTACCCCGAGGTTCCCAGGGGGTCCAATCCCACATAGCTTCGCCCCTGCGCCAGCTGCAGAAGTATTTCCTCGGTCGGGGTGGCGATCACATCCAGCTCCTCGCGATCGGAGATGGACGCCACGATGCGACTGTTGCTGCCGATGACCGTGATCTCGACGGCGCCGCTCTGCCGCTGCAGTCGGGCGAGTTCGCCGGCCAGCTCGGCCGGGTTCCACTCCTGCAACCTGATGGCCATCTCCTCGGTAGCAGACAAGTAGTCGCGCATCTGGATCTCCAGCGTCGCGCGGCTGAGATTCAGCGCGTCACTCAATCCCTTTTCCACATCCACGCTGAACCAGCTGTCGATACCACGATTAAGGAACTGCACCGAGAAATAAAAGACGATGACCAGGGGCACAACGGAAAGGATGACAAACGTGGCGACCATCCTCGACTTCAGCCGCGATCCAGGCATCCGGCTGCGGTAGTCACGCACCAACCGCACCAGGTTGACGGCGATCAGCACTATCAGCGTAATGACGCCGATGGCATTGAGCAGGAAAAGCGAGCCGTAGAGTCGGCCGAACTCGTCTGCGCCCTCCGTCGCGCGGCCGAGCAGTAACATGGAACCGAACCAGAAGCCGAACCCCAGCACTCCCAGACCGATGGCGACTACTCGTTTCACCGCTGGAGCCGCCACGAATAGCGTTCGCTCGCAATCCGCCAGTCGCCCCAGAATCGTGACAACAGATTCAGCGGTCCGGGCAACTCCTTGACGTCGAGTACCGCGCGGATGGCAACCTCGTAACGACTGTTTTCATCCAGCAGAGCCGCGTCGATCAGCGGCAACCGGTCGATGCGCCCAAGCCGGTTCAGCGCGGAATCGAGATCCGAAAAAGATTCAACGTCACCACTGTTCAGGTTGGAGACAACGTAACGCTCCGACAGCGCGTGGAAGCTCAGCCGGTAACGCTGCCTCAATTCGGCAATGGCGGGATCCCATAAAAGGCGACGCCTACGGCGAACATCGATATCGAGTTCTACATTGAGTTGGACGCCATTCTCCAGGGCGTCGAGAGCAGCGGCATTCAGTGTGTAGTCGATCTTGGCATTGACATAGTAGACGTCGTCTATCTGTTCGGTATAGGCGGAACGGATCTCCACCGCGCCTTTCTCCGAATTGCTGTCCGCGTGAGGCGTGGCCCAAGGAATTAGGGCGAGCAGAAGCGCGGCAAACCCGCTGCCCAGTACTCGATTGCGACACGAAGCCGCATTTGTCGCCACGACAATTTCCATGGATTCACTGCAATTTGGTCAGACAAGCATAATAAAAGCCGTCCATGGCTGCTTCACCGGGCAATATCTGGCGTCCACTACCGGTGACGCGCCCCCATTCGCCAAATCCGTCCAACGGAACCGATCTGGCATCGGGTGTGCGCTCCAGAAAACTGCTGATTTGGGCTTCATTCTCGACCATGAAAACGGAACAGGTGGCGTAGATCATTCGCCCACCCGGTCGCAGTGTCGGCCACAATCCGTCCAGTATCCGTCGCTGTTGCTCCGCCGCCGACCTCAGATCAGCCTCCCTGCGCAGCAGCTTGATATCCGGGTGACGGCGGATGACGCCGCTCGCGGTGCAGGGGGCGTCAACCAAAACCCGGTCATAGGGCTCACCGTCCCACCAGCCAGCCGGCTGGCCGGCATCACCCTCGAGGATACCGCACCGCAGGTGGAGCCGGTTCAGATTGGACTCGATGAGTGACAACCGAATCCGATTCGATTCGAGTGCGTGCAGCGTGATGCCCGGAGTCAGCTCAAGGATGTGCGCGGTTTTGCCACCCGGCGCAGCACAAGCGTCCAGGACTCGCGACCCTTCTCTTGCGTCCAGCAGATGAGCTGCCAGCTGCGCGGCACCATCCTGCACGGAAACCAGGCCCTTCTCGAACCCAGCGATGACATCGACGTCGAGAGGCGAATCAAGAAGCAAAGACTCCGGTACAAATCTGCCGGATCGCGCTCCCGGCGGCGCATGAAGCTTCAGATATTCTTCAGGTCCGATGAGCGACCGGTTCACCCTGAGCCACATGGGCGGATGCGAATTGTTGGCTTCGAGGATGTCTTCCCAGTCGGACGGCCAGTCGCTCCTGAGCCTACCAATCAGCCAGCCCGGGTGGGCCCACCGGCCCTCCTGTGACTGCATCGCGCGCTCATCGACCGTTTCCCGTTCCCGCAGGTAACGACGCATGACCGCATTGACCAGACCCCGGGCGCGGGGCCGTCCGATGGCGGCGGTGGCCGAAACGGTAGCGTCCACCGCGGCGTGCGCCGGCGTGTTCATGCCATTGATCTGGTACAGGCCCGCCAGCAACAGGCTGCGCAGCCGAATCTCGCGGCGCTTCATGGGCCGATCGAGCAACTGGTCGAGCATCTGCTCCAGCCGCGGGTAGAAGCGTATGACGCCATAAGCCATGGCGCGGACCATCGCCCGATCCCGGGGATCGCGAACATCGTCCAGGTACTCAGCGAATGCGCTGTCGAGGGTTCGGCCACTACCGATGACCGCAGCGACAACCATGGCCGCCGCGGCGCGCGCATCAAGAATAGATTTCATGCGCTGGCCAAGCCGAGTCGGTCGCCGATAATCGCATGCCCATTGAGGAAGACGGCGGCGGACATGGGCCGCCCGCCCGGAAGCTGTAGTTCCAACAGGCGAAGCAACCCGTCCCCGGTGGCTACGTCGATACCTTCACGCCCCGCTTGAACCACTGTGCCCGCGGACCGGGAGGGATCACCCGGGATCGGCATCGCAACGAGTACTTTCAGCCGCGACCCGCGATAAGTCGTGTAGGCCCCTGGTCGCGGATTGAAGGCCCTGACGCGGCGGGCAAGATCCTGCGCCGGCAAGACCCAGTCGAGTTCTGCCTCGCTGGTGCTCAGCTTGGGGGCATAACAGGCCAGCGAGTCATCCTGTTGGATCGGACTCAGCCGGCCTTCGGTGAGGTCGCTCAGTGCGCAGGTCAGTGCCTCGGCGCAGAGCCTCGCTAGCCTCTCGCGCAGAGCGCCGGCTGTTTCTGTGGCGTCGATCGCGGTGCGCCGGACCATGAGAATGTCGCCGGTATCGAGCCCCTCGTCCATCTGCATGACTGTAATGCCGGTCTCCTCATCACCCGCCAGCATTGCTCTCTCGATAGGGGCCGCTCCGCGCCACCGGGGCAGTAGCGAGGCGTGGCCATTGATGCATCCCCGAGGGGGGATTGCCAGCACCCGTAGTGGAATCAGCAGCCCGTAATCAACAACGATCATGATCTCGGGTTGCAACGCAACCAGTTGCTCTTCTACAACGGCTGACTTCAGGCTGACGGGCTCCAGCACGTCCAGTCCCGTATCGGTTGCGAACTGCTTGACCGGTGTGGGCGTCAATCTGCGTTTGCGGCCCGCGGGTCGGTCAGGCTGGGTCAGCACGGCTCGAATCCGGTGCCCCGCGGACCGGATTGATGCAAGACTCGGGACTGCGAACTCCGAGCTACCGGCAAAAATGACTTCCATGCCCGCCGGACCTGCCTTTGTCGGCGTCAGATCGCCGGAGAATTCAGGGAATGAGCCGATGACTCCGGATGGCGGCGTCCCTTTTCCAGCTTCTTGCGAATCCTCTGTCGTTTGAGATCTGACAGGTAATCGACGAAGAGTTTTCCATCCAGATGATCTATTTCGTGCTGGATACACACTGCCAACAGGTCCTCGGCTTCGCGTTCGAACGGCTCGCCATCGAGGCCGAGAGCCCTGACCCGAATATGCTGGGCCCGCTCGACAGGCTCGTAGAAACCGGGCACGGACAGACAGCCTTCCTCCATCACCTCGACGCCGTCTCTCTCTATGATCTGGGGGTTTATAAACACCAGCGGATTGCTGTGATCCTCCGAGACATCCACGACCAGCACCCTCTGGTGCACGTTCACCTGGGTAGCGGCCAGACCGATGCCCGGTGCCGAATACATAGTCTCCAGCATGTCTGCCGCCAGCGTACGCAAAGCATCATCGACTTTTTCGACGGGTTTGGCCCGCGTCCTGAGACGCGGATCCGGATATTCGAGAATCTCGAGAATGGCCATGTTCACACCGTCAATTCGTGTACTGGGTCACGAATCATCGCTAAAATTATGACAATATTAACAATCCGTGCTAATGTCCGACGCAGCTTGATCGGGCTGCCAATGGCGACCTTGGGGGGAATGCCCCGGTTAGCCGATCAGCAACAGATATTTGATGAAAAATTATACCAGCCAACAGCCTGCCCTAGCCGGCGACTGGAGACTTCGGATGGACCGACATTCGATCAATTCCCCTCTCAGATCATTGCCCTTTCTCCGTGCCCTCGCGATCAGTCTGTTCGCGGCGTCACTGGTCGTTGCCTGCGCGTCGTCTCCTCCGGCGGACGAACAGCCCGCAGTGGAACAGTCGAAGCCTGCACCGGCGCCTGTTGCTGAACCGGCTCCGGCACCACCGGCGCAGCCTGCTCCCGTTTATCGGGAAGCCCCGGCAGAACCGGCGGTAAGACTGAATCCCAGGCATCCGGACCGCTATGTGGTAAAGAAGGGCGACACCCTCTGGGACATCTCTGAAATGTTCCTGAAGGACCCTTGGTTCTGGCCCGAAATCTGGTACGTGAACCCCCAGATCGGCAATCCTCACCTGATTTATCCGGGCGACGTGATCACGCTCGTCTATATCGATGGTAAACCACGGCTCATCCTGGAGCGTGGCAACGTGGCCCGGCTTTCTCCGAGAGTGCGCGAGGAGCCTCTGGCGGACGCGATCGTCACGATCCCCTACGAGATGATCAAGGCTTTCCTGTCGAAGCCCCAGGTGCTGGATAAAGACACGGTAGAAAATTCACCCTACATTTTTACGACGCAGCATGGACATCTGGTCCACGGGGCAGGCGCCGAAGTGTATGTGCGTGGCGGGGACTTCGCAGAGTCGGATGTCTTCAACGTCATGCACGTGGGCGAGAAGCTCTATGACCCGGATGGCGGCGATTTCCTTGGTTACGAAGGTATCTATGTCGGTGAGGGCACCATCAAGCGTGAAGGCGATCCGGCGACCATGCTGCTGAACGCCACGCAACGGGAAGCGCTCAACGGAAATCTGCTGCTCGAACCGATCGAGGACTTTCCACTCTATTTCACCCCCAGGTCTCCCGATGAGCAGGTCGAGGGCACGATCATTTCGGTGATCGACGGCGTAAGCGTCATCGGCTCCTACCAGATCGTCACCCTGAACCGCGGTTCGTCACATGGCCTAGAGCCCGGCCATGTACTGGCCGTGTATCAGGCCGGCCGAGTCGAGCGCGATCGCTTCGCCGGCGGATGGCGAGGAGAAAAGGTTCAGCTACCCGATGAATATGCGGGTCTCTCAATGGTATTCCGGACCTTCGATCGAATCAGCTATGCCCTTATAGTGAGAGCCGAAAGCGACATCCACGTCCTGGACGTCGTGCGGAATCCCTGAGGGGCGCCCGCCGGGCCCGAGTCATCGAAGCGCCGGCCGCGGGTCGGCGCTTCTTTTTTTGGGCAACGAATATTCATGGAAGACACCGCTGCATGGCTGCGACTATCCGTCAGCCCCGGAATCGGCGCCCGCCGGGTGCACCGGCTCCTGGAACAGTTTGACGGGCCTGCCGAGATTCTGCGTGCAAAGCCCGGCGCGCTGCGGGCCGCCGGCCTGGAAGATGATGCGGTCGCAGCCCTGCGTGCCCCGGATGAGGACGCCGTCAACCGTGCCCTGGAATGGCTTCAGGCAGGCGCCGATCGGCACCTCATTACGGTGCGGGACGCGCTCTATCCATCACGGCTGAGACAGCTTCAGGACGCGCCGCCGCTGTTGTTCCTGAGCGGATCACCCGAATTCCTCGACGACCCCCTGATCGCGATCGTGGGCAGTCGCAACCCGTCGCCCACCGGGCGTGACAATGCCTATGACTTTTCGTCATTTCTCAGCCGCTGCGGTCTCGGAATTGTCAGCGGACTCGCCCTGGGAATCGACGGCCAGGCACACCGGGCCGCGCTGGAAAACGGAGCCCCGACCGTAGCAGTCTGCGCCACCGGCCTCGATCAGATTTACCCACCCCAACACCGGGGCCTGGCCGAGGACATCACTCGCGCCGGCGTGCTGGTATCGGAATTTTTCCCCGGTACGCCGCCCCGTCGTGAAAACTTCCCGAGGCGCAACAGAATTATCAGCGGGCTATCGATCGGGCTTCTCATCGTGGAGGCCGGCCTGCGCAGCGGCTCGTTGATCAGCGCCCGTCTGGCCGGGGAACAGGGCCGCGAGGTATTCGCCATTCCCGGCAGCATCCACAACCCCATGTCGAGAGGTTGCCACCTCCTGATCAAGCAGGGAGCAAAACTGGTCGAATCAGGGCAGGACATCCTCGGCGAACTGGCCGGTCTGATCGATCTGCGTGACCAACTGCCGCCGGACTCAGACACCGGAACCGACGAACACGGCGAGGACCTGGACACGGAATACCGACGATTCCTAGAGGCCTGTGGATATGACCCGTTCACGGTCGACGAGCTGTCCCAGAGGACTAAATTGACCTCGGCGGAGGTTTCCTCCATGCTCCTGATCCTGGAACTCCAAGGATATGTGGAGTCCGGACCGGGTGGCCGCTACACCCGGGTGTCAAAGAGGTCTTGATATGACGGAAAACGTACTCGACGTCCTCATGTATCTCTTCGAGACCTATACCGACGCTGACTCAGAGCCCGAACCGGACCGCGTAGCGCTCCGCGCCGAGCTTGAACGTGCCGGTTTCCGCTCGGGGGAGATAGATAAGGCCCTGGAATGGCTGGACGGACTTGCCTCGCGTGAGGAGGACCCGGCGTGGGCGTCGCCCACGGAAAGAGCGTCGAGGGTTTTCAACGCCTTCGAGGTTTCCAGGCTTGATGCCACCGCTCGCGGTTACATAATGTACCAGGAACAGATCGGCATCCTCTCTCCGGACCAACGGGAACTGGTGATCGACCGCGTCATGGCGCTCGACAGCGAAGAGATCGACGTCGAGCAGATCAAGTGGGTCGTCTTGATGGTGCTGTTCAGTCAGCCCGGACAGGAGACAGCCTACGCTCGCATGGAAGACCTGGTCTTCGAGGACAGGGTTTCGGAAGCGCACTGACGCGAAAGTAAAACTGATGGAACGAAGGGGCCGTGGCGCGAGCGACGGCTCGTTTTTTTAATATGAGCAAGCATCTTATCGTCGTCGAGTCGCCTGCAAAGGCCAAGACGCTCGAGAAATTTCTCGGCAAGGACTTCACTGTCCTCGCCTCCTATGGCCACGTGCGTGACCTGGTGCCCAAGGAGGGCGCCGTGGATCCATCCAGCGACTTCTCGATGAAGTATGCGGTCATCGACAAGAACCAGCGCCACGTCGATGCGATCGCAAAGGCGTTGAAAAAAGCCGATGCGCTCTATCTGGCCACCGACCCTGATCGGGAAGGCGAAGCCATTTCGTGGCATCTCTACGAGATCCTGAAAGAACGCAACCTACTCGACGGCAAGCCTGTACACCGTGTCGTTTTCCACGAGATCACCCGCAAGGCCATCGAAGAGGCGATCCACGAACCACGCCAGCTGTCGGACGATCTGGTGGATGCCCAGCAGGCCCGGCGGGCACTCGACTACCTGGTTGGTTTCAACCTGTCGCCGCTTCTCTGGAAAAAGATCAGGCAGGGCCTGTCCGCCGGTCGCGTCCAGAGCCCCGCTTTAAGGATGATCGTGGAGCGCGAGCGGGAGATCGAGAACTTCAAGCCGCGCGAATACTGGACTATCGAGGCGGATGCGGAAACCGGGAATCAGAAATTCCGCGCCCGGCTGTCGCGGCTGCACGGGGACAAGCTGGAGCAATTCACCATCACGGATGCCGGTGGCGCGGCGGCCGCCAAGGACTCCCTTTCCGCTGCAGCCGACGGCAAACTGATTGTAGTCACCGTCAACAAGAAGCAGCGGCGCCGCAATCCTGCGCCGCCATTCACGACGTCGACGCTCCAGCAGGAGGCATCGCGCAAACTTCGTTTCAGCGCTCAGCGAACGATGCGGGTTGCGCAACGTCTGTACGAAGGAATCGACGTGGGCGAAGGCTCCGTCGGGCTGATCACCTACATGCGTACCGATTCAGTTGCGCTGGCAAATGAAGCCGTGCAACAGATGCGCGGGGTGATTGCGGAGCGTTACGGTGAGGAGTTTCTGCCGGAGAAGCAGCGCTTGTTCAAGACCAAGTCCAAGAACGCGCAGGAGGCTCACGAAGCGATCCGGCCTACATCGGCGGCTCGCCATCCGGACACGGTGAGCAAATTCCTGGACTCGGACCAGGCGCGACTCTATGAGCTGATCGGGAAGCGGGCACTTGCCTGCCAGATGGCCAGCGCGATCTATGACACGGTGTCGATAGATCTGCGACCGGCAGCGGATGCCTCTGGCGATAACCTCTTCCGGGCAACCGGCTCGGTCCTCGTGAAGCCCGGCTATCAGGCTGTTTACCAGGAGGGTCGGGATGACGCGAGTGACGAGAGCGGCGACAAGCTGCTCCCTGCCATGGAAGCGGACCAGGAAGTGGCGCTGCTCGACATCCTGACCGACCAACATTTCACCGAGCCGCCACCACGTTATTCCGAGGCAAGTCTGGTCCGTACCCTGGAGGAATTCGGCATCGGCCGGCCTTCCACCTATGCGTCCATCATCTCAACTCTTCAGAACCGCGAGTATGTGGAGATGGACAGGCGCCGGTTTATCCCGACCGATATCGGCAGAATCGTCAATCGCTTCCTCACCGAACATTTTTCGCAGTACGTCGACTACGACTTTACGGCGCGTCTCGAGGATGAACTCGACGCTGTCTCGCGGGGAGAAGAGGAATGGACTCCTCTCCTGAGACGTTTCTGGCAACCTTTTATCGATCAGGTCAAGGACAAGGAGACTTCCGTGACCCGGGCCGAGGCAGTGCAGGCCAGGGAGCTCGGAACTGATCCGGCCAGCGGAAGAATCATGACGGTACGCATGGGCAGGTACGGACCCTTCGTGCAGATCGGTCGCCGGGAAGATGAGGAGAAGCCGAAGTTCGCTGGCCTCCGCCCGGGCCAGAAGATGGAAGCCATTACGCTCGAGGATGCTCTCGAGTTGTTCAAGCTGCCGCGTGCCCTCGGCGAGACTCCGGAGGGCGAAGAGGTATCTGCCAACATCGGTCGTTACGGGCCCTACATCAGGTACGGGAAGAAATTCGTGTCTCTCCCAGCTGATGACGACCCGTACACGGTTACCCTTGAGCGAGCTCTGGTGCTCATCGCTGAGAAGAAGACGGCGGATGCCAACCGGCTGATACGCGAGTTCGAAGAAGACGGGATCAAGATTCTGAATGGGCGTTACGGCCCATACATCACAGACGGTAAGAAGAACGCGCGTATACCCAAGGACCGGGAACCCGGCTCGCTTTCACTGGAAGAGTGCAAAGAGGCGCTGGAGAAGGCACCTGCTCGCGGCGCACGACGTAAGAAAGCGGCCACAAAGAAGAAGGCTACCGCCAAAAAGAAAACCACCCGCAAGAAAGCCGCGGCCCGCAAGAGCAAAGCACCGGCGGACTGAATCGCAACATGATTCCGGCGGGACCATTGCGAATCGCCGCTCGCATCATCCGGGCCGGCGGCGTAGTGGCTTATCCAACCGAGTCGGTCTTCGGGCTCGGTTGTGATCCGCTGGAAGAGTCGGCTGTGGAGCGGATCCTGATCTGCAAGCACAGGCGGGCGAGCGCCGGGTTGATCGTTCTGGGCGCCGACCTGGAGCAGCTCCGTCCCTACATTGCAGCTTCCTCTACCCAGCTGGACCGGATGTGCGCAACCTGGCCCGGCCCTGTCACCTGGGTCTGCGACGCATCATCCGGCGCGCCTGCGTGGATTACGGGTGGGCGCAAGACCCTGGCGATACGCGTTACCGATCATCCGGTCGCGGCCGCACTGTGCCGCATGAGCGGCATGGCCATCGTGTCTACCAGCGCCAACCGCAGCGGCCGCCCGCCCGCCCGTTCTGCCCTGCAGACACGGCTGCGGCTGGGTGACCATGTAGACTACGTCCTGCCCGGCGCCACCGGCGGAAGGGCTCGCCCTTCTGAAATCCGCGACGCGGCAACAGGCGCGATACTCCGACCCGGCTGACCTCCAGAGGATCGAAAGATGCCCATCAACCAGACCGACATCGACGCTGTCGAAACCTGGCTCAGACAGTTACATGATGGCCTGACCAAGAGTCTGACAAGCCTCGACGGCGGGACCGGATTCATCGCCGATTCGTGGGACCGCCCGGCCGGCGGGGGTGGCGAGAGCCGAGTGATGGAGGGTGGCCAACTGTTCGAGAAAGCCGGGATCAACTTTTCCCTCGTCCACGGGGAACGCCTGCCCCCGTCTGCTACCGCGAGTCGCCCGAAACTCGCGGGCCGGGCCTTCCGCGCCATGGGCGTCTCAATGGTCCTCCATCCGACGAATCCTTACGTGCCGACTACACACGGCAACTGGCGATTCTTCGTGGCGGAGAGCCCCGGGGAAGCCCCGGTATGGTGGTTCGGCGGCGGCTTCGACCTGACGCCCTACTACGGGTTCCGCGAGGATGCGGTCCACTGGCACCGCACCGCGAGGTCGGCTTGCCAGCCGTTCGGACCGGATGTCTATCCTCGCTTCAAGCGCTGGTGCGACGACTATTTCTTCCTTAAACATCGCGATGAACCCAGGGGAATCGGCGGCCTCTTCTATGACGATCTGAGCGAATGGGGATTCGAAAAGTGCTTCGACTTCTCTCGATCGGCGGCTGATCATTTCCTGCCGGCCTACATCCCGATCGTCGAACGCCGTCGTCACACCCCGTTCGGAGACCGTGAGAGGGCGTTCCAGGCCTATCGCCGGGGCCGTTATGTCGAGTTCAATCTGGTCTACGATCGCGGCACCCTGTTCGGCCTGCAATCGGGTGGCAGAACGGAGTCCATACTCATGTCCCTGCCTCCGGTAGTCCACTGGAGGTATGACTGGCAGCCGACACCGGGCACGCCCGAACACAATCTTTACACCGAGTTTCTTACCGCCCGTGAATGGGTCGGCACCTCGACATGACGGCCAGGTGTCGTTTTCATCTCGCTTTCCCCGTCTCCGACCTGGAAACGACTGAGGACTTCTACGTCGAGCGGCTGGGTTGCCGCACGGGAAGGCGTTCTGATCGCTGGATCGACTTCGACCTTGATGGACACCAGATCACGGCCCATCTGGCAGAAAACTGCGGCGACCGCAGTGCCAACCCGGTGGATGGAGACCTGGTGCCGGTACCGCACTTCGGACTGATCCTTTCCTGGAATGACTGGCAGCAGCTGGCATCCAGGCTCGAGGGCCTGCAGACGGACTTTGTTATCTCTCCCAGGGTTCGATTTGCAGGTCAGGCAGGCGAACAGGCGACCATGTTCCTGCGCGACCCGTCCGGCAACGCGTTGGAGTTCAAGGCCTTCAGGGACGAGTCGGGTGTATTCGCACTTCCGGACACGGCGCCGGAAAAATCTGGATAGGGGACCTTGATGAAGCCGAAACGGATGGCCCGCTGGCCGAAATCTGCCAACGGCCGATCAGGGGGCGGAGCAAGGTCGCGACTATCCTCTAGATCCACCGTCTGAATCCGGACGCAACCGACGCGCACATGGCGCTATGCATCAGCGAAATGTTCGGGACCGGTAGGCTGCGCCGCCATGAGAGAGGCCGGCGCCGTCGCGGTCTCGGCGGTTAATGATTGCGACTACTGGGTGAATCACCACGGCGAAGCATCTCGCCGCCGGGAACAGGCTCGATCGGTAATCATGCCTACCCTCGGCGGCGCCTTCAGCGAGGCCGAGGTGCGGGTACAAGTATTGATCTCTCAGAGGCCGTAGGCGATCGCCGCCAGCGACAGCACCAGCAGCACGAGCCAGGTCGCCGCGGTGCCCACCTTGCGGCCGCCAGACGGTCCGGAGCGAGAACTCAGGCCAATGGCGTGGAAGATCCGCGCCAGCAAGAACAATGAGCCCGTGGTATGGAGCAGCCATGGCGAGCCGCCGACAGACTCCGTGACGAGCATAAGGACCAGCACGATCGGAGCATATTCGGCCAGGTTGCCCTGCACGCGTATGGCTCTTTCGAGTCCGGGATCCTCGCCGGCACCGAGTCCGACCTTCGCTCGCACCCTGTTCTTGACGACCCGATAGGAAAGTACCAGGAATAACAGTCCGGTCAGCCCTGCATAAAGACTCGTTACTGAGGCCTCCATACCAACTCTCCGTTCGCCCGGTCATGGGGCGGGAATGCCCGGGAATTTTAACCCAGGCGCAGCGGATGACGGCACCCGGCTCGATCAGGTTTTCTGACACTCACGATAGCGGAAGCAGCCAACCAGATGGTCATTTACGAGACCCGTCGCCTGGAGGTGTGCATAGATGATCGTGGAGCCCACGAATTTGAAGCCTCGGCGCTTGAGATCTTTGCTGATCTGATCAGACAGATGAGTCGATGCAGGCACCTGTGACTGACTACGCCAACGGTTCACTATCGGCCGCCCATCCACGAAATCCCACAAGTAATCTGAGAAACTGCCGTGAGTTTCCTGGATCTCGAGGAAAAGACCGGCATTGGCGATGGCCGACTTGATCTTGAGCCTGTTGCGAACGATACCCGGATCGGACAGCAGCCTCTTGACGCTACGGCTGTTGAAGCGTGCGACTTTGTGTGGATCGAATTCGGCGAACGCGCGGCGATAGGCAGCGCGCTTGTGAAGAATGGTCGACCAGGACAGGCCGGCCTGGGCACTCTCCAGGATGAGAAACTCGAATTGCCTTCTGTCATCCTGGGCCGGGACGCCCCACTCGTCGTCGTGGTAGGCGAGATAGTCCCCACTCACCCCCAGCGACCAGGGGCAGCGGCTTTTGCCGTCGTCGGATCCCAATTCAGCCTCCTGGTAATTCACGTATCTCGATTTTCCCTGACTCACGCCGTCAGACTACGATCCTCTGCGATTCGGTTCCATCGAAGAAAACACGCACGACAAGCAAAAAAGCCCCGGCCGGATGGCCGGGGCTCTCACGATCGGCCCACTCGGACCGAATCAATCGATCAGGACGATCCGCCGCACTTGCCTTCGCCGCACTTGCCTTCCTCGCCCTTGGCGTCGTCGCCGCCACACTTGCCTTCGCCGCACTTGCCTTCCTCGCCCTTGGCGTCGTCACCGCCACACTTGCCTTCGCCGCACTTGCCTTCCTCACCCTTGGCGTCGTCGCCGCCACACTTGCCTTCGCCACACTTGCCCTCGCCGAAGTGGACATCGGCCATGTAGCCCGAGCTCAGGGCGGTCATCGCAAATGGGGTTGCCTCGGCACTGGCCACGGACACGGCGCCCACGGACGTGGCCAGGGCAGCTCCAACCGCAACGGTCACCGGCTTCAGATTGTTGTCGCTCATGCTCTCTCTCCTTCAGTTTCGTTTGGCCCTCGGGGCCTCTCGTTAGGGTCCCCACGGGACCGTCCTTCTTAAAGCCGCCACCGCAAGGCAGCGGCTACCTCTCTCTGTATCTCCTCCAGCGTTTCGCCGGGCTCCCCGACCACGGCGATGCTGCCGCCAATAGCCAGTGGGGCGATAGTGCCCATGAAGCCATCCTCGTCCACGGCGACCGGGCCGGTCACGTCCTCTTCAGGCAAGAGCATCACCGTTACGGGGCCAGCTTCTCCCTGAACTACAAAGTGGGCAACCATCCTTCCTCTGAACGGGCACAGCTTGGCGTAGCGGACGATCGGATCGATGTTACCCATCTCCGCTCCGGCCGCCTGCAGCACCCGGGTAACTTCTACGTTCGACACCGGCTGTACGTCGGATGCCGGGCGCGGCGAAATCGCCCTCGGCTCATGATGTATGTGCGCCACTACGTCGGCGGCAAGGCTGTCGCTTGGAATAAAGGCGGAATTCTTCAATATCCCGAATGTGACACCGATCGCCAACAATGCGACGGCTGCCACCGCCGGCCAGCGCCAACGGGAGATACCGACCTTGGGTTTCTGCGCACGGCGGTCCGCTTCCGGCAAGGGGATGCGTAGAGCGCGCTCCAGCAAGGCCTCGAATTCGGGATCGGCAGCATCAGCCGCCTCTCTCGTCTCGATCGATTTGTCCGACATTTCGCGTTCCGTCACGCTTCGTCGTCCCGTGGTTCGTCTGTTTCTCTTCCCAGATCCGCCTTGAGGCGTTTTCTGGCCCGGTGAAGGCGAGTCAGCACCGCGCCTTCCTTGATGTTCATCAGCTCCGCGATCTCTCTTGTCGTGTGTCCCATCAGGACCTGCAAAGCCAAAGGTTCACGGTAACCGTCCTCCAGCTCGAATATCGCTATCCTGAGCTTCTCCAGATCCGGATCCGTACCCGGCGCCGGCAGCTCTTCCTCGTACGCGGTCAGGTCGACCGTTTCCAGTCGCTTGCGCTCGTAGAGCCGGGCATGCTCGCGCCTCACTATCGACACCAGCCATTGCTTGGCCGCCGACGAGTCGCGTAGACGGTCAAACGCCTTCCAGGCTCTCAGCAAGGCCTCCTGCACAACGTCGTCCGCTACCTGCCTGCTGCGCGACAGCCAGAAGGCATAGCGGTACAGATCGGGCCTCAACTCCCGCACAAGGTCGTCGAACTCGCGGCGTCTGCCGAGATCGCTGATCTTCGTGCTCATGGGATACGACCGGCCCTCCCCCGGATTTATTACAAGGTCGCCAAGCGGGGACAATATAGGCAACATGCTGGCGCCGGCAAACGATTCGCGAGAAAATCTTTTGCACCGCAGAAATCCGGGACGTTAAAAATGATCGCTCCAGTAACCGGAACATTTCCTGTTTCTCGCATGAGACGCCTGCGTCGTCATACGTTCTTGCGCCGGCTGGTGCGCGAGTCGTCCCTGACGGCAGACGACTTCATCTATCCGGTGTTCGTACTCGACGGCAAGAACGACTGCGAACCGGTGGAATCCATGCCCGGCATCGAACGGCTGACTATAGACCGCCTGCTTCGCGAGGCGGAGACACTGCTCGATCTCGGCGTGCCGGCCGTAGCTCTGTTTCCGGTGACCGCGCCGGAAGGCAAGAGCGAAGACGGCCGTGAGGCCTGGAATCCGGATGGTCTTGCCCAGCGCGCGGTCACCGCGATCAAGGCGCGTTTTCCCGAGTTGGGCGTCATCACCGACGTCGCGCTGGATCCGTTCACGACTCACGGACAGGACGGAATCATCGACAGCGAGGGCTACGTCCTGAACGATGTAACGGTGGATGCTCTTGTCAGGCAGGCGCTGTCCCATGCCGATGCCGGGGCAGACGTCGTCGCCCCGTCCGACATGATGGACGGGCGCGTCGGCCGGATCCGGAACGCTCTGGAGGACGCGGGACATATAAATACATCCATACTCGCCTATTCGGCCAAGTACGCCTCCAGCTTCTATGGGCCATTCCGCGATGCGGTCGGGTCGGCGGCTAACCTGGCCGGGGGCAACAAATACAGCTATCAGATGGACCCGGCCAACACCGATGAGGCCATCCGCGAGGTCGCAATGGATATAAAAGAGGGAGCGGATGCGTTCATGGTGAAACCCGGCATGCCCTACCTGGACATCGTGCGTCGGGTAAAAACGGAGCTGGGTGTGCCGACCTTCGTTTACCAGGTGAGCGGTGAATACGCCATGCTGAAGGCGGCAGCCGCCAACGGCTGGCTCGACGAGCGCCCGGTGGCGCTCGAAGCCCTGCTCTGCATGAAGCGCGCCGGCGCCGATGGCATTTTGACCTACTACGCGAAGCAGGCCGCCACCTGGCTGCAGGAGTGACCGGCAAGAAGGTCGATCTCTATGGAGTCGTCGGACACCCCGTCGGCCACAGCCGCTCTCCGCTGATCCATCGACTGTTCGCCGAGCAGACCGGTCAGCGTATGGATTACGTGCCAATCGACGCCGCCCCCGGCCAGTTCCTGGAGGCGCTCGCCGAGTTTCGCCGCCGCGGCGGGCAGGGGCTCAACGTCACCCTGCCTTACAAGGGCGACGCATACCGTTTCGCTACGCGCCTGACCTCGCGCAGCGAGGCTGCAGAAGCTGTCAATACGCTCTGCTGGCGTGACAAGGAAGTCCTGGGTGACAACACGGACGGGGCCGGGCTGGTAACCGATCTCACCGCGAATCTTGGCTTTGCGTTGACCAACAGCCGGGTGTTGCTGCTCGGTGCGGGCGGCGCGGCTCGCGGGGCAATCGCGCCGCTGCTGGCGCATTCTCCGGCGGAACTCGTCATCGCGAATCGCACCGTCTCGCGGGCACATGATCTGGCAAAACGTTTCTCGGTCATGGGGCCAGTGTCCGCGACTGGCTTTGGAGATCTGCTGGGCGTATTCGATCTGATCATCAATTCGACGTCGGCAAGCCTCGCCGGAGAGATCCCGCCACTGCCGGCGACGACCGTGTCCTCGAAGACATTGTGTTACGACATGATGTACCAAAAAGGTCCGACGACATTCCTCACCTGGGCCGGCATGCAAGGCGCTACCATCATTGCGGACGGGACAGGGATGCTGGTCGAGCAGGCCGCCGAATCATTCTTCCTGTGGCGGGGAGTGAGGCCTGATACAGGCCCCGTGTTGCGTGAGATCAGGCGGCGGCTCAGCTAGCCGACCAGGTACTCGTCTTTCAGGCGGACGTAGTGCGCTGACATGTAGCCGAGCATTTCCAGCTCGCGTGGCTCGAGGCCGCGAACGCGTCGGGCAGGTCTTCCACGATAGAGCGACGCCGCGCTCAAGCTCTGGCCGGGCGTCACCAGACTCCCGGCGCCCAGCAGCACCTCGTCCTCCAGCACCGCCCCGTCCATGACGCAGGACTGCATCCCGATCAGGCATCGATTGCCGATCGTACAGGCGTGCAGTGTCACCTGGTGACCAACGGTCACGTCGTCTCCGATCAGCAACGGCATCCCGCCGGGAGAGTACGGCCCGTCATGGGTGACGTGCAGGACCGTGCCGTCCTGGATATTGGTGCGCGCCCCGATGCGGATCTCATTGACATCTCCACGGGCTACGGCTGTTGGCCAGAAGGAAACGTCATCGCCGGCCTCGACCCGGCCGATCACCACCGCCGATGGATCGACATAGACACGGCTGCCGAGTTGCGGGCGGAATTTTCTGTAGCCCCTGATATTCATGTACGGAGCCTAGCGCATGGTAACCAGCTCTTCGGCGCTGGTGGGATGGATCGCCACCGTGTCGTCGAAGTCGGGCTTTGTGGCGCCCATGCGGACCGCCACCGCGAATCCCTGCATCATCTCGTCGGCTCCGTGACCGATGACGTGACAACCCACGATCCTCTCCTCCGCGCCCGCCGTGATGAGCTTCATGGCCGCGCCCGGCTTGGCCCGGGTGATTGCGTTATACAGCCCAACGAACCGGGAAGTGTAGATCTTGATCTCGTCTCCATAGGCGCGGCGGGCCTCATCCTCGGTCAGACCCACGGTCCCGATCGGCGGATGTGTGAAGATGACGGTGGCGATGTTCTCGTAGTCCAGGCAACGATCGGGCATACCGCCGAATAGACGGTCCGCCAGCCGGCGACCCGCCGCAATGGCAACGGGAGTCAACGCCTCGCGCCCCGTCACGTCACCGATCGCATAGACCGTCGACACGTTGGTGGCCTGGAAGCCGTCTGTAGGTATGAACCCCCGCTCATCAATCGACACGCCGGCGGTTTCCAGGCCCAGATCCCCTGTCGCAGGCAGGCGGCCGACTGCCCAGAGCAGGCAATCATGGTCCGGGAATGAACGCCCGTCAGCCGTCTCGACGGTCACCCGGCCAGGCTCGCCGGTGACGGCCGCTGGCACCGCACCGGTGACCACATGGATGCCGGCTTTGTCCATTTCCTGCATGAGAACTTCCTGCAACATCCGGTCGAAACTGCGGAGCACGCTGTCACGTCGCGCCAGCAGCGTCACTTCCGACCCGAGTGCGGCAAACACACCGGCCAATTCGACCGCGACATAACCGCTGCCGGCGATAACTACGCGCTCCGGACGCTCCTCGAGCGCGAAGAAACCGTCAGAAGTGATGCCGAGCTCTGCTCCCGGCAGATCCGGGACTTCCGGATAACCGCCGGTGGCCATCACGATACGGTCCGCGGTAATGCACTCGCCGGCTATCGTGAGCGAATTCGGGCCGGCCAGGGTGGCTCGCCCCTCGATGAGAGTGATCCCTCTGCGCGCCAGATTCGATCGGTAGATTCCGTTCAAACGCTCGACATAGTCGTCCCTGCTGCGCTTGAGGCCTCGCCAGTCCTGACCGCCGAGTTTCAGATCAAAGCCATAGTCCGCTGCGTCAGCCAAGGCGTGCGCGATGTGGGCAGCGTTCCACATCACCTTCTTTGGTACACAGCCGACGTTGACGCATGTGCCGCCGAGCGGCCCGGATTCGACGACCGCACACCGCGCACCGTATTCCGCAGCCCGTTGTGCCACGGCGAGACCACCGCTACCGCCACCAACTGCCACCAGATCAAATTGTTGGGTCAAGATCGCTCTCCATCAGCCGTCGCCTCACGGCGCGTTAGTCTACTAGAGCGGACCGGAATGGGTCGGGGCTCTGATATGATTAGGCGCTTTTCCTGCCACCTGACCAACGACTATGCAAAATCCACTGCTCGATCACTCGGCGCTGCCGCGCTTTTCAAAGATTTCCCCGGATCACGTGGAGCCCGCCGTGGACTCGATCCTGGAGGAGAATCTGCAAACGGTGCAGAGCCTTCTCGCCGAGGGTGGCCCGTTCTCCTGGGAGTCTCTGGTCGAGCCCGTCGAGGGGCTGGATCATCGCTTAAGCCGCACCTGGTCGCCGGTAGGCCACCTCAACGCGGTCATGAACAACGGCCCACTGCGTGAGGCTTACAACCGCTGTCTCCCGAAACTGACCCGGTACGCGACCGAGATCGGCCAGAACGAATCGCTATTCCGTGCCTTCGAGGCGGTGGCTGCGGATGGGAATGTCTCCGACCGGCCGCGCCGCGCCGTGCTGGAACACGCGTTGAGGGAATTTCGCCTGTCCGGCGTTGCGCTGCCACCGGAACAGAAGGCACGGTTCCGCGAAGTCATGGAGCAACTGTCCAGTCTGCAGGCGCGCTTCGAAGAGAACGTGCTAGACGCCACCAATGCCTGGTCCAGGCACATCCTCAAGGCGGACAAGCTGGACGGCCTGCCCGACGGCGTTCTGGACCGCGCCCGCGAGACAGCGGAGGCGAAGAAACTCAAGGGCTGGCTCTTCAACCTGGACTTCCCGACGTTTTACGCGGTGCAGACACAGGCTCGTGATCGAGACCTGAGAGAGGACTTTTACCGGGCCTGGTCCACGCGCGCCTCCGATGCGGGACCGCATGCTGGACAGTGGGACAACTCGGCCAACATGACCGACATCCTCGCCCTGAGAAGCGAGGCAGCCAAGCTGCTGGGGTTCGACAATTTCGCCGAGTATTCCCTGGCGCGGAAGATGGCCGGCTCAGTCAGACAGGTTCTCGACTTTCTGGAGGACCTGGTCGCCCGTTGCCGGCCGGCCGCCGAAGCCGAACTCGCTGAAGTCCGGGACCTCGCCGGTCACGATCTGGAGGCCTGGGATATTCACTACTACTCGGAGCAACTCCGGCAACAACGATTTTCGATGTCCCAGGAGGATCTGCGACCGTATTTCCCCGTGGACAAGGTGCTGGAGGGGATGTTCGAGACTGCCCGTCGGCTGTTCGGCATCAGCATTCGTTCCAGCGAGCCGGTCGGGGCCTGGCACCCTGACGTGCGCTACTACCAGGTAGACGATCAGGACGGCTCACGCGGCGGATTCTACGTGGACCTGTTCGCGCGGGCTCACAAGCGCGGTGGCGCCTGGATGGATGAGTGCATCGGCCGGGCCAAGCTGGAAGGCGTCGACGACCTGCCGGTGGCCATGCTGATTTGTAATTTCATGCCGCCATCGGGCGATCGGCCCGGGCTGCTGACCCACGATGAAGTCGTCACGCTATTCCACGAGTTTGGTCACACGCTGCATCACCTGCTGACGCGTGTGCCCTACCCGAGTGTCGCCGGTATCAACGGCGTCGCGTGGGACGCATGCGAACTGCCCAGCCAGTTCATGGAAAACTTCACCTGGCGGTCGGAAGTGTTGCCGATGATCTCCGGTCACCACCTGACGGGAGAACCGCTGCCCGAGGAGACGCTGCAGCGGCTGATCGAGAGCCGCAAATTTCAGGCGGCGATGCAGATGGTCAGGCAGCTGGAATTCGCATTGTTCGACTTCCGCCTGCATTCCGTCGGCAGGGGCCTCAGCCGCGCCGAAATCGATGAGACGCTGGCTCAGGTCCGCAGTGAGGTTGCGGTCGTCAACTATCCGGAATTCAGCCGCCCCGGTCACGGCTTCTCGCACATCTTCGCCGGCGGCTACGCGGCTGGTTACTACAGCTACAAGTGGGCGGAGGTTCTCTCGGCCGATGCATTCTCGGCATTCGAGGACGCCGGTATCTTTGACCAGGATACGGGCACGCGTTTCCTGAACAACGTCCTCGAGGTCGGCGGCAGCGTGCCGGCTGCGGACGCATTCATCGCTTTCCGTGGGCGTGAACCTTCGCCGGAGCCGCTGTTGAGAGTCAGCGGCATCACTTCCTGACCGGGTGCTGCCGTGCGCCTGGCAAGCTGGAACGTCAACTCACTGCGAGTCAGGCTCCCGCAGGTCCTGGAGTGGTTGGGCAAGGAACAGCCGGACGTGCTGGCTCTCCAGGAGACCAAACTTACAGACGATGTGTTCCCCGCAGATGAGCTGTCGGCGGCCGGTTACCAGTCCGTCTTCAGCGGCCAGAAAACCTATAACGGGGTCGCGATCCTCACGCGTGGGAATACGGCGACAGAGGTCGTGACCGAGATTGCGGACCTTGAAGATCCGCAGCGGCGAATCATTGCCGCCACCATCGGCGGCGTCAGGATCTACAACGTCTATGTGCCCAACGGACAATCGGTAGGTTCGGACAAATTCGACTACAAGTTACGCTGGCTGGAGGCGCTGCACGAGCAGTTGCAGGGAGAACTGGAGCGCCACCGCGCCCTGGCAGTCACCGGGGACTTCAACATCGCGCCTGAAGATCGGGACGTCCATGATCCCGCCGCCTGGGCTGGCCAGGTGCTGGTCAGCGAGCCGGAACGTGCGGCGCTGCAACAGCTCATGAGCCTGGGGTTTCGCGACACGTTCCGGTTGTTCGAACAACCGGAGGCCAGTTTCAGCTGGTGGGACTACCGCGCCGCCGCATTCCGTCGCAACCGTGGCCTTCGCATCGACCTGGTACTCGCCAGCCCCGCGCTGGCGGATACCTGTGTAGCCTCCTGCATCGACAAGATACCGCGTGGGTGGGAGCGGCCCTCTGATCACACGCCGGTTATCGCAACATTTGACCTGGACCGGATTTTTGTGTGAATCACGTCACAGAAAGACGTTTAGGTCGTAGCAAGGCCGACGATACGTCGTCTAGACTGCTGAAGCATGAGCGGCGAAAGCCAAGGGGGAGGGCGCGTCGTATCACTACGCTTCAGGCGTAGCGATCATGACGTGACCAACACGGTCCAGGTCAGTTCCACAAGATCTGTGGAGGCGGCCGTTCGTGAGATTTTTTCCCGCCTCTATCCCCACGCATCCTGGCAACCGCTGCACCAGGCATTTCAGGATTTCGACGATCTCTTTCACGGCCGGATGCCGGGTTATCTTGGCTGCGACACGGTCTACCATGACATCCAGCACACCCTCGATGGTGTCCTCGCGCTGGCCCGACTGATCGAGGGCCACGAACTGTCCGAGCCGAAGGAGAAACAATTCGGCCCGGGACGCGCCGTCGTCGGTCTGATCACCGCTCTGCTGCACGATTCCGGCTACATCCGGCATTCGTCGGACGAGGTTCAGCACAACGGCGCGGAGTTTACGCTAAGCCACGTCACTCGAAGCGCGCAGTTCATCGAACGCTACCTGCCCCAGATCGGCCTCGGTTCCGCGGCCCCCATCGCACGCCAGATCGTGCACTTTACGGGCTATGAGGTCCGTTATGAGCAGATCCACATCAACAACGAGAAGGACCGCCGGATGGGCTATCTGGTCGGAACCGCGGATCTCATGGCGCAAATGGCGGACCGCTGCTATCTCGAAAAGTGCCGCGACCGGCTGTTTCCGGAATTCGTCCTGGGCGGTGTAGCGATGTATGTCGACAGCAACCGCCAGCTGGTCGTGCGTTATCGTTCGGGACTCGACCTGTTACGTCACACTCTGGACTTCTACGAGAACGTCTGTGCGCCGAGATTCGAGGATGACTTCGGCGGTGTGCACCGTTATATGGAAGTTCCGTTTCAGGGTCGCAATCCGTACATGATCGCGGTGGACAAGAACATTTTCTATCTCAAGCGCGTGCTCAGGGGAGAACGCTGGCCTCTTCTGCGGAGACGACCGCCTTGCGTGCTTGCCGAGGGCGAAACCGTCGAACGGACACGTCGGATGGTAGCGGCACGGCTGCGGGAAATCCGCTCCCAGGCGGCCGCCTAGAACAGCTCCTCTACCCGTGCCACGATCCGGTCGGGCACCACCGACCCCGGCACATTCCGCTCTTCGCTGACCCAGACGGTCGCCATGCCGCAGGCGGCGGCACCCTCCACGTCTCGATGATAATTGTCGCCGATGAACACCACGCTGCGCGGGTCCGTGCGCATCTGACGGAGCGCCAGACCGAACACACGCCCACTCGGCTTGACTGCCCCGACGTCACTCGAGATGACGATAGCGTCGAGCAAGTCAGCCAGTTTGGAGGTCCCCAGGTATGCCCGGAGGCGCCGACTCGGCGCCCACACGTCGCTGACCAAGCCCAGTTGATGGGTCCCGGCCAGGTGCGTCAACCACGTGAGTCTTTCCTCTGATACCCACCCGAGCTCGTGTTCCGCCACGGTGTCCTCGAGCAACAATTGCTCATCCGGATCGTCCACCCGCAGGAACTCGCCAAATTCCGGAAAGGGGTCCCAGGGCCCCTCGTCATAGCGCTGCAGGCATCTTCCCAGGCTCGTCTCGACTGCTTGGTCCACGGCGGCCGGGCTCAGCTGCGTGCCTCCGAGTCGGGAATAGGTATCGTAATAGTCCTGATGACCACCGAAACGATCGAAATCCACGGCGAGGGTACCGTTGAGGTCGAACAGGACCGCTTCGAATCGGGACAGAAATGTCATTTCAATACTTCAGCCGCCGCAGACCGCCGGCGAGACCCCGTCGCATGCACCCGGTGGCGTAGGAACGGGGGCAGCTATTCCACCGTGACCGACTTGGCCAGATTCCGGGGTTGATCCACGTCCGTACCGCGCAGCACTGCGACGTGATAGGCCAGCAGCTGCAGCGGCAACGTGTAGGCGATCGGTGCCTGAAAGTCGCTCACCGGCTGCGGCATCTTGATCACCGTGACGCCCTCCGTCGATTCGATCCCGGAGACCGGGTCGGTGAACACGAACATCTCGCCTCCCCGTGCCCTGACTTCCTGGATGTTCGCCTTGAGCTTCTCTAGCAGCTCGTCGTTCGGCGCAACGGTGACCACGGGCATGTCGGCATCCACCAACGCGAGGGGACCGTGCTTGAGCTCGCCCGCGGGATAAGCCTCCGCGTGGATATAGGAGATCTCCTTGAGCTTCAGCGCGCCCTCCATGGCCACCGGATACTGAATGCCGCGGCCGAGGAAGAGCGCGTGGTGCTTGTCGACAAAACGTTCGGCCAGCCGCTCGATGTCGGCATCCATTTTCAGGATGGACTCCAGCAGCGCGGGCACCTCGACGAGTTCCTTCACCAGGGCCTTTTCCTGCTCTTCGTCCAGACCGCGATGACGGGCCAGCACAAGTCCCAGCAGACTCAGGGCGGCCAGTTGGGTGGTAAAAGCCTTGGTCGATGCCACGCCGATCTCGGGGCCGGCGCGCGTCATCAGCACCAGGTCCGACTCCCGCACCAGACCGCTTTCGGGGACGTTGCAGATACCGAGGATCGCCAGGTATCCCAGCTTCTTCGCGGTGCGCAGCGCCTCCAGCGTGTCGAGGGTCTCGCCGGACTGAGAGATAGTCACGTAGAGGGTGCCCTCCGGCACTACCGGGCTCCTGTAGCGGTATTCGCTGGCGATCTCGACCGAGCAATGGATCCGGCACAACCGCTCGATAAAGTACTTCGCGACGAGTCCAGCATGATAACTGGTGCCGCAGGCGACGATCTGCACCGCCCGGGTCCGCTCGAAAATACCGGCTGCCTCCGGCCCGAAGGCTTGTTCCAGTACGCGCCCGGCGGCGATGCGCTCCTCGAGCGTCTCGGTGACGGCGCGCGGCTGTTCGTGGATCTCCTTCTCCATGTAATGGCGGTACGGTCCGCGCTCCATTGCGTCCGCGACGAGTTCACTCTCTTTCACCGGTCGGTATATATGGCGATCCTCGCCGTCGTATATGTCGATGCCGACACGCGTGATGCAGGCCGTGTCTCCTTCTTCCAGAAACATGAATCGACGCGTGACCGGCAGCAGCGCCGCCACGTCCGAGGCAACGAAACTCTCACCGATACCAAGACCGATCACCACCGGGCACCCCTGTCGGGCAACGATCACGCAATCCGGGTCCGATTGAGACACGACGGCAAGAGCATATGCCCCCTCCAGCCGGGTCACGGTCTTCTTGACGGCCTGCAGAAGACTGTCGCTGTCGGCGAGTTCGGATCGGATCAGATGGGCGACGACCTCGGTGTCGGTCTCTGAGGTGAAACGTGTGCCCGCCGCCTCGAGTTCTTCCCGCAGCGCTTCGAAATTCTCGATGATGCCGTTGTGGACGATGGCCAGATCCTGGCCAGCCATGTGGGGATGGGCGTTACGCTCGCTGGGGACGCCGTGAGTCGCCCAGCGAGTGTGAGCGATACCGCAATACCCGGCCAGTGGTCCTGCCTCCAGAGCATCCTGCAGCTTCTGAACCTTACCCTCGGTCCGCTGCCTTCGGACCTCGCCACCCGCCGCAATGACAGCGATGCCCGCAGAATCGTATCCGCGATATTCGAGTCGCCGCAGGCCCTCCATCAAAATGGGGACGACGTTGCGTTCCGATACGGCTCCTACGATCCCGCACATCTGAGACTTCCTCCCACCCGGCAAAGGTACATATTTAGCAGGCGCTTCGCCGGCAGACGTTGAACTGGTTAACGATTCAGGTTTTCTTCTTGGTCGGCCGTTTCCATCCGCGGATGGAAACCTGCCGGCTCCTCGCCACCGTCAGCGTCTCCGCCGGAGCACGCTTGCTGATGGTGGATCCAGCGCCGATCGTGGCGCCCTCCTCTACCTCCACGGGAGCCACAAGCTCCACCCCCGACCCGATGAACACACGATCTCCGATGACCGTCCGGTGTTTGTTGGCGCCGTCATAGTTGCAGGTGATGGTGCCCGCGCCAATGTTGGTGTCACGCCCCACGGTCGTGTCGCCCACATAGCTCAGGTGGTTGGCCTTGCTGCCCTCGCCCAGCCGGCTGTTCTTGACCTCGACGAAATTGCCCACTTTGGCGCCCGTCTCCAGCTGCGCCCCCGGACGAAGCCGGGCAAAGGGACCCACGCTGCAAGCCGCACCGACCCCTGCACCCTCCACCACGCTGTGCGGATGGATGACCGCATCCTCGCCGACGTGGCTGTCGCGCACGACACAGTAGGGCCCGACATGCGCCCGGTCATCAAGCCGAACTTCCCCTTCGAGCACCACACCGACATCCAGGAACACGTCCTGTCCGCAGGTGACCTGCCCCCGCACATCGATCCGGCCCGGATCCGCGACGGTCGCCCCCTGTCGCATCAGCTCCTCGACCCGGCGGCGACGGACTGCCGCCTCGGCCTCTGCCAGCTGCACTTTGTCATTCACGCCCATCACCTCCTCTGCATCTCCAGCCTGCACGGCCTCCACGGGAACACCGTCAGCCACCGCCAGCGCCACGATGTCGGTCAGGTAGAACTCGCCCTGGGCATTGGCATCGTCCAGCCGCGAGAGCCAGTCACGAAGCCGGTCTGCCGGCGCGGCCATCAGTCCGGTGTTGACCTCGTCGATGGAGCGCTCGTCCTCGTCTGCGTCTTTCTGCTCCACGATACTGGTCACCCGCCCGTCACGGTCCCGGACTATCCGGCCGTAACCCGTCGGATCGTCCATCCGCACCGTCAACAGCGCGACGCCCCGTGTGGCGGCCTCGATCAGGCTATCGGCCGTCTCCGGTCTGACCAGCGGGACGTCACCATAGAGGACCAGTACGCTGGCATCGTCGGCGATGCCCGGCATGGCCTGCTCGACGGCGTGCCCGGTGCCCAGCTGCTCCGGCTGCTCCACCCAGCTCACCTGGCGATCCGGGAATCTGGCCGGTACCTGGTCACCACCATGCCCGTAAACCACGTGAAGCCGGGCAGCGGTCAGGCCAGCGGCCATGTCCATCACGTGGGCGAGCAGCGGCCGGCCAGCCAGCGGCTGGAGAACTTTCGGCAAGCGGGAACGCATTCGCGTCCCCTGGCCTGCCGCGAGAATGACGACGTCGAGATTCATGCAGGTCCACGTGGCGCTACGGCAGCCGTATTGTATCCGTCTCGGGCCACCCGACCCACCTTTGCAGTTCCGGGCCCGAAGGACGGATCGACGGCAGACTCAGGATGGCCCCCGGAGACGTCCCCGTGCCGTTCGGGAAGGATTCATTCGCCCGTGTGGATATCCGCGGCCTGCCCGGCCAGCGTTAGAACATATCGGCGTCATCCCCGATCGAGCAGCGACGGGTGGAACTCTATCGCTGCCAGCCGTTTGGGTGATTTGCCGATCTTCTCAAGAAATGGCATCCACCTCGGATCGTCCCGGATGCTGTCGAACTCGGGGGTGACAGAGATCTCGGACAAGCCCGGGTCACCGTATCGGACGGCCTTCTCCAGCCATGCAAAAGCCAGGTCCGTCTCGCCGCGGAAAGCCTGAATATAAGCGACATTGAAGGCGGCATCCCGTTCGTACTTTTCAATCAGCTCCGCGAGCGTCGCCTCGGCCTCCTCGAACCTGCCCAGAGCATGGTACGCGGCGGGCAATCCAACCAGCCGCCAGGCGATGAAACTTTCCGTCTCGATCTCCTCCAGGGCGGCGACCGGCTCCCCCATGAGAAGCAGCGCCCTGCCGATATGATAGTGCGCGCCAAGCAGCTCCGGGCTCAACGTCAGCGCAGTTCGATACGAATCGATAGCAGCCTCGAAACGACGACCGAACAGGTAAGCGTTGCCCAGATTGTAGTGCCGCCGTGGGTTGACGGGATCCCGAGCGATAGAAAGTTCCTTCATCTCTATCGCCTCTTTCATTCGGCCGAGGTCCTGAATCAGCGTGGCAGAGTCATACAGGATCTCGGTATCATTGGGTGCTAGGTCGATCGCGTGCTCGAACAGCCGGGCTGCCTCCGCCAGGTCCCCCTCAAGATACATCGCGATCCACGCGAGTTCGGCGTGCGCCTCAGCATAATCCGGATCGATAGCAAGGGCGCGGTTAACCGCCTCCAGTGCCAGCCTGTGGCCGTCAGTGCTGGGCCGGAGTCCCTTCTCGACCTGGTTTCCATAGACCCGTGCCAGTCCTGCCCACGCGGCCGCATATTCCGGATCTATGCTCAGGGACGCGCGATACAGCTCGATGGCCTGCTCGTATGTGTCCGCCGTGACTCGATGCGCCACGTGGCGGGCCTGGAGAAACAATGCGTATGCTTCGGGATCTGCCTGTGGGGCCCTCGGCGCTTCTCCCAATAGTTTCACCTTCATCTGCGCGACCACTTCTGCGGCGATCTCATTCTGAATCGCAAAAATGTCCTCCATCTCGCGATCATAGATCTGGGACCACATCTGGTAGCCGCTTCCTGCATGGATCAGCTGGGCCGATACGCGCACTCGATCGCCGCTTCTTCGTATCGAACCCTCGAGCACGTGCGCTACTCGCAGTCGGCGCGCTATCTCCGTGACGTCCAGCACCTGGCCCTTGAATGAGAAGCATGACGTCCTTGCCGCGACGCGCAGTTGAGGGATACGCGCCAGCAGGTTGAGCAATTCTTCCGACAACCCATCCGAGAAGTATTCCTGATCCCCGCCAGGTGACATGTCGGCAAACGGCAGGACCGCCACGGAGTTCGGAGCCAGTGGTGGATGAGGGCCAGCTTCCTCTAAAGTCTCCGGCCCTGACCTGACGATCTTCGCGACCCCGAGGCCCGTGGCAGCGAAAATTGCGGTGCCGACCAGGCTCAGAAAAATTATCAAGACATAGTCGACACGGCGAAGCGGCTGGTCTCTATCATCCTCCGCGTGCGGATCGGTACGAACGATGCCATCGCGTGTGAAGTCGTAACGCCAGCCAAAAATCAGCGCGATGGGGAACCCCCAGAGGGCAGCGTCCCAGATCAGTCGCAGCGCCTCGTTGGGCAGTGGAAACGGGCCCGATGCCATATCCGCGACCTGCACAAGTACCCACGCCGCGAGGACATACAGCCCGGCGACATGAAAAACGCCGCGTTTGCCCAGCTCCGAGATCCAGGGCATGCGGCTGTTCACCGTGCCTCCCATTGAGAAGCCTTGTTACCAGCCCTAACGTAAGCTTAGTACCAAAATGGCGCGCCACAATGATGTCTCGCGACTCGACCCCTGGCCTGTCGCGAGAATAACGACGTCGAGATTCACGGTGGTGGACACTCGGCCGGGGCTCGCGCATTGCAGCCGTCCCAATCCCTTCACCCTACCGGCCAGGCTGGTGCCCCCGGAGCGGCCACAGCGGACGTCGACTCCATCCCGGGCCGGAGCCGTTGCTGCGGGGCGGTCTCAGGAACGTCGCGCTACCGGAATGAACAGTCTCCGACTCGGCATGGGTATCACAAAGCGTGGTTCGCTCGTCTGCGAATCGCTGCGGAAAATCCGTCGGCGCTTCCATCGTCACTCTTATCCGTACTGTTGCGGCAGACGCTCACTTGGCAGATGCCCCATGAAAGGACCGTCGTCATTCGCAACCTCGGAGCGTTACCTAGACTAAAATAATTGTGCTGCGCCATGTCCTGCAGCATTTCGCAACAGAATGGCCGTAGATGTCTGTCGAGAGCGGCCACGCGATGTGTCACCGGACGAGCCAATGACCGACCAGGATGCACTTTCAGGGATCCAATTTCCGTCCACAGAGGGCGGTCGCCGGAGTTCGACAGCCGCCAGCGAGGCGATACTGGCAGCCGCCGTCAGAGAGCTCGATTCCGAGTTCGCCGACGCCATAGAGTCTGAACGCAACTGGCGCAAACGCTACGGCGGCTACCTGGTTGACCTGGTGAAGCTGGCCGTGAAGCGGGGCGAGGCCGCGGCGAGCATCATCGATAATGGCCTGACGGCGGTGCATGAGTCTTTCCGGTTCTTCCGGGATGGTGAGCGAATGACGCCGCGCGAAGCGATGCAACGCTTCCGCTCGCCGCGCTACCACAGCGGTCTTGTCCGCGGCGGCGGAGTTCGTCTCGAGAGACTTCAGATACCTTACCTGGGCGACGTGCTCGCGGGTGATTCCCTCCGCAGACAGATCGACGCCTGGACAGGAGCGGGAATCATGGAGCCGTCTGCCGGCGCAGCCCTGGAGCGGCTCTGCGTCAACGACGACTGGCTCGATCTGCGGGATCTGCATTTTGTGCTCCTTGGGGCCGCAGCCGAGATAGGGCCGGTCGCGATTTTGAGTCGGATGGGCGCGAATCTAGTTGCTGTCGACCTGGACCGACCGGAAATCTGGAGGAAGCTCCTGCACGTCGCCAGGCGGGGCGCCGGCACCCTGTCTTTCCCGCTGCGGGAACCCCTGACGGACAGCGTGGGCGACGAGCGGTTGGTTGCTGCCGCCGGCGCCGACCTGTTAACCGCAGCTCCCGAGATCCGCACCTGGCTCGAGTCCTACAACCATCCGTTCTGCATCGGTGGGTATGCCTACCTCCATGGCCAGGATCACGTACGCGTCGAGGTCGCGATGGACGCCATCATGGAAGATATCGCGGCCAGGCGTCCGGACACCGCACTCGCCTTCCTGCTGACGCCGACCGACGTGTTCGCAATACCCGAAGAGGCAGCGGCTGCCGCACGACGTGACAATGCGGCAGCGGGCGTCAGCCGGCTCTGGCGCGGGCCGCTGAAGACACTCAGCCGCGGCCGGCTGTACGCTCCGAATGCCAGCCTCGATATATCGGATCCGGCCGGGAACCGCTTCGGCCTCTACGATGGCGTGGTGCCTCAGCAGGGCCCGAACTATGCCCTGGCCAAGCGCATACAGAAGTGGCGGGCACTGGCAGCACGTGCGGCAGGCCATCGAGTGTCGGCCAACGTGGCCCCGTCAACCTCCACCCGGTCGGTGCTGACTCGTCGGGACTTCGCGGCCGCGTATGCCGGGGCGAGGTACTACGGTATAGAGATCTTCGAGCCGGCGACCACCAACGCGATTATGGCTGCGCTACTTATCCACGACCTGCGCAACGAAGGTTGTACGGCCAATTCTGCAGTAGAGCTGACACACCCGCTGACACTGTTTATGGATGAGGCTGTCCACGGGGGACTCTGGCGGACGGGGCTGCAACTTCGTTCAGTGCTGGAGATTGCGGCGGTAAGGGGTTACCTGGGCAGTCGGCATTAGCGATTCAGCCGCCAGCGGCGATCACAGGATTGACGAAGGGCCCCCTGGTTCAGGGCCGGGTGTTTGCTTCCGACCAGGTGCGCATAGGATGTCTTTAACGGGCAGACCATAACCCGCCCCGGGGCCGGCGAGGCCTCAACACCAGAACCCACTGGATGCCCGGGAGCGATCACCCTTGACCCTCGCTACCGGTCGGGGGAAAACTGACGGTCGGCCATGTCCCGGATTCAACAAAGGAATATCGATCTATGACTGACGACGTAGCTGGCGTTGCCTCTACAGAGGTACTGGCGACAAAACAGAGAGTCTTCATGCGTTATTTCACGGCGATCTTGATAGATCTCGTGGTGCTGAACCTGTTCGTCGAATACTGGCGCCACGTCGAGATCGACTCGTTTACGATATCACTCCTGGCGGCCGTGTTGCTGCAGGTTCTTCTGAAACTGACGCTGGCGATCGAGCACCGCATCGGCAATTACTTCAAGTCGAAGAAGAGCGCGATGGCGAAGTTCATGCGATTCTTCAGCGCGTGGCTGGTGCTTTTCGGATCCAAGTTCGTGATTCTGGCGGCAATCAACCTGGCGTTCGGCGACGACGTGTCATTCGGCGGACCGTTCCACGGCATCGTGGCATTCATCGTTGTCGTCGTCGTGATGCTGGTCGCGGAAGAGGTCATGGTCCGCTTCTACCGCCGCCTGGGCTGAATGACGCCGGCTGCAGCTTCGGCTTGCCGGGGCACCGGAGAACAAGAGCCATCATGAGCGACCGAGCAGGAATCGAGGATTGTTGTCAGGTATTCGCCGAGAGTTTTGAAACCAGCAACCTGCCCGCCATGCTGGCAGTTGAACGCACGGTCCTCGGGTGCGACTACGGCGGAACGAGTTGGACGACACGCCGGCAGGCGGAGCAAATCACCGATTCACTTGAACTTGGTCCTGGCACCCGACTGCTAGACATCGGCGCCGGCTCGGGCTGGCCCGGCCTGTGGCTGGCGGACAATGGTGACTGTCATGTGACCCTCGTCGATCTGCCCGTGAACGCTCTCGTCAAGGCTCGGCGACGGGCATGCCGCGACGGTATCGGGAGCAGCGTCGATACCGTGGCCGGCAGTGGTGCGACACTGCCATTCCGCGACTGCTCCTTCGGAGCGATCAATCACTCGGATGTTCTGTGCTGTCTGCCGGAAAAGCGGCAGATGCTGCGAGAGTGCAGACGGGTCGCCAGCGACGGCGCCAGCATGCTGTTCTCCGTCATCGCCATAAGCCCTCGTCTGCTCTATGCCGACCAACGTCGAGCCGTTGAAACCGGACCGCCGTTTGTCGAGGCGCCGGGAGACTACGCCGACCTGCTCTCCGAGGCCGGCTGGCGACTGGTCGAACGTAAGGATGTGACCGCCGAATACCGGAAATGCCTCCGTGTGCTTGTCGATGCTCTCGACGGCAATATCGAACTGTGTGATGCGCTTGGTCCAGATGTTGTCAGCGAGACGCGACGGCATCGGCTGGAGCAGATCGCCGCGGTCGACGCCGGGCTTCTGTGTCGCGAAATATTCGTAGCTGCTGCCGGTTAGGACGTTGCGGCAGAAAACAAACAGAGGCGACCGAAAGAAAGATCCCGGCTCGGGATGCCGCGATAGCTGGTCGTGGCTTGCCATCTTCGGCCCGACGGGAAGCAGTCACGCCCCGGAACTCGGGCATCTCAGGCGGGAGGCAGAAGAGCTGGCTTGTTCGAGTTCCCGATGGTGGAGGTCTGCAGGATCATCGGCCGCGGAATCGCGGACATGGTGGCCGGAGCCGATGCGGGACTTTGGGGGTATCGGAATGGCGAGGGGATCCGGTCAGCGGCCGCCGCCATGGGCGATTCTCGCGGAGCGCTCCACCATGTCGGAGGCCTGCAGGATCTTCTGCGCCAGCCGTTGCGGGT
>CP070833.1:2481463-2503991 GCA_020341735.1 Gammaproteobacteria bacterium | reverse complement strand
GACCCGGAGTCCATGAGATGACCCGACCCGTGACTTGGCAGACGTCCTTTCTTGCCGCGCTAATCCTGGCTGTTGCCTGTTTGTCGCCGGGCACTGGTGCCCTCGCACAGTCGGAAACGCAGGCCGGCGGCGAAGATTTCGCGGCCATCGCGCCCCTCGCGACTAAGGCCCTGCTGCTCGATTCTGCCCGGATAGACGGCAGGACCGTGGTCGTGGGCGACCACGGCATCATCCTCGTGAGTACCGACCACGGGAGTACCTGGACCCAGTCCCGTGTACCGACCAAGGCGATGCTGACCGGCGTATGGTTTCACGACGCCCAGACCGGATGGGCCGTCGGACATGACGCCGTCATACTCAAGACAAGCGACGGCGGTGCAAACTGGCGCATCGTCAATTTCCAGCCGGATCTTCTGTTGCCCCTGTTCGATGTCTGGTTTTCCGACGCCGACAAGGGCATCGCGGTGGGTCCCTATGGATTTTCGTTGGCGACCGGCGACGGTGGCGAGACCTGGGAAGAGAGGCCGCTGGAGGCGGTAGCGTTCGAGGTGGAGGCGGAGGAAATGCCGCCCGAGGAAGACGCAGAAGAAGAGGGCGAATTCTGGGAGGAGGACTTCGAGGGCGGCGGCGATTTTCATCTCAACAAGATCACGGCCTCGGACGGACGCCTGTTCATCGCGGCAGAGGCCGGCAACATATACCGATCGGATGATGCCGGAGAGACGTGGAACACGATGCCGACGCCATACGGCGGTTCTTTCTTTTCCGTGCTCGCCCTGGACGGCGGCGATTTGCTGGCATTCGGTCTGCGTGGAAACGTGTTCCGATCAGCCGACGGCGGCGAGAGCTGGAGACAGGTCGAGACGCCAGTCGAAACGACACTGACCGAAGGCACTCAGCTGGACGACGGTACGGTCGTGATCGTCGGTATGTCGGGCACGATACTGATTAGCGAAGATGGTGGCGATTCATTCCGGTTGGTGCAGAGGGAGGATCGCAAGGCGTTGACCAGCGTGATCGGCCGAGACGATGATGGCGTCATCGTTTTCGGTGAAGCCGGCCTGGACCAGATGAGCCGGGACGAATTGTGATGGCTTGGCGGTCGAAGGTATCGCAAGGATCTGAAGGGAAAAATAAATGAGCGACTCTGGATTCATCGGCGCATTAGAGCGGCTGATTTTCGGGCAGCGCAAGATCGTCATCGGTCTGTTCGTCCTGATCACGCTGTTCATGGCCTACACGGCGGCCACCCAGTTGCGGATCGACACGGCATTCAGCAAACAGCTGCCTACCGGTCACGAGTACATGCAGACCTTCAGGGAGTTCTACGATGATTTCGGTGGGGCCAATCGAGTCCTGGTAGCGCTGGTCGCCAAAGACGGCGATATGTTCGATCCGGAGTTCTTCGAAACGCTAAAAGCTGCGACGGATGCGGTATTTTTTATCCCGGGCGTAGATCGCCCGCGGGTGCAGTCCATCTTCACTCCCAACGTCCGCTATCTTGAGGTCGTCGAGGACGGCATCGAGGCGGGCAACGTCATCGACGCGGATTTCGCGCCGACGCCTGAGGGCTTGGCGAAAGTCCGCGAGAACATCCTCAAGGCCAACATCGTCGGCAGGCTGATCGCCAACAATTTCTCCGGTGCGATCATCAGTGCACAGCTGCTGGAGGTCAATCCGGAGACGGGCGAGCCGCTCAACTATTTCGAGGTCGCCCGGCTACTGGACGAGCAGGTCCGTTATCCTCTGCAGACTGACGAGATCGGCATCCATATCATCGGATTCGCCAAAGTCGTCGGCGACATCAAGGACGGCGCCACCCGGGTCGGAATCTTCTTCATCGTCACGATCCTGATCACGGCGATCCTGGTCTACATCTACTCGCAGTCCATCAAGCTCACCATCGTCCCGCTGATCTGCTCGCTTCTGGCGGTGATCTGGCAACTGGGCATGCTGCCGCTCCTGAGGTTCGGCATTGATCCCATGGGACTGCTGGTGCCGTTCCTGGTGTTCGCCATCGGCGTCAGTCATGGCGTGCAGATGGTCAGTTCGTTCCGTGCGGAAATATTCAAGGAAGGCGTGACCACGGAGATGGCCGCCCGCACGAGTTTTCGGCGTCTTGCCGTACCCGGGTTCATCGCCCTGGCCAGCGACACCATCGGTTTCGTGACGATCCTTCTGATTGACGTGCCGATCATTCGCGAGATGGCTATCGCGGCCAGCGTCGGTGTCGCGTCCATCATCCTCACGAATCTGGTCCTGCTGCCTCTGCTCCTGTGCCACATGCACATGGACGATGGCTTCCACGACCGGATAGTGGCTCGTGCCAAGCAGCTCGACCCCATGTGGAAGGGCCTTTCCGCAGTATCCGTGCGCGGCGTGGCCGCGGTCATCATCGGGATCTCTGTTGTGCTCTACGCGTTCGGGGCCTGGAAGGGCGCCGACGTCAAGATAGGCGATCTGCATGCCGGCGTCCCCGAGCTGCGACCGGATTCCCGTTACAACGTGGATACGAGCATCATCACAGAGAATTTCTCCATCGGTGTCGATCTCATCTCGGTGATCGCCTGGACCGAAGCGGATGGTTGCATCGACTACAACAAGGTAGATGCTATCGACCGGTTCGCGTGGAACATGCGCAACGTGGAGGGCGTCCAGGACGTGATCGCCCTGCCGCAGATACTCAAGGTCGTGAACGCGGGCTGGAATGAGGGCTTCCCGAAGTGGCGCGTGCTGTCCCGCGATCCCCAGGTACTGGTCCAGTCTGGCGCCAGGATCGAGACCAGCACAGGCCTTCTGAACCGTGTCTGCAGCGCCATGCCCGTGATGATGTTCACGGCAGATCACAAGGCGGAGACCATCGATCGGGTCGTCGCCGAGGTCAAGAGATACCGGGAGGCCAATCCGACTGAAGGCGTCGAGTTCAGGCTTGCAACCGGTAACGTCGGCGTCATGGCGGCCCAGAACGAGGAAGTCTCCGCGTCCCAGTTCCCCATCCTGATCGGCGTATTCAGCGCGGTGATCCTGATGTGCTGGCTGACGTTCCGGTCCTTCCGGGCGGTGCTCTGTATCGTCCTCCCGCTGGGTCTGGTGTCCGTGCTGGCCTATGCGCTGATGACCTTTCTGCAGATCGGGCTGAAAGTGAATACGCTTCCGGTAGTGGCGCTGGGCGTCGGTGTCGGCGTTGACTACGGAATCTACATCTACAGCAGATTCAAGGAATACCTGGAGCGCGGGGAGCCCATCCAGAATGCTTACGAGCACGCTCTGCGGACCACCGGTTCAGCGGTGATATTTACCGGCATCACGCTCGGGATCGGCGTCTTTACCTGGATCTTCTCGCCGCTGCAGCTGCAGGCAGACATGGGTATCTTGCTGACGTTCATGTTCATCGTGAACATGCTCGGCGCGATCCTGGTGTTGCCTGCCCTGGCGAGCTGGATTCTGCCGGCCAAGTATCACGAGTCTCGTAAATAGCCTGTCGAAGGCTTGCAGAGGGAGGACCGGGTCTGGTCAGGCCCGGTAAGAGTGGATACGAGTCCGCTCGTTTTTGGTCAGGCGTTCAGATCGGGAATCATCGAGCTTTCGATTTTCGCGATCTGATCCTTCAGCAGGAGCTTCCTCTTCTTCAACCTGCGCAGTTCCAGTTGGTCTACGCATGGGTCTCCAGACAATCTGTCTATGACGTCGTCCAGGTCCCTGTGTTCTATTCTTAGATCTTTCAGTCGATCAGCGTTCTGGAAAAGCAGTGTATCCACGTTGTCAGCCATGGTTATTCATTGGTCCAAAATCTCCACGCCGGTTGGGAGGCCGGCGGTGCGGTAACGGATCCGTGGAGGAACCGTTCCACCAAGATTAGACAACTCGCGCCGTCCGCGCCAGTCGACCAATGGATGCTGCGGCGCGGCGACCGGCTGCTCAGCTTGAGGAGTCGTCCAGATAGGCCGTCCAGTCCCTTGAACTGTCTCCGAATACGATAAAAAACGGGTTCAGGTATTCATCCTTGGTGTTGTAGCGCAGCGGCTTGCCGTCAAGATCTACGACGCGCCCGCCCGCGGCTTCGACGACTCCTTGCGCGGCCGCCGTGTCCCACTCGCAGGTCAGACCCAGCCTCGGGTAGACGTCCGCGTCCCCCGATGCCACCAGGCACAGCTTGAGCGAACTACCCATCGGCACCATCTCGTGTGCCCCCATGCGCTCCAGATAGGCGTCCAGGGATTCGCCGCGATGGGATCGACTGCCCACGACCCGCACGGGGCTGCCGGCTTTCGATGTCACCTTGATCGGATCGGGCGCGGCGTCGCCGATTCTGCGGAAGGCACCCAAGCCCTCGGCGCCGAAGTAATCGGTGTCCTTGACCGGTACATGGACGACCCCGAGCACCGGCCTGCCGTGTCTTATCAGCGCGATGTTGACGGTGAACTCCCCGTTGCGCTTGATGAACTCCTTGGTGCCATCGAGCGGGTCGATCAGCCAGTATTCGTTCCAGCTGCGTCGCTCGTCGAAAGGAATCTCCCCCGATTCCTCCGACAAGAGCGGAATCTCCGGGGTGAGTTTTGTCAGCCCGGCGACGATGGCGCGATGTGACGCCATGTCCGCCTCGGTGAGCGGAGACTCGTCTGCTTTGGACTCGACATCGAAGTCTCTGCCATAGATCTCGAGGATCTGCCGGCCTGCTTCGCGGGCGATCTCCAGCACGGGCTCAATCAGTTCATTCGGATTGGATGACATGTTTCGCTCCAGGGGGACGGACAGCCGTATATGATACCGCGATATGCACACGTCCGAGACAGCGCCTTATGACTGGTCCACGGTCGACACGGTGCTGCTGGATATGGACGGTACGCTGCTCGATCTGCGTTTCGACAACTACTTCTGGCAGGAGCTGGTGCCCAGCCGCTATGGGAAATTGCGGGGCATGGGCAAGGACGAAGCACATCGCGCCCTCGCTCCGCGTTTCGCTGCGCGCCAGGGGACGCTCGAGTGGTACTGCCTGGACCACTGGAGTCGGGAGCTCGGCATCAACATCGCCCGCCTCAAGGAAGAAGTGGACGAGTACATAGACTATCTGCCGGACGTGCCGGAATTCCTGATCGCGATGCGAAGCTTCGGCAAGCGCCTGGTCCTGGTGACGAATGCTCATCGGGACACTCTGGCCGTCAAGATTCGCAGGACCGGGCTCGGTTCCTTTCTCGATGCGATGTTCTCGTCGCAGGAGATTGGCGTGCCCAAGGAAGACCCCGAGTTCTGGGAGCGCCTGCAGGCTCACGAGCCGTTCGATGCTGCGCGAACCATGCTGGTGGATGACAGCCTGCCGGTGCTGCGCTCCGCACATGCGTACGGGATCGGGCGTATTGTGGCTATCCGTAAGCCAGACAGTTCGCTCCCGCCAAGGGACATGGATGACTTTCACGCCGTCGACCGACTGGTCGATCTCGGGTTACCTATCGACCCGGACGAGACTGACTAGTCAGAGGCGGGTTGCCGCCGCCGCGGGCGTCGACGCTGCTGGCCGTTCCCGCCCGGCTTCCGTCCGCCGGGACGTCTGCCTTTACCCGGGCCGCCGCGGGGTCGTTCCCGTCGGGCCGGTCGTTTCACCGGATCGGCCAGATCGCCCGGCTCGATCGTTGCTACCGGGATCTTCATTTCGATATAGCTTTCTATATCCGGCAAGGTCTCGACATAGTGCTCGCAGCCGAAGCTGATAGCGTCCCCCTCGGCGCCGGCGCGAGCCGTGCGTCCGATGCGGTGCACGTAGTCCTCCGGGTCTTGCGGCAGATCATAGTTGACCACGTAGGCCACATCCGGGATGTGCAGTCCCCTGGAGGCCACATCAGTGGCGATCAGGGCCGGCAGCTCACCGCTCAGGAACTCCTTCAACATGCGCTGCCGCTTGTTCTGAGGGACATCGCCCGACATGGCCTCGGCTTTCACGTCGTTTGCCTTCAGGAAGGCGGCCAGTCGCTCTGCCTCCCGCTTGGTGTTGACGAATACCATCGTCCGGCGCGCATCCATTTTCCTCAGCAGCCCGATGAGCAGAGGGATCTTCTCGTTGTTGGCCGGGAAGTAGATCCGCTGGCGCACACGTTCCGCGGTTACCGTCTCGGTCTCGATACGGATGAGCTCCGGATCATTCATATGTTCGTAGGCGAGTTCCATGACCCGATAGGACAGAGTCGCGGAGAACAGCATGTTGAGGCGCCGGGCCGGAGGCGGGAGCCGGCGCATAACGTAGCGGATGTCCTTTATGAAGCCCAGATCGAACATCCGGTCGGCCTCGTCCAGAACCATCACCTGAATCGCGCGCAGGCCGAAGACGCGTTGCTTGAAATAATCGATGATCCTGCCCGGCGTGCCGATGAGGATATCTACGCCTTCCGCCAGGATCCGGCGCTGCTTCTCATAGTCAGTCCCGCCGTAGGCCAACCCGATGTCGAAATCGGTATGCTGACCGAGCAACAGGGCGTCCTTGTGTATCTGGATCGCGAGTTCCCGGGTCGGTGCAAGCACCAGCATCCGCGGATCGTTCGACCGACGTTGCGGAGATGGCGGGTTGCGCAGCAGATAGTCGAATGCCGCGAGCAGGAAGGCGGCCGTTTTGCCCGTGCCCGTCTGTGCCTGACCGGCTACGTCCTTTCCATCCAGCGCAATCGGCAGCGCGCTTGCCTGTATGGGCGTGCAGTAGGTGAATCCGGCTTCTTCCACGCCCCTAGCGACGCGCTCTTGCAAGGACAGATCCGAGAACTTGAGATTACTCAGGTGCGATTCGGGCATAGCGACTTAATTTTCACCGACAAAGCTGGTATAAACACTTGAAATTGGCGTGATAAGCGGTTCACAATAACCGCCGGGCCCAAAGCCCGATCTCGCCCTCCGAGACGCTCTGTCACCGAACGAACCCTAGAAATCTCAAGATAGAAGCGGCTAGAGGCTGCGACATTCTGCCCTAACCGGCGTGGCGCGTCACATGTTCGGATCACTGGAGAAGCGACCGGTGACCCCGGGTGCTTTCATACAGCCACACTAATATTCCTGTAGGAACGGAGGAAAAAATCAGTGAGCGATCACATCGTCTATACGACGGATGCGAACTTTCAGTCCGATGTGCTCGATTCGGACATCCCGGTTTTGCTTGATTTCTGGGCAGAGTGGTGCGGCCCCTGCAAGATGATTGCGCCCATCCTGAACGAGGTCGCCGATGAATACGCGGGCAAGGTGAGAATCGCCAAGATCAACATCGACGAGAACCCGATGACCCCGCCGAAGTACGGCATCCGCGGCATACCCACGCTGCTGCTTTTCAAGGGCGGAACCGTTGAGTCTCAGAAGGTCGGTGCCGTTTCGAAAGGGCAGTTGACCGAATTCCTGGAAGCGCACCTGTGAGGGGATATCTTGGAAACACCGCGCGAGGTGGTCGCTCCGGCAAGCCATCCCGATCGAAGAGCGGCAATCACGGCGGCAAGAAGCGGCGCAAGAAGCCGCAACGCTCGGCGGAAGAGTTCCCCGACTTCAACGATGTCGAGATCATCTCGAAGGAAGATCTCGCGCGTAGCAAGGATGCGATGAACCTTACCGAGCTGAAGAAGCAGACGGCTGCCGAACTCGTCGAGCTTGCCCAGGGGATGGGGCTTGAAAACCTGGCCCGCTCGCGCAAGCAAGACATCATCTTCTCCGTCCTCAAGTCCCACGCCAAGAACGGCGAGGACATCTACGGGGACGGTGTTCTGGAGATCCTGCAGGACGGTTTCGGATTTCTGCGCTCCTCTGACAGTTCATACCTCGCTGGACCGGACGACATTTACGTTTCCCCCAGCCAGATCCGGCGTTTCAATCTGCGCACCGGGGACAGCATCTCGGGTTTGATCAGACCACCCAAGGACGGCGAGCGTTATTTCGCGCTGCTGAAAATCGGCGAGATCAATCATGAGGCGCCTGAGAACGCCCGCAACAAGGTCCTGTTCGAGAATCTGACGCCATATTTTCCGACGCAGCGTTTGAGGATGGAGCAGGGTACCGGCAGCACCGAGGACCTGACGGCCCGCATCATCGACATGTGCGCTCCGATTGGCATGGGGCAGCGGGGATTGATCGTGTCGCCGCCGAAGGCGGGCAAGACGATGCTGCTGCAGAATATCGCAACGTCTATCGCCGCCAATCATCCCGAGTGCTACCTCATGGTGCTGCTCATCGACGAGCGTCCCGAGGAGGTCACGGAGATGATCCGGACGGTGCGTGGCGAGGTTGTGAGTTCAACCTTCGATGAGCCGGCCAGCAGGCACGTGCAGGTGGCAGAGATGGTCATCGCGAAAGCCAAGCGGCTGGTCGAGCACAAGCGTGACGTGGTGATCCTGCTGGATTCGATTACGCGTCTGGCGCGAGCCTACAACACGGTCGTTCCGTCGTCCGGCAAGGTTCTGACCGGTGGTGTCGATGCGAATGCCCTGCAGCGGCCGAAGCGGTTTTTCGGAGCGGCGCGGAACATAGAGGAAGGCGGCAGCCTGACGATCATGGCTACCGCACTCATCGACACCGGGTCGCGGATGGACGACGTCATCTATGAGGAGTTCAAGGGGACCGGCAATTCGGAGATTCACCTGGACAGACGCATCGCCGAGAAGAGGATCTTCCCGTCGATCAATATCAATCGGTCGGGAACGCGGCGTGAAGAGCTGCTGACCAAGCCGGACGAATTGCAGAAGATGTGGATCCTCCGCAAGTTGCTTCACCCGATGGACGAACTCGCGGCCATCGAATTCCTGCTGAGCAAGCTCCAGGACACGAAGACCAACGAGAGCTTCTTCGATTCCATGAAACGCTGATCCGGGAAGGAGTCTCGGGTTCGACGACAAATGGCGCCCCAGGGCGCCGTTTGCCGTTCAGGCGACGCAGACTATTGATCCGCCATGTCAGGAACGGCCCATCCGGAAGACAGTGCCCGGACCCGGAAAGACTCCTGCGGCAACTCGAAAACGTCGGAAATTGATGAACATAGGAATAGTCACCTGCCGGGTCATGCCGGAACCGGACCCCGATCAGGAATTGCTGCTTGCGGCGATCGAGGCAGCCGGGCATGAGGTCCGGCTTGCGCCGTGGGACGATCCCGACTGCGACCCGGGCGCATTCGATCTCTGTGTTCTCAGATCCTGCTGGGATTATCCGATGAATCCGCAGCGGTTCCGCGTCTGGATCGAGGACGCCGCGTCCCGTGTGACCCTTCTGAATCCAGCGCCGGTCGTCAGCTGGAATCTGCACAAGGGCTATCTGCGCGAGATCTTCGAGGCCGGGGTTCCGATCGTACCGACCAGGTGGCTGGATGCGGGGCAGGACTGCGAGCTGAGCGAACTCGCGGCTGACTGCGGATGGGATGATCTGGTAGTAAAGCCGGCCATCGGCGCCGGTTCATACCTGACCCGCCGCTTCACGGGTTCGGAGATCGCAGCCGATGGCGCGGAGTTCCTCCGATCATGCCAATCCGGGCAGGACATGCTGGTGCAGAAATACATGCCTTCGGTGGTGAAGACTGGGGAACGGGCGCTGGTCTGGATCGACGGGGAGTTTACCCACCAGGTCGTCAAGAAGCCTCGCTACCACGGCCAGGATGAACAGGTCTCAGACGCCATGACGCCGACCGAAACCGACTTGCTGATCGCGCAGCAGGCGCTGGCCTGCACGAAGTCGGGCCTCCTCTATGCCCGGGTCGATCTGATCGACGGCGATCAGGGCGAACCCCTGGTGTCCGAGCTGGAATTGATAGAGCCTTCGCTGTTCCTGTTACAACATGCTCCCGCGCTCGACCGCCTGGTGACGGCCATCGGTCGTGTTCGCCCCTAGCTGTCAGCCAAAGCTGCTGCCGGGGACCGGGTCCGGAGTCATGGACGCTGTGGAGAAACGAGATGTCATCTGAATTCGACTTCTTCGCCGCCACCGCGGACGAGTTGCAGATCCTCGATCGGGAACTGGACGCTTTTAACGACAACGCCACGGGTCTGAGCGATCGTCAGTCGATCGGCATCTCGGTACGGGATCGGGCGGGTCGTATGGTTGGTGGTTTGAAGGGAGTCACCGCTCTGGGATGGCTCTATGTCTCTAACTTGTGGCTCGATGAGGGCTATCGTGGCCAGGGGCTGGGATCAGACCTGCTCCGGCGGGCCGAGCGCCAGGCGGTCGCCCGGGGGTGCCGGCGGTCATGCCTGAGCTCGTTCAGTTTCCAGGCACCGGACTTCTATCTCAGGCATGGTTATGAGGTCTTCGGGCAGCTCGAGGATTATCCGGACGGCGAGACGCTGTTCTTTCTGCGCAAAGCGCTTGCGTGACAGGCGGGCTCGGCTACGATCGATGGCGCGGAGCAGGATCTCGCCCACTGTCGGTTCAGTGTCGATATCTGGAGTCGTTCGCCGCCATGCGTATTGCGTGGTCTTATCCACGAGGCTGGCGAACCGGCGGTGTTTTTAGGGCGATTAGTCGACTGGAGCGATAACATGGCGGGTGATACGAAGAGAACGAGGAGGATGTCACCGTGACTATCGAAGGTAGGTGTCTTTGCGGCAAGGTCCGCTACGAGGTACGGGGCGACCTGACCCGTGCAGGTAGCTGTCACTGTTCGATGTGCAGGCGATCCCACGGCGCGGCATTCGGGACGTATGCATCCGTTCCGGACGGCGGCTTCCACTGGCTTGCCGGTGAAGACGACGTCACCGTTTACAAATCGTCCCCGGCGGGTGGACGCGCTTTCTGCCGGCGTTGCGGATCGACGCTAGGGGCGGTAGAAAACGGTGAACTGCGCTGGATAACGCTCGGGACCGTGGACGGCGACCCCGGTATCAGGCCGCAGGCCAATATCTTCGTTGCCTCGAAAGCCCCATGGCATGAGATTACCGATGATCTACCGCAGTTCGACGAGTACCCACCTTCGGAGTGACATCGCTTGATCGGCGAAGATAATCCCGCAGAAAACAGCGAGACAGGTGTGCATGACCGACGCGCGTTTCGCCTCGCTGTCGAGCGCAAGGACGTTGAAGCGATGACCGCGACGTTCCGCGAGGATGCGGTACTCAACAGTCCCGTCTCGTTTGAGCCGTTTCGCGGTCGAGCCGCCATCGGGGTGCTGTTGCGGATACTGATGGAGGTGTTCGAAGACTTCCGCTACACCGATGAGTTGAGCGGTGAGGACGGAACCCTGGCGCTCGTTTTCGAGGCGAGCGTGGCGGGTCGCGAGTTACAGGGTCTCGACCTGATTCGCTTCGACGAGCTGGGCCGGTTGCGGGAGTTGACCGTCATGGTCAGGCCAAGGTCCGGTCTCGAGGCACTGATGTCTGCGGTCGGACCGCGGCTTGCTGCTGTGTCGGGGGGCAGGGGTCATTGATTTTAGAGTCGCTGGGGTCGCCGCTCAGGGTCCGCTGAGGAATCCGAGGTAGATGAGCAGGAGGCCGAAGGTGTCGCTGGCGCCCTGTGCCAGGATGCATGGCCATCGACAGCGCACGGCGCGACAGAAGACCTACGTCATGACCTGTCCCATGCGCCTCATAGGGTGGAGTCCGGCCCACCGCTGGCTGCCGTACGCGATCCTGTCATCGCCGTATGAGTCGGGATGCTAGAGGACGGAGACCGGGACACCGGACCATGGTCCGCGAAATCGAGGCGAGCTGTGCTGAACATGGACAAGGCAAATCGATCGCTCTGGCTCGCTGCCATCGTCGGTTACGGCTATGTGCTGGCCGTGCCGCTGGAGCCCTATCCGGGTCACCCCCTCATCAAGGCCATCCCTTTGTTGATTCTGTCGATAACGGCATGGCGGCGGCTCGTGCCGCCATTGCGGACGCCGTTTGCCGCCGCCTTGCTCGCCTCGGCGATCGGGGACTTTCTGTTGGGGGTGGATCGGTCGGCCTTTCTGAAGCCTGCCCTGTTTTCATTTCTGGTGACGCAGATCCTCTATGCCTGGTTGTTCTGGCGCTCACGCACGGACTCGCCATCCGGCCGCAGGCTGATGGCGGTCGAGGTCATTGCCCTGTTGGGACTCTACACGGTGATCCTGCCTGCCCTACCCGATGGCATGGCCACTCCCGTAATCGTGTACTCAATGGCCCTGCTTGCCATGGCCACAGGGGCCGCCGGGTCGTCCATCGGACGTTTTCTTCCTTTGGGCGGCGCGTTATTCTTCGTCGCCGACAACCTGATCGCCGTCAATCAGTTTGTCTGGCCATTTCCTCACTCTACCCGGATCATCGTGACGATCTACCTCACCGCTCAGCTGATGATAGTCTGGAGCGTGTTTTCATGGGCACGTCAGAGCCCGGCCCACTGATCACTCATAAGCCGCATATGCGTCATCATGCAATTTCCAAGGGGACCGCAATGAAGTTCACAACGCAGCAATTCGCCATCCTCGGCCTAATGCTGACGTCGGCATGCTCTCCGGAAATCGGCAGCGAGCGCTGGTGTTCGAAAATGGACGAAACGCCAAAAGGCGAGTGGTCGCTGAACGACGCCAAGGCGTATGCGAAGCACTGCGTGTTCGCGGACGAGGAAGCGGAGTAAGCGAGTGCGTCGTCCGGGCTCGATCGCGCCCGGATATGGCAGACCGGTGAATTGCGGCCGTCAACGGGCGGCCGGATGCCTCAATTCTCGCGTGCCACGGCCCGGTAGCCGATGTCATTGCGGTAACTGACCCCGTCCCACTGTATCCCCCGGACAACTTCGTAAGCTCGTCTTTGCGCCTGCGTGACGCTGCCGCCTAAGGCCACGACGCAGAGAACCCGGCCACCGGCAGTGACAATCTGGCCATCGTCGTCGATAGCCGTGCCCGCGTGGAAGACCTTGACGTCCTCCCGGTTAGTGAATGCCTCCAGGCCATGGATCGGGTCCCCTTTCCTGTAGCTCCCGGGATATCCGCCAGCGGCAAGCACCACGCCGACAGCCGGCTTTGGATTCCAGACCACCTGCTGTTCTGCGAGTGAGCCATCCAGGGCGGACAGGCACAGCGTGCCCAGATCAGATTCCAGCCGCATCATGATCGGCTGGGTTTCGGGATCGCCAAAGCGGCAATTGAATTCCAGCACATTCGGCGTTCCGTCGTCGGCGATCATCAGTCCCGCATACAGGAATCCAACGTAGGGTATTCCTTCAGCGGCCAGGCCCTCAACGGTCGGCACCATCACCTCGTCCATGATGCGACGGTGAATTTCGGCTGTGACTACAGGCGCCGGCGAGTAGGCGCCCATACCGCCGGTATTGGGACCAAGATCGCCGTCATCCCGAGCCTTGTGATCCTGGGAGGTTGCCAGAGGCAGGATGGTTGTACCGGATACGATAGCGATAAAACTGGCTTCCTCTCCCTGCAGGCACTGTTCGACGACCACCCGGGCGCCTGCGGCGCCGAATGCGCCTTCTGCCAACATTGAATGTGCGGCCTGCTCCGCCTCCTCGACGGTGGCCGCAACGATGACGCCCTTGCCAGCCGCCAGCCCGTCGGCCTTGACGACCAGCGGCGCCCCCTGACGACGGATGTAATCGATAGCCGGCTTGATTTCCGAAAAGCTCTGGTAGGCGGCCGTCGGGACGTGATGGCGTTCGAGGAACTCCTTGGTGAAAGCTTTGGAGCCTTCAAGTTGAGCCGCGGCCGCGCCCGGCCCGAAGCATTTGAGGCCGGCTTCGCTGAACCGGTCCGTGATGCCGGCGACCAGCGGTGCTTCCGGTCCGATGATGGTGAGGCCGATCTGCCTGTCACTGGCGAAGGCCAGCAGACCATCGATGTCCTCAGCGCCGATGTCGATGTTCTGAACACCGGTTTCGCCGCCAGTCCCTGCGTTACCCGGCGCCACAAAGACCGTTTCCACCGCAGGGGAGCGCGCGCACTGCCATGCCAGGGCATGCTCCCGTCCACCGCCACCCACGATAAGAATTTCCATAGTACCCACCTTGTTCTCTCGCCGAGTGCGTTCAGTGGCGGAAGTGTCGGACCCCGGTAAACACCATCGCCAGACCGTGCTCGTCCGCCGCGCCGATGACTTCCTCATCGCGGACTGAGCCACCCGGCTGGATTATCGCTTTGATTCCGTGCTCTGCACCCGCATCGACGCCGTCCCGGAAGGGGAAGAACGCGTCCGACGCCATCACTGAGCCGTTAACATCGAGCCCGGCGTCTGCCGCTTTTATGGCTGCAATGCGGGTGCTGTATACGCGACTCATCTGGCCTGCGCCGACACCGATGGTCATCCCGTCGCGGGCGAAGACGATGGCGTTCGATTTGACGAATTTAACGGCCTTCCACGCGAACAAAAGTTCTTCGATCTCGCTATCGCTTGGCTGCCGGCGGGTCACAACGGTCAGTTGGTCCCGACCGACAACAATGTCGTCCCGGCTCTGGATCAGGACGCCTCCGCCGACCCGTTTCATGTCGTGTCCGATCGGCGCCGATGACTGGAGGGCTCCCGTCACAAGCACCCGGACATTCTTCTTGGCGGCCAGCACTTCGGCAGCGCCGTCACCGAGATCGGGGGCCAGAATGACTTCCACGAATTGCTGCTCCAGGATCGTGCTCGCTGTCGCCGCCTCGAGACGGCGATTAAATGCAATGATGCCGCCGAAGGCAGAAGTCGGATCGGTCGAGTAGGCTCTCTGATAGGCATCCTCTACCGTTGCCGCAGTGGCCACGCCGCATGGATTCGCGTGTTTTACGATGACGCAGGCCGGCGTGTCGAACTGTCGCACACACTCAAGCGCTGCATCGGCATCGGCAATATTGTTGTAGGACAGCGCCTTGCCCTGTATCGGGCGCGCCCCGCTGATGCCGCGGGTTGCCGAAGCATCTGCGTAGAAAGCCGCCTGTTGATGAGGGTTCTCCCCGTATCGCAGGTCCAGCCTCTTGTCGAATGAAGGCGTGTAGTGCTCTGGAAACGTCTCGTCGTCCGCATAGTCCGGCTGTTGGGACAGGTAATCCGCTATCGCGGCGTCATAAGCCGCTGTGTGGGCGAAGGCTTTTCCCGCCAGGCGATTTCTCGTATTCGCCGGAATAACACCGCTACCGGCGCGCAACGACTCGAGCAGGTTTCCGTAATCATGCGGGTCGACGACGACGGTCACGGAAGCGTGATTCTTGGCGGCCGCCCGGATCATGGCCGGCCCGCCGATATCTATATTCTCTATCGCGTCCTCCAGGCGACAGCCAGGACGCGCGATCGTTTCGCGAAACGGGTAAAGGTTGACCACCAGCAGATCGATGGCGGGGATGCCGTGTGCCGCCATGACTTCCTCATCGATCCCGCGACGCCCCAGGAGACCCCCATGGATGCGCGGATGCAGGGTCTTGACGCGACCCGCCATGATCTCCGGGAAGTCAGTCACCGCAGACACGTCGGTGACAGGACCAGCATTCTCTCGCAGTAGACGTGCGGTGCCGCCGGTGGACAGGAGTTCGATATCCTGGCTCACCAGAGCAGCGGCGAAGTCGACCACGCCACTCTTGTCGGAAACGCTGATCAGCGCCCGCTTGACGGTCGACATAATTTGCCCCCCAACGTGTATCCCGGTCCGCCCAAGATTATCGGGCGCGGCCCCGGGTCAGCCTAGCAGACCATAGGTGCGGAGCTTCTTTCGCAGCGTGCCGCGGTTGATCCCCAGGATTTGCGCGGCACGACTCTGGTTGCCGCCGGTGTAGTTCATCACCGTCCTGAACAGCGGCGCTTCGACTTCACTGAGAACGAGCGTGTAGAGCTCGTTGGGCTTGTGCCCGTTCAGGTTGGCGAAGTAGTTCTTGAGCGCCTCTTCCGTGACCTTGTGCAGAGGCTTGCTGCCCCGTGCGGTTTCCAATTTACTATTGTCTTTGCTCACGACTCGTGTGCTTCCCGATCTCTATGCTGCCAGCTCTTCTTGGGGAGACTGGTCGAGGAATTCCCTTACCATCCGCAACTGTTCTGCGGCGGACTCTGCCCGCACCGCGCGATGCCGAAAAGATCCCGCTCCCACACGGGCGCGGCAGTACCACGTTAGATGCTTTCGGGCCACTCGAACCCCGGTGTACTCGCCGTAAAACGAGTAGAGGTTGTCCAAGTGGGCGAGCATGATATCACGTACTTCGGCCACTGTCGGCGGGGCAAGATTCGTTCCATGACGAAGGTAGTGACAGACCTCCCGGAAGATCCACGGACGGCCCTGGGCAGCTCTTCCAATCAGTAATCCGTCGGCTCCCGTCGAAGCCAGAACCTGTGCCGCTTTCTGCGGTGAATCGATATCTCCGTTGGCCAGGACCGGGATCGAGACGCTGGCCTTTATCCTGCGGATCGTCTCGTATTCCGCCTCGCCCCGATACATATCCGCGCGCGTTCTGCCGTGTACTGACAAAGCGGCGATCCCGATCTGCTCGGCCAGCCTGGCGATCCGGATGCCGTTTCTTTCCTCACGGTTCCAACCCGTCCTCATTTTCAAGGTGACCGGGACCGGGACGGCGGCGACGACGGCCTCGATGATCTCCTTTACCAGCGCTTCATCGCGGAGCAGGGCCGAACCAGCCCAGCGACTGCAGACCTTTTTCGCCGGGCAGCCCATGTTGATGTCGACGATCTGCGCCCCGACATCTACGGAACGGGCCGCGGCATCGGCCATCATGCCCGGTTCGCCACCCGCAATCTGAACGATGATGGGTGCTGGTTCGCCAGCATGGTCCAGTCGCCGGCGACTCTTGGCGGTATTCCACAGCCGGGTATCCGACGTGAGCATCTCCGACGGGCAGACTCCGGCCCCGAGCTGACGGCATAGCTGGCGGAACGGGCGATCGGTGACGCCGGCCATCGGCGCCAGGCCGATATTGCTCGAGAACGTAAATTGGCCGATTTTCAGAGCCATCTTCTCCCGCCTGCTCCGGACAGGGCCGACGATATTAAGGGCAGAACCTCATCGGGGAAAGTATCACGGCTGCTCTGACAGGCAGCGCGCCTGGCCGGATTCGTCTTGCAGGCAAAGGTCCAGTCTGAAACCGACGGCTGCGAGGCCAGGCTCGCTGATGACCGCGCGGCCGCCGACCTGCTCCCCCGGCTGCGATCTGTTCCCTGAGGCATAGTCTTCCACGTAATAACTCGGGTTCAGCTCGCGGCTGCCGATCTCGTCACCCCAGCGATTCTCGAGGCTGACCCGCAGAACCGGATAGGGTTGAGGAAAGCCCCCTTCGTTGACGTACTGCACCGTTATCTGAAGATCGCCGGCTGCGTCGAGAGATGCAGACGAATCGACGATCCGATAAGCAGAGATTTCCCAGGCCGGTCTGACAGACATCCCGAGGACAGAGTAGACGGACTCCAGGATAGGCGAGATTGCCGGGTATCGCATCAGCACTCCGTGTTGTGAGTGCACGCCGGCAGCTAGCAGTGCTGCCACAGCCAGTCCGATCAGCCAGGGTCGGCGACTCTTGCCTGCGTATTCCATCCGGCGCGCCAGCTCTGGCGGCGGACCCGATAGCTCCGATTCGCCCTCGTCCGCGTCCTCGGGCGGCTCGCCCACGGGCAGCCCCTCGGAAAATTCGAGGTCGTCGATATCCGCCATCTGTTGAGGCGGGAGTTCCTCGAGAGCGAACAGTTCTTCGGCGGTCGAGTCGAGATTGACCGTGGGCTCTTCGTCGTCGTGATCGCCGTCATCCGGGTGCGGCGACTCTTGCTCGTCCGCGACGGCTTCGTCCTCCGCCCGCTTCGAGGTTTCCGTCTCCGGTCCGTCGTCGACGGAATCCACGCCATCTTCTGCGGCGGTCTCTCCAGATGGAAGCTCTTGCGCTTCCGCGTGTCCGTCCTGAAGTTCACCCGATCCGGCGCCCGTTTGCGCGGCGGACGTGTCGATCTCCGTGTCGCCTCGGTCTCTCGCGCTCTCTTCGGGCTCGACTTCGTCAGCAGTTGGCGGTTCTTCCGCCGCTTCAGCGAGCTCCGCGACCTTCCCGGGCTTCTCAGCCGCCGATTCGTCCGCCTCCGTGCCGTGGTCCTCGGCCTGGCGTTCGGCCGGCAACACGTCTGGGGACGGAGGAACGGCCGGCGGGCTCGGCTGCGGATATACGTCGCTCAACCGATCGAGGGCGTCGAAGCGAGCGCCGCACTCACCGCACACGACTTCTCCGCCCGCCTGTTTCAGATGGGCGCCGGTAACGCGATACACCGAATCGCATTGTGGGCACTGTGTATACAAGTCAGCCGGTCTCCGTTCTTTGCGCCGAGATCCTCACCCATCCCTCCTGCTCGATGATCTCTTCGATCACGAACCAGGGTGCGTAGGCGGCGGCGACCTCGCTCGCCTGTTCGGCAAGGATACCCGACAAGACGACCAAGCCGCCGTTGTCGACCGCTCGGGCGAATCCGGGCGCCAGTTCCTTGATGGGTCCGGCCAGGATGTTGGCAAGCAACAGGTCGGTCCGAGGCAGGTCATCCGTGGGTGGATGGATAGAGATCATATCGCTGACGCCATTGCGGGCAGCGTTTGCAGCTGTTGCCATCAATGCCTGCGGATCGTTATCGACGGCTATCACGGACGCTGCGCCCAGCAGGACGGCCGCGATCCCGAGGATGCCGGATCCACAGCCATAGTCGACGACCCTGAGTCCGGCCGGGGGGCGAGCATCCAGCCATTCGAGGCAAAGGGCAGTGGTTGAATGCGTCCCCGTTCCGAAGGCCAGGCCCGGATCAAGGCGCAGCGCGATGGAATCCGGGTTCGGAGCCACCGAATCGCCGGGAAGCACCCACAGGTTTTTTCCAAAACGCATCGGCTGGAAGTCTTTTAGCCACTCACGTTCCCAGGCGCGATCCGGCAGAGCCGAGACCTGGAAACCCTTGCGCGCCGACCAGGCGCGCACGCGCCCGATCCGCTCCATGAGCGGTCGCTCATCCAGTTCGAACATTGCGGTAACGATGACGTCTGGCCACAGAGGCGTCGCGCCGGGGGCAGGCTCGAGAACCGGGTGGTCCTGCGCGTCTTCCAACGTGACCGCGGCGACCCCGAGTTCCGACAGGTCCTGTGATGCCTCCTCGGCACACGCATGGTCAAGCCGCATGGAGATTTGAAGCCAGGGCATCGGGGCGGGTAGCTACCGACTATAGGCCGAGACGCTTCTCAAGGTAATGGATATCGGTGCCCCCGGCCTTGAAGGCGCCGTGACTGAATATCTCCTGATGCAGGGGGATGTTGGTTTTGATGCCCTCGACGACCATCTCTGACAGGGCCTGCTGCATCCTGGCGATTGCGGAGCCTCGATTGTTGCCGTGGCTTATGACCTTGCCGATCATCGAGTCATAGAAAGGCGGCACGACGTAACCGTTGTAGATATGCGTATCGATCCGCACACCGGGTCCGCCGGGCGCATGCCACTGGTTGATCGGACCCGGACAAGGCATGAAATTCGTGGGATCTTCCGCATTGATACGGCATTCCATGGCGTGGCCGCGGATCTGTATTTCTTCCTGTGACCAGGCCAGTGGCTTGCCTGCGGCGATCCTGATCTGTTCCCGCACGATGTCGACGCCGGTGATCATCTCCGTCACCGGATGCTCTACCTGCAGTCGGGTGTTCATTTCGATGAAGAAGAATTCGCCGTCCTGATACAGGAATTCGAAGGTTCCGGCACCCGAGTAATTGATTTCCTGACAGGCCCGTACGCATCTCGCTCCCATCGTCTCCCGTTGTTCCGCTGTTATTCCCGGCGCGGGAGCTTCCTCTATCACTTTCTGGTGACGACGCTGCATGGAACAGTCGCGCTCACCAAGATGGATTGCGTTTCCGCGTCCGTCGGCCAGGACCTGGAACTCGACATGTCGGGGCCGCTCGAGGAACTTCTCCATGTAGACGGTTTCGTTGCCGAAGGCCGCCAGCGCCTCCGACCGGGTAACCATGATGGCATTCAGCAGAGTTGCTTCGGTATGCACGACACGCATACCGCGGCCGCCTCCGCCGCCGGACGCCTTGATGATGACCGGATACCCCAATTCTCTGGCGAGTCGAACATTTTCCTGCAACTCATCTCCGAGCGGTCCGTCAGATCCAGGAACGCACGGGATGCCGGCAGCCTTCATCGCCCGAATCGCCGACACTTTGTCACCCATGATGCGGATGGTCTCGGACCGCGGTCCGATGAACGTAAAACCGCTTTTCTCCACGCGTTCGGCGAAGTCAGCGTTTTCTGACAGGAATCCGTAACCAGGATGGATGGCCATGGCGTCAGTGACTTCCGCTGCACTGATGATGGCTGGCATGTTGAGATAGCTCTCCGCGGACGAAGCCGGCCCGATACAGACCGATTCATCGGCCAGCAACACGTGTTTCTGGCTACGGTCTGCCTCAGAGTAGACGGCGACCGTCTTGATCCCGAGCTCGCGGCAGGATCGCAAGATCCGGAGCGCAATTTCGCCACGGTTGGCGATGACGATCTTGTCCAGCATGGTTACGCTGCCTACTCGATGATAAACAGGGGTTGACCGAACTCGACAGGCTCGCCGTTATCAACAAGGATCGACACAATCCGACCGGTCTTGTCAGCTTCGATCTGGTTCATCATCTTCATCGCCTCGATGATGCAGATCGTGTCCCCGGCCTCTATATCGCTGCCCACCTGGACGAATGGTTTGGCGCCCGGCGCGGGGGCCGTGTAGAAGGTACCGACCATCGGCGCAACGACGGTATGCCCGTCTGACGGAGCAGCCTCAACGGTTTCATCGTCCGCGGCCGGTACGGGCGCTGCCGCCTGTCCTGCTGCGGGTGTCGCAACGTGGGTGACAACCGGCGGCGCCTGCTGTGAGTGACTCGGTGGCGGGTAACGACTGATACGAACCGCGTCTTCTCCCTCGGTGATCTCGATCTCGGAAATGCCGGATTCCTCCAGGAGTTCGATCAGTTTCTTGACCTTGCGAATGTCCATGGATTTTCCCTTGTCTAGGATTTGTTGCCGGCGGCGATGTCCGCGGCGGCTCTGATGGCCAGCTCGTAACCCGTCGGTCCGAATCCTGCGATCGTCCCGCGGGCCACGTCAGCCAAGTACGAGTGGTGCCGGAATGGTTCCCGGGCTTTCGTATTGCTCAAATGCAGTTCAATAAACGGGATGGTGACCGAAAGCAGCGCATCGCGGATAGCGACGCTCGTGTGTGTGAATGCCGCCGGATTGATAATGATGCAGGCGACGCCTTCGCGGGCAGCCTGGTGAATGCGTTCCACGATCTCGTGCTCTGCATTGCTCTGGTAAGAGTCGAGGGTGCAGCCGAGTTCCTCCGCCAGCCTCCGGCACCGGGACTCGATCTCAACGAGAGTGGATGTCCCGTAGGTGTCTGGCTCCCGCTCTCCCAGACGATTCAGGTTGGGTCCGTTGATGATAAGGAGATTGGACACCGCCCCAGCCCCATTCCCAAGAGTCATAACGCCAGAGTGTAAATCTTTTTCTGGCGGTTTAGCTACTTTTCGCGACTGTTTGCGGGTAGATCGCGTCGGTTTCAGAGGATTTCGCGTAAAAACTCGTCGGCCTGCTGCCGGTGGAGTTCACCGACGTGGACTCTCAGGACCTTGCCTTCGCTGTCCGCGAACGCGGTGAACGGCAGTCCGATCCAGTCCTGGAGTACCTGGTTGCCCAGGTCGACCGCATCTTGCTGGCCGACGAGAATCGGGTAGTTGAACCCGGCCGTGGTTGCGTATTGCTGCACGGCCTGCATGTCGTCGATCGCGATGCCGATGATCTGAAGATCGGCGCCGTGCTCGGCCTGGAGTTCGATCAAAAGCGGAATCTCGCGGCGGCACGGCGGGCACCAGGTCGCCCAGAAATTAACTACACGGACTTTGCCGTCCCATTCCGAAGACTGCCGGAGCATGCCGCCGATGTCCGGCAAGGCGAAAGTCGGCAGGGCCGCTGCCGCCGAAGGACTTTTGTCCTCGCTGCTCGTTCGGGCCGCGTCGTAGGCGAAATAGCCGCCGATGCCGGAGGCCAGCGCCAGGGCGATACCGAACATGACCTGTTTGCCGGTCATCGGCCGGCCTGCTCGATGAATCGATCTATATGGGCGCTGAACTCGGCGGCCGAGGCGAAACCGACCTGCCTGAACCCCCTGGCTTCATGACCGTCGGGTCCAAAAAAAGCGATCGTAGGTGGACCGAATATGCCGAACCGTTGCAGTAGCTGCTTGTCCAGATCGTCGTTTGCCGTGACGTCAGCCTTGAGCAGGACCATGTCCCCCAGAGCCGCTATCACGGCTGGTTCGCCGAACGTGTATCGCTCCATTTTCTTGCAATCGACACACCAGTCCGCATAGAAATCCAGCATTGCCAGCTGTCCGTTCGCAGCGGCTGCAGCCAGCTCCCGATCCAGGTCAGAGCTCGACTTGACGTAACGGAACTGCAACGCCTGGGTCTCTGTCTGCTGGCCGAACAGGCCCTGCAGGGGCCTGAGAGGGTTAGAGCTGCCAGAGGCGGCGCCGACGAGCAGCAATACGCCATAGAGAAGGGCGACGAGCCCCATTCCCTTGCCGAGTCGTTGGCCGGTTGTCGAGCCCGCTTGCAGCGAGTCCATGGCGCCCATGAAGATGCCGGCCAT
>CP070833.1:2475470-2481363 GCA_020341735.1 Gammaproteobacteria bacterium | reverse complement strand
CGCGAAAAGGCGGCGGAAGTCATCCAGCAGGCGGAGAAACGTAGCCGCGAGATCATCGACGAGGCCAGGGGAGAAGCCATCTCGGAAGGTGAGCGGCTGATCGCCCAGGCCAAGGCCGAGATATCGCAGGAGGCGAGTCGAGCAAAAGACGCTCTCCGGGGAGACGTCGCCGCGATCGCATTAAGCGGGGCCAGACAGCTACTCGAGCGCGAGATCGACCCGGCGACGCACAAGCAGTTGCTGGACAAGCTCGCATCCGAGCTCTGACGACTGGGAGTCGGCGATGGCTGAAATCAAAACCGTTGCGAGGCCTTACGCCAAGGCCATTTTCGAACTGGCCCGCGACCAGCAAACGTTCGACGAGTGGTCATCCGTGCTGGCGCTCGCCTGCACGGTCGTCGAGGACGAGGGTTTTCACGGGATGATGCACAGTCCCGTGGTGAGCCCGGACCAGTTGGCGGGCCTCGTCATCGAAATCTGCGGCGAGCATGCGGGCCAGAAGCAGCAGAACTTCATCCGTCTGCTTGCCGAGAACGGGCGTCTCCACTGCCTGCCGGCCATCGCCCACGAGTTCGTGGCCATGAGAGATGAGTACGAGAACATAGCCGATGTGGACATCACCTCGGCGGTACCGCTCTCGGAAGAACAGAAGCAGCATTTTGCGACGGCGATGAAGAATCGCCTTGGCAAGGACGTGCGCCTGAACTGCGACATCGACGCCTCCCTGATAGGCGGCGCGATCGTGCGGTCAGGCGACGTGGTTATCGACGGATCCCTCCGCGGCCGGCTCGATCGGCTCGCCGGCGCCGTGACGCACTAGAGGATATTTTTTCATGTCAATCAAGGCATCCGAGATCAGCGATCTCATCAAGCAGAAAATCGAGCAGTTCCAGGTAGCGACGCAGGCCAGGAACGAAGGGACCGTCGTGTCCGTAACGGACGGTATCGTCCGGGTCCATGGCCTGGCCGACGTCGCCTACGGCGAAATGCTGGAGTTCCCCGGCAATACTTTCGGTCTGGCACTGAACCTGGAGCAGGACTCCGTCGGTGCCGTCGTGCTCGGCGACTACAAGCACATCTCAGAGGGCACCAAGGTGACGACCACCGGGCGTATCCTCGAGGTGCCTGTGGGCGAGGCCATGCTGGGCCGCGTGGTCAACTCTCTCGGCGTGCCTGTGGATGGCAAGGGCCCCATCAATTCCACCGAGACGTCGCCCATCGAGAAAGTGGCGCCGGGCGTCATCGCGCGTCAGTCGGTGAGCGAGCCGGTACAGACCGGTCTCAAGGCCATCGACTCCATGGTGCCCATCGGCCGCGGCCAGCGTGAGCTGATCATCGGCGACCGGCAGACCGGAAAGACCGCTGTCGCGATCGACACGATCATCAATCAGAAGGGCACCGGCATCAAATGTATCTACGTGGCGGTCGGACAGAAGCAGTCGTCCATCGCCAACGTGGTCAGCAAGCTGGAAGAACACGGCGCGATGGAGCACACCATCGTCGTCGCCGCTGGCGCGGCCGAGTCGGCGGCCCTGCAGTACATCGGGCCCTATGCCGGGTGCGCCATGGGCGAGTTTTTCCGGGATCGCGGCGAAGACGCGCTGATTATCTACGATGACCTGACCAAGCAGGCCTGGGCCTACCGGCAGGTGTCGCTGTTGCTGCGTCGTCCGCCGGGCCGTGAAGCCTATCCCGGTGACGTCTTCTACCTGCACTCGCGCCTGCTCGAGCGGTCTGCCCGCATCAATCCCGAATACGTGGAGAAACTCACCGACGGCAAGGTCAAGGGGAAGACCGGTTCGCTGACCGCGCTGCCCATCATTGAGACGCAGGCGGGCGACGTCTCGGCCTTCGTGCCCACCAACGTGATCTCCATCACCGACGGCCAGATCTACCTGGAGTCCGATCTTTTCAACGCCGGTATCCGGCCAGCCATCAACGCCGGCTTGTCGGTGTCGCGTGTCGGCGGCGCGGCGCAGACCAAGATCATCAAGAAGCTCGGTGGTGGCGTGCGTCTCGCCCTGGCTCAGTATCGTGAACTGGCGGCTTTTGCTCAGTTCGCGTCAGACCTCGACGAGACCACTCGCAAGCAGCTTGATCGCGGAAAGCGCGTGACCGAACTCCTCAAGCAGCCACAGTACACACCGCAGTCCGTATCCGAGATGGCGGTGACGCTCTACGCGGTCAACGAGGGGTTCACCGACAACGTCGAGGACACCAAGATGCAGGCCTTCGAGAAGGGGCTGCACGCGCACATGCGGACCAACTATGGCTCGTTGATGGACAAGATCGACGAGACCGGCGATTGGAACGATGAACTCGAGGCCGAGATGAAGAAGGCGGTGGACGAGTTCGCCACCACCGGCAGCTACTGATCCGGAGACACATATGTCCGGCGGCAAGGAAATTCGCTCGCAGATCACGAGCATCAAGAACACGCAGAAGATCACCAAGGCCATGGAGATGGTCGCGGCGAGCAAGATGCGCAAGGCTCAGGATCGGATGCAGGCGTCACGGCCCTATGCCGAACGCATTCGCACCGTCATCGGCCACCTGCGGGAAGCCAATCCCGACTACCGGGTCGAGTATCTGCAGCAGCGCCCGGATGTTAAGCGGGTCGCATACATCGTGGTGTCCACCGATCGCGGCCTTTGCGGTGGCCTGAACGCCAATTTGTTCCGTATGCTGCTGGCCGAGATCGGCGAATGGCAAAGCAAGGGCGTCGAGGTGGACCTCTGCGTGATGGGCCGCAAGGCGCGCCAGTTTTTCCGCCGGATTGACGTGAATATCGTGGCGGCCGTCGCCGACCTCGGCGATGTGCCCCATGTGCGTGATTTGATCGGCACGATCCAGGTCGTGCTGGACGGTTTCATGGAGAAGAACCTGGATCGGGTATTCATCGCGTCCAATACGTTTGTGAACACCATGAGCCAGAAACCGACGGTGCGCACGCTCATGCCCGTCGAGACCCCGGATGCGGAGGAACTCCAGTCGCACTGGGATTACATCTATGAGCCCGACGCCACCGAGCTCCTGCCCGGCGTCATCGCACGCTACATCGAGTCGCAGGTCTATCGGTCGGTCGTCGAGAATGTGTCCTGCGAGATGGCGGCCCGGATGGTGGCCATGAAGAGCGCCACCGACAATGCCGGCAAACTGATCGACGGGCTGCAGCTGGCATATAACAAGGCCAGGCAAGCGGCCATTACACAAGAGCTATCCGAGATTGTCGGCGGTGCGGCCGCGGTCTGACCCGGTGGCACGCCCTGAAAGAATTCTGTTGAGAGGATTGGATTGATGAGCAGCGGAAAAACTGTGCAGATTATCGGCGCGGTGGTGGATGTGGAGTTCCCCAGGGACAGCATCCCCAAGGTCTATGACGCGCTGAAGATCGAAGACGCCGGCCTCACGCTGGAGGTCCAGCAGCAGCTGGGCGACGGCGTGGTCCGGACTATCGCCATGGGCTCTTCCGAGGGGCTGAAACGGGGCATGCCGGTAAGCAACACCGGTGGGCCGATCACCGTTCCGGTCGGAACAGCCACCCTGGGACGGATCATGGACGTGCTCGGAGAGCCCGTCGACGAAGCCGGTCCGATCGGCGAGGAGGAACGACTGCCCATCCACCGTCCGGCGCCCACCTACGAGGATCAGGCAGCCTCCGTGGAGATTCTGGAGACCGGTATCAAGGTCATCGATCTGATCATGCCGATCGCCAAGGGCGGCAAGATCGGGCTGTTCGGCGGCGCCGGCGTGGGCAAGACCGTGTCGCTGATGGAGCTCATCCGGAACATCGCCATCGAGCACAGCGGCTACTCGGTTTTCGCGGGCGTCGGTGAGCGGACCCGTGAGGGCAACGACTTCTACCATGAGATGAAGGACGCCAGCGTTCTCGACAAGGTGGCGCTCGTCTACGGCCAGATGAACGAGCCTCCGGGCAATCGCCTGCGAGTGGCGCTGTCCGGCCTCACCATGGCCGAACACTTCCGCGACGAAGGCCGCGACGTGCTGATGTTCATCGATAACATCTACCGTTACACCCTGGCGGGCACCGAGGTCTCCGCACTGCTCGGACGCATGCCGTCGGCCGTGGGCTATCAGCCGACGCTGGCCGAGGAGATGGGCGTGCTGCAGGAGCGCATTACCTCTACGAGCACCGGATCCATCACGTCCTTCCAGGCGGTCTACGTGCCTGCGGATGACCTGACCGATCCGTCGCCGGCAACGACCTTCGCTCACCTGGACGCGACGCTGGTGCTGTCACGGCAGATCGCGGAGCTGGGCATCTATCCGGCCGTGGATCCGCTGGATTCCACCAGCCGGCTGCTCGATCCGCTGGTCATCGGCGAAGATCATTACGACACCGCGCGTGCGGTCCAGGCGACCCTGCAGCGTTACAAGGAACTGCAGGACATCATCGCCATCCTCGGCATGGACGAGTTGTCAGAAGACGACAAGCAGGTCGTGTCCCGCGCCAGAAAGGTGCAGAGATTCCTGTCCCAGCCGTTCTTCGTGGCCGAGACGTTCACGGGATCGCCCGGCAAGTACGTCAGCCTGGTGGACACCATTCGTGGCTTCAAGGGCATCATCGACGGCGAGTACGACAGCCTGCCCGAGCAGGCGTTCTACATGGTCGGCACCATCGAAGAGGCCGTCGAGAAAGGCAAGTCCATGCAGTAATCCCGGCCAGCGGCTCGTGAGCCGCTGCTTATCCGGGAGGTGAGAGTATGAGCAAGATCAAAGTGGACATCGTGAGTGCCGAGGGCGAGATCTATACGGGTGAAGCCGCCATGGTCTTCGCCCCTGCCCAGATGGGCGAGGTGGGCATCGCCCCGAATCATGCGCCGTTGCTGACCGGCCTGAAGCCCGGTGGCGTGCGCGTCCAGCCGGCAGTCGAAGGCAACGAAAAGGCTGAAGAGCTGTATTTCTATGTCTCCGGCGGCGTTATCGAGGTTCAGCCCAACAAGATCACGATACTGGCCGACACGGCCATGCGGGCAAAGGATCTGGATGGGGCAGCGGCAGAAGAGGCCCGCCAGCGCGCCAATGAGATGCTCAAGGAACGCACCAGCGCGGTCGAGGTCGCGACGGCCCAGGCGGAACTCGCCGCCGCGGCTGCTCAGCTGCACCTGCTGGAGAAAATCAGGAAATCTGCCAAGGGCACCTGATCAAGACACATGCCCCGAACAAGGCCGCCCCGGAATACGGTGGCGGCCTTTTTGTTGCACGCCGCTGTTGCCCAGAGGACGTAGAATGTTGCAACCGGATGCGCCGCGATCGCCTGGCGTCACCGGAGCGAGGGGGACGACGGGTGTGCAACATTTTCGACGCCGGACAATTTGTCAGTTTCGCCAACGACGCGTGTCAATCACCACCATCCCGGCGTTGTTGTCGGCGTCCCTGCTTTGCGCCTGTGGCGGCAAGTCGCCGGCGACGCCGGTGAATTCCGTGACTCCCGTAGCGCCAGGCATCTCCCTGGAACTCGCGCAACAACGCAAGGCCACCGTGTCTGACCTTCGCTATCGCTTTTCGCTGACCATCCCTGCCGAACCGAGCGAAGCCGTTACGGGCACCGTCGAGGTCAGCTTCCATTGGCGGGATGCAGACGCGCGCGAGGTGGTGCTCGACTTCAAGGATGCCGAGCATCGCGTCCATCGGGTCGACGTCAACGGCACCCCGGCGGTGGTCCGATACGAGGCGGATCATCTGATCATCCCGCCGCAGGTCCTGGAAGCTGACGCGGTCAACCGGCTGCTTCTGGAGATAACGGCCGGTGACGATGCGCTCAATCGCAACGACGGTTTTCTATACACACTGTTCGTCCCGGACCGGGCCCACTTCAGCTTGCCGGTGTTCGATCAGCCGGACCTGAAAGCGAGGGTCACCTGGGATCTGA
>CP070833.1:2469187-2475370 GCA_020341735.1 Gammaproteobacteria bacterium | reverse complement strand
GCCTTCAATCCGGCAAGCAGGGAATCCAACGCGTTCATGGGATCATGCCCTTCGATATCGACTTAGAAAATAAATATATCTTTATATATCCTAAGTGTCTATGAAATAGACATAATCTAGGGTCCATGCCCCAAAAATGGTCGCCCAACTCAACCGGAATCGGTCAATGCAGCGTGTCGTATCCTGGGCCGGTGGGCATCTCAACGAACAGACTGGCCGTATCGACCGGGTCGAACCGGTAGAGTCGATTGCAAAACTCACATCGTACGTCCACCCGCCCCTGCTCGGCGATCAGCTGGTCGAGTTCATCACGGCCAAGCATTTTCAGGGTCGTCTCGACCCTGCCCTGACTGCAGGAACAACGGAATGCCACGGGGATTGAGTCGAATAGCCGCAGATCATCCTCACTGAAAAGCCGACGCAGGATGGCCTCGTCCTGCAGACCCGCGAGCTCGTCGCCACTCAAGGTGTCTGCCAGCGCCTGGACATGCTCCCACGCCAACTCCGCCTCGTCTCCGTACGCTTCCGGCAGGCGCTGCAGCAGCATGCCTGAGGCCGCCTGTCGCCCGCTCTCGAGCCACAGACGGGTGGGCACCTGCACGGACTGACGGAAGTAGGTTTCGAGCGACTCCGCCAGACTATTCCCTGTGATGGGCACGATGCCCTGGTAGCGCTCGCCCCCCTTGCCGGTGTCGACGCCGATCGTCAGCCTGCCAGAACCGGCTAGGGTCTCCAGGCCAGCGTCTCCGACTTCTCCACGCCACTTGGCGAGGCCACGGACTTCCTGATCACTGCTGCACTGGGCGACGAGCAGATGCATGGGTCCATCGCCCGCAAGCTGCAGCGTCAGCAGTCCGTCGAATTTCAGCGTCGAGGCGAGCAGCACGCTGGCCGCAAGCGCTTCCCCGAGGAGCACGCGGATGGCCGGCGGGTATTCGCCATTATCAAGTACCTGTCGCCACGCCTGGTCTAGGTGCACCAGTTCGCCGCGAACCGGCAGATGCTCGAACAGAAACTTTCGTAATCGATCAGCGTCGTGCATTCCTGCCCTCAGGCATCCAGCGATCGTCGCAACAGGTCGTTCACCTGTGCCGGATTGGCTTTGCCGCGCGTCGCCTTCATGACCTGCCCCACGAAGAAGCCGAGCAACTTGTCCTTGCCCGCGCGGTACTGCTCCAGCTGCTGGGGATTGTCTACCAGTACCTGATCGATCACCGCCTGTATGGCCGTGCTGTCCGTGATCTGACGTAACCCCTTGCTATCGATGATTTCGTCCGCGCTGCCCTCGCCTGCCCACATCGACTCGAAGACATCTTTGGCGATCTTGCCGGAAATGGTCTGGTCCGCGATCCTGACGAGCAGGCCCTTCAGCGCATCGGGACCCACCGGGCTGTTTTCGATCTCGACCCCTGCCTTGTTGAGGGCGCCCGATAGCTCACCCATGACCCAGTTAGCCGCAAGCTTTGCATCCCCGACGCCGGAGGCCACCGCTTCGAAATAGTCCGCCATGTTGCGGGCCGTGGTCAGCACACCGGCGTCGTAATCGGACAAGCCGTAGGATTCGACAAACCTCTCGCGCTTCTCCCACGGCAACTCCGGCAGGTCGGCCCGGATGGACTCCACGGTCTGCAGGTCTATGGTCAGCGGCAGCAGATCGGGATCAGGAAAGTAGCGGTAGTCGTTGGCCTCTTCCTTGCTCCGCATGGGCCGCGTTTCGTCTTTCCCGGAATCATACAGGCGCGTTTCCTGGACCACGCTGCCGCCGGACTCGATGATGTCGATCTGGCGCTCCGCCTCGTAGTTGATCGCGCGCTCGATGAATCGAAACGAGTTCAGGTTCTTGACCTCCGCCCTGGTACCGAATTCATGTCTGCCTATCGGTCGCACCGAGATATTGGCATCGCAGCGCAGGGAGCCCTCCTGCATATTGCCGTCGCATATGTCCAGGTATCGCACCAGCTGGTGAATCAACTTCATATAGGAAACAGCTTCTTTCGCCGAGCGAATGTCGGGCTCGGAGACGATCTCGAGCAGCGGCGTGCCGGCCCGGTTGAGATCGATACCGGTCAGCCCATGGAAGTCCTCGTGCAATGACTTGCCCGCGTCCTCTTCGAGGTGTGCGCGAGTGATTCCCACCCGCTTGCGGGAACCATCATCGAGCACCACGTCTACCCAGCCGTCGTGCACCACCGGCAACTCGTACTGGCTTATCTGGTACCCCTTTGGAAGATCCGGGTAGAAATAATTCTTGCGGGCGAATATCGAACGCGGGGCGATCGAGGAGTGAGTGGCCAGACCAAAGCGGACGGCCATACTGACGGCATCACTATTCAGCACCGGCAGCACTCCCGGATATCCCAGATCGACCAGGCAGGCCTGGGTATTCGGCTCCGCGCCGAACTGGGTGGATGCCCCGGAGAAAATCTTGCTGGCCGTCTTTAGCTGGGCGTGGATCTCCAGCCCGATGACGACTTCCCATTCCATTCCAGTGTCCTCGCTCTCGTTCATCCGGATTCAGGCAACATCCCGCTTGGCACCCGACGGTGCCAGTCGGTCTCACTCTGGTACATGTGTGCGGCGTTCAGGAGCCTCCCCTCATCGAAGTGAGTGCCAATGATCTGCAGCCCGACCGGCAAGCCATCGACGAAACCGCAAGGCACGGATATGCCGGGCAGGCCCGCGAGATTGACCCCTATCGTATATATGTCGTTGAGGTACATGGTGACCGGGTCGTCGACCTTCGCGCCGATGTCGAAGGCCGGCGTCGGCGTCGTCGGCCCGACGATCAGATCGGCATTTTCAAACGCCCGATGGAAGTCCCCCGCAATTAGCTGCCTTACCCGCTGGGCCTTGAGGTAGTAGGCATCGTAGTAACCCGCAGAAAGGACGTAGGTGCCGGTCATTATTCGACGTTTGACCTCGGCGCCGAATCCTTCGCCGCGACTCCGCTTGTACAGATCGGTCAAGTCCTTTGGATCCTCGGCCCGATAACCGAAGCGAATGCCGTCGAATCGCGACAGGTTGGAAGAACACTCCGCCGGTGCGACCACGTAGTAGGTTGGCACGGAGAGACCGAGGTTCGGCAAGCTGACTTCCTCGACCGAAGCGCCCAGACCTCTGAGTACCTCCAGCGCCTTCCCGACCGCGGCCGCGTTGTCCGAATCCAGCCCTTCATCGAAGAACTCTTTTACGACGCCGATACGAATACCGCTCAGAGGTGTCTCCAAGGCCGCCAGGTAGTCCGGAACCGGCACTTCGGCACTGGTCGAATCTCTGGGGTCGTGACCAGCCATCGCCCCCAGGAGCATCGCAGCATCCTCCGCGCTCGCGGTGATGGTGCCGGCCTGGTCAAGGCTGGATGCGAACGCGATCATGCCGTAACGGGACACACGGCCGTAAGTCGGTTTGAGGCCAGTCGTGTTGGTGAATGCGGCAGGCTGGCGTATCGATCCTCCGGTGTCGGTCCCGGTAGCCGCCGGCGCCATGCGGGCCGCCACCGCCGCCGCCGAGCCACCGGACGATCCACCCGGCACCTTGTCATGACCCCAAGGATTCCTTACCGGTCCATACCAGCTGGTCTCGTTGGACGATCCCATCGCGAACTCGTCCATGTTGGTCTTGCCGAGCATCACCACGCCAGCGGCCTTCAATCGAGCGACGACGGTCGCATCGTAGGGCGAGACAAAGTTGTCGAGCATCCGCGACCCACAGCTGGTTTTGACGCCGCGCGTGCAGAAAATGTCCTTGTGGGCGATGGGCAGGCCGGTCAGCGGACCCGCCTGGCCCTCAGCGCGGGCGCTGTCGGCCAGTCGGGCAGCCCGCAGCGCCTCTTCTCTCGTCACGGTGACGAAGGCATTGAGACCGGCGTCGAGCGCCTCGATCCGATCCAGGAAGTGACCGACGAGTTCTTCGCTGCTGAATTCACCGTCGCGGAGCGCCGCCGCGAGTTCTGCAAGTGTTCGGGTATGCATTTTCGAGTCCTGTCGCACGGCCTGCCCCGCTTCCCGCGGGGAGTTGCCGGCTGTGAGGCAGTGAGTGGTTCAGGCCAGAGGCCGGTTCATTCGATAACCTTCGGGACCAGGTACAGACCTGACTCGAGCTGCGACGCATTCTCCTGGAATAGATCGCGCTCGTTGACCTCTGTCACCCGGTCCTCACGCAACGGTTGCACCATGTTGAGAGGGTGAGCCATCGGCTCGACCTGATCTGTCTGCGCCGCGTTCAGTTGATCAACGAGATCGATGATTCCGGAAAGATTCTCGACGAAAGCCGGAATCTCTTCCTCGGTGATCTCCAGCCGGGCAAGATTGGCAATGTTTTCTACCTGGCGTCTGGTCAGCGCCATTGGCTGTCTCCTGGGTATTCACATCGATCCGGGCAAGCGTTTTATAATACAACGCTGCTTGCCCGCAGTCGCCCCCGTTGATAGATTACGCGGCTTGTCGCCTCCGTCCTCAAAATGCGTCTGGTCCTGCCATGCTCAAAAGCCTTCGCGGTTACTTCTCTAACGACCTGTCCATCGACCTGGGCACCGCCAACACGCTGATATATCTGCGCGGGAAAGGCATTGTGCTGAACGAGCCGTCCGTGGTCGCTATTCGGGAGGAGACGGCGCGAGGGGGTCGCGCGGTGCAGGCGGTCGGCGCGGAAGCCAAGAATATGCTGGGCCGTACGCCCGGCAATATCACCGCGATACGACCGCTCAAGGACGGGGTCATCGCAGATTTCACCGTGACAGAGAAGATGCTCCAGCACTTCATTAAGAAGGTCCACGGCAGTCGTTACTTCCGGCCGAGCCCGCGCGTCCTCGTTTGCGTGCCCTATGGATCGACCCAGGTCGAACGTCGCGCGATCCGTGAATCCGCAGAGGGCGCGGGCGCCCGCAAGGTCTATCTGATCGAAGAGCCCATGGCGGCGGCTATCGGCGCCGGCATGCCGGTCCACGAGGCCCGCGGCTCGATGGTTCTGGATATCGGCGGCGGAACGTCCGAGGTTGCCGTCATCTCGCTGAACGGAATCGTCTATGCCGCCTCGGTGCGAATCGGCGGAGACAGATTCGACGAGGCCGTCATCAGCTATGTGCGGCGCAATTACGGCATCCTGATTGGCGAGGCCACATCGGAGCGCATCAAGCACGAAATCGGCTCTGCATACCCTGGCGAGGAAGTCCGCGAGATTTCAGTCAAGGGCCGTAACCTCTCGGAGGGCGTGCCGAGGAGCTTTACGCTCAACAGCAACGAAATCCTCGAGTCGCTGCAGGAGCCGCTGCAAGGCATCGTGGGAGCCGTCAAGGCCGCCCTGGAGCAAACGCCACCGGAACTTGGCGCTGACGTGGCGGAGCGCGGCATCGTGCTGACCGGCGGTGGCGCCATGCTGCGCGACCTGGACAAGCTTTTGATGGAAGAGACGGGTCTGCCCGTCGTTATCGCCGATGATCCACTGACTTGCGTTGCCCGTGGCGGGGGCAAGGTGCTGGAACTTATGGACAAGCACGGCCCCGCCCTTTTCGGAATGGAGTGACCGGGGCTGGCGCCCGGGTCCTCCAAGCGCCAGAATAAACGCGAGTCACCAGCCAACGGCAAGCGCCCAGGACTTGAGCTCGCTGCAGCACACCGAACACAAACCCATGTTCACGCGTGGCCCCTCGTTGGGGATGCGCATGTTTCTGCTGGGCGTCGCCTCCATCCTCCTGATGTATCTCGATCACCGCGAGAGTCATCTCGAGTCGGTACGCCATGGTCTGTCAGTGATTGTTTACCCCGTCCGACTGGCCGTCGACGCCCCATCGCGCGCCCTGAGCTGGGGCGCCGAGTCTCTGAGTTCGCGCGGCCGGCTGCTGGATGAGAATCGGCGGATGCGGCAAGAGCGACTGCAGTTCCTGGCCCGTCTACAACGCATGGAAGCCCTGCAAGCGGAGAATGGGCGGCTACGTGCACTGCTCGATTCGGCGCCCCGGCTGGCGGATCGGGTCCTCGTCGCAAACATTCTGTCGGTCGACCTGGATCCGTTCCAGCACCGGTTCGTCATCGACAAGGGAGGGGCGGATGATGTCTATGTCGGCCAAGCCATGCTTGATGCCGGCGGTATCGTTGGCCAGGTGACCAGAGTCGAGGCGTTCACCTCGGAGGCGATTCTCATTAGCGATCCGGGCCACGCGACGCCGGTGGAGGTCAATCGCAATGG
>CP070833.1:2454823-2469087 GCA_020341735.1 Gammaproteobacteria bacterium | reverse complement strand
TCACCTGCTTGCCGACCCTGAGCTGACCAGGCATCGGACCCAGGTCGAAGTTGGCGAAGGCATAGGCGTCGAGGATCTCGGCGTGCTTCTCGACCTTGGATTTCTCGTTGCCGCCCAGTTCCGTCCGCTGGGTCTCGTCCGCCTCGGTATCCAGGAAACCGGTACCGCGAGTGAACAGCCCGAAATTCTTGTAGTTCAGTTGCACTTCGGTCAGGAACTTGAACAGGTTCTGAACCTGACCGGTGTCGTAGTTGAGCGTGCCGTCGTCGTAATTACAGCTGCGCGAATTGCCGCCATTGCTGGTACACACGATCTTCCTGTCATCACTCTCCACCCGCCAGGTGGACCCGTAAGTCAGGGTCGTGTCCCAGGTGCCGTTCAAGCCGGTCGGGCTGCCGAAATCGACCGCGCCGGCCGATCCGAACACCGCGAGCCCGGCGAAGACCGCGACGGGTATTTTGAGGAAGCGTCTTGCGAGGCTGACGGGATGCGAGACAGATATTGTTCTCATTGTGCTCCCCAGGTATTGCTTGGTTCGTTGTACCTTTGTTTTTATGGCGAATTCCGCGGAGGGAAATACACGTCGCATCCTTGCAACGTAACGCCGTATGTAGTTGTTTCTAACTCATTCCGACCCCGGAAAACAACATCGCTCCGGAAATCTGGACGTGACACCGTCGGATGCGAACGCGGCTTGGATTGACTGCGTTGCCGCCAACCTGCCGACGCCGAATCCGCATACGTATTGAATGTAGACGGTGAGCCCACGCTTCGCCAATAAAATCAGTGGCATCCGGTGATGCGAACAGGCCTTGCCAGGACCCGACGGCGACCGCCCGTTACACCGCGAACGGACGCTATACAGCTGACCCGGACGGTGCTTCCTCCGGAAACGTGAAAACAGCGCAGCGCAGCATCGTATGCGCGTTGCAATGCACAATAAAAAGGGGCTCTCGCAGCGCTGATTCGAGACCCTCGCTCACCCTCCGGCGACGCGTTGCCTCACAGGTACACGGCCTGAAGAATGTCGTGACGCAGACTCTCACCCAGCATCATGCGCGCATCGGAATCTGCCCTGCGCAGCGCGTCGCCAAATTCGATCCGGCCGTCCTCGGCCATGGTGATAACGCCGTAATGACGCAGGCGCCCGATGAAGCCCCGGAACAGACGTCGATCAAAAAATTCCGGTGCGTTGAGCTGATAGAGCATCGAGATCCTCTGCGCCATGAGTTGACACAGCTCCTCCAATTTCGGCTGGGTCAGCACACCCGGACCGTGTTTCATGAGCAGCGCCACCGTCATGTAGTAGCGCTCCAGCGCCTGCAGCGCGCTGCGCGCGATGACGGACAGTTGCACCGCCTCGGCGGTATTCAATGGTGCCGGCCTCAGGCTCCCGGACTCCGCGTCTCTGGAGATCAGTCCCCGCTCGATCATCACCCCGACGATGTTTCGGGTCACCGGCCTGAGGGCCTCCCGATCCCAGCGTATGTGCAGTTCGCCCTGCACGTAAGGATAGATCCGCCGCAACAACTCGAGGATCCGATCCTCGTCGATGCCTGCGCTCTCCAGGAAACAACATGCGATCAGCGACGGCAGGGCGAACAGGTGAGCCACGTTGTTGCGGAAATAGCTTATGAGCGCCGCGTTGCCCTCCTCCACGTACATGATGTCGCCGAGTTTGTGGGATTGGCGCTTGAGCAGTCCGAACTGCTCCGTATATTCCACGATCTTGCGTCCGGACAGATCGCACACGGTCACGTCGGCCGAATAGGGTGCCTCGCGGAGGATGGCCAGATGAAGATCCAGCAGCCTCACGAGCTCCGCCTCCAGGATGCTGCGCCGGGGCGTCGACAACACTGCGGTGGCGACCAGGTTCACCGGGTTGATCGCCGCCGCCGAATTGATCTGGGTAAGGATCAAGTCACCGAGTTTCCTGACCGCCGACTGCGCCCAGGCCGGCCGCTCTCCCTCGCCCAGTTCCCGCTCGCGCCAGTCCGGTATCTCGCCATCCAGAACCGTAGCAAGATCGATCGGCTCACCGAAATTTACATAAACCTTGCCGAACCGGCCGCGCAGCGCTTTCAGGCTGCGGACCAGGCCAAGCAGGGTCTCTCGTTTTTTCGGCTTTCCGGACAGCTCGGAAATATAGCTATCGCCCTCTATGAGACGCTCGTACCCGAAATAGACGGGCACGAACGCCAACGGAGCGTCCGGTCGGCGCAGGTAACTGCGCACCGTCATTGCCAGCATGCCCGGCTTGGCCGACAGCAGGCGGCCGGTCCTGCTACGCCCGCCCTCGATGAAGTACTCCATGGGTACACCACGGGCGAGGTTCAGCGACAGGTACTTGTTGAATACCGCCGCATACAGGGCGTTGTCACGGAAGCTGCGGCGCAGGAAGAACGCTCCACCGCGGCGCAGAAAAGGCCCGATGAACGGCAGGTTCAGGTTGATGCCGGCGGCGATGTGTGGACACATGATGCCGTTCCGATAGACGACGTATGACAGCAGGAGATAGTCGATATGGCTCCTGTGGCAGGGCACGTAAACGATCGAGCTTTTCTCCGAGGCCGCACGCAATCGATCTACGTGGCCGACCTCTACACCGTCGTAGAGACGATCCCAAAGGCGCGCCAGCAACCGCTCCATGAAACGTACGAATGGGTAGGAGAAGTCCGCCGCGATCTCGTAGGCGTACTCGCGTGCCTTGCCCCAGGCCTTGGCCTCGCTGACCCCGTTGACCTGCATCTCCCGGGATATGGCCGACTGGACGGAGCGCGAATCGAGTATCTGGTTGACCAGCATCCTGCGGTGAGACAGGTCGGGGCCGATGGTCGATATCCGCTGGCGACGGAAGTGTACGCGCAGTACGCGGGCCAGCTTGCGTACCGAACGCTCCGGCGGCAGGCCGTCGTCGATAAATTCACGGATCGAGATCGGCGCGCTGAACTGGACCATCACGTCGCGCCCATGGGCCAGGATCATGAACAGCTTGCGCAGGGTGCCGCCGATCGCCCAATCCTCGGAGATGAGCAGCTTGAGCGCCGAGCCTTCCTTCTCCGGCGAACGCCCCCAGAAGATGGCGACCGGGACGACGGTGACGTCGGCCGGCTGGCCGTTGCCGACAGCCGCGATGACTCTCTCTAAACGTGACAGGTCGGGCGGCTTGCGCCCTGAGCGGCGCAGGAAGACGGTGGCCCTGGCTTCTTTGAGACCCGGCAGCTGGATACCGCGGCTCGCCGGCTGCAAGCCGGCACGCAGGCACTCCTGATCCAGTACCGCCGATTCGGCCAGCCCCGGTCGTTCCAGCACGAAACAGATCGGACCGTCCAGGGACTGCAGCAACTGCTCTTCGTCCTGCAGGACCCGCGTTCTGACAAGCAGGAATAGAACGCGGCGGACCAGCCCGATCCAGAGACCGTAAATGCTCATGGCACCCCTAAGAAGGAAGGCTCGCGCTGCAGCGCCGGGGTCGCAAAGTTTACCACCTCGTGTCGCGTCGGGCTTCGCTGGCCCGGCATACCGCCGGCTCGCAGCCGGCCCACCGACACAAACGGCAGGCGTCCATGATCGCGATGCTCAGGCGCAAGGGCTGCGGCGCGAGGCGAGCAAGAATCGTCGGCGGACTGATGCAGACGGACGGCGAGCTAGGATGTGGGCAAGCGCCCCCAGACCGCCAGATGCCGATCGCTGACGGCAGCAACCTGCAGGCTGCCGAGACCTGCTTTCTCGAGCTGCAAGCGAATCTCGGCCGGTTCGAAAGCAGCCCGTAACGAATTGTAGAAATCGGTCTTGAGCACCAGCGGCTCCTCGCCTGCATAGGCTTCGACGATTTCCATGGCCCGTTCAGGCGTCTGCGGGCGGCTCAGATCCATTACGAGGACCTGGGCTCCGTCGTCACCGAAGCGGCAGATGGTCTGCCACAGGACCTCCGGCCGATGGAGATGGTGGAGCAGGCTGTTGCTCACGATCGCCTGGTATCGATCCTCCGGAAGAGCAAGCTCGGGAAGCATTCCCTGGATGAAGCGCACCCGGTTATCCAGACCCGCGGTCGACAACGCCGACTCGGCGAAGCGGAGCATTGCGGCGGATCCATCCACACCATCGACCCGGGATCGCGGAAAGGCGTGCGCCAGCCTGAGAACGATGTCTCCCGGGCCACAACCCAGATCCAGCATGGCCCCCTTACCCGGATAAGCCGGGCACTTGTCCCTGAAGAGCTCGACGAACAGGCGGTTCGGCTCTTCGAAATCCGCCTCGGCGTAGGCGCGCGCCTGATCGGCATCATCCATGAGCTCCGGTTCGAGGATCCGATCCATCTTCTCGAAATTCCTCCGCGAGCTCGCTAGTCGCCGCGGGTATCGCTGCCGTCCGACGCATCGACGGACTTCTTCAGCTTCTTCATGTGCTCGTCCTGGATATCCTCAACCGAACGGCCTCGGTCCAGGGCCCTCACCTGCTCGTCAAAAATCGTGTCCTCTATGTCCGGTGGAGGTTCGTCCTTGGACGGATCGCAGGCCGCGAATGTCAGGACCAAGGCGGATACGACAATCATCGCGGATCGGTGCATGGTGTTTCCTCTCACTATCGCCCCAGGCTGAACTTATGCTGTGCGGGCCACGAGCGCAATCGGGATTCCGGAAAAACCGATCGTGATAGGCTGATCTTTTCGAGCCATCCGGGTGACTGACATGCCTGCATTCACCGACAACGTCGTGATTATCACCGGTGCATCCGAAGGCATCGGCAGGGCATTGGCGCTTGCCCTTGCGCCACAGGGGCCAAAGCTCGTGGTGTCCGCCAGATCAAGGGAGCGGCTCGAATCCCTGGTCCAGGAGTGCCGGTCGCTAGGGGCAGAAGCCATCGCCGTAGCAACAGACGTAACAGACGAAAAGCAGTGCCGGGAACTGATCCGCAAGGCTGTCGCGGCATTCGGCCGTATCGATACGCTGGTCGCGAACGCAGGCGCCACCATGTGGACACGGCTGGACGAACTCGAACAGGAAGGGGTTCTGGAGTCGGTGATGGCGGTCAACTATTTCGGCGCCGCTTACTGCACCAGAGCCGCCCTGCCCTACCTCAAGCAGACCAGCGGACGGATCGTAGCGGTGGCCAGCGTGGCCGGACTCACGGGTGTCCCCGAGCGCACGGGCTACAGCGCGTCGAAGCACGCGATGGTGGGATTCTTCGACTCGCTGCGCATCGAACTGGCGGACAGCGGGGTCACCGTGACGGTCATCGCACCGGACTTCGTTGTTTCGCAGATACACCGGCGCGCCATAGGCGCGGATGGTCAACCGCTGGGCGAGTCGCCGATGCAAGAGAGCAAAATCATGACCGCGGAAGAGTGCGCGAGCTTGATGGTGAGGGCCATGGAGAAGCGCAAACGGCTGTTGATCACCTCTCTGCGCGGCCGGGTCGGGCGCTGGTTCAAACTGTTTGCGCCGGGACTGATCGACCGGATTGCCAGCAGGGCCATCCGCCAGCGACACTGAGGCCTCAACTCAGGTCGGCCTCAGACCGGAGAGGAAGTCCGCGAATAGCCGCAGCACGACATCCAGCTCGTTGCCCAGGCGATGGTCCCCGGGGATCAGGTGCAGATCGGCTCCATGTTCACGGGCCCAGCGGATGCTGTTCTCGGCCGGCACGACCTCGTCATCCCATCCATGGACGACCGCAATCCGGGGACTGTCCGGATGCGGAGTCAGCGCCTCATAACCGGGCATGTAGAACGCCGGCGCGATCAGGAACAGCCCCGCAACGGACACCCGGGTCGTTGCAGCCGCCGCGACATGCCCGCCCATGCTCGAACCCACAAGTACGGGTTGCCCTGTCAGGCCGTCGCAATACCCGATCAGCCTCTGGACCCGCTCCGAGGGGTCACTCATTCCCCGGTAGTCGATAGAGTCCGTGGCAAAACCCATGCGCTCGGCGACTTCAGCCATGGCGCAGATCTTTGTCCCCTGCGGGCCACTCTCCTTTCCGTGGGAAAAACAGACAAGCCGACGTTCCATCTATTTGCTCCATCGCTCAAAGTAGATGCTGATGGGACCGCTCGACGGCGGCCAGTCCCTCCTGTCGCCGCTCATCCGTCCGCCGGCCCCCAGAGCAATTCATCCAGGTTCGGCCGCCAGCGAAAGCGGGCCAGATCGATCCTGCCGCCGCGGAACTCCACGCCCTCCTCCTGCAAACGGTTGCGCTGTTCCCTGGCGGAGTCGCTACCGGCAGGCAGCGATATCTCGCCGCGGGCGTTGACGACCCGGTGCCAGGGGACGTCACTGCCTTTCGGCAGCGCTCTGAGAGCGCGGCCGACCATTCGCGCCCTCCGTCCCAGCCCGGACTCCTTGGCGACCTGCCCATAGGTTGCGACGGCACCCGGCGGGATCCTGCCTACGGTACGCCAGATCTTGTCACGGGCATCATTTGCCATGCCGGATCAGCCCCGCGCGCCTTTCAGATGCCCCTTCAGGTCATCGCGGGCCTGGCGCAGGACGGAATCCCGGTCGATAGACTCCAGGATCTCTGCCATGACCGCCTGGGGACCGGCCTCGCCCCATGACTTGCCGGCAGCGAAATAGCGTTCTGCCGCCTGCCCCACCACGTAGGTGCTGTAATAGGCAACGGCCCCTTGAGCGCCCGCGGTCAGCACGACCGACATGCCGCCGGTACCGAGCTTTAACGCCGAAGACACCAGGTGTACCGCCCACACCGTGCCCATCAGGGCAGCCATCTGCGTGACGATCACCGACACGAGGGACCCGGCCTCACGGCGCGTCATCGGCAAGCCATAGACGCGGGACAGATGCACAACCATTCCGGCATCGACCAGTGCCGCCGCGGCCAGATCGGCCACCGGCACGGGATTGACCGCAACCGCAACACCCTTGGCGATGCAGTAGGTGCGGACAATTCTCTGCGCCAGATTGCGCTTTGCTGCAACGATGCGGCGTCCGAGCGCCTCGCTGAGCCGGCCGGCGAACAGGCTCGCGTTCAGTGCGGCGAGAGTCTTGCCCTCCGTCTCCAGGATGCTCCAGAGCCGCGCCCGAAGGCTCTCGACGTCGGTCGCGACCGAACTCGCGGGCTGTCCCTCACCGGATTGAATAGCGGCAGGTGTCCTCGGATCCGCCGACGCCATGATGATGTTCTGCCGGGCAACCAGCCCCTCGGTTCGCTCCGCCAGACGCTCCGCCAGCTCCCGGCACTCCTCTTGCGAATAACGATCGACCTTGTTGAGCACCAGCAACAGCGGTCTTCGCGCATCCGCCAGATCGCGCAGCGCGGCGATTTCTACGGCGGTCAGGTCCGCTTCGACGACGAACATCAACAGGTCCGCGCGGGACGCCGCGTCCATGGCCACCGCCTCTCGTTCCTCGCCGCCGACCTCATCGATGCCAGGCGTGTCGATCAGGAAGACGCCGCCGCTACGTTCCTCCACCCAGTGGGTCAGAGTAGCCGTGCGGGTCTCGCCGTGGAGCGGGCTGGTCGAGAATCGGCGTTCACCGAGCAGCGCGTTGAGTAACGAGGACTTGCCGACACCCACGCGCCCGAATACCGCGAGGTGAACATGGCCATGCTCCAGTTTGTCCAGCATCTGGCGGACGCCATCGTAGTCGTTCTGAAGCTGGCCGCGGACCTGGTCCGGCACACGCGGATCGTCCAGAAGATCCTTGAGGCTCTCCCTGGCCAGGGCCAGGTGATCGTCACCGGCCGAGCCGATGGACGCATCTTCAGGAAGCGCGGTCGCCCTTGTCTCCACGCTCTCCTTCGAGCGCCATCTGCGCAATGCGGAACGTACGCTCTTTAAGATCTTCACCCAGCGATTCCCTGAACAGTTGCGCTGCGGCTGCCGGCCGCAGTTCGCCACCTTCGGCCAGTGACATGGACAGCCCGCGCCCGAGGGCGTCGAAAATCAGCCCGTAAGCCACAGCATGTGTCACACCTCCGGCAATGGTACCCACTCCGGGGAAGGCCTTCAGTGCATTCCCTGCGACCGCCAGGAGTATCGGCAGCGTCCGACCCACATAACTCTGGCTCAAATCCAGTAACCGACTGATCTCTACATCCCGCGCCGGTACCTCGTAAAGCTGGCAGAGCTCCCTGACCATCGCCGTGCCCAGATATCCCTGGATCAGCACATCGGTGCCCGGGCTGACGGCCGCCAGGGCACCGATGATCGCCTTGCGCGTGTAGCCGCGGACGATGTCACCCGCCCTCGCCGCGCGACGTTGCCGCTCAGCCAGTCCGAGGCGCTCGTCTACGACGTGGAATACGGCCCGGTCGCGAAGGACGTCCAGCGCTTCCGGGCTGGAGTCGATGAGGCGCTGCAAGGCCTGACGCAGCTGCGCCGTTGCTGATTCCCCCTCCCCGATAGCGGAGGCCGAGACCACCAGCGCGTCACGGTCGGCGCCGACCTCACGCAAACGCTCTTCAAACCTGCTCAGGATCATGTTCGCTTCCTGATCCGAGTAGCGGTCGGTCTTGTTGAGCACCAGAATCATGGGCTTCTCGAGAGCGGCCAGTGCCGCCAGATCGTCGAACTGACGCCGCGTCAGATCCGCCTCGCTGACATACACCACCACGTGCGCGCGGATGGCCTCCCCCAGGCCCGCCTCATCGTCGCCTGGCTCAAGACCACTGCCGGGCACATCCGCCAGGATCACCTCGTCGCCACCGTCTGTCTGCCAGCGGTAGTGGGTAATACCCTTCGTCGTCCCACCGGTAACGCCCGCACGCGCATCTGCGTCGGGCACCAGAGCGCGGATCAGGGAAGACTTCCCCGCGCCGATCTCTCCGAAGACACACAGGTACAGCCCGCCGGCCTCGCGGCGGCGCGCCAGCTCGCGCAGCTCCGTCTCCGCAGCGGATATGTCCAGGCCCTGCTCACGCGCCTCCTCGACGCGCAGTGCCAGCGTGGTTTCGTCGATCGGTGGCGCAGTCTTTCTGTCCCGACGGCCCTGCGGGAACAACAGTCTCCAGACCAGCCATCCGGCCAGCGTCGCCACGCCGAGGACGAACGCAATCAGACCGACGAATACAGGCAGTGGCCCGTCCCGCAATCTATCCCAGACGTCTGCCAGGGAGCCGGCGACGCTGATCGCACCGCCGGCGATGGCGATGGTCGCAAGCACGATCGCGAATACCAGCAATAATCTGACTGTTCGTGAGAACTTCATGCCGCCTCCTCCCGTGCCCGCATTCCCCACGCGATGGCGCCGGACGTCGCCAATGGCAGCAGCCTTTCCAGCGCGTCGCCGGGGTCGGGGATGTTCGGCAACCAGTGCAGAATGACCGTCAGCGAGAATCCGGCGAGCATCGCCCGGAATAGCCCGGGCCCGGTCAGCCGGACCCCCAGCAAGATCAGGAGCAGCGGCGGGCCGAAGGCGGAGCCGATGGCATGCCAGGCGAACAGCACGCGGCTGAAGATCGCGTCGGGCACGCCGACAGCCAGTGCGACGGCCAGGACAGACAACGTCAGCACGACCCAGCGCGAGCGCCGCAATGTCTGCCGGCCGCGCACACCCGGCAGGTCATGGGCGACGGACGAGGCGGCGACGAGTAACTGGCTGTCGGCGGTGGACATGATGGCCGACAGGACAGCCGCGATCATGACGCCCGCGATAACTGGCGAGATAAGACGGTTCGCTACCTCGAAGAGAATCTGTTCGGGTTCGGACAGTCCGTGGAACAGCACCCGGCCGCAAAGTCCGAGAACGAGCATGCCGCCGTAAATCACAACTGCCCACCCGATGGCGATCACGCGGGCGGCGGCCAGCGCGCGACGATCCCTGAGGGCCATGAATCGATTGACGACATGCGGTTGCCCGGGGTACCCGAGCCCGATACCGAGGGTGCCGACGATGAATCCGATTCCCGCGATCCCAGCCGTCGCCGGCCCGGTACCGGCGTCACCGGTCGTCGCGAGCCCCGCCGTCAGCTGGTCGATGCCACCGACCGCTTGCAGCGCAATCAGTGGCAACACCGCGGCGGTCACGGCCATCAGGAGCCCCTGTAATGTATCGGTCACGCTGACCGCCCAGAAGCCTCCCAGCAAGGTATAGAGAACGATGATCGCGGCACCGATGAGGATCGCGGTCAGGCTGTCCAGATCGAATGTGCTGGCGAATGCCGCGCCGGCCGCCTGGAATTGAGCAGCGATGTAGAACATGAAGGAGAACAATACGATCCCCGTGGCGAGCTGCAAAATTCTGGCCCGCGCCGGCGCCTCCACGGAACGGGCCAGGAACTCGGTCAGGGTCAGAGACCCGTTGCCGGCGCTCTGACGCTGCAGCCTAGGCGCGACGAACAGCCAGTTGATGATGAATCCGGAGAGCGTCGCCGGGAATAGCCAAAGGGCGGGCCATCCCCACAGATAGGCCATGCCGCTGACGCTGAGCAGCGTCCACGCGGAAGACGAACTGGCGGACGCGCTGATCGCTGCGACCAGCGGGCCTAGGCGCCGTCCGCCGAGGAAGAAATCGCTGTGGCTGGCGGTCCTGCGGCTCGCCCACGCCCCGATTAACACAAGTAACACCTTGTAGGCCACGAGCGTGAGCAGGATAGACTGGGTCTTGGTCATCGAGGCTTCGGCCTTCCGCAGGGTCGCCGGAGTTTATCATCGGCGGTCCGCGGCTTAGCCGGGGACGGAGGCAGAGAGCTTGGAAGGCGGGCACTGGCAATTCTGGATCGATAGGGGCGGCACCTTCACGGATGTCGTCGGCCGACGCCCGGACGGCTCTCTGGTGGCGCGCAAGCTGCTATCTGACAACCCCAGGCATTACCCGGACGCCGCTCTTGCAGGCATCGACGCGATTCTGAGCGACGCCGGCGCGCCCACGGCAGACTGCGGCCGGATCGAAGCCGTCAAGATGGGCACTACCGTCGCCACCAACGCGCTGCTGGAGCGACACGGCGAACCTACCGTCCTGGTCATCACGCGGGGATTTCGCGATGCGCTGCGCATCGGCTATCAAGAGCGACCGCGGTTGTTCGATCGTCACATCCGGCTGCCCGAGAATCTCTACTGCCGCGTCATCGAGGCCCACGAGAGGGTCGATCGCGACGGCAATGTCCTCGAACCACTGGACAACGAGCGTCTGGAAGCAGACCTGCAGGCAGCCTGGCGCGACGGCCTGCGCTCCGTGGCAATAGCCTTCCTGCACGGTTATCGCCATCACGATCACGAGCGGGCGGCAAGCCGCGTGGCGCAGCGAGTCGGCTTCCCCCAGGTGTCCGTTTCGCATCAGGTCGGTGCCTTGGCCAAACTGGTCGCGCGCGGCGACACGACTGTCGTCGACGCCTACCTGTCGCCCGTGCTGAATCGCTATATCGATCGGCTTACGGCTCGCTTGGGAGACACTCGCCTGCTGTTTATGCAAAGCAACGGTGGCCTGGTGGAGGCGGGATTTTTCCGTGGCAAGGACAGCGTTCTTTCCGGGCCGGCGGGCGGTGTGGTGGGCATGGTGGAGACGGCATTGCGATCCGGTCATGGGCGCCTCATCGGTTTCGACATGGGTGGCACGTCTACCGACGTATCGCTGTATGACGGAGCATACGAGCGGACCCTGGACAGCATCGTGGCCGGTGCGCGGATCCAGGCGCCGATGATGAAGATCCATACCGTGGCGGCGGGTGGCGGATCGGTGATCGGATTCATCGACGGTCGCCTGCAGGTCGGTCCGGAATCGGCGGGTTCGGATCCGGGCCCCAAGTGCTACCGTAATGGGGGCCCATTGACGATCACGGACGCCAACCTGCGCCTGGGCCTCATACAATCGGACTTCTTCCCGTCCGTGTTCGGCCCGGGGGCGGATCTGCCTCTCGATCGTGAGGCCGTGATGACCGGGTTCGACGATCTGGCGTCGCGGGTCGCGACCGAGTCCGAACGGGCGCTGACTCCGGAGGCGGTGGCGGCAGGATGCCGGCGTATCGCGATCGAACGGATGGCGCAGGCTATCAAGCAGATCTCGATACAGCGCGGGTATGACGTGGCCGATTTCACCCTGTGCTGTTTCGGCGGCGCCGGTGGCCAGCACGCCTGCGAGGTTGCCGATGCGCTCGGTATACGGACTGTTTTGATCCATCCCATGGCAGGCGTACTCTCCGCCTTCGGCATGGGACTGGCCGACCTGCGACACCTGGGCCACGAGACCCTCGAACTCCCGTTGGGAGATGAGTCCCTCGAGTCGGTAAGACAACGCCTCGAGAAGATGCAGCAGATCTCCTCCGAGGCGCTGATCCGGCAGGGCGCTGACGGGCCCTCGATTCGCCATGATTGTCGCCTGCTGATCCGTTACGCCGGGACGGATACGGCGCTCGAAGTGCCGCTGGCGGATCTGGATTCAATCAGCGCTGCTTTCGACGAACTTCACCACCAAAGATTCGGATTTGCCGAGGATCGGCAGCGGATCATCCAGTCGGTCAGCCTGGAGTCCACCGCCCCGGGAGGGGTCGCTGACCCACGGGCATCGGGCAGCCCCTCCGTCGGCTCACTGACGGCCGTCGATCGCAGGCAGGTGTTCCTCGGCGACGCCTGGCGCGATACGCCGGTCTACGAGAGGCTTGCTTTGCCCGGCGGGTCGGAGATTCCGGGACCCGCCCTGATCGTTGAGGAGAACGCAACCACTGTAGTACAGCCCGGCTGGCGGATGGAGAAAGATGATCGGGACAACCTCCTCCTGCGTCGGATGACCGAGCCAAGGCAGAGGGAACAGGCGGGCACCGAGGCCGACCCGATTCTGCTGGAAGTGTTCAACAACCTGTTCATGCACATCGCAGAACAGATGGGGGTCGTGCTCGAGAAGACAGCACACTCGGTGAATATCAAGGAGAGGCTGGACTTCTCATGCGCCCTGTTCAGCGGCGCAGGCGACCTGGTGGCGAATGCGCCGCACATGCCCGTGCATCTGGGATCCATGGGCGAAAGCGTACGAGCCGTCATCGACGCATTCGGAAACGACATGGCACGGGGCGACAGTTTCGTGCTGAATGCCCCCTATGGCGGCGGCACTCATCTCCCGGACGTCACCGTCGTAACGCCGTGCTTCGCCAACCCCGGAGACGCCGCACCCATGTTCTATGTCGCATCCCGGGCCCACCATGCCGATATCGGTGGGGTAACTCCCGGGTCGATGCCACCGCACAGTGAGAATATCGACGAAGAGGGGGTGCTCATCGAGTGCATGCCGCTGGTCCGCGCCGGCCGCATACTTGAGCGCGAAATCCGCACGGTACTCGCATCCGGGCGCTATCCGGCACGTGATCCGGATCGGAACCTCGCCGATCTCAGAGCGCAGCTTGCGGCCAATGCGCGCGGCCTGGCGGAAGTCCAGCGAATGCTAGAGCAGTTCGGCATCGAAACGGTCTGCGCCTACATGCAGCACGTGCAGGACAACGCCGCCGAGGCGGTGCGACGCGCCATCGGCAATCTCAGTAGTGGCAGTTACCGGTACGAAATGGACAATGGCGAGCATATCGGCGTGGACGTCACCGTCGACCGCGGGGCCCGTTGCGCCACGGTCGATTTCTCCTCCTCGTCATCCCAGAGCAAAACCAATTTCAACGCCCCCCTGGCCGTCTGCCGAGCTGCCGTACTGTATGTGTTCCGGACGCTGGTGGATCACGACATCCCGATGAACGAAGGCTGTCTGCGGCCGCTGGAGTTGATCGTGCCTGCCGGATCGATACTCAACCCGGATCCGCCCGCCGCGGTAGTCGCGGGCAATGTCGAAACCTCGCAGTGTGTCGTAGACGCTCTCTATGGAGCGCTTGGCGTCCTGGCGGCCTCCCAGGGCACGATGAACAATCTGACCTTCGGGAATGATCGATACCAGTACTACGAGACACTTTGCGGAGGCGCCGGCGCGGGACCGGGTTTTTCGGGCACGTCGGCAGTGCATACCCACATGACCAACTCCCGTCTCACGGACCCCGAAGTCCTGGAGTGGCGTTACCCGATCCTGCTGCGCCGGTTCGGGATCCGCCGTGGTTCCGGGGGCGACGGCGCATCCCGTGGCGGCGACGGGGTCATCAGGGAGATCGAGTTCCGGGAGGCCATGTCCGCCGCCATCTTGTCCAACCATCGACGGGTGCCACCGTTCGGTCTGGCGGGCGGCGGACCCGGACAAGTCGGCCGCAACAGAGTTCGGCGCGCATCGGGATTGATCGAAGATCTGGGACCAACAGAAGCATTCCAGGCCGACCCGGGAGACACGCTGATCGTGGAAACCCCGGGGGGTGGCGGCTTCGGCCGCAAGGTCGACGATAGT
>CP070833.1:2384354-2454723 GCA_020341735.1 Gammaproteobacteria bacterium | reverse complement strand
GCGGATTCTAGGGCGTTCTGCGTCACCGCACCAGCGCGCGGCTGGTTGCTGCATTGCGCCCGAGCGTATACTCCGCGCCGTCCCGCAGCGCGATCTGTGGGCGGAGGTAGTCGATGAATCATCGGAAATTTCTACTACCTGCCTTGATGTCGCTGCTCGCTGCTTGCGGTCATCAGGATGCTCCAGAAAATGCGACCGGCGCTGGCGATGAGCACCGCACGGTGGAGCAGGTTCCGCAAGGCCCGCTGCCACGCGAGGTCATCCCTTTGGCTTACGGACTCGAGTTGACTGTCATCCCCGTCGAGCCGCGGTTCCATGCGCGAGCCGAGATCCAGGTCGACATTGCGGTTCCGTTGAACAGGATATGGCTCCACGGAAACGGTTTCGAGGTCACGCTGGCCGAAGTTGTCCTCGGTGACGGTTCGATAGTCGAGGCGACTTATGAGCAGGTGCATGCAGACGGCATCGCCTTGCTGAGCCTGGACCAGACGGTGAACCCTCAGCACGCTCGCATCGTGTTCGAGTACAGCCGTGAATTCTCGAGCGGGCTCGTCGGCCTCTATCGGACCGAAGAGCAGGGCGACCACTATGCGTTCACCGACCTCCAGCCGATCGAGGCCCGCAAGATATTCCCGGGATTCGATGAGCCGGCCTTCAAGACGCCTTTCGATGTCGCAATCATCACTCGAAAGGAGGACCTGGCGTTTTTCAATAGCGCAGAGATTGGCGTAGAGATGCTGGGCGATGGAAGAAAGAGGGTCCGCTACGCCACTACCAGACCCTTGCCAACATATCTGTTCGCGATGGCTGTGGGGCCGTTGGACGTTGTCGAGTGGGAGAGCGTTCCCGCAAATGAGTGGCGCGAGGAGTCCATACCGCTGCGCGGAATAGCGGTTCGGGGAAAGGGCGAGAAACTGCGGTACGCGCTGGAGAATACCGGGCCGATGGTGACCAGCCTCGAGGACTATTTCGGTATCGCTTACCCCTACGACAAACTGGACATCGTCGCCGTCAACGACCGTCTGGGCGCGATGGAGAATGCCGGCCTGATCATGTACGAGGAGAGCATGATCCTCCTGGATGACGACCCGCCTGTCGCGCAGCAGAGGTCTTTCGGGTCGGTCCACGTCCACGAGCTGGCGCACCAGTGGTTCGGGAATCTTGTCACCATGCCGTGGTGGGACGATCTCTGGCTGAACGAAGCATTCGCTACCTGGATCACGGCCAGAGGTATGGAAGCCTGGCGTCCGGGGTTCAATTATGATCGCAGCCTGCTTGCTCGCGGCCTGGTGACGATGGACGAAGACAGCCTCTCCGCCGCGCGGCAGATCCGCGAGCCTGTGGCGGATGCGGAAGGCATGTACGCCGCATTCGACAACATCACTTACGAGAAGGGTTCGAGCGTGCTAGCCATGTTCGAGAGTTATCTGGGCAGTGATGTTTTTCGCGAGGGGGTTCGGCTTCACATGCGGCGCTTTGCTGACGGGACCGCCACCGTTTTCGACCTGATCGAGTCACTGGAGGAGGCGGCCGGCGATGACGTGGAACTCGAAAGTGCGTTCCGCAGTTTCCTGTTCCAGCCTGGCGTGCCGTACCTCTCTGTAGATCTGCAATGCGATGCGGAAGGAGCAAGCGTGGCGCTGTCGCAGCAGCGTTTCCTTCCCAAAGGCGCCTGGTCTTCGCCCGACGAACAATGGATCGTGCCCGTGTGTCTCGCCTGGGAGGGGGATGAGGATGCCGGAGCAGGCGAGCCCTGCCTGTTGCTCGACGAAACCACGACAAACTTCAGGATCGGGCGCAGTTGTCCAGGCTGGGTGATGCCCAATCGCGCAGCAGCGGGCTACTACCGATGGCGGTTGCCTGACGACCAGACCAGTATTCTGATCGCCGGTGCGGGCTCCGAGATCGGGCCCCGTGAGCGTATGTCTCTCGCGGACAGCCTGACCGCGGGCCTGGCAGCAGGGACGATCGGGATTGAGGACTATCTCCTGTCTTTGCCGACCCTGGCCGGGGCCCGTGAGCGTTCTGTGGTCGTGGCATCGATAAACGCCTTCGAAAGGGTCTTCGATCACCTCCTCGGCCCACAGCAGAAGCCTCTTGCCGCGGCCTACGCGACCGCGATCTACGAGCGGAGGATAGAACTTCTCGGACTCCCGAGTGGCGCGGAGTCAGAGGAAGAGGCGGCTCTCTTGACCAGCGCTGTGACCCGTTTCCTGGCCACCTATGCGCGCGGTCGCGACCTGCGCATGGATCTCGCCCGGGCGGGGCGGGCCCATGTGGGCTACACGAGCGACCAGGGTGGTGAAAGTGCGACGCTTGCTCCCGACCTGGTGGGGACAGCGCTCCTGGTCGCGGTACAGGACAGCCCTCCCGGGTTTTTCGACCACCTGGTCGAACTATTGCGGGAATCGAACCAGACTTTGTTGCGCAGCCAGATTCTGACCGCCCTCGGTCACGCAGAGGATCCGCTGCTGCTGGCGCGAGCGCGGAATCTGTTGCTCGACGAATCGGTACGTAGCAGCGAAACATCTCCACTACTTGCGGCACTGGCTCGCCCGGCCGCGCTGGAAGGAACCTGGTCGTGGTTTGAGGGCAATGCCCCCGCGCTGGTGGAGCGCTTTCCCGCTAACTACGGTTACTATCTGCCAGCGTACTTCAACGGTTTTTGTACCCTGGAAGATGGTGACCGATTGCGGCCTGTGCTTGGCCAGTTCAGCGATGATGTTCCAGGGCTGGAGAGAGTGCTCAGACAAACGGAGGAGATCGTTGCGATCTGTGCGGCGTATCGCCAGCGGCACTCGGAGGATGCCCGCAGATTCTTTGAGGATCTGGGCAAGGCGAGGAACTAGCGGTGCATTGCAAGATTGCCGTGTAACGGTCGGCGGAGTAGTTTGGGCTGGGCTGGCGCCGCGATCCAAGGGGAGCGACCGCGAGCATAGGCCTGGCGACAGATCACCGGAGTCGCATGACACATAACGACGCGACCGAGCCGTTTCACGAAATCCGGGCGGGGACGATGCGGGCCAAGGGGCCGGCTGCCCGGCTGGTCGTACTCTATGTGGCCGCATTCCTGCTGGCCAGTATCGTGCTTATTGCAGACGATCCGCCCAGCAGCAATCTCTTCTTGTTCGAACTCTACCGTCTGCGCCACGTGCTCTTTTTTGGAATCGGTGGACTCATCGTTCTGGAATTGACTGCCCTGATCGGTCGACGCTGGATCCGCAAGCGGTCGCTCTACTACGCCGTGGCTGGCGTAGCGGTTCTGATCATGAGCGTCGGATTGGAGCTGTTCTTCCCCGACGCGTCCGCGTCTGCCGAAGACCGGTTGTTGCGCAACATATTCGGCGGCATCGCATTTCTTACTCTCAGCGCCGCGCTGGATCGTCCACTCCGCCGCGAGCATGATCGTCTGCGGGGCCGCCCGCGCCAGGTCATCGGTTGGAGTTCCGTACTGGTCGTGGTGATCGTAATGCAGTCGCTCTTCCCGGTGGCCTTGTCTTATGCGGGCCGGAATGGAGCCTACCCGCGAGTAGTGGACATGACTGACGCCTGGCAGCAGCGATTCATAGAGGTGCGTGACTCACTCCTGTTCGTCGGGATGCCGCCGAGGCAGTGGAAATCCAGGAATGAGCGCATCACCGCGATGGTCCTGTTCGATACCGCGCCGGGGGCCGGGGTCATGGTGCACGAACCCTATACGGACTGGCGCGGGTACAACGCCCTGCAGATCGAGATCTATTCGGAACTCGATCATTCCCGGGAGATCATTCTTCGGGTCGACGACAAGCGGAGAGAGAAGGCCGAAGGGGACCGCACCGACCTGACCATGGTCGTGAAGCCTGGCTATAACCTGTACCAGATTCCAATGGACGCGATCCGTAACGGACCGGACGGCCGACAACTCCGGTTGCACAAGATACGCCGCGTCGGTGTCTTTTCGCCGGGCAGTGAAGATCGCTTCATGATGTTCTTCAGCGATTTCCGTCTGGTGAACAGGCCGCTACTCAAGGATTCGCAGAATGCCCAGTACCTGGGCAGTCTGTAGTCGAGTTGGCCGAGCCTGGACGATCGGTGCAGGTGACGGCCGGCAAACCGGAGAGCGCTTGCCCCCGGTCTGGCGAAAGCAATCAGGCATGGTCGATCGCCGGTATCGGCTCTTTGTCGCCATATCTCTCGATCTTTATGTCCCGAACTCCGTAGAGAATCGCCACCAGCGGATTGACCAGATTCAGGAAGCAAAAGGGGAGGTAGGCTACCGTTGCCACGCCCAGTGTCGCCGCCATGTAGGCCCCGCAGGTGTTCCAGGGAATTAACGGCGAAGTCAGGGTTCCTGCATCCTCTATGGTGCGCGAGAGATTTCGCGCCTTGAGCCTGCGCCGCCGGAACTCCTCCCTGAACATTCGGCCCGGGACGACGATGGACATGTACTGATCAGCCGTGACGATATTGGAGAGAATCGTGGTTCCGACGACGGCCGAGATGAGCGATCCCGTGCCGCGGGCCGCGCGCACCAATCCCGAAATCATTCTCTCGAGCAGCCCTGTATGCTCCATCACAGCCCCGAACGAAAGGGCGGTCAGGATCAGGAAGATCGTGTTGAGGAAACTGATCATACCGCCCCTGGTGAGCAGGTCGTCTATGGTCGCGTCGCCCGTGTTTGACGCGTAGCCGTCGAACAACGAGATCCACACGCCTTTGATGACGGCCAGCCAGTGCGGCAGGTCGGGAGACGAGGCCAGAGTCACGGCCTGCTCGGGCTGCAGGAAAGCCGCGAGTACCGCGCCCGCTGCGGCGCCCGCCAGGATAGTCGGAAGGGCGTGTATCCGTTTGATCGCCATCCAGACGATCAGCGCGACGGGTAATAGATTTATCGCGCCCAGACGGAATTCGCGCTGCAGGACCTCGGACAATCCGCCGAGCTGCATGTCGTCTCCCTGCGGCGAGGCAAATATGCCGATTGTTATGAACAGGAACAGCGCGATCAGGAAGGACGGTCCCGTGGTCCACGCCATGTGGCGGATATGGGTGAATAATTCGGCACCGGCGACCGCCGGCGCCAGGTTCGTGGTATCTGATAACGGTGACATCTTGTCACCAAAGTAGGATCCCGAGATGATCGCGCCTGCTGCGATCTCCGGCCGCAACCCGAGACCGATGCCGACGCCCATCAAGCCGATACCGATGGTTCCGGCGACGGTCCAGGAGCTACCGACAGCGACTGCGACCAGAGCGCATATCAGACAGGTGGCCGCGTAGAAGATCGACGGATGCATGACCTCGAGGCCGTAATAGACCATCGCCGGCACGGTGCCGGCCAGCATCCAGCTACCGATCAACGCGCCTACCGAGAGCAGTATGAGCATGGCGCCGATCGCCACGGAGATACCGGATGAGATGGCGCTGTGGAGGTCCTGCCAGCGATGTCCGTTCTTTACTGCGATAAAGCTGGCGACGACGGATGCGATGATCAGGGCTACCTGGTTGGCCCCGTAGGACGAGTCGTCGCCGAACAGATAGACGGAGAAAGACAACAGCAGGATCAATACGATGACGGGCGTGATCGCGTCTCCCAGGCTGGGTATCTTTACCGAGGGGCCCGACCCCGGTCCGCTGGCGTCGTCTCTGTTCATCGAGACCCGTCGAGTTGCTGTCGTGGCTGCGTGCGTTCGGCGAGGTCAGTATAGGCGCCAGTGTCTCGGTTACAAACGGCAATCGCGATTTGATCGAGGCCGCAACAGCCCATGGCAATGTCGATGCTAGACTCGGCCGGTATGGCCGTGTTCTCAATGATCCGGATGCGTGTCCCGCTGACTGTCACGATACTTCCTCCGACCGCCGGACTTCGTCTAGCGGGGGCCTGGCCATCGCCCAGTCGTGGCCGGATGAAAGCGTGACCGCGCACCCCTGGGACGTTACGCCGGCCGAGGCCCGAAACATCCAGCAGAAGCTGCGAGGATTGGTCGTCCGAGATGACGATCTCGGGGCGGTCAGGCATGTCGCCGGAACAGACGTGGCATTCGAGGACGATATGAAGGTCACCCGCGGCGCAGTTGCTGTGCTGGAATTTCCCGGACTTCAGCTCGTAGAGCACGCAATTGCGCGCCGGCCGACAACCTTTCCGTACGTTCCCGGACTGCTCTCATTCCGAGAGATACCGGTATTGCTCGAGGCCATCGATCGGTTACACATGGCGCCGGATCTGATCCTGTGCGATGGACAGGGATCTGCACACCCGCGGAGATTCGGTCTGGCCTGTCACCTCGGGGTGTTGACTGGCCTGCCGACGATAGGCGTGGCGAAGAGTCGGCTGATCGGTACCCATGCCGATGTTCCCGACCGCAAGGGTGACTGGACTCCGCTGATGGACGGGCAGGAGAGGATCGGCGCCGTGCTGCGGACTCGGGCCGGGGTGCGGCCTCTGTTCGTGTCGGCGGGACATCGTGTGTCTCTGGAAACGGCGATCCACTACACGCTCGCCTGTCTGACACGCTACCGACTGCCCGAAACCACCCGCTGGGCGGATCGCCTCGCTGCCCAGGGTTAACTGTTCACCCCGCCATGTTCAGGATGGCCTGAGCGGATGAGGATGTAAGCCGGTCCGTTCGAGTCCCGTAACCACCGGATTGCCCTGATGCAGTAGTGAGACGAACGCGGTTGTCCCCGGTCCATCCAATGAAACCCGCAGCCGCGCCCTGGCGCCCGCATCACTCGCTGGGATTTTACCCGCAGCGCCTGGCAGGGCTTTCCAGGTGGCCGCGATCCCTGTCAGCGCTTTACCCGCAAGCCACCATAAGTACACTACGCCCCCATGCATAGATTCAGCGGGCTGATCGCAAGTTTCGCCATCGCCATTTTGACGGCATTCTTTTTGGCCGCATGTTCGGACCGCCCCGCGCTCGATGAACGTGTCCAGTCTCCCGCTGGATCGACGCTGGTTGCGCTGGTGGGTGGGACCCTGATCGACGGGACCGGCGGCGTGCCTGTTGATGACGCCGTCGTGCTGATCGAAAGTGATCGGATAGCGTGTGCGGGACCTTCGTCAGATTGCGGTGTGCCGGACTCCGCCCGCCTGATCGATGTCTCCGGTCGGTGGATCACGCCCGGCATCGTTGATGCGCACGTGCACTTTGACCAGACGGCCTGGGGCGATGGCCGTCCCGATGCCCTGGACGTCCGGTCCATCTATCCGTTCGAGGCCGTCGAGTTCCGCCAGCGGACCATGCCGGAGAGGTATCTCCGAGCCTACCTGTGTTCGGGCGTCACCGCGGTTTTCGACGTCGGTGGCTTCCCTTGGACATGGACCCTGAGGGATCGCGTCCGCGGGGATCCCTTTGCGCCACATGTTGCGGCGGCGGGGCCGTTGATCAGCCACGTCAGCCCACCGAAATGGGTGTTGCCGGCGGAAAGCAGGATCATCGAGCTGAATGACGAAGAATCCGGGCGCGCGGGAGTACGATACCTGGCTGCAAACCACACCGATGCGATCAAGGTCTGGTTCCTGGCGCCATCACAGGATATGCGGGACGAGCTGGACGCCCGACTCTCGGCGGTGGGCGACGAGGCGGCCACCTACGGCGTGCAGTTGTTGGTGCACGCGACCCGGCTTCGGGAGGCCAAGGTTGCGCTACGCGCCGGCGCGCGGCTGCTTGTCCACAGCGTGCAGGACGAGCCGGTCGATGCCGAATTCCTCGAAATGCTGACAGACCCGGCGCGGGAAGTAATATACACGCCGACGCTGGCGGTGAGAGGTGGTTACGTTCGAATGTACGAGTCAGTGCTCACCGGAGATCCGCCGCCCGATGTGGATGATCCGAACCGCTGCGTTGACCAGGACACTTTGGCGAAGATCGCGCAGTCGGCGGAATCCGGCCAGTTCGGCCGGTTCGACCGCGAGAGACTTGACGCCTACGCGGATCGTGCGGCAAAAAGCTACCAGGTGATGGCTGGCAACCTGATGGCCGTCCATCAAGCCGGTGGTACCATCGCGATGGGTACGGATGCGGGCAATCCACTGACTGTTGCCGGACCTTCGATTCATGCTGAAATGGAGGCCATGCAGGCGGCCGGCATGCCGGCGATAGACGTCATCGTGGCCGCGACGCTGAACAGTGCCCGGGCGATGCAGCGGGAGGGCGAAATCGGCACGGTGGAGGCCGGGAAGATTGCAGATCTGCTCGTGCTCGGCGCGGACCCGTCCCAGGACGTGGCCAATTTCCGCCAGTTGGAGGCCGTTATACGTGGCGGGCGATTTCACGCGCAGGTCAGTCTTCGGCGACCGGAACGGGGAGTTGACTGAGGCAGGATGACTAAACCTATCGACAACGCTTTCTGGGTGATTCCGGACGTGCTGCTTGCAGGTGAGCATCCCGGCGTCGACGGGCCTGAGGAGGCCACCCGCCGGATCCGCCGTTTCCTGGTCTCCGGTATCGGACAGTTCATCGACCTGTCCGAGAAGAAGGAATGCCTTGCCTATGCGGAGATACTGCATCGGGAGGCCGACATGCTAGGTGTCGATGTCCAGTACAGCCATCACCCCGTACGTGACAAAGGAATTCCCCGCAGTCCGGTACAGATGGCTGCCGTGTTCCGCGAGATCAGTGACGCGATGAGCCGTGGCGAGACGACGTATATTCATGCGAATCGCGGCGTCGGCCGAACCGGTGTGGCGATCGGCTGTTATCTCGTGGAATGTGGCCTTGATGGTGACCGGGCGATCCGCAAGCTGGCGATCCTTTACAGTTCCATGGAGAAGAGCGCATGGGAGCCACAGATCCCCGAGACGGACCAACAGATCGAATACATCCGTGAGTGGGAGGCGGGCGCCGGTCAATCCTGAGCTGCTGCAATGATCCAGCCGCTGATCGGTGCATGGATCGCCAGGACCCGAAAGGCCGCGCCCGAGAGATGGTCACGAGGAGCCGAATTTGACCAGTGACCGCGAGCCCGATGGTGCATTTTCAGTTGCCCGGATAATGGAGTCACTGCCCGGGACCATCGCTGTCATGCTCAGGGAGCTGATGGCCGGCCCGCGCCTCTCGAGCGAGGAGTTGCGCCGTCGCGTGGCTACGTACCTTGTCAGCGTGGAGGTTTCGTCTCGGGATGTGGATCACATGGACGTGGATACAGCTCAGGCGATAGCCAACCGATGCCATCGGCTGATCGATACATTGACTATTGACTCGGGTGAGGAGCATCGGCGTACGGTCCAGGCCGCTGTGCTGTATTTCGTGATGGAGTCGGATGCGGAAGACGATCGCGAGTCATTGATCGGTTTTGAGGACGACAAGTTGGTCGTCGAGACCGTCTGCAGGGAGCTGGGTTTGTAAGGCCGGGTTGGCGCTGCCCGAGCCTGACTTCAGTCCACCCGCCCGAGGCGCGCGAGAACATCGCGGCGCAGTTGCTCGCGTTCGAAGGTCATCCTGTATGCAAGGTAGTACTTCATGACATTGCGCACGTAGTTAACGGTTTCCGATCCGATCCTGTCAGCCGCCACTTGTTCCACCTCGCCGAACCATCGATCCGGGTCCAGACCATCCGCTGCCGCCTTTTCACGATAGCGACTGATTCTTGCGCCGCCCGCGTTGTAACCGGCAAGTGCGAACAGCCATCGGTTCATTGGATCAATGCTCTCGTCAGGGAAATATTGGTCGATCAGGTGGCGCATATACTTGGCGCCAGCGTGTATGCTGCCCTCCATCGACTTGTAGTCGCGGACCCCCATCATGCGTGCGGTCTGGGGCATGACCTGCATGATTCCAATGGCGCCCGCGGGGCTGCGTCTCCGGTTGTCCAGCTTTGATTCCTGGAATCCCTGGGCGGCTAGCTGGAGCCAGTCGAGACCGAAACGATTCGCGTACTCACGGAAATAGGGCGCTTCCTTTGACAGTTGCGCCAGACGATCGCCGGACAGAGCGTTGACGACGCGATCCGGGTTGTCGAGGTAGCGATTTCGCACGATATTGCCGGTCTTCGTGCCGAGTCGGTTAATGTTTATGAACTCGTTGACTGCTGCCTTCAGCTCCGGGCTTTTTTTGCGGATGCCCCAGGCGATGGCACCCGCCTCACGTACAGACAGGTCGTCATGCAAGGTCAGATCCGCAAATACCTGTGACCAGAATCGCGCTACGTAATCGTCCGCCACCGTGATGCCGATCATGCCAACCGACGCCATCTCCAACAGGTCCTCGTCTTCGAAGATCTCGTGGGCTGGCAGGATATCTATGGCCGGGCTGCCTGCTGCAACAAAACGCTCGCTCAGCGCCAGCAGGCTCTCGTAATACGAACTGGATACCCTTACGACGACCTCCCTGCCGGAAAGATCGTCCAGGCTCGCAAGTGGACGCGCGACCGGTCCTGTGACCACCAGTTCCCTGACGCCGGTCAGCCAGGGTGAGGAGAAGTCCACAAGTCTCCTTCGGTCGGCAGTCTCGGTCAGTCCGCCGGCCGCGATGTCCGCATGACCATCTACCACCGCACCCAGTAGCTGATCCCGGGTAAGCGGCAGCGCGATGACGTGCACCCTGTTCGTGCCGGAGAGGCCGAGTTTCCGGTTGAGGAATTTCTCGAACAGACGCACGGCCTCGGAGGTGAGTCCATGCTGCCTGCCGTCGCGGATGTAATAGAAGAAGCCGCCGCGCGCGACGGCAACTCGCACGAGTCTACGCTCGACCATGTCGGACAGGTCACCGAACCATGGATCCACGATGCCCTGCAATTCCTCCGGAACCTGCAGGCCATCGACGTCTTCCGGGCGATGAGACAGGGGAGACGCCGAGCCGACCTCCTCAGATCGGATCTCCGTCTCCGAGGGCGGCTGCCGGCCACAGCCGATGAAGACGAGCGCCATGGCGAGCAGACAGATGTGGAGAGGCTTGCGCAGCGTTACCCTCCCGGGTTGGCTGCGACCAGAGTATCGCCGCCGGACGAGAATCCGGCAAGCCGGGAGAAATCTAGGGGACGATCATCACCCGAATCAGATAGGCGAGGGCACTCCAGGCGGCAAGGCTTGCCGCGTAGAGCAGTGCGAACCACCCCAGCCTGCGCCAGCGACTCCGTGGAGCACCCGCGTACGGATCGCTGTCAGGCGTGATAGCCGGCATCCGCTTTCACCTTGCCACGGAAAATCCAATACACATAAGCCGTGTAACCCAGAATGATGGGCAACATGACGACCGCGCCCACCAGCAACAGAGCCTGCGACTTCGGTGCGGCGGCCGCGTCATAAATGGTCAGGTCGTAGGGGACGAGATACGGATTGATACCGACCATCAGACCGATGAATCCGAGAAGGAATAACGACGAGGCCCAGATATGCGGCGCATAGGTGGTGTCTTTCCGCAGGCTCGATACCAGCTTCCAGAAGGCGACGACCACCAGTAGCGGTATGGGTGTCAGTGGCAGCAGCTTAGCCCAGTCCACGTCCGGATACCGAAGGCCCCAACGATCGGCTGCGGCAGCATCCAGTGCCGGCACCCAGAAGCTCACCACGGCCATCATCAGCAGCACAACACCCGCCGAGATCAAGCCGACGCGCCGAGCCCACTCCAGAAGTTCACCCTCTGTCTTGATGACCATCCAGGTGCTGCCCAGGAGCACGTAGCCCCAGACCATGGCGCAGCCGACGACAAAGCTGAATGGCGTCAGCCAGTCGAACATACCACCCGCGAAGCGCCCATCGTCCAGGGTCACGCCCTGAACGATCGCTCCGAGCACCAGCCCTTGAGAAAATGTTGCGATCACGGAGCCCCAATGGAACGCCTGATCCCAGACTCGCTGCCCTGAGCCGCTAGCCTTGAAGCGGAATTCGAAAGCCACGCCGCGGAAGATCAATGCGGTGAGCATGAATCCGATGGGCATGTAAACGGCAGGCATCAGTGCCGCATATGCCTTGGGAAACGCGGCAAACAGACCGCCACCGCCCAGAACCAGCCAGGTCTCGTTCCCGTCCCAGACCGGCGCGATGGAATTCATCATGATGTCCCGGTCCTGGTCTGTACTGGCGAACGGAAACAAGATGCCGACACCCAGATCCATTCCGTCGAGCAGGATGTACATGAACACCGCCACCGCCAGGAGTGCGGCCCAGGTCGTGGGCAGATCGATCCAGTCCATAGCCTGTGACCCTCGTGCTATTCGTGCTGGTCTAGCCAGCCGCCTCTGCGGAATCCTCCCTGCCGAGCGCGAGTGGCACGCCCAGCACGGGTTCGTCCGGTTTCGCGCTTGGCGGATGGGCCGGGCCCTCCGGTCCGCGCTTTGCAAGTTTCAATATGTAGTACATCCCGGCCGCAAACACGATGCTGTAGGCGAAGATGAAAACGATCAACGATGTACCAACCGCGCCCGCGGTGACCGGAGACACCGAGTCAACGGTTCGCAGCAGGCCATAGACCGTGTAGGGCTGCCGGCCGATCTCCGCGGTAAACCACCCGGCGATGACCGCGATGAATCCGGCTGGTCCTGCTGCGATGCACAGGCGCAAGAACCAACGTTGCGTCTCGACGTTACGTCGCCAGACGAGCACAGCGCCAAACAAGCCAATAAACAACATGACCATTCCGAGACCGACCATCACCCGGAAACTCCAGAACACCCATCCGACAGGCGGGCGTTCGCTGGCCGGCCATTCCTTCAGGCCGCGGATCTTACCGTCGAACGAGCCGGTCACAATCAGGCTGCCCACCTTCGGAATCGACAGCGCATAGTCATTGCTCTCCGTCTCTTCATTCGGAAATCCGACCAACACCAGCGGAGCGTTGTTCTCATAGGTTTCCCAGTGCCCTTCCATGGCAGCGAGCTTCACTGGCTGATGCTCGTAGACGTTTGCTCCGTGCTCGTGTCCGGCGATCATCTGAGCTGGAACGACGATTGCAAGGAATCCAAGCGCCATGTGCGTCATGACCCGAGCGGGTTCCCGATTGGTACCGCGCAGCAGGTGAAATGCACCGACTGCTCCGACGACGAGGGCGGTCGTGCAATAGGCTCCAAGCACCATGTGGCTGAATCGGTAAGGGAACGAAGGGTTAAAGATGACCTCGATCCAGTCGGTTGCGTGGAAGATCCCGTCACGTATCTCGTGTCCGGCGGGAGTTTGCATCCAGCTATTTGCTGCGAGGATCCAGAAGGCCGAGAAAAGCGTTCCAACGGCTACGACGACCGTCGAGATGAAATGCAGTCGCGGGCCGACGCGATTCCAGCCGAACAGCATGATGCCGAGGAAGGACGCCTCGAGGAAGAAAGCCGTCAGGACTTCGTAGCCGAGTAACGGACCCAGGACGTTGCCGGTAATCTCGGAGAACAGACTCCAGTTCGTGCCGAACTGATAGCTCATCACCAGTCCGGACACGACACCCATGCCGAAGGAGACGGCGAAGATCTTTACCCAGAATCGATATAGCTGGAGATAGACGTCCCGGCCTGTCTTCAGCCACAAGCCCTCGAGCATGGCCAGATAGCTGGCGAGCCCTATCGTAAAGGCCGGGAAAATGATGTGGAAACTGATCGTGAATGCGAACTGCAGACGCGCCAGAAAGACCATATCTAGATCGACCACAGCAACTTCCTCCGGCTACTGAAATATTGAGAGGCGATCATTGTCTTCGGGATGGTCCGTACCGCGGGCCGGACATACTCGCCACCGTCAAACTGTGCCCCCCTGGAGACTTCGCTCGAGCGGGCTCCTGGGATTCACCACGTGCGATGGGAGCAGACCACGACCTTCCCCTTCCGGCGCCATTATGCCGCTTCCCTCCCATCCAGCCAAAACGGAGCGATCCGGCGTCAAGGATCGGAGTGCACCTGGCTGAGGCGGTACGTGCGTTGCTGTCGAAATCCAGTTAGCCGTCTTAATCGATGGACACGATCCTGATGTCGAAGATCAATGCCTCACCCGCCAGGGGGTGATTCAGGTCGAGGACGATGACCTCGTCTTTAATCTCGTGCACCTTTATCTGAAAGGGTTGTCCGTTCGGACTCTCCGCGTAGAGAACCTGTCCGACCTGCCTCGCTTCTTCCGGAACTTGCTCCTGTGGCACTTCCCGAAACAGTCCCGGGTCGACTTCTCCGTAGCCGTCGGCTACCGAGATCTCGATGCTGCGCGTATCCGCGAGGGCCATCCCCTCCAGTTCTTTCTCCAGGGCCGGCAGCAGTTGCCCGTTGCCGTGCGTGTAGACCAGCGGTTCACCATCGACGTTAGTGTCGGCGACGGTGCCGTCTTCGAGCCTTAGTGTGTATTCGATTGAAACGCTGCGGCCGTCTTCTATCACGGGACTCTCCTCGGCGGCTGGTTGCTCGTCCTGCGCACTCACATTGTTGTGCGTCATCGCCAGCCAGAAGGCGATGGCGGTAACGGCGCGAATTGCGAATCTGTGCTGCATCTACAGCTCCCTGTAATGCTTCTCGCGGACCCGGGGCCCGAAGCGCAATGAATGCGGTTCGCTAACGAGATGCGTTGCGTCCAGATCAGGAGCAGGAGGCCGATGTCGCCGGAGACAAGACAAGCGTTGCGAACGATTCCGGACGATACGCGATGCGCCAGCGACCGGCAAACGAGCCGTCCGTCGCGCGGCCGCCTGAGAAAATCAATCGGCCTATTCGGGTAACGGATGAGGCGAATAGACCAGGTTACCCACCTCACCGGCCTCATTAATGCTGGTCAGTACCAGTCTGCCTGCCTTGAACCCAAATCGAGTTACCTGGCCGAGCGCGCCTAGATACGTGCGCTCGAGCTGCATTAGAGGATCCGGACAGGCCATCATCGTGCCCGCCAGCTGCCCCAAGGAAATCTCGCCAGGCATGCCGCCTGCTTCCGCCGCACCCATGTATCGATTGCAGCCGCTGTGCCCGGCAACCCGGCCGGTATCGAAAACCACGGTAATCGGGACGCCCTCCCCAAAGTCTGTGGCCGCGCCCATTTCTTCAAGATGCCATTCCAGCCCCTCGAGATCGGCGACCGACAGAGTGCCAGCGGATTCCGCTTCCCCCTCCGCCAGGCGCGCACCCTCCAGGGTCCAGCGTCTCAACGCCTTGTTCGAAGGACAGCAGGCTGCATCATCCGGGCCGGCTTCGATAACCTGGATGAGTAATTCCTGTTCCTGTATGGACGCAGACTGGATCTGTACCCGGTCTCCAATCGGTGCTGTCTCAAGGCTCGTGCTGCCGACACTTGTTCCTGCCAGTACCGCCAGATAGCCGAAGGTCCCGGATCCACCTGAATTTTCAGCAAGAAGCACGACGGTCTCATCCGATCCGTCACCGGTGAGATCACCGGTCACGGAGAATTCACGCACGAGTTCCACGTGTGGCCGGGACGCCCCGCCCTCGACAAAAGGCTGCCCTTCGAAGATCCCGTCTCGCAGAGACACTGGCTCATCGTAAATGCCGACGTAGGTAGCGTTCGCGGCGTCCATGATCCCCTGAGCAGTTACGGCTGGCGCCTCCGATGCGACTCTACCGGTCGCCGCCTCGGTGGCGGCCGGTGCCCCCGGTTTGTCGCAGGCACACAAAAGAGCCAACGAAGCTGTCAACAAGCAGATTTTTCTCATCAGACGTACCCGCAACTTTGTTCACCGTCATGGAATCGATGCAGAGATTATCCCACGAGACACCGTTCCGACATGGCGCCCATGCCCTTCGGAAGCAACCATAGCATCTCTGTTTTCCATCCCGATTCAAACCCGGATCGCCGATCGTGCGTCATAAGCAGAACAGGCCAGATGCGATCAGGTGTCGGGACTGTTCATCTGAATAGATCGGGGAGCGACAGCGATTGCCATGAGTTCAGCCAATCCGCAACGGGGGACAGCCGTGACCGCACGCGCGACGATCCGTGACACCGCGGCCCAGGACCAGGTCGTCGAGCGGCCTCCCATGTCCAGTCGACGACGCTGGATGATCGGTCTTTTCATCCTGTCCCTGGTAGCTACGTCAGCGGCAGTCTCCCCCGCTGTTCAGCGAATCGCATCTGCGGACCGTTCCGTACCGCTTGAGCGGCTCAGGCTGGCAACCGTAACGCGCAACGATTTCGTGCGCGATGTGGCGGTCAGGGGGCGTGTTGTCGCCGCGGTGAAGCCCACTGTGTACGCCCCGGCGGAAGGCGTGGTCACGCTGATGGTCGAGGCGGGAGACACGGTCAGCGAGTCACAGGTTCTGGCCGGCGTGGAGAGCCCGCGGCTGGCCAACGAGCTCGATCAGGAACTCGCCACGCTACAGCGTATGGAAACGGAACTGACAAGGCAGGGCATCGAGAAGAAGAAACGCGAATTGCGTAACCAGCAGACGACAGACATGGCGAGGGTCGCCGTGACAGCCGCCGAGCGGGAATTGCGCAGAGCCCAGGCGTCCTGGGACGAGCAGATCATCAGTCTGCAGGACTTCGAGAAAGCCAAGGACGATCTCGCCCGGGCCAGGCTCGAGTTCGACCACGCGGAGGCGAACGCACGCCTGGAAAGTGAAAGCCTGGGGTTTGAAATAGCGACGCGCGCGCTGGAGAGGGATCGTCAGCGGCTTTTCGTCAGCGAACTGGAGCGACGCGTCGCCGAGCTGGAGGTGCGCTCGCCGGTAGCCGGTATCGTCGGATCACTATCGGTAGATCAGAAGGCACAGGTAGCAGAGAACCAGCCGCTGATGACGGTGGTGGATCTCACCGCCTTCGAGATCGATATCCAGGTACCCCAGGAGTATGGCGACGACCTCGGTCTCGGCATGCCTGCAGAAATCACTTTCAGCGGATCGACCCACGCTGGCGAGATCACCGCGATATCGCCGGAGGTGAGAGAGAACCAGGTGTCAGGCCGGGTGCGTTTCGCCGGCGATCCACCGGACGGACTCAGGCAGAACCAGCGTGTATCGGCCCGGATACTGCTCGAGTCGAAACAAGACACGCTCACCGTACAGCGCGGGCCATTTCTCGACAGCGGTAGCGGGCGTATCGCGTACGTCGTCGAAGGCGGGCTGGCCCATCGACGCGAAATCCAGGTTGGCGCTACCAGCATCGGCGAGGTGGAAGTCCTCACCGGTCTGGAGGAGGGCCAGACCATCATCATCTCCGACCTGGCGCAGTTCGAGGGAGCCGGGACCGTACTACTCCAAGACTGAGGGAAGAAACATGCTCGAGATGCACCACATCAGCAAGGTATACCGGACAGACACAGTCGAAACACACGCGCTCAGGGACTTCAGCCTGCGTGTGGAAGAGGGCGAGTTCGTAGCGGTCACGGGTCCGTCCGGATCCGGGAAGACGACGTTCCTGAATATCGCCGGGATGCTGGAGGATTTCACCTCCGGCACCTACAGGCTGGATGCCGAAGACGTGAGTGATCTCGGGGACGATGCCCGATCGCGGATTCGCAACGAGAAGATCGGCTTTATCTTCCAGAGTTTCAATCTGATTCCCGACCTGAACGTGTTCGACAATGTAGACGTGCCGTTGCGCTACCGCGGCTTCACCGGCGCTGAACGACGTCGAAGGATCGAGGAGGCGGTGGAGCTGGTTGGGCTCACATCGCGAATGCGACATCTGCCCTCGCAGTTGTCCGGCGGACAGCAGCAGCGCGTGGCCATCGCCCGGGCGCTGGCAGGAGCACCAAGATTTCTGCTCGCAGATGAGCCCACCGGCAACCTGGACTCCGAGATGGCTGACGGTGTGATGGCACTGCTGGAGGACATCAACTCGGCCGGCACGACGATCGTCATGGTCACCCACGACGCGGATCTGGCCGGTCGGGCACCGCGCAACGTTCAGGTGCTCGACGGATGGGTGCAGGACACGACGCAGGCCATCGATTCTCCTGTTGCCAGTCAGGCTCCGGCGGAACTCGCCGTAGTCGGTTCCTAGGAGATACGACTGTGTTCCGTTACTACCTGAAACTCGCTAGCCGAAGCTTGTTCGCTGCGCCGGCGACGACTTCGTTGATGGTGGCCACGATCGCCCTGGGTATCGGCATCTTCATGGCTGCCGTGACCATTTATTACCTGATGGCCAACAATCCCATTCCGCACAAGAGTGATGTGCTCTATGCCGTGCAGCTGGATAGCTGGGATCCCGCCCAGGCTTATCGGGAGGATCTCCCGGAGCAGGCGCCCTGGGAGCTTACGTACATTGATGCGATGGCGTTGCGTGAATCCGACATTCCACGTCGGCAGGCCGCGATGCATAAGGTCTCGCTGGTCGTTCAGCCGACGCGCGTCGACCTCAAGCCATTCCAGGCCCAGGCCCGGCTCACCGACGGTGACTTCTTCGCCCTGTTCGACATCCCCTTCGTCTACGGTGCCGCGTGGAGTCGGGATGCCGATGATGCAGGCCAGCTCCTTGTCGTCATAAGTAAGTCGCGCAACGACGAATTGTTCGGTGGCGAGGACAGTACCGGCAGAACCCTGCGTATCAATGATCGGGAATTCACCGTCGTCGGTGTCTCGGAAGACTGGTACCCGGTGCCGAAATACTACGACGTCAACAACGGGGCCTTCGATGAGCCTGAACAAATGTTCATTCCATCCGGCGTCGGTCGTGAACTCGAACTGTTCTCCTCGGGTAACACCAACTGCTGGAAAGACGAGGACATCAATTCGTTCGAAGAATTTCTCGGCGCCGAGTGCGTATGGTGGCAGTACTGGGTGGAGTTGCCTTCCGAGGTAGAGCGCGATGCCTACCAGGCATTCATAGACGGATACGTAGAAGAACAGAAGGAGCTCGGCAGGTTCGCCCGGCCGCTCAACAATCGCATCACGGCAGTGGAGCAATGGCTAGAAGTCCGCCAGGTCGTTCGTGACGACAACAAGGTGCTTATCGGCATCGCGTTCCTGTTCCTGGTTGTCTGCTTGTTCAATATCGTCGGCTTGATGCTGACGAAGTTTCTCGGTAAGGCGCCGCAGATCGGGATCCGCCGCGCACTGGGCGCCAGCCGTGGAGCGGTTTTCCGTCAGCAGCTTATCGAGGTTGGCGCTCTCGGCGCCGCAGGCGGTCTCGCCGGCCTCGGCTTCGCCTGGCTGGCGCTGAAGGGCATCCAACAGCTGTTCCCCGGTTTCGAACATCTGGCCAGACTCGACCTGACCATGGTCGGGATCGCTATCGCCAGCGCCGTTGTGACCACCGTCATCGCCGGTCTCTATCCGGCATGGCGCGTCTGCCGGGTACCCCCCGGCGCTTATCTGCGCCTGCAATAAGGGATACCTCACAGGAGAAAGTTCATGGAATTCGGACCCATCTGGAGAGCTTCTCTCCGTAACAAGACCGGCCCCATCCTGATGGCCTTGCAGATCGCGCTCACGCTGGCGGTCATCGTCAACGCCGTATTCATAATCAAGCAGAGGATCGACAAGATCACCCGGCCCACGGGCATGGATGTGGACAACATCGTCACCGTGCAGAGCTTCGGCTTTGGCGAAGACTTCAATCTCCAGGAGAGCGTTCCGCAGGACCTCGCTGAGCTCGAGGCCATCCCCGGCGTGCTCGCCGTAACGAGTTCGCAGCACGTCCCGTTGTCCGGGAGCGGCTGGGGTACCGAACTCGCCGGTTCATCGGAAGACGGGGCGCCGCGGGTGAACGGCGCGCAGTACTTCGTCAACGCGGACGCCGTCAACGCATTCGGCGTGAAGCTGGAGTCAGGTAGAGCCTTCACCGCGGAGGATGTCGAGTACCCGGAGAGCTTTGGCGTGCCGATAAGCCAGGTCATCATGACGAGGGCGTACCTGGATGCGCTGTTCCCAGAGGGTGGCGCCCAGGCCGGTGCCACCGTCTACGACAAACTAGGCAATCCCGTCACGGTGATCGGTGTTCTCGACACGATGCATGGGGCATGGGTTGGTTGGGACGAGCTAGAGAACGTCATGCTCGTCCCGCGCGTCATGCCGGTCGAATCCAATTACTACATTGTCAGGGCTGAGCCTGGAGAGCGTGACCGCGTAATGCCGCAGGTGGAGCAGACGCTGCTGGCGACAAATGACCGGCGCGTCGTGAAGTCGCTGCGCACCCACAGCGAGATCCGTGACTCCAGCTACCAGGGAGACCGCGGTATGGCGGTGGTGCTGGCTGTTGTGGTCAGCCTCATGGTGATGGTCACCGGCGTTGGCATCGTCGGGCTGGCCAGCTTTGCGGTTCGTCAGCGTATCAAGCAGATTGGGACGCGCCGGGCCGTAGGTGCACGGCGGCAGGACATCCTTCGCTATTTCATGGTCGAGAACTGGATGATCACCACGGCCGGAGTGATGCTGGGGTCCGTGCTGACGATCGCGGTGAACTACTGGATGGTCGCAAGCTTCGAACTCGAGCGACTGGACCCTCTGTACGTTCCTGCAGGGGTCCTTGCGCTGTGGCTGCTCGGTTTGCTGGGCGTGGCAGGACCGGCCCGCAAGGCTTCGGCTATCTCGCCTGCCATCGCAACCCGCACGGTCTGATAGAGGCGTGAGCATTTAGCGAGCGGTCGCGACAGCAAACGAACGTCGTCGCGACCCATCTGGCCGGGAGGTCGATGTTCCCACGGCTCCTCGCAACGACCGCGAGAGACTGCGGCCTCCGGGCGCTTGGGAGCAGCCGCAGATACTCATGCACGGGGAACGTTTGCAGAAAAGCCTTGCGCTTCGCTGTCAGACAATGTGCACTTACGAGCACGATGACCTCGGGTCCGCGCAACGAGCCTACCTCTCTCGCCAGCATGTCCGGCGCTCTGGCAGAGACGCTGGAGCGGCATTACGGGGTCGACCCGCGGCCTCTCTTCATCCGGGCCGGGTTGGATCCGAGCATGATCGGCAAGGCCGGTGCCCGCTATCCGTTCTCTGCCCTCCGAAAACTCTGGCAGGAAGCGGCGCAATGCACTGGTGATCCCTGTCTCGGGCTGGTTGTGGGCCGGCATCTCCGGCCTGGTAATACTCAGGTTCTGGGTTTCGCCTGGCTGGCCAGCAGCACGCTAGAGGATGCGCTCGACCGGTGGTTACGCTATCACCGCGTTGCAAGCACGGCTGCAGTATTCCAGCGGCGCGCCGAGCACGGACTCGCCGTCTACAGTTTCGATGCGGCCGGCGGGGTAGAGCCTTTCCCGATCATGCTTGGAGAAGCAAGCCTGGCTGCACTGATCGCCATGTGCCGCCGGGCATCGACAGAAGACTTTGCTCCGATCTGGGTCCGCCTGAAGAGGCCGGACCCCGGTCAGCGATTGAGGTATGAGGAATGGTTCCAGGCTCCGGTCGAGTTCGGAGCCGGGGAGAATGCGATAGCGCTGCAGATAGGGGACATCAGGCAGCCGCTTCCTGCCGGTAATCCGGAGCTGGCCGGCGAGGCCGACAAATGGCTGGCCAGGATGCTGGCGCAGGTGGACGAAGCTGAGGTAGTAGCAAAGGTACGCGAGTTGCTCACCCAGTTGCTGTCTTCCGGGAACGCAACAGAACGGGAGATAGCCCACCGATTGAATCGCAGCGTGAGCAGCCTGCAGAGGGATCTGCGAAAGGAAGGCACGAATTTCAGGAACCTGCTGGAGGAGACCAGGCGCGGTCTGGCGGAGAAGTTACTCACTGACGAAGGCCGCTCGATCGGGCAGGCAGCCTTCCTGCTGGGATACTCGGATCAGAGTACGTTCAGTCGGGCGTTCAGACGCTGGACAGGGAAGTCGCCAGGGCGATATCTCAAGGAAGAAGCCGGCGGCGTTGCGCCGCCGGCATAAGTCCGAAATGACGGCTGGACTGCTCGGAAGGGGAGATGACCGAGTGTGGCGATACCGCCGTCTGATTCGGACGAGGGCTGAATCATTGATTGGCCTCGCCGCTGTAATCGAGTCGCGGCCTTGGCGTTTCCTCCGTTGATGCCGGTAGAACCGAATACTCGATATCCGGAAGGCTGGCTGGGATCGGGCTGAAGGTCGACCGGGCGTGCTGTGGCATCGGGTCGATGGCAGTGGCGCCAATCAACAGGAAACACGCGATCAGAATCGAGAACCGCTTCATGGTCGCCACCTCCTTGCCGGTTCCAGGACGCCCTTCGACATCCATTACGTGCAACTAATATAAAAGGAGATGTCGGCGCTTCACATGGGGTAAACACCCCACCTGAGAACCATGACCGGCCGATGATGCGCAAGGACGAATGTGCCGGACAAGGGGAGCGGCAGGCATTCAGGTCGGCGGTGCGAAATCCTGCCCACAGTGAGGACAGCTAATCGTCCTGCCAATCCTGGCACGTTGACCGGCGACGATCTGATCCACCACGTCGTCCGGCATGCCCAGGTCTCTGCCGAGCTTGCGAATATCCTCTTGCTCTTGTGGATCCAGTCGCCCGTCGCCTATGTAACGGGCAATCAGCGTCTCGAGCTGGCCGCGGCGCGCCTGAATCTCTTCGGAGAACCGGCCCGCCAGCATGGCTGCCGGAAGGGCGACGGTGCCAACGCCGAGGAGCATGATGACTGTACCCAGCATCTTTCCGAGCGTCGTTATCGGGGTAACGTCGCCGTATCCGACCGTGGTCAATGTCACCACCGCCCACCATATCGCCGCGCCGACCGTGCCGAACGCGTCGGGTTGCGCGGTACTCTCCAGCATGAACATCAGGCAGGCGGAGAACAGGATCAGGACGACCATCACAAGAGATGCCGCCGCCAGCGCCGGCAACTGCACGCGCAGCACATACAAGAACACGTCGAGGCCAGGGAAGTAGTGGCCCAGCTTGAGCAGTCGCAGCAGCCTCAGTACCCGCAGGAACCGAAGATCGACCTTAAACAGGAAGCTCAGATAAAAGGGCAGGATTGCCAACAGATCGACGAGAGCGACCGGCGACACCATGTACCGTAGACGGGCCCGCAATGGTGTGATGCTGCGATACCTGGGGGCTTCGACGATGCACCATAGCCGTAGCGCATATTCGACTGAGAATATAGCCACGGAGACCAGTTCGAAAGTCCAGAAAGCCTGTCCGAATCGCTCTGCGTAAGGCGGGTAGGATGCCAGGACCACCGCGGCAACGTTGGCGAGGATGAGAAGAATAACGAACACATGTATCAAACGAATGGGTCCGCGGCCGGCGAGACCAACCTCCAATGCCCGGAATGTCTTTCCGCGCAGTGATTCGCGCTCGTTCATCCTGTTGATTACCTCGATGCCAAGAATTCCCTGTCGGAGACGCCGCCCGACCGGAGTGGATGCCATACTTACTCTAGACCATGATAAATCTGCGACTAGCCCACGTGGATTTTCGTTGCCTTGTGATTATGCGGAGTCTAGGGACGCTCCCAGGTTCGGAGCATGAAAGATAGTGGAAATTAATCGCTCCAGATCTGTACTGCGACACTTGCCCAACGCGATCTCCGTTGCGCGTCTGCTCTCGACGCCACTACTCGTCTGGCTGGCCTGGTCGCAGAAAGAGCGCTTGTTCGCCTGGCTGCTGATCATCGCACTGGCCAGCGACGGGCTTGATGGGATCCTCGCCCGGGCCTTCGATTGGACGTCACGGCTGGGATCATTGCTGGACTCGGTCGCGGATGCCGCATTGATGTTGACTGCGGCATACGGCGTGTGGGTGTTTCATTTTCAGGTCTATGCTGATCATGGTCTACTGATCTGGCTAGTCCTTGGCTTGTGGGGTTTCCAGCACTTACTGGCGCTGTTTCGCTACCGCCGCCTGGCGAGTTTCCATACCGGACTCGTACGATTGGCCGTACTGGTGTTCGCAATATTTGTGGTCGTCTTATTCCTGTGGGGATTCTACGTCTGGCTGTTCTATCTCTCCGTATCCTTGAGCGTGGCTGCTGTGCTCGAGGAGGTCGCGATGGTCCTGCTGATCCCGGATTGGTCGCCAAATCTTCGCGGTGGCCTGCGCGAAGTGCTGCGTCGGCGCAGATCTCGCCAACCCTGACAGGGCGAGGAACCGACAGCCACAGCGACAGTCAGCCGCTATTCGGCTTGTCGCCTGAACGCTCCATGACGCAATGCCCATGAAAGCTTGTGCAGTTCCATCACAAACAGGATAGACAGGCTGAGTGCCGCCAACATCAACCACTGGTCAAGGCTGACCGGTTCCGTCGACAACAGCAGGTTGCCCCACGGCAGATACAGCATGGACACGTGGATAGAGAAGGCAACGATCATGCCGATGAGGAGCACCGGGCTCTTGAGAGGTGAGAGAGCGAATGCAGATCGCGTTTCGGATCTACAATTGAAGAGATGGACGTTCTCGAACAAGACCATCAGAAGCAGCAGTCCATTGCGGGCGGCTGACTCGCTCCAACCCGAGTTGATCGCCCAAGAGAACAGGGCGAAGCCCACGACACCCATCAGCAGCGCTCCGATGACGGTGCGCTCGATCATCAGCCTGTTGAAGATCGACTCTCCCGGCGGTCGCGGCCCACGTTTTAGCACATTCTGATGGCCCGGCTCGAAGGCCAGTGCAACATCCTGGATTCCGTTGGTGACCAGATTGAGCCACAGCAGCTGGACCGGCAGCAGCGGTAGCGGCATCCCGTTCGAGATCGCGAGTGCCACGAGCACTACTTCAGCAAAACCGGTCGAGACAAGAAGATAAATGACGTTGCGAATGTTGTCGTAGGCGATCCGGCCTTCCTCGATCCCGGCAGTTATCGTGGCGAAATGATCGTCGCTCAAGACAAGTTCTGCGGCCTCCCTTGCCACGTCGGTACCGCTCTTGCCCATGGCCACGCCAATGTTTGCCGCTTTCAGCGCGGGAGCGTCATTGGCGCCGTCACCGGTGACGGCGACGAAGTGACCTGCCTCGCGGGCGGCATTGACGATCTCCAGCTTCTGGTGAGGCGCGACTCTGGCGAAAACACGCCCCTTGCTGACGACGTCCACAAGTCCCTCATCGCCCGCGTCGGTGAGCTCGGTACCGGTCACAACCGTGGTGGCGTCATCGGTCAGGCCCAGATCCTTCGAGATCGCCAGTGCCGTGACGGGATGGTCCCCTGTCACCATGATGGTTTCGACACCGGCCCGGCGTGCCTGCGCGACGGCTTCACCCACGCCCTGTCGCAGGGGATCGATCATCCCGACGAGTCCCAGCGGGCGCAGATCGTCAGGAGCGGGCGGCGCATGGGTATCGTCGACTCCGTCAACGATACCGTCCGCAACGGCGAGGATCCGGTAACCTTCACGTGCCATCTCCTGCGCCACCTCAAGAAGCCGGTCGAGTGTTTCCGGATCGTCATCGCACATTTCGAGGACCCGCTCCGGCGCGCCTTTGACCATCGCCCGTACTCGCCCATCCACGCGATGGAATGTCGCAGCGAACTGGCGTTCGGCCTCAAATGGGATCTCGTTGACCTGGGGGTGATGTTCGAGCGAAGTCTCCCGCCTCCAGCCAAGTTTGTATGCCATCGTGAGAAGCGCGACATCGGTCGGGTCGCCGCGCCATGTCCAGCCGCCGTCTATGTGATGGAGATCCGCCTCGTTGCACAGCACGACGGCGCGGGCGAGGTCTGCGAGTGCGACACCCTCATCCGGCTCGATGGGCATGCCGCCACTCAGGAAATGACCCTCAGGGATGAAGCCCTGCCCGGTGACGTCGAAGCAATCATCCCCGGGTAGCCGGACCTGCCGAACCGTCAGTTCGTTGCAGGTCAGCGTCCCCGTCTTGTCGCTGGCGATCAGTGTGCAGCTGCCCAGACCTTCCACGGCGGTCAGGTGACGCACGATGACCCCGCGGCGAGCCATCCGGGTCGTGCCGATCGCCAGCGCGACCGTGAGTGCGACGGGCAGGCCTTCCGGAATGGCCGACACGGCGAGCGCGACGCCGAACATGAACATCTCGGTGACGGAATATCCACCGAGGACCGTGCCCAGCACGGCAACAATGGCGGCGGCCGTCAGGACAGCGATCGCGATCCAGCGTGTGAACTGCTCCATCCGGTAGACCAGCGGCGGCTTGCCGGAATCCGGCGCGAGCACGTCGAGCGCCAGACGCCCGATAGCGCTGCGGATCCCTGTCCCGACGACAACGGCCTGGCATCGCCCGCGAGAGATAATGGAGCCCGCGTGGACCATGTTGTGTCGGTCCGCGAGTGGCGTGTCCGCATCTCCGATCCAGTCGGGTTGTTTCAGGACTGGCACCGATTCGCCAGTCAGGAGGGATTCGTCCGCCTCAAGGCCGTGGGCACTGATGATGCGTGAATCTGCGGGTACCCGGTTCCCGGATTCGAGATAGACGACATCCCCCGGCACGAGCAGTTCGGCATCAATCTCCTTGACCTGGGCATCGCGCCGCACGGTCGCCCGTATTTTCAATAATTGCTGCAGCGCTCGACTCGCGTGTTCCGCACGATTCTCCTGAACCGTGCCAATAATCGCGTTGATGAGTAACACGCCAAATATAAAGGCGGCATCCTTGATCTCGCCCAGCGACAAGGAGACCATGGCCGCAGCCGCGAGCACGTAGATAAGAGGGCTGCGAAACTGACGCAGGAAAATTTCCGCCAAGGTCGGGGCTGGTGCCCGCGGTAGCTGGTTGGGACCGATGTCGCGCAGTCTTGCTTCCGCAGCTTCCTCGGTCAGGCCGCCGCGATTCCCATCCACGTCGCGAAGAACCTCATCGATGCCGACCGCATGCCACCTGCCGGACGGTACATCTTGTCCCGCTTCCTCTCCGAAGCCGATTCCGGTCGCTGTTGATCGCCGGTCTAGGTTCAACGCTCTAATCCAGTCGCATACTCCCCTAAATAAAGCCCACCCACGCCGCTTATGCCATCGAATTGTCAGGCGGGGCCGACGTGCATGTCCCCATGCCGGCTGATCCGGAGATCCGAAAATCAGGGTCGGCCGGCCGCGGAGGCGATCCTCAATGAACGCACGGCAGTCCTTACCGGGGTTTCATCCATGACGTCGTGAGCCTCGGGGCAGTGGTGCCTCAGGCAGGCTTCCGTCTGCAGGAAGACGAAGAAATAGCTGTCTGACTCGAAGCCGGGCGGGAAATAGATATAGAGATGATTCTCCGTGCTGGCGCCTCCATACTCCTGCGCGAACTCCTGCAGATAGCGCATCGCGTAAAGGCTTTTGCCTTCCATCTCGATCTCGTCGCGGGCGACGTCCGATATTCCGAAGAGTCCGGTGATCTGTCCGTTCAGCCACAGCTCAAACTCCTCGTCATCGCAGTAGTTTTGTGCGGTCTGTTCGGCTGAAAGTCCGCATTTTTCGGGTACCGGGCGGGTGCGCATCACCAGTAGCGCGGTAGTTCCGATCCGTTCCTGGCCGGCAAATCGATGGCGTTTGAGGAAGATGCGGTCCGGCTCACGAAAAATCTCCCAGTCACTCCCCTGTGGGCAGTCGATGCTGAAGGTGCCCGCATCGAGCTCTTCGCCAGCGCCCATCGCCTTGTTGGGCCCCAGCGCCAGCATGATCAGGAAGAGAATGAATGCAGCCCAGAGGATCAGATGGCCAACGGGCGGGAGATTCGGCGATGGGCGGTCAGGCGAATGGCGGAAATCGACGAATTTCATTGCAAAAACTCCCGTACGGGTGGCGGACCCACCGACCCGGGAGCAAAATGACTGACGCTGCTCGACCCCGGATCGGGGTCTTTCGCCGTCCACTGTTACTAAATGTATAGCTCAGCCGGGACGCCGCCGCTATCGGGAACTGCGGGCAAGCGGCGGCAGCGTCATCTGGTATGGAAAGGGCAGGGTCGGCGGATAAACAGCCGGCTATCATCGTTCACGCCAGCCCCGGACGAAGGCGAATTGCTCAGGGGTTTCCGGAGTCGTGGGATGCCAGGAGGATTTCTCCATCTGTGACCAAAGCCTGGCCAGTTCTGCCAGGGCGGCATCCCCGGTCAGACCCTGTCGGACCAGATAACAGCCCAGGACGGTACCTGTTCTTCCGACTCCGCCCCAGCAGTGCACATAGACGGTACCCCCCGCAGCAACGCGGCGGTCGATTTCGTCGAGTATCTCCAGCATCTGCGCTCGGGACTCAGGCACGCTGCGATCGACGATCGGAAATCTCTCGTATCCGGGCTCCATCCGCGATGTTTCGCCCAGGCGGGCGAGCAGTTGGTCGTAAGCCGGAAGCTCCCCGGGAGTTGTCAGATCAATGAAATCGGTGATACCGCATTCAAGGTAGGTTTCAAGTCTCCGCAAGCAAAATTTGGCATCCTCGTCCCCCGGATACTCCCCTGCGAGGATTCTGCTGGGCTCGAGCCAATAAGTGTTCGTATGCGGTCTGAGCATGTCATTGCTCCTGAATTTTCGGCGCCGTTGTCGGCCACGTGCCAAGCTAGGCGGGTCGTCCGGGTGTAGAGTCGCGGCGACGCCCGCCATCCGGGGAATACGCTGGCGGCCACCCGGATTGATTGCCAGAGGAACCGTGTTGTCCGCGCCACGTCCCTCTGGTCCGCCATCATGATTGTGCTGCAACCCGACCGGTTTTTTGCGAGACTGGCGAGCCCGAGAACCAGACGGCGGAGAGACATTAATGGATTCGGCCACAAATCGCACCAATATGTGTAGCGGCCTGGGTGCCGATGAACTCATGACGCTCTACCGGATTGATGAGGGTGATCTGCAACGGATCAGGGAGTACGGCAAGATCATGGCGCCCAAGCTGGGCGAGATGATAGAAGAATTCTACATCTGGCTGAGACAGCAGCCCGAGTACGCCCGGTTTTTCTCGGACCCCGACAAGGAGGCGTCGGTCCGCAAGCTCCAGCATATCTTCTGGCGGCATTTTTTCGAGGCAGAGGTGGACGATGAATATATCCGCAGCCGACGATCGGTCGGCGAGGCTCATGCGCGCATCGGACTGTCTCTGCAGAGCTACTTCGCCGCGGTCAATCACTTCCTGGTGATGATCAACGACACTTATTACGACGGGAGCCAGGGCGGCCCCCAGCATGGCGCGACAGTCAGCTCGGTGTCCAAGCTCGTTCACCTGGATACATCTCTGGCGGTGGAAACATTTTCCGCACTGATAAACCGACAGCTGAGCGAGCAGAGCCGGGCGATGATGGAAATGTCGACGCCGGTGACAGCATTGTGGAACGACATCCTTATGCTGCCGGTGGTGGGGATCATCGATTCCCGCCGTGCTCAGGACGTGATGACGGCCATGTTGTCCCGGATCGCGGAGACTCGTTCTACGGTGATCATCCTGGACATCAGCGGAGTCGCCGTCGTGGATACAGCCGTCGCCAACCACCTGATCAAGATCACCAAGGCCACCAGCCTGATGGGTTGTGAATGCATCATCTCCGGAGTGTCGCCCGCTATCGCCCAGACCATCGTGGAACTGGGTATCGACGTCGGCAACGTCAAGACGACCGCCACTCTTCAGGATGCTCTGACCCAGGCATTCAGGCAGACGGGTATCGTCCTGTCCAGCCAGTAACAGATGAAGTAAATGACCGAGACAGCGGCAAGCGTCTACGTCAACGAGTTCGAGGGTCACCTCGTCGGATCGGTGCAGGTGGAACTCACTGAGTCTGTGCTGGCTAACTTCAGAGAGCATCTGCTCGAAGCCGTCCAGCGCACGCGGCCGAGGGGCATCATAATCGACGTGAGTGCAGTGCCGTTCATGGATGTCCAGGAGTTCACTCAGCTGCGCCGTGTCCTGAACATGGCCGCCCTCATGGGCGGTCGACCGATCCTCGTCGGCCTGCAGCCCGGTATCGTGGCGGCGTTGGTGGAGATGGATGCCGATGTCGAGGGTCTGGAGACTGCGATCGGCGTGGAGCAGGCGGTCAGGCGTCTGCGGGACAGTACCCCGGATAACGAACAAAAGGAGTTTGCGCCCGAGTTCGACGTCGCGGAAGAGGCGGACACCATCGCCGGACCGGACGACGCAGGGAGTCCGCAGCAAGTTGACGAGCCGGAGGGTCAGAAGAGTGTCTGACAGACCAAGACACATTCGGATTGGCCAGGAGAGTGATGTGGCCGTAGCCATAATGCGAGCCAGGCAGCAATGCCAGGAAGCCGGTTTCGATGTCAGTACCAGTTGCAGAGTCGCCACCGCCGTTTCCGAGCTGGCGCGCAACATCGTCAAATACGCCGGCCAGGGCGAGATCATCCTGCTTCGCGTGTCGGCCCCCAGGGGCGCCGGCATCGAGATCAGAGCCCAGGACCAGGGGCCCGGAATTACAGACATAGAGAAGGCCATGGAGGATCGGTACAGCACGGGACGGACACTGGGGCTGGGTCTCCCCGGCGTGCGCCGACTGATGGACGATTTCGATATCAAGACCGAACCGGGCGCCGGCACCCGTGTCACGATCAGGAAGTGGCTTTGAATCTGCAGTTCGGCACCTGGGTCAGGCCGATGTTCGGCGAGCCTTCCGGGGGTGATCTGGCGGTTGTCAGAGACGTAGGCGAGGCATTGCTGGTGGCCATCGTCGATGTTCTGGGCCACGGTGCGGAGGCCAACGTGGTCGCCAAGGGAATTGCCGAGTATCTCAACGACACCGAGGAAACAGATCTGCTGACGATCATCGAGACGCTGCACGCCCGGCTTAAGGGTGGGCGGGGTGCCGCGGTCGGGCTGGCCCGTATCCTCCCCGACAAGGGCGAGATGGAATACGTCGGTGTCGGCAACACCGCTGCGAGGAGAGTCTGGCGGCGCGCCACCCGGCTGGTCTCCAAAGACGGCACGGTGGGAGCGCATCTCCGCCGCAGCACACCCCAGACACTGCAACTGGATTGCGGCGACACGCTGCTGTTTTATACCGACGGCGTGAAGGATCGCTTCGAGTTGGCGGACTACAGGCACTTGATAAGCGATACGCCTTCCTCGATCGCCCGCAACATCGTCGAGCTATTCGGCAAGGACTATGACGACGCCGCCTGTATAGCAGTCAAGGTGGGTCGTCAGTGAGACTGGGCGATGTCAGGCTCATCAGTCCGGAGAGTGTCCACTGGGCGCGGCACAAGCTACGCGACGTGGCCAGGACTCTTGGGGCAGATGCGATCACGACCGCTCGTCTGCAAATGATCACCTCCGAGATCGCACGGCTGCTCGTCGACGAGACGCCGGCCTCGTCACTAAGGATTGCGGTCCTGTCTGATGACTCGGGTATCGATCTCGAGATGGTCTTCGCGGCGACCGCTCCGCCTGGAAATATTCCCCAGTCGAATGGCCTCTTTGATGAATTCAACGTCGGCGCCGATGGCGACAGCGGCTATGTAATCAGGGCGGTGCGACGCATGCCACTTGCCGCGACCGGTCTGACTCCAGAGGTCCAGGAGAGCCTCCTCGCAATCATGGGCAGAAGGAGCCGTGACGAACTCATGGAGGAGATCCAGGATGCCAATGCGGAACTGCGCCGACACCAGGAGGAACTGGAGGAGACGGTAGCGCACCGCACGGCAGAGCTGGAGGAAGCGCGGGAATCTGCGGAGGAAGCCAACAAGGCCAAGAGCTCGTTCCTCGCGAATATGAGCCACGAACTGCGGACGCCCCTGAACGCCATCCTCGGTTACAGCGAGATGGTTCAGGAGGAGTTGGAGGATCTCGAGCAGGAGGACCTCATACCGGATCTGAAAAAGATCCACCAGGCGGGTGAGCACTTGCTGGCCCTGATTAACGATGTACTCGATCTTTCCAAGATCGAGGCTGGCCGGATGACGATATTTCGTGAGGACGTCGATATTGCCGAGCTGGTTGAGGGCGTCGTCGGTACGATACAGCCACTTGTGGAGAAGAACGGCAACGATCTGATCGTCGATTGCCCACCGGATATAGGCACCGCCTATGTTGACCTGATAAAGGTGCGCCAGGCTTTGTTCAATCTGCTTAGCAACGCGGCCAAGTTTACCGACCAGGGCACCGTTGGCATCACCGCAAGCAGGACGATGCAGGAGGGGCGAGATTGGATCAGCCTGGCGGTGTCGGATACCGGCATTGGCTTGTCGCCGGAGCAGGCCAACAAGCTGTTCAACGCCTTCACTCAGGCAGATAATTCGACCAGCCGGAAGTATGGTGGCACCGGCCTGGGGCTCGCGATCAGCAGGAGGTTTTGCCGTCTGCTCGGCGGCGATCTGTTTGTCGACAGCGAGCCGGGGAAGGGGTCGACTTTCACCATCCGGCTGCCGGCCGAATGCTCGACTGAAGAAACGAAATCCGACCAATCCTGAACCGCGACACGATTTTCCTGTCGTGTGATCTGGCGCACAGACCCTGATTATGTCCAGTGGATACACTCTCGGCTTGAAAATCTGCGATGCCGGCGTGTGTCGTCGTCGCCAAGAGACGGGAACGCAGCCGTATGGATTCGTCGATACTGGTTCCGGCAGGAGCAGCGATACTGCCGATGCTCATCATCCTCGTGATGATAAACGCGCTCCGCCATGCCGAAGGTCTTCGTCGTCGCAAGTCACCGTTCAACAGGGATTTCCTGCGGCCTGCAGGCTTCAGTCTGCAGCGTCGTCTCGAAGAGCTGCAGCTCGAGCTTGCCCTGTCTTTCGGCTTCGGCCTGTTCGTGCCTCTGTGGTTTTACAGCATGTGGCTGTCAGTACAGAAATGGAATCCCGATGCGGCCGGCTTGGAACTGGCGATGCTCTACATGGTTGCAGGTGTCGGCGGATTTCTCTTCCTGTTAAGCCGGACGCTCTACAATTACCGGTCCCTGCGTGCCATCCGAATGGGACTGGACGGCGAGCTGGCAACGGGTCAGGAGCTGGACAGGCTCATGCGCCATGGCTGCCGTATATTCCATGACGTCCCCGCCGCCGGATCCAATATCGATCACGTCGTCATCGGGCCGACCGGCGTCCTGGCGGTAGAAACAAAGGCGCAATTGCGTTCGGACCGGGGTCGCGGTGCCGAGGACGCTACGGTCCTGTTCGATGGTCACCGTCTGAGCTTTCCAAGCCATTCGGACACCGGCTACCTGGATAAGGCTGGACGGCAGGCGAAATGGCTGAGCAACTGGCTACGCGCCAGGCTGGGCGAAGATGTGCCCGTGACGCCGGTGCTCTCGCTGCCAGGCTGGTTCGTCGACAGGAGGGGCGACGGCTCGGTGTCGGTAGTTAACCCAAAAGAAGCAGCCAAACTGCTGCAGGGCTCATCTGTACTCGATCGCAAACGGCAGGAGCTGATAGCTTTCCAGCTGGAGCGTGCCTGCAGGGCTGATCCGCCGCGACAAGTCAATCGTTCGGCCTGATCCGACAGGCCTGTGATCAGGTACCTATTGTCACGCGGATAGCAGCGCCGCCGAGCGTGGATCTCGCCAGAGTGATCTCGCCCCCGTAGGCTTCGACGATATCCCGCACCACGGCCAGTCCAATCCCCTGACCGGGAGCCCTCTGAGTGCCCCGCACACCCCGCTCGAGCAGCCTCGGCGAGTTCGTATCCGGAAGTCCCGGGCCATCATCCTCGACCAGGATCTCTATTCCCCCGCCAGTGCCGACCGCCGCAGATCCAGTGCTGATGCACAGACGGACCCGTTGACGGCAGAACTTGAATGCGTTGTCGAGCAGGTTACCGAGGATCTCCGTCAGGTCGCCGCGACCACCGGGGAACACCGCATCCGACTCGAGGTCCCGGTCTATCCGCACCGGCTTCTCACGATAGACCTTGCTCAATGCGTCGAGCAGCGACCGGGCGAGGGGCAGGGCTTTCGTGTGCTTGCGGCCGAGAGGGGCGCCTCCGGTGGTGGCTCTCTGCAACTGGTAGTCGACGATTCCTTGCATGGTGGCGACCTGTTCCTCGACGATATCCGGATCGATCCGGTCCGGCGACTCGGCCTGGGTGCGAATGACCGCCAGCGGCGTCTTCAGACTGTGAGCGAGATTATCCAGCGATTCACGGTAGCGCTCGCTGCGTGCTCGTTCGCTGTCGATCAGCATGTTGACGCTGCTCGACCGCGCCTCGATCTCCGTCGGGTAACCCTCGCTCAGACGCCGTCTGGCGCCGGCCTCGATTTCACGGACTTCTTCTTCGGCCTGTTGTAACGGCCGCAACAAGAAGCGCAGCACCAGAATCTGGGCACCGATCAGGATCAAAACCAGGGCGGCGAATCCGCCGCTCAGCCAGTTTCGATAACGGCGCACCTGTGCCATCAGGCTGTCCAGGCTGCTTGAGACACTGAACACGAAAGGCGCAAGCTGTCCGTCGCTGAATTCCCACTCTATCCGGAGAGCTGCGCTCATCAGATCCGTACCGTCGGCAAGCGAAAAACGCCTAAATTCGATGCGCCCGGGCGTGGCTGGTATGAAGGCCGGCAGTCGCATGCCGACCGCAGATCGGGAGATCCAGACGGTCTCTTCCTGGTCATCGATGAGGCGACCATAAAGGCCCGATCCCGGACGAGAAAATTTCGGCTCCGGCAGGTCTGGCGGCAGGTTGAGCATACCCGACTGATCGGGGTCTGCGGCGGCGAGCAGACCCAGGACCTGGGACTCGAGCACGTCTTCCAGCGACCGCTCGGCTGCGCGCCTGAATGCGATATCGAGAGCCGCGAATGCGAGTCCGAAGAAGATCATCAGCAACAAGGTAGCTGCGGTCAGCACCCGAGTGCTCAGTGATCCGCCCACTTTCATGCGCTTTCCCTGGGGAGCCTCCATCGATACCCTCTGCCGCGAAGAGTTTCGATAGGACGCAGATTGCCGTCAGGGTCCAGCTTACGGCGCAGTCGTCCTACAAAGACTTCGATGACATTCGAATCGCGGTCGAAATCCTGCTCGTAGAGACGCTCTGTCAGCTCGGTCTTGGAGACGACTTCACCTGTCCGCATCAGCAGGCATTCGAGCAGGCGATACTCGAAGGCGGTCAACTCTACTGGCCGCTTGGACACGCTGACCGTCTGGGCGCGGGTGTCGATGCTTACCGGACCGCTGCACAGCCGTGGGCTTGCCCAGCCCCCAGCGCGCCGCAGGAGAGCGTTCAGCCGCGCCAGCAGTTCCTCCATGTGGAATGGTTTGACGACATAGTCGTCGGCACCCGCTTCGAGTCCATCAACTTTCTCCTCCCACCGTCCCCTGGCCGTCAGTATCAGGATGGGGAAGTCATGTCCCTCGCCGCGGAGGCGGCGAATGAGCTCGAGGCCGGGAAGGCGAGGCAGGCCGAGATCAACGATGGCGACGTCCGGATGGAATTCGGATCCGAAATAGTGTCCTTCCTCGCCGTCAGACGCCTCATCGACGGTATAGCCGTGCCCGCGCAGCTCGGCGACAATGCTGGCGCGCAGCGCTTCTTCGTCCTCTACGACAAGGACACGCATCGACTCAACGGAGATCCCCGGTACGGGCATCGACCTCGACGGTCTTCACCCGTCCGGAATCAGTGAGGAACTTGACTCGATGGACACGCCGGCCGTTACGACCACGGGTCTCTGCTTTCAGGATCGTGACTTCGCCGTAGGCATCCCGGACGGTGCGAATGGCCTCGTCGAGTGAAACCTCATCCGCGGCAGGCCGAAATGTGGAGGCCTGGGCGTGATGAGCGGAAGAGTCCGGCCGCACCGCGCTCCAGGCCGGGGAGGAAGCGATCAGGACCGCCAGCATCGCTGCTATCAGCAGGGTTCGGGACATGCATGGCATTGTCAGACATGCGTGGGGGCAACGCAATTTCATCCCTGCATGAAACGTTGAGCTGACGGCCCGATCGGTTTACGCGACGGCCGGTGTCACGTCGACCCGGACACGGATCCGCTTGCCGGGATGCTCGTGCGTCCTGGTCGTATATTCGCGGCCCGCATATCGGTAAGTGACGCGATAGCCGTCAATTTCCCGATCCTCCTGAGTGATGTAACGAGTTTCGCAGCGCTCAACCTCATAACCACGGCTGCGGCCATACTCGTAGTCAGCGTGTCTGGTGCTGGTGCGATGGCTCGCGTCGTGGCCTACGGCGGCGCCAATCAGGGTGCCAAGTACGGTCATGGCGTCCCGGCCTCTGCCGCTGCCGAACTGCCGGCCGACAACGCCACCGACAATGCCACCCGCGATCGTCGGCAGAGTGGAACTTGTCCGGTGTCTGGCACGTGGCCGTGGTTCGTATTCGACCTCTGTCCAGCATTCTCTCTGTGGAACCTGGTAGCTCACGTACCGATAGACCGGTTCGACGTCCACTACTTTGGCGTACTGGTAACCATCATGGCCGGCCAGGGCCAGGGAAGGTAAGGCGACCGCCGCGGCGGCCGTCATCAGGACGAGAGTCTTGCGGATCATCTTTGTGCTCCTCTTCTGCTGTCCGTTGAGCCGGGATCTCCCGCCTCGCGATTCCCAGACTACGCATGCGGCCTGAACCGAAGCTGAACGTGAAGAGGATCTCGCGCGAGTGAAAAACATGCGCCACTCGCGGCGCGCAGGGTTTCCCGGTCGTTCAGCGTCGGTTCAGGTTGGCGGGGCTACTTTTGTGTCTCGCCGACAGGAAGGGCCCGCCGGGCCATGGGAGGCTTAGATGAAACCGAATGCTCGATGCGGGAACGGCCGCGACGGTGCGCCGTCTCTGGCTATGGCCACCGCATGCATTATTTCGACACTACCGCTATTGACGGGCGCGGCGCGGGGACCTGCACTCCAGCTTTTTCCCACGACCGTGCTGGAGGACATCAAAGAGACAGGTCAGGTCGCCGAGGAGATGGAGAGCGGCCTGCAGGATATCATCGCCCGGCTGGATCGACAGCAGCAGCTATACATCCAGAGCAAATGCGAGGGCGCCACCGACGATCCGGGCTGCGCCCAGATATCCAGGCAGCTCGGTGCGACATACATGGAGATGTTGGAGACCATGTCTCAACGCCTCCCGGACATGGAGCGCGCCGTCAACAGTACGCGCGACAGCCTGGAGACGCGTCTGCGCGCCGAACTGGGCCTGAAGATGACGCCATGGACGCTCCAGGAAACGCTGCTCGGCCAGCAACCCGACGGGTCAACGAACGTCGAGCCAGAGTTGCGTGGCAGGTCCGGTCTGCGGCTTTCTCAGCGATTCCGCCAGTACTACCAGCTCGTCGCCCAGCCCGGGCGAAACACGGGTCACTCGCTAGCCGTAGTCGCCTCGGATATCTACCTCGACATGGAAGAAGCCTCCGCACTGATCGCGCAGACGCGTGAGGAGATTGGGCGCGCGACCTTGCTGGAGGAACTCAATCAGTCCTTCGGCGTTATCACGCCGGAGATGCAGGCCGTCGTGGACGGGGTGAAATCGATCCTGTTCGGTGAGGCCGGGCAGGTTGTCGAACTGGCCGGGCCGCCTCCGGGGGCCGGCGAGGTGGCGTATCAAAGCCCGCTGGAATGGTGACAGAGAGGTGGATGTCATGATGAATATCACAAGATTGGCTGCCGCGCTCGCGGTCTTGTTCACAGCGATCGGTGCTGTTTCCGGGTGTGCCACGACGCCAACGCCAAAGTGCGAACTTTCCGGAACTCGCGACCTGACGGCGGCCATCGCTTCTGCCGAATCCCGACTCGATGGCGGCTGCGTGGCCCATTTCGATCGTTACATGGATCAACTGATCGACGTGGCGGCCGGGGACCCGACCGCTGACAACAAGCAGGCCTTCAGCAACTTCCTGTTGTGGACCAGCGACCAGGGATTGCTGAGTCGCCGGCAGGCCCAGGAGACCTGGAATCGGTACTTCAATGTGAAGTTCGTTTCACTGCGTGGGGACTACAACAATTGCGCCCAGACCTGTCCCATCAAGGGACGCGTAATGGCGGATATGGAGAGCGAGCTGGCCGACAAGGAACGGGGTCTGCTGCAGGCGGCTCTCGATCGGGAGAGTTACTACCGGGCAGACAGATTGCTGAAAGAAACTGAACTGGTCCTGGAGGCGACCTGCCGAGCCTGCGTCGCCGGCGGTCGATAGGAGTCAGTTATGTCGAGTCGACCCAGGGACTTCCTGATCGGCATGTCGGCGGGGGTAGTGACTTCCGCCCTGGTTTCGCTCCTGGTCGTGCGGGTGCCGGACGGGGCTGCAGCTTTGCACGCCGTTCCAGTTATGACAGATGCCTTCGGGCTCTCCGTCAGCTGGCTTTGGCATAACCTGGGGTACTCGATTCCGGCTTTCCTGATGTTGCTGGTGCTGTTCGCCGTCAGCCTCGTGCGCCTCCGCCACGCGATCGACAGGCGGGCGCCGGCGGAGACGGTCAGACAGGCCGATCATCTGTCAGACATCTGGACCAGTCTGTTCTTCGGCGTCGGCGTTATCTGGACGGCGATCGGGATGCGTGGAGCCCTGGTCGAGGGCCTTTCAGACAGCGCATCGGGTGGAGTCCAGGTACTCGAGCGCATGGTCGACGGTGGCATCTTGCTGGCGCTCTCGACGACCATCGTCGGCGGCATCGGTGGCTACCTGATGCGGGCCTGGAAGGCACTCAGCATCGGTGCAGATCTTGCCCGCTACTACGAGCGGGAGCAAAACAGGGATTTGGCCGCGCTGCGAGTGAGCGTGTCGGGCATCGAGCGTCGGCTTGCAACACCGGAGACCAGGGCGGAGGAGCGATGATGCAGTCCCGATCCTCAATCGGCAATGCTGGGCCGGCGAGCCTGCCGGATACGGAACTACAGGCCGACGTCATGCGGTTCGTGGCCATACTGGCGCTATGCCTGGTGGCGATATCGAGCCTGGTGGAGCACTCAAGACAACCGGTCGATCAGTCGCCGGTTCCTGTGGAATCCGTCGTCGCGACGGAAGCGCCCCAAGCGGCGACCGCCCAGAGGCGGGCGCCACCCGAACCAGTGGTCGAACCCTTGGAGACTCGATCGATGCCGGCGGCGGAGAAGCGTTCCGCGCCCATGCCTGAAGTCAGCGTGGCCAGGTCGCCGGCGGTCAAGCTTGACGAGGCGCAACCGGCAGAGCAGGGGCTGCTCCTGCGTTTCGCTTCCGACGCTGCCTTGCTGCGCATGGTATCCCGCGGCGAAGCTGCTGTTTTCGTGGCGACGGCGGCAGGAGTGCGGCGGCTGGACCTGCGGCGCGGCGTCGATTTCGTTTCTGCAACGGCACCGGAGGCTTTTTACAGAATGGCGCCGGAGACTATCCCGACACTCCTGCGCGCCAGCTACCCCGGCCCGGATGACGCGCTATGGGGTGTGACCCTTCCCGGCAGAACGGTCGCCGCGCTACGGGATCACCTGGCGAAGGGCGGTGGCGGCGTGCTGGTGATCGATGCCACCGGCAACGTCACCCGGGAGGTGAATGATGGGTAGAGCATGGTCGATATCGGCTTTCCCCCGCAGTCTACTGGTCATGGCCCTGGCGCTCCTGGCCAATCCTGTGCTGGCTGTGACCGACCTCGACCGATGGTTCGATGAAGAACTGACGCCGTGGCTGACCGAAACCATGGCTACCCACCCGCGCTTCAAAGGCGAGCCCATCCGCGTAACGGTATTCGACGGCGACGACGAGCACCCCAGGCCGGATCTGTTATCGACCGATCTGGCCGCCAATCTGGAGGGCGCGCTGGGTGCCCGATCCGGCGTAAAGATCGCGTTGCGGCCCATGCCACCCGAGTTTCGGCGTGGTTCGACGGCTACCGATCTGCACTGCCAGCCACCCGAGGAAAGTTATCTGATAGCACTCGATGCGACACGGGTCCGCGGTCAGCAGGTGCGCGTACGCGTACGAGTTCTCGACCTGGAAGAGCGAAGCTGGGTCAGTGGCATCTCACGCCAGTGGAGCGGCGTGCTCCCGCGCAAGGACAGCGAGCGGTTTGATACGCCTGGAATCCGTGATGACCTGAGAGGTCAGCGTGGGCTTCCCTTCGCGGCTGATCAAGAGGATCTGTTGGCGGCCGAAATTGCTCGCACCGTCGCGTGTGCGTTGCTTGCCCATCCCGCGGACAGGCCCCGCGTATGGATCAACATGCAAAAGACCGACGTCGGGGATCAGCCTGCGGCCACCATGGTGTCCCAGTACCTCGGTCGGCTGGGGTTGATTCGTCACGCGACCGGCGAGTCTGATGCCGACCTGGTGATGACTGCCGAGCGGCATCGCCTCGGCGAGGGCCTCGAGCAGGTCTGGATCGGTCTTGCGCCAACCAGGCCAGCCGACGAACTGCCGAGCATCAGGGCGTCCGCCTATGCCAGCAGCAAACCGCGAGATCGGTCTCGACCCCCTGTCCCGGCGCGGCCCGATCCCCCTGCGCTGGAAGAGGTCCGCTTCGTCCTTCTCAGGCAACGTTGCGGACAAGAGTTTTGCCAATCGCCGCTGCAACCCGCACTCCAGGTCAGGCCCGGCAAGCTTGAGCGACTGGAGGTCCTGATGGTGCTTGGCGATGGCAGATTGCAACGGCTGGATTCGGAACGCTGTGGCACCGGGTCGGTCACGGCGGACGGCGAACTGGTCCGTCTGACCCTGCCGCCATCCGCAGCGGACGAGCGGATCATGATTTTCGCTATCGGAGCGCAGACGGAGCGAGCCGGCGATGCGCTTGCATCGGAAGTCGCCGCAGTTCCTGCGAGCTGCGACCCCATGCGGCTGCGCGGCGCGCCGGCACGGGCGCGACTCCGAACGCTCGAACGCCGCCTGGAGAGTTTCCCGAACCAGATCGTGTGGCGCGGTCTGGCGACCCCATCGCCGGCAGACATCCGTATGGCCGGCAAGCCCTGATGCGGATTGGGAGGAAGAGAAAATGCGCTTTCTAGGTTTTCTGACAGGATCTGCACTCACCGGCCTGGTTGCATATCTGATGGCCGGGGCCCCATCGATCGGGGCCGCGCCAAAAGTGGATCGGGTGGTGATCGACTCCGCTCCACCTGCGCCACAGGCTTTGCCCGAGCCGGCGGGAGGGGCCTTTGACTCTCACCCCCTTGAGTCTGGCATGTCGCCAGGCGAGGATTCGATCCGGCCCGGGCTGGAAGCAGAGTCACCGAGCGGGGTGTCCATCGGCGAGTCGAGCAGCATCACCACATCGACCGGGCCATCGGGGAAGGCAGGAGAACTCGAGGCACCCGGGGCAGCATCCGCCGCGGGGGGATCGCGCGGTGACGAAACAGAATTGGTCGCCAAGGATTCCGAATGGGAAACTTTTTTCGTCGCCTTCCGCAGCCAGGCCTCGGCCGACGGCTTTGCGCGCCACCTGCAAGCGTCGACGGGCAGGGAGTTCAGGGTGAACAAGGCCGGGCCCGGGAGGTACCTCATATCTTTCCGGGTGACCGCGGATGAGGACCGGGCAAAGCGAATCGAGGAGATAGAGTCGATCAGCGGCCTGCGCCTGAAGGGAGGGGACCTGTGAAAGTCGCGCTCCTTCAGGCCCTCGGATGCATGCTGCTCTCCGTCGCTGTATCGACCGCCTGGGGCCGGGCGATCGGACCGGGCGGGCCCGGATTGGCCTGGAAGGACTTTCTCGCCACTGAAACACAGCTGGAGCCTGCCGTATCTCTGCCCTTCGAGCGGTGCTTCCGCCGGGCGGCGGCCGCTCACGACTTGCCGATAAGCCTGCTTGCCGCCATCGCCAGGGGGGAAAGCAATTTCAACCCGGATGCCGTGTCATCCGCGAATGCCCGCGGGCTGATGCAGATACTCTGGCCGGGAACGGGTCGGCACCTCGGCTTCAGCCGGGTACGAGAACTGCACGAACCGTGCAGGAACGTCGAGGCAGGCGCGCGTTACCTCAAAGAGTTACTTCAGCGATACGACGGCGACCTGCACCGAGCGCTGGCCGCCTACAACTACGGACCTGGCCGGATCGGGACGGACGGTGATCCGATTCCGGAAGGGGCCAGGTGGTACAGCGCCTATATCTATCGTCACCTGCGTTACGTGCTGGGCGACGGGCGGACTGGGCAGCCGGCGGGCGTGCCGGTTACGGATGGACAGATGGAAGTTGCGGTGTTCAGGGCGCCCTATCGCGCCGAGTCATTCGTTGCGGTACTGGAGGAGCGTGTGCCCGAACTGAGGCTGGACTGGTTCCGGCAGGATGTCGGCCGCTTCCGGGTGGTGATGCTTTTCGATAGCCGAGAGGAGTATGACTCCGGCGTCAGGCACCTGACGATGGCCGGATTTCCGCTGGCGGGGAGGAGACGATGAACAGCGTCTCGAGCGGTATCCTGGTGATACTGGGCCTGGCTCTGTGTGCCGCGGCTCAGGCCGAGGAGGTGTTCTACGATTACGCGCCGGTGTCCGCCGTGGAATTACTGAAGGACGATGCCTACCAAAGAGCGGACAAGACTCGACCGCTCTGCGGTCAACAACGTGCACCAGTGACCGTCCCATCGCGCGGGTCTGATGTCGCCGGTCTGGCGGCCGCGATCGGGCAAGCGATGGAGAAGGCAGAACGTAGTCAGTGCATCGCCGAGTCTCGGACCCGTATCACCGGTTACCGAGTGCACTACAGCTATGGTGGCGTGCAGTACACGCGTGTACTCGACTTCGATCCCGGAGACAGGATCAGGGTCCGGGTCACGCTGGATGCCCGGCCCTGAGGGGGTGCGCCCTCAACCGCGCGAGACGCCGCCGCCGGCAAAGGACTCCCATGTTGCGCCTGTCCGACCGCAGCGGGAAGAAAAGTAACCGCCAGTCAGACCTGGGCGTCAGGCGAGGAACGGCACGACGAGGCTGCGGACGTCTGCGCGGGCACGGATACGTGCGCACAGCAGGAACGAGCCAATTAGCTTGCGGTGCAGGAAGATCGTCTCGGGAGGGGGCGCCCGGAAATGTCCGCTGCGGAAGACGAGATCCATGCCGGCATCGCGGGCACGAGCAGTCAGGTCGGAACCGCCGAAGTCATAATCGCCCCGGTGTCGAAGAGGCTCGCAGATCATCAACAGCAATTCGATTATCCGGGCGACATGGTCGGGCGGGTCGTCCTGCTGGAGGTAGCCTATCTCCTGCGCGACTGCTTGCACCGAATCCATGTCATCCGCCAGCATCGCCCTGCAGATTCGCCGATAACGATCAGCGAATGATTCGCTGAAGTCCACGGTGGATCCGAAGTCGAGCAGATCGATGTCGGCGGTCTCTTCGTCCACCAGGTAATTGGCAAAATTCGGATCCGTCTGCATCACCCGGAATTCGAACAGCTCCCTGAATAACAGGTGATACAGGGAGGCACCCACCCGGTCCCGACGACGCTGCGGAATGTCGGGGCCTGCGAGGGAGGTCAGCGGCTGGCCATGGACATAGTCCATTGCGAGTATGCGGCGGGTCGTCAGGTCGCGATGCACCTGCGGAACCCTGAAGCGCGGTTCATCCGCGACAAGTCGACGATATCTCTCCAGGTAGTCAGCCTCCTGGAGGTAGTCAGCTTCCTGCCGGAGTTGGCGCTTGGCTTCGGCGACGATGCCGGAGATATCCATCTCCACCGGGAGGATCCGCGACAGGCGCAATAACGTGGCCATGTTGTTGACGTCGCTGTCGATGCTCCTGGCCACCCCCGGATACTGGATTTTCAACGCCAGCTCCCTGCCATCGAGGGAACGTGCATGATGGACCTGTCCGATGGAGGCTGCCGCCACCGGCTCGTACTCGAAGGTCTCGAACCTTGCATGCCAGCCTTTGCCGTACTCCCGTCCCAGGAGGCGATTCAGCTGGGCGACCGGCATGGTGTCCGCGGAGTCTCCGAGGATGGCCAGCGCCTGTGCGAACTCCCTGGGCAACACATGCTCACTCTCCAGTGACAGCAGCTGTCCCAGTTTCATCGCCGCACCCCGCATGTGCGAGAGGCGCTTGGCCAGCCGCTTGGCGTTGGCGCCGGTAAGGAGCGCACTGACCGTCTCCTGTTGATCGGACGAGGCCAATCGTCGCAGACCCTCAACGACGCCTCCCGCCGCGAGTTCGCCGGCCGTCAGGCCAAGCCGCAACATCCGGCCGACCCTGGTCGTCGGCACGCGTGACTTTTGGCGTTTCCGTGTGTCCGTCAAGGTGCGGAGTTTCCTGATGTGATCGCAACCCCCGCTTCGCTGCAGGGGCCGGAAAGTGATGCCAGGCGGGTCCGAGCTGTCACGGGATACATACGGAGGCCTCCATCGCCACCTGGCACCCCGCGGCCATCGATTTGCATTGAAAACACGCTTGCTATTGCTCTGGTTGCCCGCTGCAGACGGGGCTCGAATGCGGACAACGTGAGGATTTGTCAGTTCGGTTCGAGAGGCGGCATGGATTCTTCCCCGAGGGCCGTCGTTCACCTGTCACGGGCCACGAGATGTCGTCCGGTACGGCGCCCGGGCACGCAATCAAGCTCGCTATGCGGTGATTAACTATCCTTCCGTGAAAAACCCGCAGGAGCGGCTCAGGTCCGCAAAACAGGACTGGAGAGCGTTCATTTGCTCCATCAGATCGCGATTGGCGTCGCTGGCGAAAATCTCGTCAAGTCCTGCGACACGCCCCGAGAACCAGTATTCGATGACGCCGTCGAAAGGATCTGCGCCTCCCCTGATCCTCTGTATACGTTCATTCGCATCGACCACCAGGGTGCGCTTCTTCGAGTAATGGTCGGCGCCGATAGCTTCGGCCATGCGCATGATCAACGACTCGAGTTCCTCCGATTCCCAGAATCGTTGGAATTCTGCATGCGAGATTTCGGGCTTCCGTCGTAGGCAGCTTATGAACCGGATCATGATATGTCTCTTGCGGGACTTCGCCGGGGCAGTCTATCAGGGTGGCGGAGCGGGATGCCGTAATCGACAATAATCCATGATCAGGCCTGTGGTCGGGACATCCGGCCCGGGGCCGGAGGCGAACTGATACAGGCGAATATGATCGGAGTAGACATGAGCTGGATGAAATCTACACGAATCCCGGCCGCCGGGGAGGCTCTCCCCGGCAGGAGCGAACCCATTATGGTCCCGGGCGCCCACTTCGTGAGCGGCCGGTTGATGGGCGGGCCGTATCCGGACCAGGCGGCCTGCGTCACCTTCGGTCTCGGTTGCTTTTGGGGCGCCGAGCGTTGCTTCTGGGAGACCCCGGGCGTTTTCGTGACGGCAGTTGGGTACAGCGGCGGCACGACTCCTAACCCCACATATGAAGAGGTTTGCTCAGGGCGCACAGGACATACCGAGGTCGTCCGCGTCGTCTATATGCCCGACGAACTCGGTTTCCGGGATCTGATGACGGTCTTCTGGGAGGCGCATGACCCGACACAGGGCATGCGGCAGGGCAACGATATAGGCAGCCAGTATCGATCCGCGGTCTACGTTCGGACTCATGACCAATTAGTGGTCGCGCAGCAGTCACGCGAGCAGTATCAGATCGCCCTGAACGACCGCGGTTACGGCGCGATTACCACCGAAATCGCGGAACGCTCGGACTTCTACTACGCGGAGGAATACCACCAGCAGTACCTGGCCAGGAACCCGAATGGTTATTGCGGACTGGGCGGCACCGGCGTCGCCTGCCCGGTCGGACTAACGGACGTTTCGTCCGCCTGAATCCGGGATCAACGCGCTGCGGGGTTTGGCGCGGATACGTCTCTACAGCCAGTTGGACAGCAGGATCCCGGCGACGGCGATGGGGCAGACATAGCGAACCAGGAACCGCCAGAAGCGGTAGAGCCCCGAGTCTCCCATGCCCAGTTCATCCATCGATTCACTCCGCGGCATGACCCAGCCGATGAATACGGCGATCAGCAGGCCGCCCAGGGGCAGCATGATGTTGACGGCCAGGTATTCCTGCAGGCCGAACAGGTTGGTGTTGGCGAAGGTTTCGAACCCGGCCAGCGGGTAGAAATCGCTCCAGATGTTGAAGGAAAACACGGTCGTCAGGCCGAGGAGCCAGGCAAGCAGGCCGATGATGGGCGTCGTGATCGATCGACGCATCCCCCTGTGTTCATCCGCCCATGCCACGATGGGTTCCATGACGGCGATAGAGGACGTCAGAGCCGAGACGATGAACAACAGGAAGAAGACGGTGCCGAACAAGGCTCCCCCCGGCATGCCGCCAAAGGCCAGCGGCAATGTAACGAAGATCAGGCCGGGTCCTGCCGCCGGGTCGAGTCCGTTGGCGAACACCAGCGGGAAGATCGCCAAGCCCGCCAGCAGGGCAACAAGCGTATCGGCGCCCGCGATTATGACCGATGCTCCGGGAATGGAGACTTCTTTGGCCAGGTAGGATCCGTACGTGATCAGGATCGCCATGGCCACGCTCACCGAGAAGAATGCCTGACCCACGGCATCGAGCACGACGTCGGCGCTAATCTTGGAAAAATCCGCCTGGAACAGGAAGTTCAGTGCCTTCGGCAGGTTACCCGCAACACCCGCGTAGATAACCAGCACGATCAACATGAAGAACAGTGCGGGCATGAGGAACTTGACCGCCCGCTCGATGCCGGCCTGAAGACCTTTGGCGACGATCAGAAGCGTCAGGAGGATGAATCCGCCATGCCAGATGGCGAGCTTGACCGGAGACGCGAGCAGGGCGTCGTAAATCGCGTTTACCTGTTCTCCGCTGGCCCCGGTAAAGACGCCGGTCGCGATCTTAGGGACATAGGCGAGCGCCCATCCGGCGATGACGCTGTAGAAAGACAGGATGATGAAGACGGCCGCGACATTCAGAATCCCCAGCCAACGCCAGGCGGGGCTGGCCGATGCTGCCGCTGCCAGTTTCTGGAAACTTCCCGGTGGGCTCTTGCGGCCCCGACGGCCGATGAGCAACTCTCCCATGACGATGGGCACGGCGACCAGGACGACGGCGCCCAGATATACGATGACGAAAGCGGCGCCGCCACTGACCCCCGCTGTGTAAGGGAATCGCCACAGATTGCCCAGGCCCACGGCCGCGCCGACGGCCGCCATCAGGAATACCAGTCTTGATGACCAGGCCTGTTGCACTTCGATCTGCTGCATGGCGCCTCCCCACGACCACAGCGATGGGGTCAGATGATAGCGGACCAGGAATGACCACGTGTCAACGGGATTGACGCTGGTGCGTTCTATGTACAGTGAGCCGCCGCATCTGAGACTCGCCATGGGCACGACCTCGACGGTAAAACTGATCGCCGGCCTTTCGCTGGTCATCGCTATCAGCGGCTGTGCGCGGGGACTGGGCGGTGCGGACTACAGCCGACGAGATGCGCGCCAGGCGTACAGGGTCCAGTACGGCACCGTGGTCGCAACGCGAGCCGTTACCATCGAGGGCGAATACACGAATCTGGGTACCGTAGGCGGAGGGGCAGTGGGATACAGCCTTGGACGGATCATCGGCGATGGTGATGGTTCCCGGTTCGCCGGCGCCGTCGGAGGTGTGGCCGGCGCTGTCGCGGGGCGCGAGCTTGAGCAGGCCGCGACGACCGAGGCAGGTCTGGAGATCACGCTGGACATGGATCGCGGCGACACCCTGGTGATCGTGCAGTCTTCCGATGTGGATTTTCGCGCCGGTGAGCAGGCGCGCGTTCTGTTCGGCGGCCGCAAGGAGGCCCGCGTTCTGAAGGCACTCTGAGCCCGGGGACGGTCACCGAAGCTTTCACGCTGACACCTGCAAGCGCCAGGGGATAGCCAGGTCTTTGTCGATCGATCGCAGGTGATCCCAGGCAGAATCCGAGGCTTTTCAGCGGACGAAATGACCCCCTTTCCGCGGCGCACAAGACATCCGGTTCATCCGACGAGTCAGGGCAACCCGTGCGTCGGACCCGCTCGCCGCGTGCCCGTATAATGCGCGCCTGATGCGGAGCGAGCCATGAGCACCTTACTTGCTATCAATACCAGTCCGATGACGACAACGGCCGTCACCCGCCGGTTGGTGGAGACTTTCGTGTCCCTGTGGCGTGACCGTTTCCCTGGCGGTCGGGTGATCCCGCGCGATCTCGGCGTCGCGCCGCCGCCGCATCTGGACGAGCGCACGCTCGCGGCCTTCGCCAAGCCGGAAGAGGTGCTGACGGCGGATGACCGACGACTGCTGGCCCTTTCGGACGACCTGATCGGAGAACTGGTCGCCGCGGATCATGTCGTCATCGGCTCACCCATGTACAACTTCACGGTCACCTCCGGTTTCAAGGCCTGGATCGACATGGTGGGTCGGGCCGGCAAGACATTCGATTACAGTCCGTCCGGCCCCCGCGGCCTGCTCGGCGGCCGGCAGGTGTTCGTACTCACCGCCCGCGGCGGTTTCTATACCAACGACGCGTCCGAGGCGCCGATGGATTTCCAGGAGTCATTCCTGCGCGGCTACTTCGGGTTCCTGGGTATCGAAGATGTCAGATTTATCCACGCGGAGGGGCAGGGTATCGACCCGGGGACGGCGCGTAACAATGAAGCTGAGGCGATAAGCCAACTCGAAGCCCTTTTCGCAGGTGGCGGAGTGCAGCGGGTCGCCTGAATTCATCTGATCGATATCGGGACACCGCTCGTCTCGAGAACATCTCCGGCATCTCCCTCGGTCGCGCGTCGGCGAGTCGCCGAAGAAGTTCTTTGAATCGGCCGAGGTCATCAGTTGGTGCATCACGCGGCAGGCGCACTGGCCAAGAAAAAGAGGGGCTGTGCCCCCCTTTAACAAGATACCTATCGATGTCGGGCGGCTATAGCGCGTGACAGGTGCCGAGCAGCGAATAGACGGTCTCGGTGGAGGCGACTGATGCCGCCATGCGGCCAGTATCTACCTGGATGGCCATGTTGTAGGCTAGCCCGTCCTGCAGTTCTTCCGGCTCTCCATTGATGCCCTGCAGAAGCAGTAGCTTGGGAAGCCTCGTCTTGCTGCCGATCTTCAGCGTGGCGTAAGTGCCGTCATAGCGACGCCCGGTGAGTTCCATATCTTTCAGATCGATCTTCATGAAGTCCGGGGCATTCGTCTCATTGGGTTTCAGCTCGCGACACCCCTGGTACAGCTCGCAGGCATGCATCTCCGTGACGGCGCAGATGATCACGTCCTTGAGCTTGGTCTCGTTCGCGCCGATGGCGGCAGAGAAGCTCAGCACAGAGGCGGCAATGGCGATTGTAAATGCTTTCAGATAACCCATCGCGACTCTCCTAGTTGACTGTATAGCCGCGGCCTTCAAGGCAGGCGGCGTAGGCTCGGTTGTAGTTGTAACGCTGCTGCTGATACTGCTGCGCTTGTTGCTGTGACCACTCGTCCTGACGGGACCGGTTCGCGTCTTGCTGTTTGTGCTTGCGATGGTTGCCGAATAGCCCGCCGGCCACGGCGCCGATCACCGCGCCCTTGCCCCAGTCACCACTGGAGAGCCCACCGACCGCCGCGCCGGCTGCGGCTCCACCGAGTGCGCCCTTGCCCGCGCTTGCGGTTGGCGCCTCCGAGGTTGGCGGTGGCGTCGATGCTGTCGGCGGCGCCATCGGGTCAAATCCGGTCTGGCCCTTGGCCCACTGGTAACACTCGAATTTGTCTTTCTCCGTCTGATCAGCGCTCTGGCCCTTGGCGGGGTAGACGATGACTTCTTGCGCCAGGACGGCCCCGGCGGCAAGGCATAGTCCGATAAGAAATGCGGATGTGCGTCTGATGATCATGAGTCGATTGTCCCTGTCGATTCCGAAGAATAAGGATTTCGCTGTGTTGCGGCGCGAACCGCTTATGATAGCCGAAAGCGGCGGGTTGTCATTCCTCGCCTGATTCATTCACGGACCGTGCCCTCTGCTGGCCGAGGGACAGGGGGCTGTTAAGAGCCTCGGCCACATAGGCGCCCATATCCTGCTCCGGAAGGATGACGTCGATATCCCCGAGCTTTCTCAGGATCCGCGCGTGTACCGCGTCGGTCCCCCGGGCCAGGATGCGGGTCGCCCCGAGTTCGACTACGTGCATGGCAGCGATGATGTTGCGCAAAGGTTCGTCACCCATGGAAATAACCACCGCATCCGCGTTCCCGAGATCTGTTGCTTCGAGGATTTCCTTGTCGGTCGCATCACCCACCAGTGCCTCGTCCAACTCCTCTTCCAGGGGTCGCACCGCGGCCTCGGAGATGTCTATACCGGTAACCCGGTGACCATCGGCGGCCAGCCGCCGGGCGAGCGTGGCTCCGAACCTGCCCAGTCCGAGAACTATGAATCGTGATTTGTCAGCCAATTTGAATCTCCGCTTCCGGATGTCTGATGGCGGGGCCATGGGGCCGTCGTGACAGAAGAGTAAACACTATCAGAGGTCCGATGCGGCCGACGTACATGGTAAGCACTGTGATAAATCGGCCGAGCTCGCCCAGCTCCGGGGTGATGCCCATGGACAGTCCTACAGTCGAAAATGCCGAGAAGGTCTCGAACGTGATATCCAGAAAATCGGCGCCCCCATTGTGTGGAATTCCTGATTGCTCTGCCATCAGCATGAACACGAGACTGGTGACGATCAGCGTGATGCCGGCGATGACGACGACTGCGGCCGTCGCTACAGAGTGGGTGCTGATCCGGTGGTGGAACAGGCCGATCTCTTGGCGGCCGCGCATTCTCCCGTAGCCATAGAGGACCAGGACGGCAATCGTCGTTACCTTTATTCCGCCGGCGGCCGAGCCGGGACCTCCGCCGACCCACATCAGCAGAATCAGTACGAAAAGGGTCGCGTTACTGAACCCGGCAATATCCAGCGTCGAGAATCCGGCGGTGCGCGCCGAAGCGCTGTGAAAAAACGCGGTCATCGTGGACTGTGCCAGTCCTTGACCCGCGAACGCATTGGAATATTCCAGCGCAAGGATAGCCAGCGTGCCGATCAGCAGCAGTGCCGCGGAGGCCGTGATGACGAGCTGGCTATGGAAATGCAATTCTCGCCAGCGCAGCGGCCGACTCCGGCGGCGCGAAAACAGGTCGACCAGGACAGGGAACCCCAGACCCCCGAGCACGACCAGTCCGATGACGGTCAGATTGACCAATGCGCTATCCACCCAGGGTGCCAGGTTGTCTGGCGACAGCGCGAAGCCGGCGTTGCAGAATGCGGAAACGGAGTGAAACAGGCCCCACCAGGCGGCTTGCGGCAAGCTCAGGTCGGAGACGCGATACGCCGCCAGCACAACCGCCCCAATCAGTTCGAAAACGACGGTTACCGAGATCACCCGAACCAGCACGCGACCCAGGTCCTCGTGCAGCCCCACGCCGAGGCTCTCCCGCGCCAGGACCAGCTGCCGCAGGGTCTGGCGGCCGGTCAGCTGAACCACGACCAGGGTTGCGACGGTCATGATGCCGATACCGCCGAGCTGGATGAGGGCGAGGATGACGCCCTGGCCGAGCGCCGAGAACTCCGCCACGTCCCTGACCACCAATCCGGTCACGCAGGCCGCACTCGTCGCTGTAAACAGCGCGTCTGAGAAGGACATCGGGGAGGTGTCTGCGGCCCGGCATGCCGGTAACAGGAGCAAAAGTGTGCCCGAGACGACAAGGATGCCGTACCAACCCGCCAGCGCCCGAGCCGGGTAGGTCGCGAGCGCGCCCATGAATCGCTTCATCAACAGATTCCTCTGCTATGTCCGCGAGTATAGGTGAGGGCTGCAGACTTCAGCGTGTGTTCAGCGCCGTGGATGTCTTCTTCCCAGACCCCAAGATCAAAGGCGTTACGGAGGTAAATAGGTCGAAATTACCGAATGTTTCTGTCGGCTATCGCTCCGGGAGGGTCGGCACGGTTTGCCTGACCGGCGGCTCGGCCGGTTAGAATTCCCGTCTTTCTGCAACACTTGGCTTGGCATATGAGCACCGCAGCCGTGAGGATCTCAAACAATGCACGCCGACTGCAGGCGCGCCTCCGCGGATTGACGGGGAAGGCGATCGAGGACTTCCGCATGATCGAGGAGGGCGACAAGGTCATGGTCTGCCTGTCCGGCGGCAAGGACAGCTATACGCTACTGGACCTGCTGATGAGTCTGCAGCGCAGCGCTCCGGTGCATTTCGATCTGGTCGCGGTCAACCTGGACCAGAAACAGCCCGGGTTCCCCGCGCACGTGCTGCCTGATTATCTGCAGTCTCTGGACGTACCCTTCCACATTCTGGAACAGGACACTTACAGCGTCGTCTCCCGGGTCATCCCGGAGGGCAAAACAATGTGCGGATTGTGCTCCCGCCTGCGGCGCGGCGCGCTCTACACGTTCGCGGCGCAGGAAGGGTTCACCAAGATTGCGCTCGGTCATCACGCCGACGATATTATGGAAACGCTGTTTCTGAACATGTTCTTTGGCGGCAAGCTCAAGGCCATGCCGCCGAAGCTCCGGTCCGACGACGGCCGGCACATCGTCATCCGACCGCTTGCCTATTGTCGCGAGCGAGACCTCGCACGCTACGCGCATGCCCGTGAATTTCCCATCATCCCGTGCAACCTGTGTGGTTCACAGGAGAATCTGCAGCGCAAACAGGTGAAGAAAATGCTGCGTCGCTGGGAGATCGAGAACCCCAACCGGGTGGAATCCATCCTTGCGGGCTTAAAGAATGTGGTGCCCTCACATCTTATGGACCCGGGTTTGTTCGATTTCGGTGGGCTTACCCGCGAGACCGCGACGCAGTAAACGGAGACTTCTCGCGCCGGCAGCTGGCAGACTCAGCCTGCAGGAGGCTGATCCCCGTCCGCCAGCAATTGCCGAGCGAATTCGGTGATATGCGATTCTGCGTCTGATCCGATCTCGTCGCGGCAGCCAAGCAGGAACAGTTCCCGGATCAGGCGATGGCGTTCCCACGGAGTGTCGAACTCCAGATCCCCTGCGGACAGGCCCTCCGCGGTGATTAGCGCGTTGACCGGTTCCGGATCCCAAGTCACAAAATAGCTGCCCCTGCTGGTTTGAAACTTTTCAAAGCGAGCCGCCTGACGTGATCCCAGGCGCTCCGCCTGGCGGGCCAAGACTGACAGCGATTCGAACATAAGTGTCGGCTCATTAGATGCGAATGATTCCTATTATCGTTAAAACCACGCGGAAGTCAAACCATTTCCGGGCAATCGGATCTGGGATCATCTATTTGCGAGGCGTCTGGAGAATTGCCAACTGACTTTCGGGCAAATAATAGCCGGCGGGTCTCGATGACCCGCCGGCTCCGCCCCGAGCAAGGAGGCATCATCGGGATGCTTGCAGACGCTCCTCGAGCGGATCGCCGTCATATCCCAATGCCTGCCAGTCCATCCTGCCTCCAGGACGGTGGCAGTCGAGACACCCGAGCGCATCCTCCTTCGGCGTGACCTCGTGGAAGATGCCCATGTAGCGGATAGTGTCGCTCCAGCTGTACTGGATGTCGTCGAGTCCGTAGAACAGGTGTGCTGCTTCCCTGACCGCCCTGTCGATGTCACCGTGGGCATAGAACTCCTCGGTGGCGATCGGGACCAGCCACTTCCTGTCGTCTAATATCGGCAGTCGACCCGCATGGACCTTGAACGCGTGGATGCGAGCGTCCGGATCGGCACGCGATCCGTCCGGTAGCGAGATGATCACATTGCCTTCATCGTCATGCGTTACCGCCTTGCCTGGCACTTGCGAGAAACTCGCGCCGTTGAACCAGGCGTACTCCGGAACCACATTCTGCTGCAGTTCGACAGCATAGGTGTACTTGCCCTTCTCCTCGGAGAAATGGATATCCGACCAGTCGCGTCGCATGTCCGTCGGTTCGTCCTTGGCGAAGGTCGGGATATGACAGGTCGTGCAGTACACGCGGTCCGTATGCGAGTCGATCGCGGCCACTTCATGCGGCGTCTCGCTGTGACATTCACCCGAGCAGCTTAGCGGGTTCTCCGGCGAGTCTGTCGCGGCCAGGTCCGATCCCCTTCCGCGTACCCGGTGCTTGTCTCCGCCATGACAGGCGACGCAGTCCATGTCGTGGCCGTCGGCCGACATGTGCACGTCGAAATCCCGCGGTGGATCCTTGAGGGCGTACTCGATATCGCCCCGCTTGAAGTTCGGGCCACCGCCCGAGGCCGCGTGGCAACGCAGACACATCGTCCGTGTCGGCTGCGAGATCCTCCGCGCCACCGAGTTCATCCCTTCCTGGTTCTTCCACAGGATCGGTTTCCACTCCCAGCCACCGTCTTCGGTGGCATACAGGTCGCGCCGATAGCCGGAGGTGTGGCATATGAGGCAGTCGATATTCTCAAGTTCCTGCTTGGTCACCTCATCGCCCGGCACCTTGCCGAGACCGGCGTGACACTTGGAGCAACCCTTGGCGAGAACCTTGCCTTCTGCGTTCTTAACCTCTCCAATCCACTGCGGACCGGACGGGTTGGTGCAGAAGTCGTTCACCATCGACAATTTGCCGAAGCGCTCACCATCCGTGTTCACCAGGTCGGGTGTCGCGCCCTGCCACTGATAGTGCTGCGAGTGGAAGAAGTTCTCGGCTTCGTCCCTGTGGCACTTGATACAGGTACGCGTGCCTTTGTATTCCTTGACGTGCTTCTCGTGAGAGTACTCGGCTGCCGCCCCCGTTGAGGAGGCGGCGATTCCGAGGATCACGAGAGTCGCCAGCGTCTTGATCCGCATGGCGCCTTCCTCCTGATCAGAAGCGAGCGGTGAAGCTGGCCATGAACTTGCTGGCGTCGTCGTAGGTCGGCGTTGCCAGGATGTTGCCGTTGTCCCCCAGATCCTTGGGTGCACCCAGGATCCAGCCGGAGCCGGAGTAATCATACGAGTAATCGATGTAGTCGATCTTGAATATGAACTTGTCGCGGATCCGATGGGTCAGGTAGACCTCCCAGACGTCGCCACGGACGCTGGTCTTCGGGCCGAGGAAGTCGTCTTCCGCCAGCGCGAAGTTGAACCAGTATTCCGACCCGTGGTTGAACTCGAGGCCGAGCTTGGTCTTCTCGTTCGGGAAGTTGTAGCGCGCGCCCAGGTAGTACATGTGACCGTCTTCGTCATCCGGCGTCTCGAACGGGTCGGCGAACATGCCACCGAACGGAGTGGTGACATCGTTGGGATCCGATTCGGAGTAGTTGACGCTGGCGAACCAGTCGAACGGTCCGTCGTGGCGTACCATCACCAGCCCTGCCAGGTTCATGTTGCCGATATTGTCGGTCGGCGTGTAACGGATCACCGCCGGTGGCGCGTCCTGCCCCGTGACCGGGTCAAAGGGCAGCACGGTCAGGCCGTTGAAGCCATCGCCAATATCCTGGGCGGTGGCGACATTGAGCTGTACCAGCATGTCTTCGTCATTCCAGACGTCCCAGACGGCGCCCACGAACCAGGTGTCGTCCAGACGGTCGGACGGCGGCTTGTACTCGCTGCCGTTACCCCACTCGGACTCGTAACCGAGGCCGTAGCAGATGCGGAAGGTCGACTTCTCGCTGAAGTGGTAGCCCCAGGTGATGCCGTCGAACTGGTAGTTGAACAGCGCGCCGATCGGGGTGCCGCCACGGGGCTCGTCTTCGCGGAAGTTGAGCGGTGCGCCACCGGTCGAGGGCCGGCGGCCGACGGAGAGGTACATCGGCAGGTCGGCGATGTCTCGCCAGGTGAAGTAACCCCGCTCCAGCCGGATGATGTCCGAGCTGGGCGGTACGCCAACCGTCGTGCCGTCCCAGCCGATGGAAGTCGGCTGGCCGTTGAATACCTGCACGTTGCTGGAGTCGCCCCAGGTCTTGTACATGCCGAGACGGCCTTCGAACACGACGTCTTCGGCCACGTCTGCGGCCATGTTCATGCGCAGTCTCGTGGTATAGACGATGTCGTTGTCGTGGTTGTATCCCGGTATGAAGCTGTCTTCCTGAGAAGCCAGCAGTCCGAGCAGTTGTTCGGCCAGCGCCGGATCCTGCTGCATCAGGCCTTCGACCTGTTGTTTGATGAAGTCGAACGTGACGACGTTATCCAGGTAGTACAGATAGCCGTCGTAGTTCTGTGCGATGAATTGATCCACGTCGCTCAGGTCTGGCGTCATGGGTGGTTGGTTCGTGGCACCGAAGTAGAACAGCGTATTCACAAGGTCTTTCTGCACGTTGATTCCGTCGATGCGATCAGCCATGTCCACAGAGATGCTGTGCGCCTGGGTGCGGAAGTCTCCGCTGAAGCGGATGCTGTCCAAAGCCGTATGGCGCTCCGGACCCATCAGTCGGTCGTCCAGATCTTCGACGTCATCTTCCAGATAAGCCGTCCTCTCCTCGAGATCATCAGCCTTCTTCGCGGCAGTATTTGCCGCGCTGGAGGCCTCTCCTGACTGCGTCTTGATCTCTTCTATCTGCTGGAGAAGGGTGCTCATCTGCACCTGCAGCCATTCCACCTGCTGCATCAGTTCATCGGCCGTCAGCGTCTGGCTGTCGGCCCACGCGGTCGTCGGGGCGGACAGTGGAAGCACCGCCGCCGCCGCAGTTGTTATAAGGAATTTGCGTAACATTATCTTGTCCTCCCTGTCAGCCGCAGGTCATCGGGTGTTCCGAGTCGGCGGCCCCTTTGATCGAGAACTCTTTGATCAGCTCGAGATCGTCCGGGGAGATCGTCTCGGTCACTGGTTTGCCGCCATGTTTCTCGTCGATGACGTCCTTGTGTTTGCGGACATACTTTTTGTCGAAGAAACGTGTCCACTGATCCTGGATCAGCGACATCGGCGTGTATTCACCGTGAGGTGAATCGGCTTCGTGACAGGTCTTGCAGTACTCGCGATACAGCTCCTTGCCGTCTGCGCCCTGTGCCGGCGATATCGGGATGCCGGTCAGACCCAGAGCGATGAATCCGACCAGTGCTGCGGTCATGATTCCAAGTGGCGTTTTCATTTCCCTAGCTCCTTGCTCGTTTCTGGTAATCGGGAACTTTGTCGAACGGCGTCGCAACGCAAACGGGCCCTGACCGCGATGCGGTCCGGGCCCGTGGCTGCCGGCGCAAAAACATCTCTTCTTCTCCCCTTGTGACGCCTGTTGCAGGCATCAGGACATTCAATTCAGAATATCTAAATTAGCAAACGATGATAATATTAGGGGAGTGACTTGTGCACCGCATTGATCTGTGTCAATTACGCGAAAACTACGTATAAAAGACAAGATCTTATTGATTTTTAATGTATTTTTTTGCTTACAGTCGGTTTATCAGACTGACTGGATGGTCGCTGTTGCAGGATAAATGTTGCAGTGCGAAGCGGGGGATTCTTCTATCAGAGCCACCACTAACGGTGACTGTCGGTACTCGGGGGGCATTCGGGCGGTGCAGGTTCAGGTAAGTGCTGACTCACGCGCGCCCCGAATCAGCCACGCCGCCACGTTTTCCGTTTGCGGCTATCCGACCGAGATCTTCTGGGCGGCGGACTCCATCAGTCGTTCCAGCCGGATTCTGACTCCAAGGCCGGGGCCAGTCAGCGGCTGCGCCAGGCCGCCCGGGCCGAGGGTCAGGTCCGGATCCGCGATCGCGCTTTCTTCCGGGAGCGGATCGAGACCGCTTTCCGCCCAGCGGATGCCTTCAGACCGGCAGGCGAACTGCAATCCTGCAGCCATAAGCAGGGCACCCTCGCCTGACAGGGCTCCAAGTTGGCATCCGAGACCGGCCGTTCTCGCCATGCTGTGGATCCGTGCAGAGTTGATCAATCCTCCACACTTCGCCGGACGGATACTGAAAATATCGCACGCTTGCGCTTCGATCAGGCGTGCAGCGTCATCGACAGTCACCAGGGCATCATCGGCGATTACCGGCGCCAGTCCGGCTCGGGTGACTTGCCGCAGGCCGCCCACGTCATCAGGCGACACGGGCTGCTCGATTCCCGCCAGATGATAGGGAGCAAGCGCTTCCAGCTGTGCCATGGCTTCATCCGCCGTCCAGCCCGCGGCCGCACGCACCCGGATCTCCGCCTCGGCGCCAAGCCGATTGCGCACGATGTCCATCATCCTGAGGTTTGTCTGGATATCGTCGGTCAGACACATTTTGACGTGCCTGATTCCCGATCGACGCAGGTTGCCCGCGTCCCTCACGAGCTCGGCCTCGTCGGTCGTCGAGATCAGGCCACTGTAGTGGATCGAAGTTCGCACGGTCGGGCCCAGGATTCGGCCCGCGCTGCGACGGAATCGCCGTCCCGCGATGTCCAGAAGCGCCAACTCCGCAGCACAGAATGCCGGCTGCATTTCGCAAGGGAGTTCATGCAGCAGGTCTTGCGCCATCCTGTATGCATCCTCCAGCCCGTCGATCTTCAGCGTGAGAAGCGCCGGGAGAATCGTCTGCCGGAGCGCATCCCGGGCGGAACTCATCGCGTCGCCGCTGGATCCGGGATCTAGACAGGTCTCTCCCCAACCGATGGTGCCGACATCATCACGCAGTCCGACGAACAGGCTCTGGCTACTAGCATGACGCACCGCGCCGGCAGAAATCGGGCCTGCCCGGCGCCGTCCTGTGATGATGATGTCGAATCCCGTCAGTTTCATGCCCAAGCCCTGGCGCCTGACAAGACCTGGTCGCGTGTCCACGGCAGACCAATGTTTGTCGATAAGTCGGTGACCTGCGACCGGTGATCGACCGCGCGTTGGGTAGACAGTGTTGGCCATCGGGCGGACTCCCGGTGGCCGCCCAGGCAGTAATGCCCGGCCTGCAAAAGACGGTTTCGGCGGCTAGGCGACACGCTGCTGGCCGCTACTCTTCTGCTTCCGGGATGACGGACGTGTCTGCCTGGACGATTTCCTGGTCGCCGGCCGCGTCCTTCTGATTCGGATAGCGTAACAACGCTCGCCCGGAGATCGCTTGTCCCGCTTGCGCATCGACGGACCTGAGGTGGAGATCCCGTTGCGGGAAGGGAATCTCGATCCCGGCTTCCTTGAGCGCGTCGTGGATGCCGAGATTGAGTTCGGTCTTTATCCGCAGCCCCTCACTGAAGTCGCACCATGCGCGCAGTTCGAAGTCCAGTGAACTGGCTCCGAAGCCGATGAACAACGCGTACGGTTCAGGCTCCTGCAACACGTCCGGATGGGTCCGGGCGACCTTGACCAGAAGTTCCAGCACCTGGTGCGGGTTCGAGCCATAAGCGACGCCGGCCGGAACGATCAGGCGTCGATTGACGTCGGACAGCGTCCAGTTGATCACCTCCTTGGAGATGAAATCCGCATTCGGCACGATGACCTCGGAGCCGTCGAAAGTGCGTACAACGCTTGAGCGGATGCCGATTCGATTAACCCTGCCCATCAGTGGCCCGACTTCTACGGAATCGCCTACAGAGATCGGTCGCTCGAACGCCAGGATCAGTCCCGACACGAAGTTGTTGACGACATTCTGCAGTCCAAAACCAATGCCTACCGATAATGCACCCGCGATAAGTGCGAATCGGGTGAGATCGAATCCCGCCACGGCCAGGGCGATGAAGAAGGCGACGGTGATGATCCCGTAGTTGACCATCATGCTGATCGTGGCTGGCACGCCCCGCGGGAGTCGGACCCGCGTGAACACGTCCTCGGCGAGAATGAACCGAATGAAACGGGACAGCAGCGTGCCCACCCAGAGGGCGACGATGAATGCGACGACGTCTCCGAGGCTGATCTGGAAAGTGCCCACGGACAGGCTCGACGAGAACAGTCCGGCGGTGTGATCCCGGACGAACGGCCAGAGCCTGAAGAAACTCAGCATCGCAAATATCCAGGCCGCCAGTGCTATCAGGTACAGACCGGCGCTAACACGCTCTCTTACGATGTCCGCATTACGCTTGAAAGCGCGGATGCCAGAGCCGGCCGGCGACTGCAGGATGACGTCGAGCAGTCCGAGCAGCACGAGCAGCAGCGCATGCAGCCCGAAACCGGCGAAGATCGTGGTGATCGTGCCTTCGCCGAGGAGCTCGGCGAGACTGACGATGCCAACGATATTGGCGATTATGCTGGCGGTCAACGTGACGAGTGATACTCGCGCCACGAGGTGGGCGACCCGCGCCCAGGCACCTTCCAGGTTGCCCGCAAGATCTCGCCGCGTAGCAAGGGTCCAGATAATCACCGCAAGGCCCAGCAACGTGATCACGAGTAAGGACATGCGGCTCGAAAATGGTTGTGTATCGACCAGTCCGCGCGCCATATCCAGCGCGAACAGGCCCAACAGCGCGTACATGGAGGGATGTTGGCGCGGTGCGAGCACTTTGCCCAATAGGGCGATGATGGGCAGTACGGCCATCATGCGGATCAGGTCGAAGAGGGCTAGCGGGGCTCCCGGATACACCAGCCGGGGGGCGACCAGGACCAGCAGGGCAGCGGATGCGATCGGGTGGGCGAAGATGTCGACGACACCCTCCCGGGGAGTGGCCGCGCCCGGCGCCCAGACCTCGCGACGTTTCTGCAGCAGCCACAACGTGACGGCCAGCGCGAGGAATAGGATGATGTGGGTCAGTACGCGATCCGTGTTGTCTTCGACGTAATGCGTGATCGATGCGAGGTTCTGGTTCCAGGCGCTCGATATCTCGCCGCCGATCAACTCCTGCGCGACCTCGATCGTGTCCGTCTCGACGGGTTCCTGCTCCGCATCCTCTTGCGTCTGTTCTCTGGGGCTCAGCAGTCGCCAGAGCGGCTCGGCATCGCGGACCAGCAGGCGCCCCCTCTGCTGAGCCTCCGCGGTCTTGATCGCATCCAGGGCGTCGTCGGCCTGGACATTCAGCACCGAGATGACGCTGCCCAGCGTCAGCAACGGGGCACGCCGCTCGCGCAGCAACTTGTCAAGTTCGTCGAACGCGGAGAGCATCTCCTGGACCTGCTCCACCAGAGCATCGGGCAGATCGGCTTCTCTCGCCGATTTGAGTGTCAGTTCCCAATCAACCCGGCGAACCTTCAGCGTGGTCGTCTGCGTATCGATCTCCTGGGCACGCCGGGCGATCGTGTCCTGCCAGCCTGTCAAGCGAGAGTCGACCAGGGCCCAGCGCCCGCGCTGGTCGCGCAGCGTCCGCTGACCGATCGCCTCCGAGTTCAGGTCAACCGACTGCAGCCGCTCGATCTCGTCCCGCATCGACTTCAGTTGTTCTTCGATCTCGGTTGTTCGCTGCTGGGGCGCAGTAAGTGCGGCGACGCCGCGCAGCCAGGTCTTCTCGGCTTCGGCGCGCGTCGGAATATCTGCCGCGGCGATCGCCGTCGGCTCTGGCGGAGACTCCGCTGCCGGTGCCACAGGCTGTGGGGGCGTTGTCTCCTGCGCCGGTCCAGGAGCGGATATCGTGAGGCCCGCCATCATAAACACGGCCAGCCATCCGCCGCGCCTTGAACGCGATCCTTCTGAAATCAGTGTCATCCGGCCGAATCTCCCACCCATTCCATGGCAAGCCTAGAGAGGATGGCGCGGCCGGGCAAGCCGTGCGCTCCAGACCGCAAATCAGGCCAACCGTGGATCGCCGTCATCGTTGCCGATCGACCAGGACGGCCTGTTTACCCCGCGGCTCACGAACGGTGTTCGTGGTCTGGCAATGAGTCGATTGCCACGGTCTCTCCCGGTTCTCGACCCGGGCTCACTTTTGCGGCTCCGAAGCGACATACCAGCCTTCGAAACTGCGATTCCAGGTCTTGCCATCATCGTTGGACCATTCGATCAGCTGATGTACCCGGCCATCGGGCAGGGGGCGCAGCGTCGTGCGGTCCTGCACGTAATGCTCGGGCGATATCATGATCTCTCCGCGGAACCGCACGCCGCCGTCGCTGAAACTTTCCACCAGCCTCTTCTCCTTGACGCTGCCCGGCTGCTGTGGGGCCGAGGTTATCCAGATCTGGCGCCATTGTCCGAGCCAGCTATGGAAATAGAACAGGCTGCGGCCCTCGAAACCCTGTGCTCCGGTCCATTCCTCGACGATCGCGCAGCCTCCGACAACAGATTCGATCCGATTGTGGCCCAGCAGGTCGCCCTCGCGATCGAGAACGTCCCAGCTTCCCAGCCAGAAGTCCAGCGCGTGGACCGCTTCCATATCACTGCAGACCTTCGGGGGGTGCGCGGCCTGTACCTGCAGGGCGATCACCATCAGCAATGTCGGAGCGATTCTTTTCATCGGGTGCCTGGTCATCGCCTGGAGGAGGCGATCGGTGCGGGTCGATTCAGATGTCGTAGACCCCGAGTTCGCCGGGATCGACTCCGATTGCGCCACAAATCTGCTCGACCACGCTTCGTTCTCTGGGGCTAAAATCCGTGTCCGCGTGACCGATGGCGAGGCAGGCCCGAACCAGGGTGGTCACTTCTTCGCTGTCCCCAGAGAATTCCCCCAGGAGCTTGAATATCTCCTGCCGGCTTCGGTCGGGATCATCGATCAGTGCGCGTGCGTGGCGGTCATAGGTCTCCACCGCGTCGCGCACGCTCACCGGCTTTAGCTCACCAAGGCGCGACAGCACACGGTCGCGCGTCACCAGCTCTGATAGCCTGTGATCGCGGTCCGCCAGGGCGACCAGCGCTGCTGCTGCCATCACTGCATCGACGAACTGCTTTTGATGGGAGCGTTCCCTGAAGCCGTGCAGTCCATTCTTGAATCTGTCGAGGATCTGTTTCATCGGGGTGCGGGAAGGCTAGCATAGCCGAAGCCGCAAATGTGAGATCGGAATCGGCTATGGTCGGAGCGCCGAAGACCCTCTTTGCCGTGGTGTTTGGAACGCGACTGAAATGACAACCGAGAATCGGCTTCGATCATTGCCCTCCGGCGGAACCGCCATAGTACTCGGCGCCGGCGGCATCGGCGCCGAACTGGTGCGGCAGATCGGGGCCAGCGGCCGATTCGACTCGACCGTTGTGGCCAGTAGGTCACCGGACTCAGCGACCGTCGAGGCGCTGGTGGCAGAGGGCAGAGGCTCCGTCGTGGCATCTGCAGTGGACGTGCTGCAGGAGCAATCAGTCGCCGGCCTGGCAGCCCGACTGGCCGATGCTCAGGCGCAGATCCGACTGGTAATCTGTGCCTTCGGGATCCTGCACGAGCCAGGTCGTACGTCTCCAGAGCGACGTCTGGAGGATCTTTCGCAGGACAATCTGGCACGAATCATTGCGGTCAACGCAATCGGGCCCGCTCTGGTGGCCCGCCATCTCGGTCCGATGCTGCCTCGGCGGGAGCGTTCTGTGTTCGCCGCCATTTCCGCGCGCGTAGGCAGCATCGGAGACAACCGACTTGGAGGGTGGTACGCCTATCGTGCATCCAAAGCCGCTCTGAACCAGCTGTTGCGCTGCACCGCGATCGAGCTGAAACGTCGCGCTCCGGGTGCGATAGTCGTAGCGCTGCACCCGGGGACGGTGGATACGTCTCTATCGAAACCTTTCCAGTCAGGTGTCCCCGAGGAGCAGCTACTTTCCAGTGATTATTCTGCCCGAAGGCTGCTGTCCGTCATCGACAGACTGGCGCCGGATGATAGCGGCGGGTTCTACGCATGGGACGGCTCACAGATACCCTGGTAAATGTTTGGCAGCGAATCAGCGGGTGCCGCAGGGGCTCCCCGGCCGGCCGCTGGACGATGGATCAGGGCCCGAAAAAACCGATGGCGGGCATGCCCGGGTCTCGCTGGCGAGAACCGCAGATGGGTCTGCCCGCAATGCGGCGCTATACTTTTATTGCCATCAACGAGACCAAGAGCACGCGGAGACGAGCCATGGGCATTGCCGATACAGTAGATTTTGCGCTGACACTGACCGACGTCGATTTCCAAATCCTGCGCCATCATCACTCAGCCACCAGCGCTGAGACTGCGCGCAAAGCCCACATAGCCGAAGGTGAATTGGCGAAGGCGGTTGCACTTAAGGACGATCTCGGTCCACTGCTCGCCGTAATGCCTGCCAATCGAGTGCTGGACCTGGAGTGCCTGCAGGCTTTGCTGCACCGGCCCGGTCTCGTGCTAATGACCGAGGATGAACTCGGGACTGTCTTTTTCGACTGCGAGCAGGGTGCGGTCCCGCCGCTGGGCCCCGACTACCGGGTCCCGACCGTGGTTGATCGTTCACTGATGAAGAAAGAAGACATCTATTTCGAAGCGGGTGACCACGAAGACCTGATTCACGTAGATCGCACCGGTTTCCGGAAGTTACTCAGGGGCGCCGAGTTCCTGGACATCAGCCGCAGAGGGGCCGGTTGATTCACGCCTGATACCGCGCGTGCGATGTCTTCCGCCGACACTTGCCTGACGCCTTCGCCTGCCCGGTGGATGAGGACCCGGTCAATGCCGACGGACGGTGCAACCGCGGTCGCAGGCGGAAATCATCTTCCAGCTATGCGCCCCGGCAATCCGGGCTGCCGCGGTGCGGTGCCGCGGCAGCGCATGAAAATGCTGCACCTGCGGTGATTTCATCATCGTTGTTTTTCCTCCCTGAATCATTAAAGTATGCCAGCGACGGCCGGTCACAACGGCCGCACAGGAGGAGCGCGGCGATGCGGAGACGCACGCCCGTAGGCGAATGAAGCCGACCGATACCTCGAACCCGGAGTATTTTCACCGGGTAGTCGACTGCCAGTGGGCCTGCCCCGCTCATACAGACGTCCCCGAGTACATCCGGCTAATCGCCCAGGGGCAATTCACCGATGCCTACATGGTCAACCGGGAGTCCAATGTGTTCCCGGGCGTACTGGGCCGTGTCTGCGATCGTCCGTGCGAACCGGCCTGCCGACGCGGCCGCGTAGAAGACAAGCCGGTGGCGATTTGCCGCCTCAAAAGGGTTGCCTCGGACCTCAAGGGCGCGTTCAAGGACCGCTTGCCTGTCGTACCCGAAACCTCTAATGGCAAGCGGGTGGCCTGTATCGGCGCCGGTCCGGCGTCGCTGACGGTTGCCAACGATCTGGTGCCGCTCGGCTATCAGGTGACGATCTTCGAAGCTCTGGCCAGGCCCGGCGGCCTGATGCGGACAAATATCCCCGCTTTCCGGCTTCCGGCGGAGATCCTCGACTCGGAGATCGACGTCATCCTGGATATGGGGGTCGAACTCAAGCTGGGCCACCGGATCGACAGTATGGAGGCCCTGCTCGACGAGGGTTGGGACGCCGTGTTCGTCGGCAGCGGCGCGCCCCGCGGCAAGGACCTCGATCTGCCAGGGCGCGAGGAGGCCTCCGCCAACATACATATCGGGATCGACTGGCTGGAGTCCGTTGCCTTCGACCATGTTGAAAAAATCGGTGAGAGAGTCCTGATCATCGGGGTGGGCAACACCGCTATGGACTGCTGCCGGAGTTCACTGCGGCTGGGTTCCACTGACGTGAAAGTCATGGCCCGCAAGCCGAGAGACTTCTTCAAGGCGTCCGACTGGGAACTGGAGGATGCTGAAGAGGAAAACGTCGAGATCGTAGTCAATCACTCGCCCAAGGAATTCGTTCTGGAAGACGGCCGGCTGGTCGGTATGCGGTTCGATCAGATGGAGTATCAGGTCGATGATGACGGCCGGATAACCGACCAGCGCGTGATAGGCGAGCGATTCATCCCGGCGGATGACGTTGTCCTCGCGATTGGACAGGAGAATGCTTTTCCGTGGGTCGAGCGCGGCCTCGGCATCGAATTCGACAAATGGGATGTGCCCATCGTCGACGAGACCACTTTCCAGTCGACCCGGGCCGGAGTTTTCTTCGGTGGAGATGCGGCTTTCGGGCCCAAGAACATCATCTGGGCCGTCGAGCACGGGCATCAGGCCGCCGTTTCCGTTCACAAGCATTGCACCGGCGCGGACGTTTCCGATCGGCTGCCCGTGACCATGAATCTTTCCAGCCGAAAGATGGGCATCCACGAATGGTCCTACAAGAATGATTACAACCCGCTCGAGCGCGGTCTCATGCCGCACGTCAGCCTGACGCAGCGGTTCAGGAAGCTGAACATTGAGGTGGAGCTCGGCTTCTCCCCTGAGCAGGCGGAGAAAGAGGTGCAGCGTTGCCTCAATTGCGATATCCAGACCGCGTTCACCGATCGCCTCTGTATCGAGTGCGATGCGTGCATCGACATCTGTCCCACCGATTGTCTGACGATCACCGGTAACGGAACGGAGGAAGATCTGCGACAACGGCTGAAAGCCCCGTCTGAAAATCCGGATCAACTTTTGTTCGTGTCCGGCCCGCTCATGCACACGGCGCGGGTGATGGTTAAGGACGAGAACCTCTGTGTCCACTGCGGGCTGTGCGCTGAGCGCTGCCCGACCGCCGCCTGGGACATGCAGAAATCCCGCTTCAGTTTCCCCTATGCAATCGATGAGGAAGAGGCATGCCTGAGCCGCAATCGGCGGAGCGCATAAACGACTTCGTCATCAAGCTGGCGAACGTCAACGGGACGGGCTCGGCGAGCGCCAACAGCCTGCTGATGAAATCCATCTTCAGGATGGGCGTCCCTGTGGTCGGAAAGAATTTCTTTCCGTCAAACATCCAGGGACTGCCGACCTGGTATGAGATCCGGGTAAGCCGCGACGGGCACATTGCCCGCTCCGGCCGCGTCGACATCATGGTGGCGATGAACGCGGAGACATACCGACAGGACCTGTCTGACGTCTCCCCCGGCGGTGTGCTGATCTACGACTCTACCTGGCCCCGCAGTCACGAACTGGTGCGCGAGGACGTCACGATCCTTGGCATTCCATTGGCGAAGATCTGCAACGAGCATTTTGACGGTATTCGCGCCCGAATACTGATGAAGAACGTCACCTATGTCGGCGCACTTGCGGCCCTGCTGGAACTCGATCTGGAGGTCATCAAGCAGCTCTTGGGCGAGACATTCGCAAGAAAGCCGAAGCTTGCCGACGCCAACATGCAGGCGATTCACCTCGGCTACGATTATGCGCGGGACCACTTCGAGTGTCCGTTGTCGCTGCGAGTCGAAAGCATGGACCTCACTCGTGACCACATCATGATTGACGGCAATTCGGCAGCTGCCCTGGGGTGTCTCTACGCGGGCGTTACGGTGGGCGCGTGGTACCCCATCACCCCGTCCACCTCCCTGATGGACGCGTTCCGCAGCCTGTGTGCGCAGCATCGGACAGACGCGGAGACGGGCGAGAACCGCTACTGCATCGTTCAGGCAGAAGACGAGCTCGCCGCCATCGGCATGGTTCTGGGCGCGGGCTGGATGGGGGCGAGAGCGTTTACACCCACCAGCGGCCCCGGGATTTCGCTGATGAGTGAGTTCATCGGCTTCGGATATTTTGCCGAGATTCCGGCCGTGATCTTCGATGTCCAGCGGGTTGGACCATCCACGGGGATGCCTACCCGGACACAGCAATGTGACATCCTCAGCGCTGCTTACTGCTCCCATGGAGACACCCGTCATCCGATCCTTTTCCCGGCTGATCCGACCGAGTGTTTCGAGATGGCGGTCGCCGCGTTCGATCTGGCGGAACGCCTGCAGACCCCGATATTCGTGCTGTCAGATCTGGACATCGGCATGAACGACTGGATGTGTCCGTTACTGCAATGGGATGACGACTATCGCTGGGACCGGGGCAAGGTGCTGAGCGAGACGGACCTCGAGAAGGCGGAGCATTTCTGGCGCTACTACGATCACGACGGAGATGGGATCCCATATCGCAGCCTCCCCGGCGTCCACCCCAAGGGCGCGTATTTTACCCGCGGCTCCGGCCACAATGCGGAGGGCCGTTACACGGAGGATGCAGACGAATACCGAGAGGTAGTCGACCGCCTGAACCGAAAATTCGAGACGGCAGCCGAGCTGGTGCCCGCGCCTGTCGTCGTTAACAGCGCGCGTGGGGATATCGCCGTGCTTTCCGTTGGAAGTTGCGACGGTGCCGTCCGGGAAGCGCTGGTTCTGCTGGGCGAACAGGGCGTCAAGCTCAATTACATGCGCGTCAAGGCGTTTCCATTCAGCGGCAAAGTGCAGGACTTTCTCGATCGGCACGAGCGGGTCTTCGTGGTAGAGCAGAATCGCGACGGTCAACTCCGCAAGCTCCTGATCAACGAGACGACTACCGACCCTGCCAAACTGGTTTCGATATTGCACTACGACGGCCTGCCCATAGGCTCGGACTGCATTCTAGAGGCGATTCTCGGGGGCCTGGAAAAGGGAGCTGCCGCATGAGTTACATGTCCAAGCCACGGATCGCTCATCCGGGGCTAAAAAAGAATGCGCTGGGACTCACCCGTCGCGATTACGAGGGCGGGATGTCCACGCTGTGCGCCGGTTGCGGGCATGACTCCATTACCGCCGCGATCATCCAGGCCTGCTTCGAACTGGCCATCGAGCCACACCGGGTAGCAAAGGTTAGCGGTATCGGTTGTTCGTCGAAGACACCGGCGTACTTTCTCAGTGCTTCCCACGGCTTCAATTCCGTTCACGGGCGGATGCCGGCCGTGGCGACCGGCGCCAACGCCGCGAACCGCGATCTGTCCTACATCGGTGTGTCTGGCGACGGTGACTCTCTGTCGATCGGTCTGGGTCAGTTCTGCCACGCCATGCGCCGCAACCTGGACATGCTTTACCTGATCGAGAACAACGGCGTGTACGGGCTCACGAAAGGACAATTTTCCGCCTCGGCGGACGTGGGCAGCAAAGCCAAGAGAGGCGAGATCAACGAGCAGCCGCCCATCGATCCCGTCCTGACGGCACTGGCCATGGGTGGAACCTTTGTGGCGCGCAGTTTCTCAGGCGACAAGGAGCAGCTCGTGCCCCTGATCAAGGCGGGGCTGAAGCACAAGGGCTTCGCCTTGATCGACGTGCTTTCTCCTTGCGTGACCTTCAACGATCACGAGGATTCCACCAAGAGTTACGCGTACACGAGGCAGCACTACCATCCCGCGCTCGAGACCGATTTTGTGCGTCCCGCCGAGGAGATCATGGCCGACTACGATGCCGGCGCGGCAATGTCGATCGAACTGCACGATGGCAGCATGATCGTGTTGCGGAAAGCGGCGCAGGACTATGACCCGCAGAATCGCGGCACCGCGTTCGCCTATATCAAGGACAAGCTTCGCGACAGCGAATTTCTGACCGGATTACTGTACGTCGAGGAAACTGCCCCCGACATGCATGTGCTGAGCCATACGGCAGATCGCCCACTGGTTGACTTCGGCTGGGAGGATTTGTGTCCGGGCTCGTCCGCTCTTCCTGAGATTCTGAAGCGCTACCGCTGAACGTCCTGCTCAGTGCTGAACTCTACGTAGACGCGCCGGTTTCTGCGGCCTTTTTTTTCGATCTTGGTGACCCTCATAGGGCCAATCTCGCCAGTCGCCCGGACATGGGTCCCTCCGCAGGGCTGAAGGTCGAGCTTGGGGATCTCGAGTAGACGGATTCTGCCGACACCGCGCGGTGGTCTGACCGACAGGGTGCGGATCAGCTCCGGGCGAGCTTCCAGTTCGGCCTCGTCGATCCAGAAAGCGTCTACCGGGTGATTCTCGCGGATGAGGCGGTTGAGTTGCGCCTCCGTTTCCGTCTTGTCGGCGGCTTCGGGCATGTCGAAGTCAAGCCGGCTTCGAGCGGCGCCGATGTTCCCTCCGGTGACGCCGAAGGGCAGGGCCACGCCCAGCAGATGCAGGCCGGTATGCATGCGCATGTGGGCGTACCGGCGGTCCCAGTCGATCACCGCCTCCACCTCGTCGCCGACCTCAGGCAAGCAGCTATCAGGGGCCGGGACGTGAATCAGCTGGCCCTCACGGCCGTGACGGGTATCGACGATCCTGATATCTCTGTCTTCGAGCCGCAACAATCCCGTGTCTCCGGGTTGTCCGCCTCCGACGGGATAGAAGATGGTCCTGTCAAGAACGATCCCGTCCGCATGCGAGGCGATGACGATCGCGTTGCAGCTCCTGAGATACGCGTCGTCCTGAAATAATCGCTCCGTCACTGGCAGGCTCCCGATCTTGCTGATCCAGTATGGCGTCTGGAATGCGAGGAATCATAATCGTATCTCAGCGGATCGTTAAACCGGGTTTTGGTGGTCCCGAGGGGAGCTATCTACGACCACGGTGGTCGGCAGCCGACGCAGTTGGCGGGCGAAAGACCGAGGTTCACATGCGGGCACGCTGACTACAAGTCAGCTTCCTCGACCTGCAGTTCGATGGCGTGGATTTCTCCTCCCGTGGCATCCAGCACGCTGGTACGCCAGCGCCCAGCGTCTCCTCCACCGAGTGACCTGCTCGAGAAGATCCGCCAACGTTCCCCTCCGATGGCAAATGTCTTTTCGGAGACAGTCTGTCCATTCCACGTCCAGCGGTGCATCACCGACGAGCCCGTCATGCCGCGGATCTCAGTGAAGTAGAACAGGTTCACCGACCCTTCCGGGGGCAGGACCAAGCTTCCTTCGACTAAATCCACCGGTTCCCTGTCCTGCACGGCGTTTGTCAATTGACCCCGGGTGACGCCGCGCAGCTGAGCGTGAGCGACCTCGGCGTCAGGGGGCGCCGATGGCACCGTCGCGCTGTCGGATGCTGGCGTCGCCGGTTCGGGTTCATCCTGTTGACCAATGTCCTCGGTGGTCAGACCCGTCTCCTCTGCCGACGCAGCAATGTCACCGGATCCGACCTCCGGTGAGTTCGCCCGAGCATCTTCTGTCGCAGGAACTGATTCGGTCGCCGCTTCGAGGCCCGTCTCGGAAGGGAGTTGGGCGGCTTCTTCCTGCGGAGCCGCCATTCCTGGCGGCGGAGATTGTTTCGACGGCAGCTGTGTCTGCTCGGCGGTTTCGGTGTCGGTATCCGGCAGAGTGATCTCGACAGTCTTGGCATCTTCTACGAAGATCGGATCCTCGGCCCACTGATCGGCGCCTTCCGCCATCGCCGGCTCGGTGGTTGCCGTAGTCGGGATGCTTTGAACCACGGCGTCGGATGGAACGCTTTTTTTCAACAGCGCGTAGGTAACTACCGAGGCCAGCAAGGCGGCGGCCAGCGCTATCGCCAGGGTTCTCGGCGCCATGTTCGGCTTTTTACCTCG
>CP070833.1:2379221-2384254 GCA_020341735.1 Gammaproteobacteria bacterium | reverse complement strand
TGGTCACCTTGTCCAGGTCTCCCTGCGGAAGCGCCTTGAGCGCCTTGCCGTAGAATTCGAAGTCCGGTGCCTTCACATAGGGATCGTACTTGGCGTTGAACCGCCACGGCGTCTCCTTGCCGTCAACGACCGGCCAGCGCAAACCCCTGACATCATCGCGGTAATAGACGTCGAAATCGGCCAGATCGTGACCGTGTCCGCGACCGAACTGCGTGTATTCATCGAAAAGGGCTTTCTCCGGGAACCAGCCGTCTCCGAGCAGCGCCGCCGTATGGTTTTCGTGATCCTTGGCAACCGCGTCGGGCCACTTCACCTTGCGATTCGCTTCGTTGGCGAACAGTACTTCGTACAGCGTGCTGTCGGGCTTGTAGCCCATCTCGTAGGCAGCCTGCCGTATGTCCGGCAGCTTGCCGTCTTGGTATCCCTCTGCCTTGAGGCCCGGTACTTTTTGTTCGCCCCACACTTCATCGATCGTGAATCGCTTGGCGAACTCCAGCATCTGCCAGACGTCGCTGCGAGCGTCGCCCGGCGGCGGGACCTGCTCCCGCCAGGCCTGGGTTCGCCTCTCGGCGTTACCGTACAGTCCCCACTTCTCGAAGATCATCGCCGCCGGCAGGATCAGGTCCGCTACCTTCGCGCTGACGCTGGGGTAAACATCCGAGCAGACGATGAAATTGTCCATCTCCCGCGCCGCGGTGATCCAATGATTCGCGTTGGCCGTCGCCTGAAAAGGATTGTTGACCTGGACCCAGGCGAACTTGACGGTCCCGTCCTCCAGATCCCGCATGATCTTGTTAATGTGGCTTCCTGGCTTCGGGTTGATGGCCTTGCTCGGAAGTTTCCAGATTTTCTCGCTCTTGGCGCGGTGTGCCGGATTTGCCACCACCATGTCGGAAGGCAGCCGGTGCCCGAATGTCCCGACTTCCCTGGCCGTGCCGCAAGCTGAGGGCTGACCGGTAAGCGAGAAGGCGCCATTGCCTGGCCGAGCCTGCTTGCCCACCAGCAGATGGTTCATGTAGACCTGTTCGTTGACCCAGCTTCCCCGTTGGTGCTGGTTGAATCCCATGGTCCAGAACGAGACCAGGTTCCGGTCATGGTTGATGTAGAAATCGGCGAGCGCCTCCAGCTTCTCCCTGAACGATTCGACCGTCTCCTCGGGATCCCCCTTCGCCAGTTCCGCCACGAACTCCAGCGTGTAAGGTTCGACCGCCTTCTTGAAGTCTTCGAAACTGATCATCCAGTGTTTGCCGGCCGAGCCACGATTCGTCTGTTTGACGACTTCGCCGGGCTCGCGTCGCTGTCCCGCCGCCTCGAAGCGATCCAGCTTCACCTCGAGTTCCTTCGCCTGGATATCCTTTTCGGCATCATAGGCAAAGCTCGAATCCGCCCTCATCCCGTAGCCGATGTCGTAGGGACCGGTGGCAAACACGCAATGACGTTCGACGAATTCCTTGTCGACGGCATCTCTGGCGATGATCTCGCGGGCGATGTAGTTCTGGATGGCCAGGTCGGCGCTCGGCTTGATGACGAGTTCGAGATCCGCCAGATCCGAACTCATATTCGTAAACGTCGTGATGTTGACGATCTTTACGTCCGTTGCATCCGAGGATATGCGCCGGTTGGCGATCCGAGACCACAGGATCGGATGGCACTCGGCCATGTTCGCTCCCCATAGCACAAAGGTATCGGCCTCCTCCACATCGTCATAGTTGCCGGCGGGCTCGTCTATGCCGAAAACCTGCATGAATCCGACCACGGCCGATGCCATGCAATGGCGGGCATTCGGGTCGATCGTGTTGCTGCGGAAGCCCGCCTTCATGAGCTTCACGGCTGCATACCCCTCCGGCACCGTGTATTGGCCCGACCCCATGATCGCCAGGCCGGTCGGTCCCTTCTCGTCCAGCACCTTCTTGGCCTGCCTCTCCATTTCATCCAAGGCCTGATCCCAGCTGACCGGGACGAAATCGGCCTTCTTGTCGAAGCGACCGTTCTTCATTCGCATCAGCGGCTGGGTGAGCCGATCCTCGCCATACATGATCCGGCCGTTGAAATATCCCTTAACGCAATTGAGGCCGCGATTGACCGGCGCATCAGGATCTCCTTTCGTGGCCACGATGCGTCCGTTTTTGGTCGCAATCTGGATGCCGCAGCCGACGCCGCAGAATCGGCAGACCCCTTTGTCCCAGCGCCAGCCCGACTCGGCCTCGGCGGCCAGGGCCTGCTCCGCGGATGTAAGTGGTACGCCGACAGCAGCCGCGGTAGCGGCGGCCACTGCATCGCGCATGAAATCACGGCGGGTGATCGACATCAGTTTTCTCCTCGCTGGGATTCGGGAGTTTGCAATGGTTGGTTTGACCGGTCTGCATCTGCAGGCAGACGGTGATAGACGAGATCGGCCGAGATCACGCCCGGAAAACACTGAATCCGGCGAAGACCTTCGATTTCCTCGTCCACCGACGCTGCTTCCAGGGTCAGCACGAGCCGACCGCTATCCGCATCCTGCTGATGAATCTGAACCCCGGGGAGTTCGGACAGACCAGGGGCGAGATCGGCCAAGGCCGCGGGCCGCGCGCGAACGACGATACCAGAGTAGCTCAATTCGCGGACTCCCTCAGTGGCTGCAGGCCGATCGGGCGAATGCCGTTGCGTTTCTCCGCAGTCCGGCATCCCCCGACAGATTCTGGTTACATGATAGTCAACCGCGAGGCGGGCGCAAAACGCGAGTCTCGAACCGGCCATGGGCCCGTCAGCTCACGTGTGCAGGAATAAGGGCGCAAGCAGAGATTAAGAAGGGATATGAGAGTGATGCAGTTGGGAGCTGGTGGATGGTCCGCTTTCGGCAGGAAGCGGACGTTCATGGTCACACCCCATACTTCCGCCTGCAGAGAGAAGCGGCGTCCCTGTTACTATGACACCGAATTATCAGCAAGCAGCTCCGCACCGAACGCTGCATCAAAACGCGGACTCTTGGTCGTTTAACGCGATCACGGGCGATTCGACGCTGGGATCTCCGGTCATACGAATGTCTGCCACCCGGGAAGAAAACATGCCATCTCATCACTCCTCACTGAGACAATTCACCCTGCTCGCGGCACTCGTCCTCGTGACAGCTTGTTCAGAATCCGGCGAACAGGCTGACCCGGCGCGCACTGTCGATGCGGGGATGGACACGCTGGTGACCACCGAATGGCTCAGTGAGCACCTGGGAGACCCGAATCTTGTGGTGCTTGACTGCACCGTGCTCGTAGAACAAGACGAGAATGGTGGTTTCCGGACAGTCAACGGAAGACCCAACTATGAGGCGGGCCACATACCCACGGCGGGATTCGCAGACTTGATGGGTGACCTGGCCAGTGGCGACAGCCCGCACGATTTCGCCGTTCCGACGCCCCAACAGTTCGCTGCCGCTATGAGCGCGTTGGGTGTTGGCGACAACACCCAAGTGGTGCTGTACGACGCGTACAACTCGGTCTGGGCCGCCCGGGTCTGGTGGATGCTGCGCTGGATCGGATTTGACCGGGCGGCAGTGCTCGACGGCGGACTCAGGGCCTGGACGGCCGAGGATCGACCCCTGTCGACGGAAGCAGCAGATCGGCCCGCGAGAACGCTCACACCGGCTGTGCGCCCCGAATTGATCGCCGACCGCGACGAGGTGCTCGCCTCGATCGAAGACGACGCAGTCAACCTCATCGACGTACTTCCCGAAAACCACTACCGGGGAGAATGGACGATGTATGACCGGCCCGGACATATTCCCGGTGCTTCCAATGTCCCGGCCAACGCACTCGTTGACGACAGCGGCCGTTACCGGCCAGCCGAAGAACTGGCAGCGCTGTTCGACAGCGACCGCAATGCCCGCACGATTACTTATTGCGGAGGGGGAATAGCGGCTTCATCGGATGCCTTCATCATGACTCGGCTCGGCTTCACCAACGTCGCCGTCTATATGGCGTCACTGCAGGAATGGACGGCCGACCCGACCCTTCCGCTAGAGACGTCAACGGAGTTCGACGAATTCGATAAATGAGCTTTGTGAACCTGCGCATGAGCCGGATGACGCCGACCATCTGAGCTGAGTTGGGTGGGCGACGATCGCTTGGGAGTGTCAGCAGACGAGCTCCGGTCTATGAGGATTCCTGTTTAGGGCTCAGCCGAATGTCCGCTTCGGGCCGAAAGCAAATATCAAGTTGCAGTGCCTTCAGGTAGGAACCCGGTGCTACTAATCGCCGCGCGTTGGAACTGACCACAGGAAAGGTGCTTGAAACTGTGCTCTTGGCACACTGAACGACATGCGTCCGTTAACGCGTCGCTGAGCAAGTCAATCCTGAACAAGGAGTTGGATGGTGGCCGGCGGCAGAATCGAACTGCCGACAAGCGGATTTTCAGTCCGTTGTCGGAAGCCCTTTTGGATGAATGTTCTGATAGTTACTGGGGCGTCCGTTGCTCTAATAGCACCATCATGCACAGCGATGCAGAACCGATTCACTCAGGTATCACGCGATCCCAGTTCGGAGGCGTTTGCGTGTCGCTCTGATCCAAGCAACTCATTGCTGCTCAATTTATTCCGATATGGGCCGATGCAGCACATAGGCGAGGAATGCTGGCAGAGCTACAGTTTTCTGCATGTTTGCTTTCGGCCAGAAGCGAACGCGTAAGACATCGTTTTTTATGTGAATGGACGTTGAGAATCAACCGCTCTCGACGACGAATCGTAGTCTTTCCGACATGTGCGGTTTCAGCTGTGCCCAATACTTCTGGAAGCCCGGCATCCCACAGATGTCACGGATTGCTTGTCGCAGCGCCCGCCACTCGTTCTCTTCCAACAACCCCGCTTCGAACTGGTAGCACTGCGATTCGAACCCCCGCAAGGTCGCGCGAACGAGGAGCGACATCCGAGCGTCTTCTTCGCGGGAAGAGGGTTTCTCGCCTGTTGTCAGTTTCACCCACTCTTCCGAGTGGTCAATCAACTTGTATATCAACCCCTGCGTCGCCTCCGTCAGACTTTGCTTTGCCGTCGAACGCATCATTTGCGT
>CP070833.1:2369710-2379121 GCA_020341735.1 Gammaproteobacteria bacterium | reverse complement strand
GCTTCGACAAGGGATGCTATGTCGGTCAGGAGGTCATCGCACGGGCGCATCACCTGGGACGGGTAAAGCGCCATGCTCGCCTTTTCAGGTTAGCGAACGGCGCCGCCGAACCTGGAGACAAGGTAATAGTCGACGACGCAAACGCCGGAACCGTCCTGCGAGTGGCATCCGGCCCAGGACGATCTCTCGTTCTGGCTGTAATGCGTGATGGCGTCAGCGGCGACGCAAGCGTTCACGGCTACAATCTCGAACCCCTGCCCGACCCCTTCTGATGCTGATGCAGGCTAATCAGCCGGGCTGCCCTCAGGAGCGCCATCTTGGGCAGGATCTTCGGGACGTAGATGTGGAAAGAGCAGCACGTCCCTGATCGACGGACTGTCGGTGAAGAACATGGCGAGTCGGTCAACACCCACGCCGAGACCCGCCGTTGGCGGCATTCCGTATTCCAGCGCACGGATGTGGTCAGCGTCGAAAAACATTGCCTCCTCATCACCCTGGCTCTTTCTCTCGGCCTGGGCCAGGAATCGTGCCTCCTGGTCTTCGGGATCGTTGAGCTCCGAAAACCCGTTGGCGATCTCGCGACCGCCAATGAACAACTCGAAACGGTCCGTGGTGAATGGATCGGCCTCATTGAGTCGAGCCAGAGGCGAAACCTCTGCAGGAAAACCCGTGATAAAAGTCGGCTGCCTGAGGTGTTGTTCGACCAGCTGCTCGAATAACTCGGTCTGCAAGCGCCCGGGGCCGGCATCCGGGTCTGCTGACACTTCCATGGCATTGAGCCGACGACGCAGGAATTCGACATCCCTGAGCTGACTCTTCTGCAGTTCCGGGTCCTGTCGCAGCAGGGCCTCCTCCATGGTAAAGCGCTGGAACTCCGGACCCATATCAAGTGACTCGCCCTGGTAGCCAAGGAGCGTACCGCCCATGAGCGTCTCAGCCATTTTCCTGATCAAATCCTCTGTCAGCGTCATCATGTCGACAAAATCCGCGTAGGCGTTATAGACCTCCAGCATGGTGAATTCCGGGTTGTGCCGGGTGGAGAGTCCCTCGTTACGAAAATTTCGATTGATTTCGTACACGCGCTCCATCCCGCCGACAACAAGTCGCTTGAGGAACAGCTCGGGAGCAATCCTCAGATACATGTCGATGCCCAGTGCATTGTGATGGGTCACGAACGGTCGGGCATTTGCCCCGCCAGGCAACGTCTGCATCATCGGCGTCTCGACCTCGACAAACCCTCTCGTGTCGAGATAGGCGCGCATGAACGCAATCATCCTCGTGCGCAGGAGAAACACCCGTCGGCTCTCGGCACTCATGATCAGATCGACATAGCGCTGCCGGTAGCGAGTCTCCTGATCGGTAAGACCGTGGTACTTCTCCGGCAGCGGACGCAGGGACTTTGTGAGTAGTCGAAGATGATCGACCCTGACGGAGAGTTCCCCGGTGCGGGTCTTGAACATACAGCCTTCGGCACCAAGGATATCGCCCACATCCCAAGTCTTGAATTCCTGATACAGGCCATCCGGTAACGCATCCCTGGCCAGGAATAGCTGGATCGAGCCGCTGGCGTCCTGCAGCCGGACGAAGCTGGCTTTCCCCATGATGCGCTTGGCCATCATCCTGCCGGAAACGGCGACGCGAATGTTCGCTTCCTCGAGGCGCTCGTTGTCCCATTCTTCATAGGCCTCGTGCAAAGCCTGGGCCAGCTGACCCCTGCGGAAATCGTTTGGAAATGCCTGACCCGCCTCACGCAGGGCATCCAGCTTGCGGCGTCGCTCCGCGATCAGCGGATTCTCCTGTTCCTTCGACATTTCGTCTCCCCGGCTAAGGCCTAGAGGCCCTGCTTAAGGCTTTCCTCGATGAACGGATCCAGATTGCCGTCCAGTACACCCTGCGTATTACCGACCTCTACACCAGTACGAAGGTCTTTGATACGGGACTGATCAAGGACGTAGGACCTGATCTGACTGCCCCAACCAATGTCCGCCTTTGTCTCCTCGACCGCCTGCGCCTCGGCTCGGCGTTTCTGCATCTCCAACTCATACAGTTTGGCGCGAAGCTGCTTCATGGCCGTCGCCTTGTTCTTGTGCTGAGAGCGGTCGTTTTGGCACTGGACCACGATCCCACTGGGCTCGTGCGTAATCCGGACCGCGGATTCTGTCCGATTGACGTGTTGCCCGCCGGCGCCACTGGCTCTGTATACATCGATACGCAGGTCGGCTGGGTTGACTTCCACATCGACCTCATCCTCGATCTCGGGAGCCACAAAGACCGCCGCAAATGAAGTGTGTCTTCTGTTTCCCGAATCGAACGGGGACTTGCGCACAAGCCGATGCACACCGGTCTCTGTACGCAGCCACCCGTAAGCATATTCCCCGGTAAATTTGATCGTTGCGCTTTTGATGCCCGCAACCTCGCCGGCTGACAACTCTATGATTTCGGTCTCAAATCCATGAGTCTCGCCCCAACGCAGGTACATTCGCAATAACATTTCAGCCCAGTCCTGGGCTTCGGTGCCGCCCGAGCCCGCCTGGATGTCGACGAATGCGCTGGAGGAGTCCATCTCCCCGGAGAACATGCGGCGGAACTCGAGCCGCTCCAATTCTGTCGCCAGTCGTTTCGAGTCGGTGACGATCTCCTCCAGAGCACCGGCATCATTCTCTTCAGCCGCCATATCGAGAAGTTCCAGACTTTCATCGACCCCCCGTGTCAATGCCTCCAGAGACTTCACGACCGCCTCCAGCCCGGCTTTCTTCCTGCCCAGGTCCTGAGCGATCTGCGGGTCGCTCCAGACCTCCGGATTCTCCAGTTCGCGGAGCGTTTCTTCTAACTGTTCCCGCTGACCGTCATAGTCAAAGGTACCCCCTAAGATCGCGGACCCGCGATCGCATGTCTTTTAACCGTGACTTGATCTGACTGATTTCCATTGGCGTCGAGAAACACCCGTGTCAAAGGGTCAAATTCTATCACGCCGGCCTCCTCTGATTCTCCGTCAGATGGGCTCGATGTGTTGCACGATGAGCTGTGGACTACGGACACCACGAAACTCGTTGACGTCAAGTCTGTAGACGAGCCGGAGCCGGGTCGGCCTGTGGCCGGCAACGCATTCAGCCTGGTTGAATGCGACTGCCGCAATTTCCCGATTCCCTCCCAGCCGGCTCAACCTGAACCGGAGGTGTCGCTCTTTCATCACCCGGCAATCGTGGACCTGAAAGTCGTCCACGAAAACCGGCTCAGGGAAGCCCTGGCCCCAGGGCCCCGCCTGGCGCAAGAGTTCGGCGGTTTCCAGCGACAGCTGGGCGTCACTCAGGCTGCCATCGGTAAGAATCTCCCTGGTCAGGGCCATCGGATCGAGGTGATCTTCGACAACCTGGGATAGACAACTCCTGAACTGCCCGAGGTCCGCTCGGGACAACGAGAGCCCGGCCGCCATCGCGTGGCCGCCGAAGCGTTCGATGAGACCAGGATTGCGCGAATCGACCTCCGCCAACACGTCGCGGATGTGCAAGCCTGGAATCGATCTGGCGGATCCCTTGACGCGCTGTTCGCCGTCCTGTGCGAACGCGACCACCGGGCGGTGGATTTTCTCCTTGATTCTGCCGGCGACCAATCCAACCACACCCTGATGCCAGTCGGAATCGAAGAGACAGAGAACGGGTGGAAGACTTCCTGACTCGTCCAGGGCGAGTGCCTCAACGGCACACGCGGCCTGATTCTGCATACGTTGCTCGATCTCCCTGCGCTCCTGATTGAGGTCGCCGAGCAGATTGGCCGCGTCTCGGGCGGTCGCCGGGTCGTCTGCCAGAAGACAACGAATCCCTAGGGAAATGTCATCAAGCCGACCAGCAGCGTTGAGTCGCGGACCAACGTAGAAACCCAGATCCGCGGCCACGGCACGGGCCGGATCGCGTCCAGCCTGATCCATCAGGGCAATTATTCCAGTACTACACTTTCTCGAACGAATCCGTCTCAGTCCCTGTTCTACGAGGATCCGGTTGTTGCGATCCAGGGGCACAAGGTCGGCCACGGTGCCGACGGCAACCAGATCTAGTAGATCGGCGACTAATGCTCGCGCCCGCTCTGGCTGCACCAGCTCGCGAGCCAACGCTGCCATCAGGTAGAAGGCCACACCGACCCCAGCGAGATTCTTGCTGGGAAAAGATTCGCCGTCGAGATTCGGGTTGACGATGGCGGCGGTGTCAGGCAATTCCTGAGGGGGAAGGTGATGATCGGTGACGATGACTTCTATGCCTGCCTTACGCGCGGCCGCGGCACCGGCGATGCTCGAGATCCCGTTGTCTACCGTGATAATGAGATCCGGCCGAGATTCGATCGCGACTTCGACCAGTTGGGGGGTGAGGCCGTAGCCGAATTCAAACCGATTCGGGACAAGAAAGTCGACGTTATGGTGGCCCAGATTCCGCAGGGCCTTGCAGACGAGAGCCGTGCTCGTGGCTCCGTCAGCGTCGAAGTCACCGACTACCAAGATGCTGCTATCCCGCTGGATATGGGCGATGAGACATTCGACCGCCTTATCAGCGCCCTTCAGTTCCCGAACCGGCACCATGTGGCGCAGTTCAAGATCCAGAGCCTCCCTGGCGCCGACTCCACGACCCGCATAAATGCGGGCCAACAGCGGGTCCAATCCACGCAGCGCCTCCACTCCCGTTGTGGCGCGACACGTGATTTTCCATCCGCTCATGCGGTCAGCCGCCGCGACTTCCGCCAGAAACGGCGCAAATCCTGTCGGGTCATCTCATACATGCGTCCGGAACCCGTGACCAGACAAAGGCGGTCGACACGTCCCCGGGCCAACGCTCGTACAAGCGGTCGACACCATCGATGCTCCAGCCACGCTGAATCCGTAACCCGTGCAGGATCCGGAACGATGACACCCCCGCCATCCAGATCACCCGGCTCGCCGACATCGCTCCCGTGCCCGGTACCGGACAGCATCGCCAGTCCGACCGCATAGGGATCCTCCGCAATCACTCGCGCCACCTGAGAGCCCACCCGCGTCAGGGGTCGTGCGGCCCAGCCCCATGGCCATATGCTATTGACCTCAACAACACCGCGTTCTCTTCGCGCCAGATTCTCGGGAGTCTGATGCAGGATGACCTGGATCTCGTTCAGCAGTTGACGCATGCCGGCCCCGCTTTCACCTTTGGGCAGATAGTTGAGGACCGGCTCACCGGCGATGTCCTCGGGCACCCACCAGCGATCGTCAGGGACGTCCGGCAAAGCCCCGTACCATCTATGCGCGCCCGCAACGCGGAGCCCTAATGCCCTGCCCTCCAGAGTCTCATTTACAGACCGCACGATACGACTCGCCTCCTGTTCCGTTATGCCGAGGGTAGAGGGGGGCGAAACCGTAAGGCCTCGTGGGCCGGCAGATAGATTCACCGGATCCATTCGCAATGCTCCCAGCGGAGCATCTGTGTCGAACTCGGCACGCCAACACACTGGCCCGGGCGGCCACTCTGTCGAGGCTGCTGTGTGTCCCGTGATCGCCCATCCGATGACATCGATGAGCCGTCGGATACCCAGGTCCCGGGTAGCGCCCCGATCCAGAATTTTCGAGACAGCCCATCGACGTGGCCAGGATTGGCCGGACGAAAGGAAGTCGTCCGGGACGACTAGGATCCATCTGCACTCAGTAACCGAAGACATCAAGGTGGTTTATCTGCTTTTTCCTGATCCGTAAAAGCATTATGGTGCGAACATGCAGCTGCATCTCGATCGAGTCACGGGCATCAATTTTATCTCGGCCGTAGCGCCGGGGGAGATTCGCGTCGGTAATCGAACCTTCCGTAGCAGCCTGATAGTTAGCGCGCGGGAGATTATCGCGGATTGGCAGGTGTCCACAATGGACGAGATTGACGAACGATCGATAACGCCGATCTTGACGATGGAGCCGGAGATAGTCCTGCTGGGAACAGGTGATTCAGTCAGGTTTCCGGAGCGCAGGCTGCTGGCCGGGGTCCTGGCGCAGGGAATCGGCCTTGAAGTGATGGATACAGCGGCCGCCTGCCGGACATTCAACATCCTTGCTGCCGAGGATCGGCAAGCGGTTGCGGCCTTGCTGGTCGGATGAATCAGTCGAACAAGGCGTCCTCGGAAAGCCCATGGCTCTCCATGATAGTGCGCAGACGACTCAGCGCGTCCATCTGAATCTGCCGTACCCTCTCCCGGGTAACGCCGATCTCCTCGCCGACTTGCTCGAGCGTGCACTTCTCGAAACCATGGAGTCCGAATCGCCGCTCCATCACTGCGCGCTGTTTGTCACTCAGTCTGCACAGCCACTTCTCGAGGACTTCGTGGACGTCCTCCACCTGCACCAGCTTCGACGGGTCCACGCCGTGTTCATCAGGGATCGCGTCGAGTACGCTCCGCTGCCCGTCTTTGCCGAATTCCGTGGTCATGGATGAGACCCGCTCATTGAGACCGAGCAACCTGTCGACATCCGCTGCGGGCTTGTCGAGTTCCCGCCCGATCTCCTCCGGCGTCGGGTCCCTGTCAAGTTCCTGGGAAAGCCTGCGGGCCGTTCTGAGATAAACGTTTATCTCCTTGACGACGTGGATGGGTAACCGAATCGTACGCGTCTGGTTCATGATGCCGCGCTCGATCGTCTGACGGATCCACCAGGTGGCGTACGTCGAAAAACGGAAGCCTCTCTCCGGATCGAACTTTTTGACCGCATGGATCAAACCGAGGTTGCCCTCTTCGATCAAGTCGAGCAGCGGCAGGCCCCGGTTCATGTATCGCCTGGCTATTTTGACTACGAGACGGAGATTGCTCTCGATCATCCGCTTGCGGGCAGCTTCGTCACCCTTGCGCGCCCGTCGCGCGAAATACACTTCTTCGTCTGCTGTGAGGAGCGGCGAGAATCCGATTTCACTCAGATACAGACGAGTGGCGTCTGCATGTTCGTGTGGACGGGCGTGATTGCCCATGTAAGTCGACATCTCGGTATTGCCATCGACTTTCTTGTTCGGCTCTGGCTTGCCGCCATCGCTGGCTTTCTTTCTGGCACCACACATGCCGTCGGGATTCCGCGCCCTTTTCCTGGCCAACTCTGCCCCCAATACTAGCGATTCAGGGCTAAGGAATTCCCGTAGCTACCTACCCGGCAGATAACCCAGCGGATCGACGGGTTTGCCGTTACGCCGGATTTCGAAATGCAGGGCGGGCTGTTTTCCGGGCCCGTTGCCCATGTGCGCTATGGTCTGGCCGGCTGAGACCCGATCGCCCTCGCTAACGCGGAGCTCGCGGTTGTGGCCATACGCACTCAGATACGTATCGTTGTGTTTGATAATAATAAGCTGTCCATAGCCTATAAGTCCACTTCCGCTGTACACGACCTGCCCCCCCGCCGCCGCCATTACCGGCTGCCCGGCGCGCCCCGCAATATCAATCCCGTTGCCCCCCAGGGTGCCCTGGCCGAACCTGCTGACAAGCTCACCACTCGTGGGCCAGCGCCAGGCGGACGGCGGCGGTGAAGAGGTCCGTGGGGTGGCCGTCGACGATCGCCTTGGCGTACTGCTGCCGGAAGCCGTGGTCGTCTTGGACCGACCGCTCTTGGACCAGCCGTCAGGGGGGCTGAGCCTAAGCGTCTGACCCGCTCGAATGAAGTCCACCGAGTCCAGCTCGTTCCATTGCGCGATGTCGCGATAATCCAGCCCGTATTTCCAAGCGATCTTGTAAAGCGTATCCCCCGATTGGACGACGTAGGAATCCGCTTCCCAACTCAGCATTCCGGCACAGCCCTGCAGACAGATCAGGGCCACGACATAGGTCAATGCCTTGGTGCGAGCCATCACTCCTTAAGAAATAAGTAAGCGATCACCAGCAGCACGACGAAGACCCATCCGAGGAGCTCAACGTGCGTCCGCAGGCGGCGCTCCATGGCGGGACCACCTGCCCGGATCAGAAACGCGACGAGGAAGAACCTGGCGCCACGCCCGAGGAAAGACGCTGCAACAAAGGCAGGCAATAGCATGCCGAGAGTGCCCGCTGCAATCGTAAATAGTTTGTATGGAATAGGCGAAAATCCGGCGGCCAGTACCGCCCAGAATCCCCAGCGCTCGAACCAGACCCGCACCTGAGTGTATCCGTCCCAGTACCCGGCCTCACGCATCCACGGCTCCGCCAGATCGATGGCGAAGTAACCGATCGCATATCCAGCAATGCCTCCCGCAACCGAGGTAAGGGTTGTCAACATCGCCAGGCGCATTGCTGCTTCCGGACGCGCCAGGGTCATGGGTGCGAGCATCACGTCTGGCGGGATCGGGAAAAAGGAGGATTCGGCGAAACTGAGACCACCCAGGTACCAGGGTGCGTGCGGATGGCGTGCCCACGACAACACGCGATCGTACAAAGGTCCGAACAGGCGCATTAATCTACCCCCGGCAGAAGTGGAACGAATATCACATGACCGAGGACACGTTCCTCATAATCATCACCGCGACGCGTAATCTCCAGGAGTTCCTGGTGCGTCCGTGGCCCGACGGGAATCACGAGCCGGCCACCATCGGCGAGTTGCTGGAGGAGTGCCTTCGGGGTCTCGGGAGGCGCCGCAGTCACCAGGATCACATCATAAGGCGCGTTGGCCCTCCAGCCTTCCCAGCCATCACCGTGACGGAAGCGCACGTTGTGGATGCCGAGCTGGCGCAGTCGATCCCGTGCCCTTTTCAACAATGGAGCGATGCGCTCCACCGAATATACGGTGCCTGAGAATCCGGCCAGAACCGCTGTCTGGTAACCGCAGCCCGTACCGATCTCCAGCACTTTACCCGGCCGGCCGGAAGCGATCGCAGCTTCGGTCATCCTCGCTACCACATACGGTTGAGAGATCGTCTGTCCATGCCCGATGGGCAGTGCAGTGTCCTCATAAGCGCGGCTGGAAAGGGCTTCATCAACGAAAAGGTGTCGAGGCACCTCGCGGATCCGGTTGAGGACTGCCTCATTGCCTATCCCCTCCTCCTTGAGCCGCCTTATGAGCCGCTCGCGGGTTCTCGCCGACGTCATGCCGATGCCGGACTTGTCCCGATCCGAGATCATTCATCATCCTCCTGCAGCCAGCACTCGAGGTTTTCGATGGCCTCGTGTCGGGTCAGGTCAACCTGTAATGGTGTCACGGATACCCATCCGGTGGCCACGGCGTGGAAGTCCGTACCCGGCCCTGCATCCGCTTCCGGGCCGGCTGCGCCGACCCAGTAGATGGGCTTGCCCCGCGGGTCCCGGCTTCGCACGACCGGCTCCGCCCGGTGCCTGTTTCCCAGCCGCGTAGACTGTGTTCCGGCGAGGTAGGCGAAAGGCAGATCCGGAACGTTGATGTTGAGAATGAAGTCGGGAGGCAAGGGCTTTTCGATCAGACGCCTGACGATCGTCTGTGCCACCCTGCCAGCGGTA
>CP070833.1:2366594-2369610 GCA_020341735.1 Gammaproteobacteria bacterium | reverse complement strand
AGTCCTGCGCCTCCAGGACTTCGAAGCCCGCGCGTCTGAGGCCGAAAGCGATCATGTCGCGGATAGGCTTTTCATCCTCGACGATAAGTATTTGCTTGCTGGCCATGGCGCAATCCCATTGTAACCTGCGAGAAATTAGATCAGGGTTTTGTTGCACTTTTTTGACGGTCGGATCTTAACGGCCTCCTTGCCAGGCTACCGACTCCCTCAGGTAAACGGGCAAGGCCTCGTGAGCTGGCACGCCTCCGCACTCGGCAAATTGTCGCGAACCCGTGGCCAGAAGATCGCGCGCCAAGGGCAGGACTGCAGGTTCGATTCTATCGACGGTGCCCTCCATTGCCTCGCTGAGTAAAGGAAACTCTCGCCACCCTGAACCCGCACCTGTCCACCCCTTGCCCTCCGGTACAGGGATCACACCCGGCGCAGTCAACTTTTCCTGATCCAGACTCCGGGCCACGCCTTCGGAGTCAACACTGAAGAGTCCCCAGTAACACTCGTCCATGCGGGCATCGACGGCGACCGCGATCCGCGTCGCACCGGTCTGCCGCCAGCACGCGACCGCGTGTCCCGCCAGTGTAGAGACCGGTACCACAAGGAGATCCGACCCGAACGCCAAACCCTGAGTCACAGCCGTCGCAATCCGCACCCCGGTAAAAGACCCGGGACCGCAGCCGAATACCAACACATCGAGATCCGACAGCTCGAGCGCCGACTCCCTCAGACATTCGTGGACCATCTCGAGAACAAGGGCCGCATGGACCCTCGGCTCACTGGAGCACCGCTCCACAAGAGCCTCGCCCGGCTGCAGCGCAACGGAGCAGGCGTCAGTGGCTGTCTCGATCGCAAGCAACTTCATGCTGTTGCCTCACTGGGGTCCGCATCGAAAAAAGCCAGTACATCGTCCAGGCGCCGGGTCACAGGCATCGCCGGAAGACTCTCGAGGAATACTCTTCCGTAACTGCGGCCAACAATGCGGGGGTCGCATATGACTACAACGCCACGGTCTTCGTGATCGCGAATCAGGCGGCCGACACCCTGCTTTAGCGCAATCACCGCCTGGGGCAACTGGTACTCGGGGAATGGTCGGCCGCCCGCTGCCCTGATTGCGTCAAGCCGCGCGCTCATCAAAGGGTCTCCGGGGGAAGCGAATGGCAACTTGTCGATCACGACGACCTCCAGGGCGTCCCCGCGAACGTCCACGCCCTCCCAGAAACTGCTGGTCCCCAGAAGTACGGCATTCCCCAGCTGTCGGAACTGCCTCAACAGCTGGTCTCGCGGCTCATCCCCCTGGACCAGCAGCGGAAAATCTCCGATCGGAGGTCCCGCCTCTCTCATCCGGTTAGCTGCCAGCCGCAGAGCTCTGTGGCTGGTAAAGAGCAAAAAGGCTCTGCCGCCGCTGGCCTCCAACACGGATTCGATGCTGTCCAGAAGGCTATCGGTGTAATCCGGCGCACTCGGCTGCGGCAACCCTTCCGGGAGGTAGAGCATTGACTGCCGCTGGAAATCGAACGGACTGTCAAGCTGGAGAGTGTCGGCCTCGGGCATACCCAGGCGGTCAGCCGAATGGCTGAAATCGTCGCCCACGGCCAGGGTGGCCGACGTGAAGATCCATACTCCCGCTTGGTCGCGGACCTTGTCGCCAAGCTCCCTTGAGACATCGACCGGCGTGCTATGGAGTGCAAAGCTGCGACGGAAGGATTCGAACCAGCGAATCCTCTCGCTGTCATCCGGCTGATTCAATATCGCCAGGGCAGAAACGAGGGAATCGGCGCGTCGCAGGAGCGATTCCGGGCCAGGACCCTGGTCGGCAAGAGGACGCATGGCTTCGGCCAGGGCGGTGACAGCCTCTGCCAGTTTTGCCGTCGCCTCGTCAATGGCCGACCCGCCCTCCGACCAGGCCAGCCGGCCGTCGCGACCGGACAGCGCGATCCTGGCTTGACCGTTTGCTTTACCAAGTTCGTCCACGAGGGGCTCTAGCGCGGACAGCGGTATACCTGCTTTCAATCCCTCCGCCACCGTGTCGGTGGCCAGACCATCCAGTTGACGGCTGCCCACGGAGACGCCGAAGAAGTTCACCGCCGTCTCTGGCAACTGATGGGCCTCGTCGACAATCACGGCGTCCGCACCTGGCAAGAGTTGGCCGAATCCTTCCTCTTTCAGCACCATATCCGCCAATAGAAGATGGTGGTTTACGACGACTACGTCGGCCGTCATCGCCCGGCGACGAGCTTCGACTAGGTGACATTCCTCGTAGAGCGGACAGCGACTTCCCAGGCAATTGTCCGCAGTCGAGGTAACCTGCGGCCATACGCGAGCCTGCTCCGGCACACCCTCGATCTCGCTGATGTCACCGCTATCGGTCGCTTGCGCCCACAGACTTATCCTCGTGAACCAGCTCGCCTCCTCGCGGCTGGCGAATCTGGCCTCGTTCGCCGCCAGATCGAGCCGATGTAGGCAGAGGTAATTTGAGCGCCCCTTCAGCATCGCCACGCTGACCGGCCGGCCGATCGCCGCGGAGACCACGGGAAGGTCCCGCCCAAAGAGCTGATCCTGAAGGCTGCGGGTGCCGGTTGAGATGATAATGCGGCGCCCCGATAGCAGCGCCGGCACCAGGTAGGCGAATGTCTTGCCCACGCCTGTCCCCGCCTCCACAAGAAGCGCTCCGCCGCCGGCCAGTGTCTCGGCCACGCGCACCGCCATTTCGCGCTGCTGAGGCCGGGGTCGGAATCCATCTACAGCGCGAGCCAGGGGTCCGGATGCCGAGAATACATGGGCCAGATCTTCCGGGCGCAACGCTATCTCCCGGCGGCATCGGCCGAAAGCGCACGCGCTTCGGCTGCTATATCTGATCCCGGTGCCGCGAGGGTCTCGGCCCGGCGCGCCAAACCGGCCGCCTGGCCGGACTCGCCCTGGTCCAGGCGGATCCGCGCCAGCAGCAGCCAGAGCTTTGGATCCCGTGAGTCGATCCTGAGTGCCCTCTCTACAGATGCAGCAGCCAGCTCCAGTTCCCCAGCGG
>CP070833.1:2352803-2366494 GCA_020341735.1 Gammaproteobacteria bacterium | reverse complement strand
AACGGGTTCACGTTCTGCTGTCGATCGGTTGCTGGAGCCTTGGCCCCGTCATCTAAATATTACGTTAAATAAAATATATAACTGCATGTAAGTTATATATTTAATTGAGTTGAAGTTTGACGTAAGACGGGCCCGTCGGAACGGCGCCTGATTATGTTCAAAGCGTGACTCTGGTCACGCCGCAGGCTCGATTGCGGCGGCTATAGTGCTGGTCACGAAGCTGTTCCGATACAAATTCGGGGCCGATCGGAGACCAGAACAACGCCTCATGAAAACGCTGCTGCGAAAACAGCTCGAGCGCGCCAGGCGAGATGCGGCGGATGACAAGTCTGTTCTACGCCGCCTGCTGCCGATGGTCCTGAAACAATATCGAGTGTTCCAGGAGCGTATAGAAAGCCTGGATCAGAGTGTCGGCAATCTCAGACGTGATCTCCAGGAATTCAGTACCGACGACCGCACATCCAGAGACCAGCGGCTTCGCGCGGTCGTGGACAACGTAAAAGACGGTATTGCGACCGTCAGTCAGGAAGGGCAGATATTGTCGGTCAACCTGACTGCGGAACGGATATTCGGCTACCGTCCCGGCACGCTTATCGGTCACCATCTCTCCCTCTTGCTTCCGTTCCCCGATCACAAGACTGCAGCGGGCTATCTCGACGAACTCTCCCAGACCAAGGACTGCACGGTGGCCGAGATGTCGCCGTATCAGATCGATGGTCGCCACCGTACCGGCAAGACTTTTCCCGCGGATGTCGTCGTAAGCAGGGCGCTGGTCGAGGAAGATGACATTTTCATTGTCGGCATCCGCGACATGACCGAGCGGGTGAGTGCAGAGCGAGCATTGCGCGAGAGCGAGTCCCGCTATCGATCCCTGGTTGATAGCGCTCCCGAGGCAATTGTCGTCTACGACGTGGACGCGGGCCGTTTCGTGGATGTCAACGAGTCGGCATTGAACATGTTCGGGTGGGACCGCAAGTCGATGTTGAATCTGGGTCCACAGGACATAAGTGCCGCGACCCAGGAAGACGGACGCGCTTCAGCCGATCCTCGCGGGTACATATCCGCCGCCCTGGAGGGCAAGACACCGGTATTCGAGTGGGTACACAAAGACAGGCGCGGCCGTGAGATTCCGTGCGAAATACGACTGGCTCGAATCGACGCCCAGGGCAAGCGCCTGGTGCGCGGTAGTATCACCGACATCAGCGATCGAAAGCGCGCCGAAATTCTGGCGGACGGCGAGAAGAACGTGCTTGAGGGAATGGCGTCGAATGCGCCGCTTTCCGAGGTACTGAATTCTATAACGCTGACTGTCGGGCAGGTGAGCGGTGACGCTTGTTGCGCAATTCTTTTACTGGATAGGGCTGGCCATCGTCTGAAGGTTAACAGTGCGCCCAATCTCCCTAAGGCGCTGGTGGACGCGATCGACGGTGTTCCCGTGGACGTCCTGGCCGGAGCGCCGTCGCCGGACCGAGCCATCGCCGAGACGGTGATCATGGCGGATATGGGAACCGATCCCCTTTGGGCCAAGCACCGCGAGCTTGCCGAGAAACACGGATTGAAGTCTTGCTGGTCTACTCCGATCAGGACATCCGACGAGCGCATACTCGGCGCGTTCGCAGTTTTCTATCCGCAGTCCAAAGCACCGGTTACGAAGAGCTTCGATCTATTCGACAGAATGACCCGGCTGGCGGGCATTGCTATCGAGCGCAAACAAGCCGAGAAGACTATCCGGGCCAGTGAAGCCCGTTTCCGCGGCCTGTTCGAGAACGTTCTCGATGGCGTGTACCAGGTTGGAGCTGACGGTGTCTTCGTCTCTGCCAATCCGGCGCTGGTCAAGATGTTGGGGTACGAGTCCGAGGCAGAGCTGAAGGCCATCGGCCCAACTCGCAACCTTTACGTCGATCCCTTGCAGCAGAACAGCGTGCTGGATTCGCTCCATCGGGATGGTCAGGTGAGAAACGCGGAGCTGCGACTGCGAAGGCGTGATGGCAGCGCGATCATCGTCCTCGAAAATTCGCGAGTGGTCAGGGACGAATCCGGCATTGTCACCGGATACGAGGGCACGCTGTCCGACATTACCGAACGTAAGCGATCGGAACTGGCTATCCATGAAGCCAAGGAACGCGCCGAGGTGACACTGAAGTCCATCGCCGATGGCGTCATCACGACAGACGCAGATGGCCGTGTGGATTACTTGAACCCGGTCGCCGAGCAGCTAACCGGCTGGACCATGGATGAGGCCTCGGGAAGGCCGGTCGTCGAGATCATCCAGATCATGGATGAGAATAGTGGCGAAGCCATGGAAGATCCTGTCACCGTGTGTCTGCGTGAGGGCTGCGTCACCGAGCTGGGTCAACACACGATACTGGTAGATCGAGATGGTGCCCAGATAGCGATTCAGGATTCGGCCGCTCCGATCCGCGACCACCACGGTCGCGTCATGGGTTCGGTGATGGTTTTCCATGACGTGAACAAAGAACGCAGTCTGCGACGTCAGCTCGCATACCAGGCCAGTCACGACCCGCTGACCGGGCTGATCAACCGACGCGAGTTTGAAACACAGCTGGAGGGGGCGCTGGAAGCCTCCCGCAGGGACGCCAACCTCACCCATGTGTTGCTCTATCTTGATCTCGATCAGTTCAAGATCGTCAACGACACCTGCGGCCATTCGGCCGGAGACCAGCTGCTCCAGCAATTGACCAGCCTGATCACCCGCCGGGTTCGGGTCGGCGATGTGATCTGCCGTCTCGGCGGTGACGAGTTCGGAGTTCTGCTGTCCGAGTGTGGCCTGGAGCGCGCGGTAGAGGTCGCAGACGATCTGCGCCAGGCTATCCGCGAGTATCGGTTCTTCTGGCAGGATGCGGCCTTCGACATCGGCGTCAGCATAGGCGTCGTCTCCGTCGACGAGGACAGCGAGAGTGTTGCCGCTCTCCTGTCCGCGGCCGACGTCGCCTGTTACGCGGCAAAGGATCAGGGTCGTAATCGCTTGCACATCTACCAGCACGGTGACGCTGCCGAGCGGCATGCGGAAATGCAGTGGGTTTCGCGGGTCACCCGGGCTATCGAGGATGATCGGCTCGAGTTGTATTTCCAGCCGATCGTTCCGATCGGGGACAACAGCGACCGCCGTGATCACTACGAACTGCTGCTGCGCATGCGCGACGAGCAGGGCAAACTGGTGTGTCCGGATTCCTTCATCCCCGCCGCTGAGCGATACAACCTGATGCCGGCACTGGACCGCTGGGTCCTGAAATATGCTCTCGATAACCTGGCCTACAAGGGCGATGGCGATCGAGACGATGGCTACACATTGGCTGTCAATTTCTCCGGTACGTCGCTCAACGACGACAAGTTCCTCGATCACGTCCTGTCCGAGCTCGAACGCCACGACCTGGTGCCCGGCTCGATCTGTTTCGAGATCACTGAGACAGCCGCAATCAGTAACCTGCAACGAGTCGCCCACTTCATGTCGGAAGTCAAAAAACGCGGCTGTGAGTTCTCGCTTGACGATTTTGGTAGTGGTCTTTCCTCGTTTACCTATCTCAAGAACCTGCCCGTGGACTATCTGAAGATTGACGGCCACTTCGTCAAGAACCTCATGTCGGACCGGATCGATCAAACCATGGTCGCCGCCATCACCACGGTCGGTAATGCCATGGGCATCCGAACCGTCGCCGAGCATGTCGATTCCCGTCGAGTCCTCGAGACCCTGGTGTCTATTGGTGTCGAGTTCGCACAGGGCTATCTGATCGCCAAACCGGCTCCTGTGAGCGAATTTCCACCTATGGTCGGCAACCGTCCGGTCCGGGAGCTCAAACTCGCCTGAGTCCCCGGTCTTGCGGCCGGCAGGTTTCGCGGTACACTCGACCGATGGCGATCGGATCGGGCGAACAAACACACCAAGAGCGCCGAGCGGTCGCGGCAGAATCTTCCATCGAAGGGTCTGACTATCCAGGAGGCGCCCAGCTGCTGGCCCCGGACGAACCCCGTCCTTTCGAGCTCCACAATGATTCCGGATCTGCCCGGGTGTTGCTCGTGTGTGATCATGCCAGCAGGCGTATTCCGCGGAGTCTGAACAATCTCGGGCTGGACGAATTGGCTCTGCGGCGTCATATCGCCTGCGATATCGGGGCTGGCGAGGTCACCCGGCGACTATCACGAATACTGGACGCGCCAGCGCTGCTTGCGAACTATTCCAGGCTGGTGGTCGACTGCAACCGGCACCTGGATGATCCGACGGCATTTCTGGCGGTCAGTGACGGTGAGTTTGTCCCGGGAAATCACAATATCTCGCCGGATGAGAAGGAAAGGCGTGCCCGGGCAATTTTCCGTCCCTACCACCAGGGCATCGATGCGCGGCTAGCAAGGTTTATCAAATCCGGTGTTGTCCCTGCGCTGATCGCAATCCACAGTTTCACGCCGATTTTTAACGGTGCCTCGCGCCCCTGGCAGATTGGCGTGCTGTGGGACACGGATCCACGGATACCGGTACCCCTGATGGAGCGGCTGGGCCGCATCCCGGGGATTGTGGTGGGTGACAATGAGCCATATTCGGGCAAGGCGCCGGCCGACTACACCATAGATCATCATGCCGAGCCGGTTGGATATCCTCATGTGTCTATCGAGATTCGCCAGGATCTGATCAGTAGCCCCGAGGGTGCTGACCGTTGGTCGCGGATTCTCGGTGGGGTGCTCGAAGCCATTCTCATGGATGACGATCTGTATCGGCTCTCAGACGCGGGACCCTCGACATGAGACACAAAGAACCGACTTTCAGCATCGGAGTAGAGGAAGAGTATCTGCTTGTCGACAAGGAGACCCGCGATCTCTGTGCTGAACCGCCGGAATCCATCATGGAGGAGTGTGAGAAGCGGCTGCGCGGACAGGTCAGCCCGGAATTCATGCGCGCCCAGATCGAGATTGGTACAAGGGTATGCCACTCGATCGATGGGGTCCGCCAGGATCTGGCCCGCTTGCGCGGGACGATTGTCGAGGTGACCGGCAAGCATGGGCTCGCTCCGGTAGCTGCATCCACTCATCCATGGGCGAGGTGGCTGGACCAGAAACACACGGAAAGAGAGCGGTATGAATCTTTGTCCGCAGAGATGCAGGCGGCGGCCAGACGGCTGCTCATCTGCGGGATGCATGTGCACGTAGGCATCGAGGACGATGAACTGCGCATCGACCTGATGAACCAGTTCAGCTATTTCCTGCCGCATCTGCTCGCGTTGTCGTGCTCCTCACCCTTCTGGGAGGGGGAGGACACGGGCCTGAAGTCATACAGGTTAACGGTGTTCGACGCCCTCCCGAGGACCGGGCTGCCTGAACGCTTCGCAAGTTTCGCCGAATATCGCCGTCATGTCGGTGTCCTGATCAACGCCGGGCTCATCCAGGATGCCACCAAGATCTGGTGGGACATGCGCCCCAGCGATCGCTACCCGACGCTCGAGATGAGAGTCACCGACGTGTGCACGCGATTGGACGACGCGTTGACAATCGCGGCTCTGACGGTCTGTATCCTTCGCATGCTTTACAGGCTCAGATGCGATAATCGACGGTGGCGACTCTATTCTCCCATGCTGCTCATGGAGAATCGCTGGAGGGCGATGCGGTACGGTTTCGATGAAGGTCTGATCGATCTTGCCAAGGGAGAGATCGTGCCCACCGACAGCCTGGTGGATGAGTTGATCGATATCGTCAGCAGGGACGCCGAGGAACTCGGGTGCCTGGCGGACGTGGAGCACGCGCGCGACATTCTCGATGGTGGGACAAGCGCCCATCGCCAGCTCAAGGCCTACGAGACAGCGCTCGCGGGCGGGGCCTCGGAGTCAGACGCTTTCAAGGCGGTGGTCGACCTGTTGATCGACGACACTGCCCGGACTGAATGAGCCGAAAGCCGGCTGCCGGAGGAGCGGCCTCGTTGCCCGAGTCTCCCCTGATGTCACGTTCTCCCGACTACCGCCTCTGCGTTGCCCCGATGATGGACTGGACGGATCGGCACTGCCGGTACTTCCATCGAATTCTGGCGCCTGATGCCCGCCTCTACACAGAGATGGTGACGGCTGCAGCGGTCGTAAGGGGTGATCGGGACCGGCTGCTTGCGTTCGATCCGACGGAACATCCTCTGGCCCTGCAGCTGGGTGGGAGCGATCCCGAGGAAATGGCTCAGGCAGCGAGCCTCGCGGAAGCCGCGGGCTACGATGAAATCAATGTCAACGTTGGCTGCCCGAGCGACCGTGTTCAGTCCGGTAGATTTGGCGCCTGTCTGATGGCAACGCCAGTCGTGGTGCGAGATTGCGTGGCGGCCATGGCGGCTGCGGTCGACAAGCCGGTTACGGTGAAATCCCGTATCGGGATAGACGACGTCGAAGACTTTAGATTCTTGCGCGACTTCGTCGCCGCGGTGGCAGACGGTGGCTGCAGGGTGTTTATCGTCCACGCCCGCAACGCAATCCTCGAAGGCCTTAGTCCAAAAGAAAACCGTGACGTCCCCCCTCTACGCTATGAGTTTGTACATCGGCTCAAGGAAGAATTCCCCGAGCTCACGATTGTCATCAACGGCGGTATTCGCAGCCTGGAAGAAGCACAACGAGAACTCTCCCTGGTCGACGGCGTCATGATCGGCAGGGAGGCATATCACAATCCCTGGATTCTCTCCCGGGCGGAACAGGCGATTCTGGGTGGCGCGATACCCAAAAGCAGGGAAGCCGCCGTCGTCGCAATGCTGCCCTATGTGCGGAGACAACTCGGCAATGGGGTCAGGTTGCACTCGATGACCCGTCATATGCTGGGAATCTTCGCCGGTCAGCCCGGGGCCCGAGCGTGGCGCAGACATCTTAGTGAGAATGGCCCCCGAGCGGGCGCCGGCGCAGAGGTTATCGAAGAGGGCCTGAATATCATCGGGCGGCGGTCGGGCTGATCCTCCCCCGAGCACGCATCAGACGGCCCCGGAAATCATAGAAGCCTGGCTTTTTGCATTACACTATCCGTCTTCCGGGCAAGCCGCTTTGTTGGTCTTCATGTCAAGAAAAAAGTCCAAGTCGCGCCGCGAAGGCCCTACGCTGGCCGAGCAAGCCGATCCTCATATTCTGTATGAGCAGTCGGTGCAGAACGTCGAGGCCGAGGTCGAGTTCCTCGAGATGGCCTTCTACCAGCTGCGCCGGCGCAAGCCCGTGGTGTTCCGGGAAGATTTTTGCGGTACCGCGGCCGCAGCCTGCCGATGGGTGGAGGTGAACCAGCGGCATCACGCATTCGCCGTGGATATCGATGCGGATGTGCTGGAGTGGGGGCGTCAGCACAATCTCAGCAAGCTGACTTCGTCGCAGAAGAATCGTCTGGAGCTCGTGTGCGCCGACGTCCGCAGCGTCAAGACAGCTGCTCCGGATATCGTCGGGGCGTTCAATTTCAGCTACTGGTATTTCAAGGAACGCAGGGTTCTGCTGGACTACTTCCGCGCGGTCCACGGGGCACTGGCCGAGGATGGATTGTTTTTTCTGGACGTATTCGGTGGCTCCGAGGCATACACGGAATGCAGGGAGAAGACCAAGAATAAAGGCTTCACTTACGTGTGGGAGCAGAAGAGCTACGAGCCGATCAGCGGTGCGTACCGCTGCTATATTCACTTCAAATTTCCAGATGGTTCACGACTGAAACGGGCGTTCACGTACGACTGGAGGCTCTGGAGCCTTCCCGAGCTGCGCGATATTCTGTCTGAAGCCGGTTTTGCCGCCTCGCACGTTTATTGGGAAGGCGAGGATGACGAGGGCGAGCCGAATGGCGAATACAAGCGTGTCAACAAGGGCGACAACGATCCGGCCTGGATCGCCTACCTTGTGGCGGAGAAGTGAAAACCGCAATGTAGGCTTGTTGATTCACGGGATGCCTGAGATTATCCTCCCATGCCCCTGAGAGTCCCGTGCTTGTCCGGATCTGCGAGATGTTTGCCTGACGATGGCTAACGAAACCGAAGTTGCTGTCCTGTTTGCTGACGTAGTCGGCAGCACCGAGCTGTATGAAGCCCTCGGGGACATCAAGGCCCGGGACACGATCGCCCATTGCCTGGACGCCATGAAGACGGCGACCGAGCAAAATAGCGGCCGCGTCATCAAGACCATTGGTGACGAGGTAATGTCCACATTTCCGACAGCCGATGATGCCTTGAACGCCGCACGGGAGATGCAAATCAATATCTCTCGCGGGCCGCTTGCCTCGTCCGAGGGTGTGCCGTTGGCGATCCGTGTCGGTTGCGATTTCGGGCCGGTCGTGCCCGATGAGCGTGATGTTTTTGGTTCTACGGTGCACACGGCCAACCGGATGACCAGCCAGGCGAAAGCGTCGCAGATCGTGACCACGTCCGACATGGTGGAGCACTTGTCGGCGGAATGGCGTGCTTCTGTCAGACAAATCGATCTCGCTCACGTCAAGGGCAAGTCGGGCGAGATCGCCCTGTACGAGGTGCTGTGGCAAAAAGACGATATTACCAGCATGCTGCCGACCATAAGCTGGGGAGACGAGCAACGTAAGCCCACGACGCGGATGCGACTGCGCTACCAGGGCGACGAGGTCACTGTCGAGGCCGGCCACCCTCTTGTCAGGATAGGGCGGTCGGAAGACAACGAACTCGTCGTCAAAGGCAATTTGATCTCGCGGCTGCACTGCCGGGTGGAGATCAGCCGCGATCGTTTTTCTCTCGTGGACCAATCGACAAACGGCACGTTCGTCGTCACCCGCCAGGGAGAGGAACTCTTCGTGCGTCGCGACAGCATCCAGCTCAGCGGAGAAGGCGTGATCGGCCTTGGTCGCGTGGTCCAGCCCGGGTCCGCGCAGGCGATCCACTTCATCCAGGAAGACTGACTTCCCGGCCGGTCGGAGCGCTGCCTGCGCCGGTTCGCTAATCTGTCAGCGACGGTGCCGGCTATGGCAGACAAGGAGAGCATGATGAAGATCCGGATTGAGGTTGAAGTGGGTCCGACAGAGTTGCGTGAATTCCTCGGCCTGCCGGATGTTTCCGGCATCCAGGAGGAGGCCATCGAGTCCCTGCGGAAGCGTTTGAAAGGCGGCAGCTCGCGACTGGATCCCGTGGCTCTGCTCAAGAGCTTCGTTCCCTCCGGCCTTTTGTCGCCATCGGGATTATTGTCGCCGGAAGAGTGGCAGAGGCTTCTCCTGAAGGCCCTGGAGACCGGAGAAGCTGCAACGGTCAAGCGAAAGACGTCGGCGAAGAAGAAAAAGAAGAGTCCTGCGCGACGAACGACAAAGACCTCCCGTTAGATAAGCGCCACCAAAAAAAAGAGGCCCTCAGAAGAGGGCCTCTTGAACCGTCAACGAGTCAGCAGCGATTCAGGCGCTGGCCCTCGTGGTTTTGGAGGCATTCGCCTTCCTGGCGGCGGCCGGCGTCTTGCGGGCCCGAGCCTTTCTTGGGGCCGCCTTGCGCTTCGGGGCGGCCCGCTTCTTGGCGGGAGCCGGGCGAGTGGCCTTGGCTACGGCGCGCTTGGTCTTGGCTGTGGCCTTCTTGAGGTCGGCCTCGGCCTTGTTGACCTTGCGGGTACCGGCGCCCTTGGTCTTGGCAGCAGTCTTTCGGGCAGCCTTCTCCAGATCGGCGGCTGACTTTCTGACCTTGCCGGCCTGCTTTCCGATGACCTTCTCGGTTTCGGCGATAGTGGTTCGGACGGTGGCTTCCGCTTCAGCGGCCTGTTTGGCGACCAGGCTACGGGCAGTCTTCGCGCTTGCAGACACGGTTGCCTGAAGCTCGACGATGGTGACCTTGAGCACATCACCGATCTCGTCGCCGGCACCCCTGACGACACCGAATGTCTTCCGGGCGTTGGTGACCGCGCGGTCACGCGACGCCGGCCACGTGGCGATCTGATCGCCTACGAGATCCCGGATGTTGTCCGCTCGGGCGGCCAGGGCCAGTCGTTTGGCACCATCATCGATGGTGGCCTCGACAAAGTGGACCTGGGACTTGACCAGTTTCTCGACTCCCTTGTGAGAGATGCGATTCAGCTTGAGGCCGGTATCCGCGATCTTGCGGACGGGGCCTTTTGTCTTGGCGACAAAATCCGCGGTGTCGAGAGTCGCGGCCCGGATCCTGTCCAGGGTGCGATCCGCGACAATGCCGTACTCGGCCCGCAAGTCGCGAGCCAGCTTTTCAATCTTGGTTATCATTTCTGTTTCCTCTGCGTGGTGCGCTGCAACATATTGCAGTGCACAATATAGCTGAAATTGTCCAGAAGTCAAGACTGGCGCGAGTTGCGCACCGCCGGCGGGACTTGCCGCCCGGGCAATGCTACCGTCGCCCAATGAATCCGTGGTCGACTCGACTCATCTTTCTCTGCGCAGTCTTCCTGCTCGGGCCTGCCTACGCCGAGCAGCTCACTGTCGTCTATATGGACACGGCGCCCGTTGCGACCAACGGCGGGGTCGGCGAGTACGTTGTGACCATCCGATTCATAAATGATGCTGTAGAGTCGGATCACAACCCCTACGTCACGGTGGAGTTGCCGCCGGGTGCGCGATATGTGGCGGGGAGCGCGACTGGTCCGGGCGCGACAGCAAAGACAATGAATGAGATACGCGACGTGTCCTCTCTGGCCCCCGCACAGGCCACGGATTCTCCGGAACCGCCGTCGGATGCCGTGGTCAGCAGCATACGCTGGGACCTGCCAGGCCCGATGGACCCCGGTGTACGGGGCATCGTCAGTTTCCGATTCGTGCAGGAGGAAGTCCCGGTCGCGGAGGATGATCGGCCTGACCCGGGCCCGGATGGCCGTCCTGACTAAGACTGTCAAGCGACGGTCCTATCTGTAACAATCGCCGCGGTTTTCCACCGCACTGTCCCGATGTCAAGATCATCAAAGAATCCTAAGAGTCGCCGCCCTGGACGTCGCCGCGGCGGCGCGAAGAAGAGGTCCAACGCCGCCAGGCGACCGCGGCTCCGCGCCGCGATGCCCCGGGTCGCGGCGGTGGCTGTCGTCCTCGGCATATGCTGGATCTGTTGGGAAGGCGCGGTGGTCTATGTGCAGTTCCAGTCCCGTCACTGGGATCAGCCCGCACGTGTCTACGCCGCGCCGATGGAACTCTATCCGGGCCGCAAACTCACGGCGGGCGCACTGACGGATGAGCTGGAAGCCCTTGGCTATAGAAAGGCGAGCGGCGGCAAAGTAGACGGTCCCGCATGGTGGCGGCAGGGCTCGACCCTCCGCATCCACACCCGTTCGTTTCGGTTCTGGGACGGGGATCAACCTTCTATCACAGTGCAGGTCGACTTCGACTCCAGCGGTATTCGCCAGCTTCGGGAAGGGGACGGAAGAGATCTACCGGTATTGCGTCTGGATCCCCTTGAGATCGGCAGCATCTTTCCCGCCCACGGCGAGGACCGACTGGTGCTGAGCCCGGAAGAAATCCCGGCGGGGCTGGTGGAGGCTCTGATCGCCATCGAGGATCGTCAGTTCTATTCCCACCACGGTATCGATCTGACCTCCATCCTCAGGGCCGCCTGGGTCAACCTCAGGGCCGGACGAATCGTTCAGGGCGGCAGCACGCTGACCCAGCAGCTGGTGAAGAACTATTTCCTCGACAGCAGGAGGACATTCGGCCGGAAAGTCCGTGAGGCGGTCATGGCGATCTGGCTCGATGGCTTGTACGAAAAGGACGACATCCTCACCGCCTATGTCAACGAGGTTTATCTGGGCCAGGATGGTCGGCGGGCGATTCACGGATTCGGACTGGGTAGCCGTTTCTATTTCGGCCGCCCGCTGGCGGAATTGGAGTCTGATGAGCTCGCTCTGCTGGTGGCGCTGGTCCGAGGTCCTTCCTACTACAACCCCTGGCGTCATCCAGAGCGTGCGAAGGACCGACGCGATCGGGTTTTGAGGTTACTGGCGGACAAGGGATTTATCTCATCGACGCAGCTTGAGGCTGGCGTCGCGCATCCCCTGGACGTCAAACCGGCCGGATTCCGGGCCGGTTATCATCCAGCCTTTCTCGATCTTGTCCGACGCCAATTGGCGTCCGACTATAGAGAAGACGATCTAACCTCCACTGGTCTCCGGGTATTCACTACGCTGGATTCCGCCGTGCAGCGTTCTGCAGAGCACGCCTTGTCAGAGGGCATCAAGCGTCTGTCCGGACAGAGTGAGGAGAGATCTGACATGCAGGGCGCCGCGGTTGTGACTCAGGTTCAGACCGGAGAAGTGCTTGCCGTCGTCGGCGGCCGAAGGACGGGTTTCGACGGATTCAATCGTGCCCTGGAGGCAAGCCGCCCTATCGGGTCACTCGTAAAACCCGCGGTATATCTTGCGGCCATAGAGCAGGGCGAGCGGAACTTCGCCAGCATGATTGAAGACGCTCCGCTGGAGGTGTCGCTGGATAACGGCACCTCATGGGCACCCGGGAATTTCTCCGGTGAGTACCATGGCCAGGTCACTCTCGTGAGAGCCCTGGCCGAGTCTCTCAACCTGGCGACCGTCCGGCTTGGAATGGAAGTAGGGGTTGAGCAAGTTCGCAGCCTGTTGCAGCGCCTTGGCGCGACCAGTGAAATCCGCGCCTATCCTTCTCTACTGCTCGGTGCGGTCAACATGACGCCGTTTGAGGTGGCCGGAATCTACGCGACGCTCGCCAGCGGCGGATTCCGTGCGCCGATGCGGGCGGTTAGAGAGGTCGTTGGCCCGGCCGGAGCGCCATTGGGGCGTTACCCGATCGAGGTGGAACAGGCTGTCGATTCCGGTGACACTCACCAGTTGAATCGGGCCTTGATCCAGGTAATGCGAAGAGGCACCGGGCGTTCGTCGGCAAACCGGTTGCCCCGAAATCTGGTGACGGCCGGTAAAACCGGGACTTCCGACGAATTTCGCGATAGCTGGTTTGCTGGTTACGGTGGCGATAATCTGGCAGTCGTCTGGCTCGGCAACGATGACAACAGCCCCATCGGCCTGAGTGGCGGGCGCGGCGCGTTGCCTGTCTGGGCGGATATCATGGCGAAGATTGGCGGCGCCGGTTTCGTCAGTCCTGCAACGCCCGGGGTGGTGGACGCGTGGGTTGACTACGGAACCGGCGAGCTCGCCGCGGAGGAGTGCGGGGATGCTGTATTGCTGGGTCTGCCCGAGCAGGCACGCCTGCCCGCCAAAACCTGCGGCCAGCAACGACGCTCATTAACTGAAACGGTGATGGATTGGTTACGACATCTCGGCAACTAGCGCCTTCCCTCGTCTGTCTGGTCCTGGCGGCCTGCAGCACGGCACCCGTGACACGGCCTGTCTCCGACAGTGCAGTGGCGCCGCCAGGCCAGGAACCCTCGTCCCCCGGGACCCCCGATGAAACTTCTGCATCCGGATCCGGACAGGCACCGACTCCCGATCGATCCCGAAACGCAGCTGCGATTTCGCTTCAGAGAGCCGCGGAATCACAACGGGCCGCTGGGGAGCTGGAGCTGGCGGCTGCATCTGTAGAGAGGGCACTCAGGATCGACTCACGGGATCCAAAGCTCTGGCTGCTGCTGGCGCGGATCCGCCTGGACCAGGGCGAGCCCGGCCAGGCGGCCGGTCTGGCGCGCCGGGCCGAGACCCTCGCGGCACCGGGATCAGATATTGCAGCCGAAGCGCGCGCGCTTTCGGCCGATGCCGCCGGGAGATAGCGTTGCGCCCGGAAGATCTGGCTCATGTATTCTCGGCATCCGGACCCCTGGCTCGCGCTGT
>CP070833.1:2314938-2352703 GCA_020341735.1 Gammaproteobacteria bacterium | reverse complement strand
GATGAATCCGGATGACCACGGCGGCTTCTTGGCGCAGGAGGATTTCCGGCTTAAGGAAATCATCGATAACAGGTTCGGGCGTTACTACGCTCATGGCGGTACCAACGAAATTTCGGCACGTCTGGTGGCGACCGGGGAAACCGGTCACCAGCGCGTTTGAGGAGCAAAGAAATGAAAGAGATTCTGAGCAGACTGGGCCTGGAAGAGGAGAATGCCGGGGCATGGATTGGTCAGCGGCCTCTGGGCTGCGACGGCGGCCAATTGATCGATTCAGTCAATCCGGCCACCGGCGAGCTGATCGCTCGGGTCCGGGCCGCGGGTGTCGAGGAATACGAAGCGGTGATGCGGGCGGCCCACGAGGCCTTTCATGCCTGGCGCATAGTCCCCGCTCCGCAGCGTGGTGAGGCAGTCAGGCTGGTCGGCGAAGCACTGCGACGGCATAAGGATGATCTGGGCAGCCTGGTCACCCTCGAAATGGGCAAAATCAAGGCCGAAGGTGATGGAGAGGTCCAGGAGATGATCGACATCGCCGACTTTGCCGTGGGGCAGTCGAGGATGCTCTATGGCAACACCATGCACTCCGAACGCCCCGGTCATCGGATGTATGAACAGTGGCACCCTCTGGGGGTGGTCGGCATCATCAGTGCCTTCAATTTTCCCGTCGCGGTCTGGTCATGGAATGCGTTCATTGCCGCGGTCTGCGGCGACATCAGCGTGTGGAAACCATCGCCGAAGACCCCATTAACCGCTATCGCAGTCCAGAAGATCTGCAATGAGGCCCTGGTGCCGCTGGGCCTGCCACCGATCTTCAATCTCTTTATCGAAAGCGACGTGGCCCTGGCGGAGCGCTTCGTAGATGATGCCCGAGTTGACCTGGTCTCATTTACGGGTTCCTGCGCGATCGGCAGGCAGGTAGGGCATCGGGTCGCCGGTCGCATGGGGCGCAGCCTGCTCGAGCTCGGCGGCAATAATGCAATCATTGTCGACGAACAGGCAAACCTCGATCTGGCTATCCCTGCGATCGTTTTCGGGGCTGTGGGCACTGCGGGCCAACGATGCACAACTACGCGCAGGGTCCTGGTCCACGAAGAGGTGTTTGAGGCGGTCACCATGCGACTCCGCCATGCCTATGACCAGATAAGCATTGGCGACCCCATGGCTCCCGACACCCTGATGGGGCCACTGATCAATCAATCCTCCGTAATTCGCTTCGAGGCTGCCCTTGAAAAGGTACTGGCGAGTGGCGGACAGATCCTCTACGGCGGTCACGTACTGGACCGTCCGGGCAACTACGTAGAGCCGACAATCGTCAAGGCGATGAATGAGTGGGAAGTCGTTCAGGACGAGACGTTCGCCCCTATCCTTTATCTGATCCCGTTCCACCATCTTGATGAAGCAATCTCGATGCAGAACGGAGTCCGGCAGGGCCTGTCTTCGGCCATCTTCACGGATAGACTTCAGCATGCCGAAAAATTTCTCTCGGCGGCCGGTAGCGACTGCGGCATTGCCAACGTCAATATCGGAACGTCCGGCGCCGAGATTGGCGGCGCTTTCGGCGGGGAGAAAGAGACCGGCGGGGGACGGGAAGCGGGCTCGGACAGTTGGAAGGCCTACATGCGTCGGCAGACGACTACGATCAACTATTCACCGGAACTCCCTCTCGCCCAGGGGATACGTTTTAACGTGGGCGGTTGAGATCAATATTCGATGCTCGCGGATGGGAGCGTGCCGCACTCGCTGCTTTGCGGGTCGGCCCCACCCGCCTAGAGGCCACCGCTTAGGTCTCCGTAGATCAGCTTCGTGAACAGTTCCGGAGTCATGAAGTGCTGGCCCCATTCCTCATCCCAGGCGGCCGTCGGCCTGGCCGCCTGCACTTCCTCCAGCGACTTGCCGGCGTCAATCATCGACTGGATGCGGTCGGCGACGTCCTGCAGCATGTCACGGTAATTCTCGAGACCGGCTTTGTCCGTCACGGTTGCCCCATGACCGGGCATGACGACGGTCTGAGCATCGATCATCGACAACACGGCATTAACCGCCGCAATAGTGCCCCGAACTGAGCCACCGGCACTAACGTCGATGTAGGGGTACCAGTAGTGAAATAATACGTCCCCCATGTGGACGACGTTCGCCTCCTGAAACTGAACGATCGTATCGCCGTCCGTATGCGCAGCCGCGACATGAAATGCCCGGATGCTCAAGCCATTCATATGGAAGGTCACCGCGTCGCTGAAAGTCACGACCGGCAAGGCCTCAGGCGCCGATGCCGGGGTTGTCCTGTCCCAAAAGCTCTCGAATTGCTCCGCCGACATCCGGCTTCGAACATTGTCGTGCGCAATCACAACGGTCCCCGATGCCCCGAGGTTTTCGTTCCCGCCCGTATGATCTCCATGCCAGTGAGTATTCAGAACGAACTTCACGGGTTGGTCCGTAAGCTTAGCGATCACTTGTCGAATCGCATCGGTGAGGGGTGCATACTGGTCGTCAACAAGGAAGACTCCATCGTCACCGATCGACAATCCCATGTTGCCCCCCGCGCCGGTAATGAAGAACAGACCCGGGGCGACCTCCTCCGCCCTGACGGTCACCACCCTCTCCCCAACCATGACATCGGCAGAGGCCGACTCACTGTCCGCTTCGGCGCTACCCGTGCCGGCAAGTAGCGGGACGGTCGCCAGAAAGGCGGCAAGGGGTCTGGTTGAGCGCATGTATACCTACTTCTACTCTGTAACGCTGCTAATGCTTTCGAACCGATTTCGTTCGCGATTCTTCCTGACCCGGGCGGGGTCGAATATCCGGCCGTTCATGGCAATGTAGACGCCCGGAGCTCGAGACTGTACGGCACCGATGGCCAGGCCGATATTGAAGTCAGCATCGCTCGACTGGAAGCGAGCCGGACTCAAGGAGCCGGTCAGAACGATAGTCTTGCCGACGATGCCGGCCAGGTTTGCTGCCGTCTCCACCATCGTATCGGTGCCGTGCGTGATGACTACGTGGTTGCACTCAGTGGCCTCCACCGCCCGGCGGATCATGGATCGATCATCGTCAGTCAGTTCCAGACTGTCTTTCCTCAATAGCGGCACCAACACGTACTCGAAGTTCACCTGCCCCTGTCTGAGTACATGCTCGATCACGGATTGACCGACTTCAAACGCACTCTTGGCGTCGAAGTAGACCTTGTCGATAGTCCCACCGGTGGCTATGAAAGCAATCTTCATCGAGCGGATCCGACGACAGAAACCAGTGATCGAGTATAGCGGACCCGGAGTGGCCAACTCTCAAGTTTCTGGCGTCGGGATCGGGGCAACGCTAACATCAGGAGAGAGGATCTTATGCTCGCTGTACTATCAAAATTTCTCATTCGCAGCCTGTCAGCAGTCATACTCCTGTCACTGGGCGGCCAGGCCGGTGCCGGGAATGGGACAGGCATTCTTCTCGGCATCAACGGACCCATAGGCCCTGCCACCAGCGCCTACATTCAGGAAGGGCTGGCTACGGCTGCCGAACGGGACGCCCGACTTGTCGTCATCGAGATGGACACACCGGGTGGGCTCGACAGTTCGATGAGAGACATTATCAAGGCGATCCTTGCTTCGCCTGTGCCGGTGGTTACGTATGTGTCTCCCCAGGGTTCGCGAGCCGCCAGTGCCGGCACATACATCCTGTACGCCAGTCACGTGGCGGCCATGGCGCCAGCCACCAACCTGGGAGCAGCGACACCGGTCCCCGTAGGCGGATCCTCACCGCTGCCCGGCGGGGGTAAGGATGAAGCAACCGACGAAGCGGATGACGAGGATGATGGCGAGCCCGAAAAAGGCGGCCCCTCGGACGCTGCTAGCTCCAAGGCCATCAATGATGCCATCGCTTATATACGCAGCCTGGCCGAACGCCGCGGCCGCAATGCGGACTGGGCCGAAAAGGCCGTGCGTGAGGCGGCCAGCCTGTCTGCAGAGAAGGCCCTCGAGCTTGGCGTTATCGATCTGGTAGCGTCGGACCTGGACGAACTGCTGCGGATGATCCACGGCAGAGAGATAGAGATGGCCGGCGAGACGGTGACTATCGACACGCAGGGCCTGGCCCTGGAGCGGATCGAGCCGGACTGGCGCACCCGTCTTCTCGCCACCATCACCAACCCGACCGTGGCCTATCTTCTCTTGCTGGTAGGGATATACGGCCTGCTTTTCGAGGGTTACAACCCGGGCGCTGTGCTCCCCGGGGTAGCCGGAGCGATTTGCCTCCTGCTCGCTGCCTATGCCTTCCAGATACTGCCGGTGAATTTTGCCGGACTCGGATTGATCGTCCTCGGCGTCATTCTCATGATCGCGGAGATTTTTGTTCCCAGCTTAGGCGCTCTGGGTATTGGCGGCATCATCGCTTTCGTTTCCGGGTCGATCATTCTGATGGACACCGACGTGCCGGGATTCGGCATCTCGCGAACCCTGATCGGCAGTATCGGGCTGGTTGGTGGCGGCATTGTCATGGCAATAGTGTGGCTCGCTGTAAGGGCCCGCAGACGCCCGGTAGTTAGCGGGATGGAACAGATGATCGGCGCGATCGCGGTGGCGAGCACAGATTTTGACGGGACCGGCCACGTGCTTGTCCACGGAGAGATCTGGCAAGCGACCTGCGCCAGCCCGGTCCACAAGGGACAGAAACTTCGCATTACAGATGCTTCAGGCCTCGACCTTTCCGTCGAGCCACTCGACTCTTAGGAGAATTCGGGATGTTCGAACAATTCGCCACTTTTCTCGTCGGATTTGTCGTCCTCTTCCTCTTCAGTTCAATCAAGATTCTGAAGGAGTACGAGCGCGGCGTGATTTTCCTGCTGGGACGATTCCAGACGGTCAAGGGACCCGGCATCATCATTGTGATACCTGGTATCCAGCAGATGGTGAAACGCGACCTGCGGGTGATCGTGATGGACGTCCCTACCCAGGACGTGATCTCGAGAGACAATGTCTCGGTCAAGGTCAACGCGGTCGTCTATTTCCGGATTGTCGACCCGGAGAAGGCCGTCATCCAGGTTGAAAACGTATTCGAGGCGACCAGCCAGCTTGCCCAGACGACCTTGAGATCTGTGCTCGGCCAGCATGAACTTGACGAGATGCTGTCTGAGAGAGAGAAGCTCAACACCGACATCCAGTCGATTCTCGACCGCTCGACCGACGCATGGGGCATCAAGGTATCAAACGTCGAGATCAAGCACGTGGACCTGGACGAGAGCATGATTCGGGCGATCGCAGCTCAGGCAGAGGCGGAAAGATCCCGTCGCGCCAAGGTGATTCACGCTGAGGGTGAAATGCAGGCGTCGGAGCTGCTCTTACAGGCAGCCGAGACTCTGTCGAGACAGCCGCAGAGTCTGCAACTGCGTTATCTGCAGACGCTGACCGAAATAAGCACGGACAAAACCAATACGGTTGTATTCCCGCTACCGCTCGATCTGATAGAGCCATTGCTCAAGCACAGACAGGGGGCCACGCGAGACTGAAAATTCAGTCGCCGATGAAGGCGAGCGAGAATGCCCCGGGGCCAACGTTGAGCGCCAGAGTGGCACTCATCACTGACAAGTGCAGATCGCAACGATTGACCGCCGCAAAGGCCTCGAATTCCTGGTAGGCGGACAGCTCCCGCACCCGCCTTGGATCGCCGCCAAAGCTCATTGCCACGATGGGACGCGCATGTCCCTGCGAGATTGCTGTCCGGGCCCTCTGAAGAACGCTGCCCACGCCGCTTTCAAAACCCCTCGAACGAGCTGAAATTCGCGACTTTCCTTGACGCATTTCGAGGATTGGCTTGATGCCCAGCGCAGATCCGATCCGGTACGCCACGGGCCCAAGATTGTCCTCGCCCCGGCCCCGGGCCCGGTGGCGCAGATAGAACAGGTCATTCGGCACCAGCAGACAGGTGATCTTGCGGCTAAGGTCTCTTATCGTGCGGCGTGCCTTCTCGAAGGGTGGCCTCTCATCCTCTAGCATGCGAATGGCCTCCGCGGCCAGCACAGCCTCGCCGGGCCCCACGCTGCCTGTATCCAGAACACGCAACGCAAATGGTTCGACCAGGCCCGCCTCTGCCCGTCGCTGCCGATAGCCCTGCAAGATGGCATAGGAGGCCTGGGTCGCCTTGCTAAAGACGCTGCCAAGATTTGAGCTGACGCACAACACCAGAACCCGGTCGAATCTAAGCACCAGATCAACCAGGAAGAGATCCCGGATCGCGTCAACCTCCAGCGTCCGACTGCGTGCCTCGAGTGACTTATCCGCGACGTAGCGCCGGTACGCGGCCAGCGTCTCCCGGGCATCGCGACTGTCGATGATCTCCTTCTCACCGAACTCCAGCACATTCGGCAATACGATGAGACGATGCTCGTCAATATACGATCGGGGCAGATCGCAACTCGCATCGACGACTACGCCGATCTTCATGGTCACCCCCCTTCAACCCTGACTCGCGCTCCACCCGTGCCTGCCGCCAGGACTTCGGTCATCGGGCAGGCTGGATTTTGGTGAAGCTTTGCGACACCGTCAATCATCCGGGACTCAGGCCTCGCTCTTGTTTCCGGCCATGACCCGGTCCCATTCCCGCGACAAGCGCTCCGGGGAAACCTTGATGGTAGTTCCGAGCCTCTGATCGAATAGCGAGACGCGATACTCCTCGATCATCCAGCGATACTTTTCCGCATCGCCAAGATTTCCCACACCGTGCTCTGCTGTCCACTGTCTCAGCCGCTCGAGGTGCGGTTCAAGCAACTGCGCCCTGGTCATGATCTTGCCGTCCCCTGCTGCAAGTTTTCTCATGCGTGTCCGGATCGCCGTGAGATACCGGGGGAACTGTCGAATCCATGCCAGCGGAGTACTGCGTAGCCAGCCCGTGTAGATCAGGCCGTCCAACTGTCCGCAGAGGTCCGCCATGGCGGTCGCAGCGCCTGGGCCCTCGATCCCGGCCTCGGTCTCAGATTTTAGTTCTCGCCAATCCCGCATGATGGAATCGACCAGCTCAAGGATCTCGCGGCCGACCGCTACCAGCCTGCCGCGCCCCTCCTCGAACCGCGCGGAGAATTCTCCAGCCCCATGAACCGTGAAGCTGCCACCATCCAGAAAAGTCTCCAGCACTGCCAGCCGGGCCAGGTCCGCGACCGGGTCTCCCGCGTCCGCCCCGAGTCCCACCAGCCGCGCAGCCAGCGGGGACTTGCGGAACTCCCGAGCGAGGTATTTCACTTCTTTAGGGCAGGCCAGCATGAACAGTCTCAAGGTTCCTTCCATGTGGCAACGGGAAGCTTCCGCCCGCGATGCGAAGTAAGCCAGGGATACAGTATCTCCGTCATCGCAGAGGGCCGGAAACAAGTATGTGATCTGCCCGCCCTGCACTACCGGGACAGAACCGGCAATGTCCCCGGATTCCCATGACGTCATTCCCTGAAACTGACGGCCTTCTCTGACACCGACGACTTTTCCGCTGCTGCCGAAGCGCCTCTGCAGATCCTCAAGATCACGCCCCTCGGCCATGACTTCACCATCGTCAGCAATCAGCCGCAGGTTCATCATTAGATGGGGCGCCAGATCCGTGTGCAACCACTCATCAGGGGACACGGGCACGCCTGCCACCCGCTGCAGCTCCCGGGCGAGTTCCATGCGCAGGCTGCCGCGCCTTAGATCCAGGCTTGCGAGACAGCGACTGGCAACGTCAGGCGCCGGAACCAGCTTCCTTCGTAAGGATTTGGGCAACGCTCTGATCATTGCGGTCACCTTCTCCTCGAGGAGGCCGGGGACAATCCATTCAAGCAACTCACTCGAGAGCATCGGTAACAGCCGCCGGGGCACGAGCAACGTCACGCCATCGGCAGGATCGCCCGGCTCGAATCGATACTCTATCCGCAGGCGGTTTCCCTCCACGTCCAGGTGATCCGGAAAATTCGAATCGTCGGCGAGCTCAGTGCCTGACGCGCGTATATCGTCCGTCCCCATGAATAGGATTTCAGGGTCCTTCTTTTCGGCTTTTTTCCTCCAGCGTTCAAATTTCCGGCGATCGCACACGTTTGCCGGAAGCCGGGCGTCGAAGAAGGCCGCCAATGCGTCCTCGTCCACCATCAGATCGCGCCGCCTTAGACGCGCCTCGAGAGACTCGACTTCCGAGATGAGTGCCTCGTTGTGAGTGACAAAAGGCGCCTCGATCCCGTGATCCCGCCCGACCAGAGCCTGTCTGATGAAGATTTCGCGCGCCGCGGCGGGATCGACTCGCCCGTAGTCAAGCCGCCGATTCGCAATCAGCAAGAGGCCATACAGGGAGACGCGCTCCCTGGCCGTAACATGACCGCGGCGCACGTCCCACTCAGGCGACGAGTACTCGCGTCGGACCAGCCGCTCCGCGGCCTCCTCGATCCAATCGGGCTCTACCCTGGCGACGGTGTGAGCAAACACCCGGGAAGTCTGAACCATGCTTGCGGCCATCAGCCATCGGGGACCCGAACGATGCAGCGCGGATCCGGGGAAGACTACGAAGCGGCTGCCCCTAGGCCCGGCATATTCGCTGTCGTCACGGCAACCGATCTGCCCCACCAGTCCGCTGAGAAGAGCGCGATGGATCACCTCATAAGTCGCCTCCTGACTGTTGAACCGCCAACCCATATCGTGAATCTGAGCAAGGATCTGCTGATGAACATCGAACCACTCCCGCATCCTCATGAAAGAGAGAAAGTTCTCGCGGCACCAGCCGCGCTGCTGGTTCACGGACAGGTGCCGACGCTGTTCCAGATAATCGTTCCAGAGCCTCAGTGCCCCCATAAAATCCGACCCATCAACCTGCCACTGGCGATGCCGTTCATCCGCCGCGCCCCGAGCGTCGATCCGGCGTTCTCTGGGGTCCTGAATGCTCAGGAACGCGACAATCGGCACGATCTCACGCAGGCAGTCTCTCCGGCGAGCCTCCACGACCATCCGCCCAAGGCGGGGGTCGAGCGGGAAACGTGCAATGCTGCGCCCCAGACGCGTCACCCGGCCTCGATCGTCCATGGCGCCGACCTCTCGCAGTAATCGGTAGCCATCACTGACGTAGCGGGAATCCGGAGGATCGATGAACGGAAACTTGTCGATGTGCCCCAGGCCCATGGACGCCATCTGAAGGATGACGCTGGCCAGGCTCGTTCTGAGGATTTCCGGATCCGTGAACTGCGCTCTGGTCAGGAAATCATCTTCGCTGTACAGCCGGATACAGACGCCGTCTCGCTGCCGGCCGCAGCGACCCTTGCGCTGGTCGGCGCTGGCCTGGGACACAGGTTCAATCCTCAACCGCTGGATCTTGCTGCGGTAACCGTAGCGACTGATCCGCGCCGTCCCGGGGTCGACGACATAGCGGATCCCCGGGACCGTCAATGAAGTCTCGGCGATGTTGGTGGCCAGAATGATCCGCCTGCGCCGCCCGGGTCGAAATACCCTGTCTTGCTCCGCAGCAGACAACCTGGAAAACAAAGGAAGGATCTCGACATTCTCCGGGTGTTTTTTCCTGAGAGCTTCCGCTGCCTCACGAATCTCCCGCTCACCTGCCAGGAACACGAGCACGTCACCGCGTCCGCCATCCTCGGAGGCCAGTTCTTCTACCGCGGACAGCAGTCTATCTATCATCGATGACTTGTCCGCTTCGAGCATCGCCGGGCGATACCGGACTTCGACCGGATATGTACGACCCGATACCTGGATGATTGGGGCCGAGTCGAAATGATCGGAGAACCTCTGCGGATCGATAGTTGCCGATGTCACTATGATTTTCAGATCCTTTCGCCGCTTTCGGATACGTCTTAGATAACCCAGCAGGAAGTCGACATTGAGGCTGCGCTCGTGGGCTTCATCGATGATGATCGCGTCATACTGACTCAGCGATCGATCGCGGGGTACTTCCGCTAGCAAGATGCCATCGGTCATCAGCTTGATGCGGCAGTCAGGCCCCGTCCGGTCGGTGAACCGCACTTTGAAGCCAACTGTCTTACCCAGCGGTTCGTGCAACTCTTCTGCAATCCGGCTGGCGATGGAGCGGGCGGCGATGCGGCGGGGTTGTGTGTGACCGATCAGGCCGCGGGTGCCCAGGCCGCTTTCCAGGCAGATCTTCGGAAGCTGAGTGGTCTTGCCCGAACCCGTCTCACCGCACACGACCACTACGGGGTGCTCGCGGATGGCCTCGGCAATCGCTTCCCGCCGCTCTACAATTGGCAGCTCTTCCGGATACGAGATGCGGAGATTGGCGTCTTCACGCGCCGCTACCCAGCCGATCGATGTATCGATATCGCGTCGGATCGCATCGACAACCGGCGCTTGTTCAGATCCCGACAGGTCCGCCGCCGCCCGCAACCGCCGCCGCAAGGATGCGACCTGGGACAACCTGACTCGCGCAAGCTGCGCGTGGAGTTCCTGTAACACTCGATCAGGGCGCTGGCTCATGACGTCTCGAATCCGGACAAACGGCGACTCAGGAAGAAGACTCCGCTCTCTTCACCTCGTCCCACACTTGCTCCAGTTCGACAGCGTCTGTCGACGCGATAGTTTTTCCGTCAATAGACAGTCGGCTCTCTACTTCGCGGAACCGCCTCTCGAACTTTGCGTTGGCGTGACGCAGAGCGCTCTCCGCATCGATTCCTTCGTGGCGGCACAGGTTGACCGTGGTGAAAAGCAGATCGCCGATCTCCTCCTCGACCAAGCCCTCGCCTCGCCGAGCCTTTTCCAATTCGACCATCTCCTCGCGAAGTTTTTCCATGACCCCGCCAACGTCCTTCCAGTCGAAGCCGTCACGTGCTGCCCGGCTGCCTAACTTCTGTGCCCGCGCGAGAGCAGGCATGCCCGACGGACCCGCGTCCAGCGCGCTGCGTCTGTGTTTGCCAGACGACGCCCGTTCAGCTGCCTTGTGCCGCTCCCAAGCCCGGCTCTGAGCCTCCGCATCCTCTACTTCAGCGTCGCCGAACACGTGAGGATGCCGGCGCACCATCTTGTCGCAGATGCCCTCGAGCACTTCGTCGAAACCGAACAAGCCCAGTTCGGCTGCTATCTGGGCGTGATAGACGACCTGGAACAACAGGTCGCCCAGCTCATCCCGCAAGTCCTGCATATCGTCACGTGCGATCGCGTCCGCAACCTCGAATGCCTCCTCCACCGTGTAGGGAGCGATCGTTCGGAAATCCTGCTCGACGTCCCAGGGACAGCCGGTCTCGGGATCGCGAAGTCGAGCCATGATCTCCAGAAGTCGCCCTGTGTCAGTCATAGGCCTCTTCCTCAAACACCCTCTGCCGCAAACTCACGAGCATGCCGGCGGTCGCGCCCCAGATGTTGTACTGCCGATAGGGAATCTCGTAGTAGGAAAGCGGGAGCCCGAAAAGGCGCTTTTCGCGGACGTTTACACGTTCAGGGTCGAGGACGTGATGTAACGGAACCTCGAAAGCCTCGGCGACCTCTGTCCGATCCAGCCGAAGGACGAAATCCGGACGGACAAAAGCGACAACCGGCGTGACGCAATAGCCTGTGATCGTCAGGTAATTGTCGAGGTAACCGATGACCTCGACGTGCGCTCGGGGAAGACCGACTTCTTCTTGCGCCTCCCGCATGGCGGCCTCGGCCGGCCCGCTGTCGCCAGTCTCCAGCCGGCCGCCGGGGAAACTGATCTGCCCTGCATGATGCTTGAGATGCTCAGCGCGCCGGGTCAGCAATATGGACAAGCCCTCTGATCGCAGCATCACTGGAACGAGAACCGCCGCAGGTACCACTTTCCTGATCCGCAGACGGCGAATCAGGCGAGGCAGATCGCCGGGAATACCCGGCATGTCGAATCGATCTTCCGGGGGCGGTTCCGTAGTCTCCAGTTTCCGGCGTAAGAGCGCGCCGAGGTCTTGATCGAGCGAATTCTGCACGACCTATTTCTGGATGCCTCCGCGGGTGAGAGCCACCGGGTCCAGCAAGCGTACGAGTTCCTCTTCGCTGAGGTCCGTCATCTCTTTCGCCACCTCCCGGATCGGCCTGCCCTCCGCATACGCCTTCTTGGCGGTCGCCGCGCCCTTTTCGTAGCCGATGACCGGATTGAGCGCGGTGACCAGGATCGGGTTGCGATCCAATGCCTGCTGCAGACGGTCTTCATTGACCTCGAAGCCAGAGATCGCTTTGTCTGCCAGAAGCCGTGCAGTCGCCGCAAGAATTTCGATGCTCTGGATCAGGTTGTGTGCAATGACCGGCAACATGACGTTGAGTTGGAAATTTCCCGATTGACCCGCGATGGTGATCGTCGCGTCATTGCCGATCACCTGGGCGGCCACCATCGCTGCCGACTCCGGGATAACCGGATTGACTTTTCCGGGCATGATACTGCTGCCGGGCTGCAACGCCGGCAAGGCGATCTCCGCCAGCCCTGCCAAGGGACCGCTGTTCATCCAGCGCAAATCATTGGCGATCTTCATTGTGCTGACAGCGATGGTCTTCAGTTGTCCCGACAGCTCGACAGCTGTGTCCTGAGAACTGAGGCTCTCGAAGTAATCACCGTTCGGGGTGAAATCAAGATGCGTCTTACCGGAGAGCGCCTCCGCGAATCCGAACCCGAACTCCGGATGGGCGTTGATCCCGGTACCAACGGCGGTTCCGCCCTGGGCAAGCTTCGTCAATCGCGGAAGCGTGCTCTGTAGCCGTTCGACACCGCTACGGACCTGCGCTGCCCAGCCACCCATTTCCTGAGCGAAGGTTATCGGCATTGCATCCATCAGGTGGGTCCGACCGGTTTTTACGATCTCACCGCATTCACTGATCTTTATGTCGATCCCGGCGGCAAGATGCTCCAGCGCAGGTATCAATGCCTCACTGACTCCCAATGCGGCGCTGATATGGATCGCCGTCGGGATAACGTCGTTGCTGCTCTGGCCCATGTTGACGTGGTCATTCGGATGGACCTCTCTGCCCAACGATTCCGATGCGAGATGAGCGATCACTTCGTTGGCATTCATGTTTGAGCTGGTACCCGACCCGGTTTGGAAGACATCGATCGGGAAGTGCTCGTCGTAACTCCCATCCGCTACCTGCTCGGATGCGTCGCGGATCGCCTGGGCGACGTCCGACTCCAGCATCCCGAGATCTTCATTGGCTCTGGCAGCTGACCACTTGACCAATCCGAGAGCTCGAATAAATCCCCTCGGCAAGCTAAGACCGCTGATTGGAAAATTGTCTACAGCACGCTGCGTCTGCGCGCCCCACAGCGCTCCTTCAGGCACTCTGAGCTCACCCATGCTGTCGTGTTCTATCCGATAGGTCTTGTCATTCATTCTGAACTCCCGAACCAGTCAGACCGGCGAGCCCGTTTACGGCCCCCGCAGGCCTTCCCAGAAAGTGAAAAGCGGCCTGCCGGACGCAGCCGCGGGTCCCTCGGACACCCCCGATTAGGGCAACTGATGTATGATTCGGGATCGTACCATTTTTGACCTTTCCCTGGCATGCAATTAACCGCTCTGACCGCCCTGTCACCGGCCGATGGCCGATATGCCGGAAAGACTTCCGCACTGCGTCCGATCTTCAGTGAATTCGGTCTGATTCGCATGCGGGTACGAGTTGAGGTCCGATGGTTACAGGATATCGCTGCCCACCCTGGGATCGCCGAGCTCGAGCCGTTGAGCGCAGGACCGGCCGCCGTACTGCAAAGACTCGTTGAAGGTTTTCGGGAAGCCGACGCGAATCGCATCAAGGAAATCGAGTCCGGCACCAATCATGACGTGAAAGCTGTCGAGTACTTCATCAAGGAGCAACTCACGGAAGCCGGCGCAAGTGAGCGGACGCTGGAGTTCGTCCACTTCGGCTGTACATCGGAGGACATAAATAACCTGGCCTATGCCCTGATGCTGCATGAGGCCCGTGATGACATTCTCAATCCGCTGCAGACGCGTCTTATCGGCAGCCTGGCGGAGACCGCAAGAGAACATGCCGCCTTGCCGATGCTGTCCCGGACCCACGGGCAACCAGCCTCGCCAACGACCCTGGGCAAGGAGATTGCCAATTTCAGCTACCGTCTGCGACGCCAGCGCGACCAGCTGAGCGCGATCGAGGCCATGGGGAAAATCAATGGGGCCGTCGGCAATTTCAACGCGCATGTAGTGGCATATCCGGATGTCGCCTGGGGCGAGTTCAGCCGGCAATTCGTCGAATCTCTCGGCTTGAAGTGGAATCCGTTCACCACGCAGATAGAGCCTCATGACTGGATCGCCGAGTATTGCCATGCGGTGGCAAGATTCAACACCATCCTGATCGACCTGTGTCGGGATGCATGGGGATATATCTCTGCCGGCTATTTCCGGCAACGCCCCGTCGAGGGCGAGGTCGGATCCTCGACGATGCCTCACAAGGTCAACCCGATCGATTTCGAAAATGCCGAAGGCAACCTGGGCGTAGCAAACGCGTTGCTGGATCACTTTGCCGCGAAGCTGCCCATCTCCCGTTGGCAGCGGGATCTCACGGATTCCACCGTGTTGCGCAATCTGGGAGTCGCCCTGGCCCATTCGTCAATCGCGTACGAATCAGCTCTCAAGGGCCTGTCAAAGCTCGAACCCGATCCCGGACGCCTGGCCGAGGATCTGGACGACAATTGGGAAGTATTGGCAGAACCCATCCAGACCGTCATGCGCCGCCACGGCATCGAAAATCCATATGAGAAGCTGAAGGCGCTCACTCGCGGCCGCCGGGTCAGTCACGACACTATTCGTGAGTTCGTCGCAGCGCTCGACCTGCCGGAGCAGGCAAAGAGCGACCTGCTTGCGTTAACCCCCGCCGACTATACGGGCACCGCTGCACAACAAGTGGACGACCTCCCGCCCGAATCATGATCCGCTGGCCTGACGGTCTAGACGCAAATGCCTTCCTGGATACCTATTGGCAGAAACGACCGCTTCTTGTTCGTGGCGCGATGCCCGGACTGGAAAACCCCGTAGGTGCAGATGACCTCGCCGGCCTCGCCTGCGAGGCGGACGTGGAGAGCCGGATCGTTGCCGGCAACGAAACCTGCGGATGGACTGTCAGGCATGGCCCCTTCGAGGAAACCGAGTTCAGCTCGCTTCCGGATCGAGACTGGGTACTGCTGGTCCAGGATGTCGACAAATTCGTTCCGCAACTTAACCCCGTTCTGGAACTGTTTTCATTCCTGCCATCCTGGAGACTCGAGGATCTGATGATCAGCTATTCGAGCCCCGGCGGCAGCGTGGGTCCACACGTGGATAACTACGACGTGTTCCTGATTCAGGTAGAGGGACGCAGACGCTGGCAGCTGGCCGCGGAGGCGCAGGGGGCGATCTGGCGCGACGACTGCGAGATTCGTGTGCTGAAGTCGTTCGACCCGAGTTCCTCATTCACACTGGATCCGGGAGACATGCTCTATCTCCCTCCTGGAATCCCCCACTACGGCCTGGGAAAGAATGCCTGTTTGTCATTCTCTGTCGGATTCCGTGCCCCGAGCGGCAGTGACCTCCTCGCACAGGCGACCCAGCTCCTCTCCGATAGCGACGACGAGCAATTCTATTCCGATGCCGATCTTGCGGGCGATGAGATCGACGGAGCCCGCATATCCGATGCGGCCGTGACGCGGGCGAGCCAATTACTGACAGAGGCGACCGAGAAATCCAGGTCTTGCGTCGCGGAACTCCTTGGCCGGGCAGTGACAGACAACAAACCATGGCTATTACCGGAACCAGCCGAGACCCAGCTGACGGGGGTCACCCTGATCGAGCGCCTGCGATCCGCCAACTGGTTAAAGCTGCATGAGGGCTCACGACTTGCATGGCATGCCAGCGAGTCGGGAACCTGGCTGTTCGTCGATGGCGAAAGCTGGTGTCTGCCTGCCGGCGACCAGGTTTTCTGTCGGGCTATCCAGAGCCTGCGATCGGCAGGTCGGCTGACGACTGCATGCCTCGAGGACCGACATGTAGCGGTTGTTGCCGATCTGTTGGCGCGCGGCAGCTTGTGCTGGGCGGATAACAAGGAAGGCGCATGATCGACTTCGAGATCCGGATCGCCGACTGGAAAGTCGATCGAGAGGCCATCAGGAACGTCAGGGAAACTGTTTTTGTCCGCGAGCAGTCAGTCGACCCTGAGCTGGAGTGGGACGGTCTAGACGCTGAATGCGTTCACGCGATCGCCGAAAACAGAAACCGTGACGTAGTCGGTACGGGTCGCCTGCAACTTTCCGGGAAAATCGGCCGCATGGCGGTACTCCAACCCTGGAGAAAGCTCGGCGTGGGGACCGCGATACTGGAGCGTCTGGTGGAATCAGCGCGGGAGACAGGAATTGACGAGGTATTTCTGCATTCACAGAAAGCCGCCATCGCATTTTACGCTCGGCACGGATTTGTCTGCGAAGGCGATGAATTCCAGGAAGCGGGCATTCCGCACAGGTTGATGAAGCGCGGGCTGCGCTAGACTGGAGGCGGAGGGGACATTGGATACAGCCACGCAAGACACGGCCACAACAAGACAGGTCCTCGCCAGTAAGGAGGATGTACGGGACGCCATGGTGACGGTCGCCGGACTCGCCGCACGGGGAATTTCCATCATGACCCGCGACCTGGAGACCGGACTCTACGACAACGCGGAGTTCATCCAAGCCGTAAAGCGACTCTGTCTGTCAAAAAGCTACGCGCGCATCCGCGTCCTGGTCACAAACCCGTACCGCACCTTGCGCGACGGCAATCGCTTCGTGTATCTGGGCCGCCGCCTCAGCACGTTCATAGAGTTTCGCCACGTTCACGAGAATTATCGGGACCATAACGAGGCTTTTCTTATCGCGGATGAAAATGCTCTCGTATTCCGGGCCGACAGTGACCGATGGGAAGGCATATCCGATAACAACGAACCGACGATTGCGCGCCGCTATCTGACGCTGTTTAACGAAATCTGGGCACATAGTGCCCCTGCAAACGAATTTCGCCAGCTCCATATATCATAGAAGTCATACACTTAAAGACGTTTCTTTATTTATATTATAGAAATTGCCCACTGAGCAAGTGACCTTCCGTACCGACATCACCGTTGCTTCCATCGTCGAGCAGGATGGGCGCTTCCTGATGGTTGAGGAGATCGCCTCCGGCGTGAAGGTTTTCAATCAGCCGGCCGGCCATCTGGAACATGGCGAGACCCTGCAGCAAGCAGCCGTCCGGGAAACTCTCGAGGAGACGGCCTGGAAAATTGAAGCCACATCGGTCGTCGGGGTCTATCTATGGCAAAACCCGGTCAACGGGCGGTCGTTTCTCAGAATCACTTTTGCCGCGCAATCTGTGGCGCACGAATCATGGCGTAGCCTAGACGAAGGCATTTGCAGCGCTCTGTGGATGTCGCGAGAAGAGATCCTCGGTCACAGGCCTCGCCTCCGCAGTCCGATGGTTCTGCGCTGTGTGGATGACTATCTGCACGGACAGAGATATCCGCTGGAGATGCTCCGCTACGTCGACTACGCTCACCACGCCTCCCATGCGAAGGTAACAGCCATCTGAGACTCGCTGGCCACGACCCGCGTTTTGGCCATAGAATTCCGCTGCTATGACTACCCGATCAAATGACCGGATCGTCGTCGGTCTGTCCGGCGGTGTCGATTCCTCAGTGGCCGCGCTCATCCTCAAGGACCGGGGACTGGACGTCCATGGCCTGTTTATGACGAACTGGGAAGAGGACGAGGAAGGCTACTGCCAGAACGCGCAGGACTATCAGGACGCAAACGCCGTCGCCGAGCGACTTGATATCCCGCTGCACAGGGTCAATTTTGCCAGACAGTATCGGGATCGCGTGTTTGACTACTTTCTCCACGAGTATCGACAGGGTCGAACCCCCAATCCGGACATCCTGTGCAATCGCGAGATCAAGTTCGGAGTATTTCTGGATTACGCGAGGAGACTGGGTGCCAGCAAGATAGCCACCGGGCACTACGCCAGGAGCAATGGAGACGGCAAGTTACGGCTCGCCCGAGACACCAGCAAGGATCAGACCTACTTCCTGCATGCCGTACACGCGGATGCCCTGCGCGATAGCCTGTTTCCCATCGGCGGGATGCTCAAGTCAGAGGTGAGAGAACTCGCGAAACACGCTGGCCTGCCGACCCATGACAAACCTGACAGCACCGGCATCTGCTTCATCGGGGAGCGTCCGTTTCGGGATTTCCTGTCGCGTTTCATGCCAGCGCTGCCGGGTGAAATCCATGATCCAGAAGGTAAAGTCCTCGGGTCTCACTCGGGCCTGATGTATTACACAATCGGCCAGCGCCAGGGACTCGGTATCGGTGGTCACAGGCAGGCAGAAGAAGCGCCCTGGTATGTGGCCGACAAGGACGTGGACAAGAATGTCCTTACCGTGGTCCAGGGACACGGGCATCCGCGGCTGCTCAGTCCAGGACTGATAGCGGGCGATCCTCACTGGATATCCGGCAGGCCGCCACGATTCCCGCTCGCCTGCCGCGCCCGGGTCCGGCATCGCCAGTCGCTGCAGTCCTGCACCGTCGAGCAGCAGGGAGAACAACTGCGCGTGCGCTTCGAGGCTCCGCAGCGCGCCATCGCGCCGGGGCAGTTCATCGTTTTTTACGACGACGACACATGCCTGGGCGGCGGCACGATCGTCTCTGCCACATTGACGGGTAAAGACAAGGGCTCTCGCGATGAAAAAGGTACACAGGCAGCCTGAGACGGTTGCTCCCTTGGCATATAATTGACGATTCTAATCCCCTGACCTGCGCCAGACTTCCTCCGGAGGAACCATGACGGACACCAAGAGCGCCAGCGAATCCCTGACGGTCGGCGATCGCGAATACGAGATTTTCAGTCTGAAATCTATCAAGGGTGCCCGACTGGACCGGCTCCCCTACTCTCTCAAGATCCTCCTTGAGAACCTCTTGCGCCATCAGGATGGCGTCAACGTCACGCAGGACGATATCGATGCCCTCGTCAGTTGGTCCCCAAAAGCAGAACCTCGTCAGGAGATTGCGTTCACGCCGGCCCGGGTAATCCTGCAGGATTTCACAGGCGTTCCGGCAGTCGTCGATCTTGCGGCCATGCGTGACGCAGTGGTCAGCCTGGGTGGAGTCGCGGACTCAATCAACCCGCTTTCGCCAGCGGAACTCGTCATCGACCATTCTGTGCAAGTGGACAACTATGGCACCAAGGATGCGCTCCAGCAGAACAACGAAATTGAATTCGAGCGGAATCGCGAGCGCTATGAGTTTCTGCGCTGGGGCCAGAACGCCTTCGACAATTTCCGCGTGGTGCCACCGAACACGGGCATCGTTCATCAGGTCAATCTGGAACACCTCGGCCGGGTCGTATTCGACGCACAGGTCGACGGTCGTCATAGGGCATATCCCGATACGCTCGTCGGGACCGACTCACACACGACCATGATCAATGGTCTCGGCGTGCTCGGTTGGGGTGTCGGCGGCATCGAAGCCGAGGCAGCGATGCTAGGGCAACCCATCACGATGCTTATCCCACAGGTCATCGGCTTCCGACTGACGGGAGGTCTGCCTGAAGGATCGACCGCGACCGACCTGGTCCTGACTGTCACGCAGATGCTTCGCGAGAAAGGCGTCGTCGGTAAATTTGTCGAGTTCTTCGGAGACGGCCTCGCCAATCTGCCGCTCGCAGATCGCGCAACGCTGGGCAATATGTCGCCCGAGTTCGGCAGTACCTGTGCCATTTTCCCGGTCGACGAGGAGACCATTCGTTATCTGCATCTATCTGGTCGGGAACCGCAGCAGATCGCTCTGGTCGAGGCCTACGCAAAGGCTCAGGGCCTATGGCGTGCAGATGGTCAACCCGAAGCGGAATACACAGACGTGCTGGAACTCGACATGGGGGATGTGGAGCCGAGCATCGCAGGCCCGAAGCGGCCTCAGGACCGAATTAGATTGGGCGATGCAGGCCGCGCATTCGGGGAGCAGATGGCATCGATCCAGGAACAGCGGTCGGCATCCGGCGCGCCCGCTGAATCGGGCAAAGCAGAAGTGGAAACCGCCGGCCGGCGGTTCAACGTCGCAGACGGGGCCGTGTTGATTGCGGCGATCACCAGCTGTACCAATACATCTAATCCGGCGGTAATGATGGGCGCCGGCTTGCTGGCGAGGAATGCGCGCAAGCGCGGACTGAAGACCCGGCCGTGGGTAAAAACGAGCCTTGCACCGGGATCCAAGGTCGTGACGGAGTATCTCGGCCGATCCGGTCTGTTGCGGGACCTCGAGACACTGGGTTTCAGCGTGGTCGGCTATGGATGCACGACTTGCATCGGCAATTCGGGCCCGTTGAGACCTGAGATCGCCGAGGCCGTAGCCAACAACGATATCGTGGGTTGCTCGGTGCTCTCTGGCAATCGCAACTTCGAAGGCCGCATCCATCCTCTGGTGCGGCTCAACTATCTTGCATCACCACCACTCGTTGTCGCATACGCCCTGGCGGGAACCATGAATCTTGATCTGATGACTGAACCGCTCGGTAAGGACGACTCGGGTACAGACGTATATCTCAAAGATATCTGGCCTTCGGCGCACGCGGTGCAGGAAGCGGTCATGCAGAATATCGACTCCAACATGTTCCGCAGCAGCTATGACAGTGTCTTTACTGGTGACGACAACTGGCGGGCACTGCCTGTCCCCGAGGGCGACATCTATGCGTGGAACGATGAATCCACATATGTCCAGAAGCCTCCCTACTTCGCCGATATGACGCTGGACCTGGATCAGATTTCGGACATCTCAGGCGCGCGCGTCCTGGCGCTCCTGGGTGATTCGGTGACGACGGACCACATCTCGCCGGCAGGCAGCATCGCCACCGACAGTCCAGCCGGCGAATATCTGATGTCTCAGGGCGTAGAACCGGCGAACTTCAATTCCTACGGTTCCCGGCGCGGCAACCATCAAATCATGATGCGTGGGACATTCGCCAACATCCGACTGCGTAACCGGCTGGCGCCGGGAACAGAGGGTGGCTGGACCAGGCACCTGCCCGACGGCGAGCAGACATCGATCTTCGCTGCCGCGATGCGTTACCAAGATGAAGGCACGCCATTGATGGTGATTGCGGGCAAGGAATACGGCTCCGGATCCTCCCGTGACTGGGCAGCGAAAGGTACCAAGTTGCTTGGCGTCAAGGCAGTCCTGGCGGAGAGCTACGAGCGCATCCACCGATCCAATCTCGTCGGCATGGGCGTCCTGCCACTGCAGTTTCTCGAAGGCGAGAGCGCGGCCTCGCTCGGACTTACGGGTGAGGAGGTCTACGACATCAGCGGAATCGACAATGCGGATTCATCGGCAGTCGATATAATCGCGACACCGGCGTCCGGCGAACCCATCCGCTTCAAGGCCCGTGTCCGTATCGATACGCCCAAGGAAAGGGATTACTTCCGCAATGGCGGGATTCTCCACTATGTGTTGAGACAGCTGGCGTCTTCCAGAACAGCCGCCTGATTGTCACGCTCGAGTACATGTGGGCGTGCTGACACGGTGAGTGCTCCGGTCACTGTAGATGAACGGCTGATCCAGACCCTTCGTGAGTCTGCCTCAACCGTGTTTCTGACCGGCGCGGGCGTTTCAGCTGAGTCCGGTATCCCTACGTTCCGGGACGCAATGGCGGGACTGTGGTCGCAGTACCGACCGGAAGAACTGGCAACCCCGGAGGGATTCGACCGGGACCCGGAACTCGTCTGGCGTTGGTACGAGTGGAGACGCGGCATCGTCTCCAGAACCCACCCAAACGCCGGGCATCACGCGCTGCGTAAAATGCAGGATTGCCTGACAGACCCGATCCTGGTCACACAGAACGTCGACGGACTGCATCAACGCGCCGGCAACGAGCAGACCATCGAGCTGCACGGCAATCTGTTCCGTAATCTCTGTTCCCGGGACATGCACGCGGTGACGGCCGGGCAACTGATCCCCGGGGTTCCGCCACGCTGTACTCGATGCGGCTCGTTCATCCGCCCGGGGGTCGTATGGTTTGGCGAGATGTTGCCTGCCGAAGCCCTCGAGAGAGCCCGCGAGGCGGCACGACGGTGCAACGTCTTTTTCTCCATAGGTACTTCTTCCCAAGTGTATCCTGCGGCCGAACTGGCCGAAATCGCGCTGGGTGGCGGGGCGATCATAGTCGAGGTCAACCCTGAACGGACGGCCCTGACTCCTTACGCAGAATTCGTACTATCGTCTCCGAGCGGAGCGGCTCTCCCAGAGATCGCGCGACGCCTCGGGTCCAATTGATCGAGGACTAGAAACATGAGCGAAACGCTTGCGGGCAAAACGATTTTTATCACCGGCGGGAGCCGCGGTATTGGCCGGGCAATCGCGCTCCGCGCGGCCCGGGACGGTGCTCAGGTCGTGGTCGCGGCGAAAACCAGCAAACCTCATCCGAAACTTGAGGGCACGATTCACACAGTAGCGGAGGAGATCGAGGCCGCTGGCGGTAAGGCACTCCCGCTGCAGGTAGACATAAGGGACGAAGAGCGAATCCGCGCTGCCGTGGACGAGACAATGAATCAGTTTGGCGGCATCGACATCCTAGTGAACAATGCCAGTGCCATCAATCTCACCGGCACGCTCGAGACGCCGATGAAACGCTTCGACCTGATGTTCTCCGTCAATGTCCGGGGCACATTCGCAACCTCTCAGGCCTGCCTGCCCGCCTTGTTCGCAGCTGACAATCCTCACATTCTGAACCTGTCGCCACCGCTGAACATGTCGCCCAAGTGGTTCAAGGATCACACCGCATACACCATGTCCAAGTACGGCATGAGCATGTGCGTCCTGGGGATGGCTGCGGAATTCGCCGACGACGGGGTCGCGGTTAACGGACTCTGGCCAAAAACCGTGATCGACACCGTTGCCCTGCGGATGCTCGGAGGCATGGTGGACCCGAAGAACTGCCGTAAACCGGATATCATGGCCGACGCGGCGCATCACATTCTGACGCGGGACAGCCGGGAGTACACGGGGCAGATCCTGATCGACGAGGACGTGCTGCGCGAAGCCGGCACGAGCGACTTCTCGCCTTATGCTGTTGAACCCTCCGGATCATTGATGCCGGACCTGTTTATCGACTGATCGGCTTGGCACTGGGTATTGCCTTCGAGGGTTGCGCGGGGCGCTCTGCGTTCTCGGTGGGTGCTGCTCTCGAACTGGTCGGACAACGAGTCCAGCCGGCGATATACGCCGGCGCCAGTTCCGGAGCGATTGTTGCTGCATTCCTGGCTGCAGGACGGCCCGACGAGCTCGAATCTGCCTGGCTCAGTGCAGCAGGACGACCCGTGTTCAAGCCGGCCGTGGTGCTGCACGGTCGATGGCCATTCCGGATGAGTGATGTTGTCGGCGAGCCCCTGAAAGAGGCATTCGGCAATCAGCCCCTGAACGACCTGTTGCATGACATCGCAATTCCGGTCACATTGGTATCGGCTCGCGGCAGGCGCCATCGATTGCTCACACGGCAGGACAGCGTGGCCATAGCGGATGCGGTTCTCGCCTCCTGCTTCATACCGGGGCCCTATTCCAGAGTGATCAGGATCGATGGTCATGCAGCTTTTGATGGCGCCTGGCGATTTCGGACCCCTCTGAATGACTGCCTAAGTCTCGGCGCGACACGAACGATAGCGGTCCAGGGGCATCCACGCGATGAAATCGCATGCGGGTTTCCGTTCGTCCGCCACCTGCCCGTACCGGACAACTGCCGGGTGCTGAGACCCAACCGACCCGTTGCGGTCGGCGCATACGATACCGACCTTTCCCGTATCCGCGCGACGATCAGGGCCGGCCGCGACGCCGCTCGGAAGTTTCTGACGAACAATGCTGACTGGCTGGATCAGACCGGGTAAAACACCCAGCCGGGCACTGCCTGCCACGCACCACTGATAGCCTCTTCTCTGTCCTTGTAGTCCGGTAATATAGATCCGAGCAGTGACCAGAAACGACGAGAATGATTCATGTGCTTCAGATGGCACAGCTCATGGACGATGAGATAGTCCACAAGTTCCCGTTCGAGGAATAACAGCGCGCAATTCAGGCTCACCCCGCGTTTACTGCTGCAACTGCCCCAGCGGGTCTGCTGCCGGCGAATTGAGACCGCGGAAGGAACCAGTCCAAGCTGCGCTCCGCGGCTCATAGTCCACGGCACCAGGCAGGCCCTCGCCCTGTCCGCCAACCATCTGCGCAATGCAGTCCTGGCCGAGTCTTCCGATCCAGCCACCTGCAACCTCCCGCCCTGATCAGCCGGCTCCTGAACCAGTCGTGCGCGCCCGGGTCCATAATTGACCTGCCAGAGTTCTTCACTCATGCCCAGCCGAATGGTGGCAGGAAGGCTCAAATCAGAGGAGGCTTCGTGCCGAAGCAGCTGGCTACGCGTGCGCTGGATCCAATCGCGACTTGAATCAACGAACGCTTCGACCTCTCGCGGTGGCGTCCTGAGGGGCACCACCACTTCGGCGTGTCCGTGTGGAAATACTCTGACCGACAGTCTCCGGGCCCGCTTGCTTTTGCGGATCGACAGCCCGCATTCGCCCACGGGCTGGGCGAACAGGTCCATCTGATCTGCGGGGTCTGCCAGCTTAGCCAGGCTCGTCGCCCGAGAATCGAATCACGTCTGCACCACTGACTTCGCCAATCTTAGCGCTGTCATGTACGAATAATTCGACTTGGCGCTCGAACACCAGCTTGCCCGTGACTCTCGAGTCCCGGCCGATGACGATTCTGGGCGGCTCACCATGGCGATCATCTCCCTCTTCCTTCACGGTCACATCACCTTCGACCAGGCTGCCCTCAACGATCCGCATGCCACCATTGACATTGCTCAGATCGCCTTCAACCTCCGCTGATCGTAATTCGATGAGTCCGTTTACGGTCCCGACGTCGCCGTTGACCCGGCTGCCAGGCTTAAGGCTCACGCTGCCATTGACGAGTTGCACGCGACCTTCGATCAGGGCATCCCGGCCAATGGTCAGATCGCCGTTCACTGCACGCAGGTTGCCCGCCTCGGACCGGTCACCAATATCCAGCTCGCCGTTTACGGTCGCGCAATCACTGACCCGCGCGCCGTCCTTGACGACGATGTTTCCGTTGATCGTGCTGAACTTACTGTCGCTGGCATCGGCGTCGGCGCCAACTTCCACGTTGCCATTGATGGTATTCCCGTCACCACTGTGGCTCGCGCCTTCCGGGATCGCAATGTCATCATTAACAGAGTAATTGCACCCGATGATCGTGGCCGCCAGCGCGATCACCACCCACCTGCCGAATCGAGTCGATACAGTCATCATGCCGGCCCCTCGTTTATAGCGCTGCTGCCAGCCGACTGGCTTGATCGATCGCCCGTTTCGCGTCGAGTTCTCTCGCCTCGTCCGCGCCACCGACGAGACGAAAGTCCAGTCCGGCTTCTTCCAGATCGGTAGCCAGAGACCTCAGCGGTTCCTGGCCTGCGCAAACTACGACGGTGTCCACGTCGAGAATGCGTTTCTCGTCATCCACAGTTATATGGAGTCCACGATCATCGATTTTGTCATAGCTCACCCCGGGAATCGGCTCGACCCCTCTCATTTTCAGTGAGTTACGATGGATCCATCCGGTCGTCTTGCCGAGACCCTGGCCGGGCTTGGTTTTCTTGCGCTGCAATAAGTACACCTTCCTGGCCGCCGTCTCGGGGTCCGCTTTAATGCCTTTGACGCCTCCACGAACAGAAAGGTTCGAATCAATCCCCCACTCCCGGTTGAATTCCTCGACTCGGGGCCCACCGCTGGTGTGAATCAGGAACTCCGCGACGTCAAAGCCGATCCCGCCGGCACCGATAATCGCGACCCTCTGCCCGGCCTCGACCCTGCCGTTGAGAATGTCCACGTACGAGACCACTTTCTTGTGATCGATGCCGTCGATCCGGGGAGTTCTCGGCACCACACCGGTCGCGACGAAGACCTGATCGAACCCAGCCTCGACAAGCTCTCCGGCTGTCGCCTCCCGGCTCAGCCGGACTTCGACCCCCAAGAGTTCGAGTTGATGACCGAAATATCGCAGGGTCTCGTGAAACTCTTCCTTGCCCGGTATCTGCTTGGCCATATTGAACTGACCACCGATCTCCGAGGCCCTGTCGAACAACACGACATGGTGTCCGCACCGGGCCGCGACTGTTGCAGCCGCCAGGCCCGCGGGCCCCGCACCGACGACGGCGAGCTTCTTGGGTGCCGATGCGGGCTCGTAAGTCAGCTCGGTCTCGTGGCACGCCCTTGGATTGACCAGGCAAGAGGCTACGCGCCCCTCGAAGGCGTGGTCCAGGCAGGCCTGGTTACAGGCGATGCACACATTGATCTCGTCTGCCCTGCCCTGCTCCGCCTTGCGCACGAATTCAGCATCCGCCAGGAATGGCCGCGCCATGCTGACCATATCCGCATCACCTTGCGCCAGAACCTGCTCGCCCACTTCAGGTCGATTAATTCGATTGGTTGTTATCAAGGGGATTCCGACTTTACCCATGAGCCGACGGGTAACCCAGCTGAAACCGGCCCTGGGGACCATGGTGGCGATTGTCGGGATGCGTGCCTCATGCCACCCGATCCCTGTGTTGATGATAGTGGCGCCCGCACTCTCGATCGCCGCGGCAAGTTTCTCTATCTCCTCCCAGGACGATCCGTCATCCACGAGGTCCAGCATGGACAGTCGGTAGATGATGATGAAATCTGCTCCTACGGCTTCCCGAGTGCGCCTCACGATCTCGACAGGCAACTGCATGCGTGCGTCGAAATCGCCGCCCCAGCGGTCGCTGCGGTGATTTGTACGGGTAACCAGGAACTGATTGATGAAATATCCCTCGGAACCCATCACTTCGACACCGTCGTAGCCCGCTTCTCGGGCCAGCACGGCGCAGCGAACAAAGTCGCGGATCTGTCGCTCTACGCCAGCGGTCGAAAGCCCTCTGGGCTTGAAAGGCGTTATCGGCGACTTGATTGGGGACGGCGCAACCGACAGGGGATGATATCCGTACCGACCCGCATGAAGGATCTGCATGCAGATCTTGCCCTTTTCGGCGTGAACCGCATCCGTGATCAGTCGATGTCTCGGCACTTCCCTGCGGCTGGCCAACTTGCCAGCGAATGGCGCGACCCAGCCGGCACGATTCGGGGCGATGCCGCCGGTCACTATCAGGCCGACCCCCCCTCGGGCGCGCTCCGCAAAGTATGCCGCCAGGCGAGGATAATTCCGGACCCGATCTTCCAGGCCAGTGTGCATCGAGCCCATCAGGACCCGATTGGCCAACACGGTAAATCCGAGATCGAGCGGTGCGAGGAGGTGGGGATAACGGGGATGGGTCACTCCGGTGTCTCCGATTTGTTGCCAGACGGGAAGTGTAGGCAACCTACTGCGCCGCAACAACGCCTGTCGCTCGATTGGATGACGCACCCTGGAAGCCGGCTAACGTATAATTAGGGGTTATTGTTGTCCTTGCGCCGGAAAATCACGGCCAGGCACCCTGGATTCCGACATGCCCACCTTGTCCTTTTACGACTACGCCTTTCTGCTCACCGAGACAGCAGACAGCCCGAAACACGTTGCGGGCGTCCAGATCTTCAGGCCACCCGCGGGTTATGCGGGCGATTACGTGTCAGACCTGATCGAGACGTTGAAAGAACGACCGGTCGGATCACCTTTTGATTTCAAACTGAAAGGGTCACTGCTGAGCAAGCCGGAGTGGGTGCGGGACGATAACTTCGACCTCGACTACCACCTGAGACGATCCAGGCTGCCGAGACCGGGCAGCCGACACCAGCTTATGGAACTTGTCGGCAGGCTCCACTCGATCCTGCTCGATCGTCAGCGGCCCCTTTGGGAAATACACGTCATCGACGGGCTAGAAGACGGCTGCTTTGCGCTATACGTGAAGATTCATCACTCCTACTGCGATGGCGCCACGCTTGTACGACTGCTCATTGAAACCCTAAACACGTCTGCCGATGACCGCCGCATTCGGGCCCATTGGGAGGCCACTCACAGCGCGACGTTCAGCGATGAGGCCAGAGACCCGGGCTCGACGGTGGATCGTGGCGTGGGATTGTTCAGACGCACCGTCGAAACGGTGACCGACCTCAGCGGTCTTGTAGGCCGCATGACAATGCAGCGCCTCGGTCTACAACCGGGGCATTTGCCGGTACCGTTTACCGCTCCGAAAACCAGGCTCAATTCCGTCGTCACGAGAGCACGGCGAGCGGCCGTTGGAGAACTGCCTCTTGACGAACTCAAGGCGATCTCCAAAGCAACCGATACGACACTGAACGATGTGGTCGTCACGATTTGCGATATCGCCCTGACCCGGTATCTGCGACGGCATCATCAAACCCCCAAGGGCCCTCTGGTTGCGCAGATGCCAGTGTCCCTGCGACGAGATGGTAATGCCCAGATGGGCAACCAGTTGGCCATTCTGCCCGTAACCCTCGGTCGCGCCGGGCAGGACCCGGTCCGCAGACTCAAGGCCATCAGCCGTTCGGCCGCAGAGGTCAAGGAAGACGCAGCCGCCATGTCTCCGGATGCGGTGTCTATTTATACGCTCGCGATGCAGGGGGCGGCCCAGGCGGGCGAGCTTCTGGGTGTGGCAGAAAGCCTGCCACCCCTCGGCAACATTCTCATCTCCAATGTTCCCGGACCAAGGGTTCCGCTGTATTTGTGGGGCGCCAAGATGGTCAGTGCGTACCCACTGTCAGCAATACCACCGGGCCTGTCGATGAATATCACTGTATTCAGTTACGACGGTAAATTCGACATCGGGCTGATCGCGGGCTACGACGCTGTCCCGGATATCGAAGCACTGCCCCAATTCGTGGAAGAGGCATTCGATGCCCTCAGGTCGGCCACCCAGAGACACCTCCTGCGTTCGCGAAAAACCAGAACGAAAGTGAGGAGACGCAAGACTCAGGCAGCAAAGAAAAGAAAGACGGTCAGTCAAAACAAGAAACTGTCCAAGCCGCCCGGCAAGACGCTGGCGAGAAAGAAGGAATTGATCGCCACTAAGAAAAAGTCCAGCGCCCGCAAGAGTCGCAAGCGCAGCTCGGCAACAGGCGCGAATGGTGCATCAAGCAAGAAACGCGCAAGATCCGCTACAAAGCCGAAGGACGCGCCAGCCCGGAGCAAGAGTGGCGGAGCCCGGCCCGCCGCGACGAGCTAGATTGCCTGTTTTCATCAAGTGAGCAGACCGGATCCTCGAACACCTGCCCTGATCGACATCGGCGCCAATCTGGCCCACGACAGCTTCGACCATGACAGGCATGAAGTACTGGCCAGAGCTGCCGAAGCCGGCGTAAGCCGCATCGTGATCACGGGCAGCTGCGCTTCATCAAGTCACGCTGCACTGGAACTTGCCAGAACCCGTCCGGGCGAGTTGTTCAGCACGGCCGGCGTGCATCCCCACCACGCGAAAGACTGGGCGGCAGCAGACCCGGATTGGGTCCGCTCGCTAGCTGCGAATCCAGAGGTGGTTGCGATAGGTGAGTGCGGCCTGGATTTCTACCGAAACTTCTCCAGCCCGGAAGATCAGGAACGTGCCTTCCGGGCTCAACTCGAGCTAGCAGTCGAGACCGCACTCCCTGTGTTCCTTCATCAGCGCGATGCTCATGAAAGATTCCGCGCCATCCTTGCAGACTACGTCGACAAGCTGCCTCGGGCCGTAGCGCACTGCTTCACAGGCAATCAGCGGGAACTGGACGACTATCTCGACATGGGTCTTTACATCGGCATCACCGGCTGGATCTGCGACGAACGCCGCGGTCACCACCTGCGTGAAGTGGTGCCGATGATCCCCGGTGATCGTCTGCTGCTGGAAACGGATTCACCCTACCTCTTGCCGCGTGATATCGATCCCAAACCAACCAGCAGACGCAACGAGCCTATGTACTTGCTACACGTGGCGGAGTCGGTGGCCCAGTGTACAGGTGAATCCCTGGAGGAGATGGCCGATAGAACGACGCGAAACGCGGGCCGTTTCTTCTCGATCACTTGAAGAAAGAAAATAATGCACTTTAATTATAGTCCATAAGCTATTGTTATTTCATTACCTTTTCTAACAATTCACTGATGTTATCAAATACCGTCGCCCGGGCTCCCTTCAGTCCGGCCTCGTCGCTCGATCGATATTTCCCGGTACGTACCAGTGCGGCCTGGAGTCCGGCGTCGAGCGCGCCGAGAACGTCAGCCTCCAGATCGTCCCCCACCATGAGGACTTCGGGGGGACTCAAGCCCATCGACTCGACCGCGGCCATATAGAACTCCGCGGAGGGTTTACCCACAATCACGGCTTCGGTACGAGCCGCAAATTCCAGAGCGGCAACGAATGCCCCGAGATCGAGACTCAGTCCATCCGACTCCTGGAAATACCGGTTCCTGGCCACGGCGATCAGCGGTGCGCCCGTCTGCAGCACCCTGAATGCGGCGTTTAGGTTACCGTAAGCGAAGGTCTCACCTGCGTCACCCATGAATACTGCGTTGGATGGTGACGTTTCCATACCGACGAAGTCCGGAAGCAGTTCTGGATGAATGAGAAGGTGCGGCCGCAGACCGCGCGCTTCAATCCAGCGGCGCCCGGCCAGTGGCGCGGTCAGTATCTCGTGCGGCTCTACACCCAGCCCCATCCTGTGGAGGCGCCCCATCACTTCGGCCCGACACTGACGGCTCGTATTTGTGACAAACCGGAATGGCCTGTCCATTTCTCGGAGCCGCAGCAGCGCCTCGTGAGCGCCGGGCAAGGCCTTGTCCCCGACATAAAGCACGCCTGACAGGTCAACCAGCATTCCTCCGATCGACATTGTAAAACTCCCCTCTTTGAGACAGCCGGGTCGTCGAGCATAGAATAGCCGGTGACTCAGATGGCCGCCGAGGGCTCGAGATGGACGATCACCGCGCCAAGGAGCTGATCGACAATGCGTGGGACGACAGCATCATTCCGGCGCTCAGCGACTACATAAGAATCCCTAACAAGTCGCCACTGTTTGATCCGGACTGGAACGAGCATGGGCACATGGATGCTGCAGTGAACCTCATGGAACGCTGGTGCCGGGGACAGTCGATTGACGGTATGCAGATCGAGGTCTTGCGCCTCGAGGGGCGCACTCCCTTATTATTCATCGAGATCGCCGGCCAGGGAGATGAGTGCGTACTTCTGTACGGACACCTGGACAAACAACCCGAATTTTCCGGCTGGGAAGATGGCCTCTCACCATGGACGCCAGTCATGCGCGACGGCAAGCTCTACGGCCGCGGTGGCGCCGATGACGGCTACGCTATCTTTGCATCATTGACGGCAATCCGGGCCCTGCAGGATCAGGGAATACCGCACGCCCGTTGCGTCATCATCATCGAAGCCTGTGAAGAGTCCGGCAGTTTCGATCTGCCGTATTACGTTGACCTGCTCGAGGAGCGCATCGGGCATCCCAGCCTGGTCATCTGCCTGGATGCCGAATGCGGCAACTATGACCAGTTCTGGTGCACAACCTCGCTCCGAGGCAACCTTACCGGAACGCTGCGAGCCAGCGTGATGGAGGAAGGCGTCCATTCTGGCGCCGCCAGCGGGATCGTTCCCTCCAGCTTCCGCATAATCCGTGCCGTGTTGAGCAGACTGGAAGACGAAGTCACTGGCCAGATCACGCTTCAGGCACTGCACGCGGACATACCTGAAGCGCGGATCGATCAAGCCAGGGCAGCGGCTGCGACGCTGGGGGATGGAGTATTCGAAAAATTTGCATGGGCCGGACAGACGCGCCCCATAGACGAGGATCCCACTCAACTGCTTCTAAACAGCACCTGGCGCCCGAGTCTATGCGTGACGGGTGCCGGCGGCCTGCCCGGACTGAACAGCGCGGGCAACACTCTGCGGCCCTCCACCGAGCTAAAGCTCTCGCTGCGACTACCACCGACCACGGACCCGCAAAAGGCGGCCGATGCTATCAAGCAAACACTGGAGTCGGACCCACCCCATCAGGCCAGGGTCGAATTCAATCTGGAGCAGACTGTGTCCGGATGGGATGCTCCTCCGCTCCAGGACTGGCTCACAACATCGATGCAGAAAGCGTCGCTGGAGTTCTTCAATGCCGAGGCCATGTACATGGGTACGGGTGGCAGCATCCCGTTCATGGCCATGCTGGGCGCGCGCTTCCCTGGCGTTCAGTTCCTCGTGACCGGTGTGCTAGGGCCGAAGTCCAACGCCCACGGTCCGAATGAGTTCCTGCACGTCGAGACAGGAAAAAAATTGACGGCGTGCGTAGCCAGAGTCCTGGCGGACCACTTCAGCCAGAGCACTATCGCGTCTGCGTGAAAAGCAGCAAACTGCCTTAGGCAGGTTGAGCGACGCGCTCCAGCCGGTCCCAGGCTCTGGCAATCACCTCCGGTATCTTCTCACCGCCGCGCTTTCCGCGCGGCAGTGAGAATTCAGCATCGAGGTCAGCGAGCCCCAGTACGCCGTCGGGTCGGCCACCGGCAAACTGCACTTCGCCAATGACAGCCACACGGCCAGTAACGGGCGCATCTCCAGCCAGGGCCTGTACTGACTGGACCCGGGACTCGAGGGCCGGGAGCGGATTGCGGAAGGTAAACCTGCGCTGACCATCGATCACGCTCCAGTCATCCATCCGTTCTCCACCGAAGAGCGCCCCGCTTGCGTTGCGAAACTCCAGCACAAGAATGCCGGAGTCCGTCAACAGGAGGTGCTCCACGTGAATCTCGCCATCCACCTCGTCGGGCAGCAGAACGTCGCTGATCCGCGCTCGACAAATCCTGCGCAACACCATGCGCGGAGATCTGTGGATCCGCCGCCATGTTCGAACAAGTAGCCACACCAGTAATCCCGCCAGAATCAGCGAGGCAGCACCAGTGACCAGTACGGGCGTAGTTATGCTCGGCATCGTTTTCGGAACATCGCCTCTGGATTTTCGGCGTCTGATTCTACCCTGCGCCTGACCGATCGTCAGCGGCGCGGCCGATTCCCTCGTCTCGCTCGATTCGTCTTGCCCTCGTCAGGCTGTCCACCGTCGATATCAGTAGGCCGGACCATATGAGAGAAAAAGTCACGGCATGGGTCTTCGTAAAAGGCTCCTCGAACACGATAACTGCCAGCAGAAACGTGATCGTGGGCCCAAGGTACTGGAACAACCCAACCACGTTGAGCGGCAACCTTCGGGCCGCCTTCGTAAACCAGACCAACGGCAGCATCGTGACGGGACCGCCGGCGATCAACAGCAGGCTGACATCCCAACCCAACTCCAGGAATGCCCCACCGCCGGTCCGGTGCAGCCATCCCAGGACGGCCATCGCGGGCAACAGCAGGAGCCCTGTTTCGATGACGAGTGCCCCGACGACGGGAACATCGAGCCGTTTCCTCAGCAGCCCGTAGAAGCCGAAACTAAAACCAAGCGACAACGCGATCCACGGCATGCTGCCGAGCCCGATGGCAAGATTGAGAGTACCGAGTGCAGCCAGCACCACGGACAACGCCCGGGCAGCACTCATGCGTTCTTGGAGAAACGTTACACCCAGTAGGACATTGACCAGCGGATTGATGTAGTAGCCAAGGCTCGCGTCCAGCAGCCGGTCGGATGTCACCGCATAGATATACACGAACCAGTTCAGCGAGATCAGGAGCGAGCTAGCCAGCAGGATCAGCATGGTGCCGCGGCAACGCGCGAGGGCCACGAGTCTCTGCCAGTCTCGCCTGGCCCAGAGGATCAGAACGCCCATCATCACCGTCCAGACGATCCGATGGGCCAGTATGTCCATCGGTGCGACGGCGCCTAGAAGCTTGTAGTACAGCGGTGTGAAACCCCAGAAAGCAAATGCTGCGACGGCAAAGACGGCGCCGCGGCGGATCTCGCTATCCATTCAGGTCTCTCGAGGTTAATCCTCGAGCCGGGCACCGGCCGCATTCACTGCGGAGATCCAGGAACTGCACGACACGCCGTCGGCTTGAAATGCATGCGTCATGCACCCCCGAATCTCCTCTGCCTGGCTGCTTTCGCACCAGGCGAAGATGCTTGGACCGCTGCCGGATAAAGACGCGCCCAGCGCACCGTTGGCCATCGCAGCAGACTGCACCTTTCGAAACCCGGGCACCAGCTCCGCCCGTTGCGGCTCGATAACCACGTCTTTCAAACAGCGGCGAATCTGATCCAGATCTGATCGGAAACAGCCAGCGACAAACCCTGCGATCGCCTGGGTCTGACAGACGTGATCGGCCAAGGAAACCCCGGCAGAGAGCATGTTGCGGGCAGAGCGCGTATAGACCTCCAGGTCCGGGTGCACGAGTACGCACGCGATATTCCTCGGCACCGGGATTCTGGTGACATGAGGACGCCGCACCCCTTCGCAAAGTACCAGGCCACCGAAAAGACTGGGTGCCACATTGTCCGCATGGAGGCCACCGCTGGCCGCTGCTTCCCCTTCCAACGCGAACCTGAGCTTGTCGTCCTCGGACAAACTGAGCCCCCAAGCCTCCGCAGCGGCAGTCACGGCAGCCACGGCGGAAGCTGCGGAACCACCCATACCCGAACCCAGCGGAATGCCCTTTTCAAGCGTTACCCGCGCGCCGACTCTGATGTTGTATTCGTCCTGGATCGCCCTGAGCGCTCGCAGTGCAGTGTTTGACCCTGCATCTGAGGGGAGATCGAGGGTCAGACCGGTCACGGCGTCGAGCAGTATGTCCTTCCCCTCGATGACTGTTAGTCGGACGCGATCGCCGGCGAAGTCCAAAGCGTGACCCAATGCGTCGAAACCGACGCCTACATTACCGACCGACGCCGGTGCGTATGCAGTGACCGTCTTGCCAATGGCGTTCATCAGGATAGTCGCCCAAAAAAAGACCCGCCCAGCGGGCGGGACCGAATAGGCGATCCTCAATGTTTGATTTTTCTTCTGCCGAGGGCCGCTTGTAGTGTCTTTCGCTCGCGATGCTTTTAATCGCGAGGGGCAGAAACAATATCGATTTCTTGGCCGCTGTGCAAGTTACCAACCTAGGTGCGACTTTCCTCACAAGCCCCCGTTCTTCTTCAGTCTATGGTAATTTGTTCAGTCCACCCATTTTCGGAAAAGAACGATGATTCGGAATGATCAGGATGTCCGTCCCATGGCCGCCGAGTCAGCCGAGTCCATAGTGCCCGCGGTCAATGAACCGGCCGTCGAGATCGATCTGGACGCCGCCGAGTGGTACTTGAACAGGGAAACCACCTGGCTGGAATTCAACCGGCGGGTGCTTCACGAGGCCGAGGACGATCGCAATCCGTTGCTGGAGCGGGTCAAGTTTCTGGCGATCCTGAGCTCGAACATGGACGAGTTCTTCATGAAACGTATCGGTGGCCTCAAGCAGCAGATCGGTGCCGGCGTCCATGAGCTGTCTGTCGATGGACAGACCCCGCAGGAGCAGATGAGCGCCTGTCATCAAATGGTTCGAGAGATCAAGCTGGAGCAGCGACGCGCAGGCAAACGGTTAACGGCGCTGATGCGGCGGGACGGCATCAAAATCTCCCTTTATCCCGAGCTCTCTCCGGAGCAACAAACGTCTGTGCGTCAGTTCTACATCGACAATATTTATCCGTTGATCTCCCCGATGGTCATGGATCCGGCGCATCCATTTCCTTTTATCTCGAATCTGTCGCTGAACCTTCTCGTTTCGATCAAACGCCCAGATGGTAAAGGTACTGCGCTGGCAAGGATAAAAGTCCCGACCGGCGGAGGGATCCACCGCTTCATCCAGATCGACGAACAAACACACTATGTACCCCTGGAGAACGTGATCGCCCACAACCTGGACCTGCTGTTCCCGGGAGTAGAGATCCAGCGCTGGGACTTGTTCCGGGTAACCAGGAATGCCATTACCGAGCGCTCCGAAGAACAGGCCAACGATCTGCTCGAACTGATCGAATCAGAACTGCGGGATCGGAAGTTTGCTCCGATCGTCCGGCTGGAGGTATCCAATGGAATGCCTGCCGTACATCGGGGCATGTTGGCCGCTGAGCTGGGTCTTGATGAAGACAACGATGTGTTCGATGTCCATGGATTGATCCAGAAGCGAGACCTGTTCGAGATGGCCGACATAGACCGGCCCGATCTCCGTCACCCGCCCCACCATCCTGTGGACAACGCCAAGATTTTCGGCGAGCCGAACATCTTTCACCTGATCCGCAGCCAGGGACCGATATTGCTGCAGCACCCGTATGAATCTTTCGCCACGACCGTGGAGCGATTCGTCCGGGAAGCGGCACGTGACCCCAAGGTCCTGGCTATCAAAATGACGCTGTATCGAACGGCAGAGAAATCCCGGATAGTCGACTACCTGATGGAAGCCGCTCATATCGGCAAGCTAGTGATGGTAGCCGTAGAGCTCAAGGCACGATTCGATGAATCGGCCAACATCCGCTGGGCCAACCAGATGGAGCAGAATGGCATCCATGTGTCCTATGGCGTTGTCGGCCTGAAGACGCACAGCAAGGTTGTATTCGTGCTTCGCAGGGATTACGACGGACTGCGCCGCTACGCTCATCTCGGTACGGGCAACTATCACTCCGGCACGGCGCGAATCTACAGCGATCTAGGCATGCTGACCTGCGACCCGGTGATTGGAGAGGACTTGACGGAACTTTTCAATTTCCTGACAACCGGGTTCGTCCCGAACCGGGACTACAAAAAATTGCTGCCGGCGCCAAAGCACCTTAAGAAAGGACTCCTGGCGCGCATCAGGCGGGAGATAGATCTGCACTCCGATGAGACTCCGGGGCATATACAGTTCAAGATGAATGCGCTGGAGGATAAGGACATCACCCGCGCGCTGTACGAGGCATCCCTGGCGGGGGTTAAAGTCGATCTGATAGTGAGAGACACATGTCGACTGCGACCCGGCATCCCGGGGCTATCCGAGAACGTCAATGTCATCAGTATCGTCGGACGCGTCCTGGAACACGCCCGGATCTTCTACTTCCGGAACAACGGAGAGGAAGAATATCTGATTGGTTCGGCCGACTGCATGCGCCGCAATCTGGAATCAAGAGTGGAAATTGTCGTCCCGATCGACGCGCCGGATTTGAAGAAGAGCCTGCGCGAGATCCTCAACATCCAGCTGGATGATCACCGCGCCGCCTGGGATATGCAATCCGATGGCAGTTATACACAGCGCAAGCCGGGACGAAGGCGCAACAAGGGAAGCTCACAGGACAAAATGCTGGCGCTGGCCGAGAAACGGCTGAAGGCCGCGACCCGACTTGGCAAGAAGATCAAACCCGGTCGCAAGGAGCGTAAGATGATCTGATCGAGGCGCGCTGGAGATTCACCAGGTGGCTGTGATTGCGCAGCACCTTGTGACTTCTGCGCCCAGCCTCGGTCAGCGGGCTATCGGAAGCGTCCCATGCGGGCGTGTCCTATCCTGATGGCTGCCGTTGCTGGATCTTGGGGCTTATTCGTGATCCTCCTGACTCATTCCCTCGAGTGCACCGAGGACGTCGCGCAGCATGATCCGGCCAACCACCCGATTGTGTTTCATTACCGGGAAAGCACGGTAATAGAAGTCATTCATGTTCAGCAGCATCCTCGCCACGTGCATGATGCTGTCGTCTACGTCCACGGTCTCAAATTCCGTCCTCATGACCTCATGCACGTAGCCGCCGCCGGAACCATGATAGGAACCCTCGACCGCTTGCCGCAGGCAATCGATCTCCGATAAAACGCCGACCAGATTACCTGTCCTGTCGACCACCGGACCTCCCGATATGCCGTGCCGAACCATGAGATCAGTTGCCTCGAGGACATCCATGTCGGGTCGAAACGTCAC
>CP070833.1:2297501-2314838 GCA_020341735.1 Gammaproteobacteria bacterium | reverse complement strand
GAAGATCTCGATGATCTTCCAGGATCCGATGACCTCGTTGAATCCGTATCTCAGAGTCTCCCGGCAGATGACCGAGGTGCTGACCCTGCACAAGGGCACTGGGCAGAGAGAGGCGAGGGCAGAAGCGATCCGCATGCTGGATGCGGTTCATATACCCGATGCGGCCAGCCGGATCGATCGTTACCCGCATGAGTTTTCCGGCGGCATGCGCCAGCGTGTGATGATCGCAATGTCGTTGCTATGCCGGCCCCGGCTGATCATCGCCGATGAACCCACGACCGCCCTGGATGTCACGGTGCAGTCGCAGATACTCATGCTGCTTGACGAGATCCGGCGTGAATTCGGGACGGCCGTGATTCTGATCACCCACGATCTCGGCGTCGTGGCGGAAGTGTGTGACAAGGTGCTGGTCATGTATGGCGGACGGGTGATGGAGTCGGGCGTGCTGGACGACATATTCCGTCGTAACCGCCACCCATACACCCGGGGGCTGCTGGCATCCGTCCCAAGACTGGACAAGTCAGGTGGGGGGCGTCTGCAGGGGATACCCGGGACTCCGCCCAGTGTACGGCGGCCGCCGCCCGGGTGCCCCTTCGAGGCACGATGCCCGGTCAGGGAGGATCGATGCGCCGAGCAACCGCCCACACTGAGGGAAGCCGGTGAGGGCCACGAAGTCGCGTGTTACGTAGAGATGGAAAAGTGACCGCGCCGCTGCTGTCCGTAAAGGATGTCTCAGTCGAGTTCAAGATAACCACGGGATCGTGGCAGCGCCCGAAGATCCTCACGGCCGTGGATCGGGTCAGCCTGGAACTGGAGCGAGGGGAGACACTAGGGGTAGTTGGGGAGTCCGGTTGCGGCAAGTCGACGCTCGCCCGGGCCATTCTGGGATTGGCGCCTCTCGCCGGCGGCAGCGTCTGGCTGGACGGTAAATCCGTCACCGAACAGAGCGACAAGCGCTGGTGGCGCAGGGACATCCAGATCATCTTCCAGGATCCGCTGGCGTCGCTGAATCCGCGCATGACGGTCGGCGAGATCATCGCCGAGCCCTTGCAGACCCTTATGCCGGAGTTATCGCGGGATGACACCAAGAGGCGCGTTGGGACAATGATGGAGCGCGCTGGGTTATCGGTCGGGCATATCAACCGTTACCCGCACGAATTCTCTGGCGGGCAGTGTCAACGCATCGGCATCGCGCGGGCACTGGTGTCCGAGCCGAGGGTGGTCCTTTGCGATGAACCGGTAAGTGCCCTGGACGTGTCAATCCAGGCGCAGATCATCAACCTGCTTACCGACCTGCAGCAGGAGATGGGACTGGCGCTGCTGTTTATCGCGCACGACCTGGCCGTCGTGCGGCACATCAGTCGCAGGGTCATGGTGATGTACCTTGGCCGCGCCGTCGAAGTCGCCGATGCCGATGTGCTGTACGAGGCGCCGATGCATCCTTACACGCGAGCGCTGCTGGCCGCCGTGCCGGTCGCCGAGCCGGGTCGAATCCGGCCGCAGGCAGAGATCGTGCAGGGTGACGTGCCGTCGCCTCTATCGCCACCCAGCGGTTGCGCTTTCCGGACACGCTGTCCGCACGCGATTGAACGATGCTCGAGAGAGCGTCCGGAATTGCGCCGGATCGATGCTACCTACGCTGCGTGTCACCTGGCCGGTGAACCGGCCGGCTAGTCGGCTGGCAGCGGCAGCGGCACGGGCAGGCCGTTGATCGTCAGCAGACCGCCCCCTAAGCGAAGGTCGGAGACGAGACCCTCTTCGGTGCGCCGCAGATAGCCAATCGTAACGAGTGATTCTACGGCGGCCGGGTCCGCGCCATTGCCTATCATCATGGGCAGCAGACCTTCTGAAAGCCGCACCGTGCCCTCTCCGTTCAAAGCGCGGAGCAACTCGGCCAGTCCCGCCTCCGCCGCTACCGCTCGTCCGAGATGGCATTCGAGTTCCAGTCGAACTCGTTCGCCGTCGGCATCCATCCGCAACTCCCGCAACTGGAACCGGGACGCCGGTGTGAACAAGGTAGCCCATGACTCGCCGTCGCCCGGCCACTGCGCTCCGGTTCTCATCGCCAGCAGACGTCCGAGAGCCGCCGCATCCAGGCCCTCGGCGGCGGCGGCAACGTGCAGGCGACCGTCCTCTACCCGCGCCGTGGAGAAACGATCCAGAGTGACCTCGTAGCGGTGGTCGACCAGGTCTTCATGCGGTAACACGACCAGGTCCAGAACAATATTTTCTGCCAGGAAGGATGCGCCGTCGACGCCGGTCATGGAAAATCCCTCGACAGTCAGGCGACTCTCGCCACTCCAGAAGCCATGCGGCGTGTATTCAGACTGACCGTCGATGCGCGTAGGCCCGAACCTGATCTCGCCATTGGATCCGAGCAACTCCAGTTCACCGATTATTCCCCGAGAACCCAGGTTCCATACTTGCCTGTCGAAAGAAATCTCCAGGTTGGTTTCGTGCCAACGGACGAAGGTGCTTCCTGACTCGACCGTCGTCTCCATCCCCGGTGACCGAAAGACCGCGAGCCCCGAACCATCCAGCCCGATGTCCGTAATCACATCACCCGGTATCTCGATTTCATCCTGGCCCACGGCGAGAACGATCTCTGAGTGCACCCGCGCGAGTCCCGGCCGGCCCTGCAGCAGCGGCCACGGCCCGTGCGCTATCCGGCTGCGGATGATCAGCTCTGGACTTTCTTCCAGATTCGGTATGCCGGTCAGCTCGCGAGCCGCGTCGACGTATGCCGGGTCGTCCAGCCGCAGCCGATGAACCGAGCGGGACGTTATCCAGCCGATGTGGTACTCGTCTGTGACCAGATTCGCGCCGGCCACGCTCTCCGCCAGCGAATCGATCAGGAACTGTTGCCGGGATTCGGCCAGCCGCCCGATGGCTGCCGGCGCTATACATACGAGCGCCAGCGCGAGCAACATCAGCTGGATGATTCTGCGCAAATCGGATGCCTCCGGCAGCGGCGAAGCCACGCAAATGGAGATGGTGACACGCGCCATGGCGACAAGCCAAGGCGGTGTCTGTGCTCATGCTACGATCGCGAGATCGCAGGAGGAATCTCAATGGCCGTTATCACCGATATACCGGTCGCCAGCCTCGAAGGCGAGAGCGATCTGTTCGGCCCGCTGGCCGGCAAGGTGCTGCTGGCTGTCAACGTGGCCAGCGAGTGCGGACTGACGCCGCAGTACGAGGGCCTGCAGAAAATACACGAAGAGCTTGCAGGACATGGATTCAGTGTCGTGGGATTTCCGTGCAATCAGTTTGGCGGCCAGGAGCCGGGTGACGCCGCCCGGATTCAAAGCTTCTGCACGAGTCGATACGGCGTCACCTTTCCCTTGAGTGAAAAGCTCGACGTCAACGGCGGCGGGCGACACCCTCTGTACGATTGGTTGACGGACCCGGCACACGGATTCGGCGGAGACATCACGTGGAATTTCGAGAAATTCCTCATCGGGCGTGACGGCAGGATCCGCGGTCGCTACCCGCCCGAGACGCGCCCCGAGGACGGAGGCCTCCTCCAGGACATATCCGAGGCCCTGGAGGCAGGCGAAAAATACTGATTAGGGAAGGTCGAGATCGAAAGCGGCCGTAACCGAAGCCGAGATTATGATTTCACCGGGCTGATAGGTTTGGGCCCCCGCGTCAGCTGCCGCGACTTCCATTCTGGCGGCTCCCCGAAATACGGGTTGCGGCCTCCCGTGTGCCTGAATGTCCCGCACAGGACCCAGTGTCATGCCCAACGCGTCCGCCACAATGGCGGCCCGCCCGCGGGCGTCCACCGCCGCCTCGGCCAGGGCTCGCTTCTCGATCTCGTCACGTCGGGAGGTGGAAAACTCGGGCGGACTGACCTGATTAACGCCGACCTCAAGCGCCGCCTCGATAAGCGGTCCGAGCTGATCCAGGTCGCGCAGGTCGACGACAAGCTGCCTTGACACAACATATCCCAGCAGTTTCCGCTCCCGTGTCTGGGGATGCCACTCGTAGTCCGGATTGATAAAGGCGGCGGCCGTAGACACCCGCTCATCCGGGATGCCCATATCTTCGGTCAGTTTCAGGAACCGGGACACGACGCCATTCACTGCAGAACGCGCATCCTCGAGTTCGGGACGGCGTTCTTCCACGCCCAGCCTGACGGTCGCCATATCCGGCTCAGCCTTGATCTGGGCGCTCCCGGAGACGGTCACCGACCGCAGATCAGTGCCGTTATCGGCGCCCAGTGCAATGATCGGCAAAATAGCGAGGAGCAACAGCAGGTTCATGCGTAACATATAAACTCTCCCGGTAAACGGCACACAGGCCGATCTCGAATTCCGTATGGCATTATCCACAAGCTGTGATTACCATTACCCGCCTTGTTTGACATGCCGCCGGCCCCGGCGGACTGCGAGAGGACTCATGAGGTTGACGCGCATAGCCATCACTGGCGCGCTGATGGCGCTGATTGTACCGCTTGGCGCCCAGGCGGAAGGCGATCCCGCCGCTGGCCGAAAAGCCGCCGAGACTTGTCTCGGCTGTCACGGTATCAAGAATCAAAAGAATGTCTACCCGACCTACCGCGTGCCGAAAATCTGTGGCCAGAACAGCCAGTATCTTCTGGACGCGCTTACCGGATATGCCAACGGTGACCGGCCGCATGGGACAATGCATGCTCAGGCCGCAACCCTGAGCGAGCAGGCTCGCCAGGATATCGCCGCCTACTTCGCTGACAAGGCCGCCTGCGGCAAGGGGGACTGAGATGAAAATCGCAACCGCAGCCTCGACTTTCCTCCTGGCGCTGTCCGCGACTTCCGTTGCCATCGCTGATGGAGATCCGGCCATCGGCAAGACCAAGGCCACCCCATGCGTCGCCTGTCACGGTGAAGACGGCAAGGGCATCGCCCCGAATTATCCAGTGCTGGCGGGTCAGCATGCGGATTACATGGCCCACGCGCTGCGCCAATATCGCAGCGGTGACCGCAAGAATGCCATCATGGCCGGATTTGCTGCCAACCTGAGCGACGCCGACATCGAGGATCTCGCTGCCTGGTTCGCCAGTCTTGATGGTCTGGATACCGCTGTCAGGGGAAAGTAGCCCCGGCTTCAGCGCTCGTCGGCCAACTGGTCCAGGAAGCTGCCTGCGGCGATCCTGATTTCCTCCAGCTCAGCTTCGTCCAGCCGGTCGAGGTTGCGAACGGAAAGGCTCATCCTCGGATTGGCGGCGAATTGCTCCCGATGCCTGGCGAGGAAATCCCAGTAGAGTGTGTTGAACGGACAGGCGTCGCTACCGATGCGCCGGTCCGGGCTGTAACGACAGTCCCGGCAATAGTTACTCATTTTGCGGATGTAATTCGCGCTGGCAGCATAGGGTTTCGTGCCCACGAGGGCGTGATCCCCATGCAGTGCCATGCCGAGCGTGTTGGGTAGCTCGACCCATTCCACCGCGTCTACGTACACCGCCAGGAACCAGTCGCAGACTTGTCGCGGCGACAAACCGGCGATCAACGCGAAATTGCCGATGATCATGAGCCGTTGAATATGGTGGGCATAGCCCAGCCTGAGCGTCTGGCCGATGGCCTGTGACAGGCAATGCATGTCTGTATCGCCGTCCCAGAAGAACCCGGGCAATGGTCGATCCGCGCCGAGACCATTGAGTTGGCCGTAAGGAGGCATCTTCAGCCAGTAAACACCTCGAATGAATTCCCGCCATCCGATCAACTGCCGCACCAGGCCCTCGACGGCCGCCAGTGGCGCCTCCCCTGAACGCCAGGCCTCAACGGCTCGCTCGACTACTTCCCTGGGATCGAGCAATCTTAGATTCAGGACCGACGACAACAACGAGTGGTACAGCCAGGGCTGGTCCACCCACATGGCATCCTGGAAACGCCCGTACAAGGGCAGCCTGTTTGTGATGAAGTCATCCAGTGCCCGCCGCGCTTCGTCAACCGTGACGGGCCAGCCGAACTCGTCGATGTCGCCCGGATGTCCCTTAAAGCGCTGTTCGACGGCGCGTATCACGTCGCGGGTGATGTCGTCGGGCTCGAATCTCAGCGGCGGCGGAATTTCGTCCGGCCCGTGCCTGCCAAAGCTGCGCCGGTTATCTCTGTCGAAATTCCATTTGCCACCCGCCGGCTGGCCGTTCTCGATCAGGACGCCGAGTCGCTTACGCATGTGACGGTAAAAGAACTCCATGACGAGCGATTTGCGTGTCCCCGCATACTCTGCGAACTCGCTGCGCGACAGGAAAAAGTGGCGGTCGTCCAGAATCCGTACCGGAACTCCCGCACGCTCGCATGCGTCGCTTATGTCGTTTTCGACCCTCCACTCACCCGGCTCTGACAGCAAGACCTCCTCGGGCTGGAGCTGCGCTATCGCCGCCATCAGGCCGGCGGCGAGCGAGGCACAGTCCTGCTCGAGGTCGGTATAGCGAACGCGCCATCCGAGTTCTTTCAGGTATCTCGCGTGGTGCCGCATCGCGGCGAGGAAGACCACGATCCGCTGCTTATGGCTCGGGACGAACGCGGCCTCTCCGGGCGTTTCGATCATGACAACATGGTCAAGATCAGGATCCGAGGCATCCAGCGCGGGATTGTCCGGGTTGAGTTGATCCCCGAGTATAAGAACAAGGCGTCTGGCCCTGCTACGGCCGGCCAAGCAAATGCTCCAGGAAGGTGACGACGACCTCGTAGTAGGCCTGGCGATTTCGTTTCTTGCGGAAACCGTGACCCTCGTTCTTACCGAGCAGATACCAGACCTGGCCCTCGTTTGCCCTGATGGTAGCGACCATTTGTTCGGATTCGGAGGCCGGCACCCGTGGGTCATTCAGCCCCTGCACGATCAGCAGGGGTTTGCGGATTTTTTCCGCGTTGTTTGTTGGCGAGATCTTCTCGAGAAATTCGCGCATGGCCGGATCCCGTTCATCGCCGTACTCTCGGCGTCGCTGATCACGTCGGTAATCCCGGGTGTTCTCGAGGAAAGTAACAAAGTTGCTGATGCCGACGGATTCCATCCCTCCCAGCACCCTGTCGCCGAAATGGACCATTGATGCCAGCACCATGTATCCGCCGTAAGAGCCACCGAAGAGTACGATCTGCTGTTCATCCAGGTCGGCCCGGGTCGGGATCCAGTCAAGCAGGGCACCGATGTCGCTGACCGAATCTTCGCGGCGGTATCCGTCGTCCATCATGACGTATTCTCGTCCGTATCCTGAAGAGCCGCGAACGTTCGGTGCCAATACGGCGAAACCCATCTCGCTGATTAGATACTGGAATATTGCGCTGAACCGCGGGCGGTACTGACTCTCGGGTCCGCCGTGGATATACACGATCACCGGGAACGGGCCTTCTCCGGGTGGCAGGTACAGGAAGGCAGGAATACGGTCGGGGGCTTCCGAGTGGGTATCGGCAGCGGCAAACGTGACCAGCGACGGCTCCACGAATCGATCGGGATCAAGCCCGCCTACTTCGCTGACAACCCAGGGCCGCGGTCTGCCCTTCACGGGATCGAGCACGTAGACATCACCGGGCGCGGTCGCCGCGTTGAGGCTCACGGCCAGGCGATGGCTGCCGGGCTCGAAGCTCAAGCCGGTCAGCTTTCCGACCGGCAGTCCGTCGATCGGGCGGGTGGGGCCATCGGGCAGCTCCCGGAAGTACAGGCTCGAGACGCCTCCCTGATTGACCGACCAGACGATCAGCCGACCGTCGAGGGACATCTCGATCGCCCCGACATCCCAGGCCACAGGTTCGGAAACGCCCTCCCAGGTATCGTCCGCGATGTCATAACGCCGCAGCTCCCGGAAACCGGCCGCGCGTTCGGAGACGTAGTAAACATGTTTCCCATCAATGCCGAAAGCGCCGGAGAACATGCCGCCGACGGGTCGAGTCGCCTCGATTTCCAACGACCGGCCTGTATCCCAGTCGAGGATGTAGATTCTGCCGTCGTTGATCGATCGGTAGTCCCGCACCAGCAACGAGGCGCCGTCGGGTGACCAGTCCAGCGTGGCCAAATAACCCGTCTCTGGCGTGGCTTCCATGACCCGGCGGGATTCACCGGACTCTACGTCAAGCACATAGACGTCCCACGACCGTCCATCGCGGGCATTACTGGAATAAGCCAGATGCCTGCCGTCACGCGACCAGACCGGGTTGACATGACGCGACTCGCCGTCGGTGACCATCTGATATCGACCCGTCCCGACATCCAGAAGGAATATCTGGTAGTCCTCGTTGCCAACCACGTCGCGCAGGAAGGCGATCGCGCCTCCCGGGACCGGTGCCGCCACCGCGGCACTTACCGGTTCGTCGAAGAAGGTCAGTTGCCGGCGTGCGCCCAAGGCCTGTTTCACGACATGGAGCTGGTCGGTATCGCCGAAGCGCGTCGAGACAAGCAGACTGCCGTCGGCCAGCCAATCCGCGACGCGTGCCTGCCTGACGTTGAGATACTGGCGAAGGCTATCCTGGACCGCGCGCGATGCCGGGGGGATGCCGTCGAAGACGAGCTGACCCTGCTCGCGGCGATCCGTGGCATCAGCGGCCCCGAGCGACGCCGACAGTGCCAACAGGACCAGTATTGAGTTTCGGAAGATCGCTCTCATTCTTGCTCTGCTTCTCTCGACTTCTTCCCTGTGCTGTTCACTTCGCGCGACAGACCCTGCACAATCGGCCTCCTCGAGGAGGCCGCTGATGACTATCTCTCCCAGGATCACGGACTTTGCCGACGGGATTTCGGCGATAGACACCGAATACGTGCGGCCCATGATGGACGCCAGCCACCTTATCGTAAACGGTGGCCGAGCTGCATTCGTGGATACCGGCACGGGTCACTCGGTTCCCCTCCTGATGGCTGCCCTGGAAGCGAAGGGGCTGCAGCCGAACGATGTCCACTATGTCCTGGTGACGCATGTACATCTCGACCATGCGGGCGGCGCCGGTCAGTTGATGGCCGCCCTGCCACAGGCGATGGCCGTCCTGCATCCACGGGCAGCGCCGCACATGGCGGATCCCTCGCGGCTGGTCAAAGGTTCCATCGCGGTTTACGGGGAAGACCTCTTCGCATCCTTGTACGGCGAAATTCGACCGATACCGGAGGATCGGATCCGGATCGTGCAGGATGGAGATCGTCTCGAGCTGGCCGGCAGAACATTAGAGTTTCTCCATACAGAGGGCCACGCACGGCATCACTACTGCATCGTCGATCATGGTTCTGGCGCGATATTCTCCGGCGATACCTTCGGGCTGTCCTACCGGGACCTCGATACCGAACAGGGAGAATTCATTTTCCCCAGCACGACACCAGTGGATTTCGATCCAGCGGCGGCAGTCTCTTCCGTGGAGAGGCTGATGGAGCGGAATCCCGAAGCAATCTACCTTACTCATTACAGTCGGGTCACAGATCTGCGCCGGCTCGCGAATGATCTGGAGCAGGACATCCGTGCTTACGCTGATCTGGCTCGAGGCGTTTCCGGCATAGAGGACCCCGTCTCCGCGCTGGAGCAAGGGTTGCGAGATTACATGTACCAGAGAATGGATCGCCACGGCTGCAATCCGGACTCGGCCTGGCGCGAAAAAATCATCGGTGACGACATTCGCCTGAACGCTATGGGCCTCAAGGTATGGCTGGCTCGCCAGTCCCGCCGCTGAGGTCGTCTCGAGACAACAAGCAGATATCGGAGGATCCCCAATGACACAGCCAAGCGTCGGCAATTTCAAGGCCTACAGGATCCATCAGGAAGACGGCCAAATCGTGGGTCGCTTCGACCACCTGAACCTGGATGATCTGAGCGACGGTGAAGTCGTGATCCGAGCTCGCTACAGCAGCATCAACTACAAAGACGCCCTGGCCGCGACGGGCGCCGGCAAGATCATGCGTCGCTTTCCCCTGGTCGCTGGCATCGACGTCGCCGGTCATGTCGAGAGTTCTTCCGATGAGCGCTACGCACCCGGGGACCCTGTGCTCGTCACCGGTTGCGGTCTCGGTGAGGACTATGACGGGGGCTATTCGGAGTTCGTGCGTGCGCGGGGGGATTGGGTAATCCCCGTTCCGAAGGGGATGGATGCCCACCAGGCCATGTGTCTGGGCACCGCAGGATTCACGGCAGCGCTTGCTATCACCAGGCTGGAGCATAACGGTCTGCAACCCGGCGGTGGCCCGGTCGCAGTAACCGGTGCTTCGGGAGGCGTCGGAAGCCTGGCGGTGAATATGCTGGCCGGGCGCGGTTACTCGACGACTGCAGTGACCGGTAAGGAGGAGGCGTCAGATTTTCTGAACAAACTGGGTGCCGACAATGTGCTGGTCCGATCGGAGATCGATATGGGTTCGCGGCCACTCGAGAAGGCGCTGTGGGCAGGCGCCGTGGACAATCTGGGCGGTGATACGCTTGCGTGGCTGATCAGGACGACCGACTGGTGGGGCAGCGTTGCCAGCATCGGGCTGGCGCAAAGCTTCAAGCTGAACACTACGGTGATGCCCTTTATCCTGAGGGGCGTCAACCTCCTGGGGATCAACTCTGTGGCTACGCCCCGTGATGTCCGCTTGAAGGTCTGGGAGAGGCTCGCCGGCGATCTCAGGCCTGACAGGCTTGATGTGATCGGTACACGGGTAGTGCCATTCTCCGACTTGCCATCTGTTTTCGACGATTATCTGAAGGGTGCGGTCACGGGCCGGACCGTTGTCGATCTGGGAGCCTGATCCTCACCTGACTTGCCCCTCGAGTCTGGGCTAAAATGGAGAGCCCCCTGGCCGGGTGAGGTCCCGGCCCTGACATCGGGAGTCCATCCATGTCTTCACCGCCATCCGCGGGCGAGCGCCTCTGGCAGGCCCTTGAGCTGGAGCGACCGCTGCAGGTCGTCGGCACCGTCAACGCTTACTCTGCCCTGCTGGCGGAACGGGCCGGGTTCCGCGCGATTTATCTCTCGGGTGCCGGCGTGGCCAATGCTTCTTTCGGATTTCCGGATCTGGGGCTCACCAGCCTGAACGATGTCTGCGAGGATGTCCGTCGCATTGCCGGAATCACCGATCTACCATTGCTCGTAGACGCCGACACAGGTTGGGGGCAAGCCTTCATGATTGCGCGGACCGTGCGTGACCTGACCGCCTCAGGTGCGGCCGGCATCCATATCGAAGACCAGGTTCAGTCGAAACGTTGCGGGCACCGTCCCGGCAAGGCTCGGGTGAGTTCCGCCGAAATGTGTGACCGGATCAAGGCGGCGGCCGACGCCAGGACCGACGCCAGGTTCGTGGTGATGGCGCGCACCGACGCTCATGCGGTCGAGGGGCAACAAGCCGCCCTGGATCGCGCGGGGGCCTACGTCGAGGCGGGAGCCGACATGATTTTCGCCGAGGCCCTCAATACGCTTGGCGAGTACCGGGATTTCACGTCGTCCGTCGGCGTGCCGGTACTTGCGAATATCACGGAGTTCGGACAGACGCCTCTGTTCACGACTGCGGAGCTTGGCGAGGCCGGCGTCCGTCTGGCCTTGTATCCCCTGTCGGCCTTCCGCGCTATGAGCCGGGCCGCGATCGCCGTCTATGGGGCCCTCAGGGCGGACGGCACCCAGAAGAACGTTATCGACACAATGCAAACCCGGGCCGAGCTCTATGAGGTTCTCGGTTATCACGAATATGAAGACAAGCTGGATGATCTTTTCAGTCGCGAAGATGGTGACTGATACCGGCCTGCCGAACTCTGGAGAGTGCAGATGATCGACAAGAAAAAAGCGGGTGGACTTGCCGGTGTGACCGCCGGAGAGACAGCGATAGCCACGGTAGGTAAAGAGGGCGCCGGGCTCACATATCGCGGTTACGACATCTACGATCTGGCCGGGAACGCCAGTTTCGAGGAGGTGGCCCATCTCCTGCATTACGGCACTTTGCCCGATCGGGAGGGACTGGCCGCATACATCGAGCGCCTGAAGGGGCTTCGAGGCCTGCCCGACGCTGTTAAAGAAACCCTGGAGAAGATACCGGCCGAGACTCACCCCATGGATGTGCTGCGGACCGGCTGCTCCATGCTTGGCAATGTCGAGCCGGAGGGTGATTTTTCAAATCAGACAAAAGTAGCCGACCGCTTGTTGGCCTGCATACCGTCCATGCTGTTGTACTGGCACCGGTTTCACGTCGATGGCGTGCGAATCCAGACCGAAACGGACGACGACAGTGTCGCCGGTCATTTCCTGCATCTGTTGCACGATGAGCCGCCCAGCGAGTTCCATCGCCGTGTGCTGGACGTCTCCCTGATCCTTTACGCCGAGCACGAATTCAACGCCTCGACGTTCACTGCACGGGTGATCGCAGCGACGCTGTCCGATTTTCACTCGGCTGTTACCGGCGCTATCGGCGCCCTGCGGGGGCCGCTGCACGGCGGTGCCAACGAGGCAGCCATGGAGCTGGTCGAGAGATTCCGAACTGTTGCCGAGGCCGAGACAGGCATCCGGGATGCGCTCGCCCGCAAGGAAAAGATCATGGGATTCGGGCATCGTGTCTATACCACCTCGGATCCTCGCAACAAGGTCATCAAGGAGTTCTCCCGACAGCTCTCCGAAGAGGTCGGCGACAACCGGCTATACGCTGTGTCGGAGGTCGTCGAGAAAGTGATGTGGGAGGAGAAGAAACTGTTCCCGAATGCGGACTTCTACTCGGCCACCGCTTATCACTTCATGGGCATTCCGACACCGCTGTTTACGCCGATCTTCGTCTGTTCCCGTATCACCGGGTGGTCTGCCCACATCATGGAGCAACGCGCCGATAATCGCCTGATCCGTCCAGGAGCCGATTACACCGGCCCTGAATTGCGGAACTGGATTCCGATCGACGAGCGATCCTGAATATTCCATCCCGGCAGTTGCCCGTCGGGGCGACGGCCAGAATCCTTCTTGACAGGGGGCCCCATGTCTTCCGTTGATATCCGTTCGGCCAAACGACCGCCACCCGATGAGGTGCTCGCCAGCATCGCTGATTACGTCACAGGCTGCGAGATCACCAGCGATGTTGCCTACGAGACCGCCCGATATTGCCTGATGGATACGCTGGCCTGCGGGTTTCAGGCCCTGGATTACGCCGCCTGTACCAAGCTTATGGGCCCGGTTGTGCCCGGCGCGACCATGCCCGGCGGCAGTCGGGTGCCAGGCACCAGCTGGGAGCTGGATCCCGTGCAGGGTGCCTTCAACATCGGTGCCATGATCCGCTGGCTCGATTTCAACGATACCTGGCTCGCTGCGGAGTGGGGCCACCCCTCCGACAACCTCGGCGGGATTCTGGCGATCGCCGACTATCTCAGCCGCAAGGCGGTGGCGGAGGGTCGAGACCCGTTGACCGTGAAGGATGTGCTCACTGCCATGATCAAGGCGCACGAGATCCAGGGTGTCATAGCGCTGGAGAACAGCTTCAACCGGGTCGGACTGGATCACGTGCTGCTTGTCAGAGTCGCTACGACGGCGGTCGTCACCGGAATGCTGGGCGGGGACCGGGAAAAGATCATCAACGCGGTCTCCAACGCGTGGATCGACGGCGGGGCCCTGCGCACCTACCGGCATGCCCCGAACACCGGTTCGCGAAAGAGCTGGGCCGCTGGTGACGCCACCAGTCGCGGCGTTCGGCATGCGCTGATCGCCATGACCGGCGAGATGGGCTATCCATCAGCCCTCTCCGCCCCCCGCTGGGGCTTCTGTGACGTCCTCTTCGACGGCAAGCCGCTGAGCTTTCCGCAGGAATATGGCAGCTACGTGATGGAGAACGTCCTGTTCAAGATCTCTTACCCGGCTGAATTTCATGCCCAGACGGCGGTCGAGGCCGCCATGCAGCTGCATGCGGAAGTCGTGGACCGGATCGATGACGTAAAGGAGGTCGTCATCGAGACTCAGGAGCCAGGGGTGCGCATCATCGACAAGACGGGTCCTCTGGACAATCCGGCTGACCGCGATCACTGCATCCAGTACATGGTGGCGGTGCCTCTCGTCTTCGGTCGTCTGACGGCTGCAGACTACGAAGACAGCATTGCCGTGGATCCGCGCATCGATCTCCTGCGAGACAAAATGAGGGTGAAGGAAAACAGTCGTTTCACCCGCGACTACTATGATTCCGGGAAGCGCTATATCGGCAACGCCGTCCAGGTGTTCTTCAAGGACGGCACAGCGACCGCGCGAGTCGAGGTGGAGTTCCCCATCGGTCACAGGAAACGCAGGGCGGAAGGGATCCCGGTGCTGGTGGCAAAGTTCGAGTCGAGTCTCGACGGGAAGCTCGCCAGCGGGCAGTTCGACACGCTTCGCGATCTGTGTTCGGACCAGGCGCGACTGGAAGCAAGGTCGGTGGATGATTTCATGGCTCTGCTGGTGCAATCCTGAAACGCCGTTGACCTGACCGGCTGTCAACCTCCCACGACGCGGTGCGTTGAGATCATTGAGGACCGATGATCTCCATCGCCACCAGGGAGGACTGACATGAAAACCACGACAATGACGGCCATCGCTGCTGTGCTTCTGGTTGTCGGGGCGTCGGCCGGATGGGCGCAGGAAGCTGACACGTCATCATCCGCGGGCGACATTTCCGCAACCCCACGCGCGGACGGGCGCGAGCCGTCTCCCGAGACGCGACAGGCGAAGCGGGAGCAATGGATGTCTCTGACGCCGGAGGACAGGGCGCGCATACGGGAAGAGCGGCAGGCGCGTTGGCAAGCCATGAGCCCGGAGCAACGGCAGCAGGCACGGGAGCGCATGGAGACCCGCCGGCAGCACGCTCGTGAACGCTGGCAATCGCTGAGTGCCGATGAGCAGGCCCGCGTCCGCGAAGAGCGGCGGGCGCGTTTTGAGTCGCTGAGCCCCGAAGAGCAGGCCCGGATTCGAGAGCGCCGCGAGCAACGGCGCCACGACGGAGCCGGACATCGCCAGCGTGCCGATGAACAGCAACAGCGCGGAGGCCGGTCTGGGACAGGCGGGTAGAGTGCCCGCCCGCCACAAACGATTTTATCTGATGCCGCGACCGGGAAGGTCGCGGTTTTCTTTTCAGCCACACTTTCGGGTCACCCTGAGGGCTGCCCCGTTATACTTCGCGGCCTTGCCGGAGAGCGTGCATGGCCGACGAGACGAACGCGGGCGAATTGAGGAAAGGCGCAGAGGGGCTGGGCGTGCGGCTCGACGGGCGCCAGGAGAGGCTGCTGCTCGCTTACCTCGAGCTCCTGAGCAAATGGAACAAGGCCTACAACCTGACCGCGGTGCGTGATCCCGGCGATATGGTTTCGAGACATCTGCTCGACAGCTTGAGCGTTCTGCCCCGGTTGCGTGGCAGGAGGGTGGCCGATGTGGGTTCCGGGCCCGGCCTGCCCGGGATACCGCTGGCCATCGCGGATCCTCATCTGCAAGTCACCTTGCTCGACAGCAATGGCAAGAAGACCCGGTTCGCGACCCACGCGGTGGGGCGGCTCGGGCTGGATAATGTCACGGTCGTCAAAAGCCGTGTCGAGGACTATGCCGACGAGGTGGGCTTTGATACCGTGATCAGCCGGGCGTTTGCGAGCGTATCGGACTTTGTCCGACTGGCCGGCCATCTGTGCGGCCGGAAGGGCTGCATGATGGCGATGAAGGGCAGGTTGGATCCGGAGGAACTCGCCAACGTGCCGCCCGATTGGCGGATCGCGGAGACCCATGAAATAACGGTGCCCGGCGTCGATGCGCATCGACACTTGATTGTTCTCCTTCCCGAAACGGCGACAAGACCGAGAAAATGACAAAGATTATCGCCGTAGCGAACCAGAAAGGCGGTGTCGGCAAGACCACCACCGCGGTCAATCTTGCCGCGTCGCTGGCAGCAAGCGACAGACGCGTGCTCATGGTGGATCTGGACCCCCAGGGCAACGCCACGATGGGGTCGGGTATCAACAAGAATGAAGTGGACGTCTCCACCTATGACGTCCTGTTGGGTGATTCGGAGGCGGAGGCGGCTATCCAGCCGTCTGCGGAAGGGGCGTTCGACGTCCTGCCGGCCAATGCCGACCTTACCGCGGCCGAGGTCAAGCTATTGAACGAGTTCGGCCGCGAGACGCGCTTGCGCAAGGCACTCGAGCCGATCGCTGCCGATTACGATTATGTTCTGATCGACTGCCCGCCCTCTATCAATATGCTGACGGTCAACGGCCTGACCGCCGCGACCGGCGTCCTGATTCCGATGCAATGCGAGTACTACGCCCTGGAGGGCTTGTCATCCCTGCTCTCGACCATTGACCAGATAAAGGGGGCGGTCAATCCCAGGTTGGGTCTCGCAGGCATCCTGCGGACCATGTTTGACCCGCGGAACAATCTGGCCAACGAGGTCTCCGGGCAGCTCATTCTGCACTTCGGCAACAAAGTCTATCGGACGGTGATCCCGCGCAATGTCCGTCTGGCCGAAGCCCCCAGTTTCGGCGTTCCCGCCCTGTTCCATGACAAGTACTCCCGCGGCGCGCTGGCCTACCTGGCACTCGCGGCCGAGATAATCCGGCTGGAGGACGGTGAGGTGCAGGCCGACTAATAGGCTCTGCTACACTTCGAAATCACTTCCGAATGCAGACGCGAGAGAGCAAAACAACATGTCCGCCAGGCGCCGCACTCTAGGGCGAGGGCTCGATGCCCTGCTAAGCACACCGGACCCGTCAGGGGCCGCCGAGAGTCCGACGGCGACGGCTGAGGCCGGACTCCACAATATCCCCGTTGATCTGCTGGAGCGGGGCCGTTACCAGCCACGGCACGACTTGCGTACCGAGTCGCTGGAGGAATTAGCCGATTCCATTCGCGCCCAGGGCGTTGTCCAGCCGATCGTCGTGCGGCCGCTGGCCGGCTCCGAAGGCGGAACCCGCTACGAAATCATCGCCGGCGAACGTCGCTGGCGCGCCGCCCAGCTGGCCGGTCTGCAGGAAATCCCGGCGGTAGTCCGGGACGTGCCGGACGAGGCCGCGGTGGCGATGGCGCTGATCGAGAACATCCAGCGCGAGAACCTCAACCCACTCGAGGAAGCCCGGGCGCTGGAGCGGCTGATCGACGAATTCGGGATGACCCACCAGCAGGCCGCGAAAGCCGTCGGACGATCACGGGTCGCCGTCACCAACCTGCTACGACTGCTGGACCTGTCCCCGGAGGTCAAGCGGATGGTCGAGCGCCGCGAACTCGAGATGGGACACGCCCGGGCCCTGCTGGGCATCAGTGATGCCGCTGCCCAGCTGAAGGCCGCCCGAAAGGTCGCATCCCGGGGCCTGTCCGTTCGCGAGACAGAGCGACTGGTCAAGCGTCTGTCGGCGCCACCCGGCGACCGTGCCGCGCCTAAGAAACAGGATCCGGATGTCGTGCGGCTCGAGGCCGATCTCGGCGTCCGGCTGGGTACCCAAGTCGAGGT
>CP070833.1:2278371-2297401 GCA_020341735.1 Gammaproteobacteria bacterium | reverse complement strand
AGAGTATCGACGGTGGTCACCGGCGTGGCGAAATCCAGTACGTCAAGTCGGCGGCGCAGATTCTGCGGCAGCTCGGTCTTGCGGAAATCGACGACGATATTGCCGCCCTGCTCCCTCATGTCCACTTCAGTACCGGGATCAGTCAGCCTGACGACGATGCGGCCTCCGCCCTCTTCAGTCCGGCGGAAGTCGACGTCGCGGATCGAGCGCTCGCCGACGGCAACCGAGGGCGTCGGCGCCGACGTGAAGGTCGAGGTCTTCGCTGCCTGCGAAGCGCCGCCGCCAAGATTGATCACGATGGTGTTGCCGTCGACGCGCGTCTGGTACGGCACCATGTAATCCATATTCAGCACGACGCGTGTGCGCCCCTGCGCTTCAGCGGCGACCACGGTATCCAGCGGCCCTTCCTTTACTACGGTCCGTCGCGAGGCCAACGCCAGTCCCGCCCCTGGCAGATCCAGCGATATCCTCGCAGGATTGTCGATAGCGAAACTCAGGGGCTCCGGCGCCGGTCCATTCATCTTCAGGTAGACGACCACGCGTTCTCCAGCCGGGGCGCTTACGTCAATCGCCTCGAGCGCTAATGAACTGTCCTGCCCCTCGGCGATTCCCGCCAGGAACATTAACGGAAGCAGTGTCACCAGAGCGCGCAGCCGTCCCGTCAGCCTAAGATTACGGCGGGCCGTCAAGCTCGCCCCTTTGTTGCGCGTCATGAGCTGTTCTCCCAGCATCATCAGTTTTCACCCAGACCGATCGTGGCGGAACGCTCTATGTAACCGCCGATTCCGTCCGGGATGATTTCGACCACCCGAATCTCGGTCTCGTCTATCGCTATGATCCGGCCGTCGTTCTGGCCGAGGTAGTTACCGACAGTCACCCTGTGAACCAGAGTGTCCCCGGTTTGCACCAATCCGTAGTAAGCGCCTTCCTGCGTCAACGTTCCCACCATCTCCAATGTGTCCAGCGGGAACTGCTCGAGGTACTCACGATTACGACTGCTATCCGGCCGCAAGCCGTCGCGGCCACCCGACCGCGCATCCTGGACAGGCGCATCTGGCACGAACGGTGAACGTACATCGAAAGCGTTGTACGCGAATGCTTCGTAAGGCCTGATCACGGGCAGAGGCTCTATCCGCCCGCCGGGTCTTGCATTGACTTCGGCTATGTAAGCCTCCAGATCTGACATGTCGCGGCCGCAGCCCGACAGACCGACCGCCAATGTGGCGAGCAACATCCCGATTGCCGCGCGGACCCCGATCATGTTTGCTCCTCGCCTTCTTCGAGATATCGATAAGTCTTTGCGGTGACGCTCATCACGAGATCATCCGCATTGCCCGCGGTGGCCCCTGCGTTTTCATCAGCCTCTTTGAGCGAAACGTCATGTATCGTGACGATCCGCGGCAGCGCGGCGACGTCGCTTACAAAGCGGGCGAGTTCGTGGTAGGTGCCGGCGAGGCGAATCTGGATCGGAAGCTCCGCATAGAAGTCACGGACTATTTCACCCTGTGGCTTGAACAACTCCTCTTCCAAGCCAGCTGCCAGCCCGGTCTGCGAAATGTCCACCAGCAGGTTGGGCACCTCGGTCTTGCCGGGCAGTTGTCGGAGCATAGCGCCGAATGACTGTTCGATCTCGGCCAGCTGCTCTTTGTAGGCGTCGAAATTGGCGGCCTTGCGCTGTTTGAGTTCGAAAGACCCACGGAGTGTCTGTTCCTGGGCCTGAGCGGCCTCGAGTATCGGAATTTTCTTCTTGTAGACCGTGTAGTAAATACCGGCCGCGGCGATCGCGACGAATATCAGACTGATCGCGATCGCCCGGAATACGAATGGCCAGCGACCGACGTCGTTAACGTCCAGATTGCGCAGATCTTCGAAGAATTGATTCACGGCTGCGCCTCCCGGGCAACTGTTTCCATTGCCTCTACTTTTTCCTCAGTCGTGACCTGGGTGGCCGAGACGCTGAACCGGCTGCGGCGTACGCCGCCGTCATCGTCGGATTCCACGACCTCGAGCCTCGGCTCCTTGAGCCATTCGGAGTCTTCAATGTTCCTCATTAGTGCCGAAACCCGGGTGCTGGACTCCGCCAAGCCTCTGATTTCAACTCGATTCGTGGTCTGCTGCACGACATTGTAGAAGACGCCGTCCGGCAGGATCCTCGCCAACTGATCGAACAGGTGTACGCTCTCGGGGCGCCGGCGCTGGAGCTCCTCGATGATCTCCATGCGCGCGAGCAGACGCTCCTTCTGCCGTTCCAGATTTCTGATTTCCTCGATCAATGCGTCAAGCCGGGCGATCTCCTGCTCCAGCCGCTGATTTCTCGCATTCTGGTGATCAATCTGGCCTTGGACGATAAATCCGGTCAGCAGGGTCACGAGTCCGGCCGCGACGACAGCGGCGACAGCGCCTGCGGCAAAATTCTTCTGACGCTGCTTCCGGAGTTCCTCGCGCCAGGGGAGCAGGTTAATGCGGGGCATGTCAGTCGAAGCTCCTCAAGGCAAGGCCGCACGCGGTCAGCAGTGCGGTAGCGTCTTTCATTACGCCGGATGAACGGGCTCGCGACGATAGCTTCATGTCGCCAAGCGGATTACCGATCTCCGTAGGGATCCCTACCCGGCTGCCTATCACGTCCGCTACGCCGGGAATATTGGCGCAGCCACCGCAAACAAGAATCTGGTCCGGCTGCTCACGCCCGCTTCCGGACGCCAGGAAAAACTGCAGTGAGCGACTGACCTGCTGGGTCATGTCATCTATAAATGGATCGAGTACCTCGGGTTCATAGTTGCTAGGCAGACCGCCTGCTTTCTTTGCGCGACCGGCATCTTCGAGACTCAATCCGTAGGTGCGCATGATTTCCTCGGTTAGCTGCTGGCCGCCGAATGCGAAGTCTCGTGTGTATACGACCTTCAGGTCTCTCAGAACGCTGAAAGTCGTGCTGCTGGCGCCAAAGTCGACGACGGCGACATTGTGGCCTTGCCCCTGATCAGGCATCTGATGCTTCAACAAGCGGCATGCGGCTTCGAGCGCGAATGCCTCCACGTCGACAATTCGTGTCTTCAGGCCCGCAGCTTCCACGGCCGCCTGACGCTGCTCAACATTCTCAGTTCGCGTTGCGACGAGTAGAACGTCCAGCATATCCGGGTCGTGCTCTGTAGGTCCCAGGACCTCGAAGTCATAGCTGACTTCGTCCATCGGAAACGGGATGTACTGGTCAGCCTGCAATTCGACCTGGCCTTCCAGCTCGTTGCCGCTGAGAGTGGCGGGCATCTGGATGATTTTCGTAATTGCTGCATCACCACTGATGGCGATCGCGCAATCGCGGCTGCGGGCGCCGGATCTTTTGACCGCGCGTCGAACCGCGTCGCCAACGGATGTCGGGTCCACAACCGCCTTCTCACTGACGGAATTCTGCGGAGTGGCCTCCGCTGAATACGACTCGACGCGGTACTGAGATCCGCTGCGGCTCAACTCGATCAATTTGACCGAGGAAGTCGTTATGTCAAGTCCTAAAAGCGGCCGAGACTTCTTCGCGAGGAGCACTTGAATTTCCTTTTAGGTCCGCAGCTTGGCATCGGAAGATAGAATAATGTCTTAAGTAATGCAATCATCTGTATAACAATTACAGGTTAAATAAAACGTGATCGTATTCACGATCCGCGAAAAGATGCTTACCGTGCCTGCTCATCGGCAATGCGCGGTCGTCCTCAGGTCGGCGGCAGACTTTACACACCCGGGGGTCGGCAATACTGAGATGTACTCCGCAGTTCGCCAACACAGCCCTGGCGGTTCGGGCGGGATATTGGACGGAACGGGGAACCTGCGACCGGAGCGAGGCCGGCGGGGGTTTTTGAAACAAGCCTGCAGGATCGGCAACCCCGCCATCCTAGGAATCCTCCCTTAGATCGGTGGCTTTGCGTCCCCACCTTTCGATGGGTTTGCCTTTAACTTTCAGTGGTAATATGCATAACCGCCCGGGCCAAGGCAAGAAAACTCTCTCCTCCCCCAGATGAAATTTCTGCTTCGCAGCCTTTACGTGGCGGCAGTATTGACGCTCGCTCTTATCGCCACCATCGGTGTCGCGGCCACCGGTGCTTACTACTATGTGGCGCCGAGCCTGCCTTCCGTCGAGTCTCTCAAAGAGGTCCAGCTCCAGGTACCGCTGCGGGTCTATACCCGCGATGGCAGGCTGATGGCCGAGTACGGCGAACAGCGCCGCATTCCGTTGAAAATAGACCGCGTTCCGGTTTCCATCGTCAATGCTTTCCTCGCCGCTGAAGATGATCGCTTCTACGATCATCCGGGCGTTGACTATCAGGGGTTGGTGCGAGCGTCGATCTCTCTGGCGCTCACGGGACAGCGGACCCAGGGCGGCGGCACTATCACGATGCAGGTTGCCAGAAATTTCTTCCTGACCCGTGAGAAAACCATTTCGCGCAAAGTGCGCGAAATTTTCCTGGCCCTCAGGATCGAGCGGGAATTGTCCAAACAAGAGATCCTGGAGCTCTATCTGAACAAGATCTTCCTCGGCCAGAGAGCTTACGGAATAGGCGCGGCCGCGGAAGTCTACTTCGGCAAGACGGTTGACCAGCTCTCTCTGGCCGAGGCCGCCACGATCGCCGGCTTGCCGAAGGCGCCGTCCCGCGACAATCCCGTGTTCAGTGCCGAGCGGGCTCTGTCGCGCCGCGCGTACGTCCTACGCCGAATGCTCGAGACCGGACACATCGACGGTCCCGCCTACCAGGCGGCCTCCGCGGAACCCATGGAGTCGGAACTGCATGGACCGACTGTGGAGGTCGATGCCCCTTATGTAGGAGAGATGGTGCGGCTGGACATGCTGAGTAGGTACGGCGCCGAAGCCTACACCGCGGGGTTCATTGTCACGACGACGATCGACAGCCGCCTGCAGAAGGCAGCCGTTGCCGCTCTGCGCAAGGGCCTTCTTGAGTATGACCGTCGACACGGCTATCGAGGACCGGTGACGAGGATTGACTGGCCACAGGATGAACAGGGGATCGATACGCTGCTTGGAGGCCTCCGACCGAGTCCTAACCTGGCTCTTGGAATCGTCACTGCCGTCGACGAAGGCGGCGCAACGGTATTCATGCGATCCGGCGAGTCCGTCGTGCTCGATCTGTCTGCGATGAGCTGGGCCAGACCACACATACATGAGGACCTTCGCGGCCCGGTGCCGGAATCGGTGGGCGAAGTCCTGGCGGCGGGCGACGTCATCGAACTCGTTCAGCTGGCCGATGGTGCTTGGCAGCTTGGACAGACCCCGGCCGCACAAGGCGCGATCGTCGCTCTGGACCCGATCGACGGCGCCGTCGCGGCTCTCTCAGGAGGATTCGACTTCCGCGCCAGCAAATACAACCGGGTTACCCAGGCGCAGAGACAACCGGGTTCGTCGTTCAAGCCATTCATTTATTCCGCGGCGCTGGAAAACGGGTTTACCACTGCAACGGTGGTGAATGACGCGCCTGTTGTCTTCGAAGACGACAGTCTGGAGGACACCTGGAGGCCAGAGAACTACAGCCAGCGGTTTTATGGACCGACGCGGCTGAGAGAAGCCCTCGTCCGTTCCCGTAATCTGGTCTCGATACGGGTACTTAGGACAATGGGGGTCGGTCCGGCCATTCAACACATCGAGCGTTTCGGGATTCCGTCATCTGCGATGCCCCGCGACCTGTCACTTGCTCTCGGGAGCATCACCCTGGCGCCAATAGACATTGCCGATGCCTACGCGACCTTTGCTAATGGCGGCTATCGGGTCGCCGCCTACTATGTCCAGAGCGTCCGTAACATTCAGGGCGATTTGATCGAAGAGGCAGATCCGTTGATCGCCTGCGCCGTCTGCGAGGACGAGGCCGTTGCGGAGATGCTCCGGAAACGCGAATCCCAGACACGGGAAGATAACGATCCGGAGATCAACTTTGTCGAGATCGAGTACGCGGATCCTGCCGTCTCTCGTCAAAACGCGTACCTTGTAGCCGACATGATGCGCGATGTAATCAAGCGAGGTACCGGCCGGCGGGCGACCAAACTCGGCCGCTCTGATCTCTCTGGGAAAACGGGCACGACCAATGATCGGCGCGACGCCTGGTTCAGCGGTTTCAATGCTGATCTGGTGGCGACGGTCTGGGTCGGATTTGATCAGGAGCGATCTCTGGGCGCACGGGAAGAGGGCAGCCGTACGGCATTACCCATCTGGATCGACTTCATGGCGGAAGCTCTTCGCGACACGCCCACCAGCCTGGTGCCGAAACCTCCCGGACTGGTCACGGTGCGGATTTCTCCCGATACCGGTTTTCTGGCCCGGTCCGATGATGGATCAGCGATATTCGAGACTTTTCGGATCGATCAGGTTCCGGAACCAACCGAAGATGCTGCGCCTTCGCCTTACGAAGATCCCGAAGAGACGGAGCCTCTGTTCTGAATCGTTACCATTCCGGTGGATTGTGAAAATGGGCAGGAAACGCAACGACAGATCCGGTCACGCCCGCCACATGCTGGCCGATGAAGCTGCGCGCGTGATGCGGGAACAGGGCGTGAGGGACTTCCTGCTCGCCAAGAAAAAGGCTGCCGAGCGCCTGGGGATCCATGAACGTGCAGCCCTTCCCGGGAATGACGAGATCGCCGCCGCTCTCGGAGAGCAACAGCGATTGTTTGGCGGTGATGCCTACCTGCGTCGCCTGGCGAAATTGCGCAAAGCCGCGCACAACGCGATGCTTCTTTTTGAGGAATTCGAGCCGCGACTCGTGGGCTCGGTGCTGTCCGGCATGATCACCGACACCAGCGATGTAAATCTGCACTTATTTACCGACACACCGGAAGCGGTGGCCGTTCTTCTCATGGAGAGGAATATCCCTTATGAGTGCTGCGAGCGGCGGGTGAGATACTCGAATAAAAGGAGCGATGCGATGCCTGCCTATAGATTCTGGGCGGAGGACGTCGCAATAGAAGGCGCAATTTTCCCCGTCGCTGCCCTCAGGCAAGCGCCGACGTGCCCTGTGGACGGCCGTCCCATGCGCCGCGCCCGCCTTGCAGAACTGGCGCGTTTGGCCCAAGACTAGCCCGGATCAGGTGCGGTCGCCGATCTCAACGTAGTCTCGTCTATCCGGGCCGGTATACAGCTGTCGCGGTCTTCCAATCCGACGCCGTGGGTCAGCGATCATCTCCTGCCAGTGGGCCACCCAGCCCACGCTGCGGGCGATAGCGAACATCACCGTGAACATAGTGTTCGGGATTCCAAGCGCCCGATAGATGATGCCGGAGTAAAAGTCCACGTTCGGGTACAGCTTTTTCTCGATGAAGTATTCATCTTTGCGGGCAATCTCTTCCAGACGCAACGCAAGTTCGAACAAGGGCGAATCGGTGTGCCCAATCTTCTCGAGCACCCGATGGGCCATCTCGCGGATGATCTTCGCTCGCGGATCGAAATTCTTATAGACCCGATGACCGAATCCCATCAGCCTGAAGGGATCATCCCGATCTTTTGCCTTGGCCACGTACTTGGGAATCGACTCCGGTCTGCCAATCTTCTCGAGCATCTTCAGAACAGCCTCATTGGCTCCGCCATGCGCCGGTCCCCACAACGCCGAGACACCCGCAGCGATGGCCGCATAGGGGTTGGTGCCAGAGCTGCCTGCCAGGCGTACCGTCGAAGTACTGCAGTTCTGTTCGTGATCTGCGTGCAGTATGAACAGCAGGTCAAGCGCCTCTGCAGCTATCGGGTCGACTTCGTATTCCTCGCAGGGTACCGCGAAGAACATCTGCAGCAGGTTGCTGCAGTAATCGAGATCATTGCGCGGATAGACGAACGGCTGACCGATGGAATGCTTGTAAGCAGCGGCCGAGATTGTCGGCATCTTCGCAATGATCCGATGGGCAAAGATCTCACGATGCTCCGGCTTCTCGATATTCATCGAATCGTGGTAGAAGGCAGACATTGAACCGACGACCCCGGACACCATGGCCATCGGATGCGCGTTGTAGTGGAAGCCGTTGAAGAAACGCAGCAAGGTCTCGTTGATCATCGTGTGATGGAGGATCGAATGGCGGAATCGAACCAGCTCTTCGGGTGTCGGCAAGTCACCGGCGAGCAGTAGATAGCAGACTTCAAGAAAATTGCTGTTCTTGGCCAACTGCTCTACCGGGTAACCGCGATAGAGAAGGACTCCCTCCTCGCCATCGATGAAAGTGATTTCGCTCTCGCAGCTGGCTGTCGCGACGAACCCAGGATCGAAAGTGAAGGCTCCCTGCTCCCGGTAGAGCCGGCCGACGTCGATCACGTCCGGGCCGAGCACTCCCTCGTGCACCGGAAGTTCAGAGGATGTTCCTGTATTGACATTTTCGAGCCGGAATTTTTTGTCGCTCATAGACAGCCTCTCTTCCGTTATCCAGATCCCTTGCCGGGTGGGCGATGATCGTCGGGACTCCGACATGGCCCGGCTACAGGCCTGACGCGAAATTCGGAGCAGAAAACCGCCCTTCCAGGGCCGTGTCGACGACAGCATCAGGTCAGAGCCGACCCTGCGGGGGGGCTGGATTATAAGGCAGCGCTAATGCAATTGACAGACGAACGGTGACCGGCGCCGTCATATAAAAGGCGCCCGCAGGCGCCTTCGCAGGAATCTCTCTGAAGCCCCGCCGGTTAGCCGTCACCCATACCGTATTTGCGGCGGAACTTGTCGACACGGCCACCTGCATCGATGATTTTCTGTTTGCCGGTAAAGAATGGGTGACATTTGGAACAGACTTCGATGTGAAGTTCCTTGTCCAGCGTGGACCGCGTCGTGAAACTGTTTCCACAACTGCAGACCACCTTGATGTCCTGGTACTCGGGATGGATTTCGGCTTTCATTTCGGGACTCCTGGCACAGGCCAGCAGGACTTGAAGACAAGCCGACAAGTTTACCGGGTTGACTCTATCCGCACAAGACAGCTCTAGACGGCCGACGGGAAACGGTGAGCAGCGCCAATCATTATTGGCCGTTCTGCAGGGCGCTCGTTTCACGTATTACTTTATGTTCTATCGCTTAAGTCGATGTTGAAAAGAGAGTTTCCGAATTATCCACAGAAATTGTGGATAACTCTGTGGAAGACTCGAGTGTTGGCGTAATGATATGCGGTCAAAATAGTGTCACAAACGAATTGGACAAAATTACGCCACACGCAGTCATCTACATTCCTATCAACAAGTTACGGGTGTAATAGGCAGATATTCAGTGTCCGCACAGCGCGTCGAGGGCTTGCGGACGTCTCGACCGGCTGATTCTGTGCATAAGCGCGTCACCGGAGAGCCTCACGGAGGCGAATGCAGCATGCCTTCCGCTTCGTTATCCGTCCTCCGTGGCAATAAAAATCGCTTGCAGATCATTGAGAAAGCGGTATCCGAGGTCCGTGGGCCGCCAACCGATCGCGCCAGTGCGTTCGAGCAGGCCTCGCTCCAAAGCCTGGTCGAATTCGGACTGCACAACGTGTCGCGGGATGCCCGTTCTCGACTCGAACAGCTTCCCGGAAAACCCCTGCCTAAGACGCAGAGCGTTTAGCATGAATTCGAAGACCCGGCGGGGCCGGTCTATTACCTCGGAATCTTCTGTCCGGCGGGATCCCCGCATGTAGGCGTCAGGGTGCTTTGTTTTGCTCCGCCTGACGATGCGGTCGTCTGCCGGATACGTCATCTTGCCATGCGCGCCCGCGCCGACTCCGAGATAGTCACCGAAAGACCAGTAATTGAGGTTGTGGGTACACTCCTGGCCCGGAGAAGCATAAGCCGACACCTCATATTGTTCGAGTCCGGCGGCGGCCAGCGCGGACTGACAACGCTGCAGCCCTATCCACGTGACTTCATCGTCTGGCAACTTCGGTGGATGGCTGTGGAACAGCGTATTCGGCTCCAGCGTAAGCTGGTAGTGTGACAGGTGCTGCACGCCTGCGGCGAGCGCTATCTGAACATCCCGGAGCGCGTCTTCCGGCGTCTGCCCGGGCAAGCCAAACATCAGGTCTGCGTTGAGTCCCGGGATGTCGGCGCGCTGGACCTCGTCGATCGCCCTCATTGCCTCGTCCGGCCCGTGGATTCGACCCAATGCCGAGAGCTTGTCGGCGTCGAATGACTGCACGCCAAGGGAAACGCGATTAATGCCAGCAGCGCGGAAGTCAGCAAAAGAATCGTGCTCGACAGCCCCCGGGTTGGCTTCCAAGGTGATCTCCGCGTCTTCCGCCAGCAGTCCCGCGGAATCCACAGAATCGATCAACTGCCCGATCGTGGAAGGACTGAACAGACTGGGTGTTCCCCCGCCGAAGAATATCGACGAAATCGTCCGCCCTTGGGCGGCTGCCAGTTCTTCCCCGAGATCGGCTAACAGCGCGTCGACATAGGCAGGCTCCGGCAGGCGACCGCGAAGCGCATGTGAATTGAAATCGCAGTAGGGACACTTGCTGATGCACCAGGGCAGATGCACGTAGAGCCCGAGTGGAGGCGCGATTAGCATACGGCCGCGATCCCTGACGTGCGCATTCGCCGGTCCTGCCCGTCCGGCTCAGGCGGCAACGGTCATGATGGCGATAAGCCGTCGCAATGCCTGACCCCGATGGCTCTGCCGGTTCTTCTCCGCCGGGACCAGACACGCGGCAGACTGTGAGGTACCGGACGGCACGAAAACGGGATCGTAACCGAACCCTCTTTCACCGCTCGGCCGCATCCCGATGCGCCCTTCCCAGACGCCCTCGCAAATGATCGGCGCCGGATCGCATGAGTGACGAAGATAGACCATGACGCATCGAAAACGGGCGCTCCTGGCAGCTTCGGGCACATCCTGTAGGCGTTCCAGGAGGAGCCGGTTGTTGTCCTCATCGGTGCATCCTTGACCCGCGAATCGAGCCGATCGGACGCCTGGCGCCCCCTGCAGAAAATCGACTTCGAGACCCGAATCATCGGCGATTGCGGGCAAGCCGGCACCAGCGCATGCCGCTCTGGCTTTCAGGATCGCGTTCTCGACAAAGGTGAGGCCGGTCTCGGCCACTTCGACAATGGCGAACTCGGACTGGGGCACTACACCCAGCCCGGTCCCTTCAAGCAGCGACCTGATTTCCGCAAGCTTGCCCTTATTACCGGAGGCCAGGACAACCTGCCTTACAGCGCTCTCAGCCGGCATCGCCCGTCAGCGCCTCGGTCTGTGCCTGGATCAATTCCGCGCCCCCGAGGACCGCCAGATCAAGCATCTTGTCGAGCTCGTCCCGACGGAACGCATGCCCTTCAGCGGTGCCCTGGACCTCGACGAAGGCACCGGCATCGTTCATCACGACATTCATGTCGGTCTCTGCTTCCGAGTCTTCCGCATAGTCGAGATCAAGGATCGGCGTGCCTTCGAAGATCCCTACCGACACGGCGGCCACCTGGCCGAAGACCGGATCCCTGACCAGGCGACGGTCATTGCGCAGGCGTCTTACGGCGTCGACCAGGGCCACATAGCTACCCGTAATCGCCGCCGTCCTCGTTCCGCCATCGGCCTGAAGCACATCGCAGTCCAGCGTGATCGTGACCTCGCCCAAGGCCGCCAGATCCGTGACTGCCCTCAGAGAGCGGCCAATGAGCCGCTGGATCTCCTGTGTCCGACCACCCTGCCGACCTCTGACTGCCTCTCTGCCATTACGCGTATGCGTCGAGCGCGGCAACATGCCGTATTCTGCAGTCACCCAGCCCTTTCCGGACCCGCGTAGAAAACCCGGTACCCGGTCCTCTACGCTGGCCGTGCACAAGACGATTGTCGAGCCGAACTCCGTGAGGACGGAGCCCTCCGCATGTCGGGTGAATGCACGGGTCAATTTGACCGGCCTGAGTTCGTCCGGTAGCCGACCACTGGGTCGCATGGGAAACCTCCTCACGGTTGCGCGTCGAAAAATGCGCGCGATGATCGGCCGGTCAGCGAGGCAAAACCCTCAGTGCCGCCGCCGTTGTATTGTCGCTGTACGGCGCATTCGCCGCGACAGCCATCTCCGATACACAGCCAAGCCACTCGGAAATAGACCGGTCCTCACGACAGCTGTCGCCCAGAATGTCGTCAGCCACGCCTGACCAAAGCCCATCGGAACAGACGAGGATCATATCGCCTGACAGGAGCTCGCGGCCGCCGCGGATAGCGTCGACAGGCAAATCGGATTCTCCCCCCAGGCAGCATTCCACATAGTGCCTCATCGGATGCCCTGGTATCTCTGATTCCGAGATCAGGCCCTGTCTCAACAGGACTTCTACGTGACTGTGGTCACGTGTGCGCTCGGCTACACCGCGGTCTCTCAACAGATAAATCCTGGCGTCCCCTACATGCGCCCACCACGCGGTGTCGTCTACGATCAGGCAGACCGCGCATGTCGCCCGCGGCTTGTGCTCTACGGACAGGGCTTTCCCGATACCTGCGACAGCGGCATGCGCCCGCTCGATGGAGTCCGCCAGGAATCTCGACACGTTCCGTTGCTGCTCGATCCACGTCGTACTGGCCTCGAAGCTGTCCATGAACGACTGTCTGGCAACCTCTGCGGCACGCTCGCCCTCCGCATGCCCGCCCATACCGTCTACGACGATAAGAAAAGCTCCGCGATCATGGCTGACAATCGCTACTCGATCCTGATTATCACTGCGATCACCGATTAAGCTTATTTCAGCTGTCTCGTAGCGCAAACGACCTCCTTTGGTTTGCTAGACTACGCGGGGCCTATGCCGCGGGATGCCAGAGTATAAGCTGACGGTATCTTTTGCGCATGGCCGCATTTCGCATTATTTATCCCCGAGGCACCCGCAGCGCATGATCCATAGCATGACAGGCTTCGCACGACGTGAGACACGATTCGAGTGGGGCACGATCTCCTGCGAGATCAGATCGGTAAATCACCGTTACCTGGAGTTGTCATGGCGCCTGCCTGACGAACTCCGTCCGCTGGAGCCGGCATTTCGAAAGCTTGTGTCAAGCAAGCTGAAGCGCGGCAAGATCGATTGCGGGCTGCGGCTGCGCTGGAGTCAGGAAGTTCAACCCCCGATTCGCCTCAACGCTGCTGTGCTGGAGCAACTGTCCGAAGCTCTGCGCGAAGCGTCAGAATATCTGTCCGAGGCGGCACCGGTAGATCCGCTCGATGTTCTGCGCTGGCCAAGGGTGGTCGAGGATGTGGAGAGAGACAGCGGTCCGCTGGAGGCCGCAGCTCTTGTCGTCCTCGAGGAGTCGCTGGCCGACTTGCAGGCATCGCGGGGACGCGAGGGGGAGCACCTGGCCACCCTGTTGATCGAGCGCTGCGACGGAGTGGAGCGACTGGCGGACGAGGCCAGGGCGCGCCTGCCCGAGATCCGCAAGGCCCTCAGGGAGCGCACCCTGGAACGCATCGGCCAGCTTGAGGTTCAGCCGGACCCCGATCGGGTGGAACAGGAATTGGTGCTGCTGGCTCAAAAGATGGATGTGGACGAGGAACTCGATCGACTCGGGGCCCACGTGGCCGAGGTCCGCAGAGCACTTGAGTCGAAACAGGCCGTGGGGCGGCGACTGGACTTCCTGATGCAGGAATTCAACAGAGAAGCAAACACACTGGCGTCCAAGTCCCAGGACCAGGAAACGACCAGGATTGCCGTCGAACTCAAAGTCCTCATCGAACAGATGCGAGAGCAGGTCCAGAACGTCGAATGATCGCCGATACCGAAACCGGAACGGGTCGCGGTCGCGGTCGCGGTCGCGGCCGATTGTTCGTGATCTCGGCGCCATCGGGCGCCGGCAAGACGTCTCTGGTGCGGGCGCTCCTCGAAAGCACTCCATCCACTCGGTTCTCGACCTCCTTCACCACCCGGGGCCCGAGACCGGGCGAGGTGGAGGGCCGGGATTACTACTTCGTCAGCGAGGAGCGATTTGAGGAAATGATCGACTCGGGAGCGTTTCTCGAGCATGCCACGGTGTTTGACCATCGCTATGGAACCGGTCGGGCCGAAGTGGCGCATCTCACCGACTCGGGCTTCGATGTATTGCTGGAGATTGACTGGCAAGGAGCCCAACAGGTACGCGACGCAGATACTGACTGCGTGTCGATATTTGTCCTGCCACCGTCTCTGGAAGAGCTGGAGAAGCGGCTGAGAGGGCGGAGCACGGACAGTGAGTCCACGATTCTCAGGCGTCTCGGGGACGCGCACTCTGAAATGACGCACTGGGACGAATTCGATTACGCTGTGGTCAATGACGACTTTGAAACGGCCCTGGCGGAGCTGAAATCGATAGTCGAGGGCGGGTGTCCCGCGTGCAGGACCGATGATCCCGCATGCCGACGCCAAATCGAGCGCGTTGTGGCCTAGGCCGGATGTTCGATAGAATTCGAAGGCTCAGCCCCTTAAAGTCCGGGCCGGCACCAAGAGAGAAGAGCAATGGCGAGAATCACAGTAGAAGACTGCATGCGGAACGTGGACAACCTGTTCGAGTTAGTGCTGATCGCCTCCAAGCGGTCTCGCCAACTCTCTAACGGCGCGCCTACCGATCTCGAATGGGAAAACGACAAGCCAACGGTCATGGCCCTTCGGGAGATCGCCGAAGGCAAGGTCGACGTTAGCATCTTGAAGGAATCCGACCACGTCGAAGATCCTACGCTGGACGAGGATGAAATCCGCATGGACGAAGTCTCGCCCCGACCGATACCCTCACTGGGAGACTGATTCGCAGTCCCCGCACAGCCCATGGATTACGCCGCTTCCATTCTGGCCCGCCTGCCGAATCGGAAGCGCGCGATAGGGCTGGACGGCCTCGTCAAGAAGCTGCAAGGCTACCTGCCGGATGACCAGGTAGCGCAGGTCCTCGACGCCTATCATTTCGCCGAAGAAGCGCATCAGGGGCAGAAGCGCAAGACGGGCGAGCCCTATATCTCTCATCCAGTCGCGGTAGCAGGCCTGCTGGCGGAGCTGAATCTCGATTCACAGACGCTGATGGCAGCACTGCTGCACGACGTCATAGAAGACACCGGCATCGACAAGACCCACCTGGGTGAGCGTTTCGGCGAGGAAGTGGCTGAACTTGTAGACGGCGTCAGCAAGCTGGATCAAGTGAAATTCCGCAGTCGGGAGGAAGCCCAGGCGGAGAGTTTCCGCAAGATGCTTCTTGCCATGGTGGGCGATATTCGCGTGATCCTGGTCAAGCTGGCGGATCGCACCCACAACATGCGCACGCTGTGGGTCATGCCGGCCGACAAGCGGCGCAGGATCGCGCGCGAAACGCTGGATATCTACGCACCGATCGCCAATCGGTTGGGCATGAATACCTTGAGGCTGGAGCTGGAAGATCTCGGCTTTCGGGCGCTGTACCCGTATCGATATCGGGTGCTGGAGCGGTCCATGAGACGAGGCCGTGCCCAGCGCCAGGTCCTGGAAAAGATCAAGAAAAGGTTTGTCCAGACTCTCAAGTCTTCCGAGGTGATTGGGTTGGTCGAAGGCCGGGAGAAACACCTCTACAGCATTTATCGGAAGATGCGCGAGAAGAAGCGCTCGCTGTCAGAGATCGCGGACGTCTACGGCCTGCGGATCGTTGTGGATACGGTGGATAACTGCTATCGGACGCTGGGGCTCGTGCACAAGTGTTATAAGCCGATGCCTGGCCGCTTCAAAGACTACGTCGCTATACCGCGAGTGAACGGCTATCAGTCACTGCATACCACGCTGTTCGGGCCCAGCGGTGTTCCAGTCGAGGTACAGATCCGCACGGAGGAAATGCACAGGATCGCCGAGGCGGGGATCGCGGCGCACTGGATGTACAAGGCGGGAGAAAGGGGCGGCACGGCCCCGCAGGCGAGGGCGCGGGAATGGCTGCAACATCTCGTCGAGATGCAGGAGAGCGGGAGCTCCGAGGAGTTCCTCGAGAACGTGAAAATCGACCTTTTCCCGGACAAGGTCTACGTCTTCACGCCCAAGGGCGAGATCCTCCGGCTACCGAGGGGCGCGACCTGTGTCGACTTCGCCTATGCGGTGCACACGGGAGTGGGGAACCGCTGCGTGTCGGCCCGGGTCAACCGCCGGCCGGTGCCGCTCAGGACGCCGTTGCGTAACGGTCAGACGGTCCACTTCATCACTTCGCGTAACGCTCAGCCCAACCCGGCCTGGGTCAATTTTGTCGTGACGGCCAAGGCCAGGACTGCCATCCGTAGTTTCCTGAAGAACCTGAGACGGGGCGAAGCGCAGGAACTCGGCAAGCGGCTGCTGGACAATGCCTTGCGTGAGTACTCCCTGAGACTGCGCAAGGTGCCCAAGCCAACCATGGCCGCGGCTCTCGAGCAGCTCGGCCTGAACAAGCGGAATGAACTGTTCGAACAGATCGGACTGGGCGAAAGGATGGCCACGCTGGTGGCCCGTCACCTGGTCCCCGGGCAGACGCCGGACCAGCCTATTGGCCAGCCAGCGCCACTGACGATCGCTGGAACCGAGGGCATGGTGGTCAGCTATGGGCGATGCTGCTGCCCGATACCCGGTGACACAATTTTTGGGTATCTGAGCGCCGGCCGGGGCCTCGTGATCCATCGGGAAGGCTGCGGCAACCTGCCGGAATTCCGCAAACAGCCGGACAAGTGGATTCCGGTGGAATGGGAGGAGGGCCTGGATCGTAACTTCATGGTCGAGATTCGCGCCGAAGTGCAGAATCGCCTCGGTGTGCTGGCGGCGGTGGCCGCCAACATCTCGGCCACGGAGACCAATATCGAGCACGTGTCGGTGGTCGAGCGCGACGGCGATACTTCATCGATAACCTTTCTGCTGCAGGTGAAGGATCAGGCGCACCTCGATAAGGTGCTCAAGAGCATCATGAGTATGCCGGATGTGCTTTCAGTAGCACGCACCAGTACCTGACAGATCAGTTCTGCGACCACAGGAGTCCCGCGTATGTCACGTCGATCCGTTGCCACCGACGCAGCCCCGGCTGCTATTGGGACTTATTCGCAAGCCATCGCGGTGGACGGCATGGTCTTTATTTCCGGGCAGATACCGCTGCACCCGGCCACGATGGAGATGGTCGCGGGAGACATGCGGGCCCACGTAGTTCAGGTATTCGACAATCTCCAGGCAGTCGCACGAGCCGCTGGCGGTGATCTGGACCGAATTGTAAAGCTCACGGTGTACCTGACCGACCTGGGCGACTTCGGCACGGTCAACGAGGTTATGGCGGATCGGTTCTCGGACCCTTACCCCGCACGGGCCGCGGTTCAGGTAGCCGCCCTTCCGAAGGGGGCGCGGGTCGAGGTCGACGCGATTCTGCGGCTCTGACGCGCGGCCTGGGCTGTTGACGAACGTGTCGAAGACCGGACCCGCATCGGTCGCACCGGAGCCCGTAACGGCCTTGTCGGGCGTCGGGCCGGCACTGGCTGAGAAACTCTCGCGACTGAACGTGTCTACGGTGCAGGACCTGCTGTTCCTGTTGCCGATCCGTTACGAAGACCGGACCCGATTGGTGGAAATCGGCGCGCTGCGGCCTGGCATGCGGATCACGATCGAGGGCCACGTCGAACTCACGGACGTCGTTTACCGGCGAAGGCGCATGATGCTCTGCCATCTGGCCGACGGGACCGGTTCGGTCCTGCTGAGGTTTTTCCATTTCAGCAAATCGCAGGCGGATGGTCTTGCGCGCGGCACCCGTGTCCGATGCTTCGGTGAAGTGCGACAGGGGACCTCCGGACTGGAGATGGTCCACCCGGAGTACCGGCGCCTGGAGGACGACAGCAGCGTTCCCATGGAAGCGACCCTGACCGCTGTCTATCCGACCACGGAGGGTCTGCAGCAAGGCCGCATCAGACGACTTGTGCATCTCGCTCTCCGGCAGGTCGAGAGCCAGCCGCCCGAGGAGTTGCTGCCGGCTGGCGTGATCGATGAACTCGATTTCCCCCCGCTGCAGCAAGCATTGGGATACGTTCACATGCCACCGGCGGACGCCTCACTCGCCTTGCTTGAGGAGGGGCGGCATCCCGCACAACGTCGCCTCGCACTGGAAGAATTGCTGTCCCATCATCTGAGTCTCAGGCTTATCCGCCGCAGTGTCCGCAGCCATGGGGCCCCGGCTCTTGCGGCCAAAGAAACTCTATTGCCCGACTTCCTCGGCAGCCTGCCTTTCACTCTCACCGGCGCCCAGCAGCGAGTGCTCGGGGAAATCCTGGATGACCTGGCCAATGAGCGCCCCATGCTCAGGCTGGTACAGGGAGACGTCGGCTCGGGCAAGACTGTCGTGGCTGCTGCCGCCGCCGTCGTAGCGGCTGCCAGCGGATTCCAGGCCGCGATCATGGCCCCGACCGAACTGCTGGCCGAACAGCATTTCAGGAATTTCGACGCATGGCTGTCACCCCGGGGGCTTCGAGTAGCGTGGCTCACCGGCAGATTGACTGCCGCCAGTCGCCGCCAGGCGCTGGCCGAGATCGGCAGCGGAGATGCCGCGGTCGTGGTGGGCACCCACGCGCTATTCCAGGCAGGTGTCGAGTTCGCCCACCTCGGGCTGGCCATCATCGATGAACAGCACCGTTTCGGCGTGCATCAGCGGCTGGCGCTGACAGAGAAAGGCGAACCCGGCGGCCTGCGGCCACACCAGCTCATCATGACTGCAACTCCGATCCCGCGGACGCTGGCGATGGCGAGTTATGCAGACCTGGATGTATCGACGATCGACGAGCTGCCACCCGGGCGAGGCGAAATCAGGACCGTCGTGGTGCCCTCCTCCCGGCGGGCCGAGGTTGTCGATCGTGTCCGCCTGGCTTGCGCGTCGGGAAGTCAGGCCTACTGGGTGTGCCCCCTGATCGATGAGTCCGAACAGCTCCAGTACCAGGCCGCCGAGGAGACTGCAGTCGCCCTCCGAGACGCCCTCCCGGAACTCGAGATCGGCCTGGTTCACGGCCGGATGAAGGCTGCCCAGAAACAGGATGTCATGGAGCACTTCAAGGCCGGGGCCATGCAGCTTCTGGTCGCGACGACCGTGATCGAGGTCGGCGTCGACGTTCCGAATGCGAGCCTTATGATCGTCGAGAACTCGGAACGAATGGGCCTGGCGCAGCTCCACCAGCT
>CP070833.1:2222247-2278271 GCA_020341735.1 Gammaproteobacteria bacterium | reverse complement strand
GTTCTGGAGCAGGGCGACACGATCAACCTGAGCACGGCGGACGCGGACGGCAACATGGTGTCGCTGATCCAAAGCAACTTCCGTGGCATGGGATCGGGCATGACGCCGGGCGGGCTCGGTTTCATCCTGCAGGATCGCGGCGAACTGTTCTCCCTGACCGAGGGCCACCCCAACGTCTACGAGCCGGGCAAGCGGCCGTTCCACACCATCATCCCGGCGTTTGTCACGAAGGACGGCAAGCCGCACATGAGCTTCGGTGTCATGGGCGGCGCCATGCAGCCCCAGGGCCACGCCCAGATCATCGTCAACATGATCGATTTCGGCATGAACCTGCAGGAAGCCGGCGATGCGCCACGGATCCGCCACACCGGCTCCAGCCAGCCGACGGACCAGGTCATGAGGGACGGCGGCACGGTCTACCTGGAGCGGGGTTATCCGCTAGAGACCGTCAACACGCTCAGGCAGATGGGCCACAGAATCGGCGTTGACGTGGGTGGTTACGGCGGCTACCAGGCGATCCTCCGCGATCACGACCAGGGCGTCTATTACGGTGCGTCCGAGTCGCGCAAGGACGGCCATGCAGCGGGGTATTAGCGCCAGGTCAGGCGCGGTGGGCGGCGGCTGGCTGGTTTAGCGGATAAACTCGGGCTCACTCCGGTCGGGCCACCGTCCGGTGAGTCAAACCGCTTGGGGGTGGGTCCATGAAGAATTTGATTACCGGCAGCTTTCTGGCCGCGGTCGCCATGTTCATATTTGGCGCGGTCTACTGGAGCAGTCCTGTCCTGAGCGCGGGCGCCCGGGATGTCGGTGACGATGCCGCCGTGCAGGCGATCCTGCGGCAGACGTTCCCGGAGACCGGGCTCTACTGGATCCCCGGCATCGACCTCTACGCCGAGGACGCCGAGCTCTATACGCGCCTTCACGAGGCGGGCCCGGTCGCGATGATCAACATCACCCAGAGCCCGGGGGCGCCCATGGGTGCCAGCACCTTCATCTTCGGGTTCGTGCACGAGTGGGTCGTGTGTTTACTGATCGGTCTGCTTCTGGTGCTTGTCGCGCCCGCGCTGGAAGGGTACGGCGCCCGCGTCGGGTTCGTCACGCTCATGGGTCTGACGATGGCTGTGTTCGTCGATCTGGGTGCGGTCATCTGGTGGCGGATGCCGCTGGCCTTCCAGCTCGTTGATGGCGTGTACAACGTCGTGGCCTGGTCGCTGGCAGGTCTGGTCCTGGCGCGCTTCATAACGAGCACGGACTCCCCTGCACGGCACTGAACCGGCTGCCGGACGCTGCCGGCGGTCCGCGATGCCTAGAGGCCGAGCGCTATGCTCACGGCGGCGACCAGCAACCCCGCCAGTTGAGCCATGTTCAGACGCACGGATCTTCTGTGCAGTCGCTCGAATGTGCGGGTCGATCCATGGTCCCGTGCCTGATTGATAGCGGGCATCAGCCGCGAGCGGGCGTAGACGAAACCGGTGCCCGCGAGCCCGAGCAGCATGGCCGAGATCAGTCCGCCCGCGATCAGTGCTGCGGCGCAGGCCGCGAAACTGGTGGCGGAAAACAGCAGATAGTATCTCGGGAACAGCGCCCGGATGAACGGGCCTGCCTGCTGTTCGCCAAGGGTCCCGAAGGCAGTCGGGGCGACTATTGCTCCAAAGAAAACCATTGCTCCGACAGTGCCGGCGACGATCGCTAGGGCGAGATCAGCCATGCCACGTTCTCCCCACGGTAACAATTACCTCCGGCCGCAGATATCAGTCAGGCCCGACGGCGTTCGGAGCTGTGTTCGGGGTTGTCCCGCTCCAGCAGCCTGGCAATGAATTGTCCCGTATAGGAGTCGGTCCGGGAGGCCACGTACTCCGGCGTTCCCTCCGCCACTACGCGACCACCTCCGTCCCCGCCCTCCGGGCCAAGGTCGATGATCCAGTCTGCTGTCTTGATGACGTCCAGGTTGTGTTCGATGACGACGATCGTGTTGCCGTGATCACGCAACCGGTGGAGTACGTGCAATAGCTGGGCGATATCGTGAAAATGCAGACCGGTCGTCGGCTCATCGAGAATGTATAGGGTCTTCCCGGTATCGCGTTTGGACAGCTCTTTCGCCAGTTTGACGCGCTGGGCCTCGCCGCCCGACAGGGTCGTGGCGTTCTGGCCCAGACGTACATAGGCCAGACCCACGTCCATAAGTGTCTGCAACTTGCGTTTGATGACCGGCACGTTGGCGAAAAATTCCAGCGCGTCTTCCACAGTCATGTCCAGCACTTCGTGGATGTTACATCCCTTGTACCGGATCTCCAGGGTCTCGCGGTTGTAACGCTGGCCCCTGCACACATCGCAGGAAACGTAGACGTCCGGCAGGAAATGCATCTCGACCTTGATGACGCCATCGCCCTGGCAAGCCTCGCAGCGTCCGCCCTTGACGTTGAAACTGAATCGGCCCGGCTTGTAACCCCGGCTGCGCGCCTCGGGTGTGCCTGAGAACAGCTCGCGAATCGGCGTAAAAAGCCCGCTGTAAGTGGCTGGGTTTGACCGCGGGGTTCGGCCGATCGGGCTCTGGCTGATGTCGATGACCTTGTCTACCCGGTTCAGGCCGTCGACACCGTCGTGTGACGCCGGCGACGTGGCCGCGCCGTTAAGCTCGGCGGCCGCCGCCATATAGAGCGTGTCATTTATGAGAGTCGATTTCCCGGAACCGGAAACACCGGTGACACAGGTCATGAGGCCGAGCGGTATCTCGACATCGAGATTCGAGAGATTGTTGCCGCGGGCGCCGCGGATCAGGATCTGGCGGTCGTTATCCCGTGGCGTACGCTCGGACGGCAGGTCGATGCGGCGACGCCCTGAAAGATACTGGCCGGTCAGCGAAGAGGCGTCCGCCTTAACGTCGGCGGGTGTTCCCTGAGCCACGATCCGGCCGCCGTGCACGCCCGCACCGGGCCCGATGTCGATCACGTGATCGGCGGTATCGATAGCCTCCTCATCATGCTCGACGACGATCACCGTGTTGCCGAGGTCGCGGAGGTGGAGCAGCGTATTCAGCAGCCTGCGATTGTCCCGTTGGTGCAGTCCGATCGACGGTTCGTCCAGGATGTACATTACGCCCACGAGACCCGATCCAATCTGGCTGGCCAGGCGGATTCGCTGGGCTTCGCCACCCGACAGGGTCTCGGCGCTCCGATCCAGAGACAGGTAGTCGAGTCCGACGTCCACCAGGAATTTCAGGCGATCGCCGATCTCCTTGACTATCTTGTTGGCGATCTCGCCACGCCAGCCCGGCAGTGAGAGTTCGATAAAAAATGTTCGTGCCCGACCGACGGACATCGACGTGATCTCCGGCACGCTGAGTTCGTCGATGAATACGTTCCGAGCGCCCTCGTTCAGACGCGTGCCGTTGCACTTGGGGCAGGGCTGCATGCTCAGATATTTGGCGAGTTCCTCACGGACCGTGTTGGACTCCGTCTCGCGGTAGCGGCGCTCCATGTTGGGGATAATCCCCTCGAAGCGATGCTTGCGTTTCATGGTCCCGCCGCGGCCGTCGAGATAGGCGAATTCGATAATCTCGTCCCCGCTCCCGTACAAGATCTTCTGGCGCAGGGATTTGGACAGCTCCTGGAAAGGCTTTTCTATGTCGAACCCGTAATGTTCAGCCAGGCACTGGATGAGCTGGAAATAGTAGGTATTTCGCCGGTCCCAGCCGCGAATGGCGCCTCCGGCAAGACTCAGATGTTGTTGTGACGCGACGCGTCCAGGGTCGAAGAACTGCTGCACGCCCAGGCCGTCACAGGTGTGACAGGCCCCTGCCGGATTGTTGAACGAAAACATCCGCGGTTCGAGTTCCGGGATGCTGTATCCGCAGACCGGACAGGCGAACTGATCGGAGAACAGCAATTCCTCTTTGTCCGGATCGTCCATGAAGGCGATTGTGGCGATGCCGTCGGCCAGACGCAGCGCGGTCTCGAACGACTCGGCGAGCCGCAGTGCCATGTCTTCGCGCACCCGGAACCGGTCCACCACGGCTTCGATTGAGTGCTTGCGGTGAAGATCGAGATCCGGAGGATCGTCCAGTTCATAGACCTCGCCGTCGATACGCGCCCGGATGAAGCCCTGGGTGCGCAGTTCGGCGATCAGGTTGTGGTGCTCGCCCTTGCGGTTGCGGACAACCGGCGCGAGCAGCATGAGGCGGGTGCCCTCCGGTAGCGCTAGCGCCTGGTCCACCATCTGGCTGACCGTCTGGGCCTCGAGTTCCTCGTGATGAGTGGGGCAGCGTGGTGTGCCAGCGCGAGCGAACAGGAGACGGAGATAGTCATAGATCTCCGTGACTGTTCCCACGGTGGATCGCGGGTTGTGCGAAGTGGATTTCTGCTCGATTGAAATCGCCGGAGACAGGCCTTCGATAGCGTCTACGTCCGGCTTCTCCATCATCGACAGGAACTGTCGTGCGTAGGCCGAGAGGGATTCGACGTAGCGGCGCTGACCCTCCGCGTAGACGGTGTCGAACGCCAGCGAGGACTTCCCCGAGCCGGACAACCCTGTAATGACGATGAGCTTGTCCCTGGGAAGATCCAGGTCGACATTCTGCAGGTTATGGGTGCGGGCGCCCCGAATGCGGATTGAATCCATGCCTATCGCCGTCTCGAGCGTAATCCCTAACTATACCCCCAATGATTCGGCCTAGCCAAAGCCATGGATGCGGGAGGATACAAGGGCTGATTTCCGGTGCCTCGGGGTGAGTTTTCAGGGTTCCCGAGGTACAATGGAACGCTTAACTTTCAGCCAACTCAATGTGCAGGAGCTACCATGGCTCGCGGTATCAACAAAGTCATCCTCGTCGGCAATCTGGGTGCGGATCCTGAGACCCGCTATACGCCCAGTGGCAGCGCGATAACGAAGATTCGTATTGCTACCTCCGAGTCTTGGAAAGACAAGCAGAGCGGCGAGCGGCAGGAGCGCACCGAATGGCACCGCGTGGTTTTCTTCGGACGTTTGGCGGAAATCGCCGGCGAGTATCTGAAGAAGGGTTCACAGGTGTACGTCGAGGGCAGCCTCCGGACTGACAAGTGGCAGGACCAGTCCGGCCAGGACCGCTATACCACCGAGATCGTTGCCAACGAAATGCAGATGCTCGGTGGCCGGCCGGGCGCCGGTGCGCCGGCGATGGGCGGCGGGTCCCGGGGTTCCAGCGCACCGAAGCAACAGGCGGCACCGGAGCCCGTGCTGGACGACGACATCCCCTTCTAGCGCCCACGAGAGAATTCTCAAGAACTCGCCGTGACTCGGGACTGCCGGGCCACGGCTTTTGATATTTGGAGTTTGTCATGCAAACCAGAGAGATCACGCAGGAACTGATCAGGCCCCACGGGGGGCTGCTCGTCGACTTGTACCTGCCGCCGGAAGAGACGGAGCTGGAGCGCGCCAAGGCCCGGGATCTGCCGTCCTGGGACCTGACGCCCCGGCAGCTGTGCGACATCGAGCTGTTGTTGAACGGCGCATTCTCGCCGCTCACCGGCTTCCTGACGCAGACAGATTACGACCGGGTCGTCGAATCGATGCGACTGGCGGACGGCACGCTATGGCCTATGCCTGTCACCCTCGACGTTTCAGAAGCATTTGCCGAGACTCTCTCAGCGGGGCAGGAAATTGCGCTGCGCGACCAGGAAGGCGTGCTGATCGCCACCCTGTCGGTGGAAGACGTGTGGACGCCGGACAAGGCGCTCGAGGCCCGCGGCGTGTTCGGTACCGAAGACGTGACCCATCCCGGCGTCCATTACCTGATGCATCAGGCCCACCCTGTCTACGTCGGCGGGAGCCTGCGCGGGGTCGAGTCACCGATACACTATGATTTCCGTCACCTTCGGGACACTCCGTCAGAGTTGCGGCAACGCTTCGCGAAACTGGGCTGGCGCAAGATCGTCGCCTTTCAGACGCGAAATCCCATGCACCGGGCCCATCAGGAGCTGACATTCCGCGCGGCTCGCGAGGTAGAGGCCAATCTGCTGATCCAGCCGGTCGTTGGAATGACCAAGCCCGGTGACGTGGACCACTTCACCCGGGTGCGTTGCTACGAGCACCTGCTGGAACACTATCCCGAACAGACGACAGCCCTGAGCCTGCTGCCGTTGGCCATGCGCATGGCCGGCCCGCGCGAAGCTCTGTGGCACGCGCTGATTCGCAAGAACCACGGTTGCACTCACTTCATCGTCGGCCGTGATCATGCGGGTCCCGGTAAGGACAGTCAGGGTAATGACTTCTACGGACCCTACGACGCCCAGGAGATGATGAAGGAGTACAAAGACGAGATCGGCATCGAGATGGTGCCTTTCCAGATGGTGGTCTACGTCGAGGATCGCGCTCAGTACGTGCCCGTGGATGAGACCCGTGAGGGCGAGAGCGTACTCAACATCTCCGGGACCGAGTTCCGACGTCGGCTCCAGGAAGGGCTGGAAATCCCGCATTGGTTTTCCTATCCGAACGTCATCCAGGAGCTGCGCAAGACTCACCCACCACGGCACAATCAGGGATTCACCATCTTCTTCACCGGCTTGTCAGGGTCCGGCAAGTCGACGATCGCCAACGCGCTGATGGTCAAGCTGATGGAACTGGGCGGACGGCGCGTCACGCTGCTCGACGGAGATGTGGTCCGCAAGAACCTGTCCAGCGAACTGGGATTCTCACGCGAGCATCGCGACCTGAACATACTGCGGATCGGCTATGTCGCAAGCGAGATTTCCAAGAATGGCGGCATTGCAATCTGCGCACCCATCGCCCCGTACACGGCGACCCGGCGTACTGTGCGGGACAGCATCGAGACGGTCGGTGGTTTCGTCGAGATCCACGTGGCCACGCCGATCGAGACTTGTGAGGAGCGCGACAGAAAGGGTCTATACGCGAAGGCGCGGGCCGGGATCATCAAGGAGTTCACCGGCATCAGTGATCCCTACGAGGCACCCGAGTCGCCCGAAATGGTGATCGACACGCGTGATGTTACGCCCGACCAGGCGGCCCACAGGATCATCGTCAAGCTCGAAAGCCTGGGATACATCCGCTAGCGGGTGTGGAGAAAGCCCGGCGCGACGAGTAACGTATCCGTCTGGCAAGAAAGAGATCAATGCCCGGAAAACTGTTCATCAAGACTTTCGGCTGTCAGATGAATGAGTACGACTCCGCCAAGATGGCGGACGTGCTTCGCGAATCGCACGGCATGGATGTGGCCTCCTCTCCGGAAGAGGCTGATGTGCTGCTGCTCAACACCTGCTCCGTGCGGGAGAAGGCCCAGGAGAAGGTGTTCTCACTGTTGGGGCGCTGGAGACAGCTGAAAGCCGCGCGCCCGGACATCGTCATTGGCGTGGGCGGTTGCGTGGCCAGCCAGGAGGGCGATGCGGTCATCCGTCGGGCCCCGCAGGTGGACCTTGTGTTCGGGCCCCAGACGCTACATCGCCTTCCCGGAATGATCGACCAGATCCGGGGACGAGGTTTGCCGGTCGTCGACGTGTCGTTCCCCGAGATCGAGAAGTTCGATCGTCTCCCGGCACCGCGAGCCGACGGTCCCAGCGCGTTCGTGTCGATCATGGAGGGCTGCAGCAAGTATTGCAGTTTCTGCGTGGTTCCCTACACGCGCGGCGAGGAAATGAGCCGGCCATTCGACGACGTGCTCGCCGAGGTTGTCAGGCTGGCGGACCAGGGCGTGAGCGAAGTCACGCTCTTGGGTCAGAACGTCAATGCTTATCGGGGGCCCATGCATGACGGGACGCAATGTGATCTCGGCCACCTCATCAGGTTCGTGGCCGCGGTAGATGGCGTTGAGCGCATTCGGTTCACAACATCGCACCCGGTGGAGTTCTCCGACAGTCTGGTGGCGGCCTATGCCGACGTCCCGGAATTGGCCGGCTTCCTCCATCTGCCGGTGCAGAGCGGCTCGGATCGGATTCTTTCGTTGATGAAGCGTGGGCATACGACCCTGGAGTACAAACAGAAGATCCGCAAGCTGCGGGCGGTTCGCCCGGATATCAGCATCTCATCGGATTTCATTGTCGGATTCCCCGGGGAGACTGAGCGCGACTTCGAGGACACCATGAATCTGATCGCCGAGATCGGCTTCGATCAGTCATTCAGCTTTGTGTACAGCCGGCGGCCGGGCACGCCAGCGGCGTCCCTGCCGGACGATGTTTCCATCAAGACGAAGCAGGAGCGCCTGCATCTGCTGCAAGCCAGAATCGCCCAGCAGGCGATGTCTATCAGCGAGGGCATGATGGGCTCGAGCCAGCGCGTGCTTGTGGAGCGGCCCAGCAAGAAAGACATCCGCCAGCTCGCCGGGCGAACGGAAAACATGCGCTGGGTGAATTTCGACGGCCCCGACTCCCTGATCGGAAAGTTCGTAGATGTACTCATCACCGAGGCCCTTCCGAATTCATTGCGGGGTCGCATAGCAGATGCCAGTCGTGCCGCCTGATAGAGATATCCTCGAAGACCGGGATCAGGCCAGCCTCGATCTTCAGCTGGACCCGCCGGACAATGAGCGGCTTGCCAACCTGTGTGGGCAGTTCGACGAGAATCTGCGCCATCTGGAAGAACGCCTGGCCGTGAGGATCGGCAATCGCGGTAACCACTTTCACATCAGCGGCCCGGCGACCGGCGTAGAAGGCGCCGCGGCGATCATCAACAGCCTGTATGAACTGGCGGCAGAGGAATTCATCAGCCCTGACCGTGTGCACATCGCGGTACAGGAGAGCGGCATGGAGCCAGTGGTTGAGAACGATGATGCGGCCTCGATCTCGTACGTGGATACCCCGCGGCGTCGGGTCCATCCGCGAGGGCGCAATCAATCTGAGTACCTGCGTCGTATCCGGGAACTGGATCTCAATTTCGGGGTCGGGCCCGCGGGCACAGGCAAGACGTACCTGGCCGTCGGTGCTGCGGTCGAAGCGCTGGAGACAGAGCACGTCCGCAGGATAGTCCTGGTGCGACCGGCGGTTGAGGCAGGGGAGCGTCTCGGTTTCCTTCCCGGCGACATGGCACAGAAGGTCGACCCTTATCTTCGCCCCATGTATGACGCCCTTTACGAGATGCTCGGGTTCGAGAAAGTCGGGCGTCTCATCGAGCGCAGCATCATCGAGGTGGCCCCGCTGGCTTTTATGCGCGGCAGAACGCTGAATCAGGCATTCGTCATACTGGACGAGGCCCAGAACACCACGAGCGAGCAGATGAAGATGTTCCTGACCCGGATCGGTTTCGGGTCACGGGCAGTCGTGACCGGAGACGTAACACAGACCGACCTGCCGGAGAATCGGCGTTCCGGACTGAGTCATGCGGCCGACATCTTGCGCCAGGTGCCCGGCGTCGGGTTCACATTTTTCACGTCCCGCGACGTGGTGCGTCACCCTCTGGTGCAAAGAATCGTCGAGGCTTACGACGAGACGGGATCACCAGGCGACGAGGGTGGCGGATCATGACGGTCACTGTCGAGGTGCAGTTGGCGGACCCGGGAGAGTCGGTGCCCACGAGGCAGCAATTCGTTGCCTGGGCCCGGGCCGCTCTCGGCGATCTCCGGGAAGACGCCGAGTTGTCGATCAGGGTGGTTGGGGAGACAGAAAGCGGCGATCTCAATCAGCGATTCCGCGGCAAGCAAGGTCCGACGAACGTGCTGTCATTCCCTGCTGAAATCCCGGCCGAGGTGCCTGTGGACCTGATCGGAGATATCGTCATCTGTCGCAGTGTCGTCGAGCGCGAGGCCGCGGAGCAGGGTAAGCCAGTAGAGTCACATTGGGCGCACATGGTCGTCCACGGCACGCTGCATCTTCTGGGCCATGACCATAACACTACCGATGACGCGAAGGCGATGGAAAATCTGGAGGTGCAGATTCTCCGACGTCTCGGGTATGCTGATCCATACGTGGCAGTGGATCCCGGAAGCACATCGGCACAGGCTCCGGTCCGTTAGAGAGGCGCGATGTCCGACGACCAACCTCCGAGTAGTACCTCAAATGACCGAAACGGCTGGCTGAGCCGTTTGATCCGACGATTCAGCCCGCATCCGAAGGATCGTGGTGAACTGATCGATCTGTTACGCGAGGCGCGCCGGGACCATCTCTTCGATGACGAGGAGGAGTCCATGCTCGAGGGCGTGCTGGACGTCGCGGAGATGCAGGTTAGGGACGTCATGATTCCGCGCTCGCAGATGGTCGTGCTGGATCGAGATGCCGAGCCCTCCGAACTGCTGGAAGCCATCATCGAATCAGGACACTCCCGGTTTCCTGTGATCGGTGATGATCGCGACGAGGTCGTCGGCATCCTTCTGGCAAAGGATTTGCTCAGGTTTTTCGCAGAGAATTCCAGTGGGCGCTTCAATATCCGAGAGGTCCTGCGACCGCCGATATTCATACCGGAAAGCAAACGCCTTAATGTTCTCCTGCGCGAGTTTCGCGTAAGCCACAATCACATGGCCATCGTCGTCGATGAATATGGTGGCGTATCCGGACTGTTGACGATCGAGGATGTACTCGAACAAATCGTGGGCGATATCGGCGATGAGCACGACCCCGATGAGATTGCCTATTTCACCAAGGAGTCGGACGGCATCTATACGGTGCGGGCGTTGGCAAGGATCGAGGACTTCAACGAAGAGTTCGACACGGGGCTGGGCGACGAAGAGTATGACACCATCGGTGGGCTCGTCATCGGCGAACTCGGCCGGCTCCCCCGACGCGGAGAGACGGTATCACTCGACGGTATCCAATTCACCGTCCTGAAATCCGACCGCCGTCGCGTCTACACCCTGCGCGCACGTCTCCCCAGTGCGCCCCCGGCCAGCCCGGACTGATCAGCGACCATGATTGACCCGGTCCGCCGGTTGTCCGACGGTTGGGCGATCTGTATCGGCGCCCTGTCCGGCGCGTTGCTGCCGTTTGGGTTTGCGCCCTTCGGGCTGTATCCGCTAATACCCGTATCGCTCGCCGCGCTCTGGCTGTTGTGGGACGACCGCGGACCAACGGTCGCTGCCAGGGTCGGTTTCGCCTGGGGCGCCGGCGCCTTTCTTGCCGGGACCTACTGGCTGTATATCAGCATCCACATATTCGGTAGGGCGCCGGCGCCGCTGGCGGTATTCCTGATGCTCGGACTGGTCGCGATCATGGCAGCGTATACGGGCCTGGTGGGGTATCTCGCGGCGCGCATCGGCGCGACGATGCCGTTGCGTCTGCTGCTTGTCTTACCCGGTGCCTGGGTGATCGCCGAGTGGCTGCGCGGGTGGCTATTCTCAGGGTTTCCCTGGCTCAGCCTAGGGTACGGTTTGATCGACAGCCCGCTTAGCGGGTTCGCCCCGGTACTGGGTGTGTACGGCGTCAGCCTGGCCGGGGCGCTGCTTGCCGGTGGCCTGGCGCTACTGGTTACCGGGCGCTCATATCAACGATTGGTAGCGGCTTCGACCATCGCCGCGGTTCTGGTCGGCGGACAGAGTCTGGCAGGGGTCCAGTGGACCGAATCCGGGGATCGGCAGTTTCGGGTAGCGCTCATTCAGGGCGCCGTGCCACAGGACAGGAAGTGGTTACCGAGCCAGCTCGAGCCTACGAAGAAACTGTATCTCGATTTGACGCGCAGTCACTGGGATCGGGATCTCGTCGTGTGGCCCGAGGCAGCAATACCGGCGATCTTGCACGAGGAATCCGATTTCCTCGAGACGGTTCAGGAGGAGGCCCGATCGACGGACACGGCTCTGGTATTGGGGATGCTCGAGCGGGACCCGCTGGATGGACGGTATTTCAATACCCTTATCACCTTGGGTGACCAGCAAGCCATCTACCGCAAGAGACACCTGGTCCCGTTCGGGGAATATTTTCCTGTTCCCGAGTTCGTGCGCGAATGGATGCGTCTGATGAGCTTGCCCTATTCGGACATTACACCCGGCCCGCGAGCTCAGTCACCGCTGCCGCTTGCAGGCGAGTTGGCTGCGCCCTCAATCTGCTATGAGGACGCCTTCGGTGCAGAACTGCTCGACTTCCTGCCGGAAGCCGGCTTGTTGCTCAACGTCAGCAACGATGCCTGGTTCGGTGACTCCTTTGCTCCCCATCAGCATCTGCAGATCGCACGGATGAGGGCGCTTGAAACCGGTCGCTTCCTGCTGCGTGCTACCAATACCGGTATATCAGCACTTATCGGTCCATACGGTTCTGTGCTGGCACGCTCGCCCCAGTTCGAAACTCACGTACTGACCGCAGAAATCCAACCGCGCTTCGGCAGCACGCCCTACGTGCGGATGGGCAATGTCGCTGTCGTCGTGCTCGCGGTGTTCATGCTCATTGTCGGTCTGTTCTCTGTAGCCAGGCAGGCCTGAGTTCCGGTTGTCTGGCACGTGTGCGGACCGCGGGTTATGCTTTGCGGCTCGCGTGGCTGAGGACGATTGTCGATGGACGAGATCTACAAACCGGAGCAGATAGAACCTGCAGTGCAGGCTCGCTGGCAAGAGTCCGGTTGTTTCGAGGTCACGGAGGATCGCGCTCGCGAGAAGTTCTATTGCCTCAGCATGTTCCCGTATCCCAGTGGCTCTCTGCATGTCGGGCACGTTCGTAACTACACGATCGGCGATGTGATCAGTCGCTACCAGCGCATGTGCGGCAAGAATGTCCTGCAACCCATGGGCTGGGATGCATTCGGCATGCCTGCCGAGAACGCCGCCATTCAGAGCAAGGTACCGCCGGCTCGTTGGACGTACGAGAACATCGAGCACATGCGGGGCCAGTTGCAGCTATTCGGCTTCGGGTACGACTGGTCTCGCGAGGTGACGACCTGCCGCCCGGAGTACTATCGATGGGAACAATGGCTATTCACGCGTTTGTTTCGCAAGGGCCTGGTTTACAAAAAGAATTCCGTCGTCAACTGGGATCCCGTTGATAAGACCGTGTTGGCGAATGAACAGGTCATCAATGGTCGCGGTTGGCGATCAGGCGCGCTTGTTGAGCGCCGTGAGATTCCCCAGTGGTTCATGAAGATCACCCACTACGCGGATGAGTTGCTGCAGGAACTCGAGCAGTTGGATGGCTGGCCGGAATCGGTCAGGGTGATGCAGAAGAACTGGATCGGCCGATCCGAAGGCGTTGAGTTGCAGTTCACGGTGGAAGAGGAAGACGAGCCCCTGACCGTATTCACTACGCGCCCCGATACGCTGATGGGCGTGACCTATATGGCCGTGGCGGCTGAACATCCGCTCGCCCGTAAGGCCGCCGTGGAGAAGCCGGATCTGACCGAATTCCTCGAGGAGTGCAAGCGTATGCACGCCTCCGAGGCGGCCATGGAAACGATGGAAAAGAAGGGCATGCCCCTGGGTATCAATGCGGTCCATCCACTTACCGGCAAGCCCGTTCCGTTGTGGGTAGCGAATTTCGTACTGATGGGCTACGGCACCGGCGCCGTGATGGCGGTGCCGGGTCATGACCAGCGCGACTGGGAATTCGCCTCCCGCTATGGGCTGCCGATCGTCAAAGTGATCGACCCGACCGAGGGCGAGCCGGCGGACGTGAGCGAGGGTGCCTTTCTTGAATACGGGAAACTGGTCAACTCGGGCGTCTTTGACGGCCTGACTTCGCAACAGGCGTTCAATGCGATCGCAGAGCACTTCCAGACCCGCGGTATAGGCAGCCGCAAAGTGAACTACCGCTTACGCGACTGGGGCGTCTCACGCCAGCGTTATTGGGGCACGCCAATACCCATCATCAACTGTCAGGAATGTGGCTCGGTGCCAGTGCCGGACGAAGATCTGCCGGTCTTGTTGCCGGAGGAAGTCGAATTCGACGGGACCGGTTCACCGTTGAAGAAGATGCCGGAGTTCTTCGAGTGTTCATGCCCGCAATGTGGAGGCAAGGCGCAGCGGGAGACCGATACGTTCGACACCTTTATGGAGTCCTCGTGGTACTTCGCTCGTTATGCCTGTCCCGACAACGATCGGGAGATGCTCGATTCACGAGTCAACTACTGGCTGCCTGTGGATCAGTATATCGGGGGCGTGGAGCACGCCATTCTGCATCTACTTTATGCGCGCTTTTTTCAGAAACTTCTCAGGGACCTGGGGCTGGCCCGTGATGGCGAGCCGTTTAGCAACCTGTTGACCCAGGGCATGGTCTTGCGGGATGGGGCCAAGATGTCGAAGTCGAAGGGCAACACGGTCGATCCTGAGCCGCTTGTCCGGCGTTATGGCGCCGACACGGTCAGACTTTTCATGATGTTTGCCTCACCGCCGGATCAATCCCTGGAGTGGTCGGACGAGGGTGTCGAGGGCGCGTTAAGGTTCCTGAAGAGACTTTGGCGCACCGTGCACGCACATGTCACGGCTGGCCCTGCACAAGCCCTCGACGCAGGGTCACTGATCGATACGCAGAAGGCGCTGCGACGCAGTCTCCACAAGACCATCGGAAAAGTCGGTGATGACATCGGGCGTCGCTATACGTTTAACACCGCAATTGCGGCGAGTATGGAGTTATTGAATGAGTTGACCCGTTTCGAGGATGACAGTCCACAAGGCCGGGCCGTCAGACACGAAGTCCTGGTCTGTCTGGTTTTGATGTTGTCACCCATCGTGCCGCACATCGCGCAGAGTCTTTGGGAATCCCTTGCCGGCGAGGGCCTGGTTATAGATCAACCGTGGCCGGCTGCAGACCCGGATGCAATGATCCAGGAATCTGTAGAGATGGTGGTTCAGGTCAAAGGTCGCGTCCGGGGTCGCGTCCTCGTTGCCGTGGACGCCGACGAGGATACGATCATCAGCGCTGCGCTGGCGGAGCCCAACGTCAAGAGGTTCGTCGGAGACGCTCAGATCCAGAAAGTGATCGTCGTGCCGGCGAGACTCGTCAATATCGTGGTCTGACAGATGAGCAGCGCGTGCAAGCTTCTCGTCGTCTGCGCTGTTTTGCTGTCTATGCAGGCCTGCGGATTCCATCTGCAGGGACGCGCGGAATATAGTCCTGAGCTGGAGGCCATCTATCTTCAGGTACCGGACGATACGACTCCGCTGGCGCGCGAGCTACTCCGCTCCCTGGAAGTGGCCCGCGTAAATTTAGCGGACAACACGGAAGGCGCCACCGCGATCCTTCAGATCGTCAGCGACGATACCGGCAGGGATGTGGAATCGGTCAACGCGCAGAACCGGCCGCGTGAGTATCGGGTTTACTATCGGGCCACCTACCGGGTCGTTTCTGAGGGCAAGGTGCTGCTGGACAATCAGCGCGTCATCCGGACCCGCGTCTATTCTTACGATGAGTTGGAAGTGCTGGCCAAGGCGCATGAGGAAGAGCTATTGAGAACCGCGCTCGCTCGTGAAATTGCCGGCGTCATTGCAAGGCGGCTTTCGAAGATCGACATGCCGGTTTCGTGACCGTTCTGATATGCCGGGATCTCCCGGTTGGCGCGCTCGACGCGGTTCTGTGCCGCTATCGCATATCAGTGATCGGGGTGGCTGATGGCAAGGAGATCCCAGGGTCATACTGGGGGGGGTCCGAGGCCGGCCTGGTAGGGGAGGCCGTGTTCGTACGGGCGGATACTCCTGTGCATTCGGCACTGCACGAGGCCGGCCATCTGGTATGCATGACGCCGGATCGACGCCGGAGCCTGAACCGGGATGCGGGGGGAGACTATGAAGAGGAGAACGGCGTGTGCTACCTCCAGATCCTCCTTGCGGATCATGTGCGAGGCATGTGCCGCACCCGAATGATGAGAGACATGGACGCGTGGGGTTACTCCTTCAGATTTGGCAGCGCCGCGGGCTGGTTTCATGATGATGCGGAGGACGCCCGCCTGTGGTTGCTTCGCCAGGGGCTGATCAATGAATACGATCAACCGACCTGGAGGTTGCGCGGTGAATACGCCGCCACAGCCGGGCTCCGGAAGGCAGCAGGAGGTCGTCTGTGATTGATTTGATCCTCGAAGTCTTTGGCCAGATGGTTGTGGACCAGGCCAGGAAGAACGATCCCCCTTCCGAGAGAGGCCCTCTGCCGATCAAGGACATGCCGCGGATCAATTCTCTGGAGCGTGATCACGAGCGTCTGAAACTGATCACTATGGCGCTGTGGGACATCCTGACCGAGCGTCTGGGCGTAAGCGAGGCAGAACTCCGCCAGCGTATCCTCGAGATGGATCGTCTCGATGGACGCGAGGATGGCCGCCTGAAGCTGCGCGAACCACCGCGTAACTGTAGAGACTGTGGCAGGCCGATGCTGCGGTCGGCGTCGGCTTGCCCATACTGTGGTGCGCAGAGCTCCGATCTGCCGCTGTTCCGTTGAGCCCCGACCGCTTATTTACTGAATACGCTTGCCGATCTCCCCTGACCTTTCGAAGGGCAGCGATCCCCCGAATCCGGATCCGAGGTGAACCTTGCCCACAAGATCGTAAGTCAGGGTCTCTGCCTGACCCATGGCCATCAACTGGCGCGCCAGATCGAAGACGCTACTGCTCACGGTCACCGTCGTAGTGGCGTCTCCAAGCCTGGGCAGCAACAGGTCGGAAGCACCCGCACCTCTGGCAAGACGACGCCCGTTTACGTCGAGGTCGAAACTGACGCCCTCGATCCGGAGTTCCTTGTTGTTCGGGTTGTAGATACGCAAGTCGACTGCGAAACGCTGCTCAAGCATGGTGGCATCCAGTGGCCGGATGGCAGTCACTACCACATCCGGTGACTCCAGATTCTGCAGACTCGCGCAGGCTCCACACAGGAGTCCGAGCACTGCAATTGAAAAAACCTTCGTGCCAAATGGTGTTGCCATGATGTCCAGTCTGTTGCCGGGGGTAATTGCACGGCAATGATATCTGTCTTTGAGGATATTTCGGGTTTGATTGTGGCGGTCACTGTCCGCTGTGCATCGTGGGCGCCGCACCGAGCCGTTTGCTGGATCTATCTTCAGTCACAGGCTCGCGTGTTAAAAAGCCGCCTATCATTGGCAGGCACCCTCGTGATCTTTCATGCCACGGAGAGAACAATGGCCAGTATTTTCGAAATGATCATCGCCGGCGAGATACCTGCGGAATTTATCCATCGTGACAAGGAGGTCGTGGCTTTCCGGGACATCAATCCGGTGGCTCCGGTTCATGTCCTGGTGGTGCCGACGAAGCCGATTCCCACCATCGATGATGTTACTGACGCCGATATTCCGGTGGTCGGCAGGATGTACGCCGTGGCTCGTGATATCGCCCGGTCCGAGGGCGTGGCTGAGCAGGGCTACCGACTCGTCATGAACTGCCGCGATCACGGTGGCCAAGAGGTTCCTCACCTGCACCTGCATCTCATAGGCGGCCGCCAGCTGGGCCCGATGGTAGGAAGCTGCGTAGATCCCGATTAGGTGGACGAGGCCCGCATTGCCTCACAGCCCGTATTCTCTTCACATCGGATGGCGCGGCAACGGCGGAAATTTTGCACGTGTCCGCTCGCCAGAATCACGCCGCCAGCCCCTGTCATGAGCTTCTCCCCGTTGATACCGAGGATCTCCGGTCCCAGCACTGCCGCGACGGCCAGTACGCATATGCCGCTCATGCCCAGCCAAAGAACCGATCCGTCGCCATGCTGCCGGCAACCGAGATAGAGCGCCAGCATGCTGGTCGGAATGATGAAAATCAGCAGGAGGGCGTGAAATTGATGATCCGCGAACAGGCTGGATCCGAGGATCGGAAACAGGACGATCAGGACGGGCGCCAACAGGCAATGGAGAATGCATGCCACCGACATTGCCACTGCGACGCCGTCGAGAGCACTTCCCAGTTCGTCTTTCGTTCTGCCCATGTTTCGAAGCTTGGTACGTTTCGAAACATTATAACATATCGTTTAACGACGAACGATGATCTGCCTAGGAGTCACCCCGGCACCGTTCGCAAAGCCCCTTTATTTCGACGGTTTGTGGCTCCACGGCGAAGCCGTGTCTGGCCCCGATCTGATCTAGAATCCCGCGAATCGCAGGGTCGTCGATCTCCGCGACCGTCTCGCAACCGCTGCACACCAGAAGCTGTGCGCTATGTTCTCCCGGAGCCAGCGGGCAGCCGACGAATGCGTTCAGGGAATCAATCCGATGGACCAGGCCGGCTTCGAGGAGAAAGTCCAGTGCGCGGTACACGGTCGGCGGCGCCGACCGCCTACCGGATTGATTGAGTTGGTCGAGGATATCGTAGGCCTTCACGGGCTCATGGCCCTGCCAGATAATTTCCAGCACGCGGCGACGGATGCGGGTCAACCGCAGCCCACGTTGCGCGCAGTAACGATCGGCATCCTCCAGTGCTTCGGATACACAGGCCGAGTGATCGTGATCCCGGTGCCTGAAGGTCGCGTCTGATTCTGTGTTCATGAAAACTGAAGTGGACTCGGACCACGTTACTATATAACAGTCATGGGACTGTCACGCTGGCTAAATCTCCTGCTCTCGTTCCTGCTGGTCGCTTCGGTTGCCGCTGCCGTTGTCGCCGCTGGGCCTGCTGGCATCGAACTCTCGACCCAAGGGTCATTTCGCCAGGGCGGACTTGTCGTTGCCCGCACGGAGCCGGGGACAAGGGTCGATGTGAGAGGTGCTCCGGTGCGCGTTTCGTCGCAGGGGGTCTTTCTCATCGGTGTGGGTCGCGATGAGACAGGCCCGGTGGCGATTGACCTGCAGACCGAGGACGGTCGCGAACGTCATGAGCGCTTCGAGGTCGAGGCCCGACAATATCGGATACAGCGCATTGATGGACTCCCCGCCGAGAAGGTGACGCCGCCAAGCGACGTTCTCGAGAGAATCCGCAAGGAAGCAGCGGCGGCACGCAAAGCGCGCACCCGGGATGATCCCCGGACTGACTTTCTCGACGGATTCGTCTGGCCGGTGGAGGGTCGGATTACAGGCGTCTACGGCAGTCAGCGTATCCTCAACGGCGAGCCGAGGAGGCCCCACTTTGGCGTGGACGTGGCCGGACCCGTAGGCATGCCGGTCGTGGCTCCGGCCGACGCTCTTGTGACGCTGGTGAATCCCGACATGTACTACTCGGGCGGTACGTTGATCATGGATCATGGCCATGGTCTGAGCAGTACATTCATTCACCTGAGCCGGATATTGGTCCAGGAGGGGCAAAGCGTCACACAAGGGCAAGTCGTCGCCGAGATCGGCGCCACCGGCCGGGCCACCGGGCCACACCTGGACTGGCGGATGAATCTGTTCGACATCCGGCTGGATCCGGCGCCGATTGCCGGACCGATGCCGCAACCCCGAAAGCAGTAGAGAACGAACATCGTAATGGCCGCCGAGCGCGTGGCATGACGCGGGATGTGTGAGGCCGGACGTTGGTGGCGCCCCTGATGGTCAATGTTCAACTCATCCCGGCGGGCAGAGGGACTATTAACTGGCAGGCTCGCCTAAACTCCGGTCTTGCGTGCTACACTCGATCGCACCGATGATCGCCACTGGCAATACACTTCGTGATCCTCGCCGCCGACAGGCTTGAGGCGCAGATCGCCGGGGGCCTGTCCCCGATCTACCTGATCTCCGGTGACGAGCCGCTGCTCACTGCCGAAGCGGCTGATCTTGTGCGCGCGCGCGCCAGGGCCATGGATTACTCCGAACGGACTGTCCTGACGGTAGACCGCGGTTTCGACTGGGGCGAACTGGCGGCGGCCGCCGGCGCCATGTCATTGTTTGCCGAGAAGAGGCTGATAGAACTACGAATTCCGACCGGCAAGCCCGGTGTCTCCGGCGCCAAGGCTCTCGCCAGCTTTGCCGAATCTCCGCCTGAAGACACTGTGCTGCTGGTCCTTACTCCTCGTCTGGACAAGCGGGTTCTGAAATCTGCTTGGGCGAAGGCACTGGATGCTGCGGGGATCATGGTGCAGGTCTGGCCTCCCGATCGGAGCCGGCTGCCCGGATGGATCAGTGGCCGCATGAAGTCAATGGGCCTGCAGCCGGAGGCCGGAGTCGCGGAACTCATTGCGGACAGGGTAGAGGGCAATCTGCTGGCGGCAGATCAGGAGATTCGCAAGCTCGCTCTGTTGCTGGGAACGGGCAGCGCCGGTCAGGAGGATGTCGCGCGAGCGGTCTCGGACTGCGCCAGATATGATGTGTTCGACCTGGTAGACGCGCTGAGCAAGGGAGATTTCGATCGTGGTCACCGGATGCTGTCGGGCCTGAAAGGCGAGGGGGTCGAGCCGACGCTGGTTCTGTGGGCGATAGTCAGGGAACTGCGAGCTCTGGCTGCAGTCACGTGGGCGATGAGCCAGGGCAGGGACGAAAGACAGGCGATGACGGCCTCGGGCATCTGGGCGCGGCGTCAGCCTGGGGCCCGAGCCGCCATCCATCGGCATGGCCGCGAGGGCTTGTTGAGGTTAATAGGTCAGGCTGCCTCGGTAGATCGGGTCATCAAGGGCTCGACACCGGGACGCCCCTGGCAGGTTCTCGCAGATCTCGTGACCGCGGTCGCCAGCGGGTCGAATGATGTAAGAAGAGGGGCTGCTTGATGGCCGGATTCAGCCAGCTCAACCCCATGGGGATCTTTGGCGGGACGTTCGACCCGATCCACTACGGACATCTGCGGCCTGCATTTGAGCTCATGGAGGCGCTCAGACTGCCGGAGGTGCGCTTCATGCCGGCGGGTACGCCACCGCACCGCGAAAGACCGACGGCAGATGCGGCTCTGCGGCTCAAAATGGTTGAGGCGGCAATCGAGGGACAGCCAGGATTCGTGGTTGATGATCGGGAGCTGCATCGGGAGGGGCCATCCTATTCTGTGGACACTCTGCTCGATCTGAGGGCCGAGTATTCCCACCGGTCTCTGTGCCTCATCGTAGGGATGGACGCATTTCTGGATCTTCCGAAGTGGTACCACTGGCGAGAGATATTGCAGCTGGCTCATGTCGTCGTAGCGCATCGCCCGGGCTGGCGGGTACCGGACCTCGGGCCGCTGCGTGAACTGCTGGTGGACCGGGGCACTGCGAGAGTAGGCGACCTGCATGATTCGAGGGCAGGCAGGATCTATATCCATGCCGTGACCCAGCTGGAGATTTCTTCTACCGCCGTCCGACGCATCGTCGAGATCGGCGGTGACCCGCGCTTTCTCATGCCTGATGGCGTGCGGAAGATCATCCTGGAGTCGGGCTGTTACGCCCAGTCAGCCGAGAGGACTTGATGAGCAAAACTATTGCCGAAACCGTGGTCACTGCCCTGGAAGACCTTAAGGCCGGGGATATCTGCATCCTTGACGTCGGCAAGCTTACGAGCATTGCGGACACCATGATTATCGCCAGTGGAACATCAGACCGGCAGGTTCGGTCCCTGGCGGAGCATGTGATCGAAAAGTGCAAGGAAGCGGGTGAGCGGCCGCTCGGCGTAGAGGGGATGGACGGCGGCGAGTGGGTGCTCGTCGACCTCGCGGATGTCCTTGTCCACGTCATGCTTCCAAAGGTCCGGGACTTTTACAATCTCGAGAAGCTATGGAGCCCGGTACCCGACGATAGCGCAGTCGCGCCCGCGGTTTAGGCGCTGGCTGACTCGTCGACCGAACAGCTGCTGTGAAGCTGACCCTTGTCGCCGCCGGCACTCGCATGCCCCCTTGGGTGACCGCCGGATACAAGGAATATGCGGTGCGCATGCCCCGAGAGTGCAGGCTCGAGCTTCGCGAGGTGCCCCTGGGTCGTCAGCGGCGTTCCGGCGACGTGACTCGCGCCGTGCAAGAAGAAGGCAGGCGCATGCTGGCCGCCATTGGCGAGTCCGATTATGTGGTTGCGCTGGATGTCGCCGGTAAGCAATTGGACACCAACGACCTGGCGGGCCGTCTCGGTGACTGGATGCAGTCGGGACGCAATGTGTCGCTGCTGATCGGCGGCCCCGATGGGCTGGCAGCCAGCTGCTATGAAAGGTCCGATCTGCGACTCTCACTGTCTTCTCTGACGCTGCCCCACGCGATCGTAAGGGTCCTGATCTCTGAGCAGCTGTATCGGGCCTGGAGCATCCTCAGGAACCACCCCTATCACAGGGAGTAGAATTCTCGGTTCGGGGGTTGCGCAGACACGCCTTGCGACTATTGAATTCGATCCGTTGAATGACCACACTGATCAGATGAATCAAGAACTTATCGTTCTTGCCTCGGCGTCTCCGAGGCGTCGCCAGCTGTTGGATCAGATCGGCGTTGCATTCCAGGTCCAGCCGGTCGCGGTCGACGAGTCCCGGTTTGACAAGGAAGCGCCGGCAGACTTCGTTCGTCGGATCGCTCTCGCCAAGGCAACCGATGCCTGGCGGGTGGCCGACGGCGCTGCAGGAAGACTGGTAATCGGTGCCGATACGACCGTGAGCCTTGGAGAAACCGTGCTCGGGAAACCACGGGATGAAGAAGAGGCGCGCGGCATGCTGCGGACACTATCCGGTCAGACGCACGACGTCACCACCGCAGTGGCGGCCGTGCAGGAAGCGGAGCGTGCGGTCCGCGTTTCTTCCAGCAAGGTGACGTTCCGGGCGCTGACGGCGGCCGAAATCGCTGCCTATGTGCTGACCGGAGAGCCGCTGGACAAAGCGGGCGCGTACGGCATTCAGGGGCTGGCCGCTGTGTTTGTCGAGCGCCTGGAGGGGAGCTACTCGGGCGTCATGGGATTGCCTCTATTCGAGACCGCTGGGCTACTTCGTGACTTCGGTCTTGACGTCTTGTCTGCCGGCGGCCCGCGGATCCCCGGATGAAAGAAGAAATCCTAATCAACGTTACGCCACGCGAGGTGCGGGCGGCCCTCGTAGAGAACGGTGTCCTGCAAGAGGTCATGATCGAGCGGGCGCGCCGCCGCGGACTGATCAGCAACATCTACAAGGGCAAAGTCTCGAGGGTCTTACCGGGGATGCAGGCAGCATTTGTCGAAGTAGGTCTGGAGAGGACCGCTTTCCTGCATGCCTCCGACATCGTCGGCCGATCATCGGTCGGTTCTACGGTCGATGAGATAGAACCTCCACCGCGCCAGCCCGATATCCAGGATATGTTGCGGGAGGGAGACGAGATCCTCGTGCAGGTCCTGAAGGACCCTCTCGGCACGAAAGGCGCCCGTCTCACGACCTTCGTGACGATCCCGTCTCGATATCTTGTCTACATGCCGAGAGGTAACGGGGTCGGCGTATCGGCACGAATCGAGGACGAGACCGAGAGATCCCGGCTGCGCGACATCGTGGAGTCGGTGACTGAGGACTCGACCGGCGGTTATATCGTGCGAACTGCAGCAGAAGGCGCAAGCTGGGATGCGCTTAGGGCTGACATGATCTTCCTTCAGAAACTGTGGGAAGCGATCGAGCAACAGGCCGGAAGCGCCGATACCGAACAGCTCGTCCACGAAGACCTGCCCCTGGCCCTAAGGGTGTTGCGGGACCTGCTGGGGCCGGAGATAGAACGGGTCCGCGTGGACGATGCGGACACCTGCGAGCGAATGCGCCGATTCGCTGCCATGTTCGTGCCGGAACTCGCCGACAAAATCGATGAGTACATGGCTGCTCGCCCGATTTTCGACCTCTACGGCGTCGAGGAAGAAATCGTTCGCGCACTCGACAGTAAGGTCGCGCTCAAGTCCGGCGGATATCTGGTCATCGATCAGACGGAGGCGATGACCACGATAGATGTCAACACTGGCGGCTTCGTGGGCCACCGCAATCTCGAGGAAACCATTTTCAAGACCAACCTCGAGGCGGCCCAGGCAATCGCCCGACAGATCCGACTGCGTAATCTTGGCGGGATCATCATCGTGGATTTCATCGATATGGAGGAGCCGGAACATCGACGCCAGGTCCTGCAGGCGCTGGAGAGGGCCCTGGAGACGGATCACGCCCGCAATCAAATCTCCGAGGTCTCAGCCCTCGGTCTGGTCGAGATGACCCGCAAGCGCACGCGAGAAAGTCTGGAACACGTACTCTGTCACGCCTGTCCAACTTGCGAGGGACGCGGATCTGTAAAGACGCCAGAGACGGTCTGCTACGAGATTTTCCGGGAGATTCTTCGCCAGTCACGGCAATTCGAGTTTCAGGAGCTACTGGTGCTCGCGCACCCGGAGGTGCTGGAGATGATCGTCGATGAAGAGTCGGCCAGCCTGGCAGAGCTCGAGGAGGCTACTGGGCGTCCCATCCGTTTACAGGCTGAGACACTGTATGCCCAGGATCATTTCGATGTTGTACCGATCTGAATCAAGCCTTTCGACTGGCATGTCACCCAGCCGTATATCGGCAATCCCGGGGTCGATCGGGTGACCAGGCTGGCGAAACGCGTCTGGAAATGGGTCGCCGGCCTGTTTGCCGGCGTCGTGATTGTGCTGGCTATATTGGTCGGGATATTCAGGATCGCGGTCACCGAGGCCCCGCACTACAGGCAGCCGATCGCAGACTGGACCAGTGACGCCCTGGGTTTGCCCGTAGAGATCGGCAGCATGGATGCGCGATTCGGTCTCGATGGGCCCCGCCTGGTATTCCGCGATATGACGGTGTTCTCCGCGGACGAATCGGAAGCGCTCTTCAGTCTCCGCCGGGGCAGCCTTAGCCTGGATCTGATGGAGCTGCTGTTCCGTTGGCGCTTCAAGGCCAGGCGTCTGACGCTGGAGAAACTGGATCTCGAGGTGGACCGTTCAGAGGACGGTCAACTACTGGTCTTCGATCGGACGCTGGAAGAATTCCCCAAAAGGGAAGGTGAGCTTCCTCTCCAGGATATCCGTATCCGGGACGCTCGCTTGATCCTCAGGGACAGGATGACGAAGGGTCAGACCTGGGTTCTGGACGGATTTGACGCGGATGTCTCCCAGCGGCGCGGCAGGTTGAGCGTGGAAGGAGCCTTCCGCGCCCCCGACAACGTCGCCGGCCCCGTTTCTTTCTGGGCGAAAAGCTCGGCTGGCGAGATCTGGCAGGCCTACGCCCATGTCCAGGGGCTCGACCTCTCGGCGACCCAACAAATACCGGGACTGCCGCCGGTGATACCCAGCGGCGGCAGATGTGACTTCCGTATCTGGCTCGACACGGATGCCCGTGTCGTTACCCGCGTCTCCGCAGAGGCAGAGCTGACGGACCTGGTATTCGAATTCGATGATAGTGAACCGGTGGTCTATCGCGGACTGGAGGGTCGGCTGGAATGGGACCGAAGACCCACGGGTTGGCGCGGGCGGATCGAGAATCTGGTTGTCCGACGTGCTGGCGCCCAATGGAGCAGTGACAGCCTGCTGGTTGAGAAGAGCGTGACATCAAGGGGTGACGAGGGAGACTATCTGCTTGACGCTGACTTTCTTCGTCTCCAGGATCTCACGCCGCTCGCGCCCGCGATTCCGGACGTCGCCCTCCGTGAGGATCTCCAGGGGATGCAGCCCAGTGGAGACGTCACCGATCTGACCATAGGCCTTTCTGTCCTGGACAATGACCCGGCCGGATACCGGCTCGAACTGCGCGCGGACCTGGACGGCTACTCACATGATGCGTTTGAGTCGATTCCTGGAATCCGTGGGCTGACCGGGCAGGTTCGAAGCGACCCTCAGGGCGGGCGTTTCGAGATGGATAGCCGCGGACTGGCGCTGGAAATACCCGAAATGTTCCGCGAACCTCTGGAGTTCGATGAGGCCCAGGGGCTTGTGGTATGGAGCCGGGGACTGGACGGGCTCACGATCATCGGAGACGGACTCCGAGCCGCGAACCGGGATCTCGGTCTGACGGCGGGGTTCCAGATCAGGCGGCCCGCAGGGGAGGGGTCGGGCAACATGGAGGTGCAGGCGACTGTCAACAATCTGGACCTTTCTAGAAAGTCTGCCTATCTCCCGGTAGGCGTCATGACACCCAACCTGGTCAGGTGGCTGGACTCCGCAATCGTGTCGGGCTCGGTCCCCGTCGCCAGCCTGGACCTTCGCGGTCCCACGAAGGGGTTTCCATACGCCGACGGAGGAGGCGTGTTCGAAGTGAGTTTCGGCACCCGCGACCTCGTGCTCGACTACGCTAAGGGCTGGCCCGCGGGACAGGGTATTGCGGCTGACATCACGTTCCGGGGCGCTGGTTTCTCGGCTTTGGTTCGCGAGGGGCAACTTGGCGGAGCAACCGTCGACGGCGTGCGCGTGGATATTCCGGTCCTGCCCCAAGGCATGTTGTCCATCGAGGGGACAGCCAAGGGCTCGCTGGCCGCTGTGCGTGACTACGTTCTGGAGAGCCCGCTTCGCGCCACCATCGGGCCGGCACTTGAAAATACCCGTATCGAGGCAGGTGACACGGATATCAGAGTCGATCTGCTGTTGCCGTTAAAGAGCCTCGAGGAGCGCAAGATACTGGTAGAGCTGGATATCTCGGGCGGCCATATCTTATATGGCAATATCCGGCATCCGCTGATCGATACAAATGGCACGCTGACCGTGGACAACCAGACGGTCCGGGCTGAAGGCATCACCGGCGTTCTCATCGGTGAGCCGGTAATGATAGATGTCAGGCCTCACGAAGGCAGGGGCACCCGCGCCTACGTCAGCGGTCCGGTTACGACGACGTCGCTGGTCGATGTGCTGGGTATACCGATGGGCGGCTATCTTGACGGCGAGGCCCAATGGCAGGGCTTCGCTCACTTTCCGGCAAAAGACAGCGGTGATCGGTTCTGGATCCATTTCGAGAGTGATTTGCAGGGAATGGAGGTCAGTCTTCCGCCCCCCCTGGAGAAGCCCGCCTCGGCAGTGCTGCCGTTGACTATCGACTTCAGATTCCCCGACTCCGGCCTGCTGGAGTGGGCCGGTGAGTATGGCGGCAGATTATCTGCCGCCGCACGATTCGACCCGACCGACGATGGACTGCGGTTCATCGCGGGCCAGATTCTCGGCGGCGGGCCAGGGGCCATTGCCGGTGACGAGAATGGCCTAGTGATTGAGGGAGAGGTCGATCGGCTGCCGATTATCGATTGGCTGGGAGTGCGTTTCGGGGATCGGCGGGAGGGACAGTTGCGTGACCTGCTGACCCGGATCGACCTGGAAGTCGATCACGCATTTTTTGGCGGACAGCACTTCGCAGATGTCGGCGCACGACTTGAACAACTCGCCGATGACTGGCTCGTGACGGTCACCGGCGAAACGCTCAGCGGCACGATCACGGTACCCATGAACCTGTCCCAGGGATCGCCGATCGTGCTGGCGATGGATCGCCTTTACCTGGATGACGATGCAGAGGACTCTGCCGGCGAAGAACCTCTAGACCCCAAGAGCGTACCGTCCATGGCGGTGGTGATTACGGACTTTCAGACCGAAGGCCTGAGACTCGGACGCCTCGAGGGCGAGATCCTATCCGTGCCAAACGGTTTTCGGGTCGAGCGCATGGATATGATCGACGATGCGTTCACGATTAAGGGCAGCGGCCATTCACTGCTGGGGTTCGGACAGGATAGTTCTGGGCTGTCGATAGAGGTCGCATCATCCGATCTTGGTGACGCGATGGAGTCTGTCGGTTTCGAGCGCACCCTCGAGGCCAACTCCGCGGAGATGAAAGTCGATCTGCAATGGACCGGTGGATGGCCTGCCGAGCCCCTCGAGGTGGCCCAGGGCACAGCGAGTCTCAGGATCAAGAACGGCAGTCTGTCGGAGGTCAAGCCGGGGGCGGGGCGGGTCTTCGGACTGCTTAGCGTGCAGGCATTGCCGCGACGACTGACACTCGACTTCCGGGACGTGTTCAAGAAGGGTTTCTTCTTCGATGAGCTGAAGGGGGACTTCAGGATAGATCAGGGTGTCGCCTATACGGACAATCTGGTCTTCCGCAGCCCGGCGGCCGATATTGGCATCCTCGGGGGCGTCGATCTGATAGGGCGTACTTACGATCAGACCGCCATCGTAAGCGCAGAAGTCGGCAACACGCTTCCTGTCGTAGGCGCTCTCGCTGTCAGCCCGGTCATCGGGGCCGGTCTGTTTGTGCTTAAGGAGATATTCAAGGAGCCGCTTCGCGGTATGGCCCAGATCCAGTACCGAATCAGCGGGCCGTGGGAGACTCCGGAGGTCGAACGGATCGCGGTCGCGCAGGCCGACCAGCCATCAGCAGAAGACGCGGCGTCGCAACAGCAGTCTGAGGGCAGCGACGAGGCGGACACAGCAGCCGAGGCCTTGGACAAGGGATGAGCCAGATCCAGCAGGCGGGTCAGGCCCGAGTCGCAGCCATACAGATGGTGTCCAGCGCCGACGTGGAGAGCAACCTGATGCAGGCCGGGCAGCTGCTATCGGAAGCGGCGCGCTCCGGGGTTCAGCTCGCCGTTCTGCCGGAGAATTTCGCCTGTATGCCTGTCCGCGAGTCGCAACGCCTCGAATCTGCCGAGCCGGACGGCGACGGCCCGATCCAGCGATTCCTCTCCCGACAGGCGCGGGCGCTCGGACTGTGGCTTGTTGGTGGAACGATACCGCTGAGGAGCGAAGAGGAGTTCCGGCCCGCGGCGGCCACACTGGTATTCGATGATACGGGCCGACGGCTTGCCCGGTACGACAAGATTTTCCTGTTTGATGTCGCGGTGCCCGGTCGATCGGAGAGCTATCGGGAGTCGGACGGCATTCGTCCCGGACGAAAGCGCGTCGTGATAGATTCGCCGGTAGGTCGCCTGGGTCTCGCGGTCTGTTACGATCTGCGATTTCCCGAACTTTTTCGCGCGATGCTCGAGAGCGGGCTTCAGACCATCGCACTGCCTGCAGCATTCACCGCCGCGACGGGGCAGGATCACTGGGAAATCCTGGTCAGAGCCAGGGCGGTGGAGAACCTCTGCTGGGTCATTGCGGCCGGACAGGGCGGTCGTCATGATGGCGGCAGGGAGACCTTCGGTGACTCGATGATCGTCGACCCGTGGGGTGCCGTGAATGCGCGCCTGGAGCATGGGCCAGGCGTCGTGGTCGCCGACATCGACCTGGCTCGACAGGCAGAGATTCGCAGTCGCTTCCCGGCGCTGGAACATCGCAGGCATGGTGACACGATTGGAGAACCGGAATCCTCAGATGACTGACAACACAATCCAGATAGCTCGCGACCGAATTCTCGAACCCGCCGGAATCAGTGATGCGGATATCCAGCGGATTCTCGATGGCATCATGGGTCGTTCCGTAGAGGCTGCAGACATCTATTTCCAGTACAGCCGCCATGAATCGTGGAACGTCGAGGACGGCATCGTAAAGGATGGTGGACATGGCGTGGACCAGGGCGCAGGTATCCGCGCCATCAGCGGCGAAAAGACCGGCTTCGCCTATTCGGATGAGATCATACTTCCTGCGCTCAGCCATGCTTCGGAAGCGGCTCGTTCGATTGCACGACAAGGCCAGAAGGGCACGGTTCAGGCCTGGAGACGCTCCGGAGATGCCCGCCTCTACCGGCCCCTGGATCCGGTAGAGACCCTGCGTGACGAGGACAAGGTGGCCATGATTGGCCGGCTCGATCAGCAGGTCAGGGCGCTGGACCCCCGTGTTTCCCAGGTAATGGTCAGTCTTGCCGGGGTTCATGACGTGATTCTTATTGCGGCGGCTGATGGCACCTACTGTGCAGACGTTCGGCCACTGGTGAGGATGAACGTCTCCGTGATCGTGGAGGACGGTGATCGGCGTGAGCAGGGTTCTGCCGGTGGCGGCGGACGGTTCGGTTACGAATGGTTTGCGGAAGAGGGCAGAGCCCTGGAATTTGGCCAGGAGGCAGTTCGGCAGGCGTTGGTCAATCTGGAGGCAGAGGAAGCGCCCGCGGGTACCATGACCGTAGTACTTGGTCCTGGATGGCCGGGCGTATTACTTCACGAGGCGATCGGCCACGGTCTCGAGGGGGACTTCAATCGCCGCGGTACCTCAGCATTCTCCGGGCGTATCGGGGAGCAGGTAGCGTCGCCCCTGTGTACGGTAGTCGATGACGGTACGCTTCCGGGACGGCGGGGGTCGCTCAATGTGGATGACGAGGGTACACCCAGCCGGTGCACGACGTTGATAGAGAACGGCGTGCTCAAGTCATACATGCAGGACAACATGAATGCACGACTCATGGGCCAGCAATCCACAGGTAACGGCCGGAGAGAATCGTTCGCGCATCTTCCAATGCCGCGCATGACAAACACCTATATGCTGGCCGGGCCACACGATCCCGAGGAAATTATCTCGAGCGTAGACAGCGGGCTCTACGCTTCCAATTTTGGCGGTGGTCAGGTGGACATCACCTCTGGCAAGTTCGTTTTCTCGGCCAGCGAGGCTTACCTTATTGAAAGAGGTCGCATCACCAGTCCCGTCAAAGGGGCGACTCTTATCGGTAATGGTCCGGATGTTCTGACCCGCGTCAGCATGGTGGGTACCGATCTGGAACTGGACTCCGGCGTCGGCGTCTGCGGGAAGGACGGCCAGAGCGTGCCTGTCGGCGTGGGTCAGCCAACACTCAGAGTGGATGGCCTGACAGTCGGAGGAACTCGCTAGGTCGCAGGCCGGCGGGAGCTGACCGCACAATCCGGCGGGTCAATTTCGCGCGATCCCTCAGGATCCCGATGCTTCGACCTCGGAAAGATCTTCCGTCTGGGTACTGAGTTCGGCGAGGTCTTCCTTAAGGTACATGATTTCATGCTCGCCGATGACGAAAACATCGCCGTGTCTGAGCTTGCGTTTCTTTACGCGCCGACCCTTGAGATAAATTCCGTTAGTGCTGTTCAGATCCTCGAGCACCGAGTCCGTGCCATAGGTCACGATCTGGGCATGATGCCTACTGACGAATTTGCTTTCGATCTGAAGGTCGTTATCGTTGGTCCGCCCGAGGATGATGCGGCCCTCGGGCACCGGGAAATCTATCGCCGGCTCGTCCTTGTGCGCCACCATGAGCTTCGCAAGCGTCTCCAGGCCGGTCACTGTCTGCTTGCCGCCTGTCTTCAGTGTGGCCATACGATCGGTTCGGCTCTGGTAGTCGGTCCACTGCAGTTCTTCTATGGCGCCATTCACTTCCTTCTCGGTGATGTAGGAAATGTTCTCCGCGAAACCGGAAAGCATGGCCGTATCGCAGAGAGTATTCAGAAGCCGGGGTACGCCACCGGTAAACTTGTAGATCAGCCCGTAGGTGTCTGGATCGAATATCTCCCGGCCTTCGGCGCCCGCGACGTCCAGACGATGCTGCACGTATGACCCGATCTCACTCTCTTTCAGGGGCTTGAGGTGATACCGTAGTCGGGTCCGCTGTGAAAGCTGGACCAGGTCCGGCGAATCCAGTGTTTCGTTCAGTTCGGGCTGCCCTGCCAGGATGATACTCAGTACCTTCTCGCGACCCGCCCCGACGCCGGAGAGCAGCCGGATTTCCTCGAGGACGTTGCGCTCGAGATTCTGTGCCTCATCGACAACGATAACCACTTTCTGACCCTTGGAAAGCAGGTCTTCGAGATGCCGATCGATGGTGTCGATCAGCTCTGCCTTACCCATCCTGAATGGACGATAACCGAACTGAACCAGCACGCCTTGCAGGAACTGTACGGGCGTTACCTGCGTTTGCGCGATCCGGGCTATAGTGACTGTCTCATCCAGTTCCGATAGGAACTTTTCCAGCAGCGTGGTCTTCCCACAGCCGATCTCGCCGGAGATTACGACGAATCCATCCGTGAACCAGAGGGTCGATTCGATATAGGCGAGAGCCCGCGCGTGCTGCTGGCTCAGATAGAGGAAGTTCGCGTCCGGGCTGAGCCGGAACGGATGTTCGTTCAGCTGGAAGAACTCTAGATACATGGTTGTTCGGTAGCTCGTCCGGTCGGCGAACATTTCCTGAGCGACAGCCTGCAACTATATAGGCTCCAACGTTGCCTTGGAATAACGAAGTTCACACTCTTTACCTCAGAGAACGCCCGGCTAATTCCAGCAATCGGGACAGCGCGCGGTCCCGCTCGTCGCTGTCCGGGGCCACGAGGGTGCAGTGACCGAGTTTTCTGTTCGGTCTCGGCTCCTTTCCGTAGTCGTGGACATGGGCGCCCGCGAGCGACAAGACGTCTGTCAGTTCCGGCATCTCGCCAAGCAAATTGACCATGGCCGAGTGACCATTGCAGCGCGTTTCTCCCAGGGGCAAGTCGAGTATCGCGCGGATATGGTTCTCGAACTGACTCGTCACTGCGCCCTCAATGGTCCAGTGCCCTGAATTGTGAACGCGCGGAGCGATCTCGTTGGCCAGAAGCTGGTCGCCTTCTACAAAGAACTCGATAGTAAGAACGCCCGCGTAATCCAGATGTTCCATCAGGCGTCTGCTATATCGTTCCGCGGTGTCCTGCAGCGGGCCATCCACGTACGGCGCGCGGGTGTAGGAGAGGATGCCCTCCTCATGAATGTTCTCTGCCAGTGGGTAGAACCGGATGTCTCCGGATGGCCGTCTGACACCAATAATCGACAGTTCCGTGTCGAACTCGACGAACGCTTCCAGGATCATTGGCATGCGCCCAAGCGCCTCCCAACTGTCATCAACGTCTTCAGGACCCTTGAGGAACCTCTGACCGCGGCCGTCGTAGCCCATGCGGCGGGTCTTCAGGACGCTGGGGAAACCGAGCTGTGTCACCGCGAGTTCAAGCGCCTCCCGGGTGGCCACCGGTAGGAACCGCGGCGTTGGGATATGCAGCGCAGAGAACGTTCGTTTCTCCGAAAGGCGATCCTGAGCGGTAGCGAGGGCTCCGACAGGAGGAAGAAACTGAACTTTTTCAGCGATCTCGCGGACGGCGGCCTCGGGGACGTTCTCGACATCGAAAGTCACGACGTCCGTAAGCTCCGCCAGGCGAGCAAGAGCCGCGGGGTCGTCGAATTCGCCCTCGATAATCTGCCCTACCTGGCCTCCCGGCGCCTCTGGGGTCTTGTCTAAGAACACGAAGCGAAGCCCCAGCGGATAGCCAGCCAGGGCCAGCATCCTGCCGAGCTGGCCCGCACCGATGATGCCTATTTTCATTTCTCGAACGTCTCGTCTGGACGCGGATCCGGATTCTCTAGGACAGTACGAGTCTGCCGCGCACGATAGGCCTCCAATTTGTCCCGTATCGACGGCTCCGTGGCCGCGAGTATCGCCGCTGCCAGGAGGGCCGCATTGACGGCGCCGGACTTGCCTATCGCCAAGGTCCCAACCGGGATGCCTGCGGGCATCTGGGCGATTGAGAGGAGCGAATCCATGCCGCTGAGCGCCCGACTCTCCACTGGAACACCGAGTACCGGCAGCATCGTTTTCGCAGCTGCCATGCCGGGAAGATGGGCAGCACCACCGGCGCCTGCAATGATGACGCGCAGCCCGCGGCCGTCCGCTTTGGCGCAATACTCGAACAGCAGGTCAGGGGTGCGATGCGCGGAGACCACGCGGGTCTCGAAAGGCACCCCGAGTTCCTCCAGCACCGTCACCGAATGAGACATGGTGGGCCAGTCCGACTTGGAGCCCATAATGACGCCGACAAGTGGTTCCATCCGCATATTCTATCAGCGCCGTTGTTATCAGTGGCAGCCCGATTTCACGGCCCCGGGTCAGCTGAGCGCGCGACTATGCGCTCGTGCAGCGTCCGGAAGAGGGCGCGGCTAGCCGCCTTTCTCAGCGATTCCGTCGGCGCCTTGCGGATTTCGGCAACGCTGACTGTCAGAGAGTCGGCGTCGAGTCCCAGGGCGGCTGCGCATTCGGCGATGGCGGTTGGACCCTCGTCGATCAAGTGCTTGCGCCAGTCTTCCGCAGCGTGGAACAGGCGGGTCTCGCGGATCCGAAGGGAGTCACGACGCGCCAGCATCTCCTCTATGGGAACTGGATCCACATTACGCATCAGACGGCCGATGAACTGTTTCTGACGCCGGAGCGCTTCGTGTTTCCTGATTCGCTGCGCGTCCTGGATTGCTTGCCTGAGTCGCCCGGGGATCTCCAGGCCGTCGAGCTCTTCCTGACTCAGATCGATCAGGGCTTCCCCCAGGGCCTGCAGGGATTGGCTCTCCCGTTTGCGATGGGATTTGCTGGCGGTATCCGACCTATCCTGCTGCCCACGCCGGTTCACGCGGCGCGGCCCCTCAGAGCCGGCTCCAGAGCACCAATCAGACGGTCTACTTCATGCACGGTGTTGTAGTGGAGCATAGAGACCCGGACTACCCCGTCCCGCTCAGTAAGCCCGAGGCGGTCTATGAGTCGCGGCGCGTAGAAGTGACCCCAACGGATCCCGATACCCTGACGGTCACAGATGGCGGGGATTTCCGAACTGAGGTGGTTACGGGAGACGAACGATATGGTCGGCATCCGATCCGGGCCGGGTGACACGGAACCCATGACTTCGACAGTCGGCCGCGAGTCGAGAAACTCCAGCAGCCGTCTTGTAAGGCGAGATTCCTGCGCGGCGATGGCTGACCATGCGCGCGCCCGGTCGCCGTCATCCCCGAGACGCGCGGCTAATTCGTCGAGGTAGTCCGGGACGCCCCCCGCCGCATACAGCAACTCGTAGGGGAAGGCACCGAGCTCCAGTCTGCCGGGCCCTTCATAGTCATCCATGAAAGTATGATTGAGATTGGCGAGGCCTGACATCTCGGTATCCCTGCAGTACATCACCGCACAATGAGGGCCCAGGACCTTGTACAGGCTAAAGGCGTAATAGTCGACGCCCCAGTCCTTCACCGCGAGTGGTCGATGGGGCGCGTAAGCCACGCCGTCAATGCAGGTCTTGGCCCCGGCCTCGTGAACGGTGGCGCATATTGTCTCCACGTCGACGGCCTGTCCCAGGATGTTCGATGCGTGGGTAAAACAGACCAGTCGAGTTCTGTCGCTCAGGAGAGAACGCAGGTCGTCGGTCTCCAGCCGCCGGGAATCCTGATTCAGGGACCATTCGCGGACACGGATGCCATGGTCCGTCAGGCGTCTCCAGGGGGTGATGTTGGCCTCGTGATCGACGTCGGTAACAATCACTTCGTCGCCCTCGTCCCAGCCCGGGACCAGGCTCCTCGCCAGACGCGAAATCAGACTGGTTGTGGAAGCGGCGACGACGATCTCGTCCGCCGCCATCTGCGGACCCAGCAGGCCGGCCACAGCAGTTCTCGCCAGGCCCAGTCGCTGTTGGGCCTCAGCTGACTCGAGATAGCTCGCACCGAGCTGTACCGGCCACTTGCGCATGTACTCGGCCAGCCGGTCTACAACGCGTCCGAGTGGCACCGAACCGCCCGCGTTGTCCATGAGGATTCCCGCGTTAGCGAGCGTCGGAAACTGTTCCCGGACCCAATCCATGGGCAACGGATCGGGGCTGGCCGGTGAGCTTTTCAAACTGTTGTCTCCGATAACTTGGAGCGGGTATAGATGATACCAAGCATGGAAGCGATGGTCCGCCGCGACGGTCTGCTAAACTGCCTGCCGGTTGTTTCACGGAAGCGCTGATGTCAGATCATCCATCCGCCGAATTCGGCATGCGCAGCGACGAGCTGGAAGGCCTGATTCTGGGAGCTCTGGAGCAGGCCCGCGGCCAGGGTGCCGACCAGGCCGAGGCAGGAGCAAGCCTGGGCACGGGGCTATCGGTTACGGTGCGGCATGGTGACGTAGAAACTCTGGAATATCAGCGCGATCGGGCGTTTACCATCACCGTGTACTTCGATCAGCGGAAGGGTAGCGCCAGCACCTCGGACCTGTCCGCTGCGGCCGTTGCGGAGGGCGTAGCAAAGGCCTGTTCGATCGCACAATACACGGCGAAGGACGCTTGCGCCGGGCTCGCCGATGCGCAACTGATGGCCACCGACATTCCCGCGCTCGGCCTCGATCATCCATGGTCTGTGACGCCTGATCAGGCTATACAACTGGCGACGCGCTGTGAGTCTGCCGGCCGCGACTCCGACGAACGCATCAGTAACTCCGAGGGCGGTTCTATAAACACGGCACGCCGCGAGCGCGTGTACGGCAATAGCCACGGTTTTGTCGGCAGCTATGCCAGTACCAGCCACAGTCTGAGCTGCATCCTGGTGGCCGGCGCCGGAGAGGACATGGAGAGGGACTTCTGGTACTCGAGTGCGCGGGATCCGGCAGCACTGATGTCATCAGAGGCCGTGGGCAAGAAGGCGGCCGATCGAACCTTGCGGCGGCTTGGTGGCCGCAAGATCCAGACTTGCTCGGCACCGGTAATTTTTCCCGCGGAACTTGCGCGTGGTCTTCTCTCAAGCTTCGTCTCTGCGATAACCGGCACGGCCCAGTATCGACGCGCATCCTTCCTGTTGGACGCCGTCGGTGAGAGGGTCTTCCCAGAAGGATTCCGCATGGAAGAGAAGCCGCATCTGCCAGCCGGACCCGCGAGTGCCCCCTTCGACAACGAGGGGGTGGCGACCCGTGATCGTGTGCTCGTCGATGATGGGCGATTGCAGGGCTTTGTACTGAGCAGTTATTCGGCCAGAAAACTTGGGCTGCAGACGACTGGCAACGCGGGCGGGATCCACAATCTCTTGGTGTCCGGTGGCGGTGGCAGTCTTGATGACCTGCTGCAGCAGATGGGACGGGGGTTCCTTATCAACGAACTCATGGGTCAGGGTGTCAACACTGTCACCGGAGACTACTCACGTGGCGCATCGGGATTCTGGGTCGAAGACGGCCAGATCGCTTTCCCGGTGACGGAAGTCACCATCGCAGCTAACCTCCGGGACATGTATGGAGGCATTCGCAGCGCGGGTGATGACGTTGACGAGCGCGGCGCGATTCGCACCGGTTCCCTGCTTATGGACGAGATGCGGATCGCCGGCGACTAGTTGGCGGTTTTCGCTATGAGTTCTCTTAGCGACCTTGCCGCCAATCCGCCTTCGATGGCGTGCTCGACCTCGTCCAGAAGCACTTTGGCCTGATCTACGTTCTTCAACTGGGGGATGTCCTCGCTTGGCTTTCGCACGGCCTGGAGGATTTCCACCAATTCGATTGAGTCCAGGTCTCTACCGGGGAGCAGCGCTCCCGACTCACTCTTCTCGATCAAACCAGATGCCTCCAGCGATCCGACGACCCGGGCGACGGCTTCCTCTGGCAGCCCGACTTCGTTGGCGATATCGGCGAGTTCGCAGGGCGGTGGTCCGGACAGAAATCGCTGTCCGATACGCAGCATGATGTCCACTGCCAGAGTCTCCCGTTCACGCCCCGTCAGAATGAGTCGGCGGCGCCCGATGCGGAGATATTCAGGCCGCTGAACGTAACAAGCGATCTGGGATCCGAGCAGCAGGATCAACCAGTTCAGGTATAACCAGATCAGGGCGATGATGAGAATCGCGAAGCTGGAGTAGATGGCGGCGTACTTGGTAGAGCCCACAACGAATGAGGCGAATAATTTGCCCGTCAACGCCCACAGGAAACCTGCGGCTATCCCGCCGATAAGTGCCGGAAGAATCCTCACCTTCGTGTTGGTGACAAAGATGTAGACGAAGCTGAACACGAAAGACACCAGGAGGACGGGCACCAGGCGTCCCGCGTAGACCAGGCTTGTGCCAAAAGGCTCTAGCGAGGTCACTTTCTGGACCAGCGCATTGGATGAAATCGATGCGATCATGCCCATCGCCGCCATCATCAGCACCGGTCCGATCAGAATCACACTCAGGTAGTCGCTGAAACGCCGGGCCAGTGATCGGGATTGCTTCACCTGCCAGATCCAGTTGCAGCTGTTCTCCACTTTGTGAACCATGGAGATCACGGTGTAGATCAGGAAGACGAGGCCGATGCCGCCCAGGAGTCTTCCGCTAACATTGTCGACGAACCCAATGATCTGGGACGTCAACTCGGCACCTTTCTCGCCCAGCGGTTCGAAGAACTGGTAGAGGAGCGGCTCCAGCTCGCGGTGGAATCCAAAACCTTTCAGGACCGAAAAGCTGAACGCTATCAGGGGCACAATAGACAGCAGGGTTGTGTACACCAGGCTCATGGCGCGCAGGGTCAGCTCACCCGTCATGAAGTCCCTGACAAGCCCGTAGACGAGCCGCGCTACCGCCAAGATCCAGCTGCGAAGGCCGACTCGCATGGACTCTGGCGGGTCCCAGAGGAAGGCTTGTGCGCGCTCCTGGAGGGTCTGACTCATTCGCTTATCCCACGGAAATTGGCGACCCAAGCCTTGCAGAACGGCTCAGCCGTGGCAAGACCAGTAGTTCAGGGCTACTCTGACGATCCGGAGAAATACTGTGCCAAGTGGTTATCCCGAACGTATCGTGTGTCTCACCGAGGAGACCACGGAAACCCTCTACCTGCTGGGTGAGGATTGGCGCATCGTGGGGATCTCCGGCTTTACAGTACGGCCGCCCATCGCGCGGCGGGAGAAACCGCGTGTTTCCGCTTTCACCAGCGCGAAGATCGATCGGATTCTGGAACTAGAGCCTGATCTGGTGCTGGGCTTCTCGGATCTCCAGGCCGATATCGCCGCGCGACTGATCAGGGAGGGCGTCGATGTGCGCGTCTTCAATCAGCGCTCGATCGGAGAAATTCTTGCCATGATCCGTAGTCTAGGGGGCATGATCGGTTGTCAAGGGAAGGCTGAACTACTGGCAGCATCGCTCGAGCTTGGGCTGGATGAGATACGACGATCCGCCGAGGCATTGCCGCGTCGCCCACGTGTTTATTTCGAAGAGTGGGACGATCCTCTGATCTCCGGAATCCGTTGGGTTTCCGAGTTGATCGCGGTAGCCGGCGGTGACAACTGTTTTCCGGAGCTTGCCGAGCGATCTCTCGGGCGGGACAGGATCATCGCCGATCCTGCAGAAGTCGTCGGCCGCTCACCCGACATCATCCTCGGTTCCCTGTGCGGCAAGAAGTTTCGGCCCGAGCGAGTGATAGACAGGGCCGGATGGTCAGCGATTCCCGCTATCCGGGACCGCGCGGTCTTCGAGGTGAAGTCTGCTCTGATCCTGCAACCCGGCCCCGCCGCTCTTGGTGACGGCGTGCAGCTGATCCATCAGCTCATCAAGGACTGGGCTCACCGGTGAGGAGCCGCAGCGCCTCCAGATATTTTTCGCTGGTCCGCTGGATGATCTCTGCCGGCAGGGACGGGCCGGGTGGCCGCTTGTCCCAGTCAAGGGTCTCCAGGTAGTCGCGGACGAACTGCTTGTCGAAACTCGGTGGGCTGATTCCCGGACGGTAGGACCGGGCCGACCAGAACCGCGAGGAATCCGGCGTCAGTACTTCGTCGATAAGAACGAGCTGGCCCGCGTCGTCGACACCAAACTCGAATTTCGTGTCAGCGATGATGATGCCCCTGGAGCGGGCGAAATCTGCGGCTTCCGAGTACAGCTGCAGCGTCAGGTCGCGGACACGGGCAGCCAGATCGTGGCCGATTATTTCCGCGGTGCGCTCGAAGCTGATGTTTTCGTCATGCTCGCCGGACTCCGCCTTGGTGGCTGGGGTGAAGATCGCTTGCGGGAGACGGTCTGCCAGATTCATACCGTCGGGGAGCGCTATACCGCACACGGCCCCGGTCTCCCGATAGTCCTTCCAGCCTGATCCGATAAGGTATCCCCGCGCGACGGCTTCGATAGGGATCGCTGACAAGCGCCGGGCCACGACGGATCTCCGTGCCAGTATCTCTACATCCTCCCCGGGTGGCAGTACTTCGCTGAGGCGGGTGTCAAGCAGGTGATTTTCAATGATATGAGCCGTCCGGCTGAACCAGAAATTGGAAATCTGGTTCAAGACTTCACCTTTGCTGGGTATCGGGTCTGGCAGCACGACGTCGAACGCCGACAGGCGGTCGGTGGTCACGATGAGCAGCCGCTCTTCGTCTACGGCGTAGACGTCACGGACTTTGCCGCGGTTCAACAACTCCAGGCCGCTGATGTCTGACTCGAACAAAGCTTCCATGTCGATCCGTCGGTCAATGATCCTCGGCCGAGGGCGTTAGCGGTGGAGAGACCTCCACTTCGCGGGGGAAGTTTGCCTCATCCTTCATCAGTTCCACGAAACGGAACACGGCGTCACGATTTTCGCCCCAGTTCCAGCTTTCCGCGGCTTTGCGACCCTCTTCACGGATGCGCAACGCAGCTTCATCCTTGGCGCGATATAGCATCTTCAGCGTGCCCATGACCTCGTCACGGCGGCTGGTTTCGAATGTCATCAACGCCCGACCCATCGCGTTGACCCGATCGTCTTCGTCAAACTCGAACGGCACTTCGGAATGCCGACTCAGTCCTTCGATCGCTCCGAATATGTAGTGCAGGAAGTAAGTGTGCATCACAGGATCTTCGAAGGCTTCGTTTCCGGCAGCTTTGGCCGAGAATTCGCCGAAGAGAAGCGCCTGGTGGGAGACCTGGGAAATGGCCTCCTGTCGTGCCGAGCCAGTGTCGGCGAAGTCTGGTCCTGATACCATAAGTTTGCTTCTATTCGCACATCATGCGCAGTTGTGAAGCGCGCAATTCTTGCAGCAGCGATGAGTACCCGTCAAACCACGCATACCCGCAGGCCTTCTGCCACGGGTGTCACCCTCCGGTGAGTTGGACCGGAAAAGCTATTGGAGCCGTGCTCGGCGGCATGGCGGGAGGGCCCGTTGGGGCCGTCGTAGGGGTGATTGTTGGTCATCAGTTCGATCGCGGTATGGGGGACAGTCGCGCAGTTCCGTCGCCGTCGGTTCAGCAGGCATTCTTCGAGGCCACTTTCCAGGTCATGGGGCACATAGCCAAGGCCGACGGACGAGTCTCTGAGACCGAGATACGGGCTGCTCGAGCGGTGATGCACCATATGCGTCTGTCGCCTGATCAGGTCCAGGAGGCGATCCGCCTGTTCTCGGACGGCAAGCAGCCGGACTTTCCGCTGGCGGAAACGATCGACCGGCTGTACCGGCTGTCTCAGCGCCGCCACGGACTGCACCGGGCCTTTATCGAGATCCAGATACAGGCCATGCTGGCCGCTGGCGCTATTACCGCAAATGAGCGGGACGTGCTCTGGACGGTCGCGCAGTCTCTGCGGGTTAGCCGGGTTGAACTGGCCCAGATCGAGGCCCTCATCCGGTTGCATCGGGCGCGCTCCGGCGACGGCCCCCGGGACCGATCGGCAAAAGCAGACCTGGGCCAGTCCTACCGTATTCTCGGTGTCGCGCCGGACGCAGCAGACAGGGATGTCAAGACCGCTTATCGACGACTGATGAACCAGCATCATCCGGACAAACTGAAGGCCCGGGGCATGCCGGAGTCAATGATTCCGGTTGCGGAAGAAAAGACACGCGAAATCCGGGCGGCCTACGACGCCATCCGCGAGTCGCGGGGTATGCGCTGAACCACGGGCGCGGTGCCCATCCATGGGGTAGAGTAGCCACCTCCGGCCATCGGGAAAACGACAATGAAGGACATACAGATTGCCCCGTCGATCTTGTCGGCGGACTTCGCGAGACTCGGTGAGGAAGTCAGATCCGTGCTCGATGCAGGTGCGGACATCGTCCATTTCGACGTTATGGACAACCACTACGTGCCAAATCTCACGATCGGGCCCATGGTCTGCGAAGCATTGCGGAAATTCGGTATTGAGGCGCCCATTGACGTGCACCTCATGGTCAGCCCGGTGGACCGGTTGATCAGTGATTTCGCCGATGCTGGGGCCACGTACATAACTTTCCATCCGGAAGCCAGCGGTCATGTTGACCGCAGCCTGCAGCTCATACGCGATGCGGGCTGCAAATCGGGGCTGGTCTTCAATCCAGCGACGCCATTGACGTGGCTTGATCATGTCCTCGACAAAATGGACATGATTCTGATCATGTCAGTGAATCCCGGCTTTGGCGGCCAGGGTTTCATCCCCTCGGCGCTCGATAAGCTTGCCACGGCCCGACAGATGATCGATGACAGTGGTCTCGATATCAGGCTGGAAGTGGATGGCGGCGTGAAGGTCGACAACATTGCCGAGATCGCCAGGGCTGGAGCAGACACTTTCGTAGCGGGCTCCGCCATATTCGGCAGCCCGGATTATGCGGACACCATCCGGCGCATGCGTGCGGCGATCGCTGCAGCCGACTGATCGGTCGCCGGGAGCGTCCCGTGGTCCTGATCATCGACAACTACGACTCTTTCACCTACAACCTGGTCCAGTATCTGGGTGAACTTGGCGCAGAGGTCCAGGTGTTTCGGAACGACCGCATAACGCTTGACGGGATCAGGCGGTTGAGACCCTGCCAGCTCGTCATATCGCCTGGCCCCTGTACGCCGGACGAGGCCGGCATTTCACTGGAGGCGGCCAGGACACTGGGTTGCGAAATGCCCGTGCTCGGGGTTTGCCTCGGCCATCAGAGCATCGGCCAGGCTTTCGGAGGGCAGATCGTTCACGCCGGCCGGCCCATGCACGGCAAGACTTCAATGATCCACCATGACGGCCGGAGCGTTTTTTCGGGTCTGGAGAATCCTTTCGAGGCGACCCGCTACCACTCGCTGGTCGTGCAGCGCGGGACGCTGCCTTCCTGCCTGGAGGAATCCGCCTGGTCGATTGAAGAGGCAGGAATGCCGGGCGAGATCATGGGGCTGAGGCATCGAAGCCTTCCGGTGGAAGGCGTCCAGTTTCACCCGGAGTCGATACTTACCCCGTTGGGACGCGCGCTACTGAGGAACTTTCTGGAGCGGACTGCCTGAATATCTTGATCAGTTGGTCTCGCCCCGGCGCACGTTGTAGACGACGATCGTCTTGCCCTTAGCGTGCAGTAGACCCTGCTCCTCCAGGACCTTGAGTACCCGCCCCGCCATCTCGCGAGAGCACCCGACCAGTCGCGACAGCTCCTGCCGGCTGACCTTGATCTGCATGCCGTCCGGGTGGGTCAGGGCATCCGGTTCGTTGCACAGATCCATGATGGCGTGAGCGATCCGGCCAGTGACGTCGACAAACGCCAGGTCACCGAGTTTCTTGTTGGTACGCTCGAGCCGGCTGGCGAGCTGGGTGGCGAGCTCGAACAACAGCCCGGGGCTTTCATTCGCAACCTGCCTGAACCGGGGATAAGTCATTTCCGCCAACTCGCACTCGGTGCGCGTGCGCACCCAGGCGCTGCGAGTCGGCTGTTCGTAGAACAGACCCATCTCTCCGAAGAATTGTCCCTTGTTGAGATAGGACAACACCATCTCGTTACCGTCCTCATCCTCGATCATTACCTCCACAGAGCCTTCCACGACGTAGTAGAGGATGTCAGGAAGGTCTCCGGCATGAATGACGACCGTTTTCTGCGGCACGGTGCGCACTCTGCACAGAGAGAGGAACTTGTTGATCGCGGGGACGTCGCTGAGATTCTGAGCTGATTCAGCCATTTGGCAGCCCCTGAGTTGGATGAATATGTAAAACGGTCTTTCTTTTAATACACGCGGACGCTGAGAGCAAGCGAATCACGGTGTCATCAGAACCGGTAGGCGCCCCGGGTCATCACTTTGGCGACAACACCCATCAGGCCGCGGACAGGCGCAGGGAGGGCCGCTGCGCCAGCCTCTTCGGCATCGGCGCCATGCCTCTGTTCATCAGATTTCATCTGCTGAAGGATGGCGCGGCTGCGCTCATCCTGCTCGGGCAATCGGGCGAGGTGTTGTTCGAGGTGCCGTACGACCTGACGTTCCGTCTCGGCCACGAAACCAAGGCTCCACCGGTCACCCACCAGTCCAGCCGTCGCTCCGATGGCGAATGCTCCCGCATACCAGATCGGGTTTAGCAGGCTGGGCCGGCTGCCGAGTTCTGCGAGTCGATCCTGGCACCAGGCGAGATGATCGTTCTCCTCGTCTGCCGCGATCTCCATGGCCTCACGAACTTCCTCCAAACGCGCCGTGGCGGCCTGTCCCTGATAAAGACCCTGGGCCGCAACCTCTCCGGCGTGGTTGACTCGCATCAGCCCGGCTACGTGCTGGCGCGCGCGCTCGTCGCGAACAGTCTCCGGGTGACTGGCAGCCGGATTCTCTCTAGCCGGGACAGGCGCTCCGGAAAAGACCGTGCGCAGCGCCCGGTCGGCGCCAGCAATCAGTTGGTCTATTGGAGAGAGAGTTCGCTGCATTCCTCCGATTATATCAGTCGCGCCTGGCCAGGCTGCGGGCGATCAACGAGATAGGGTGCAGGACCTCCGGAGGATCGGCCCAGGACGACAAAAGGCTGCCGATATGCAGGGCACAGCCTACGTTAGACACGACTACGTAGTCCGGTGTGGATTCAGCGATCTCCTGGACGATCGGAGCCGCCAGTGCGTCTGCCTGACCGGCCCGCGTGATGAAGTGGTGGCCGGATGCTCCGCAGCACCCCAGTCCGGTGCCGAGTTCGACAACATCGAGTCCGGGAACACGCTCCAGAAGTTTTCTGCTCGCAGAGGGTCGGAGTCGCGGGTTCCGGGCCGTGCACGGCTCGAAAATGACGGCCCGACCGTCCAGCGTTCCGAGTTCCTGTTCTTCGGCGGACAAGTATTCCTCGATGAACGCCTCGACACTGGTCAATCGACCGGATAACGACTCGCCGCCTACCGGAGCCAGTTGGGCGTATTCGGCCAGAGTTGCGGCACAGCCGCTGGCCACTGTGATGATTGGCTGGTCGAGGGTTCCGAACGCCACACTATTGCGGGCAGCGTTGTTCCGAGCCGTGACCGGGTCGCCGTCGTGGAGATCCAGCGCGCCGCAGCAGACCTGCGCGCGTGGCACATTCACTCTAAAACCGATCCGCTCGAGCACGCGGGTTGTGTCAGTCAGAGTTGCCGGGTCGAGAGATCGACTGACACAGCCGGTAAATAGCATCACCTGCCGGTCTCCAGGCTGAGCGCTCGCAATCTCTGTTGGTCGGAACGCTGAGTTGCGCGCCGGGATGTGGAGATGGGCCAATACTCGGCCCAGCCAATGGTTCGGGCCGATGCCGAATAACAGCGCCAGACGATCGACCCGAAGCCGCCGCGCGATCCGCAGTAGGCCTAGCAGGATTCCGGTGACAACTCGTGACCGCGAAAGCACCCCCAAAATGCGTGTCGATGTGCTTCGCCTCCGCCCGCGCACGCGCAGTTGCGCGCGACCCAGGTCGATCAACTCCCCATAGGGCACTTTTGCCGGGCACACTGACTGGCAGGTCAGACAGCCCGTGCAGTTCTCCAGATGCTCGACTACCCGATCCGACGCAGTCAGCGCTTCACCGACCAGCCCTTGTATCAGCGAAATTCGGCCGCGTGGAGATTCACCCTCGATTCCGACCAGCCGGTACGTCGGGCAATGCGGGAGGCAAAGCCCGCACTTGACGCAAAGATCTGCGATGTCGCGAATCCGTGCGGCCGGATTCTGGGGCGACTCGCGGAATGTGAGTCCAGGCTCTGCGGCCGTTGGGGCATCCATCTTTTTTGGAGGAACGAAAAGACCTCACTATTCTAACGCGCGACGCGCCTTCCGGTTATCCGGAGAGCGTCTGGGTGATTCGTCAAGAAATACGTGAAACATTGTCCGAATTCGATACCGAAGCATATGCCGGCAAAAGGGTCGAGTCATTGACGATGTTGTTGTGGCCGATTTGGCTGCGGCGATGCGGCCCCGGCGGACAAAGACCCTGCCCGGCTTCGAAACCGCTGCTGTTCTCGCGTATTCTTCCCCGGTTCCTGATTCAAAGGAAAAACCTGCCACCGTGAGTTACTACAAGAGACATGTTTTTTTCTGCACCAACCTGCGTGAGGGCGGCCGCCAGTGCTGTCAGGACGCGGGCTCCGTCGAAGCGCGCGCGTACGCCAAACAGCGGGTCAAGGAACTCGGTCTGACAGGGAGGGGCGGCATTCGGGTGAACTCGGCCGGCTGTCTGGATCGCTGCGAGGAGGGGCCGGTGGCGGTCGTGTACCCGGAGGGTGTCTGGTACAGCTATGTGGACAAGGAAGACATCGATGAGATCGTAGACCAGCACCTGATCGCGGGAAAGGAAGTCAAGCGCTTGAAAATATGAGGATTATTGGCCGGCTCCAAAGCGATCGGTGGCCGCCGGGGCCGAACCCGAGCCTATCTCTACGGCATTGCAATAAACAACCGGCTTCTTTACAATTTCCGCCTTTCGCTCACCGCTCATAGGAATCGGGTGATGAAGACCTTTACCGCCAAACCGCAGACGGTCCGCCGCGACTGGTTTGTAGTCGACGCCTCCGGCAAGACGCTGGGTCGTCTGGCGACCGAACTCGCCCGGCGTTTGCGCGGCAAGCACAAGCCAGAATATACGCCACACGTGGACACTGGCGATTACATCGTCGTCGTGAATGCCAAAGACATTCACGTGACCGGAAACAAGCTTGAAGACAAGATGTATCACCGATATACCGGCTACATCGGCAACCTGAAGTCGGCGAACCTCGAGACCATGCTCGACAAGTCGCCCGAGAAGGTGATCCAGCTGGCCGTGAAGGGCATGCTGCCGAGGAACTCCCTCGGTCGCCAGATGCTCAAGAAGCTGAAGATCTTCTCCGGTTCGGAGCACAAGCACGAAGCCCAGCAGCCGCAGCCGCTGGAAATCTAGGCCCCCGTAACCGTCACACAGACCGGAATAACGATTATGACAGCACAGGCAAACTACGGAACCGGGCGACGCAAGACCTCGACCGCGAGAGTCTATCTGCGACCCGGTACGGGCAACATCACCGTCAACAGGAAGCCTCTTGACGATTTTTTCGGTCGCAAGACGGCCCGGATGATCGTCCGCCAGCCCCTGGAACTGGTCAACATGGACGACAAGTTTGACGTGTCCGTGTCGGTTACCGGTGGTGGTACTACCGGGCAGGCGGGTGCGATTCGCCATGGCCTGACACGTGCACTGATGGATTACGACGAGACTCTTCGCAAGCAGCTCCGCAAAGCAGGATTCGTCACCCGTGACGACCGCAAGGTGGAGCGCAAGAAGGTCGGACTGCGCAAGGCAAGACGCGCGACTCAGTACTCGAAGCGCTGATCCGCCGGTCGCCTCCGACACCTAATTGGGGGATCGTCTAGCGGTAGGACTGCGGACTCTGACTCCGCCAACCCAGGTTCGAATCCTGGTCCCCCAGCCATAAATGAAAAGGGTCCCTTCAGGGGCCCTTTTTGTTTATCGATGCGGGTCCCATATGGATGAGGGCCTCGAGGTTCGAGCCGAGGCCGGCGGCAGCGGGCCGAGACAACGTCACCGCGGATGCGGTGACGGCCTCGCAGGGGTCTGAGAGCAAGCGATCCCGCCACCCACCAAGGTTTATGGCGCCAGCCGGGGGCCACGGCCCAAATAGCCATGCAGTAATGGCATGACGATGACGCAGGACTGCACGTTGGGCCACGGGCCTGGTTGATCGGATTTGCCGAGGCGCATCAGTTGACTGCCAGCTAGCTGGCGAGACATCCTTCTTGCCGGAGGCGGTCTTCCCCATGAATCAACCTGACAATCCCGAGATAGGCCTTACCATCAACGCGCTGGGCCTGCTTACGAACTACCACGATCAGGGCAGCGGGGACCCTGTCGTGTTGCTGCATGGTTCGGGGCCCGGCGTGACCGCCTGGGCCAACTGGCGGTTGACCATACCCCCGCTGGCCGAACGCTTCCGCGTGCTCGCGCCAGACATCACGGGATTCGGTTACACGGAGAAAACGCCGGATGACTGCTATGACATGCCCTGCTGGTTGGCGCATCTGACCGGTTTCCTCGACGCCATAGGTCTGGAGAAAGTCTCCGTGGTGGGGAATTCCTTCGGCGGCTCTCTGGCCCTGGCTCTGGCCGTGCATCATCCGGACAGAGTCCACAGGCTGGTTCTCATGGGGGCCGCCGGGCTGGACTTCGAGTTGACGCCCGGGCTCGATGCCGTATGGGGGTACGAACCGTCACTGCAGAGCATGCAGGATCTGATCCGCTTGTTCGCATACGACCAGACGCTCGCCTCCGACGAGTTAGCGGAGATGCGTTACCAGGCCAGCATTCGTCCCGGTGTTCAGGAGAGTTACTCGCGGATGTTTCCGGCCCCTCGCCAGGATGGCGTGCGCATGCTGGCTCAGGACGAGCGGGCTGTCCGGGCTCTTCCCCACGAAACGCTGATCGTGCACGGCCGCGAGGACCGGGTCATTCCGCTGGAGAGCAGCGAACGTCTGCACCGCCTGATTGATCGCTCGCAGCTACACGTGTTCGGTCGCTGTGGGCACTGGACCCAGATCGAGCACGCGGACCGATTCGTCAGGCTGGTTGGCGACTTCCTCGATGAATAGGCGGGGTCAGGCCACCGGATTCCGGAAGCCTGACCCCGAGCTGTCTACCAGGCGTAGCCCAGGCGGAAAGTGTAGGTTTCGTCAAGCTCATCGACGTTATCAGGCGCGCCGCCGTCATACTCCCACTTCGCTTGAACGCCGGCCTCGAAGCCTAAGAGCAGCGGAAACTTCAATCCCAGCGTCGTGTTGAGGATCAGATCGTCCGGGTCGTCGAAGTTGACGATGCCGTCGTGGTTCAGGTACAGCGTAGAGCCGAAGCCGACGATGTCACTGGTCGCTCCGCCTTCCCACAGCGCACCCGGGTAGTCGTCGTCCTCCGCCTCGTCGAATTGCTCGTCGACGTAGACAGGGCCAAGCTCGCCGTGGAACGCGAGACGGGGGGTGTCGAAGAATTGGCGGCCGATGTGCGGCCCAAGGATGGTGCGGAGATCCAGATCGGCGAACCGATCGTACTCGAATCGCAGCTTGCCGCCCCAGTAGTTACGATCGTCGCGCTTGCTGAAGCGGTCATACTTGGAGCGGACCTCCCAATTGTCGTCGGTCTTTTGGCCGTTGTTGCGGTCCCGTTCGAAATCACCCTTGATGGTGTAGCGATCCTTCAGGCTGCGCCAGACCGTGCTGCCTGCCACATCCCACTCGTCGGTGTCTGAGTTGCCGCGCTCGAACTCGGCTGCGACGCTGGCCTCGCCCGACCACTTGTAGCCCTCGCCGAGCCGCCAGGGCTCCGGGTTGATGAACTGGATGTCGACCGTGTCGAACTCCGCCGACCTCCCGTCGTCCCCCTTGGCAACGAGTTGTTCGCCCTCGACGTCGATGCGCCGGTCACGGTAGACGGTCCCATCCTCCATCATGAGGATGACCTTGTCTTCCGTTACGATCCTGTCGATGTTGGCCTGTTTGATGGAAATGTCCCCGGCGAACGGCGTGTTGAAGATGACCGTATCCTGACCTGCGCTCACCAGCGAGCCGACCAGCTTCGATCCGTTATTCATGTACAGTTCGTCTGCGTGGGCCAGCACACAGGATGCCATCAGTAGTGGTGCGACGACCATTCGTAACGAGCGCATCATTAACTCCGTTTTGTAGAGTGGGCGGAAAAACCCCGCATTCTACCCGCAGATGTTGCGACTCTGCACCAGTAGAGCGACGAAAAAGTCTCGCAGTGGCTCAGCCCCCTCTTTTTCACCCCCGATTTTTATGCGGCGGGTTGCAAGTGGCAGTTGCCGGGTGGGAATACGGTCGTGTTCAGCGGCCATGGTCGTGACAACGATGATCCCCGTGTCACTGGCCGTTCTTGTCTCGCCATGCATGCCGAGTTCCCTCGTTGCGATAGATTCCTATTCGGTGCCAATTCGCCATCGGATTTGATGTCTGTCACTGGACTCATTCGGATCTTGGCTGGATCGCCTGTTCAGTCCATGGGCACAATAGGGAAAATCACAGCCTGTTGATCAACCGGACATCGGGCGGCGTGCCGGCATCACTGAGCCTGAGAAAGTGGAAATCTTCGCGCAGGCACGAGGTTGGTGGCGTGATCGCCGCTTTCGCTCGTGCCCCAGGAGGCCGGAGATGAGTTGGCAATACGTTTCGGATTCCCTCCATGAAGGGCGGGTGCTCCGTCAAGAATTGCGTCTTGACTCTCACCAGCCAACCTGGGGCGATATCATCGAGGGCTGGCGTCGCGACCCGACATTCCGCGACTTCTTTATCCAGATGCTCGCGACCGCGCCGTTCCCGGCTTACTACTTCGAGACCCCACCGCTCGGCGAGGCCGCCCTGGCGATGCCGTTCGAGTTCGCGCTGATTGACAGCACGCTACTGGCGGGGGTCGACGCGGAGCCGCATGTCTTCGAAAGCCACTTCGATGGGCCGGCAATGCGGGATGGGATCACTGTATTCGATAATCTCGGTGGCGATGCGGTTCTCATTGCGCCGTGTCCGACAGGACCGCTGCCCGCATACGCACACCTCGCAGCCTTCGCCCGCTTGGCGCCTCCCGAACAGCAGCACGCCCTCTGGAAACGCGTGGCCGAGACAATCAACCAACGGTTAAAACTAAGGGAGCCGCTCTGGCTCAGTACGGCAGGACAGGGGGTTTTCTGGCTACATGTCCGGCTGGACCGATACCCCAAGTACTACAATTACCAACCCTATCGACAGGCGCGGTCATCCTGACCTCGGCCCGGTAATGCAATGTGCGCGCGTCTGAAAAAGGGCGAACCTGCCTAGTCCGGAAGGCGGACGTGGAATTCGATGGCAGCGACCTGCGTAGCCTCCCGGTTTACGCGTGGCTATATTTGCTCCATCGTGTAGGCTGGTGAGTCCGGCAGCCCTGACTGCCGCCCTGTTCGAAGATGCGGACCTGAAAAGATGAAGAAACTCTCGTTACTCGATCTGGCGTTTTTTGTCACGGAGACGAAGGAAAGTCCGAAGCATGTCGCCGGCCTGATGATATTCAAGAAGCCGTCCAGGAGCGCGGCCGGATTCGTCGCCGGACTGTTCAAGGAGTTCCGCAGTTTCGACAAGCCGCGCGAGCCGTTCGATCAGGTCATCAACTTTGTCGCCCTGGGGGGGCCAAGCTGGAAGCCGACGCGGAATTTCGACATCGACGAACATGTTTTCTACCACAAGCCGAAGAAAGCCCTGGATAATCAGGCGCTCTACGACTTCGTGGCGCGGCTGCACACCCCGCTGCTGGATCGCAGCCGGCCGCTGTGGGAGTTCCACATCATCGATAGCGTCAGCGACGGGCGCTTCGCCATCTATTCCAAGATCCACCATGCATACGCCGACGGTGTGACGCTGTCGAGCTGGACGGCTCAGGGCCTGAGCGCAAGCAGCAAGGACAGGAAGGTGAAGCCAGTCTGGGCCGGCCTCGGCGGCAGGAAGCGTCGTCGCCGTATGGGCAAGGCGACCGCCACCAGCATACTGAAGAAGGTGGTCAGGGGTTCGCTGGACCAGGTGCGCAACGCACAAGGGCTGGCGAAGTTAGGTACGCAGCTTGCCCTGGAGCAGTTCGGCCTGACGAAGAACGCAGTGTCCTTACCTTTCCGCTCGGAAGGCAGCACGCCTCTCACCGGCCAGGTAAGTGCCGATCGGCAGCTGGCGGTTGCCCGGGTGTCAATGGATCATGTCCAGCGAATTCGGGACATGTGTAGGGCGACGTTGAATCATGTCGCACTGACATGTGTCGATGGCGCCTTGCACCGCTTCCTGCGCGACACAGGTGGCGACCTGGCGCGCCCGATCGCCATACAGATGCCGGTCAGTTTGCGTGACAAGGGTGACGCCAAGGGCGGCAACAAGATCGGTTTCGTCACGGTCGACCTGGCACACCGGACCGACGATCCCTACGAACGCCTGCGCGAGATTGGATTCACCTTGCGCAACGTACGCAATCAGATCGACGGCGTGCGCCCGGACGCGATCGCCCAGTATTCGATCATCATGGGCGTCGGCGCCCAGCTCACGGAGATGCTGCGACTCAACAATGTACTGCCGCCGATCAGTGACACCCTGGTCTCCAACGTGCCGGGCCCCAGGGATCGGCTCTACCTGAAGGGCGCGCGCATGGTGGAGATGTGCCCGGTGAGCACGCTAATGCCCGGCAATCGGCTCAACATCACACTGTACAGCTATGCCGGAACGTTGCACTTCGGACTCATCGGGACCCGGGAGCTGGGCAGTCTTTCGCTGCTGGCGGAGTATATCGAGGAGGCTTTCGTGGAGCTGGAGGAGGCGGTCTTCCATCCGAGGCCCCGGTCTCAAAAGGGATCGCCACGATCCCGGTCAACTCCTGGCCGCGCATCGAGGCGGACACGGCATGCCTGATCGCCTCAGGTCCCTACCGATCTGCAGGGGCTCGAATCTGGATGCCACTGTTGGCCCCGAGGGACCAGATGACATACGGTGATCGCCGACGTCAATGTGTGACACTCGTCTCATTTAACGTAATCTCCGCTGGACCTCCTTGCGGATTTCGAACACAGTTCGGGACGGTTCTCAGAGGATCAGGAGTATTCACATGCGTGGGAAATTCGGCTTGAGGGCCATCACGGCGCTCGTTTGTCTCAGCCTGTGTTCGATGGGTTTTGCCCAGGCGGCGCACGCCGGCGTCATCGGCACTCATGCGGTGGCCGGTTCCGAGCAGCGGACCGCGCAGGTCGCGCGGCTGCAGAGTCTTGTGGCCGGTGAAGAGGTCAGGGCGAAACTGGTCGACCTCGGCGTGGATCCGGAGTGGGCGGCGCAGAGAGTCGCGTCGCTGACTGATGCGGAGCTCGCACGTCTCAACGCGGAGATCGAACAGATGCCGGCCGGCGCAGGCGTCGTGACGATCGTCGGCATCACATTCATCGTACTGCTCATCCTGGAGCTGACCGGCGTCATCGATATCTTCAAGAAGATCTGACGCTGCCGCTATCAGGGTCGCGATCCTGCCGGTCATTACTGTACTGGCCGGCTGCGTGTCGCCCGGTGAACACCTCTCCGAGACAACGGCGCTATCAAATCGGGCCGCCCCGATAGAGCTGACTGCAACGCCTTTCTATCCCCAGGAAGAACTGCAATGCGGACCCGCCGCGCTGGCGACTGTGTTGGACTCAGCCGGGTCGCGGGCGACTCCCGACGCCCTGGTGTCCGAAGTCTACGTGCCAGGTCTGGAAGGCAGCCTGCAGCCTGAACTACTGGGCGCGATTCGCAGGCGGGGACTGCTTGCCTATGAGTTACCACCCACCCTGGAGGGGCTCGCAGCAGAACTTGTGGCGGGCCGCCCGGTTCTGGTGCTGCAAAACCTGGGGCTGGCATCCCGACCCATCTGGCACTATGCGGTCGTCATCGGCGCAGACGCCTCGACGGAGACAGTGACTCTGAGATCGGGCCGGGAGCAGCGTCTTCAGATGTCTTCCACGAAGTTCATGAGCAGCTGGGACAAGGCGGGCCGTTGGGCACTGGTAGTTCTGCATCCTGATGAGGCTCCGGCTGACCCGCGACGCGAACGCCTCCACCGTGCTGTGCTGGGGCTCGAGGCGGCTGGCCGTCCTGCAGAGGCGAGTCAGGCCTGGAGGGTGGTGCTACACATCTGGCCGGATGACAGCGTCGCTTTGTTCGGGCTGGGAAACGCACGTTACTCCCTCGGGGACCTGCATGGAGCGAGGGTCGCCTGGGAGCGTTATGTCAAACTGAATCCGGCTGAGCCATCGGGCCTGAACAACCTGGCCGTCGTACTGGGTGACCTGGGTTGCCGCAACCTGGCCCTGGAACTGGCGCGCGCGACACTGAATACGCTGGCGCCGGATGATGAAGCATATCCGCAGGTTTTCGACACCGTGAGTGCGCTTGAGGGCCTGCCGGTGGGTAAGGAACCCGAGTTTTGCCGGACCGCCGAGAGAGCCAGTCAGAGCTGAACAGGCTGGCCGTGACCAACCCTCGTAACTCAATAAATCATCGATTTCGAAGACCGCGGAGAGCATAGCCTGAAGCGCGCCTATTTGACCGCGACCGCGCGGCCGTGGATATTTGGCGCCGAGGGTGCGTGGGAGACTCAGGCCGGCAATGACAAATAATGCGGCGATGACGCCGGATATAAGTGAGGTTCACACCCTCATCATCGGCGCCGGCTTCGGTGGTCTATTGACCGCCATAAAGCTGAAAGAGGCGGGCATCGACGACTTCGTCATCCTCGATAAGGACGAAGGCGTCGGCGGCACCTGGTGGGCAAACTCCTATCCCGGCTGTGCCTGCGACGTGCAGTCGCATCTCTACTCCTACTCCTTTGAGCCAAATCCTGACTGGTCGCACATGTTCGGTCGGCAGTCAGAAATCCGCGACTACATGCGGCACTGCGTGGCCAAGTACGGATTGGAGCAGCACATCCGGCTGCGTTGTGAGGTTCGACGGGCGAGATACCGGGACTCTGACGGCCGTTGGCAAGTCGAGGCCAAGGATGGAACTCGCTACCGCTCGCGCTTCCTGGTCGCCGCGACAGGCGGGCTAAGCCGACCTGCTCATCCGGATATCCCCGGCCTGGAGGAATTCAAGGGGGAGATATTCCACTCAGCCGCCTGGAATCACGACTACGATCTTAAGGGCAAGCGCGTCGCAGCTATCGGCACCGGAGCCAGCGCTATCCAGTTCGTGCCAGCGATCGCCGCCGACGTCGATCAACTCTTTGTGTATCAGCGAACTCCACCTTGGATCCTGCCGCGCCCGGATCGAGCGATCACCGGCTTCGAGAAGAAGATGTTCCGCCGATTTCCGATTACGCAAAAGATCTACCGCACGATACTGTACTGGCGCCTGGAGTCTCGCGCCCTCGTGTTCACGGTGTTCCCCGGACTGAGTCGAATGATCGAGTGGCTCGGCCGACGGCACATCCGGAAGTCCATTCCGGACCCGCATCTGCGAATGCAGGTCGTGCCGGACTATCCGGCCGGCTGCAAACGAATTTTGCTGTCCGACGACTACTATCCGGCTCTGACGAGGGACAATGTTTACCTAGTAACCCGACGGATCCGGGAGATTACGGCCGACGGAGTGGTGACCACGGACGGCGCCAAGCATGAAGTCGACGCCATCATCCTCGGCACCGGTTTTCAGGCAACGAAGCCCTTGCCGGAGGGCATGATCATCGGCCGGCAAGGTCTGGACATCACCCAGCGCTGGCAGGAGGGCCTGGAAGCATACAAAGGAATCAGCGTATCGGGTTTCCCCAACCTTTTTGTTCTCGCGGGTCCAAACACCGGTCTCGGTCACAACTCGGTCATTTTCATGCTCGAGGCCGAGGTCCACTATGTGATGGATTGCATCAAGACCATGCAGGAAAACGGTGTCGATGCACTCGAAATACGCCGGGACGTCGAGGCGGAATACAATCGGCGCCTGCAGCGCCGCCTTGCGCGGACCATCTGGGCCAGCGGGTGCCGTAGCTGGTATCTGGACGAGAACGGCAAGAACACCACTCTGTGGCCGGGGTTCACGGTCGAATACTGGAGCCGGACAAGGAAGTTCGACATAAGGAACTATGTGTCGCTCACGGCTGGCAATCAGGCGACGCCCGGTGATGCCGCAGAAGCCGCCTAGGCAAAGAGCGAACGGCGGCTCATACCGATGAGCCTTGATGACAGAGGCTGACTCATCGCGGGCCAGTGCTCGCATTGCCCGAGGGTTGCACCGTCCCGTTTAATACCGAGACAGGCTTAATGGCGATGATGTCCGGATGGTTCGCAACCAGCGAATTGCCAGAGCTTTAGTACCCTGTCGCGCGAATAGATGCGTGCTGCGCCTGCCAGATCCCGGCGACGATCGGTCCCGTTGATCACCTGCAGTTAATCGGTCACCGTGGCGGTTCGGGTGACTGTACTGAAGTGATCGAGAAAATCTCAGGTTGCCGGAGCGGCAGCAGATCGGCGTTCCGCTAGCCTGTATCTCCCGTCGATTTCTGCGGCCGCCCCGAGAAGAGGACCATGGCCGCTCCTGCCAAGGATAGTGCCAGTGGCAACAGACGCACCCAAGGCGGCTCCACGGCACTCATCCCCGCCCAGGCGAGCTGCGCGACCCCCACACACATCAACAAGGCGCCGATTACCTGAATCGCCGGAGCCAGGCCGCTGCCGGTCGTCATGCGAGATCCTCTCTCGTACCGGGAGAACAGCACAACGATTGGCATGAGCGTGAGTGTCATTACCAGAAGCCATAGTGGCCTGGTGGTCCACCAGATAGCCGAACCCGGCTCCCAGCCGAGCCCGATCCCGCCCAGACCGTAGGCGAGCCCGATGAGCAGAACCTGCACTGTGGAATGCCAAAGGAAGATCGTCATAATCGACCCGTTGATGAGCACCGTGGCCGCCCAGATGCCAGGTCTCTCGAGCCAGCGCCGAACTACGGTTTGGAACAGGCAGAGAGTACCGAACTGGAGTGCAGCCAGGGCGACAAGGGCCACCGTGGGGGGACGAGTGTTCGAGAACTCGGCGCCCGGTACCGTCAGCATTGCGACTGGATAGTCGGCGACCTGAACAAGAAAGACCAGAAACGCCACGCCGCCGAGAGCCCAGCCTCCGGCTACGGC
>CP070833.1:2204976-2222147 GCA_020341735.1 Gammaproteobacteria bacterium | reverse complement strand
TGTATCTGACGGTATTGGTGGCCAGGCTGGTCGGCATGCAGATATCCCAGCCCTCGGAAGAATGACGACGCCATCCCGTTTCCGAACAGAGGACCGAACATGAGAATTCTTGACCTGGCGCGACTCGTGAGAGTCGTGCTTGTCATCATGTGTTTTTGGCCGCATCAGCAGGCGCTGCGCGCCGCGCCCACGGGTCCTGACGAATTGCGGCCCAGGGTGGGGTTGGTGCTCAGCGGTGGTGGCGCCCGAGGCGCGGCCCATGTCGGCGTGTTGAAGGTGCTGGAGGAGTCTCGCGTGCCGGTGGATTACATCGCCGGTACAAGCATGGGGGCTATCGTCGGCGGACTTTACGCGTCCGGCATGTCAGCCGACGAGATCGGTGAAGCTATTCAAGCCATGGATTGGAAGCGGATGTTCCGCGATGACCTGGAGCGTCAGGACCGGAGCTTTCGCCGCAAGCGCGATGACGATCTTCTTCTCGTCAAGGCGCAACCCGGTTTCGATCTCAAAACCGCAACGCTGAAGCTGCCGTTGGGCCTGATCGAGGGCCAGCGGGTCACACTGGCACTGAAGGAGTTCACCGTCCCGGTCGCCGAAATCCGCGACTTCGATGATCTGCCCACTGCGTTCCGGGCAGTGGCCACCGACATAGGCAACGGCCGGACCGCCGTTCTCGGAGAGGGCGATCTGGCGCTGGCGATCTCGGGAAGCATGGCGATCCCCGGGATATTCTCGCCGACCATATTCGCGGATCGGTTGCTGGTCGACGGCGGCATCACCAACAACTTGCCGGTGGACGTGGCTCGGGAGATGGGCGCGGACGTGCTCATCGTCGTGGACATCAGTACGCCTCTGCATGATCCCGAAGACCTCACCGATATTGTCATCCTGACCGACCAGCTGACGTCGATCATGACCCGCGCCAACACGGAAAGGAATCTGGCCACGCTGACATCTGCCGACGTGGCGATCGTGCCCCGCCTCGGCGACATCAGCACGGGGGACTTTGATCGCACCGGTGAAGCCGTGGAGCTTGGCTATCAGGCCGCCGCCGGTATGCGGTCCTCGCTGCAGGCTCTGGGTGTCGGCCACGACGATTACGAGGACTGGCTGGCGGGACGGTCGTCGCGAAGGTCGCCGCCACCGGTCGTCGATTTCATCGAGGTTGAAACGGACGTTTCGCTGGATCGCAAGGTGCTGCTGAACAAGATCGAACAGCCGGTCGGCGAGCCATTGCAAACCAGGCAGATGAACAGGAATCTGGACTCCATCTACGGGCTCGAACTGTTCGAAAAGGTCGACTACGAAGTTGCCGAACGGGACGGTGAAACCGGCGTGGTAGTCGACGCGCGGGCGAAGCGCTGGGGGCCGGACTACCTGCAGTTCGGCATGGATCTCGAAGACGATTTCGAGGGCAACACGCTGTTTAACCTGCGGGTCGCCTATCTGAAGACCGCCATGAACGAACTCGGCGGAGAATGGCGGTCGCAGCTGACCGTCGGCGAGGAGCCCGGCCTCTTTAGCGAGTGGTATCAGCCGCTCGATACGGGCATGCGCTACTTTGTGAATCCGGGCGTGTTCTACGGCAAGCGCAACGTCAATTTCTTCGAAGGCGGCAGTAAAGCCGCGCAGTACCGGGTGACCGAATACGGTTTCCAGCTGGCCGGTGGCCGGGAGTTGGGCAACTGGGGGGAAATCCGCGCCGGCTACGAATTTACCAACGTCGGATCAAGCCTGCAGATCGGGGATCCCGCAGATATCGAGAAGGACTACAACGATGCCCGGGTCTTCCTGCGCTTCGAGGTGGACGAACTGGATGATGTGAACTTTCCACGGCATGGGCATGCATTCCTGGTGAACTACGATTGGCACAGTGACGCGCTGGGCGACGACATCAATTTCGATCAGGTCACGTTCGGCGCCGGCATGGCGATGACCTGGGGGCGCTACACGGTCTTCCCGAATGTCACGGGCGGCAAGACGATGGATGGCGAGACCCCCATCTCGAGGCTATTTCAGCTGGGTGGTTTTCTGAGGCTATCGGGCTTCGAAACCAACGAGCTGAGCGGAGAGGAGTTCCTCCTGGGCGAGGCCGTGTTCTTCCGCAGGATGAACGATATCGAATTTCTGCCGGTCTATATTGGCGGCTCGCTGGAGTACGGCGCCATCGGGGAAGACATCGATCTGCAGGACGACGGCAAGCTGGCTGGCAGCCTTTTCCTTGGTATCGACTCCTTCGTCGGGCCGTTGTACATCGGAGCCGGTTTCGCCGAGGGCGGTAACCAGACCGGCTTCATGTTTCTCGGGCGCAGGTTCTAGGCGTGCGAAGGGCCGCTCGAGAGCGGCCCTTCATCGGCGCTATGCGAAGTGAGCTCAGGCGCGCTTCTTCTTCGAGACTCGCTTCTTGCTCGCGGTCTTCCGTCTCACCGGCTTCCGCTTGGCGACCGCCTTCTTCCGGGTCGCCGTTTTCTTGCGGGACGCCTTCTTCTTCGCCGGCTTCTTCTTCGCAGAGGCCTTCTTTCTTGCCGCAGGCTTCTTCTTCGCGGCGGGTTTCTTCTTGGCAGCCGCTTTCTTCTTCGCGGCGGGTTTCTTCCTGGCGGCAGCCTTCTTCTTCGCAGCAGGTTTTTTCTTCGCCGGACGCTTCTTCGGTTTCTTCTTCGCTCCAAAGGCCTTCTCGATCTCCTTTTCCAGTCGAGTCACGGCCTTGTCCAGGAACTCACTCTTCTTCACGTGCTTCCTTGCCTCGTTGTACATCTGGCGGACGCGCCGCTTGTCTTCTTCCGTGATACGTAGTTCATCGCGGGCGTCGGCGAGCATCTGCTCGAGTTTCAAGGCGCGTTCCTGGGCGGCCTTGGTACCGGTTTTGGCCGCCTTTTCAGCTTGGGCCTGCAGCCGTTTGCGCAGGCTTCTGACGCGATCAGCGGTGCGATTGCCGCGGCGAATCAGCGTGTCCAGTTCCTTCTTAAGACGCTTGTAGGTTTTTTCCGCGGTCTTTGAGAATTGTTTACGTGCGTCGTCAAACGCCTTCTCGAGGTCGGTGAGCTGATTCGTCATTGGCAAGGTTCCCCCGGGTTTAGTGCAGCTACCCCGCCTTGATTGCGAGCAGGGCTCTCCCCGGCAATATAGTACAAACGCCGTAGAGCCGCCATGAAACCCGGTCGACGCAACGTTCGAAACCATACCGCATTAGAATAGGCAGCCATGTCGTTCGGTCGCGGAGCGCGATGCGGCAATACACGTCTCCAGGTTCAATATCCATGAGCAACATTTTCTACGCTGCCGCCTGCCAGACGGATTTTCCGGCCGCAAGCACGCGTCAAGAGATTCCCGGTCGGGTGCAGAGGATGTGCGAGATCGTGGAACAGACCATCACGGGTTACGAGCCGTTCCACGATGTGCGGCTGCTGGCTTTTCCAGAGTTCGCCCACACCATTCCCGCATATACGACAGTCGGTGTATTGCGTCAGCATCTTGCGGTACCGGTGCCCAACGAACATACCGTCGTCTATGAGAGTCTGGCCAGGAAGTATGGGTGCTACATCCAGACCGGTTCGTTCCTGGAGAGCGATCCGCAGTTTCCGGATGCCGTGTTCAATACGACGGTGCTGATTGGTCCGAACGGGGTGCTGAGCAAGTATCGGAAGGTCAATCCGTGGATTCCATGGGAGGTACACGCAAGCCCGCACGATTTCGAGGATTATCCCCTTGACCCGTTCCCTGTGGCCGATACGGAGCTCGGCAAGATCGCCGTCGCGACCTGTTATGACTGGCTGTTTCCCGAGACCATCAGGGAACTCAGCTTCAAGGGCGCTGAGATCCTGGTAAGAATCTCCGCCTACATGGACCCCTGGGGCACGGCCGAGCCGATGAACTGGTGGTCACTGGTCAACCGGACCCGGGCGCTCGAGAATACTGCCTATGTGGTGGCCGCGAACCAGGGAGCGGCCATGAAAAACTATCCGCCGTTCAGCTGGCCCGGTGGCAGCATGATCGTGGACTACGACGGCCGCATCCTGGCTCAGGCAGATCCCGGGCCGGGAGAGAAAGTGGTCGTCGCGCCTGTTGATGTGGGCGCGATGCGAGCCGCAAGGTCCCGACGCAGAGGTCACGATATGAGGGCTCATCTTCGGCCCGAGTCGTACACCTACCTGTCGCAGCCGGGATTGCCGCGCGCCGGTTCCCATCCGATTTCAATCGAGAGTCTCAACAGCCGAATCGGATCGGCCAAAAAGCGCCTGGAGGGTGAAGACGAGTGACACGATTTGACGGCCGCCTCGTCCTGGTCTTTTGTTGCATGCTGATCGGCGCATGCGGGAAGTCGGATGGACTCTCGGCAGGCGATGTCGCGCTGAACAATCGCGGGGTCGCGCTGATGGGGTACTTCGACTACCCGGGAGCGCGCCAGGCCTTTCTGGAACTGACCGAGCGTCGACCCGAGTGGCTGGACGCCAAGGTCAACCTGGCGATCTCCACGCTCAACCGCCAGGAGGAGGGAGACGAACAACGTGCCCTGGCGATTCTCGATGACGTGCTGCAGCGTCAGCCCGAACACGTCCGGGCGAATTACGTTAGCGGACTGTTACGCCTGTATCTCGGCGAAACCGAAGCATCACTCGAGCACCTAAGGCTGGTCGCCGATGCGGACCCGCAAGATGCCTATGCAGCCTATTTCATCGCCCAGAACCTGCTGCAACAGGGTGAGCTCGAGCAGACGCTGGAATGGTACCGGCGCGCGATTCGACTTGACCCCTATCTGCGCAGCGCCTACTACGGGGCCGGCCTGGTCATGCGCCGACTCGGCAACGCGGAAGAGGCGCGCGAGATGCTGTCGGTATACCAGCGATTCGCCGACAATCCGCGCGCCCGTCTGGCTGAATTCAAATACACGCGCATGGGAGCCAAGGCGGAGACTCTGGCGGTTGGTCGGCCGCAACCGGAACGGGATTCGAGGCCCCGGGGCCCGTTGTTTGCCGACCCGCTGGATTTGGGTATCGGGGACGGCGCCGGTCCTGCACGTCTGACCGTTGCCGACGTCGATGGTGACGGCAGGCTCGATCTTTACAGGGTATCTACCAGCGACTCGATGTTGCTGCTGGCGGACGAGGACGGCAGCTATGAGCCGCGACCGCAGCATGCTCTATCGCGAGTTGACGGCATCGTGGCAAGCCTCTGGGGAGACGTCGATAACGACGGCGATCTGGACGCCTATCTGTGCCGCATCGGCGCCAACCAGCTTTGGCTCAACGATGGCGAAGGCGGCTGGAGGGAAGACGCCGCCAGCACCGGAACCGACGACGACGGTTACTGCACGGACGCGGGCCTGTTGGACGCCGACCATGATGGCGACCTCGATATCTTCGTGGTCAATTCGAACCGTCCGAATGAGTTGTTTAACAACAACGCAGACGGCAGCTTTCGCCGCCTGGCCGAACAGCAGGGTATCGGCGGCCGGGACGGCGGCGGACAGTTCCTGCCCGCGGACCTCGACGGTGACCGCGACGTTGATCTGCTCGTGATCCGACCCGGCGGCAGTGAAGTGTGGTTGAACGACCGGCTGTGGCAGTACCGTGAGGCGACCGGCTTCGAGGATCTCAGAGCTGCGAGCCTGGTGACGGCGTTAGCCGGTGACCGCAATTCGGACGGGCGGGTCGAGATCTATTCGGTGGACTCCACGGGCGCGCTCTCGACGTGGGGTCGAGACCATGACGATCGGTGGGTCGAGCAGCAGCTCGGCAGTATTCAGGGTGCGGATCCCTTTCTGTCGCTGGCAGATTTCGACGGAGACGGCACCGTGGATCTTCTGGCAGGCAGTGCTTCGGGCGCGGTCGTCTTCGTCGACCAGGACGAACCCATAGCGCTGGACGAAGCCGCGTCACTGGCCGGCCCGATCATCGTGGTCAACTCGGATGCCGAACGTGGGCCCGGGCTGCTGGCGCCGACGGCGGGGGGATTGAGGCAATGGCTGCCCGGCTCCGGGCGGCACGCGTTCCTGGGTATAGCGGTCAGCGGCAAAGAGGATCGGGCCGAGTCCATGCGCTCCAATCGCTCGGGCATCGGAACCCGGGTGTCGCTACGAACGCTGGATCGCTGGTCGATCATGGATACGTTCGACAGGCACTCGGCCCCGGGCCAGAGCCTGCAGCCACTGCTGTTCGGGCTGGGTGGCAGGACCAGCGCGGACTACGTGGCACTGGACTGGTCTGATGGCGTGTTCCAGACAGAGCTCGACCTGAAACCCGGCAAGGTGCATCGCATCGCCGAGACCCAGCGCCAGCTGTCGAGTTGCCCCGTGGTCTTCGCCTGGGACGGTCAGGGTTACGCGTTCGTCAGTGATGTTCTGGGCGTGGGCGGGCTCGGCTTCTTTGTCGCGCCCGGGATCTACGCGGAGCCGCGTCCCTGGGAGTACTTCCTCATGCCAGAGGGCCTGCCGGCCGAACGGGACGGCCGCTACCAGATCAAGATCGCAGAGCCGATGGAAGAAAACGCCTACATAGATTCGGTCCGCCTGCGTGTCGTCGACCTGCCCGCGGGCTGGGATGTCGTGCCGGACGAGCGCATGGCCACCGGCGCACCCGAGGTGACCGGGCGGCCTATCTATTTCGAGCGCACTGTGCTGCCCGCGTTGGCGACAAACGACCGTGGCCAGGATGTTACCGCCGAGATCGCAGCGGCCGACAGATCCGCCGCGCCGCCGGGGGCACTGGACGAGCGGTTTATCGGCCGTTTGCGCGACCCACACAGATTGACGCTGGAATTCGGCCGAACCATCAACCCGCCGGGATCCATGCCCGTCATGGTGGTCGACGGCTGGGTCGAGTACCCCTATTCCCAAACCGTCTTCGCGGCCTGGCAGGCGGGCGCTTCCTACGATCCGCCTGACCTGGAAGCCATGACTGCGGACGGAAACTGGCAGATTGTGCATGCGGATTTCGGTTACCCGGCCGGTATGCCGAGAGTCATGTCCCTGCCCTTACACGCCCTGCCGGCCGATACGGTAGCACTGAGGATCAGCACGAGTCTGGAGGTCTACTGGGATCGCATCCGCATCGTTTACGAGGAGACGCCGCCGCGAATCGAGACTCTGGAGATCGGTCCGCGGACCGCGCGGCTGGCCAAGACCGGTTTTCCGCTCCGACGCAACGGTCCCCAGCGGCTGCCGGACTACGACTATGGCGTCAGGCAGGCATTCTGGGACGCCCGCTATCTCGAGGGCCATTACACTGCTCTGGGTCCCGTCGATGAACTGTTGGCGGAGACCGATGACGCGGTCGTTATCATCGGTTCGGGAGAGGAGGTCCACCTGGAGTTCCCGGCGGCCGCACCCGCACCCACCGGCTGGACGCGCAGGATTATCCTGGAGACCCGCGGCTGGGCCAAGGACATGGACTTGTATACACGTGACGGCGGGCGCGTCGGTCCGCTGCCCGTCCGCGGGCCGCTGGATGCCGCCGCTGAGGCCCGGCGGCAGGACCTGCACGATCGTCACAACCTGAGGTTCCAGTCCGGGCGATGACGGGACCGGTCAGAAAGCGTGGCGGCCGCGGGCGCCCCGCGCCGGTTGTGACGCCGGCGTTGAGAAGGATTCTCTACGTCGTTTTCGGGCTGTTCTCCCTGCTGGCTATCAACGCCGTTTACCTATCGTCGGTGACGTTTATCGAATGGTGGACCGGTCGGGTCATCCAGGATTACTTCTACCAGCTGATGTTCCTGGGACACCTGGCGCTGGGCATGTTGTTGATCATCCCGGTCGTGGTCTACGGCTTCCGGCACCAGGCTCGCGCGCGTGGCCGGCCAAACCGTCGCGCAGTCAGGGTCGGCTATGCGCTGTTCTCGGTCGCGCTGCTGCTCCTTGTCACCGGCCTGGTGCTCACGCGCGGTATCCCTCTCGTAGAGATTCGCGATCCCGCAGCGCGGAAGCTGGCCTACTGGCTGCATGTCGTGGCGCCCGTGGTGGCGGCATGGCTGTTCGTGTTGCACCGTCTCGCCGGCGCGCCGCTCCGGTGGCGCTTCGGAGGGCTGGTGGCGTCCGGCGCCATCCTGCTGTCCGTCGTGCTCGTGTTCGTCCAGTCACAGGATCCGCGCCGCTGGAACGCCGCCGGGCCCGAAGAGGGCACGGAATATTTCTTCCCGTCGCTGGCGCGAACGGCCAGTGGCGACTTCATCCCGGCCCGGGCTCTGATGCAGGACGAATATTGCGCGCGGTGTCATGCTGATGTCCATGAGAGCTGGTCTCACAGCGTCCACCGTTTCGCGTCGTTTAACAATCCGGCCTACCTGTTCTCCGTGAGGAATACCCGCCAGGTGTCCTTAGCGCGCGATGGAGATGTGCGTGCGGCCCGATTCTGCGCTGGCTGCCACGATCCGGTGCCGTTCTTCTCTGGGGCGTTTGATGATCCCGGCTTTGACGATGTGGCGCATCCCACGTCGCAGGCGGGGATCACCTGCACTGCCTGTCATGCGATTACCAACATCAACAGCCCAAGGGGAAATGCGGACTACACGATCGAGGAGCCGCTGCACTATCCCTTCACCTACTCAGACAACGTCGCGCTACAGTGGGTCAACGAGACCCTGGTGAAGGCCAAACCAGACTTCCACAAGAAGACTTTCCTGAAACCCTTGCACCAGTCCGCGGAATTCTGCGGCAGCTGTCACAAGGTCCATCTGCCGGAGGAGCTCAACGGTTACCGCTGGTTACGAGGCCAGAATCACTATGACAGTTTCCTTTTGTCCGGCGTCTCCGGGCATGGAGTGCGCAGCTTTTATTATCCGGATGCAGCCGAGAGCAACTGCAATGGCTGCCATATGCCGACGCTCGTGTCGGAGGATTTCGGTGCGCGAAGGCTCGACGACAGCGGTGACCTGAAAGTTCACGACCACCAGTTCCCGTCGGCAAATACTGCGATACCGCACCTGCTCGACATGCCCGAGTCCGTCAACGATGCGCATGCGGCCTTTCTGCGCGACAGTCTGCGGGTCGACATCTTTGGCCTCAAGGAAGACGGGGAGGTCGACGGTCGCCTGCATGCGCCATTGCGGCCGGCGATGCCCGCGCTGGAACCCGGCAAGGCTTACCTGCTCGAGACAGTACTCAGGACCTTGACCCTGGGCCATCTGTTCACCCAGGGCACGGCGGATTCCAACCAGGTGTGGCTCGACGTACGGGTCAGCAGCGGCGGCCGGACCTTCGGTCGCAGCGGTGGCATGGACGCGGTCGAGAACAAGGTCGATCCCTGGTCGCACTTCGTCAATGCATGGGTCCTCGATCGTGACGGCCAGCGCATCGACAGGCGCAATGCGGAAGACATCTTCACGGTGCTTTACAACAATCAGATTCCGCCCGGGGCAGCGGACGTGGTGCATTACCGCATGCAGGTGCCCGAGTGGGTGACCGAGCCGGTCGAGGTCGAGGTCATACTGAAGTACCGGAAGTTCGACACCAATTTCCTCAGGCTGTTTCAGGGAGAATCGTTCGATGGCAACGATCTGCCCGTTACCATCATTGCCAGCGACAAGGTGGTTTTCCCGGTTGGCAACGCCAGTGGCCGGCAGGAGGCGACAGCCGCGCCGGAGATCGAGACCTGGATGCGCTGGAACGACTATGGCATCGGATTGTTGCGCAAGAAGGGCGCTGGCCAGTTGCGACAGGCGGAAACCGCGTTCCTTAGAGTAGAAACCCTCGGCCAGGCGCATGGTCCGGTCAACCTGGCGCGTGTCTACCTGCGTGAGGGCCGGCTGGACGAAGCCCGCCTGGCACTCGAGCGGGCCGGTTCCCATGACCCGGTCCCGTATCCGTGGTCGATCGCATATCTGACTGCCGGGCTGAATCGCCAGAATGGGTTCCTGGACGAGGCCATAGAGGGTTACCGGTCCCTGGCGGAGACGCGATTTGCCGACGCGCGGGCCCGGGGATTCGACTTCGGGAGAGACTATCGTCTGCTGAATGAGTTAGCCGGCGCCCTGTTCGAGCGTTCAAAGCTTGAGCGGGGCGAGTCTCGAGACGCGCAGAGGATGGCGTCCCTGGCACAGGCGCGGGATGTCTACCTGCAGGCACTGCAGCTGGATCCGGAGAACGTAGAGGCTCACTGGGGGCTGTCGCAGGTATTTGTACGTCTGGGCGATCAGGAGCGGGCCGAGCATCATCGAATGCTTCACGGCCGCTACAAGACCGACGATAATGCCCGCGACCGGGCCGTCGCGACCGCCCGGCGAGCCAACCCGGCGGCAGACCATGCCGCGGCCGCCGTCGTCATCTACGACCTCCATCGAGTCGGCGCCTACGACCTTCAGGACACCGCATCCAGGACCGCAGCCAATTGAGCAAGACGGAATACGAATCCCCGGCACCGGAACGACAGGCCGGGCCGCGCGACGGCGATGACGATGCCGTCATCGGCATCGCTCTGCGCTGGTCCGTGATCGTCGTGATATTCGTCTGCCTGCTGGCGGTTGCCGGATGGTGGTTGTTGCGGGACGGGGCTGACCCCGTGACCGTCGAGGAGACGGTCCTGAGGTCGCCCGAGTCCTTGCCGGAAGAAAGGCCGATGGCCCTTCCAAGCCTGCCTTTCAGCGACGTGACAGTCGCGGCTGGTATCGATTTCGTGCACGAAAACGGGGCGGAGGGTGAGCGGCTGTTGCCCGAGACCATGGGTGGCGGTGTGGCATTCACCGACCTCGACGGTGACGGCCTGGCTGACCTGCTGTTCGTGAATTCCCGACCATGGGAGTGGTCCGGGAGGGCTGCGACGGGCGCTGTATCCCGTTTGTACCTGAATCGTGGCGACGGCACATTCAGGGACGCGACGGCCGGGTCAGGACTGGAAACGCCCATATACGGAATGGGCGTGGCTGTTGGCGACGTGGATGGCGACGGGCGCCCGGAACTGTTCCTGACCGGGGTCGGCCGAAACCGGCTGTTACGGAATCTCGGTGGGGGTCGTTTCGAAGACATCACGGCCTCGGCGGGGGTCGCCGGCGATGCCGACAGCTGGAGCACCAGTGCCGTCTTCCTTGACTATGACCGGGACGGCGATCTGGACCTGTTCGTTGCGAACTACGTGGCGTGGAGCAGGTCGCTTGATTTCGAGGTGGATTACCAGCTGACGGGTATCGGCCGGGCCTATGGCCCGCCAACGAACTTCCCCGGCTCGCAGCCGTACCTGTATCGCAACCTCGGCGACGGGCGATTCGAGGACGTCTCGGTCGATTCGGGGGTCCGGGTCTCCCATCCGGACACCGGGGAGCCAATGGGTAAAGCATTGGCCGTGGCCGTGGAGGATCTGGACAGAGACGGCTGGCCCGACCTGCTGGTGGCCAACGACACCGTGCGAAATTTCTACTATCGCAACGATGGCGGGACCTTCGTCGAGCAGGGCGTCGGCGGCGGCCTGGCCTACGACAACTCGGGCCACGCGACCGGAGCGATGGGCATCGACATCGTCAGGCATGCAGAGGCAGGCGAGACGGCGGTCGCGATCGGTAATTTCGCCAACGAGATGACTTCTTACTACGTCGACCCGGATGGCAGAGGTCTGTTCACGGACGAGGCCATCATCGCCGGGATCGGCCCGCCCAGCCGCAGCGCACTGAGTTTCGGCTTGTTTTTCTTCGACGCCGACCTGGATGGACGGCAGGACCTGTTGCAGGCCAATGGCCATGTAGAAGATGAGATCAACCGGGTGCAGGCGAGTCAGCGGCATGCGCAGCCGGCGCAGCTGTTCTGGAACTGCGGCCTCGATTGCCCGCGTCGCTTCGTGGCGTTACCGGTGGAACGGCTCGGAGATCTGCCGGTGCCGATGGTGGGCCGCGGGGCCGCGTATGCGGATATGGACCTGGACGGCGATCTGGATGTGGTGCTGACCCAGGCGGGCGGCGGGCCGAGGTTGCTGCGTAACGATCAGGCGACCGGTCACCACTGGCTGCGGGTAAGAACTGTTGGCGTGAAGCCCAATGCCGCAGCCATCGGGGCACGCGTCCGCCTGGTCGGCTCCGCTGGAGTTCAGGAGCGGATGGTGGGTAGTTCCCGCAGCTACCTGTCCCAGACGGAGCTGACGCTTACTTTCGGTCTCGGCGGGTCGGCCGACGTCGATCGCCTGGAGGTCATCTGGGCAGATGGCGCCATTCAGACGATGACCGTGACAGGCGTCGACCGGGAAATCGTGCTGCGGCAGACTGACCCGGGTTGAGGGCGGTCTTGCATGTTATCCTTCCGCGCCCCCGGCGGGCCCGATCCGAATCCCATGATCCCCAAAACGTATGAATCCGATTCCCGCGGCACCGCCCGCCAGGCTCCGGCATTGAGGATACTTGGCTGGTGTGCCGCGCTCTGCGTGTGGTGGACGGCGCAATCACATGCAGAAATCTTCACCGACGCCACCGAATCGACGGGCCTTGATTTTCAGCACTTCAACGGCATGAGCGGGGAGCTGTATTTTCCGGAGATGATGGGCAGCGGCGTGGCGTTGTTCGACTATGACGGTGACGGCGATCTGGACGTGTATCTGGTGCAGGGTCACATGCTGGGTGGCAAGCCGGTGTCGGAGGCAACGTTCGCGCCGCGATATGGGTTACCACTGACGGACCGGTTATATCGCAATGAACTGGACACCGGTGAGCTGCGTTTTACGGATGTGACCCGGGCGTCGGGTCTTCGCGCCGAAGGCTACGGCATGGGCGTAGCGGCAGCGGACTACGACAACGACGGAGACGTGGACCTATACGTCACGAACTACGGTTCCAACCAGCTCTGGAGCAACCGTGGGGACGGGACGTTCGAGCAGGTGACTGAGAAGGCCGGTGTAGACGATGGGCGCTGGAGCGTGAGCGCGGCCTGGGTGGATTACGATCGTGATGGCTGGCTGGACCTCTATGTGGGCAACTACGCCAAGCACACCATCGAGTCCGACCGCCGCGTCTGTCGCATGGCAAAACTAGAAAGAGATTATTGCGGTCCTCTCAAGGGTGCTACCGACCCGGATAGTCTGTTCCGCAACCGCGGCGATGGAACGTTCGAGGACGTGAGCGAGTCATCGGGTATCCGCAAGGCCCACGGCGGGGCGCTGGGTGTTGTGGCGGCGGATTTTGATGGCGACCGCTGGCCGGATATCTATGTGGCTAACGACGGCGTGGCCAACCAGCTCTGGGTGAACTAGCGTGATGGCCGCTTTGTCAACGAGGCCCTGCTGGCCGGGGTGGCCGTCAACAAGGATGGAATGGCAGAAGCCAGCATGGGCGTGGATGCGGCGGACTTCGACGAGGACGGTGACGAAGACTTGTTCATGACCCATCTGAGGCAGGAAACCAACACGCTTTACATCAACGATGGTCAGGGTTGGTTTGAGGACCGTACGGTGGCAATGGGGCTGGCCAACCCGAGCTTCGCCTATACCGGGTTCGGTACGGCCTGGTTCGACTATGACAATGATGGCTGGCTGGACCTGTTGGCGGTCAATGGCGCGGTTCGCAAGATACAGGCGTTGTCCGAGGCCGGAGACCCATACCCGCTGCACCAGCCTAACCAGCTGTTCCGCAACCTCGGAGACGGGCATTACCGGGAGGTGACGGCACAGGCCGGGCGGGCATTTGCGGTGTCCCTGGTGAGCCGCGGCGCGGCATTCGGAGACCTGGACGAAGACGGAGACACGGACGTAATCATCGCCAATAATGCCGGCGCGGCGCGGGTACTGGTGAACCAGGTCGGCTCATCATCCCGATGGCTGGGCTTGCGACTGCTCACGACAGATGGTGGGCGGGATGCCTACGGGGCGCGGATCGTCCTGGACGGCGAGCAGACGCTGTGGCGTCGTTCCCGGGCTGACGGCAGCTATGCGTCGTCGAACGATCCGCGGGTGCTCTTCGGTTTGGGCGAGTCAGCGGAGAAGACCGTGTCAGTGCGGATATTCTGGCCAGACGGAACCGAGGAGCGGAGGACGGATTTGGCCACCGGGCGCTATCACACTCTGCGGCAGGGTCATGCTGACCAAGGAGCCGGGAATCCGGTGCCGTATCTGGAGTCCAATCAACAGCACCAATGACTTGGCGGATCTGAGATGACAAAAAGTTTTACCATGCTGATCGCCATCCTGATGCTGGTCAGCGGCAGTCATGCAACGGCTCAGACGGATTCGCCGATGGCGGAAATCGAGCTGGTTCCCCATCCCGACCTGACTGAGCTGAAACCGGAAGTTCGCAAGACCCTTGAGCCGGCCGCCGACTACTTCCGCCAGCAACGCGCCACGCTCGAGGGTCGTGCGCTCGGTTTGGCCTACGGTCGCATGGGCATCAATTACCTTGCCCACGAGCAGCAGGACGCGGCCGGCGCCTGTCTGCGAAATGCCGCGGTTCTGGATTCCGGCAACGCCCGCTGGCCTTACCTGCTCGCGGTGCACTACGAGGAGACGGGATCCCTGGACAAGGCCGTCGAACGCTATCGAGATGCGCTCATCAAGGATCCGCAATATCTGCCGGGGTTCGTACGCCTCGGCCGGGTCCTGTCAGAGCTGGATCGATTGGATGAGGCCGAGGCGGCATTCCGCGTCGTCCTGGACGTCAACAAAGATGATGCTGCAGCGCTGGCCGGCACCGGCCAGGTGGCGTTCCAGCGCGAAGATTACAGCAGGGCCGCCAGTCTGTTCGAGCGGGCGTTGCGGTTACAGCCCGAGGCCTCTTCGTTGCACTATCGACTCGGTCTGACCTACCGCGCCCTGGGTGAGACGGACAAGGCGCGCGATGAGATTGAACGGGCAGGAGAGCGGATTCCTACCGTCGATGATCCTCTTCTCGCCTTCGTACAGGCGCACTCACAGGGCGCTGATCAATATCTCGAGGCGGCGGCCAAAGCAGAGGAAATGGGTCAATTGGGCGCCGCCATACGGTTCTACGAGATTTCCACGTCTATCCAGCCAGCTAACGTTGACGCCTTGCGGCGTCTAGGTGAACTCCAAGGCATCACCGGTGACTCCGACGCCGCCCTGATGACCTTTGGCCGGATTCTCAGTATCGAGCCCGACAATGCCGCGGCCAACTATTTCGCCGGTACCATGCTGGAACAGCGTGGCGACGACTCACAGGCTCGCGAGCGTTACGTCAAGGCGCTGGAAGCGGAACCCCAGCTCGTGGAGCCAAGGATGCTGCTAGCAAACTCTCTAATGCGAAGCGGGGCGTTCGGCGAAGCTGGCGAGCAGTATGCCCAGATCGCCCACCAACTGCCCAGTAGCGTGGAGGTCATGTATCTCCTGGGTATGGCGTGGTTAGCCGCGGGGGAATGCCAGTGGGCACATCCGGTACTGCTGCGAGCGGTGCAGCTGGCGCCCGGTGACGAACAGGCGCTGACCGCGCTGTCCCGAGCGTACTCTACCTGCCCGGGGGTTAGCGAGGAGCAGCGCGCGCAGGCGTTGACCACGGCTCGGGCCATGTACGAACGCAAGCCGAATCTGCAAACGTCCGAGACGCTCGCCATGGCCTGCGCGGCTAACGGCTTGTTCGAAGAGGCGGTCGAATTCCAGGCTCAGGCTATTTTCGAGGCTTTGAAGCAGGAGGACAATGACGTGTTGCCCTGGATGCAAGGCGTCATGAAACGTTATCAGGCCGGGGAACCTGCCGCGGATCCGTGGAGTCTGGATGCTCGTGTCTACCAGCCGCGGGCGCTGTCCGCGCAACCCACTGCACCGTCCGCGGGCGGATGATCCTGCGGTGAAGTTACGCCAGAATGCTGGCATTCGCATTAGTCGAGGATTGAGAAATGGTATTCAAGAATCAACAGGAGCTGGAGGCCTATGCGGATTGGGCCAAGGTCGAATTGAGGGGAATGGCAGATCATGCGCGTAACAGCGATCTGTTTCAGGAGGAGGCCGTCGGTCATGCTGTATGGACATTGCCCCAGCGCCTGTTCATCGGCAAAGTCTGGCCAAAGTCCGATCGCGACCGCGCCTTCTGGGTCATTTCAGGAGTCGACATACCAACCGATCATATCGAGTCCTCCCTGGCTGAGACTGCCCGCGAGGCCGCCCGGCATTTTTCGATGAAATGGCAACTTCAAAGTGCCCGACTGGGAGATCTCAGGGAACAGGATGAGTCAGCAGGTCCGGAGAGTGATGTCGAATGGGACCAGGTCGCGGGAAAGCTTCGCGCACAAGCGGAGGCGCTTTACGGCTTGGTCGAGCAGGAAGATATCTGGCGTCAGACCGAAGGCCCGCTGTTGGACAAACAGTCCTGAGAAAGCCCTGCTGATTTCGTGATTACTCGATTCGTTTAACGCGGACTGTCTTGTTGACGCCTTCAACGGACAGCTGGTAACTGCCCATGAAGCCACGTTTTATGGTGATCATCGGATTGGTGGCCCTCCAGGCCATGCGCCCGGATTGAGCCTGCTGCCAGACCTGGCCATTCTCCAGCTTGAAAACGGTTTTGCCGGTCCAGCCTCTGAATTCGCCCACATAGCGGCTCTGGATAGATTTTATGTCCTTGCGTTTCTCGTCGTCGATCCGCTCGAGGCCAAACTGGTCTTCAGTCGTGGCGATGGCCGCGGCACCGTCGCCGACGGCTGTACCTTCGCTAGCCGGCTGAGGGTCGGCCGAGGGCGTGGCGACGGCCGACTGGGCCGCCGGTGTCGCGGGGGCGGGTGGCTGCGTAGCCGCGACCGGCGCCGCAGCTTGCTGTTCCGTCGGCGCTTGTGGTGCAGGAGGCTGCGCCGCTGGCGCCGTCCCCATGCTGGACAGGCCAAGTTCGATCAATTCGGTCGCGAGACGGTCATAACAGGAGAGTCGCTGGGCATCGCTGGCGATGCGGGCGCACTTCATAAACGCAGACGCGGTCGATGTGGCGTCGTCCGCGACCGACACAGACGGACTGACGACGATCAGCATGGCGACAATAACGGCGGCGGATCTGAACATCTTGGTCACCAGAATTCTCCCGGAGCGGAACGTTATCAGATGTAACGAGGTCGCCGCCACGATGGGGCAGCGGTCGCCCGCGCCGGCGCCATCCTTTGCCTGCCGCCGGCGACGAGCGATAATTAGATGATTGACCGCCCAGCGGCGCCCAGATTCCATGCGATGAACGAATCCAATCCAGCACCAAGCGAGATCTATCGTCTGGCAAAGAGGGCCCAGAGCAACGGTAATCTGGAGGCTGCCAAGGCCCAGTTTCTGGAGGTGCTGAAGCTTGAGCCG
>CP070833.1:2201292-2204876 GCA_020341735.1 Gammaproteobacteria bacterium | reverse complement strand
TTAACATGCCGAAAATTGCCGAAATTCGCGCCAGGGAGATCATAGACTCCCGGGGTAATCCCACCGTGGAAGCGGATGTCATTCTGGAGGACGGATACTTTGGCCGGGCGGCGGTCCCTTCCGGAGCATCGACGGGAAGCCGTGAAGCCGTCGAGTTGCGAGACGAGGATCCTTCGCGGTATGGAGGCAAGGGCGTGCTGCGGGCTGTCGGAAACGTCAATGGCGAGATCCGAAACCTGGCGTTGGGGCACGAATCCGAAGATCAGGAAGGGCTGGACAGAAGACTGATAGAGCTTGATGGCACGGAAAATAAGGGCCGACTCGGGGCCAACGCAATCCTGGCGGTTTCTCTAGCCAACGCCAAGGCAACCGCGGCAGCTCGCGGCCAGTCGCTATTCAGATCGATGGGGGGGGATGAGTTCGAGATGCCCGTGCCTATGATGAACATCATCAACGGCGGGGAGCATGCGGACAATTCGGTGGATATTCAGGAGTTCATGATCCTGCCCGTCGGAGCAGCCAGTTTTTCAGAGTCTCTACGTTATGGGGCGGAGATCTTCCACGCATTGAAGAAGGTGCTGCACGATCGTGGCTTGTCGACGGCAGTGGGTGACGAGGGCGGGTTCGCCCCGGATCTTCCCTCCAACGAGGCCGCTTTCGAGACCATCCTCGAGGCGATCGATCGAGCCGGTTACAGCGCCGGGCAAGATATCTTGCTCGGCATGGACGTGGCCAGTTCGGAGTTTTACTCGGATGGCGTATACAACCTGGCATCCGAGGACCGGCAGTTCGACGCGGCAGGCTTTTCCGAGTATCTGGAGGGGCTGGTCTCTCGTTACCCGATCGTATCCATCGAAGACGGAATGGCGGAGAACGACTGGGATGGCTGGGCTCTCCATAGCGAGAAGCTCCGTGACCGGGTTCAGCTGGTCGGGGATGACCTCTTCGTCACCAACACGCGAATCCTGGAGGAGGGGATCAGACAGCGAGTTGGTAACTCCATCCTGATCAAGGTCAATCAGATCGGAACGCTGACCGAGACTCTCGAAGCAATCCGGATGGCCTCCGACTCCGGTTACAGCGCCGTCGTATCGCATCGATCGGGAGAGACCGAGGATGCGACCATAGCGGATATCGCAGTCGCCACCAGCGCAACCCAGATAAAGACCGGATCAATGTCTCGCTCGGATCGCATCGCCAAATACAATCAGCTCCTGAGAATCGAGGAGGAGCTGGGCGAGGGCGCCAGATACCCGGGTCGTTCGGCGTTCCCGGTGGACATCTGAGGGCCGGCGCGACCGGATCCGCCAGGCACCGCATTCGATGCGCCCATTACTGTTTTTCGTCTTATTGTTGTTTGTAGCGCTGCAGTACCGCTTGTGGATATCGGAAGACGGTTGGCGTGAAGTCTGGGGATTGCGAGAGGCGGTCCGGCTTCAGGAGAGTGAGAATCAGCAGCTACGTGAGCGCAACCAGCGTCTGCAGGCGGAAGTGGAAGACCTCAAGAGCGGCCTTGATGCGGCAGAGGAGATTGCCCGCACCGATCTGGGCATGATCGGACCGGATGAGACGCTCTATCAGATTTCGGCACCCAACACGGGAGACAGACCAGAGGCCCGCAAGTGAGCCGTACTCGCCCGCTATGGGCGGTAGTACCGGCCGCGGGTGCCGGGCAGCGATTCGGTGGCTGCGTCCCGAAACAGTATCTGCCGTTGCTGGGACGTACCGTTCTGGAGTGGGCGATCCGCCCGTTCTTGGCCCGCAGTGACGTGGCGGGGATAGTCGTGGCAATCTCTCCGGCCGACGAGCATTGGCCAGGCATCTGTCCGCCATCAGGCCGGGTCCGGGCCGTCCATGGCGGACGCCAGCGTGCTGACTCGGTGCTGGCCGGCTTGACGGCGTTATCCGAGGATGCCGATGTCCGGGACTGGGCCCTGGTCCACGACGCGGCGCGCCCCTGTCTGACCGATGAGGATCTGGACCGTCTGGTCGACGTTGCCGCGGAAGCCGGCGGTGGACTGCTGGCTGCGCCGGTCCAGGACACGCTGAAGGCGGCCGATGACGGCCGCGTCGCTCGCACTGTCGAGCGAGAAGGGCTCTGGCGGGCATTGACGCCGCAGATGTTCCGCATCGGAGAACTGGTGTCTGCCCTGCGAAAGGCAGAACAGGCCGCGTTTGTCGCAACGGATGAGGCGGCGGCGATGGAGCGGGCCGGATATCGGCCGAGCATCGTCCCGGGACGAGCCGACAATATAAAGATCACGCGTCCAGAGGACCTTGCTCTGGCGGAATTCGTACTCACTCAGTCGGGGATCGCCTGATGCGGATTGGCCAGGGATTTGACGTCCATGCTTTCGGCGAGGGCGATTTCATCACGCTGGGCGGCGTGCGAATCCCGTACCACAGAGGGCTGCAGGCGCACTCGGACGGTGATGTCGTACTGCACGCGCTTTCTGATGCGCTCTTCGGTGCGATCGCCGAGGGCGACATCGGGGTGCACTTCCCCGATTCTGAGCCGCAGTGGAGTGGTGCTGACAGCCGTGTATTCCTTCGACATGCCGTGGGGATGGTCCATGACAAGGGATATGGCGTGGCAAACGTCGACGTGACGGTTGTCGCACAGACTCCCAAGGTGAGGCCATATATCGACGAGATGCGAGGCCATATCGCGCAGGACCTCATTATCGACCAGACTCAGGTAAATGTTAAGGCGACGACCACTGAGGGCCTGGGATTCTCAGGCCGTTCCGAGGGCATTGCGGCGTTCGCCGTAGTGATGTTGCTGAGACGGTGAAACACACCCCGATGTCGGATCCGGGCGCCGGTACGGATGTTCCCGGCCGCCAATCCCGTGCCTGGGGAGAGGCAGTCACAGGAGGAGTTGCGCGGTCGAATCCGGCGGACTTCATAGTCGAAGAAGACCTCGGTTTCAGCCCCGACGGTGGTAGGGCACATACCCTTCTTCATGTCCGGAAAACCGCCGCGAACACCGACTGGGCCGCACGCTGTATCGCGCGGGCGGCGGGGGTGCATGTCCGGGATGTCGGATTTTGCGGGTTGAAGGATCGACAAGCAGTCACGAGTCAATGGTTCAGTGTACCGGGGGAGCCTTCGATCGACCCGAATGCCTTGGCCCAGGCGGGCCTCGAGGTCCTCCAGCGTTCTGCTCACGGACGCAAGTTGCGCAGAGGCAGTCATCGTGGCAATCGATTCCGGATCGTTCTGGTCAGCGTTGACGGGATTCCGGCGGCAATCGAACAACGTCTCTCAGCGATTTCTGCGGGAGGCGTCCCGAATTACTTCGGGCCTCAGCGTTTCGGACGGCAAGGAAACAATCTGGCTCTTGCCCGGGCGCTGTCCGGAGGGGCGCGCCTCGAGCGGCGCAGACGGGGCTTCGCTCTGTCGGCAGCCAGGGCCGTCATTTTTAATAGCGTGCTCTCTCGTAGAGTTGCAACGGGACGCTGGAATTCAATGATTAAAGGCGATGTTGCGGTCCTGGACGGAACCGCAAGCTGGTTTCCCGTGAGTCAACCTGACCAGGCCATGATGGCCCGGACTCTGGCCATGGATTTGCATCCGTCCGG
>CP070833.1:2177747-2201192 GCA_020341735.1 Gammaproteobacteria bacterium | reverse complement strand
CGTCACCCGAAGACACCGCACGCATCACTTTCATCGCGTCGGTCGTGGGAGCGACATCATGGACCCTCAGTATGTCTGCGCCCCTCTCGATTGCCATCATCCCGAGCGCGATACTGCCCCACAGCCTCTCATTGACATCGCGACCGACAATCGCCCCGATCATGGATTTGCGGGAGACACCGACAAGTATCGGCCTGCCCAGGTCCCGGAACCTGTCGAGTCGCCTCATGAGAGTCAGATTATGCTCCAGGGTCTTGCCGAATCCGAAACCCGGATCGATCACGATCCGAGCCAAATCCATACCGGCGGCCAGGCAGGCCTCGATACGATCGGACAGGAAAGCATAGACTTCCTCGACAACGTTGCTATATCTGGGAGCCGCCTGCATCTCACGGGGCTGGCCCTGCATATGCATGAGGCAGACGGCCAGACCGGAATCCACCGCAATCTGCACGGCCCCCTCCGACCGCAGGGCGCGGACATCATTGATCATTACGGCGCCAGCTTCCGCAGCGGCCTGCATCACGGCCGGCTTGCTGGTGTCTACCGATACCAAGACCCCTTTCGCGGCCAGCCCACGGATAACAGGCATAACCCTCTCGAACTCTTCCTGTTCCTCCACAGACTCCGCCCCTGGTCGCGTCGACTCCCCGCCGACGTCGATAATGGCGGCGCCGTCCGCGGCCAACTCTTCGCCGTGCTGAATGGCGCGCTCGGCCGTCAGATACCGGCCGCCGTCAGAGAATGAATCCGGGGTCACATTGACGATGCCCATCGTCACCGGGCTGGTCAAATCAAGTGTCAGGTCTGGGAGGGCAAGTTTCATCAGGCGTGGCGGTCTCGGAAACCGCGGAGCATGATACAGCAAAGCCGGCGACGTCAGAGACGCCGCCGGCCCGCCATTCAAAAAATCTCGCCTGTCAGTGCTGGCCTGCGGGGCCACCGATGGCTGAATCACCGTCCTTGGCTTTCTCCGCTGGCCTGACATCGGATTCGGCAGTGGCCGTACCATCCTCATCCCAGTCACTGGGCGGCCTCGGTTCACGACCCTCCATGATGTCCTTGATCTGACTCTCGTCGATAGTCTCGTACCGGATCAAAGCATCGGCCATCGCGTTTAGCTGGTCCATCTTTTCGTTGATAATGGTCTCGGCACGCTGGTACTCGGTATCGATTATCGACCGAATCTCCTCGTCGATTGCGTGGGCCGTAACGTCAGACATGTGCTTCGTCTGGGTGACCGAGCGTCCCAGGAAAATTTCTCCATCGTCCTCGCTGTAGACCAGCGGGCCGAGCCGCTCTGATAGCCCCCAGCGGGTCACCATGTTTCGCGCGATATCGGTAGCCCGCTCGATGTCATTGGATGCGCCGGTGGTAACCGCATCCGGGCCGAAGACCAGCTCTTCGGCAATGCGGCCGCCAAACAGACTGGCGATCTGGCTTTTCAAGCGCCGTTTGCTGTGACTGTAACGGTCCTCTTCAGGCAAGAACATCGTGATGCCAAGTGCACGACCCCGAGGAATGATGCTCACCTTATAAACAGGGTCATGATCCGGCACGCTCAGCCCGACAATGGCATGCCCGGCCTCGTGATAAGCGGTCAGACGTCGTTCATCGTCGCTCATGACCATCGAGCGGCGCTCGGCGCCCATCATGATCTTGTCCTTGGCTTTCTCGAATTCCTCCATCGTGACAGTCCGACGTCCGGCACGGGCGGCAAACAATGCGGCCTCATTCACCAGGTTAGCCAGGTCCGCACCCGAGAAACCGGGGGTGCCACGGGCGATGATTGAAGGCCTGACGTCGTCACCCAGCGGGACCTTCCGCATGTGCACACGAAGGATCTGCTCGCGCCCGCGAACATCCGGCAGTGGCACGACGACCTGTCGGTCGAAACGGCCCGGCCTCAGTAGAGCAGGATCGAGCACATCAGGACGGTTGGTCGCGGCGATGACGATCACACCTTCATTGCCCTCGAACCCATCCATCTCGACCAGCAACTGATTCAGCGTCTGTTCGCGCTCATCGTGGCCACCGCCGAGCCCGGCGCCGCGATGTCGGCCCACCGCATCGATCTCATCGATGAAGATGATGCAGGGAGCGTGCTTCTTCGCCTGTTCGAACATATCCCGAACCCGGGAGGCGCCAACACCGACGAACATTTCCACGAAGTCGGAACCGGAGATGGTGAAGAACGGGACTTTCGCCTCGCCGGCAATGGCTCGAGCCAACAGCGTCTTACCCGTACCTGGCGATCCGACCATCAAGACGCCGCGCGGAATCTTGCCGCCCAGGCGCTGGAATCTGGAAGGATCCTTCAGGAATTCGACGATCTCGACCACCTCTTCCTTGGCTTCCTCCACTCCGGCGACGTCGGCGAAGGTAACGCTGACCTGGTCTTCCCCGAGCATGCGGGCGCGACTCTTGCCGAAGGACATGGCGCCTCTACCCCCGGCTCCACCCTGCATCTGACGCATGAAATAAATCCAGACGCCGATCAGCAACAGGATCGGAAACGAAGATATAAACAGCTGCATGAGGAACGACTGGCGTTCGGGAGGTCGCGCCTCGAACTCCACGCCATTGGCCTGCAGATCGCCGATCAATGCCTTGTTGTCCGTCTCGGGACTAAAGGTCGTAAATCGATCCCCGGTGCGATACTCACCGGCGATCTTGTCTCCATCGAAAGTCACGCGGGACACGCGTCCGTCCTCAACGGCCTGCAGGAACGTGGAATACGGGACTGCCTGCACGGCACGCGGACCGGTACCAAAACTGTTGAACACGCTCAACAGCACGACCGCAATGACGACCCAGAGAATGACGTTTTTGGCGAGATCGTTCAAAAGCTTCCCTCAGTTAATCCCGGTGAGGCCGGAATCTCAATAACTTAGACACTACTACAGGCGGAAATTCCTGGCTACCAAGTAGACCTCACGGCTCCTCGGTCGCGAGGCTTTCGGTTTTCTAACTTTCACGCTCCCAAAAGAGCGTCTTGTGTCGGCGACAAACTCCTGTGACCCCTCGCCCTGAAAGACTTTCACTATTAAAGAGCCACCCGGCGTCAGGTGCTCCCTGGCGAACTCCAAGGCCAATTCTGCCAGGTACATAGATCGAGGCTGGTCTACCGCAGACACACCGCTGATATTGGGGGCCATATCCGACATCACAAGGTCTATCTTCTTTCCAGCAAGCAGTTTCACCAGCTTCTTAAGGGTTTCTTCGTCGCAGAAATCCCCTTGGATGAAGTTCACGCCGGCGATCGGCTCCATTGGCAGGATATCTAGGGCAAAAACCGCCCCGGAGTCTTTCAGCAAGTGTCGCGCATACTGACTCCAGGCGCCTGGAGCCGAACCAAGATCAACCACTGACATGCCGGGCCGTATTATCCGGTCCCGCTGCTGAATCTCCTCGAGCTTGAATATCGCCCTAGATCGCCAGCCCTCTTCCCGGGCCCGCTTCACGAAGTCATCTGCCTCGTGCTCCCTGATCCAGCGCTTGCTGCTTTTTGTCCTGCGCGTCATCGTTCCTCGCATTTCCGGCCGAACCGCGGGCCCCGTGCTACCATCCCGCCCGGCCAGCCACGACACCAAACCCATGCACCTCAGCGTCCGGCAGAAAAAGCATCTACGCAAACTCGGTCACGATTTGAAACCGATCGTGACGACGGGCACATCCGGCGTCACACCGGCCGTCATCGCCGAGCTCGACTCGGCACTTGATCATCACGAACTGGTCAAGATCAAGGTCAGAGTTGGCGACCGGCAGGCGCGAGACGAGGCCCTGACCGCGCTGGCAGAAGCTACCAAAAGCCTGCTGATACAGCGCATCGGCCATGTGGCGCTTGTCTACCGGCCAGACCCGGACGATCCGTCGATCATTCTCCCGAGCCGCTGATCCGCCAGCGGTCGGCCGCCACCAGAAATAAGCCCGTCAGGCTCGTGACGAGGTACATAGTGGCGGACACGCCGTGTAGCAGTCCGAAGCGCGGGCCAGTCGTGCCGTCCGGCAGGCGTGCGGCTTCCATCGCGGGCCGGATTCCCCATTCGTTAGCGCAGACCAGTACAAGCATTGCGACGATCACAAAGCCGCGGAGACGATCGGCGCCATTCAGATTGAGCGTCAGCAGCAACAAGCCTCCGCAGACCAGGCTGAGCCACGTAACGAGGGTGAAAAGAGTCCCGGCCACCTGGCCGGCTTGCGCGTTGCTGTCCAATTCGGCGAACAGAACGGGTGCCACCAGGTACCCAACCGTCCAGAGACACCCCACCCACAAAGTCTGTAGCAGTTGCTCCCCGACCCCCAGCGCCCGGCCACGGATCATTTATAGATCACCTCGAGGATTTCGTAGTTGCGATCGCCGGCCGGGGTCCGAACGCTCACGGCATCTCCCTCGGTTTTGCCGATGAGAGCCCGGGCAATTGGCGACGTGTAAGAGATCCGTCCTTCGCGTATCTCCGCTTCGTCATCGCCAACAATCTGGTAGGACGTTTCAGTATCGTCATCCTCGTCGAGTAACAACACGGTGGAACCAAAGACCACACGCCCGCCGGCATTCAGACGCGTCACGTCAATTACCTGAGCATGTGACAGCTTGCCCTCGATCTCGCGGATCCGGCCCTCGATAAACCCCTGCTGCTCCTTGGCAGCGTGGTACTCGGCATTCTCGCGAAGATCTCCATGGGCGCGTGCCTCGGCAATCGCACGAATGACTCGGGGACGGTCGACCGTCTTGAGCCGCTTCAGCTCATCCCGCAATAGCTCGGCCCCCCGCGATGTCAAGGGAACCTTGCTCACGTGCCGAGTTCCTCATGCAGATCCTGCAACCGGTTGACTTCGGCCGCATCCAGGTATTCCAGCGCGACACAGGTGGCCTTGGCTGCCGCGATAGTCGTGTAATAAGTCACCTTGCGGTGCACAGCCTCACGGCGGATGGAATGCGACTCGCGAATCGCCTGACGGCCTTCAGTCGTGTTGACGATCAGGCTGATCTCGTCGTTCTTGATCATGTCGACAATGTGCGGACGCCCTTCACGGACCTTGTTGACTCTCCGACAGGGCACCCCGGCCTCCTCAAGAGCCAATGCCGTCCCCTCAGTAGCGACCAGTTCGAAACCGCGGTCCACCAGAATCCGGGCCAGGTTCACGGCCCCGGGTTTGTCCCGCTCCCGAACGCTGAGAAAAGCCGTACCGCAGGTGGGAAGTACGATACCCGCGGCTAACTGAGCCTTCGCATAGGCCTCGCCAAAAAATCGACCGGTGCCCATCACCTCCCCGGTCGATTTCATTTCGGGGCCGAGGATGGGGTCTGCGCCGAGGAACTTCGCGAACGGGAAAACCGAGGCCTTGACCGAGAAATAATCTGGTTCGGGTTGACCGAAGATCCCTTGATCCCGCAGCGAGCTTCCCGCCATGCAGAGCGCGGCGATCTTTGCCAGTGGTCGCCCTGTGGCCTTTGACACGAACGGCACGGTCCTGGACGCACGAGGATTGACCTCCAGAAGATAGACACGACGATTCTGGATTGCGAACTGCGTGTTCATCAGGCCGACAACATTCAGCGCCCTCGCCAGCCGTCGAACCTGATCGCGAAGCTGCTCCTGTATCGAGGGATCAAGGGTGTTGGGCGGAAGCGCACAACCCGAATCGCCCGAGTGCACTCCGGCCTGCTCGATGTGTTCCATGATGCCGCCGACCAGAACGTTCTCGCCGTCGCAGATCGCGTCGACATCTACTTCCACAGCCATATCCAGGAAGCGGTCAAGCAGCACCGGACTCTCGTGGGAGACGCTGACTGCCGCATCCATGTATGACCGCAGCTCTTCCTCGCCGAAGACGACCTCCATGGCCCGACCTCCCAGAACGTAGGATGGTCTGACCACCAGCGGATAGCCGACCGACTCTGCCAACACGACCGCTTCCTCCGGGTCCCTCGCCGTCCGGTTCGGCGGCTGCAACAGGTCAAGATCCTCGACCAGTTTCTGGAATCGCTCGCGATCTTCGGCCAGGTCTATCGAATCGGGAGATGTTCCGATGATCGGTGCTCCGGCAGCCTCAAGCGATCGCGCCAGCTTGAGCGGCGTCTGGCCGCCATATTGAACAATGACTCCCTCCGGCCGCTCTATCTCGATGATCTCCATGACGTCCTCGAATGTGAGCGGCTCGAAATACAGCCTGTCCGAGGTGTCGTAGTCGGTGCTCACCGTCTCCGGATTGCAATTGACCATGATCGTTTCGAAGCCCGCACTGCGCAGCGCGAGTGCCGCATGGACGCAGCAGTAGTCGAATTCGATTCCCTGGCCGATACGATTGGGACCGCCTCCTAGGATCATGATCTTGCGCCTGTCGTCCGGCTCGGATTCGCACTCCTCCTCGTAGGTCGAGTAAAGGTAAGCCGTAGTCGTGGCGAACTCGGCGGCACAGGTATCCACGCGCTTGTAGACCGGCGACACTCCGCCCTCTTTACGCAAACTGCGAATTTCACTCTCCGCGCATCCGAGCAAACTCGCCATGCGGCTATCTGCAAAACCCTTGCGTTTGAGGCGCCGCAGACGATCGGCATCGAGAGCCGTGCGTCCGTCGCTCACCAGCATCGACTCTTCGTTGACCAGATCCTCGATCTGAGCCAGAAACCATGGATCCACCCGGCTGAGCTTATGCACCTCCTCCAGATCCAGGCCGTGTCTGAATGCATCGGCGATGTACCACAGGCGATGGGCGCCAGGGACCGAGAGTTCCTGCTCGAGCCTGGAGCGCGATTCCTCACTCAGGTCCTGATCGAAGGTTTCGTTGAGCCCGTCTGCGCCAGTCTCCAGTCCGCGTAAAGCCTTCTGCATGGACTCCTGGAACGTCCTGCCGATGGCCATGACCTCGCCGACCGACTTCATCTGTGTCGTCAACTGGGCATCCGCGTCAGGAAACTTCTCAAACGTAAAGCGCGGCACTTTTGTCACTACATAGTCGATAGTGGGCTCGAAAGACACGGGCGTTGCCCCGCCCGTGATTTCGTTGCGCAGTTCGTCAAGCGTGTAACCGACAGCCAGCTTTGCCGCGACTTTGGCGATCGGGAAGCCGGTCGCCTTCGAGGCCAGAGCTGATGACCTAGAGACACGAGGATTCATCTCGATGACGACCATGCGTCCGTCATCCGGGTTCAGCGCAAACTGCACGTTCGAGCCGCCGGTATCCACGCCGATGCGGCGCAGTACCGCGATCGAGGCGTCACGCATACGCTGATATTCCTTGTCCGTCAGCGTCTGGGTCGGCGCCACTGTAATCGAGTCGCCGGTATGAACGCCCATGGGATCCAGATTCTCGATCGAACAGACGATGATGCAGTTGTCACGGGTATCGCGCACCACCTCCATCTCGAACTCTTTCCAGCCCAAGACGGACTCTTCGAGCAGAATCTCTGTGGTGGGAGACAGATCCAGACCATGGGTGACCTTCGCCTCGAATTCTTCCTTGTTGAACGCGATGCCGCCGCCCGTCCCACCCAGAGTGAAAGACGGCCGGATAATGGTCGGGAAACCGACTTCAGCCTGGATGGCATAGGCCTCTTCCAAGTTGTGAGCAACGGCGGACCGGGGGACCTCCAGGCCGATTTCCTGCATGGCCTTACGGAACAGATCACGATCCTCGGCCGTATCGATCGCCTCGTGCGAAGCACCGATCAGCTCAACGTCATACTCCTCCAACACCCCTTCGCGGACGAGGTCCAGAGCACAATTCAGTCCGGTCTGGCCGCCCATCGTCGGCAGCAGCGCATCAGGACGTTCCTTCTCTATGACCCTGGCCACCGCTCGCCAGTTAACCGGTTCAATGTAGACAGAGTCCGCAGTCTCCGGATCAGTCATGATCGTGGCCGGATTGGAATTAACCAGTACGACCCGGTAGCCCTCCTCTCGGAGCGCCTTGCAAGCCTGTGCACCTGAATAATCGAACTCGCAGGCCTGTCCGATCACGATCGGCCCCGCACCAATAATAAGAATGCTCTCTATGTCGCTACGTTTGGGCATCCGACTCCATCTCTGCGTCGGCTAGTGCAAGGCCTCGAGGCCCGTTGTAAAAAAATGTGTAATTCAATTTAACTATATCTCTTAACTTATTGTTATATAGATAATTTATTCGCTTCTATTCATAATAGAAACGAATCTCTCGAACAGTCCACGCAGATCATGGGGACCCGGGCTCGCCTCCGGATGGCCCTGAAACGAAAACGCTGGCGTCTCGGTCAGCGCGATGCCCTGCAAAGACCCATCGAACAGCGATCGGTGCGTTGCCCTGACATTTGCGGGCAGCGAGGCTTCGTCAACCGCGAAACCATGATTCTGGCTGCTGATGATGACCCGACCATCGTCCAGGTCCTGAACGGGATGATTGGCCCCATGATGGCCAAACTTCATCTTCACAGTCCTCGCGCCGGCCGCCAGCCCGAGGATCTGATGCCCAAGACAGATCCCGAATACCGGCAGGTTCAGATCCAGGAAGCGCCGGGTTGCCTCAATCGCATAGTCACAGGGCTCCGGATCACCGGGGCCGTTGGACAGGAAAATGCCATCAGGCTTCAGCTCCAGGACCTCGTTCGCCGATGTCTTTGCCGGAACGACGGTCACCTGACAGCCATGAGCGACCAGGAGCCGCAGGATATTGCGCTTGATGCCAAAGTCATAGGCAACGACGTGGTGGACAGGCCTGAGCCTGGTTCGGACGCCATCCTGCGGATGCTTCCAGACGCTGTCATGCCACTCGTAGAACTTTTCCGTGGACACGACTTTCGCCAGATCCATACCCTTCAGCCCGGGGAATGCCCGTGCCTGCTCGAGCGCATCACCCGCATCTTCGGTGCCGGTTGCCAGGCAGCCGGCCTGCGCGCCTTTTTCCCGAATAATCCGAGTCAGTTTGCGAGTATCAATATCGGCGATCGCCACGACGTTCTCACGTCTCAGAAAACCGCTGAGCGTATCGTCGGCTCGCCAGTTACTGTGGGTTGACGGGACATCCCTGACGATCAGACCGGACGCAAAGACGCCGGATGACTCGTAATCTTCTGGGGTAGTGCCCGTGTTACCAATATGCGGATAGGTCAGGGTGACGAGTTGTCTGCAGTAAGACGGATCCGTCAGGATCTCCTGATAACCCGTCATGGCTGTATTGAAAACGACTTCCCCTACGGCGCTTCCATCGGCGCCTACAGATAGACCCCGGAAGACGGAGCCGTCCTCCAGAGCAAGCACTGCCGGTATGCTCACCGTCACCCCCGTTGAAGAGAATCACGATCCCGAGCCTGCCCGGATATGCAAAGCGGGATGGTCCGTGGGTCGGTCCTATCCCGCTGCTGAAGATCCCGGCTCTGGAGATCCCCTCAATTTTACTGACGGCTTAAGTCAGTGTCCATCCGCAACTCACTCGTCAGCCAATAGATCGTCCATGCCGTAGAGCCCGGGACCACGTCCGGCAAGCCATCGGGCCGCCCTGATTGCCCCGAGGGCGAACGCAGCGCGGTCACTTACGCGGTGCACCAGCTCCAGCCTCTCGCCGGGGCCCGCCAGCAGGACGGTGTGTTCGCCGACCACATCCCCTCCTCGGAGGGACGCGTACCCCACTGCGCCACTCTCACGAGCGCCGTCACCGGGCCGTCGCCCGATCTCGGCCGGTCCTCTGGAATCCCTGCCATCGACGATAGCTGCCCCCAGCTCCAATGCAGAGCCGGAGGGCGCATCGCGCTTGAATCGGTGATGAACATCAAGGATCTCGGCGTCAAACTCGTGACCCAGAGCCGTCGCCGCAGTCCTCGCGAGCGATCGCAGGAGATTCAGCCCAATGCTCATGTTAGCCGCGTAGAAGACCGGTATCTGGCTGGCCGCATAGTTCAACGCAGCCCTTTGCCTGTCTGTGAGGCCCGTCGTCCCGATAACGACAGGCAGGCGGCGCGCGACACAGGCAGCCAGCACTGCGTCCGTGCCTGTCGGCAGGGAAAAGTCGATGACGACATCCGCACCGGCGAGCGCCTGTTCCGGGTCTCCGGAAGCCTCTATGCCGATGCTCCTTCGTCCTGCGAGTTCTCCGAGATCAGTTCCGGCGGCCCTGCTGGCCGGCGACACGAGACCGCCCCTGAGCTTCAGGTCTGGCTCATCGAGGGCAGCCTGGATGATGCTCTTGCCCATCCGACCGGCGGCGCCGATGATCGCGATGTTCAACATGGAGTTTCCTTATCGATCGGATGGCCGGCGCCCTAGCCGAGCTTTTCGAAGAACGCCTTGACGCCGTCCAGCCAGCCATGCTCGCGCGGGCTGTGGCTCACCGAGCTCGACTGTACGGAATCATCGAAGTTCTTGAGCAGTTCTTTCTGATGCTTGTCGAGCTTGACCGGAGTTTCCACGGAGACCCGCACCATAAGGTCACCCGGTGCGCCCCCTCTGACCGGTTTGACCCCCTTGCCGCGCAGGCGGAATACCCGTCCCGTCTGCGTCTCATGCGGAATCTTCAGGTTCACTTCTCCATTCAGCGTGGGCACCTCGACTGAGCCACCCAACACAAGAGTAGCGAAACTGACCGGGATGTCGCAGGCCAGGTCCGCGCCCTGACGTTCGAAAATCGCGTGTGGCCGCACATTGACTTCGACGTAGAGATCGCCCGCCGGTCCACCGTTGCGCCCAGCCTCCCCCTCTCCGCCAAGACGGATACGATCACCTGTATCGACGCCCGCCGGCACCTTCACGGACAAGGTCTTGGTCTCACGGACCCGACCCTCGCCGTGACAGGCTCCGCAGGGATCAGCAATGACAGTACCCGAGCCCTTGCATTTGGGGCAGGTCTGCTGGATCGAGAAAAAACCCTGCTGCATGCGCACCGTGCCGTGGCCACCGCAGGTATCGCAACCGACCGGGCCCGACCCCTCCTTGGCACCGCTGCCGTGACACTCCGAACACTGGACCATCACCGGAATGCGGATCGTCACCTCATCCCCGAAGGCCGCTTGCTCCAATTCGAGATCGAGTTGATAGCGCAGGTCCGCTCCGCGAAATACGCGGGAGCGCCCGCCACGTCCGCCGCCAAAAATATCTCCGAAGACATCTCCGAAAATGTCCCCGAACGCATCAGCGGCACTGAACCCTCCGCCCTGACCGCCGGCTGCCTGCTCCACACCGGCATGTCCGAACTGATCATATGCGGCCCTCTTTCGGGGATCACCCAGAATCTCGTAGGCCTCTTTGGCCTCCTTGAACCTGGCCTCGGCGTCATCGTCATCCGGGTTCCTGTCCGGATGGTATTTCATCGCCAGCCTTCGGTAGGACTTCTTCAGCTCCGCATCCGTAGCGTTGCGCGCAACGCCCAGAATCTCGTAGTAATCGCGTTTCGTCATGCTTCCAAGACCCCAGGGCCCGTCACCAGACCGGCCTTATTACAGATGTGCCGAAGCGGTGCGAGGCGTTCCCGCCCCGCACCGCCTCTCCGCGATCCCTACTTGCCTTCTTCCTTGACCTCTTCAAATTCCGCGTCGACGACATCTTCAGGGCTGCCCGTGCCCTCCGCAGCAGCCTCAGGCCCCGCCTGTTGCTGGGCCTCTGCCTGTTCCTGATAGACACGCTGCGCCAAGGTTGCCGAGGCCTCGCCCAGCGCCTTGGATTTCGCTTCGATCGCAGACTTGTCATCGCCCTTGACGGCTTCCTTCAGGTCGGAGATCGCAGACTCGATGCTGGCCCTCTCCTCGGACTGGACCTTGTCACCCAGTTCTTCCAGAGACTTCTCCGACGCGTGGACGAGTGCCTCCGCCTGGTTCCTGGCTTCCACCGTCTCCCGGAACTTCTTATCCTCGGCTGCGTGAGCCTCGGCATCCTTGACCATCCGATCGATCTCATCTTCGCTCAGGCCACTAGAGGCCTTGATGACGATGTTCTGTTCCTTGCCGGTCGCCTTGTCCTTCGCGGATACATTGAGAATACCGTTTGCGTCGATATCGAAGGTCACCTCGACCTGCGGAACGCCACGCGGAGCCGGTGGAATGTCAGCCAGATCGAATCTTCCAAGCGACTTGTTGTCCAGCGCCCGGTCTCTCTCTCCCTGCAGGACATGGATGGTGACGGCCGTCTGGTTATCGTCCGCGGTCGAGAACACCTGTGTCGCCTTGGTGGGGATCGTGGTGTTCTTGTCGATGAGCTTCGTCATCACGCTGCCCAGAGTCTCGATCCCCAGGGACAGGGGAGTCACATCCAACAGCAATACATCCTTGACGTCGCCGGAGAGCACACCCGCCTGGACGGCGGCGCCGATGGCAACCGCTTCGTCGGGATTCACGTCCTTACGCGGATCCTTGCCGAAGAAGTCACGCACAGCCTCCTGCACCTTCGGCATACGCGTCTGGCCGCCGACCAGGATGACGTCGTCGATCTCGTTGACGGACAACCCGGCATCCTTCAGGGCGATCCGACAGGGCTCGATGGTCCTCTTGATCAGGTCCTCTACAAGTGACTCCAGCTTGGCGCGGGTCAGCTTGATATTGAGATGCTTGGGACCACTGGCATCTGCCGTGATATACGGCAGATTGACTTCGGTCTGCTGACCGGATGACAGCTCGATCTTGGCCTTTTCTGCCGCTTCCTTGAGCCGCTGCATGGCGAGCGGGTCCTTGCGGATATCGATGCCACTTTCCTTCTCGAACTCCTTGACCAGATAGTTAATGATGCGCAGATCGAAGTCTTCGCCACCGAGGAAGGTATCGCCATTCGTAGCCAGAACCTCGAACTGGTGCTCGCCATCCACTGACGCAATCTCGATGATCGAGATATCGAAGGTGCCGCCGCCAAGATCGTAGACCGCGATCTTTCGGTCGCCACGCTGTTTGTCGAGCCCGTAGGCGAGCGCCGCTGCAGTCGGCTCATTGATGATCCGCTTGACGTTCAGTCCGGCAATCTTGCCGGCGTCCTTGGTGGCCTGACGCTGGGAATCGTTGAAGTAAGCCGGCACAGTGATAACCGCTTCGGTGACTTCCTCGCCCAGGTAGTCTTCCGCCGTCTTCTTCATCTTCATCAGGACCCGCGCCGAGACCTCTGGCGGAGCCATCTGCTTGCCGTGAGCCTCGACCCACGCGTCGCCGTTCTCGGCTTCGACGATCTGATATGGAACCATGTCCTTGTCGCGGCTGACGACCTCATCGCTGTAGCGACGGCCGATCAGACGCTTCACCGCGAACAGCGTGTTGGCTGGGTTCGTGACGGCTTGACGCTTGGCCGGCTGACCGACCAGGACTTCTCCGTCCTTGGTGAAAGCGACGACTGACGGTGTCGTACGATCACCCTCGCTATTCTCGATGACCTTGGCATTCTTGCCTTCCATTACGGCGACACACGAGTTCGTGGTCCCGAGGTCGATACCGATTACCTTGCCCATGAATAGGTTCTCCAAAAATCTAATTTATACAAAAGACTGAAATCTTTACTTAGGCGTTTTATGGGGTTGGCCCCCGGCTATATCAAGGGCGTTCCTCGTCCTCCGCCGCACGGGAGACGATGACCCGGGCCGGACGCAGGAGGCGCTCGTGGATTCGATAGCCCTTCTGTACCACCAACAACACCGTCCCCGGCGCCTGCTCGCTGGATGGCTGTGCGGCCATCGCTTCATGCAGTTCCGGATCGAAGGCTTCACCATCGGGATCCAACAGGGTGATTCCGAACTTGGCCAGGCACTGGTCAAGCAGCTTCAGCGTCGCCTCGAAGCCCTTGACGACTGCCGATGCAGCTCCCGATTCGACTTCCATGGCCGACTGGAGACCCATCTCCATGCTGTCCTTGACCGAGAGCAGTTCGGACGCGAATCGCTCGACACCGTATTTGTGGGCGTTCTCCACGTCCCTTGCGGCTCGCCGCCGAACGTTCTCCAGTTCGGCAGCCAGGCGCAGCTGTTGTTCACGAGCGGCTTCGGCCGCCTGTAGCGCAGACTCCAACGCCACCGCCGGATCAGCCGATTGTCCCTCTTCCTCACTGCCTTCGGGACTCGCATCAATACCCGGCTCGAGGTCCTCCTCGGGCGCCCGCTCCTTCTGGTCGTTCATCGGTCTTCTCCAGATATATCGAAAACGGCCCGGCAGGAGGCCGGACCGCGAAAATTTTTCTGAACCGCGGCTCTGCCGCGGACTTTGGGGCTAATCGGCCGATTTCAAGGCCGAACCCAGCAAGCGTGCCGTGACGTCGACGATCGGTATGACTCGTTCATATGCCATCCGGGTCGGTCCGATCACCCCGAGGACGCCGACGATTTCCTGGTCGACAGTGTAAGGCGAGACCACGACGCTGCATTCATCCAGGATCTGATAGCCAGACTCTCCGCCGATGAAAATCTGCAGATCAGCAGAAATCATGGCTCGGTCGAGCAGATGCAGGATATCCCGTTTGCGTCCGAAAGCCTCGAAAAGCTCGCGCAGCTTATCGACGTCCGAGAGTTCGTCGAAATCCATCAGATTGGTCTCGCCGGCGAGATAGTACCCACCTTCGTTACCACTGTCTTCCGCGAAGATACGCCGGGCGATCCCGATAGCGTCGGCCATCAGCCGGTCCATACTCTCCCGCGTGCGCTGCATCTCGCCCACGATGGTGTCGCGTACGCTGGCGATGGTCTTGCCCGCGAATTGCTCAGTCAGGTAGTTCGAAACGCGCTTGAGTTCATCTGCCGTGTAGTTCCGGTCGACATTGAGTATCCGATTCCTTACCTGGGTGTCGTTGACCACGAGTATTGCCAGCACCCGCCGATCGGACAGGGGCAGAAACTCAATCTGCCGCAATGAACCAACGACCTGCCTGGGCACCGTGACGACCCCCGCCATGTGGGTCAGGCCGGACAAGAGGTTGGATGCCGTTTCCACCAGCTGCCTGCCAGAGCCAGCCTTCCTCTCCAGACGCTCCTGAAGCTCCCGGATCTCTACCTCACTCAAGGACTGCAGGTTGACCATCGTGTCGACGAAGAAACGATAACCCTTGGCCGTAGGGATGCGCCCCGCAGAAGTATGCGGTGATCCGATGTAACCCAGATCTTCCAGATCCGACATGACGTTGCGGATCGTCGCCGGAGACAGTTCCAGGCCAGATTCCTTCGACAGAGTCCGTGAGCCGACCGGATGCCCCTCACGAACATAACGATCGACGAGCACCCGCAACAGATGCCTCGCTCTATCGGAAAGCTCTTCGTAGTGACCGCGGCCGTCGGTCATCGGGAAATTTCACTCAAACACAATCACCAATCGGGACGCTAGCAAGGCGCGTCAGAGAGTGTCAAGCGAGGCTGAACGAGAGCCGCCAGACATGGATTCAGGGGGGCATCAACCAGATGGCCTGTCCTTTTTAAGGCGGCTCGGCCAAAATGCTGTCCAAACGGTGATCTGAACATGAAACTCAGCTTCGAAACCATTGCCCTGATCGGGAAACGGCAGGACGACACGGTCGCCCAGTCGCTGCGAACCATGGCGGCTCACTTGAATGGGCGAGGCTGCCGCGTGCTGACGGATCCGTCGATTGCCGATGCTTTCGAGGGCGGCGGCATCGAACACCAGGCGTGGACCTCACCCGTCAACGGAGTCGATCTCGTGGTCGCAATCGGCGGCGACGGTACCATGCTGTATGCGGCCAGGCTGGTTGCCGAGGCCGGCGTTGCTCTGCTAGGGATAAATCGTGGTCGCCTCGGCTTCCTGGCAGACGTCGGCACCGAGGATATGATCGAAACGGTCGACGAGATCCTCAACGGCCGTTACACGAAGGAAAAGAGGATCATGCTCGAAGCCCGGCTGGAAACGCCGGATGGCGAGTTCACAGACATTGCGCTGAATGACGTCGTCCTGCAGAAGCGGGATACCGGCCGGATGATCGATTTCCAGACATGGATCGACGGCAGCCTCGTCAACACACACGGCGGCGATGGACTCATCGTCGCCACACCGACCGGTTCGACCGCCTACGCACTCTCCGGGGGCGGCCCCATCATGCACCCGGGGATCGATTCGTTAGTGATGGTGCCTATCTGTCCGCACACTCTTAGCGACCGTCCGCTGGTAGTGGGCGCTGACAGGGAAATCGAGGTCAGAGTCCTGGAGCGCGAAGATACTCAATCCGAGGTCACCTGTGATGGTCACCTGCTGGGCAAACTGTCGCCCTCCGCGCGCCTGATGGTGCGTAGGGCGGACTGCGTAACCAACCTCATACACCCCGTTGGCCATGACTACTTCCGCATCCTGCGGTCCAAGCTGCACTGGGGCAGAAACACCCGCAACACTGGCCCGTGGGAAGGCGACTGAGCCTGACCGATGCTGCAGCACATCCGCGTTCGGAACTATGCCATCATCGATGAAGTCGATCTTGAACTCGTCGAAGGACTTACTGTTCTGACGGGCGAGACCGGCGCAGGCAAGTCAATCCTCGTGGATGCTCTGGGCCTCGTACTCGGCGACCGGTCTGACGCGACAGCCGTGCGTCATGGGGCGGAACGCGCCGAGATTACGGCGACATTCGACCTGAGTGACCGACCGGAGGCCTGTCGCTGGCTGGAGGATCAGGAGATGGACGCAGACGGCGAGTGCGTCCTGAGAAGGGTGATCAGTCGCGAGGGCCGCTCCCGGGCCTATGTCAACGGTGGCCCGGTCACTCTTCAGGCCCTCAGGTCGCTGGGAGAGATGCTGGTAGAGATTCACGGTCAGCATGAGCATCAGACCCTGACCCGGCGCCCCGTACAACGCGATCTCCTGGACACATTCGGCGGCCACGAGAAACTGGTCGCTGAAGTCAGTGAGAGCTTCGAAAACTGGGAAGCGAAACGCCGCAGACTCGAGGCATTACGATATGCTCAGGACGATCGTGACAATCGCCTGGACCTATTGCACTACCAGGTCAGGGAACTGGAGGGTCTGGCTTTGGAGGATGGCGAATTCGAGCAACTGCAGAGCGAGTGTCTGAAGCTCAGTAATGTCGAGAGACTGGCCGGTGCCGTTGCGGGCGCTCATCGACTCGTCTACGAGGACGAGAGCGGTTCAGCCCAGCAGAGACTCGCCCAGGCCAGACAGGCTCTAGATTCAGTGATCGATCTCGATCCTGCATTGGACGACGCCTGTCGCCTTATACAGGAGGCAGAGATCCAGACGACAGAGGCAGCAGAGGATCTCAGGCGTTACCTTGCCGACCTGGAAGTTGACCCGCAACGCCAGGAGCAGGTCGCTGCGCGCCTGAACGTCGTGCGTGAGCTATCCAGGAAACACCAGGTCGAGCCTGCCCGGCTGGGTGCACGACTACAGTCACTGCAGACCGAACTGGAGAACCTGGAGAAGCATGGCCTCACGCTGGAAGAGCTGGAGGCCGCCCAGAACAAGGCGATGCAGGAGTGTCTCGAGGCTTCAGGCAGGCTGACTCGTCGCAGGCATGCGGCCGCCGTGGAATTGTCCGAGGCCATAACTGCCGCCATGCACCAACTGGGGATGCCGGGAGGTTGCTTCGAAGTCAAAGTCGATACGCATGGGGATGGCGCGCTCTCCCGCCATGGATTGGACAACATCGAGTTCCTGGTGTCGGCCAACCCCGGCCAGCCGACCGCATCACTCGCGAAGGTGGCTTCGGGCGGCGAACTTTCCCGGATAAGTCTGGCCGTCCAGGTCACGGCTTCCAGGTCTTCGGAACGCCCGTGTCTGGTTTTCGACGAGGTGGATGCCGGTATCGGCGGCGCCACCGCCGAGATCGTCGGGCGCAAGCTGAGGCAGCTCGGCGAGGGACGCCAGGCCCTGTGCGTAACCCACTTGCCGCAGGTCGCCAGCCAGAGTCACCAGCATGTCCGCGTCGCGAAGCTGACCGATGGCCAGCGGACCCGCACGACACTGACGACGCTCGGAGCTGGCGAGCGAGTAGAGGAACTGGCCCGCATGCTGGGAGGCGTGAAAATTACGACGACCAGCCGCCGTCACGCAGAAGAGATGATCGACGCGGCCCGAAAAAGCGGCTAGTCGTCACCCGCCTTGTGCGGGCATTCGTGTCGGGAGCAGGATCCGTAGAGGATCAGGGAGTGGTCGGAGATCTTGTACCCCAGACTATCGGCGATCGCCTTCTGACGATCTTCGATGACCTCGTCCACGAACTCTTCAACCCGTCCGCACTCCAAACAGACGATGTGATCGTGGTGACCCCCATCGTCCAGTTCAAAAACCGCGCTGCCGCCCTCGAAGTTGTGCCGCTTGACCAGACCGGCCGCCTCGAACTGGGTAAGGACCCGGTAGACGGTGGCCAGCCCAATGTCCTCGCCAGAATCCAGCAACGACCGGTAGACCTGCTCGGCCGTCATATGCAGGTCCACGTTGTTTTCCAGGATGTCCAGGATCTTGACCCGCGGCAGGGTCACTTTCAGACCGGCTCTTCTTAGATCTTTACTTTCCACTGACGCCCTTTCAACAGCAAGCGAGAACTATTCTGACTAGCGCTTCCTGTTATTATTACGGAGATCCTCTCCGGCCACCACTGCTGATGTCATCAACTTCAAACATACGCCGAACTCTGGCGCTGCTCGCAATGCTGGTTTTAGTGATTTCCAGTGTATCGGGCTGTGCCCGGCTACGAAACTTCAGCCTGAAGCCATACAAGATCAATATCCAGCAGGGCAACTTCCTGGAAGAAGACGAGATCGACATGATCGAGCCAGGCATGACGCGCAGTCAGGTGCGCTTCCTGCTTGGCACCCCAATGGTCGCGGACCTGTTTAATTCGGATCGCTGGGATTACTACTATTACCTGAAGATTGGGCGCACGGGCCAGATTTACCGGCGCCATTTCATTGTTTTCTTCGAGGGAGAGGAAACAGTCCGGGTCGAGAAACGGCTCGGAGCGGAGCAGCTGGAGAACAGTTAACCCTCGGGGACAGTCTTCTTCCGCCCCATAGTCTTGCCGAGCTTGGCCAGTTCCCGCCGGACCACCTTGGGGTCCGCTTTCAATGATCGATAAATTTCTACGCGATCACCGGCCCGAAGTTCCCGGTCTGGCTTGATCTTCTTGCCGAAAATGCCCAGGCGGTTCTGTTCGAGGTCTATCTCCGGGAAGTGCTCCTCGATACCCGAGAGTCGCGCGGCCTCGGCAGCCGTGGCCCCCGCCGGCACCTCGACCGGTAAGATCAACTGCTTCTCTGGTGTGGCGTATGCCACCTCCACTACCAGGAAATCAGAATTCTCCATAGACGTCTCTGGCTCTTCGGGTAAAGGCATCCACTAACGAATTCGCTATATCCTCAAACATGGGACCGAACAGCACACCCGTCACAGGATTGCGGAATTCGAACTCCATCCGTAACGATACCTCGCTTCCACTGTCATCGAATCCGTCGAATTGCCAGACACCATAAAGATGACTAAAGGGGCCCTCCAGCAGACCCATCTCGATTCGTCGTCCCGGGTCCAGTTGATTGCGGGTCGTGAAGGTCTTGGACATATTCCCCTTGACGAGTTCCAGGCTGGCCTCCATGAAGTCGTCGCGCTGGAGGGTGATCGCGCTAGACCGGCACCAGGGCAGAAAATCCGGATAGGCCGGAATATCGTTTACCAGGTCGTACATGGCCAACGCCGGATAGGGCACAAGCGCCGATCGCCGCACGCGCTTCACGAGTTCAGACCAGCCCGAATCGGCCGAGGATGCCCGTGGCGTGCAGAAAAACGACCAGGACCGCTGCCGGGGCAAGCCAGCGCGCCAGGAATCGCCAGGCGCCGTAGGCCGGTCCGGATCCCAAATCGAGTTCGTCGGCCGACGAATTCTTGCACATAACCCAGCCGCCGAAAATCGTGATGAACAAGCCTCCCAGCGGCAGGAAGATGTTGCTCGCCAGATGGTCGATGTTGTCGAAAATGGTGCCACCGAAGAGACGAAATTCTGACAGCACGTTAAACGATAGTATGGTCAGGAATCCCAATGCCCAGATGACGGTGCCGATCACGATACCGGCCACCCGGCGACTGCGCCCGTGAGTCTCGACGCTCCAGGCGACTGCCGGCTCCAACAGGCCAATCGCTGAAGTCCAGGCGGCAAATACCAGTAACCCGAAGAAGATCGGCGCCAGGAATCTACCGCCGGGCATGTTGCCGAATGCCAGCGGCAAGGTCTCGAAGATCAGGCCCGGCCCGGAGGCGGGATCCAGCCCGTTCGCAAAGACGATGGGGAAGATAATCAGACCGGAGAGCAACGCAATGGACGTGTCCGCCGCGACGACCCAGGCGGATGTCCGGAGTATCGATGTCCCCTCAGGCAAGTACGCCCCATAAGCCATGATGGCCCCCATCCCCACGCTCAGGGTGAAGAAGGCCTGCCCCATCGCTTCGAGCATGGCACCGGGCGTCAACGCGGCAAAATCCGGTCGGAACAGGAACTTCCAACCGGCCGCAAAGTCGGCGGCGATGACAGCGTAGACCAACAGGATCAGCAGCAGGACGAGAAGCCCGGGCATCGCCAACCTGACAAACTTCTCGAGACCCCGCTCCACACCCCGTGCAACGATTGCGATCGTGAGCAGCATGAAGATCGTGTGCCAGATGGCCATGGCTTGCCAGTTACCCAGCAGTCCGCCGAATAGACGGCCGATGGTCTCCGGTGTGGCCTGTGCAAAACGTCCGCCAAGGCTGAGAAAAAAGTAGGACAACGCCCAGCCGGCGATGACGCTATAGAATGAGAGAATCAGGAAGCCGGCCAGGATACCGAGTACCCCGACCAGTCCCCACGACGGACTGCTCCCCTCCTCCTCGCCCACGATGCGCATCGTGGCTATGGGATTCCGACGGCCACGCCGCCCGATCATGATCTCCGAAATCATGATGGGCAATCCTATGGCGACGACGCAGACCAGATAGAACAAGACGAAGGCGCCGCCACCGTTCTGCCCCGCCATGTAAGGGAACTTCCAGATATTTCCCAGACCGACGGCTGAGCCCGCGACAGCCAGCACGAATACGAATCGGGAAGACCACATGCCGTGGAGCGAGGTTCTTTTGACCATTTGAATATGGCGGGCCATTGACCTTTTAAACGGTCGCGATTTTGGATTAAATCCCTGCCCCAGACAACCGACGGCCGGATAATGCTGTGTCATAGTGTGCAGTCAAGCCGCCGCAAATCAGACATCCAAACGCCTCTTACGAGAACTAATGAGCAAGAAAAGCAACACGCCATCGACGAAACCGGGGGGCAAGAAGCTTGTCGTTGTCAACAAGAAGGCAAGGCATGAGTATTTCATCGACGAGACCTATGAAGCAGGTCTCGTGCTGGACGGCTGGGAAGTCAAGGCAATGCGGTCGGGACGAGCCCAGCTCAAGGAGGGCTACGTCCTGCTGAAAGATGGCGAAGCCTGGCTGTTCGGGGCGCATATCTCTCCGTTATCCGCAGCCTCCACCCACGTCAAACCCGATCCGGTTCGGACACGAAAATTGCTATTGCATCGCCGGCAGATAGACCATCTGGTCGGCCTCGTTGAGCGTAAAGGTTATGCACTGGTGCCATTGTCGCTCTACTTTTCCAATGGTAAGGCCAAGCTGGAGATCGGCCTCGGCCGCGGGAAGAAAAAGTATGACAAGCGCGCCGTAGAGAAGGATCGCGACTGGAAACGTCAGAAAGAACGCATCCTGAAACACTAGTTATTCTTCGTTTTACAGTCCATTTGTTGGTGACTTCAGGCAAGACAAGGAAGCGGTGATAGAGCCGGTCTCAGCGGCAATCTGGCGCAAAGGACTCGTCCACAACGGGTGGGTCCATGTTGGGAACACCCGGTGTTCCCAGCCAGCAGGCTCCTGTCCAAGACGCCGATCGGGTTTGCCTCGTGGCCTGACGAGGCTATTCTCATGGGACAGCGCGTCTTGAGCGGAGGTCCAGTGCACGATAGCCCGGAAATACAGGCAACATCACTCGCCAGGGACCTGATGGTGCCAGCGGACAAGTATCCCTTGGCAATTGGTGACTGCAGTCTGCGCGAGGCCGCCAGGCTCCTCAGCGAGTGGCACATCGATATGCACGGCTCGGTATCGATGCCACGAATCCTGCTGCTCCTGGATGACGCGGGTCAGTTGATCAGCATGGTGCGGCGGCGTGACATTCTCCGCGGACTTGCGCCTTCTTTCCTCGTCGCATCAATCAGCGATCATCCCGAGGCCATGTTCGACGTCGACGTCGATCCCAACCTGACCGAACTTCTGTCTGATCGTGCTGCTGAGAAACTCCGTGCGAAGGCGGAAACGCGCGTGTCGGAGATCGCCCATCCCATCCCGGCCCATGTCGTCGCCGATGATCCGCTCATCAGAGTCATCCAGGTCATGGTGAGACACGACCTGTCTATGGTCCCGGTTCTCGAGGAAGGGCGCCTCATCGGAGTCATCCGAACGGTCGAGGTTCTGCAGGAAGTCTCCGAGGGCCTGACGGAAGAGGACGGCAGCGATTGACCGATCAGGAAGCCGCAGCTAGAAAAAAGGACTCCGAGTCGCAGGTACACGGCGCCACGGTGGTGATCGGTGAACTACCGGCCGTCTTCGATCTGCGCCGCCTTGCCTGGCTGATGCTGGGCGTCACGCTGTTCACGGTCACGGCTCTGCTGCCCAGCCTCCCCGACGCGGTGGATCCGGCCGGCCGCCTCGTGGTCCTGAGCCGCGAGGGCCAGCTGGCCATCGCTCTGTTCCTGTTGGCGGCTACCTGGTGGGTATTCGAAGTCATCCCCATTGGCGTCACAGCGATCGCTATCGGCGTCCTGCAGGTGCTGTTCGCGATCCGCGACCCGCGAGTCGCCTACACCGATTTCATGGACCCGGCGGTCTGGTTCATCCTGGGGTCGATTGTCATCGGTCTCGTATTCACGAAGACCGGCCTGACGAACCGCATGGCCTACAGGATGTTGACCCTGGTGGGCGACCGCACCAGCCGCATCTATCTTGGCGCATTCGTCATGACGGCCGGCATGACGTTGTTGATGGCCCAGACGGCAGTGGCCGCGGCGGTTTATCCCCTGCTCATGACAATCTATGCACTCTACGAAGAAGATCAGCATCCCACCCGATTCGGCAAGGGCTTGTTTATCGGCATGGCGTTCACGGCCGGCGCGGGCAGCATCATCACGCTGCTGGGCGCTGCACGCGGCGTCGTTGCCATCGGCTTCTATCGTGAACTTGTCGGTCGTGAGATCGACTTTTTCGAGGTCAGCTATTTTCTCTTCCCGGTGGGCGCGCTCATGGTGGCGGCACTCTGGCTCTATGTGGTGATCATGTTTCGTCCCGAGCGCGCCGTCATTCCAGGATTGAGTGCGCGCGCCCGAAAGCTGCACAAGCGACTCGGCCCCATGAGCCGCAGGGAGATTATTGCTCTGACGATCATCCTGACTGCCGTCGCTCTCATGAGTCTGCGCTCCTTTATCCCTGTACTCGCTCCAGTCGACAAAAGCGCCATCATCGCTGGCGCGGCGGTATTGTTCTTCGTT
>CP070833.1:2174385-2177647 GCA_020341735.1 Gammaproteobacteria bacterium | reverse complement strand
GGCCACCGCCCGTGCAGGGCGCCTTGCCCGCGTAGTTCCAGAACAGGAAGTCGTCGAATTCCTCCCCGGTTCTCGTGACGAGGTGCGTCCGCTTCGTCCGCGTGTCGTGGACGAAGATGCCCTGGTTGATCGGAACATCGCGTAACTGGTAGCAACCCGAGACGTCGCAGATGCTGCCCGGGTCACCCTTCAGCTCGCCCGTGCCCTCGCAGACCAGCGCCTTGTTGCAATAGGCCCTGCGGTCCTTGTTGCCTTCCGTCGGGCAGTACAACTTGAGCGAGCGGGTTTCATCACCCCAGGCACCCCAGAAACCGACGAAGCGACCGTCGAAGGCGATGCCTTCGCCGAGCGCGTTGAACCAGCCCTTGGTCGTATCGCCGGGAACGCGCTGGCCGATGCTGACCAGCGTCGTGAGTTTGGGCGAGTACGCGAGCGGCGCCAGATAGATTCCTCCCGCGTTCGGGCTCGATTCGTCATCGAAACCGGCAAACACGACCTTGTGGTCGGCGGCGTTCGGCGGAGCCGTCGAACCGAAGAACTTGTTCGTGCCGGGAATCAGGGTGCCGGTGTTGGCAATCAGTATCGACGGATCCGTGCCGCCGTGTTGTCCGGATGACAGGTGGCGAAAATAGACGCCGGTCTTCTCTGTCCCGTCGCCCGTATAGTTGCCCTTGAAGGCGATGATATTGCCGTTGGTCACCGACGGTGCGCCCGGGAACACTTCGAAGTTAACGTTGTTTTGCTCCGGCACGCCGAAGAATCCGAATCCCGCAACGTGGCCGAGCTTGGCGCCGCCGGTGATCAGCTCACCGTGCGGATTGCTGTAAATGCCGGTCGTGCCGGCGCGGGTTTCCGTGCCGTCGGGCTCGTAGTAGCGGTGCACCGGCTGATGATTGCCGCGCGTCGCGATCGTGTTCGTGTGCATGTCGATGCGAGGGAACGACGGCGTCTCGACGAACGTCGAGCCCAGATCGTTCGGTTCGGGCACGAGGGTGGTCCTGTCGAGTACCCGGACGATCGCGCTGTCCGCCTGTCCCATGTCGCGCGTGTAGATGCCGTGCGTCGCGGGCCCGAGCGGCGGTCCGCCGCGGCTGCGCGCACGCACGACGACCATGCCCCTGGTATTGACCGAGGGCGGGTTGTAGCTGTTGAACGTTCGTCCCTGTGCAAACGGCATCAAGTCGTTGTTGTTGAAGACGGTGTTCCATTGGAAGACGCTCTCCTTTTCGTCCGCGACTGCAGTACTTGTCACCACCGCTACCGCCACCAACAGATACAAAGATTTCATGTACCTGGGTTTCATGGTTGTCCTCCTGGTTCCCCGGGCCATTGCGGCCCGGGGTGTTTTGCCTGCTGTCGTCAGCTGGCGTTGTTATTGAGAGCGGCCTAGTGACCGCCACCTCCGCCGGACGCCCTGACCTTGGACGTCGCGTCGCGGGTGTTGTTAGTCAGATTCGGGTCTGTTCCCGGCGGGTCTGCGACTACCGTCGCGCTCCAGGCGATCTCACTACTTGTCGTGTCAATCGTGAAATACCCCGTAAACGAGGCCGTCTGGCCCTCAGGAAGGTCCTCGAATGTAAAGGTCCAGTTTCCGAGCGATCCTTCGTCGCCGGTGGCGACCACCGTAACGGTGCCATTGGCCGGATCCGGACCCAGGTTGCCGACGTTGATGAAGAACTCCCTCTCGCCACCATTCACGTAGTTCTTCGGCACCTGCAAGCCGGACTGCTCGCTGATCGCGAGATCGTAGAGGATGTCGTCTGAAGGTACGCACGGAACCGGAGTCCCGTACAGATCCGCATCCGGAATCGGCCAGTCGTGCATGAAGTTGATCACCGCACGGGTGTCATCCGCTGCCTGGGCGAATCCGCCGATGTTGCCTTCGTCGAATACCACATCTTCAAAGACGGCTGTCGTGATGGGGCCCTCCATGATGTGGAAATCAGGCGGGTCAGTGCCAGGCACGACCGCGAGGTACTCGAACTCGCCAGGCACCGGAGCTGCTTCGGGGATGTAGGCCGGTGACGGCAGCGCTCCGAAGTTTGCCCCTCGGTCGTAGCCGAATGCTCTGTAGTCGAGGAAGGACTTCTGCACCAGCTGGATGGTTCCCTGCACCTCTTCCCGGTAGCTCTCTGTGAGCTTGGGAAGGAAAGTCGCCGCCTCATCCAGGCCCATCAGCATGTTGAGATAGGCCACCATGTCCACGTTGACCGCGCCGCCCTTGTCCGAGGCGACACCCAGTCCCCTGGCCGCAGTGATGAACCAGTCAGCACCTTGCGGCAGATCGGCCCCGATATTGCCCGTCAACATCAGTTGCCGGTACGCCGCCAGGTTCTGCAGCGGTGAGTCGATGGTGCTCGTGCTCGTTATCTCTATAACTTCGTCAACTTCTACGCAGTTGCTGGCCACCATCCGTCCGGCGGGGTCCAGGCTCGTGCTATCGGCCGTGGCCAGCTTGATGATCACATCCTCAAGCTGGGCTTCGAACACCGACGCGGGAGAACGTGCCTCGTTGGTACGCCCGAATTCGACCTCTCGCGTATAGGACGAGAAAGCCCCCTCGACACCACAGGTGTACTGGTCAACGGGGATCAACCACCCGCCGTCAACCGCTGTGCTCTCTGTCGGGAACACGACCCTGGTGGTCGGCACCTCCCAATCTTCATACGAGAAGTCCACATCAGCGATGGGCTGCCAGCATAGTCCGCCGGAAACCAGCTCGCCGGTCTCGGGATCAGGCACCTGCACCACAGGGGACGGGACGGGGACACCGTTGTCATAGCGAAGGAGGATGATGAGGTCGCCGAAATCCGGGGCCTCGCCGCCGCCTCCACCGCCGCCGCCCCCGTTGCCACCACCGCCACCCTGGCCCTGGGCGACGGCTGTGCCGCTCAGGCCGACAGCGCCTGCTGCGAGTACGCCGAGTAAAGTAAGAAGCAGTCTAGTTTTCATTATCTCCACCTCCTTAATTGCTCTTAGGTGGCTGAAGAAACGATTTTCCAACCACTTAGCAAATGGTCTGCCGATGTTGTTTCCTGCGTATTTCCCCGGCGCATGAAATTGTTACAGTGTGTTACCCGCAGCCGACTGATTACCCTCCCTGATTAGTGAAAGGCCAGCGAGAACCTGAGCCCTCACTGGCCGCTGGTGACGCGGTGCAGACGCACGGCGTCAGTCAGTCTTTCCAACTGTGGCTAGTGCTTGCCACCGCCGCCGGGGCCGCCGCCTCCGCCACCACCACTGGGGCCGCCGCCTCCGCCGC
>CP070833.1:2171132-2174285 GCA_020341735.1 Gammaproteobacteria bacterium | reverse complement strand
TCAGGTTCTTCACCCGCAGCATGGCGTTATCCGGGTTCTCGTTCACGCCGTGCCCTCTTCTATCTCTTGCCAGCGGTGACAGCTGACTTCATGCCCCCTGCCGGCCCGCCTGACCTCCGGTCGCTGATCTTCGCAGCGGCGCACCCGATAGGGACACCGATTCTGGAAGCGACAGCCCGCGGGCAGGTCGCCCAGGGCGGGCACCATGCCCTCGATGACCCGGAGTCGGGTCTTACGCGGATTCTCCAGCCTGGGTATCGAGTCGAGCAACCCGCGCGTGTACGGGTGGCGGGGGCGCTCGAAGATGTCGTGCACCGCGCCCTTCTCCGCCACGCGGCCAGCGTACATCACGACGACATCCTCACACGTCTCGGCGATGACACCCAGGTCGTGAGTGATCAGGATGATGGACATGCCCATCTCTTCCTGAAGTTCCTTCATCAGCTCCAGGATCTGTGCCTGGATCGTCACGTCCAGGGCCGTGGTCGGCTCATCCGCGATCACCAGCGCAGGTTTGCAGGCCAATGCCATCGCGATCATGACCCGCTGCCGCATCCCTCCGGACAGTTGATGCGGATACTCACCCACACGGATCTCAGGGGAGGGGATGCCCACCCGGTCGAGGATCGCAACCGACTTCTCCAGTGCGGTCCGCGGCGTGACGTCCTGGTGCAGCAGGAACACCTCGCTCAGCTGCTTGCCGATCCGATGCACCGGATTCAGCGCTGTCATGGGTTCCTGGAAGATCATGCCGATGCGAGCACCCCGGATCGCGTGGATATCTTCCTCAGAGGTCTGCAGGAGATCACGGCCCTCGAACCTGATGCGTCCGCCGAGCACTTGTCCCATTGGCTGTGGCAGCAGGCGAATGATGGACAGCGCGGTGACGCTCTTGCCACATCCGGACTCGCCAACGATGCCCAGCGTGTGACCGCGACGAACCTCGAAACTCACGCCGTCGACCGCCCGCAGCCGTCCCGCTTCGGTATCGAACGCGGTCACGAGATCCTCAACCTCCAACAGGACGTCGCTCACCGGAGAGAGTCCTACTGGGTCCGATACTGATCGTAGGCGCCGATGACCGGCGCGAAGGTTTGGCCGGACTTCCTGGCTTCGCGCGTCTCCTTCTTCATGTCCGTATCGATCCAGGACAGGAAGAACTGCTCTGCGCCCCGACTGAGCCTGACGTTGAAGTCCTCCGGATACCGGAACCAGCGCCAGTGCAGATCGCGATAGAAGGGGATGACGAATCCAGGCACGAAGGAGGCGTCCTCGTAGAGGAACTCCTCCATGCGGTACGCCAGTTGCCTCATCACGCCGACATCCGAGGAAGCCCGGTACTGCTCGATCATGGCGTCCAGCTCCGGGTAGGCGAGCAGCTGCAGGTTGTTTGTCTGCGTCTTGACCTTGCGATCGGGATTCGGGCTCCCGTCGGGCAGGAATGCACGATCATAGGCGTTGACCGAATGACCGAAGTCCCAGTAACGGGGGTACATCTCCGCGCTCACCGCGAAGGCCGCGAACGCGATGTCGTGCTTCTTCTCCTGTGTCTTCTTCCACGAGGCGGTCTGATCGAGGACCTCGATCCGGAACTCCAGACCGGCCTTCGCCGCCTCCTCCGCCAGGATGGTCAGGACATCGCGCAGAGTCTGATAACCCGTGTTGACGGTAAACGACAGCCGCTCACCCGCGTCGTTGACGAGGATGCCGTCCTCGCCGCGGGTCGTGAAACCGGCCTTGGCGAAATGCGCGAGGGCCTTGTCCACCGAGAATTCCCTCGCCCTGAGCGTCGGATGAGTGAACTCCCCGTAACCGTCCGAGTTGGTCCGCATGCGCTGGTAGTCGCCGCGGAAATACTTCTGGATCACGTAATCCCAGTTCGTCGCGTGCTGGATGCCGATGCGGATGTCCCGGTTGTCGAGCAACGGCTTGGACTGGTTGATCCACAGCCCGTAGGTCGGTCGCGGGATATCGTTATAGAAGACGTCCTTGTGGATGTAACCGCTCTGGACCTCCTCGGAATCGTCGGGGAGTTTCTCGTACCAGTACTCCGGCAATGCCGCACTGAAGCGATCGAGCTCGCCCTTGCGGAACGCCTCGAAGGCCTTCGGGACGTCGCGGATGACCGTGAAATGGACGCGGTCGAAATTGTAGCGATTGCGCCAGAATTTCTTGTCGTCGGCCCACCAGTCTTTCACCCTGGTCAGGGTGATGGACTGCCCCTTCTTCAGGTTCTCTGGCCGCACTTCATAAGCCCCGGACGTGGGTACGAATCGCCACTGGTAGCGTTCCGGATAGTCGGGGCCGAGCTCCTTGTAGAAATGCTCCGGCAGCGGCTCGAGCTCCATGACCTTGAATAGCAGGTCCGGCCTGACCTCGGGCTGCCTGATGGAGAATGTCAGGTCGTCGTACTTGGTGATGTTGCTGTATTTGCGGTTGTACCAGTTGTTGTACCAGGGCGCCTGAATGTGCGGACTCTGATATATGAAGAACATGAACATCATGTCGTCGGCGGTGATGGGCTCACCGTCCGAGAAGCGGGCATCGGGATCGATCCGGATGTAGACCGTGGCATTCTCCTTGTCCAGTGCCCATTCCCTGGCGACACCCGGGTAGTAGCGGAAGCCCGTCTCTGTGATGGAGGTATCGTTAGGGTGGCGACGGCCGAGCCGGGTAATCACGTCATCGAGGATGAAGGGCCGGAACGAGCCGTTTGCGTCCGGGCCGAAACGCCTCAGTGTGCGGGGGAAATCCTGTATCCAGGTGTAGTAGGTCCCGCCTCGCCTGGCATCCGGTGACGCGAATGCCGGCAGATTGCTGCCGTCCTGCCAGTTCAGGTCCGCAGGAATGTCCTCGGGCGTGGCGAACTGGAAGAACCGGGGAAACTCTCCCGCAGCGGCCCTTGCGTCGACGTCCTCCTGCGTGATCTGGCCTTTCTCCAGCGACTCCCAGATCTCCGGCGGCAGGGACACTTTTGTGCGGTAGTGTTCCTGGACTTCTGCGGTGATGTCGGGCGCATCGGCCTCCGGCTGCGCGTTGTCTCCGGTGTCTTGCCCGCAGCCCGTCAGGATGATCGCTGCGAGGGCCGGCAGAGCCGCCACGTTCAGTTGTCTGATCTTCATATTGGTCCTGTATTCATCGATAGACTGTGAA
>CP070833.1:2159138-2171032 GCA_020341735.1 Gammaproteobacteria bacterium | reverse complement strand
ACCGCCATCGGCTTGCCGGGAATCGGCTCACCACCGCCAACCTTGACCAGTTCGTCATCGTCAAGATAGGGCAGAGACATCGCAATCGCCGTGAAGTCGTTGACCACCCTGAGTGTGTCAAGCTCGAGTTCTTCGCGCAGGCCCTCGACCGAGAATGACCAACCGAGGTTGGTCAGGGCGACGCTGTCGCCGGCGATCGGACCCGCCACGGCGAACGCACCTGCCCGCGGATGTAGATCTGCTGGCAGATCGTCGAGGTAACTGCGCAGGACTGCGACGAGTCCCGGGAAACGCCGATTCTTGCTGGTTCTCACCAGCTTGGTCTGGGCCCCGGGCTCTTGCATCGCGCAGCGGGTGTTGGTTCCACCAATGTCGACGAGCAGACGCGCATGGTCCATGGGAATCTTCTCGGCGGACGTCGCCAGCGACTCAGGCAGCTCGCCAGTTCGTAGACACGAAGCCGTCCACGGCGGCGACCGGCAGAGGCGGGCTGATCAGGTAGCCTTGCCCGAGAGAGCAACCACGCTCCGCAAGGAAGTCGAGTTGCGCCTGCGCCTCGACGCCTTCGGCGATCACGTCTAGGCCAAGATCCTCGGCGAATCGCAAAACCGCATCGACGACCGCCACATCTTCCGGATCGGTGGGCAGGCTCATGACCAGGCTGCGATCCACCTTGATGCTGCTCAACGGCAGCTGTCGGATCGCCTGCAACGAGCTGTATCCCGTGCCGAAATCGTCAAGGGAGATCTTCACGCCCTCCCCCGAGAGAAGGTGCAGCTGTTCTCTCACCATGCGAGGATTCTCGAGGACGGTCGCCTCGTTGATCTCCAGGGTCAGCATGGAGGCTTCGAGTCCTGCATTCGTCAGAATCCGGTGTACCTGATCGACTATCCGGCGATGCAGGAGCTGCTGATAAGACAGGTTGACGGCGATGCCAAGATCCGGCCGGTTGAGGGTGCGCTGCCATTCCTTGACCTGAGCGCAAGCACTTGCCAGGACCCATTCGCCGACCCGATTCATCAGCCCGGTCGCCTCCAGGATAGGAATGAACTCCAGCGGTCGGACCTGGCCGTGATCCGGATGATTCCAGCGCAGCAGGGCCTCCACCGCCGTAATGCGGCCATTACGAAGATCCGCGATGGGCTGGTACTCGAGGTCGAAGTGATCATGGCGCATGGCTTCGCGCAGGTCCGCCTCGAGCTGCGAGCGACGAGACATTTCCGCGTGTACGGAGCGGGAGTAAAAATGGTAGGTGTTCCTGCCGCTCTCCTTTGCGCGGTACATTGCCACGTCTGCGGTCTTCATCAGGCTGCCCGAGTCGTCCCCGCACTCGGGGAAGGTGGATATCCCGATGCTGGCCGATACCGACACTTCCTGTCCCTCGAGCCGGAAGACCGGGGCGAGCACATCCGTGATCTTGTCCGCCAACCCCGCAGCATGCTCATCATGGCCAAAGTTTTCGAACAGGATGACGAACTCGTCGCCTCCCAGCCGCGCAACGAAATCTCCGGCTCGCAGCCCGTCGGTCAGTCTCCGGGCAACATCGACGAGCAGCGCATCGCCGAACTCGTGCCCCAAACGATCGTTGATCTGCTTGAAACGATCCAGGACGAGCAGAAGGACCGCGACGCGGGACTCCGCCCGCCGAGCGCGGGCGACCGACTTGCGCAGTGTCTCGAGAAAGAAAGCCCTGTTCGGGATGCCGGTGAGCCCATCGTGCAGCGAAAGGTGGGCCAGTTCGTCCTCGACCCGTTTACGACCGGTCACGTCACGAAACGAGACGATACCGCCGGTGATATTGCCTGCCGCGTCCTTCAGCGGCCGGCCGCTGACGCTCAGGAAACGGCCATTGGGGGCGTTGGGATTGCGATGGAAAATCTCGAGGTCATTGAGGACTTCACCGCGGATGGCGCGCGCCATCGGTCGTTCCCGATCGCGGATCCTGGTCACGGTGTCCGGTTCGTACATGCCGAATATGTCTGTCGGCAGCCCCGCCGCGGAGCCGATTCCGAGGAGTTCGCGCGCCGCCGGATTCACAAGCAGCAGCTTTTCGTTGCGGCCGGCGACGATGACGCCCTCGTTCACGTTCTGCAGCACGCTCTGGAGAAGAGACTCGGAGGCGGACAGGTCGCGAACTGCCTGTGCCCGCTTCACCGCGTAGCGTATGGCGCGGCTGAGGTTGCCGCCGGCGCAGTCTTGCTTGAGCAGCACGTCCTGTGCTCCCGCCGTCAAGATGTCCTTGGCTTGGTCTTCTTCTGCCGTCTCCTGCGTTGCGATGATCGGCATCGTGGCATCGCTTGAGTGAATCTTGAGGCAGGTTTCCACGCAGTTGGTATCCGGGAGCGCACTGTCAAGGACGACCGCATCGATCGGGCGGGTCGCGAGCAGTTTCATGGCTTCGTCCATGTCCTGGGCACGCAACGGAACGAAAGTGGCGCGCGAATCCTTGCGCAGTGCGTATTCAAGGAATCGGGCGTCCTGATCGTTATCCGTTACCAGGAGCACCTGATAATCTTGTTCGGACATATGATTTTCCCGGCAGCAGTCGTTTGACATATTAGCCGGGTTCTCCCGACGAGGCACATCCTAATGATCGAGAGCGTCTTTAAACCCTTGGGCATCCGTTCGCGTCTATTGATACAGGAACAACGTGGTAAGGCCACTTATGGGTAAGCAACAGACCTCATGGGAAGCGCGGAAGCCGTTTGCATGACCGCGGAGACTTCGGTCCCGGAGGTATCTGAGGCGCTACTCGTAAGGCGGGCGTCGAGCGGAGATGTGGCTGCCTTCGAGGCGCTGTATCGCCGTAATTCGGGAAAGGTGTATGCGGTGTGTTTGAGGATGACCGGAGATCGTCAGAAAGCAGAGGACTGCACTCAGGAAGCGTTCGTTCAGGCCTGGCGCCGTATCGGAACCTTCCAGGGTCGCAGCGCCTTCAGCACCTGGCTGCACAGGATCGCGGTCAACCAGGTGCTTAGCATGCAGCGCAAGGATGCCCGGCGGCCCGGATTTCTGGAGATTGTGGAGGAGCGCACCGAGGAACCGGACAAGGCGCGTCGCCCCAGGGACGGTGGCCTGCAGATGGATCTCGAGGGCGCTATTCGCAGCCTCCCTGATGGGGCCCGGAACGTTTTCGTGCTACTGGCTGTGCACGGGTACAGCCACGAGGAGGCGGCCAACATGCTGGGCGTGGCCGTCGGCACCTGCAAGGCCCAGTTACACAGAGCCCGACGCCTGCTGGCGCAGAGGCTGGATCAATGACTGAACATGGCGGAAAGGACGGAACGCAGGATCGCTGGACAGTGCAGGCGGGCAAATTGCCGCGAGACATCCAGCCCGAGCGCGACCTGTGGCCGGAGATCGAAGCACGACTCTCGATAGCCGAGGAGCCACGCGTGGCAAGCGGCGGATGGCGGCTGGGTGGGGCGATCGCCGCCGCGGTGGCCCTGGTTGCCATCACCTCCACGGTGACGGTCTGGGTAGTGGACCGGCAGGAGCCGGCCATTATTAGCCAGGCGCCGGCGCCCGCCGGTATTGCGAGACCCGCGCGTGCGCTGCCCTCGGAGGCGACCTTTGGTCCGGGATATGCGCTGGGACCAAAATTCGAGCGCGCCCGCCAGCAACTGTCCCGGGATCTGGACGAACAACTGGAGTCGCTGTCGCCGCAGACACGCGAAGTGGTCAAGAAAAACCTGGCGCACATCCGCCAGGCCATGGCGGAGATCAACGGTTCGCTCGCCGACGACCCCGGCAACGTGCTTCTGCAGCAGTTGCTGATGGCCGCCTACCAGGATGAGATGGCAATGCTGATGGAAGTTAATCGGATGGCGCAGAGCCTGCCGACGAGGAAAGAGATATGAGAATGCTTGTTGCGAGCTTCGCACTGACCCTGGCCAGTTTGCCGACATGGGCCGGCACGCCGATAGACGAAACCTCTGATGCCCATCCACAGGGCGAGGTGGAGATCTCCAACGTCTCTGGCGACATCGAAGTCCGGGGATGGGATCGGGAACAGGTCCAGGTGACGGGTACGCTCGGCCGCGGTAGCGAGCGCTTGGTATTCGTCGTGGACGGGCGCAGGACGCTGATCAAGGTCGAGGTGCCCAACAAGTCCCGTAACGTGGAGAGCTCCGAGCTTTTCGTCAAGGTTCCCGAAGGTAGCCGCGTAGCGGTGACGGGCGTGTCGTCGGATATCTCGGTGGAGGGAGTCAAGGGCGCGCAGAGGATTCAGTCGGTCAGCGGCGAGATCGAAGTCGAGGTCTTCGAGGAGGACGTCGAAGCCAAAACCGTCAGTGGAGACTTCGAAGTTACCGGTCACGACCAGCCAGCCCTGCTGACGCTAACCACGGTCAGTGGCGATGGGCGGGTGAAAAACATCCGCGGCGAACTGGTGGTCCAGTCCGTGACGGGCAGTCTCGATATCGCCGCAGACGAACTGAACCGTGCCCGACTGCGCACCACGAATGGCGACATCGACCTGCGCACCGGGCTGGCTGACGGCGCCCGCTTCAACATGGAGGCTATCAACGGCGACCTGCGGCTGGATATACTGGGGACCATTAATGCGGAATTCGATATCGAGACGTTCAACGGCTCCATCGATAACGCATTCGGCCCGGACCCGGTGCGTGCCAGCAAGTATGCACCTGGCCGGGAACTCCGGTTTACTAATGGAGAAGGCAACGCCCGTATCCGCATCAAAACCCTCAACGGCGGTATCACTCTCCGCGGCGACTGATCTCCGCGCGGGGAGGGTGTGATCATGCGCACTCTCTTCCATGAACTGAAACGGCGGCGCGTCTTTCGCGTCGCCGGTATCTATGCGGTGGTGGCTTGGGTCCTCACTGAGGTCGCCGACGTGGTATTCCCGGCACTGCAACTGCCCGACTGGACAGTTACCTTCGTGATCGCCCTGTTGCTCATGGGTTTCCCCATCGCCATGATTTTCGCCTGGGTGTTCGACATCGGGCCGCAGGGCATCGAGCGCACCGAGCCGCTGGCAGAGCGGGCCAGGGGTGTCCCACACCTCGAGCGCCTGGGTTACCTGGGCCTGCTGGCCATCGCCATGGTGGCGCTGGCCTACTTGCTCTATCCCCAGGTCTTTGGGGTCGCGCCTGCGGTGGATGACGCGCCCAAGGAGTCCATTGCGGTGCTGCCCTTCGCCAACCTCAGCCAGGACGCTGCCAATGACTACTTCAGCGACGGCATGTCCGAGGAGCTGCTGAACCTTCTGGCCAAGGTGCCGGACCTCAGAGTCGCGTCCAGAACGTCTTCCTTCGCTTACAAGGAACAGAACCTGGATGTCCGCGAAGTCGCCCGCCAGCTTGGAGTGGACACGGTCCTGGAAGGCAGTGTGCGCCGTTCCGGCGACCGGGTCCGGATCACGGCTCAGCTGATCGATGCGGATACCGGGTACCACCTTTGGTCCAACACCTACGATCGCGAGTTAAAGGATATTTTCGCTGTACAGGATGAGATCTCGGCGGAGATCGTCAAGGCGCTGAAGGTCACGCTTGGTACCGAACAGGAGGCGCCGATGATGGCCCGCGCCGCGCCCCCGACCCAGGACGTGGAGGCCTACCAGCTCTATCTCCAGGCCCGCCACCAGTGGAAGCGGCGTGGCGAGCAGGCGCTGCGGCGCAGTATCGAGCTGCTCGAGCAGGCGCTGGAGAGGGACCCGGAGTTTGCCCGCGCCTATTCCGGCCTGGCGGCGGTGTATGTCGTGCTGCCCGGCTATTCGGGTGAGGATGCGGCACCCTACGCCAGCAAGGCGACAGAGGCGGCCCAGCAGGCGCTATCCCGCGATCCGACGCTGGCGGAGGCGCATTCCGTGCTGGCCGAACTCGCGGTCAACGAGCGACGCTGGGCCGATGCCGAGGCCGGCTTCTTTTTCGCCACATCGCTGGATGCCACCGACCCCACGACACACCACTGGTATTCGCTGTTGTTACGACAAACGGGGCGTCTCGAGAAGTCCCTCGAGGAGGCCATGCTGGCGCAGGAACTGGATCCCGCCTCGCCGATCGTCAACCTGAACCTGGCCCAGACCTACGCGCAACTCGGTTATGACGAAAAGGCCCTGAATTACCGGCAGATCGCGCTGGACCTGGGTTTCGATATTGGCACATCGTTCGCGACCGATGGCATCTCTGCCATGGCAGCGGCACGCAGCGGCGACAAGGAACGTCTCGGCGAGATGCTTCGGCGGCAGAGGCAGCCCGATGGCGAACGCGCCTTGAACGATCCGTTGGTCGAGGCGATCCTGGACGTCCTGGAGACCAACGACTGGTCCGAGGTCGATGCCATCATCGCCCGCGATTACGCTGATCGGCCCGAGTCGGCCTGGTTCCAGCTGTATACCTATGGCGGCAGATACGAGCACGCGCTGAACCTGGCCCTGAAATACCCCGACGAGATCCAACCCGATTCTCTCTGGCTGCCGGAATTCGGCGGTCTGCGGAGATTGCCGGGTTTCATCGACCTGGCCGATGCCATGGGATTGCTGGATTACTGGAAGCAATACGGTTGGCCCGACGACTGTCGACCGGTAGGCGACGGCGTACAGTGCGGATTCTCTTCGCTGGCCGCCGCGCACTGACGCTGGACAGCGCACTTCGGGTAAACTCGAATCGAACTGCCGGCGGTCCAGCGGCGCCTGCACTGCCCGTCCGGGCATCTCCTGAATCAAACCGAGGCACGATTTCATGAAACCGTTTCTCAAGATCACTGTCTGGATTATCGGACTGATCGTCGTTCTGGTACTGGCCGCGGCCATCATCCTGCCGCTGCTGGTGGACCCCAACGATTACCGTGAAGAGATCGAGAACGCGGCCAGAGAGCAGACCGGGCGCGAGCTCAAGCTCGAAGGCGACATGAACCTGTCGGTGATCCCGTGGCTGGGCGTGGAGATCGGCCGGGCCAGCCTGAGCAATGCACCGGGCATGGGCGACGAGCCGATGGTCGCCATCGAGGGCGCCTCGGTGGGGGTCAAACTGATGCCGCTGCTCGGCCGCCGGCTGGTCGTCAGCCAGATCACGCTGGACGGTGCGCGCATCAATCTTTACCAGGGTCCCGACGGAACCAATTGGGACGATCTCACCGGCGGCGAGGCGGCCCCGGAAGAAGCTGCGCTGGCGGAGGAGGGCGCCGGCTTCGACATCAGCGAGATCGGCGGCATCAGCCTGCGCGACGCGAGAGTGAAGTTCGTGGATGACGTGAACAAGGCGGCGCTGGACGCGGGCCTCGGTGGGTTCTCCACCGGCCGGATCACGGGTTCCGGGGCGGTGTTCGAGATCGATGGTATCGAGGTCTCGGAGGCATCCGTCGACTACTCCGACCCGGACGTCGGCAAACTCAGTGCCCGGCTCGGCTCGCTGAGCACAGGTGACGTCGTCGCAGATCCCGACCAGCCGGCTGTGGCGGACTTGCGGTTAGCGAACGCCGTCGTCGAGCTTGGCGGCGGCAAGAGTGGCGCTCTCAACGCTCGTATCGAGAGTCTCGTCCTGGCAGCCGTGAAGGGTTCCGCCGAAGCCCCGCAGCTGGAGGGTCTGGAGCTGCAAGCGGCATCGATAGACTACGACGACGCCAAGGGCATGGTGCTCAAGGCCGAGGTGCCGACGTTGTCAGCGGCACGGATAGACGGCAATGCCGAAAAACCGGTGTTGGAGCAGGTGGTGCTGGAGTCTGCCAGCATCGACTACCGCGGCGGTCCCGAGGGCACAGTAAAGGGCACTATCGACAAGTTCACCGTCACGCGACTGGTCGGCGATGCCGAGGCACCGCTGTTGGACAAGTTGCTGGTGCAGGCGGTCGACCTGGACTACGACGGAGGTGAAGCGGGCCGATATGCTGTCAAGGCCGATCGGCTCGAGGCCGACAAGCTGGCGGCGGGTCCCGGAGCCCCCGTCGTGGGCAAGACCATCGCGAGCAAGATCCGCGTCGTACAGCCGGGTGAGGGCGGCTTCGAATTCGAAGTCGAAGAACTCTCGACCGGGGGCGCCGTAGCGGACCCGGAGGCGCTGCAGGTCGAGGGCGTCACGCTGAAAAAGGCCCGGTTCTCCATGGATCAGGGCGAGGCCGGACGGGCCGAGGCCCGCATCGATGAATTTTCGCTCGGGGTCCTCAAGCCCGGCACCGAGACGCCCGTCAAGGGACGCATCGAAGGCAGCTACGGGGCGCCCGTCGTCAATTTCACGACCACGCTGGATGGACGGGCCCGCATGGACAAGGACGGCACGCTGGCGCTGTCCGGTTTCTCCGCAGACCTGGGCCTGGAAGGCGCCGAGATTCCTGGCGGCAAGCAGACCGGCCGCGTGGCGGCGAGCAGCCTGAGTGTCAATACCAAGACCCAGGTGATGGCACTGGACGGTCTGACTGCAGATCTGGCGGGCATGTCCCTCAAGGCGTCCGCCACGGGCAACAAGATCATGGATGCGCCGGATATCCGGGGGACCCTGGATACGGGCGAATTTTCCCCAAGAAAATTGATGGAGACCCTCGGGCTCGAAGCGCCGGTGACGGCTGATCCGGCCGTGCTCAACAAGGCGTCTGTGACGGGTAGCTTCCGGGTCGCTGAGGATCGCGCAGCCCTGTCCGGCCTGAAAGCGGTGCTGGACGACACCCGGATGAACGGCGATTTCTCAGCGACCGGCGGGGAGCCGGCCGTCCTGCGGGCCAGCCTGAAAGTGGACCAGATCGACGTCGATCGTTATCTGCCGCCGGAAGGACAAGAAGCGGAGACGCCCACGGAGGAGGGTGTCGGCGAGATCGACGCCTCTGACCTGCGCAAAGTTGACGCCGAGGCCAGCCTCGATATCGGCAAGCTCAAGGTCTCCGGCATAACGATGACGTCGGTACAGGCGAAGGCGGTCGTCAAGGACGGCAAGCTCACGGTAGATCCGCTCGGCGCCGCGCTCTACGGGGGCAAGGTGGCAGGACTGCTGGCACTGGACGGCAGCAGTGATGTGCCAAAGCTGACTTTCCGCCAGTCTCTGAATAGCGTGCAGGTCGGCTCCCTTCTGGGAGACATGGCCGACGTGGATCGCCTGACGGGCAAGGCGGCGATGTCTCTGAACCTGAACACGGCGGGCACCACGTCGAAAGACATGATCTCCGCACTGGACGGGGACATCGATTTCGAGCTGGCCGACGGCATGATCCGCGGGTTCAATATCACCCATGCGCTGCAAAGCGCCGTGGCCCTGTTCGAAAGGAAAGCGCCCCCGAAAGCGACCTCCAACGACACCGTTTTCGAGGACTTCCGAGGTTCTGCGAAGGTCGAGAAGGGCGTCGTGCGCAGCGATGACCTCAACGCCTCCCTGCCGAATCTGCAGGTCACCGGCGCCGGCATGGTCGACCTGGGATCCCAGAATATGGATTACCGGCTCGACGCGACCGTTCCAAAGGGCCAGGCGGCGACCGATGCCGGACTGGGCAAGCTGGCGGGTAAGAGTGTGCCGGTCAAGATCACCGGATCACTGGATGACCCGAGCGTGAGTGCCGACGTGTCCGCCATCATCGCTTCCCAGGTCGAGTCGTTTATCCTCGACAAGCTCGGTGGCGGCAAGAAGAAGGATGAGGCGGCCGAATCTGCCGGAGAAGGATCCACCGAAGAGACTCAGAGTGAGCCGAACGAGGAGGAGCCACAGAGTCTGGAGGACTCACTCAAAGAACAGGCGCTGAAGAAGCTGTTCGGCAATTGAGGATCCTGGCGGCGGCCTGGCTGTTGGCGCTGCCCGGGGCAGCGCTATACGCCGCAGAATTCCGCAGCCTGGAGCTGGTGCGCGATGGCGACGACTATCGGGTGTTGGCGGATGTCTTCATCGACGCGCCTGGGGAGGGCGTTTTCGAGATCCTGACGGATTACGAGGGATTCCCTCGCCTTTCGAGCGTATTCCGTGAGGGTCGCGTCGTCGAACCGATCGAAGACGGCCGCGGCGTTGTCTATCTCCATATGAAAGGCTGCGTCCTGTTCTTCTGCCGCGAAGTGGAGATTGTCGAATTTCTGGAAGTCGAACCATACCGCCGGATCGTGGCGATCGTGGACCCGGAGCGCAGCGACCTGCACTACGGTCGGGCCAGCTGGTCCCTGACGCCCGAAGACGGCGGCACGCTGGTGACTTACGAACTCGACATGCGGCCCCAGTTCTGGATTCCGCCTGTCATTGGACCGTTGATCATCAAGGCGGCGTTGAGATATCGCGGCATCCGCGCGGCGCGGCGACTCGAGGCGCTGGCGTCGGGGCAGCCTGTGCCGGAAGACATCGCGGTGAAATCCACCTGACAGACAGATCCGCCGGCACGCGTGCATGGGCATTGGGGATCATGGCGTTGTGCGGCCTGCTCACGACCGGTGCGGTTGAGGCTGCAGAGGTCAGAGACGTCACCCTCGGGCATGACGATGGGATCTATCATCTGCGTCTCGACGCCAGACTGGATGCGCCCCCCGTCGCGGTCTTTGCTGTCATCACCGACTATGACCGTATCCACCGGCTGCATCGCCGGGTCCGCGAAAGCCGTGTCATCAGGCGCATCGATGCCCGCACGGCGGAAGTTTTCACCCTGCTCAAGGGTTGCGTGGCCGCCATTTTCTGCAAGACACTCAGACGGGTCGAGCGGGTGACAGAGCATCCGCCGCACGAATTGACGGCCATCGTCCTGCCACAGGGCAGCGACCTGAAGTCCGGCCGGGTGCGTTGGCAGCTGAGCGCCGACGGCGACGGCACATTGCTGCGTTATGAGAGCGAGATGGAGCCCGCTTTCTGGGTGCCGGCCTTGATGGGGGACGCGCTGGTGGCACGTTCGCTTCGCAATACCACGACCGACATGATCGCGCGGGTCGAGGTGTTGGCGCGGAAGACCATGGTCGGCGGCGGGGAGCCCTGGGTGCCCGAGCCCCCGACGGGTGAGCCCACGGATCCCGAGCGATGAGTGCCGCGTTCGCCGATCGACTGCTGTGCTGGTTCGAGCGGCGCGGTCGCCACGATCTCCCGTGGCAGAAAATGCCGAGCCTCTACCGGGTCTGGGTTTCGGAGATCATGCTGCAGCAGACTCAGGTCACCACCGTCATCCCGTACTTCGAGCGCTTCATGGCGCGCTTCCCCGATGTGACGCGGCTGGCCGACGCGCAGATCGACGAGGTACTCCATTCGTGGTCCGGCCTGGGTTACTACGCGCGCGCCAGGAATCTCCACAAGGCGGCCCGGGTCATTCGCGACACACACGCGGGGTGTGTCCCGGAAAACCTGGAGGGGCTCATGGCTCTGCCTGGCATCGGTCGCTCGACGGCCGGCGCTATCCTGGCACTGTCTCTAAACGAGCGGCACCCCATCCTCGACGGCAACGTCAAGCGGGTGCTGTGCCGGCATGCCGGCATATCGGGCTGGCCGGGTCGTTCGGCGACCGAGAAATCCCTTTGGAAACTTGCGGAGCGTCTGACGCCCGACCGACGCAGTGCCGCTTACACACAGGCCATCATGGATCTGGGCGCGACGGTCTGTCGCCGATCCCGGCCACTGTGCGAGCAGTGCCCCGTGGCTGAAGATTGCATCGCCCGACTCGAGCATCGTCAGGCAGAGCTGCCGGCTCCGCGGCCCCGTCGCGAGCGGCCCTCCCGCGAAGTCGTCATGCTTATCGTGCGTGACAACAAGGGCAGCATATTGCTCCAGCGCAGGCCCGCGACGGGAGTGTGGGCCGGGCTGTGGACCTTCCCGGAGCTGCCCGAGCAGGCAGCCGCGCCGGACTGGTGTCGCGAAAACCTCGGGACGTCGCCCACCCGCGTCGAGGACCTGGCGCCGGTCAGCCACGGTTTCACGCATTTCACACTCGAGATCACGCCCCGCATCGTCCAGCTCGGCGACGCGCCCGCGTCGATCATGGAGGCCGGTGCCATGCTC
>CP070833.1:2066706-2159038 GCA_020341735.1 Gammaproteobacteria bacterium | reverse complement strand
TTCTACATGACAGACGAAGCCCGCGAGGGACGCAACGCGTTCATTGAAAAAAGAAAGCCCGACTTCGGCAAGTTTCCGCGGCGTCCGTGACGGGGGTAGCCCCCATGCGAGAGCCAGCGGAGCCCGGCAAGCTAGGCGCATGGATACTGGCTGCGCGCCCGAAGACACTTCCCGTGGCGGTCGTGCCCGTGGTTGTCGGAAGCGCAATCGCATTCGCAGAGACGACGATGTTCTCGATGAGCGTTGCTGTCATAGCGATGCTTTGCGCACTTCTGATACAGATCGGTACTAACCTGCACAACGACGTCTCAGACTTCGAACGAGGCGCGGACGACCCGGCTACAAGGCTGGGACCGCGCAGGGCGACCGCCGAAGGCTGGCTGCAGCCTGCAGTCGTGAGTCGTGCTGCCGCCGTTTCGTTCGCTTCCGCGTTTTTTATCGGTCTGTATCTGGTCGCCATTGGCGGCTGGCCAATCCTGTTGCTCGGCATCATATCGATCACGGCTGGCTACGCATACAGTGGCGGTCCGCGGCCGATCGCCTACACCTGCTTCGGCGAGGCTTTCGTGCTGGCTTTTTTCGGTCTGGCTGCAGTCGGCGGGACCTACTATCTTCAAGCGTCAGGCCTGTTGACCGGCGCCGCCATGCTTGGCGGGATCGCAATCGGATTGCCGGCCGCCGCGGTCCTGGTCGTGAATAATACGCGCGATCTCGATGAGGACAGATGCGCCGGCAGGCGAACGTTTCCAGTGGTGTTCGGCAAGTCGGCCAGCCGAATTGAGTATGCAGGGTTCATGTTTGCCAGCCTCCTGCTGGCGTGGGCCACCGCATGGCGGTTGGGGGCGGGCGCTTGGGCGGCAGTTTGCCTGGTGATGCTTCCTTGGGCATACCGCCTGTGCCGGCGTTTCCGGATGGCGTCCGACCCGAACGATTTCAATGAACTGCTGGCTGCGACGGCCCGTTTCGGACTTAGCCTGGGCGCCGTGCTGGCGTTCGTGTTGGTGGTGACGAATCGATGATCGATGACCGGACTCGCATCAGTACCTGCCGCGTCACCCCTTACGACCTGCCACTGAAGCACCCCTGGACAACGTCCCGCGGATCGCTATCCCGACGTCGCGGGTGGCTGGTGTTCATGACGACAGACGACGGGGTCGCCGGTTGCGGGGAATGTGCGCCACTTGCGCAAGCCGGCACTGAGCGAGAGGGCGTGGCGCACGAGTCTCTTCAGCATTGGGCGGGCCGGATCGCGGGAATGAGGTTGTCGAAGCTGTGGCAGCTGCTCGATGACGAGTCGATCGGTCCCGCCGTGCGTTGCGCGCTCGAGGGGGCCGTACTGGATGTGGCGGCTCGTCGGCGGCGGGAGCCGCTGGCACGCCTGCTGAGTCCCTCCGCGCCGCTGGTAATCGCCGTCAACGCAGCTGTGGGAGCTGCGGATGAGGGTCTGGGTAGCCGAGTCGCTGAAGCCGTCGGCGAGGGCTTCAGCGTGCTCAAGATAAAGGTGGGCGTCGGATCCGTTGAGGATGAACTCGACAGCCTCCGCGCATGCGCCGCGAAGCTGGCGCCCGGGATCACCATGCGTCTCGACGCCAATGGGGCATGGGATATGACCGCTGCCCGTGCCTGGATGCGCGAGCTTGAAGGATTGCCGATCGAATCCGTGGAAGAGCCATTGTCAGTGGCAGGCCCCGACGACCTGAGGGATTTGCAGCGAGGGGTCGGCTGGTCGCTGGCTGCCGACGAGTCCCTGATTCCGTTGATGGACCTGTCCGGCCCCGGAGATCTGCCGGTGCGAAGGATGGTCATCAAGCCGATGGTCGTGGGTGGCGTCCGCCGTAGCCTCAGATTGGCGGCGAGCGCCGGAGACCGCGAGGTGGTTGTCACGACCACGCTGGAAGCGGCGCCGGGTCGCTGGTTGGCGGCGCATCTTGCGGCGGCAATGGATGACGGTCTCGCCCACGGTCTGGATACCGGGCGATGGCTGTCCGCCGACGTCGGGTCCGGTCCGCAGATCAGGCGCGGAACATGTCGGCTGGCAAGCCCGATTCCACTTCCACCATGCCGGTGAGAAATTTCCAGTCAGTCGTCACGCAGTAGCCTCTCGATATCACTGCGCCGGATCTTGCCCAGTTGCGTGCGCGGCAATTGGTCGATCTTCCTAAACTCCCTGGGGCGCATTTGGCTCGGCAGATGCTTCTTCGACCAGGCTTCCACTCCGCTGACGTCGCTCTCTCCGCTGTAAAGGGCCACCACGCGGGTGCCCCAGACCGGGTCCGGATACCCGGTCACCGCAACTTCTCTGACCCCGGGGCACCCGGACAATAAATTCTCTATCTGAGCTGGATGGATGTTGACGCCCCCCGAGACCAGGACATCATCGTCGCGGCCGACGATCTGCAGTCTGCCGTGACTGTCCAGCCGGCCCAGGTCGCGCGTGCGGAACGTCTGTGGCCCGGTCAGCCCCTGACCGGGGATCAGGCCAGGATTGGCGTAGCCGAGCATCACCGTCGGTCCGGTGATTTCGATCGAGCCGACGCCATCGGCAGATTCATGGTCTTCGTCCATGATCCGGACACGGGTGTCTGCCTGGACATCCATGTACTGGTCATCCGAATCCGTGCCGCCCAGGGCGATGTGTGCCGCCGTTTCGGTCAGGCCATAAGCGGGCCGCAATGGCCATGAGCGGTCACGCGCCCGCCGCGCCAGAGTGACAGACACGGGGGAGCCTCCGACGAGCACGCTTTTCAGATTGCCTGGATCCGTGCCTGCTTCGATGAGTCGGTGCAGCATAGGCGGCACCAGAGACGCATGCGAGATGCCCTGGTTCTCGATAGCCGACTTTGCGGTTTCTGCGGAAAAACCTTCCTGCAGTACGCAGGCTGCACCCGCAGCCGCGCAGCGCAAGAGAATCATGATCCCACCTACGTGATTGAGGGGAAGGCAACACAGCCATCGATCATCCGCGCACAACGCCACTGCCGCGTTGGTCGCCATGGCCGACGCCGCGAGGTTGGCGCCACTGATCATCGCAGCCCTGGCCGAACCCTCCGTGCCGCTGCTGGCCACGAACACCTGGACATGATCCTGTGGCAGAGGCGAGGGCGCGGCCGGAGGCGAGTGACCCGGCGTTTCAAGGCAGCGGGCCGGCAGTCGGCGTATGCCTTCCGGCAAGGCGACATCGGCATCAGCGATGGCTTGCTCTATGCCACACTGACGCATCAGGCGTCCAGAATCGAGCAGCGCGGGGCTGAGCGGCAATACGGGGAATCCTGCATAGATGCCCAGGTAAATCGCCCGAGCCAGACGCGAACGACTTCCCGTGGCGACGGCAGTCACCTTGGCCGGCTCCAACCCCAGCGCGTTCATGGTGCCGGACCATCGGCCGAGGTTGTCCCACAGGCGGGCATACTCGATGACGGCCGGACCCTCAATCAGCGCCGGCGCCGATCCGCGGTGCTCGGCTTGATTACGCAGCCAATGCAGGGGGTGATCAGCTTGTGGCGACAACAGGTTTCTGCCCTACGTGCAGGCAAGCGATGCCGAAACTCAGGTTGCGGTAGCTGACGTCTCCGAATCCGCAATCCTGCATCAATGTTTTCATCTCTTCCTGGTCGGGAAAACGTCGAATAGACTGGATCAGGTACTCGTAAGCGTCCGGGTTACGGGATACCCAGGCACCGAGGCGCGGAATAACGGTGCTTGAAAACAGTTGATAGAAGGGTCTGATCGGCCCCCATGGCTTGGAGAACTCCAGGCACAGCATTCGACCTCCGGGCTTCAGCACTCGAAGTATCTCTGCCAACGCACCGTCCATGTGAGTCACATTCCGGATACCGAACGCGATCGTCAACGTGTCGATCGAGTTGTCCTCCAGCGGCAGCGACTCGCCGACGGCTGCCAGCCAGCGCACTCCGTCGAGCCGCCGGTACTTGCCTACCTGCATCATCTCCAGGCTTGGATCGCAGACAATCACGGTTCTGTTCCAGCCGGCTACGCGGGCGGCCACATCCCCGGTCCCTCCGGCGAGGTCGACGATAACCTGCCCGTCAGCAGCCTGCACGCGCCTGGCGAGCGTCCTTTTCCAGAGCCGGTGGATGCCGAAACTCATCAGATCGTTCATCAGGTCGTAGCGTGGCGCCACCCGTCGAAACACGTTTCGTATCAGCTCCTCGCGGTGTTCCGGAGCTACTTGCTGGTCGCCAAAACTCGTTGAGAGGTCAGACATTGGAGATGATTCCCTGCACAGCATGGACGGCGGGAGCTAACATTAGTGGCGAGAGGCGGTCGCGGCAAGCGCACCGGGAATCCGCCACGTTCCGGTTGTCGAAAACCGGAACACATCCCGTAGGATGCGCGGCGAATACAAATACCTCAGGAGTTTCTCTTATGCGAGTGGCATTGTTCGGTGGGACCGGATTCGTAGGGAGCTACCTGGTCGATGCGCTTGTCGCAGCAGGCCATGACCCGGCTCTCCTGGTACGACCTGGCAGTGAGGCGAAGGTTCGCCATGCTGATCGCTGTCGGATCGTCGCGGGCGATATTGGCGATGATAAAGCCGTCGTCGAGACTCTGAGCTATTGCGACGCGGCGATCTACAATATCGGCATTCTGCGCGAATTACCGGACCAGGGAATCACGTTCAAGGCGCTCCAGTACGACGGTGTCATGCGGGTGGCCGAGCGCTCTATGGAGTCAGGTGTCAAGCGATTCCTGCTCATGAGCGCCAATGGCGTAAAGCCAAACGGCACGCCTTATCAGGAGACCAAATATCTGGCAGAACGATTCGTGGCGCAGAGCGAGATGGAATACACCATCTTCAGGCCGTCGATCGTGTTCGGCGATCCGCGTGGCCGGATGGAGTTTTGTACCCAGCTTCGTGACGAGATGATCCGGCCGCCCATCCCGGCGCCAAACTTCTTCACAGGCATATCGCCGTCAACCGGCGGGTTTTCCATGTCTCCGGTCCATGTGAGGGACGTGGTGGAGGCATTCGTCAGGTCGTTGCCGGACCCGACGACCTATTCGGCGACCTACACTCTGTGCGGGCCCGAGGCGGTGGCCTGGCCGGACATCATCCGGCGTATCGCTGCTGCCTGCGGTCGACGCAAGCTGATCTTGCCAGCGCCGGCAGGCCTGGTCGGGGCGGTCGCCTCGGTATTCGACCGTTTCTCCTGGTTTCCGGTCACCCGAGACCAGTTGACCATGCTCACGGAGGGCAACACCGGCGATTCCAGTGAGGTCTTTGCTGATTTCGGCATCCAGCCCTCGCCGTTCGATGACCAGCACCTGTCCTACCTGAGATGAGCGAACTTCATTCCATGGACATCACCCGGGGCGGACGCTGGCTGGTTTTCGGCGCCAGCGGCTATGTAGGCGGCCACCTTGTTCCCCGACTACTGGACGACGGCCGTACCGTGAGGGCTGTTGCCAGAAACACAAAGGCTCTGGAGGGTCGGGGCTGGGACGGCGCTGAACTGGCACGCGGCGACGCTCTAGATCCGACGTCTCTGCCAGCCGTGCTCGATGGCGTTGATGTTGCTTTCTATCTCGTTCACTCCATGGCGGCCGGTCGCGGTTTCGCCGATCTCGATCTGCAGGCGGCCAGAATTTTTTCCGAAGCTGCGCGAAACGCAGGCGTCCGCAGGATCATCTATCTGGGTGGACTCGTTCCACCGGATCCCGAGTCTGAACACCTTCAGTCGAGAGCGGACACCGGCGCCGTGCTACGCGAGTCGGGGGTGCCGGTGACGGAAATCCGTGCCGGGATCATCGTGGGTCCGGGTTCCGCCGCCTTCGAGGTCATCCGGGACCTGGTCAATAACCTGCCTTTCATGATCACGCCCAAGTGGGTCCGGTCCCGCACTCCGCCAATCGCACTGAGCAATCTGCTGGAGTACCTCGCCCGCGTCGCCGAGATTCCGGAGACCGCCGGCAAGACCTACGATGTTGCCGGCCCCGAGATGCTGAGCTACGAGGATCTGATGCGCCAGTTCGGTGAGGTGGTAGGGCGACGTCCCCGGATATTGCCGGTGCCGGTCCTGAGCCCAGGCCTGTCTTCTCGCTGGCTAGGACTCGTGACTTCTGTCCCTTCCGCAGTGGCGCGGGCGCTGATAGGCGGCTTGTCTCACGACATACCGGCGCAGCCGGAGCCACTCAGAGAGTTGGTGCCGCAGGAGTTGCTCAGCTTCCGCGAAGCGGTCAGGGAATCACTACAGATGGAACGCGACAATGCGGTCGCCGGTCGCTGGGTCGAAGGCGCCCTGATGTTCCGCGGTTTCCGATCCGATCACGCCTACTATGCCAAGAAGTCCAGCGGCAGGACGACAACGATGGCACCGCTGGATTGCATCTGGAGAGTGGTGTGCTCCATAGGCGGCAGAAACAGATATTTCTTCATGAACGCGCTCTGGACGCTGCGGGAACTAATCGACTGGATGATCGGCGGACCGGGATTCACGCGGGCCCGTCGAGATCCCCGCGAACTGCGCGTCGGCGACTATGTCGACTCATGGCAGGTGGTAGCCATGGAGCCCGGGCGACGCCTGACCCTCGGCTTCGGCATGCGGGCGCCGGGATCGGGAGTCCTCGAGTTCGAACTCCAGCCCCAAGGAGAGCGCAACGTTCTTACGGCCACACTGTACTGGCATCCAGCCGGTGTCTGGGGACTCCTCTACTGGCACGCGCTCAGCCCCCTGCACAGATTCATTCTTGGCGGAATGAGTTCAGCGATTGCCAGGCGAGCCGAGCGGATCGACGACTCGGAAGACGACAGGGTGGTCGTCTAGAATCAGCTCAGGAGAGATTGCTCCGCATTTAACGGAGATTCCCATGGGAACACTCGAATCGAGCCGGGTCGAAGTGGGTCCAGGTGATGCCCTTCTCATCGTCGACGTCCAGAATGACTTTATGCCTGGCGGCGCGCTGGGCGTGACCGATGGCGACGAAATCGTGCCTTTGGTGAATCATCTGGTCCGCCAGTTCCATGCCCTCAGACTCCCGATCATCTTCTCCCGTGACTGGCATCCTGAGGCTCACTGTTCCTTCGTGGAACAGGGTGGGCCGTGGCCCCCGCACTGCGTCCAAGGCTCCAGTGGGGCGCAGTTCTGCCCTGCCGTACATGTGCCCGAGGACGCCATCGTGGTCTCCAAAGCGACCGACGTCGAAGAAGAGGCCTATTCTGCTTTCCAGGGCACAGGCCTGGATGTGCTGCTCGATCAAAAAGGCGTGTCCAGGTTGTTGATCGTGGGACTGGCTACCGACTATTGCGTTCTGGCCAGTGCACGGGACGCGCTGGAGAGGGGGCTCGAGATCGTCGTTCTGGAAGAGGGCGTGCGCGCGGTCAACGTTCGGCCCGATGACGGCCAGCGCGCGCTCCAGGAGCTACGAAAGTCTGGCGCGCAAATCCTCCGGGCTGCCTGACAGAAGCCGGCCTGAATGGAACCATCCACTGCGCTTTTGACGGATCTCTACCAGCTGACGATGCTGGACGCCTACCGGCAGTCCGGAATGACGTCGCCGGCAGTATTCGAATTGTTCGTGCGACGACTGCCGCCAGAACGTGGCTATCTCATGGCCGCTGGCCTGGAGCAAGCGTTGGAGTATCTGGAGAATCTGCGTTTCTCATGGTCCGAGCTCGAATGGCTAGCGGACTGTGGCCACTTTGACCAGCAATTCGTCGACTGGCTTGCCGACCTGAAATTTACCGGCGACGTCTGGGGGTTACGGGAGGGCGAGGTATTCTTTGCCAATGAGCCCATCCTGCGCGTAGAGGCTCCCTTACCCCAAGCCCAGTTGGTAGAAAGCCGACTGATAAATATTGTCCATTTCCAGACGCTGTTGGCTTCGAAGGCAGCCAGAGTCGTGATGGCCGCGGGCGGACGCACGCTGGTGGACTTTGGCATGCGTCGGGCCCATGGAGCGGAAGCCGCTCTGTGGGCGGCACGCGCCAGTTACATCGCCGGATTTGACGGGTCTGCGACCGTTGAGGCGGCCCGGCAATTCGGTGTGCCGATATTCGGGACCATGGCACACTCCTTTATCCAGGCGCACGATTCCGAGTCTCAGGCGTTCCTCGACTTCGCCCGCGCCCGGCCTGAGGGGCTCGTGCTGCTGATCGATACCTATGATGTCGAGTCCGCAGTAAGAAAGGTTATCGAAATGACACCTCTCCTCGAGTCGGAGGGCATTGTGGTGCGGGCGCTGCGGCTGGACAGTGGCGACCTAGCGGCGGGCAGCCGCCTGATCCGCCGCCTTCTTGACGAGGCAGGGCGACGAGAGATCGGTATTTTCCTTTCCGGCGATCTTGATGAGCACAAAGTGGCGGAAGTATGTGCCGCTGGGGTGCCCGCGACCGGCTTTGGCGTCGGCACCCGACTCGACGTATCTGCTGACGCCCCGTCGCTGGATATCGCATACAAGCTGCAGGCCTACGCCGGCAGTCCCCGGCGCAAGCGGTCTCCCGGTAAAGCTACATGGCCGGGCGCAAAACAGGTCTTCCGGGAGATCGGGGCGGACGGTCGGATAGGGCGCGACACCATCGGCTGCGACGGGGAGGCCTTGCCTGGCCGGCGGCTGGTCGAGATGGTGATGTCGGCTGGTCACCGCATCGATGACTCTCCTTCTCTGGGAGAGGTCCGGGCCCATGCGGCGGATTGTCTGGCCAGTCTGCCCGAACGCTGCCGATCGCTGGATGATCCATCGGCTTTGACAGCAATGGTATCCGAGGACCTCAGGCGGCTCGCTGACGAGGCGGATGCTTCTGTCCAGTCGTGAGTCGGCTAGTCCGGATCGCGCCGGGCCGCTCGCAGCTTTGCGAGGCGCTGGATCTCCGATTTGTAGGCCTCGGCGAACACTCTGCCCGCCACTTCGTCAAACTGCCGTTCAGAGCGTTTCTGGGTGCTGTCGTAGAATTCCTGATAAAGATCCCAGTATTTCGCGGGGTTGCTAAGCCCCTTCAGCGCACCGCGCTTGAGACCCTTGTCGAATCGGGCTTCCAGCCGCTCGGGGTCGAAGTCCGCCAGCTGCTCGTCGAATGCCGCCTTCATGCCTGCGACGATCGCTCTTTGGTGAGCCTGGATGTCGACATAGGCTTCGGACACGGCATCCATCGCAGGCAGATACTGTATGCCGCGATAGAAGAGCAGGGCGTCCAGCGCCTGATCTACATCCGTGGCGAACTTGAGCGGATTGTTTTCACTGGGCTCCATGCCGGTCTGATCTAGGTCCAGCTGACCCTTGACCTTGGCGCGAGAACCGAGGACTTCCAGTAATCCCCCAATCGAAAGCCGAATCAGCCGGCCGGCTGTCACCAGATACTGCTTCTCCCTGCCCTTGGAGATCTTTCTGGGATCTATTCCTGCTGCTTCGAAAACCAGCTTCGCCGCTTCGGCGAGCGAGGCCTCATCGAACTTCTCCACCTCCTGAGTGATATCGTCATCAACAGCCTCTTCAAGGTCCTCTTCGCCGATGACCCGGGTCCCCGTCATGGCCTGGACCTCTTCGATCACCGAGAAGTCTTCGGCGAGATCGGCCACCGGCCCGGGCGACAGATCGTGGAGAATGTCACCGGTGGCTGGCCGTTTCTCCCTTTCACTGTTTTCGCCCGACGACTCTCCATCGTCGTCCTCGGCGATGAACACCGCACTGTCCGTCTTACCTTCCAGGCTGACATTCAGGATGCTGACGGAGATCTGGTACTGGCCGAGTCGCAACCTGTCTCCGTCGTAGAGCCTGATCGGGCTTCCCCGGCCTACCGGCTGGTCCGAGTCATTGACGTAGACGCCGTTGGTACTCTGGTCGTTAAGAAAGTACGCGCCGCCCTGATAATCGATCAAAGCATGATGCGCGGAGAGATAGCGTTCCGGATCCGGCAGGACCCAGTCGTTATCCGGCGCGCGTCCAATACTGCCTCCGTGGACGCTGAACACGCGGATGCCTTCCGGGCCGAGAATATTCTGCTGGGAACTGATGACTTTCAGTGTCAACGGCATGGTTTTACCTCGGCCCGCGGAACGACAGCATTGACTTGCCGGCCATCGCGCCAAAAATAATGCATATGCCCAAGGGTAACAAGCCAACCGTGTTTTGGGCGATTTTCCTTGTAAAGCAGTAAGTTGAGAAATTCTGCCCGGTTACGCGGCCGGTCTATTTTTGCGCGCGGAGGAGTACAATCAAGCTAATGACCGCCGACAAGAACATATTCAAGGTCCTTTTTATGAGCCAGGGCAAGGTCTACGAGATTTATGCCCGTCAGGTCAGTCACGGTGCGATGCTCGGCTTCCTCGAGGTTGAGGAGCTTGTTTTCGGAGAACGAAGTTCGGTCGTTGTCGATCCCAGCGAGGAACGGATCAAGACAGAATTCGCCGGCGTCCAGCGCACATACATCCCTGTGCATGCCGTACTCAGGGTGGATGAAGTCGAGAAGCAGGGGGTCAGCAAGATCTCCAAGATCGAGGGAGACAACGTCACCCAGTTCCCGATGCCCGTCTATACGCCTACCAGTGGCGGGGATTCAGGGGACAACTGATTCGTTGCCTGAGCAAGTATGCGGATTGACGATAGTTCTCGCGAAGCCCCGATAGACAGCGGGCGTTACCTGCCCAAGGGCCTATGCGGTCCCGGAGCAGCGTGTCCGCTTGCCCAATTGCGGTGGACGTCTGCTGGCATGCCTGCCTTGCGCCATCTGTATTCCAGACAAATCCGGCAGCCTGTGTTTGGCTGTCGAAAGGGTCCCTGCCGGGCACCTGCATCCTGAGGCCGCTCATCTTTGTCCATTCGATTCGCGTATCTCGGCAGCGGCAGCAAGGGTAACTCCGCGCTGGTCAGTGCGGGTGAAACCTGCGTCATGGTCGACTGCGGCTTTTCGGTGAAGGCCACCGAAGCGAGATTGTCCCGCCTGCAGGTGTCTGCCGACCAGATCGACGCCCTATTGGTGACTCACGAGCATTCTGATCACATCGGTGGCGTCGCTCGGCTTGCCCGCCGTTACGGCATGCCGGTCTGGATGACGGCCGGGACATATGCGTGTGCGCCAGATCGGGATATCCCCGGGCTGAATCTGTTCAGCAGTCACGAGACATTTTCGGTCGGTGACCTCGAGATTGACCCGATGCCGGTGCCGCACGATGCACGCGAGCCGTGTCAGTTCGTGTTTGGAGACGGCGATCAGCGGCTCGGAATTCTGACCGATACCGGTCATGTGACCCGCCATGTCCGGGAGAGTCTCTCCGGATGTGAGGGCCTGGTCATCGAATGCAACCACGATGTGGATATGCTGATGCGAGGGCCATATCCGGCGGCCTTAAAGCAAAGGGTCGTGGGTGAACTCGGGCATCTCAACAACGATCAGGCCGCGGACCTGGTGAAGAGCCTGGATACCAGCCACCTGCAACACCTGATCGCCGTCCACATCAGCGAGGTAAACAACACCCGGGAATTGGCGGTGAGCGCCCTGGCATGTGCTGCGGGGGTCGCGGCGCCCGATGTCCAGTCCGCTTGTCAGAATGAGGGGCTCGACTGGAGGGAATTGCGCTGACCCCGCCCGGCCGGCACCGGTGGAGGCGGTAGCGGGGCTCCGGTATCATTCGCCTCCCAGATCGCCCTCGGGAAATGCTCCGATGCTGATTCTTCCCGGCGCGCCGGCGCTGTCGCCTTTCCGTATTGAGAAGCTCCTGGCGTCCGTTCGATCCATCTGTCCTTCCGCGTCATCACTGACGGCACGGTTCGTCCATTTTGCAGAGACCAGCCGGGATCTTGACGAACGCGAGTCGGAAATACTTGCGAGACTTCTGACCTACGGGCCCACCCTGCAACCGGACGAGGATAGTGGCAGCCTGGTGCTCGTATTGCCGCGCTTCGGCACGATCTCGCCCTGGTCGAGCAAGGCTACAGATATCGCTCACAACTGCGGGCTGGCCGCCGTCACCCGACTGGAGCGGGGTATTGCGTACCGCGTGAGGACGGCGCAGCAGACCGATAACGTCAGCCTTGAGGATCTCGCGGATCGCCTGCACGACCGAATGACGGAATCAGTGGTTTTCGAGCTGGAGGATGCCGGATCCCTTTTCGAGCATCACAGACCGGCGCCGCTGACCGCCGTTGATATTGTGGGGGAGGGGCGTTCCGCGTTAGCCGAGGCCAACGCCGCTCTCGGCCTGGCGCTCTCGGGAGATGAGATCGATTATCTCCTCGATCATTACGCCGCTGCGGGTCGCAACCCGACCGATGCGGAACTCATGATGTTCGCTCAGGCCAATTCCGAACACTGCCGGCACAAGATTTTCAATGCGGACTGGATTGTGGATGGGGAACCCAGGTCCAGGACCCTCTTCCAACTGATCAAGAATACGTTCGCCGTCTCGCCCGACGGGGTGCTATCAGCGTACACGGACAATGCCGCGGTCATGGAAGGTTGGCGTGGTCACCGCTTGATTCCGGACCCGATCACGGGTCGATACGATTACCGGGAAGAAGACATCCATATCCTGATGAAGGTCGAGACCCACAATCACCCGACCGCGATTTCGCCTTTTCCCGGGGCGGCGACAGGCTCGGGGGGCGAGATTCGCGACGAGGGCGCGACCGGCACCGGGGCCAAGCCCAAGGCGGGACTGACGGGATTCTCTGTGTCGCACCTCAAGATCCCCGGCGGCGAGCAGCCCTGGGAAGAGGATCACGGTAAGCCTGGACGCATCTCATCCGCCCTGGAGATTATGCTCGAGGGCCCGATCGGGGGCGCATCTTTTAACAACGAGTTCGGTCGGCCCAATCTGGCTGGCTATTTCCGAACGTTCGAGCAGACCGTCGATGGCAGCCTCAGGGGGTATCACAAGCCCATCATGATTGCCGGCGGGCTGGGTAATGTCAGGGACGGGCACGTTCACAAGGGTGAGGTCCCCGTCGGCGCCCGTCTGGTCGTGCTAGGCGGTCCCGCGATGCTCATCGGCCTGGGTGGTGGTGCCGCATCGTCAATGGCGCAAGGACAGAGCGAAGAGGATCTGGACTTCGCTTCCGTGCAGCGCGGTAATCCGGAGATCCAGCGTCGCGCACAGGAAGTCATCGACGCTTGTTGGGCCATGGGAGACGACAACCCGGTGTTGCTCATTCATGACGTCGGTGCGGGTGGTCTGTCCAACGCTCTGCCGGAAGTCATCGATCACAGTTCATTGGGTGGGCGAATCGAGTTACGTGACGTGCCGAACGCCGAGTTCGGCATGTCCCCCATGGCTATCTGGTGCAATGAAGCTCAGGAACGCTATGTACTCGCCGTCTCGGAAGAGCGAATGGCGGATTTCGAGACGCTTTGCGCCCGGGAGCGATGCCCCTTTGCGGTCGTCGGCGAGACGACAGCCGATCGGAATCTGGTGGTCCACGATTCGCACTTCGATAATTTCCCGGTTGATATGCCGATGGAGGTCTTGCTGGGCAAACCTCCGAAGATGACCCGCGATGTCACCCGTATGCGCCGGCGGGGAGATGATCTCGCTGCCGTCGAAGATTTGCGCGACGCGATTTTCCGGGTATTGCGGCTGCCCGCCGTAGCGGACAAGACTTTCCTGATCACGATCGGGGACCGGACCGTCGGAGGCCTCTGTTCGCGCGATCAGATGGTAGGGCCGTGGCAGGTGCCGGTGAGCGATGTGGCCGTGACCGCATCGGGTTTCCTGGACCGCACCGGCGAGGCCATGGCCATCGGTGAGCGGACGCCTCTCGCTGTACTGGAAGGGCCCGCGTCCGGCCGCATGGCGGTCGGAGAGGCCATTACCAATATTGCGGCCGCCGCGATCCCGGCGCTGGATCGCGTGCGCCTTTCGGCCAACTGGATGGCGGCCTGCGGATACGAGGGCGAGGACGCAGCACTCTACGACACGGTGCGCGCGGTTGGAGAGGACTTGTGTCCGGCGCTCGGGATTGCTATCCCGGTGGGAAAAGATTCCCTGTCCATGCGGACAACCTGGGAGGAGGAAGGACGGCCCCGCAGCGTGGTCGCTCCGCTGTCACTGATCGTGTCGGCGTTTGCACCGGTCGAGGATGTACGCGCGACCTTGACGCCGCGGCTGCGCGCAGATCGGGGGCCGACGAGGCTGGTACTGATCGATCTCGGTAACGGCAAAAATCGCCTGGGTGGCTCCGCTCTTGCGCAGGTGTATGGCCGTTTCGGCCGGCAGGTGCCTGATCTGGACTCGCCCGATCAGGTGCGCGCGTTGTTCGATCTGGTGCAGGCGCTGAATCGAGAAGACAGGATCATCGCCTACCATGACCGGTCCGATGGCGGACTTCTGGCAACTCTGGCGGAGATGACTTTCGCCGGTCACACGGGTGTGGACGTGGATCTGGCGGGCCTGGGTGACGATCCCGTCGTCAGTCTGTTCACGGAAGAGCTCGGCGCCGTTCTCCAGGTGCCGGAGCAGGAACTCGATGACGTCCTCGGTCTGGCAGAGGAGCTCGGGCTCGGGGATCTGACCCATGTTCTCGGCGAAGTCACTCAAGAGCAGACTTTCGTTCTCCGGCACCGCGGCGAGGTCATCTTCCAGGACGATCGGATCGCCATGCATCGCGCATGGTCGGAGACCAGCTGGCGGATGCAGGCGCTGCGTGACAATCCGGATTGCGCGAACGAAGAGTATGAGTCCCTGCTCGACGAGAGCGATCCAGGACTGAAAGCGAGGCTTACTTTCGAACTCGAGGATGACGTGGCCGCTCCGTATGTCGCCACAAACGTCTGTCCTCCCGTGGCGATTCTCCGTGAGCAGGGAGTCAACAGCCATGCCGAGATGGCGGCGGCTTTCCTGCGAGCGGGTTTCGCGCCCGAAGACGTCCACATGACGGACCTGATATCCGGACGCCGGACGCTCGCGGATTTTGTCGGCATGGTGGCATGCGGCGGATTTTCCTACGGTGATGTGCTTGGTGCGGGTGAGGGCTGGGCCAAGACGGTGCTCTTCAATCCGAGGGCGCGGGACGAATTCGAAGCTTTTTTTGCACGTGGTGACACCTTCTCGCTCGGTATATGCAATGGCTGCCAGATGATGTCTGCTCTCAAGGATCTGATACCTGGCGCGGACCACTGGCCCCGTTTTGTGCGAAATCGTTCGGAGCAGTTCGAAGCTCGCCTGTCATTGGTCGAGGTGCAGGAGTCATCGTCCCTGTTCCTCTCCGATATGACTGGTTCCGTGTTGCCGATCGTCGTGTCCCATGGTGAGGGCAGGGCGGAATTCCGTGACGATGAACACCGCTGGGCTTGTGAAGAGAGCGACCAGGTCGCCCTGCGTTACGTCACCAACCGAGGCCAGGTCGCCGAGCGTTATCCGGCCAATCCGAATGGCTCTCCCGGCGGTCTGGCAGGCCTGGCATCGCAGGACGGGCGGGTCACTATCGCTATGCCACACCCCGAGCGGGTGTTTCGAACCGTGCAGCATTCCTGGCACCCGGACGCGTGGGGAGAAGATGGTCCCTGGATGCGAATCTGGCGGAATGCCAGACGGTGGTCGGCCTGAACGTGACAGGGGCGCCCATTGATCCGCAGATGCTGACGGGATGAGCCGTTACTCTGTCCGGTTGTGGCGCATCGCTGCCGTGCTCCTCTTGGTGTTCGTCGGTCGAGGTGAGGCAACAGAGTCGTCGGCACAATCCGACCAGGAGGTCTCGCTGGTCGTTGTCCTGATCGTCGACCAGCTTCGGGCCGACATGACCGGCGACTTCATGGATCAATTCGGGCCCGGAGGATTTCGTCGGTTCTACGAGGACGGCGTGGTCTATCCGGATGCAGTGATGCGGTCCGCGCCCACATCCACGGGTCCCGGCCACGCCACGTTGGCCACCGGAGCACTGCCGGCCGTGCACGGTGTCATTGGCAACCAATGGTGGGACGTCTCCCGCAAGAGTCCGGTGAACTGTGTCGCCGATACCCGGCATCGCATCATTGGCCAGAGCGCCTCTTCTGCTCGTGGAGTCTCGCCACGATATCTGGCGGCAGAGACATTTGCGGATGTGATCCACGACGCTTCCGGAGGCGAGTCGCGCACCATCTCGCTGTCGGTAAAGGATCGTTCCGCAGTTCTCCCGGCCGGCCATAGCGGCAAGGCGGTCTGGTACTCGAAGTGGACCGGCCAGTTCGTCACCAGCGACTACTACTATTCTTCGCTGCCGGGGTGGGCAAGCGAATTCAATGCCACTCGAATGGGCCAGCTCGAAGCACACGTCTGGAACCTTTCGAGGGCGCGGCCCAACTATCGGTTCAAGGGTCAAGATGACCAGCCCTGGGAATTGCTCGGACTGGGCGGCGCGCGGGAGTTCCCTCACCGACTCGCTGATTCCAGCCATCAGTCATCTGCCCTGCGTTTCATGCCGTTGGCCGATCGCTTACTCGTCGAACTGGCCAAGAGTGCGGTGACCGAGCTTGGTCTCGGCGAGGGCCCGGCGGTCGATGTCTTGATCCTGGGCTTATCGGCGAGCGATTACATCGGGCATGCGTACGGGCCGGACAGTCTAGAGTGGGAGGACAACCTGCTCCAACTGGACCAGCTCCTGGCGGAGATGTTCGATTGGCTGGAACGCGACATCGGGATGCAGCGCGTGATGGTGGGATTGAGCTCAGATCACGGCGTGGCATCTGCCCCTGAGTACCTGTTGTCCAAAGGTCAGTCCGGCGGGCGGGTGGACACACCGGGGATGGAAAAGGATCTGCGGGCCTTCCTGAGGGATCGATTCAAGCTGCGTGACGATCCTGTGCTCGGTGCCTCATACCCTGCCATCTATCTCGATGCCGCTGTACTGTCTGCCGCCGGATTGGATCTCGCTGAGGTGGAGGCCGTCGCTGCCGAGCGGATACAGAAGACCGAGGGCATCGCCTCGGTGCTCACGCGATCCGACATCTTGGCGCGGCGGATAAGGTCGACACCGGTGAATGACCGGGTGATGGCCGGATTCCACGCGGAGCGCTCCGGACATCTGTTCCTCATCCAGGAACAGGGCTGGTTCATGGAAGAGGACCCCCACTATTATGCGGCCACCCATGGCTCGCCCTACGATCACGATGTCAGTGTCCCGGTGATGTTCCTGGCCCCCGGATTGAAGGCTCAGGTTGTCAGGCGCGAAATCGGCACCGAAGACTTCGCGCCCAGCATTACCCGGTTTCTGGGTCTGCCGGCACCTCGCCAGGCAACGGGAGTGGCGCTGGCCGAAATCCGGAGAACGAAACAGCGTGAATCGTATAATCCGACAGACCGAACGGATCAGGACAGCCCTCGCTCGGACTGATAAGGATGACGCAGATTTAATCCAGGGGAGTGAAATGAACGACCAGGAAGGCGTCGGCGACGCAGGCACCAGATTCCGGGATGTCGAAATCCATGCCCCGACAGGTCACGGCATGTCCTGCAAGGGATGGGTGCAGGAGGCCGCGCTGCGCATGCTGATGAACAACCTCGATCCCGCCGTGGCGGAGGATCCCAAAGCGCTGATCGTGTATGGCGGTATAGGCAGGGCAGCGCGCAACTGGGAATGTTTCGATGCCATCGTGACGACGCTCAGGCGCCTCGAGAACGATGAAACTCTGCTGGTGCAGTCGGGCAAGCCCGTCGGAGTTTTCAAGACGCACGAGTTCGCACCGCGTGTGCTGATCGCGAACTCAAATCTCGTCGGCGAGTGGGCCAACTGGGAGCACTTTTTTGATCTCGACCGCAAGGGACTGATGATGTACGGGCAGATGACGGCCGGTTCGTGGATCTATATCGGCTCCCAAGGCATCGTCCAGGGCACCTATGAGACGTTCGCGGAGGCCGTCAGGCAACACTACGAAGGAAATCCCGCCGGCAAGTGGCTGCTGACGGGTGGCCTTGGCGGAATGGGTGGCGCGCAGCCCCTGGCCGCGGTGTTTGCCGGACTCTGTTGTCTGGCGGTGGAAGTCGATCCGGCCAGGATAGAGAAGCGATTGGAGACAGGTTATCTGGATCATCGGGCGGACTCCCTCGCCGCGGCGATGAAACTGATCCGATCAGCCACCGAGCAAGGGCGGGCGATATCTGTGGGACTTCTCGGCAACGCCGCCGAAGTTTTCGAGGAGATTCAGCGCTCCGATGATCATCCCCATCTCGTGACCGACCAGACCTCTGCCCACGACCCCCTGAACGGGTATATCCCGGTAGGCTATGACGTCGATCAAGCGGCTGAGTTTCGCGAAAGGGATCCGGATGAATATGTTCGTCAGGCCAAGCTGTCAATGGCCCGGCAGGTCCGGGCGATGCTCGCGTTCAATGAGGCTGGGGTACCGACTTTCGACTATGGCAACAACATCCGCGCCATGGCACAGGACGCGGGCGTCGAGAATGCTTTCGACTTCAAAGGGTTCGTTCCCCTATACATACGGCCATTGTTCTGCGAGGGCATCGGACCCTTCCGGTGGGCCGCTCTGTCCGGTGATCCGGAGGACATCTTCCGGACCGATGACAAGGCACGGGAGTTATTTCCGGATAAGCCTGGCCTGCACCGTTGGCTCGCCGCGGCGAGGGAGCGTATTCATTTCCAGGGCCTCCCGTGCCGAATCTGCTGGTTGGGCTACAAGGAGCGCCATCGGCTGGGACTGGCCTTCAACGAGATGGTCCGCAGCGGTGAACTGAAGGCGCCGATCGTCATCGGTCGAGACCACCTGGACTCGGGTTCCGTGGCTTCTCCCAACCGAGAGACAGAAGGCATGCGGGACGGATCGGACGCGGTGGCGGACTGGCCCTTGTTGAACGCCATGCTGAATACAGCCAGCGGTGCGTCCTGGGTCAGTTTTCACCACGGCGGAGGCGTAGGCATGGGCTACTCGCTGCATGCCGGAGTCGTCGTCGTTGCAGACGGCAGCGATCGCGCTGAGCGCCAGCTGGAGAGAGTGCTTATCAACGATCCCGGGACCGGTGTCATGCGCCACGCAGATGCGGGTTATGAGATAGCCCTCGAGGTGGCCCGGCAAAGAGGGCTGGATCTGCCCATGAGCGGCACCTGACCAATACGATGACTGACGGTATTGCACTGGGGTCGGGGTCTGTGGCCGCGGGCTATGGAGTTGACGGATGCCGGGGCGGCTGGTTTTTCGTCGCGCTTGCAGAAGACCAACACCGTTTCGGCGTCAGAGAGTCGTTGTGTGAAATCGTCGATGAGATTCCGGGACGCGCAACGATTCTGGTAGATATGCCGATCGGATTGCCCAGTGAGCACAACCCGTCGAGGGCTTGTGATCGTTTGGCCCGAAAGTTCATCGGCTCGCGGCGATCCAGCGTTTTTTCCCCACCCACACGCCCCAGTCTCGAGGTCGACAGCTACGCAGAGGCGTCACGGGTAAACCACAGGCTCACCGGTAAAAAGCTATCGCGCCAGGCGTGGTGTCTGGCACCGAAGATCCGCGAGGTCGATGCGCTCGTGACGACGAGAGTCGCCGGAAGACCCGTTCTTCTGGAGTCCCATCCCGAGTTGTGTTTCGCGGCACTTAATCAGGGACGGCCCATGGTTCACTACAAGAAAACCACGCAAGGCGCTCGGGAACGCATTGAGCTGCTTTGCGACTATCGCGCCAATTTGGCATCCATCATTGACGAGGCTCTGTCGAAACTGCCACGCAATCGCGTCGGCAGTGATGATGTCGTGGATGCCATTGTGCTGGCGGTTTGTGCCTGGCACTGCAGGAGCCGTCTGGCCGTGTTACCCGAGTCCCCGGATCTGGACGACGCGGGGTTGCCGATGCAGATGGTCTATCCGCGATGTCCGACCGATAGCGGACTCGGGAAGGAGGCGCCATGAGCCCCGTCAATGCCGCCTCTCCGCGGACTCCGGTTGTGATGCCACGTCTTCTGCTAATGCTATTGGCCGTTTTGTGGGGCGCGAACCCGGTCATGGCTGCCGCAACCGACGTTACTACCGCCGAGCCGGAATATGTGGTCGTGCTACACGGACTTGGCCGTACCGCCCGCGCCATGAGACCTCTGGCTGAACGTATTGCGCAGGAGGGCTATCGCGTATTCAACGTCGCTTACCCATCGCGGGACCTGGCTCCTGCGCAACTGGTAAAAGTCGTCCAACAGGCGATCGCCGATTGTTGCATGGATGCCCGGCGCCTGCACTTTGTTACTCATTCTCTTGGCGGCATTCTCGTAAGAGCCCGTCTGGCTGTCGAACCTGATCCAAGAGTCGGCAGGGTTGTGATGCTGTCACCCCCAAATCAGGGTACAGAACTGGTCGACACGCTCGGAAAAAACTGGTGGTTCGAGGCAGTCATGGGACCCACGGCAAAAGAGTTGGGCACCGGTCCCGACAGTCTCCCGAATCGCCTGCCTCCACCCGACGTGGAGGTCGGGATCATAGCGGCGACCGGTTCCATCAATCCTCTCGGCTCCCTGTTGATACCCGGCGAGGACGACGGCATCGTGGCGCTGTGCCGGATGTGGCTCGAGGGTGCGCAGATGATCGCAGTCGAGGACTCTCATGCCATGATGATGCGGTCACCGGACGTCGCCAGACAGGTATTACTGTTTATCGCCGAGGGCCGCTTCGACCACGCCACGGCGGAGCCGGTGCTGGAGCCGCCCGAATGCGCTGATCCGGAAGCGTGAGTCGGTTCTCACGATTGCAATGAGCATGCGGACTTCGTGGTCCTGGGCCTGGAAGTCTTATGCAGAGCGGTCAGCAGAGAGATCGGCGGAGCTTTCGTAACAGGGCCGGTAGCGGGCAGCGACTGAATCAATCGGGAACTTCACCATGGACATCATAATAACGACGACTCATGTCATCGAAGGACGACCGGTTCGCCGTTACCTAGGGGTGGTCGTGGGCGAGGCTATCCTCGGTGCCAACATATTCAAGGATCTTTTTGCCGGCATCCGCGACATCGTGGGAGGCCGGTCGGGCGCCTATGAAAAGGAGTTGGCCAAGGCCCGGTCGATCGCTTTCGATGAAGTGTCCGAGAAAGCGCGAGCGCTCGGCGCCAATGCCGTCGTGGGCATCGACCTGGATTACGAGGTTGTGGGACGCGAAAACGGCATGTTGATGGTCAGCGTCAGCGGCACCGCTGTGGAGATCGCCTGACACCGGCGCGCGGATCCACGCTGAGTGTGTCAGGAAGATGACATGGTGAGCGACACCCATAGGCACATGCAGCCCGGCAAACTGCTGGTTCTCGTGTTGCTCGCGGTTATCAGCCCAACGGGCTTGGAAACGAGGATTCGGTCGTCGATCTGAACGGGTCCTGGAGCACCCTGAGTGCAGTTTTGACTGGAGACGACAGGTGAAAGACAGCAACGCCCCCAACCCCTGGATCACGATCTGGCTGCAACCGCGCGCGACGATTCGGCGGATTCTGGATTCGGACCCGGCGTCTCACGTCTGGTTTCTGGGTGCGGCTGGGGGCATCTCCCAGGGGCTCCGAGCCGTATACTCGGACGAATCCGGTGCGGTGCCAGAACTGAGTCTGGCGGCAGTCGTTCTGATCAGTGTCACCGTCGGAGCCCTGTCCGGTCTCGTCGGCCTCCTGGTCATGCCCTACTTATTGATGTGGACCGGGCGCTGGCTGGGTGGCGAGGGCAGCATCGTGAACCTCCGCGCCAGCCTTGCATGGTCCCAGGTGCCCGGCATCTGGGGCCTTGCACTGCATGCGGTATTGATTGCGTTTTTCGGCCAACAGTTATTGGCCGGCACCGTTGCCGACTCGTTCGACTCGGGCGGCAAGGCGGCGTTCTTCCTGATCGTCACTTCTGCCATTGCGGCGATCGCCATCTGGCAGGTGTTCACGACCATAAAGACTGTCGCCGAGGCGAACGGTTTTTCCGCTTGGCGGGCATTTTTCAATTTGATGCTGGCCGGGTTGGCAGCCGTACTATTTCTGCTGGCAGTGATGCTGGTGGTGGGGATGGTATCCGGAACGTCCGGGTGAGCTTCGGGCTGCCGGTTCAGGAACCGGCCTTGTGCTCACGCCCTGCGGGAGTCAACAGGGTGACCCGATGGCCTCTCCAGTCCAGCGCAAACGTGAAGACATACGCCAGGATGCTGTAGGTGCTGAGCCACTGCAGGATCCTGCCGCCCTCGCTCCAGTCGCCGATGCGGAATGTTATAGCCAGTACGAGCATCAAGGTCAGTGCTCTGACGATCCATCTCTTTGAAGAGAGAGAGGCGGCGCTCAAGCTTCCCGGATGGCTCTGCTCCAGCTCGGTGACGCTGCGCGAGTGCATCACGATAGCGGCATAGGTCAACAGGAAGAAAAGCGTCGCGCCCACGCTGTGCAGAATCCAGAGCGTCGCCCGATCCTGGAGGACCATCTCACCGACGAGCAATCCGATGGCCGCGATGACGCCGAGTCGACGGAACCTGATTTCTCTGCGTCCAATAGCACCGCCGCTGATTCCGATCCAGTCGCAAGCGAATATCCAGACCGCCACGAAAAGTCCGCAGACAAAAGGCATGGCCACGCGGAACACATGTGACTCCGGGGTCTTCAATGCGGTATGCGTGATGTCGGTACATCCCTCCAGCGGCGGGATACACCAGGCTACGTTGCCGCCCGTGGCCGCGATCAGATAGGTGATCGGGAACAGGAGCGCCGGCAGCAGTGCGGCAGACAGGGCGAGTAACGAGGCTGAAAAAACTACCGGCGAACGCTGCGGCATGGTTATGTTCCCGCGACCAGGGCTTGCCGCACCGGGCCTACGTCAGGTCTCATTTTTCGGTCCCGGACAGCAGGTTTTCCGCCATTTCCAGCGCGCTGCCAAAGTCCGCCGCGTAGGCGTCTGCCCCCTGACGCCGCCACAGATCGCCGGTGGATTGATAAGCCGTGCCGCCGACGATTACCGGTATCGTTCGATTCTCGAGTTCCTTCAACGCGAGGATGGTTTTCTCTACGCCTTCCAGATGCTGGGGCAAGGTTGCAGATAGCAGCAGAAGATCCGCGCCGAAATAGTCCGAGGCTGCGGCGATCTCAGTATCGGGCAGGTCACTGCCGAGACAGATCGAGTGCCACCCGCAGCTCTCGAACAGGTCCGCCAGCGCGCGCAAGGCGATGTCGTGCACGTCGCCCGATACGCCGGCGAACACCACCCGGCGACCATTGCTATCGGCCGGGGTGTTCCTGAATGACAGCACTGCCATCAGCCTCTGGGTGGTGGTTGTGACGAGATGCTCCTGCGCGATCGACAGTTCACCGGCATGCCACATCCGTCCCAATTCCCACTGGACGATCATCAGCACGTCCGAATACACCTGCTCCAGGCTCAGTCCGTTCTCGACAGCCTCGATGACGCTGGCGATGGCGCCACGGCTGTCACCTTCGATTGCTGCGACGAGATATTGCAGGGCGACCCGTCCGCTCACGGTGTCGCCGTTCAAGCGCGATGGCTCATCGGACAGTGATCGTTGCAATGATTCCATGGCGACCGCCAGGGCTGGGGCGACCGCCCCGCTGGCGGATTCCGGGAGTTCTGCGTCCAACACCTCTCCGAGGCAGGTTAGACCGCTGCGGAGGTCTTCATCAGGAATGGATCGGGCGACAAACGACTGTCTCGCCCAGGTCATGCGACCGGCAAAGACTTCCGGTACGCCGACCGATACCGCGGCCGCCAGATCATGGATTCGCTGGAGAAAGAAGGCTCTCCAGCCGGACCAGCCTCCAGGCGCGAAACGTGCTTCGACATCCGGGTGCTTCTCGAGCAATCGGGTCGCACTGGCACTGGCGTAACCCGCTGCGCTGGCGACCAGCAGTTTGGCGACAAAGCGGTCCGGTTGGGCCATCTGGGACTCCGTTTCTCGTTGTCCGACTATCAGGTTCGCAGCGTCTACAAATGTTGCCGGAGTTAACCATGCATAATGGTGACATATTCGACCCCAGGTCCGCTACGCAAGATGCCTGAGTCCTTCATCGGCTATTTTCATCTGGCCGCCGCGCTCCTCGCTCTGCTTGGCGGGGCCATGGTCCTCGGTTTGCGCAAGGGGACCGCGGCTCATATTCGCGCCGGGCGCTCTTACCTGTTCGCCATGATTGCGGTCAATGTTTCTGCGCTGCTTATCTATCGGACAACCGGTAGCTTCGGCGCCTTCCACATGCTGGCTCTGATCAGTCTGGGCTCGGTAATCGCGGGTCTCGTCACCGTGCGCTACGGAGGTCACGGACGGGTAGTGAGGCACGCCTTCATCATGATGTGGTCCTACGTGGGTATCGTTGCGGCGGCTGTTTCCGAAGCCGCTACCCACTTCCTGCACTGGCCTTCATCGGTCGGGGTGATTGGCACGTCGGCCGGCGTGTGTGTTTTGGGCGGGCTACTTATTCACACGCGTGGGTCCAGAGTTGCTCTTAGTATTTTCAGGGATGCTGATCCGCACCACTCGAGAGATGTCTCGCAGGCCGCGGGCGACTAAGATTTGATATGCAGACTCATCATCCGACCCAGCCTTGGAAGCAGGCCATTGCGAAGTAGTCCACACGATCCCGTTTTCTGCGATGTCGCCAGAGGCGCTCGCAATCAGCGGATCCGAGAGGAGGCTTGATGGTCCCCAAGCGCATACTCCCCGCGCGCCTCGATTCCCGATCCGTCCAGGCCGCGTATGGAAGAATCGCCCCGGTGTACGATCTCTGGGGAAGAGCCACGGAGTCGGCAGCTCAGGATGCAGTCCTCGAATGGCTCGAGGCGATGCAGGTCCGTCATGTTGTAGATGTGGCAACCGGGACAGGGGCGCTTCTCGAAAAATTGCTGACCGTTTTTCCCGGTGCCACCGGTGTGGGCGTCGATCTGACTGCCGCCATGCTTCGCAAGGCCGCGGATCGGTTGGCGAGGTTCGACGCACGATGCGCGCTGGTTCGCGGTGACGCCCGTCGTCTGCCGATACCATCGGAGAGTTCAGATCTGGTCACCAACGCTTACATGTTCGACCTGTTGCCGGAGACTGAATTCAGTACGGTCTTGCAGGAGCTGGGCAGAGTGCTGGTTCCCGGCGGCCATCTGGCTCTGATCAACATGACAACTCCGGAACGGCCGGTGGAGCGCATCTGGGAACGGATTTACCAGTTGTATCCTGCCCTGCTCGGAGGTTGCAGAGGCGTCTCTCTGGAGAAGTATCTGGCATCTGGCCGTTTTCGCGTATTGCGCCGAGCACGCGTGAGCCAATTTGCTTTCCCATCAGAAATTATTCTGGCCGCCAAGCAGCCGGGCGGCGCTTCCGGAAAATCGCAATCTGTCGAAGTCGAGTTCGATAATGACCCTGCTTGAAAAGGCAAGGTTGCTGGCCGAGATCATCGCCTGGCGGCTGCGCTGGAATCGACGTGACCTCGACTATCGCCCGGGTGAGGCAGTCGCCGAAAAATTTGTCAGCGCCCGCCGGGCCGCCGCGATGATTCCCGATGGAGCCACCGTGATCAGCTCCGGGATGGCGGGAAATTCGCGCTGCTCGACATTCTTCTGGGCTATCCGCGAGCAGTTCCAGAACACCGGGACTCCGCGCGGATTGACCTGGGTGTCAGTGGGCGGACAAGGCGGGCGCGGAAAGGCTCCCGGAAGCGTGGAGGAGGTCGGACTGCCGGAGCTGGTCACCCGCTATATCAGCGGTCACGTCGAGACCACACAATCGCTGTTACGCATGGCCGAGGCCGGGCAGACGGACCTGCATGTATTGCCCCAAGGAGAGATGACCGAGTTGATAGCCGGGCAAGCGCACGGTGACTTCACGGTGCGAAGTCGTACCGGGCTGGATACATTCCTGGATCCTCGAATCGGCAGCGGCACGGCAATTGTTTCCCGCGACGGGTCTTCGCTGGTGCGAGCCGAAGCTGACGCATTACGCTATGAACTGCCGCCGATCGACGTTGCCTTGTTCTGTGGCGCATATGCCGATGTCAGCGGCAACGTTTACCTGACTGATATCGCCACTTTGACAGAGACCCACGAGTCCATCGATGCCGCGCGCGCCAACGGAGGTCTGGCCATGGCGGTCGTGGGCGGCTTGGTTGAGGACGACCCAAAAGCGCCACGGATTGATGCCGACAGGCTGGATGCTGTCGTCGTCAATCCCTGGAATGAACAGACGGTCCTGGCGCCCCAGCAGCGGCCCTGGAAGATGTTCACGCCGGGAGGCGACGGCGATGACCAGGCCGCGATCGAAAAGCTCAGATTCATCAACCGAGTGCTTCGGCTTACTCCGGTCAGAGGTCCGGTCGAGGAGGCGCTCGGCAGGCTTGGCGCGCACCTGTTTGCCGAAATCGTACCGCGCGGGGCACACATCAACATCGGTGTCGGTTTTCCAGAGGAGGTGTGTAGAGAGGTCTATGCAAGCGAGCTTCACGAGGACCTCGTATTCACGACCGAGACCGGCGTCTACGGAGGTCTGCCTGCTCCAGGGGTCTATTTCGGCGCGGCAGTGAACCCGCTCCGGTTCGAGTCCTCCGCCTGGATGTTTCGTCACTATCGAGAGCAACTGGACACTGCGGTTCTCGGCTTTCTGCAAGTAGATTCCTCGGGCAACGTCAACGTGTCGCGCCGAGGTCCGAACGTGAGCGATTACGTCGGTCCGGGCGGCTTCCCGTCAATAATCCAGGCAGCCCGCAGGGTGATTTTCATCGGCACGTGGATGGCTGGAGCGTGTTGGGAAGTGACGGATGCCCAGCTGCGTCTTAAACAGGCAGGGCGGCCGAAATTCGTCGATCGGGTCGATGAGATCACTTTCAGCGGCAAGCGGGGGCTGGCGGATGGCAAGCAGGTCTATTACGTTACCAACGTCGGCGTCTTCCGACTGACATCCCGTGGCCTGGAGATGATCTGCAAGATGCCGGGTGTCGATATCGAGCGTGACATTCTTGCGAACTCGAATGCGCGGCTCGTCATCCCGGTGGACGTGCCGTCGGTAGACAAGGCAGTAGTGACGGGTGAGGGATTCAGGCTCCATTGGCCGGAGGCCTGATCGGGGCTAAAAGGAGCAGCGGATGCATGGCGGTGATCAGGTAGCACAGGTTCTGAAGGCGCAGGGCGTCAGGACGGTGTTCACACTATGTGGCGGACATATCTCGCCGATACTGACCGGGGCTCGAACAGCCGGGATCCGGGTGATAGATACCCGACACGAGGCGACTGCGGTGTTTGCGGCTGACGCGGTTGCAAGACTGACGGGGATTCCGGGCGTCGCGGCAGTCACCGCCGGCCCCGGCCTGACGAACACGATAACAGCGCTCAAGAACGCACAGCTCGCTCAGTCTCCCGTCGTGGTCATAGGCGGTGCGACAGCCACCATCCTGAAGGGCAGGGGCGCTCTTCAGGACATCGATCAGGTCCCGTTGATGGCTCCTCACGTCAAAGACGTTTTCGTCATCCGGCGTGCACGAGAACTCGTTCCGGCCGTCGAACGGGCATTTGCTACGGCGCGCTCCGGCGTGCCGGGGCCGGTTTTTATCGAGTGTCCCGTCGACCTTCTCTATCCGGAAGAAGTTGTGCGCGAGTGGTACGGTTTGGGGAAGGGCGGCGGTGGCCTTGCCGGCTGGGCCGAGCGCATCTATCTTCGCCGACACATCAACCGACTGTTCCGCGGTGCTGACAGGCAGCGGCCCGGTCCGGCCATGGTCGAGCCGGTACCCGCCCCTGAGTCGGCGCGGGTGCTTGAGATCGCACAGAAGCTGAAGGCGGCCAAGAGACCGTTGCTGATCGCCGGCAGTCAATCCGTATGCGAGCCGGACAGGGTCGTGGCGGTCGCCGAGGCAATCGATAGGCTCGGGGTTCCCGTCTATCTTTCTGGCATGGCCCGCGGATTGCTTGGCTCCCGACACCCACTGCATTTCCGGCATCGCCGGCGCGAGGCGATCAAGCAGGCGGATCTCGTAATTCTGGCGGGCGTGCCCTGCGACTTCCGTCTGGATTACGGACGCCAGATACGCAAGGGGGCGACCCTGGTTGCGGTAAATCGCAGTCGGACGGATCTACGCTTGAATCGCAAACCCGATCACGGCGTGCTCGCAGACCCCGGAATGCTGCTTGTGGACCTCGCCCGGGCAGCTCCTGCCGCTGGCGGCGCTTGGGCAGATTGGCGCGAGCAACTCGATGCCCGCGATGCGGAGCGTGAGCTGGAGATCGACACCCAGGCGCAGGTGACCGGAGAATTCGCCAATCCATTGTCGGTGTGTCGTGGCGTCGATGGACTGCTGGGCAACCGCAGCATTATCGTCGCCGATGGCGGCGACTTCGTCGGTACCGCTGCTTACATCACTCGGCCCCGTGGACCGCTTCGCTGGCTGGACCCAGGCGCATTCGGCACGCTGGGTGTCGGAGCAGGTTTCGCGCTTGGTGCCGCCGCCGCCCATCCGGACGCCGAGATCTGGATTATTTTCGGCGACGGTTCAGTCGGCTACAGCCTGTCAGAGCTGGATACGTTTGTACGACACAAGATACCGGTCATTGCGGTGGTCGGGAACGACGCCTGCTGGAGCCAGATCGCACGTGAGCAGGTCAAGGTCCTGCAGGACGACACAGCCGTCATGCTCGCCCGGACGGACTACCATCGGGTGGCTGCCGGCTTCGGCGCCAGCGGACTTGTCATCCATTCGGATGAGGAGATCGAAGATGTCCTTTCGCAAGCCCGCGAGATCGCTGCCAGCGGTCACCCGGTCCTGGTAAATGCCATGCTCGATCGCAGCGAATTCCGCGAAGGATCGATATCGATCTGAGCGCCGGCTAGAGCGGCTATACTCCCTGCCGTATTCCCACAGGCTGAACGACTTTGGAACTGCTTCTACTGCTTGTCGGCATATTCGCGGTAAACCTGCCTTTCGGGTTCTGGCGCGAGGGCGTTCGCAAGTTTTCGCTCGCCTGGTTCGTAGCCGTTCATGCAGCAGTCCCGCTGGTGATCCTGATGCGGCTCCTGGCCGGTATCAAGTGGAGCTTCGCCATCCTTCCACTGCTTGTGGCCGCGTATTTCGCGGGACAGTGGGTCGGCGCAAGGTATCGCCGCAACGCCACACGGAGCTGAGTGGATGGAGCCGCTGACTGCCATCCTGGTGTTTGGACTGGCGATGAGCCTTATCGCATTGTCTGGCAGCCTCGTGCTATTACTCGGCGCCGATACGATTCAGCGGATTATCCTGCCGCTCGTGGCCGTGTCATCAGGGTCACTTATCGGCGGGGCGCTATTCCACCTCATGCCCGATGCGGTCGCCAGGCTGGGCAATACGCCACTGGTCTATGTCTGTGTCGCCGGTGGATTCCTGACGTTCCTGATCCTGGAGCAGTTGCTTTACTGGCACCACTGTCATCGCCCCGCGCTGGAACACCGTCAGCCCATGGGTGTGCTGCTTCTGATCGGAGACGGGTTGCACAATTTCGTTGGTGGTCTTGCCATCGGCGCCATATTCATCGTCGATTTCCGCCTGGGCGTCCTGGCGTGGGCGATGGCAGCCATTCACGAAGTCCCACAGGAACTGGGCGATTTCGGCGTCCTGCTGCACTCAGGCTGGTCGAGAGGTCGCGCCTTGATCGCCAACTTCATCACGGCATTGACGTTTCCGCTGGGGGGGCTGGTGGCCTGGTCTGCGTCCGCATGGATAGACATTGACTTCCTGATACCCTTCGCGGCCGGTAATTTTCTTTATATCGGGGCGGTCGATCTTGTCCCTCAGTTCAAAGCAGTCCGGGGTGGCGAGTCGGCTCTCTCGAACACGCTCTGGTGGACATTGGGAGCAGGGATTTTGGCGGCGGCGGCGATTGTCGGGGCTGGCTATTAGCGCCACCGAGACCGACAACGGTATGCTGCCCGCTCCGGAGCCGCATGAGGTGAGAGCATGACAGACCGATCGGCCATTATCAGAGAGGCGGTGGAGGAAGATCTGCCGGCGATCGTAGGTCTGCTGGCGGAGGATCCCATTGCCGCTGAGCGTGAGTCATTAATCGATCCGCTGCCGTTTGCTTACCGCGCCGCATTTGCCGAGATCAGTGCCGACTCGCGCCAAACGCTGCTTGTGGCAGAGATGGACGGTGTCGTAGTTGGCACGCTTCAGCTTTCGATTATCCCCAATCTCACCTATGAAGGCCGGCGTCGGGCTCAGGTCGAGGGTGTTCGGATTGCCATGGATCGCAGAGGGCGTGGCGTTGGGCGTCACCTGATGGAGCGTGCCAAAGAGATGGCGGTCGAAGCCGGCTGCCATATTCTTCAGCTAACCACCAACAGACAGCGGCCCCAGGCTCTCCACTTCTACGAGCGACTCGGCTTCGTGGATTCTCACCATGGCCTGAAACTCTACCTGCAGGACTAGCGAGAGGGCATGAGACCAGCCATCGGGGAGGAGCGATGAAATTTGCGATCTATTTCGACGCAGCGCTAAGCGGCGGCCCGGTCGACGGCCGCGTATTGCTGATGATTTCGAAAAACGACGATCCGGAACCGAGGTTCCAGGTCCGATCCGGCCTAAAGGCGATTGCAGTATTCGGGATCGATGTCAGCCAACTGGCCCCAGGGGTGCCGGTGTTCATCGATGAAGCGGTCCCAGGCTACCCACATCGGTCTGTTGGCGAACTTCCGCCCGGAGAGTATGTCGTGCAGGCCGTCCTTAATCGGTATGAAACGTTCCGACTTTCAAGCGGGCACCAAGTAAAGCTGCCACCCGACAGGGGTGAAGGGCAGAAGTGGAACAAGAAGCCGGGCAACTTCCACAGCGAGCCGGTGCATCTGACGCTGGATCCGTCGACCGACCAGGTACACAAGTTGTGGATGGAGGCAGCGATCCCGGAAGTGGAAGCTCCTGCAGACACGCAATACGTCAAGCATGTCCGGATCCAGAGCGAACGTCTGACGCGTTTTTGGGGGCGTCCGACTTATCTTGGCGCCCATGTCCTGTTACCGGCCGGTTTCGATGAGCACCCACAAGCGAGATATCCACTCGTCGTTTTCCACGGGCATTTCCCTGCGGACCTGTCCAACTGGCGGGAGCAGCCGCCGGATCCAGACCTGGAGCCGGAATTTAGCGAACGTTTTGGACTGGACGGCTACAACCGAATCGAGCAGGAAGAAGCCTGGCGGTTCTTTCGCAAGTGGACCGGGCCTGATGTGCCGCGGATGCTGATCATCGAGATTCAGCACGCCAATCCCTACTACGATGACTCATATGCGGTGAATTCCGCGAATCTGGGCCCCTACGGGGACGCCATCCAGTACGAGCTGATCCCGTACATCGAAGAGCGATTCCGCGGGATAGGCCAGGGCTGGGCCAGGTTTCTGTATGGCGGTTCCACTGGCGGATGGGAGTCACTGGCCACTCAGGTCTTCTATCCGGAGGAATACAACGGCTGCTTCGCCGCCTGTCCGGACCCGGTGGATTTCAGGGCCTTTGTTCAGGCAAATATCTACGAGGACGAAAATGCCTACTATCGGCAGGGCCCTTTCCGGAGGATGCGGAAGCCATCGTTTCGCAATTATCTCGGCGAGGTGAGCTCAACCATGGAAGACGACAACCATCTCGAGCTGGTTTTGGGAACACGGAATCGTTCAGGCGAGCAGTTCGACGTATGGGAAGCGGTCTATTCACCACAGGGGGAAGACGGCTATCCGCGGCGTTTATGGGACAAGAGAAGTGGCCAGATCGATCGAGAGGTCGCGAAGTATTGGCGCGAAAACTATGACCTCCGCTACATCCTCGAGCGCGACTGGGAAACGCTCGGCCCGAAGCTCGTTGGCAAGATTCATGTTTACTGTGGCGACATGGATAATTTCTATCTCAATAATGCCGTCTATCTGTTGGAGCAATTCCTGGAGGGTACCCGGGAGCCGTATTACGAAGGTGAGATAGATTATGGAGACCGGGCAGAGCACTGCTGGAACGGCGATCATGACAACCCGATAGCGATCTCCCGATTACGCTACAACCTTTTTTACATGGACAAGATCGTGAAGCGGATTGACGTCAGTGCTCCGGACGGCGCGGATCTGACGAGTTGGAGATACTGATGGCGGGGAAAAAGAAACAAAGCGCCGTTCAGCGGCTTTTCGGTGTCGGACCCTACGGGTCGGTTCTCTCGGTCGGTCTTCTGTTCGTCGCGGTCTTGCTGGCCCGCGAGACGCCGGGTGGCTGGATGCAGGTCTCGCAGATGACGAAGACCGTCGCGCTCAACGTAGGAGTCGTAGGCGCGTTCCTGCTGGTTTGGTGGAGCGTGAAGACCTTGAGGCCAAAAGAGAGGGGTCACCGGCTGTGCACGACAGGACCTTTCAGATACGTCCGTCACCCTCTATACGCATCTTTCCTCAGCTGGTTCGATTTCGGCTTTGCAATCTATCTTGGCCACTGGGCCTTCGTCGCGTGGGCTCTGTCGTTGCACCCGTTGTGGCACTACGTGATACGCAAAGAGGAGCGGGAGATGGAACATCAGTTTGGTCAGGCCTGGCGAGACTATGCGTCGCGAACCGGCCGGTTCTTCCCGCGCTTTTTCTCTTCTTGAAAATTTCATAAACAATCTTAAGTAAAGTTTTTAAATTATTGTTTTATAGCAATTAAGTGAAGTCTTTTTTGTCGTTATCGTCACTCCGACATCGTCGCTACCATCAAGTCATGCCGATGATCTTCCCGTCCTTCAGATCCATGCGGACGGCCTGCGGATCCGCGGGAAGTCCAGGCATTCTGACGATGTCGCCCACCATAGGAACGAGATAGCCAGCGCCGGCGGACAGTAGCACCCGACGGATCTTCAGTTCGAAGTCTCTCGGACGACCCGCGATCTTCGCGTCACCCGTAAAAGACAGCGGAGTCTTGGCAACACACAAGGGCAGGTTCGCATAACCCAAGCGTTCGATACGGTCGATGTCTTGCTCTGCCGGATACCCGTAAGTGACGTGAGCGGCTCCGTACATTGCACTGGCGATACGATGAAGCTTTTCCTTGACCGGTTCCGACCAGGCGTAGAGCGGATCGAAAGGTCTGGATTCCTGTTCCGCATGCTTGACGACAGCTTCGGCCAGCGCGACCGCGCCATCGCCACCATCCCGGAAATGATCTGCGACGGCATTGGGGACCCGCATATCGTCGCAGGCTTCGCGGATGACGGCGATTTCCTCATCTGAATCCGTGGCAAATCGGTTGATGGCAACGATCGGCGTCTCCTGAAATATCCGCACTGACTCCACATGCTTGCGCAGGTTCCCCAGGCCCCAGCGAACCGCCTCGGCATCGGGCTCCGTCAGACGATCCTTGGGAATACCCCCATGACGCTTGAGGGCGCGCACTGTCGCTACGAGGACTACCGCGGCCGTGTCGAGGCCCGCAGAGGCACACTTGATATCGAAAAACTTTTCGCCGCCCAGGTCGAAACCAAAGCCGGCCTCGGTCACGGTCCAGTCTGCGTGGGCCATCGCCATTTTTGTCGCCAGGATCGAATTACAGCCGTGGGCGATGTTGGCGAAGGGCCCGCCGTGGACGAATGCCGGCACTCCCTCGCGAGTCTGGACGAGATTGGGTAGCACCGCATCCCGAAGAAGGATCATCATCGATCCTACGGCACCCAGCTCGGCTGCTGTGAACGGCTTGCCGTTATCTGTCTCTGCGACGATCAGCCGCTCGAGCCGGGACCGCAGGTCATCATGTCCTTCTGCCAGACAAAGCGCAGCCATGACCTCGGACGCTGGAGTGATCTCGAAGCGTGTTTCGCGCGGGATACCCTGAAGCGCGCCGCCGAGACCGACCACCAGGTGCCGGAGCGAACGATCGTTAAGATCCATTACCCTCGGCCACAGTATCCGTCGAGGATCCAGATGCGGCGGCTTGTTCCGATGGATGTGGTTGTCCAAAAGTGCCGCCAGCAGATTGTGAGCTGCCGTGATCGCGTGCAGGTCTCCGGTGAAGTGCAGGTTGATGTCCTCGCCGGGTACCAGTACCGATTTGCCTCCGCCGGTGGCACCGCCCTTCATGCCGAAGGTCGGACCCAGTGACGGTTCCCGGAGGGCGATGCAGGTATTGAGCCCCAGTCTGGCCATGCCCTGCGCCAGACCGATAGTGGTGGTTGTCTTGCCTTCGCCGGCTCCCGTCGGCGTGATAGCGGAAACGAGGATCAATTTTCCAGGCGCTCGGCCACTCGCTTCCCGCGCCTCTAGCCTGACTTTGGCTTTGTCCGTGCCGTAGGGAAGCAGGTGGTCTTCGGTGATGCCGAGTTGCGCGGCGACTTCCTGGATGGGTCGAGTTCCGCTCATTGACTTGCTCCGGGTTATGGTTGTTGTGGCGGAAATCCTAGGCGACAAGGCCCGATGCGTCCAATGCGCTCACGGCCAGTCGCCGCAACGGACCGGGCGAGTGTCGAACAATTCCGGGAGGCCAACGGTGCCCGAGGACTGCATCATTCAATCCAACAGGCTTGATCTTCGTCGTCTGAGAAATTCAGATCGTGCATCTGTAGTCGGGCTTCAATGGCTCGATAAGGTGCGTATCATGACCCGATACATCGGGGAGGCGGGCCCTATGGATTTCTGGCTGTGGAGTGACGCAGGGCCGGTCAGTTCTGCGGAATCTGCGGTCTATTTCGGCAACGACTTGGGCACGGCATCAAGGTCGAAGTGGACTATCATTTGCTCACGGAATTTCGCGGGCATGGAATCGCAATGGGGGCCTCAAGAACCCTGCTGGGCTATGCATTCCTGGAGTCTCGGCATGAGCGCATCGTCTCGCTCATGCGCCCTGATAAAACTGCCTCACAGCGAGTCGCCCTCAAGAACGGATTGCTGCACGGGCGCGATGTCGAATTCCGTGACATGATCCATGGCGTGTATACGATCGATCGACGTCAATATAGGGTGTGCAGACGATGACTGACCGGGCGACGCGGGAAGCGCGGGAAAAGGTGGCCGGCATGACTCGTGCGATCGGTTACGCACTGGCCGTAGCGGGACTGTTCGTGTGGCTGTTTGTCGAGCGGCCCATGATCGGAATCGCGATGATCCTCGCCGGGGCGGGAGATATCGTCATTGCGGCGTTTCTCCGCCGCAGGCTTGAACGCGAAGATAGAGGAGGATCCTCCGAATGAAGTGGATCAAATTCTCTGCAGTTCTGCTCGTATTGATCGCAGCCTATCTGTTGGCATGGCCGGTGCCGATCGATCCGGTCTCGTGGCGGCCGGGCATCGTTCCCGACAAAGTCACTTTCGCGGCCGACGACGTATTGGGAGTCGCCGAGATACTGGCGGGCGGGGTAGGCCCCGGACCGGAGGATGTGACTCGTGGCCCTGGCGGCGACTTCTACACCGGCTTGCAGGATGGCCGCATCCTGCGGTTCCGGGGATACCAGTGGGAGGAGTTCGCCGATACGGGCGGCCGTCCGTTGGGAATGCAGTTCGACTCCCAGGGCAACCTGATCGTCGCGGATGCCTTCAAGGGGCTGTTGTCCATCGATCCGGATGGCGCGATCCGGATCCTGGCTTTCGAAGTGGACGGCGAACCGATGAAGTTCGTTGATGACCTTGACATCGCGGCCGACGGCACTATCTGGTTCAGCGATGCCTCGCGGCGGTTCGATCAGGGGAACTGGAAGCTGGACATGATGGAGGGTCGCGCCACCGGCCGACTCCTGAGCTACGATCCGAAGACCAGCGAGGTGACTGTAAGACTCGACGGCCTGATGTTCGCCAACGGAGTAGCCTTGGGCCCGGATGACGCTTTCGTACTTGTGTCAGAAACGTGGCTCCGGCGGATACAACGACTATGGCTGAAAGGCCCGCGTGCGGGTGAGTCTGAGATTTTCGTCGCTGGTCTGCCGGGTTATCCCGACAACCTGTCATTCGACGGAGACAGGCTGTTCTGGATAGCTCTACCGTCCCCACGGCAGGAGAAAATGGAAAATCTTGCCGGCAAGCCACTGCTGAGATCGATCCTTATGCGACTGCCCGCAGCCTTTACCGAAGTCGACCTGCCCCCCGTTGCGTGGGTCTTGGCGATAGACGTCGAGCGTGACGTCGTTTACAGCCTGAAGGATACGAGTGGGCGTTGTTACAGCGTCACCAGCGCCAACGATCTGGGTGGCAGCCTGTTCATGGGCAGCATTGTCATGGGACATGTCTGCCGACTTTCGTTACCGCCGCCGCGGGCAAGTCGTTAACGGAGCAGGCTCCGCCGCGGAACAAAAGAATGTTGCAGCGTAAGGGCGCCGGATGCCGATCCGGACAGAAAAAAGCTCGGGCTGATCGCGCCAGCCCGAGCTCTGTCGGTTTGCGCCAACCGGTCAGGGCTTGATGTACGAATACCCCAACGCCTGAAGGCGTGCCACTTCGGCGACACCGCTTGGCACGATGTCCTCTGGCTCCACGTTATACAGATCGTTCTCGATGTCTACCTTGCGGCCGTTGATAGTATTCTGGCAGACCGAGAAAGAAACGCCCTGTTCCTTGAGACCGTCGATCTTCGCAGCCATCTCTTCGGTAGCATTGGCGTGCTTGAACTTCGGCAGATGATCTAGCGAATCGGGCTCCAGCAGCAGCGCCAGTCCATTGCCGTGGACGACCACTTTCAACTCGAGATTCTCAGCGCCGACGGCGTTAATGTGATTCTGCACATTGCGCATCGCGCCTGCCTGCATCTTCGGGTTGTCGTAGTTGATGTGGTAGACGACCTTCTGCTTGCCGTAGCCTTCCCCGGCCAGCGCTTGCCCCCCCAAAAGCGATGCCGCGAGTACGATAGCGGCAATCCGAATCATTGATATCACTCTCATTTCCCTTCCCCTCATGACCTGACCTCGAACCCTGAATATATCAGCAGTATCAAAATTCACCACTCCGGCAGCCCTTTTTTTGTCCTGGACGCACCGGCGATCAGGGTGGGTGATTGGTTCGCCACAGTCCGGGATCGTATTCCGAAACCTGCTGCATAGTCGGGCGATCCGGACTTCCTGAGACGTCGCGTTGCGAAATTGCTGCAGCGCGAGGGGATTTTGTCGATGCGGGGTCTATGGTTCAATTACTGCGCGGATTTCAGGGCCACTCAGGGTCCGGGAGCGCAGCGTTGGGGGGATGGGAAAGCGAACAAGATAGAGCTGGCCGATTGCGCGGCGATTCTGGGGCTGACCACCGTGGCATGGGCCGATCTGCAGATTGAGGCGGTCCGCCCCGGGATTGTCTCGTAAGAGAGTCAATGCGCGACTGCTAGCAGGGAACGAGGCTCTTAGGACCATGATCGCAATCTGATGACACCCGCTATCGGCAACGGGAACCTCTAGCGTCGTGCTCGGTACCGCACTGCTGATGTTCGCGGCCTTCCTGGTCGCGTTTTTCACTCTCTTTACCGGCTTCGGTCTGGGCACGTTGCTGCTGCCGGCTTTCGCTCTCGTTTTCCCGCCATTGGCCGCGGTCGCGGCAACAGCCGTAGTTCACGGGCTTAACAATCTCTTCAAGCTCACCCTGCTGTGGCGCAATGTCGACCGCCGCGTATTGTTCGTGTTTGGTTTTCCGGCTGTGCTGGCGGCGATTCCGGGAGCGAGGCTCCTGACCCACCTGGCGGAACTGAGTGGTTCACTATCGTGGCAACTGGGTGCGCTTAACGGCGAAGTAACGGCCATCAAGTCTGCTTTGGGGATGCTTATCTTGTTCTTCGCCTGGCTGGAGTTGTCGGCGGTGGTGAAACGATTGCAGATCAACAGGCGCTGGCTACCGCTGGGCGGAATCGTCTCAGGTTTCTTTGGCGGCCTGTCGGGACATCAGGGGGCGTTCAGGGCCGCGTTCTTGGGTCCTCTCGGTCTTTCGCCGGGGGCCTGGGCAGGTACACAGGCTGCTATCGCTGTCGTGGTCGATGCGACGAGGGTGCTTGTCTATGGAGGCGCGTTTATGTCTTCCGGCCTGCAGAACGCTGCGGACGCCAGGCCCTTGGTGGCCGTCACACTGGCGGCTTTTGCCGGGTCTTACGCCGGCAAGCGTTTGTTGCACAAGACCACAATGGAGGGCATCCGTCGCGTGACCGGGGTGTTGCTACTGCTGACCGGCACTGCTCTCGCCACGGGGTTGATATGAGCGATGTAGACGTGTCTCGGGCAGGGCTGAGAATTCGCCCCGGAGATCAAGCTGATCTGGAGAGACTGTCGGCGATCTACAACCATTGAGTGGAAACGTCCTACCCGACCTTCGACGCGGAAGTCTGGTCGTTGGAGCAACGTGCCGAATGGCTGTCGTAATTCAGCACGCGTGGGCCGCAAATCCTGTTTGTCGCGGAGAATGAGACCAGCATTCATGGTTACGCCTGCAGTACAGAGCTACGCTTCAGGCCCACGTAAGACAGTTCAGTCGAGACGACCCTCTATCTTGATTATTAGGCACCTGGGGCCAGGTGGGTTCTAAGTTCGGACACTACTGCGACGTTGCGTGGTTCGAGCAGCCCGTTGATGGTGATTCGGCCACTGTCGAAGCGTGATAGAGTCCAACTCCCCGTTAGAGGCGTCAGATCGTGGAAAAAGATGGGTTGCTAGAGCGGCTTTATGCCGATCATCACGCCTACCTGGTAACTCACTATGAGTCCCTACTCGAGGAGGCCGGTTGGGACGGTGTCGTTCTGGCCTCAGGGTCTCCCTGTGCAGTATTCGGGGATGACCAGTTTCATCCCTTTCGGGTCAGCCCCGGATATCGCCAATGGATCCCGTGCGGAGATCACACGAGTTCCTATCTCGTCATCAGGCCGGGACACCGCCCACGTCTGATATGTCACCAGCCGGAAGATTATTGGCACGTCTCCCCAACGCCGCCGTCCGGAATCTGGACTGACCACTTCGATGTGGATTGTGTCTCGACCAGCGTCGCGGCTGCCGAAGCCTTGCCCGGATCCCTATCACGCTGGGCATTCCTGGGTGAGCCGAGCGCAGACGTGCAGAGCAGGGGTTTTGGGGGCATCAACCCGGATGCTCTGGTCAGCGCGCTGGACTTTCATCGCACGGTGAAGACGCCGTATGAAGTCGAGTGTATGCGGCGGGCCAACCGGATCGCTGTCGCCGGACACCGGGCTGCGTTGCAGTCCTTCCGAGCGGGGGAGGCCGAGCTGGATGCCCATCTCGCCTACATGGCGGCCGTTAGGCAGTCCGAGACCAGACTGCCTTATCCCAACATCGTTGCGTTCAACGAGCATGGCGCAACACTGCATTACGACGTTTACGACACGCAAGCACCGCCGGAATCTCTGTCCTTTCTTATCGACGCCGGGGCTGATTATCTAGGCTACGCGGCGGACATCACGCGAACTTACGCGGCGGCGGATGGGTTGTTTTCCGAGTTGACGGAGCAGTTGGATGAAGCCCAGCATTCGCTGATCGCGTCGATAGAAGTCGGCATGTCCTATATCGATCTGCATGCGGCGATGCATCTGTCGATTGCCGAATTATTGAAGCGCTTCCTCATCGTCGATATGACTCCGGAGGCGATGCTGGAAAGTGGGGTGACTTCGGTCTTTTTTCCGCATGGTCTGGGCCACCATATCGGTCTCCAGGTCCACGACGTCGGCGGCAAGAATTCAGATCCGAAAGGCACTGTGATCGATCAGCCTCCGTCGTTTCCCTTCCTGCGCAATCTACGCCCGGTCAGCGTCGGCAATGTCTTCACTATTGAACCGGGCGTCTACTTCATCAGGCAGCTGCTGGAGCCTCTGCGCTCTAAGGCCGAGGGCAGGGCGGTCGACTGGGGTCTCGTATCTAACCTCATGCCCTACGGTGGCATCCGCATCGAGGATGACGTTCACGTCTCCGAGGCTGGTCCCGAAAACCTTACCCGAGATGCGTTTGCTGCACTCTTATGACACGACGAGCGTACAGACCGGTCGTCTGCACGGGGCCGGGGCCCGGAGCAGACCCGACACCAGGTGAAGAGAGTGTCGAAGTGCTGCTTGACCGCGATACGTTGCGTGTCGAACGAATTGTTTCGCTGGACTATTCATCGCCCGACGGCTTCTGGTACGACCAGCCGGACGACGAATGGGTCACCGTCTTGCGCGGCCGCGGGGTGTTGGAATTCGAGGACGGTAATCGCGTCGAGCTCGGGCCTGGAGATTGGCTCGATATTCCGGCGCATGTTCGCCACAGGGTAGCCGCCACGCACGCGACGGAAGCAACGGTGTGGCTGGCGGTACATACGCCAGCCGAGTGAATTGCCTCTTCGGAGGTCGCTGACGCGGTAGTAGCGCTACAATCAAGGCATCCGCTGGTGTGGAGAAGTGCTGTGAGTTCTAATTACCTGGAACAACTAGCTGCGGTGTGGTACGTGTTCCGCGGTTACTTTGTCAGACGTCAGGTCATGGTGGGGCCCCGCGCGGCCGGTGGTCATGAGGGCGAACTGACCATCCTGGCCGTGCATCTGGATCGAGGAGAGGTGATCCAGGTCGAGCCCTCGATGGACGCCCATAGCTGGGAGATCCGGGAAAAACGTTACGCGGCCCGGTTCAGTCTCGGACGAAGGTTCGTAGCAGGGCTGGTCGGCAGTGCTGCCAATGCGGACCAACTAAGACAGATTGCCCTCATCGGTCTGGGAAGCAGTACCAATCATCCGACGCTTGGCGGCGGCGAACTGTTGTCCTTGGCTGACTTTCTGGTGGAGATTCTGCGTGAACTCAGGGCTGGTTTCGAGGGTGGCTCCCCGGTGCCGCAACAATATCCGATCCTGCGGACCCTGCAGTTTGTAGCGGAAAATCACCGCGCCGTGATTCCGGCTCTTCTGGATCAGGACCCGCGGCAGATCAGTTTCTGAAGGTCAGCCCGCCGAGCGATGCTCCTCGGTAGGCTTGGCTTCGGACGGTTCCTCGGCCAGGTAGCGCCGCATCATCATGGCTTGCTGCAGCTTACCCTTGCGCACGTAGGCCTGGTAGAGGATGTCTCGCATGAACTCCAGCAGGGCGCCGGCCTGGGTTGGCGTGATCAGCGGTATGGAATCGCGGCCTTCTTCTGAGTCGAACAATACGCGCCTGACTATCTCGAAGGTCTCGTCGTCGATCTCGGCCATCTCGCGAATGTCATTACACTGATCGAAAATCTGCATCTTGCCGGTTTCGCCGAGGTCATGAAATACGAGCGTTATTGTTCGTCGGCACATTGATGCGAAGGCGTTCATCGCGCTCTGCGAGAAGCAAGCAAGGGCCTCGCGGAACAGCATTTCGCTGTCTTCAGGCAGGTAGGTGAAGTCGAACTGTTCCGCGGGCCGCTCGATCTCCAGGTAGTTGGATGAAAGTTCTACCTGATCATCGCCGTAGTTCTTAACCAGATATTTGAGAAATATTGGAGCGTTGCAGGCATCGCACCGGAAAACCACGCCGACTTCCTTCGGCTTGTAGCGTTCGAGGTCGACATACCGGGGCGTAGATACGGGCGAGATGTGTGAGAGCACCACACAGGTCGGGCACACCAGCGCAAAATGCTGACCATGAGCATGATGAAACTCATCGTCCCTATCAACAAAGATGGACATCTGGTTCTTTTCCCAGAACTTTCTTATACCCGGGAAATCGCCCGGATGGCCGCAGCCAGCCGTTGATATCCCCCCACCGATCGAGTGTATCCAATGGTGTGGCTCGAGGCTAACCTGGCAGTTATGTCAAACTGAACAAAAGGCTCACCAGGACGATGTCGCCTCACGAGCCTGGGAGTTGTCCGGACGCGCAACCAGTCCTGCACCGGCGACCGAGATGCGGAAGCGTGCACCATCCGCCATTGGCAGGTAGACGGCATTTCCGTAGGAGGCGTCCAGCCAGGGAATCCAACGTTCCGTCCGGGTTGTCAGCGACCACATCCAGCGGCCAGGTTGGTTGGAAAGTCCATAGGCTGTGATCTCGGCCACCTTCAAGGCCGAGACATCCGCGTAGCGCCCGGATAAACGATCCAGCTGGAATAGTTTCTCTGCGCCCATCAGGGATGCAGGCAATTGCCACTTCAGGAATCGGACGTCCAGCTGCCAGTGATCTCCGGCGATCCGGTAGTGGGCAGGATCGCGATCTTCGAGCGTCAGACGCGCCATGTATGTGTTCGAATCGAGCGCGCTGAATTCGATCGTGCCGACGGGCGATTCGTCCGACAATCGGTCTATGGCAGTAAACCCCGCTGCCAGCCCCATCGCGGCACCGCCCATTAACGCGGTCATCAGACCGAGCAGGCTCGTGGCTCCGGCTGTCGTCCGGCTGCCTCGCTTCCATCCCCGCACGGCTAACCACAGAAGTGTGAGCGCCGTCAGCAACAGGCCTGTCGCGATCCCGGACAAACTCATAAGGGTGCGCTTGCAATCCGTTCCCGGATCCGGGCCGAGAGCTCGTCCAGGTCTGTTTCCTGATCGGTACGGATCTCCATGACAGGCTCATCTTCTCCGAAAGGATCTCGCTCCTGCAGCTGTTTGCGCAGTACCTCGATACCGGCATCGGACGGGTCCTGATCTCTGGTTTGCCTGGTGAGCACGCGATCCTCCAGCGTCGATGTTCCCGCTTCGCATGCAAGGATGAGCGCCGGGACGCCGGTTTGCCGCGCAGCGTCAAGAAACAAGGTTCTCCTGTTTCGAGCCAGGAAGGTTGCGTCAACGATGATCCACCTGCCCGCCGCGGTCGCTGTTTTTGCGATCGTCACCAACCGCTCGTACGTGCGCCGACTCGCTTCGTCCCCATAGATCTCCTCTACCTGAGACTGACTTGGTCTTTCCCTCGGGGGCATCCCGAACAGGCGTTTACGCTCGATGTCCGAGCGTGCCCAGACCGCAGGTATTCGGGTGGCGAGCCGCTCGGCGAGCCAGCTCTTTCCGGACCCGGATACGCCACAGGTGACAAGCATCGCGGCGCTGGATTGCTCTGTTTCACCGAACGCGAGAGAAAGATGAGCATCGATCCGGTCTCTAAGGATCGTCGACTCGCCGGAGTCGGTCCCCGGCTGGGATATGCGAATGGCGTCCACCTTGGCTCGTACCATGTGGCGATAGACGAGGTACCAGCGGAGCAGCCCCAGGGACTCGTAATCTCCGGTCGCCTGCAGCCACCCGTTCAGGAATCTCCACGCCAGATCGTGACGTCCGCGGGAATCCAGGTCCATGACGAGAAAGGCGGCATCCGATATCACATCTATCCAGCGGAGTGCGGGGTCGAATTCGATGCCGTCGAAAGCCACGATCCGGCCATTGACGCGGGCCATGTTTCTGAGATGCAGGTCTCCGTGGCACTCTCGAACTCGTCCGGCTTTCTTGCGCGCGTCAAAGGCGGGCGCCAGGAGCGGGATCCTTGATTCAGTCCAGTCTCGAAGTCTTTCGACCAGAGCTCCGCGTCGGCCTGACCTGAGCGCATTGCCCAGGTGCAGAAAGTTCTCCCTGGCCGGAGAGACGATGGCATCGGTCGTCCCCCATGGGTCCTCGTTATCCGCACTCGGTGATTCGTCATGGAATTCGCCGATCAGGCATGCGATCTCATCCATATCGCCCTCGGCCAGAAGCCCCAATTGCAGCTGTCTATCCAGCTGATTCGCCTGTTCGAAACGCCGCATGCGGACCGCATACTCGATGATCTCACCGTCATCTCCGAAGAGCAGCCTGCCATCTTTCTTGCGCAAGCTGACGACGTCGAGATAGAGCTCCGGCGCAAGGCGCCGATTGAGACGCACTTCTTCCTCGCAGTAGTGTTTCCTGCGTGTCAGGTCTGTGAAGTCGAGGAACCCGAGGTCAACCGGCTTCTTGATCTTGTAGGCGAATTCCCCCGCGAGTACCACCCAGGAGATGTGGGTTTCAATTAAATCGATCCGGGTGGCTTCGTGGGGGTAGCAGTCTGCGGACAGGAGTGCCCGGACAGGGAGCTGCTCACTGCTTCCTTCAGTCGGTGGCACGATTCAGTGCGCCTGTTTCGCCGTTCGGGAGGATGTCCGCAAGCGCTCCTTCACAGATGAGCCGGGATACCGTGCGTATGTCCCGATCGAGTCGGTGGTCGCCGGGTTCGACCGGTACCGCCGACCTGAGTCTGGCGTGCAGCTCTTCGACGCGGACCGTAGAACGCAATGGCCGCTGATCGTCCAAGGCCAATACCGCCGCCAGCAGTTCGATGGCCAGGATCGAGGCGGTGTTCTCGCAGATCTGCAGTAATTTCAATCCTGCCCATGGCGCCATGCTTACGTGATCTTCCTGACCCGCCGAGGTCGGCATACTGTCTACCGATGCGGGATGCGCGAGTGTCTTGTTCTCTGACGCCAGCGCAGCCGCCGTCACATGGGCGATCATCATCCCGGATTCCAGACCCGGCTCCTCGGTCAGAAACATGTTCAGATCCGGATTGATGCGGCGAGCGAGAAGGTCCGTTCTGCGCTCGGACATGGCGCCGATCTCCGCAACTGCGATGGCCATGAAATCACTGACAAACGCCAGCGGTTCGGCATGGAAGTTGCCGCCCGACAACACATCTTCGTCAAAGATCAGGGGATTGTCGGAGACGCCGTTACATTCCCGCGCCAGTATGCTGGCGGCATGGCTGAGCGTGTCCCAGACCGCCCCGAGCACCTGGGGCATGCAGCGGACGGCGTAGGGATCCTGCACCCGGTCGCAGTCCTCATGGCTATGATTGATCTCGCTTGCGTCAAGAAGTCCTCGGAACAGGGCCGCGACGTGGCGTTGTCCATACATGCCTCGCGCCTCGTGGATTCGACCATCGAAAGGCGCAAAGCTGCCCGCCAGCCCTTCGACCGTGGATGCTCCGGCCAATATCGACGTGCCCAGCAGTCTTTCGGCCTGCTGCAGTCCTGCGATGGCCAGGGCCGCGCTGGCCTGCGTACCGTTCAGAAGCGCCAGCCCCTCCTTCGCCTCCAGCTCTATCGGATCGCGGCCGATCTCCTGCAGAACTTCAGGTCCCTCCAACAGGCGGTCGCCGTGGCGGGCCTCCCCCTCGCCGATCAGGGAGAGCGCGAGATGTGCCAGAGGCGCCAGGTCTCCGGATGCTCCTACTGAGCCTCTGCACGGGATCAGCGGCAGGATATTGGCATTGAGCATCGCGAGAAGCGTCTCCACAACCTCGACGCGTATTCCGGAGAATCCGGCCGCGAGACTGTTGCATTTGAGAAGCATGATGCGGCGAACCAGGTCGGGGGGGAAAGGCTCACCGACTCCCGCCGCATGGCTGCGCACCAGATTGAGCTGGAGTTGTTTGACCTGGGCGGCGGATATCTGCCTGTTGGCGAATGCGCCGAAGCCCGTGTTGACCCCATAACTTACGCGACCGGTGGACACGACATCGGCCACGGTCTGCACACTTCGCTGCATTCGTCCCTTGGCATCTGCAGACAGTACGACTTCCGGACGGTCGTTCTCGAAAGCGAGCACTTGCGCCAGGGTCAGGTCACGACCTGAGATTTCCAGTCCACTCACAACCTGTTTCCCCCGGCGTACACTGCAGTCGGAGACACGCCTCCCAGTTGATAAATGAGGTGCTCGGGCGAGGGCAGGTTCCAGACCGTAAAATCTGCCGGCCGACCGACGTCGATGCTACCTGCTTTCCTCTCCATTCCCATCGCCGCCGCCCCGTGGCGGGTAACTGCTGTTAACGCCTCGGAAGCCTTGAGCCCAAATAGCGTGCAGGCCATATGCATGCAGATCAACAGGCTTGCAATCGGCGAAGAACCCGGGTTCATGTCGCTTGCAACAGCCATGCGGACGCCTGCCTTGCGAAAGGCTTCAACCGGTGGACGCTGCTTCTCTCTCAGGAAATAAAAGGCACCGGGGAGCAGCACAGCCACGGAGCCATGTGTGGCCATTGCCGCGACGTCGTCTGGTTGCGCGAATTCAAGGTGATCGCACGAGGTCGCGCCAAGTCTGGCGGCCATCCCCGATGCGCCCATGGCAGACAGCTGTTCGGCATGAACGCGCAAGGGCAGGCCGTATTTTTCAGCGGCCTCTGCGAGATCTCTGAGATCGGTAAGGTCAAAACCGATGGTCTCCACAAAGATGTCGACTGCATCCGCCAGCCTCTCAGCCGCCACGACCGGCAGCATCTGGTCGATGACTTCCCTCACGTAGCCGCTACGATCCCGCCCTCGCGGCACCGCATGCGCTCCAAGGAACGTAGCGCGGACTCTGATGGGCAGCTGCTCACCCAGTCGGCGGATCGCCTTGAGCAGCTTGAGCTCATTTTCGAGGTCAAGACCGTAACCGCTCTTGATCTCGAGAAGGGTAACGCCTTCGCGCATGAGCGCATGCGCTCGGGGCAGGGCAGCATCCACAAGGTCGGATTCGGCGGCCGCGCGAACGGCTTCTACGGTGGACAAAATACCGCCGCCGGCCCGTGCGATCTCCTCGTAGTTGGCCCCGCCCAGCCTCAACACGTGTTCACTGCAGCGGTCCCCGGCGTAGACCAGGTGCGTGTGGCAGTCGACGAGCCCGGGCAAGACAGTTGCGCCGCCGAGGTCGACCCGATGGGCGGCAGCGACATCTTCTCCTATGGCCGAGAAGCGGCCGTCACTGACGGCGAAACAGCTCTCACCGCTCCACTCCGTGTCGGCTACCATTGGGTACAGCCGCAAGTTTTCGTATATGACGTCGTGCAAGGCGATATGAACTCGAGGTCGCGAAAGTGTGAATACAGTCCTGCGTTTTCAACATATTCTCACTCCGGAAGGCTTCGAGCGCCAGAAGCGACTCGTGATCGATGACATTGGCAGGATCGACTCCATCGAGGACGAGGCCGGCGATGCATTCGACGGCTGGCTTGCCCTGCCGGGGATGCCTGATGCCCACAGCCACTGTTTCCAGCGTGCGATGGTCGGCCTTGGGGAATCTGCGGCCGGTGAGGATTCATTCTGGAGCTGGCGGGAAGCGATGTACCAGCTGGCGACCCGTATCGGGCCTGAAGACCTGCAAGTGATTGCGACTCGAGCGTTCTCGGACATGTTGCGGGGTGGCTTCACCAGCGTCGCGGAATTCCACTATCTACATCATTTGCCCGACGGCAGTGCGGGCACGGAGATGGCGCAAGCTGTCATCGAGGGCGCCCGCCTGGCGGGCATCAGACTGACCCTCCTGCCGGTCCTGTACCAGCGGGGTGGTTTCGACGCAGTCCCGGCATCGAGGCAGCGGCGGTTCGTGCATCAACGCATCGACGATTTCCTGGACCTGTTGGATAGACTTTCGGGTGTGCCGCTGGGCATCGCGCCGCACTCGGTCCGGGCCGTCGAGCCCGCTGCGATCGCCGATGTGGAATCCGGCGCCAGAGAGATTCTCGGCGATGTATTTCCGCGACATATCCATGTGTCCGAACAGCTCATCGAGGTAGAGGAGTGTCTGGAGTTTTACGGCAAGACTCCTATCGAGCTGCTGGCCGAGCATGTCTCACTAGACCATCATTGGAGCCTGGTCCACGCGACCCATGCGACCGAAGTGGAGACCGAGGAGATGAATCGGGCCGGCGTGACGGCTGTCCTTTGCCCGCTGACCGAGGCCTATCTGGGAGACGGACTGTTCCATGCGGCGGCCTTCCGCGAGGCTGGTGGCAGGATCGCCATCGGATCTGACAGCAATGTGCGGATCGATGCGATCGAGGAACTCCGTCTGCTGGAGTACGGTCAACGCCTGCGGTTGCACCGTCGCGCATGTCTGGCGGACGAAACCGGTCTCGGTCGGCCGCTGTGGGAGCTCGCATGTCGTGGTGGTGAGCATGCTTTGGGGCAGCCGGTAGGCAGGCTGGAGCCCGGTGCCTTTGCCGACCTCGTGGTCCTGCGGAAGGATAGCGTCGTTCTTTCGGCATTGGAGGATGCCCAGGCACTGGACGCTCTCATTACGGCGGGCTGCGCGCAGGATCTCGCGGCCGTCTATGTCGGCGGCCGGCGTGTCGTCGACAATGGAGAGCATGAGCGCGGACTGGCCACGACAGATGAGTACGGCGTCGTAATGGGCCGCTTGAGGAATTCGCTGTGAAAGTCGCGCCAGAACCCTATTTGATCCAGAGTCCCCAGGTCCCCGGTATTCCTCTGGTTGTCAGTATTCCCCATACCGGTACGCTGCTGCCGGAGAGCACTTCCGTCCGTTTGGCGACAGACAGGATGCGCGAGCAGCCGATGACCGACTGGCATCTGCATCGGCTCTACGACTTTCTTCCCCACATGGGCGTCACGATTATCCATGCGGTCTACAGTCGTTTCGTGGTAGATCTCAATCGGCCACCGGATGGTCGGCCGCTGTATCCGGGTCGGTTCGAGACCGGGCTCGTGCCGCTGGAAACGTTCCAGGGTGAGAGCATTTTTGCGGATCCGCCGGGGGCGGATGAAACGCCAGGCCTGCGGGAAGCGTTCCACGCGCCTTACCACGATGCTCTGTGCAGCCTGCTGGAGGCCCGTATCGCCGAACATGGTCGGGTGGTCCTGGTGGACGCGCACAGTGTCGGAAGTGGCGCCAGCCGGCTACACGCCGAATTGAGCCAGGAGATCTATCTCGGCGATCGGGACGGAGAGACCTGCGGCCGATGGTTGTGCAGCTGCCTGCAAACAGGCTTCGAAGTCGAGGGCTACTCGGTTAGCGTTAACGACCCCTACAAGGGCGGTTACATTACGGATCACTACGGCCGGATGGAGGGCGTGGAGTCCATCCAGATCGAGATGTGCCAGCGTGTTTACATGGACGAGTCCGATCCCGGAGGAGGACCGGAGCATCCCCGGTTTGGGGTCGCGCGCCATGCCCTGCAGAGGGTGTTCACGACACTGGCCGCCCGAGTCAGCTGATCGGGGTCCAGTAGGTCGGGTCCCGACTGAACGCGCATCAGCCGGCTGGCTTGACGAACCGTAACGTCATTCGGTCGCTCTCACCGATGGCGATGTAGCGGGACTTGTCCGGATCTTTACCGCGCAGTCGCGGCGGCAGCGTCCACACACCTTCAGGATGGTCTTTCGTATCTTTCGGGTTGGCGTTGATCTCGCTTGTCCCGTCCAGCCGGAATCCGGCGTCCTCGGCCAGGCTGACGACGTAACTTTGGGGGATGTAGCCAGTCTCTGCGTTGTCGACCGGATCAACACCTTCGGGTGCGCGGTGCTGGACCACGCCCAGAATACCGCCGGGCTTGAGAACATCGTAGGCTGCGGCGAAGAACGCTCGTTGCTGGCCGCGCCTCGTCATACTGTGGATATTGCGGAAGGTGACCAACAAATCTGCGCTGGCGGGCTCACCGAGAGAATCCGCCTCCGGTGGCCAGAATGTCAGCACCTCGACCTGGTCATAGACTTCAGGAGCTTTAGCCAGATTCTCGGCCAGCATGCGGTGAGATCTGCTGCGGTAGGCTTCAGGATCGTCCGTCTCGCCGTAAGTGGTCACGATCAATCGACCGCTGTCCCGCAGCGCGGGGGCCAGGATTTCCGTGTACCATCCGCCTCCAGCCCAAAGCTCGATGACGGTCATGTCCGGCCGGAAACCGAAGAATTCCAGGGTCTCTCCCGGATGCCGAAAGACATCCCGTCTGCGGTTCTCGTCAGAACGGTTCGGCGCCGCCAGAGCCGCTTCCAGGGCAGGCGCGGATGATTTGTTTTCGGTAGCCGAAGCGGCAGTCAGAGCGCCTGGAATTACTGAGGCAGTCGAGACTAGGATCAGGAATTTGGCAAGCATCGTAAGGCTCCGGTGTAGATCGTGGTGTGCAGTCTAGCAATGCCGGTCTGACTCCGGAAACTGTTACGGTCCGAAACGCTGTGATACAAGGCCTCCTGCACGCGGAAATCGAACTATGACCTGGAACACCTTTCCCCTGGTCCTGGAATGGATCTCTGAAATCACTCCTACGGTGCGGCACTTCGCATTTCGTCGTGCCGATCAGGAACCGTTTCAGTACATTGCTGGCCAGTTCATCAATCTTCACTGGGAACGAGACGGCAAACGCACTCATCGTAGCTACAGCGTGGCCAATCCGCCTGGGGAGTCGGAGATTGTCGAAATCGCCATGGCCCCTGTTGAAGGCGGTTTCGCGACCGGTAAGTTACTGAGCCTCGAGCCTGGCGACATGGTGGAGGCGAGTGGCCCGTACGGTCGCTTCGTGCTGCGTGATGATCCCGGTTGTCGTTACCTGCTGGTAGCGACCGGTACCGGAGTGACTCCATACCGATCAATGTTGCCGAGACTACGGGACTTGCTGGAGAGCGGTGACTATCGGGTCGATCTCCTGCTCGGCGTGCGCGGTCCCGACGAATTGCTCTACGGCACTGAATTTCGTGAGGTCGCGGAAGAATTCGAGAATTTCAATTTCCACGCCTGCTACAGTCGACGACCACCAGAGTCGTCTTCCGCATGGGAAGTCAAAGGATACGTGCAGGCGAGACTGGCGGACCTCGGCGTCGATTCAGAAACCGATATCGCCTACCTGTGCGGTAACCCCGGCATGGTCGACGAAGCTGCCGCTCTGCTGAAAGAAGCCGGGTTGGGCATCAAGTCGATCCGTAGGGAGAAGTACCTCTCGGCCCGCACCTGATCAGCCCTTGAGGCGCCGATACCGGATTCTATGCGGCTGGAGGGCGTCATCTCCCTTGCGCCGCTTCAGGTCTTGCTCGTAGTCAGCATAATTTCCCTCGAACCACACGACCTCGCTATCGCCCTCGAAGGCGAGGATATGGGTTGCGATACGATCGAGAAACCAGCGATCGTGCGAGATCACGACCGCGCACCCGGGAAAATTCAGCAAAGCTTCCTCGAGTGCCCGGAGCGTCTCGACGTCCAGGTCATTCGTCGGTTCGTCCAGCAGCAGCAAATTGCCACCAGACCTCAGCAGCTTCGCCAGATGAACCCTGTTTCTCTCGCCGCCGGAGAGATCGCCCACCCGCTGTTGTTGCGTCGTGCCCTTGAAATTAAAGCGACCGACGTAGGCGCGCGAAGGTGTCTCGTAATTGCCGACGCGGATCATGTCCTGACCGTTGGAGATTTCCTCCCACACCGTTTTCGTGCCATCCAGAGAGTCGCGGCTCTGGTCCACGTAGGCCAGCTGGACAGTCTCACCCAACCGGACAGCGCCATCATCAGGATTTTCCTGACCCGCAATGATACGGAAGAGCGTCGTCTTGCCCGCGCCATTGGGACCGATGACGCCTACGATCCCCCCTGGTGGCAGGGTGAATGACAGATCGTCGAACAGAATCTTGTCGCCAAAAGACTTGCGCAGACCGTTCGCCTCTACCACCAGATCGCCCAGGCGCGGTCCCGGCGGAATATAGATTTCGTTCGTCTCGTTGCGCTTCTGGTAATCGCGGGATGAGAGTTCCTCGAATCGCTGCAGGCGGGCCTTGGCCTTGGCGTGGCGCCCCTTCGGATTCGAGCGGACCCACTCGAGCTCGCGTTTCATCGTCTTGACCCGGGCTGCTTCCTGCTTTTCCTCCATCTCGAGTCGCTGTTCTTTCTGCTCCAGCCAGGATGTGTAATTGCCTTCCCAGGGAATGCCGAATCCCCGATCCAGTTCGAGTATCCAGCCGGCTACGTTGTCCAGGAAGTAGCGATCGTGAGTTACGGCGATGACGGTGCCCGGGTAGTCGTCCAGGAAGTGCTCAAGCCAGGCCACCGATTCCGCATCCAGGTGATTGGTGGGCTCGTCAAGCAGCAGCATGTCCGGCCGGGACAAGATCAGTCGGCACAATGCGACCCGACGTCTCTCGCCTCCAGATAGCTGGTCGACGGCCGCATCCCACGGCGGCAGGCGCAGAGCGTCCGCCGCCATCTCGAGGGTACGATCCAGGCTGTGGCCGTCGGATGCCTGGATGATGTTTTCCAGACGAGCCTGCTCCTCGGCGAGCTTGTCAAAGTCTGCGTCCGGTTCGGCATAGGCCGCATAGACCTCTTCCAGCCGCGCCTGGGCGGTCCTGACTTCAGCGACGCCTTCTTCCACATTGCCGCGCACGTCTTTCGCGGGATCCAGTTTCGGCTCCTGGGACAGATAGCCGATCTTGATGCCTGGTTGCGCACGTGCTTCGCCTTCGATCTCCGTGTCGATCCCCGCCATGATCCGCAACAGGGTCGACTTGCCGGCCCCGTTCAGGCCCAGCACGCCGATTTTGGCTCCCGGAAAGAAGGACAGTGATATGTCGCGGATGATCTGCCGCTTCGGCGGCACGATCTTGGCGACACGATTCATGGTGTAGATGAACTGGGCCATTTCCTGGCTGCGAACCTGTGGGTGCGTGAGGGGCCGCAGATTATCCGGCAAGCGCGCCTGCAGCACCATAGCCGACCCCAGTCAGTGCCACTATGATAGATTCCAGCCACGATGAGTCATCAAGGCAAAAACCCACCCGTCACCGTTCTGGCCGGGGATGCGATCGCCCGGTATGGGTTCGGAGAAGGGCATCCTTTCGGCCCCGATCGCCAGGCTGTGTTCCTGCGCGGTCTGGACGAGCGCGGTCTACCCGGAAAAGTGACCCTGGAGGGCCCGGAGGATGCAACCCGGGCAGACGTCGAGCTATTCCACTCGCCCCACCACGTGGAATTCGTCGAGCAGATGTCCATGGCGGGTGAAGGGTTTCTGGATTTCGGCGACACGCCCGCATTCCCGGGTATTTTCGATGCCGCGAGGTCTGTGGTCGGAACAACTCTCCGCGCCGGAGAAATGGTCATGCGCGGTCAGTGCCGGCGGGCGTTCGTACCGATAGCCGGCCTGCATCATGCGGCCCGCGTCCGGACGTCCGGATTCTGTGTCTTCAATGACTGCGCCGTACTCATCGAGGCACTCCGGAAGCGGCACGGAATCCGCCGGATTGCCTACGTAGATATCGATGCACATCACGGAGACGGGGTGTTCTACGGTTTTGCAGACGATCCCGACGTGCTTGTTGCGGACATCCATGAAGACGGTCGCTTCCTGTTCCCGGGCACGGGGCACCGGGACGAGACCGGGGACGGTGATGCGGTCGGAACTAAGCTGAACATCCCCTTGTTGCCCGGGTCCGGTGACGAGGAATTCCGTGCAGCCTGGAGTGAGGTCGAGACCTATCTGACTGACGCGCGCCCCGAATTCATCATCCTGCAGTGTGGAGCTGACAGCATCGCCGGAGACCCGATCACGCACCTGCAGTTCTCCGAGGACGCGCACGGGACTGCGGCGGCCAGCCTGTGCGAGATTGCGGATCGTTTCGCCGACGGCCGGCTGGTCGCTCTGGGTGGAGGTGGATACAACCGCCGAAACATCGCCGTGGGATGGTCGAGGGTGGTGCAGGAAATGGTCGAAAACACCTGATCCGGCCGGACCGCATAGCGCTTCGCTGCGGTACAATGCGCGCCTGTTTCAACTGTGCCGGAGAGCCTGTTCATGTTCAGCCCCGATATGTCCATCGCCGGATACGACGACGAGTTGGCCGATGCCATGCGGGCGGAGCGACGCCGTCAGGAAGAGCACGTCGAACTCATTGCTTCCGAGAATTATGCGAGTCCGCGTGTCCTGGAGGCCCAGGGGTCCGTGTTGACCAACAAGTATGCGGAGGGCTATCCCCACCGGCGATACTACGGCGGTTGCGAGAATGTCGATATTGCCGAAGACCTGGCCATCTCCCGCGCCAAACAGCTCTTCGGGGCCGACTATGCCAATGTCCAGCCTCACTCGGGAAGTCAAGCCAATGTGGCCGTCTTTGCCGCCCTGCTCAAGCCTGGTGACAGCATTCTCGGCATGAGCCTGGCGCATGGAGGGCACCTTACCCACGGGGCCAAGCCGAATTTCTCGGGCCGCTTCTATCAGGCTCATCAGTATGGCCTTACCGAGACTGGCGAAGAGATCGATTATGACCAGGTCGAGTCTCTGGCCAGAGAGCACAAACCGCGTCTTATTATCGCTGGCTTCTCAGCATACTCACGGGTCGTGGACTGGGAGCGCTTCCGAGCCATCTCCGATAGCGTCGGCGCTTACCTGATGGCCGATATCGCCCACGTTGCGGGATTGATTGCGGCCGGAGTCTATCCGAATCCGGTGCCGTTCGCCGATGTCGTGACGACGACCACACACAAGACGCTCCGAGGTCCGCGAGGCGGCCTCATCCTCGCCCGCGAGAACGACGAACTGACGCGCAAGTTCAATTCCCTTGTCTTCCCCGGTACCCAGGGCGGTCCACTGATGCACGTCATTGCGGCCAAGGCCGTGGCGTTCAAAGAGGCACTCGAGCCCGGGTTCAAGTCATATCAGGAGCAGGTGGTCGCCAATGCGCGGATGATGGCCGATACATTGATGGGTCGGGGCTACAAGATCGTATCCGGCGGGACCGACAACCATCTGTTCCTCGTCGATCTGATCGACAAGGACATTACGGGAAAGGACGCCGATGCGGCTCTCGGCCGCGCCTACATAACCGTGAACAAGAATGCGGTACCCAATGATCCGCGCTCGCCGTTCGTCACCAGCGGACTCAGGATGGGCACTCCCGCGATCACGACTCGGGGGTTCGGGGAAGAAGAGTGCCACATGCTTGCAGGCTGGATCGCGGATGTGCTCGATGACGTCGAGAACGAGGCGTGTATCGAACGCGTCCGGGGCCAGGTATTGGACCTTTGCGGCCGGTTTCCGGTCTATCCCGGCTGATACGACCGGACTGAAGCCGTGTACTGTCCATTCTGCGGCCATCCTGAAACCAAGGTAATAGACTCCCGGCTGGCAGGAGAGGGCCGCCAGGTGCGCAGACGACGTGAGTGCCTGGACTGCAGCGAAAGATTCACGACATTCGAATCCGCTGAGCTCGTCATGCCGCGCCTGATAAAGAGCGACGATCGCCGCGAACCCTTCGACGAAGAAAAACTGCGGGCAGGGATTACCCGAGCATTAGAGAAGCGCCCAGTGAGCGCCGAACAGATCGAGGCAGCGCTGGCGCGGATCGTTCACCGCCTGCGCACCACGGGCGAGCGGGAAATACCGGCCCGGTTTGTCGGCGATCTGGTAATGGATGAACTGCGAGAGCTCGACGAAGTTGCGTATGTACGCTTCGCGTCCGTATACAGAAGGTTCCAGGACGTGGTCGAATTCCGCGAAGAGGTAGAGCGACTGCAGGAGTCCGCCGCCGACAGCCGCGAGCAGATGTCACTGCTGCGTGATGGGGATTGAGGGGTCATGTTCGATCCGGTTGATCACCGTCATATGGCGAGAGCACTCGCCCTGGCGGAGCGCGGCAAATACTCGGCAGATCCCAATCCACGCGTCGGCTGTGTCATCGTCCGGGAAGGACAGGTTGTAGGCGAGGGCTGGCATCGACGTGCCGGCGATGCTCATGCGGAGATCGAGGCTTTGCAATGCGCCGCCGCGCAAGCGTCCGGAAGCACTGTCTACGTGACGCTGGAGCCCTGCAGTCATACAGGCCGCACCGGGCCCTGTGCCCCGGTGCTGGTGCAGGCAGGCGTGTCTCGCGTCGTGATAGCAATGCAAGACCCGAACCCGAGGGTCGGCGGCAATGGGAAGCACATCCTCGAGAAGGCCGGTGTCCAGGTCGAGACCGGTCTGCTTGCCGACGAGGCTACGACGCTGAATGCGGGGTTCGTCAGCCGCATGACCCGGGGCCGTCCGCGGGTCACGATCAAGCTGGGCGCCAGTCTGGACGGTCGCACCGCAATGGCGAGCGGAGAAAGCCAGTGGGTCACTTCGATCGACGCTCGCGAAGATGTCCAGCGGCTTCGTGCCGAGAGCTCCGCTGTACTGACAGGGGCAGGCACGGTCCTCGCGGATGACCCGTCCCTTAACGTGCGATCTGAAAAATATGAAACCGGGGGCAGACAGCCGCTCCGGGTGCTCATCGACAGCCGATTGAGGACGCCGCCCTCGGCGCGCGTGCTCAGCCTGCCCGGGAACACTTTGATCGTATGCGCCGGAGACGGGGCAAGCCCGTCAGCAGATGCACTGATGGCTGCCGGTGCAGGGATCCTCAGCTTTCCGGGTAGCGACAGAAGGGTTGATCTCGAAAGGCTTCTTTTCGAGCTGGGCGAGCGTGAGTGTAACGACGTTCTGGTTGAGGCCGGACCCTGCCTGGCGGGCTCGTTTGTTCGCGAGGGCCTGGTCGACCAGTTTGTGTTTTATCTGGCGCCAAGCCTGTTGGGCTCTGCAGCCAGAGGGATGTTCGATCTGCCGGGTCTGGAAAAGATGGCGGACAAGGTACAATTGGAGTTTGTCGAGGTCCGATCCGTGGGACCCGACCTGCGTGTGCGGGCTCTTCCCCGGAAAGGCGCAAGGGCTGATTGATGTTTACAGGAATCGTGCAGACAACCGGGACCATAGAAGCGCTGACGCCACGCGGCGGCGACGTTCGCCTCGCTGTGCGCTGTCCCGAGCTGGGCGCCGCTTGTGGCACTGTCGGAGACAGCATCTCGGTGGGCGGTGTCTGTCTGACCGCGATCGAGTTGGATGAGAACGGCTTCAGCGCCGATGTCTCTCGCGAGACGCTGGATCATACAACCCTTGGGCGATACAAGCCTGGCGGGCGAGTCAATCTCGAGAAGGCGCTGACCTTGGCGACGCCTTTGGGCGGACACCTGGTGACCGGCCATGTCGATGGCATCGGAGAAGTCCTGGATCGGCGGGACGACGCCCGTTCTATCCGTTTCGGGATCCGCGTACCTGGCGAATTGTCGCGTTATGTGGCCCGCAAGGGCTCTGTTTGCCTGGACGGCGTGAGCCTTACAGTGAATGATGTGTCGGGAGACAGGTTCGGGGTCAATATCGTGCCGCACACCCTGGAGGTCACGACCCTTGACGAGTGGATGGAAGGAGTTCCCGTCAACGTCGAGGTCGATATCGTGGCCCGATATCTCGAGCGGCTGCTGGGCGACGATTCGTCCCGCGGTCTAAGCCTCGAGAAACTGAAGGAGACTGGTTTTGCAGAAAGTCACTGACCTGCGGACCGAGGTCCACTACAACACGATCGACGAGATTCTCGACGACATCCGCTCCGGGCGGATGGTTGTCATGATGGACGACGAGGACCGGGAGAACGAGGGAGACCTCGTCATGGCTGCAACCATGGCCACGGCGGAAGACATCAATTTCATGGCCCGCTTCGGACGTGGGTTGATCTGTCTGACGCTGAACCGTCAACGCTGCAAACAGTTGCGGCTGCCATTGATGGTGACAAATACCGACGACGACAGAATCACCAATTTCACGGTATCTATTGAAGCGGCCGAGGGTGTTACCACCGGTATATCCGCACACGATCGAGCCCACACTATCAAGACCGCCGTAGCGATGGATGCCAGTCCGGAAGATCTGCGTCAGCCGGGGCACATATTTCCGCTGATGGCCCAACCGGGCGGCGTTCTGACTCGAGCGGGACATACGGAGGCCGGTTGTGATCTCACTCGATTGGCCGGGCTCGAGCCCGCCGCGGTTATCGTCGAGATCCTGAACGAGGACGGCAGCATGGCGCGTCGACCCGATCTCGTTGAGTTCGCTCGCCAGCACCAGCTGAAAATCGGCACCATAGCCGACCTGATCCGTTACCGGCTGCAGAAGGAAGAGTCGGTCGAACGCATTTCGGACGATGTCGTGGAAACTGAATTTGGGCAATTCCGACTTGCCGTGTTCGAGGATCATGTCCATCAGGATGTGCATCTGGCACTGATCCGTGGGGAGATTGGGCAGCAATTGCCGCTGGTCCGTGTGCAGTTGATGGACACACTTCGCGACGTCGTCGGTATCCACTCGGATGGCGGTGGATGGCAACTGCGTGATGCGTTGCGACGCATCGCCGAAGACGGTTGTGGCGTGGTGGTCATTCTGCGTGGCAGCGAGACGCCGCGAGATCTGATGGACGCCGTCGAACGGCTCCATGGTCGTACCGGATTCCGGCTGAGGGATGGTCGGGAGTCCACCGTGCTGCGGACCCACGGCATCGGCGCCCAGATTCTGCGAAATCTCGGCGTGCACAGGATGCGGGTGCTCAGTGCACCCAAGCAGATGTCGGCAATCTCCGGATTTGGCCTCGAAGTTGTCGAGTACGTGGATTAGGGAGACACCGTGGACGAAATCAAGACAGTCGAGGGAGCGGCCATTGCGAGAGATCTTCGAGTCGGGATCGTCGCCGCCCGTTTCAACGAATTCGTCGTGGATTCGCTGGTTCGCGGTGCCGTGAACGCGCTGATTCGACATGGTGTCAGGGAGAGAGACATCACCCTCGCCAGGGTGCCCGGCGCGTGGGAGATGCCGCTGGCCGTAAAGAAGATGGCTGCCTCGAGGCGTTATGACGCAGTCATCGCGCTGGGCGCGGTAATTCGCGGGGCTACCCCCCACTTCGAATATGTCGCAGGAGAGTGCGCGAAGGGTGTCGCTCAGGCGTCTCATGCGCACGATGTTCCTGTGGCCTTCGGCGTCCTGACCACGGATACGATCGAGCAGGCCATTGAACGCGCCGGCACGAAGGCCGGCAACAAGGGTGCCGAGGCCGCCGCCAGCGCAATCGAGATGGTCAACCTGCTGCGTAAACTGGAGGGTTGACGGATGGCCAGGCGCCGCAGCGGTGGCTCGGCTGGCGCCCGCACTCTTGCCCGGCGGCGGGCCATGCAGGCTCTATATCAGTGGCAACTCACGGGTCAGGGTAGCAAGGACATCATCCTGCAGTTTGCCGCTGAGGAAGATCATCAGCGGGCAGACCATGAACTGTTTCGGGAACTCGTCCGGGAAGTCATCGAAGACCGCGAGGCTCTGGATCGAGACATCGGCGAGATATCAGACCGATCGACAGACCAGCTTGACCCTGTGGAGCACGGCATCCTCCTGATGGCCATGTACGAATTGAAGCATCGGACTGATGTGCCATTCCGGGTTGTAATCAACGAGGCAGTCGAGCTGTCCAGGGCCTACGGGGCAGAGGATGGTCACAAGTTTGTCAACGCCCTGCTTGATCGGGCTGCGCGCAAATACCGGCAGCCCGAAACGTCAGTGCAGAGTTGACGCCAGGAGGCCTCATGCCGTTGAGCCAGCCATCAGAGAGGCAGCACATCCACAGCCGCGACATCGAATGTCGCGGCTATCGGCGGGACGATGGGCTCTGGGACATAGAGGGCCGGCTCGTCGATACAAAGACCTATGCTTTTGACAATCGTTTCCGTGGAGAGGTCCAGGCCGGAGTGCCGGTCCACGAAATGTGGATCAGGATGACGCTCACGGATTCTCTGGAGATTACCGATCTGGAGGCGGCGACGGATTATCACCCATTCCCAAACTGCCCCGATATCACGCCCGACTACGGCGCAATGATCGGTACCAAGATAAGACCAGGGTGGAGCAAAATTGTCCGCGAACGGCTCGGCGGCGCTAGGGGCTGCACTCATCAGACCCGGCTGCTGCAAGAGATGGCCGTCGTGGCTGTTCAGACGGTCTATCCGGTGTTGAGCCGTGAGCGGCAACTTGAGAATTCAGATCGCCGACCGCCCCACCTGGATACCTGCCACGCTTTGCGGAGTGACGGGCCGATCGTCCAGGAGCTTTATCCCCGCTGGTACAGGAGCTGAGCCTTGTCGGGTCTGGACGAGGCGGGAGTCATTGAGCTTATCGCCTGCGGCGAACTGCCCCGATCCGACATCCTCCTCGGTATCGGCGATGACGCCGCGGTGCTGCAGCCACCGCCAGGCAAACTCATGGTTCTTGCCGTCGATACTCTCAACGAGGGGGTTCACTTTCCCAAGGACATCGAGCCCCGCGACCTCGGGCATCGTGCAGTGGCTGTCAACCTCAGCGACCTCGCCGCGATGGGGGCGACACCGGCATGGGCGTTGCTGTCCCTGTCGATGCCCACGGCAGAGGCAGACTGGGTGAGCGGATTTGCGGAGGGAGCCCGGCGTCTGGCAAGGCGTCACGACGTGGCGATCGTCGGTGGAGACACGGTGCGCGGTCCACTCAGCGTGTGTGTGCAGGTTGTGGGATTCGTCGATCCTGGCCGATTCCTGGCCCGGGGAAACGCGAAACCGGGTGACTCCGTATTCGTCACAGGACACCCGGGTGATGCGTCTGCTGGACTGGCCGTCCTGCAGTCGGGCGGTGGCGATAACAGGTTGACGGATCGATTCCTGCGACCGCAGCCGCGCACGGATATCGGGCGCGCCATCGCTGGCGTGGCAAGCGCCGCCATCGATATATCAGACGGGCTTGTAACGGACCTCGGCAGGTTGGCTGCCGCCAGCGGTGTCCGCCTCGTGGTGGAACTCCGGGATCTCCCTCTGTCGGAAGCTCTCGTCGACCTGATGGGCGCGGGACGCGCGCTGGAGCACGCGCTCGGCGGTGGTGATGACTACGAATTGTGCTTTACGGTAGAACCCGGCCGGGTTCCGGCGCTTGACCACATGGCCGCTGATTGGGATTGCGGGATTACCCGGATTGGTTACGTCGAGGTCGGCGAGGGCGTGGTTCTGCTCAGGGATGGCAAGCCTTGCCCGGACACCTCTGTTCAGACCTGGCAGCATTTCCCCAAGGCCAGCTCTTGAGCAAGGTCTCAGCCAGCGTCGTTTTCCGGGACCCGGTCCACATTCTGGCCTTCGGGTTCGGTGCGGGCCTGGCTCCAGTCGCCCCCGGAACGTTCGGTACCGTAGTCGGCGTCGTCATCGGCATCATTCTCCAACCGCTGGGCCTTATTCCGAATGCGCTTGTCGTGTTGGTCGTATCCCTGGTTGGAATCTGGATCTGTGGGGAGAGCGCCAGGCGACTAGGTGAGCACGATCACCCGGGAATCGTGTGGGATGAGATAGCCGGCTATCTACTGACGATGTTGGCCGCGCCCCCGGGTTGGCCGTGGATGCTGGCCGGATTCTGCCTGTTTCGGTTTTTCGACATCCTCAAGCCCTGGCCTATACGGGACATGGATCACGGATTGTCCGGCGGTCTGGGTATTATGCTCGACGACATCATGGCTGGCGTATACGCTGCCGCAGTGTTGCTCGGAGTCCGCTACTTGATTCCGGCCTGATAGGGCCTGACGCGAGGGAGCACGTGTTTGCCTGACAAGATTGGAAAATATCGGATCATCAAAGAGGTCGGCCAGGGCAGTACCGGCACGGTCTACCTTTCTCATGATCCCTTCTACGGCCGCGACGTCGCCATAAAACTCTACAACTCGGAGATCGATGGGGACGATGATGTCCGCGCCCGCACGGCGAAAAAAATGTTCTTCACCGAGGCGCAGATGGTGGGGCGCCTTCAGCACCCGAACATCCTTCCGATTTTCGACGCCGGCGTGGAACAGGATCGTTACTACGTGGCAATGGAGCACGTGCATGGCGCGCGAACCCTAAGCACCTACTGCCGAGCGGGGAACCTGCTGCCTCTGGACGACGCTCTGAGGATAGTTTTTACGTGTGCAAGAGCGCTGCATTACGCCCACTCGCGCAAGGTGATCCACAGGGATATCAAGCCGAGTAACATCATTCTGACGCTGGACAACCAGGTCCGAATTATCGACTTCGGTATAGCTTTATGCGCCGATTCCGAAATCTCCAGGATCGAGGGGATTGCCGGATCACCCAGCTACATGTCGCCCGAACAAATAAAATCTGAAGAGATCACCGCTGCTTCCGACGTCTATTCGCTTGGCGTAGTCATGTACGAGTTGCTGACCGGCCAGCGCCCGTTCAAGGCGAACAGTCTGGCCAAACTCCTGCACAAGATCGTTTACTCAACGCCCGTCCCGATCCACCAGTTACGGGAAGACGTCACCGAAGACATGGAAGAGGTCGTGATGCGTGCGCTGCGGAAGAAACCGGAGGAACGTTACGCCACAGGGCTAGAGTTCGCAGCGGAACTAACCCGGGTGCACCAGCAGTTGCGCAAACAGCAAAGCAAGCTCGACGAACAAGAGCATTTCGACCTGCTGCGCGGATTGCGATTCTTTCACGACTTTTCTCATGGTGAGATCCGCGAACTGATGCGCGCCGGAGAGTGGCGCATGTTCGAGGCCGGTCAGGAGATCGTCAAGGAAGGGGATCTCGACGACAGGTTTTACATCATCGTCGAGGGTCGCGTTAACGTGAATACTGGAGGCCGCGTCGTCGGCAGCATGTCTTCCGGGGAATGCTTCGGCGAGACCAGCTACGTCACCGAAGCCACGCGAGCCGCCAGCATCAATGCCCACGATGCCGTTACGCTACTACGGCTCAGCTCGACTATGCTCGAGACCCTGTCAACGGCGTGCCAGCTGCGTTTCAATCGGGTCTTCCTGCGCAGTCTTATCAGTCGACTCCAGGGCGGCAGCGCTAGTCCCGACTGAACAGGCATATCCATCCATAGCCGGTGATGTTACTTGACCGTCTGGAGGTCATGGCGATCGGCGGATGCAGCAGCCAGGGACCGTCTGGATTGCCCAGATCAGGCAGCAGTTTCGTCCAGATCCTTGTCCTTCTCAATCAATGCGTAGGCAGAGTGATTGTGGATGGACTCGAAATTCTCCGATTCCACTACGTAGCCACGAATGCGCCCGTCCGCATTGAGGCGCACGGCGATGTCACGGACGATGTCTTCCACGAATTTCGGGTTCTCGTAAGCGCGCTCGGTGACGTACTTTTCGTCCGGGCGTTTGAGGATGCCGTACAGTTCGCATGACGCTTCTTTCTCGGCAATGTCGATGAGTTCTTCGATCCACATGAAGCTGTCGATCCGAGCCTTGATCGTCACGTGAGACCGCTGGTTGTGGGCGCCATAATCCGAGATCTTCTTGGAACAGGGGCACAGGCTGGTCACCGGGACAACGACCTTGATGTAAATGGTGTTGCGCCCCTCCTTCCGTTCGCCGATGAGGCTGGCGTGATAGTCCAGCAGGCTCTCCACGTTGCTGATCGGGGCTTTCTTGGAGATGAAATAGGGGAAGCTCATCTCGATGTGGCCGGAATCCGCGTCGAGGCGGTCGGTGAGTTCGGACAACATGTCCCGGAACGACTTTACTGTAATCTCGCGCTCGTGATTGTTGAGAATTTCCACGAATCGGGACATATGAGTCCCTTTGAAATCATGGGGCAGGTTGACGTACATGTTGAAGTTGGCAACGGTCTGCTGCTCGCCGCCGTTTCGATCCCGAACCCGAACCGGGTGATAAATATCCTTGATGCCGACCTTGTTGATCGGTATCCGCCGGAGGTCTGCGCTACCTTGCACATCTTCGATGGGATCCACGGTCGCAGTGCCTGTCTCGGGGTGCTGACGCATTGATAAATTCCTGACTGTATGGCGGGAGTTTCGCCCTGAAAGTCCGGCCGGTTTCACGGCGACAGAAGTCCGTTGGACTCCCCCGGCTCCAACGCGGCCTGCGATTATACCAACTTGTAGTTAACCGACTGCCGGAATTCGTTCGGGCAGGTCTCAGGCGCTGTGACCTGCATGGAATCGCGTGGTCTCTCCGAGCCAGGTACGGATAGCCCGCAAGACTGACTCATGATCCAGACCAGCCGCGGAGAGACATTGCTCGCGCGAGCCATGTTCGATAAAGCGGTCGGGAATGCCGAGATTCAGAACCGGCGATGCTACGCCGAGTCGGGCCAGGCATTCGTTGACACCGCTGCCAGCTCCACCGGCCACCGCGTTGTCTTCGATCGTTACCAGGGCTCTGTGACTGCCCGCAAGCCGGAGTAAGAGATCTTCATCCAGCGGCTTGATGAAGCGCATATTGACCACGGTCGCATCCAGAGTATCGCCGACGATCCGAGCCGTCGGAACCATTGCGCCGAAGGCCAGCAAGGCTACCTGTGTCCCCTCGCGACAGATTTTCGCCTTACCGACGGGGAGTTCCTTCATCTGTCGATCGATTTGGACCCCGGGGCCCGTGCCGCGCGGGTAGCGGATGGCGGATGGTTGGTCGAGCGTCACACCCGTGTAGAGCATTTGCCGGCACTCGTTCTCGTCGGCCGGCGCCATGACGACCATATTGGGCACGCACCGTAGGTAACTGAGATCAAATGCTCCGTGATGGGTCGGCCCGTCGGCGCCCACCAGACCACCACGATCGATGGCGAAAACTACAGGCAGGTTCTGTAGCGCCACATCATGGATCAACTGGTCATAGGCTCGCTGCAGGAAGGTCGAATAGATTGCCACGACCGGCCTCATGCCCTCACAGGCCAGCCCGGCGCCCAGCGTGACCGAATGCTGTTCCGCTATGCCGACGTCGAAATACCGATTCGGGAATCGCTTCTCGAAATCGACCATGCCGGACCCCTCCCGCATGGCAGGCGTGATCCCGACGATGCGCTCGTCGGCCTCGGCCATGTCGATCAACCAGTCGCCGAACACCTTGGAGTAACTGGGTCCGCCGCTCTTCTTCTTGATCAGCTCTCCTTTCTCGGGGTCGAACGGGCCCGGGCCATGCCACTTGATGGGGTCGGCCTCAGCGGGTTCGTAACCCTTGCCCTTGCGGGTCATCACGTGCAGGAACTGGGGGCCCTTCAGATCGCGAAGATTCCGCAAAGTGGAAAGAAGCGCATCCATGTCATGGCCGTCGATCGGGCCTATGTAATTGAGGCCCAGTTCCTCAAACAGGGTGCCGGGAAGCACCATACCTTTGACGTGTTCCTCCGAACGCCGTGCGAGTTCCCAGACCGTTGGCATTCGACGGATCAGGTTCTTGCTGCCCTCGCGGATGGTTGAGTACAGCTTGCCGGAGAGAATCTTGGCCAGATAGTTCGACATGGCGCCTACGTTTTCCGAGATCGACATGTCGTTGTCGTTGAGGATGACGAGGAGGTCAACGTTGAGACTACCGGCGTGATTCAACGCCTCGTAGGCCAATCCTGCGGTCATCGCGCCGTCGCCAATGACCGCCACTACCCGGCGGGACTCGTCTCTGGAAGCGGCGGCGATCGCCATACCCAGCGCTGCGCTCACCGAGGTACTGGAATGACCCACCCCGAATGTGTCGTATTCGCTCTCGGCTCTGCTGGGGAACGGCGCCAGCCCCTCCAGTTGCCGGATGCTTGACAGCTGGTCGCGCCGCCCGGTCAAGATCTTGTGTGGGTAGGCCTGATGACCGACGTCCCAGACAATGCGATCGTGAGGAGTCTCGAAGGCGTAGTGCAGTGCTGTGGCCAGTTCGATCGTTCCCAGGTTGGCAGCGAAATGCCCGCCTGTGTGGCTCATGGTCTGGATCAGGTAATCGCGGATCTCATCGCTCACTGACGCCAGGCGATCCTCCGGCAGCTTACGCAGATCCGCCGGGGAATTGATCCGGGCAAGCTGTGGATATCTCTTCGCGTTAACCATGAAGATGTCGATGCCCGCAAGCCGATGGGCCGTTGTTGATGAGCGGATGCCCTGCACTCTGAACTACTTCGGCATTATCGTGGAGATGCCGGGCCTTGTCCAAGCGGCGGCCGCAGTGCGGACGGAAACTAGTAGTCGCGCCTGACGATGTAGGCGGCCATCTGACGCAGAGCCGTTGCAGATTCGCCCAAACCCGACAAGGCGTCGATGGCGGCATCGCACAATTCTGCCGCACGTTGCCTGGCCCGCTCCAGACCCACGACGCTCGGATATGTCGGTTTGTCGCGAGCGCTGTCTGCACCAGCCGTCTTGCCCAGCGTTTCGGTGTCACCTTCGATGTCCAGAATGTCGTCCTGAATCTGAAAAGCCAATCCGATCGCTCGGCCGAAGCGGCCCAGCGCGTCGATGAGCGCAGGGTCCGGGTGATCGGCGCTCCACGCGGCCATGAGGACCGAAGCGTTGATCAACGCCCCGGTCTTGAGCGAATGCATTGTTTCCAGGGTAGCGACATCGGGTGCCCGTCCCTGTGCCCAGAGGTCGATCGCCTGCCCGCCGGCCATGCCTGCTGTTCCGCTGGCCACGGCCAGCTCTCGGATGATCGCCAGCCGGTTCCGAGGGTTGCCTATCATGGCCGTGTCACCGGAAAGCAGTTCAAATGCCAGTATCTGTAATGCGTCTCCGGCAAGGATCGCCGTGGCCTCATCGAAAGCCCGATGGCAGGTGGGGCGGCCGCGACGCAGGTCGTCATCGTCCATGGCGGGAAGATCGTCGTGGACCAGCGAATACGCATGGATAATCTCGACCGCTGCTGCCGGTGCGTCGAGGCGCTCGATCTGAACTCCGAGGGTTTCTCCGGTCAGATACACCAGCGTGGGTCGGACTCGCTTGCCGCCGCCGAGGACGGCATACCGCATGGCAGCGTGCAACCTTTCGGGCGCCGTGTCTTCCCGCGGCAGCTTGCTGTCCAGATAGTCCTCGATCCGGCCCCTGAAGGTCTTGAGGCGATGCTCCAGACTCACTGGCCGGGTTCGAAAGGCTCGGGCTCCAACCGCCCGGATTTTTCGACCAGAATCTCGACTTTTTGTTCTGCCTCGGCCAGCGACTTCTGACATTGCCTGGTCAGCTTGATGCCTTTCTCGAATTGCTTCAGCGTCTCTTCGAGGGGAAGATCACCTTCCTCCATAAGAGCTACAAGCTTCTCGAGTTCATCGAGCGCTGCTTCAAATTCAGGAGGAGAGTCTTTCTTCGACGCCATTATCCGGTCCGAACTATTGGGCTGCGATACCTTACCGACGCGTATCCAAACGGTCAATTTAGCCTGCTACACTTTGATCTGTTGACAGCTTCTGTCACGCGCACTAGAGTCGTGAATTCAATTTAGAACTGATCTAATTAACGGGAAGACAAACCCTCTTCCCTCGCTTGTTCTGATGCAGGAGAAAGCAAATGGCTGATTTGAAGGGCTCAAACACTGAACAGAATTTGAAAGATGCGTTTGCTGGCGAATCTCAGGCCAATCGTCGTTATCTTTACTTTGCGTCGAAGGCAGACGTGGAAGGCTACAACGATGTAGCAACAGTGTTCCGCTCGACTGCCGAAGGCGAAACCGGACATGCGCACGGTCATCTCGAGTATCTCGAGGCGGTAGGGGATCCGGCTACCGGATTGCCGATCGGCGGTACCGCGAACAACCTCAAGGCAGCCATTGCCGGAGAGACGCACGAATACACCGATATGTACCCGGGCATGGCCAAGACCGCCCGGGATGAAGGTTTTGACGAAATCGGGGACTGGTTCGAGACATTGGCCAAGGCAGAGCGGAGCCATGCGAATCGCTTCCAGAAGGCCCTGGATAACCTCGAAGACTGAGCAGATATCTTGATTCAGGGGCTGCCGTCCGGCAGCCCCTGGCATTGATCCGGGAGTTCCGATGAGTGGCGATATAAGTGACCGCCGGGAGGGCAGCCTGGAGGCGCCCACGCGCCATCCGCTGGACTGGAAGTCCGATAATTTCTACGACGAGAAAGACCTGTTCGTGGAGCTCGAGCGGGTCTACGATATCTGCCACGGCTGCAGACGCTGCTTCAGCCTGTGCAACTCTTTTCCCACCCTTTTTGATGCCATCGACGAGTCCGACACCTTGGAGCTGGATGGCGTCGCCAAAGAGGTCTACTGGGACGTCGTCGATCACTGCTATCTGTGCGACATGTGCTACATGTCGAAATGTCCCTATGTCCCGCCGCATCCCTGGAATATCGATTTCCCACACCTCATGTTGCGGGCCAAGGCAGTACGATTTCGCCAGTACGGGGCCAGCGCCAGGGACAAGATTCTGTCCGCCACTGACAGGGTGGGAACGCTGGCCGGGATCCCCGTCATCTCCACGGCCGTTAACGCGGTCAACCGTAGCGGGGCGGGCAGGCGCGTGCTGGAGAAGGTCCTGGGTGTCGATCGCGACGCACCGGTGCCGGAGTACCACAGCAAGACACTCAGGAAACGTCTCGCGAACCATCGTCCCTCCGGCAACGTGGAGGCGGTGGGGCCGACGCGGGGGCGGGTTGCGCTGTTCGCCACCTGCTACGGTAATCGCAATGTCCCTGAAGTCGGGGAGGATCTCGTAGCGGTCTTCGAACACAATGGGATCCCCGTGACGCTGCTGCCTTCAGAGCGCTGTTGCGGCATGCCGAAGCTGGAGCTTGGCGATCTGGATTCTGTAGAGAAAGCGAAGGAATCCAATGTCCCCGTGATGGCAAAGATGATCGACGACGGATGGGACATCGTCGCGCCCGTGCCGTCATGTGTGCTGATGTTCAAGCAGGAACTCCCGTTAATGTTCCCCGATGATGCCGAGGTCCAGAAAGTCGCCCGTGCGATTTTCGATCCCTTCGAGTACCTCATGTTGCGGCACAAGGAAGACAAATTACGAACCGATTTCCGCAAGCCGTTGGGTAAAATCTCTTATCAGGTCCCGTGTCATCTCAGGGTTCAGAACATCGGTCTGAAGACTCGCGACTGCCTGCAGCTGGTACCGGAAACCGAAGTGGATGCCATCGAACGATGCTCGGGTCATGACGGCACCTATGCCGTGAAGACCGAATTTCGGCAGGCGTCCGTGAAGATTGCGCGCCCAGTGGTCAGGAAGGTAAAGGAGGCTGGTCCGGACCATTTCTCCAGTGATTGTCCCATGGCGGGAGATCAGATAGCTCACGGCGCCGGAGAAGGCGTCACGGCGGAACATCCGCACAGTCTGCTCAGACAGGCTTACGGAATCTGACGACAACAATTTTTGGCAGGAGAGGCTTGCATGATGACCGCTCTCACGAGAGATGATCTCTTTTCACTCGAAGACTACGCGCGCCTGCGCTCGGACTTTCGCCAGAAAGTGATGGAGCATAAGAGACCCCGGCGTCTACCGCTTGGAGAGCATGCCACTCTTTACTTCGAAGACCGGCTCACAATGCAATATCAGGTCCAGGAGATGCTGCGCGCCGAAAGGATTTTTGAAGCGGAGGGCATCGACGAGGAACTGCAGGCCTACAATCCGCTGATTCCCGACGGGACCAACCTTAAGGCGACCTTCATGCTTGAATATCCAGACGCCGAGGAACGGCGAGCGGCGCTGGCTCGTCTGGTCGGGGTCGAAGACCGTATCTGGATGCAGGTCGAAGGTTATGATCGGGTATGGGCTATCGCGGACGAAGACATGGATAGGGAGACTGAGGAGAAGACCTCCTCGGTCCATTTCATGCGTTTTGAGTTCACTGAGGAGATGATCGCTGCGCTGAAGAACGGGGCCGCCCTCGCCGCAGGAAGTGATCACCCGAACCTGTCGGTGATGGTCTCTCCCCTTGCCGACGGGACGAGGGACTCGCTCGTAGCTGATCTTGGTTGAACCGGAAAGTTGTCCGCGTAGAGTCTGACGCCCGGTCGCGATAGAATCGCGCCGGGCGTTTTTTCGTATCCGTGTGCAGGTCAGATCATTCCGGATGAGCCAGGCTTACAACGCATCAGACATCGAGGTCCTCAGTGGCCTGGACCCGGTCAGAAGACGACCGGGCATGTATACGGACACCGCCCGACCCAATCATCTTGCGCAGGAAGTCATTGACAACAGCGTCGACGAGGCGCTTGCGGGTCATTGCCGCAGAATCGACGTCACCCTGTTCAAGGATGGCTCGCTGCAGGTAGCCGATGACGGGCGAGGGATGCCCACGGATATGCATCCGCAGGAGAAAATGCCGGGCGTTGAGCTGATTCTCACCCGTCTTCATGCGGGCGGGAAGTTCTCCAACAAGAATTATCGTTTCGCCGGCGGACTCCACGGCGTCGGTGTTTCCGTAGTCAATGCCCTCTCCAAGAGTCTTGAGGTCTGGGTCAGGCGGGGCGGCAAGGACTACAACATGAGCTTCTCAGGCGGGGAGCGTCGCACACCGTTGGAGGAAGTGGGAAAGGTCGGCAAAAGCAATTCCGGGACGACGCTGCGATTCTGGCCAGATTCCGGCTACTTTGATTCGGCAAAATTTTCGGTGCCGAAGCTACGCCACCTGTTGCGCGCAAAAGCGGTTCTCTGCCCGGGTTTGAGAGTCCGGATGGCGGTCGAGTCTACCGGAGAGAAAGAGGAGTGGCTGTATGAAGGAGGCCTTGCCGACTATCTCGATGAGGCTGTCGGCGAGGCCGAGTGCATCCCGGAGACCCCATTCGTAGGTTCGGTCCAGGGCGGCAGCGAGAGTGCGGACTGGGCGGTCATGTGGGTGCCGGGGTCTGGCGGGCAACCCGCAGAGAGCTACGTCAACCTGATCCCCACATCCCAAGGCGGTACACACGTAACCGGTCTGCGCGCGGGCCTGACCGACGCTCTGCGGGAGTTTTGCGAGTTTCGCAATCTTCTGCCCCGCGGCGTGCGTCTGACGCCTGACGATGTCTGGGAATCTGTGAGTTACGTATTGTCCGTGAAGATGGAGGATCCGCAGTTCTCGGGTCAGACCAAGGAGCGATTGTCGTCCCGCGAGTGTGGGGCCTTCCTTTCCGGGACCGTGAAGGACTGTCTCGGACTCTGGCTCAATCAGCATCCGGAGGCAGGCGACCGGATCGCCGGTCTGGCGATCAGCAACGCGCAGCGCAGGCTGAAGGCCGGTCGCAAAGTTGTTCGAAAGCGGGTGGTGACCGGCCCGGCGCTGCCGGGGAAGCTCGTTGACTGTACCAGCCAGGATATGCAGCTTACGGAGTTGTTTCTGGTAGAAGGCGACTCGGCCGGCGGCTCTGCCAAGCAGGCGAGGGACAGGGTGTTCCAAGCCATCATGCCTCTGCGCGGCAAGATCCTGAATACCTGGGAGGTGGACCCTGCAGAGGTCCTCGCCTCACAGGAGGTGCACGATATCAGCGTCGCCATTGGCGTGGATCCCGGATCGGGTAATCTGGACGGGCTCCGTTACGGCAAGATCTGCGTACTCGCCGACGCGGATTCTGACGGCGCACACATCGCAACTTTGCTGTGCGCGTTGTTCCTGAGGCACTTCAGGCCGCTGGTCGAGGCTGGGCATGTCTACGTCGCGATGCCGCCGCTGTATCGGATCGACGTTGGCAAAAAGGTCTTCTACGCTCTCGATGATGCGGAGCGACAGGGTGTCCTCGACCGGATAGAAGCCGAAAAGCTCAAGGGCAAGGTCGCGATCACGCGCTTCAAGGGCTTGGGCGAGATGAGCGCGCTGCAGCTGCGCGAAACGACCATGGTCCCCGAGACGCGCCGCCTGGTGCGCCTGACCGTATCCGGCAAGGATCACACAGATCAATTGATGGACATGCTGCTGGCTAAAAAGCGTTCCGGCGACCGACGGGAATGGCTTCAGAAGAAAGGCAATCTTGCCGAAGTTTGAGTGGACGATTCCGCCCGCTGAGTGATAACTGATGGAAACTCTAGAACTGGATCTGGAAGGGATCGAGCAAAAGCCACTGAAGGCGTTCGCCGAGAAGGCCTACCTCGACTACTCGATGTACGTCATCCTGGACCGCGCCTTACCGCATATCGGTGATGGTCTGAAGCCCGTACAGCGACGGATCATCTTCGCCATGAGCGAACTGGGCCTCGGCTCGGGATCGAAGGCGAAGAAATCGGCGCGCACAGTTGGAGACGTGATCGGCAAGTATCATCCGCATGGTGATGCCGCCTGCTATGAGGCTATGGTGCTGATGGCGCAGGCATTCAGTTTTCGCTATCCGGTCGTTGACGGTCAGGGCAACTGGGGCTCTCCGGACGATCCAAAGTCCTTTGCAGCCATGCGATATACGGAGGCAAAACTCACGCCCTATGCTGGGGTTCTGCTCGCCGAACTTGCCCAGGGGACCGTGGACTGGGTTCCGAACTTCGATGGCACCCTGAAGGAGCCATGCAGACTACCCTCACGTTTGCCAAATGTTCTCCTCAATGGCGCATCCGGCATCGCAGTCGGTATGTCGACCGATGTACCGCCTCACAATCTTCGCGAGGTAGCGGCAGCGTGCATCCGGCTCCTGGAATCGCCCAAATCCACGATCCAGGAACTCTGTGAGCATATCCAGGGGCCAGATTTCCCTGGCGGCGCTGAGATCGTCAGTCCGCCCGAGGATATACGCCGGATCTACGAGACCGGGACGGGCACCCTGCGTCTGCGTGCCACCTGGAGCCGCGAGGCAGGCGAGATAATCGTCGGCGAGCTACCGCATCAGGTATCGGGGGCCAAGATACTGGAGCAGATAGCCTCGCAGATGCGTGCCAAAAAACTCCCTATGGTAGAAGACTTGCGCGATGAGTCAGATCATGAGAATCCGACCCGCCTGGTCATTGTTCCGCGCTCGAATCGCGTCGACACGGATTCGCTGATGGATCACCTGTTCGCCACCACTGATCTGGAACGAACCGTCAGGATCAACATGAACGTGATCGGTCTCGACGGGCGACCGAGAGTCCATGATCTCAGGGCGCTGCTGAAGGAATGGCTGGCATTCCGACTCGACACCGTGACGAGGCGTTTGCGCTTCCGCCTCGACAAGGTGGAAGCCCGTCTGCATGTCCTCGACGGATTGCTCGTCGCCTACCTGAACATCGATGAAGTCATCCGGATCATCCGCAATGAAGACCGACCGAAGGGTGTGCTGATGGAGACCTTCGACCTCACGGATGTGCAGGCTGAAGCCATCCTGGAGCTCAAACTGCGCCACCTGGCTCGACTCGAGGAGATGAAGATCAGGGGCGAGCAGGAAGAGCTCGATGACGAGAGGAAGGATCTGTCCAAGGTGCTCGGCAGCAAGGCACGTCTGAAGCGCCTGGTTCGCGATGAGATCAATGCGGATGCCGAACGATTCGGCGATCCACGCAGAACCGCAATCGTACAACGTCAGGCGGCCCAGGCGATGGACGAGTCCGCGCTGGTGTCGAGTGACCCGGTCACAGTGGTCCTGTCCCGCCACGGTTGGATCCGCGCAGCAAAGGGCCACGAGATCGATCCCGAGCAGCTCAGCTACAAGGCCGGCGACGCTTACCTTGCGTCCGCCCTTGGGCGGAGCAACCAGCCGTCGGTTTTCCTGGACACCACCGGACGTGCTTACACCGTACCCACCCACGCACTGCCGTCGGCACGCGGCCAGGGCGAGCCGCTGTCCGGCCGGGTGAATCCTCCCGACGGAGCCGGATTCGCCGGCGTATTGACCGGCCAGGCACAAGACAGGATGCTGCTTGCCAGCAGCGCCGGCTACGGATTCATAGCCAAGATAGAAGACCTGTACTCGAGGAACCGTTCTGGAAAAGCCGTTCTCAAGGTGCCGGTCGGCTGCGAGGTCCTTATCCCGTCCCGGGTGCCGGACGGAGACGGGGTCAGAGTAGTGGCGGTCAGCAGCGAGGGTCGAATGCTCGTGTTCCCGATCGAGGATTTGCCGGAACTGGCCCGTGGCAAGGGCATCAAGATCATTGGCATACCACCGGCGCGCGTGAAGTCCGGTGAGGAGAGAATGACCTCGATTGTCGCTTCACCTCCGGATTCTCGCGTCCTCGTCCATTGCGGTCAGCGAGTTATGACGCTGAGACCCAAGGACCTCGAGAAGTATTCCGGGACTCGCGGGCGTCGTGGTGCTCTCCTGCCTCGGGGTTGGCGCAAGGTGGACGCACTGGCTGTCGACAGTAAGACCTGATCAGCCTAGCGGGGGTTCTTCCTCGAGGACGACCTCAGGCTCACGCACCTGGTATCCCTGGATGTACTCGACGCCCAGTTGCCAGAGCACGGCCATCGTGTTGGCGTCTTCCACTCGCTCTGCAATCGTGGAGATGCCTTTCTCGCGCGCTTCTGCAACGAGATCGGCCACCTTGGCCTGCAGATGGGATTCGCTGGCCATGCCCTGCATCAGCGAGCCGTCGATCTTGAGAAACTCCATGGGCACGTGGCTCAGCACCTGCGCCGGTCGGGCGCCTACGCCGAAGTGTTCGATGGCAAACCCGAATCCCAGCGATCGAGCTTCCTCTGCCAGATCGCGCGTCGCCTTGAGATGCTTGTCCGCCACAATCTCGGGAACCTGCAGCACCAGTTTGTCTGGCGCAATTTTTTCGGATTCGAGCTGCTCCAGCAGCCATCGCGTCAGCGTGTCGTCGCCCACGCTGGGCTGGGAGAGACGCACGAATGCCCGATTGGCTTTGCCCTCCGCCATCCACGCTACGGTGGCGCCTATTACCCAACGATCAATATTCTTCACCAGCTGATTGCGCTCGGCAGCGGCCATGAATTGACCGGGCAGCACCTCATCGCCCTGTTCGTCAACCATCCTTACCAAGACGTCGTAAAAGCCCTCGCCGGTCCCCGCCAGGCTTGCGATCGGCTGATGAGCCAGCCGGAAGCGTTTTTCTATCAGCGCCTGCTTGATCCGCGGCACCCAGAGACGATCATTTTCCTCGATCTCCGTGGATTCCTTGTCGGCTGAACTCAATGAGAACCGGTCGCCCCCCTTGAGTCGTCCGCCGGCGCAGGCATGCATGGCCAGGGACACGGCCTCGTCGATATTCGCGTCCTTCCCGTCTACCAATGCCATTCCTACAGTGCAGCTGACCGACACCGATTTCTCGCCGAACTCGAACAAATGGCTGCCGGCCTTGCGGCAGAAACTCTCACCCCAGGCTTTCAGATCGCCGACGTTCCCGCGGGAGACAAGCGCCGCGAACAGGGTGCCGCCGAATCGCCCATAGACGTCCTTCGGCTGCACGTGCTCCTTCAGGATCCTTGCCAGTCCACCGAGGATGTCCTCGCTGGCGACGCTTCCGACCGACTCGACGATATTCGCGAAGGCATCGGGTCGCAGGATCGCCAGTGCGCGAACGCCCCCCTTCAGAGGCTCTTTGATTGCCTCCTGAAGGCTCTCAATGAGATATTGTCGGGTGAAAAGCCCAGTGACCGGGTCCCTGTTAACTGCATCACGCAGTTCGCGCAGCAGCAAGGTATCGTCGCGGGACGTGGGGACGATGCTGATCCGGATGCATGGTTCTCCCTCGAACTGCGCCGTTTCCAAATTCAACTCGACATCCAGCAGGCTTCCTGACCGGTCCATGCCGGCGCAGCGCAGAGAGTCCCCTGGCCAACGTTCCTGAGCGCAGGCGACAAGGGCGCCCTTTAGCGTTGCATGAGAATCTTCGGCGAAGATATCCATGATCGGGGTGCCGAGCAGTTCGGTGTCATCCTCGAAACCGAAAAGCTGGTTCCAGGCGGGGTTTGTGTCAAGGATCACGCCTTCCTGAACATGCGAGATCGCGTCAGCCGAGCCGGCCATGAATGTCTGGAGCTGTTCTCGATAAGATGCCGCTGTCGTGACAGCTTCGCGCAGGGCACGTCCCATCCTTGCGGCTCTTAGCTCGCGCCTGAACACCCTCAGCAGACGCTGGCGCTGGTTTTGCGAAACGAGATCGGAGGCGCCGGCGATGATATCGGCGCTGAGCTGATCCGGGTCCAGCTCGGCTCGGCAGCTGATGATCGGCAGATCCGGGACCAAACGGTCCCTGGCGTCCAGGACCGAACGTAGAACATCCGGATTCTCGTCAGCAAAAACAACGCCAAGATCGAATCCGACTTCCAGGACTTCCGATGCAGTGCCAGCCTCATCGACGCGGCGATAATGGAACGGGATGCCACCGTTGCGAAGGATGCTGTTGATGAGCTCCGCCCGGTCCTGGTGACGGGTTACGACGAGCACGCGGACAGAGTTCGAGCTCAGCGTCTTGCTGGCATCGCTTGGAAGCTCGGCCATCCCTTGGCCGACAGGCTGGACAGATTCGATGATCTAGGCCTCCACTGACAGTCTCGCGGCGATTCTACAACGGGCGGCGCAATGGTTCAGCCTCAATGGCCGCATCTGGCGCCAGCGGGGAGATCAGTGCCTTGAACGGCTGTCCTGCCGTCTCCCTGACCAACCGCGGCACCAGGTAGCCGGGAAGCCGTCTGGCTACTTCCCACAAGAGCCTGCGTGCCTTGTCCTCGCTCACGTCGAAGTGGGCCGCGCCGGTGACCTTGTCGAGAAGGTGCAGATAGTAGGGCAGGGTACCAGCGTCAAACAGTGCCTCGCTCAGCGAGACCAGCGTTTCCGGATCGTCATTGACGCCGTGGAGAAGAACCGACTGATTGAGAACATGGCAGCCCGCGGCGCGAATTTTCCGCAGCGCCGAGGCCGTCGTCTCGTCGATTTCTGCAGGGTGATTGGCGTGCACGACTACCGTGATCGGCCCTTTGATCGACTCGAGCCAGCTGACGAATTCCCCATCGATTCTTGCCGGCAACACGACGGGCATCCGGGTGTGAATGCGGAGACTGCGTACGTGGGGTATTTCAGCCAGTGCACCGGTCAGTTCAGCAAGCCGTCTGTCCGGCAGCACCAGGGGATCTCCACCGCTGAGGATGACCTCACGCATCGTCGGGTCTGCCTTGATGGCTTCAAGCGATGTCATCCAATTGCCCATCGCGGCCGAGTGCCTGGCGTATGGGAAAGCCCGTCGGAAACAATAGCGGCAATTGATTCCGCAGGCGCCGCTGGTAATAAGGAGGGCGCGACCGGCATATTTTCTCAATAGCCCTGGCCGGAGTTCAGCGTTCTGGTCTCCGACAGGATCCTCCTTATAGCCGCCGATCTGATCGAGTTCGGCTTGCAGCGGCAGGACCTGACGTAGCAAGGGATCCTGGGGATCGCCATATACCATTTTTGCGATGAAGCCTCGGGGCACGCGTAATCCGAATTTTCTCGCGGCTGCACGTGCCGCGGGCAGCAGGGACAAGTCGAGACCGAGGAGGCGCAGCAGCGTCTCCGGGTCGGTCACCGATGCGGAGAGTTCGCCGCGCCAGTCTGGCTGACTCGCCGATGTCCGGCGGGTTATTATTGATGACTTGTCTGTGCCCACTCGAATCAAGCGACCGTCAAGGCGGTGGAAATATGGCGAGCTATAGTACCAACGAGTTCCGTTCCGGCCTGAAAATCCTTATCGACGGGGATCCATTCATCATCGTAGAGAATGAGTTCGTCAAGCCCGGGAAAGGACAGGCATTCAATCGCGTGCGAATCCGTAATCTGAAAACGGGCAGGGTAGTCGACAAGACCTACAAATCAGGAGAGTCGGTTGAGGCGGCGGATGTGATGGATACAGAGATGCAATATCTGTACTCCGACGGCGAGTTCTGGCACTTCATGGTCCCGGATACGTTCGAGCAATACGCAGCCGACAGCAATGCCGTAGTCGATGCGAAAAACTGGCTGAAAGAGCAGGATCATTGCCAGATCACCCTTTGGAATAACGTGCCGCTCACCGTCACGCCGCCGAACTTCGTCGAACTAAAAATAGTAGAGACTGATCCGGGCGTCCGTGGCGACACCGCCCAGGGCGGCGTGAAACCCGCAACGCTGGAGACTGGTGCAGTCGTGAAGGTCCCGCTCTTCGTAGAGGAGGGCGAGGTTATTCGTGTTGATACCCGGACCGGCGAGTACGTCTCGCGGGTAAAGGACTGAGAGTCCTGTTTACGTTATGGACGGCGCAGACCCGGCCTGGAGACCGAGCGCATCGGTCGAATTGATACGGCTGAGATCGGCAGTGCTGGGCAGGCTCAGGGCCTGGTTCGGTGATCGAGGGATCCTGGAGGTAGACACTCCCGTGCTGTCCAGGGCCGGCGCCAGCGATCCCCACCTGGAGAACATCAGCGCGGAGCTCGGCGGGCGAGCATACTTTCTCCACACCTCACCTGAATCTGCGATGAAGCGTCTCCTGGCGGGCGGCTCAGGGGATATTTTCCAGGTGTGCCACGTATTTCGGGCGGGCGAGCAAGGGCGAAAGCACAACCCCGAGTTCACCATGCTGGAGTGGTATCGCCTGGGTCAGCGGCTGGAAGACATGATGGCCGACGTGGAAAGCCTGACGAGCGACTTGTGCAGTATCAGCAAACCGCTGCCGTCTTTCCGCAAGACCAGCTACCGGGATCTGATGCGAGGAATCACCGGCGTAGACCCATTTACGGCGGCTGTCCCGGAGCTGATCAATGCACTGGACAGTCATGGGGTCGTATCGCCGACGGGACATCCGCCGGAACGCGATGAATTACTGGATCTATTGCTGGCAACCGTGGTTGAGCCCGCCCTGGACCCGGAGCAGCCTGTATTCGTTTACCACTTCCCTGCGTCTCAGGCCGCTCTCGCCCGGGTTCTGCCCGGAGACCCGCCGCTTGCCGAGCGATTCGAATTATTTTTCGGCGGGATGGAGATCGCCAACGGTTTTTATGAGCTGACTGACGCCGATGAGCAGGGTCGTCGATTCGATCATGAGTTGAAGAGGCGTGCCGCAGACAATCGGCACGTGCCACCGAGGGACGATGCTTTGCTGGCGGCTCTTCGAGCGGGATTGCCTGATTGCTCCGGGGTTGCGCTGGGACTCGACCGTCTGCTGATGTATCTCGCCGGCATCAATGACATCCGCGACGTGCTTACATTCGATTTTTCGCGGGCCTGAACGGGGGTTGCCATGTTCGAGATGGAAAGTCTGGAGACTACGGACAAACCGAAGATGTATGACTTGCTCGCCCGCCAGGCCCGGGCCCTGCTGGAGGGCGAAACCGACCCGGTTGCGAACGCCGCCAATCTGGCGGCGTTGATATTCCATCAGCTACCGAATCTCAATTGGGCAGGCATCTATTTCCTGCAGGATCAGGAACTCCTTATCGGCCCGTTCCAGGGGCAGCCGGCCTGCGTCCGAATCCCCCTTGGGCAGGGCGTGTGCGGCTCGGCCGCGGCAGCCAGGAAAACCATCGTCGTGGACGACGTGGATGAGTTTCCCGGACACATCCCCTGCGACTCCGCCTCAAGGTCGGAGCTGGTGGTGCCTCTGATCGACGCCCATGACCGACTCATCGGTGTGCTGGATCTCGATAGTCCGGTGTCAGGCCGATTTGATCTGGAAGACGCTGCTGGCGTCGAACTGCTGGCCGGGTGCTATATGGAATCCGTATCCCGCTGATCGACCGCTGTGTCCGTCAGCCGTCCGATGACCTCGCCCATGCGGACGACAGTCCCCGGCCTCAGGTGGCTCGAGAGTTCAATACGATCGCGGGGCAACAGCAGGATCACCGTCGATCCCATGTTGAAACGACCCATCTCAGCACCCAACGGCAACTCGATCGCGGGTTCTCCATAATGAACAGCGGATGGTTCCCGCGGTCGTCCCGGCGCTACCTCGCCCGCCCAGACGGTCTCGATGCTGCCGACGTTCAGCGCACCGACAAGAACCATCGCCAGCTGGCCAAATTGTGTGTCGAAACGGCACACAACTCTCTCATTGCGCGCGAACAGACGCGGCACGCTGCGGACAGTAGCGGCATTTACGCTGAATAGTCGCCCCGGTATGTAACGCATCTCCCGGACCCGGCCACCCACAGGCATGTGGATCCGGTGATAGTCATAAGGGGCAAGATAGATGGTTACGAAGACCCCGTCTTCGAACTCTCTTGCCATCCTGTCATCGCCCAATAGATCGGCGGCCCTGTAACGTCGGTCTTTCGCCTGGATGAGTGTGCCCCGTTGCACTCGACCGCTCAGGCTGACTGTGCCGTCGACAGGGCATCCCAGAAGTCCCGTCTTCGAGGGCAGCTGACGGGAGTCTTCCGCAAGTGCGCGGGTAAAGAACTCATTGAAGCTTCTGTAGTTGCCGGGATCCGGGTCCTGCGCCTCTGACATGTCCACCTTGAACCCCCGGATGAACAGCCGGATGATCAGATTCTTGAACCAGGCGGCCTCAACCCTGGTTGCCCGATGGATCAACCTGGAAAGCGCATGTTGCGGCAGGAGATACTGAAGGGCTACGAACAGGCGTTGCATGTCAAACCCCCTCAGTGATGATGCTTGTCTTGCTCCGCGTTGCCGCGTCTCACGACGGCTTCCGCGGTGATGGTAATCCGTTCGCCGTCGGTCTCCACCCCGGATGGAGAAAAAGTCAGCGTCAGCCCGACCCTGTCCCCAACGGACAGAGGATCAGCCGGTCGGAACAGCATCAAATGACGGGCTCCCGGTTCGAAAACGACTTCGCTCCCGCCGGGAATCGAGACCCGGGACTCCCGCCGCATCCTGGCCATCCCGTCCTTCATCAACGTTGAATGCATCTCTATGGCGCCAAACTCGGGCGACGCCACTTCGATAAGGTCCAGGTCCATATGGCTGGGGTTGGAGATGGTCAGGTATCCCGCTGTCGTCCCGGACCCCGGAGGCACGGCCCGAATCCAGGCATCGGCGGCGATCGGCCCGGGCTCTGGGGCCGACGGCCCACATGCCGCCAGAAACATGCTGACAATAATGACTCTGGAAGCGCCGCTCATCAGCTGGAGTCCACGATGCGCCGGTAGTCTGCCGCCAGCACGGAAGCTTCATGAGGTGTTCCGAATATTGCCGCCAGTCGACCTTCGGGATCTACCAGAAAGATCGATGCCGTGTGGTCCACTGTGTAGGCACCGTCGTCACCCGGTATCGGCGTGTAGGCGAAGGCCACACCCATTGCGCTGGTCAGGCCCATGATTTCCGGCATTTCTCCGGTGACGCCGACAAAACTCTGATCAAAGTAGGGCAGGTAGCCGGCGAGCTTCTGGGCATCGTCTCTGATCGGGTCTACCGACACCATGACGACCGTCGGCTGGCTGCCGGGATCATTCTCGTCAATTCGATCGAGGGCCTGATCCAACGTATACAGAGTCGTTGGGCACACATCCGGACAGTTTGTGAAACCAAAAAACATGAAGGTCCATGAGCCTTTGAGGCTCGATCGATCGAATACTCCACCCAGATGATCCTGCAGATTGAATTCCGGCAACGCTCTCGGGGACTCCAGCACCAGCGCGCGCTGTGTTGAATCAGGCACCGAAGACCAGTGCGCGACGGCAACACCAAGAACGCTGGCGAGTACCGCAACGATGACGAAAAGGACCTTTTTGCCGCTGCTACCCATAGCAGTTCATTATCCCACACGGCGCCAGGGCGGTCAGGTATGATTCCGTCGATGAAAAAGGCACTGGAGACGCCCTCGGACGCGGATGGCGAGACCCTGCAGACGATAGTCGATTTCGTTCGTTGGGGCGCCACCCGCTTTGCAGCGGCCGGCCTGCACTTTGGACACGGCGCGGATAACGCGGTGGACGAATCGCTTCACCTGGTCGCCCATGCCCTGCATCTTCGGCTGCCGATAGCGCCCGAATTTTTTTCCGCGCACCTGACAAGCAGTGAAAAGCGGGACGTCAGTGCCCTGTTCACAAGGCGAATCATAGAGCGAAAACCTGCGGCCTATTTGACCGGCGAGGCATGGTTCGCCGGGCTGTCGTTCAGCGTGGATGAGCGAGTACTGGTTCCGAGATCACCTATCGCAGAGTTGATCGAGACCGGTTTCGCTCCCTGGATAGAAACGTCTCGCGTCCACCGTGTCCTGGACCTGTGCACCGGCAGCGGATGCATAGGCATCGCATGTGCCCATTATCTGCCGGAGGCCAGTGTCGATGTGACAGACATCTCCGAGGAAGCTCTCGCCGTCGCCAGAGAGAATATCGCGAGCCACGGGTTGGGCGGGCGTGTTCAAGCGATCTGTGCGGACGTCTATGACGGCCTGGAAGAGGGCCGTTACGACATCATCGTGAGCAATCCCCCTTACGTGAGCCAGCTGGAGTACACCACGCTCCCGCAAGAGTACAGCCATGAACCGGCGATCGGTCTGGTGGCCCATGAGCGCGGTTTGGCGGTCGTGCGTCGAATTCTCGCAGGCGCGGCGAGTCGATTACAGCCAGGCGGTATCCTTGTCGTAGAGGTCGGAAATTCGAAGCAGCAGATGATCGAATCATTCCCGGATTTGCCCTTGACCTGGTTAGAATTCGCGCGCGGCGGGTCCGGTGTGTTTTTGCTGCAAAAGGAAAGTCTGGAAGACGCTGAAGGATCCGTGGAGTAGCAAAGTGTCAGGCAACACAATCGGAAAGGTTTTTACGGTGACCAGCTTCGGCGAGAGTCATGGACCGGCGCTGGGCTGCATAGTCGACGGTTGTCCCCCCGGCATGGAGATCGACGAGGAAGTTATTCAGGCTGACCTGGAACGGCGCCGGTCGGGAAAGTCCAGGCACACCAGTCAGCGTCGCGAACCGGATCAGGTGCGTATCCTCTCAGGGATTTTCGAGGGCCTGACCACCGGCGCGCCGATCGGGATGCTGGTTGAAAACGTTGACCAGCGACCGCGCGACTACAGTAAGATCGCCTCCCGGTTCCGACCGGGTCACGCTGATTACACTTATGCACACAAGTATGGTTTTCGTGATTACCGTGGCGGCGGTCGCTCGTCGGCGCGAGAAACTGTTATGCGGGTTGCCGCCGGGGCTATTGCACGAAAATATTTGAGCGAACGTGCCGGCATACGGATTTACGGTTATCTGTCCCAGCTGGGTCCGATACGACTCGACCCGGTTGATACTGCCAGCGTCGATGACAATCCTTTTTTCTGTCCGGATCCCGGTCGGGTACCGGAGCTGGAGGCTTACATGGACGCGTTGCGCAAAGAGGGCAACTCGGTCGGCGCGCGAGTAGTAGCGATCGCGACCGGCGTACCGCCTGGCCTGGGTGAGCCCGTTTTCGACAAGCTGGACGCGGACATCGCCCACGCCATGATGGGTATCAATGCGGTGAAAGGCGTCGAAATAGGAGACGGTTTCGACTCGGTCATGCAGAAGGGCACCGAGCATCGCGATGAAATTACCCCTGAGGGATTCCTCAGTAATCACGCTGGCGGGACGCTGGGAGGCATTTCATCGGGCCAGGACATCCGCGTGAGCATCGCCCTGAAGCCCACTTCCAGTCTGCGTCTTCCCTGCCGCTCAATAGATAACGACGGCCAGCCCGTTGAGGTTGTTACGACCGGGCGTCATGATCCATGTGTCGGTCTCCGCGCCACGCCCATCGCCGAAGCCATGCTGGCTATCGTGCTGATGGATCACTATCTGCGACAGCGTGCCCAGAACGCGGATGTGCGCGCCTCTGTTCCGGTCGTGCCCGGGTAGTTGCAGGTGCGTCACGGCGTTCCGTACGCCCGGATCTCATTCTTTTATGCCAGCTACTTCGCAGCCATTGGAATTCTGGCTCCGTACATCGGCCTTTATCTTCGTCATCGAGGTTTCGACGCACTAGCCATCGGCCAATTGCTGGCGATCTTGATGGCGATGCGCATCATGACGCCTGCTCTCTGGGGCTGGCTGGCAGATGTGAGTGGACGGCGGATGATGCTCCTGCGGGTCGCTGCCATCACCGCACCATTGTGCTTCGTGGCCGTCGCCATCTCCACCGAGTGGTCGAGTCTGGCGTTTGCATTGGCGATCTTCGGCGCCGTGTGGTCAGGCGTGTTGCCCTCTTACGAGGCCAACACAATGAACCATCTTGGAGACCGCCCGCAAACCTACGGAAGGCTGCGAATGTGGGGTTCTGCCGGATTTATTCTGGCCGTAATCTGCGGCGGCATGCTGTTCGACGATGAACGGATCTTCTGGTTCCCCGCGGTTACAATCGGCCTACTTGTGCTGGCAGCTGCCGGGACAGCGCTCACACCACCTGCATCATCACAGCATCATGAATCGGACGGTTCCGGTCTGGTTGCCCATCTGCGAAAACGCAAAGTGGCCGGCCTGTTGCTGGCGGCCATTCTGCTGCAGGCGAGTTTCGGTCCCTACCTGGCGTTCTTTACGATCTATCTGCGAGACGCCGGGTACTCTTCATTGACTGCCGGGTTCATGTGGGCGTGGGGCACGGCTGCCGAGATTGTCGTGTTTGCATATACTCCCCGCCTGCTGAATCGCTGGACTCCACATGGCCTTCTCACTGCTGCGTTGGCGGTGACTAGTATCCGCTGGGTGATGACCGGCTTGTTTCCCGGGTCATTGACGATTCTGCTGGCGGCACAGACACTGCACATGGCGAGCTTTGGCGTTTTCCACGCGGTAGCCGTCGTGCTGATACACCGCTACTTTGGTGGAACGCTGCAGACCCGGGGTCAGGCTCTGTACAGCAGCCTCGGATTCGGCGTGGGTGGTGCGCTTGGCAGCTTGTGGGCGGGTTATGTCTGGGAATTCGGCGAGCCGGTTTATGCCTGGATGCTGGCGGCGCTTGTCGCAGTGGCGGCGGCCATCGTGGCCTGGGCGTCCACGCCCCCACCCGACTAACGAGATGGTTGTAATACGGACTAGAGCATTATGAGTCAGGAATATTCTGTCGCAATCCTCGGCGCCACCGGACTGGTGGGTGAGTCGATGCTTGCCATTCTGGAAGAACGGCAGTTCCCGGTCAGCGAGCTCTTTCCTCTTGCCAGCGAGCGGTCGGCAGGGAGCAAGGTCACATTCCGAAATCGTGAGTACACGGTCGAGGATGTTTCAGACTTCGACTTTTCGAGGGCGCAAGTGGGTCTATTCTCCGCGGGTGCGGGTGTTTCCGAAATCTATGCACCGAAAGCGGGTGATGCCGGTTGCGTCGTCATCGATAACACTTCGAGATTCCGTCTGGAGGATGATGTTCCTCTGGTGGTGCCGGAGGTCAATCCAGAAGCCATCACCGGGTTCCGATCCAGAAACATCATCGCCAATCCCAACTGTTCTACTATCCAGATGGTGGTCGCTCTTGGTCCGATCCATTCAGCAGTAGGCATCGAGCGCATCAATGTGGCGACGTATCAGGCCGTCTCCGGTGCGGGTCGTGGCCTGGTCGAGGACCTCGCGCGGCAGACCAGTCTGTTGCTCAGTGGAAAACCGCTAGGCGAGATGACGACCCCAAAACAGATCGCATTCAATTTGCTGCCACAGATCGACGTTTGGGAAAAGAATCGATACAGTCGCGAAGAAATGAAGATGGTGTGGGAGACCCGCAAGATTCTGGATGAACCCGGGATGATGATTAACCCTACCGCGGTCCGGGTTCCGGTGTTCTTCGGCCACAGCGAGGCGATCCATCTCGAGACCCGGGAAAAAATCAGTGCCGAGGGCGCCGCTGCTATCCTGAGAGACGCGCCCGGAATCACGGTACTCGACCATATGGAATCTGGCGGCTACCCTACGCCTGTGACGGATGCGGCTGGTAATGACCCGGTCTTCGTCGGCAGAATTCGCGAAGACATTTCTCATCCGCGTGGTCTGGACATGTGGGTGGTCGCGGACAACGTGCGGAAGGGCGCCGCACTCAATAGCGTGCAAATCGCTGAATTGTTGGTGAAAAGTTATCTATAAGCTATAGTTGCACAGATTTTGTAAAGAGAATTATCAGATCGTCATCGACGTGTAAGTACTTAATTTCGGTCAAGATAGAGAATCGTTTTCCCTCCCCCCGGGAAGCATTCAGGGAGTAGAAATGACCTTAAGATCTCGATGGCTCGGCATCGTTGCCCTGGTCTTGATACCGACCAGCGGCAGTTCGCTCGGGCTCGGCGACATCAACCTCAACTCATACCTCAATGAGCGATTAGATGCCGAGATAAAGATCAGCGCGGCTGGCGCGGAGGAGCTAGACACTCTTCAGGTCCAGGTCGCGTCCAGGGACGTTTTCGAACGCTTCGGCGTAGAAAGGGTCGCAATCCTGGATCAGCTGACCTTTACGGTAGAGCGACAGGCCGGAGGAGCGATCGTCCGGGTACGGTCGTCACAGCCGGTTGTTGAGCCATTTCTTACATTCCTGATCGAGGCTCGATCCAGCGGCGGACGGCTGCTGCGCGAGTACACGGTACTGCTCGATCCGCCCCTGTACCTGCCCGAACCAGAGAGTCCTGAACCGGCTCCGGCTGCGCCGATTGCGCCGGTTCCGTCTGCCGGCGTTGTGTCGCGACCGTCGACGCCGCCCCCGGCGACCAGGCCTGCTCAGCGACCGACCGCCAGCACCTACGGTCCGGTACGCAGAAACGAAACACTCTGGGGCATCGCCGAAAGGGTCAGACCAGACAGCAGCATCTCGGTCAATCAGGCAATGATTGCCCTTTATGAAGCTAACCCGGACGCCTTTAACGGCAACATTAATCGCCTCCGAGCCGGAGCCACCCTGAGGGTGCCGGACTACTCCGAGATGACGCTGCGGAATAACGCACAAGCGTCGGCGGAGGTCCGCCGGCAGAACAGCGACTGGCGTTCCGACAAGGCCCAGGCGCCGAGCGCGTTACCACCGGCTGCCCGGGCTGAAGAGACGCGGTTGGAGCTGGTGCCGCCGGCGCCCGAACCGGCCGCCGGCTCGGCCCCGGGGGCGGCTGCCGATTCTGCCGCTCCCGTGGAGTACAGGGCCGAGCAGGAGGCGTTGAACGAAGAACTACTGGCGGCTGTTCAGTCATTGCGCCGCGAACTCGAAGAAACCCGCCAACTCATTGGCCTCAAAGATGAGGAGATAGCGGCTCTACAGGATCGCCTGTCCGGTCTCGAACAAGGCCGCGAACAACCAGCCACGGGTGAGGTCAGCGGTCAGGAAGCAGCCGAGCCAGGCGCTGTAGAGCCGGGGACGGCTCCGGCTGAATCCGTGCCAGCTGAGCCGACCGTGGCTCAGGCGCCAGCGGCAAGCGAGCCGGCAGCACCCGAGGCGGCAACGCCGCCGGTGGCCCAGTTGGGTTCCCAGGAGGATGAAAAGGGCGGTTTGTTCTCATCTCTTTGGACCTGGCTGGTGATCATCGTAGCGATTCTTGGCGGCGTGGCCTTTGTCTGGCGGCGTCGCCAGGAGGAGTCCGAGGTTCCGTATGAGAGCTGGGCCTCCGCGACCGCGGCAGGCGGTGCTGCTGAAGCCGCCGTTGCCAAGACGATTGCGCCCGCCTCCGGCATCCAGGTCGACGAAGTGGAAGAGGTCGACGAAACTGGGAATCTCGAACTGGCCGAACCGGAACCAGAATCGGAAGCCGCACCGGATATCGATGTGGAGCCAAAGCCGCCGGCCGAGCCGACTGAGCCTTCTCCTCCGTCAGCCACTGGTGAGTATGCATATCCGTTCGAGGATACGATCGCCGGCGCGACCGGCATCAATCTCGAACAGTCCGATCCTCTCGCAGAAGCCGACTTTCACATGGCCTACGGGCTATATGACCAGGCAGCCGATCTGGTCGGCAAGGCCATCGAGCGCGATCCCGATCGATCCGACCTGCGGCTCAAATTGCTGGATATCCTGTTCGTGTGGGGCAAACAGGAAGAGTTCCTGTCCGAGGCAAAGGATCTCCGCTCCCGCCTTGACGGGGGCGATTCCAGCGAATGGGAGCGTGTGGCGATCATGGGGCGTCAGATATGCCCCGATGAGTCGATTTTTGCCACCGAGGGTGATGCCGGCGCCTTGGAGACAGCAGAGGGCGACGAAGCATCCGCGGCTGAGACGAGCGGAGATGAGAGTGACGTAGATTTCGCCATTGGCCCAGAGGCAGCGGATTCGGATTCGGGCTCACTCGACTTCGATCTGAGCGCAACAGGCGAGGTCCCGGTCGTCCCGGAAGCTGAGGTTGGTGGTCCGGATGCCACTGCCGAACTGGAAATAGAGGATCTGGGTCTGGACATCGACCTGGACGAGCTCAGCGGTGAGCATCTTGCCGAACCCGGGTTACAAGAGGCTGCCGAAGCGGAAGCGCTTGATCTGTCCGGCGTAGAGGAAGCGGTGGAGGATGTATCCGCAACCGAGGCGCTGGACAAGCCTGGAAGCGAAGAGCCCCCTGAAGAGACCGGGCTGACGGAGGTGCTGGATAGGGTAGAAGAAGCGGCTGATGACGAGACCGCCGTGGCCAGCGCAGAGGACCTGGACCTCATAAGTCTGGATGCGGAGGGCGAGACCAAGGAATTGCCTGCGCTCGACATGATCACCGGTGACGAAGAGACCGTTGAGGTGGCCCCGCTGTCTGAGGAAGATCTGAATCTCGAGGACCTGACGGCCGAGGCTGAATCCGACCTCGACAAGACTGCGGAGATACCGATCGCGGGCCAAGGACCGGATGGAGAAACGCTGATCGAAGAGATCTTCGGTGATGACGAGGCGACCAAGGTTGCATCCCCTGAGGAGGTGCTGCCCGATATCTCGGACGCGGATGCCACGCAGGAGATGCCGCAGGTCAAGCCGTCAGATGTGACCCTCAGCGAAGTCGGTACGAAGCTGGACCTTGCCCGGGCATATATCGACATGGGCGATCCAGATGGGGCGAAGAGTATCCTCGAAGAGGTTGCCGAGGAGGGCGACGAAGCTCAAAAAGAAGAAGCCCGGCAGCTCTTAGACGGGCTGGGATAGTTGGGTGGCGGCGTCCGCGGGACGCCGAGCTCCAGGCTGGGACAGTTGCGATTTCCACCTGTATTCAGGCTGATCGCCCTGATTGTTCTGGGAAGCGTTGTCTTTCGCTACAGCTTGATTGACCAGGTCCTGGTTGCAGCGGTGTTGCTCGGGTTCGCCGCGCGACGGGGCGGGGATTCCCTTGCCCTTGTCTGGCGAGCTCTTCGCCGCATCCGCTGGTTGCTATTGTCCCTTGCGGTAATTTACCTGTTGGTGGCGCCCGAACCCGAAGTCTCGGGTGTCGCGTTCCTGCCCGGCTGGTCTGACATCGAACTCGCGCTCAGGCGCGCCGGCGTGCTCGTGTTACTCGTCACCGCCGTTGAGCTCATGCGCCAGACGACTCCCGCGCCTGAAATCGCGGGCGCACTCGCGGCTCTTCTGAGGCCTCTTGGGATGCTGGGACTTGATACACGAAGGCTTTCTCGCCGAATTGCGTTGACGTTGGACGCGGTGCCGCGCACCGCGGAGCTGGTGGCGGATGCCGCAGGCAAGGCCGGTATTCGCGGTCGTGATTTTGGGGGCTGGGCCACTGCGGCTGCCGAGCTCGTGCGTGATATCGAGAATCAAGCGCAGCGGAGTCAGTCTGACGCAGACCTGCCGAAGCAACCCCTCCCGAGTCTTACCGATTGGCTGATTTTGGGCTGCGTGCTGATGTTGCTCCTGGGCTTGCTGCGCTTCTAGTCATGCGATTCGTTCTCGGTCTGGAGTACGACGGCACCCGGTTCTGCGGTTGGCAATCTCAGCGAAACGAACGCAGCGTCCAGCAGACTCTGGAGGAGGCGATCTCCACCGTCGCGGATCATCCCACCTCGGTGGTGTGCGCTGGACGGACCGACGCCGGTGTTCACGCTCTGGGCCAGGTCGTGCATTTCGAGTCTGACGCCAACCGCCCTGAACGCGCCTGGACCATAGGCGTCAATTCGAATCTTCCCGAGGACGTGTCCGTGCGCTGGGCCGTCCGGGTCGGCGAGGAGTTTCATGCGCGATTTTCCGCGCGTGCGCGGACCTATCGGTATGTTATCCACAATGCGAAAAGCCGCTCAGCCCTGCTCGCCCGTCGCGCATGGTGGCACCATCGCCGACTGGAGATAGATCGAATGCGGGCCGCGGCAAACTTCCTGATAGGAGAGCATGATTTCTCGTCGCTTCGGGCATCGGAGTGCCAGGCCCGGTCTCCCGTTCGAACCGTGCTGAGCGTCGATGTCGGCCGCTCAGGCGACGTCGTCTGGATCGAGGTCAAGGCTAACGCGTTCCTTCATCACATGGTCCGGAATATCGCGGGCACCCTGGTACGCATCGGTCGACAGGATGCCGAGCCGGGGTGGATGGGAGATGTGCTAGAAAGCCGTGATCGGAGAGTGGCCGGGATGACAGCGCCGGCCTGCGGCCTTTACCTCCTCAGGGTCGACTACGGAGCGGACCTGGAGACTCCCGTCCCGGACATGGCGGCCATACCTGCCGGCTGACCGGCTCACCGGCGATTGCGCTATGATGCTCTCCGGATCCGGAGAGGTTTGCGGAAGTCACGAACGGAGCAACTAGGGCGGATGAATTGGTTCGACAAATTAATGCCCTCGCGTATCAAAACGCAGCGCCGCAGGCGATCGGTGCCTGAGGGAATCTGGAGCAAGTGCCCGGATTGCGGCTCAGTTCTCTATCGGGCCGAGGTTGAGAGGAACTCATACGTCTGCCCAAAATGTAATCACCATATGCGGGTCGACGCGCGCACCCGCCTCAAGTTGTTCTTCGATGAGGGCAGCGGGACTGAAATCGGTGAACGACTGGCGCCTGAAGACCCGCTGCGCTTTAAGGACAGCCGACGATACCGCGATCGGCTTGTCCAGGCCCAGAAAGATACCGGAGAGAGAGACGCGTTCGTGGCGATGAGCGGCGAGTTATACGGGACACCGCTGGTAGCCTGTGCCTTCGAGTTCCGATTCATGGGCGGCTCCATGGGTTCCGTTGCCGGCGAGCGCTTCGCGCGAGCGGCGAAACTGGCCCTGTCCCAGCGCATCCCGCTTGTCTGTTTCTCCGCGAGCGGCGGCGCACGCATGCAGGAAGCGCTTTTTTCACTCATGCAGATGTCGAAGACGAGTGCAATTCTGGCGAAATTGTCGGACGCCGGTATTCCCTACATTTCTGTACTGACGGACCCGACAACCGGTGGCGTGTCAGCAAGCCTTGCCATGCTGGGTGACTTGAATGTCGCGGAACCCAAAGCGCTGATAGGGTTTGCCGGACCCCGAGTAATACAACAGACAGTTGGCGAGACCCTTCCAGAGGGATTCCAGCGCAGCGAGTTTCTGGTCGAGCATGGCGCGCTCGACATGATCATCGACCGCCGGGAGATGCGTGAGCGGCTTGCGTCCCTGTTGACAATTCTTACACGACAACCGCATCCCACCGGCGACTGAGCTTTCTAATGAGACCCAGAGACCTCGAGAGCTGGCTTCGCTGGCAGGAGTCCCTGCATCCGCGCGACATCGAACTGGGTCTGGAAAGGCTGAGACCCGTCTACTCCAGACTGCCGGGCCTGGCAGTCACGAGCAGAGTGATTTCGGTCGCTGGCACGAACGGCAAGGGAACATGCGTGGCGGTCATCGAAGCTGTTGCGATCGCCTCCGGATTGCGGGTGGCGACCTATACTTCTCCTCACCTCTATCGCTACAACGAGCGTATACGGATCGACGGCCAACCCGTCGACGATGACCGCCTGGTTGGTGCGTTCGAGGCCGTGGAGCGGGCGCGGCGCGGGACACCGCTTACCTACTTCGAGTTCGGTACGCTGGCGGCACTGGAGATATTTGCTGCCGAATCGCCTGATCTTGTCGTCCTGGAAGTGGGCATGGGCGGACGCCTCGATGCCGTCAATATCGTTGATGCAGACGTGGCAGTGATCACGAGCATCGGCCTCGATCATCAGGCCTGGCTCGGATTTGACCGGGAATCAATCGCCAACGAGAAAGCCGGAATCTTGAGATCGAAACGAGCGGTCGTGATCGGTGATCCCGACCCGCCCGAGACACTTCTGTCTCGTGCAGGGGCGCTCGGCGCGCCGGTTTATTCATACCAGGAACAGTGGTGGATCGAGCCGCATGCGGACGTATGGCACCTGTCGGGCGTTGTCGGCGGCATCGATTCGCTGCCTTACGGCTCCTTGCGCGGCGTGTTGATCAGGAATGCCGGCTGCGCGCTTCAGGCCCTGGCCTTGATCGATTCGGACATGCTCGCATCGGAAGCCGGGGTCAGGAGAGCGATCCACCAGCTCGAGTTGCCTGGCAGGATGCAGATTGTTCCCGGCGACGTGGAGTGGATCGTCGACCTGGCTCACAACCCTGAAGGTGCCGGCGCACTTGCGGCTATCCTGGCTTCGCGTACCTCAGCGGGCACGTCCAGAGCAGTCTTCGGAATGCTGGCCGACAAGGACATCGGCGGCGTGGTCAAGGAATTGGCATCCGTTGTCGACGAGTGGTTCTTGTCCGGCATACAGGATGGTCGGGGCGCATCGGTCGACGAGGTAGCCGCCCAGGTTGCGGCGGCGGGTGGCCGGCGAATAGAGGCTTGCGACACAGTCGAACAGGCATGTCGCCGGGCCGCGTCCGCATCGACCGTCGGGGATCGGGTCATCGCCTTTGGTTCATTCCATATTGTCGGCCCGGCTTTGGAGTGGCTTGCGGTATACTCGCCGGCGAGCGGGCGGGGTGGCGATCAACCCGGATGAAAAGAATGGACCAGCAACTCAAGGAACGACTGGTAGGGGCCGGTGTTCTGGTGTTAGTCGGCATACTCGTGATCCCCCTATTACTGGATGGCCCTCCGCCTGATCGGCCTGTGGAAGTCGGCCTGGAATTGTCCACCGACGACGGTGACCAGAGGAGCCACACGATCCGGCTTGATGTGCCCGCGCGCAGGCCCGCCACGCCGGCTTCCGGCACGATCACGCGAGTTCCTGAACAAGCTGAACCCGCGGAGACCCAGCGCCGGCCGAAGTCTGATGCCAAGACGGAAAAGCCGGCACAGCCGGCGGCACAACCCGCCGCACAACCTGAAGAGAAGCTCCCTGTGGAGAGTGCGTCGCCCAAAACTCAGTCGAAGCCGGCGGATGACAGATCTACACAGACACCGCCTTCCCTAGACGGGGGGTGGGCCGTGCAGGTCGGCAGTTTCTCAAACAAGGCCAACGCGACCAGGCTGGCAGATTCCCTGCGCGATAAAGGATTCGACGTCTTTGTGTCACAGACGGGCGACGGCTCGGCCGTGATGCATCGGGTCCGTGTGGGGCCCGTGCAGGATAAGCCGACCGCACAGGCTCTGGCAGACAGTCTGGCCAAGGGCGGGCAGACCGGCCGGGTTGTTCCAAACGAGGGTTGATAAGTCCGTTGTTCGACCGCATCTGATAAACTCTGCCCGCCCTTGCCGCGGTATCCCATGGTCACAATCGATTACATCCTGGTGGCAGCCCTCCTGATCTCGGTCGTGGTTGGGGTATTCCGTGGGTTCT
>CP070833.1:2046810-2066606 GCA_020341735.1 Gammaproteobacteria bacterium | reverse complement strand
GATCGCTGAGGTCACCGGAGGAGTGTCGAGGCGCAGTCCCCCGTCATCGGTTGGACGCTATCCGGCCGACAGCTCCGGCATAAACGGCGTAAGAGAGGTGTGATGAGAACAATCACGATTGCGCTGCTGGTCGCCGGATTCCTGGCCACACTCGGCTTCATGATCTATGCGGGCGAACCGGAGCGGTTGTCCTGGTGGCCGCTGGTCGCGCCATTCGCCGGCTGGGTGGGTGTGCCCTATGCGGTGCTCTACCTGGCGTCCCGCCGCAGTCCGTCCACGTCCGGGTCTCGCGCAGTGCTGTTGCTGGGCGCGGCGGCGGTTTCCGGCTTCGGCATCCTGATGCTCTACGAGGCGTTTATCGCCCATCCGGATGCGCAGAGCGGGATCGTGCTGATCTTCATTCCGCTATACCAGCTGGCGGGTCTGATCCCGCTTCTGCTGGTCGCCCGCCTGCTGGCCCGGCGTTCCTAAGCCAGCATCTTCCCGATCAGGCGCTCGCAGGTACGCTGGTCCATATAGCGCGGCACCGCATAGGTGTAGTGGGCTTCTTTCAGCGCGTTGCGAGCGATGGCCGGGATGTCAGATCGCTCCAACGCCTCCAGCCGGTCCGGGATGCCGAACTCCTCGTTCAATTCGCGAATGTGATCGATGAAGCGGCTGGCTAGTTTCTGTGGCCGATCGCCTTTCTGCCGGAGACCCGAGACGTCTGCGAGCTTCGACAGCTTGCGTGTGCAACTGCGCTTGGAGAAGTCCAGTACGTACGGCATGACGATGGCGTTCGCCAGTCCATGGGGGGTGTGATAGAAGGCGCCGAAATTGTGCGAGATTGCATGCACGTAACCGACGCCTGCGCGGGTAAAGGCCAGCGCCGCGTAATAGGAGGCGAACGACATGGCCTGGCGCGCTTTCAGGTCCTTGCCCTTCGCGACGGCGCGGGGCAGGTTTTCCATGATCAACTTGGTAGCCGCCAGCGCATATCCGTCCGTCTCCGGCAGGGCGTTGGCGGAGAGATAGGCCTCTACCGCGTGGGTCAGCGCATCCATGCCCGTGGCGGCGGTGATATGCGGCGGCAGCCCGGTCATGAGCGCGCCGTCGAGCGCGGCCATCATCGGCACCAGCTTGGGATCCATGATCGGGGACTTTTTCTTTTTCTTGGGGTCCGATACGACTGCGGCGATGGTGACCTCCGAACCGGTGCCGGCGGTGGTGGGGACCGCATACAGCGGCATGGGCGCCGTGAAGATCTTGAACATGCCCTCCATCCTGGAGATCGACTTGTCGTTAGTGGCCCTGGCCGCGATTACCTTGGCCGCGTCGATGGGGGAGCCGCCACCCACGGCGAGGATGGCCTGGCAACGCTCCCGCTTGAGGACCTTCAGCCCGGCTTCGATCTGGTCGACGGTCGGATCGGGCAGGATGCCGTCGTAGATTGCATATCTGACACCGAGATCCTCCAGCTTTGACTCGATGTCATCCAGCAAACCGATCTTGACCAGCATGCTATCGGTGACGATCAGCAGCTTGCGCACGCCCATCTGTGAGATGGCCTCGCACAACTGCAGCGAGGAGCCGGGCCCGGAGAACAGGGTGGGCTTGGGGAAGGGCAGCGTCTTGACCAGACCCTTCAGGGTTTTCATCAGGCTCTGGTAGCCGGTGACCTGTATGCCGAATGGGATCATGCCGTTGCCTCTATTGTCGTTGTCGGCCCGGCGACGCCGGGTACGGTGCAGGATATCAAGTATAGGTAATCAGGCTCCACGCCCACATCCCGGGGCCAAAGTTGTGTCCGCGGGCCCGGCAGGGTGTAATTACCGGCCCGGATCGTGCTCGCGAAGGCGCGACGCGACTCAGGGGACTAGGATTGTAAGAGGACCGGGCCAGTCGTCATCGTGGCGGCGCATAGAGTCCTCGTCGAACCGGAGCCTTCCATGAAGAAAGTCGTCAGCGTATCCCTGGGCCCCTCGTCCAAGGACACCGAATTCAAGACCCGTTTCCTCGGCCAGGACTTCGTCGTCAAGCGCGTGGGCGCGGATGGGGATTCGGGTAAGGCCTGGGAACTGCTGCGACGTCATCAGTCTGAGGCGGATGCTATCGGTCTGGGCATGATCCAGGATCACTATGACATCGGCTCCCGCCGACTCGTCCACAAGGAGACCGAGCGGCTGCTCAAGGTGGTCACCCGGGTACCGGTAACGACCGGTGCGGCCCTGCGGCGCTTGCTCCAGGTACGCGCGGTCCGCCACGTACAGAGGAAACTGGGCAATTACTTCAACAACAATCTGGTGCTATTCCTCAACGGCATGGTCAACTACGACATGGCCCAGACCATGGCCGATTACACGCCCAACCTGAAATTCGCCGACGCGGTTCTGGACACCGGCGCGCCGGCGGTCCTGACATCGCTGGATCAGCTCGAGATCTATGCCCGCGGCACCCAGCTGGCCTCGTCGGTGATCCCGACCTCGGTCATCCCGACCCGCACGCTGGCCAAGTTGCCGGGTCTGACCAAGCTGCGCAAGGAGATCCTCACCCGAGAGGTGGAGAAGTGCCACGTCATCGTCGGCACATTCGACGATATCGCCATCTTCGGGACGCCGGACAACCTGGAAGGCAAGACCCTTATCACCTCGGCGATCGACGAAGACCGGCTGGATTTCTTCAAGGAGTGCAACGTCAACCTGGTGGTGGATGTCTCACCCATGCTGTTCGACAAGGTGGTGGGGCTCAATACGATCGAGGCCATGGTGCTGGCGGCGCTGGAGACAACCAGTGAGGAACTCGGCGACCACGACCTGGAGGAGATCATCGAGGAACTCAAGATCGAGCCGCGGTTGCTGCATCCAACCGGTGACTTCCGCAACATCCGCCGTTTCGCATTCGTGATCCATCCGCTGAGCCAGGAGTACATCCGCAAGGGTTTCCCGCTGCCGAAGGCGACGCCGAAGCTGGTTATGGATCAGGTGGAGAAGGCGGCCGCGCATCTGCCGCCGATGATCTATTGCAAGATGGACAACATCATCTCGCCCTCAGGTGCCGAGGCCGAAGGCTGGCTCATCCTGGTGGGCGGCACGCCGAAGGAGATGCTCACCCGCAGTCCGGAGTTCACCTACCGTAGACTGCTGGCCGCCGCGAAGATGGCCGAGAAGATGGGTGCGCAGATCATCGGACTGGGAGCTTTCACCAAGGTCGTCGGTGACGCGGGGGTGACGGTGGCCAGACGGGCGACCATCCCGGTCACCACCGGAAACAGTTACTCGGCTTCCGGCGCCCTGTGGGCGGCGGCGGACGCGATGCGACGCATGAACCTGGTGAAAGTGCGCAAGAACGGCAAGGTGGCGGCCAAGACTATGGTCATCGGCGCCTCCGGCTCGATCGGTTCCGTCAGCGCCAGGTTGCTGGCCATGGCCTTCGACGAGGTCTATCTGGCCGCCCGTACCCAGTCCAAGCTGGATGCGCTCAAGAAGTCGATCCTGAAGGAGACGCCGGACGCCAAAGTCGTGGCGACGACCGACTACGAGCAGTACCTGAGCGACATGGACATGATCGTGACGTCCACCTCAGGCGCGGGCAAGAAGATCCTGGATATCACCAAGGTGAAGCCCGGCTGCGTGATTACCGACGTGGCGCGACCGCTGGACCTGCCGCCGGAAGAGGTCGCCAAGCGCCCCGACGTTCTGGTCATCGAATCCGGTGAGATCGAGATGCCCAGTGAAGTCCGCATGAAGGATATCGGCCTGCCCGACAATGTCATCTATGCGTGCCTGGCTGAGACGATCGTGCTGGCGCTGGAAGGCCGCTTCGAGGTGTTCACTATCGGCCGCGATACCGAGTGGCAGAAGGTCAAGGAGATCTACAAGCTCGGCCTCAAGCATGGCATGAGGCTGGCGGCGATCTCCGGTGTGAACGGGGTCTACAGCGACGCCGATATCGCCAAGGTGGTCAAGCTGGCGAAGCAGACACGCAAGACCTGGAAGCCGGGTCAGACCACGTCGGCGAAGCTGAGCAAAGCGGCGACTCCGACGAAGGTCGCTCCGAAGCAGTCCGCAGTTGCCAAGAAGCCTGCGCGAAAAAAGACTGCCGCAAAGACGACGCCGGCGAAGAAGGCGAGTGCCAGTAAAAAGGCGGCGGCGAAGAAGAAACCGGCTCGTAAGGCGCCGGTCAAGAAAGCGGCGGCGAAGAAGAAGTCGGTCAGGAAGTCCGCTGCCCCGAAAAAGGTCGTGAAACGACCTGCCCGCAGGTCATCCGCCAAAAAGCCGGCCGCCGGGAAGGCGCGCTCGAGAGCCTAGGAGTCGTTATTGATCGACAGGCCTGCCGGCCTGTCGTATCGGCATCCTCGGGGCGTCGTTTGTTACCGGTGATACGGGAATATTATCGGTGCGATGATCAGTGTCGCGACGTAGGTCAGCAGTAGCAGTGGCACACCGGTCTTGACGAAATCCATGAACTTGTAGCGCCCCGGTTCGACGACCAGCGTCACCACCGGTGTCGAGACCGGTGTCACGAAGGCGGCGGACGCGGCGATCAGCACCGCAATGGCGAACGGGTACGGTGAGACGCCGAGTTTGGCCGCGGCGGTGATCGCGATGGGTGCCACCAGGACTGCGGCGGCCGTGTTGGACAAGAATAGTCCCAGGGCCGCGGTGAGGAAGAAGATGAAGCTCAACATCACGCCGGGCCCGGTGTCGCCCACCGTGTCCATCAGTTTGTCCACGATGAGATCCGTGCCGCCGGTCTGTTGCAGGGCATCTGCCAGCGGCAGCATGCCGGCGACCAGGACGATGCTGCTCCAGTGGATCGCCCGATAGGCATCTTCCATTGTCAGGCAGCGTGTGAACACGGCGGCGATGACCGCCATGATGACGGCGGAGACCAGCGGGACCACGTCGAAGATCGCCAATCCCACCATGGCGACCAGGATGATCAGGGCCGTCGGCATGCGCTTGTACTCGGGGACGATCTCGGCGTGTTCGGCAGGTAGTTCGGTGACGATGAAGTCGTGGGTCAGGGCCTGGAGCTGGCGGATCTTCGGCCAGGCCCCGAAGACGAAGAGGCTGTCCGAGGCCAGGAGCTTGGTGTCGCGAAATTCCTCCACCGGCTCCTTGCCGCGACGCAGGCCGAGGACATGGACGTTGTAGCGGCTGCGGAATTCGGCTTCCACCAGCGACTTGCCGATCAGTCCGGACTCCGGATGGATCAGCACGGTGGCGCCGCCGGCCTCCCAAAGCCAGCGCTGGCGGCTGGCGGCCGTGATAGGGATCTGTCTGAGCTGCTGCTGGGCTGCGAGCTGCCGGCAGGCTTCATCATCGCCGATCACCAGAAGTTCGTCCTGGGCATGGATCTCCATGTCAGGGCCCGGCGCCGGGATTCGATTCTCGCTGCGCGGCGCGCGGCGCAGGATGCCGAGGATACGGACTCCGAAGTCGGACTCGACCTTGGACTCTCCCAGAGTGACGCCGACCAGCGGTGAGCGGGGATCGACGACCAGTTTTGCGACCTCGCCCTCCACCATGAATTCCTGCGAGAGCTCGTCGATCCGCCGCCGGCGGTTCTTTGTCGCCGGCGCCTCGACCTCGCCTGGCAACAGCCTGCGGCCGATCAGCAGTACGTAGCCGACGGCAATCGCCAGGACCACCAGGCCCACCGGACTAAAGCCGAAGAATCCGAAACCCTCGAAGCCGGCGTCCTTGAGTTCCTCATTGATGACCAGATTCGGCGGCGTGGCGATCAGCGTGAGCATGCCGCTGATGAGCGCTGCATAAGACAGCGGGATGAGCATACGCGAGGCGTTGAGATTGGCCTCGGCGGCGATACGCAGCACGATCGGGATGAAGATGGCGACGATGGCCGTCGAGCTCATCACGGAGCCGAGCAGGGCGGCCGCAACCATGACGACGACGAGCAAACGTGTCTCACTGGTGCCGCCTTTCTTCATGATCCAGTCACCGACCGCACGGGCCACGCCGATACGGTCGAGCATCTCGCCGATCACTAACAGCCCTGCCACCAGTATGACCACGGAGCTGCCGAATCCAGACAGGGACTCGCCAACCGTCAGCACGCCGCTGATCATCAGCGCCAGCACCACGAGCAACGCGACGATATCGAAGCGGATCCGGTTGCTGGCCATGGCGACGGCGGCGACGATGATCAGTCCGAACACGAACTGCATTTCACCGGTCATGGGTCGAGGTCTCCGTGCGGGCACTAAAGGTTTAGCGGAAGCAGACAGGGTCAGGGTTTCGTGCCGGCGACCGTGTCATGGATCTGAAGTTTAATGGTAATTGGCATGACACGGATGTACCTTGGGTCGCCGGAGGAGACCGAGAAGCTCCCGGATATGGTTCCGTACCGACAGACATTGCATTTTGGTTAGCCGGTATGACGGGGCCCCGGGCCCAGCCGTTAGACGATTTTCCGGCATCCGGGTTGCGCGTAGCAACTGCTGGCGTGTAAACCACCACAGGATGCAGCGGCCTCAACAGACCATTGTCGATTGCCATGCAAGCGAAATCCTGAAGGAAAAAATGATGAAGCGTTCCAGATACTTAGTGTTTCTAATCGCCGCCCTTGCATCTTCGGCCGTCGCGTATGCGGCGGGCGGCGGTGCCGGAAACCTGCAGCCTGTGGATCCGGAAAAACACTTCCATCCCAAGGGTAAGCCGCCCTCGGAATACACGCTGAAGGCGTTGGAGGCTGCCCGCGGAACGCTGCCGTTCTCGGACAAGCGTGACTTCGACGAGATCGACAAGGGGTTCATGGCCGCGCCCGAGATCTGGCAGATCAAGGGTGAGAAGGGCAACGTCGTCTGGGATATGGAGCGATACAAATTTCTGCTGGAGGAGAAGGAGTATCCGAGCATCCACCCGTCGTTGCAGCGACAGTCGACGCTCAATATGAATTACGGCCTCTATGAGGTCGTTCCGGACGTCTACCAGGTACGTGGCTTCGACCTCGCCAACATCTCGTTCATAAAAGGCGATACCGGCTGGATCATCTTCGATCCGCTCACCTCGAAGGAGACGTCGCGGGCGGCGTTCGATCTGCTGGAGAAACACGTCGGCAAATTCCCTGTCAAGGCGGTGGTTTACTCACACTCCCACGGCGACCACTGGGGCGGCGTGCGCGGTGTCGTCGACGAGGCCGATGTGCGCTCTGGCAAGGTCCAGATCATCGCGCCGCGAGACTTTATGTTGCACACGGTCTCGGAGAACGTATACGCCGGCAACGCGATGAACCGGAGATTGTTCTACCAGTACGGCATCCTGCTTCCGGCTAGCCCCTTCGGCCATACGGGTCAGGGCCTGGGTCAGAATGTGTCCATCGGCACGATCACGTTGATCGCGCCCACCCGTATCATCGAGGACGACATCGAGGAACTGACCATCGATGGCGTTCGGATGATCTTCCAGAATACGCCGGGTACCGAAGCGCCCTCGGAGATGAACACTTACTTCCCCGACAAGAAACTGCTGTGGGTGGCGGAGAATGTGACGTCTACGTTCCATAACATCTACACGTTGCGTGGGGCTCCGGTGCGAGACGCACTGCGCTGGTCCAAGTACATCAGCGAAGTGCTCTACATGTTCGGCCAGGAGGCCGATGTCATGTTCGCCTCCCACCACTGGCCGCGCTGGGGCAACGCTCGTATCCAGGAGGTGCTGCGTGGTCAGCGTGACCTCTATGCCAACATCAACAACCAGGTGCTGCACCTGGCGAACCAGGGTGTGACCATCAACCAGGTGCACAACGTCTTCGAGACGCCGAAGGCGATCTCGGATCAGTGGTATAACCGCGGCTACCACGGCTCGCCGGAACACAACAGCCGAGCAGTGATCAATCGTTTCCTCGGTTACTGGGACGCTAATCCGGCGACCCTGATCCCCCTGTCGCCTGCCGATTCAGCACCTTTGTATGTGGAGATGATGGGCGGAGCGGACAGCATCATGGAGAAAGGCAGGAGCCTGCACGATTCGGGCGAGTACATGCTGGCCCAGGAGATTCTCAACAAGCTGGTGCAGGCCGAGCCTGGCAATCAGGTCGCGAAGGATTTGCTCGCCGACGTCTATGAGCAGATCGGCTACCAGCAGGAGAACCCGGGCCTGCGCAACAGTTATCTGGCCGGGGCCTTCGAGTTGCGTTCGGGAATCCCCGGAGGCGCGCAAGTAAGCTCGGCCGGTCCGGACGTCATCCGAGCCATGAGCACCGGTCTTTTCCTCGATTTCGTCGCTATCCGCATGGACAGCAGCAAGGTCGAGGGGTTCGAGTTCATTGCCAACCTCATCACCCCGGACAACGACGAGAAATACCTGATCGAGCTCAGCAACGGCACATTGACCAATGCCCAGGGCTTCCAGGCGAAAGACCCCGACCTGTCGATCACCATCAAACGGACCGACCTGGAGCCGGTGATGATGGGTCTGAAGACGTTGCGGTCGCAGATCGACGAGGGCATCGCCAAGGCCGAGGGCGACATCTCGATCCTCGGCAAGCTGGCGGCTGCACTGGTCACGTTCGATCCGCGATTCGAGATCCTTCCCGGTACCGCCGGTCCTGCCTCGACGGTAGAGCTGAGCGACTACGAGGTAGGTGACATCGGTGAGCGGGGAGAATAATGACGCGGCCGCCACTCGCGTGTCGGACGCCATCGCCGAGAGGGCCGTTTACGCGTGCGCAGCTGGAGCGTCACGTGGCGTTCAGGTGCAGTGATGCTTCGGCTACAGTTCCGAACGAGCATGCCGAAGATAGCGCAGTGACTGGCTCATCCCGCGGACTGGTCTAGCTTGAAACAGAGTAGGTAATAGAGGAGGTAGAGATGCGATTCGTGATGACCTTGATGATGATGCTGGCCTTCGTGCCGACTGTCCATTCGCAGGACTTGTTCGATTTCCCCAACGAAGGCCAGAGCCAGGACCAGCAGGACATGGACGAGTTCCAGTGCCAGCGCATGGCGCGCGACCGGACCGGCTTCGATCCGATGGCGACGCCGACGGCGACCACGCAGAGGCCGCAGCAGCAGGGCGGCGTGGTCAGTGGCGCGGCTCGCGGCGCGTTACTCGGTGGCGCGATCGGCGCGGCCACCGGTAATACCCGGCAGGGGCTGCGCACCGGCGCGGCCGGCGGTGGCGTCCTCGGCGGTATGCGCCGGGCCGACAGCAATCGGCAGCAGGAAGACTGGGCGCGGCGCGAGGCTCAGAACTACCAGCGCAATCGGGACAACTGGAACCGGGCGTTTATCGCCTGCATGGAAAGCCGCGGCTACACGGTCCGTTAGGAGAACATGACAATGAAAACAGCCATCAAGACGATCGTGTTTACCGCCCTCGCGGGCTTCTTCGTCACGGCATCGGCAGCCAGCTTCTTCGATGGCAAGCGGCCGTTGCTGTGCTCCGTGCACCAGCTGTTCGAGTGCGATGCGCCGAATGCTTGTCTGGCGGTTACGCCGGAACAGATCGGTGGAGTCAGTCATCTGAACATCGATTTCAAAAACAAGGCCATCACCCGGGCCGGCGTGGACTCCAAACAGACGTCGACCATCGACAGCGTTGAGACCATCGACAACAAGTTGATCCTCTCTGGTATCGAAGACGGTGAGGCGGAGCTGCGCGACGGCGCCGGGTGGACCATCTCGATCATGGATCCGGAAGGCACCATGGTGTTGGCCGTCGCCGGCGACGGTTTTGCCGTGGTCGGATTGGGGGCCTGCGTGCCGAAACCCTGATCGGCGCTTCCTCAGACCGCGCGCCCCGTGGGGTAATCTGCGGCAGTAAGTTGGCCTGGTCTCAAAAAAAGCCGGCCCCCGGTTAGGGGCCGGCCACACACACACTCAGCGGTCGGCCGCCTGCGGTCACCGGGCAAGGGGGCGGGCCCGGTAACCGCGGCAGCGTTCCTTTCCTAGGTAAGCTTCATAGCAAGGAAGCGCGAGCCTCCATTGCGTTCAATTCGCAGCAGTACGTGATCACGGTCGTGGTCGGCCGCCGCTTCCACCTGCTCACGGACCTGATCCGGTGAATCGACTGTCGTCTGACCGACCATCGAGATGACGTCTCCTGGACGCACCCCTTGTCTGGCGGCGGGGCCACGGGGATCGACGCCGACCACGAGTGCGCCGGCGACCTTGCCGGGCACGCGGAACTGGCGCCGCATATCGGGCGTCAGTGGCGAGAGTTCCAGGCCCAGCTTGCCGCGCTGGCTGTCATCCGCGCTGGCCAGCTGAAGCGGCTCTTCGGGCTGGGCACCTATCCGGACATCGCGCTCGCGCCGCTTGCCGTCACGCCAGACACCCACTTCCACCTTCTCATCCGCTTTGGTGCTGGCCACCACGCGCGTCAGGTCCTTGACCGTCTCTATGTCTTTTCCGTCGAAGTCCACGATCACATCGCCGGACTCGAGCCCGGCCTCGTCTGCGGGGCTACCGGTTTCGACCTGGGCGATCAACGCACCACGATCGTCGCCCAGCCCGAGGCTGTCGGCGATCTCCGGGCTGACCCCCTGAATCTGCACGCCCAGCCAGCCGCGCTTGACGGAACCGTTGGCTCTGAGATCGGCCACGATATCGGTCACCAAGGCGGACGGGATGGCAAAGCCGATGCCCACATTGCCGCCGTTGGGCGAGTAGATCATCGTATTGACACCGATCACCTCGCCGTCGGTATTGAACACGGGCCCGCCAGAGTTGCCCCGGTTGATCGGGGCGTCGATCTGGATGAAGTCATCGTATGGACCCGCCTGCAGATCGCGGCCGCGAGCAGAGATGATGCCTGCCGTCGCCGTGCCACCGAGTCCGAACGGATTGCCGATCGCGATGATCCAGTCGCCGGTGCGCGCTTCATCTGAGTCGCCGAAACGGACGAACGGCAGCGCGTCATCGGCTTCTATCTTCAGTACAGCGAGATCGGTCTTCGCATCGGTGCCGACCAGCTCCGCTATGTAGGTCGTTCCGTCGTCGGTGACGACGCTGATCTCGTCGGCGTTCTCGATCACGTGGTTGTTGGTCACCACGTGCCCGTCCGCAGAGACGATGAAGCCGGAACCCTGGCCCAAGGCCGGACCATGCGGGGGACGACCATGGGGGCCCTGCTGCGGCATCTGCTCGAAGAAGCGCCGGAAGAAGTCGTCGAAGGGCGCGCCCGGCATCGTCTCCGGCATCGGATGACGGCCGGCGTCCCCGCCCTTGCGCGTCATGGTCGTTCGGATATTGACGACTGCCGGACTGTTGGCTTCGATGAGATCCGCAAACTGCGGCCGATCAGGTTCGGCATGGACGCTCATCGTACCTGCGAACGGCACAATCGCCAGTGTGGCCACGAGGGCCAAAACAGCCAAGGGACGTCTCAGATCGATCTTGCGCGTGGGCATTGCTGTCCTCCAATCGGTTGCGCGACTCAACTTTTCACGGTTCAAGATAACGACGCCGTCCTTGCGTCACGCTTGCTGGAAAATTAAACAAATTTCATGTTTCCCGGGTGCTCCGGGCCTCTGCTAGAGTACGTCCATGCGTGTGCTGGTAATCGAAGACGACCAGGAGGTCGCGAAGTACATCTGCAAAGGGCTTCGGGAGGCGGGTCACACGAGCGATCACGCGGCCGACGGCAAGGACGGCCTGTTCATGGCGGCCAGCGAGCCTTACGACGTCATGATCGTCGACCGCATGCTTCCCGGCCTCGACGGCCTTTCCATCATCCGGACGCTGCGCGCGTCCGATAACAGGACGCCCGCCCTCATCCTCAGTGCACTCGGTGAAGTGGATGACCGGGTCGCGGGCCTGCAGGCGGGCGGTGACGACTACCTGGTGAAGCCCTTCGCGTTCAGCGAACTCAGCGCCCGGCTGGAGGCGCTGGTGCGCAGGTCGGCGCCGGAGGAGAGCCAGTCGACCACGCTCACCGTCGAGGATCTGGAGCTGGATCTGCTGACCCGTGTTGTCAGGCGTGGCGGGCAGGTGATCGAAGTCAAGCCGACGGAATTGCGTCTGCTGGAATACCTGATGCGCCACCAGGGCCAGGTCGTCACGCGGACCATGCTCTTGGAAGGCGTCTGGGACTATCACTTCGATCCGCAGACCAACGTCATCGACGTGCACATCAGCCGCCTGCGATCGAAGATCGACAAGGGCTTCGACCGGCCGCTGTTGCACACCGTACGCGGCGCAGGGTATCGACTAGGTGGCGACTGACAAATCAGTGACAGAGGAGCCTGAACGTCAGCGGCCGGCGTCGATGCGGCTGTGGCGCAGTTCGACATTCCAGTTTGCCGCGCTCTACATGGCGATCTTCGCCGGCTCGGTCCTGATACTTCTCGGACTGGTCTATTGGACGACCGCGGGGTTCATGGCCCGCCAGACTGACGACACCATTGATATCGAGATCACCGGTCTTGAGGAGCAGTATCGGCAACGCGGGCTCAGGGGCCTGGCGGACGTTATATCCGATCGTGTCCGGTCTGATCCGGACGGGTCATCGATCTACTTGTTCGCCACTCCCGACTATCGGCCTCTTGCCGGCAATCTGGATGAATGGCCAGCGCTGACCGCCGACGCCGACGACTGGCTCAATTTCTCGCGGACCGATGCCGATGGTGTGGAGGTCCCGGCCCGTGCGCGTCTGTTCGCTCTGCGCGGCGGCCTGCATCTGCTGGTCGGCCGCGATATCCGTGAACTGGTCCGCACCGAGGCCCTGATCCGCCGCGGACTTGGCTGGGGTCTGGGTCTCAGCGTGGCGCTTGGTCTTCTCGGTGGGCTGTTGATGAGCCGTCGGATGAACGCGCGCATCGAGATCATCAACAAGACCAGCCGCGAGATCATGGGGGGAGATCTCTCGCGTCGTATCCCGCGACAGGGCACCGGAGATGAATTCGACGAGCTGGGCCGCCAGCTCAATACGATGCTCGATCGTATCGAGGAGCTCATGCAGGGCGTCCGTCACGTCGCGGACAATGTCGCGCATGACCTGCGGACGCCTTTGACGCGCATGCGGACGCGTCTCGAGATGTTGCGAGCGAGTACCGGAGTAGACGCCGGCTCGGACGAGATTGAAGACTGCATCGCGGATGCCGATCAATTGTTGGCCACCTTCAACGCGCTCCTGCGGATCGCTCGTATCGAGTCCGGCGGCCGGACACTGCGCTCAGACCGGGTCGATCTGGATCGTCTCATCCATGATGCCGCAGACATGTACCAGGCACTGGCGGAGGATCGCGGTATCGAGCTGGTCGCGGATGCGCCGGCTGCCTCGGTGATCGGCGATCGGGACCTGTTGTTCCAGGCCCTGGTCAACTTGGTGGACAACGCGCTGAAGTATTCGCCACCCGGAGGTGTGGTACGTCTAGGCGTATCGACTGGGGACCGCGAGACTTGCGTCGCGGTGTCCGATCAGGGTCCCGGCATCCCGGACGAACACAAGGGCCGGGTCGCTCGACGTTTCTATCGCCTCGACAGTTCACGGGGCACGACCGGAAGCGGGCTGGGCTTGAGCCTGGTCGCCGCAGTCGCCGATCAGCACCAGGCAAGGCTCGAATTCGCTGACGGCGATCCGGGTCTCGTTGTGAGGATGTGCTTTCCGCCACGAGAAAAGTCACGGATTTGAAACTGGGCATCGAGTGGCCCCGAAAACCGCACAACGCCGCTCGCGCCTCCAGACCAGGGTGAAGTTGAGGTCCCCCTGGATTATCGCTTCCGGTAATGACCCGGAGAAGGGGAGTTGCTGCGGGCGCATACGGCGACCCGCGACTCGGATGGCAAGATAATGGGCGCCGCCGACGTAGACGATGTTCGCGTCATCCTCAACTACGAGCGGTCGTTTCTCTAAACTGCGGATCGGACCCGCGTATGATGGCCCGGAGAGAGAACACCAGCCGGGAGAATCCATGGGCAGCAGCGATCGACTCGCCATCGTGACCGGGACGAGCTCGGGCATCGGCGCGGCACTGGCCACGGCCTTGCTCGCCGATGACTGGACGGTCGTCGGCATGGCCCGCCGCGATGCCGGGATCGAGCACCCACTCTATAGCCACATCGCCGTGGATCTCGGCGATATAGACGGGCTCAAACGCGTTGCGGTCAACGATCTTCGGCCGCTGGCAACCGACGCTCGCTGGGAGCGCGTGGCACTGGTCAACAACGCCGCGATCTCGGGTGGCAAGCATGGGCTGGAGGGTACCGATCCCGATGAACTCGCCCACTTGCTGATTGTAAACACCGTCTCACCAATCTACCTGATGGGATTCATCGCCGGTACGGTCTTGCCGGCGGTCGCGCTGCGCATCGTCAATATCTCTTCCGGCGCCGCAGTCCGCGCATTCCCCGGGCTCGGGGACTACTGCACCAGCAAGGCGGCGCTGCGCATGGCCGGTATGGTGATGGCCGCAGAGTTCGAGTCCGACAAGCGGCCCGGAGGCCTGCGTACCAATGCCGCGGTGTTCAGCTATGAGCCCGGCGTGGTAGATACACCCATGCAGACGGCGTCGCGCTCGAAGTCGCTGGAAGAGTTCCCCTGGGGACAGCCATTCAAGGACTTCAAGGAACAGGGATTGCTGGAGCAGCCGGAGGACGTGATCGGCGAGGTCACAGAATTCATCTCCGGTGACGGACAGGATGCATTCGTGGAGAGGCGTTTTGGTGGCTAGATCGATAAGTTCAGGGTGACGAAATGAGCAGTTCCGACGTCGATATCTACAGCGCACTCTTTTCACCGGGCGAGCTTGTGAGTCATCGGCTGTTCGGTTACCGGGGTGTGGTCGTCGATGTCGACGCGGAGTTCTCTCTGTCGGAGGAATGGTACGAGTCCGTCGCCAAGTCACGGCCACCGAAAGACGAACCGTGGTATCACGTGCTGGTGCACGGCTCGGAGCAGGCCACCTACGTGGCGGAGCGCAATCTGGAGCCGGACACAACGGGCCGGCCGGTCCTGCATCCCATGCTGGGGATGTATTTCCGCGGCATGGAAGACGGCCGCTACGTGAGCGAGTCGCCGGCCAACTAACCGGTGACGGGGTCCTCGCCGTCCCGGTCGCGATCGCTCCTGGTAGGTTCGCCTGATCCCCAGCGGCTGCCGGTGTGCCGGCAGTGCTGTCGCCCCAATGGCGCCTGCGCATCCTGCCGCCCGTCCGAGGGCCAGCAGAGCAAGCAGAACGGCACCGGGCCGCGGTGACCACCCGGAACCGATATCTATCTCCTCCGTCTGTCAGGGCATGCGCGCGGATTTATGCTCGGATGTTGGCAGAAGGTCCCCATGTACCGCAGCATTTCTCTGTACGTCCCATGACTCAGTCCACCCGATGGGTGGCCAGGAACATGGATTTCTCGAGTGCGACGAAGAAGTCCTGATAGGGTTCCGGGTCCTCGATCGGCGCCATCTGGTGCTGCGCGCTGGCGCGTACCAGCAGCGACTCCTCGTCCCTCGGTCGCACGGTGACCGTCATGCGCAGTTCGTAACCGTCCAGCTTTGTCGCGCTGACGGCACCAAGTGTGGCATCCGCCTTGTCGATGACGAAACCCAGGTCCTGCAGCGTGGCGATCACGGTGCGCAAGGTCTGCTCCTTGTCGTGGGTCTCGAACGAGCGGGTCTGGATGCTGCGCAGCTGTACCTGGCTCTCGCCTTCCAGCACCGGCCGTGGCGGGTTCAGCTCGCACCCTGCAAGCGCCAATATGAGGGCACTCGCAATCGCGAGTGGCCGCCAGCCGGTTGCCCCCACTGGCCGACGGGTCCCCATGTCGATGCCCTCGACATTGCAATGGTCCGATTGCGATTTGGTAACCGTGGCATTCATATTTTTTGTCCCTCCAGGAAGACGCTCTTGGATAATCGGTCGAAGAAGCCCTGATAGAGTTCGGGCTCATCCAGCCGCTCGCTCCGCGAGACTTCGTTGTTCGAATTCCACACCACGCGCTGAAACGTGATCCTGACGTAGAAACTTTTGTCCGCATCCCCCGGTGCACCGCCATGGGTAGGGCGCGTCACCAGGGACGCCCGGATCAGCTGTTTCTCATCCGTGTCCATGTCCCAGCCGATGATCTCGAGCAGTAACGCGGCGGCGATCTGGCGGGCGTCACGGGCCGAGCGTTTCTTGGATGCCACCAGCACGCCCAGATCGGTCTCGCTCTCGTCCAGGTTGAATCCCAGGTCCTGGAGCACGGCCGCGCAGGCAGACAGGATCTCTGGCTCCGCTATGCCGTCGAACCGCCGCGTCTGCAGTTTCCGTTGCTCCAGCGTTTCCGGCGACAGTCGCAATGCATTGTCCGGGACACCGGCGGCGCAGCCGGTGACGGCACACATCACTGCCACCAGGAACAGTAAGATCCAGAGCGGTCGGGCCCATGGGCCCGCTGCCGGCGGGCCCTGGGATTGGTGCTTGAAAGTGTTCACGGGAGACTCCTCAGAACCTGGAGGTGTGATAAGCGAAGTCTCGAACGCGCTTGTCGCCATCGAACTTCACAACCACCGTCAGGGTTCGCTGGGAACGTGAGTCGGCACCGGAGGAATGGGTCTTGAATCCGACGCCGCCCGCGCCAACGTCGCCGCCGACGCCGACGATCAGCCCGAGTAGCCCGGTGTTGCTCTTCGAGTAGGCCGCGTCCGTGGCGAACTTGTCGTAGATCCAGACCTCGTCCCGGTTGCCGTCGGTAGAGACGATATTGGGTGAGCCCAGGATGGTCGCGACTTCGGCGCCGCTCATGCCCACGTAGATCTCTTTCTGGACGGTACCGACCGTGAGACGGTCCATGGATTCATCCTGCACATCCGCCCGGTGCGTGGCGGCGCTGGTGCAGCCGGTAGTGACCAATGCGATGGCGGTCACCGTGAGTAGGGTTTTCATCACACTCTCCTGTGTCCGTATTGCGATCCGCCTGGTCGCGATTCAGGCGGATTTCGCTGCCTGAATCGGATCGGCCAGGTTCAGCTTCAATCTAGGCCGTCGGGGAGTGGTAAACAATACTCATGATGATAGTATTGTTTAACGATACCTTATGACCGTGAAAATCGAGAGGATTGAGTGATGAGCCAGACCAGCCAGCTTCTCGACGCGCTGAAGAAGTGTCTTCGGGCCAAGGGACTGACCTACCAGGATGTGGCCGAGGCGCTGGATATCAGCGAGGCCAGCGTCAAGCGGGTGTTTTCCCAGAAGACCTTCACTCTCAGCCGGCTGGAGGATGTCTGTCGCTTTCTCGATATGAGCATCTACGATCTGGCGCGCATGACCAAGATGTACGGCGAGGAGGAGTCCACCGTGCTGACGGTCGCCCAGGAAGAGGCGTTGGCGGCCGATTCGAGTCTGCTGACCTATTTCTATCTGCTGCTCCTCGGCCGCAAGCCTGCGAGCATCGCCGAAGAGTACGGTCTGGATGAACTCTCCCAGACGCGGATACTGACCCGACTTGACCGACTCAAGCTCATCGACCTGTTCCCTGACAACCGGGCCAGGCTGCTGGTGAGTCGACGCATCGTGTGGCGGCCCGACGGGCCGATCCGGCGCCAGTACGAACGTCAGGTGAAGGCCCAGTTCCTCGACTACGCTTTCGAGGATCGCGACGAGTGGTTGAGTCTGGAGAGTACCGAGCTGTCTGATGCATCCGTCAAGGTTCTTAGGCGTCAGCTGGATCGCCTGGCTCATGATTTTGACGAGTTGGCCGAGCTGGATATGAATCTGCCGAAGAAGCAGAAACGCAGCTTCGGTCTGATGCTGGCGTTACGGCCCTGGACCTACTGGCAGATCCTCGAGCCATCCACCCAATTGCTCACTCCGCCCCTGGAAAGCGTTGGTTGAGCATCGATGATGGCGTCCCGGTCGTCCGCCTAGCGGGGGCCTTCGGCGCCATCGAACGGACAACGGGTGCTGCCGGTTGTCCGGAATGCCTTGGATCCGTATCTCTGCACCGCTGCGTAGAACTGATCCGCGGCCAGACGGCACTTGGCCCGTTCCGCCAGGCCGTCGACGTCGGTTAGCCCCAGGATGCCGCCGCCCGCGGATCCGCACTCTTCCATCATGTCGCCATAAAAACGGTTATCACAGTAGCGCTGATCCAGGCCGTAGGTCGCGTAGCCGTGCCGGTAGCAGTAGTCATGCTCGACACAGGCCTTGTGGAACACATCCTTGTAACGATCGTGATAGGCGCTGACAGCGGAGATGACTTCCGGGACCGAGCAACCCACGGGTAGTCCGCCGCCGCAGGGATGGGCGGGCTCATCCCAGGACCGGATCGAGATCGCGTCGATATCTCGAAAGTAGATCCGCTCACCGTCTGCGCTGACGATGGCGTCTGTCTCCTTGGTGGCCACTTCGAACTCCAGGTCGCGTCCGTCGACTGTGGAGATTGCGACCTCGTCCTGTGGCTGGACTGCGGCCGAGATGAACTCAGGCTCGGGTCGCACCTCGCGCATCGGAGCAATCGTGGTGCACGCGTTCACCATGATGATCGCGAGCATGACGCTCGCGATGATTTTCCATCTGTTCTGCGGTCTCTTCACTGCCTGATGTCCAATCGTTTCCTGCCCAGCGAGTGACTGTCCAGGCTCTCTCTGGCGATGCATGCTCGCATGGTCCGGGTGACGACTCCAAACTCCTCTGGAGATTCATGACGAGGCGACGCATGTGCCAAACGGGAGCCGCAGGTCGACCGCCGGCAACTGAGGGGCCTCATCCGGTTGCCGGACTTGAACACACTCGCCAGCGCCACGACGAACAGGGGGGCCCTGCCAGTCGGCATTCAGCAAGCGTTCAGCCGCGCCCCCTCATCCTTGGCCCATGGTGGAATGAACAGGAGCGATAACTTATGGCGAGGCTCATTTCGATGGCTGTAATAGGGTTGATATTGACGGGCGCCAACGCGCACGCCGGTATCGGGAATGATGACGGGATGGTTGCTGGCGGAGTCCGTGTCGAGGGAGTCTCAGCGGCAGGTCAGACTCCAGCCAGCCGGTCGGTGTCGGGATTTCAGCGGGAGCGGGGTGGGGCCAGCAGAAGAGATCCCGACCTGCTCAAGGATTTCGCGACGACCGATGGTGCCGCGTCAACGCCAAAACACGCAAAAGCTGCGGCCGCGAAACACCTGCTCATCTGTTGTGATTTCTGGATCTTCGACGCCTGGGTCGAGCTGTTCGATGATATCGATCGGGATGGCCACTACACCTACTTCCGCGTCGGTTTCGACGTGGACACGGCACTTACCGAGGCCGACGTCTATACGCGGCTGTTCCTGCGTGGCGCCAACGGCGTATGGAACCTGATCTACGAGAGCGAGGTGTTCCCGATCTTCGGCAGTTCGGGCAGCGATGACTACGAAGTCGAGACCGAGCTTGTGGCTGGCTACCCGACCGGTGACTATGACGTCCTCATCGAAGTGTACGACGCTTACTACGATGAGCTGGTTGTCGAGTATGGGCCCGCAGAAAGCTCTGCACTGAGCTACGTACCCCTGGAAGATGTCGCCAGTGATGGGCTGACAGCACCGCCGGTATCGATCTCGAGCGGCGGTGGCGGCGGGGCAGTGTCCCTCGAACTGCTGGGACTCATGCTGGCGGCCGCCGGTATGCAGATTCGTGGGCGCCGTCGGACGGGCTGAGCAGTTGTCTCCGACGCCTTTCGAGCCCGGTATTGTGCCATCCAGCCACCTATTATCTGAGTAGAGGTTTCGGATGGCGATTACCGCCCGGAGTGCATTCCGGGCGGGTCCTATGCCGGGGTGTTTAGCTGTGTTGCCGATCGTTCCCCACATCGATATGACGTTAGATGCCGCCGCGGGGCGGCTGGCGCGCAAAGTCGCCGAGCGCCTGCGTCGCACGCATCCGGCGTTGAGGATCGATGCAAGC
>CP070833.1:2039320-2046710 GCA_020341735.1 Gammaproteobacteria bacterium | reverse complement strand
CCGCCTCGGCGAAACCCTTTCGCCTGAGGACATGGCCAAGATTGTTGTAGGCATCGGCAAAATTGGGATCCAGCTCGAGCGCGTGGCGGAAATCCTCCTCCGCCGAATCCAGCTGTCCGCGGTTGTTCCTGAGACGCCCTCTTTGATTGAAGAGCTTCGGGTCCTGTACATCGAGCTCCATGGCGGCATCGATGTACTGCTCGGCCTCATCCAGGTCGCGGTGGCGAAGCCGGATTTCGCCCATGATTCGCAGCGCCCGGACGTGATCGGGTCGATCCGCCAACACCGACAGGCAGATATCCTCGGCTTCCTGGACACGACGATCGTCCATGTAGCGTTCGGCTTTCTGAAGATCCATCTGGAACATATTGCTCCCTCGCTCAGAGGATTATCGGTCTACAGGCTCCTACGGGCCAGCACCGAGCGGCTCCGGCCGGTAAATAGGATGCCCCGGGGGCCAGGCAGAGCCCGCGGGTCTCTCCTCACGGAAGGCCTCTAGACGCTCTATCTGCCAGTTCAGCAAGGGATCGCTACGCAGCCGGAATTGCTCGACCAACCGGGTCTGGATATTTACCGCCCGCTGCCAGTCGCCCACTCCTGCGGATGCCATCGCCAGCGTCTCGGCATGCGCCTCATCCGGCCGCGCCCGGAACAGAGCGGTCGCCAGTTCGACAGACTCTCGCCGTTTTTCCTCCGAGATGCCGGGGCAGGATGACCAGGCTCTCGCCAGTGCCTGGAACACCTCGCCGCTGTCGTTCTTGATCACCCTGGCGCTCTCCAGGGCGGTGATCGCTTCGCCACAGCGCCCATCCGCAAGATAGGCGATGCCTTCCCTGTAGCGGAACAAAGCGCGCTGTTCCCCCGGGACCTCGATCCGGCCGTAGGCAGCCGCCGCCTCCGGGTAGCGGCCCAGACGCATCAGCGCATCGGCCAAGCGGACCCAAGCCTGTGTGTAGCCCGGATCTGCTCTCAGGGCCGCCTGATAATCGGACGCCGCCGCCTGATCATTGCCTTCGCTCTCGTAGAGTACGCCGCGACGATAGTGTGCAACCGGGTGATCGGGATCGAGCGCCAACGCCCGCTCGAGCTGCTCCATCGCGGCGGCGTCCTGGCCGAGCAGCGACAAGCCCTGGCCGAGGCTGACCAACGCGGCTACGTCCTCCGGGTTGAACTCCACTGCCTTCCGGAAAGCCTCCACTGCTGCATCGACGCGGCCCGCTCTGGATGCCGCGTAACCTTGCTCCAGGTACAGCTGGGAGCTGCGTGTCAGCCGGGCCATGTCCGCCAACAGAGGATCCGCGACCGCCGGCTCCGTCCTGCCGTATGCATCCAGGTTGGCCCGCGCGCGTTCTTTCTGTCCGGTCTGGCGATAGGCCATGCCCAATGGATACCTGAGCCGATCGGCACGCGGATCGGCACGCAATGCCGCTTCCAGCAAGCGGATCCCGTCCTCGAATCGGTGCGCCCGCAGAGCCACCTGCCCCAAGCCGGCCAGCGCCGCCGCATTGGCCGGTTGCGCCACCCGGACGGCTTCGAAATCTTCCTCCGCGCCGTCCAGATTCTGCTGCGCCAACCTGACCTGACCGCGCCTGAGCCGGGCCAGCGGGTCAGCACCGTCAATCTTCAGCGCCGAGTCATATCTGTTTTCCGCATCCTCGTAGCGGCCCTGCTCCTGAAGCACATAGCCGAGGTAGTACTGCCAGCGGAAGTCGTCGGGGTCCAGCTCAGTGGCCGTCAGGTAACAGCGCCGGGCCACGCCCTGCAGATGATGGGCCTGGTAGAGCATGCCGAGCCGGCCCCAGGCGCCGGCCCTTGCGCGGTCATCCTCCGCCGACGCGAGTTGCTCCGAAAATTGCTCCTGCCCCTCCTCCAGCGCGAGCTGTACTCCCGGCTCGAACACGGACAGATCCGGCGACGGGGCCTCGGTCGTGCCGGCATCGGGCGATACTGCCAGCAGCATTGCAAGGACACAGATGCCTGCCCTATTGTTGCCCGTGCTTCGCTCGGGCGAGATCATCGATCCGAACTCTGTTCCAACGCGTGATAACGCCCCACCGCCAAGCTCGGGAATGTCTCTTCGCTGCCGTCCGGCCAGATGACCCGCACCGACACCTTGTCGGCTGCCCTCTCGCCGAGCCCGATCAACACCCGCGGGTCGTTCGACGACGCGTAGCTGCCGTCTGCGCGGGAACGCCGCCATAACGGCCGCTCGCCCTCCAGGACCACACGTGCCCCGTAGGCGTCGCGCGTCCCACCCACGGTGAGCAATCGCAGACCGACCCAGCCCGACGAATCACCTGCCGTATTCAACAGCAGTTGAGCCGGACCGGCGTTGCTCGCGATGATGACATCCGAATCCCCATCCAGATCCAGGTCACCGAAAGCCGCACCCCGGCTGACCAGCGATACTGCCAGCGCCGGCCCGGACTCGGCGGTGACTTCCCGGTAACGCCCGTCGCCCCGATTTCTGAACAGCTGATTTGGCTGACGCAGCGGATAGGGTTCCCTCGCCATCAGCTGCTCCTCGATGCGGGTGACGGCGCCGTTCGCCACCAGGAGATCCAGCCATCCATCGTTGTCATAGTCGAACCAGGCGGTGCCGAAACCCGTGAAGGCGAAGCTGGGATTGGCCAGCCCCATGGCGACCGTGCGGTCCTCGAACCAGCCCTTGCCGTCATTGACGAACAGCGTATTTGTCTCGCGTGCCAGATGGGTCATGAACAGGTCTTCGTCTCCGTCGCCGTCGAAGTCCGCTGCATCCACACCCATGCTGGCCTCGGGACTGCCGTCCATGTTGACCCCGACTCCGGCCATGACGGCCTCGTCGCTGAATCTGTCCCCCCCGTGATTGATCCATAGCTGATTGGCCACGCCGTCGTTGGCCACGTAGATATCCGGCCAGCGGTCGCCATCGAAATCCGCCGCCACGACGCCCAGCGCTCCACCGTAGGCCTTGCGGATACCCGACGTCTCGCTGACATCCTCGAAACTGCCATCGCCGCGATTGCGGAACAGGCTGTCCACCTGCGGCTCGTAGACCAGGGGGGAGCAGTAGTCGCGGGCGCTGGTAGAAGATCGACAGGGCTTGGGATTGGTGAAGGAGTAGTCGACGTAGTTGCCCACATACAGATCCAGCCAGCCGTCACGGTCGTAATCCACCCACGTCGCACTCACGCTCCAGCGGGCGTCATCCACTCCCGCCTGGCCGGTCACTTCCTCGAATCTGCCGTCGCCGGAGTTGCGCCACAGCTGATTGGAACCGTAATTCGTCACATAAAGGTCGACGTCTCCGTCGTTGTCATAGTCGGCCGCCGCCACCCCCATGCCGTAACCCTCGGCCCGCAGGCCCGCGTCCTCGGTCACGTCCGTGAAACGCAACTGCCCGTCTTCCAGGTCGTTGCGGTACAGCCGGTCGGTCAGCGGCAGCGGATAGCGCGGCGCAAATGTAGCTTCCGAGACCGGCTTGCCGCCCAGCATCTGTCCCTGCACCAGGTAGACATCCAGGTCCCCGTCCTGGTCATAGTCGAACAGCGCCACGCCGCCGCCCATCATCTCGGGGAAATACAGCTCCCCGCTCATACCGTTGAAGTGCTCGAAAGACAGGTTCGAAGACGCTGTCGCATCGACGAACAGGGTCTCCGCCTGGCTTGCGACAGGTTGCAACGAGATTAACGCGGTCGCCATCGCGGACATCACGCCGAAGCGTGACGGCGAGCAGGTTCCGGAAGCGGGATAGGCTATTCCCATAGGGCCATCGAGCGTCGTCTGGAGGGCCGGTGAGGATACCACGGAGACGGGCTCGCCCTGTGCTAATCTCCACGCCTGATGAAGGCGCAGAATCCCTCCAAAGACCCCGCGCGGCAGGAACGCCTGCTGACGATGCTGACCAGCCCGGCACTGTTCCTGAGGGACCTTGACCCGCTGCGCGGGATCGCCACCTTCACTCCGATGAGCGAAGAGAGTTATCGCGACTCCGCATTCCTGGACAACAGGATTCAGCGAGCAGGGCCGCGTGACATTGCGATCGACCTCGACGATCTGCTCGACCTGGTCCAGGCTCGCCCGCGCCGCCGTCGCCCGATTCACTATATCTTCCATATCGGCCACTGCGGTTCGACATTGCTGTCCCGCATACTCGGGGCCAGGAAGCGCTTCCTGGCGCTCCGGGAACCGCCATTGCTCATGGGCCTGTCCCGCAGCATGCGGGCCCTGGACCGACCGGGTTTCCCGATCTCCCGTGAACGATGGGAATCCCTGCTGGCGTTGAGCCTGTGGATGCTCTCCAAGACATGGCAACCCGAGCAGACGGTGCTGATCAAGCCGACCAGCCAGGCGGGCCGTCTCATACCGGTGTTGATGGACTACACCGGGCTGGAGAAGGCGGTCCTGCTGTACGTTGACCTGGAGACGCACCTGCCGATGATCCTGCGGCCACACACGCGCAGGGAAACGCAGCTGTTCGCCGCGGACTATGCAGTTCGGGAGTTCTCCGATCTGGCGCCGGGTTACCCGGACAGTCCGGACCAATACAGCGTTGCTCAGCTGGCGGTCATGAGCTGGCTGCTGCATGTCCGTGAACTCGCCGACATCACGTCTCAGGCGTCCACGGCTGCTCGCGTATTGCCGCTGCATTTCGAAGCATTTCTGCGCCAACCCGGTGACGTGGTCGTGGAGATCTGCCGGTTCTTCGATCAACCGGTAAGACACGGCGAACTCGAGCGACTGGTGTCGCCGGATCTGCTGCAACGGGCGGCAAAGAATACCGACCAGTCGTACGGCCAGGATCACCGGCAACAAGAGATAAAAACCGCTCAAATCAGGTACCGCAAAGAGATAGAGGAGGGCCTGGCCTGGGCAGACCGCGTCTGTACACTGCCTGCCTTCCGCGGGCTCCGGGAACGGTTCAGCCGGGCCAGCGGGCTTACAGCGCAGTCTTGAGCGGATCCAGATAGCTCTCGTAGCGCCGCCAGCGACCCACGCTGGACGAGTAGATTGGCTGTCTAACCTGATCGCTGCTCGCGGTACGCACAATTCTCTCGCTGTGGTGGGACTTCAGGCATGCCTTCTCCCAGCCGAGACCCATGAATTCGACCAGCTGCCGGACTTGTGTCCCCGGTGACGACACCAGGCTCTCGTAGTCCACCGTGAAGATGGGTAGCTCAAGCGTTGTCTTCCAGTGCTCCATCAGCCGCCAGCAGCCCTGCTGGTATAGCCCGATGTTTTCCAGCCTGCGTGTGAAATCCATGCCGGGACTCTGGAAGTCCTGCTGGTAGCAGGAAAGCCCGGTGTCCATTGGATCTCTTCGGCAATAGATGACACGCGCCCGGGGGAAAATCAGCTGTACCAGACCGAGGTTCAGAAAGTTGGCAGGTAGCTTGTCCGTGAGCCGCCTCGCGTCGAGAGTATCTGCGACCCGCAGATACTCGGCCGCCGCCGACGCCAACTGCTCGCGGGACACCTCGGTGAGGCATTCGGGCCAACGCTCCCCGGGCACTCCGTGTGACAATCGTTTCGGCAATCGGTAGAAATCCTGTCGTTCCCCGCACGGATGGACCTGCGAGTGACTGCCTAGTATCTGCTCGACCAGTGAAGTCCCGGACCGCGGCATGCCAACGATAAACACCGGACGGCTGGAGTCGCACCCGGAGTCCGGCAGGTCTTGCATGCGGTCGCGGCTGAAGTACCGGATCAGCCGATTCACAGACGCCGGAAATCCTTTATCGTCAAAGCCTGACGGCAAGGTGCGGTTTGCGGCGGTGAATGCCTCGAACGCCCGGGGATACTCCCCGCGCGAGTCCAGCAGCATCGCTTTCACGTTCAGCACGGCCGCCCGGCTACGGGTATCCATGGCATCCAGATCCGCCCGCGATAACCACTGTTCTGCCAGGTCCAGCTGACCGAGTTTCAGGCACTGCCTGGCGGCCGTCGCAACAGCCCACGGCGGGGGCGTATCCCATGGGCCAGTCTCGATCAGCGACAAGACTTCGCCGTGGCGCCCCGCCAGTTCCAGCACATGACACAACGATCCGACCGCGGCCGTGTCACCGGGCATGCGCTCGAGCGCTCTTTTCAGCCGGGTCTCGGCTTCCTCGTAACGCCCCAGCGCATCCAGTGCCGCACCGAGGCCCGCCTGCGCCGCGGGCTGGTCCGGCTTGATATTCAGCGCTTGACGATAGGCGTCCTCGGCCTCCTCCAGATTTCCGAGGCCCTGCAGCGTGTCGCCCAGCTGGATCGCCGGCCACGGATCCTCGTCCGCCGCCCTGACGGCCGCGCGCATGAGTTCCAGCCCCTCCTCCGTCGCGCCACCGGTCACGAGCACGGAGGCCAAGCTGGACAGCGCTCGCTGGTGACCCGGCGCAAGGGCGACGGCTTTGCGAAGCACGCGGGTCGCTTCCGGCAAGTCTCCGGCAGACCGGCAGACGTGACCGAGATTGGTCAATATGTCGGCAGAATCCGGCGCCAGGCTGGCCGCCGTCTCGAAGGCCCTGCGGGCTTCAGGGTGGCGACGGAGATTGTTCAGCGCGCGGCCGAGCTGATTCCAGGCCTCAGCGTTGTCCGGCTGGGACCGGGTAGCCTGTTCGAGGAGGGGCAGGGCTTCGTGGGGTCGACCGCAATCTATGGCGGCCCGTCCATCGTCGACCGGATTACCTGTCGAACTCACGGGAGTGGGTAGGAGAATCTGAAGACATCTTGTGGATCCCTGAAGTTCAGGTAACTGGTGACGATGTACTTGGCATCTCTTACTGGCGGCTCGCCGGAATGCTCGAACATCCACATGGGCGGAAACACGACCAGCCGGCCTGCTCGTGGCGAAACTCTATGGCCGAGCACTGGAAACACAGTATCGCCGCCCTCCTCCACCGAATTTAGGTACCAGAGAAATCCGAGGATGCGGACCGACGTTTGGTGATCGAATGCATCATAGTGCAGCGGGAAATGATGGGGATTCGGCTCTCCAGCCCGATACTTCTTGATTTTCAGATGCTCGAACGCCCTCGGCCCCTTGCGGGCCAGCACGCGAGCCTCGGGCATGGCGGAGTATTCGCGCAGATAACGCACCATGTTTTCGATGAACATCCGCTCCAGTTCCCGCCACTCTCCGAGCGGATTCCGTGTCATGATGTTCTCGATCCAGGTGTTCTGCTTCTTCCGCTGAAATTGTCCTTCAGTGTCCGCCTCGAACAGTTCGATCACTCGCTCGCAGTGCTGCGCATCCAAGGCATCGTCGTAGACGCGTATGAGATCCGTGAGCCGGACATCGCCTTCAGTCGTCATAGCCGAAATTCCCGATGTGAGGTTCGAGCAGGCCCATCAGGGGCTTCAACTGCGCCTCGTACGCCCGCCATCGATCCCGTGAGCGACCATAGATCGGCTCGGTCACCTGATGATA
>CP070833.1:2002683-2039220 GCA_020341735.1 Gammaproteobacteria bacterium | reverse complement strand
TGGACGTGTCGAATGCATCGCTGTACGACGGCGCGACCGCTCTGGCAGAGGCCGCCCTGATGGCCGTGCGTGCCAATCGCAAGTCGAAGAGTAGCCGCATTCTCGTCGCCGGCGCCGTGAATCCCGTCTACCTGAAGGTCTGTCAGGCAATCGCCGGCAATCAGGGCTTGACCTTCGAGCCGCTTGGGCTGGACAGCGAGACCGGCCTGACCGACCCGGCGGGGTGTGGGGCCCATGAAGGCGAAGACATTACTGCACTGGTGATCCAGCAGCCGAATTTCCTCGGCAATCTGGAGGATGTCGATCGGCTGACCGACTGGGCCCATTCGCTGGGCGCCATGGTCATCGCCGTCGTCAATCCGATCTCGCTGGCACTTCTCAAGCCGCCCGGAGAGTGGGGCGAGCAGGGCGCGGACATCGCCTGCGGCGAGGGGCAGCCATTGGGCGTGCCCCTGTCTTCGGGCGGGCCTTACTTTGGCCTGCTGACGGCGAAGAAGGCGTTCGTACGACAGATGCCGGGACGTATCGTCGGACGCACGCTCGATCTCGAGGGGCGCGAGGGATTCACGCTGACCCTGCAGGCCCGGGAGCAACACATCCGCCGGTCGAAGGCGACCTCGAACATTTGTACCAACCAGGGCTTGATGGTCACTGCGGCGACCATCTATATGAGCCTGATGGGCGCCGAGGGCCTGGAACACGTGGCGAGCGCCTGCGTAGCAAACACTGCCCGGCTGGTCGAACGGCTGGAGCGCGTGGAGGGCGTGTCCGTGGCGTTCGGCGGGCCGCGTTTCCACGAGGCCGTGCTGTGTCTCGATCGACCGGTAGCGCCGGTTCTGGAGGCGCTTGCCGAGAGGAATGTATTGGGTGGGCTCGACCTCAATGACGCCTATCCCCAGCTCGGTAATGCTTTCCTGGTGTGTGCGACCGAGACAAAGACTGCCGAGGACATCGAGGCCTTCGCCACGGCCCTCGAAGAGATCATGCGTCAGGCCAGAGTCGCCTGAAACCCTTCCCAGGACAGAATCTTCTCAGGAGACACTACATGGCGACGATCACACTGCACGACAATGAAATTCACACGAGCGGCGATCTGCCGAGGGTCGGCTCAAAGGCGCCGGACTTCACTCTGACGGACGGCGATCTCAATGACGTGTCCTTGGGTCAGTGGGTGGGCAAAAAGAAGCTCCTGTCGATTTTCCCTAGCGTGGATACCCCCGTGTGCGCGGTCTCGACCCGGAAATTTAATGATTTTGCCCTGGAGCACGATGACACGGTGATGCTGATGATCTCAGCCGACCTGCCTTTCGCACAGAAACGCTTCTGCGGCGCTGACGAGCTTGAGCGGATCATTTCTCTCTCCACCATGCGCGCTCCCGAGTTCGCCCGCAATTACGGTGTCCTGATCGAAGACGGACCGCTCGCAGGGCTATGCGCCAGGGCGGTTGTCGTGCTGGACGAGAACGACACTGTCGTGCACTCCGAACTCGTGCCCGAGATCGGGCAGGAGCCGGACTACGACGCGGCCCTCAAGGCCCTGGGCTGAAGACGGAGACTGACAGGACATGACCGAGCCGGTAATTTTCGAGCAATCCCGACCGGGACGCCGCGCCTACGCGCAGGCGCCTGGAGAGGAGACCGAAGCAGCGATCCCCGATTATCTGAGACGCAAGCAGCGGCCGAGACTCCCGGAGGTGTCGGAGTTGCAGACGGTGCGGCACTTCACGCGCCTGTCGCAGATGAACTACTCCATCGATACCCATTTCTACCCGCTGGGATCTTGCACCATGAAGTACAACCCGCGGGCATGTAACCAGTTGGCGATGTTGCCCGGTTTCCTCGGCCGTCACCCTCTCGGGAATGTGGCGAGCGGCCAGGGCTTCCTTGAGTGCATGTATGAGCTGCAGGAGATGCTGAAGGCCGTGACAGGGCTGAAAGGCGTGTCACTTACGCCGATGGCCGGTGCGCAGGGCGAGTTCGCGGGCGTCGCCATGATTCGCGCCTACCACCAGGCCAGGGGCGATGAGCACAGGAACGAGATCATTGTTCCGGATGCGGCCCACGGCACCAATCCGGCCACTGCGACAATGTGTGGGTGCAAAGTTATTGAGATTGCGACCGGCGAAGACGGTGACGTAGACCTGGAAGCGTTAAAGACGGTCCTTGGCCCGAACACCGCGGGCATCATGCTCACCAATCCGTCGACCCTGGGCGTATTCGAAAGGCATATCCTGGAGATTTCCGACCTGGTACACGAGGCAGGTGGCCTGCTCTATTACGATGGCGCGAACCTGAACGCGATCCTCGGCAAGGCCAGGCCCGGTGATATGGGCTTTGACGTCATCCATATGAACCTGCACAAGACCTTCTCCACGCCGCATGGCGGCGGCGGACCGGGGTCCGGTGCTGTCGGCGTCGGCGAGCGCCTGGAGCCGTTCATGCCTATTCCAGTGGTCGGCAAGGCCGAAGACGGGCGGTTCCGCTGGATGGACGAAAAAGACTACCCACAGAGCATCGGCCGCCTGTCGGCGTTTATGGGTAACGCAGGCGTGCTGCTGCGGGCCTATGTCTACGCGCGGATGCTGGGCCGGTCCGGGATGCGCAGGGTGGCAGAATTCGCGACGCTCAACGCCAACTATCTTGCCGCCCGGATGCGAGCCGAAGGATTCCACCTGGCCTACCCGGAACGCCGCGCCAGCCACGAGTTCATCGTGACCTTGAAGCGTGAGGCAAAAGACTTCGGCGTCACGACCATGGATTTTGCAAAGCGTCTGCTTGATCACGGATACCATGCGCCGACGACCTACTTCCCATTGCTGGTGCCCGAATGTCTGCTGATCGAGCCCACCGAAACCGAGGCGAGGGAAACCCTCGATGGCTTCGTCGCGGCCATGGTGGTTATCCGTGAGGAGGCATCGGCCGATCCAGAGCATGTGAAGGGGGCGCCCTACAGCACGCCGGTGCGGCGTCTGGACGACGTCCGCGCGGCCCGGCATCTGGATGTTGCCTGGCAGCCCGCCGAGGCGTGATTCAACCCCACGATTGCTGCCACGCTCCAGAGGTGAAGACATGCCGGCCCTGATCTGCGGCTCGTTCGCGTACGACTCCATCATGGTTTTCCCTGGCCGTTTTGCGGATCAGATACTGCCCAACCAAATCCACATGTTGAACGTGGCATTCCTGGTGCCCGAAATGCGTCGGGATTTTGGCGGCTGCGCCGGCAACATCGCATACAATCTGAAGCTGCTCGGCGGGCAAGGGTTTCCAATGGGTGCGGTCGGTCGTGATTTTGCACCCTATGCCGAGTGGATGGATGGTCAAGGCGTGTCGCGGACATATCTCCACACCGTTGATGAGGCGTACACCGCCCAGGCGTACATCACCACGGATATGGATGACAATCAGATCACCGCCTTCCATCCCGGCGCAATGAACCATGCCCATGAGATCAGCGTCCCCGATGATGCGGGGATCCGGTGGGGCATGATCTCGCCGGATGGTCGGGACGCAATGCTCAGTCACGCGGAGCAGTTCGAGGTTGCCGGGATACCATTCATCTTCGATCCGGGCCAAGGTCTGCCAATGTTCGACGGCAAGGAGTTGTCACGATTTATCGATCAGGCGACGGTCGTGGCCGTCAACGACTATGAAGCTCAGATGCTGCAGGAGAGGACCGGGCTCGCCGCCGAACAGATCGCCAGCAGAGTGGATGCGATGGTGATCACCAGGGGTAGCCAGGGCTCGATAGTACTCAATCAGGGCTCCGTGATAGAGATCCCGCCGGCCAGGCCGATGCAGGTTGCCGATCCGACAGGTTGCGGAGACGCATATCGCGCCGGGCTACTGTATGGGCTGATGGCCGGGGCCGACTGGGAGACCACCGGCCGAGTCGCTTCGATCATGGGAGCGATAAAAGTCGGATCGAGAGGCACTCAGAATCATTCCCTCTCGCCGGAGTCAGTTCAGGAGACGTTCCAGGATAATTTCGGGTACGACCCCGGCTTGTGGTGACACTTCGCAGACAAAAACTGTTGAGCCTTGCCCTCGTGCTTGGCGTGCTGATCTCGGCCACTGTTGTGGCAGCCGAGGAAGACCGCTGGCGGGAGACGCTCGAGCGGATATCGACCGGCGTGGTGTCGATCCAGGTGGATGGCACACGTGCGTTCGATACCAACTGGAACCAATCGACCCAGGCCACCGGTTTTGTAGTTGACGCCGAGCGCGGGTTGCTCCTGACCAACCGGCACGTCGTGACGCCGGGTCCGGTGATGGCTGAGGCGATATTCATCAATCACGAAGAAGTACCCGTATACCCGATCTATCGGGATCCGGTTCACGACTTCGGGATCTATCGTTACGACCCGTCCAGACTGAGGTTTATCAAACCCGCGGAGCTGCCGTTGAATCCGGCAGGCGCCGAGCTCGGCCGCGAGATTCGTGTCGTCGGCAATGATGCCGGCGAGCAATTGTCGATCCTCGCTGGCACACTCGCCCGACTCGATCGGCATGCGCCGGACTATGGTCGCGGAAACTACAACGATTTCAACACGTTCTACTATCAGGCCGCGTCCGGGACCTCCGGTGGCTCCTCCGGTTCGCCGGTCATCAATATCGAGGGAGAGGTCGTGGCGCTAAACGCGGGCGCCAACACCCAGGCTGCGTCGAGCTTCTTTCTGCCTCTCGACCGCGTCAAGCGGGCGGTCGAACTTGTGCGCCGAAACCAGCCGGTCCCGCGCGGGACCCTGATGACTGAATTTGTCCATCAACCCTATGACGAGCTGCGCCGGCTGGGCTTGCCGGAGCAAATCGAGGCGGCTATCCGCAAACGCTTTCCGGACGCGACCGGCATGCTTGTTGTCGAGCAGGTCGTCCCCGGCGCGCCCGTCGTGGACAAGCTGGAACCCGGCGACATACTGGTCAAGGTCAACGACGAGATGCTGACCGGATTCGTCGCCCTCGAGGACGAGATGGACAGTCATATCGGCGCCCCAATGACGCTGGAACTGCAGCGTGGCGGACAGATGCTGGTCGTCGAAGTCACACCCGAGGATCTCCACTCCATCACTCCGGGCGAATATCTGGAATTCGGCGATGCAATAACACACCAGCTTTCGTATCAGCAGGCGCGGCACCTCAATGTGCCTCCCAGAGGCATCTACGTTGCCAACCCGGGTTACGTGTTTGGGCGTTCCGCGATACCCCGGGCTTCTGTCATCAGTGAGATCGACGGATCTCCGGTGGGCGAACTGGACAAGTTCCAGTCGATCATTTCGGCGCTTATGGACGGGGAACGCTTCACGATCCGATATCACACTTTCGACGAGCCCCAGGGGAGTCGGCTGAGGACCGTGCGGATGGACAGGCGCTGGTATCCGGCCCAACGGTGCCGCAGGGACGATGCTCTGGGCGTCTGGCCATGTGAACCATTGCCCGACGTCGGTGTCGCACCGCCGCCGTCACCGGCGTCTACTGACTTTATCAGCTACACGGATCCACGCCGCAACCGCCTGGCCGCGTCCCTGGTCATGGTCAACTTCGATATGCCGTATCCCGTGGCCGGCGTCTCCGAGCGCCACTACCACGGGACCGGCGTCGTGGTCGATGCGGACAGGGGCCTGGTCGTGGTGGACCGCAACACGGTGCCGATCTCGCTCGGCGACGTACGGATCACCTTCGCGGGATCGCTGGAGGTGCCTGGGCGCGTCGAATGGATCCATCCGCTTCACAACCTGGCTGTCGTCGGGTACGACCCGTCCCTGGTGGGCGAGACGCCGGTCAAGGACGTCGAATTCAACCTCAGCCAGGTATCGCCCGGCGATCGTCTATGGGTTGTAGGACTCAAGGGTGACCACAGTCTCGTCGCCCAGTCGACAGAGATCGCGTCGATCGATCCCGTGGCTTTCCCGTTGTCCCGGACGCTGCGCTTCCGGGACACCAATCTGGAGACCATCACGCTCGTCAATGCGCCCACGGACTTCGACGGTGTGCTGGCCGACAAGGATGGGCGGGTGTTGTCACTATGGTCCAGTTTCGCCTATCACTCGGGGCAAGAACTGACTCAGGTCAACAAGGGAGTGCCTGCAGACATCGTCGCCGAGACGGTTTCGCATGTGCAGGAAGGCGCGCCCATCCGGTCGCTGGAGGCCGAATTCGCCCGCCTGCCGCTCTCCAGCGCCCGAGGACTGGGTCTGACCCCAGGATGGATCGAACGCCTCGAGGGTGATGACCCGCGGCGGCGGCAGGCTCTTCAGGTCGTACGTGTTACCGCCGGTACGCCCGCGGCGGAGGCGCTCAAGCCGGGCGATCTGCTGCTGGCTATTGACGGCGAGGTCGTCACCAATTTCCGCGAGGTCGAAAGCGGCTCGCAGCGCCCAGAGGTAGAACTCGTGATCTGGCGGGACGGCAGTGAACTCAGCCTGCGCATGGGCACGGTCGCGCTGGACGGCAGAGATCTTGATCGCCTGCTGGTGTGGGCGGGCGCGATGCTGCACGCGCCTCATCGCGCCATGGCGGCACAGCGTGGCATAGAGCCATCGGGCGTCTATGTTGCCTATTTTGGTTATGGATCGCCGGCGACCCGTTATGGCCTGTACGCGGGCCGGCGGATCGTCGAGGTGGATGGCATACCGACCCCCGATCTGGATGCTTTCGTCGCCGCCGTCCGTGGACGAGGTGACAGGGATGCCGTCAGGCTGAAGACCGTCAATTGGAACCGGGGTGTCGAAGTCATCACTCTCAAACTGGATAATCGCTACTGGCCGGCCTATGAACTGATCAGGAACGGCGGCGGCTGGTCCCGCCGGGATATCGACTCACCCTGCTGATCGAGCGCGATCCATGTCTGGAATGACCCACGAGCAGATCGAAGCCTGGTTCGAGGCTCACTTTCCCAACTATCGTAAGATGATGAGTCTTGACTCGGTGCGGCCGGGCCGCGCCCGTCTCCGAATGCGGATCGGCGAGCGCCAGCTCCGCCCGGGGGGGACGGTCTCCGGCCCGAGCATGATGATGCTGGCCGACGCGGCCGTTTATGCTGCCTTGCTGGCAGTCCATGGCGACGCCGGCGACTCGGTGACCAGCAGCTTCAATATTGCTTTTCTGAGGCGTCCCGGACCCAGCGATATATTGGCCGATGCCGAGATTCTGCAGCTCGGCCGCCGGCTGGTCGTCGGTGAAGTGCGACTCCGCTCGGAGGGTGAGGACCGACTGGTCGCCCAGGCCACCGCTACCTACGTCCGGCCGTGAGACTTCGCCGTATTGTCAGCGGTGGTCAGACTGGCGTCGATCGGGGCGCTCTCGATGCGGCTCTTGCCCAGGGCTTGCCATGCGGCGGCTGGTGTCCGGCAGGGCGCCGCGCCGAGGACGGGACGATCCCGAATCGTTACCCACTCATCGAGATGCCGGTCTCCGACTACCCGGCACGCACTCGTCGCAACGTCGTCGACAGCGACGCAACGCTGATCATCTCCAGCGGCCCGCCGACTGGCGGTACCCGACTGACCCGAGATCTCTGCCGCGAAACAGATCGCCCCTGCCTGGTGCTGAGGGCTGAGGCGCTGACCGTGGATCAGGCCGCGCAGGCTGCGTTTGAATTTGCCCGGGACAGCAACGTCCGGACGCTCAACGTGGCGGGACCCCGCGCCAGCGGTTGGCCCGATGGCCAGGGTTATGCCCGGCAGGTCCTCGGCGCTCTGATCGCTCTCGTTCAGGCGGAGGACTCACGCAACTCAGCCGTGAGCACGGACAAGGATGTGATGGGCGGCGAGCAGGTCGACCCGCGGCAGACATAGGCGAGCGGTTTTTCGCCGGCGGTCTTGGCCGCCATGAACGCCGGCAGGTCTTGCTCATCGGAGGCGATTGCAAATACCAGTCTTTTTGGTGCGTAGACCAGCGATGCGGCAACCTGCCACTCGCGGATAACCTGACGATCGCCACGAATGATCACGATTTCGGGGGGGTCGATGTACTCCTCGAGCGCATTGAGGAGCGCGCAATGAGCATGAGGCATCTGCTGCAGGGCGCCCGTGGCCATTTTCAGCGTCCGCTCAGCGGCAGCGAGGTATCGATTCTCGCCCAATAGATAGCCGAGTCGTGCCAGAGCGAAGGCAGCGATGCCGTTACCAGCCGGCGTGGCTTCGTCCGCCAGTGGTCGAGGTCGATGAATCAGGTTTTCGTGGTCTTCAGCGGTGAAGAAGAACCCACCCTGGTCCGCGTCCATGAACTGGTCCAGCAGCAGTTCGGCCAGGTCCCGGGCGAAATTCAGCCAGTCCATGTCCCAACGCTGCTGGAGAAGCTCCAGGATTCCGTCAAGCATGAAGGCGTGGTCGTCCAGATAGGCCGGGAAACGGGCCCGGCCGTCCTTCCAGCAGGCGAAAAGACGTCCGTCGACCCACAGGTGCTTGCGGGTAAATTCGATGGCACGGGCCGCGGACTCCGCCAGCTCAGGGCGCTGCAGGTGTCGGGCTGCGATCGCCATGCCGCGGACCATCAGCCCGTTCCAGGCAGCGAGTATCTTTTCGTCCCGGCCCGGCCTGATGCGCCGCTCGCGTATCGCAAGCAGCTCCATCCGGGCAGCGTCGATGCGCCGCGCCATGACGTCCGGCTCGAGGCCGAGCTCCTTACCCACTTCCTCCGATGATCGAAAGGTATGAAGATGCCAGCGGCCCTCGAAATTCGGGTCGCGGTCGAGGCCGAAGACTCTGGCGAAGGGCTCATACTGCTCGTCCGGGAGGGCACGGCGCACTTCGTTGCGGTCCCAGGCGTAGAAGCGGCCCTCTTCGCCTTCGGAGTCGGCGTCCAGAGTGGAGTAGTACCCACCATCTGGAGATTGCATCTCGCGCATGACCCAGTCGGCGGTCTCGGACGCGGTCCGACCGAACAGAGGCTCGTTGGTGACCGCCCAACACTGCCCGTAGAGCGCCAGCAGGGGGCCGTTGTCGTACAGCATTTTCTCGAAATGGGGGATCATCCAGAAATCGTCGACCGAGTAGCGGCAGAAGCCGCCGCCGAGTTGGTCGTACAGGCCCCCGAGTGCCATGCGCTGCAGCGTGAATGTGACCATGTAAAGAGCCTGCAGGTCCGGATCGTCGGAAGACGATGTCGATCGCCAGTGGCGCAGGAGGCGCTCGATACTGGTCGGATGAGGAAATTTCGGCGCCCGGCCAAAACCGCCGAATCGGGGCTCGAAACTGTCCTCCAGACCCGGCCGGGCCCGCTGCAGCAGCTGTGCGTCGAGCCCTTCTGTGCCGGCCGGCTCGATTCTGCTGACCTGTTCGAAGACTTCTCGAACGGCGTCGCCCTGACGCCGGACTTCATCCCTGTTGTCGCGAAAGTATTCGGCCACCCTGCCCAGGATGTCCGTGAATGCGGGCATCCCGTGCCGCGCTTCCCTTGGAAAATATGTGCCTCCAAAAAAAGGCATGAGTTCGTCCGGTGTCAGGAACATTGTCAGCGGCCAGCCGCCTGGGCGCTGCACGAGCATCTGGTGAGCAAGTTGGTAGATCTTATCGAGATCCGGTCGCTCTTCCCGGTCGACCTTGATGTTCACGAACCACTTGTTCATGACCGCCGCGGTGTCGGCATTCTCGAATGACTCGTGAGCCATTACGTGACACCAGTGGCAGGCAGAATATCCGATCGACAGCAAGATCGGTTTGTCCTCCCGTCGCGCCAGTTCGAGTGCCTCATTGCCCCACGGGTGCCAGTTGACCGGATTATCCGCGTGCTGGAGGAGATAGGGACTCGTTTCGCCATCGAGGCGATTTTCAGGATTGCTCATGGGGACTCGGAGAGAGGTTGTTTAAGAGTAAACTTGGGCAATATAACTCAAGGCCCGAGTGGCCGCAGGATATGCCGTGCAAGCTCCCACCGGCCTCCCGGAACTCAAACTCAAAGCCCGAGAAGATCGCCGGATACGGGCGGGGCACCTGTGGGTCTACAGTAACGAGATCGACAGCGCGCAAACGCCGATAAAGGCTTTCCGACCAGGGGATCTTGTTAGCCTGGTCTCTGACCGCGGCCAGTTTCTGGGTTATGCCGGCGTCAATCCCCACAGCCTGATCGCCGCCAGGATCCTGAGCCGCGACCCGGGTCGCCGGCCAGACCGAGGTCTGATCAAGCATCGGCTGAATGTGGCGCTTAAGCTGCGTGATCAGCTTTATCCCGAGAAGTGTTACCGCCTGTTGTTCGGCGAGTCGGATGGTTTGCCTGGCCTGGTAGCGGATCGGTTTGGTGATTACGTGGTGCTGCAGGCGAGTACCGCGGCCATCGAACGTCTCAAGGGCGAGGTCGTCGATGCGGTCAATGCGCTGCTCGAGCCCGCCGGCATCCTGTGGCGCAATGACAGCGGTGCTAGAGACATGGAGAGCCTGGAGCGTTACGTGGAGGTCGCCTGTGGAGAGGTGCCGGAGCGAGTTCCGGTTCGTGAAGCATCCATGGAGTTCATGGCGCCATTACACGCCGGGCAAAAGACCGGCTGGTTCTTCGACCAGCGCGACAATCGGCTGCGCTTGGCCCGCTATCCATCCGGCAAGACTCTGGACACATTCTGCTACACCGGCGCCTGGGGCCTCGGGGTCGCAGCGCGCGGCGGGCAGTCTGCCTTCGTGGACGCATCGGCCCAGGCGCTGGCCTGGGTGAAAGAGGAGGGACAGCGACTCGGCCTTCCGGTGGAGACCCTGCACGGCAATGCCTTTGAGGTGCTCAGGGGGCTGCGGGACGAGGGTCGTCGATTCGATACGGTGATCGTTGATCCACCAGCGTTCGTCAAGCGCAAGAAGGACTTCCGCCAGGGACTGGCGGCATATCAGCGCATCAACGAACTCGCGATGCGCGTCATGGAGCCGGACGCCTGGCTGGTCAGCTGCAGCTGTTCTCATCATCTGTCCGCGTCCGATCTCACTGGCGCCATTCAGCGAGCCGCGCGACACGTGGGACGCTTCGTGCAGCTTCTCGAGACCGGCGCGCAGTCGGCCGATCATCCTCTGCACCCATCCATCCCGGAGACCCGCTACCTCAAAGCGCTGTTCTGCAGGGTAGTCATGGCCGATTCATGACCGAACCCGGCTGCCGCCGTTGTGGTCGCAAGTGCGACCGCTGCTGCTAAACTACGCGCCCATGATTCCGTACCCCGAGATCGATCCCGTCGCTCTGGCGATCGGCCCGCTGAAGATCCGCTGGTACGGGCTGATGTACCTGATCGGTTTTGCCATAGGCTGGATTCTCGCCCGCAGCCGGGCGAAAAGGCCCGAGTTCGGCTGGAAGCTGGAGTGGGTCGATGACCTGATCTTCTATGCGGCACTGGGGCTCATCCTGGGCGCCCGAATCGGTTACATTCTGTTCTACGGGGCGGATACCTGGACCAAGGACCCAATGGCCATCCTGCGTATCTGGGAGGGCGGTATGTCCTTTCACGGCGGCCTCATAGGTCTCGTCTTCTGCGTCTGGCTATACGGGCGTAAGATTGGCAAGAGCTTCTTCGAGGTGACCGACTTCGTCGCGCCGATCGCGCCGCTGGGGCTTTTCTGCGGCCGGCTGGGCAACTTCATCAACGGCGAACTCTGGGGTAAGCCCACAGACGTCGCCTGGGCTTTCGTAGTCGATGGCGTCCCGAGGCACGCCTCTCAGCTCTACGAGGGCATGCTTGAAGGATTCGTGCTATTCGCGATCCTGTGGGTTTATTCTTCCCGGCGGCCGCCCGTCATGGCCGTGTCCGGGGCATTCCTGTTTTTCTACGGCTGCTTCCGATTCGCGGTGGAGTTTGTCCGTATCCCTGACGCCCACCTCGGCTACCTCGCTTTCGGCTGGCTGACCATGGGCCAGGTCCTGTCCACGCCCATGGTCCTGCTCGGCATCACCCTGCTCCTAATGGCTTATCGCAAGTCACCACAAACCGCCACCTGAAACATGCAACAGTATCTCGATCTCCTCTCCCATCTGCGTAGCCACGGTCTGAAGAAAGATGACCGCACAGGCACCGGGACGCTATCAGTTTTCGGCTATCAGATGCGTTTCGACCTGTCGACCGGCTTCCCGTTGCTGACCACAAAGAAGCTGCACATCCGCTCGATCGTTCACGAGCTTCTGTGGTTCCTGAACGGGGATACCAATACTGCCTACCTCAAGGAGCACGGAGTTCGGATATGGGACGAGTGGGCTGCCGACGATGGCGATCTCGGCCCAGTCTACGGTCGGCAGTGGCGCGCCTGGCCGTGCCCCGGCGGCGATTCGGTCGACCAGATCACCCAGGTCATGGAGCAGATCCGAAGCAACCCGGATTCACGCCGCATCATCGTTGTGGCGTGGAACCCCGCGGATCTGCCGGACGAGTCCGTCAGCCCCCGGGAGAACGTCGCTGCAGGCAGGATGGCGCTGGCGCCGTGTCACTGCCTGTTTCAGTTCTGGGTCGGCGATGGCCGCTTGTCCTGTCAGCTCTATCAGCGTAGCTGTGATGTGTTTCTCGGGGTGCCATTCAATATTGCCTCATACGCACTGCTCACCCACATGATCGCCCAGCAGTGTGACCTGGAGGCGGGCGATTTCGTTTGGACTGGTGGCGACGTACATCTGTATCTCAATCATCTTGAACAGGCCGACACACAGCTGTCACGCCAGCCGGGCCCGTTGCCCCGACTGAACATCATCCGCCGGCCGCCGAGCATCTTCGACTACCGCTTCGAGGACTTCGAGATCGTCGACTACGAGGCGGAGCCGCACATCAAGGCCTCCGTATCCGTCTGATGCAGATGACCCTCATCGTGGCGGCTTCCGAGAACGGGGTCATCGGGCGGGACGGGGACCTGCCGTGGCGACTGCCCGCTGATCTTGCTCATTTCAAGCAAGTGACCATGGGCAAACCTGTCGTGATGGGCCGAAGAACCTGGGAGTCGATCGGCCGACCTCTTCCCGGACGCACCAACATCGTCCTCAGCCGGCAACCAGGCTATGAGGCCAAAGGCTGCCGCGTGGTCGGCTCACTCGGCGAGGCCATTCTGATCGGTAGCGCGGAGGGTGCTGAAGAGTTGATGGTGATCGGTGGTGAGGCTCTTTACGCCGAGACTTTGCCGGTCGCCGATCGTATCCTGTTGACCCGGGTGCACGCGGTCCTGGATGGCGATACACATTTCCCCGCGCTCGACCAGGACGCCTGGACCGTGACCGCCGTGGAGCGCCACGAGGCCGACGAGCGTAACGACTACGCTTATAGCTTCCTGGAACTCACCCGGATCTGCTGATCTCAAGAGCGGATCGTGGACCGCGTCAATCGGCTAAAATCGGATTTTGAGTCCTGCAGAATCAGGGGTGATCAATTGGATATCGGCGTTGCATACAGGGAGCTGGCGAAGATCAACGTCTCCGCATTGCAGGCAGAGCTGCTCGCTCTGACCGATGTCGATTGGATGGCACGTCCAATCCGCCGGGCCTCGCTGGCTGGCGGCGAACACTGTGGCGCCGACTCCATTGTCATGCGTCACGAGTGGGTACGCTCCTATTCCAAGCGCGGCTTCAAGACGCTGCAGGAATCCCTGATGGACTGGGCCCGACGCAACAAGAGAGACGGCCGGCCCATGTTGCCGGTCATGGAGGAGCGTAACAGCGAGGCCAGCGTTTTTACATTTCCCGACTGGTTCCGCTGGCAGGCAAGGGTGTGTCCCATCGTCGCTAAGGCTCTGGAGTCGATCGCCACGCCCAGCGGGGTCCTTACCCGAGCCTTGTTCGTGCGTTTGCCCCCCGGTGCCGTCATCAACCCGCATATGGACGGGCAGACCATGGCCACCCGGGCGCACCGAATCCACGTCGCCATAAGCGATTGCCCGGAGTGCGTCTATACCATCGGCGATACCAGCTTTTCGATGACGCCGGGAGTGGCCTACGACTTCAACAACCGTTGGCAGCATGCCGTACACAATCGTGGCGACGTGCCGCGTATCAACCTTATGCTGGAGTATTTGCCCGATCCGGCATGGGTGTTCCCGCTGCCACTCATGCTCCAGCCTTTCGGATTTCCCGCCTCTGCGCCGACCGAGGCCGCCGGGCCGGGCCATGACTCAGCGGCGTCCAACTGATTCCACATCTTCGGAGAGATAATTCATGAATGTCACCCGTTCGCGCATCCTCCCGGTCACCATGATCGCGCTGCTTGCGACCACAGTCGTCAGCAGCGGCTGTCAGACGCTCAATCCCTATACCGACGAGCCGGAGACGAGCCGAACAGCCAAGGGTGCAGGTATTGGCGCCGCGGCGGGTGCGGTCGCAGGCGTGGTCTTCGGCGGCAGCCGTAAGGCGACCCTGATCGGCGCCGGCATCGGCGCGTTGGTCGGTGGCGCGGTCGGCAATTACATGGATCGCGAAGCAGAGGCGCTACGTCAGAGGCTGCGCGCCACGGGTGTCAGCGTGACCCGCCACGGTGACCACATCATCCTTAACATGCCGGGCCACGTGACTTTCGCCACCGATTCAGCCGACATTTCGTCCAGCTTCTACGAGGTTCTGGATTCTGTCGCCCTGGTGCTCAACGAGTTCGAGAAGACCTACGTAGACGTGGTCGGGCACACGGACAGCACGGGCAGGGCGGAGTACAACCAGGCGCTGTCAGTGCGCCGCGCGCAGAGCGTGGCCGACTACCTGATGACCCGCGAGGTGATCGCGGAGCGCCTCGTAGTCACGGGCAGAGGGCAGACCCAGCCCATCGCCAGCAACGACACGCCGGAGGGGCGCTCGCTGAACCGGCGCGTCGAGATCGTTCTCACGCCACTTACCTGATTGGAGACCAGGCCTTGCCCACGGCACTGGTCGCAGGCGCCACGGGACTGATCGGCAGGAGACTCGTCCGACTGTTGATCGAGTCCGATGACTACGATCGCGTCCACCTCCTGGTCCGACGTCCCACCGGTATCACGGATGATCGCCTGGTCGAGCACGCTATCGACTTCGACAAACTGCCCGACGCTGGCGAGGATGTGGGTTCGGTGGATCATGCCTTCTGTGCGCTGGGCACCACGATCCGGACCGCGGGCTCCAGGGAAGCGTTTCGGCGCGTCGATCATGACTATGTCGTTGCCTTCGCGAAGCTCGCCAGGGATCTCGGGGCACAGCAATTCGCCGTGGTGTCCTCATTGGGCGCGGATCCCGACACGCGTAGCTTCTACCTGCGCGTGAAAGGCGAAACCGAGCGCGACCTGGAGGCGCTGGGGCTGCCGCGTCTCGTTATCCTGCGGCCGTCGTTGCTCACCGGCGACCGGGACGAGTTCAGGCCTGGAGAGAAGGTCAGCCAGCTGCTTTTGGGGATCACGTCGCCGCTGCTCGTGGGTAGACTCGGCCGAATCAGACCGGTCAGCGACGAACAGGTGGCGCGGGCCATGCTGGGGTCAGTAAAGAACGAAGGTTCCGCGGTACGGGTGATCGAATCCGAGGATATCCGATCTGTATGAGGAGGGCCCTCGGGTTCGTTTCGGCCGCACTCTTATCCACGAGAGATATGACCAATTCTGACCCCCAACGGCGCTCGCCGACACATGACTGACCGCCCGAGCAAAGGGCGTCAGATTGGCGGCAGCGTCTCCAAGACTTGCCGCTCTACCGCGTCGATGTCGATCTCCTCCAGCCGCTCCTTGCCTTGCAAGGCGCGTTCCATGATCTCGAGCTGAGTGCGTCCTCGCGACTGAGCGTCAGCATAGCCGATATCGTCTCGGAACATGACCATGGAGTAGCGCGGCACCAGACGATCCGGCTGACGCCGCTCCAGCTCGAAAGCCAGCTGCTTGCGTAGCAGGAAGCGGGGGTCGGTGACCGACGCCCGCATCTCCGTGTAGTTCTCGATGGCCATGTCGGCAATGGCGTCGGTATTGGGTTTGCGCCGCTCGAAGAATCGTTCGAAGCTGCGCGACCAATCTCCTCCGGTTGCTTCCAGGCTGGCATCCATCTCGAGGCAGTCCTCGAACGCTGCGTTCATGCCCTGACCGTGAAACGGGACGACGGCATGGGCGGCGTCACCCAGAAGGCAAAGCTTGTCGTCGAGGTGCCACGGGGCAGATCGAACTGTGCCCAACGGCCCGGTCGGATTCACGAAGAACGCGTCTTCGAGATCCGGGATCAATGCCGCGGCATCCGGGAACCGGGCCTTGAAGAAGTCGCTCACGCGATCACGCGTATCGAGATGGTCGAATCCCGGGTCGCCCTCGTTAGGCAGGAACAGAGTCACCGTGAAGCTGCCGTCCAGGTTGGGTAGGGCGATCAGCATGTAGCCGCCTCGCGGCCAGATGTGTAGAGCATTGGCGTCTATCCGGTAACTGCCGTCGTCGCTGGCCGGGATGCACAATTCCTTGTAGCCGTGTTCCAGCCAGTCCACGGTGCAGTCGAAACCGGGTTGTTTCATCAACGTTTCCCGCAGAACCGATCCGGCCCCGTCTGCTGCGATACAGCGCCGCAGCGGCAGTTCAGCGGTCTGGCCGCTGGACTCGTCCTCGAAGGTCAATACCGCTGCCTCGAGGTCGACACGCCTGCAGGCCTGGCCGAAGCGCAGGTCCACGCCTGCGGATTCGGCCTCATCCAGCAAAAGGGCATTCAGCCCTGGACGGGAAACTGAATAAATGACTTCCCAGGGGCGTTGGCCGTAGGGCTGCAGGTCCGTGTCGCCGTGCTGGTCATGGACCATGCGACCGCGCATGGTCACCAATTGTTCCCGCACCCGATCTTCGAGACCCACCGCTCGCAGCGATTTCAGGCCCCTGTTGGCCAAGGCCAGATTGATAGACCGACCGGCGGGCAGGGACTTGCGACGCATATCCTGGCGTTTCTCCATTAGCGTCACGGCGCACCCGCGGCGCGCCAGAAAGATGGCCATAAGAGAACCAGCCAGGCCGGCACCGACCACAGTCACTGTCTGGTTCATGCCATCGCCTCTTCCAAGCATGCAACAAATCTGCGTACGTCATCGAAGCTGTTGTAGAGCGGGACCGGCGCCGCCCGGATCACGTCCGGTTCCCGCCAGTCCACAACGACTCCGGCCGCCGTCAGACGTTCGAAGACGTCTCTGCCGGATCGCAACCGCAGGGACAGCTGACAGCCACGTCGCTCGGGCGACCCGGGCGTGAGGATCTCGATCCGATCTTCAAGACGGGACTTTATGAGTTGTTCCAGCCAGCCGGTGAGTCGCGTTGATTTCGCGGCCAGTCGTTCTATCCCCGCTTCGAGAAACATATCCAGGGCGGGGATCAGCGGAGCCATCGAGAAGATTGGCGGATTGGACAATTGCCACCCTTCCGCCCCAAGCGAGGGAACGAACTCCGGCCCCATGCGGAATCGGGTAGCTTTGTCGTGGCCCCACCATCCCGCGAATCGTGGTAGGCCAGGGTCGTTCTCATGCCGCTCATGGACGAAGCAGCCCCCGATGGCTCCGGGTCCGCCATTGAGATACTTGTAGTTACACCAGACGGCGAAATCGGCTCCCCAATCATGCAGCGACAGCGGCACGTTGCCGACAGCGTGGGCAAGGTCCCATCCTACCCGGCAGCCTCTGGATCGGGCCGCGGCCGTGATCGTGCCCATGTCGAAGCGTTGGCCGCTGTAGTACTGGACGCCGGGCAGCAGCACCAGAGCGACCGACTCGCCACGCGCCTCGATGATCTCGAGGATATCTTCTTCGCGAATGGTCGACTCTCCGTCCCGGGGACCGATTTCGATCAGCGCGTCGGCCGGTTCCAGGCCGTGGTAGCGCACTTGAGATTCGGCTGCGTAGCGGTCCGAAGGGAAGGCCGGCTTTTCGATCATCAAGCGGTAACGCTCCGCTGTCGGTTGGTAGAAGCTGACCATCATGAGGTGCAAGTTCACGGTCAGCGTGTTCATGCAAACGACCTCCCCGGGGTGCCCACCGGCCAAGGTCGCCAGCGGCCCTGAAAACTGCTCGTGATAGGGCATCCAGGGGTGCTCGCCGCGGAAATGTCCGTCAACGCCGTAGCGTCGCCAGTCTTCCAGCAGCTCCGCTACGATCGTCCCCGTGTCCCGGGGCTGGAGACCGAGCGAGTTGCCGCACAGGTAGACGGAGTCTCCACCCGACGGGCCTGCCGGGATGTGGAACCGCTGCCGGAATCCGGACAGCTCGTCTGCGGCATCGAGTCGCCGGGCCTCTTCGATGAGGTCTGTCATGCGGGCGCCAGCCCGAATAAAAGCGGCCGGGAGGGAGTGGCGTCTGCGACGAACGGGGCCAGCTGCAGGCTCAATGCGTAGATACCGTCGGGGACTTCATCCGGAACATAGATCATCTCGGTAATGGTTGCGTCGGGCCGAGTTGCGTCCGCCGAGGAAACACCGCCCGGGGGGAGGCCCCAAAATCGACGATGCCCGGCGAGGCGGCCCTCGTCATGGGCACGATCTATCGACGGTAGGTCAACTAGCAGATGGCGGACATCCCACTCGAGCAGCAGGTGTATCGCCTGCAGAGACAAAAAGGGCGGTAGTGCTCCGGCGCCATAGTCTCTTGTACGTTTTCCCACGTCATTGGGCAGTGTACGGATGAGGAGGGCCGGTAGGGGCTCCGCCGTGCACCTGCCCAGCGCTTGTTCCAGTGCCCGCGCCGTGACCAGCTGGTCGTCGGCTATCGGTGCTGGATCTGCACTCTCGCCGCAGTCAGCGGCCGTATAAGTGGGTACGCTCAGCAACAGGGCTGGCAACAGAGGAACGAGGCCAAGTTTCGCAATGCTGACGGGGTCATCCGTCACGTGTCCGACGCATTCGGTATGCGTGCCGTTACAGTGAGGCGTGAGCGTTATTACCTCGCAGTTGCAGCTGCCCCCCTCGCTCGTGTCGCCGACGAAGCCACCGATCTGCAGAGGCCTGGCGTGGGCCATTGGCGCTGCGAAGTGGCTTGGCTGCGCGCCGTGGAAGTCCAGCGGCAGTGACACGTCGGCGACGGGTTCCGAGCCCACACCATACTGTCTATCGCCAACTTGCATGGTCAGGCCGCTCACAGGAATCGCTCCCGCTCCATCGCCAGCCACTCCAGCGCAGTACCTGCCAGCAGGCGATCACGCACCTCCGGCGTCAGGTCCATAGACTCGATAAGAGCGCCCGGCACCTGCTCGCCGAGCGGGAATGGATAGTCGCTGCCAAGGGCGATCGACTCGGCGCCCATCAGCTTGATCATATAGCGGAGCATGTCGGGATCGTGCACCAGCGAGTCCACGTAGAAACGCCCCAGGTAGTCGCGGGGGTTGTGCTCGTTATCGACCGCACAGAGGTCAGGCCTGACGTTGAATCCGTGCTCGATGCGGCCCAGAGTCGCCGGAAACGCGCCACCTCCGTGCGCGAAGGCGATACGAAGTTCGGGGAGCTTCTCCAGGACGCCGCCGAAGATCATCGAACATATGGACAGAGACGTCTCGGCCGGCATGCCCACTAGCCAAGGCAGCCAGTACTTGGACATCCGCTCCCGCCCGAGCATTTCCCATGGATGGACGAACACCGCAGCGCCGATAGAGGCGGCGGCTTCGAGGATCGGAACCACCTTGGGATGGTCAAGGTTCATGCCGTTGACATGCGAACCGATCTCGATACCGGCCAGACCGAGTCCGTGGACGCACCGTTCTATTTCACGGGCCGCCAGATCCGGGTCCTGCATCGGCACCGTGCCGAGCCCGACGAAGCGCCGCGGATGTTCCGCGCAGACGCCGGCGATGTGGTCGTTGAGCAGTTTGGCGAGATCCAGCGTGTCCTGCGGTTTGGCCCAGTAACTGAACATGATCGGTACGGTTGAAAGGACCTGGACCTGCACCCCGTGGTCCGCGCAGTCGTGCAGCCTGATCCCGGCATCGAAGCAGTTGGGGTCCACCGACCTGAAGAAACTGCCATCCAGGGTCATGTGGGCGCAGCCCGTGCCTTGGCGTTCCAGCTGAACCCATCCTCCATAGCCGTAGCGTTCCTGCAGATCCGGCCAGTCCGGCGGCAGAATGTGGGTGTGGATATCGATCTTCAGCATGGTTTGACCGGCAATCAGACTGCGTCTGCTTTGACGGGTGATGCCATCACCTGGCCGCAGGCATCACAGCGCAGATGATCGGGGTCGCTGTAGAAGCGCTCGAACACCGGTGGTAGTTGAGAGACGATGTCGCTGACGTGCAGGTACTCTTCGTAAAGCTTGTATCCGCAGCCATCGCAGAACCACATGAAGCCGTCTTGCTCTTCCTCCCGGCGTTTGCGTTCGATGACGAGTCCTGCGGTATCAGCGAAGCGCTGTGGGGAGTGGGGCACCTCCGCCGGAAGCAACAGCATCTCGCCTTCACGAATCGGCACGTCGACGATGCGCCCGTCCTGAACAGTCTTGAGGAGCATATCTCCCTCAATCTGGTAGAACAGCTCCTCGCCAGGGTCCCAGTGATAGTCGGTACGGGTATTTGGTCCGCCCACGACCATGACGATGAATTCCGAATCCTGGAAGACAACCTGGTTGCACACCGGGGGTCGCAATCGCTCCCGATGATCCTCGATCCACTGCAGGAAATTGAAGGTGGTCAACGGCTGCATCTATCTAGCCCTCAATGGTCGCGATGCACTTGAGTTCTATCGCAATAGGTGTAGGCAGGCTCTTGACTTCGACGGTCGTGCGGCAAGGTTGGTTTCCCGCAAAGTACTCTGCGTAGAGCTGATTGTACGTAGCGAAATCCTCGCTCATGTGAGTCAGGAATACGGTCACGTCCACGAGCTGATTCCAGGATGAGCCGGCTTCTTCGAGAACCTGCCTGACGTTATCAAACACGGAGCGGCACTGTAGCGCGATATCGCGCTCGACAACCCTGCCGTCAGCATCCGTTTTTACGCCCGGAATAGCCTTGTCACCATGGGTCCTTGGCCCGATGCCCGACAGAAATAACAGGTTTCCGACACGCCTGGCATGGGGGTAGCTGCCGATCGGCTCAGGCGCCCCCGCCGCTCTTATAATGACCTGTTCCTCGTTCATGCGATTCCCCCACTCAGCAGAAAGTGTTTTCTGACCTTTCTTGCCGCGTCACATCCGGGCAGGTCCGCTTTCTCATGCACTCGGTCACAGGCTGGCGATCAGTCCGCCGTCTACCGGCAGATTAATGCCATTGATATACCCTGCTGCAGGAGATGCCAGGAATGTGACTGCTGCCGCGATCTCTCGCGGCTCGGCAAATCGGCCCACCGGTACTCTCATGCGCGCCTGTTGACGTACAGTATCAACGGAGTTGCCGGAAGCCTCGGCGCGTTGCTCGAAGAAGTATTCGAGACGCTCTGTGGCAGTGAAGCCTGGCAGCACGTTGTTCACGGTGATGCCGAATGGGCCCAGTTCGCGTGACAGCGTCTTGGCCCAGCTGGCGACGGCGCCACGTATCGTATTGGACACGCCCAGGCCCGGAATGGGCTCTTTCACCGACGTCGAGATGATATTCACTATCCGGCCATAGCCGGACGCTTTCATTGCCGGCAGCAGCGTGCGGAGAATGACTTGATTGGCGACGACATGCTGACGGAAGGCAGATTCGAATGCTGCGGTCTCGGCCTGCGAGGCAGGCCCGGCCGGCGGACCACCGGAGTTGTTCACGACAACATGGACAGGTCCGGAATGCAGGAGTTCGGCCAGCTGGGGTCCGATATGCGCGGTGTCACCGAAGTCGATTTCCAGGGCTTCATGCTCCTGTCCCACCGGTTGCGGCAGTTCGGCTACGACCTGCGCGAGGCGGTGTCCGTCTCGAGCTGCGATGATTACTTGGGCGCCCGCTTCGGACAGCGCCTCGGCGGTCGCTCGACCGATACCTCGGCTCGCGCCACAAACCAAAGCTCGCTTTCCTTCCAGCTCCAACGCTATGTGCCCATCGACCGCCAGACAAAGTCCAGGGACTATTCTAGCCCATGCGTGGGGCCAGTCCTTTCAGCCCGGTTTCTGTGACTGCTTGCAGCGCACGCTTATACGCTTGGCGGATTTCGACGAGAGCTTTAGAGCGGTCAGAGAGCCGCCCCACACGCAACCGGTATCCAGCGGGAAGATGTTTTTGTCGGTGACCGGACCTAAGGTCGACCAGTGGCCAAAAACGATACGGACTTTTTTGTTCTCCCGGTCCGGCACCCGAAACCAGGGCATATACTTGCGATCCCGGTGACTCGGCCGACCGCTGCGCGTTAGTTCAAGACGGCCGCGCTTATCGCAATAGCGCATCCGAGTGAAGCAGTTGGTGATGTAGCGCAGGCGTCGCCAGCCGCGAAGCTTGCGCGACCAGCGGTTAGGTTCGTTGCCGTACATACGCTTAAAGTACGCACGGCACCGGCTGCTCCGCAGAATGTCTTCCAGTTCCGCCGCCGCGTTCAGTGCGGTGGCAAGGTCCCATTGGGGGGACAGGCCGGCATGAGCTAGCGCAAACCCGAGTTTCTTGTCGTAATGCATCATGGGTCGGTGTCGCAGCCAGTCGAGTAGTTCGTCCCGATCCTTGGCAGCCAACACATTGTCCAGAGTGTCTTTGGTGCGCAGTCGCCGAGGAAACTCGGCCACTGCAAGCAAGTGCAAGTCGTGGTTCCCCAGTACCGTGATGGCGCTGTCGCCGAGCCCGCGAACGTAGCGTAGAACCTTCAGGGACTTTGGTCCCCGGTTGACCAGGTCGCCGGTGAACCAGACCTTGTCCTTGTCGGGATCGAACTTAACCTTGTCGAGCAGGGCTCTGAGGGGGTCATAACACCCCTGCACGTCACCGATCGCGTAAACCGCCATTCCCGGATTAATGCAGCATGCCGGGGACGGCCAGTGTGAATGCAGCAATGGGCGCTTCGAAGGGTTGGCCGTTTTTGTCCACCAGGTGGTAGGTGCCTCTCATCGACCCGACCGGGGTCTCGAGGATGGCGCCACTGGTATAACGGAAGCCCTCTCCCGGCCGCAGAGTCGGTTTCTCGCCGACGACGCCCTCGCCCTCGACCTCGCTGGTTCCGCCGTTCGCGTCGGTGATTATCCAGTGGCGCGAGATCAGCTGCGCCACTTCGTTCCCCTCATTGTGGATCGTGACCGTATAGGCGAACACGTAGCGACTCTCCTCGGGAACCGACTGGTCAGCGACGTATTGCGTGTCCACGTGCACGCGGATGTGGCCTTCTGCGGACATGATCGGCGAGTCTGCCCCTAGTCGGCTAGGCGTATCGCCAGCACGTCGCATGGCGCGGCGTGGAGGATCGTGTCCTCCGTGAGGTTGAGAAGCACGGCGACCCCGTGACGTTCCCGGCTGCCCAGAATAACAAGGTCGGCGTTGATTTCTTCTGCGACCCGGACCACTTCCGATTTTATGGTGCCGTTCTCCACCCGACGGTCGACCCCGGGCACGCCCGTACGTTCGGCCAGTTCATCCAGTCTGCGCCGAGCGCCCTGAACGAGTTCGTCCTCGATATCGACGGCCGGGAGTAGCGCCTCTCCCATAGGTTCTACCGGGACATATTCGACGACATGCAGAAGACTTATCTCGGCCTGGAATGCCTTGGCGATGAACTGCGCCCGTTTTACGACCTGGTCACTGTGTTCGCTGAGATCGACAGCGACGAGCACGCGTTTATAGTCGGACATAAGAACTGCCTCCCTTGGTGGATGCGGCGGCCGGCCTTCTGCTCAGAGTATAGGGGAATTGCCGTTTCATTCACCGTCTGATTGTATATCGCTGCCAGCCGCCAGCAGGGCGAATTGTGCGGCTGTCAGGGTCTCGGGGCGACTGCCCGGATCACAATGGACCGCGATCATCGTTTCTACGGACACCATGCCCTTCAGGGCATTCCGCAGCGTCTTGCGGCGCATGGAAAACGCCCGGTTGACGATAGCCGAGAACGCATCCGGCCTCGGGTTCGGGAACGGGGCACTGGTAAACGGCGTCAACCGGACCATCGAAGAATGCACACGAGGCGGCGGACGGAATGCGCCGGGACCGATATCGAACAGCCGCTCGACCCGGCAATACGCCGCCAACATTACGGTGAGGCGGCCATACTTTCGTGAGCCGGGTCCGGCGGCCATACGCTCGACGACCTCGCGCTGAAGCATGAAATGCATGTCGTGGATCACGTCGCGCTGGCGCAGGAGATGGAACAGGAGTGGCGTCGAGATGTTGTACGGAAGATTGCCCACGATGCGCAGCGCGGAGCCTGGCACAGCCAACGTCGTGAAATCGAACCGCAGGGCATCGGCATTGTGGAGGAGCAGATTGCCGTGTGTCCTGCAGCGACTTTCCAGCGAGCGAATGACGTCGCGATCGATCTCTATCGCGTGCATCGTGCCGACGCGATCCAACAGAGGGATGGTGATCGCGCCCTCACCGGGCCCGATTTCGACAATCAGATCATCTGCCGCGGGGTCAATCGAAGCGACGATTTTCTGGATCACGCCCGGATCGTGAAGGAAATGCTGACCAAAGCGTTTCCGCGGGCGATGGCTCAAGAGTGCTCGACCTTGGCCAGTGTGGCAGCGAGGCCTAGCGCCTGCAGCAGGCTGCCAGGATCAGCGCGACCAGTGCCGGCCAGTTCCGTGGCTGTGCCGTGATCCACCGAGGTACGGATGATCGGCAGGCCCAGCGTGACGTTCACGGCCTGACCGAATCCGCTGTATTTCAGTACGGGCAGACCTTGGTCGTGATACATGGCGAGGACCGCTGTCGCGCCGGACAGGTGCCGCGGCGTGAACAAAGTGTCCGCCGGCAGTGGCCCGTCGACCAAGATGCCACGGTAGCGGGCCTCGTCAAGCGCCGGTTCGATTATCTCTATCTCTTCTCGCCCGAGGTGTCCGCCTTCGCCGGCGTGAGGGTTGAGCCCGCAGACGAGGATCCGCGGGGAGGCGATCCCGAATCGGTGGCGGAGATCCCCTTCAAGAACCTCCAGCGTCCGGATAATCCGATCGCCTGATATCGCACCCGGCACTTCCGAGAGCGGCAGATGAGTGGTGACCAGCGCGACCTTGAGAGATTCGCTGGCCAGCATCATGACCGGTAATTCCGTGTCTGTGAGGCGAGCCAGAAACTCCGTATGCCCGCTAAAGGCTATGCCGGCCTCGTTGATAATCGCTTTATGAACCGGTCCGGTCGTCATGGCATGCCAGCGTCCGGAGACGCACTCCCGAACGCTGAGCTCCAGACCACGGAGAACTGCGGTCGCGTTTTCGGTATCGAGGCGGCCAATCTCTGCCGGGCTGTTCAGCGGCACATGGCAGACCGATAGGTTGCCGGAGCGAGGTTCCGGGATCCGGTCCGGATCTCGATGGATTGCCAGGTCTATTCCGAGCGCGACCGCCCTTTGCTGGAGCATATCCGCATCGGCTACGACGATCAGCCTCAGCGGCAGGTCCTGTGAGGCCAGGCCGACGGCCAAATCCGGTCCGATCCCGGCGGGCTCGCCGGGCGTAAACGCTATTATTGGGGGTGCCTGATTCATGCGACGCGCGCGTCACCGGTCGGCCTCGCCGACCGATCCCAGAGGCTAGCCGCGAAGTTCCACATAGGCCTCGTCACGTAATTGACGGAGCCAAATCTCGGTTTCCTGCTCACGTTTGCTCGCACGGATTGCCTCGATCGCCCGCATCCGCTGAACCTCCTCGGTCGTGTCTCGCTCCTGCCGGTCTATCAGTTCTACGATGTGCCAGCCGAACTCGGTCCGGAAGGGTTCGCTTATCTGCCCCGGTTGCAGAGCGGCGATCTCTTCCTCGAACACGGGCACGAAAGTCCCCGGGGTGTTCCAGCCAAGGTCACCGCCCATCGGCCCCGATCCCGGATCGTCGGATTCGAGACGGGCGACGTCATCGAAGTCCTCACCATCCTCGACGATCCGGACCCGGATGCGCTGGAGTTTTGATTTGATCGCTCGATCGTCGAGGATTTCGTCTGGCCTGAGCAAAATATGACGAGTGTGGTGCTGAAGCTCTATGACACGGTCCGAGCCTCGTACGTCATTCAGTTTCAGCAGATGCACGCCACTCGGGCTGCGGATCGGCGGTGATATCTCACCGGGCTGCAAGTCGCGGACTACGTCGAAGAAGACCGGTGGCAGCTGCGCGCCCCGGCGCCAGCCGAGGCGGCCTCCATCAAGAGCGTTCTGACCGTCCGAGTAGGCCACCGCCGTTTCCGTGAAGTCCGCTCCCGCGACCAGTTGCTGATGAATTTTCTCCGCCTTCTGTTCCGCTGCCTCAACCTCCTCGGGGGATGGGACCTGACCAAGGGCGATGAGGATGTGCGAGATGTCATAGTCGATCTGATCGCCGAGGCTCGACTCCTGACGTTGCAGGAAACGCTCGATCTCGCGCTCGGAGACGGAAATCCGCGCGATCACATCCCTCTGCATGAGAGCGTCCAGGATCATGTCGTTACGCATGTCTTCGCGATATTGGGAGTAGTTGATACCCTGAGAGGCGAGTGCACTCGGCAGCTGGGACAGCGAGATACCGTTGCGTTGCGCGACTCGTTGCAGCGTCTGGTTGAGCATCTGATCGGGTACCCGGATGCCGAGCCGGCGAGCGCGTTGCAGCTGCACCTCCTGAACGATGAGCTGCTCCAGGACCTGTTGTTCGATGACGTCGCGAGGAGGCAACTGGGTCCTCTGCTCGCGCAGCTGATCGACAACGATTCTCATCCTGGACTCGATCTGGCTCTGAAGGATGATGCCGTCATTGACCACCGCGGCAATACGATCGAGCAAGAGGCCATCGTTGCTCAGGCCCTGCGTGGATTGAGCGAGGCTGACCTGACCGGCCGAGGCCGCGAATATCGCGATCAAAAGCTTGCGCATAGTCTGGAATACAGGGGGTTATTCGTAAACCGAATAACCTAGGATATCACGCTCGAATCGCCTTCGGGCGTCGATCCCGAGACCGGCCAGGCCCTTGAGATCGAGCTGCAGCATGAACGCGGTATCCTTGGATCCATCGCGGTTACTCACTTCCCGGCTGGAAGCCATCCTTACAGCCCAACAGCAACTCTCGTACTGGAGACCGACCATGCGCTCCAGAGTTGTGCTGTCACGGATCGAGTAGTCTATCGCCCCGACGACGCTCCACCGCTTACTGAGCGGCCAACCGACCGACAGACTGGCCTGCTCGAGGATGCCGGGCAGATACCGGTAAGAAGCGTTTGCGACCTTGTTCTGCTCCGGGCGGTACTGCAGTCGGAACTCTGCTCGCCGCGTGTCCTGATCATCCACATTCCAGTGATAGGCGAGATCCGCATTCCAGTGTTTGAAGATATCGAGTCCGAGTTCGGCGACTACGTCTGATTCGTTATCGCTCTCTTCCTCGGACCCGGGCACCACGACACGCCGGTCGCCCAGATAAAAAGCCTGTCCCAGGGTCGCCCGGAGGAATTCCCTGCCGGTGTCAGAAGCCAGGAGGCGGGTCGTGACGCCCACGCTGACTTGATCCGTGTCTCCGACCCTGTCGCCTCCGACGAAACGATTGCGCCGGAACAACTGGACATAATTGAAATCGGGCACCGCGGTATCGAAGATCGGCATGTCGTCCTGCGTGCGCCGCGGAATGTATGCGTACAGCACCCGGGGTTGCAGAGTCTGTACGTACTTCCCCGACGGCGTTTCGCGCTCGAAGAGCAGACCTGCGTCAAGGCTGGCGATAGGCACGCCCAGAGTCGGCTGATCCTCACCCTCATCGTCATCCAGATCGAGGTCGTAGCCGGTCACTCGCCAGGCCAGCTTCGGTATCAAGAAGTAACCCGGACCTTCCAGCGGCAGGCTGATCGCCGGCTCCACGCTGGCGCGGGCTCCATCGACCCCTTCTTCCTGATTGAAGTTCACCAGTTCGCTGTTCCATTCGTAGGTCAGCCCCAGCGGGCCGTCGCTCAGGTTGCCGGACAGCAGGAACTGTGGCAGCCGCTCGGCCGGTTTGTCCTCATTGGTGATGTCGACATCCATGGTCTGGTAGTTCCGCGCCCTCGCGACGAAGTCCCAATGGCTTCCGAGGTAAGACACCTCAATGTTGCGCAACAGGTGGGTTTTGCTCGTCGACGAAACACCTGATCCAAGGTCCTCAAGATATTCTCTGTCGGACGCCTCCTGCACGTCGGCCGACATGCGCCATCCGTTGCCGAAACGCGTGAGGTTTTCCCACTGGCTCAGGCGGCGGTCGTCATCGAACCGATCGTCATCTGGCAGATACTCCAGGTAGAGCTGGCCTTCGGAACGTTCAGTCAGGTAGCGCAGCTGGTTCCTGAGCTGCATGCCTCGGTCTGATAACCATCTGCCGGTGATCGTGGCGTCCCGATTCGGCGCGATATTCCAGTAGAACGGCACCTGAATCTCCGTGCCTGAACGATCCGAGGTGCCAAACTCCGGCATCAGAAATCCGGACTTACGCTTCTTGTCGAGCGGGAAGCTCAGGTACGGCGCGTACAGCAGGGGCGTATCCCGGAAGTCCAATCGAACCTTACGCGCCACACCTTGAGACTCGCGCAGATCGAGTTCCAGATCCTTGGCCCGCAGGCGCCAGTCCGGGTCCTCGTCCATGCAGGTGGTGTACAGGATGTCGTCGAGTATGATCTCGCCATCTGCTGCCACAGATACCCGTCCGGCAGCCCCGCGGGCAGGGCGGGCCGGCAGCACGAATTCTGCGTCCAGAAATTCCGCTTCACCGGTGGTCGCGTTGTAGTCCGCGTCCGCTGCGCTGATCTCAAGCGCCGGTTCCCGATAGGTGGCGCGTCCGTCAGACTTGATCTTTCCAGTCTGGGCGTCATATCGAAGCATGCTGGCTTCGATCTCGCGGAAACCCTGTCGAACGGTTACCCGGCCGGAGAAAATGCTGACGCCCTCTTTGGTCACTTCTGCGTTGTCCGCGACGAAGTCGACCGGTTCTTCCTCGGAGATATCCGGATAGACGGGCACCTCAGGAACAGGACAATCCTCCTGCGCTCCGACGGACAGAGAAGTCCCCAGCAGGCTTAGAAGGAGCGCCTTGGGCGCGCGCAGTCGTATTGTCATTCTCGCGAGCCTTACTCTGGCGTGAGGCTAAAATGGCACACTTGAGGCCGCCCATCAAACCAATCGCAACCGCAGTGCCAGCCATCTGACCCGATCGAATGGATATAGCTAAAGATCAACCGACCCGTGTGAAGAATCCCGCGGAGGGCGACACGGCCCGAATTGCGATGATTCTTGCTGCCGGCCGCGGAGAGCGCATGCGGCCGTTGACCGATAAGTGCCCCAAACCCCTGATCGAAATTTGCGGTCGGCCACTGATCGTGTGGCACCTGAATGCCCTTGCCAAAGCCGGCATCCGGAAGGTTGTCGTCAATCTCGGCTGGCTCGGCGATGATCTCCGCGCCAGGTTGGGAGATGGCGAACATTTCGGTGTCAGTCTGCAATACTCCGAAGAAGGTTTTCCGCCACTGGAGACCGGCGGCGGGATTTTCAATGCCCTGCCATTACTGGGCTGCGGGCCGTTCGTTGTCGTAAACAGCGATGTCTGGACCGACATTTCGCCCGGGACGCTGCGCTGCCCGGCCGACAGCCTCGCGCATTTGGTCATGGTCGCGAATCCCGCGCACAACCCGGCCGGCGATTTCTGTCTGGAGGGCTCCCGGATCAGTCGCGAAGGCCGAGGCGACCGCCTGACTTTCAGCGGCATCGGCATCTATCGCGCCGAGCTGTTCGATGGGTGCAGACCGGGGAGATTTTCCCTCGTGCCGCTGCTATGGCGTGCCATGTCCGCCGGACGGGTCACCGGGCAGCGCCATTCCGGGGCCTGGATCGATGTCGGTGATCCGGATCGCCTGAAAGAGGCCGGAGATCTCGCTGCGCGGACTAGGGAAGCGACGTGATGCCCAAAGCGCGCAAGATCAGGGTGATGAGGCGGTCAGCCGTTTCTTCAACGCTGACATGCACGCCGAGTTCGGCGAGCTGAGTGACCTGCAGTCCGCGGTAACCGCACGGATTGATGCGGCCGAATGGCTCCAGCTCCATATTCACATTCAGAGCCAGGCCGTGATAGCAACAGCCTTTCCTTATCCGCAACCCGAGGCTGGCAAGCTTGCGATCGTCGACATACACGCCAGGCGCGTCGCGACGACCGTAAGCCTCGATCCCCCAGCTCGCTGCCAGGTCAATGACACTCTGTTCCAGCGCGGTCACGAGCCGACGGACATTGAGACCAAGCCGATCCAGGTCAAGAAGCGGGTAGACGACGAGTTGTCCGGGACCGTGGTAGGTAACTTGTCCGCCCCTGTCTATCTCTACGACCGGTATGTTGCCCGGTGCAAGCAGATGGTCGCGACTGGCGTTCATGCCCAGCGTGAAAACCGACGGGTGTTGAAGGCTCCAGATTTCGTCGGATGTCGCAGGGGTGCGCTTATCCGTAAACTGCTGCATCTGGCGCCACGTGGGCACATATTCCACCAGCCCGAGGTGCCGAACGACAGCCGAGGGGGCGGGCGTCATAGGACCATCATCACCCGATCGTGACCACTGAGCGCCTCGTAGATCGCGTCGAGCTGTGGGCGATTCTCCGCAACGATGGTCAGGGTGACGGAGATGAAATTGCCGTCCCGGCTCAGGCGGCTGCTGATTCGGTCAGGGTCCACCTTCGCTACGTGCTCGGACACGATTTCCACGACAACGGACTCGAATCCCGGTTCCGCGCGCCCCACAACCTTGATGGGGAAATCGCATGGGAATTCAAAGACAGATTCTTCGCTCATGCGCTATTCGAACCACAACAGGACCCCGTCTGACACCCGTTGCCAAAGATTGCCTTCGGCAACCGATGTCGTGGGATAGAGTGGTCGGGTCACGATGGTCTCCTCATCGAGCGTGATTGTGAGTTCACCGACGGGGATATCGCCATCGACCGGTGCGATGGTCCTTTCGGGAAGGTCGAGAGTGGCCGAGAGTTCCTCGTAGCGGCCTCTGGGCACAGTGACGAAGACGTCTTCCTTGACCCCCAGCGCGAGGGTTTCGGTCGCTCCCTGCCAGACTCTGACGCTGGTGATCTCCTCGCCGGCGCCGTACAGACGGTGGGTCTCGAAGAAACGGAATCCGTAATTGAGCAGAGCTTTGCTGGCTGCATTCCTCGCCGGTTCTTTCGGTGCGTCGAGGACAACAGCGATCAGTCGTACGTCGTCACGGACCCCTGAAGAGAGCAGGCAGTATCCGGCAGACTCTGTCCACCCGGTCTTGATCCCGTCAACGCCTTCTGCCTGCCTTAACAGGCGATTGCGGTTTGGTTGCGTGATCCCGTTGTACGTGAATTCGGGGTCCGCATACCAGCGGTAGTATTCGGGAAATTCAGCGATCAGCGCCCTGGCGAGCAGGACGAGATCGCGAGCGGTCGTGTAATGCTCCGGGTTCGGCAGCCCGGTGCTATTGGTGTAATTCGTTCCTGTCATGCCGAGTTTCCCAGCATAGGCATTCATCATGGCGGCAAAGGTCTCCTCGCTGCCGGCGATGTGTTCGGCCAATGCGATGCTGGCATCGTTGCCAGACTGGATGATCATCCCCTTCAACAGGTCTTCTACCGAGACCTGGGTACGGGGTTCCAGGAAAGTCCTGGAGGTCCGCATGCTCTCTCGCCATGCGTATTCGCTGATCGTTACCTGATCCGCAAGCGTCAGGTTGCCGGCCTCAAGTTCCTTGAAAACGACGTAGGAGGTCATGACTTTCGTGATGCTCGCCGGTTCAACCTGCCGGTCCGGATCCTTTTCCGCGAGGGTCGTGCCGCTGTTGAAGTCGGCTACCAGATACGCTTCAGCGCTGACCTCCGGCGGTGAAGGTAGCGGCGTTGCCGCATAGGCGGTTGAGTGAAGTAGGGCGGTCGCGGCCAGTAGCGCAAGATCGCGCGATATCTTCAACATGGGCTTCCTGTTGAGTTTCAGAGTGACGTCTGATTTCCGGAGGTCGCCAAGTTTAACGGCTCGGCGTAGGGAAATGTAGCCGTCAGTCCAGAGCCAGGTAAGCGTCGGAGATACCGATACGGGCCATCTGTTCGACAAGTCGATCGAACTGATCCACGCCCGCTACCGGGCCGATCCGGACTCTATATATCGGTTCGCCGTCGACGCTGTCGTGCCTTATGAAGACCCGCGTATCCTCTCTGGCCTGCGCCCGCACGCGGCGGGCCAGGGATTCCGCGTTCTGCTTCGATCTGAAAGCACCGGCCTGGATGTACATCGAGCCGTCAGCGGCCTGTGGAGTCACTTCCTGGGCTCTGGCGGCACGCGGCGGCGTCGATGGATCGAGCACCTCCACTTCTACCATCGCCGTACCGGCACGGATCATATCCAGTCGGTTTGCGGCAGCGTAGGACAGGTCGATGATGCGATTGTCCACAAACGGCCCGCGGTCGTTGATTTTTACGATGACACTGCGGCCGTTGCCCAGATTAGTAACCCGCGCGTACGCGGGCAGGGGCAGCGTCTTGTGAGCAGCCGTCATCAAGTACATGTCGTAGGTTTCGCCGCTTGAAGTCCTACGGCCATGGAACTTCTCCCCGTACCAGGAGGCGACGCCCCGTTTGCGGTAGCCGTGGGAGGAGTCCATGACATGGTAGCGGCGACCATTAACTTCGTAGAACGGCGGGTTGCCGCTCGCGCTGCGTGGTTCAGCCCTGGGAACGGCATCCGGTACGCTCGATACGTCCGGTGGGCGCGTGGGCGCGCGATCGACGTCAGGACCGGCGCAGGCCCCGATCAGCGCTACCAGGACAAAGATCCTGGTCTTGCGGAAGCTAGGACTCATCCGACGATGTCTCCCGGAGTGCACGGACCTCCCGTCCGAGATCACGGACTGCCATGGCATACATTGAACTGCGGTTGTACCGCGTAATCACGTAGAAGTTTCGATATCCGATCCAGTACTCGGGACCGGTCGCAGCCTCAAGCGAGAACACCATGACTTTTTCATCGTCCTCGACGTCGGGCTGTAGTCCCAGCTGCCGAATTTCCGCTGCCTTCTTGTCCAGCGTGAGACCTTTGCTCAGGGCGGCTTCCGGAGGCGAGCCGTCGATCCGGTCGGCGATGAGCCCGCCCGGCCGCCATCCATGTTCCGCGAAGTAGTTGGCGACGCTACCGATGATATCGGTCCAGTCCGTCCACAGATTTACCTGGCCGTCACCGCTGGCATCGACTGCATAAGCCCGATAGCTGCTTGATATGAACTGCGGCCCACCCATGGCGCCGGCATATGAGCCCATCGCCTCGAGGACGTCGAGGTCCTGTTCCCTTGCCAGGAGGAGGAATTGCTCGAGTTCGGAGGTAAAAAACCGCGATCTCGGCGGATACTCGAAAGCCAGCGTTGCGAGCGAGTCGATAACGCGATAGTTACCCGTGATACGCCCGTAGAACGTCTCCACGCCGAGAATGCCGACGATGATCTCTACGGGCACGCCGGTCTCCGCGGCGATCCTGTCGAGGTCCGACTCGTGCTCGGACCAGAAGTCTTTGCCGGCCTGGATACGCTTCTCGGTGATAAAGATCTGGCGATACTCATGCCAGGGCTTTACTTTTTCGGCCGGGCGCCTCATGGCCTCGAGGATGCGCGGCTGGATCTGGGCCTCGCCAAGCAGCTGCCGGGTCTCGGCTGCCGGGATGCCATGACTGGTTTCCATGCGCGCCACGAATTCGGAGACGTCGTCCCTGGAGAGGTCGAGTCCAGTCGCATGCAGCGGCATGATGAACACCAACATGAGGGAGAGCGCCGTAAGTAAGCGGAACGATTTGGTCACTGTGGTATGAGTTTTCGGTGAGAATGGACGGACATCAGCATACCGAAGCCCGCCATGAGGGTCACCATGGACGTGCCGCCGTAGCTCACGAGCGGCAGCGGGACTCCGACAACCGGTAACAGGCCGGTCACCATCCCGGTGTTCACGAAAACGTAGACAAAGAAAGTCAGACTGATACTGCCGCTCAGCAGTCGACCGAATGTGTCCTGCGCCTGGCTCGCGATGAACAACCCGCGCACAATGATCAGCAGATAGAGGATCAGAAGCGTCACGACGCCGAGCAGGCCGAATTCCTCACCGAGTACCGCGAAGATGAAGTCGGTGGCCCGCTCCGGCAGAAACTCGAGCTGGGCCTGGGTTCCGTTGAGCCAGCCCTTGCCGAAAATGCCGCCTGAGCCGATGGCGATCTTTGACTGGATGATGTGGTAGCCCGAGCCGAGCGGGTCCGATTCCGGGTTCAGGAACGTTAGCACCCTCTGGCGTTGGTAGGCGTGCATGTTCATCCACAGAAGCGGGGCCGCCGCAAGGGCCAGCGCCCCGAAAGCCAGAATCAGGCGCATGGACATGCCGGCCAGGAGTATGACGAGCACTCCCGATGTTGCGATCAACAGGGCGGTGCCAAGATCCGGCTGCCGCGCGATCAGCGCGGCCGGCATCATGGAGAGGAGCACGAGGACGGTCAGCGTCTCGCGCAGCGTGGGCGGGAGTGGGCGTTCATGCAGGTACCACGCCGCCATCATCGGAACCGCCAGTTTCATGATTTCCGATGGCTGGAAGCGCACTAAGCCGATATCGAGCCATCTCTGCGCTCCTTTACCGATCTCGCCCATGACAAGGACGAGTACGAGAAGAATGATGCCTCCCAGGAATAGCCACGGCGCCCATAGCCGGAGATATTTCGGATGGATCTGGGCGACGACCAGCATGGTGACAGACGCCACTGCGATTCGAACGCCCTGGCGAACGATGAGGTCGGCGTTCTGACCACCGGCGCTGTAAAGGACGAAGAGCCCGAGACCGCAGACGGTAAGCAGAGCCACCAGCAACGGGCCGTCCAGGTGCAGCCCGGCAAGTAATCGCTGGACAACCGAAATCGGCTTGGGCCTGTCCAGTGGTTCGTCAAGCATCACTGGTCTGACCTCAACAAGTAATTGTCGAGTACAAGCCGCGCGACCGGCGCCGCGGCGCCGCTACCGCTGCCGCCGTTCTCAACGATCACGGCGAGGGCGATGCGAGGTGCTTCCGCAGGGGCGAAGGCGATGAACAGAGCGTGATGACGGAGCCGTTCATCCACGTCATCTTCCTCGTACTCTTCACCCTGGGCGATCGTGAACACCTGCGCAGTGCCGGTCTTGCCGGCAATGCGGTAAGGGGCATCCAAACCAATCCGGCGGGCGGTTCCGCGCTCCCCATGCACGACGTCAGTCATATCCTGCACGACGAGGTCCCAGTACGAATCGTCGGCCACCTCGATGGTAGGGAGCGCCTCGGACGCTAGTGTTTCGGTCTCGCCGGTCGCCGGATCGGTCCTTGCCGCGACAATCATGGGCCGGAAGCGCAATCCTCGGGCAGCGATGCTTGCAGTCATCTGGGCCAGTTGCAGGGGGGTGACCTCCAGATAGCCCTGGCCGATACCGGTGATGACCGTCTCACCGGGATACCAGGCTTGATCCTCCCGGCGAGCGAAGCGGGCTCTCTTCCACTCCCTCGACGGCAAGGTGCCGGCTTTCTCCGACGGAATGTCGATCCCGGTCCTGGTTCCAATGCCGAAGGTGCCCAGGAAACCCTGCAGGTTGTCGATTCCCAACTTGACGGCGAGATCGTAGAAGTAGACGTCACAGGACTGCGCTACGGCCCCGTTCAGATCGACCGGCCCGTGGCCCTCCTTCTTCCAGTCCCTGTAGCGATGACTGTGGCCGGGCAGTGTGTAGTAACCCAGGCAATAAACCCTTTGCCAGGGGGCGACTGCCCCGTAGTGAAGTCCGGCGAGCCCGACGACCGGTTTGATCGTCGAGCCCGGTGGATAGACGCCGCGCAGTGCGCGATTGAACAAAGGAACATCCGGGTCGTCCCGCAGGGCTTGATAGTCGCTGGTGGAGATTCCGATGCTGAACAAGTTCGGGTCATATCCAGGCTGACTGACCAGGGACAGGACGTGGCCGTTAGCCGGATCGATAGCGACGATCGCACCTCGCCGGTCTGCCAGGGCAGACTCGGACGCGAGCTGCAGCTGCAGGTCGAGGGTCAGAGTGATGTCCCGCCCGGGGTATGGCCGCGATCGCTCGAGCTCCTGCAGAATCCGGCCTTCCGCGTTGACCAGGACCTGCCGATGACCCACGCTGCCGTGCAGCGAGGCTTCCTCCGCCCGCTCCACGCCAATCTTCCCGGTATGGGTCGTGCCCGCATAGTCTGCCGCATCCAGACGCTCGAGATCCGCCTGACTGACCGCGCCGACATAACCAAGGGCGTGGACCGCAACCGCGCCATAAGGGTAGTTGCGGATCAGTCTTGCCTGTACGTCAATCCCGGGAAAGTGCTGGCGTGCCACTGCGAAGCGGGCGACTTCCTCTTCCGTCATCCGATATCGCAGGGCCGTCGGTCTAAATCGGGGGTGTCTTCGTAATTCCTGATCTATCCGGTCGCGGTCTTCCTCCCGGACCAGTCCCATGTCTGCCAGTTTTGCAAGCGTCGCCTCGATGTCCGCCACCTGTTCGGGGATCATCTCCAGCTGATACGAGGGCAGATTTTCCGCAAGCAGGACGCCGTTGCGATCGCGGATCAGCCCTCTGGTTGGCGGCAGCGCCTCGATTCGGACCCGGTTGCCCTGGGACAGGTCGCTGAAGTGTTCATGGTGGATCACCTGC
>CP070833.1:1999289-2002583 GCA_020341735.1 Gammaproteobacteria bacterium | reverse complement strand
AGCACCCAGGCGAGTTTGGTGGCCGAGAAGTAGGGATCCAGCAGCAGGCCGGTGCGCTCGCGGACTTCAGCCTCGACACCGGCCGCCTTGAGCGTTGCGCACGTCTCCGCCGTGCGCCGGTCCTGCCAGACGACGGCGTTGTAGATGGCTTTCCCGGAAACACGGTCCCACAGCAGCGTGGTTTCCCGCTGGTTGGTAATCCCGATCGCCGCGATCCGATAACCCTTCGCCTCGGCCGCTTCGAATGCCTGCCGCGCCACCTCCAGCGTCGTCGTCCAGATGAGCTCCGGATCGTGTTCCACCCAGCCGTTCGCGGGATAGATCTGTGCGAATTCTTTCTGGGCCGCGCTGACGGGTTTCGCCGCCGCGTCGAAGGCGATGGCACGGCTACTGGTCGTGCCCTGGTCGATGGCGAGGATGGCGGCTCGGTCGGTCATCGGATTTCGCTTCTACGCCCGGAATCAAGGGGACAGTTTACTTGTCTTTGGCAGCGGTCCCACATTGCATGAGAAAGATCGGGTGAACCAGGCCCGAATCGCGCGCGCCGGGCTGGCCGGGGGCACGGGCGTCGATCAAACCGGCGTGCCGTAACAGGCGGAAGGTTGACGCTGCTGCAGGAAAGCAGATCTGACACCTTTTCGGACTGACGCGTCTACTGACCTCCCGATCGATCAAGCAACCGCCGCCCGGCCCCGTTTGATCGACAACTTTGCCGCTTTCCGCCATCATCGGGCCCACCATCACCGGGGGGCACCGCCTAGATGTCGCTGTTCGAGGAACTCAAGCGCCGCAACGTGTTCAGAATGGCAGTGCTCTACGGGGTCGCCTCGTGGGTCATCCTCCAGGTCGCCGACGTCCTGTTCGACGCCATGGAGCTGCCGGCCACCTGGACCCGCCTGATCCTGGCGGTACTGATCCTGGGACTGCCCATCGTGCTGATCTTCTCGTGGATCTACGAGATGACCCCGGAGGGGATCAAGCGCGAGAAAGACGTGGACCGCAGCCGGTCGGTTACACCGGAGACCGGTCGCAAGATCAACGTCCTCATCGTCATCCTGCTGGTCATCGCGATCGCGACGGTGGCTGTCGACCGCTTGCTCCCGGAAAAGGCGCCGGTCGCAGGCACCCCGACGATGGATCCGCAAGAACCGGCCGAACCATCAGAACCGGCGGACCCGACGGAACTGGCCGCTTCGATGTTCGCGCCGCCGCCGGATCGGTCGGTGGCGGTGCTGCCGTTCGCCAACCGCAGCGCCCGCGAAGAGGACGCGTATTTCGTCGACGGCATCCACGACGACATCCTGACCCAGCTCGCCCGCATCGGCTCGCTGACCGTGATCTCGCGGACGTCGGTGGAGAAGTTCCGCGGTACGTCCCAGAGCATCAAGGAGATCGGTGACACCCTGGGCGTGAAGAACATCCTGGAGGGTGGGGTCCAGCGCGCGGGTGACCGGGTCCGTATCAACATGCAGCTGATCGACGTGACGACCGACGGCCATCTGTGGGCGCAGACCTACGACCGCGAGCTGACCACGGCTAATATCTTCGCGATCCAGAGCGAGATCTCCACCGCCATCGCCGATGCGCTGGAGGCGACCCTGTCGCCGCAGGAGAAAGCACAGCTGGATGACGTTCAGACGGAGAACATGGCGGCGCTCGAGGCCTACTTCCTGGGACGGCAGGCCATGGCGAAGCGGACCAGCGCAGCGCTGGCCGAGGCCGAGGCTCATTTCAAGAAAGCGGTCGGGCTCGACCCTGACTATGCACTCGCCTACGTGGGCCTCGCCGAGACCTATGTCCTGCAAGCCAGCTACAGCGGTCAGTCGCGAGTGGTCCAGAACGCACTGGCCCAGCCGCTGATCGACAAGGCCCTGACGATCAATGACCGTCTTGGCGAGGCCTATGTCGCCAAGGCGGAGATCGTGGAGGTCCAGGACAAGGAGGCGGCAGAGCGCCTGTTCAGGAAAGGCATAGAACTCGCACCGGGCTACGTAACCGGTCGCCACTGGTTCGGCAATCTGCTCGCCAGCACTGACCGCCCGGATGAGGCGCTAGCCCAGCTCGAGGAAGCGGCCCGCCTGGATCCGCTGTCTCCTATTGTCCGGGTCGCCCTGGGGGGCTCCCTGGAGAGGCTGGGCCGGATGGACGAGGCGCGCGAACAGTACGAGTCCGCACTGAGGATCGATCCGGGGTTCCCCAACGCCCACAATACCCTTGGCTTCCTGCAGGTCACCACCGGGCACCTTGACGAGGCGCTGGTTCACTTCTATAAGGCGGCCAGCCTCGATCCGGGCAATCCGCAACATCCATTCACCCTGGCGATCACCTGGGAATTGCTCGGAGACCGTTCGCGGGCCGACCTGGCCGCAGCCAGGGTCCGCACAATCGATGCGGCCGGCTGGTGGTCCGCATGGACCAACGGCTTCATCTACGCGCTGCGCGGAGACCTCGCCGCCGCGAGTGCCGAAGCAAGGATCGCACTGGAGACCACGCCGGATGATGCGTTCAGCCTGCGCTATCTGAGCCTGTATGACCTGCAGGCCGGCCGTGGCGAGGTCGCCGTCGAGCGGTATGTCTCCGCCTATCCCGGATTCGCGAGCAAGACGGATCCGGTCGTGGACAGAGAGAACTATGACGCCGCAACCCATCTCGCCTCCCTGCTGAAGGCGACCGGTGAGGAGGACCGGGCCAGCGTGCTGCTCGAGCGGGCCCTCGCCGTTACGGAAGATCTGCCACGCAAGGGCCAGTCCGGGATCGGGACCTACGCAGCGCAGATATATGCGCTGCAGGGACGGACGGAGGAGGCGGTGGCTGCACTTCGTCGGGCTGTAGACAATGGTCAGATCTTCATCTTCGATTTCAACCAGGACTTCGCCTCGATGAGTGACGATCCCGGCTACCAGGCGATCAGAGCGGAGATGGATGCGATGGTAGCTGAGCAGCTCGCGAACGCCCTGCAGATGGAGGCGGATGGTCGGTTCGAGCCGTTACCGCAGTAACGGGTCCAGGCCCTTTGCGGATTCGCCTGGCCCTCGCAGGGATTGAGGCATAGTCACCACGACGCCGGGCTTGCGTCATCGTCCCGCGGTTTCTAAAACGGCTCGGGGGCCGGCGCGTTCCCCTGGATCAGAGCTCGAGTGGCTCCACCGTCGCGATCCTGTCCGGATCGCTCCGCCAGCCCTCTGACACGTCGACATACAGCTCGATGGTGTTGCCGTCGGGATCGTCGAAGTACAGCGACTTGGTCACGTCGTGGTCGGTCGGCGCCGCCGCGACGCCGGCCGCATCCAGGTG
>CP070833.1:1985444-1999189 GCA_020341735.1 Gammaproteobacteria bacterium | reverse complement strand
CCGTAAGAACGTGGCTCGAGCAAGCCGTCAGCACGATCGCTCCATGGCCGCGGGCGCACCGGAGTTTTCAGCCGGACGGGTTGTCCAGGCTGAACTGTATGTTGTCGATCAGACGAGCCCGTCCCAGCCAGGCAGCCGCCATGACGACAAGCTGCCGATCGCCCTGCCCGACCTCTGCCAGATCGGACGCCCGACGAATCTCGAAGTAATCCGGACGGAATCCGGCTTGTCGGAGAGCGGCATGGCCAGCGCGGCAAATCTCTTCCTGTGTCGCCTTTTCTGATCTTCGTGCCTCGACCGCCTTGCAGAGCTCGGCGAACAGGACCGGTGCCGTGGAACGCTCAGCGTCCGTCAGGTACTGGTTGCGGGAACTCATAGCCAGTCCATCTGCCTCCCGTCCTGTGACAGCCGGCACAATCTCGACCGGGAAACATAGATCTTCGACCATGCGGCGGATGACCACCAGCTGCTGATAGTCCTTCTCACCGAAGACGGCCAGGTCGGGCTCGACCAGATTGAACAGCTTTGCGACCACGGTGGCAACACCGCGGAAATGCCCCGGGCGATGAGCGCCACACAGAATATTTGAAAGCTGCGGAACTTCTACGATGGTCACGGGCATGCCGCCCTCGGGATAAAGTTCCTCGACCGCTGGCGTAAAAAGGGCGTCGCAACCATTTTCGACCAGCAGGTCCCGGTCGCGACCTTCAGTGCGTGGATATCCGGCGAAGTCCTCGCCCTCGCCGAACTGCAGAGGGTTGACGAAAATACTCGCGACCACTCGATCAGAGCGTTCCCTGGCCTTGTGGATGAGCGACAGATGTCCGTCATGCAGGTTGCCCATAGTAGGAACGAACCCGATGATCTGACCCTCCCTACGCCATGACCTGACGGAGGTTCGCAATTCGTTGATACTCTCAAAAATTTCCACGGCGGGTCAGGCTCTGGCGATCGCCTCTGCTAACTGAAGCAATGCTCTGCAGCAGGATAACTACCGTCTTTGACCGAGCTGACATAGGACTTGACAGCCTCCAGAGGGTTGCGTGTCTCGACGGAGTAGTCTCGTACGAACCGCGGTCGGCGACCCGAGGTCAGTCCGATGATGTCGTAGAGCACGAGGATCTGCCCATCCACATCGGGACCGGCTCCGATGCCGATCACAGGCACCCCGACTTCCTCACGTACAGCCGCTCCGAGTTCTGACGGCACGCACTCCAGCAGCACGATGTCTGCGCCCGCGTCTTCCAGTGCCCTGGCATCCTGAATCATCCGCTTTGCTGCCGCGTCGTCCCGTCCCTGCACCTTGTATCCGCCCAGCTTGTGCACCGACTGGGGCGTGAGCCCGATGTGAGCGCAGACCGGTATATCACGTCCGCTCAGAAATTCCACCGTTCTGACCTGCAACATTCCGCCCTCGAGTTTGACCATCTGGGCGCCGCCTTCCTGCATCAGTCGTGCCGCATTCCTGAATGCCAGTTCCGGCAGTGCGTAGCTGGCGAAAGGCATATCTGCGACCAGCAGTGCCCGCCGCAAGCCCCGAGACACGCAACGTGTGTGATAGACCATGTCGTTGATCGTTACCGGGACGGTCGTGTCGTGGCCCTGGATGACCATGCCAAGGGAGTCGCCCACCAGCACCAGGTCTGCCCCGGCCACGTCAACGAGCGTCGCGAAACTGGCGTCATACGCGGTGATGCACGCGATCTTCTCTGCCTCTTCCCGCATACGGGAGAGCGTCGTTACGGTGACCGGTTTCTCATGCGGCCCGCGTTCCTGCAAGTGTCCGTAGAGGCTCATGCCCTACTCCCGATGGCGTTTATTGGCCAGCATGGACCACGCCCCGACAAACATCAATTCGACCGTCAGCATGCTTCAGGACGCCTGGAAAGGCACCGGATTGAAGAACTCACGGCCGGCGCCGGCACTCAGGATTCGATCCAGCAGCTGCTGATAGTCCTGGTTGCTGTTCACCGGATCTATCGACTCTGCATTTACGATCAGTAACGGGGAACGGTCATAGCGATAGAAGAACTGCATGTAAGCGTCGTTAAGACTCTGTAGATAATCAGGCTCTATGGTCTGTTCATAGTCGATGCCGCGGCGGCGAACCCGCTCTACCAGGACTTCAACTGGAGCCTGTAGATAGACCACCAGGTCAGGCACCGGTGCATCGATCGAGAGTTGCTCATAAACCTGTTCGTAAAGTCTGTACTCGTCATTGCCGAGAGTCAGCTGCGCAAAAAGTTTGTCTTTCTCCAGCAGGAAATCAGACACCCTCAGCGGGGCGAATAGGTCGTTCTGCCGCATTTCCTGTATCTGCCGAGCCCTCTGGAACAGGAAGTAGAGTTGCGTGGGAAGGGCCGCGTTCACAGGGTCACGATAGAATCGCTCCAGGAACGGATTCTCCTCCGCCCGTTCGAGCACCAGCTCGCACTCGAGGCTTGCCGCCACTTTCTGCGCAAGACTGGTCTTGCCGACGCCGATCGGCCCCTCGAATGCAATGAATCCCAGAGAAGTCTTGTTCACGAGGAATGCGCCTCGATTGCCATATGGTTTCCCAGTTCTCCAAGACCTTCCAGACTCAGCGCAGAGGCGATGTCCGCGAGCTTCCTGCCGTCGGGCATGACCAGGTCCGGCGCAATACGAAGCAAAGGGTAGACGACGAAGTTCCTGCTTGTCAGCCCCGGGTGAGGAATCTCCAATCCGGGCTCATCGATCGTCAGGTTGGAATATATGAGCAGATCCAGGTCAAGCGTCCGTGGTCCCCATCGGGTTCCACCCCGAATTCGGCCATGGGCGGCCTCGATAGCCAGGAGTTCTGCTAACAAATCCCTCGGCGCGAGCGTGACCTGCAAGCGTGCGACCGCATTGACAAAATCGGGCTGATCGGACGGCCCCATGGGTGCAGATCGGTAGAGTGGCGAACGATCCAGGACACGACATCCAGTCATTGCGTCGAGCTGTTCGATTGCGCGACCCACGCGATCCACGGGTCCGTCGAGATTACTCCCGATCCCCACGTATGCGCTCACCGGTTTTGACACCCGATCGGCCGCACTCTCAGGCATTGGGCTTCTTCCGGCGCGGCGGCCTGCGGCGTCGGCGCCGACGCCCGCGAGCAGGCTGCACCTTGGACCGACGATGCTCCGGATCCATCTCTTGCAGCTGGGTCCAGAATTCCACGTTCTCCACGCTGTCCTCCCCGGCAAGAGAGCGGAGCCGCATGAAATCATAGGCCGCCCGAAATGACGGGTGCTCCAGCACCCTCAGAGCTCTCCGCCCATGCTGATTCCTGAAACGCACCTGCAACGCCATGATGTCCTTCAGGGGCACACCGAAGCGCCTCGGGATGGAGACATGCGACTGCTGATTCCTAAGCACCGTATCGGCGGCCTCCAGCATGGCCTGCATCGGGGCGTCACCTGATTCACGCAGTTTCCCCGCAAGGCGACTCACGGAGCCCCACAGAAAAACAGCGAACAAAAAAGTCGGCGTCACTGTCTTACCTTCGGCCACGCGGCGATCCGTGTTCTCCAGAGAATTCAGCACCAGCGCCCTGAAGGTCTCTCCTTCCAGCCCTTCAAGCTCGCTATCTGCCGCCGGAAAAAGATGCCTGAACATGTCGTAGTGGCGAAGCAGCTCGAAAGACGGTAACGCGTGTCCCGAGAGGAATAATTTCAGACACTCGTCGAAGAGTCGTGCCGCGGGAACGTCTCTTAGTAACTCACCAAGTTCGAAAAGAGGAGCCTCGGTAGACGCTTCGATGCGGAAACCGAGCTTGGCTGCAAACCGCACGGCGCGAAGCATCCGAACAGGATCTTCCCGATAACGCGCTGGGGGATCACCGATCAGCCGCATTACGCCGTTGCGGACATCCTCCACACCGCCCACGTAATCCCAGATCGAGAAGTCGGCGACATTGTAGTAGAGGCCGTTGGCCGTGAAGTCACGGCGCCAGACGTCGTCGTCTATCCCACCGTATATATTATCGCGAAGGATGCGACCCTCTTCGGAGGTCGCGTGATCATGATCATCCCCGTCATGGTCGATTGGTGCGGCCCGGAACGTTGCAACTTCGATAATATCGCGCCCGAAGTGGATATGCGCCAGTCGGAACCGGCGACCGATAAGCCGGCAATTACGGAACAGCCGCCGCACCTCTTCAGGGTGGGCGTCTGTGGCGATGTCGAAGTCCTTTGGTTCCCGACCGAGTAACAGGTCTCTGACCCCACCGCCGACGATAAAGGACTCATATCCGGCATCCTTGAGCCGGTACAGGACCTTGAGCGCGTTTTTGGATATGTTGGCCCGAGAAATATTGTGCTCAGGCCTGGGGATGATGACCGGGACTTCGCGTTCGGTATCAGCTGAGTCGTTCAAACAGCTCGTGTTCCGCTTGTACCTTGTTTTCGGCCGCGTATAATACCACGCCTCCCGCCCGCCAACCCTGCCAATTCGGCTGCGGGCGGGTTCCTCGGAGCAGGCGCCACGCTCCCTTCGTCTAGTGGTAAGGACTCCGGCCTCTCACGCCGGCAACAGGGGTTCGAATCCCCTAGGGAGCGCCAATTTTTTCGACTTCTTCAAACCTGTCGCAGCCTCGCTACGGATTATCTGCGCATCGTCAGCGCGGCTGCATGATTTCCCATGTGTCGTGGTCATCGTTGCCGTGGTCGGCCCGTGCCAGAGCGCCGAGGCGACCCCCAATTCGATGGAGGTTCAGAGGGAATCGACGACCCGCTGGAGAATCGGCGAAGTATGCTGATCGGTGAAATTAGAGAACATGAGATTGAAACTCGCCGTGTACCTGTCCTCTCCGCTGGAATTCGCCGGCACGGCATGTTCGAACCAGGATAGCCAGAACATGAGATCCCCTTCTGCTACCGGCAGGGTGATCTTGCCTGCATTGTGCTGATTGAGTCGCTCCGGCTGCGGTGACAACAGACCGCTTTGTGAACGGGGGTCCAAGAACTGGATCCCGCCTGCGCCCTGCGGCACGCGCGCATAGTATGTGCCGCTAAAGAAGTTGTTCGGATGCCTGTGGCTCTTGTGAGTCGCGCCCGGCCGCCCGATGTTTACCCAGAGGCCCGTGATCTCGATCGGGCACCTACCAAGGGCAAGAAACTTCAACACACTCTCCGCGCCCGCCTGGATAAATCCTGCCAACTCAGCCAGCTGCGGGTCCCGATGCAGCTTCTGGTGGCTCTGCATGAACTGCCGCGGACTGCCCGGAACCAGATGCCCCATGACTTCGTCGGCCTTGGTTACGACCGCATTGTTGATCCTGGAGACCGCGTCATCGGGCAAACTGAATTTCCAGACCAGCGTCGGAAATAAGGGCAGGACCTCCATCGCATCGGGGCTTAGGTCGCATTTCTGAATCACGCTTTTTCCTCTTCGGCGGTCGGTTCAGGCATGTCGAATACATCCGCAGACCAATTCGTTAATGATAATCCAGGGAGCCTCGATGAATGCATCGGGAATCGAAAAAAGCGGCCGCAAATATCAAACAAACTAGGGATAATGGGGGCTGGCTTGGTGAACCGGCCAGTGCCTAGAGTGTCAGAGTCTGTGTGCAGGATGCTGCATCCAGTCCGCCTGTGGGCGGAGACACCATCAAGGGCGGATCGGGGCCGTACCACAAATCAGTTATCGGGGATCTGATGCGCAGACCTTCATGTTTCTTAACGATCATTGCCGCGGTTTGCTGCCTGTGCGCTACGACCGCGCTTGCAGATCTGCCCCTGACGACAAGTGCAGATCCGGTCCCCGCGGGCATCATGGAAGTCTCGTATCAGCGCCTGTCCGGGAAAACCACAAGACTGGCCAGTGACAGAGATGCCGGTGGACTTGCGAGGCATCTTGCAAAACTGAAGTCCGAACGGGGCCTGACGACTCGGGAGAAGGAGAAGCTGCTGCATGAGACCGTCAGGGCAGCATCAGCACTTGATCCTGTTCCCGATCTGCGCCGCGAGGTGGAGGACATGACCGCCTATCGGAGCCAGACGCAGGCCCTCTGGAACGAACATGGTCACACCGAGCGACGCATCGCCTATGACATTGCCGCAGCGGCCCGGCACGCACTTCGGGTCTGGAACGAAGACGACGCCCGGCGTTATGCCAAGGCAGCACTCGATCGATATAACACGGACCTCATCGAACGCTACTTAGTCGCCGCGGAGACCGATCGCCGGGGGATCGAAACGGCATTCCGCGAGGCCACTCCCGGGCAACTCGCCTTTCATGGACAAGAGCTTGAGGACGGATTGCATGCCGGCAAATCCGTCGGCGCCCTGGCGGCGATTGCGGCTCGCAAGACAGGTGACGTGAGGCTCATGCACGTTGTCTTGGCAGAGTCATCGACACAGGTGGCTCTGGAGAGCCTGAGCACGATCGATGCAATTTCATGGCCCGGGGCGGCGACCGCACTGTTCATGACAGCGGCGCGACGACCCGAAATCGCATCCGCGGCATTGCTGGGACTGGGACGACTGGCAGTCAGCGACATGGATGCCCGTGACATTCTGCTAGACAACCTGGGGGGACCGAATGGCGCCAGCGCTGCCGCCGCGTTGGGCCGACTCAATGATGATCGGGTGATTGCCCAACTCAAAGACGTTCTCTTTCTGGAAACAGACGAGACCCGGGTCCGCCACGCGTTGCTCGCTCTCAGACTCTCGGGCTCATCTTCGGCGAAAGCTATTCTTGCGGATTTTGCAAATCAGCCGACGACGAGTCCGGACCTGGCGTCGGAGGTGCCGCCATGGCTTCGCGACTGAGGGCCGTAAGCCTGGCTATCGCGGCCTTTTTGTGGGCGGCACCGTCATACCCGGCGTGCCAGTTTAATTCGGCCGGCGACATTTCAAACCCCAACGATCCCAGCTGCCGTGATGTTCAGCTCCGTTACACACGCAGTGACGATTCAGGCAACAATATTGCACTTGGCTATGATGTCCCCTTCCCGGTCGAGTCTTTGACCGGAGTCGATGGCTTCCGCAGTTATCAAAGCCTGTTCGAACAACATCAATCCCTTGATGCCGAATCTTCTCTGGTCTCGAGCGAAATCGTGGGACAGACGATCTCGGGCCGAGACATCTGGGCCTACCGCGTCGGCGATCCGGATGACGATCAGCCTGACGGCAGCCCGGAGGGCGTAGCCCTGGTCAATGGCACCATCCACGCACGCGAGTGGCAGTCTCCCGAGGTCGTCACCGAACTGTTTGAGCAGCTCACCGAGACCGCGACCGATGGAGGCTTCGGCCAGTACCTGAGCGACAACCTGGATGTCGTGATCGTTCCGGTGCTCAACGTCGACGGATTTCTTCAGACGCAGCGGTATCCGGACAGAATGACGGCCGACGAACAACAGCCGCGCGATGGTCGGATGCGCCGCAAGAACGTGAGGCACCCGACGACAGGGACCGCTATCGATGAGGACATCGACCAAACCGAAGATAACTTCTTCGGCGTGGACCTCAATCGCAACAATCCGGATGGATTCGGGCAGAACGGCTCTTCGAGCAGCAACCCTATCAGCCTCGTCTATCGGGCTGGTGCACCTCAGTCAGAACCCGAGATACAGGCGTTGCTCGTAGCCGCCGAACTGGCTCCTGCGACCCGGCTACGGATGTACTCGGACGTACATTCCTTCTCGCAGATATTCTTTACGCCTCTTACGGGCGATGCGGTACGCGACCGGATTACGCGGGACCTGGTTACACGTATGCGACGGGTCAGCGGCGGCAAATATCGCTATGGCCCGGACAGCAGCTCCGGTATCGGACTGACCTCAGACTACTTTGCGCGCAGCCTGCGGATTCCATCATGGACCCTGGAGACGGAGCCACTGCGTGGTGGAATCGACTATGGCGGCACCGACCACGGTCATAGCGGATTCGTGCTGCCAGCGAGTGAGGTCGCGCGGATGCGCGATGAGGTAGCCGCCATGCTACTCGCCGGACTCTATGCGCAGGCAGACAAACCGCGCCTGATCGCCATCCGAGTCCGGGACGCGGCGACCGAAGAGGTCCGTTTCGAGGCAGAGTGGCAGGGTACGGGCTCCGGTCGGAGCCTCAAGGTTATTGCGAATCAGGCGCTGGTCCCTGGTGGCCGCTATCGCCTCTGGCTTGGCTTCAACAAGCCGATGCGTTGGCGCGATTCCCGGGGTGAGATCGCCAACTACCCGGGGCAGTCTGTGCCCGCCTTCGCCGCGATACGGCTACAGTTTCCAGCGCTCCCTGTCGAGCATGATGTGACCATATCGGGAGATGCTGATGCCTGGCGTGCGCAACCCGGAGAAGATGGATTTTTTCGGTACCGGGATGATGCACTCATCACGGAGTTCACCGTGCCCGCATCTTTACCTGCAGAGGGACCCATTGCCGGCGTATTCTCAATATCGGCACGAGATATGACGGACTATGGTCTGGATGCAGACCCGTCTTCCGAGGTCGACTGGCAAGGTGGACGCTGGACTGGTTACGAGAACACTGTCGGCGCCAACAGCGAGACTGGCGGCACGGATTGCAACTTCGTCGCATTCGTCGCAGCTGATCCTGGAGCCACACCGCCCGCGGGCGACGAGACCTGTCGAATAGCCGCTTCTCCACCGCCGGTGCCCCCGCCTCCACCGGGGGACCCCGGCACTGGCGGCGGGGGCGGGGGCGCAATATTTTGGATGCTGCCGCCGATGATCCTGATCGCGCTTTGCAGACTTCGCAGAAAGTGGCGACGGTAGACTCTACCGGCTACCCTGACAGGCGTATGCGATCCAGTGACGAGGGGCGGAATCAACCATACTTGCTGCGAAGACTCGCGGCCGGATTTTATGACACGCTGCTGATCACCGGGCTCTGGATGATGATCGGTTTCGTGACCGTAGGGTTCGGCGGTGGTGAGGCTATTCCATCGGGCACCCTGTGGTTCCAGATTCTCCTGTTCGCGCTCGCCGCTGCATTCTTCATAATGTTCTGGTGCAGCGGTGGTCAGACGCTGGGCATGCGCGCCTGGCGCCTGCAGTTAGCCACGGATGAGGGCAACTCAATCCCCTTGCGTACCGCGACGTTGCGCTTCGTCTGCGCCTGCGTATCTCTCGGGGCACTCGGCGCTGGCTTCTTCTGGGCTCTGTTCGACCGCGACAGGCTGACTTGGCACGATCGCGTCTGCGGAACCCGCATGAAACTTCTTCCGAGCGTTCGCTAGCGGACCCGCGCCAGACCCACCATTGCGGCGACGAGCAGTAGCATTGCCGGAATCCAGGCGGCGACGATTGGAGACAATCCATAGACTGTCGCGCTATCGGCCAGCGCTCCGCCAGCAAGGAAGAATACGACGCCAATAAGGACTCCCGCCAGCAACCTGACACCCTGACCGCCACTGCGCAATGTTCCGAACACGAATGGCAAAGCCAGAAGTGCCATCAGTGCGACTGCCGCGATATTGGCCATGCGTGACCAGAATGCAAGCTCGTACCGCACGGACTGCAAGTCGTTCGACTTCAGATAATCAACATATTCCAACAGGCTCGCCGCATCCATGGACTCCGGTGGAACCACCGAACTTTCGAGAAGATCGCCCGCCAGTTCCGTGCTGATCTCCAGGTGACCTATCTGTTGGGCGCTGGCAACCTCGTCATCAACCCGGGTAACCCTATAATTCTCTAGTTTCAGCGTACTGTCGCCTGTCAGTTCCGCAGAAGCAGCCCTGCCGACCTCGAGCAGGCTTCCATCGGGCTCGAATTGATAAGTGTAGACTCCGGCAAGCTGCGCCTGATCCTCGATCTGCAGAATGTTCACGATTCGATTGCCGTCGCGGAACCAGGCACCAGCCAGACGACTGACGGTTGTCTTGTCCTCCAGCAACTCGGACTTGTAAGTCTGGGCAAATCGCTCTGCCGGAGGCACCACGAATTCGCCAATCACGGCCGCGAGAATGGCCAGCACTATTCCAGTGAGCAAGGTCGCCCAGGATAAGCGCGCGAGGCTGACTCCGATCGCACGCACGGCGATCAACTCACTATGCCCTGCCAGACCACCCAGGCCGAACATGGCGCCCAGAAGTACCGCCATCGGGAACAAGTCAAATCCATGCCGTGGCCACTGGAACAGCACCATAAAAACAGCGTCCATGGTCTGAAAGCGACCGACCCCAACGTCCTCCAGTTGATCTACCAGATTGATAAATCCAGACAGAGCGAGCAGGACCAGCAACATCACCAGGCTGCTCCTGGCGACAGTTCTGAAGAAATAGCGGTCGATCGTGCTCACGCTTGTTCTGCCCTTCGCCGCAGCGGTCGCCAGCCCGACTGCCAGACCATCATGAGGAAAGCCAGCGCAGCGAACGGCACATGCACCCACCAGTACCCCAACCATGCGGGCACCGACTCTTTGGCCACCAACGAGTACGCCACGCCGAGCAAATTGCTGTAGATGAGGTACAGCAACACGGCGAAGCCGAGTCGATCGTACCGACTGGAACGCGCGCCGCTTCTCGCCAGCGGCACCGCGAGCAATGCGAGGATAATAAGAGAAACCGGCGACGCCAGCCGCCAGTGTATCTCGGCCCAATCCTCGGGGCCGGCGACCAGCAGCAAGTCCAGCGTGGGTAACATCTCCGGATCGTCGGGACTCGTATCAGCCGGAGGCAGGATCACCGGGATGCCATGCTCCTGGAAGGTGACGATGCTCATGTCGTTTGTACCCGGCACACCCATGAATCGTCGTCCGTCCAGTAACACGAGTTCACGGCCATCCCCCCCCGCGATGGAACGCTGGACAGCGCGAGCGGCGATGGCCAGTTCTATCTTGTCTCCACGTCGCCGTTGGATGAATATGTCATTGAGTGTTCCGTCGTCGTCAATCGATCGCGCATAAAAGACGAGTCGGCCGTCCGGCGTGCTGCGAAACCGACTGGGTACGATGAGCTCAGACTGAAGCTGTCGCTGGGCCTCCACTTTGACAACATGGGATCGGTGAGCCACCAGGGGCCGGGCATCAAACGCCAACCAGGCCAATATGGCCGCAACCAGTCCGGTGATTAACATGACCGGGCGATAGAGCCGGCTCGGCCCGATCCCGCACGCCGCCATGACCGTCATCTCGCTATCGCGATACAAGCGGCCGAGCGCCAATACGATAGAGAAGAACATGGCCAGCGGCAGGAGCACCGTCAGATACTCGATTGTCTTGAGGCCCATCAGTTCGAACATCGCCTCACGTGGCAAGCGATCTGAGGCTGCTCGCGCCAACACCCGGGCAAATTGCGTGCCCACAAGAATCACCAGCAGTACCGGAGTAACGCCTGACATCGTGCGTAAGATCTCTCGCACGACATATCGATCGAGGATGCGACTCAAGGTTTCAGCGCCGTTTTTCTTCGCCGGTTGAGAGTTATCAGATACACTAGTTTACTTTGTGAGTCGGCTACATCCTACAACTCGATTTACGATCAGGGATCGGTGCACGTCTGGTTTGGATTTTGCGGGTCCGACACCTGTTTAGGCTACAGCGCTCGCCCCGAGGCGACGGCCCAGGGAAGTTCGGGAGGACGAGACACGATGGAATTTTTCACACGCAGCGGCGATGCTGCCCGGGTCAAAACCGGATGTGCGGTACTCGGCGTCTTCGAGAAAGGCCAGATCGCCGGCCCGACAGGTGAAATCGATGCGGCTTCTGACGGCCTTATCGCTCGGCTGCGACGGGCTGGCGATCTCCCGAAGCGCCCCGGCGAGGTGTTGTTAGTCCCGGAGACGAATGGCATCGGTGCACGACGACTGTTACTGGTCGCTTGCGGCAAAGCAAGTTCGTTTGACATGAAGGCCTTCCGGAAGGCTATCGTCACATCCGTCCGCAGCCTTCGACGTGTCGGCACGACCGACGCTGTAGTGATGTTGGCGCCCGCCGGAGCCGATGAATACAACAGGGCGAGGCACTGTGTCGAGGCAGCGACAGAGGCTCTCTACCGATTTGATGAGCTGAAAAGCGCTGATAAGCAACCGAAGCCCAAGCTGAAGAGACTGGGCCTCTACCTGGCTGATGGCAGGGCGCGGTCCCGCGCCAACCGCGGCATCGAGCACGGCCAGGCCATTGCCGCAGGTGCCGAAGTGGCGAAACGATTGGCGAACCTCCCGGCCAATCGCTGTACGCCTACCTATCTGGCCGGATTTGCTCGCAAGCTCGCGGCGGACACGCCGAAGATGAAGGCAGATATCCTCAACGAGACTCAGATGAAGCGCCTGGGCATGGGAACACTGTTATCGGTCACTGCCGGCACCGAAGAACCGGCAAAGCTGATCGTGCTCAACTATCGGGGCAATCCAGGTGGCAAAACGACTGCCCTGGTCGGCAAGGGTGTGACGTTCGACTCCGGGGGCGTCAGCCTCAAGCCGCCACCGGGCATGGATGAGATGAAATTTGATATGGGCGGCGCTGCCGGGGTCATCGGCACTATGGCCGCTGTTGCCAGGTTGAGATTGGCAGCCAACATCGTGGCCGTTGTACCGGCCTGCGAGAATATGCCCAGCGGGCGCGCGACCCGACCAGGAGATGTCGTCAAATCCATGTCTGGAAAGACCGTGGAAATTCTCAACACCGATGCGGAGGGCCGCCTCATCCTCTGCGATGCGCTGACTTACGCCCGCCGATTCAAGCCGGACGCAATCATCGATGTCGCGACCCTGACCGGTGCCTGTGTGATCGCTCTCGGACATCATCTGACAGGGTTGATGAGCACCAGTGACAAGCTGGCGGAGTCGCTGCTGGCAGCTGGGGAGGCGGCGGAGGATCGTGCCTGGCGGCTTCCTCTTGGTGAGGATTACGACCGGGGATTGAAAAGCAATTTCGCAGACTTCGCCAATGTCGGCGGACGGGAAGGGGGCGCCGTTGTCGCCGGATGTTTTCTCGCCCGCTTTACCGAGGGGATGGATTGGGCCCATCTCGATGTAGCAGGCACCGCCTGGAAGAGCGGCACAGAAAAAGGCGCAACGGGTCGTCCGGTACCGCTACTCGTGCAGTACCTGCTCGACAACGCCTGAGCCGGCACCGGAATTCAGTCGCATGACCCGGGTCGACTTCTATGTCCTGAAGACGGGAGCGGAGCAGCAGCGTGCCGTGTTCGCGTGCAGGCTGGCGGAAAAAGCGCATCGTCATGGATTGGGAATCCACATTCACACCAGCGGCCCCGCTGCCACAGCCAACCTTGACAAACTCCTGTGGACTTTCCGCGACGGGAGTTTTCTGCCGCATCTTCCGGTCGATGAGGCGTCCGAGGCCGACCCGGACGGAATTACGAAAATCCACGTGGGGCACGGCGACTCGTCCGGACCAACGGACGGCTTGCTGATAAACATTGGTGAGGATGTGCCCTTGTTCTTCAGCCGGTTCGATCGGGTAGCGGAAATCGTGGGCACCGACTCTAGTGAGCGTGAGCGCGCCCGCGAACGATTTCGCTTTTACCGCGACCGCGGTTATACATTGAACACCCACAAGCTTTGAGATCACCGCCGTGGTAAGCCCGCAAGACAGAGCCCCGAATACCCTTCCCATCCTGTCGAACCCGGTCACTCGGGATCAAGCGGACCTGCCGCTCATGACCCGCGTTGAAGGCCCCACAACGGCTGTCGTCGGCGAACAGCAACTCGCCACGGTCGAGGCGGAATTGACTGCCCTGACCAGGGACCTCGCCGACCGCCTTCTCAATGGTGCTTTCCGCGACATGGAAGCCACCCTGTTCGAGCAGGTGTCGAATAAGTT
>CP070833.1:1978606-1985344 GCA_020341735.1 Gammaproteobacteria bacterium | reverse complement strand
CGGTACGGTCGCCAGTTACGAGCTGTCAGCCCCTCCCACAGACGCCTGTTCTGAACGTCTGCTTTCGGCCATAAGCGGACACTCCAGGTCGTCAAGAGCACACCGCCAGTGCGAACAGTTGACTAGGGTAGATATGCTGCGGTGCAGATTGTTCCCGACGTTCATGAGGCGTAAAATTGATCGCTCAAGAGGGAAGTCAGAGCGATCGGCGCGGGAGTGGTTCCCGGCCGGCATGGGGCCACTTCGAGACGCCGGGCGTTCCGGAGGGGGGCAATCATGTCAAGTCGCTCATCTATCGGCGCAGCATGCGCCTTTCGGCCCAGCGCAATCTGTCTGGCCATGTCACTCACACTAATTGGCCTCACGATCTCATTATCCGCAGCTGCGCATTGCAAGGGGAAACACAGCCCACCTGCACCGCTGCCCAATGGTCATGAGGACTGCTCAGGTGGCGGTGACGGCGACGGAGATAGCAACGTCGCTACCAACGACATCACCGCTCGCTGGGATGGCGCCGTTTCTGGCACTAACACGCCCCCTACCAGTTACTCCCCAAGGGATTGCTCGCTCAATAGCGAGCCGCACCCACAGGGTACCCACATTCCCTATGGGTGTGTGCAGGACCAGTTTCATGCCGTCTCGGTCAATCTCACCGGCGGCGAGGTCAGCGGCAAAGGCAGCCCTAGCGGGAACGACGCGACCTGCACCGGCGGCTTCGTCTTCGAGGCAAATCCAAATGCTCAGTACATCGTGAACCCGACTTCCGGCGAAGTGTGTACGGATGGCTGCCAACTCACCGTGCTGACTGCGATTCGCAATCAAAGGGACTCGACCGGGTACGATTCGGTGAAGCTGACCGGCACGGGACAGATTCCGCCCAGCACTACATTGAACCCGTTCGCCTGTCCCGAAGATGGATCGCCTCCGGATACCGCTACCTACGACATCAGCAGTGTCGAAGTGGCGGTACGTGACGGGAAAGGTTCAAAGGCCGACCTGGTTTGTCGATTCGATACGACATCTGGCACGAACACGACCCAATATCAGGTGACCCCGGTCTGTCCTGACTGAGGCGGCTGGACCTCGAATCTTGCAGGTCCCTGGCGCCTCGTCGGGCCAGTCATTGAAATGGCCGAAGAGAAATTGCCGTGCAATCACCGATCCAATACAGCATAAGACCATCCTCCGTGCGCGCGTCACCTGGAGAGACTGATTAAGGAAACCGACGCCTCGCTGCCGCCGGCTTGGCAGTGAGCGGTGGAGGGCTGTCGCAATGTCCGCTTTGGGTCGGAAGTGGACCCCCAGGTTGGGCGTGACGAATCGTCGATCAGGAGTCTAGACGAACGGCTGCCGTCGGTCAGAAGCGAGCCCCCGAAACGCATCGTCCGACCGCAAGCTTAGGGTGACGGAGGCTATTCGGTTTCGCGTCCGGCCATGTGCAGGGCGATGGCGCGCCACTGTCCGTCACGCTTCACGTAGGTGTAGGTGTAACGCAGAAGTGAACTCGTGTCCGCCTCTCCCGGCACGGCAAAACGCAATTCGGTCGTGCCGAAGATCACCGCGGTGTCACAAGTCACCAGGGCCGAGCGCTCGCTGATGGTCTGTCCGGTCATGTTCCAGCCCAGGACACCCTCTATCAGCGCCTCCTTCCCGGAGGTTAGTCCACTGTTCGAGTTCAGGATGAATTGGTCGTCTATGACCCTGCGAAGCGTCGCCTCATCGCGCGTGATCTCGGCACGGGTCTATCGGCCGTCTACCGCAATCACGGCTCTCTCTTCACTAGAGGCAGACATGCCTGACATAGTTTCAGTCGCTCCCGCGGCAGATGGATTGAACATGACAGCCAGGATACCGAGGGTGAAGCTCTTCAGCACTGTTCGTTTCCTGGATGAGACTGAGGAGACGTCATCGCGTTGTGGATAGGACACCCGGTTGTTTCGTGTACCTTCCGACAAGAATCATGGCGTGATGCCGGGCGCTGGTCCCGGTCCAGCATAGACCGATGCCGCCCGGTTCTGCTCCAGAGCAGACTGATCGGGCGACGTCCGCCTCGGCGCAACGACCGGTCGGACAGTCAGGTTGCCAGTCGATCGGCAAGGGTTGCACGCTAACCTCTCCTAATCGGGCAGATCGACCTGGAACTCGATGCGACTCAACTGCGCTTCCGTCAGGCCGGCTTCCTTCAGCAGCGCCTGCATCCGCGGGTCCTCCTCCAGAAACTGCACTCGAGGGTCCTTGTTAAAAAAGGTAAGGCCACGGACGCCTTCCCGTTCGAACACCTTCCTGAAGAGTGCGATAGCCGCGTCAGCTCTTCCCTGGTTGGCATGGATCGCGGCCGTTACGTAATAAAAATCATCCATGTAGTCTTGTTCCAGAGTCGCCAGCGCGGAGGCGGCTTCCTGCTCTCGCCCCATGGGATAGAGCGCCATGGCCTCGCCGATAATGCGGATGCCATCGTTACTTGCCAGTTCGGCGGTGTCGGCATACGCCTGCAGACACGTCGGATACTCCTCCTCCACGCAGTACATGTACGCCCGCCACCATCGGGCGAGGATCATGTCCGGGCTGAGGGTCAGCGCCTTGTCGAACGACATCGTCGCGGCCTCCATGTCGCCGAGTGCGTAGTAGCCAACGCCGAGGTTGTGGTAGGCGGTCGGACTGACGGGATCCCGGTCCACGAGCACCTGATTAATCCGCCGTGCTTCATCATGGCGCCCGAGGTCTCCCAGCAGCACCGCCGCCGCGTTCAGCGCCCGGTCATCATTGGGTGCCAAGGCCAGGGCGCGCTCCAGATAGCGGGCGGCCTCCTCAAAATTGCCATCGTACACACGCGCCAACCAGCCCAGTCCGACGTAGGCGTTGGGGTTGTCGGGGTCGATCTCCAGTACCCGTTCCGATATCTCTCTGGCCCTGGCGTAGCCCACGTCCGACGGCGTCGCGTTGCTTCCAGCCAGGTTGGTGTAAGCCGCGCTCATCCCGTTGAGCGCCGGTACGTAGTCCGGATCGATGGCCAGCGCCTGCTCGAAGATCTCGATCGACTTGAGCATGCTCACCCTCGAACCCTGCTGCTGGAGATGCTTGCCCTGCAAGAAAAGGTTGTAAGCCTCCGGGTCGGTCTCTATGGCCACCGGCGCCTGGCCCAGCAGCGTGATCTTGAGTGACTCGACGACGCTGGCGGCGATCTCGTCCTGGATGATGAAGACGTCGTCCAGCGTCCGGTCCCAGGTCTCCGACCACAGGTGCGCGTCGCGCTCCGAGTCGATGAGCTGGGCGGTGATCCGCACCTTGTTGCCGGATTTACGCACGCTGCCTTCGAGGATGTGGGCCACGTTCAGATCATCAGCCACGTCGGAGAGCTTGACGTCCTTACCCTTGAAGTAGAACGCCGAGGTGCGCGAGGCGACCGTCAACTCAGGCACCTTGGCCAGCAGGTTCAGCAACTCCTCGGACAGCCCGTCGGAGAAGTACTCCTGCTCGGGGTCGGAGCTCATGTTGACGAAGGGCAGCACGGCGATGGAGCGCTCCGGTGGCGGCGCGAACTTCGCAGCGGCGAGTTCGCTCGGAACCGCCGACGGTTCGGCGACCTCCTGCTCCGCCACGGGCTCCGCCGGTGCCACCTGCTCGGGGATCAACCGGTCCACGACCACCGCACCGATCGCGAGCACTAGCAGCGCGACGATCAGCATATTGATCTTGCGGCCAGTCTCGTGGGTGACGGACTGGCTGCGGTCCACGTCCCGCTCCCGCTTCAGGCCCTCTGGGGTCAACTCGTAGACCCAGGAAAAGATCATCACCAGGGGGAAGCCAAGCGCGAGGAAGATGAATACCAGGGAGCCGGTCCACTCTGGCACGGGCAGCAACGACGACAGCACGTCCGCAACCTGCAGGATCAGCCACGAGGCGACGATGTAGAGCACCGCCACCTTGACGACATTACGACGGTTCAATTCCTCGAAGAACGACATGACTGGTCCGCAGCTTCACTCGCCAATATGATCATGTGCCAAGGGGCGAGATTTGTCGACTGAACGCACGGTTGCGAACGGCTGCTTTGGGTCGAAAGCAGACCCCCAGAAGTGGCCCTAGGTCAGGTCGATTTGGGATGGGACAGGATGTGTGCTTCCGGCCCGAAGCAGACATCGAACGCGGATTAACTCGACGCTTCAATCCAGGGACATTTCGAAAGTCGGCGAGAATGCGATCGGAATGACATACCTGTTACTGACCTGGGCGTAGCGATCGTCCAGCGGAGCCGTTCCCTCGGCGGGGCTCGGATTCCAGACAACCTCGATTCGGCGCAGGCCCGGTTCGAGCCCGGTGAGGGGCACGAGACCGATCAGCCCTCGCATTCCCAGGTCTGCGCGCTCGGCAGGCCCAAAATCCACCATCGATACCGGCTTGCCTTCAATGGCAACTGTCCATAGCCGTCGCAAGCAGGCGACCCGGTCCGGTGCTTCCTCTGCGCCGCCGCAGAGTTGATCGAGCACGAGATTGTCGCGCACCGGGTAATACGGCAAGAACAAGCGAACGAAGCTGCCATTCTGATTGAAGCTGTCGACCCGGGGCCAGCCGCGCAAGCGATCCAGCGGACTGACCATGTCCTCGTAGTAAGTGCTGCGGAATCCGTCCTGGACCTGAGCCGTGTCGAGATACGTGAACGCTCCGGAGACCGTGAAGTTTCGCCATGCGGCAGTACGGGTAGTGCCGACGGCTACGATAACGATAACGCTGAGGATGAGCGCGACGAAGAAGACCAAGGGGCGTGTATTGCTCTGCAAAGTCAGTTGTACTGGCAGTACGAGGCGCTTCGGATAGGCAAACCCGGCGATGCGACTCAGGAACCGGACGAAGCCCGCAAAGATATGGCTGTCGCGAAGGCGAGGCACCCTCGACGCGAGTTGCCGATCCAGCAAGTAAACAATTATCGGTATACCGAGAAACACCATCATGAGCACCGCCGCGCCGATGCTCATGCCGGTGTTGGTGAGGCCGAAACGGGCGCCGACCGCGCCCGACACGACCAGGATGACCGTCAGAATGGTGCCGAACCAGAGCACGCTCAGCGTGAGCATGCTGATCACCGCGAATAGCGACGATGCGAGCCGATCCGTGTTCTGGATGACGGTATCGAGATCGGGGAGCGTGTCCCGATAGTATTGCCGGCTCAGCGGTCCAAGACCCGGCGTTTTGCTCCAGTTGATCCCGTCAGGGAAAACCGTACGCAGGCCGATGAGCCCGACCCAGTACGCGCGCGCCATCAGATGCACGAGGAAACACGCGGCCAATCCGAAGCTGGTGCCAGCCAGTAGCGTAATACCCACGGTGCTGGCGATGGCAAGACTCGTCGTCAGATGCGTGGAGATGTCGGCAATTTTGTCGAACAGCCAGCTGGGGACCGAGAACAACGCGAAGATCGTCAGGCTCGAGATAATCAGCTCGAGCTCATCAGTTCGATCGCGCAGCCGATCCATCGCCTCGGACTCGGCGACAGGATGCGTTTCGGGTTCCTTGTCTTCCACCAGTGGCTACTGCCTCCGCGAATGCATTGATGCCAACTTGGCTCGAGCGGCGACCGTGCTGAGTTGTGGATCGCAGAGGGTCACGCTCCGGTCCTTTTTCAGTCGGCCATTAAGCGAACAGGTGATGGGAGATGAACCCATATCATCAGCTCGCCAGACCGATGGTACCCATAATCGCCTGAATGCGGCCATTCGAACGGGTGTAATTGAATGTCGCCTGTGGGTCGTTAGCAGCCCCACAGAGGGAACGGACGTGAGATCCGTTCAGGTCGAGGCCAAGCGGCTCCTTTCGGCCAACAGCAGACACTCGCAACGGCTCCTTTTTGGAGCGCTACGTTGGCGGGACCCGGCCAACAATCACCCGCACGCTGACTCACCAGGGCGTCACCTTGAGGCAGCCAGCAGCTGAAGCAGTGGGGTCTGGACTGCCAGGCTGAACAGGGCAACGCCGTATACGGCACTCTGAATCACGTACCAATGTGGGATCTCTACGCTCAGTGACAGCGCCAGCGCGATCGCCACCGCCCCTCGTATACCGCCCCACATCAACAGGCTCTGCTCCCGTAAGGAGAGCCTGCCGACCCTCGGAAGGCAAGAAATCGGGCCCACTCCAAGAAAGATGATTACTGAACGGGAAACTAGCGCCGCCAGAATACCCACCGACATGGTTAACCAGTGATCCTCGAACATCTGGACGGTTATGCTCATGCCGACCACGAAAAAAAGCATTGCGGTCGCGCAAAAACCCAGCATTTCCCAAGAATCCATCGCAAACGCAATGTCTTCCTCTGTGCGGTGTCGGCGTTGACGCCAGGCGATGGTCAAACCTGCCGTCAAGGTGGCCACGACACCGCTCAGTCCAAGTAGGTGCTCGCTTATCCAGAAGCTGGAGAACGCCAGCACCAGTGTGGACGCGGTAGAAAGGACTTTATCGTTGGCGGGCGCGATAACCAGGTCGTGCAACCATCCCAAGGCTACACCGACCACTGCGCCGCCTAGAAGTACGAGCACAAATCGCCCCACGACCGCGGGCGTAGAGATTTCGGCGCTCGGCGAAATGAGGAAGCCGGAAATGATGAAGAACAGCGTAATGGTCGTGGCATCGTTGACCAGGCTCTCGCCCTCTAGAATGCGCTCAACCCTCTGGATCTTTCCGTTCTTACTCAGCAGGCCAGAAATCATCGCGGGATCGGTGGCGCTGACCATTGCGCCAAGTAAT
>CP070833.1:1959321-1978506 GCA_020341735.1 Gammaproteobacteria bacterium | reverse complement strand
CGGCTTCGCGATCCCCTCCAACATGGTCAAAGCCGTGATGGATCAGTTACTCGAATTTGGTGAAGTCCGACGCGGTCTTCTCGGAGTCAACATCTACACGGTCACTCCCGATATCGCAGAAGCCTACGGTGTGGAAGAGATCCAGGGCGCGCTGGTCTCGCAGGTCGTTCCGGGATCTGCTGCAGACGAGGCGGGCATCGAGGCCGGAGACATCATCACCAAGGTTAATGACGAAACGATCAAGAGTGCGACGGAGCTTCGCAACGCGATTGGCCTGCTACGCGTCGAGGAGAAAGTAAGGATCGAATTTGTACGCGACGGCAAGTCTCGCTCAACGACGGCTACGCTCGGTATGCAGATCGTTGAGGAACAGGTGGCGGCTGCGGACATACACCCGGGACTGCAGGGAGCGGAACTCGCGGACGCGGACCCGGCAAACCCGGAACGCGGCGGCATGAGTGGCGTGCTGGTCGTTTCTGTCGAACCCGGCAGTCCGGCGCAGCAGCGTCAGCTGCGCGGTGGTGACGTCATCGTCGCCGTGAATAGACAGCGTGTCGCATCGGTAGCGGAGTTCAGAGAAATCGCCGGAGGCGATGCATTGCTGCTCAGCATCCGCCGCGGCAACGCGACTCTTTTCCTGCCGATCCGCTGAAGATCAGGGGGCGGTTCTCCCCGCTTACCGCAGTGAAGGCTCAGGCGGGCCGTTTGACGGTCCGCCTGCCTTTCAGCCTGTCAACATCCGCAAGCCGACCAATATCAGCAGGATCGCGAATGCCTGTCGCAGTCTCGCAATCGGCAACGTGTGGGCAAGCCAGGCGCCCATCGGCGCGAACATAACGCTTGCAAGCGCAATCCCGGCGACTGCAGGCCAGTAAACATATCCGGTCGACCATGCCGGAGGCTCGGGCTGACCCCAGCCCGTGATGACGAAGCCGAAAACGCCGGCGAGCGCAACCGGAAGAGTGCAGGCCGCTGCCGTGCCGACGGCACAACGGATCGGTGTGGAAGCCCATAGCAGGAAGGGCACTGTCATCACCCCGCCTCCGATGCCCGCGAGCGCGGAAACTGTGCCGATCAAGGTGCCGGCAATGAACGTTCCTGCGACACCCGGCAAGCGGCGTCCGGCAGGTGGCTGATAACCCACAACCATATAGAGCGCGATGAGGATAACGAAGCTGCCGAACGTCGCCTGCAGAGACCGATTGCCCATCGCGTCAGCTATAACCGCGCCTGCCAGGCCGCCGACGATGACTCCCGGAATCAGCCTCCAGAATGCGTCCCATCGCACAGCCCCGCGCGCCTGGTGGGCACGCGCGGAGGACAGCGCAGTGAATACGATTACGGCGAGCGACGACCCGATCGCATAGTGCATCCGGCTCTCGGCCGGAACACCCAGGTCGAACACCACGAAAATCAGATTCAGGGCCGGCACGATGACCAGACCACCGCCGACACCGAAGAGCCCCGCAAGGATCCCGGAGACGATCCCGATCATCGGGAACAGGATCAGCTCCGTCGGGAGGCTCACCGCGAAGGCTCTACCGGGGTCAACATTTAACCACCACTGAACAATCCGATTGCAAGTCGTGTCTGCACATTCATAATGGCTACTCACGCGGAATCGGCCGTAAACCTAACAGATAGTGGCATCGAGTGTTCTGGGTACATCTTGGCACCATATATTTAGCGGCAGGCCTGCTCGCGGGAGCGCAGGCCGAGGCCACGGATTCAGGGCACATAGAGGCTCAGCGCGCAGCATTCCGGCAGGCGCTGCCCAAGGCGCAGCTGGGCGACTGGGATGGCGTGCGGCCGTTTCTGGATCTGTTGGCCGATTATCCGTTACGCCCGGATCTGACCGCCGCTTGGCTGAGACGCAAACTGGGACCGGAAACAGATGCTGAAGTGGCGCGGTTCCTCGGCAATTATCCCGACCTGGGATTCAGCGCGGACCTCCGCTACCAGTGGGCCGTATCACTGGCGAGACGCGCGCAATGGCTGCCCTTCCTCGACATATACGAAACCCGTTATCAGGGCCGGTCCGACACTCGGCTCCACTGTTTCGCGGTGACGGGCAAGATTGCGCTCGGCCGCACTGAGAACATAAGCGAACAGGCCGGGCAACTGTGGCTCTCGGCTTTCAGTCAGCCGAAAGAGTGCGATGTGGTCTTCGATTATCTGCAAGACAACGGACTGCTGACCACGGCGCTGAGGCGACAGCGCATCAGCCTGGCGCTGGAGCGCGGGCAGATACCGCTGGCCCGCTATCTGGCAAAGCCGTTGGGACAGCCGGACCGGGACCGGATCGACCGATGGGTGCGGATGCGTAGCGACCCGTCGGGGCAACTGTCGGACCCCGGGCGGTTCCGGGATACGGCCACAGATCGTGCGCTCATCGGGTATGGCTTCGGTCGCCTTGCGCGGCGTGATCCTCCGGAAGCAAGGGAACTCTGGCAGGAGTTTTCGGGCCTCGACTTCGGCACCAATGAGCGGATCCGCATCGAGAGAGACATCGCGCTGGCGCACGCCCGACGCTTTGTACCCGGGGCCCGTTCACTGATCGAAGAACAGGCCAGCGTAGACCCCGATCCCATCGTCGCCCAATGGCGGGTCCGACTGGCACTACGAGACCTGGACTTGCCCGCGGCAGGCAAGGCTATTGAGGATCTCCCGGCAGAAGAGCTGCAGAGGAATGTGTGGACCTATTGGCGTGCCCGCGCGATAGACGAAGAAGGCGATCCGAAGGAAGCTGCCCGTCTCTTCGGAAAACTCGCGGCAGAGCGCGACTACTACGGGTTCCTTGCGGCCGACCGTATCGGCTCTGCCTACCAGTTCGGGCATCGCCCGGCGACCGCCGACGAGGCCATGATCGCGGCGCTCGAAGCGCGGCCAGACCTCATCCGGACCCGAGAACTCTACATGACCGGGCTTTATGGCAGGGGTCGATCCGAGTGGCAAGCGGTGCTCAAAAGGCTTTCACCAGAGCAGCGCGTCCAGGCTTCGATACTGGCACACCGCTGGGGCTGGCACTCGCGGGCGATTGCCACGGCATCAGGCAACGGTCTCATCGACGATCTCGACCTGCGTTTCCCAATGCCTTGGCGCAATGCGTTTGATCAACGCAGCCGTCAATCGTCCCTGGAGCCATCGTTCGCCTATGGCATAGCGCGTAGCGAGAGCCTGTTCATGCCCGACGTCGCATCCAGCGCCGGTGCAATCGGCCTCATGCAGCTGATGCCCGCAACCGGCAAGCAGACTGCCCGTCAGGCCGGGATCCGCTATCGTGGACAACAAACCCTGATGGACCCCGAAGTGAATATCGCCCTGGGCACCCACTATCTGGGGCGGATGCTCGAACGATTCGAAGGCAACCCGGTGTTGGCCACAGCCGCATACAACGCGGGCCCCCACCGGGTGTCGAGTTGGCTGCCCCTCGACAGCACGTTGCCGGCGGATATCTGGGTGGACACAGTTCCTTTCCGGGAGACTCGCAGATACATTCGCCGCGTCATGATGAGCGACACGGTCTTCGATTGGCGTTTCGATGGCGACCACCGTCGACTCTCTGATCGTATGCCGCCGGTGCGCCCGAAGATCGACGCAGGCGGCTAGCCTGGCTTGGACTATAATCGCAGGCGCCCCGCCGCGGGGGTCGGTCACCCCGGATCATCCATGCAGACGCGACTACCAAGACGAACTATCTGTCTTCTTGGCGGGACAGGATTCATTGGCCGCCACGTGGCCGGCCGCCTCGTGGCGCTGGGTCATGACGTAACGGTACTGACCCGTGCCCGGGATCGTCACAAGGACATGCTCGTGCTGCCGACGGCGCGGCTGCTGCAGGGAGATCCCTACAGCGCCACCGAGCTCGTATCGGCCATGCGGAGAGCCGATTCGGTCGTCAACCTGATAGGGATCGCCAACGAGCGCGGCAGGGACGGCCGTGGATTCCATCGCGCCCATGTTGAGTGCACCGAGAAAGCATTGGCAGCATGCCGGGATGCGGGTATCCGACGCTTCATACAGATGAGCGCCCTGCGGGCGGACCCGGCAGGATCAAGTCACTATCTCAGAAGCAAGGGGGTCGCCGAGGAACACGTCAGGGAAAGCGATCTGGACTGGACCATCCTGCAACCGTCGATCGTTTTCGGGCGTGAGGACGACTTCATCAACCGATTCGTAAGACTCCTGCGTCGCCTGCCGGTGCTTCCTCTGGCGAAAGCCAATACGCGGCTTGCGCCGGTCTTCGTTGGCGATGTTGCAGCGGCAGTGGTTCGCTCGCTGGAGGAACCCGGCGCCAGCCACCAGACCTTTCAGCTTTGCGGACCCCAGGTCTATTCCTTACGCGAGATCGTCCGCTTGATCGGCCGGTTGGCAGGTAAAGAAAGGCCGGTGCTGCGTTTGTCGCCGACGCTCGGAAAGATACAGGCGCGCCTGATGGAATTTTTTCCCGGCAAGCCTTTCTCCAGCGACAACTTCCTCACGCTCTCAACCCACAACATCTGTGACAGCGGCGCACCGGGGCTGACGGACCTTGGGATCGTCCCGACACATCTCGAGCCCGAAGTGTCGCGCTACTTGCGGATCGGGACCGTCGACTGAAGCGCGGGGGACGACCGGTCCTCTCGGATCGGCTCCGCGATTGCCAGCAGAGCCTCGAGTTCACGATGCCGCTCTTCTGAATTCAGGTCTGCGAGTTCCTCGCAGCGGTCATAAAAGGCCTGCAGGTTACGACCGGATCTCCGGAACAGCGCCCGGAAGGCGGGTACCAAGCGCTCGTAGGTCGATACCGGAATGAGACGCGCATTGTTGAGTTCCATCTCAAACCAGCCGTCGAAACCCGCGTACCCCTCCCAGGACTGGCGTAATACGCCATAGCGCTCTCGCAACCGCATGAATGCCGCTTGTTTCTCTTCTCGCCGGACCTCGTCGGGTCGGTCCGATGAATAAACCCGGGTCAGTTCCTCGCGGGTATCGAGCAGCAGATAGTTGAAAGCCGCCGCCCGCTGACGCCGCGTCTCGTGATCGACGATACTCTCAGGGTCTCCCCTGTCCTCCAACCACAGGCGGATGCCGATCTCCTCAACCGAGGATGCGAAGGCTTCATTGAAGTCGGAATCATCCGCCACATAGAGCTGCTGGTGGGCAAGCTCATGAAAAATGATGGCAACCAGCCGGGTGTCGTCCCACCGCATCATCGCGCTGTTCACCGGATCCGCGAATCGTCCCAGTGTGGAATAGGCAGCCGCGCCCCCCACATATACGTCCCAGCCTCTGCCGGCCAGTTTCGTCGCGTACTTCCGCGCTGCCGATTCCTTGAAGTAGCCACGATAGACCACACACCCGGCAACGGGGAAGCACCAGGTCTTCGGTGTAAGGGAAAGCTCGGGGGCAGCAAAGACGTTCCAGACTACATACGGTCTGTCCAACGCGACATAACTCCGATAGCTGTCATTGTCGGGCAGATCGAGGGTGTCGGTGGCGAACGCCCTCGCCTCAGCCACCAGGCGCAGCCGGGTCGCCAGATCGGCGGGCGTGTCCGGGTCTTCCAGCACTTCGTCGATAGGCCGACGGTCTGCCATCAGCTGCATATGACCGGACACTGCCTGGTAATAGAAACCGCCGCAGCCCGGAGAGCTTAGCAGGAGAGCGATAGCGAGTACGAAGCCTGGTCGACGCACCGCGCTACATTAGCATGCGGCTGCCGCCGACGGTCGAGTTAGAATCCGGCTCATGGAAGTCTTTCTCGTCGGTGGCGCGGTCAGGGACGAATTGCTGGGTCGCCCTGTCCGCGAGCGGGACTGGGTGGTCGTAGGATCGACTCCCGAGGAAATGCTGCGCCTTGGCTTCAGGCCGGTAGGCCGGGATTTTCCCGTGTTCCTCCACCCGGAGACTGGCGATGAGTACGCCCTCGCTCGGACTGAGCGCAAAACGGCGCGTGGCTACCGGGGCTTCAAGGTATACGCAGCCCCGGATGTGACTCTCGAAGACGACCTCAGTCGTCGCGATCTTACGATCAACGCCATGGCTCGCAGTGCCGACGGCGATCTTATCGATCCCCATGGCGGCGCCCGCGACGCGGAGCAGCGGATACTGAGGCACGTCTCACCCGCGTTCGTCGAGGATCCGGTGCGGATCCTGCGGGTCGCCCGATTTGCAGCGTCACTCAAGGACCAGGATGTCGGCTTCTCGGTGGCGCCGGAGACCATGCAACTGATGCGCTGCATGGTGGACTCGGGAGAAGTGGACGCCCTCGTGCCGGAACGGGTATGGCAAGAGAGCCGAGTGGCCCTGGAGACTGACCGGCCGGACGTTTTTTTTGAGACTCTCCGGGAGTGTGGCGCCCTGGCCCGGGTCTATCCGGAGGTCGATTGCCTATTCGGCATCCCGCAGCCGGTCACATGGCACCCGGAGATCGATACGGGCCGTCACGTCATGATGGTCGTCAGACAGGCGGCACGGTTATCAGAGTCGGGGCGGGTCAGGTTCGCGGCCCTCGTGCACGACCTGGGCAAGGGCGTGACACCTGCATCACTGCTGCCGGCTCATCACGGGCATGACCGCAAGGGTGTCGCCATCATCGGAGCGCTGGCCAAAAGACTGAAGATCCCCAATGACTTTAAGGAACTGGCAGAACTCGTCTGCCGATATCACGTGCTCTGCCATCGCGCCGGGGATCTCCGACCAGCCACCCTTCTGCAGCTGTTAGAGAGAATCGACGCCTTCCGCAGGCCGGAACGTTTCGCGGAATTTCTGCTGGCCTGCGAGGCGGATATGCGCGGCCGCGAAGGCTTCGAGGAGCGGGACTATCCGCAGGCGCAGTTGTTGCGTCTCTTGCTGGACGCGGCGGCAGCAGTACGCCCGGACACGACCTCCGCATCGTCCGGTGCGGAGATCGGCCGCCGGCTGGCGAACGACAGGATCAGGGCTATCGAGGCGGTTCTCGCCAAACGGCAGCCTGCCAGCTCAGATCAGTAGAAATACGCTACGATCGCGATCGCCAGGAGCACCCTGTAGATGGCGAACGGCAGCATGCCGAGGCGGCCCAGAAAAGCCAGGAACCAGCGAATCGTCAGGTAGGCAACCGTGCAGGATGCGCCCGCCCCGATACCCAGCGCCATCCAGTCTACGGACTCTGGAGATTCGACGAGTATGATCGTCTCCAGGGCCGCCGCCGCCGTGATGACGGGTACCGCCAGCAGGAAAGAGAATCTGGCGGATGCCTCTCGGGTCAGCCCTAACAACAAACCAGCGGTAATAGTGATCCCGGACCGGGAGGTCCCGGGAATCAGAGCCAGCACCTGCAGCAGGCCGATGATAAGCACGTCCGACCAAGTCAGGGAGTGTTCGTCCCGGTTTCGCCGCCCCCTGATGTCGGCAAGCCACAACAACACTCCGAAACCGGCCGTGGTTCCTGCCACCAGCATCGGCGAGCGGAGATAAAGCTCTACGGGGCCAGCCACCATGAAACCGGCCATCGCGACCGGAACCGTGCCCCAGATGACGGCCCAGGCCATGCGCGAGTCCGCAGTAGTTTCCCCACCACCGACCGACCTGAACCAGGCGACGGTCATGGCGATTAACTCCTTGCGGAAGTAGGCAACGACGGCGAAGAGCGTGCCCAGGTGCACTGCCACGTCGAAAGCCAGCCCCTGGTCGGGCCAGCCAAGCACATGAGGGGCCAAGACCAGGTGCCCGGAGCTCGAGATCGGCAGGAACTCCGTGAATCCCTGGAGGATAGCGAGGAAAACGGCGTGAATCAGATCCATATACGCCTACAGGGAGCCGGAAAGATCTGTTCCGGTCAAGCCCGGCAGGCGACCTTCCCAGTCGCGACTGAAGGCCATGACCTTGAACCTCTCGCCCATCTCACCCGGAAGGGTCAGCACCCCGACCTGCCTGCTGAGCTCCATCCGCGACCTGGGGTCGCTCCCCGCCCGGGCCTGGGGCTCAGGCAATCCTGCGTCAATCAAGAAGTGCGCCTGGGTGGTAAAGCCGTCAAGGATCAGGCCCACGCCTGCGGCAGACTCGGCGACGGAGGTGAAATCCACCCATGTCGAGATGTCCTGAAGACCCGGATACAGAAACGGGTCCGTATGCGCTCGGTGGCGGTAGTGACAGATGAGACTGCCCCGGTCACGCTGCGGGTGATACAGCTGACGTCGCGGTAGACCGTAATCCACAAACATCAGCAAACCACGGCGCAACCGGCTGGACAGGTCCGCGACCAGCGGTGGTAGCCGCGGACACCATTCAGACACGTAGCCGACCGGGAGTCTCGAGCCGAGCGCCTCCGCGATGAGATCCAGTTGCCGAAGCAGTCGCTCGTCAGCGGGCAGGCTGGTCCAATGCAAGTCCCGGTCTCTGCTGCTCACCCCCAGGTACTCGCCGTTGGTATCCGTCACCCGGAATCGCTCTACGGGCAGCGCGTCGAGCACTTCGTTCGCGATGATCACTCCGTCGATAACGGCCGGCGGCGCATCCAGCCACTCAACCCGATTGATCATTGCCGGTGCATTTTCGGCGATGAATCGCCGCTGCCGCTCCCGAAGGTCGGCGCTCACCTCGACGATCCGGTAGCGGCCTGGAAGTACGTCACGGGCCTGGAGCGCGCGCAGGAGCCCCGCCGCCAGCGATCCTGATCCTGCGCCGAGTTCGACAATGTCGCCACGAGTGGTCTTGAGTACTCGAGCAAATCCGGTCGCCAGACACTCGGCAAAAATGTCCGAGATCTCGGGCGCGGTGACGAAGTCCCCTGCTGGTCCGAACTTGGCGGCGCCCGCGCTGTAATAGCCTAGGCCCGGGGCATAGAGGACGAGATCCATGAACTCCTGGAACCGGATGGTGCCGCCACGAGCTTCGATAGCCTCAAGGATGCGGGTCCGCATTTGATCACTATGGGCCAGCGCCTCGGCGGAGGGCCTGGGCAGAGGTTCCGCATCCAGCTGGTCGATCATTTCGAAATGCCGCTATCCTTCCGACTGAAATCGCGGGAGCAGCAATCCTAATGGCATCGCAAGATCACCACCAGTCTCTTGAGGGTCGGGTCGTCCTGGTCACTGGCGCCGCCCGACGCATCGGCGCGGCACTGGCGCGCGGCGTGCACGGCCGGGGCGCAAACATCGTCATTCATTTCGGCGGCTCACGCGAAGCCGCCGGGAGCCTCGCCGCGGAACTTGACGCCATTCGCCCGGGTTCGGTGACCACCGTCCAGGCGGACCTGCTCGACGCGACTGCGCCCGACACGATCGTGGACAAGGCCGTTGGGACATTCGGCGCACTGGATGTGCTGATAAATAACGCCTCGACCTTCTATCCGACGCCTATTGGGAGCATCGAAGAGGGCGCCTGGAGCGATCTCATCGGGACCAATCTCAAGGCACCGCTGTTCCTGGCCCAGACGGCTGCGCCGTACCTGCGCCAACGCAAGGGTTCGATCCTCAACCTGATCGATATCCATGCCAGGCACCCATTGCCGGATCACCCTGTTTACAGCGCGGCAAAGGCGGGACTCGCGGCCTTGACGCTGGCGCTCGCCGGAGACCTGGGCCCAGAGGTCAGAGTGAACGGGATCGCCCCGGGCGCAATCCTGTGGCCGGAGGGTGATCAGGACCCTCAGGCCCAACAAACCATCCTGGACCAAACGTACCTGGGAAGAACTGGTCAACCCCAGGATATCGTCGACTGCGCGTTGTATCTCTTGTCCGCCGGCTATGTGACCGGTCAGATCGTCGCGGTAGATGGTGGTCGGAGTATCGGCTGGTAGTCGGGAGTCGTCAGTGGCCCCGGAAAAGTCGCCACGAATCAGAATCCCGGATAACCCGCTTCGACGTCTCAGATTCCGCCGGCTTGGCGGCGGAATTTTCGCTGCACGATCCGCTCTGCATATAGGCGAGCGCCTCGGCCAGTGAATCCTCCCTGGGATCACCCAGAGCCGCATCGAGATCGTCGGCCGCGACACAATCGGGCGGGATGCCATCGAAGAAGTCGCCCGCACCGGCTGCATTGACGACCTCGAAAGAGACCGGCCGGAGAATCTTGTCGCAAAAAAGAAATCCCAGCTGCCCGACGGGCTTACCGAAAGTCGTGGCCCCGATCACGGCCACATCGAGGAACGGGTCCAGGCCATTGATGACCATCTCGCTGGCCGAAGCGCTCGACCGGGTGGTGATGAATACGACCCGAGGCAGATCCAGGGAGTTGACGGAATCCCGGAATGACACGGTCTGGTTACGGAAACTGTTTTCGTCGTTGTACTGGAGCGTATAGAGGATCTGCCCCTGGGTAACCAGGCCGCCGATCAGATTGGCCAGGACTTCCGCGATCGACAGCAATCCCCCGGAGTTATAGCGGAGATCGACGACGAGTTCGGGGACACCGGAGTCAAGAAACTCCTTGAAGACGGCATTAAGCGCTGGGTCCGCAGGCTCCACGAATGCCCGGAAATTGAAGTAACCCACAGGGCCGCCGGGTGTATCGATAATATTCACCGGGGAAACCGGGGGGATCGTCACGACCTCCTTGGTAAAGACCGCCTCGAACACATCCCCGTCCACGTTCTGCCAACCGAGTTCCACCGTGACACCCACCTCCGGCGGACCCAGAGACGCGACGAATCCCTCCTCCGCAAGAACCTCTTCTATCGGCCTGCCATTCACCGACAAGATCCTGTCGCCACGGGCCAGGCCACCCAATGCTGCGGGGCTGAATTCGAAAACGTCAGACAGTCTGACTTCGTCTGGGCCGGTACGAGTGGACTGAAATCCCAGACCAGCAAACTGCCCGTCGCCAAAAAACGCCTGGTCTGCGGCCGCCGAAGCGAGAAAACTGAAGCGGTCTTCCGGCACCCGCAGGGCGTCGAGAAAAGCATCCGGCGACGAAAAGTCGGCCGGGTCGGCGTCTGGCATGCGATCGACCCACAGATAAATGTCCTGCATGACCTCCAGGATGATCTGGTTCTGCTCCAGCACCGAACAGCTCGTCGCCGGAGGCACGGCGAGATTATCGCTGGACCCCGATGATCCGCCACAGCCGACGATTGTCACGGATGCCGCAACCGCGAATGCGGTCACCAAGTGGCGCGCCGGATTAGGCAACACCGATTCCTTCATTCCACCAGGGGCAGAGGGACCGGCATGAGTCCACGGGCGTCGCCATCGAACTCGCTCCACAATTGCCGATAGCTCTTGCCTGACACGGGATGACATTGATCCCCCGCCAGATCGCTCAATGGTCTGAGCACGAACGCGTAGCGCGTGATTTCGTCCCGGGGGATGTCGTGACTGCCTGACCGCAATGTCTTGTCACCGTACAGCAGCAGGTCCAGATCCAGGGTCCGCGAAGAGAACTTCGCCTCGCCCCTTGTGCGGCCGTTCGCATCCTCGATACGACCGAGCTCCTTCACCACGTCATCTGCGCTGAGGTCACTGTCGAACGCCACGACCATGTTGAGAAAGTCTTCTCCGTCGAAGCCGACAGGCCGGTTTCGATAGACCGGCGACAGCCTCAGCACACCGAAACTGCCGGCAAGCTCGATGAGAGCCGAGCGGATATGCTTCTCTGGTTCGACATTGCTGCCGATGCCGACGAAAACCTCAGTCACGATAGTCTTCCGCAGTCCGTTCGATGATCACACCGACATCCTTGGCGCCGCGAATCGCACCGGGCTTGTGCAGCGTGACCTTGACTCGGGGCACCTCGAACTCTTCGACAACGATCTTCGCGATACGCTCCGCGAGCGTCTCTACCAGACCGAAATCTGATGCCTCGACGAAACTGATGACGCGCTTCGCAACGCCCTTGTAGTCAAGCGTGTCGTCAATCGCGTCAGTGGCGGCGGCTCGACGAATATCGGCAGCCATTTCCAGGTCAATGCTGACTGTCTGGCGGACCTTGCGCTCCCAATCGAAGATGCCGATGACGGTCTCGATCCGGAGGTCATTGAGGAAAATGGTATCCATTGTCGGGCAGATCTCAGGCTACCGTTTCGCCGAGGCCGGGGGGTTTGAGATCCTCGAGCCCCCAGCGCGCGCGAGCTTCAATAATCAAGGGGATGCGCTCTCCGGCGCGAAGCCGGAGCATACCAGCATAGGCAATCATGGCGCCATTGTCGGTACAGAATTCGGGCCTGGGGAAGAACAGGGCCCAACCCTCCTCTGTGGCCAGTACGGTCAGTCTCTCGCGCAGTGAACGGTTCGCGCCGACACCGCCGGCGACAACCAGCGTTTTCACCCCTGTCTGCCGCATCGCCCGGCGGCACTTTGCCGACAGGGTATCTACGACGGCCGCCTGGAATTCGGCCGCCAGATCGGCCCTGCCCTGGGTGTCCAGCGTTTCCTCCCTCTCCGCGAGCATGACTGCCGTCTTCAGGCCGCTGAAGCTGAAGTCGAGCCCCGGCTTCCTGATCATCGGCCGCGGCAGCTTGAAACGCCCCGGAGTCCCCTGCCGGGCAAGGTCCGCAAGCGCAGGGCCGCCCGGGTAGGAGAGCCCCAGCAGCGTAGCGGTCTTGTCGAATGCCTCGCCGGCGGCGTCATCGAGGGTCTGGCCGAGCACCCGGTAACATCCCAGGCCACTGACCTCGACCAGCATGGTATGTCCGCCCGAGACGAGAAGAGCGACGAACGGCATACTCGGGGTATGCTCCTCGAGCATGGGCGCAAGCAAGTGACCTTCCATGTGATGGACACCGACGCAGGGCTTGCCCAGCGCGAAAGCCAGGCTTCGGGCCAGCGACGCCCCCACCAGCAGTGCTCCGATTAGACCAGGACCGGCCGTGTAGGCTATCCCGTCGATGCTGCCGGGCGTGGTTGAGGCGGCCACCAATGTTTGGTTGATCAGCGGCAGTAGCTTCTGTACATGGTCTCTCGAGGCCAGTTCCGGGACGACACCGCCGTATTGAGAGTGCAGTTCCACCTGGCTGTAGACAGCATGAGCCAGCAAGCCGTTGTCCTCATCGAACACGGCGACCCCGGTTTCGTCACAAGATGTCTCTATCCCGAGGACCCGCACTCGCCAGTCTCCCGTTACCCCAGAGCTTTGCAATTCTACAGGCACGCGGGTAGAATTCTCGCTCTTTCGCCGCCGCCAGGGCGGCGTTTGTCTGCCTGAATTGATGGTGGTTTTGTAGATGCCCAGCGTACGTATCCGTGAAAATGAGTATTTCGACGCCGCCCTGCGTCGTTTCAAGCGCGCCTGCGAGAAAGCGGGCATCCTGACGGAACTGCGTCGCCGCGAGTACTACGAGAAGCCCACGCAGGAGAGGAAGCGTAAGAAGGCGGCCGCGGTCAAGCGTCACGCCAAGCGGCTGCAGCGCGAGCAGTCCCGCCGGCGTCGACTCTACTGAGCCTCGCCCCCACGTGCCGCTCAAGGCCCGCCTCACAGAGGATATGAAGCAGGCCATGCGGGCCGGCGACAAGCCACGTCTCGCCGTTATCCGTATGGGTCTGGCCGCCATCAAACAACGTGAGGTCGATGAGCGTATCGAGCTCGACGATGCCCAGATCCTGTCCATCATCGAGAAGATGATCAAACAACGCCGGGAATCGGCCTCCCAGTTCCGCGCTGGCAATCGCGAGGATCTCGCTGAACGCGAAGACTCCGAGATTATTGTTCTCCAGTCCTATCTGCCGGAACCATTATCCGAAGCTGCGATCGAGACACTGATCGAGGACGCCCTGCAGACAACGGGTGCCACCTCCATGCGCGACATGGGCAAGGTCATGGCCGAAGTGAGGGCGGCCGCTCAGGGCAGGGTCGACATGGCGGTCATCAGTGCGCGGGTCAAGTCCCGTCTCGGACGCAGTTAACCCCGCTGGCCGGGCATCAGCCGGTCTGGATTTTTGCCGCATCTGGCATGGCCGCGCTGTTTCGAGCCGTCTATCTGCCCCCGTGAGTTGAACCGGGCCTCTTGAACTTATTGTATTTTGGGCTATTTATATTCACAGCGGTTCAAAAAAACACCGGGCTGACGTCACTACCGAATTTCGGCGAATATTCACTGCCGCGAGTCGCGGTTGGAATGGATTACCCCTGACGCGCTCACCCGGAACGCACGAACGCTTGAATCACATCGTCACTGGGGTAATGACCAGACCATCTCCATGAGCAGGATTCCGCAGCATTTCATCGATGACCTGATGTCACGGGCAGACATCGTGGAAACCATCGGAAACCGCGTGCCCTTGAAGAAAGCCGGCCGTGAGTTCAAGGCCTGTTGTCCGTTCCATGACGAGAAGACACCTTCCTTCACGGTGAGCCCGGCCAAGCAGTTCTACCACTGCTTCGGTTGCGGCGCGCATGGCACGGCTCTGACGTTCCTGATGGAGCATGACCATATGGAGTTCGTCGACGCCGTCGAGGAACTGGCTCGCGAACTTGGCGTTGAGGTTCCCCGTGAATCTGGCGGGCCCGCCCGCCGGCCCGCGGACGACCTCTATGCGGTAATGGACAAAGCCGCCGATTTTTTCCGTCAGCAGCTGAAGGGAAACAAAACGGCTGTGGACTACCTGAGGAGTCGGGGACTGGATGGCGAGACGGCGGCGGGTTTCGGGATCGGCTATGCGCCGGCCCGATGGGACGCCCTGATCGATCACATCGGCGCCACCGAGCAGCACCTGCGCCAGATGTCCGCCTGCGGGCTGATCATCGAGAGGGATCAAGGCGGCTGGTACGACCGTTTCCGCGATCGGATCATGTTCCCGATCCGGGATGCCCGCGGTCGGACTATCGCTTTCGGCGGCCGCGTCATGGGTGATGGTGAACCCAAGTACCTTAACTCTCCGGAGACGCGGCTGTTCCACAAGGGACGTGAGCTCTACGGCCTGTACGAGGCCCGTCTCGCGCTGCGCGATATTCCAATGCTGCTGGTGGTCGAGGGCTACATGGACGTGGTCGGGCTCGCCCAGGCTGGAATCAGATGGGCAGTAGCAACGCTCGGGACGGCGACCACTGGCGACCACCTGCATCGGCTGTTCAGGATCACTGACACGGTCGTATTCTGCTTCGATGGCGACCGGGCGGGGCGACAGGCTGCCTGGAGGGCGCTCGAAAGCGCCCTGCCCGGATTGACGGACGGCAGGCAGATGCGGTTTCTGTTCCTCCCGGATGGAGAGGATCCGGATTCTCTCGTCCGAAAGGAAGGCGCGGCTGAGTTCGAACACCGTGTAGAGAAAGCGGTCCCGCTGTCCGATTACCTGCTGGAACACCTGCAGAGTCAGGTGGACATGAGCTCGCTTGACGGCCGTGCCAGGATGGCCGAGCTGGCGCGGCCGCTTGTGGGGCGGATCCCTGAGGGCATCTACAGGGATTTGCTGATCCGCCGCCTAGCCGGCACGATCGGCATGGAGGAGGACAGGCTGGCGCGCATCCTGCGCGGCGACCGGTCGGCCGATGCACGCTTCCGTCCGGCGACACGCGGCTCGCCGGCCCCCCCGAGCGCGAGATCGAGCCTCGTCCGGCAAGCGATCGCCTTGGCCCTGCACCATCCGGGAGCAGCAGCCCGGGCGGAAATACCGGAGGGCCTCGCATCGGTGGAGCTCAAGGGCATACCGCTGCTGCTGGAATTGCTTGAAATCTGCAAGGACAACCCTGATATAGGAACAGCAGGGCTGTTAGAACGATGGAGGGAGCGCCCGGAGCATCCACATCTGCTGACACTGGCAGCGACGGAATTGCTGGTTTCAGAAGAAGTCGCGGGCACGGTAATAGAGGACACCCTGGGGCAGATCGTGCATCGGGCAGGGCCGGATCGGCGCGCCGAAGACCTTCTTTCGAAAGCCAGAGGCCCGGGCCTGAATACTGACGAGAAAGAGGAGCTCAGAGAGCTCCTGGCCCGAGGTTCGCGGACGGCCTCGAGAGACCATAAATCGCGGTAACTTTATGGATTTATTGGTGTCAGATTGCTATACTGGTGAGTTCGTCGGCCTGTTATCTGAGGACTAGTTTGTGACCGAGAAACAAGTTGTCATATCCGATGACAAGCAGTCGCAGCTCAAGCTGCTGATTGCCCGTGGGAAAGAGCAGGGCTATCTCACTTACGGTGAGGTCAATGATCACCTGCCCAACGATATCGTCGATCCCGAGCAGATCGAGGATATCGTCAACATGATCAATGACATGGGTATCACGGTCTATGAGAAGGCTCCGGATGCCGAGGAACTGTTGCTCAGCGACAGCGCGGTATCGAATGACGACGACGATACGGAAGAGGCTGCCGCCGCGCTAGCCACGGTCGACAGCGAGTTCGGCCGCACCACCGACCCCGTGCGCATGTACATGCGAGAGATGGGCACGGTCGAGCTTCTGACGCGGGAGGGCGAGATCCGCATCGCCAAGCGTATCGAGGAGGGCCTGCAGCAGGTCCGTAATGCGCTGTCCCGCTTCCCGACCACAACAGACTTCCTCGTGGCGCTGTATGCCTCCGCCGCCGCAGGTGAGGGGCGGATCGTGGACCTGGTAACCGGGTTTATCGATCCGAACGAAGATGACACGCCGACACCACCGGCCGCACGCAAAGAAGACGACAGCGACGAGAAGGTTGCCGACGGTCCGGATCTCGAGGAACTGGCCGCACGGATGAAGAAGATCGCCCGCCTGCAGAAGCAGGCGCTCGCCGCGATCGATCGGCATGGCAGCCAGGATGCCAAGACAGTCAAGACGCGTCAGAAGTTGACCGACGAGTTCATGGAGCTGAAGCTGGCGCCGAAACTGTTCGAAGAACTCGTCCGCAATCTGCGCCGGACGATCCAGAACATACGCATGCAGGAACGCCATATCATGCACCTGTGTGTCCGGGTCGCCGGCATGCCCAGGAAGGACTTCATCAGCAGTTTCCCCAAGAACGAGACGAACCTCTCGTGGCTGGACAAGCACATCCGTGCCAAACGGAAGCATTCCTCACAGCTGGCCAAGCTTCGTGTGGACATCGAACGATGCCAGCGCAAGCTTATCGCGGTCGAAGAGGACTCCCACCTCGGCATCGCCGAGATCAAGGAGATCAGCCGCCAGATGTCGATTGGCGAGGCCAAGGCGCGGCGGGCCAAGAAAGAGATGGTCGAGGCCAACCTGAGACTGGTGATCTCGATCGCGAAGAAATATACCAATCGCGGTCTTCAGTTCCTCGACCTGATCCAGGAAGGCAACATCGGACTGATGAAGGCGGTCGACAAGTTCGAATACCGACGCGGGTACAAATTCTCCACCTATGCCACGTGGTGGATTCGCCAGGCGATAACGCGCTCGATCGCTGATCAGGCGCGAACCATACGTATCCCTGTGCACATGATCGAAACGATCAACAAGCTCAACCGGATCTCCCGGCAGATGCTCCAGGAGATGGGGCGCGAGCCCACCCCGGAGGAATTGGCGGAGCGCATGGAGATGCCGGAAGACAAGGTCCGCAAGGTCTTGAAGATCGCCAAGGAACCGATCTCCATGGAGACCCCGATCGGGGATGATGAAGACTCCCATCTTGGTGATTTTATCGAAGACGCCGCTGTGTCCTCGCCCATCGATTCGGCAACCGGAGAGAGTCTCAAAGAGACTACCCACTCGGTCCTGGCCGGCCTGACGCCGAGAGAGGCGAAAGTGTTGCGCATGCGATTCGGCATCGACATGAATACCGACCACACGCTGGAAGAGGTCGGCAAGCAGTTCGATGTCACGCGAGAGCGCATCCGCCAGATCGAAGCGAAGGCGTTGCGCAAACTGCGTCACCCAAGCCGTTCGGAGCAACTGAGAAGTTTTCTATTGGAAGACTGAGGGGATCTGAGCCCTGTCGAGACAAGCAGGCGCCCGCAGGGGCGCCTGTTTTTTTGCCTGCCTGATCCGGCAGGCGCAGATCTGGGATCAGGCCATGCCCCGCGGCGAGATGAAATAGGATCGCGAACACTCCAGGCCGGTTACCAGCCGCCGGAGGTTTTCCAGGTGACGGAACGGTCGCTCATGTCCATCGTCGCGTATCTTCTCGATCAGGTCGAGGGCGTTTCTGCGCCGTTCTCTGAATGCCTCGACCTGAAGATGCGACTCCCTCGTAGGGGCTGCGGAGGCTGCGCGGATGGCGGCGGTGGCGATGCGGTCGACTTCCTGGCAGAGGGTCAAGACCCGGCGGGTCAGAAACCTCCATTCTGCGTTTGTTTTCTTCTCGTCTTCGGAAACCGTCGTAAGCACAGCGAGCCTCTTTACAGCGGGCCATATTGGGGCCCCCGGCGCGTACATTAGACTATTTGACATAACTATTCACCCCCCGGCGGCGCACCGGGGGGGCGATCGTACGGCCTCGGCCTCCTGTCAGGCCGGAGTGTACTCTCGGTAGACCGGCTGCCATGCCGCCGCATCCAGTCGGCGCTGGATCTCGCCATCGTCGAGCGCATCTCCAATGCCCTCACTGGACGCTTCGCGCATGACGGCTGCGGCCACGATTTTCGACACTTCCCGTAGGCGGCTGATCTCCGGGTAGAGCATACCCAGATCGAGCTCTTCATCGGTCACCTGTTCCGCCAGTGCGGCGGCCGCCGCACTCACCATCCGATCGCTGACCTTGGACGCTCCCGCCAGGAGTCCGCCGAGACCGATGCCGGGGAAAACGAACACGTTGTTTCCCTGTCCGATCCTGAACCGGCGGCCTTCGTAGTGGACATCGGCGAACGGGCTGCCCGTCGCCACGAGCGCAGAGCCCCGGGTCCATCGGAGCACCTCCTCGGGGCGCGCTTCCGTATAGTCCGTGGGATTGGAGAACGGCAGGATGATCGGTCTCTCACAGTGTTCTGCCATGGCCTCGACCACAGCCTGATTGAACGCGCCGGGCCGCCCGGAGGTGCCGATCAACACGGTCGGCCGGAAGGCGCGAACCACGCTCAGCAAGTCACGCCCACTCGACCCACCGAGGCCAAGCTGCTGTGCCAACTCGAGCGGCCAGGCGAGTTCCCGCTTGTAGTCGTCACTGGCATCCACGTCCTGGACCAGCAGGCCGCGACTGTCCAGTGCAGCGATGTCATAGCGGTCGGCACCCTCGGCCTCCAGTCCGACGCGAATCTGGCGAGCAATTCCGAGTCCCGCAGCTCCGGCTCCGTGGACCACGAAACGATGCCCCGCAAGCGTACCGCCGATCTTGCGGATGCCGGCCATGATGCCGGCGAGTGCAACTGCGCCGGTACCCTGGATATCGTCGTTGAATGACGGCAGCCTATCGCG
>CP070833.1:1951856-1959221 GCA_020341735.1 Gammaproteobacteria bacterium | reverse complement strand
TGCAGGGCGAAAAGGACGACACCCAGTTCGTTCCACGCCGCACCGTCCCCGGAATGTCCGGCGACCGCCGAGCGGAGCGCCTGTTCTGCTTCGTCCAGACGACCCAGCTTCCGCAATGCCCGGCCGCGAAGGTAATGGGCTTCAGAGGCCTGGGCGCCGTCGGCCGCATGCCCGAAACACAGGACAGAATCCTCCAGTGCGCCCTGCTCCAACAGCACGCGCCCGAGCATCAGTCTCCTGAGCTGATCGCTGCGGATTTCACGGGCACGCCTGGCCAGACTCTCCGCCTCATCGAGCTCGCCCAGTTCGCCCGCTGCGCTGGCCGCCATGATCAACAGATCGGGATGATCCGGACGTAGCTCCAGACACTTCCTGTACAGATCGAGAGCTGCCCGAAGATCACCGCCCCGGTGAAGGCCCCGGGCCTGCTCCAGCCAGGTCGCGGGTCCGGTCTTCACGTCTCCACCTTCTGTACCGACCCCTTGAGGGGGCCGAGATAATTCTCATAGGCACGATACCGGCCGACCGAACTCCCGTGTATCGGTCGGATGGCCTGATCGTGGCTGGCCGTCAGGACCGGCCGGTCGCTCCTGTGATGCGCCAGGCAAGCCGGGTCCCATCCGAGCCCCAGGAAGTCGAGAATCCGTCGGGCCTCTTCTTCGTTGTCATCGACCAGCCTCTCGTACTCGACCGTGCATATGGGCAAATCGAGCGCAGAGCGCCAGTGCGTCATGAGCTCGGCGCAGCTTTGCTGATAGGCGGCGATATGGTCCAGACGCTGCGCCCAGGCCAGACCCAGCGCGCTGAAATCCTGAAAATAACAGGACAGGCCTGTGTCCAGCGGATGGCGCACGCAGTGGATGACATGGGCATGGGGGAAGATCGCCTGGATCAGGCCGAGATGATGCAGGTTGGCCGGCATCTTGTCGGTAAACCGGACGGCGTCGGCTGGCGGAGAGGCCTGTTTCAGATAGCGGTCTGCCGCCTCCCGCAACCACTCCCGGCTCACTGCTCCCGGCGGCACGACGCCGCGCTCGTCCTCAAGCGAGCGGGCCAGGGTTCCGATGGCACCCAGCTCACCACATGCGTGTATCGCCGGATGAGCGCTCAGGATCTGCTCCAGCAGGGAGGTACCGGATCGGGGCACGCCAACGATGAAAACCGGACGCTCCGATGAGTCGCCTGCCCCCCGTAGCTGCCGGCAGGCATCGCGGTCCCACGACCGGGCGATGTCCCTCATCCGCTGCCGGTGCATGTCGGGATCGAAACTGCCGGGTTTCAGACTGTTGGCTTCCTTGAAAGCCAGGAAAGCGGCCTCGTACTGCCCCATATCGTCCAGCGCGTGGCCCAGATCAAACAACGCAGACGCACGCCGCGGCGCTTCCGATATCCGCGGCAAAATCTCGCGAAGGGACGCTGCCGCGGCCTCGGCGTCTCCAGCAAGGCGCAGGAGCCTTGCCCTGAGGATGCCGAGCGCGTCAGGAAGCGGCGCGGCCCTCGCGGCTGCTTCGATCCGCGCCAGCGCGGCTGCGGGTCTGCCGGTGATCGCCTCCTGCTCGGCCAGTCCCGACACCGCCTCGAGATTCCCCGGATCGTCTCCGATTACCTCTTCGAACGCCGTCCTGGCTGCCTCCAGCCTGCCGAGGAGCTGCCACACTTTGCCCTGACCCAGACGCGCGCTGGCAAATCCCGGATGAATGACCAACGCGCGATCGTAGGCCTCCAGCGCCGCCCGGTAACGGCCGGCGCCGTGGTAAACCAGACCCAGGCTATACCAGAGCCGGGCATCCCGAGGCGCATGCTCTATCGCCTGCCGCAGGTGCCGTTCCGCCGCCTCATGCTCCCCGAGTGCGTGACATACGCCGCCGAGCGCATGCAACAACCCGGGCCGCTCCGGATCCACAGACAACGCCGCAATCAAATCGCTTCGAGCCGCCTCGAACCGACCCCGCCGGATATTGATGTCGGCGCGCATCCACAAGGCCCGGGGTTCATCCGGTGATCGCCTAAGGACTGCATCCAGCAGGTCAATGGCCTCATCCGTCTGCCCGGCAGAAGCCAGCCTGTGTGCGTCGTCGAGCCGGGCTGCGTCAGAATCCGCCACTCTCGTACTCCGCAACGTGCAGTGATTCCGCGGCCACTCCCAGTTGATCCGAATAGTGTTTCCACCGGGCCACTTCCCGATCGTTCAATGGTCGCCTGATCGGGGTCTGGGCGGCGCTGGTGGCGACGCCGGCGTTGTAGAACTCCAGGCAGCGTGGCTCCCAGTCCAGCCCGAGGAAGTCGATCAATCGGCGCGTCTCCCCAGCGGTATCCTCGATAAGTGACTCGTAACGCAAGATATAGGTAGACAGTCCGGAGACCCTCATCCAGTGTCCCATCAGCCGCCGATACAGCCCGTAATAGTGCACCAGGTCTTCCAGCGAAAAAGCGAAGCGCAGACTGCGTCCGGCGAAGTTCTTGAAATAGCAGCGCAGCACCAGATCCATGGGATGTCGTACACAATGGATGACTCTGGACCGCGGAAAAAGCATCTCGATCAGGCCCAGATGCACGAAATTGAATGGCATGGTGTCGGTGACCCGCCCGACTTCATCAGGTGCATCCGCCGTCAGCTGACCCAGGTAGACAGCGGCCATCTCGTCGAGATCTGTCCGTGTCACCCGTGCCGCTCCTTCCGGCCAGGCTCCGGTGCGCCGTTCCAGCGCAGCGCTGATCTCACCCATGGCCGTCAGTTCTCCGGCGCCGCTGACACATCCGTGGCTGCAGACGATCTGCTCGGCGAGTGACTTGCCCGCCCGGGGCATCCCCACGATAAAAACGGGGCATTCCGACTCGCAGCCGGAGCGCATGAGATTCTCCATCGATGCTGGAGCGAATGCCTTCTCGAGGTCGGTGACGGCAACCGACATGGCCTCCAGATCGGTGCCGGGAACGCGGTCAGGGAATGAAGCTCGTTTCAGACGATTCGCTTCCGTGGCGACTTTCCAGGCAATCGCGAATTCCTCGAGCTGGTCACAGGTGGCCGCCAGCGAAAAGCGCAATTGGACCTGCGACTCGGAGGGCAGTGCCGGTTGCAAAAGCGTGCTCTCCAGGAGATCCCGCGCTTCGGATGCGCGATCCAGCTTGCGCAACGCGCGCGCACGGATCGGTACGAGATCAGGATGGTCCCGCGGCAGACCGGATCGATCCAGCAGTTCGATCGCCTCCTGCTGACGCCCCTCGTTGTCGAGCCATGCCGCCATTCCGGACAAGGCCTGGGGATGCGCGGGATTGACCGTCAGCACCCGGTGGAAGTGCTCGGCGGCGACGCCGGGCTTGCCCTGTGCCTGGAGCAGTTTGCCGAGGTTGGCGTGAGCGTCGCTGAATTCCGGATCGCTCGCCAGCGCGGCGCGATAATATCGCTCCGCATCGTCGAAGTGACCACGGAACTGTAATGACGCGCCCATCCAGGTCAGGCCGACCGGATCTTGCGGCACCGCCTGCAGATACCGGCTCAGCGCTTCGCCTGCTTCCTGGTACTGGCCCTGCGCATTGAGAGCGCCGCCCAGATGCAGCCAGGCCGGAGCCACATCCGGCCTGGCACGCACGACCTCGCTGAGCAGCGGAGCCGCTTCGTCGGGAACTCCCCTGGCCAGTTTCGCAAGCGCGAGATTGAATCGCGCCAGGTGGAGCACCGGATTGCGTGCCAGTGCCGCCATAAAGCAAGCCTCGGCCTCTTCAACAAGACCGAGATTGCCCAGCCCCTCGCCCGCGCGTAGTTGTACTTTCGCGTCGTCGGGCTCCAGTGCCGCCGCCTTCCGGAAGCTCTCGGCGGCCGCTGCATTGCGACCGGCGATGGCCTCGTCACGACCGCGGTGCAGGGCCGTCAGGGCGCGTTGAATGCGTTCTTCGGACACGGCGTTGGCCATCAATCCGGCAGGCAGGCATTCACCCGCTCAGCGAATCCGCTGTCCTGCCAAGCATCCCAATCGATCGCATCGATCAAAGGTGCCAGGTGCGCTTCGTAGTGGCGATAGCGACCCACGGACTTCTGGTAGATCGGTTTACGGACCTGTGCATGACTGGCGGTGGCCACCGCCCTGTCGCTTTCATGGAAGTTCAAACAGGCCGGGTCCCACTCAAGGTCCAGAAACGCCAGCAGAGCTCTCGTCGCCTGCTCTTGATCGGCCACCAGTTCCTCATAGACGATCTCGTGGATACGCAGGCTTGAGTGCTGTCGCCAATGCGCCATTACGCGCAGATACTCGTTGTAGTAAAGGGCGATGTCGCTCAGGTCATAAGAGAATGGTATGCCCTGACCTGCGAAGTCCTGGAAATAATTCGACAGGGCCGTATCCAGCGGATGACGGACGCAGTGGACGATCCGGGCATTCGGAAAAAGGTTCTGAATAAAGCCGACAAACAGATGATTCGCCGGCGTCTTGTCCACGACACGCACAGCGCTTTTGGAAACCGAATCGAGGCGCTTCAGGAACTTGTCCGCCGCTCGTTCAAGCTTTTCGGTAGTCGTAGTCAGCATGCTGTCCGGGAAGCGCGCTCCTGTCGAGCGCCCGAGTTCGATGGCCGCCTCGGCCAGATCGGTGAGTTCACCTGCTCCTGCAACCCGGGAATGGCAAGCGAGTATCTGTTCCACCAGGGAGGTGCCCGAGCGGGGCATCCCCAGCACGAAGACCAGCCGCTCCGAAGGATTCTCGATCCTGGGCAGCGCACTCCAACCCTCGGCGGAAAATACCTGCAACAGCCGCTCCACGTCATGGCAATACTCACGTCGGTCGAAACGGACTGGCTTCGCCGCATTGCCAGCACGGTAGTGTGTGAACGCCTCCTCATATTGCCCGAGGTCGTCGTACGCATCGGCCAGATTGAAGTCGAGACGCTGGCGAGCCCCGGCGTTCAGATCGGAGCGGGTAAAAGACTGTTCCAGTATTGCTGAAGCATCCTGGCTGCGGCCCATGTGACGCAGAATCTGCGCGGCGGTGATGGTCAACTCGATATTGCCGGTTTCGAGCCTGCCGCTCAGCAGGTCATAGGCCTCCTGGTATTGGCCTCGCCGATCGAGACTCGCAGCCAATCCGGCGAGAGCATGGTCATGTCCCGGGTCTATCTTCAGGGCCCTGCGGAAACTCGCGTCAGCGAGATCGGATCGTCTAAGGCCCTGATAAACGGAGCCCAGATTGCTGTGTGCATCCGCGAACTCCGGACCGAGCTCAACTGCCTTCTCATAACAGATCCGGGCGGTCAGCAGATCGCCGAGCATCTGGCACGACGCCCCGAGACTGGTGTGTGTCGCCGGGTCCCGCGGACGCATACGCGTCAGCCTGCGGAAAATCCCGATCGCAGCCTGGTAATTGCCGGATGTGTGCAGCAGGCTACCGAGAGCGTGCAATGCTTCGGGGAAGTCAGGCTGCAGCTGCACGGCCCGCCGCAGCGCTTCTATCGCATCTTCGCGTCTCCCCAGCGTCCGCATTGCAACGCCAAGATTGTAGTGGGCCGGCGCGAAGTCCCCACGCGCCCCCACGGCGCGTGCAAAAGCCTCAGCTGCCTCGGAGACCTGGCCCAGGTTGCCCAAGGCTTCGCCGGCGCTGTTCCAGGCCTGCGCGCTACCCGGCCTCATCGTCAGCGCCTGGCGCAGATACGGAAGCGACTGGCGGAAGCGTGCCTGGCGATTGAGCGTGATGCCGAGCCCTTCGAGCGCATCGGCCGTCAGGTCCACATCCATTGCCTGTCGGAAACAATCCTCGGCCTGCTCCAGTCTGCCCGCAGCGAGTTCTACACGTCCCAGGCGGAGCAGCAGATTGGCGTCTCCCGGAGTATCCGCCAACGCCCGCATCAGCGTCGATCGCTCATCGGTATCGACCTGCCCGCCCGTCGGCATCAGGCTGTGCTCGGCCGCGAAATTTCCGGATTGGCAAAGTAGTCCTGATAAGGCCGACCTCTGCCAATCTCCCGGTCATCGACCGGCTCTCGCAGTACGGGCGCGCTACGCAAGTTTGCCCGGCCGGGAATGGCATACTCGGAGCACGCGTCGTCCCACTCCAGGCTTATGAAACCCAGGACCCGTTCCACCATCTGCCTGGGTTCTCGTACCAGCTCCTCGTATTGGATCTCCAGGATCTCCATCGGTATCGACTCCGCCCAGTGATTCATGATCCGATCCATGCCGTCGAGATACAGGCGGATGCCCTCGGGGGTGCTGGCGAACGCCAGACCCCGATCGGCGAAACAGCGACTGTAACAAGCCCATGCGGTGTCCACCGGATCCCGGCGGCAGATTATTACCCTGACAGCCGGAACAACCAGCGCCGCCAGCCCGATGTGCAGGAAATTTGTCGGCTGGGTGTCGATCAACCACTCGGTATCTTTGGCAATCGACTTCAGCTTCCCCGCATAATCATCGCCGAGCTGGTCGAAGTCGGCTCGAGAGAGGTTTTTGACGCAGGCCGGATAGAGTTGCTGCCCACCGGTAAGCGTGCTGATCGTCTCCGTCATGGCGCCTAGCTGGCGAAGCTCGCCGCCACCGACCACGTCGGGATGACAGGCGAGCATCTGTTCGAGGATGCTTTTGCCCGAACGCGGAGAGCCGACGATGAGAAGCGGCCGTGGCCGCATCGCGCCAGGCTCTCTCCGCAGACGTGTGAAGAGTTCGCTAGTGTAGGTCGCCTGCAGTGTATCTATGGCTGTGGCAAAGTGACTCCCGTCGAATCTCTTCGCCTCGCCCCGATGAGATTCCATCCAGGCCTGCCACGCCTCGTCGAAGCGCCCCAGCCTGTCCAGAGCCTGGCCTCGTACGCTCTGCAGGACCGCCTGTATTCCCGGCGGCAGGTCGGTCTGCTCCAGCCAGTTTTCTATTCTGCCGACCGCCACCTCTGCATCACCCGAGGCAAGTAACAGGCGCGCGCCGGCCAAGAGTGACTTGGGCGGGGGGCTGGGCTGAGCGAGCAAAGGCTGCAGGATCTCCAGACCACCGCCGATTTGTCCCTTGGCCCTCTTCAGCTCGGCCTGCCCGATGAGCGCCTCGAGATCGTCGGGTCGCTGTTTCAGGGCATCCTCGAATGCGGTCTGGGCCGCATCGAATCTCCCCAGGCGCCGAAGCAGGTTGCCATACAGCGCCTTGGGGCCCGGATCATTTGGCGCCAGACGGATTGCGTTGCGAAAAGCCTGTGACGCCCCATCCGGATCATTGGCCGCGGTCAGCGCGCGACCCAGGCCGATCAGCGCCTTCAGATTGTTCCTGTCACGTTCCGCAACCAGCCGGAAACTGCGCGCGGCGGCGTCCGGATCGTCTGCTTCGAACAACGCAACACCCAAATGATAGTGACCAGGGAGATGATCGGGCCATCGATTCACGACTTCTCTTAGAGT
>CP070833.1:1940574-1951756 GCA_020341735.1 Gammaproteobacteria bacterium | reverse complement strand
CGTAGACATGCTGGCCCCAGATGCGCGCGAAACGCAGCCCGCCGGCGATCTCCTTGTGTACCAGCCTGGCGACGTCATGGACGGTGGCGCCACGCATGACGGTAAATGGTTTGTCGGCATCAGCAGGCTTGCCGGGGATCTTCGTATAGACCCTCACGACGCCGAGATTGTCGAACAGGAATGAGCCGATATCCTGCACCCCTTGTCCGGTTTCGACCGAGGTATACAGATGCGGCAGGTCGATCTGCAACAACTCCTTCAGTGCGTCCGCCTCGCGAGGATCCGGATCCAGGTCGAACTTGTTAGCCAGGATCAGGCCTGGCAAGACGATACGGAAGGGATCGGAATCCGAATCGCCAATACCGCTATCGTCGTTACCTGCTCCGGGCCATTTCGGGTTCAGGTAGATTTTCCGTTCAGACAACCAGTCCAGCATATATTGTGTCTGTTCCGCACAGGCGGGCTCAGAAAGATCAACGACCAGCAATGCCGCGTCCGCGCTCTGCAGAGGCGTGGCGTACCAGGGTATCGTGAACTCCTCCGCCAGCGGTGGCAGGTCTACCAACTGGAAGTGAGTATCCTCAAAAGGCAGCATTCCCGGCACCGGTAGCTGGGTCGTGAACGGCCATGCGCCGATCTCGCTACGCGAATGTGTGAGCAGCTGATGTAGCGCTGACTTGCCCGAATTGGGCGGGCCGATCATCGCAATCTGGGCTGCGCCCTCCGGTCTCACCGAGTAGCTGGGGCCGGAGCGTTTTCCGCCTTTCTTCGGCCCCGACAACTCCTCCGTGAGTTGCTTGATCCGGCTCTTGATGTCCGCCTGCAGATGCTCGGTCCCCTTGTGCTTGGGGATGGTGCGAAGCATCTCCTTGAGGCAATCGAGCCTGTCACGCGGTTCGCGAGCTGCGCGGTAGGCTTCCTCGGCCTTCTTGTATTCGGGTGTGACGTTTGTAGGCATGGGTCCCTAGAACATGGCGCTATCCGTCCCCCGAGTAAAGCCCTTTGGTCCGGGGGATTGATCCAAACCGTCTAGCCAGCCCATCTACCGAGCACAGCTTCCAGCAGCCGATGGTTGGCCCGGTACTGGTCTGGAGAGGCCCCGGTGATTTCCTCGGCCGTCTGTACAAACGGCGCGGGAATCAGCTCGTGGGCGTCCCGACGCGCCAATCGCTCGGCCCAGTGCGGCGTCGCCTCGAGATGAAACTGCAGGGCCAGGTGCGGGCCGTAGACGAATCCCTGGACCTCGTGGGCTGCACTGCGGGCGACGGGAACGGCTCCGTCCGGCAGATCGAAATAGTCGCCATGCCAAAAAAAACTCTCGAAACGTTCGGGCAGCGCGCCGCCCAGCCAGGTGGTTTTGATGCCCTCATGAGTCTCTAGCGGGAACCAGCCAATCTCTTTCAGTTCGCCAGCCTTAACGGTGGCCCCCAGATGTTCTGCGAGCAGCTGTGCGCCCAGGCAGATGCCCAGCACAGGGATTCCGTCACCAACCAGAGAGGCAAGGTACCGCTTCTCTTCCGACAACCAGGCGTGACGATTGGTCTCCCACACGCTCATGGGGCCGCCGATGATGATTACCCGGTCGAATTCATGTGCCGGCGGCAGACCGGTCTCTGGCACCAGGTATTCCGCCAGGCTATGGCCGTGGCGTGTGGCCCAGTCCGGTAGATACGCGGGGCCTTCGTAAGTGACATGTTTGAGACAGGCGATCTTCATTAAAGACCCGGTGGTAGTTCGTGACCCAGGACGGGCGGCAATGGGATCATCGATGCGCTCAGCAATGGTCGCCGCCGCCGAACACGTCCCCTATGATGCGCTCGAGGCGGTCTCGTTTGGCGAGGAAGTCTCGATAGGCCGCCAGTTGCCCCGCGGCCCGGACACGATTGTGTTCACTGCGGTCCGGAAAGCGTTCAGGATCCCAGCCGAAGTAGGACTCGTTGAGCGCATCCGCGCAGAACCGGGCCGCCAGTTCCACCAGGATGGTCATCGTGCCGAGGCCGAAGGCACTCGTCTCGGCATGTGTCAGCCAGTCCCGCGACTCGTTCCGATAGCCTTCAAGCGCAGCCTGGAACAGTTCGGCGGAAAATCCGGTGCGCATCGCGTCCTCGCCTGCAGGGTTGCACCACGAGCGCAACGCGTCCCCCATCTCCAGTGGAAGCGCTGTGCGATTCAGGGTATCCAGATCGACGATGCAGACTCCCCTGCCGGAGTCCAGGTCGAAAATGAAGTTGGTGATCTTGGGATCGCCGTGCACGACCCTCGGTGGCGTATCGGGCAGCGGCTCGAGCCTCGAGGCGGCCTCGAGAATTGAATCCGCGAGCGGTTCGATTCGATCGAACGCCGGATGCTCCCGATGATTCTCGAGCGCCAAGGCCAGGTTACGCAGATGACGAGGCGTATCATGGATGCCGCCGCGCGCGTGGGCGAAGTCATGCTCAAGATCCGCCAGCGCGAGATGAAAGCGGGCCAACAGCGCGCCGGCCTGATAGGCGAGGTCACCGGTCTCGATACGCTCGACACAGCTTCCGGGCACATAGGTCATCATGCGCCATACGTGGCCGTCTCTCTCCAGCCACAGCCGCCCGTCCGAGGTCCTTTTCAGCCTGGGCGTCGGCAGACCCCGCTTAGCGAGATGAGCCGTCACGATCTCGATGTCCTCGTTGATCTCCGCAGGGAAGATATCGTGGAGTTGCTGAAGTACGAACTGGTCGCCTGCTCGTGAGGTCACCAGGAACGTCTGGTTGATCAGTCCCGCCCCCAGCGGTTCGATCGCGCGCGCATCGACACCGAAATGGGTTCGGAGAATTAACGGTGTCAGGGGTTTGACTGGCAGGCTCACTCGCTGGCTCCACGGACGTCGATGTCCGATCGCGCAGGATGAGGCTTTCTCGCGGGCGATTCAACGCCCACGATCAGACACACCCGCGTCGCAACTTGCTTGCCGTGTGCTGTGAGCCGATCCGGCCCCTCTGCCGAATTCCTCACTGGGCCGGATTATTGCCCTGGATCATGGTCATGCAGCCATCAACTTATACACTATGGGGGTCCAATGCATGATTCTTGGGAGTGCTGCGGGTGGCCGTAGGTGGTTGCCTGAAGACAGTAGCGAACCGATGGATTTCCATCAGACCAACACAGATTCGAGTTCCCCAGCGACTCTGGCACGGCCTGGCACCTGGATTCTGATCGCCAGCGTTCTGACCCTCGGCCTGTTCGGGCTACTGACCTACCACGTCAATGTCACTCTGCGTGTCGGCAGCGAGATGACGCAGGCGTATCTCCGCGGCGAGGCTCTCCGCGATCTGATCGTAGAGCACGAGCGCGAACTGTTGTCCGCTGCAGCCATGCAGGTGGCTACCGGCGAGCAGAGGTGGCTGGAGCGCCACCGGGCTTTGGAGGAGAAGCTTTTCGCATCCCTGAACACCGCCATCGAGGACCCGCAGCCGGGCTACGACACCGACGCCCTCAACGACATCCGGCAGTCCGCGTCGGACCTCAGCCGCGTGCATGCAGATGCGTTTCAGCTGGCCGCCGCGGGGCAGTCTGCGGCTGCCCTGGCGCTGTTGTCAGACAGCGATTACGGCGTCGGCATGGATCGCTTCGGTAAAGAATCGACGCGATTTATCGAGGCCTTCCGAGCGTATCTGCAGGCAGAACTCGTGGGGCATCGACGTCACGAGCTGCGATCTCTTGGCGTCGGTATGGCGATCGTTGGCATCTGTATTCTCATGTGGGTTTACCTGGCACGGCGCGTTCGCAAACGCAACGAGGCATTCCAGCAGGAGCTCGTGGCGCGAAGCCGCCTGGAGGCGGAGCTGCTTCAGTCCCAGAAGATGGAGGCCGTTGGACGCCTGGCGAGCGGGATCGCGCACGATTTCAGCAACCTCATCACGGCAATCCGCGGTTTCGCGACGCTGGCCCGGGAGCGCCTGTCCCCCGAGCATCCGGCCCGCCGGTCGCTGGCCCGAGTGGAGGAGGCGGCGGATCAGGCCCAGGGCGTGACCCGTGGCCTGCTCACCTTCAGCCGAAAGAGTGCCAGCGAGAAGAAACCCGTTGATCTGGTTGCCCAGGTCCAGGAAGACGCTCGCTGGTTCCGCCGAGTATTGCCGGGGACCGTAAGGCTTAACCTGGATCCTGGGTCACAACCCGAGGTCTGGGTGCTCGGTGATCGCGGACAGATCCAGCAGGTGCTGTTGAACCTTGTGGTCAACGCCAGGGACGCGATGCCGGATGGTGGAGAAGTGACGATCAAAATTGATACGGACCCGAAAACCGAACACGAGAGTGAGCCACGGGTAACGCTCAGCGTCACGGACACGGGCGCGGGCATGGATCCGTCGGTCCTGCAGCGAGCGGTCGAGCCGTTCTTCACGACAAAAGGCTCCGAGGCGGGTACCGGGCTGGGCCTGTCTGTTGTCCATGGCATCATCAATGACCATGGCGGGTCGCTGCGCATCGATTCCCTTCCAGGTGAGGGCACGGAGGTGAAGCTGAGCTTGCCGGTCGTGCCGGCGCCCGTCGCAAGGGACGAAGGCTCTTCCGAGGAGGGGAATGAGGTGAGTGGCTCAGGAACGGTTTTCCTGGCACAGGGACATCCGTATGTTCGCGACATCCTTGTGACCGCGCTGGAGGACGCCGGGTTCCGGGTCTCTCCAGCGACGAGTTGCCCTGCTTTCCGATCGCTGTACAGCGACGGCGACTTGCGCCCGGACCTGATCGTCCTCGACAACGACCTGCCAGACGGATGCGGGGTGAATTGTCTCGAGAAAATCCGCGCGCATGGCTACGCGGGGCCGGCGATCATTCTTGCTCATGAACTCTCGCCAGAAGTAGAGGGAGGCCTCGATGCCGACGTCATGCTGCTGCACAAGCCGGTGCGGGTCGGCGATCTGCGCCGGCTGGCGGTCGCGATGACCCGTTCCCGATCCAGTAGTGAGGAGGCCGCATGACAGATCGTATCCGGGTCATGGTCGTGGACGATCACGCGCTCGTGCGCGACGTGCTGGCCGAACGATTAGCCGCTCAGCCGGACATCGAAGTGGTCGCCACGGCCGCAGATGCCGGATCGGCGATACATGAGGCAAGCGCGCAAAGCCCCCACATCATCCTGATGGATATCGACATGCCCGGCGTGTCTTCGTTCGATGCCGCCCGAAAGATTCGGGCGGCCTTGCCGGATGTCGGATTCGTATTCCTGAGTGCCTATGTCAACGACCAGTACATCGACCAGGCACTGGAGATACAAGCGCTGGGCTATCTGTCCAAGGAGGAACCGGCAGAGGCCGTCATCGACGCGGTTCGTCGCGCCTCCCGCGGCGCCACACGTTTTTCCAAGTCCGTCAGCGACCGGATCGTACTGGAGCCCGGCGGGGTCAGCCTCGCGGCCAGCGGCAGTAGCCGGCTAAATCTGCTTACGACCCGTGAGCGCGAGATCCTCGGATACCTGGCAGCGGGTATGCCCAAGAAGCAGATCGCCAACCTTCTGAACATTTCTCCGAAGACCGTCGAGAAACACTGCGACCATCTCATGGACAAGCTGGACATCCATGATCGGGTCAAGCTGGCCCGCTATGCCATCAGGGAGGGCCTGAGCCAGCCCTGGGGCTGACGCCAGACGGGCCCGCCGGCGCGGTGCGCCCGCATGTTGTCCTGCAGCATCCGATACCTTAGGCTTCTCGTTTCCATCCGGCAACCGGATCAGCGCGAGAGAAGACACAGATGAAAACCCGGTGGACAGTCCACAAGTTCGGTGGCGCCAGCCTTGCCGGCGCCGACGAATTCCGTCGCGCTGCTGACATCCTGATCGGCAGTCAAAAGGGGCGTTGCGCTGCCGTGGTCTCCGCTTCTTTCGGTATCACGGACCGGTTGCTTTCCTTACTGGAGCTGGCCGTTGCCCGGCCGACCGCCCTGGCGGCGCAGATCGAAGACATCCGGGCCCATCACGAGGAGCTGGCGCACGATCTGTTAGGCGGAACGGCCGGCCCTGAGTACCTCAGGGCCTTCGGCGAGGACCTCGAGACCATCGCGTCGGTCCTTGAGGCGATCGAGTTGCTGCGCAGCGCACCTGCCGAGGCAGAGAGCCTGGTCTCGGGGTATGGCGAGATCTGGTCGGCCCGTCTTCTGTCAGGCCTGATCACTGAGCGGGGCGTACCCTCGGACTGGCTCAACGCCCGCGACGTGCTGACGATCGAGCAGGCCGAACTCGGTCCGGTCGTGGACTGGCAGGATTCGAGTCAGCGACTCAAGAAGGCGCTCGCCGGTCATCGCGACGAGCTGCTGATCATCACCGGATACATCGCCCGCACCGCGGCCGGAATCCCGACGACGCTGGGACGTAACGGCAGTGATTTCTCCGCCTCGATCTTTGGATCACTACTCGAGGCAGAGACAGTCGCGATCTGGACCAATGTGGACGGTGTGATGAGCGGCGACCCGCGCGTCGTCAAAGAGGCTGCGGTCATTCCCCAGCTGACCTACAACGAGGCCATGGAACTGGCCTACTTCGGGGCTCGCGTGATCCACCCCGGCACGATGGCGCCGCTGATCGAGCGCGGCATCCCGCTGTATATCCGCAACAGTTTCCGACCGGAGCAGCCCGGCACCTGTATTGCGCCCGGCGACGGCGAGGGCAATCAGGTCAAGGGCATCACCATCATCGACAGCATGGCGTTGGTGAATCTCGAGGGTGCCGGGATGATCGGGGTGCCCGGCACAGCCGACCGGCTGTTCGGTGCGCTGCGCGAGGCGGGTATCTCGGTCGTGATGATTTCCCAGGGCAGTTCCGAGCACTCGATCTGTTTCGCGGTGCCGGAGAATCACGCAGACAGCGCCCGGGACGTCGTGTGCCGCGCCTTCGCACTGGAGATGGATCAGGGGCAAATCCAGGGCGTGGGAATCCAGCGCGGTTGCAGCATACTTGCGGTCGTTGGCGACGGGATGCGCGGCGTCCCCGGTGTCGCGGCCACGCTGTTTAGCGCTCTGGGTCGCGCCGGCGTCAACGTACGTGCCATCGCCCAGGGCGCTTCGGAACGCAACATCTCGGCCGTTATCGAAGGCGAGGAATCTGCTCGCGCCTTACGCGCCGTGCACTCCGGTTTCTATCTGTCGCCGCAGACGGTCTCCGTGGGACTGGCGGGCGCCGGCAGCGTCGGCGGTGCGCTACTCGATCAGGTCGCCGCCGAGCTCGAGCGACTGGGCCGGGACTCGAGTATCGACATCCGGGTGCGCGGTATTGCGACCTCACGTCGCATGCTCACCGACGAATCGCGCCTGTCGCTGCAGGACCGGCGCAAGCAGCTGGACAGCGGCGGAAGCGATACGGACCTTGAACGCTTTGTCAGCCACATCCACGCTGAGCACCTGCCGCACTCGGTCATGATCGATTGCTCTGCCAGCCAGGAGGTCGCGGATCGCTACGCGGACTGGCTGGCTACGGGTATCCACGTGATTACCGCAAACAAAAAGGCCAGCACGGCGCCGCTTGACTACTACCGGGCCATGGGGCGGGCGCGCCGCGTCGGCAACTCCCGTTATCTCTACGAGACCACCGTGGGCGCAGGGTTGCCCATCCTCTCGACCCTGCAGGATCTCCGCGAGACTGGTGACGAGATCCTGGCCGTGGAGGGCGTGCTATCAGGAACGCTGGCCTACCTGTTCAACATTTTTGACGGAGAGCAGCCGTTCTCCGACATCGTGAAGGATGCGCGCGATAAGGGCTATACGGAGCCCGATCCCCGGGACGACCTGTCCGGGATGGACGTGGCTCGCAAGATCGTGATCCTCGGCCGCGAGATGGGTCTCGAGCTGGAGCTGAAGGATGTGGCGGTCGGGTCACTGGTGCCGGCATCGCTGGTCGAGGGGGATGTGGATGCATTCCTTTCCGGCCTGTCTGAATTCGATGAGGAGATGCTCGCGACCTATCGCGAAGCCCGGTCGGCAGGAGAAGTGCTCCGCTATGTCGGTCGACTGGATGCGGATGGCAAGGCGACGGTGGGGCTGGAGCGACTATCCCTGGATCATCCATTCGCGCGCAGCAATCTGACCGACAACGTGGTGCAGTTCGTGACCCGCCGTTACCGTGACAACCCGCTGATCGTGCGCGGGCCGGGTGCCGGCCCCGCAGTGACTGCCGCGGGCGTGTTTGCCGACCTGCTGCGCTTGTGCTCCTATCTGGGCGCCAACATCTAGGCCGCGATGCGCTTTCTCAGCACAACGCAGGCTGAAGGCGTGGACGGCGTTTCATTCAGCGAAGCGGCCATGCAGGGGCTCGCGCAGGACGGCGGGCTGTTCGTGCCCGAGTCCTTGCCGGCCCTGGAGCCCCGGGACTTTGAGGGCTGCAGTTCACTGTCTGAGACGGCAACGCGGTTGCTCGCTCCGTTCTTCGAGGGCGATGTGCTTGCCGATGCCCTCGCGGAGATCTGTCGCGAGGCGCTGGACTTCCCGACCCCGGTCGTCGCGCTGGGGGAGGGCTCAGCACCCTCCGTGCTGGAGCTGTTTCACGGGCCTACCTGTGCGTTCAAGGACGTGGGTGCACGGTTCCTGGCCGCCTGCCTGAGTCGTCTGCGCCGGCCGGACGACAAGACTGCCACCATTCTGGTGGCCACCTCCGGCGATACTGGCGGGGCAGTAGCCGCAGCATTCTATCGCCGGCCGGGATTTCGTGTGGTCGTGCTCTATCCGGAAGGCCTGGTCTCGCCCAGACAGGCGCACCAGCTCTCCTGCTGGGGTGACAACGTATTCACCTACTCGGTGGACGGTAACTTCGATGATTGCCAGCGGCTGGTGAAGGCGGCGTTCGCTGATACCGCGCTGCGTGACGAGCTGGCCCTGAATTCTGCCAACAGCATCAATCTGGCGCGGCTGCTCCCGCAGATGGCTTACTACGCCCAGGCCTCCCTGGACCGCTGGCGCGCCGATGGAGTGTCGCCCGGTTTCGTTGTGCCGACCGGGAACCTGGGTAACGCTTTCGCTTGCGTCACTGCCCGTGAAATCGGCCTGCCCATCGGCGACGTGGTGCTGGCCACCAACGCCAATCGGCCGGTGCCCGACTTCCTGGAGACCGGCACCTGGGAACCGCGCGCGTCGCTGGCCACGCTCGCTTCTGCCATGGACGTGGGCAACCCGAGCAACATGGAACGGCTGCGCTGGATGTTCCCGAACATGGAAACACTCCGTTCCAGGGTGAGTTCGGTGTCCGTGACCGATGCGGAGATTCGCGCGACGATCAAGGCGGGGCCCGAGCGGTGGGATCAGTGCTGGTGTCCCCACACGGCGACCGCAGTGCATGCATGGGAGGAGATGGACGGCGCACAGAAATCCCTGCCATGGATCCTGGTGGCCACGGCGCATGCTGCCAAGTTCGAGACCGTTGTCGAACCGTTGATCGGAAGATCGGTCGACGTGCCGGCACCTCTGCAGGATCTGCTGGATCGACCGGCGCAGGCCAGAAGGCTGACGCCCGATCTCGATGATTTCCGTGAAGTCCTGCGGGGCTTGCCGGCGTCCGCCTAGCTCTTCAACCGATCGGGTTCGCGGGTCCTGACCTTGTGATAGGGATGACCGTCGCGGCGTCTCCGGCGCGGATTGCCGCCCTTGAACTTCCGCAGTTCGTGCTTCGACTCGTCGTCGAGATCTATCAAGTCGAAGTCATCGGGGTCATCCGGCAGGAATCGCGGATTCCAACCCATCTCCCCTCTCCGACGGGACAGGACAGTCCCGCCCCTCCTCAGTCGAAAATAGACCCGCCGAAGGCATTGTCAACAAGTCGTCACGAAGGCCCCGAATCACCGTAGTTTTTGTGGCCGCAGCTGCCGCGTCATGCGCCAAAATGCAGGGCTCACCAGGGGATCGGCTCACCGTCGTAATTGAAGAACCGGCCGTTGTCTTCTGTGCTCAAGTTCTCGATGACCCCCACCAGGTCGCGAATACTTTCTTCCGGGGTCAGGTGCGCATTTGGCCCACCCATATCCGTCTGGACCCATCCCGGGTGCACGACGACACAGGTAAAGCCTTCCGGCCCGAGTTCGACTGACAGCGTTTTGTTGAAGCTGTTGATCGCCGTCTTGCTGGCGCGATACTCGTAACTGGTGCCGCGCGTATTGGCTTCGATGCTGCCCATCAGGCTGGAGACCTGAACGATCGTCTTGCCGGTGCTGCGGCGCAGCTGCGGCAACAATGCCTGTGTGACGCGCATCGGGCCAAGACTGTTCACCTTGAACGCGTTTTCTGCGCCATCGAAATCGAACGTCTCGATGCTGTTGTTGTGGGGGAAAATGCCGGCGTTGTTGATCAACAGGTCGACGTGCGTGTCACCGAGCCGCCCGGCCAGTGCCTTGACGCTGTCGCTATCCGTCACGTCGAGTTGTTCGACCTGTACGCCGAGAGCCCGTAGCTCGTCGGCTTTCTCCGGCTTGCGCGCGGTGCCGATGACTAAGTAGCCCTTGCCCTGCAGCTGCCGCGCCAGTTCCAGGCCGAGGCCGCGGTTAGCGCCGGTGACCAGTGCGATCGGAGCGTCATCCGCCGTCGGCTGGGCGGCGTGCAGAGGGGAGGACATCACAGACAAAACGCCGACGGCGACCAGTGCGAGTGAAGTTGCGAATCGGTAGATGTGAATCATGGGCGACACCTCCTGAACTGGACAACAGAGGATAGGGGATAAGGCGCGGAGTCTCCATACTCAGAGGCCGCGAAATTTGTCGACTGGTTGAGAGCGAATCGATGATCGATATGAAACGGTGGGGCACGGCGCACACGTCCCAGGGCTCGAGTCGCGGTTCGGCGAGGCGGGCAAGGCCGCAGCCGGAATGTCGCCTAGAGCTCGGTGAATCGGCCCAGGCGAAGGAAGTTGGCCGGCAGCTCACTGCAGCCTTCCAGCGCCAGGTCGGCCAGCAGCTCACCGATGACCGGCGCGAACTTGTAGCCGTGGCCGCTGAAGCCGGCGGCGAACGCGATAGCTGGCGTGTCGGGAACGCAATCGATTACAAAGTGCTGATCCGCCGACATGGTGTAAAGACAGGTGACCGCCGCTACCGGCTCTTCGAGCATGCCCGGCAGATACCGTTCCAAGTGGTTGCGGAATCGTTCCACGACGCGGGGGTCCGGGGCGCGCTCGTGATCGTCAGGATCGACCGGGGTGCCGGGACCGTGAAAGCCGATTTTCATGCCGTCGTGTCCGATCTGGTCC
>CP070833.1:1937272-1940474 GCA_020341735.1 Gammaproteobacteria bacterium | reverse complement strand
AGGACCTTGAGTGTTTTGAAGAACTCATTCAGGTCGATGGTGCCCGGGTTGTCGAGGAACAGATCTGTGAGACGCGTTGGGGTCCGGTACTGTCCCCCGATGATCTGGGGAGAGCACGCGCCTTGAAGTGGCTGCCCCACGAGCCTCAGGCGGTCAACATCGGTCTGCTTGCCATGGAAACGGCAACCGGAGTTGACGACGCTGTCGCCATCGCCAATCGTATCGGGATCCCCCCACAGAACATGGTCATCGCCGACGCGGAGGGTCGCGTCGCCTGGACGATCGCCGGGCGTATCCCGCGGCGGTCGGGCTATGACCCGTCACGGCCGGCGAGTTGGTCGGGCGGAGGCGTTGGCTGGGTCGGATGGCTCGATCCGGAGGATTATCCGCGCATCATCGACCCCGGGGGCGGACGTATCTGGACGGCCAATGCCCGGGTCGTGGACGGTCAGGATCTGAAACAGCTCGGCGACGGCGGCTACGCGCTGGGTGCCCGAGCGATGCAGATCCGCGACGGATTGCGCAGCGGAGATGGCCTGACGCTGCAAAACATGCTGGAGATACAGCTGGATGACCGGGCCGTGTTTTTCCAGCGTTGGCGGGATCTTGCCCTTGATGTCGTCCCGGACGCAGCGGCGTTGAACGACCCTCGCCGGGCGGAATTCCGGAGGCATCTTCGGGACTGGGATGCGGTGGCGTCAAAAGATTCGGTTGGGTTCAGGCTCGTCTACGGCTTCCGCCAGCGCGTGCTGGCGTTGGTATTCGAGGGCCTGACCGATCCGGTCCGGGCGGTCCACCCGGAATTCTCGCTGAACGAGAGTTTCCGCTACGGCGTCGGGCGCCAGTTCGAAGGGCCGGCTTGGAAGCTGGTCACTGAAAGACCCGTTCACCTGCTCCACGCGGCGTTCGAGAGCTGGGAGGAGCTACTCATTGCCGCCGTGGACGCGACCATCGAATCCGCGTCCCCCGATGGTGGTTCGGCATTCGAGCCATGGGGCCTACAGAATGTGGCGCGGATCCGCCATCCGCTGAGCGGCGCGTTACCGTTCGTCGCGGGATCGCTGGATATGCCTGCCGAGCCCTTGGACGGTGCCACCCACATGCCACGGGTCCAGCAAACCGCCTTCGGCGCATCGGAGCGGTTTGCCGTCTCACCGGGGCGTGAAGATGAGGGCTATTTTCACATGCCGACCGGGCAAAGCGGTCATCCGTTGTCGCCATTCTACCGGGCGGGACATGATGCCTGGGTCAGGGGAGAGCCCACGTCCTTCCTTCCGGGACCTCCCGACCATCAACTGATACTGACACCGGATACAGGCTGAAACGAAACAGGCTGCCAATCTGTCGACGATCGAATCTCGAACCCAACTCGTTGTGACGCCAGTCAGCGACTGATCAGACGGCAGAAAGCAGGCGAAGCGCCCACGGCCCGCTGACTCGGAAACGGCGCCTCGCCACCCCGTTGCACTACGGTAGACCATGGAAATCCCGCTTAGTCAGTCTGGACTCTCTTGTGCCCTTAAAATCGACAATCGCCTCAACTCGATGGCTTGTCTTGCAGCGCCATCAGATCAGCCAGAATTTCCTTTGAGTGGGTATCGGGGTCAACCTTCGCATAGTGCTTGGCCACGGTGCCGTCGGGAGCGATCAGGAAACTCTGCCGCTTGGCGAATTTCGTAATCCCCAGATTGGTGACCACTCCGTAGGCGTCGGCGACTTCTGCCTCGGGGTCGGACAGCAGGCTGAACGGCAGGCTGTATTTCTCCGCGAACGCTTGGTGGGACTCGACGTCATCCAGTGACACTCCCAGGATCACCGCATTCCGCTCCCGGAAAGCGAAGATGTTGTCACGGAAATTGCAGGCTTCCGTGGTGCAGCCAGGCGTATCGTCCTTGGGATAGAAATAGACGGCTACCCACTGGCCGCGGTACTGCTCGAGGGTGTGCCAGTCACCATTCTGGTCCTGGAGTCTGAACTCCGGTGCCGGCGACCCGACGGCGGGTGAGTCAGCCAGTGCGCCTGCTGAGACCAAAAGGCTGATCGCTACCAGGCCGAAGATGCGGCTGGCCATGCATGTGAACTTCATCGCGGTTTTCTCCCACAAACTGGTGCAGTCTGGTTCATATATGTCCAATTAAACGCGGCCTCTTCTAAATGGCGTCCGCGAAGGACAGCCGACGTGCCTTGCAAGATCATATTCGATTGCAGCCGCGGCGTGGATTCTGATGGAGAGCAGTCGAAAACGAAATTTGCCGGTGCGCATCGGCATGGGCCGGCCCGAAACCGGACTGGTTCTACCGGGCGGCGGTGCCCGCGCGGCCTATCAGGTGGGCGTGCTGAAGGCTATCGCCCGCCTCCTGCCACCGGGCAGCGCCTGCCCGTTCCCGGTGATCTCGGGCACATCGGCCGGCGCCATCAACGCGGTGGCCCTGGCCTGTTACGCCGATCGGTTCAGGGCCGGCGTGCGGGTACTCGAATCCGTCTGGAGCGGTTTCCGGACCCATCAGGTCTACCGGACCGACGCTACGGCCGTTGCGCGCTCCAGCCTCCACTGGCTAGCCACCCTGCTAACTGGCGGATTAGGCAGGCACAATCCGCGCAGCCTGTTCGACAATCGGCCGCTAAGGCAACTGCTGGCCGAACGGCTTCCCTTCGAGAGGATCCAGCGCCACATCGATTCAGGCATTCTCCATGCCGTATCAGTCACAGTTTCAAGCTACCGGTCCGGCCGCTCAGTGAGCTTTTACCAGGGTAACGATGCGGTCAGGACCTGGCACCGGGCTCGGCGCGAGAGTCGCCGTGCGCAGCTCGGTGTCGAGCACCTGATGGCGTCGGCCGCGGTGCCCATCGTGTTTCCAGCGATCGATGTAAACGGCGAATACTTCGGCGACGGTGCCCTGCGCCAGATGATGCCTCTGAGTCCCGCTGTCCATCTCGGCGCGACGAGGCTGCTGGTCGTGGGTGTCCGCGACGAGCGTCCGCCACCACCCGAGAAGCTTCTGCCGCAGGATGCTCCGCCGTCCATCGGCCATATTGCCGGATATATGCTGGACACGTTGTTCATGGATGGCCTCTACAGCGATCTTGAACGTATTACTCGCATCAACATGCTGCTGGATATGACGCCCCGTGACCGACTCCGCGGGCCACTGGCGCACGTGCGTCGGGTCGAGACGCTCGTTGTCGTTCCGAGCAGTGACGT
>CP070833.1:1915730-1937172 GCA_020341735.1 Gammaproteobacteria bacterium | reverse complement strand
CCTGAGCAGGGAGATTCGCGAGGTTGAACTAGCGGAGCCGGGGGAACCCGATTGAAGCAGCCTCAGTGGGCCATCAAGCTGCGCACGTGTTCCAGGCCCTCCGGAGTGTCCACGCCGGGCCCGGGCTCCTCCACAGCCACGTCGGCCAGAATGGAATATCCCAGCCACAATGCGCGAAGCTGCTCCAGAGCCTCTGCGACCTCCAACGGACACTGCGGTGAGTCGGACAAGCGCATCAACGCGCCTACCCTGTAGGCGTAGATACCTATGTGCCGAAGGCTGTCCCGGTAGCGGCTCTGGCTGGCGATTCCCGACGGGGCCGTATCTCTGTGCCAAGGGATGGGGGCCCGGCTGAAATAGAGCGCGCCACCATCCTCGGCCCGGACCACCTTGACCACGTTCGTATCCAGGTACTCGTCCAGCGATCGTATTCCAGTGCAGAGGGTGGCCATCTCGGCATCCGGCCTGTGATGCAGGAGATCTGCGACCTGCCTGATGTTTTCCGAAGGTATCAGGGGTTCGTCTCCCTGTACGTTGACGACGAGTTCATCCTCTCCCCACTCGGCCAGCGCCGCGACTTCGGCGATTCGGTCTGTTCCAGATGCGTGAGCGCTCGAGGTCATGATCGCGGTCGCACCAAAGCCCTCGCAGGCGCTGAGAACCCGCTCATCATCCGTGGCGATCAGGACCTCCTGGGCCCCGCTGGCTGTCGCCCGCTGCCAGACGTGGCGAATCATGGGAGCACCGGCGATGTCCAGCAACGGCTTGCCCGGCAATCGCGTCGAGCCGAACCTTGCCGGGATGACGACACGAAAGCGCATGGCTTTACTCTTCTAGCTCCTCGACCGCGACTTCCCGCGCTTCCTCGACAAGCATAATCGGGATGCCATCCCGTACCGGATAGGCCAGACGATCGCCGCGACAGATCAGCTCTTCGGGAGATTTCTTCAGGCGGAGCGGACCCTTGCAAACCGGGCACGCGAGAATATCCAGCAGTTTCTTGTCCATCAGGCTTCCTTTCCGCGGCCACGTTCCGCGATCAGTCTCACAGCTGCCTCCACCAAGGCCTCTGCCGAAGAATCCAGCTCTGCCTCGACCGGCAGATACCACAGGTTATCGTGAACCGAAGCGTCGCATTTTACGGCATCCTTCTCCGTCATCAGAACCGGGCCCTCGTCTGAAATTTCCCGAAGCCGGGCATGGGAGTCCGAATGATCCGGCAGTGGATGAGGAATCACGTCGATGCCCGCACTCCGAAGGGTATCGAAAAACCTGTCGGGATGACCAATCGCAGCAATCGCGTGACAACGTCTGCCGGAGAAATCACCAATTCTGGCTGTCAGATTGCCGCTGAGGCTACACAACTGCTCTCCAACCAGCTGCATGCGGATCTCGCCCGGGCTGGGTGTCCCTCCATGGCACACGATCCAGTCTACCGAACCAAGCCTAGCGGCCGGCTCTCGTAATGGCCCGGCCGGCAACATTCGGCCGTTGCCAAGGCGCCTCCTGCCATCGATGACTGCGATCTCCATGTCCCTGTGCAACCCAAGGTGCTGCAGCCCGTCATCGCAGATAACGACATCAGCTCCTTCTTCCACCAGTCGCGATGCAGCCTTCGAACGTTCACGGCAAACAACAACCAGGGCCTGACCTCTCCGGCGCATGAGCAACGGTTCGTCGCCGACGAGCGCGGCGGTGTCGGTCGGCTCGACCATTCTGAGTCCGCCCCCCAGCCTGCCGCCATAACCGCGGCTGGCGATGCCTACCCGAATGCCTCGCTCACTCAGTTGATCGGCCAGCCACAGAACCAGCGGCGTCTTTCCTGTCCCACCAACCGTGACATTGCCGACCACGATGACCGGACATGGCACGCGGATCACCGACAAAAAACCCCATCGGAAGAGATGGCGCCGGATCGCCACGACCGCCCGATAAAACCAGCTCAGCGGCACGAGGTATAGACCCGCGCTGCCCGGCCCGTACCACACTCGCTGAAGCCAACCATGCATGACTAAAACGCCTCAGGCGGCTTGAAACTGCATCCTGTGCAGTGCGGCGTAGTGTCCGTCACACGCCATTAACTCGGCATGGGTGCCCTCCTCCACGATCTGGCCACGCTCCATGACGACTATCCGGTCCGCATTCTCGATCGTCGACAGCCGATGGGCGATGACCAGCGTAGTTCGATTCTGCATAAGCGCCTCGAGAGCCGCCTGTATGTGTCTCTCGGCCTCCGTATCGAGAGCCGAAGTGGCCTCGTCGAGTATCAAAATCGGGGCATCTTTTAGGATAGCCCGGGCTATAGCAATCCTCTGTCGCTGACCGCCAGACAACAAAACGCCACGGTCACCCACGATGGTATCGAGTCCATCCGGGAGATGGCGGGCAAACTCTTCGACGTGGGCGCTCTCGGCAGCCTCTCTGACCTTTTCTGCCTCGGCATCGGACATCGCACCATAAGCGATATTGTTGCGGATGGTGTCATTGAAGAGCATGACATCCTGGGTAACAAGACTGATCTGCCGACGAAGGTCGGCCAGCCGGTATTCGCGGATATCGTGACCGTCGAGGAGTATGCTGCCGGAACTGGGATCGTAGAAGCGAGGCAACAGGCTCACCAGCGTCGACTTGCCGCTGCCAGATCTGCCGACAACCGCCAGCCTCTGGCCGGCAGGTATCTCAAGATCGATCTTACTGAGGACCGCGCCCTTATCCGCGCTGTACACAAACGTGACATCGCGATACCTGACCTCCCCACGACTTCTCTCCACGCTACGACTGCCGCCCTCGTCCTCCGGGGACTGATCGAGAAGCGTGAAAATGCTTTGGCCTGCGGCGATACCTTGCTGGATGGGTGCGTTAATGTTGGTCACACGTTTCAGTGGCGTCATGAGAAGCAGCATGGCGCTGAGGAATGACCCGAAGTCCCCCACTGTGACAGTCTGCACGGAGCTCTCGAGCGTCGCGACGTAGATCACTCCCGCAAGGCCGGACGCCGCGATCAGCTGGATGATGGGCGTGCTGCCACCTTTTGTGGCAACAAGTTTCATGTGCAAGCGGCGATTGGACTCATTCACTTTTTCAAACTCGTCAGCCTCCTTTTTCTGTCCGAGGAATACCTTGACGACCTTGTTCGACTCCAGCACCTGCTCGGCGGCCCGCGTGACGTCGCCCATGGATCGCTGTATACGCGCGCTGTACCGTCGGAAATGTCGGCTGACCAGCCTGATCATCCCGGCGATCAAGGGACCTACCAGGAGAATAAACAGCGATAGCCGCAGGTTTACCCAGAACATGTATCCAATCAGCCCGAGGATGGTGAGCGCATCACGAACGAGCGTCGTTATCACCTGGGAAGTGCATTGCGCCACCTGCTCTATATCGTAGGTGAGTTTCGAAAGCAGAACGCCGGAGGAATTCCGGTCGTAATATGCCGTTGGGAGTCGAAGAAACTGATCGAACACCTGCCTGCGTAATCTCTTTATGATGCGCCGCCCAACGGTGGCCATGCAGATGTCAGAAACGAAACTCGCAAGTCCTCGGATGATAAATATCGCCAGGATCGCCAGCGGCATCAGACGTATGTACTCCGGATCGCGCTGGACGAAGCTCTGATCGAGCAGCGGTTTGATAAGGGCAGCGAACCCGGTCTCCGTCGCCGCGTAGACGACCATGCCCAAGATCGCAAGCGCGAACATCTTCCAGTGCTCCATCGAATAACGGAGCAATCGTGAGTAGACCGCGCCCGCCTTCAACCCGGCGGGAGCAGAAGTCAACGTTCCTCCCCGGAACCCTGCTCCATCGTAGCGATATTGATGTTCATGAAACCGAGACGACCGGCCACGTCCATCGCGGTAACGACCGACTGGTGGCTGGCTCGAGCATCTGCGCGGATTACAACAGTCTGGTCCCGCCGGTCACCGGCCACATCCGCCATCGCCCGACGCAGAGTCACCGGCCTACGATTGATCACCTGACGGCCATTCACCAGATAATCCCCGTCCGTCGTAATCGTGATCTCGAGCGCATCATCCGAGCTGGCAGGTGGCGCCGTCTCCGCTTCAGGCAGGCGTAACCTGATCTCTGTCTCGCGGACAAAACTGGTTGTAATCATGAAGAAGATCAGGAGCAGCAGCACGACATCGATCAGCGACGTCAGGTTGACCTCCGGTTCTTCCTTGGAATGGCCGCGCAGGTTCACGAACCACCCGCCTCCGGAATCTCCACGTGCATGGCGTCAACCAGCTTCATGGCCTCTTTCTCCATCTCGACCACATGGCTGTCGACACGGCCACGCAGATAACGGTAGCCGATGAGGCTGGGTATCGCGATGGACAAGCCCGCAGCGGTAGTGATCAGCGCCTCGGAGATGCCACCCGCCAGTACCGCCGGATTACCAACGCCGTGGTTGGTGATCGCGGTGAACACCTTGATCATGCCGATAACGGTGCCGAGCAGGCCGAGCAGTGGAGTGATAGCGGCAATGGTCCCGAGGGAGTTGAGATAACGCTCCAGCTCATGGACGACATGCCGGCCCGTGTCCTCCACGACCTCTTTCATGATGTCCCGGCTGCGATTCCGATTCTGCAGACCGGCCGCCAGTATCATCCCGAGAGGTGAGCTCTCGGAGAGCGCCCTCAGGTGTCCGTCGTCGAGTTGGCGGCTGTGCGCCCATGACCACACCCGAGTGGTCAGGTCCTCCGGAAGCACCTGCTTGCGGCGGAGAGACCAGAGTCTCTCGATGATAATCGCCGCCGCCACGACGGAACACAGTATGAGTGGCAGCATGAGCCAGCCGCCGGCCTTGACGATCTCGAACATCTCTTCCTAGTCGCTCCCTGTGCGCGGCCCAACCTCCACGCCGTTGCGGCGAATGATACTGCGAATCCGGCGGCCCCGAAAATCAGTGAAGATCAATTTACTGAAGCAGTGCACTCGGCGGGCCTCCATATGCGGCGCGCGACGCACCGCCATGCATGCGGTTCCAGCACTGCCCCCGAGGGTCGAAAGCGGAAAGTCAACGCACCGGTCTCCCCAGAGACCAGCGTCCGGGCACCAATCATTCGCCATCGCCGATCCACCTCCGCGCGTGGAAATCCCCACCTGTTTGCGTAGCCGGCGGCGAACACGACCCACTGCGGTCTCGTAGCCTCGACAAGTTCTTGGTGGGACGAGGTGGCGCTGCCATGATGCGGCGCAATAACCAAATCCACACTAAGGTCATCTCTTGCTCCAAGAAGCCGCCTCTCGCCGGCGGCCTCGATGTCACCAGTTAGTAGCGCGGATCCTCCGGGAGAGCTGATCCGCAAGACGCAGGATGCATCATTGCCTTCTCCGGGGTCGCCACGGGCCGGGTGGAGCACTTCAAAACGAACTCCGTCCCAGGACCAGCCATCGCCCCTGCGGCACTCCCGGGTTTTCATATCCGGCAGGACCGTGCCCGGACCGACGAGCACGGGTCCTCTTACAAGCGGCAGCAGGGACCGGGCGCCACCCGCATGATCCATGTCACCATGACTGACTACGAGCGTATCGATACCACGGGCGCCAAGCCAAACGAGATACGGCTGGACCGTCATTGCACCAGAGTCACCCTCCGCCCAGGCAGGTCCACCGTCGTATACGAGGATTTTGCCGCGTGTACGCACAGCCACGGAAAGTCCCTGGCCGACATCGAGGACCGTCAGATCGAAACTCTTCTCCGGCAACGGGCTACCCTCCCAGAACAACATCGGTAGCAAAAGAACCGGAGCAACACGACGCCCCGGCAGAGTCAGGGGCAGGATTGCCAGCAGGCTGGCCAGCCCGGCGATGGCGACGACCGGGGTTGGAAGCGCCGCCGCCTGGAGCGGCCCCGGCCCATATGCCAGAAACCAGTCAATAAGCCCGAACATGAGCCCCAGCAGATACTCGCATACCTGCAGCGGAAAATTCGCTAATGACTGAGACACCGTACCCAGAAGCGCGGCGACCAGGGAGACGGGAACCACGACCACCGCTACGAGGGGCACGGCCAGCAGGTTGACGACGGGACCAACAACCGGCACGAGACCCAGAATGAACATGGAGGGCACAACCATCGCCACAGACAGGGCCAGCTGAGCCTCGATCAGGCTGGCAAACCACGCTGGCTTGCCAAGCCGTCCCTGAAATCGAATTCCGAGTATCGCCACCGCTGTGAACGACAGCCAGAACCCGCCGTGGAGGGGCGCCAATGGCTCCAGAAAGAGGATACAAATCAACGCCAATGCGAGTCCCCGATTGACCGGGAGCGAGCGCCGCATGACCGAAGCGATCAGGACAACGACGACCATCACGAGTGCTCGACGGGTTGCTGTGGACATGCCGGATATCAACGCGTAACCCGTCGCTGCGGCAGCGGCGCCGCCAACTGCGTAGCTGGCCATGTTGAATCTCGAAAAGCCGGCCATGAGATTCCACAGCAGGCGACCAAGCACCGCGCCGACGCCCGCCGCCACGCCGATGTGGAGTCCCGAGATAGCCAGGAGATGGGCCGTGCCGCTTAACTTTAGCCGCTCCCTCGTCTCCCGCTCGACACCCCCCCTCCGCCCGCTGATCAGGGCAACTAGAACGCCCGCAGCAGGGGCGTTCTCCAGCGCCTCGTCAACCACATCCGCCAGCCTCTTTCGCATGCGCGCGACAACACTTGCCGGCCCGGAGATGCGTTTGTTTTCTTCGTCTCGGCGCACGTATCCGACCGCGCCAACACCGTGCGCGAATAGCCAGCGTTCATAGTCGAAACCGCCCGGGTTGGACGACCCGCGGGGTTCGCGCAGGCGCAGCTTGAGCCGCCACAACTCCCCAGCCGACGGCGTTTCAGGGGCGTCATACCAGGTAAGTCGGAGGCGGCGGGGGACACCGGCCGGGCTGGCTGAAGGCGTAGGTTCGAACAGAAAAACGGGCCGTCCGTAGCGTGCGGATAGGACTCGGCTAACGCGACCTTCCAGTGTCTTGTCCCGGACAGAGCTGACGCTCTCCAGTCGCTGGTCCAGGGTGGCGCCGGTAGCGAGAATTGCGAGGCCGAATCCTGCACAAGACAGAGCGACCCAATCAGGAAGCCGTGCCCCCCGCATGATCCCGCCCGCGGTCAGGGCAATCAGCCCGATAACCGGCGGGAGCATGACTGGGACGGCCAGCGCCGCTAGGATACCGGCCATGAGAGACACAGCTCTGGCTTCCATTCCTGTCCGATTTTTATAGTGATGGCCGGCAGCAAACCGCTGCCCAGGCGTTACCGAACATGCCCAGGCGGATTCTGCGCAAAATACTTCCGAGTCAGGCCACGCTGCGTGATCGGTGGTTTCTGAGACCGTTCGATGCGTTGCTGCACGATCCTTCCCTGTGGTCCACGCATCGTAGGAACACTACGCGCTCGTTGGCACTGGGCATTTTTATCGCCTTCATCCCGTTTCCGGTGCATACGGTCCTGGCCGGCGTGTCAGCCATCTACTTGAGGACCAACATCCCTGTCGCGATCCTGGCCTCCTGGATCACGAATCCGATCACATTCGGACCGCTCTACTACGGGTGCTACCGCCTCGGGCTCCTTCTGTCGGGCAAACAGGCGACGACCGACCGGGAGGGTTTTTCCGGCATTGGTGTGGGCAACATGCTGGAGGATATCGGCGAACCACTGCTACTGGGCTGCCTGGTCGCCGGCGCGGCGATTTCCGGTCTTTGCTACTGGTCGGTCAATCGCCTGTGGGTATGGTACGTGCGTCGCCGATTCGGACGCCGTCGCAGCCTGGCACGAAAAGCTCAGTCCTGATCAACAGGCGGCGTCAGCCGACCATCAACGAGCGCCAGGATACGGCTCATGCGTGAGGCGATCGCCTCGTCGTGCGTGACGACTACGAGGCTGGTCCCAAGCTCACGATTGAGTTCGAGCATCACGTCGAACACCTGGGCACCGATTCTGCGGTCGAGGTTGCCGGTCGGTTCGTCTGCAAGCACCAGGGCCGGACGAGTGATCAGCGCACGAGCGACAGCCGCTCGCTGACGCTCACCGCCGGACAGCTGTGCCGGCCTGTGACCCAGTCTCTCCCCGAGACCGACCCGCCCCAGCAGCTCTCTCGCTGCCTCTGCCGCCTCTGCGACCGGAGTCCTGCGGACAAGCAGAGGCATCGCGACATTCTCCAATGCCGAGAACTCCGGCAGGAGGTGATGGAACTGGTACACGAATCCTATTGCGCGGTTCCGCAGCTGGCCCCTCGCGTCCTCGGCGAGCTGTGCCACGTTCTGTCCCAGCACATGAACCGATCCATCGGTTGGCGTATCCAGTCCGCCAAGCAGCTGCAGGAGGGTGGTCTTGCCGGATCCGGACGCGCCTACGATGGCCAGACGCTCTCCCTTTTCGACCCGCAAATTGACCGCATCGAGGACGCGGAGGTTCGCTCCGCCCTCGCTGAAGGTCTTGCCGAGATTCCGGCACTCCAGGACCGGATCGACGTGATCTACGCTGCCATCACTCATATCTGAGCGCCTCGGCCGGTTGGGTTCGCGCTGCCCGCCATGCCGGATAGATGGTCGACAGCACGCACAGAATAACGGCCGTCACACAAACCGTCATAACGTCGCCCAAGCGGATCTCCGACGGCAGATCGCTGATGAAATAGACGTCAGGCGCGAGGAATCGGGTATCCAGGAGTGCCTCCAGGGCATGCACAAGCGTCTCGGTATTGACGCCAATAGCAACACCCAGCGCAACCCCCGCCAGGATGCCGAGGACGCCGATGAGCGTCCCCTGAAGCGTAAACACCGCCATGATACTGCGCGGGCTGGCCCCGAGCGTCCGCAAAATTGCAATATCCGACTGTTTGTCCTTTACGACCATGACGAGCGTGGAAACGATATTGAATGCGGCGACGGCTACGACCAGGAGCAGCACCGTGAACAACATGCGTTTGCTCAGAGCAATCGAGCGAAAGAAATTGCGGTGCTGCCGGGTCCAGTCGGTCACATAGAAATTGCCGCCAAGTGCGCCCGCAACCTCCCGCACGACGGCTGGTGCCTGAAACAGATCTTCTATACGTAACCTGAGGCCGCTCACCTCTTCGCCGAGCCGGTAGAGCCTCAGCGCATCATCCAGATGGATGAACGCTATGCCGCGATCGTACTCGTACATCCCCGCTTCGAAAATTCCAACCACCGAGAAACGCCGCAATCGGGGCATGATTCCCGCGGGCGTGATGGTGCCCTGATTTATCGCAAGTATCACCCGGTCGCCTATCTTTGAATCGAGTTCATCGGCCAGCGCAGCCCCAAGCACGATGCCAAACTCACCCGGGCGAAGCGCAGTCAGCCGGCCCGCCGTCATCTTGTCGCCGATCCCCGATACCATGAGTTCCTCATCCGGCAGCACGCCACGGATGCCCACCCCGCTGATGAGATCGCCATTGACGAGCATGCCCTCACCTTCAACGAAGGGTGCGGTGGCCAGCACGCTTGGGTTCTGCAGTGCCTTCGCGCTCGCCTCTTCCCACTCGGCAAGACCGGACTCATAACCGCTGATCGCAGCGTGAGAAGTCATGCTCAAAATCCGGGACCGCAGTTCCGTCTCGAACCCATTGACCACAGACAGCACTACGACAAGTACGGCCACGCCCACGGCGATTCCCAGCATAGAGATAATTGAAATGAAGGAAACAAAGCCGTTGCCACTACGGCTCCAGATATATCGAAAGCCGAGGAACGTTTCGAACCGGGCAGGCCCTCGAATTCGCTCGTGCCGTGGGTTAGTGGTCATAACGCAAGGCCTCAGCGGGTTCAGTCTTCGCAGCCCTGTAGGCCGGGTACAGCGTGGACCCCGCGCACAAGACAAACGCGAGACAAAGGATACGAACCACATCGGGGATACGAAGGTCGGAGGGCAATCTTGCTATGTAATACACATCCGCAGGCATGAACTCGAGACCGATGGCGCGCTCCAGCGCGCCGGAGATCTGTTCAACGTTGATCGCTAACGGTATGCCCAGCGCGGCACCAAGCAAGGTGCCGACGAGACCGATTGCCACGCCCTGCACCAGGAAAGTTCTCAAGACCCCGCTCGCGGACAGACCCAATGTGCGCAATATCGCGATCTCGCTGCGCTTGTCCGTTACGACCATGACGAGAGTCGCAACGATATTGAACGCCGCCACCGCAACCACCAGGAAGAGGATGATCGTCATCATGGTCTTCTCGATCCTGACCGCCCTGAAATAGCTGGCGTTCTCCTGTGTCCAGTCTCTCGCCTCGTAACCGGAACCCAGAGACGCGGCTACCTGCGCGGCCACGGCCGGCGCCGAGAACATGTTCTCGAGTTCCAGGCGCAGACCGCTGACGCTGTCGCCCATACCAAGAACATCCGCCGCGTCACCCAGATTGACCAGCGCGAGCACCCCATCGTGCTCCTGCATGCCGACTTCGAAGACGCCCGCCACGGTAAATCGCCTGAGTAGTGGCACGAGGCCTGCAGACTGCCCCCGCGGGACCATCAAGGTCACCGGATCCCCGACCACGACGCCGAGCTGGGCTGCCAGTAATCGTCCCAGGATGACGCTATGAGACCCTGGCTGAAGGAGTTCGAGTGACCCGATCAACAGGTGCTCATCGATACTCGAAACAGACGTCTCTTCCTGGGGAGCTACGCCGCGGACCAGCGCCGCTTTGAGTCGCGCCCCGTTGCCCAACATGGCCTGGATCTCCACGAATGGCGCCACAGCAACGATCTCCGGTATCGACGATACCTGAGCCGCAACCACAGGCCAGTCGTCCAGGCCGCCTTCCCGGCCCTGGATCGTCGCATGCGATGTCATGGAAAGAAGACGCTGTCGCAATTCGTTCTCGAATCCGTTCATGACGGATATGACGACGATCAATGCCGCTACGCCCACGGCCACCCCGATCAGCGACATGAGCGAGATGAAGGAGACGAATCGGTTGCGGCGGCGGGCGCGCAGGTATCTGAGCCCGACAAAGATTTCCAACGGCCGGAACATGTGCGGCAATTAAACCACATCCACCTCGATGCCGGCCCGGCCTTGAGGCACGATCGCCGTCGGAGAGACGGAACATACGACCCCGGTAATGAGGACACCGGCCGCCCGCGCCTCCGCAAGGACGGTAGCGTACTCGGGATGGATCTCCGCGGCAGGACGAACCGTGTGGACATCAATCCGCTGCACGCAGTAACACAGCGCCGCCTCGAATCCCTGTTCGACGAGCGCTATCAGCGTCCTCAGATGCCGGACGGCCCTCTCGCTGACTGCATCGGGAAACAGCGCGATCCCCTTGCTGACCGCAGCGGTGACGTTCTTGACTTCAAGAAAACGGTCCGGCTTGCCGTCAGACTCCAGCTTGAAGTCCACGCGCACGCCGAGATCCGGTATCCTGACCTCCCGCCTCACGTTATCCCACGGACCGAGTTCCGGCAGTAGCCCGCTGGTCAGTGCCTCCATGATGATGGCGTTGCTGCGTCCCGTATGAATACCCACTATGACCCCGGAGCGCGTCTCGACCATCTCCCAGGTATGTGGATATCGGCGCTTGGGATTGTCTGAAGTGGACAACCAGACCCGCGACCCGCTGTCATCGCAACCAAGCATCGCACCGGTGTTGGGACAATGGACCGTCACAACCTCACCGGACTCGAGCTCGACATCGGCCAGAAACCGTTTGTAGCGCCTGAGGAGTCGCCCGGCCAGCAGGGGACAGGGGAAATTCATGCTGTGCTCTACACCCGCCGTTTTGGGGATAAACAAGGAAAGGAGAACCAGTGGGCTGACAAACCCCGTCTGACGTTGTTATAGTCGGCCCGGTAGCTGTTGGAGAATTTCTGTATGAACATGAAGTTAGCCGCTTTTTTTATCATTGCGCTTTTAGGTTGCGGTGCGGTACATGCGGACACACTACTCATCGACAAGCTGGACACGACCGAGGCAGTTCGGCCCGATCGGCCGGGTCGCGGGATGACCATGGCGCGTGTCGAGACGAAATTCGGAGCTCCGATGAGTCGCCGTGGCGCGGTAGGAGATCCACCGATTTCGAGCTGGGAGTATGCGGATTTCACCGTGTTTTTCGAGTATGACCGGGTGCTCCATGCAGTAGAGAAGCCTGTCCGAAGCGAAGGTTGATAGATCCCGGACTCAGCAACTGACTGAGCAATAAGAACAAATAGACCGCCGCCTTCTCCCGGAGGCGGCGGTTGCGCTTCCCCCCGCAAACGACTCCGCAACTCTCCGTGGCGCGCGGTATCGAGCGCACCGGCTGTGCGATAATTTCCGCTTTAACCTCGCCTCGATCCATGCCGTCCTCCCGCGATCTTTTTAGTGTTCCTGAGATCCCCGCCGAAGGTCCCACGACCTGGGGGCAGCTCTATGGTTGTGCCGGGGCCCTGGCGGTTGCCACGCTCGCTGAACGCAGCCCGGCCCCGATCGTCATCATCACGGCCAATCCGCAATCCGCGGATCGTATGCGGGATGAGGTTCGATTTTTTGCTCCACCTGATATCGAGGTCCTGCTATTCCCGGATAGCGAGGCCTTGCCCTACGACGCATTCTCTCCGCACCCGGACATTACGTCCCAGCGGCTGCGGACGCTCGCCCGTCTGCCCACGCTCCGTAAAGGCGTGGTTGTCGTGGCGCTCCCGACCCTGATGCAACGCCTGCCGCCGAGTTCGTGGGTGCTGGGCAGCAGCCTCGAATTAGCTGTCGGGCAGCACCTGGATGGAGCGGCGTTCCGCGTCCGGCTGGACGCCGGCGGTTATCGGGCGGTCACCCAAGTCAGCGAACACGGCGAATTCGCTGTACGCGGCTCAATCATCGACATTTTCCCGATGGGCTCTGAACAACCATTCCGCATCGATCTCTTCGACGACGAAATCGAGTCGATCCGTGTGTTCGACCCGGACGATCAACGATCGACTGATCGCATGGGCAGCGTGAGTGTCCTGCCGGCCAGGGAGTTTCCTTTCACTGTTGACGCCGCCCAGGCTTTCCGGGAGCGTTTCCGGCAGTCTTTCCCTATCGACCTGAGCCGCGTTGGAGTCTATCGGGATGTCTCAGATGGTATTGCGCCGGGCGGTATCGAATTTTATCTGCCACTCTTCTTCGATACTCTCGAGACCTTGCCGGACTACCTTCCGGAAGACACGCGGATACTCACCGCGGCAGACCTTGAGGCCGGCGCCGACGAAGTCTGGCAGGACGTCCAGGCCCGTTACGAGCAACTACGGCACGATCTGGAACAACCGCGCCTGCCGCCGGCTACGCTCTACCTGGACCCAGAACAATTGCAGACTCACCTGTCGAAGCATGCGACTGCAAGGCTGGAGAGTTTCGAGACATCCTCTCGAGGATGGAATGCCGGCAGCGCCACGCTGCCACCAGTCCGGATCGCGATAAGACCGGGGACTCCGGGTGGGCTGCTGGAGAACTTTGTTGCGGAGTTCCCAGGCCGGATCCTGTTCACCGCAGAGTCACCAGGCCGCCGGGAAGTTCTCAGCCAGGTACTCCGCGATCACGATCTTTCCGTGGCTGCATTTGACGGCTGGCATGGCTTCCTGGAGTCGGACGTCAGGCTGGGACTGACCATCGCCCCCCTCGAACAGGGCTGCAGTTTGGGCGCGGCCGGCCTGGCCATCGTGCCCGAATCCGAAATATTCGGGGAACGTGGTCGCCAACGCCGCAGGCGGCGGCGTGACAAAGATCCGGAAGTCATCATTAATCAACTGTCCGATCTTTCGGCCGGCGCTCCAGTAGTACATGAAGAGTACGGCGTGGGCCGCTTTCTCGGACTCGAACCGGTGACGGCGGGCGGTCACAGTGGGGAATTCCTCGCGCTCGAATATGCGGGCGGCGACAAGCTCTATGTTCCGGTTCAATCTCTGGAACGGATCACCCGCTATACCGGTGCATCACCGGAGACTGCTCCTCTTCACCGCCTGGGCAGCGACCAGTGGGATCGAGCTCGCCAGCGGGCCGCCAAAAGAGTCCGGGATGTAGCAGTCGAATTGCTCGACATCTATGCCCGAAGGGCCGCTCAGCAAGGCATCCGTCACAGCTTTGACGAACGCGAATATCGCGCGTTCTGCGAAGGTTTTCCATTCGAGGAAACCCAGGACCAGGCTGAAGCAATCGATCAGGTCATCGCTGACCTAAGAACCCATCAACCGATGGACCGGGTCGTATGCGGCGACGTTGGATTCGGCAAGACCGAAGTCGCCCTGCGAGCAGCTTTCGCCGCCGTACAGGGAGGCGGTCAGGTGGCTGTTCTCGTGCCGACCACGCTGCTTGCTCAACAGCACCTCCAGAACTTTGCAGACCGCTTCGCCGACTGGCCGGTCAGGATCGAGGCACTGTCCCGATTTCGTACCGGCAAGCAGGCTGAGCGAATCCTTGCGGACGTGAGGGAGGGCAAGGTGGATATCGTCATCGGCACCCACCGGTTACTGCAGAAGGATGTCAGCTTCGCAAAGCTCGGGCTGGTCATCATTGACGAGGAGCACCGCTTCGGCGTCCGTCACAAGGAGCGATTGAAACAACTTCGGGCCGAAGTCGATGTGCTGACTCTCACTGCAACGCCGATCCCGCGTACCTTGAACATGGCGATGGGCGGTGTCCGCGATCTGTCGCTGATCACGACACCGCCGTCGGAACGACTCGCCGTAAAGACATTCGTCACTCAGTGGAAGGACCCGCTCCTGCGCGAGGCCTGTCTGCGCGAGATTCGTCGCGGCGGGCAGATCTACTTCTTGCATAATCGCGTCGAAACCATCGACCAGGCTGCCAGGAGGATCGAGGAACTGGTCCCCGAGGCACGGATCCGGGTAGCCCATGGACAGCTGAGCGAACGGGAACTCGAGCAGGTGATGCTTGATTTCTACCACCGACGTTTCAACATCCTTGTCTGTACGACCATTATCGAGAGCGGCCTGGACGTACCGACTGCGAACACTATCATCATTGATCGCGCTGACCACCTGGGCCTCGCCCAGCTGCACCAGCTCCGCGGTCGAGTGGGGCGCTCACATCACCGGGCCTATGCTTACCTGATCGTTCCCCCGAAGCCCGCCATGACTCCGGACGCAGTGAAGCGCCTGGAGGCCATCGAATCGCTGGAAGAACTTGGCGCTGGATTCCTGCTTGCGACTCATGACCTGGAGATCAGGGGCGCAGGAGAATTACTCGGCGAGGATCAGAGCGGCCAGATTCACGAAATCGGATTCGCCCTCTACACGGATATGCTGGAAAGGGCGGTCCGGGCTCTGAAGTCAGGCGAAGAGCCGAACCTGCTTCGGCCGCTCCACGAAGGGACCGAAGTCGACATGGGTGTGACCGCGCTGCTCCCCGAAGACTACATTCCGGACGTGCATATGCGCCTCGTGCTGTACAAGCGCATCGCGTCTGCAGAAGATCTCGATGCTCTCAGAGAGATGCAGGTCGAGTTGATCGATCGCTTCGGGCTGTTGCCGGACGCAGCAAAAATGCTCTTCCGGGCAACGGAGATTAAGCTGAGGGCATCCGGTCTCGCGATCAAGCGGGTCGAGGCCGGCCCGATTGGCGGCCATCTCCTTTTTGGCGATGACACACCTGTTGAGCCGCTGACTCTGATACGACTGATCCAGGAAGGCTCGCGGAAATTCAGTCTGGACGGCCAACATAAGTTACGATTCAGGCTCGATCTTAGCGACGCGGAGAAGCGCTTCACCCATGTCCATTCCATCCTGGACCGCCTCGATGCCGAAGCCCGGCAGTAGGTCCTGCGCCGGTCGTCGGCTGCATGTGTCCGCCGTGACGCAGATTTGCCTGACCTTGTTACTGTACATCGCGCCGGCAGCAGCTCGGGCGCAAGTCCCCGAGACGGTAACTCCACCACCGGAATACAAGATCGAAATCGTCCTGTTCGAGAATTTACAGGCGAACCGACGGAACGAGGATTCGGGCCCGCCCCCGCCGCCTCCTGAACCGATCGATCCGGCGACACAGGACATGCCGGGAGATGAGTTCGGGACCGGACAGAGTTCGCCAACCACAGCGCCCGACGAGGAAATGGCCGACAATGAACCGCCGGAGACCCGGGAGCCGGTCAGTCTGCTTTTTCAGCCGGCAGAAGCTGAAGATCTCACGGGTATTGCGGGTGCCCTGCGGCGTCGATCCGGCTACCGTGTTCTGGCCCATGAGAGCTGGATTCAGGCTGGGTTCCCGCGCAGCAGCGCGCCCGCGGTTGATCTGGAGACCGTCGGGAGACTGCGGCTGAGGGTCGAGCTTCCGCCGAACGAGGACCCACCCGCGTCTGACTGGCGCGCCACGTCGACTCTTTGGGTGGGCCGGTATCTGCACCTGGATATGGATGCCGCTCTCAAGACAGGCGACCGTACTGTTCAGCTGGTCGAGAGCCGCAGGATGCGGATCGGCGAGATGCACTACTTCGACTCACCTCGCATCGGTGCGATCGCCATCGTAGTCCGCTGGGAACCCACAGATATGGACAGTTCGGCGGCGACTCGAGACGAGGCGCTCTAGTCACTCCGAGGCACGATTGCCTCCCGCAATCTTCGCTCTCGCTAACGCCGCAAGGCAATCTTCTATGAGGCCCTCGAGGGTATCGTCCTTCCCGGGAACCCGTGTGACGACGCCGCCACCCACTGTCACAAACCGCCCACCCGGCGAGTGAGGATGCGGCAGGCTCAAGTCGCGGACTCGCCCACAGATCCGTCCGGCAAACTCTAGCGCGGGCCCCTGCTCCATGTCGCTGCCCATACAGGCAAACCGCTGACCCTCGTATCGCGCCACTACATCACTGCCACGCCGGAATGCCGCGCGCACCGCTCGCCCTGCCAGGCGCAAACAGGAATCACCCGCCTTGCGACCGAATGTCTCATTGTAAGCGGCGAAAAAATCCATATCGAAGAGAAACAACGTGATGCTGCGCCCCTCGCGCTGACAAACGCTCCATTCCCTCTTTAACAGCTCATCGAAGAAGGTGCGGCTTCGGAGCCCGGTCAGCCGGTCGTCCGGGGCCAGAAGCCGTGCTTCCTTAAGCTGCTCGCGTCTGCTCTTCAAGCGGTCCTGCAACTTGCGGATCTCGCCCACATCCCGGGCGACCCCAATCCACCAGGTCAGCCTGTCTTTTTCCTCCACGGGGATCAGCCGCAGCTGGTTCCAGAAGTTCGTGCCGTCCTTGCGATAGTTTTGCACCAGAACCTCGCACGGTTCGCCCTGGCGGATAGACTCGGCCATCTCCCTGACCGTGCGCGGGTCCGTGCTGTCGCCCTGTAACACGCCCAAGCCATTCTCTCGCAGTTCCCGGGTCGTGTAGCCGGTCATGGCCTCGAAGGCAGGATTGGCGAACACGACGGACAGATCGTCATCCGCAGCATCCACGACAACAATGCCGTCTCGGGTCGAGCGGACGATCGTCTCGAGCAGACTGTTTTTCAGACGCCTGGCCAGCAGAATTTCCTCCGGTTCGAGTTCAATCGCCCAGCAAGACTGCCAGCAGCGCCTGCACCTTGTCCATGCAATCCGCCACGTGACGTTCGATTTCCCCGTGGATATCACGTTCACCACGACCGGCTGCCCAGTTGATCACGACAGCACAACTCGCATAATTCAGCTCCAGCTCGCGCGCTAGAACAGCTTCCGGCATGCCGGTCATTCCAACCATGTGGCAGCCGTCACGACACAGGCGCTCGATCTCCGCCGGCGTCTCCAGCCTCGGCCCCTGTGTCGCGCCATAAACGCCGCCATCCTTGATCTTCAGACCGGCGCCGACCGCCGCCCGAAGGATGTCAGCCCTGAGAGACTGATCGTATGGCTCGGTGAAATCCACATGCACGACGGGATCTTCGACGCTGTCGAAGAAGGTGCTGTGCCGCCCCCATGTGTAGTCGATGAGCTGATCAGGAATGGCCAGCGCGCCGGGCGGCAGATCGTGGCTGATGCCACCGACGCTGCTGATCGCCACTACACGGCTGGCGCCAAGATGTTTCAGCGCCCAGAGATTCGCTCGGTAGTTGACCAGGTGCGGGGGGATAGTGTGTCCACTGCCGTGACGTGCAAGAAGCAATGCCTCCTGACCACCGAGATGCGCCTGCAAGACTGGTGCAGACGGCTCACCGAAAGGCGTGGCCACAACCCGTCGTCCGGTCACCTGCAGATCCGCCAGCCGACCGATGCCGGTACCGCCGATGATGCCGATATCGATAGCGCTCATCTGTTTTTGCTCTCCTCGGCGGCCAGGGCGTAGATGGCCGGAAGGTTCCGGAAATATTCCTCATAATCCATGCCGCATCCGAACACATACCTGTCAGGGACTTCGAGACCCACGAAGTCGGGTTGGATGCCTGTACGGTTGCGCGAATGCCGCTTGCGGACGAGGACCGCAACGCGGACGTCTGTTGCGCCGAGTCGGCGACAATGTTGCGCGACAGCGTCCAGGGTAATGCCCTCGTCCAGGATGTCGTCCACGATCAGAACGCTCCGGCCGGACATTTGTAGCCGCGGTTCGACACGCCACCGGAGGTCTCCGCCGCGGGTCGCGCCGACGTAGCGTGTTGCGTGTACGTAATCCAGCTGATGAGGGAATCGGAGCTTCGAACACAACCATACGGCGGGCACCATGCCTCCGGTCATCACCGCCAGAATAATCGGATTTTCGTTCTCGAGTAAGGTCGTGACCTGCGCCGCCATTCGATCGATGGCGCCGCGCACAGCGTCCTCCGTGTAGATGACGTCCGCCTCCTCCAGCACGGATCCCGGCGGCCTCGACATATCGTCACAATTCAAGAAGATCTCCCCGCTATCGGCAAAATCTGTCCTCCTATCCGTCGAGTTCCAATGGTGGCGGATCAGTCAGGTGACGAACTCGATCGCGCGCACTGTCCCAATCCGCAGACGCAAGCAGCGCCTGCCTGTCGAGAGGCTTCCTCCCATGCAGGCGGGCCAGTCTCACCTGACTGGCAGGCTCCGCATAACCACTCAATTCGTCGACGACACGGATGGCAGCCTCGCGATCGTTGCAGACGATAACCATGTCACAGCCGGCTTCCAGGGCTGCGCGCGCCCTGGATTCGATATCCCCGATGGATTCTGCGGCCACCATTACCAGGTCGTCGGAGAAAATCGCGCCGCGGAACCCCAGCCTGCCGCGTAATTCGTCAGTCAACCACCACCGAGAGAAACTAGCGGGCAGGGGATCGACTTTCCGGTAGGCAACATGACTCGCCATGACGGCGTTTAAACCCTGCGGAATCAGCGACTCGTATGGACGGATATCCTCCGATATATCGACGTAGGGCCGCCGGTCTTCCGGAAGTGCCTTGTGTGAATCTGCAGTGACCGCGCCGTGACCCGGAAAGTGCTTGCCCGTAGCTACCATGCCGGCATGCGCCATGCCGCGCATGTACTGACCTGCCAGCGAAGCGACAACCTCCGGGGACCGATGGAATGCGCGGTCTCCTATGACCTCGCTCACTCCCCAATCCAGATCCAGAACCGGTGCGAAACTGAAATCCACGCCGACAGCTCTCAGTTCCACGGCCATCAGCCAACCGAGTGTCGCTGCGGCTGCGCGAGCGCCTACAGCATCAAGATCATGTTGCCGTCCGATCAGATGGGCAGGTGGCAATTGCGTAAACCCATCCCGAAACCTCTGAACGCGCCCCCCTTCCTGATCCACGGCGACCAACAGTGGCGGTTGCCGTACCTCGTGTATTTCACCGGTCAGGCGGGCAACCTGCTCCGGCGATTCATAGTTCCGCGCAAACAGGATCACCCCGCCGACGAGCGGATGCCGCAAGAGCTCGGCCTCTTCCGGTGTGAGCTCCGGACCTTCGAGATCCAGCATCAGGGGACCGAGGGTCACACGTCCTCCAGGATATTCACCGGCGTGCCCACGGCCACCCGATCGAACAGATCGACGACATCTTCGTTACGCATCCTGATACATCCGTGTGACGCAGCCTCGCCCATGGGCTCAGTGTCAGGCGTACCGTGTATGTAAATATAGCGACGCATTGAATCCACCCGGCCCAGACGATTCCGTCCGACCTCGGTGCCACTGAGCCATAGGATCCGTGAGAGTATCCAATCTCGATCGGGGTGACATCTCATCAATTGCGGAGTCCAGACCTCACCGGTCGGCCGGCGGCCGACCAGTACCGCACCGATCGGAAGTCCATCCCCGATGCGAGCCCGGATGACGTGCATACCTCTCGGCGTCTTCTGGCTACCGTAATGTTCACCGGCGCCGAGCCGGGCAGTCGAGACCTGATACTCGCCTATAACCTCCTCGCCCCGGCCCAGCTCGAGCCGTTGAGATCGCAATCCGATACGCAGCCAGGCGGCTGTCTGTTCAGTCACATCACCACTCTAAGTAAGGAAAATGGGCCAGCTTGATATTGTAATATCGCGAGTCATCAGTGACTTCTTCGCCCACCCAGGGCGGTAGATCGATTCTTTCGTCCACCGAACTCAGTTCGACCTCGGCGAGGATCAGGCCGAGATTCGATCCGGCAAACTCGTCGATCTCCCATACGTGATCGCCATGGCGCACCTGATGACGGACTTTCTCGATCAGGCCGCCAACACAGAACCGACGCAACATGTCCTGACCTTCCTCAGCCGGCACCGGATACTCGAATTCACCACGCCGCATACCGAGCTTCATCTCCTTGATATTCAGCCAGGCTCGCTCACCGGCGACGCGAATACGGATCGAGCAGAACTCGGTCTCTGCGATATACCCTTGTGTCATCTTGACAGAGTCCGTCGCGTCAGTCCTCCATGCCTCTGAGACGATAAGAAACTTTCGCTCGATCTCCGTACCCAAGGTTCAGTTTCTCCTCAGGTGAGCGATGGATTCGATATGTGCAGTATGGGGAAACATATCCATCACCCCTGCGCCTTCAAGCTGGAATCCGTACTCGGCGACCAGGATGCCTACGTCCCTCGCCAGCGTACCGGGGTTGCATGAGACATACACCACGCGCCGCGCATCGGAACGTCCGATGACCGGCAGTATTTCGCGTGAGCCCGCCCGGGGTGGATCAAGCAATACGGCATCGTACTTCCCTTTCGCCCACTCGAAATCCTCGCAATCTCCAAACAGATTGGCTGCGTGAAATTCGACGCCGTCGACGGAATTATCAACCGAATTCTCGCGTGCTCGCTGGACCAGCGTCTCGTCGCCTTCGACACCGACGACTCGGGCCCCACTCCGGGCGATGGGCAGGGTAAAGTTACCCAAGCCACAGAACAGATCCAGCACCACATCATCTGCGCCCGGCGAAAGGAGTTCTATCGCCCTGCTGACCATCTTGCGGTTTATTTCCCCATTGACCTGGATGAAATCCGTGGGCAGGAAACGGAATGTCAGATCGAAGTTCGGAAGCGTGTACTGCAACGGTGTACTGATGCCATCGAGGGCCTGCACGGTCTCG
>CP070833.1:1907832-1915630 GCA_020341735.1 Gammaproteobacteria bacterium | reverse complement strand
TGCGTGGGTTCAGTCCCGCATCGGCGCGTCGGGCGCCGGAGCACTGGCGGAGAAACCCGAACTCACCGCGACCGTCATCATCCTGCTGGCGATCCCGGAGACCATTGTCATTCTGGGATTCGTCGTGGCGGCGATGATCCTTCTGGGGTAGAGGCGGGTGACGGCGACTCATCCCGAACTGATCGCCGCGCTCCGGGAGGCTGCGGACAAGAAGGCGGCGACGATATGGGAGACAGCCAGGTCCCGGGCCGAACAGTGCCAGGGAGACGCCGAGCGGGCCACCGAAAACGAGCGGGCCAGGGCAGAGGAGGAGATGGCCGCCTACGAACGGGATCTGCAGGAGCACGCCACCGCCAGAGCCGAATCCGAGGCGAGGAAGGTACGAGTGAACGCCAGCACGGCACTGGCGGAGCGTGTGTATCGGCTCGCGAGCGAGGCGGTTCAGAGATTCAGGGACGAGGATTACGATGCCTTGTTCAGTGCCCTGGCCCGGGAGATCCCGGCGGCGAGATGGTCGCGAGTCAAGGTGAATCCAGCAGACGAGGCCCGGGGGCGAGAACACTTCCCCGATCTGGAAGTCCTTTCGGACGCGGCGGTTACCGGCGGTATGGAGGTAGAGACCGCGGACGGCCGGGTCCGGATCAGCAACACGCTGGAGACGCGACTTGAGCGGGCCTGGCCCGGGATCCTGCCCGGCCTGATCAGCGATATTCTGAAGGAGTGCTCAGATTACGGACCTTCTGCGTGATTATTCGTCGGATGGGTTCCCTACCGATTATCTGATCGCCCGAATAAGGGGGCGAAGGGCATCGTTAATCAGAGATTGGCGGTCGCTGCTGGCCAGGGACGGTCTGCCGGGCGAATCGGAGGAGACGATATGGGGGTCACTCCTGCTCGAACTGAACTGGGTGCATCTCCAGATGAATCCGCGACTGCGGCGGATCTTCACCCCGCTAATCCTGCTGTTCGAGCTCAAGACGATCGTTCTCTGCCTCAGGAAAAGGGCCTTCGACAAGACGGCCGGCGTAGACGGATTGCTCGAGGGCAGTCTCCTCGCCGATGCGGTCAAGCAGGCACTTGCTCAGGCAGTCGATCTGCAGTCGATCATCGCCGCGCTGGGCGAGACCATGGGCATCGCGTCGGACGATTCCAAGGGTCTGAGCAGCGCCTACGACGAGGCTGGACTCAGGGGCTTCGAGGACGCTTTAGTGCGGATCTTTCTCGAGCAGGTTGCAGACCGGAAGCTCCACCCGGTCATCAGGGAGTTCATCGAATCCTTCATCGACCTGCGGAACATCGTCATCCTGTACAAACATTTGCGCTGGGAGTTGGAAAGTAAGGCTCCATTCATCCGCAAGGGCGCTATCGATACCTCAGATTTTCGCAAAATCCTCGAAAGTCACGATCAACGCGGATTCGACGATCTCGTGCGAGGTGTCACCGGTGCCCCGGCGGTTTCGAATGCCGCCGGTGAGGCCGCGCTGGAATCGGTGTTGCTGCGGGGCATGACAACGAAACTAAGGAGGATCGGACGAGAGAGTGAGGATGTGGGGTTGATTCTCGACTATGTCTGGCGCGTCTACATCCAGGCGCGGAACCTGGCCGTGATCTACCACGGAGAGGAGGTCGGCCCGGATGCCCTGGAGAAGGAACTGATCCTGTGAAACGGATCGTCTTCATTACGCCGCCGGACGCACGCTACGGTTTCAGCCTGACCGGCGTGCGGCAGATCGTCACTGCGCCGGAGACGATAGAGCCGACTCTGATGGAGTTGGTCAACGACGCCGGTATCGGCGTCATCGTCATCGACGAGCGGTTGTCCAGGGAGACCCCGCCGGAGTTGCTACAGCAGATCGAAAAGCGCTGGCACGGCTTGATCGTGGTGCTGCCGGCGCCCGAGGAGGCTGTCGTGGCCGAGGAAGACTACGCGATGCGGCTGATTCGAAGGGCGATCGGATACCAGGTGAGACTCCGGCTATGAGCGGTCGCATCACAGGCATCTCCGGACCCACGGTCAGCGTCCATCTCCCGGGTCTCAGGCTTTACGAGCGCGTGACTGTCGGGAACGCCCGGTTGATGGGCGAGGTCGTCCGGCTCGAACAGCAGCGCGCGATCGTCCAGGTATACGAGAGCACTCGCGGTCTGGGGATCGGCGAACCGGTTGAGGGAACGGGCACGCAGCTCACGGTGCGGCTGGGTCCGGGCCTCCTGGGCCAGACTTTCGACGGATTGCAGCGACCGCTGGAATGGCTGTTGCGAGCAGACGGCCCGTTCATGCAGACGGGTCGCGAGTCGCCCGTGTGCCCGGCAAGCGGGACACTGCGATTCCAGCCGCTGAAGAAGCGAGGCGAGGAGGTCCGCGCCGGGGAGATGCTGGGATACGTGGAGGAAGGGACATTCAGGCATCCCGTAGTGACTGTTGAAAAGGGGGGCACCGTTAGCGAGATTCTTGAGGGTGAGTTTGATCCTGCGGCTCCGCTCGCGCGTATTGACGATGTGACGGAAATCTCCTCGTTCCACGACTGGCCTGTCCGCCTCCCCAGGCCCTATGGCAGGAAACAGACAATATTCTCTCCACTGGTTACCGGTCAGCGCTGCATCGATTTTCTTTTCCCACTTGCCCGAGGAGGGACAGCGATCTTCCCCGGCGGCTTCGGCACCGGCAAGACAGTGCTCGAACAGTCGATCGCGAAGTTCGCCGAAGTGGACGTCGTCGTCTACGTCGGGTGCGGTGAACGCGGGAATGAAATGGCCGAGATGCTGGAGGAGTTCTCGACGCTGGCCGATCCCTACAGCGACCGTCCCCTGATGGACAGAACGATTGTCATTGCGAACACGTCCAACATGCCGGTCGCCGCCCGCGAGGCATCCATATTTACCGCCGTCGCCATGGCCGAATACTATCGGGACCTGGGCTGCAACGTACTCCTCCTGGCGGACAGCCTCTCGCGCTGGGCCGAGGCGCTGCGCGAGATCTCGTCAGCACTCGAAGAGATGCCGGGGGAAGAAGGGTATCCCACGTATCTTGCCTCCCGCATGGCCGAGTTTTTCGCGCGCGCCGGGGTGGTCGAGACTCTCGATGGCAAGGTGGGCTCGCTAACCCTGATGCTGTCCGTCTCGCCTCCTGGTGGCGACTTCACCGAGCCCGTCACGCAGGCCTGCCTCAGGACCACGGGCTCATTCTTCATGCTCGATACCGCGCTCGCGCACCGTCGCCACTTCCCGGCTATCGACTGGTTCCAGAGCTTCTCGCTTTACGAGGATAGCGTCGTCTCCAGCTTCGATGCCGATATCTCACCAGACTGGAGCGAGCTGCGCCGGGAAACGCGGACGCTCCTGCAGCATGAGGAGAGGCTCAGGGAAGTGGCCGAGATCGTGGGTACCGAAGGCCTGCAGGATTCGGACCGACTGGTGATGAGCGCAGCTGGAGAGATTCGACAACGTTTTCTGGCGCAGAACGCCTACACGGAAGACGCGTTCTCGCCGCCGAGACAGACCTATGACGCGATACGCGAAATCCTGGTCCGCCACCGCGACGCCACCCGGAGACTGGAGGAGGGGCACCTGCCCGATGAAAGCCTCAAGATTCCCACGTGACGGTGCCTATACCGGGCAGGTGATTCACCCACGCATCATCGCTGCCGCCGGTGCGCTTGTGTGCGCCATGACCGCGGGACGTTGCGATATGTGCAGCTCTCTTCCGTTTAACCGGGAGCCGTGACCGATCATGCGACTGAGTGAACACAGCTTCTCGACGCTGGTCAGTGTTCAGGGACCGCTGATCTTCGTCGAGCGCGTTATCGAGGCACGCATGGGTGAGGTGGTTGCGATCGTCTTCCCCGATGGAAGCGAGACGGAGGGCGAGGTCCTGAAGATCCAGGATGACACGGTTCTGATCCAGACATTCGGCGACAGCCGGGGTCTCGACATGGACCATTCGAGAGTGGTCTTCACCGATGTGATCAAGCAGGCGCCCCTGTCGATCGACATCCTGGGCCGGGCTTTCGACGGTTCCTTCCGTCCCATCGACGACATACCGATGTTCGTGCCCGACGAGTGGGCGCCCGTTTCCGGTCGACCTCTCAACCCGGTGGCACGCGCGAGGCCACAAGAGTTGATTGAGACCGGGTTCTCCACCATCGACGGGCTCAACACGCTCGTCAAGGGGCAGAAGCTGCCGATCTTCTCGGTCGCGGGACTGCCATCGAAGGAAATCGCGGCAGGCATCCTGGAGAATGCCCGGACGCCGGCCCAGGTGTCCCGGTCCGGCCAGGCCTTCGTGGTGGTCTTTGTGGCGCTCGGCCTTACGCACCACGAATATGCCTTCTACCGGGATACCCTCGACCGGTTGAGAACCCACTTCGTGGCCTTCATCAACCTGGCGAAGGATCCCGTCGTCGAGCGCCTGCTTGCACCACGTTTCGGGCTGACGGTCGCCGAGTACCTCGCCTTCGAGCATGGGCTGGACACGCTCGTCGTCATTACGGATATGACCAACTACTGCGACGCGCTCCGTGAAGTCTCCACAGCGCGTGAGGAGTTGCCCGGGCGACGAGGTTACCCCGGCTATATGTATTCTGATCTGGCATCCATCTACGAGCGCGCCGGCCGTATCAAAGGGCAGGCGGGATCGGTCACGCTGTTGCCGGTCGTTACGATGCCAGAGGACGACATCACGCACCCGATACCTGACCTTACCGGCTACATTACGGAGGGACAGATCGTGCTTGGGCGGGAGCTTCATCAGCGTGGAATCTTCCCGCCCGTGGATGTGCTGCCCAGCCTGTCCCGGTTGATGCAGCGGGGCATCGGGGAGGGGCGGACTCGAGGAGATCACAGGGAGATCGCCAACGCGCTCTACACACACTATGCCAAGGGACGCGATGTCCGGCGACTCGAAGCGATCGTCGGTCGCGAAGGCATGTCGGACACCGACAAGACAATGCTCGACTTCGCCGATGCCTTCGAGAAGGAGATCGTCCATCAGGGACGCGAGCGAAGAGATATCAACGAGACTCTCGACCGGAGTCGGGCGTTGCTCGTGCGGTTCGGCCTGGTGCAGCAATGATCCATCCAACACGTACCGATCTGCTGCAGCTCAAGGAGAAGGCTGGCTCCGTAGGCAACAGCGTCGTGATCCTGAAGGCAAGGCGCCAGGCCCTCATCAGGGAGTTCCTTGACTCAGTGGGCTTGTTCGTCAGATCCCGCAATACAATCCGGCGCAATTACAGCAACGCGCTGAGTGAGCTTCATCTGACCGAAGGCCATGAGGGAACGGAATTCGTCGCATCAATCGCGGCAACCAGCGAACGGGATGTCGGGGCGGATATTCAGGACATCAATGTCATGGGCGTGCACTATCGGGAGTTGACCGTTTACGGCCCATTCGTGCGGTCGCCCGAAGAGCGGGATCATGGTTATACGGCCAGCACTCCCCATCTGGAAGAGTCGCTACATCTGTTCGAGACCATAGTCGAAGCGATGATGGAGAACGCAACTTTCGAGAGCAGGGTCAAGAGGCTGGGCGAAGAAACGCTGCACGTGACCCGCAGGACCCGTGTCCTTGAGGAGCGGGTTCTGCCGAATCTGAGATCACAGATAAGAGCGATTACTCAATACATTGGCGAGCGGGAACGTGAGGCCCATTTCCGGCTCAAGAAATTCAAGGACACGCGTTCGCGAAGGGGTCATAAGAGCAGACAATCCTGAGAATCCGGAATCGGCGCGAGCGTCCGCGCTTTCCCTCGGTGGCCTCCAGGAAGGCGACTCCATGGTGCTGCGCTCAAACAGTCGAGAGAGGTTTCCGTACATGTCCCGGGATGCATCGAGCGTCGGGCGTGGGTTGGAGACGCGAGGTTCTGTTCGGGACGGTCCGCAACGGGCGCCCCGCTGATTTGGCAAGCCGTATAATCCGGTGTCATGCCTGTCGAACTGAACAACTGCCTTGTCATCGGCATCTCCTCCCGCGCGCTGTTCGACCTGCGCGAGGAGGACCGAATCTACGAGCGGCAAGGCCTGGAGGCCTACCGGCGCTACCAGCTGGAGAACGAGGATCGGCTGCTGAAGCCCGGCGCGGGGTTTGCGCTGGTGAAGGCCATCCTGCGTCTCAATGAGTGGGGCGACACGCGGCGGGCGGAAGTCGTCATCATGTCCCGCAACTCCACCGAGACCAGCCTGCGGATCTTCGACGCCATCGATCATGACGGGCTGGACATCAATCGGGCCGCGCTGAGCGGCGGTGCACCGCTGGCGCCCTATCTCCGGGCGTTCAGCGTCGACCTGTTCCTGTCCCAGTACGAGGACGACGTGAGGACGGCGCTGGAGGGCGGCATCGGCGCGGCGATCCTCTACGATCATGCGTCCGACGATCAGCAGGACATCGACCAGATCCGCATCGCCTTTGACGGTGACGCAACGATCTTCTCGGACGAGTCGGAGAAGATCTACCAGGAGCAGGGTTTGGACGCGTTCGTCCGGCACGAGTCGGCTAACGCGAAGCGTCCGCTGCCCGAGGGCCCGTTCGCCCGGTTCCTGAAACTGCTTTCGAGTATCCAGCGTGACGCGCCGGTGGGCACTGCGCCAATCCGCACCGCACTGGTCACCGCCAGGGGACGGCCAGCCCACGAGCGGGTGATCCGTACCCTGCTCGAGTGGGGCGTGGTCATCGACGAGGCATTCTTCCTCGGCGGGGTACCGAAGACCGAGTTCCTGGCCGCGTTCCGGCCCAATATCTTCTTCGACGACCAGGCGATCCACTGCGAGCGCGCCGCGTCGGCCGTGCCCACGGGACGCGTCCCGTTCCCGACGCCCGTTGCCGCCGGCGACAAGTAGTTGTCTCAATAGCCTCAAGGGCTCGACGCGATTTCCGTAGTGCATCGGACTGAAAACCGTCGCGCCGGCTTTGCAGCATGCGTGCGCAGAGGCGCATGCCCGGTTCCCGGATGACAGAAACAGAACTCTTGCCACGCCTACCGGTCGGACTTGTTACGTTGTAACATTTCGGGAAGATGTTGAGCCGCCACCGCATGTTGACCGAGTCGCCCCGACGCCGGCGCGCCGTCCTGGCCGTCGCGTTCATGCTGCTCGGATTCCAGCTGGTTGGTGGCAGCCTCCATGCGAGCGCCCACGAACCGACAAGCGACTGTCAGGTCTGTGTCGCGCTCGACCGTCTCGACCCGGCGCTGATCCCCTTCGTCGGATCGGACGTCGGCTCCGCGGCGGACGTCGTCGAGGCGACCTACGACTATCCCCTGCTTGCACTGTCCGCGTCGCGTGCCTACGCGATACGAGCTCCGCCTGCCTCTCGTCGATCCTGAGCAATGTCCCCGCGTGACGGGGACCTGAGACTTGATCGCCACCCGGCCATTAACGGCCCTGGCATTTCTTATCGACGAGAAAATTCATGAAACAGCGACTACTTGTACCGGCTGCACTGGTGCTGGCGCTTTTAGTTACCGGGGCCTCCTCCGCGGACGAAGAGACGACGATCCCGGCAGAGACCGGCGACCATTCCGAACACGAACACAGCGAACTGGACAAGATGACGATTACCGCCGTCCCTCTCGGGCACTCGGCCTCCGATCTGCCCCTGCCCGTATCGGTCCTGGCGGGCGATGACCTTTACCTCAAGAACAACGGCGGCACCATCGGCGAGGTCCTGAGCGAGGAACTTGGCGTGACGGGCAGCTATTTCGGGCCGGGAGCCAGCCGCCCGGTGATACGCGGCCAGCAGGGCCCACGCGTCAGGGTGCTGGAGAACCGGATCGGCTCGCTCGACGTCTCCGACATCAGCCCCGAT
>CP070833.1:1903495-1907732 GCA_020341735.1 Gammaproteobacteria bacterium | reverse complement strand
CGTGGGACGCCATGGAAGCTCATGACCAGGTGATCCCCCCGGCCCTTGTTGACCCAGAACTCCCGGACGCTAGCGGCCAGCGCCGCTATGTAGCCGGGCTCATCATGGTATTGAGTGACGAAACGAAGCTCCGGAATCCAGCGCTGTTCGCGCAACGCGTCGCTCACGCCATCGAACACGGAGGCGGTCGTCGTGGCCGAGTACTGGGGGTACATCGGCAAGACCAGCAGCCGCCGGACATTGTGACCGCGTAAATCTTCCAGTGCAGCGGCGATGGACGGTTGACCGTAGCGCATCCCCAACGCCACGTGCACCGGCGCCCGGAGAGACGCGGCGAGCATCCTGGCCAGCCCCTTGCACTGTTTCTCGGACCAGCTGAGTAGCGGCGAGCCCTCGTCCGTCCACACTTTGGCATAGGCCTCCGCCGATCGCTTCGGGCGGAATCTAAGGATCACTCCGTGGAGGATCAGCCACCAGAGCGGGCGCGGTACCTCGATAACCCTGGGGTCCCAGAGGAACTCCGCAAGATACTTTCGGACGGCGCCGGTCGTCGGTGCCTCGGGCGTGCCCAGATTGACCAGCAAGATCCCCAGGGAATCTCCGGTGCCATGTTTGAAGTCCTGTTCGCCTATGTATTTCGGCATGGGTTTCGGTTTGCCATCTCGGGGACTGAGATTAGATCATATTAGCTATAGCGTCGCGCCTGTTCGCGGCGATTACACCGGAGCCGCCGAATGAGTGCCAATGCCAACAAGCCGTCTGATAGCGAAGCCATCCCGACTCGCGGGCAGATCGTCAGGACCGTCCTCGTATTCCAGTACAAGCTGCTCATCGATGCCGCAAAGGACGTCTTGCTCAGCCCGCTGTCACTGGCTGCCGGCGTTATCGATCTGATTCGTCCGACATCCCGTTCCCGGATGCTGTTTCCTGCGTTGATGAGACAGGGTCAACGCGCGGAGCGGGCTATCAATCTGTTTGGGCGCGAGCAGCAAACGTCCGAATGGACCGTGGATCATTTGATGGAACAGATGGAGGAACATCTCCGAACCCGCTACCTTGGGGTTGAAGGCAAATCATCGGAAAAAACGCCGATCGCCGGCACCAAGGACGTTGAGGAAAAAAAATGAGATACGCAGCCGCAATCGTCGGTTTTCTCTTCCTGGCCGCAAAGGCTCATGCCTATCAGACTGACCTCAGGTTCGAATCCAGGGGGCTGGATGTCGAAGCGATCCCGAGCCTGATTGAGAACGCGACGGTTCTCCGGCTCATCAATCACGAGGATACAGTCGTGCGCTGTGACGTGGTCTTTCGCAATGGCCCGGAGCTGTCGAGGAAAAGGAAGATCAACATAAAAGCCGGAGACACCGGGATCGCGCGGTTCTCGCCATCCAGGGAGGTGATCAGGCTTCAGATCGATGTCGAGTGCTGGCCGTCGGAAGCGGGACGATGAAGAATTATCTGCAGTTCTTCATGGACAGCCTGTACCGCGTGTCGGGAGAACCGGGTCGCCAGCACGAATTCGTGACCCGATTCTACGATGTCTTCATCGGGAAGACGCCGGTGATCGCCGGCTATTTCAGCGACACCGACATGAGCAGGCAAAAGGAGATGCTGGCTCAGTCGCTACACGAAATGGTGGAGTTCTCGACCACTCGCGTTGCCAGTGAGCGCCTGCGACACGTTGCACTGAGGCACAGCAGAAGGGAAAGAGACATCGCGCCGGAATTGTATGAGGAGTGGCTGGAGAGCCTCATCGAAACGGTGCGCGAATTCGACCTCGAATTCACCGACGAAGTGGAGCTTTCCTGGCGCGTCGTGCTCAGCCCGGGCATCGCCTATATGAAGTTTCGCTACGATCACTTCTGAGACTCTACGTCGCGGCCGCTGATCAGGTCCTCCAGGCTCGGTGGCGCATGACCGGGTCCGACCAGACCTGCGTCGAGCCTGCCCACGTAATCTTTGTACGCTCGCATCGCCTGAGCGCCGAATATCCACATGATCGGAACATTGGCGAACAGCATCACGCCGGTGCCGATCCCGGTCAGGTTATCCAACTGGACGTCGGTGCGGATGAAGCCCGCGGTTGCGATCAGGATCAAGAGGCAGTAGATCAGCTTGTAGGCGAGTACCGATCGCTCGCCGGCGAGATAGACCATGCCCTGCTCGCCGTAGTAGCTCCACGAGATCATGGTGGATATGGCGAACAGCCATGCGGCCAGCGTGACCAGCCACTTACCGAGGCCGTCCTGGACCGTGTCGAACGCTCTGGCCGTCAGGGTGGCGCCCTGGTAGTCCCGATACAGTTCGGGCCCGGCCAGCACCGGCTCCACCGCGCTCCCCATCGACTCCCACTGGATGCGCGGGACGCCATCACTCGACGCGGCGATGTGCCCGAACAGCTTATGGCGGTTGTTACCGCTGGTGGGATTGCTGTCACCGATGAGGATCATGAACACCGCCTCACCGTCGACCCACTCGATCGGGCCGGGCGGCGGCGTCGACTGCAGCGTCCAGCCGCCGGGGCCGTCCGACACAACCCGAGGCGCCGCGTCAAAGACCGCGTCCCCTAACCGATTCCAGACGCCGCTTGAGAGGATCACGAGCGCTGTGAAAGTGCAGACCACCAGCGTATCTATAAATGGTTCAAGTCCTGCCACAATGCCTTCACGCACCGGCTCATTGGTCTTCGCGGCGGAATGGGCGATGGGTGATGATCCCTGGCCGGCTTCATTGGAGAACAGCGCGCGCTTCATTCCGAACAGGAAAGCTGTTGCAACCGTGCCACCGAGGAACGCGCCGGTACCTTCGGTGGCGCTGAAGGCGGAGGTCACGATCAATTTGAGCAGACCCGGGAGTCGCTCCGCGTGGATCAGAAGCACATAACTGCCGGCCAGCAGATACAAGGCCACCATCACCGGCACCAGGCGGCCGGCGACAGCGCCGATCCTCTTGATGCCACCAATGATGACCATGGCGACAAGGACGGCAAGCACGATGCCGGTGACGATACCCGGAATGCCGAAATAGGCATGGGTGATCTCCGCCACGTTCCAGGCCTGGAACATGTTGCCGCCTGTTGCCGTCGAGACCAGCAGCGTTATGCAGAAGACGGCCCCGACCGTCTTGCCGAGTCCGGCGAGCCGCGGGTTCATCAATGCCGCGCCTTTGCTGATCACCCACATCGGGCCACCGTGCGGGTTGTCCGGATCATCGGTGTTCCGATAGAGCATCGACAGAGTGACTTCCGTCAGCTTTATCGCCATGCCGAAAAAGCCCACTACCCACATCCAGAAAATGGCGCCCGGTCCGCCGAGGGCGATGGCGAGGGCGACGCCACCAATGTTGCCGAGGCCGACCGTCGCAGACAGCGCGGCAGAGAGCGCCTGGAAATGATTGATGGCGCCTGGATCGTCAGGGTCGTCATAACGTCCGCGCAAGACATGACTGCCATGAGTCAGGGCACGGTACTGGCAAAAGCCACTCCAGAACGTGAACGTGACGCCGGTGCCCAGGAGTAGCCACAGAACGACGTCATGCCAAAGGACGCCATTGATAGCTGACATTATGCCGTCGATGGTTCCCATGCGGTTCTCCCGTAATTGGCCCACAGCCCCGAAGCAGGCGGGGCGATGGAGCCACATGATCCCTGTTGGCCCGGAGGCTGACAAGGCGGTTGGGTGAGCGACCGGAGCGGACTGCGGCTCGCCGCCCGGATCCAGAACATGGGCGCCGGAATCCTGGCGTCTGCTGAAGCGCCTGGTCACCGCACTGATGAACGCGCCCGCGGTGGCCGGTTCGCCGACGCCTGATACGTGGCGTAGAATCGCCCGCCCCAAACGAGTGCAAAGACGTGACCCACGCCCGGGACAATGAAACGAACAGAGGACATGCCCGCGCGCTGCTCGTGCTGGCAGGACCGCTGATCTTCAACAATCTGGCGATCGCCGGCATCGGACTGGCGGATACTGTCATGGCGGGCCGGATCGGAACGGCCCATCTTGCGGCGGTCGCCGTCGGTGGCAGCGTCTGGGCGGTCGCTTTCCTGTTCGGTCTCGGCGTTCTGATGGCGATGAGCCCCATCGCAGCCCATGCTCTCGGCGCGGGCAAATCCCGGGAGGTCGGCGCGTACACGCGTCAGTGCCTGTGGGTGAGCCAGGCGCTGGCGATTCTCGTTGCCGCGGTGATCGCCGTGATCACAGCGACTCTGGACGATTTAGGCGTGGACCCCGACATCATC
>CP070833.1:1893019-1903395 GCA_020341735.1 Gammaproteobacteria bacterium | reverse complement strand
TGATGAACTCGAACGGACCCGCGCTCATCGCGTCGTCGAAGAACGACTTGGGCACCGACAGGTACCAGACCCGGTCGTGCATGTGGCAGAAGTCGTGGAAGCCGTTGAAGTACTTGTTGTAATGGCTGATCGTGTGGACCTGGGTCTGCACGTGGCGCAGCTCGTCGATGGACTGCATCTGGCAGGCCACCTGGGTACCGACGCCGGCGAACTGCCGGCCGACCATCGCGAAGCCGCGATGGGCGGCGTACTCGTTCGGAGAGATTCCGGTCAGGAACAGCTTCAGCGCGTTCACGTAGCGCGCATCCGTCACGTTCAGATGGCCATTGTTCTGCGCGAAGGCGTCGATGATCGAATAGAGCTTGCGTTCCTTCTCCGCCTGATACTTCCAGTAAGCCTCCATGGTCAGGCGGAAGGGGTCCTCCCACTTGTCCCAATCGTGGATCTTGATCCCCTCGAACTCCATCTGCGGATAGATGTCCGACTTGCTCTGGTAGGTGGGTTCCCAGGCCAGGTCACGCGTCATCCGCTGATAGCGCTCGCGAAGGGTCAGTTTCTTTGCCATTGCACTCTTTTTCGCTAGGAATTCAGATGAGGCTCAATCCTGCCGCCCGACCCCGGATTTGTCATCGTCCTCGATGCTTTCTCCCAGAGCTTCGATCGTGAGCTCGTAGGTCATCTGCTCCCTTGCCCCCGTATTGCTTTCTCGTCAACTTCCGCTGCCGGCGATACCCTCCGCACCCGGCACCGTGAATCTGAGCAACGAGCGGTGAACGATGCCGTTCTCCTCGAGACTCGCGTCGTGTTTCGGATCGAACGGTTCGTGATCGAGGGTCCACTCGACCGTCGACCAATCCACCTTCTTCCAGTCCGGGTGGTAGCCATATGCGGTCGGTAGCGTCTCCTCGAGCAGCGTCGAGAAGGGAGCGTCCGGCGGCATCGCGAATGCCAGCGGCGCACAGAACATCAAGTGTTTCTCCCAATTGACGTGGAACATGATGTTGCCGTGGAAATTTTCCACGCTGTCCGGTGCTTCGCCCTTGTAATCGGGTGTGATTGCTTTAACTGCCACGGTTGATGATTCCTCTTAAGCTGTTTTCCCTGGCCTGAATTCAGGCGGCTTCATCCGGTGCATCGGACTCTTCGGCCGGCTCACCCTTCCATTGTTGCCAGTGCTGTCTGTCGGGCGACTGCGCGTAGTCGAAGTTGTCCACGCCGAAATTCAGGTGATACCAGTTCAGCACATCCGGCACGGTCGCACCGCCACAGTTGCCCTGGTAGATCTGGTGTACCGGCATCCACGATTGGCAGAATTTCTGCGGTTCGTTGTCGAAGATGTCTTTGCAGCCATCGGAACAGAAGTGATAGCGATTGCCATCGAAGTCGCTCGCGCGGAAGCCGATCGTCGTCGGATTGCCGGGCTCGGTGAATCCCATCGGGATCTGGCAGGTCTGACACAGCATCGGCAGCGTCGGGTTGTAGAAACGATTGCCGGCCTCGGCCTGTTCGCGCCAGTACTCGAAGCGCGGACGGTAGTACTGGTCGAACGTATCCGGGTACTTGGCGCTCAGCCAGTCCAGTTCTTCGTCATCCGGGATCCAGGTGTGGAAGGCCGCCGCGTGCGTGTAGTTGTAGAAGATGCCCCAAGCCTGGTGCGTGATGTGATCCTTGCCCTCGATCGTCTGTTCCCAGTACTTGGGCATGCGTAAGCCGTAGCGGGCCAGATCTTCGAACAGCGCGCCGCCGTTCTGCTCGAAGTAGATCTCCCAGGCCTCCCTCCAGCTCATCACCTTCTTCGGCAGCATGTAGTCCATCATCATGCCCACCAGCGTCAGTAGCCGGTAGCCGCGCCAGAACCACTTGTCGATCCACTTCTGGATGATGGGGATGTTGTCCGGATGCTGCTCGGCCATGAACTTGATGACCTCGAGGCCAAGGGTCATGTGTCGAGACTCGTCCGACTGGGCCGAGAACCCGAAGGTCACGGTCGCCATGTCGCCATTGAAGGCAGCCCCGGACATGAACGGCATGAACAACAGGTTCGTCAGCACGTACTCGAAACTGAACGAGATCGCCGTGATGAACTCGAACGGACCGGCTGACATCGCGTCGTCGAAGAACGACTTAGGCACCGACAGGTACCAGACCCGGTCATGCATGTGGCGGAAGTCGTGGAAGCCGTTGAAGTACTTGTTGTAGTGGCTGATCGTGTGGACCTGGGTCTGCACGTGGCGCAGTTCGTCGATGGACTGCATCTGGCAGGCGACCTGGGTGCCGACGCCGGCGAACTGCCGGCCGACCATCGCGAAGCCGCGATGGGCCGCATACTCCAGCGGCGATACGCCGGTGAGGAACAGCTTGAGCGCGTTCACATAGCGGGCATCGGTCACGTTCAGATGACCATTGTTCTGGGCGAAGGCGTCGATGATGGAATACAGCTTCCTTTCTTTCTCCGCCTGGTATTTCCAGTAGGCGTCCATGGTCAGACGGAACGGGTCTTCCCACTTGTCCCAGTCCTCGATCTTGATGCCCTCGAACTCCATCTGCGGATAGATATCGGACTTGCTCTGGTAGCTCGGCTCCCAGGCCAGGTCCCGAGTCATCCGCTGGTAGCGCTCTCTTAAGTTCAGTTTCCTGCTCATCGAACTCTTTCTCCGTTTCTAAACTGGTTGCGGCCTAGTTGTGTCGCTCGACGCCGAACTCGTCATCGTCTTCAATGACGTTTCCGGACAGGGACACCAGCGAAACGTGGATTTCCTGAGGATCCCACTCCCTGCCGATTTTCTCCTCGACGGTCTCGCGTCGCACGATCAGCTTGCCGACAGCGTCGATCTTGACCATCGCCGGGAAATGATTGATCTCCGCGTGCGGATTGTCTTCCTCGATGGCCTCGATGATCGGCCGTGCGTCTTCATTGTTCTGAAGTGCGAGATAGACCCTGTTCTTCGCGTCTGCCATGTCCGGACTCCTTTCAGGTGGATTACTGCAAGTCCAGGCCGGACTTTTTCTTGGCGCGTGTGATCAACTCAGCACGGATCTCGGCGAGCGTAGCTTCGCCTTCGCCACCGAACTCGGCCATGGCGATCGGCGTGAGTGCCTCGATGGCCCGTGTGCCCCAGGCATTGGCCCACTGCTCGATCTGCGCCTTGTTCTTGTCTGACTCGGCTGCCGCGGTCTTCAGGGTCGCGTCGACCCACCGTGATGACTCTCCAAACCACTCGAGCGCGAAGTCGGTGAGCATCGCCAGAGCAGACCCTCCGTGACGCGAGATGGCCGTGTCGAAACGATCGTAGGCAAGCGGATAGAGGAGGCCGTCGAGGACCAGGTTCTGGGCGACGAACAATTCAAACCAGTCCTTGGTGACGAGCAGGTCCTCACAGAGCTTCCTCAGGGGCTGCCATGTTTCGTCGTCGGTCCAGGCGATCTTGGCCGCATCCAGCACTGCCGTGTCGCCGTCGCTGACGGCCAGACCTATGCGCGTCAGGTATTGGGCGATGCCCAGGTGATCGAGGCCGGCGTACAGGCATGCCTGGGTGATGGCCGTGCCGTAGCCATAGGCGGACATATAACAATTATTGAGATTGGCCGTGTACTCCGCGTGGCGGATCGGGACCAGCAATGTCGCAACCTTGTTACGCCACTCGGCCGGCATCACATCGACCAGTCTGCGCTTCTCGAAAAACGCGAAGTTCTTCTCCATGTGATCCTGCTGGCGCGACCGGGTGATGGTCCATGTGCCGTAGTAGTACTGCCGGGGATCCCGGAAGGCATACCAGTCTTCCATCTCGATCGCCGTGCGGCGGCGGTCATAGAGCAGGTGTTCAGGATCCCAGAGCGGCCGATAGTGAAAGTTCGTCTCTGGCTGGATATCGAACGTCGCTTCCTGATACCGCGACGCCGGCTTGTCTTTGCCCAGCCGCTTGGCGACATGGTCGAATGTATTTCGTATCGGCTTGATATCGGCCGTCTTGATGTCAATCTGCATTGAATACTCCTGAATTATCCGGAGGCGCCATCGCCACCGTCCTCCGTCGTCTCTCCCGTCCGCCATTTCTCCCGGTCCGCGTCGATCGCGGCTGCCTGCTCCTGGGTCAGGAACTGGACGTGGTTGTGGGCGCAGAATTCTGCGAACGCCTGTTCGGGCAGAATCATCTCCACATACAAGGCCGGGTCGCCGATCGAAAAATCAAACTCGATCATCCCGAGGCTGTTCACACCGGTACGACGTACGTAGCACTGCATGCCCAGGTCCGTTTTCCTCAGAGCGTTCATTGACCCTGTACCCCCACGGATGACAACTGCGGTCGAAACCAAAGACCATTTAAATACAGGAACCGTGCCAGAAGGGTTAACTTCATGAAAAATCTGGTAATGCTGCAGACGCAGCAAGCCTGTTCATTTGATCTGAATTGGACCAGATGATAAACATCGCGGGACAGAGAGTTACCAAATGATTAAGTGTAGTCCATCGCGCGGGTCGCTTGGCCCCCGAGTGAATTGACTATTTGGAGAAATTTATGGGTCACCGGATCCATTTCGACGAGTTAGACAGCCTCGGAGGTAATCTGGAGCTGGAGATCGCCGACGGAAAGATCCTGCTGGTCGACCAGAGGATGGTCCTGCTGCACACCCACGCGATGGGTTCCCTGCGGAAGGAACTGACCGACACGCTGGGGCTCGAGCGGGCCAGGGGCGTGCTGATGCGGATGGGTTATGCCTCGGGGACGCACGACGCGGACATGGTCAGACGACTGGTACCCAACGCATCCGACAACGACATCTACCGGGTCGGTCCGCTGCTCCATACTATCGAGGGGATCGTCAAGGTGACCCCTTTGCGGGTCAATATGGATGTCGCCAACGGTATCTGCGACGGGGAATTCCTGTGGGAGAACTCCTACGAAGCCGACACCCACCTGGAGCAGTTTGGACTGCATCACGATCCGGTCTGCTGGATGCAGATCGGGTACGCATGCGGCTACACCAGCACCCTGATGGGCGTCTTCGTCCACTATCGCGAGATCGATTGCAAGGGCAAAGGCGATCGCGCCTGCCGGATCATCGGCAAGACCCTGGACATGTGGGAAGACGAAATCGTCGAGGCGGAGCTGAAGTATTACCGTCCCGATCCGGTCGCAGACCAGCTGCTGGAATTGCAGACAGAGGTCGAGAATCTCCGCTATTCGCTGGAAGAGGACAAGACCTTCGGCGACATGGTCGGCGTCTCGGCCGCTTTCAAGGCGACCTGCGAACTCATAAAGAAGGTGGCCGACAGCCAGGTTACCGTGCTTTTGCTGGGCGAGACCGGCGTGGGCAAGGAGATGTTCGCGCGCAGCCTGCACAGCATCAGCCCGCGGGCGAAGAATCGCTTCGTCGCCGTGAACTGTGCGGCGATTCCGGAGGAGCTGATCGAGTCCGAGCTCTTCGGCGTGGAGAAGGGAGCCTTCACCGGGGCTCATCAATCCAAGCCCGGACGCTTCGAGCGGGCCCATGGCGGGACTCTGTTCCTCGACGAGGTTGGCGAACTCTCGCCAGCGGCCCAGGCCAAGTTGCTGCGCGTCCTTCAGGATGGCGAATTCGAGCGGGTCGGCGACACCCGAACCCGGAGTGCGGATGTGCGGGTAGTGGCGGCGACCAACAGGGACCTGGAGGCCGATGTAGAGCGGGGCGAATTCAGGAAGGATCTTTTCTATCGTCTCAACACTTTCCCGGTCCTGGTCCCGCCGTTGCGGGAAAGGCGCGAGGACATCCCGCTGCTGGTCGATCGGTTCCTGGGCAAGAGCATGGCCCGCCACGGTCGGCGCAGACTCAGTGTCTGTCCGGATGCGCTGGAGACACTCATGCACTATGAATGGCCGGGCAACATCCGCGAACTTGAGAACATGATCGAACGCGGCGTAATCATTGCCGGGCCGGACGGATCGATCACTGCCGTGCACCTGTTCCCGACCATGGTCGCCGATCGGCCGCGTGCAGCCCCGTCCGCGATCGCCCCTGTGCCAGCATCCGCCGGTGGCGGAGTAGCCGGCATACTGGATGGCCTGGATTCCCTCGACGATCTCGAGGGCCGCCTGCTCGAGGAAGCGGTCGAGCGCAGCCATGGCAATCTCAGCGCCGCGGCTCGGCTCCTCGGGATCACGCGGCCGCAACTGGCTTACCGACTTAAGAAACGCAGGACGCCCTAGCCGTCTGATGCCGGCTGACGCCCCTTTTTGCTTGCGAGCGCTCCTGGCCTATGATGTAGCGCCATAAAGAACGAAGAAGGATCGCTATCCGATGCAAATGTCGGGCAGCGGTGAACTGGAGAGAGACATGGCTGAAGGCCAGATCGTCGCGGGCTACCTCGCTCCGCACCCACCCCACCTTGTCTACGGCGAGAATCCGCCGCAGAACGAACCGGAGTCGCAAGGCGGTTGGGAGCAGCTGCGCTGGGCCTACGAGCGCGCCCGCGCCACGCTCGATGAATTGAAGCCGGACGTTTTGCTGGTCCACTCGCCCCACTGGATCACCCAGCAGGGGCATCACTTCCTTGGCGTCAAGGAGTTAAGTGGCAAGTCCGTCGATCCCATCTTTCCGAATCTGTTCCGCTACAGCTTTAACCTGGACGTGGACGTGGAACTCGCCGAGGCGTGCTGCGAGGAAGCGCGCGGGCTCGGCCTGACCACCAAGATGATGCGGAATCCGAACTTCCGGGTGGACTACGGGACGATTACGACGCTGCACATGATGCGGCCCCAGTGGGATATCCCGGTGGTCGGCATCTCGGCGAACAACTCGCCCTACTACCTGAAGCTGGACGAGGGCCTCGAGGAGATGGACCGGCTCGGCAAGGCAACGGCCGAGGCGATCAGGAAGACGGGCCGTCGCGCGGTGCTACTGGCCTCCAACACCCTGTGTCACTGGCACTTCCACGAAGAGCCCGAGATCCCTGAGGACATGTCGAAAGAGCATCCGCAGGACTACGCCGGATACCTGTGGGACATGAAGATCATCGATTTGCTGCGCCAGGGCAAGACCGATGAAGTATTCGAGTTGTTGCCGGACTTCATCCAGGAGGCCTTCGCCGAGATCAAGTCCGGTGCCTTCACTTGGATGTTCTCCGCCATGGGATACCCGAACATTCCGGCCGAACTGCATGGCTACGGAACGGTCATCGGTACGGGCAACGCGGTGATGGAGTGGAATCTGATCAAGGCCGGCCTGGCTCAGGCGGCCTGATCCGGGAATTCCCTCCGCTAACCAGACAAATAACAACAAGAATCAGAATTGGAGATCCACAATGCCGGTCGTATCAGCGTTCCTAGTGCCGGGTTCACCACTGCCGATGGTGAAGCGGGACAACCCGCCTTGGGGCGCCCTGGCGGAGGCGATGGACGTCGCGGGGGAGCGGCTCAGGGCCTCGAACGCGGACACGGTGCTGGTCTATTCGACCCAATGGTTCGCCGTGCTGGACGAGCTCTGGCAGACGCGGGCACACAGCGTTGGCACCCACGTCGACGAGAACTGGCACGAATTTGGTGATCTGCCCTTCGACATCCGTGCAGATCAGGAGATGGCGGAAGCCTGTATCGCAGCCGCGATCGAGGCGGGCGTCAAGTCGAAGGCGGTCGACTACGATCACTTCCCCATCGACACGGGCACCATCGTCGCCAAGCAGTTCCTCGTCGGCGACGCCGACATTCCCCTGGTGATCTGTGCCAACAATCTCTATCACGACGGCGAGACCACCGAGACCATCGCCCGGATTGCTGTGCAGGAGGGCGACAAGCTCGGTCGCCGGGTCGCGGTTGCCGGTGTGGGCGGCCTGTCCGGGTCGTTCTTCCGCCACGAAATCGACATCGCGGATGACCATGTCGCCGTGCCGGCCGAAGATGCGTGGAATCGCAAAGTCCTCGATCTGATCGCTGCGGCCGATGTGGAGGGCCTGAGGGCGGCATGGCCGGACTACGCCCGTGAAGCGAAGGCGGACATGGGATTCAAGCAGATGGCGTTCCTGCTCGGCGCCCTGGGCGGAAGCTACGCCAGTGCTGACGTGCTGGGATATGGGCCGCTGTATGGCACGGGCGGCGCCGTCGCGCACATCACGCCGAACGGTTAGGTGCACAGTGAGTCATTGATGGCCCGCCGTCTCAGTGGCAAGGAGCTGTAGTGCCGGCATCGTGGCTGCCGGGGCGGTGACTCATCCACGGAAACGAATATCGCCTTCCTTCTCGGGACGCAGTGCTCGTTTGCCGTCGTAGTATTCGCGCAGCATGGCGAGATCTTTCTCGCTGTCACCGCTGAAACGGACATAGGTGTCGATGCTGATGGTTTTCGTTTTGTAGTCGATGCAACCCAGTGCACATGGGACGTCGGCAGCCAGTGCGATCCGATAGAACCCGGACTTCCAGTGATCGGTGTGTGAACGGGTCCCCTCCGGGGTGATCGCAATCCACAGCGAGTCGCGCTGCCGGTAAGTGTCAACCAGCGCTCCGATCGTGCCCTGGGCCTTGCGCCGGTCGATGGGGATGCCCCCCATCCGCCGCAGCACCGGTCCCAGCGGCCAGCGGAACGCGGAATGCTTGGCGATCCACTGCGCTCTCAGGTCGTAACCATAGCGGTACAGGACGCCGACGATGAAATCCCAGTTCGAGGTGTGTGGATAGACGAGGATGACGCCCTTTGGTTCGGGCGGCGGTACAAAGACCGATCGCCAGCCGAACAATGACAGAAGACCGAGGCAGACTTTCTGGAACCAGCTGCGTTCGACCGCGGTGGACGAGGGCTGATTCACGACCGAACGGACTTGTCCCTTTCAGAAGGCGGGCAGTCGCTGGCCCTGGGTCGATTCATCTGCCGACTCGCAGCGGAGAGTAGGCCATCCCATCCGGTTCGCGTCCTGCGGTCAGTGCTCTCGAAATCGTCCAGTCGGCCATGTCGAATTCAGCGACCATGTCCGAGCCGGCCAGTGCCACCCAGGCCCGACTGCCGGATGGGTCCACAGCCACGCCGATTGGAATAGAGCTATCGCCGAACATGTCGCCGAATAATTTGCCCTCCAAGTCTACGTCTCCCTGCTGCAGAGAAATCCGATTAATCGTGTCGCCCGTCTTCGCGTCGAATACTCCGACATCGGCAGAGCGGGCGTGGGAGACCAGCACATGCCGCCCGTCGGTCGTGATCGTGGCTCGGATCGGGAAGTCCGCCGAAGCGAGCGTGCGCTTGATCTCGAGCGTGGCAGCGTCGACAACGCTGACCGTGTTGGCCGCGCGGTTCGTTACCCAGACCTCGCGCCCGTCCGGGGTGACGTCGATACCTTCAGCGCCTGCCCCGGTATCGATGTTTTCGATAGCGCGTCCTTGCGACAGGTCGATCGCGGTGACGGATCCCGAACCGATGTTGGCGACAAATGCTCGGGCGCCATCGGGGGTGACGGCAACCATGTGCGAAATCTTCTGCCCGGTGTCGATGGCCTTGATGACGCGTCCTGCATCCACGTCGACGATCAGCAAGGCTTTGTTGCTCTCGGCCGTTACCACGGCCCGACGGCCGTCGGCCAGCCAGCGCACCCCGTGCGGACGCTGGTACGGTGCGAGATCGATGGTGCTGACGACATCGGCGTTCGCGACATCGATGAGAGTGAGGCTTGAGCCGGGATTGTCGCGGGTGCCGTAATTCGTGGCCAGGACACGTGACCCATCGGGAGAAGCCGCTGCCTCGTGCGGGCCCACGCCCGTGGGCAGGGTGGCCACGACAGCGCCGCTGTCCAGATCGATAAGGCTTGCGCTGGCTTCCGCCTTATTCAGAACCACCAGGGTCTGCGCTCCTGCCAACGTGGAGCATAGCGAGAGGATCCCAAGCGTGAGTCCTCCTGTGAGTTTCAGTGTGTTCATTTGCGGTCCCCTCGATTCCCGGATGCAACACCCAGGCCCCCGCGTCTCATGGCGGCCTGGGCCCGTGATTGCTGCGGACGCTCGTTGTTGTTCGGGCCTGACTCTGCCAGCGCCCCGGGTAATTCAATGTGACGGTACTATCAAGCCTGACGGAAGTCGATGTCGGCCGACGGTCCTCCAAGCGGGCAGATTATTTAACCGGCTTGTCGATCGTAACCGCTGCCCATGCATAGACCAGATGTTGATCTGGACCTGCAGTGTCGGCGGCACAACAGCCATTCGCTATGTGCCTGAATCAGATTTCAGTCGCCGGCGCAGGCCGCGACGGATTCCGTTCCGGTGGGGCCTGTTGTGACTATACGAACCGAAACCCGAGGCTGCCTAGCCACTGAAAACGCACGTGGATATTGTCGCCGGCCTCAAACGCGACTGCGGCAGTGATGCCGCCGGTCCTGATGAACGTACCCGCCGGAATCTCCTATCACCGGGAGGACAGCATGTTGG
>CP070833.1:1860032-1892919 GCA_020341735.1 Gammaproteobacteria bacterium | reverse complement strand
TCAGCCCGCGAGATTCCGCAGCGGCCATGTCGCGATCGTTCGCCTTCAGAATGTCGCCTGCGCGCTCTTCGATCATTTGAGCTGCCCGCTCGAGCGCGCGATCTCTTGCGTCGGACGCCGCCCGGGCCAGCGCCGCGGCCGCCAATCGGGAGCGGACACCGATGTCTTCCATGATCGTAGCGATGTCTGTGTCTGGCCGGCTGTGTTTCGTTATCCCCACGACTCAGGGCCCTCTTAGGCTCATGGCCAGGTCGTTACGGTGGATCAACTCATCTCTGCCCTGGTAACCGAGTATGGCCGCAATGTCGCTGCTCCTGCGACCGATGATGCGACGGGCCTCCCCCGCTGAATAAGCGATCAGGCCGTGAGCCAGTTCCCGTCCCTCCCGGTCGCGGACGATCACCGCGTCACCGCGTTGGAAATCGCCGGCCACCTGCACCACGCCGGCCGGCAACAGGCTCTTGCCGTCTGACAGCGCCGCTGCCGCACCATCGTCGACGACGAGTTCTCCACGCGGCTTCAGGGTCCCGGCGATCCATTGCTTGCGGACACGCGCGGGAGATCGGTCGGCGACGAACCATGAGCAAGGCGCCCCGGACTCGATGGCCTGCAGAGGATGCGGATTGCGGCCGCTTGCGATCACCATGTGGCAGCCGGCTCGAAGTGCGATCTTGGCAGCCGCGATCTTTGTGATCATGCCGCCGGAACCGAGATCTGTAGCCGACTCGTCCGCCATGATCTCGATGTCGGGCGTCACCTCCATGATCTCCGTCATCATCTCCGCCTCGGAAAAAATCGTCGGATCTGCGGTGTAGAAGCCGTCCACGTCGGATAGCAATACCAGACAGTCTGCGCTCACCATCTGCGCGACTCTTGCCGCGAGCCGATCGTTGTCGCCATAACGGATCTCCTCGGTCGCCACGGTGTCGTTCTCATTGATGACCGGTACCGAGTTCAACTTCAACAGGGTCTCGAGCGTGCCGCGTGCATTCAGGTAGCGTTTGCGTTGTTCGGTATCGCCGAAGGTCAGCAGCACCTGGGCGACAGGGATGTCGTGACGCCCCAGCGCCTCCTGCCACGCGTGCGCCAGCCGGATCTGTCCGGCGGCCGCTGCCGCCTGGCTCTGCTCCAGTCTCAAGGAGCCTTCCTTGAGCCCCAGATGTCCTCGGCCCAGCGCGATAGCGCCGGAAGAGACCACAAGCACGTCCTGGCCACGGGCCCGCAGTGCCGCGATGTCATCCACTAGCGACGCGAACCATAAGTCGTCCAGCCGGCCGGTCTCCGGATCCACCAGCAATGCCGAGCCGATTTTCACCACAATGCGGCGAGCCTGCCGGAGCCGTTCGCCGGTCATGGATGCGTTGCTCGCTGTTTCGGACATCGACTCCGCCATCAATCTCATTCGGCCGTGACTACCATCGGTTGAGAAGATCAGACGGTGCCGGACACGACGACCATCTTCAATCAGCACGCCCCTCAATGTTGGCTGTCTTTGGCCGATAAAGCGAGCCGCGGCCACACGGATCCAGTCGCCACCTAGCGACGCAGGCCGCGTCTCGGAAGCGACTCTGGACCATCTGGCTCAGCCGCGTGCCGCCAGGGCCACAGGATTGCTGTCCGCGGCGGCCGTTGCCCGCTCCAGGCCGCGCGCAACGTCGGTCACCAGGTCGGCCGAATCCTCGATGCCTACGGACAGCCGCAAAAGGCTGTCGCGGATGCCGGCGATCTCCCGGGCCTCCGGCTCCATCGCCGCGTGGGTCATGGTCGCCGGGTGGGCAACCAGACTCTCGACTCCGCCGAGGGACTCGGCCAGGAAGAAGTGCTCGAGACCGTCGAGGAACGCCTCGACAGCTTGCCGGCCGCCGGCCAGCTCGAAACTGAGCATCGCACCGAACCCGGTCTGCTGCCGGGCCGCGATCTGGTGTCCGGGATGAGCGTCAAGGCCAGGATAGTAAAGCGACTCGACGACCGGATGGGCGGACAGCAGATCGACCAGCGCGGCCGCATTCTCCTCGTGCAGCCGCAGCCGGGCGTTGAGTGTTCGGACCCCTCGCAAAGTCAGGAAGCTGTCGAAGGGAGCACCGGTCAGACCGAGACAGTTGGCCCACCAGCCGAGCTGCTCGTGGAGTTCCTCATCCGCCGCCACGGCAACGCCGCCGACGACATCACTGTGTCCGTTGAGGTACTTGGTCGTCGAGTGGACGACAATATCCGCGCCGTGGGCGATCGGTGTCTGCCAGCCCGGTGAGAGGAAGGTGTTGTCGGCCACCATCAGCGCCCCGGTCTCGCGGCAGAGCCGCGACACACGCCCCAGATCGGTAATCCTGAGCAGGGGATTGCTCGGCGTCTCTGTAAGAACGAGCTTCGGTTGCTGGCTGAAGGCTTCGATCAGCGCGGCATCATCCGTCTGATCGACGAACGCCACCCTGAAATGGCCACGCCGTGCCAGCCAGGTCAGCAGCCGATGGGTGCCACCGTAACAGTCATGGGGTGCCAGCATCAGATCGTCCGCTTCCACCAGGTGACAGATCAGAGTCAGCGCCGCCATCCCGGAGCTGGTGATCGTCGCACCCACCCCGCCTTCGAGCTCTGCGACGGTGTCGGCGAGCGCATCCCGGGTGGGATTGCCGGACCGCGTGTAGTCATAGCCACGCTTTCGGTCGAATCCTTCGAACGTGTAAGTGGAGGTCAGGTAAAGCGGCGGCACCACGGCCCCGTGGCATGGATCCCCACCGAGGCCCGACCGAACCGCTGTGGTGGCTTTCCGGGTACGGTCCGTCATGACAATTCTCCTGCGAGTGCTTCGTTAAATACCGGAGTCAGTGCATCTTTTTCCTTGAGGAAAGCGTCGTGTCCAAAGAGCGATTCCAGTTCCACCAGGCGACAGCGATCGGTAAGCCGCCGGGCAAGATCGCGCATCTGTACCAAGGGCACGAGCTGATCCTGGCGCACCGCGACGAGCGTCGTCGGAGTCCGGATCTGGTCGGGATCCACGTCCTGCAGGTCAATAGATTCCGACAGGCAGAGGTAAGACTCCGGCACGATGCGGTTTACGAAATCGGCACCGCGCGCCTCCAGGTAGTCATCGACCGGGAATCGGTAGAACCCTTCATCAGCGGTCGCGGGACCGGCGAATCGAGCATCGAACTCCTCGGGTGAACGGTACGTGGTCATCGCCAACCCGCGTGCGATCGACAGCGCCTGGTCGCCGGCGCCGCTGGTCAGGCCGAGCCTGACGATGCGGCGTTGCACGCTGCGCCATGCGGTGGCCAGGGCATGGGGACGGTTGGCGGCGCTCACCACGATCAGTCTCTCCAGGCATTGCGGAAAGCGGGCAGCGAATGCCAGCGCCACCATGCCGCCATAGGAAGCCCCGACGAAGCCACGAATGCGTTTGACGTCCAGCTGTCCGAGGATCCAGCGCAAAGCCGTCGCCTGATCATCCGGAGAGACGGCCGGGAAGCTCTGACGGCCGAAGCTGCCCGGCACCGGACCACTCGAACCACCGCTGCCCCCGACCCAGTCGAAACTCAGGACACGGTAGCGGTTAGTGTCGATGGCACGGTCGCGGCCGACCAGATCGCACCACCACCCCCGCTTGCCCTGGTCACTGGCGACGTTCCGGTTTGCGGAGATCCCACCGAGCACGACGACGATGGGCGCCCGCTTCGGCCCCACCAGACGCCACGCCACGCGCACGCAGTGCAGCCGTCCGCCCCGCATCAGGTCGAGCCGGGGGATCCTGCACATGCCGTCGATCGTCTCGACGGTCCGGGCTGGCTGCGACTTGACGGGCGGGGGCGGCGCCAGGGCTCGGGCCGCACTGCTGTTGGTAGTCATTTTCAGGTCCTCCTGTTGTCTCTTCCATCATCGGAAAATCCAAAGGAGAACCCGTCGGGGCGGGTGTTGCCGAGTCCTTCCCCGCCTTGCGGGCCACTCGGCAACTCATCTCCCGGTGTTCGACGGCCTTCCGCCAACACCGCAGGATTTGGCACCGTCGCGAAGTGGTTAACTCCGCGGGTTGCCCCGGCATCAAAGGGCCTGTCCCTCCGCCGGTCTCGATGAGTAACTCTCACTCTACGCATCTGCTGGCAGTCCGGTCAAGAGGCTTTCGTCCCCGACCATGTCGCCATGAAGATGACTCAGGCGATGGCGCGTCCCTGCGCCCCGCCGGAAATCTCAGCCGCAACGGCCACCGCGAATTCCGCGGTGGACACGGTATCCTCACGCGACCCGGCAAGGTCAGCGGTGAGCACACCGTGGGCGAGCGTCTCGGAAACGGCACTCTCCACCGCCAGTGCCTCCCGCTCCAGCCCCAGCGAGTGCCGCAACAACATCGCCACGCTCAGGATCGCGCCGCACGGATTGGCCAGGCCGCGGCCCGCCAGGTCGGGTGCCGACCCGTGTATCGGCTCGTAAAGGCCCGGACCGCTCTCGGCCAGCGACGCCGAGGGCAGCAGGCCGATAGACCCTGCCAGCACCGACGCCTCGTCTGTCAGGATGTCTCCAAACATGTTCTCTGTGACCACGACGTCATAACCACGGGGGTTGGTCAGCAGCTGCATCGCCGCAGAATCCACCAGAGCATGTTCCATACGCACGTCCGCGAACTCGTCGCGGGCGATGCGGGCAGCGACTTCACGCCACAAGCGGGAGGTCTCCAGTACATTGGCCTTGTCTACCGAGGTCACCAGACCGCGGCGTTGCCGCGCCAGCGTGCACGCCAGGCGCACGACCCGGGCGACCTCCGCTTCCGTGTAGGTACACAGGTCGGTCGCGACATCGGCCTCTCTGGTCTTGGCGCCGAAATAGATGCCTCCGGTCAGCTCCCGGACGAAACAGATATCCACGCCCTCAAGCAATTCAGGACGCAACGGAGACGATGACACCGCGCGGCGGTTGATGGTCACCGGTCTCAGATTGGCGAACACACCCATCTCCCTGCGCAGACGCAGGAGCCCCTGTTCGGGTCGCACGGAAGCCGCCGGATCGGACCACTTCGGGCCGCCGACAGCGCCCAGGAAAACCGCATCTGCCGCGAGACAGGCCTGCAGCGTTTCTGCCGGCAGGGGATCACCGCAGTGATCGATGGCGCAGCCCCCCATCAGGTATTCGTCGCAGCGGACCCGGTGTCCGAAGACGGCGGCCACGGTATTCAGGACGCTGGAGGCGCCATGGGTCACTTCCGGTCCGACCCCGTCACCCGGCAACAGGGCGATCACCGCGTCCACGGATGGCTCCCCTCGTAGGCGCGTATCTCGGCATCTTTGCTCAGCAGGTAACCAAGGGGATCGATACCCTCCAGCAGACAGTGCCGGGCGAATCCCTCGATCTCGAAGCGGGTCGCGCCACCGCCCGGCATCGAGACCGTCCCGGCGCGCAGATCCACCGAGATATCCGCACCGGGCGCCTCTAGCAGGCGTCGATGGGCATCCGCTTCTACGACGATCGCGAGCAGGCCGTTGCGCAGCGCATTACTGCGAAAAATGTCAGCGATCGCCGTGCTGATCACGACCCGTACGCCGAAATCCAGCAGCGCCCAGGGCGCGTGTTCCCGGGACGAGCCGCAGCCGAAATTGTCGCCGGCAATCAACACCTGGCAGCCTTCCGCTTCCGGGCGGTTCAGCACGAAGTCACTGCGCAGCCCTCCGTCCGGATCGAATCGATGATCCGCGAAGAGATGCTGTCCCAATCCATCGCGCGAGGTCGTCGTCAGAAACCGGGCCGGGATGATCTGGTCCGTGTCCACGTTGGCATCAGGCATCACAACGGTGCGGGAGCGGATGACATCAATGGCTTCCATCACGCGATCCTGCGTGGTCGGTCTAGTAATGGCCGGGGATCTGCCAGAGCCCCCGTAATCGCCGACGCGGCCGCGGTCAAAGGGCTTGCCAGAAGGGTCCGCGCACCGGATCCCTGGCGACCCTCGAAATTGCGGTTGCTCGTACTCACGACCGTCTGCCCGGCTTTTGCCCGGTCTCCGTTCATTGCGATGCACAGAGAGCAACCGGACTCGTGCCATTCCGCCCCGGCCTCGGCGAAGATCTTGTCCAGGCCCTCGGCCTCGGCCAGTCGCTTGGTCTCCTGGGACCCGGGCACGACGAGCATGCGCACGCCTTTTGCTACCCGGCGGCCGGCCAGGACGGACGCTGCCTGGCGAAGATCGGACAGTCGCGAATTCGTGCACGACCCCACAAACACGACGTCTACCGGTCGCCCCTGTAACGGCTCACCGGCCGAAAATCCCATGTAATCGAGAGCCCGCAGGCTGGCTCCTGATGCCGGCACCCGATCGGTCACCGCGGCGACCATGCCCGGATCGGTGCCCCAGGTCACCTGGGGTTCGAGCGCCGAGGCGTCGATACGGACACAGGCGTCGAAATCCGCGCCGGGATCGCTTGTCAGAGAACGCCAGTCCTCCACTGCCCGGTCCCAGTCCGGCCCGCTCGGCGCCATCGCACGACCCGAGAGGTATTCGAAAGTCACGTCATCCGGCGCCACCATGCCGGCCCGCGCACCCGCCTCAATCGCCATGTTGCACACCGTCATGCGAGCATCCATGGACAATTGCCTCACGGCACTCCCGCGGAACTCGATCACGTGCCCGGTTCCGCCGCCGACCCCTATCTGCCCGATGATCGCCAGCACCAGATCCTTCGCAGTGACCCCTTCCTGCAGGTGTCCATCCACCCGCACGGCAAGGGTCTTTGGCTTGCGCTGCAGAAGGCACTGGGTGGCAAGCACATGCGCGACCTCGGTGGTTCCGATACCGAAGGCCAACGCGCCGAATGCGCCGTGTGTCGTCGTGTGGCTGTCGCCGCAGACGATGGTCATGCCGGGCCGGGTGGCGCCGAGTTCAGGCCCGATGACATGCACGATACCGCGGCGGGAGTTGTTCACGCCGTAAAGCCGGATTCCCGTTCGTCCGCAGTTGGTGGCCAGCTTGCGGACCTGGTTGCGCGCGGCGACGTCCATGTCGACGAGCCCGTTTTTCCAGCTCGCTACCGCTGTCGGGATAGAGTGGTCGACGGTGGCGAGGGTGCGGTCGGGCCGTCTCACGTCCAATCCGCGCTGTCGCAGCACATCGAAGGCCTGGGGCGACGTCACTTCGTGGACAAGATGCAGGTCGACATACAGGACGGCCGGCGCCTCTGCGGTTTCCGGGATCACTACGTGACGGTCCCAGATCTTGTCGAACAGCGTCCTGCCGATCGAGGATTCTTTCTGAATGGCCATCAGGCGCTAGACCGCCACCGATGGTCGCATCGACGGCGCGACAGGTTCCAGCCAGCCACGTGTATCCGGCGTCTTGCCGGAGAACAACCCGAAGAATCGTTCCTGGAGATCGGCCGTGACGGGTCCGCGGGAACCTGAGCCGATTTCGATTCGGTCGACCGAGCGCACGGGTGTCACTTCCGCCGCCGTGCCGGTAAAAAACATCTCGTCGGCGAAATACAGCATCTCGCGCGGGATCGACTGCTCGACCACCTCGAGACCCATGTCCTGCGCCAGGCACATCACGGTGTCGCGGGTGATGCCGGCCAGGATCGAGGACGCCGCAGGGGGCGTCAGTAGCCGTCCGTCCTTGACGATGAACAGATTTTCTCCCGCGCCCTCGCCCACCATGCCGTCGGTGGTCAGACCAATGCCCTCGGCGTATCCATTGCGCTTGGCTTCCATGCTGATCAGCTGACTGGACAGATATCCACCGGCTGCCTTGGCACCGGCCGGAATCGTGTTGGGGGCCACACGCTGCCAGGATGAAACGCACACGTCGACACCTGTCTCGAGGCCTTCCTCGCCCAGATAGGCACCCCACTCGAAGGCTGCAACAGCCACCTCCACCGGTGAACCCTCCTTTGCTGTCAGACCCAGTCCCGACATGCCGCGGAAGATGACTGGCCGAATGTAGGCACCACCGTCGAGATTGTTTCCGGTGACCGCAAGCTTGCAGGCCGTCTCGATCTGGGGCTGGTCGAATGGCACCGGGATACGGTAGAGCCTGGCGGAATTCAGCAGCCGCGTGATGTGGTCACCGAGGCGGAATACGCGAGCGCCTGCCGGCGTTGCGTATACGCGGATTCCCTCGAATACAGACGAACCGTAATGTAGTGCATGCGACAGCACATGTACGGTCGCCTCTTCCCAGGGAACCATTCTGCCGTTGAACCAGATCTGCTTCTGTGAATCATCCGCCACGGGGCGACCTCCCTCTATCTGACAATGTGTTCACGCCGACCCGGCGGCGGCGACATTCTGCGTATCCGGCTGCGGGTGGACCCGACCGGTGGAACAGATTCGATTGATGGCCTGAAGGAAGGCCAACGAACTGGCTTCCACGATATCGGTATCGAACCCCTTGCCCTGGTACACCCGGCCATCATGCTCGACGGTGACCACTGCCTCGCCCTGGGCGTCTCCGCCCACCGTGACATTGCGGATGTCGAAATTCCTGAGCCGGGCGTCCACCCCGGTAGCGAGCTCGATGGCGCGGAAGGCAGCGGCCACGGGCCCATCACCCTCGGCTGTCTCGCGACGAGTCTCTCCGTCGGCATGGACCAGCGCGACCTCCGCGGAAGGCACGGTACCCTTGCCGGAGCGGATGTTCATCGCCGCCAGGCGCCACGGGCCGGACTGATCGGCGTCCGATCGCAGAACCAGGGCCTCGATATCGGCGTCGAAAACTTCTTTTTTGCGATCCGCAAGCTGCTTGAATGCGATGAAGGCCCGGTCCAGTTCCGCTTCATCCAGATCGAGACCCAACTCAGTGACGCGATCTCTGAATGCATGCCGGCCGCTATGCTTGCCGAGCACCAGCCGGCTGCTGTCCATGCCCACATCTCGGGGCCGCATGATTTCGTAGGTCGACTCGTGCCGGAGCATGCCATGCTGGTGAATCCCCGCCTCGTGGGCGAAGGCATTGTCACCAACGACGGCCTTGTTTCTGGGCACGTGAACGCCGGTTACGGCGGCGACCAGCCGGCTCGTTGGATACAGTCGGGTGCTATTCACACCGGTATCCACCAGCAGCCGGTCCGCGCGTGTCCGCACCGCCATGACGATCTCCTCGAGTGAGCAGTTGCCGGCCCGCTCGCCGATACCGTTGACAGTACACTCGACCTGCCTGGCGCCGGCCTCCACGGCCGCGAGACTGTTGGCGACAGCCATACCCAGGTCGTCATGACAGTGCACGCTGACGACGGCCTTCTCGATCCCCCGCACGTGCTCGCGAAGGTAACGGATCAGATCGGCGAACTCGCCGGGGATCGCGTAACCGACGGTGTCCGGAACGTTGATGGTGCTGGCGCCCGCCTCGATGACCGCAGACAGGACCTCGGCCAGGAATTCTGGTTCCGTCCGCGCAGCGTCCTCAGCTGAGAACTCCACATTGCCGCAGAAATCTCTGGCCATCGCGACACCCCGCACCGCGCGACGCAACACTTCTTCCTGAGTCAGCTGCAGTTTGAATTTGCGATGGATCGGACTGGTCGCGATAAACACGTGGATGCGAGAAGACTCGGCCGGCTCCAGGGCCTCCCAGGCGCGTCGAATATCGTGTTCCCCGCAGCGAGCGAGCCCACAGATTGTCGGCCCCCTCACCTCGCGGGCTATCGACTGGACGGATGCAAAATCTCCATCGGAGGCGGCCGGAAAACCGGCCTCGATCACATCCACCCCCAAGTCTGCCAGGGCCCGGGCGACCCGCAGCTTCTCCCGGTCGGTCATGCTGCAGCCGGGAGCCTGCTCCCCGTCACGAAGCGTCGTGTCGAAGATCACCAGCCGATCGGCCGGAGCACGATTCGCAGCGGTGACGGGGGAGTCAGTAGCCATAACTTAGCTCGCGGATCGGGAACATGGGCATGGCCTGTGGCACGTGTTTGGCGGGCGCGCCGGAGAGCGCATGAACGAGCGTCCCGGTATCGATATTGCCGCCGGTCAGTACCAGACCGACGCGCTTGCCGGCAAGCTGTTCCCGCATCGACATCGCCGCCGCCAGTGGCGCGGCCGCGGCCCCTTCCGCCATGTGATGGATCGTGGATGCATAACACCGGATCGCCTCTTGGATGGCTTCTTCTGAAACCAGCAGCATGCTCTCCAGCAGGCTCCGCAAAACTTTCAGCGTCGTGTCGACCGGCACCCTCACAGCGAGTCCGTCGGCGATCGTGTCAGTCACGGCGAATGGCCGCTGCTCGCCGCTATGCCATGCGTGATGCATGGCCGGAGCGTTCTCCGACTGGACGCCGTAGATCTTTGTGTGAGGACTGAGCGCACTGAATACGATCGCCATGCCGGCTGCGATGCTGCCGCCGCCGACCGGCAGAAACAGCGCGTCCAGATGTCCGGCTTCGGCCAGCATCTCGAGAGCGATGGTGCCCACGCCTGCGATCAATGCCGGCTCCCGAGCGGGATGCACCAGCCGTGCGCGTTCGGTCCGGGCGAAGCGTTCGGCCGCCATCATGGCGGCGTCAAAATCATGGCCCGCCTCGATCACGTCTGCGCCCAGCGCGGCCATCGCCGCATTCTTGTGCGAATTGTTGCCGCCGGGAACGAAGATCGTACATTTCACTGCATGCATGGCCGCGGCCTTCGCCAGCGACTGACCGTGGTTGCCGCGAGTCGCCGTGACCAGTCCGCGGGACTTCTCGTCATCGCTCATGCCGGCGAGCAGGTTCAGGCCGCCGCGGATCTTGAAAGAACCGATATTGTGGGTGTTCTCGAGTTTCACGAACGCCTCACAGCCAAGTTTGCCGCCGAGTAGCGGATGACTCACTGTGGGCGTAGGCAACAAGTGGTCCATTACCACGCGGTGCGCCCGGCGCACCTCATCGAGGCTTACGGGAAATACGTCGTCTACATGCGGTTCCGGCAGATCGTTGCCAAGGTCCGCGGATACGGAATCGGGGGTCAGCATGCCATGCTCTCCTCCAGCTGAACGGCTGGCTCATCGGTTCTTACGAGGTCTACGGAGCGGACGTCGAACAGCTTCTCAATCTGCCGCGCGAGTACGTCCGCGGACCGCCCCGGGGAACGCACCTCTATGGTGAGTTCCATCTGCTGGGCGGCCTCGTCGGCCGATGCGTCAATGGACGTGACCGCGAAACCCCGGCGCTCGATGAGCCCCAAGGCGCGGATCAGGGCCCCCTCCACCCGCTGGATCGTCAGTGTCATTGTGTGGTTCATGCGCTCATGCCCTCCAGCATCACGTCATTGGTCTCGCCCGGCGGCACCAGCGGCCAGACATTGGTCTTGGGATCGATACACACATGGGCGAGGATCGCCCCATCGGCGTCCAGCAGCCGTTCGATGGCGGCGTCCACCTGGTCCCGGCGGGTCACGCGGAAGGCCTCTATCCCGAAGGAGCGGGCCACTTCGACGAAATCCGGGTTGTCGGACAGATCCACTTCGCTGTAACGCTCTTCGTGGAACAGCTCCTGCCACTGACGGACCATGCCCAGGGAGGCGTTGTCCACCAGCAGCATCTTTAGCGGCAGCTCGTAACGGCGGATGGTCTGCAGCTCCTGCAGATTCATCATGATCGAGCCGTCACCGGTGACCGTCAGGACGCGCCCGTCGGGATCGCCCATCAACGCACCGATGCCGGCCGGGATACCGAATCCCATTGCGCCCAGCCCGGCACTGGTCAGGTGCTGTTCGGGCCGCTGGAAATGACAGTGCTGGGCTACCCACATCTGATGCTGGCCGACGTCGCAGGCGATCGTCACCTCCGGGTCGGCTTCGGTGATACGCCGAAGCATGTCCGGCACGTAGATGCCGTCACCGGGCGCGTCGTAGCGCCAGGCGTGCTCCCGTTTGCGCTCGCCACACCACGCCCGCCACGGCTCGATAGAGAGCTCGGTGGGCAGACTGGCCAGCGAGACCCGGAGATCGCCCAGTAGCCCGGCGTCAGCGAAACGCAGCTTGCTGATCTCACTGGGGTCGGCGTCCATATGGATGACCTTGGCACCAGGGGCGAAACCATCCAGCCGGCCAGTGGCGCGGTCATCAAAACGTGCACCGACGCAGATCAACAAATCGGAAGCCTGCACGGCCTTGTTGGCCGCCAGGTTGCCGTGCATGCCGAGCATGCCCAGATAATCGGCATGGCGGGTCGGAACCGCGCCGATGCCCTTGAGTGTCGTTACGACGGGGATGCGACTGGCACGGGCATATGCGCTGAACGCATCCACGGCCCGGGCGATGCCGACGCCGCCGCCCGCATACAGGACCGGACGCTCTGCCTCCTGCAGCAATCGGCAGGCAAGCGCGAGTTGCTCGGGATCAGGTCGGCCGAGGTCCGGAGACTTCATCTCGAAGATCGGGGGAACGCTGGTCATGGTGTTGGCCACGTCCTTGGGCAGATCCACCAGCACCGGCCCCGGGCGGCCCTCGGTGGCGATGTGGAAGGCCTCACCGATGATCCGCGGGATATCTTCGGCGCGGCGGATCAGGAAGCTGTGTTTCACGATCGGCATGGTGATGCCGAAGATGTCCACTTCCTGGAACGCGTCTGTCCCCATTACCGGTGTCGGCACCTGTCCAGTGATAGCCACTATCGGCACCGAGTCCATGAAAGCATTGGCGATGCCTGTCACCAGGTTGGTGGCGCCGGGGCCGGACGTGGCCATGCAGACGCCGGGCTTGCCGGTCACCCTGGCGAAGCCGTCGGCCGCCAGCACTGCACCCTGCTCATGGCGGGCCAACACATGCCGGATCGGAGAGTCGAGCAGGGCATCGTAGACAGGCATGATCGCGCCCCCCGGATACCCGAAGACGACGTCGATGCCCTCCTGCTCGAGGGCCTTCACCAGTAGTTCTGCTCCTTTCACGCTTACGCCGCCGCCTGCTTGCCCGATTTCAGCCAGGACATCCGCGCGCGCAGATCCCGCCCGACTTTCTCGATGGGATGCTCGAGATCTTTCTTCATCGCAGCGTTGTATTCAGGCAGGCCCGCCTCGTATTCGGCGGCCCACTCGCGCGCAAAGGTACCGTCACGTACTTCCTCCAGCACCTCCCGCATGCGCTGACGCGTGTGATCGTCCACCACCCTCGGCCCGCGGCTCAGGTCGCCGTACTTGGCGTTCTCGCTGACGAACTCGTGCATCTTTGCCAGTCCACCTTCGTGGAGCAGGTCTACGATCAGCTTCAGTTCATGCATGCACTCGAAATAGGCGATCTCTGGCTTGTAGCCCGCCTCCACCAGGGTTTCGAAGCCCTGTACGACCAGTTCGGTGACGCCACCGCAAAGCACTGCCTGCTCACCGAACAGATCGGTCTCGGTTTCTTCGGCAAACGTCGTCTCGAGCACGCCGCCGCGGGTACCGCCGATGCCGTGGGCGTACAGCAGGGCCTTCGACCGGGCACGGCCGGTGGCGTCCTGGGCGACCGCCATGAGCGCCGGTACTCCACGACCTTCCTCGTACTGACGGCGAACGAGATCGCCGGGGCCCTTCGGGGCGACTAGGATGACGTCAATGTCCGGGTTCGGCTTGATGCGGTCGTAATGGATGTTGAATCCATGGGCAAAAAGCAGGGCGCAGCCGGGCTTGAGATTGGCGGACACGGCCTCGTAGGCCGCGGGCTGAGCCATGTCCGGCACCAGCATGGCCACGATATCGGCGCCGGTTGCCGCCTTGTCAGTAGCAGCGACCTTCATGCCGTCGGCTTCTGCGCGTTTCCAGCTCGCCCCTTCGGGACGCAGGCCAACGGTCACGTCGAAGCCACTGTCCTTCAGGTTAAGGGCGTGTGCCCGCCCCTGGCTGCCATAACCGATAACCGCAACACGCGTGCCACGCATCCCGCGGGTATCAACATCCGATTCGACGTAGATCTTCATTCTCTGCTCCGTTTCCCTATCGCTCGATTTTTTCCAGGTAAAAAAAACCCCGCTTCCGTTTCCGGTCGCGGGGTTTGTGGTTCTGTTCTTTCGCTTCGCTTGTCTAGACCGCAACCCCGCTGTTCCCAATTACGAGAATGAGAATAATGAGGCTAAGGAGTACGACGACCGAGTCGCGCATGGATACGTCAAGCCGCGCGGCGCGTGCCACGGCGCGGGTTCTCAGACGTTGTGCGTTTCGGTTGATCATGGACAAGGGTCTGCTTCAGTTGTCGCGTGGAGCGATTTTAAGCACGATGGTTTTCTTCAAGTCAACAAAAAATTTTGCATTGCCGCAGATATGCACACAGTATGCGCTGCAATGCCGCAAAATAGCCCCTTTCAACACCTTATATATGCAAACTGGATTTTGACATGAATAAAAAGGACCCGAGGGCGTACTCGCGGGTCGTCGTGGACGGCGTTACAAGGGCGCCAAGCCGCGCGATGTTGCGGGCCGTGGGCTTTGTCGACGAAGACTTTGGCAAGCCGCAGGTCGGCATCGCCTCGACCTGGAGCCAGGTGACTCCCTGCAATATGCATATCGACGGTCTCGCCCGTGAGGCGGCCGCCGGTGCCGACGCGACCGGTGGCAAGTCGGTGATCTTCAATACCATCACGGTCTCTGATGGCATCTCCATGGGCACGCCGGGTATGCGCTACTCGCTGGTCTCCCGGGAGGTGATCGCAGACTCGATTGAGACCGTCATGGAAGCGGAGGGCCTGGACGGCCTGGTGGCCATTGGCGGCTGCGACAAGAACATGCCGGGTTGCATGATGGCCATGGCCCGGATGGACCGGCCGGCGGTGTTCGTCTACGGCGGCACAATCCGGCCCGGCAGTGGTCACACGGATGTCATCTCGGTGTTCGAGGCCGTGGGGGGGCACGCGAAAGGCGCCGTCTCCGATGCTCAGCTGCTGGAAGTGGAACGCACCGCCATCCCGGGACCGGGTTCCTGCGGCGGGATGTACACCGCCAACACGATGGCGTCGGCCATCGAGGCTTTGGGGATGAGCCTTCCCAACAGTTCTGCCCAGGAGGCAGTCGCCGACGCGAAGCGCAACGACGCGCGTCGGGCAGGCGCTGCGGTCTGCGAATTACTGGCGCGTGGTATCCGGCCCAGCGATATCCTCTGCAAGGAGGCATTCGAGAACGCCATCGCCGTCACGATCGCGTTGGGCGGATCCACCAACGCGGTCCTGCATCTGCTGGCGATCGCGGCGGCAGCGAATGTCGAGCTCAAGCTCGAAGACTTCTCGAGGATTGGTGCCCGGGTGCCGATGCTGGCCGACCTCAGGCCAAGCGGCCGCTACATGATGTCCGAACTGATCGCAATCGGCGGTATCCGGCCGCTGATGAAGACTTTGCTGGACGCCGGACTTCTGCACGGCGACTGCCTCACGGTGAGCGGTCAGACGCTGGCCGACGACCTGACGGGTGTATCCCCCTACCCTGAGGGCCAGGACATCATCCGGCCGCTGGAAAACCCGATCAAGGCAGACAGTCACCTGGTGATTCTGCGCGGCAATCTGGCGCCATCGGGAGCAGTCGCCAAGATCACCGGCAAGGAAGGCGAGCGCTTCGCAGGCCCGGCGCGCGTGTTCGGTTCGGAACAACAGGCACTTGACCAGATTCTTGCCGGAGGCATCCAGTCCGGCGACGTGGTTGTCATCCGCTACGAGGGACCCAGGGGTGGGCCGGGCATGCCCGAGATGCTCAGCCCGACGTCCGCCATCATGGGCCAGGGACTCGGGGACTCGGTCGCCCTGATTACGGACGGGCGCTTCTCCGGAGGCAGCCACGGCTTCGTTGTGGGTCATGTGGCACCCGAAGCGGCGGCCGGCGGCCCCATCGCATTGCTGGAGGACGGGGACCGAATCGTGATTGATGCGCGCAAACGAGAGATCAGCGTGGATCTCGATGAGCAGGCCCTCGAGGATCGGATGCGGGGCTGGCAGCCCGAAGTCCGCGACGCCGGCTGTTTGTTGCGCAAGTACGCCCGACAGGTCAGCTGTGCCTCCCAGGGCGCTATCACAGACGCCCCGGCCTGATTCGGGGACCGGACAGGTCCGCGTGGATGGAGGGACAGACTCGGATGGAATTCACGGATTTCGGCGGCGACGGGCCGGTCATGCACTTCGCCCACGCCAATGCTTATCCACCGGGCAGCTACCGGCGCATGCTCGAGCCTCTGACCGCCGATCGCCACGTCAAGTGCCTACACTGGCTGCCTCTGGTGCAGCCGGATCATCACCCTCATTTTCGCCGCTGGGTCGAGCTCATCCCCGACCTGATCGACTTTATTGAAACAGAGTGTGATCCGCCGATCCTGGCGGGAGGTCACTCCATGGGAGCCACGATCACTGTCCTGACAGCAGTGCGTCGGCCAGACCTGTTCCGGGCCCTGGCACTGATCGATCCGGTCATGCTGCCACTCAAGTATGTATTGTCTTTGCAACTCACGCCTGAGCGCTGGCGCTCGCGCATCCCGATCATCCGCAAGGCCCTCAATCGTCCGGACCATTGGGAGACCCGGCAGGCGGCGTTCGATTTTCATCGTCGCGCCAGGGTATTTCGTCGCATGGACGACGAGGCGCTATGGGATTACATCAACGCAGGCACCCGCGAGTGCGAGGGCGGCGGCTACAAGCTCAGTTTCCCGCGCGAGTGGGAGGCGCGGATCTATGCCACCTGCCCGTGGATCTGGCCGGCGCTCAAACGCTGCCGCGTACCAATGCTGGCCGTCCGCGGCGAACACTCCGACACGGTGCTGGATGAGTCCTGGCGGAGTTGGCGGCGGCTGCATCCGGAAGCGCGTTTCCTCCAGGTTGCAGATGCCGGACACCTGGTACCAATGGAACGCCCGCAAACGATCAGCAACGCGATCGCCGACTTCTTCGCTGCTGTCTGACCATCAGAAAGCTGCCAGATTCGACGGTCGCGGCGTGGATTCCTGGCGGTGTCAATGGCCCGAAATGAACATCAATCGTTGGCTCGCTGCGATATTGCGTCGGCCCATGGGTCAGCCATTTGGACTAATCTGATAACTATCGCCCTCACATCTCGGGCTTTATCCGGCAAGGAGACCCCATGGCCTCGCGTACAGACAGCGACCCCGGCAGCGACCATGTCGTGATAACGAGGCACCTGGAAGCTGTCGAATCAGCCGCGCTAATCGATCTTCACGCGGCCGCCAGCGCGGATGTGCGGAAGGTCATGGGGCTGCGACTCGAATCCATGGGTGGCGCGCATGCTTCTGTCGCCGAACGAGGCGCCAACATCGTGATCAACCGGGTGATCGGACTCGGCATCGATGAACCGGCAACCATCGAACAGCTGAATGCAATCCGTGCGTTCTATCGCCGCGCCGGAATCGAGCGCTATTTTGTTCAAGCAAGTCCGGTTGCAAAGCCAATACCCCTGACCGTTCTGCTCGAGCAGAACGGCCTCATCCGCGACCGCGGATGGATGAAGTTCGCCCGCGGGGCCGAACCACTCGGGGAGCCCGTCACGGATTTCTCGATTCGTGAAGTCGGCCCGGAGCATGCGAAAGAGTTCGGGCAGATCGTTGGGCGAGCTTTTGATCTGGAGGATTCCGGTGGTCAGCTCTGTGCGTGCCTGGTGGGACGGCCCGGCTGGCACGTCTTCATGAGCTTCGATGGCGACCGCCCCGCCGGCACCGGTGCCCTGTACGTGAAAGACGGTGTCGGCTGGACCGACTGGGGTGCAACGGATCCCGCGTTCCGGAGACGCGGAAGCCAGTCTGCCCTGCTCGCCCGCCGCATCAACAAAGCGATCGAACTGGGCTGCAACCTGATCGGCACCTGCACCGGCGAAGCGGTCCCGGGAGACGAACAGCACTCCTACGGCAATATCAAACGGGCGGGTTTCACTGAGATCGGCGTACGAGATAACTATTCGCCGACGGGCCGGCCGGGCTGATCGACGTGGTAGGCAAGAGAGTCAAAGGGCCATGACACAACCGATAACAAACGGATATCTCCTAATCGCGGACATCTCCGGCTTTACGTCGTTCATCGCGGACACGGAGCTCGATCACGCCCAGGCCATCCTGCAGCAGGTTCTTGGCGGTCTGCTCGAGAGTCTGACGCCAACAATGACATTCTGCGAGGTAGAGGGTGACGCGGTCTTCGTGTACGGGCTCACCGAACAGCTCAGCCGTGGTGAGCTGATCGCAGAACTGGTCGAATCGACCTACGCGTCGTTCAGAGATCAGCAACGCACGATGATCCGGAATGCGACCTGTCCCTGCCAGGCCTGCCGATCGATCGGTAGCCTGGATCTCAAGTTCGTCGTCCATCACGGTGAGTTTATCCTGCAGGAACTCGCCGGCAAGACGGGACCCGTGGGATCCTCGGTGAATATGGTGCACGCTCTGCTCAAGAACCAGGTCAGCGAACAGACCGGTTGGCATGGCTACGCGCTCTTCACGACGCAGGCCCTGGCGCAGATGGGTATACCGTCGGACGGGATGCACCAGGGTGCGGAGCATCACGAACGCCTGGGCACATTTATCACCCACAGCACGGATCTAAGAGCCCGCTATCAGGCACTGTGCGAGACACGGCAATTCTTCATTCAACAAGAGGACGCCCACGCCGAAGTCGTACGTGACGTGGAAGCTGCGCGACCGATCGTATGGGACTGGCTCAATGACCCCGACAAACGGACTCGATGGACGCCAGCGAACTGGGAGGCGACCACGCGCCCGGGCGGTCGCACGGGACCCCAGGCAAGCAACCACTGCGCAACCTTCAATGTCATCGAATACATCCTCGACTGGCGCCCTTTCGACTATTACACGGTGCGCCTGACCCGCGGCGGACTGGACCTGCTGACCACCGTCAGCCTGGAGGATCTCGAAGGCGTGACACGGATGCGCTGGCGGATGAAAGTCGAGCTACCGCTGCCGCGCTGGTTACTCGAGAGGATTGCCTTGTTGATCATCCGCCGGAGAATGCACCTGGAGACCAGTCTTGACGAGCTGGAGCGGCTCATCAGCGATCAAAGCGGCGACAGCGCTGCTGCCATTCGGTCGTGAGACGCGCTGCCCCGTAGCACGCGGCGCTGTCAGGGCGATGTCAGGCTGGACTGCATCTACCTGACGACCTGCGCCTCCAGCGACGGCAGACACTTATCGGGCCGCTGACCTGAGATCGGCGGGACATGGAATGGAGAAGGGATCGCTCAGTCGCGGATCGAGAAAGATACCGAACTTGCCGACCAGTCTCCGACGATCATCGACGGCATCTGACTTGCACCCGCCGGCAGACCGAAACCGGTCAGCGCCGTGCCGACGTTTTCATCCTGCCCTCCTTCGATAGGCAGGAACGGTTCGGCGAAATCCGGCAACGCGCCCTCGCCTTCGGTCCAGGCGACATAGCGGGCCAGGTAATCGCGGATACGCTCCGCCGTGAGCAGGTCACGCGCCGCAAACACCCGCAGGGTGTCATGGCCCAGCGGCGGTTCGTAATCAATAAAAAAGCCGGCGGAGCCGCTGGTCAGCGAGTCCGGGATCCTGATCTCCTGGCCACCCGGGATGCGACCATCGCGGTAGAAATCCCGCTGCTCGCTGACCGGATTCGGGAAAAGCGGGACGACGGAGCCATCCGGTCCCACGTCTACGACGGTGATGTAGGCGTCCTGGCCTGCCCGGATCCTCAACAGCAGGCTGTTGTCGGGCGCCCGAGGTTCGCCGGGCTCACGGACCCGGAAGGTCGGTATGTCCTGAGCCCCCGGCACCCGCTGCAGGCGCGGCATGCCGTCTACGTCGATCGGAACTACCCGCACATCCAGCGCTATTGTGCCGGAGGGATTATCGAGCGCCTGCAGGTGTGCCAGTTTCGCTGAACGCTCAAATAGGTGGGCGAGCCTGGCCCAGGTGTCGGTCAAATCGGTGGCCTCGAACCTGGCGATCTGCTGCAGCCCCCCGGGTCCGTAGACGCGGCAGCCCCGATCGTCGAGGTTGACGACGAATCTCGCACCTCGACCGGACTCGGCGAACTCGACCCAGCCGCGTGCGCGGGCCCCGACTTCTGCCTGCATCGCAGATCGCAGCTCAGGGGCGACACGGTGCGCCCATACGACCACCTTAGGCGGCAGGGCGGGCGGCGCCGGCGCCAGCAATATCGCCCGGCTGCTTTCCGGGACACTCTCGCCACCGTCGATCCTGACGATCGCGTCGTAGCCTCGCTCGCCAGTGACTTCGGCCGTAGCGAGTATCTCGGATCTCGCGAACTCCGTTGTGCCTGGTGCGTAGATCGCCCATACCGAACCCGGAGACCCTCCAAGAATCGAACCCTGCTCAAGCATCGCACTGCCGCCCTCGAGGGGGCGCACGGCGGCCCAGGCCCGGCTGGCCGCGTTGCCGCTACCTGAACGCAACTCGTCGCCGCCGAGGAGTGGTCGGTCCCCCGTGCCAGGCGGCGCCCGTAACAGCGCGGCAGCAGAGCGCAGCCCGAGGCGATCGCCCAGACCGTCCATCACTCTCTGTGCACGCTGGTGAATCTGCCAGGCGGATTCGCCGCGATCGCCGCGCGACAGCGCATGGGCGAACGACCATGAGAACCAACCGAACCATCGCTCGCCGCTGATGCGCGCGTCCAGCGCAAACTGACCCGGGACGGCACCACCTATCAAGATATACTGACCAGCCTGTGTATGGGCGACCGATCCGCCGTCGGTATTCGCGTACAGGTCAACCCGGCTATCCTGCCCGGCCGCCCTCACAACGACATCGCTGTCTTTGACCGTCGGCATGGGCGTGTGGCCGGCATCCAGCACGACCAGCGCTTTTGGCGTTTTCAACCGCAGGAGTATTTCGTGCAACTCGTCATCAGTGATGTCGGCAACGCCTTCTGTCCGGGCATCGTAGGCAAGGAGGCTATCATCCCAGCCATCTGCCTCGTCGCCGTTCTGATCTTTGACGGTCGCACCATAACCCGAGAAGTGGATATAGACGATGTCCTCGGGTCCGGCGTCCGCGACGATATTTTCCAAAGCGGCGATGACCGCCTGGCGACTCGCCTGTGAGTCGACGAGCGTGACAATATCGCCCGCATCGAAGCCGAACCGCGTGGTCAATACTCGCGCCAGCAGCCGCACGTCGTTCGGCGGACCTTGCAAATCGGACAGCGGCGCAACACCGGATGAAGCACTCGATTCCGGCTCGTTGACGAGGTAGTCCCCGACACCGATCAGAAGGGCCCGGCGGACGCCGTTCTCCTGGGCGTTGACGGCGATGGGGCAACAGAGGACGGCAACGGTGATCACCGCAAGTCGTCCCGTCATCTCTTCCAGAAGCAGCCTCAGCCCGCGCATCGCCATCCCCGTCAATCCGCCGCAGCCGGCAGCATAATGCAAATCCCGGGAATTCTCGCTTCCGTGGAGTCTGGCGCTACCAACCGCCGCCGCCACCACCACCGCCCCCACCACCGGAAAATCCCCCGCCGCCGGAAGACGATCCCGGCGGCGTGGCAGACGAAGCGATGGCTGAGGTAAGAGAGCTGCCGACGCTCGAGGCGAAAGTCCCGACCCGTTCCGTACTGAAATCTCCCCGGTACCACCTCGGGGAGTAGCCCTGTCCGTCGCGACCCAGCCCGGCAAACACCTCAGCGAACTGCTCCGTCCAGGACTGTTCCACGCCAAGCGCCAGCGCGAAGGGCAGGTAACGCTCAAACAATTCCGGAGTCCGGTCCGGGGGATTCCTGAGGTCAAGTTCTTCCCGCTCCGCCACGTCAAGGAACAGGCGAAATCCATCCAGTCTGTCCATCAGTTGCCGCCCCTTGGGTGTGGCGGCCTTCAGAAGGAAATGGAACGCTACGAGGCCAACGCATATGAGCGCGATAATCACGATGGCCGCCGGACTCACACCTCCTGACAACACGACCAGCCCACCAGTCACCAAGGTCATGACGCCTGCCGGGATGAGAAGCGCGGAATTCGTGTAGAAGTAGACCTTCTCATAGTCCAGTCGCAATGCGCGTCGATGAGCCTTGCGAGCGCCGCCGATGGTCCTGTGATTGGCGTCGTCCAGTTCAATCACCGGCCCCTTGCTGAACAGCTGCGTTAACAGCGCCCTCTCGCCAGCCGCGAGCGCCTCGGGGTCGCCCGGGAGCTTCCGGAGCGCGTATTCACCGTGCCGTTCGCTGATCTCCAGGTGGCCATTGACCGCGAGATTGACGACGGCTGCCGTGAACGTCCGATCGTCGTAACCCATCTCTCGTATAAAGCGCGCCGAAGCCGGCGAGAACCCCTGCGGCGGCTCGTAATGAGGAAAGACCACACCGGGTTCCGGGTCGCGCCCGTAGCGCAGCCAGGCAAAATACAGATAGGCGATGATCAGTCCGAACCCGGCCAGCGCGATGAGCAGGCCGCGGTTGTCTCTGAGCAGCCACCTCAGTTTCTGCCAGTGATCCGGCTCGATGACATGACCCTTGGGCCAGCCCAACACGATAGTAAGGCCTTCCTGCGGACGCATTGGCCTGAGCGTTTCGATAACAACCTGGCCCACGGTGACCTCGCTCACGGCGTTGCGTGCCGTACTGCCTGCAACACCGGTATAGGCCGCCGCCTCCACGCCTTCTCCCGATATACCCTCCGGCAGGGTAACCACAGCGCGGGCACTATCGATCGGGAATGCCCAGCCGTTCCCCGTCACATTCCAGTAAAGCTCGTCGTGTTTCGGAAAGAAACCGAGCTGGCGGTTGGTTCTGTAAGTGATAGCGTATACGTACACGTCGGGATCGAGATAAACGTCAGACCGCCCGGCGTAGACACGCACGCCATTGGCGTATTTCTCCGCCTTCCAGGTCTCGGGCATGCCATCGCGGGTGACGGAGACGACCTCAAAGTCGACCCGATAACGGTTTCCGAACCGATCCTTGTAGTCGGTTGGAAAATCCCGATAGATACCCCTACGGATGTTGACGCCTTCCGCCCGGACCCGGATCTGCTCGACGACAGTCATGCTGCCGTCGACGTTGATCCTGATATCACTCTGGTACGCCAGTATGCGCTCATCGCCCAACGCCGCCCCGACCGCGAAGAAACTTCCGACCACGAGGACGAAACCGGCCAGGTTCCGGATACGCACGGACCTCATACGCTCATCTCGACCCGCGGTGTCGCCCGGGCATGTTCACCGTCCGGCTCGAAAAATTCGGCTGGGAGGAATCTAAACGGACGAGCCACCAGTACGTCCGGGACCGTCTCGACCCTGGTGTTGTAAATCCTGACGGCACCATTGTAGAAACGCCGCGCGTACTGGAGATGATCCTCGACCTCGACGAGCCGGGCCTGCAGGTCCAGGAAATTTTCGTCCGCCTTTAGGTCAGGGTACTCCTCGGCCAACGCGATCAGCCTATGCAGACCGGCCTCCATCTCGTCCTCGAGGCGCGCCCTTTCGCCAAGTCTCTGCGCACGCTCGCTGCGGGTACGCATCTCGGTGACCGCGGTCAGCGTGGCTTTCTCGTAAGCGGCGTAAGCCTTGACCGCCTCTACCAGACGCGGCACCAGATCATGGCGTCGGGTCAGTTGAACGTCGATGTCGCTCCAGGCGGATCGCACCTGATTCCGCTCGCGTATCAGTCGGTTGAAAATCAGGATCGCGAAGACAATGAGCAGTCCGAAAATGATCAGGAGGATTGTTCCGGTCATTCCGCGCCGTCCTCTTCGGTGGGCAGCGATGAGTATACCGGGCAACGGATAGAACGGCGCGCTGCGACGGTTTGTCGGCCTGCGGCATCTTAGTCAGGGAAACCACTCCCGGGAGTAATCATGCGCACGATCCCTGACCGTCGGCTGAGGCCGTCGATCCTTGGGCCGATCCTGTTCGGCCTTCTCTGCCAGTTCTCGATGCAGGCGCTCGCCGATCGCTCTGTCACGCAACTCGATTTCACCATGGGGCCGCGAGGACACCTGCTGACCCCGGTCATTGTCAACGGCAGTGTCCAGGGAACATTTGCCCTGGACACCGGCGCCTCGAGCACGGTGATCACGCCGGAGTTCGCCGATCAGATCGACACGCTGGAGCGTGGCGAGTCCGCGCACGCTGTCGGCGCTCACTCGGCCTCCAGCGTGGAGCTTGTGAGACTCGACTCTATCCAGCTCGGCGAGACGGCCATCGGTGAGGGTCAGGCCGTTGTTATGGATTTGTCGCACGTCAACGGTCCGGACATGATGCTCGACGGCATCGTCGGAAATAACCACCTCGACCAATTTGATGTCGTGATCGATCTGGCTGAATTCGAGGCCACTCTTCTGCAACATGGCAGTCTGTCGGAATCAGCTGATGCATTCGCAACGTCAGTAGACATCGAAGACGGTCGCGGAAAGCTGATCTACCTGCACGTCGCGATCAATGGACAATTGATAAAGGCGATCCTCGACACGGGTTCGGGCCGCAGCATCATCAACTCTGCAGGGGCACGAGCCCTGGGTGTGGAATTACCAGCACGGGAAGCCCTTGCGGGTGGAGATGAAAGCGGGCACAGCCTCCTGGGGACCATAGACGAAGTCTCTGTCTGGCTGGGAGAAACCGCGCTGAAAAACGACTCGCCCCTCGAGGTCAGGGACCTGAGCGTATTCTCCAGCGTCGGAGCAGCAAACGAACCGATCATGTTGATAGGAACGAACCTACTGCAAGGCCGTCGCGTGGGGATAGACTATGCCGCCCGGCGGCTGTACCTCTAGCCAGCCGTCTGCGGCGACGCGGACTCGCTATCTGCCGCACCCGGGTTGGAGACTGTGTTGCGCTTGCGTTGTCCGGTGAAAAGATCGAACAGGAACATGGCGCCAATGCCATAGACGGTGACCACCAGCATGAGGAAGATCCGCAGGCTGAACTGGAAGTTGGCACTCGGCGAGGGAGCCACCGCAGGCCCGAGGATGACCAGGAGCGTGACCAGAGCGTAGGACCACATAGGACCGTCAGAGGCGAGCCCCTTGCCGGCAAACACACGCCGCCCGAGGACCAGGGAGGCGATGAGGATACCCAGCACATAGATGACCAGCGAGGGCCAGATACGCAACGTGCCCCAGATCAACAGAGCCGCCAAGCCGCCGATCAGCGTGGACAGCAACATGGATCGGGCGGCCTGGGCGCTGCCGCCAACGTTAGCCTGCTGACCCAGCGTCATGGACTTGATCAGGATGACCATAAGTTTTGATGTGTCCGGAACCATGAGGAAATACAGCAGCACCGGGAACGTCACGAACAGCGCCCGCAGGGCTGCGAGTATGGCCTGTCGGGGATCCGGCTTCGGCGCCGCCGCCTTGGCCGCCCGCATGGCGGCGATCTGCGCGGCGGTCTCCGGTGGCTCCGGGAAGATGGCGTACGCGATCCAGACGAAGAGCATGCAGGCTGCGCCGGATTTGATCAGTGACGCCGTGATCATCACCGCGGCGGCGACGGACTCCGAACCCAGTGCCGGGACGACAGCCAGTCCGATTCCCATGAATCCGGAGATGATGGGGCTCCCGCCGCGGGTCGCGTAATGGAATATGCTGAATAGCCCCAGTCCGATGAGTATCACGCCGGCGAACGGCCACTTGTGGATGGGTACCAGCAGCAGCAGGCCAGTACCCAGGGCCACGGCCAGCATCAACACGAACGACAAACCGGCCCTCAGGGTTGGGGCCGGAAACGGGAGGGCCAGGATCGTAGCGGCGAGCACGGCTGACAGGTAGGCGGCACTCCATCCCGCCCACTCGCCGAACAACAGCGCCAGGGTCGTGCCTGCCGCCAGCCGCAAGGCCCGGCGCTGGGCAAGCGTAGCTGTGGTGTCAGGTGTGCTCGCTGCGCTCACCGTCTCAGTACAGGTAGGTCAGATAGCTCAGCAGACGGATGTAAAGGCGGCCGAGCGTGTTCATGATCGGATGTCTCCCCGTGTAGACGATCACCGTGACCTGCGATCCGACGCGGATGCCGTGCCCTGCCGTGAGCACCGACTCTTCCAGATCGACCAGCACCGGGAAGCGTTGCGCATCACGCAGCCAGTTCCGATCGTTTTCGATCGTCGGCAGTGTGCCAAGCGACTCGTTTCCGGTCGACACACCGTATCCGACACTCCGCACTGTTCCCTTGAAGACCCTGCCCGGCCGAACATCGAGCACGAATTCCACCGCGTCGCCCGGCTCCAGGTTGCCCAGATTGTTCTCGGTCAGGTCGGCCTGGATCCAGATGTCGTGGATGGCCACAAACGTCATCAGCGGCTGGCCTGCCTGGGCGAAATTGCCGGTGTCGACGCTCACGTTCGTGACCAGACCGCGTTCCGGCGCCACCACCGTGGTCCGGTCGAGATTGATCCTCGCCTGATCCAGGGCCGCCCGCGCCGCCCGCAGCCGGGGATTGTCATCACCCATGGGCCCCAGCTGCAGCCGCGCCTTCTGCAGATCAGCCTCGGCAGCCTCGACCCGGGCTTTGGCGCCCTCCAGTGTCGCGACCGCCGAATCGAGACGACGTTGGGAGACGGCTCCCGGGTCTTCATCGAATATGTTCTTGAGGCGGCGGAAATTCTTCCGGTCTTTCTCCAGATTGGCCTGCGCGGACTTCAGATTGGCTTCCGCCGACACGAGACCGGCGAAGGCGGCATCGATCTCCTGCTGGGTCGCCAGCAGATCTGCTTCGGCCGACGCCTGGGTGAGTGCGTAGCGGGACGCATCGATCTGCAGCAGCCGCTCGCCGGCCTCGACCAGCTGATTGTTGCCAACATCCACGGTGGCGACGGTGCCGGAGACCTCCGGCGCGATCGGAACGACATAGGCCTCGACCCTCGCCTGACTCGTATAAGGCGCTACCCGGTCGCCGATCACGTACCACACGATCAGTGCCGAACAGATCGCCAGTACGATCAACGTCCAGTGCCGGACGGGGTCGCGGGTCGCGCCGTCCACTGGTGTCTCCTGATCTTGCGCCTGCGGCTCCGCGGGAGTCGCTTCCGGTGCCGGCGTCTGCGCCGCAGATTGCTTTTCTTCAGGCATCTTTATTCAAATCTCGCTTGCTCGTCACCAATCGGGCTTGCGTCGCTGGCCCTTCGGTGCGGGATCCGTCGATCCGGGCTCGAGGAGTTCCCCCCAGTCCACCCGATCGCGCATCATCTCCTTGTTGTCCTCATCGACGAACTCCTGTCCATCGCGGATCTGCCAGCCTCCCCCCAACGCCTTGTAGAGACTGACGACACTGGAAATGACCGCCCCCTGGTTGGCGACGTAACGTTGTTGCTGGGTAAACAGTGACTGCTGCGCGTCGAGGACTCGCTGGTAGTCGGAAAAACCTTCCTTGTATCTCAACGTGGACAAGTCCACCGACCGCTTGGCCGCCTCGACTGACTGGCCGAGGATCACACCCTGCTCCAGGCCCCTGACGTAGGCGACCATCGAGTCCTCCACTTCCTGGGCCGCCGCAAGAACAGTGTCCTGATAAGCGATCAATAGCTGCTGCAGGCGGGCATCCTGGACCCGGACATTGTTCTTGATGCGACCGTAATTGAGGATGTTCCAGCTGAAAGCGGGACCACCCTGAAAGACCAGACTGTCCGAGTTGAACAGTTCTCCGGGTCCCGTGTCGCCGGTCCTCGTCGTATCGGTGCCGTCCGCGGCAGACAGGCCGACGGAACCCGACAGTGTGAAGCTGGGATAGAGGTCGGCTTCAGCGACGCCGATAAGCGCGCTCTGGGCCGCAGCCTGAAGCTCGGCCCGCCTCACATCAGGACGCCGTCTCAACAGATCTGCGGGTACGCCAGTCGCGATCTCCCCGGGTGGGGCGGGAATGTCGCCGTCGGGACCGAGCAGATCCGCCAAGTCCCCTGGCGAACGGGCCAGCAGCGTACTCAGTGCGTTCCTTGCCTGATAGAGACTGGTCTCGAACTCCGGGATGGTCGCCTGCGTGCTGAGCAGGAGGGTCTTCGCCTGCTGTACATCGAGTTCGTTGACGTCGCCGAAACGGAACCGTACCTGGGTAATGTCGAGGCTGCGTTGCTGGAGAACGACGTTATCGCGCGCCACGTTCAGCTGCTGTTCTGCAGTGCGGATCGCGTTGTAGGTCTGCGCCACCTGGGAGGTCAACAGCACGAGCGCATTGTCATAGTTGGCGACCGAGGCGGCCAGGTTGGCATCGGCAGACTCGATACCTCGGCGAAATCGGCCCCAGAAATCCATCTCCCAGGAGACGTCGGCGCCCAGATCGTACTGCCAGTAGTTCAGGTCACCGGCCACGGTGTTCGCACCGCTCTCGCTGGCAGATATTCGGGTGACCCCGCCGCGGCCGCGCTGCAGCTGGGGATATTGGTTGCCCACTGCGATACCGAGCTGGGCACGCGCCTCAAGAACCCTGAGCCCGGCCACCTCCAGGCTGTAGTTTTGCTGATAGGCCGTCCGGATGAGGCGGTCCAGCACAGGATCATCTAGGACCTGCCACCACTCGACCAGTTCCAGCGGCTTGGCCTGCAGACCACCGCCGCTGCCCTGGTCCCAGGTCTCCGCCACCGGTGACTCCGGCGCCTTAAAGTCCGGACCCACATTGGTGCATCCACCGATCAACAGGCCCCACAGCAGGAGGCCGCACGGACTGGCTGCCGCCTTGCCGGCTCGTGCGGGACGCCGTGCCGGCCCACAGGCAGGCACGGCTGCATCTATGCCGCCAGCACAGAGTCGCCGCCACCCGCTCAGGTGCACTTGCGATGACCTCTTATCAATCTCCCCCCGTTGCATCTGCCCGTCCGTGTTCCGGAGTATCCGGTCTGACGGTGATCCCGCCGGCAAATGATATATTCGCTCGTCGTAGACCATCGGCACACGAGCCGGGCAAGCTTGCGGCAGTTTATACAACATCATCGACGACAGGCGTACCTGCCGGCACTTTCCGCAGTCGCGCCCCTTGGAGGCCTTGGCTTCACCGCTGACGCGGCTGCCGAAGAGGACTGGGGATCGATCCGGCCGAAGGTTCCGGGCTGAGCAGTCTGGACAGGGTCGAGAAATATGACATCGACCTCGTCTACGCTCTGGCCGGCAAACGATCCTTGTTGGCTACGGGCAAGACTCATGTGGCGGCAATCGCGCCGCTGGCGCAGGTGCAAATAATCCCTGGTAGGAGGCTCCAGGAGCTTTGATAGAAGACCTCGTCATCGACGGCCGTTTCCGTGGGCCGCCCGAATCCGGCAACGGCGGTTACGTCTGCGGCCTGCTGGGGCGGCACTATCCGGATGGCGCGACCGTGACCCTGCGCAAGCCGCCGCCGCTGGGCGTAGAACTGACGCTGGCCGGACATGGCGCTGGACGTCTTCGGCTGCAACAGGACGCCGAGCTTATCGCCGAAGCGGAACCCGGATCTCCCGATCTCGAGCCCCCGGGCCCACCGGAATTCAGCGCTGCGGTCGAGGCGGCGAAAGGCTATGTGGGCTTCATCGATCATCACTTCAGCGAATGTTTTGTCTGTGGAACGGACCGGAGCCAGGGCGATGGCCTGCGGATCTATGCCGGCCCTTGGGAAGATGAAGGCATGGTCGCGGCTCCATGGATTCCCGATCAGACGCTGGTTGACGACCAGGGCCTGGTCAGGCCCGAATTCCTGTGGGCCGCTCTGGACTGTCCGGGATACTTCGCGTTGCACATCGATCGCCGCCCGCAGCTGATGCTGCTCGGCAGATTCACCGCCCGCGTCGAGCCTGGGATCTTCAGCGACGAGCGCTGTGTCGTCGTAGGCTGGCCCCTGGGCGAGGACGGTCGCAAGCGCTACGCAGGAACGGCACTGTACTCTGAGTCCAGAGGGCTTGTAGGCTCAGCACGAGCCACGTGGATCGCCCTTGATCGCTCTCTCTGGTAGCCCACAGGATGGGCAGTTCCGTTCCCGGAGGGCGGGCATACTCAAAGTCTTTCTAATGACGCATTGCGTCAAGCTCCACGCGGATTTCGGAGCTATAGTTGTTAGACACTCGAGGGGGGAGATCACAGCATGTCGTACCCGCACTGGATGATCCGCGGTCCGGAAGTCTCGGCCTGCAACTGCAACTGGGGGTGTCCCTGCCAGTTCAATTCCTTGCCGACCCATGGCAATTGCCGTGCAGCGATGGCCGTGCACATCGACGAAGGCTACTTCGGGGATACAAGTCTCGAAGGCGTCAAGTTTGCGGGCCTCTTTGCATGGCCCGGAGCGATCCACGAGGGAAACGGCGAATGCATCCCGGTGGTGGACTCGGAAGCGGACGACGCGCAGCGTGATGCGGTGCTGCAGATCATGTCAGGTGCGACCTCGGAACCCGGCGCCACGATCTTCAATGTGTTTGCTGCCACCTACGCCAAAGTCCATGACCCGGTCGTCGCCACGATCGACTTCTCTGTGGACATGGAGAACTGGACAGGCAAATTTTCCATTCCCGGCTACGTGGACGCATTCGCGTCACCGATCACAAACCCCATGACCGGCGAGTCGCACCGAGCGCGTGTGATGCTGCCTGAAGGATTCGAGTATCGGGAAGCCGAGTTCGTCAGCAGCCGCGCTCATTCCAATAGTGAGATACCGCTCGACTGGAAAGAAGGCCATGGTCATATCGCGATTCTGCACATGACGCCTTCGGGCCCGGTGGGTTGAGGACAGCGATCGCCCGGTCGTTCTGCTGATCTGAGCCAATGGATGTCGTCGAAGCCATCGCCCGCCGCGACCGTCTGGTCGTGATATCGGGTCTCGTCTTGATCACCCTCCTCGCCTGGATCTACCTGTTGTCAGGCGCAGGCATGGACATGGATATGGACGGGATGGATCCGGACATGGTTATGCCCATGCCGTGGTCCCCTGCCTACGCGTTCGTCATGTTCCTGATGTGGTGGGTCATGATGATCGCCATGATGCTGCCGAGCGCGGCACCGATGATCCTGCTGTTCGCGCTGGTCAATCGCAAGAGCCGTGAGCTCCACGCGCCCTACGTATCTACAAGCATCTTTGCGTTGGGTTACCTTGTGGCCTGGGGCGGCTTCAGCATTGCAGCGGTGGTCCTGCATTACCTGCTCGAGCAAGCCGGGTTGCTGAGTATGCGCATGGCGAGTGCCGCTGACTGGCTCGGAGCCGCGCTGCTGATCGCGGCCGGCGTCTACCAGTTCACACCGCTCAAGGATGCTTGCCTGCGTCACTGCCGCAGCCCTATTGCGTTCATCGCGGAGCATTGGCGCCCGGGACCATCTGGTGCACTGCGGATGGGGATCTATCATGGCGCTTACTGTGTGGGCTGTTGTTGGGTCGTGATGGGCCTGCTGTTCTACGGTGGCGTCATGAGCATGTGGTGGATCGTCGGCCTGGCAGCGCTGGTCCTGCTGGAAAAGGTGCTGCCGATCGGTCGCGGCATCGCTTCGCTGAGTGGCGTCGGATTCCTGGTCTGGGGGGCGTGGATCGTCCTCGGCCATATCAGTGGATGACATGAGCAGCAAACAATGAGTCCGGTGACGCGCTACGCAAAAAACGATCAGGGCCAGTACATCGCCTACCAGGTGTTCGGTGAAGGACCGGTCGATCTGGTCTTCATCCCCGACTGGGTAACCAACCTCGAAGTCATGTGGGAGGATCCCAGCCTGACCCGCTTCATGGACCGGATGGCGTCATTTGCCCGCGTCATCTGCTTCGACAAGCGCGGCACCGGATTGTCGGACCCGGTGCCCCTGGGGGCCGTGCCTACTTGGGAAGAATGGATGTATGACGTGGGCGCCGTCATGGATGCGGCAGGCAGCGAGCGCGCGGCCATCGTGTGCCACGGTGACGGCGGCCAGATGGGGCTGCTGTTCGCGGCGACCCATCCCGCCCGCACATCCGGCCTGGTGCTGATGGACACCTACGCTCGTAGAGTTCGCGCGCCGGACTATCCTTGCGGCGTTCCTGCTACGGTCGCCGATCGGCTCATGGGCTTCATCATCGGCAGCTGGGGTACCGGGCACGCTGCGCTCGAGGGCGCCCCCAGCCTGTCAAACGATCCCGCCTTCGTGAGCTGGCGAGGACGCTATGAACGAGTGGCCATGAGCCCCGGGCAATTCCGCTCTCTCTACCCGAAGACCTATGAACTGGATTTCAGATCCATACTATCGGCGATCCGGGTACCCACGCTGGTGCTGCATCGAAGCAACAATTCCTATGTCCGGTTAGAGAATGGCCGTTACCTGGCCGACCATATCGAGGGCGCACGCTTTGTCGAGATCCCGGGTCGCGATCACTTTTTCCATGCAGGCGATATCGAGGCGCTGCTGGCGCCGGCGCAAGAATTCCTGACCGGAAAACAGGACATCCCGGAGGACGATCGCGTGCTGGCTACCGTCCTGTTCACGGATATCGTCGACGCCACCAGCCGGGCGGAAGCTCTAGGGGATCGCGCCTGGAAGGACTTGCTCGAACAACACCACAAGGTAGTACGCAATGAGCTGGCGCGATTTGGCGGTAAAGAACTGGACACGGCGGGTGACGGTTTCTTTGCCAGTTTCGAAGGCCCGGCGCGGGCGGTTCGCTGCGCCCAATCTATTAGCGCGGCGGTGAGAGAGCTCGGTATAGAGGTGCGCGCCGGGCTGCACACCGGCGAGTGCGAAAGAGTCGGCGGTAAGGTTGGCGGCATCGCGGTACACACCGGTGCCCGCGTGATGGGTCAGGCGGGTGCGGGCCAGGTCGTGGTTTCACGCACGGTACGGGACCTGGTGGCAGGTACCGGGCTGGAGTTCGAGACACTCGGGGCCCGATCGCTCAAAGGCGTGTCTGGCGAGTGGGAACTGTTCCTGGCCGGCTAGAATAGCTGGGTAACTCCGTGATCGGCAGCATCCAGATCACGTCCACGCCAAAACTTGTGCCCGTATCAGAGTTACCGTCGTTGACGAAATCAAGTCGGGATGTCAGTTCGTTGAAGTCGCCGATTCCGTCGCCGTCCGGGTTCCGGGAAACTCTGACCAACACCTGTTAGAAGACGGCGCTGGTAGCCCAAACATCGAGCTGGCCGGCGCGGTGCTCGACCGGGCAGATGTCCGCTCTGGAG
>CP070833.1:1847640-1859932 GCA_020341735.1 Gammaproteobacteria bacterium | reverse complement strand
TGTTTGCCAGGCATAGATCCCGGCGGCAGCAACCAGCAGGACCAGTGCCGCGATCCACCCCAGTCTGCGACTGCTCTTGACCCTCTCTCCGCCTCCGGCAATCTCGTCGGCCGCGCGCAGGGCGGTCAGACGCGACACCCTTGGTTGTTCCCTCGAGTAGGCGCCGAGCAGTGCGCGATCGCAGATCACGTTGATAAGCCTGGGCACGCCTCGAGCCGAGTGATGGATCGCGCTGGTCGCCCCGGGGTTGAAGATCTCACCGCCACCGCCCGCTACGCGGAGTCGGTGGCGGATATAAGCCCGGGTCTCCTCAGGGTCTAGCGGTTCAAGGTGATATCGGCCGGTGATCCGCTGTGCAAGCTGGCGAAGATCGGTCCTGGACAGGAGCTGGCGCAGCTCGGGCTGTCCGATGAGGATGATTTGAAGCAGCTTCTGCTTAGCGGTCTCCAGGTTGGTAAGGAGTCGGATCTGCTCAAGGACATCCGGGCTCAGATTCTGTGCTTCGTCCACGATCAGGACCACTCGACGCCCATTGGCGTGAGCGTCCAGCAGATGGCGGTTCAGGCCGTCCACGATAGCCTTGGCGCTGCTGCGCTCATCGATGGTGAGCGGGATGCGCAATTCTTCACAGATGGCCAGCAGGAACTCGTGCGGCGTAAGCCGCGGATTAAGGATCAGCGCGACCTCCGTGTCCTTGGGAAGCTGTTCGAGCAGGCTACGTACGACCGTGGTCTTGCCGGTGCCGACTTCGCCCGTCAGCTGGATAAAGCCGCCACTCTCTGTCACCCCGTAGAGCAGGTGCGCAAGCGCCTCCGCGTGCCGCTCGCTGAGAAACAGATAGCGGGGGTCCGGCGTAATCGAGAACGGCTTTTCGTTCAGCCCGAAGAAGCTCGTATACATCGTTTTCGTCGCGCTTTCGGGGTTTGGTCCGGCACATCACCGGAACGGAAACGGTCTGGAATGATGCCTCAGGGGGTCCTCCCCTGTATACCTCAGTCCTGTTCCCGGGGTCTGCCGGAGCGCATCGCCGCTTCTCCGAATCGGTCCCGGATGGAGTCCAGCGCGCACTCCAGCCGCTCGGAGCGGTCACTGAACAGGCCCAGTTGGGCCGCATCGCTCAGGCCGGCGACGCCAACGCCGAGCAAGCGCAGCCTCGCGCCAGGGTTGTCCACTAACCAGACGGTGAGGAGATCGACGGCGAGCCGCAGCAGGGTCGCTTCATCACGGACGGCCGGGGTCACGCGACGTTGCCTTGAATAGGTCTGAAAGTCTGACTTGCGGACCTTGATGGTAACCACCGAGGCCTGGAGGCCCTTCGCCCTGATCCGCGACGCGACCCGTTGGGCCAGGTCCGCCAGCTTGCGCCGCATCACGGCCGGATCCGATTGATCGTGTGAGAAAGTCTCCTCTGCGCTGATGCTCTGGTCAGGCCGGTGGCTGCAGATCGGTCGATCATCGACGCCGCTGGCTTTCTGACGCATGCGGGCGGCATATCGTCCGAAGACCCTTTCCAGCTGCTTGTCCGGAGCGCTGCGCAGGTCCGACACGGTGAGAATTCCGAGACCATCCAGTCGTTGCGCGGTCTTTGGTCCGATACCGCCGATCACGCTGACTGACAATGGATCGAGGGTCGCGGCAATCTTACTACCGAAGAGGATGCAAAGGCCGTCGGGCTTGTCCAGATCCGATGCGATCTTGGCCACGAGCTTGTTGGGCCCGATGCCGACGGAGGCATTCAGGCCGGTCTCCTCTTTCACCCTCTCCTTGATTCGGATGCCCAGATCCGTCGCGGCCCCGAACAGCTTCAGGCTGGCCGTCAGGTCCAGAAAGGCTTCGTCCAGAGACAGCCCTTCGACCTCAGGCGTGAATTCGCCGAAGACCCGGAAGATCTCTCTGGAGACTTTTTTGTAGTGACTCATCCTCGGTTTTACGAACATGGCATCCGGGCATCGTCTTCGCGCTTCCGTGGCCGGCATGGCGGACCGGATGCCGAATTGTCGGGCCTCGTAACTCGCTGCGGCCACCACGCCGCGATTGCCACTGCCGCCGACGAGCACCGGGAGCCCGCGCAGCTCGGGCCGGTCCCTCTGTTCCACGGACGCATAGAAAGCATCCATGTCGACATGGGCGATACAGCGTTGTTGATCGCTTCCTGCCGTCATTTTGTTCGCGACTCCCCTGTATACCCGGGCGTTGTCACGTCAGGAGGTCTCATAAAGAAACGGCCGTGACGGTCACGGTGGCCAACAACATCAGCAGCAGGCTGATGAAGTAAGCCAGCCCGAGAGTCACGTACTTGAGGGCGGTAAGAATCCGCCCCTGGCTGTAGACGACGCGCATGGCCCGGAAGAGGTATACCGGAATGTAGATCGAGGTGGCGGTGTTCAGGAGGACCGATGGCATAGAGGGCAGAGGGTCTCCGTCGAACAGCCAGCCCGCCGCGATGTTGATGGTCAGCAGGAGATAGAAGAACGAGTGGAAATGGACCAGGAAGAGCAGATGTTCGACGTAATAACGGCGGCTCAGGGGGTAGAGCGTTTTCATGATCAAGGACATGAAGGGCAGGAAGACGAACATCATCAGAGGGATATTCTCGAGCAGGGCGCGGCCGAAACTGGCGCCGTGATCGGCAATGATTTTTTCGCAGGTTGCCTTGAGCCGTTCCTCGGAGAGCCATGCCTCCATCCAGGACAGTTCTTCCGGAAAGTTAACTTCAAGGTCAGAGCACTGACCAAGTTCATCACCGGCCTCTGGCTCGACAGCATCGGCGCCTGAATCTTGCGCCTGAGGTGTTTTCGGCGGTAGCGCTTCCGTGATCCCTTCGGCCTCTTCCGGCTCGTCGCCGTGCTGAATCTGGATCCCGATGTCTCCGTCTTCACCTTCAACTCCAGAGCCTATCTCGAAGCCGGTATTGAGCGAAAACAGGAAAAAGAACAACAAGCTGAGTCCCAGGAACAGACGCAGGGCCGGGATATAGCGGGCTCGCTTGCCGAGCAGGTAATCGCGGGTAAGTCGTCCGGGTCGAAACAGCAAGAGACCCAGGGTGCGCCAGAGCCGCGAATCGAGGGACGTGAGGATCTCGCTGGCTTCCTTGACCAGTTCCCACACCGAGATCATCCGGTCTCGGGCCCGCTGGCCGCACTGCGCGCAATATTGACCGAGCAGCGAGGCATCGCAGTTGGCGCAGGTGGATGCGGGTGGCTGGGCGGCGGAGAACTCCTGCCCGGCGTCATAGATACGCCGAGAGGCCCGGAAACGATCACCGAATCGCTCTACACCCCTGGCCCGCATTTCCTGGGCGTGCTGACGCAGATATCGTTGCAGAGCGTCTCGATTCTCCAGGCGATAGATGACCACTCTCTGGTGGTCATGGCTTGCCGGGTCATCTGCATGGTGGACGCTTGCGCCGAGGAAGCCCGGGAGGCTGAGCATCTCCCGGACATGTTCTTCGAGCCACGTGTCGAACTCCGCCGCGATGGAAAGATCCGGCGAGAGGGTGACCTCGTAGATAATCTGTCCGCTACTCATGCGGACAGAATTCTACGTTACACGTGGGCTATCAGCCGCCTACCGCGACATCTTTCTCCACGGGCGGCTTGGCAGCCTTGGCGCGGGCGGGCTTCTTGGTGGTCGCCGGTCGCGGGCCACCGGTGCCGGGTGCGGGGCGTCTTGCCAGTTCCTCGGACGTAAAGTCGTCCACGTCGATGATCTTCATGATCCGTACGTCCGCATCGCGAAGACGCTGGCCTTCTTCTGCAGTGAGAACCGCAGTGGCAACCGCCTGATCGATCTGGCCATGCAAATCCGGTGCGTCGATTTTGCCGTCCTTCATGCCGCGCCGGATCTTCTTCTCCAGCGGCGTAATAGCGATGGCCAGGCGCATGACTTCATCCAGTTCGCCCAGGGGCGCGCCCCGCTCGACACTTCGGAAGATGCCGCTACAGACTCGCTCGCGAGTCTCGCTCGGCGTAATCATCAGTTCAACCACTCGGCGGGACAGCCCGTCAGCCGGCGCATAGTAAGTCCTGCCGCGCGGAAATATCAGTGCACGCAGGATCGCCGCGACCGGGCGGTTGGGGAAGTTTCTCAGGAAGCCATGAAGCTGCTCCTGAGCCTTGTAGAGCAGACTGCGACAGGCCCACGCGACCACGGGCAGATCGGCGGCCGGCCGGCCCTGGTTCTCATAGTGCTTCAGGACCGCTGAAGCGAGGTAGAGCGTGCTGAGGATGTCGCCCAGCCGCGAGGAAAGCATTTCCTTCTTCTTCAGCGCGCCGCCCAGGGTGAGCATAGCCACGTCAGCGGCAAGAGCGAAAGACGCGCTGAAGCGCGCGATGTGCTGATAGAAGCGGCCGGTGGTGCCGGCGCCCTCGGGCATGTCCATATAGCGAGCCAAGGTTGCGGCCGACACGAATGACCGGGCTGCATTGCTGATTGCGTAACCGAAGTGGCCAAACAGGGCCTTGTCGAATTCCACCAGCCCGCGTTCCCGATCCTCATCCATTGCAGCATGTAGCTCGCGAAGCACGAACGGATGACAGCGTACGGCGCCCTGTCCGAAGATGATCAGGCTGCGCGTCAGGATGTTCGCCCCTTCGACGGTGATCATGACCGGTACCGCTCCCCAGCCGATGCCCAGGTAGTTGCTCGGTCCCAGCATGACGCCCTTGCCCGCGTGTACGTCCATCGCGTCATTCGCGACCGACCTGGCGATCTCCGTACAGTGATACTTGAGGATGGCCGAGGGAACCGCCGGCTTCTCGCCCGCATCCACCGCGGCGACCGTCACGGAGCGTGCAGCGTCGCCGATGTAGGTGTTACCCGCCATCCGCGCCATGACTTCCTGAATGCCTTCGAAGTGGCCGATGGGCATGCCGAACTGCTTGCGAATCCGGGCATAGGCACCGGTTGAGAACAGTCCTGCCTTCGCGCCGCCGACGGCGTTTGAAGGCAGCGAGATGCAGCGCCCGACGGACAGGCACTCCACCAGCATGCGCCAGCCCTGCCCTGCCATCTTGGGGCCACCGATAATGTAGTCCAGCGGCACGAAGACGTCCTTGCCTGAAGTCGGGCCGTTCTGGAACGGGATCGTCAGGGGAAGGTGTCGCCGGCCAATCTCCACTCCCGGCGTGTCCGTCGGGATGAGGGCGGCGGTGATCCCGTAGTCTGTCTTGTCCGGGTCACCAAGCAGGCCTTCGGGGTCATACAGCCGGAATGCGAGGCCGAGGACGGTGGCCACGGGCGCCAGCGTAATATATCGCTTGTCCCAGCTAAGGCGGATACCGACGATCTCCTTGCCGTTGAACTCGCCCTTGCACACATAACCCTGGTCAGGTATCGAGGCCGCGTCTGAGCCGGCGCGCGGGCTGGTGAGGGCGAAACAGGGGATCTCCGTGCCCTTCGCCAGTCCCGGCAGATAGTGGTCCTTCTGCTCCTCTGTTCCGTAATGCAACAGGAGTTCCGCCGGTCCAAGCGAGTTGGGAACGGCCACGATGGAACCTGCGGTACCGCTGTGCCCCGCGACCTTGACCAACACCTGGGAGTGGGCATAGGCGGAGAACTCGAGGCCACCATAGGCCTTCGGGATGATCATGGCGAAGAAGCCCTTGTCTTTCATGAACTGCCACGCTTTCGGCGGCAGGTCCGCCAGCTCGTGGCTGACTTCCCACTCGTCGATCATCTGGCAGAGCTCTTCGACCGGACCGTCCAGGAACGCTCGCTCCTCCTCGGTGAGCTGTGGCGCCGCGGCGGAGCTCAGCTTTCGCCAGTCGGGAGCGCCGGAGAACAATTCGCCTTCCCACCAGACGGAGCCGGCCTCCAAGGCCTCTCTCTCCGTGGAGGACATGGAAGGCAGCATGCGACGGTAGGTTGCCAGTAAGGGGCGTGTGATCCGAGCGCGGCGGAAATCACGGAAATTTAGCGCGACCATGAGGCCGAATGCAGCCCACAGGAGCAGGGCCCACAGCCACGGGGGATCGCCGATCAGGCTGTATGCGACGAGAGCGGCGCCAACGGCGGTGGTGGAAACGGACAGGCTGACCCGCTTGTAAGCGAGGGTCAATCCGCCGACGACGAAGAGAAGTACCCAGAACACGGATAACACTGTTTATTGCCTCCTGACGGTTCCGGCCGCAACCGTCTTTCCCGTTGCAGTGCGCAATAATGACTATACCGTAGGAATGCTGTGGTGCGCCAAAAGTTCCTTACGAGCAGCGAGCGAAGAGCGTAACTTATTGAATTTAATGAGGCGCGCCGACGGCGCGCCCATCGTGGTTTTTCACATAAGAAGTCAGAGCAGGTCGGAGACGCCGTCTCGCTCCTCGCGCAACTCGGCGTCGGTGGCATTCATGCGCTCACGACTGAAGTCATCGATATCCAGCCCCTGCACGATCTCATAGCCGCCGTCACTGCAGCGGACAGGGAACGAATAAACGACCCCTTCGCTAATGCCGTAACTGCCATCGGCAGGTACGGCCATGCTGACCCAGTCGTCTGCCGGCGTCCCCATCACCCAGTCATGTATGTGGTCGATCGCGGCCGAAGCTGCCGAGGCGGCAGACGACGCTCCCCGGGCCTTGATAATGGCCGCACCACGCTGCTGGACCGTCGGGATGAATTCCTCGGCCAGCCAGCCCGGATCCACGAGTTCCGTAGCTTTCCGCCCGGCGACCAGGGCATGGCTGACGTCAGGATATTGGGTAGCAGAGTGGTTACCCCAGATCGTCATCCGGCGGATCTCTGCGACCTCGCTGTCCGTCCTGGCGGCAAGTTGGCTGATGGCCCGGTTGTGGTCCAGACGCGTCATGGCAGTGAAGTTGCCGGGCTCCAGGTCAGGGGCGTTGGACATGGCGATGAGTGCGTTGGTGTTGGCCGGATTGCCAACCACCAGGACACGCACGTCGCGGTTGGCGTTTTCGCTCAGGGCGCGACCCTGGGCGGAGAATATTTTTGCATTACCCAGCAGCAGGTCCTTGCGCTCCATGCCCGGGCCGCGGGGCTTCGCGCCCACCAGCAATGCATACTCGGCGTCCTTAAAGGCCACGTCTGCATCGGCCGTGCTGACCACGTCATGCAGCGTGTCGAACGCACAATCCCTGAGTTCCATCTCGACGCCCTGAAGCGCACCAAGAGCCGGCGGTATTTCCAAAAGCTGCAGGATGACAGGCTGGTCTTTGCCTAGCATCTGTCCCGATGCGATGCGAAACGCGAGCTGGTAGCCGATCTGGCCGGCGGCGCCCGTTATCGTGACTCTGGCGGGATTTTTCATCTGGGAATCCTCTTTGCTTCCTGGGTTGGGGACGGCCCCGTGCGGCAGTTTGGCCTCAAACCTGAAATTCTAGCAGCCATCGCGGGCAGGGACACTCGCGCGGACACATCAAGAAAGGCTTGCAATAATCAATTTTGGTGTTATAGTTAACTACAACACCACGTCACCAAGCTGAAGGTGTCGGGTGCAGATGGAGAATCGACCATGTGGAGTAACAGTTTCAGAGCCCGGCGCGTTCTCGGCGTCATGTGGATCGTCTTGGCGGCCGCCCTGCTGCTCATTGCAACGGCAGCCCCGTCTTCCGCGTTCGATCCGATTGGGGCAACACCGGCGGAGCCGGTGGCGGTGGGTCCGCAGGACGCTCCGTCGAATACGCCGCAGCCCGCGCCGAAAGAACTCAGTTAAGGAAGGCCTGGCGGCAGCGCCGAGGACATACCGATGGACCCGAACTGGAATGACAGCCAGCCGATCTACAGGCAGCTCCGCGATCGAGTCGTGGAGATGATCCTGGAGGGGGCTCTCGGTGACGGAGACGCGTTACCTTCGGTGCGCAGCGTCGCTGCCGAATACCGCCTCAACCCACTGACCGTACTGAAGGGATACCAGGAACTCGTTGACGAAGGCCTGGTGGAGAAAAAACGGGGTCGCGGCATGTTTATCCGTGAAGGCGCCAAGAAGAACCTCCTCCTTGGCGAGCGTGAGTTATTCATCAATGAACAATGGCCGTCGGTTGTGGCTACGATCCGGCGGCTGGGTCTGGACATGGATGAACTGATCCAGCAAGCGGCGGGCCAGCTCTCCGGCGACGACGGGGAGGGTGAGCAGTGACGACTTTGGTCAAGGCCAGCGGCTTATCGAAGCACTATGGCGGCGTCGCAGCGCTCGACGGGGTGAACTTCCAAATAGACCAGGGCCGCATCGTCGGACTGATCGGGCCCAATGGTGCCGGCAAGACGACCGCGCTGAAAGCGCTTCTCGGCCTCACGTCCTTCGAGGGTGATTTGCGTGTTCTCGGCCGGGATCCGCGCCGCGAGCGACATCAGATCATGCAGGAAGTGTGTTTCATCGCCGACGTGGCCGTATTGCCGAGATGGCTTCGCGTCAGGCAGACGCTCGAGGTCGTGCAGGGGTTGCATCCGCGGTTCAACCGAAGCAAGGCGGAGAGTTTCCTGGCGAAGACGTCGGTAAAACTGGACAGCAAGGTCAGTCAGCTGTCGAAAGGTATGGTGACGCAACTGCATCTCGCACTGGTGATGGCCATCGAGGCCCGGCTGCTTGTCCTGGATGAACCGACCCTGGGGCTGGATATACTTTTTCGAAAGCAGTTCTACAGTTCCATTCTCGGCGACTATTTCGACGAGAACAGAACCATCCTCGTGACCACTCACCAGGTCGAAGAGATCGAGCATATCCTTACCGACGTGATGTTCATCGATCAGGGACGAATAATCCTTGACGAGAGTATGGACAGCATCTCCGATCGCTTCCTGGAAGTGGCCGTGAATCCGGATCGGGCAGACGCGGCGCGCAGCCTCGGACCCGTCAATGAAACAGAAGTGTTTGGGCGACGAGTGTTTCTGTTCGAGAACGTGGCCATTGAGCAGGTGAATCAACTGGGTGAGGTCCGCACGCCAGGGATCGCCGACCTGTTCGTGGCCAAGATCAAGGAGCGGGCAGCATGAACCCGATGAGGACGCTGATCAGGCGGGAATTGTGGGAACACCGGGCCATCAGCCTCGTGCCGCTGGCCTTCGGTGCACTGTTCATCGCGGTCAATCTGCTGGCCGCCTTGGGCGTGGTCAAGGTGCATGTCGATGCCGGTGGACTCGGCTTATCCGAGGTGCTGCAGTCGCTGGACGCCCGTAAAGCCGGAGCCCTGATCCAGATCGGCATGGCATTCATCGCGGTCTCACTCAATACGGTAATGCTGCTCGTGACGGCCTTCTATCTCTTGGATTGCCTGTATGCCGAGCGCAAGGATCGCAGCATTCTATTCTGGAAGTCACTGCCCGTATCGGACCTGAGCATCGTCGGCTCCAAACTCATGACTGCCGCCCTGGCGATCCCGCTCGTCACGCTGGTCATATTCGCCGCGGTTGCCGTCTGCATGTACCTCATAACCGGCGTGACCATGCTTTTCTCGGGAACGGGATTGTTCCTGTCGGCCGGGCCGTTGGCGCTGGCGGAGGTCGTGCTGACACATGCTTACGCTCTCACCGTGCAGTCACTCTGGTACCTGCCGATCTTCGGTTGGTTGCTGCTGGTCTCCGCATGGTCGAAGCGGGCTGTTCTTCTCTGGGCGATCCTGCCTCCGGTTGCCGTCCAGGCGGCGGAGAGTCTAGTGCTGGGGACGGCCCACTTCGCCGGGCTGCTGAAGGAGCGTCTGATCGGCGTTTACCCCCTCGCATTTGCCAATGACTCTCATCAGCAGTTGCACTGGCAATACGAAGGTGAGCACGCCGACGTGGATCTGGAGTTCTCGGACGGCCTGCTGGCGCTGGTGGAACCGGGGATGCTCTTGGGCAGCCCGGGCTTGTGGGGTGGGCTGATCGTCGCCGCCGTGTTTTTTTCGGCAGCCGTTTGGGTCCGCCGATTCCGCGACGAGAGCTGAATCGGACAAATTGCAAGATGAGGGTGACCAGGGTGGAAAAGACGTTCAAGGCAATCGTTCTGGCGTTTGTCCTGACTGCGATGACGGCATGCGTCATCGTCGTGAAGGAGGGCGAGGGCGAAAGCGATGTGGAAGCTACCTGGGCAAGCAGCTACTCGTCTACGGCGGAAGATGACAGCTTGGCGGAGAATATCGGCGACGGTTTCGATACGGATCCGACGCTCAGCACTGAGGATCTTCGGGTTACCGTCAGGCGCGGAGTCGCAACGCTGCGGGGCGAAGTCAGCGATCTTGCTGCGCTGGAGCGTGCCCTTGACGTGGCCGCCTCGGTGGAAGGCGTACGACGTGTCGTATCCAAATTGACGCTTGAGGTCTCTACCGGCTGAGACGCACTTTTGTCGAAGTGGGCCGCGGACCTTTCCTGCTGTATAAACGGATCCTGTGAATGAGCCGCGACCAGCGCTGGACCGGAGGACCGACAGCCAATGAGATCCATGTTGGGAACTGCCCGTCGGCTTCTACCCTGCCTGGCTCTGGCCTGTCTGAGTGCGGGAGCCCAGCAGCAGGATTCCGGACCCTCGGCAGGAAACATCACGGTCACCGGAATATCTTCCGAACGCTTCAATCCAACCCATGGCACCGTATTCCTGGAGCTGTCCGGAGCATACTTTTCAGCAGATCCACGTGATCTTGCGATCTTCGTGAACGAGAGTCAGCTGCCTGTCAGCGACGTGCTCGTGACGCGGCGTATCGTTGCCGCCAGCTACGTCATGGAGCCCGGTGTGAACACTCTGTCGTTCCGGGCATGGGATGCCGCCGGCAAGACACTGAGTGGCGAGATTCGTGTGTGGGCCGGCGATCTCGACATCTCGGCACAGCTGATCGACTCTCTGAATCAGCCCCTGGAGGGCGGATCAGTGATCGCCACTCTCGCCGATGAACCGGGAGTGTCGGCTACGGTGATCGCCGCCGATGGCAGCGCACTCATTCCGAATCTCCCCGACGCGAGAGTCATCCTGGAAGCCCGGCACCCCTCCGGCCTCTCCGCCACCATGACTGTGCCGGCCTTGCAGCGACGCGCCACGCTTGTTGTCCGTTAACCTGATCGAGATCCGTCCCCGGACTTGGGACGTACGGGTATGTCGTATTTTCTGAGGTAACCACGAAACTGGTGATAACTGAGCCCCAGCGCTTCCGCGGAACGGCCCTGGTGGTAGCGGTTCTCGGCCAGCGCGCGTGAGATCAATCGGCGCTCGATGCCGGATATGTAATTGCGAAAGTCTCCGGGAAGTCTGTCATGTTCGACCAATTGAGGGTCCGGCGACGAATCGTCAGTCCTGATCCTGTAGGGAGAGTCAAACGGGTCGAACTGCACTTCGACAACCTGCTCTTCCGGGGACTCCGTCCTGTAGACGGATCGCTCGACGGTGTTTTTAAGCTCCCTGACATTGCCCGGCCATCCATATGCCAGCAATGCAGCCTCGGCGGCTGATGAGAATCCTGCGAAGAACGGCCGGCGCATCTCGGCAGTGAAATTGAGAGCAAAGTGCATGGCGAGCAGCAGCATGTCCTGCCCACGTGCGCGCAGAGGCGGCACCGTGATCACGTCAAAGGCGAGCCGGTCCAGAAGATCGGAGCGGAATCGACCTTCGCGGGCCAGGCCTGGCAAGTCCTGATTGGTCGATCCGACGACGCGGGCACCCGTCTTGAGGGTTTCCGATCCGCCGACCCGCTCGAACTCCCCGTACTCGATGACTCGAAGAATCTTTTCCTGCATGCGAAGCGGGATTGTGGCCAGCTCATCCAGCAACAGCGTTCCCCCTTCTGCCCGCTCGAATCTGCCGACGTGCCGTCTGGTGGCGCCGGTGAACGCACCTGCCTCATGGCCGAACAGTTCCGACTCCAGGAGGCTCTCGGTCAGGGCCGCGCAGTTGAGTTTGACCATCGGCTGGTCCCAGCGATCGGACAGGTAGTGCAGTCGGGAGGCCACCAGTTCCTTGCCGGTTCCGCGTTCGCCTATGACGAGGACGGGCTTATCCAGTCGGGCGGCCCGAGATACGTGCTCCATCATCGCCAGGAACGGCGGCGATTCGCCGATGATCGATGTTTGCTCTGGAGATTGATCTGTCATATTTACGCTAAATTTTAGCAAAAAAAGACAGATTAATTAGCTATTAATGCTAACTTTATCCAAGCGGAGCTACCGTGAAATCCAGGAAAAGCATATAAATCATACGGTTACTTTGTGGCTGGCCGATTGGCACGGTTTCTGCGAGAGAGAGGGCAGGCACCCACCGAACAACAGGAGACGCCGCATGGGCATCTTTTCGAGATTCACGGATATCGTGAATGCCAACATCAACGCCATGCTGGAGAAGGCGGAAGATCCAGAGAAGATCGTTCGCCTGATGATCCAG
>CP070833.1:1828208-1847540 GCA_020341735.1 Gammaproteobacteria bacterium | reverse complement strand
AGGCTCGCCGCCGGCATCGGTCAGGGCGGCATCGTCCTTGATTGCTCGACCGTCGACGCAGCGACTGCGCGCGCCGTCGGCGAGATTCTCGCTGACAGGCAGGCCGGATTCCTTGACTGTCCGGTCAGCGGAGGGACCGAAGGCGCCCGCATGGGCACACTTTCGATCATGGTGGGCGGAGGTGCGGACGACCTGCGTCGGGCCGCGCCCGTGCTCGAAGCGATGGGGCGGACGATCGTCCACGTGGGGGCGGTCGGGGCGGGTCAAGCGGCGAAGGCGACTAACCAGATCATGGTTGCCGGGATCAATCAGGCCGTCACCGAGGCCCTAGCTTTCGGGCAGGCGCATGATCTTCCCATGGACCGGGTTATTGAAGCATTGTCTGAGGGTGCGGCAGGCAACTGGTTCCTGTCCCACCGCGGGCCGACCATGGTCAAGGGAGAGTATCCTCTGGGCTTCAAGGTGATGCTGCACCTGAAGGACCTCGAGATATGCGCGGGGATGGCTGCCCAGAAGGGTGTAAAACTCCCGGTTGTGGAGATGACAAAAATCCATTACCGGCGGCTCTTGGAACAGGGTTATGGCGAACTCGATATCTCCTCCCTCTTCATGCTCAAGGAAGAGATGTTCACCAAAGGCGATGGCTAGTTCGTCATGAGCGCACGCGCAAGCGGACGAAGGGCTCGGGAACGGGCCGACTATCTCCCGGATTTCTGTACACCGGCTGTCGTGCTTGCCGTAGTTCTGATCAGTGAGCTGGTCGCTGTGGTCCTCGCCCTCGGACAAACCGGCACGGGCACCGCAGCCTCATTTTGGGCCACACTCGCGCGAACATCCCTGTTCCTCTTGTGGATCAGCCTCGTGGGCGCCGCAATACTCTGCTATGGGCGTCCACGCTTGTCCCGAATGACTGTTCCCGGGGCGTCTGCTACCGCTCTTGCGCTGCTCATGCTCGTTTCCGGACTGGTCTCGGAAGCCGGCTGGTGGCTGGCCGGATACTGGGACGAACTCGGGTTACCACCAGGCCATGCGCCCGCACCCTCGGGTCATGTGGGGTTCCTTGCGCGCAGCATGGCGATCACGCTGATCGTCGGTGCCCTCGCGTTGCGGTACTTCTACGTCGCCCATCAGTGGCGGCAAAATGTGGAGCTCGAGGCGACCTCCCGGGTAAACGCCTTACAGGCAAGGATCCGGCCGCATTTCCTTTTTAACAGCATGAACACAATCGCCGCCCTTACACGGCGGGATCCGCAGCTTGCGGAGGAGGCCATCGAGGATCTGGCTGACCTGTTCAGGGCTTCGCTACGCGATTCCAGCGTACGAATGACGCTGAAGGAAGAATTCGAGATCGCCCGTCTATATCAGCGTATCGAGCAGTTGCGACTGGGAGATCGACTGATTGTCGATTGGAATATCGATGATCTGCCTATGCGTGCACAGGTTCCGGGGCTTTGTGTCCAGCCGTTGCTGGAGAATGCGATCTACCATGGAGTCGAACCGTCTGCGGGAGGCGGCACGGTAACCATCGAGGGTCGTGTGCTGGAGGATGACCGGATCCTGATTGAAGTCCGCAATCTGCTCCCGCCGGATCGAAAAAAGACGCACAGGCGCGGTAATCAGATGGCTTTGGAGAACATCAGCGAACGTTTCATGATCGCCTATGGCAGTCGAGCTGAAGTCAAATTCGGTACGCAGGATAACGAGTACCGGGTTACGCTCACCTTTCCCCACTCGGACAAGGACTCATGAAGGTACTTGTGGTTGATGATGAATCCCCGGCCAGAGAGAGGCTCGCCGCCCTGGTTGAGGAGACGGATGGCTACCGGCTCGTTGGCGAGGCGCGAGATGGCCGCGAAGCCCTGGAGCTGGTCGATTCGCTTGACCCGGACATTGTCCTCATGGACATACGCATGCCGGAGATCGACGGAATTGAGGCGGCCAGACATCTCGCCAACCTCGATCAGCCTCCGGCCGTGATCTTCACCACGGCTTACGACGAATACACACTGGAAGCCTTCGACGCGTTTGCCACCGGTTACATATTGAAGCCGGTTCGCAGAGGACGCCTGGAAGACGCTCTGCGACGTGCCTCACGGCCCACGCGCGCCCAACTGGCCGGACTGGCCGCCAGCGGTGAATCACAGGGTCGGAGTAACATATGCGCTCGATTGGGGGATCGTATGCGGCTGATACCGGTCGAGGATGTGCGTTACTTTCGCGCGGACCAGAAATATGTGAGCGTGTGCCACAGCCACGGCATCGACCTGATTGACGAACCTCTCAAGGATCTTGCGGCGGAGTTCGGTGCCGATTTCGTCCGGATCCACAGGAATGCACTCGTGGCATTGCGATACGTAAAATCCGTGGAGCGGGATGATGAAGGTCGTCTCAAAGTAGTCCTCAATGGATGCGATGAGAGCCTGGCGGTCAGTCGACGTCACGCCTCTGACCTCCGCCGGAGATTAAAGGAATTATGATCCAGAAGATTCGAATTGCCACCCGTCAGAGCCGTCTCGCGCTGTGGCAAACAGAATACGTAGCCGACACGCTGCGACGAGCACATCCGGATGTCGAGATCGAGATTGTCCCGATGAGCACACGGGGCGACGAGATACTGGACAGGTCTCTGACCAAGGTCGGCGGCAAAGGTCTGTTTATCAAGGAACTCGAGGTCGCGATGATGGAAGATCGGGCCGATATCGCGGTGCATTCCATGAAAGACGTTCCGTGGGACGTGCCGGAAGGCATGCGTATCGGTGCCGTACTTCAACGCGCAGATCCGGGCGACGCCATCGTAGCTCGAGACGACAAGGACTCTCTGACCGCCCTGCCGGAGAACGCAAGGGTGGGGACATCCAGCCTGCGCCGACAAGCGCAGATATTGGCTGTCCGACCGGACCTGAAGGTAAAGCCGGTCCGGGGTAATGTCGAAACGCGACTGCGCAAGCTGGACGAGGGCGAATTCGATGCCGTCATCCTTGCCGCGGCTGGGCTGAAGAGGCTTGGACTGGGCGGCAGAATCACCGGGAGGCTGGAAATGCAGGAATGTCTGCCAGCCGTGGGACAAGGAGCCATCGGGATCGAGTGCCGATCTGCCGACGAGGACATCCTGGAAGCCCTCTACTCAATCGAACACGGAGCAACAAGGCGTTGTGTCAATGCCGAGCGCGGTTTCGCGGAAGAACTTCAGGCGAGTTGTGAGTCTCCTATCGCCGCGTATGGGGAGGTGCGAGATAACGAGATTTTCCTCCGTGGGGTGGTCGCAACCCCGGATGGAAGCCAGATATTGCGTGGTAGCACCAGAGGCAGCCCGACGGATGGTGTTTCGCTAGGAAAAGAGTTGGCCACGGAACTGAAAATGGAGGGTGCGGACAAACTTCTGGAGGCGGTCCGCGAATCGTCATGACTGCCGGGGATGTCGCCCGCCTTGGCGTGTTGGTCACCCGCCCCGGCGAACAGTGTCGCTCGCTTTGCGCTTTGCTCGAGTCCCGCGGCTATCTGGCCTATCCCTGGCCCGCAATTGACATACTGCCGGTGGCTCCTGGCGCTGCGAGTTTGGAAAAACTGTCCCTTTCGGGGCCGCAAGATCTGGCCATCTTCGTCAGCAGAAATGCGGTGGCATTGGGCCTATCCTTTGTATTGGAGTCGGCGCGAATGCGGATCGCCGCCATCGGTCCGTCGACCACCCGAGCACTGAGCGACTCGGGCCTGGCAGTGGACATCCGACCCTCCGGGTTCGACACCGAAAGCCTGCTGGCCGAGCCGGCACTGGAGAGAGTGAGCGGATCGACCGTGTACATAGTCCGGGGGGTCGGCGGCCGCGAAAAACTCGGAGAGGAACTCAGCCGGCGCGGTGCCGAGGTGGTCTATCTAGAGGTCTATCGGCGTGAGGCGCGCCGACCGAGCACGGAGGAACTTGACGCCCTGATGGAGACCTGGAAAAGCGGCGACATTGGCCTGTACACAGCGACCAGCGTGGAAATTCTGGAGTCCTTGCACGGCCAGCTCGGCCCGCGTTTTGCCCGATTTCTTGCGCAGACGCCGCTGGTGACCGCGAGCGGTCGTGTGGTACAAAGATCGGTGCAACTGCACCACCGCGCCGAACGAATTCTTTCGTCAGGTCCGGACGATCAGTCGTTGGTCCAAGCGATCGCGACCTGGCAAGGCAAAGCGCAGGTAACAGCAGGCCGCCAGGAACAATAACGATGAACCAGCCTACCCCGCCGGAAGCGGCAGATGACCAGGACAATCGGGACGTCGAGGGTGGCGATGCGCTCCCTCAGGAAGACAAACCTGATAACGAGGAGCAGCCACAGCAGGAACCCGCTCCCGTTTCTCCAGGAACTCCAGAGACATCCAAGCCTGACAGACCAGTCCGGAGTGGCCGCCCCCTAGCTTTTTTTGCCCTGCTGATTGCGCTTGCCGCGGCGGGGGGATCGGGTTACCTCGCCTGGATCAACAAGATCAGTGCGGGGAGATCAGACGCCATCAGGGCGGATCTGAGTGGTGAGATCGGCCGTATCGAGAACAGCTATCGGACCCTGGAACAAGCCGTCCGCGAATTGGAGCGCGTCGACGGCACGATCGAGGCGCGGCTCGGCGAACTCGCCTCCATCGAGCGCAATATCGGTAGCCGGCTGGATGGCCTCGAGGCGGGGATCAGGGATCTCGCCAGCAGAGAACGAAATGCCGGGCCCTCCGGTGACTGGCAGCGGGCGGAAGCCGAATACCTGATGCGGATAGCCAACCAGCAGTTGAGCCTGGCGCGCAATCCGGAGGCGGCAATGGTGGCGCTCGAGGAGGCTGACAGTCTGCTCGCGCGGATGGCGGATCCCCGCTTGCAGACGGTGAGACAACAGCTCTCTGACGACATCCTGGCCTTAAGCTCGGTCCGCCAGCCAGACGTAGAAGGACTCGCATTGCGTCTGGGAAGCCTGTCGCGAAAGGTCGAGTCCTTGCCTCTCGCAGGCCAGCGAGAGGATGCGCGGGAGAGCCGACCGGATGATGGGGCGCAAAGCGGATGGGCGCGATTGCGGAGCAAGTTGGCAGAGTTCTTCGGCGGCATCTTCCGCGTTCGGCGCACCGAAGGCAGCGCCGCGCCCTTGCTGTCTCCCGAGGAGGCGTTTTTCCTGCGTCGCAACCTGGAACTGGAGCTTCAGGCGGCGAGAATTGCTGTACTGACCGAAGATGCACCTGTCTATCGTGCAAGCCTCGGCGCTGCCCGTCGCTGGACAGAGGAATACTTCCGCAGGGATGACGGGGGCGTCAGCGGGTTTATTGATGCGCTCCGCGAACTGGAAGGCCGGGAGATAACAGTGGACTTGCCCGACATCTCGGGATCCCTTCGTGCGCTCGCCGAGACCAGATCCGCCGAGGGCACATGAGATCAGGAATACTGTTTTTCGCCGCACTCGCACTCGGCGCGTTTGGTGCTCACTTTCTGCTTGAAGACAGCGGCTACGTCCTGATTGACATCCGTGGATATTCGGTGGAGATGTCGGTCCCGGGCCTCGCCCTCGGCCTGATCCTGCTCTATGCGTTGATCCGCCTGGCCGTCCGCCTGTGGCGCGTGCCGCGACGCTTGGGCCAGGCGGCCGGCCGCTATCGGGATGGTCAATCCCGCAAACGGCTCACCGACGGGCTACTGGCATTGGCCGAGGGCAATGCAGCGAAGAGCGAGCGTCTTTTGGGACGTGGAGCCCATCACAGTGACGTTCCCGTCGTTCACTATCTGACGGCCGCCCGGGCAGCTCAGCAGCAAGGCGCAGACGATCGCCGCGACGACTGGTTGAAACTCGCCTTCGAACAAGACGGCGACGACGGACTTGTCGTCTTGCTGACACAGGCCGAACTCCAGCTCGAGCGACAAGAGCTGGAGGCGGCATTGGCGACGCTGCAGCGGCTGGAGAGCCGCGAACCGGGTAACCCCAGGGGGCTCGCGTTGCTGGCCCAGGTTTATCGGCGACTCGAGCGCTGGGATGAACTCGAAGCAATATTGCCCAAGCTTGGCAAGACGAGCAGCTTGGGGCCCGCCGAGATCTCCTCATTACGCCACGAGGTTACTCGCGCGCTGCTTTCCAAGGCGGCTTCCGAGGGCGATCCAGACGCGGTCGAAGCCCTCTGGAAGAAACAACCCAAGGCGACCCAGGCGCACCCGGAGATGGTGACGGCATATGCTCGCGCGGTGTATCGCTGCGGGGATCATGATCTGCTCGAGAAGATTTTGCGCAAATCCCTGAAGACAAGCTGGAACCCGGCGCTGGTGGAAATTTACGGTGAGCTGCAGACGCGTAATCCGCACACGCCTCTCGCTCATGCAGAGGCCTGGCTCACACGCAAAGGCGATGACCCGGTGTTGCTGCTCGCCGCTGCGCGTCTTTGTATCCGGAATCAACTCTGGGGCAAAGCACGCAGTTATCTCGAATCCAGTCTGGGCCTGCAGGCGGACGCCGTCGGCTATCGACTCTATGGGCAGCTACTCGAGACCATGGGCGAAGACGATGCCGCGGCTGAGGCTTTTCGACTTGGCCTTGAGACCGCGACGGCAACCGCGCTGCCGGCACTGAAAGCGCCGACCCCCGCCAAGCCGGCCTGACTAATCTTCGCGGTCTGCGGCGTAATCGAAAGAATCGAAGAATAGCCGCTCGACCGGCAAACCTGCAGCCCGGAACTCTTCTCTAGTGGCTTCTATCATGGCCGGTGGTCCAGCGGCATAGACATCGAAACCCGACAGCTCCGGAAAGTCCTCCAGAACCGCCCGGTGAACGAACCCGGTGCGGCCGTCCCATTTATCCTGCGCGCTCGGTTCCGAAAGCACCGGCACAAAGGCAAAGCGTTCGCTCGTCCAGGCCTCGACAGTCTGCCGATCGTACAGGTCAGCTGACCCGCGTGCGCCCCAATAGAAGTGGATGGGTGGCGCAAAGCCGTCCTTGAAAGCCTGCCGAAGAATCGCCTTGATCGGTGCATACCCTGTACCACCGGCCATCATGATCAGTGGCCGCTGTTCATCTTCTCTCAGGTAGAACTGCCCCAGCGGACCCTCCAGCCGCAACAGGGCTCGCTCTTTCATCTTCTCAAACACATGCTCGGTGAAATGCCCGCCCGCTACGCGGCGAACGTGCAACTCAAGCAGTTCGGAGTCGAAGGGCGGGCTGGCGATCGAAAAACTCCTGCGGCGGCCGTTGCTCAGCAGGATGTCGACATATTGGCCGGCTAGATACTCAAATGGCTCGAATCCCGGGAGCTTCAGGTACATGCCCATCACGTCCTCCGACAGCCGTTCGAGGCGCTGGACCCGGCACGGCAGACGTCGTATGCGCGCATTGCCGGGGACCTCCATGGGACGCGCCTCGACCTGCAGGTCGGTCATGGCCCGAGCCTGACAAAGAAGCGCGAAACCCTGACTCGCGTCGACTTCCGTCAGTGCGGCGGGCAAGCCTCTGGGATAGTCCACTTTGCCTGCGAGGATTCTGGCACGGCATGACAGGCAGCTTCCCCCGCGACAGCTGTGTGGCAGATTCAGCCCGTGTCGAAGGGCCGCCTCGAGGACTGACTCTTCGGGACCAGCGGTAAACGACTCATCCGACGGCTGTAGGTTTATCTTGTATGTCATGGATAATCAGTCCGTCCGGGTAATGGGTCTCTTGATGGACGACATTCCAATCATCATCGTAGGCTGCGGCTATACAGGCCGTCGACTGGCGTCTCGGTGCATGGCCAACGGCGATGACGTGCTCGCCGTGGTCCGATCACAGGCGAGCCTCGATTTGCTCAAATCGGACGGCGTACCGGCCGTGCAGACAGACCTGGATGATGACTGTCGGCTGGCGCCCGGCAGGCGCGCGCGATACGTGTATATGGTACCCCCGCCTTCCTCTGGCATCACCGATCCGCGCATTGCGCGCTGGCTCTCGGCGATTTCCTGCGCGCCGGAGCGGATCGTTTATCTCAGCACGACTGGCGTCTACGGCGATTGCGAGGGCCGGACCGTAGACGAGGATACGCCGCCTCACCCGGACTCCGATCGCGCCCGCCGTCGGCTGGACGCCGAAACCCGCCTGCTGGATTACGGCGCCCGGTGCGGTGCGCGGATTGTCATTCTCAGAGTCCCGGGCATCTACGGGCCCGGCCGGCTGCCTCTGCAGCGACTGCAGTCGGGGCAGCCCGTGCCCCGGGATGGGGAAACCGGACCTGGCAACAGGATCCACGTGGACGATCTGGTCTCCACATGCGTTGCGGCAATCCACTATGGCGGCCCCAGCCAGGTCTTCAATGTCGGAGACGGTAACGACGCCTCCATGGGTGAGTATTTTCGCCTGGTCGCCAGGCTCGCCGATCTGCCGTCACCACCGCAACTCCCTTTGGACACTCTCCTGGAAAGAGTGTCACCGGCGATGCGTAGCTTTCTCGGCGAGTCGCGCAGGGTAGACGTTTCGCGCATGCGACAGGATCTGGGGGTTGAGCCAGAGTACAACGATCTGGAGGCAGGCATACGAGCCAGCCTGGACGAAGAGCGAAGCCGCGGCTAGGGGCGGGAAGCCCGACTACTCAGCCAATCCGTCAGCGGCCCCCACTGCTCCCAGTCAGGCCAGGCCAGGTACTCCGGAAGTTCAAAGACCCCGAGTCCGCGCGAGTACGCGCGGATGTAATTCTGGGCTTCCCTCAGGGTAGCGACATAAGGAACACCGATCTTCCTGAGCTCGGAGTCGAGTTCGTCGAATATCAACGTGTTGTCTCGAAACCTGTTGGCCACCACGGCGATCCTGGCTTGCTTGCGCTCCACCTTGCCAACGCCACGCAACTCCCGGATGAATCGCCGACTGGCACGCATGTCGATACGCGAGGGCATAATCGGAACGATAATGGTCTCGGCACGCTTCACGAGTGCCGTGAGTTCAGGGCCATGCGACCTCGCCGGCGCATCGATGATCAGGTATTCCGTCGTCCGCGGCAGATGCTTCAATCCTTCGTCGAAGGCCGCGAGCCCGATCACTTCGGGCCTCTCTGAAGGACGTCCTTCCACCCAGTCCAGACTGGACCGTTGCGGATCGAAATCTGCCAGCGCAACACGCTGCCCGGCCACGGCGTAATAGCTGGCGATGTTGGTCGCCAGAGTGCTCTTCCCGCAACCTCCCTTGGCGTTCATGACCATGATGTGGCGCATTCGTCTACCCTCGGCGCGTCAATAAGATTTCTAGTCGATACCCAGCGAAGGCCACAGTTCGTCCACTCTTCTGCGGGTTTCCTCGTCCATCTCAATCGGGCGACCCCATTGACGATCGGTCTCGCCGGGCCACTTGTTGGTGGCGTCGAATCCCAGCTTGGAGCCCAGTCCGGCCACGGGTGATGCGAAGTCGAGATAATCGATGGGCGTATTCTCGATAATCACGGTATCGCGGGCCGGATCCATCCGGGTAGTCAGGGCCCAGATGACGTCTTCCCAACGGCGCACGTCGACGTCATCGTCGGTAACGACAACAAACTTTGTGTACATGAACTGCCGCAGGAAAGACCAGACGCCCATCATGACCCTGCGGGCGTGGCCAGGATATTGCTTACGGATACTGACGACGGCCATCCGGTAGGAACAGCCCTCGGGCGGAAGATAGAAGTCGACGATTTCAGGATACTGGCGCCTCAGAATCGGGACGAACACCTCGTTGAGGGCGACGCCGAGGATGGCCGGCTCATCAGGAGGCCTACCCGTGTAGGTGCTGTGATAGATCGGATCATCGCGCATAGTGATCCGATCGACAGTCAGCACCGGGAACGATTCAACCTCGTTGTAGTAACCGGTATGGTCCCCGAAAGGGCCTTCGGGCGCCGTATCTCCAGGGGCGATGTGGCCCTCGAGTACGATTTCCGCAAAGGCCGGCACCTGCAGGTCGCTGCCGATACAGTTGATCAGCTCGGTCTTCGAGCCGCGCAACAGGCCGGCGAACGCATACTCTGAAATGTTGTCCGGCACGGGGGTCACGGCACCCAGAATAGTCGCCGGATCCGAACCCAGCGCGACGGCTATGGGGAACGGCTCTCCCGGGCGTGCCTGCTGCCATTCGCGAAAGTCCAACGCTCCGCCGCGATGCGAGAGCCAGCGCATGATCAACCGATTACGGCCGATGACCTGTTGCCTGTAGATGCCCAGATTCTGCCGCGGGCGAGCAGGGCCCCGGGTGATGACCAGGCCCCAGGTGATCAGCGGGCCTGCGTCCTCCGGCCAGCATGTTTGTACCGGCAGCACACCCAGATCAACGTCTGGCCCCTCAATAACATGGCTCTGGCAGGGCGCGTTACGCACGGTCCGTGGGGCCATGTTGAGAATCTGACGGAATATCGGCAGTTTGTCCCAGGCGTCCCGCATCCCTTTCGGTGGTTCCGGCTGTCTGAGGAAAGCCAGCAGTTCGCCGATCTCTTTCAGCGCTTCAGTGCTCTCCTGCCCCATGCCCAGCGCGACACGGCGCGGCGTTCCGAAAAGATTGCCGAGAACCGGCATGTCGAACCCGCTGGGATTCTCGAACAGCAGCGCTGGTCCGTCGGCGCGAAGAGTGCGGTCACAGATCTCTGTCATCTCCAGACGCGGATCGACAGGGACGTCTATACGCCGCAGTTCATCTCGTTCTTCGAGCTGGGAAAGAAAGTCTCTGAGATCGCGGTATTTCATGGTCGCTGTCTGGAAGTTGCCGCCGCCACTATAATCACGGCCAGTCGATGTTGAAAGTAAGATCAGATCAGAAGCTCTCGATGCTGCAGTGACCGCTCATGCCCAACCCGAAAAATCTGGCCACGGAGATAGGACGGTGACGGCCGCGGAAGCGCTCGCGCGATCCGGGGTACGGTTCGTCAAGATGCATGGTCTGGGCAACGATTTCGTCGTCATCGATCGCCGCCAGCAGAACTTCGAACCGCAAAGCGACGTTATCCGGCGGATGGCAGACCGGCATCTGGGTATCGGTTTCGATCAGCTCCTGATCCTGGACCCGCCGTCCAGGGGCGGTGATGTCGGCTTCGGCATCTACAATGCTGACGGTCTGTCTGCCGAGCAATGCGGCAATGGCTTGAGGTGCGTTGCCCGACTGTTTTATGAAACCAGTGCCAGGAGACGCCGGGACCTGGTACTCGAGAGCCCTGCGGGCATGATCAAGGCCCGGGTAATGGATGACGGCGCCGTTTCTGTGGATATGGGTGAACCGGATTTTCGACCCGAGGCTCTGCCATTTACCGGCGTCCAGTCGTCCGACTCATATGCACTGGAAGCGGCCGGACGGGAGATCCGCTTCGGTGCCGTGTCGATGGGCAACCCTCATGTTGTAATACGGGTGGACGATGTGGCCGATGCTCCGGTCGCGGAGATCGGTTCCGTGCTGGAACGGCACGAAGCCTTTCCGCGTCGCACGAATGTAGGATTCATGCAGGTAGCGTCTCCGGATCGACTACTGCTGCGTGTGTTCGAGCGCGGTTGTGGGGAGACCCGGGCTTGTGGGACGGGCGCCAGCGCCGCAGCGGCGGTAGCCAGGCTCTGGCAGCAGGTAGCAGCTAGTGTCGAGGTCGAGCTACCCGGCGGTACACTTAGGATCGATTGGGAGGGGCCCGGGCATCATCTGTGGATGACAGGCCCGGCGGAAAGAGTATTCGAGGGTATTATCAGCTTATGAGCAGTCGTCAGAGCAGCGCCGCCGAGCAGGAACAGTTAACCGAGGACGAGGTTGTCCGTTTCCTGACATCAGACCAGGAATTTTTCTCCCGACATCCGGAACTGCTTGCGGGGCTGCAGTTGCCCCATGAATCCGGTCAGGGCGCAGTCTCCCTGGTGGAACGTCAATTAGCGGTCCTGCGTGACAAGAACACCAAGCTGGAACGGCGACTCAAAGATCTGATCTCTGCCGCCCACATTAACCATCAGCTGTCCGACAAGGTGCACCGGCTGGCTATGAGCCTGATCTGCTCTGACGATACAGCAGGGGTCATAGAATCTGTGGAAGCTGTGCTGAGAGAGGATTTTGGCGCCAACGACACTGTCGTGGTCCTGTTCCATAACCCCTCGGACATCATCCAGGCGTCGGACACACGCTTTCTGCGCCGAGTAGAGCGCCAGAGTACTGCCCTTAAGTCGTTCGCAACTTTCATCGAACAGGCCAAGCCCCGCTGCGGCAGGGCCAGGGATGCGCAACTGGAATTCCTTTTCCCGGAACACGCCATGGAGATCGGTTCGATTGCATTGATCCCCCTCGGTACCAGAGCGGACATCGGCATGCTCGCCATCGGCAGCCGCGACGCGGACAGGTTCCATCCGGGCATGAGCACTGACTTCCTCGAGCGCATCGGGGAACTGGTCAGCAAGGCGCTCGCGACGCGGGGCAGCTGACGGCATCGCCGTGTCCGATCTCGACCGGGAAGCGATCAGCGGATACCTGCGTCATCTCCGCTATGAGCGTCGGATGTCGCCCAACACGGAAAGAAATTATGGCCGGGATATCGACGCGCTCTGTCGATTCCTGAAGGGCGAGGCGCTTTCGGACTGGCGTGAGGTTGATAGCTATCATATCCGCGCCTTCGCCTCCTGGTGTCATCGTCGCGGCCTGGCGCCCCGAAGTATTCAGCGCAGAATGTCGGCATTGAGGGGCTTCTTTCGCTATCTGCTGCGGGAGGGCCTGGTCGACTCGAATCCTGCCACGGACGTCCCGTCGCCCAAGCAGCCAAAACGACTACCGAAAACACTCGACGTGGATCAGATCGCGCGGCTGCTGGAGATCGATGGCGACGGCCCGCTCGCTCTCCGGGATCGGGCGATCATGGAACTGTTCTATTCGTCGGGTCTGCGGCTGGCCGAGCTAACGTCACTCAGGGTGACGGATCTGGATCTGTCCGACGGCACCGTCCGTGTGACAGGGAAAGGCAACAAGACTCGGATATTGCCGGTCGGCACCAAGGCGAGGCACGCGATCTCCGCATGGCTCGGTGCCAGATCGGAGATGGCTGGCCACGACCATGAAGCCCTTTTTCTGAGCCGTCGGGGCGGACCTCTGAGTGCACGAGCCGTGCAGAATCGCCTGCGCGAGTGGTCGCGCCGGATCGGCATGGCCACAGGCGTCAATCCGCATCTGCTGCGGCACTCTTTCGCGACGCATCTGCTCGAATCCAGCGGGGACCTACGGGGGGTTCAGGAATTGTTGGGTCATGCTGACATCAGCACGACCCAGATCTACACCCACCTTGATTTTCAGCACCTCGCCCGCATCTATGACAAGTCGCACCCCAGGGCGCGAAAACGGGATCGGGATTCGGACTGATCCCGCAACTCCTTCAGGGCCCCGCCCGATTCACATTCCGAGGATTCGCCATGGACCAGTATCGAGGCACCACTATCCTTTCCGTCCGGCGCGGCGGCATCGTCGCGGTTGGGGGAGACGGCCAGGTTACGCTCGGCGATACTGTGATGAAGGGCAATGCACGCAAGGTCAGGCGTTTGTACGACGGCAAGGTGCTGGCAGGGTTTGCCGGCGGCACGGCTGATGCATTTACGCTATTCGAACGCTTCGAGGCCAAACTGGAGCAATACGGCAATCTGACTCGTGCAGCGATAGAGCTTGCCAAGGACTGGCGATCCGACCGGATACTGCGCCGGCTCGAGGCGTTGCTATGCGTGGCAGACCGACAGAAGTCACTGACTATCTCCGGCAACGGCGACGTTATCGAACCAGAAAATGACCTGATGGCGATCGGGTCCGGCAGCGCCTATGCACGCTCGGCCGCTCGCGCCCTGCTCGAGAATACCGACCTGGATGCTCGCACGATTGTGGAACGATCGCTGCAGATCGCCGCAGATGTATGCATTTACACGAACAATAACCTGGTCATCGAGACACTCGATGTGGGCCAGGAAACCGACTGACCACCAGGAACAGCGATGAGCCAGATGACCCCCCGAGAGATTGTCCAGGAACTGGACAAGCACATCATCGGACAAGATGACGCCAAGCGGGCCGTCGCAATCGCGCTGCGGAATCGATGGCGCCGAATGCAGGTCGATGATCCTCTGCGGAGTGAAATCACACCGAAAAATATCCTGATGATTGGCCCGACAGGGGTCGGCAAGACCGAAATCGCGCGGCGGCTGGCGAGGCTGGCGAAAGCGCCGTTTATCAAGGTCGAGGCGACCAAGTTTACTGAAGTGGGCTACGTGGGACGCGAAGTCGACAGCATTGTCCGTGACCTCGTGGATGAAGCCGTCAAGATGACCCGCGAGCACGCGATGGAGAAAATGCGGGATCGCGCTCAGGACGCCGCGGAGGAACGGATCCTGGACGCATTGCTCCCGGGGTCAACGGACCGCACTGGCTGGGACACCGAATCATCCGAAGGACAGTCGGCCGACACCCGGCAGAAGTTCCGCAAGATGCTTCGCGAGGGGCAGCTCGATGGCCGCGAGATCGAGATCCAGACCCGGGCAGTGCCCGTCGGCGTTGAGATCATGGCCCCACCCGGCATGGAAGAGATGACCAGCCAGCTTCAGGGGCTTTTTCAAAATCTCGGCGGCGGCAAGACGCGCTCGCGAAAACTTAAGATCAAGGATGCCTACCGCATCCTGGTCGATGAAGAAGCGGCGAAGATGATCAATGAGGAAGAGCTGAAGCTGAAAGCGGTCGAGAACGTGGAGCAGAACGGCATCGTGTTCCTGGATGAGCTCGACAAGGTAGCGCGCCGGGCCGAGTCCCACGGCGCGGATGTCTCACGGGAAGGCGTTCAGAGGGACCTGCTTCCGCTCGTCGAGGGCTGCACGGTCAACACGAAGTACGGCATGGTCCGAACCGACCACATCCTGTTCATCGCTTCCGGCGCATTCCATCTTTCCAAGCCGTCAGACCTCATCCCGGAGCTGCAGGGCCGATTCCCGATCAGAGTCGAGCTGGCCGCCCTGACGACTGAGGACTTCGTACGCATCCTCAAGGAGCCCGACTGCAGCCTGACTGAGCAGTACGCTGCGCTTATGCAGACAGAAGGCGTTGCACTGGAGTTTTCCGAAAGCGGCATACGACGGGTTGCCGAGATCGCTTTCCAGGTCAACGAGCGCTCCGAGAACATCGGCGCACGCCGGCTCCACACGGTGCTGGAACGGCTACTGGAAGCAGTTTCGTTCGAGGCCTCAGACAGAGACGGTCAGGAGATCGGGGTCAATGCGGGCTATGTGGACGAGCACCTGGGTGAGCTGATCCAGGACGAGGATCTCACCCGGTATATTCTCTGAAGCCGTTCGGGCCTTCGCCGCGTTAGAATATTCGTCCCGCGCCGCCCGGCGCAGACAGTCGAGAATCAGCTATGAGCACGGCCCCCGTACCGACAGAGCTCCGGCTTCACCGCAAGTCCAGGGTGCTGGAACTCGCGTACGGAGACGGAAGACGGTTCGAGCTTCCTTGCGAGTACCTGCGGGTCTATTCACCGTCTGCTGAAGTCCGTGGGCACGGGCCAGGCCAGGAGATCCTGCTGGTGGGCAAGGAGAAAGTCGCCATCGCAGCGGTAGAACCGGTTGGCAGATACGCAGTCCGCCTGCGATTCGATGACGGCCATGACTCGGGACTCTATACCTGGGAGTACCTCTATGAGCTCGGCGATGAACAAGATCAGAAGTGGCAGGACTACCTGGGGCGCCTGGATGAGGCCGGCTATCAGCGTAAGGAAACGCCAGAAGAGAGTGAGGACTCGTGAGCCGCTCGCAGCGATCGACGGATTTCGGCTTCGAAGAGGTGCCGTTGGAGGAGAAGGCTGACAGGGTGCGGGACGTCTTCGACTCCGTGTCCGATCGCTACGATCTGATGAACGATCTTATGTCCCTGGGAGTGCACAGGGTCTGGAAGAGATTTACCCTGGCCCGAGCCCGCCTGGGAGAGGGCGATTTCGCTCTGGACGTTGCCGGCGGCACTGGCGACCTGGCGTTGGGCATGGCGCGCAAGGTTGGCCCGTCCGGCCGCGTCGTATTGAGCGATATCAACCATTCGATGTTGGCGCGAGGGCGTAACCGGCTCATTGACGAGGGCATGAGCGGCAATGTGTCCTTCTGCGTCGGCGACGCCGAGCATCTGCCTTTCCCGGCGGCGCAGTTCGACTGCGTCACCATCGGCTTCGGGCTGCGCAATGTGACCGACAAGCTGGCTGCCCTCAGATCGATCCGCGCCGTTCTCAAGCCCGGAGGCCAAGCGCTGATCCTGGAATTCTCCAAACCGGTCGTTCCGGGGCTCACTCCGATCTATGACCTTTACTCTTTCAAATTGCTTCCGCTGCTTGGCCGTGCCGTAGCCGGTGATGCTGACAGCTACCGATATCTGGCGGAGTCGATCCGCATGCACCCCGATCAGGAGTCCCTCGAGGAAATGATGATCGAGGCCGGATTCGAGAACACCGGATATCACAATCTCACCGGTGGAATCGTGGCCCTGCACTTCGGTTATCGCCTCTAAGCTGCGGCCTCGCCATGCGGACACCGCTGCTGAATCCCCTCGAAAGCCTTTTGAACAGGGGCATCGATGCATCCGTCGAAGCTCGCAGGCTTCGACAGCGGCTGAGCGGGCGCAGCCTGCGGCTGGATCTCACAGGCCTGCCCGGATCCATAATGCTACACGCGCTCGACGACGGGCTGCGTCTGGAGATTGGCGCCCCTTCAGAGGCAGATTGTGTGATCCGTGGCTTGCCATTGACGCTATTGAGGGCAGGCCTGAGTGGTTCGTCCCAGGCACTGCGGGCAGGCAACGCCGAGGTTTCCGGTGACCCCGTCCTGGCGCAGGACTTTCAACGCTTGCTGGACCTGGCAAAGCCGGACTGGGAAGAGGATCTCTCTGTCGTGGTCGGCGACGTGGCGGCACACCAGGCGGGCAATGTCGTCCGTGCCCTCGCGGATTGGGGAAAGAAGGTGGCAGAGGTGCTGGCAAAGGATGCCGGCGAGTACCTCTCTGAGGAAAGCCGTCAACTACCTTCGCGATTCGAGGTCGAGGAGTTCCTCGACGGCGTAGATCGATTGCGCAATGACGTGGACCGGTTTGTCGCCCGCCTCGCGCGGGCCGAGCAGGAACAACCCGGAGACGCCAGTTGATCGGCCCGCGCCAGATAGTCCGCATGCTGCACATCATCAGGGTGTTGCTGAAACACGGGCTGGACGAATTTGCGGAGGACAAGCGGATGCGGCGCACTACGCGCGCCCTGCGAGTCCTGCTTCTGGTCAATTCCCGGGCGGCCGCCTCGACGCACACCCGCGGCCGTCGTGTCCGGGAGGCACTGCAGGAGCTGGGCCCCATCTTCGTAAAGTTCGGCCAAACCCTGTCTACCCGCAGGGACCTGCTGCCGCGTGACGTGGCCGATGAGCTGGCGCGTCTGCAGGACGAGGTCCCACCATTCTCGTCGTCGGAGGCCCGGGCAAAGCTTGAGGCGATCTATCGCAGGCCGCTCGAAGACGTCTTCCGGCGATTCGACGATGAACCCCTCGCGGCAGCATCTATCGCTCAGGTGCACGGAGCACAGCTTGTCGGAGGAGAGGAGGTCATCGTCAAAGTGCTGCGGCCCGGAGTGGCTGCACAGATACGCAGAGACCTGGATCTGATGTTCGGTATCGCCAGGGTCATGGTCAGAATTTGGGCAGAAGCACGCCGCCTGCGTCCGATCGAGGTCGTCTCGGAGTACGAGAAAGTCATCCTCGACGAGCTGGATTTAATGCGCGAGGCCGCCGCAGCGTCGCAGTTGCGCAAGAATTTTGAGTCATCGCCCCTGTTGTATATCCCCTCTGTCCATTGGGACTACTGCCGCCCGGGCGTCCTCGTCACCGAGAGAATCCGCGGTGTGCCGATAGGAGACACGGCTGAACTCAACCGTAATGGGGTGGACATGGCTCTCCTCGCGGCACGCGGCGTTGAAATCTTTTTCACCCAGGTCTTCAGGCATAACTTTTTCCACGCCGACATGCATCCGGGAAATATCTTCGTAGATGCGGGCGACCCCGCTGATCCGCGCTACATCGCCGTGGATTTCGGCATCGTAGGCAGCCTGGATCCGAGAGACCAGCAGTATCTCGCGGAGAACTTTCTGGCGTTTTTCAAACGAGATTATCAGCGCGTAGCCCGGCTGCATATCAATTCCGGCTGGGTGCCGAGGGAAACCCGTCTGGATGAATTGGAGTCCGCTTTCCGAACGGTTTGCGAGCCCATATTCAACCGCCCGCTGAGCGAGATCTCGTTCGGTCAGTTTCTTGTCAGGCTGTTTACTGTTGCCCGGCGGTTCGGCATGGAGATCCAGCCCCAGCTCATACTCTTGCAGAAAACGCTGTTGAACATCGAAGGCCTCGGTCGCGAACTCTATCCCGCGCTGGATCTCTGGGAGACGGCCCAACCCATACTCGAGCAGTGGATGAACGATCGGGTCAGCGGCAGGGCGGTCATCAGCCGGTTGCGGGAACAACTTCCCGAAGTCGGAGAAACTCTGCAGGAATTCCCGCAGGTCGTGCATGCCCTGCTGCAGCGGGCGTCGGAGGGTGAACTCGAGATCAGCGTCTCGGCCCCCGGGATCGACCAGATGCGTCGGGAAAATCTCGAGATCGCCCGACGACGTCAGTCAGACCTGGCGGGTGCTGCCATGCTGATCGCAGCGGCGGTACTGGTCGGCCTGGAAGCTTCTCCACCATGGATGGGCTGGCTGCTCGGAGCCGGCGGTCTAGTCTTACTGTTCCGCCCGCGCCGATAGGCCGCTGAGCATGCGGCCCTGATTCGGATCCGGCGGTCCTTCTGACCCGGCGACGGAACGTATCAATTATTTTCGGCGCCCGCGTCTATCCAGGATCGCAGACGTGTGATCTCGCTTGCCAACAACGGATCCTTGTCGCCGTGCGGCATGGCGATCGTCGGATCCGCCCGGCCCTCGACCAGCACGACCAGCGTGCTGCCGAAACTGTCGCCAGGGACCACGACGGGCCCGAATCGGGTGCCGGCCATCACTGTGTCGTAGTCTGCGAAACTGAGTCCGCTCGCCTCGTATCCTGGCTGTCCAGGTTCATGACAGCCCCCGCAGCGGCTCTGCAGGATTGGCATCACGTCCTCCTTGAAGCTGACGGCGGGTGGTTCGGACTTGCCACAGGCGCACAAGCTCGCCACCAGCAGCAAACCGAGCGGGAAGCAAATTGGGGTTTTCATTCTTTCTACTCCTTGCCCGCGGCCAATGCCCACGTCCTCCCAGTATATACAGGCGCAATCATAATTAAGTCAGTGCAGCCGCCGACGTATGCGGCGATAGGCTTCTCCGATTTCGTCGGCCAGCATGTCGAAGGCCGACCGGACATCGCCTGATGCCTCTCGTGCTTCCTTG
>CP070833.1:1809734-1828108 GCA_020341735.1 Gammaproteobacteria bacterium | reverse complement strand
CAACCTCGCCAGCGAGTCCTGGCACAACGGCAGGCGGGCGCCAAGTCCGTACTTAATGTACTTTCCAAATAAGTTATATAGTTAACTATTTTAGACACCGCCCCCTAAAGGCCGCCCAGTGCCTCCAGGGCCCGCTGCGTCGCCCGCAGCAATGCCTGCGGCCCGACCGGGTCACCGGTTGCGGCCTTCATCCACATGTCCGGCGTCACGTTTCCGGTGCGACACATGCGCTCGAACTCGACGCCGAGTGCGTCGGCTCGTGTGATGTGACCCTCGATCTGGGCGGCGATCATCTGGCCGATGGCGTAATTGGGTATATAGAGTCGGTTGCTGATCATGTGCGAGTACACCGCCAGCAAGGTCACGTCCCGGACCCCTGTGACCGGGCCGAATGACTCGTTCCACACGTCCTTCGCGATCTGCAACACGGCCTCCCTGAACTGCGCGGGCGTTGCCTCCGGATGCTCGTACATCCAGCGCCAGGCCCGCATGTCGACCAGGGCGACGGCGGTGATCTCGGCGCCGCCCCAGAAGCTGTCCAGCACCATCAGCGCACGACTCTCCTCATCCGCATCGGCCAGACCGAGCAACTCGAGATCACGGTCCTGGAATACGAATGCCAGAGCCTCGGTGAATGCCGTGTTGGGTACGCCGCGAAGCAGGTAGTGATCCACCTCTTCCAGGGAGATCACCTGTTCGACGTTGTGGCCCATCTCGTGCACCGCGATGTTGTAGCCCTTGTAATCCATCCCGTCCGCGCCGACCCGCGTCCTCAGATGCGACTGGGCGCCATGCATGCCGAGCGGCCAGGCATGCCCTGAACCCCTGGCCGGATCGACCGTGATCTGTGCGGCAATCTCCCGCGCCCGGTCCGCCGGGAAGCCGAGCGCCCCTAACATGCGCGGGATGTCGGCGTCGTAAGCCTGGGGCGTGGGATAGCGCCCTCGCGTGATGGCGTTGAGTTCCTCTTCGGTGTAAGCGCCGCGAGGTCGGAATCCCACGTACCAGATGTCAAAAGGCTCCAGCGGTCGGCCGAGACGCTTCTCGACGACTTCCGCCACCCGACCCAGCAATGGCGAAGCGAGAATCTGCCTGAACATGGCCTCGGCCTGGCCCTCGGAGATCTCACGACCTTCGTCGAACACCCTGGCGATATGGGTAGGGGCAGACGGCGAGTACCTGTCCACCTGCTGCTCGGCGTGGAAGTTGTTCAGCCAGATCCGGTAACGGGTGTCGGGCTCGGGCGCCTCGGCGGCCTGCAGGTCCAGCGGAACCTGGGCGTCCGTGTCCGAAACCGCTGCGGGCGTGACTTTGTTCGAAAAGGGATCCCAGTCCACGTGAGGATTATTGATGACGACCTGGGGGATGCTCTGATCGACGATGCGTTCCATGACGCGCTGAATCGTGCGCTGCTTGGCAAGACCTGCCTCCGGATCACTGTAGTCGGCCTTGATCTCGTCCCTCAGGTTCCAGTGACTGAGCAGACGCAGACCCGGAGGGAACAGCCGCTTGCCGTTATCGTCCACGAGATGATGCATGTAAATGTTGTAATCGGCGATGTACTGATCGGCCTCCGCGCCTGCCTGTGAAACTGCCTGCTGCACTTCGGTCGGCAGACGTCGTGCATACCTGAGCGCCAGGCGCGCCTCCGCCCACTGCCGCCGGCTCCACGACTCTCCCTCGGCGAGGCGCTGCTCCAGGGTCGTGATCGGAAAATTGAGCAGCACGGTGAACGCCAGCTTGTTGGCGAAGAAATCCTCACGGAAATGATCGGCAACCGAGTACGCGGCCGAGATCCTGTCCATCGGCAGGATGGGCCCGAGATCGAGGTCCGTCTGCCTGCTCATGGCCAGGCTAATCTCGTTGGCATGGCCGTACAGTTTCTCCAGGAGAAACTCGAATCTTTCGAATGTGGTATCCAGAGTCGCCTGGTCACTGGCGAAGTTGGCGCGCACGAAGCCCTCGAATATGGCCCGATCGCCGTCTCTGGCGCGCCAGTAATCCGCGACCTGCTCCAGACCACGGTGGATCCGGGCGCGCTGGCCCTCACCATGTCGGGAGACGAGTTCGGTCTCCATAGCGGCGGTCGCGGCGGGCATCCATTTCATAGTCGTCGGTCCTGCTATGGCTGAAGAGAATGTGAGGACGGTGGCGCCATAAACGGGCACCGGCGGGAACATCGTCAGGGCCAGCATCACCAGAGCAGTGCGAATCAGGAGCATGGTCTTCACCGGGTTCAAGGGTCTGTCTGTAATGAAAGTCTAGCGGGCGTGGCCATCACGCGGATGGGACGATTCGGAACAGCTTGGGCTCTATTCTCGATCACCCGGCGTGCTGTATCCAGACGGTGTATCTTACCGGGAGAGTATGGAGGCCAATACCTGACAGGGACGCATGATGTCGGGACACTACCTTTCAAAGAGCAAGATCCTTTCCGGCTGGCAGTGCCACAAGCGGTTGTGGCTGGAAGTTCACGATCGTGACAAAGCGAGGGTGTCTGCGGCGACCGAGCACGCCTTCCAGGTAGGCCACGAAGTCGGCGAGATTGCGCGACGGGTGTTCCCGGACGGCGTACTGATCGGACACGATCACTCTCTGCATCTGGCGCTGGACGAGACCGCCCGCCGTCTGGCCGAGCCCGGACCCCTCACATTGTTCGAAGCGACGCTCAGTTACGAGGGCGTTCTCGTCCGCACAGACATCCTGATCCGGGACGAACTCGACAATGTCAGGCTGATTGAGGTGAAAGCCTCCACTCGGGTCAAACCGGTCAATTACATCGATTGCGCCGTCCAGGCGTGGGTGCTGGCAGGCGTCGGCTGGCATCCGGCACAGGTGGAACTGGCCCATATAAATAACCAGTTCGTCTACCCGGGGGACGAACAGTACGCCGGCCTGTTTTCATTCGTCGACGTGACTGACCGGGTCAGCCCCATGCTGGAACACGTGCCTCGATGGCTGACTGAATACCGGCAGGCACTCGCCGGCGAGATTCCAACCATCCCCATCGGTCCCCACTGCCGCAATCCTTACGAGTGCGCGTTTCTCGACTACTGCACGCCACCCCAACCGGACTACCCGGTGCGCTGCCTTCCAGGCGGCGGCAAGATCGTCTGGCAGCTCATGGAAGAAGGCTTCGTCGATATCCGCGAGATACCGCCGGACCGGCTGACCCGCGAATCACAACGCCGGGTTCGACGGGTGACTATCAGGGGGGAAGCCGAACTCGATCCTGACGCGGCGATGATGCTGGCGGACCTCCCGTGGCCGCGATACTACTTCGATTTCGAAACCGTGAGTTTCGCGGTGCCCATATGGGAAGGCACGGGACCCTATCAGGCGCTGCCGTTCCAGTGGTCCTGCCATGTCCATGACAACACGGGCGCGCTGGAACACCGTGAATGGCTGGCGGATGGCGCCGGTCCGCCCATGCGTCAGTGCGCCGAAACCCTGATCGACAACCTCGGCGACCAGGGGCCAGTTTTCACCTATACGAACTACGAAGAAGGCGTGCTCAAGAGGCTGGCCCGCATGTTCCCGGACCTGGCGCCGGCGTTGGAGTCGATCATCGCCCGGCTGTTCGATCTGTATCCCGTGACCCGCAAGCACTACTACCACCCGGACATGCTCGGATCCTGGTCCATCAAGGCGGTCTTGCCGACGATCGCTCCCGATATGGACTATGGCGAGCTCGGCGAAATCCGCGAGGGCATGGCCGCATCGGACGCCTTTCTCGAAATCATGGACCCGCTCACTGATCCGACGAGGCGCGCCAGACTCCGTGACGACCTGATCGCGTATTGCGCCTACGATACGTTGGCGCTCGTCAGGGTGGCGGCATTTCTGCAAGGTACACAAGCACCCGCAGAAAGAAAGGCGATCGCATAGAAGCCGGCAGCGACGACCTCAACCGTGGTCGAGTTGCTGCAGCATGGCGCGGTGGTTCACGTATTCGATGCGCAGGGATCGCCGACGGCCGCCCTCCTCGAGGACCAGGCTGGGAAATCCCTCGGCTCCCAGCGACCGTGACTGATCGATCTCGTCCAGCAATTGCCGCTGGATTGCGTCTGACCGCAGCGCCTGCGAGAAATCCGCCGTGTCCAGCCCAAGCTCGCCGGCCAGCGACATCAGCGTGTCCAGATCGGATGGATTGCGGGCCTGGAGGTAGTAGGCGCGCTGGATCGCGGTCGTCATCCTGGCATCGAGATCCACCCCCTGCTGGCGTGCTGCGATCACGGCGCGGCAGGCCGGATAGGTCGAGCGCCTTGGCGCGCATTCCGTCCAGAAATCGAAATTGAATATCGTGCCCGGTATCCGCTCCTGGATGCGATGCCATTGCCGCTGCACGTAACGGCGAGTCTCCTCCGGCATCGGCTGATCGCAATCCGGGGCGAGCCCACCGAGCAAACGGCACACCTGTACATCGGCAGGTAATTCAGCCAGCAACACGTCCAGCGTGGGTGCGAAGCCCCAGCACCAGCTGCACATGGGATCGTGAACGTAGTACAAGGTTCGCGAGGTACTCACCCGCGCATGGCCCTTTCATCCGCGCTCTTCACAATCGGCACGAGTCCGGCGCGCATCTAACCGCCATCGGCCGCGTTGACTGCGTCGAGAAACGCGTCCACGTCGGACTCGGCCGTGCAGTGCGCGGTCACCAGTCGGTACAAACCAGCCCGGCCCGGCCAGCCGTAGAATTCGAAACCGTCCTCTCGCAGGATATCGGCAAGCTCCTCGTCCATGCGCAAGAAAATCTCGTTACCATGCACTGGATAGACGAGTTCGACGTCCTGCGCGTCCTCCAGCCCCTCGGCAAGCCTTGTGGCCATTCGGTTGGCGTGGGCGGCGAGTTCGAGCCAAAGATCGTCCGCCAGGTAGGCATCGAGTTGCGCGGATACATACCGCATCTTGCTGATCAGATGGCCCGCCTGCTTGCGGCGGCGGCCGAGTTCTTCGGCATCGTCGGCATCAAACACCAGCAGGGCCTCGGCCATCATCGCACCGTTCTTTGTGGCGCCGAAAGACAAAAGGTCCACGCCTGAGCGCCATGTCATCTCCGATGCGGAGCAGCCGAGGCTGCAGAGGGCGTTTGCGAACCTGGCGCCGTCCATATGCACTGCCATACCGGCCTCGTGCGCGACCTGCGCCAGTTCGCTGACTTCCTCGACGCTATACACGGTACCGAACTCGGTGGCCTGGGTCAGGCTCAGCAGGCACGGCTTGCTGGCGTGATCCCCTACGTAGCCGGCGTCGGCGATCCGCTCCTCGACGCTTGTGGCGTCGAGCTTGCCGTTCGCGCCTGCCAGGGTCATCAACTTGGCGCCGCCCGTGTAGAACTCGGGCGCCCCGCATTCATCGGTGTGCAGATGAGAGTCCTCGTGACAGATGACGGCCCCGTAGGCTGGCGTGGTCTGGGCTACTGCCAGTGCATTGGCTGCCGTTCCGGATACGAGTGGGAACACTTCCAGATCGGTCTCGAAGACTTCGCAAAACTTCTCTTTCACCCGTTCGGTGAATGCATCGTCACCGTACGAATAGGCCGTGCCTACATTCGCGCGGTCCAGTGCCGCCATGATCTCTGGGGCTACGGGGTTCTCGTTATCACTTCGGAAATTGGCGGACATCGGAACCTCGCAGGGACAATCGGATAAGAAAACACGATTTAAGCACACCGTGACGCCGCAGCGTCCCGCCACCGATGACCGTGGGCAGCACCATGTCGTCACGATGGCCCTGCGATCTCGACCGCAGGTATGGGTTAGAGTGCCTGTCCTGGCCGATGTTCACCGCGCGAGTTCGCTCGGCACGGCGTCATCCGGCGCGAATTTCGATGAAACAACAGGAGGCAAGGATCATGCGTCCACAATTCAGACATGCCGCCCGACTGCTGCCGGCGGTACTGACGATCGTCCTACTGGCAGGGGCAGCCGGTCCGGCCCATGCGTCATTCGATACAGCGACGGCGGCAGCGCTGGACGCCGCCATCAACGGCGACCACCGCGATGACAAGGCGAAGGCACGCGATCGCTATCGCAAGCCCCGTGAGACTCTGGAGTTCCTGGGCTTTCGATCCGACATGACCGTCGTCGAGGTGTGGCCAGGCTCCGGCTGGTATACGCAGGTGCTGGCGCCGGCGCTCAAGGACTCGGGAGTTTTCTATGCTGCCCAATACAGCACCAATCCGCGCTACGGGTACCAGCGACGCTATTTCAGCGCCTTCCTCACCATGCTCGGCAACAATCCGAACCTCTATCGGCAAGTCAAAGTCACTCACCTGTCACTGCCCTATCAGCTGACGATCGCTCCGCCGGGGTCGGCTGACCTGGTCGTGACATTCCGCAATGTCCATAACTGGTTCGGTGAGGGCTACGGGAGCGGCCGCTACGCTCATCTTGGATTCCAGGCCATGTTCGACGCCCTCAAGCCGGGCGGCCTCCTCGGCATCGTCGACCATCGCTGGCCGGATGCGGCTGACGAAGACCCATTCGCTGAAAACGGTTACATCTCCCGGGAGCGCACCGTAGCGTTTGCCGAGGCTGCAGGTTTCGTCCTGGTAGGAGAGTCGGAGATTCTGCGCAATCCGAAGGATACCCACGATCATCCGCAAGGCGTGTGGAGCCTGCCGCCCAGCATGTCATCGGGGGACTCTGACCGGGAGAAATATCTGGCCATCGGCGAGTCCGACCGCTTTCTGCTGAAATTCCAGAAACCGGCCGAATAGTGGTGATGACCCGGGCAGACCAACGAGCCCGGACAGGGCTCCGCGGATGGACCGGATGACAGGGACGAATGCGACAGGACTCCCGCAACCGGGCCCGGCCGAACCGGGCCCGGTTGCGGGGGCGACTCAAGCCGCCCGATAGATCACCATTGCGGTGCCCTGGGTCTGGCGCAAGTTGTCATAACCGATAAGGCGGACATGGTGCCGCGGAAAGGCCTTGTGGCAGCTCTCCAGCTCCGCCAGGACGGCGTCCATATCTTTCTCGCCGAACAGAGGCAGCTTCCAGAGGTACCAGAAGTCGCTGCCCGCCTGTTCGGGTTCGCTGTGCTCGATGGCCGGATTCCAGCCTCGCGATATCAGGTACTCGACCTGCTTGCGAATCCGATCCGCATCCATCGGCGGCAGATAGGAGAATGTCTCATACTTCCGGCCTTCTAGGCTTGCCCGCTTGGCCGGGAATTCCGTGATATTCGTCATGGTGGTATTCCTCCGCGTCGGATCGATCGGTTCAGGCGACGTCCAGCTTGTCGACAGTGTCGAACTCGAACTTGATCTCCTTCCAAGTATCCATGGCGATGCGCAACTCGGGGCTGTGCCCCGCCGCAGCGGTGAGAATCTCTTTGCCCTCACGCTCTACCTGACGCCCCTGGTTACGAGCCTCTACGCAGGCCTCCATGGCGACACGATTGGCGGTCGCTCCGGCCGCATTCCCCCATGGATGACCGAGCGTCCCGCCACCGAACTGAAGCACGGCGTCGTCGCCGAAGATCGTAACGAGTGCCGGCATGTGCCACACATGGATGCCGCCCGAGGCCACGGCCAGCGCTCCGGGCATGGCCCCGTAGTCCTGGTCGAAAAAGATGCCGCGGGCCCGGTTCTCTTTCACATAGGACTCCCGCAGCAGATCGATCCATCCGAGCGTCGCTTCGCGGTCGCCCTCCAGCTTGCCGACCACGGTACCCGTGTGCAGATGATCTCCGCCGGACAGGCGCAGGCACTTCAGCAGCACCCGGAAATGGATCCCGTGGCGCGGGTGTCGATCCAGCACTGCGTGTAAGGCACGGTGAATGTGCAGCAGCATGCCGTTCTCTCGACACCAATTGGCCAGACCGGTATTGGCGCAGAAACCACCTGTGAGGAAGTCATGCATGATGATGCGAGACCCCAGGGTCTGGGCAAACTCCGCCCGCTTGTACATCTCTTCCGGCGTTGGTGCGGTCACGTTGAGATAGTGGCCCTTGCGCTCGCCGGTCTCGGCTTCAGCCTTCTGCACCGCTTCCATGACGAACTCGAAACGATGGCGCCAGCGCATGAAAGGCTGGGAATTGATGTTCTCGTCGTCTTTGGTGAAGTCCAGCCCGCCGCGCAGACACTCATAAACAGCGCGGCCGTAATTCTTGGCCGACAGGCCGAGCTTGGGCTTGATGGTGCAGCCGAGCAACGGACGGCCGTATTTATTGAGGCGGTCACGCTCGACCTGCATTCCGTTGGGCGGACCACCGCAGGTCATGACGTAGGCGAGCGGGAACCGGACGTCTTCGAGGCGTAGCGACCGAATCGCCTTGAAACCAAACACGTTGCCCGCCAGCGATGTCAGCACGTTCACTACCGATCCCTCCTCGAAGAGGTCGATCGGGTAGGCGATAAAAGCGTAAAAACACTCACTGTCACCGGGCACATCTTCGATCGCATAGGCGCGGCCCTTGTAGTAATCCAGATCTGTCAGCAGATCTGTCCAGACCGTGGTCCAGGTGCCGGTGGACGATTCGGCGGCCACGGCTGCAGCGGCTTCCTCTCGCGGCACGCCGGGCTGGGGCGTCACCTTGAAACAGGCAAGGATGTCCGTGTCCTTGATCGTGTAGTCGGGTTCCCAGTAGGTCTCCCGGTAATCCTTCACGCCGGCCTGATAGGTTTTGTCTGTCATCTTTCGTTCCTCCATTTCGCCGCAGGCGACTGGCGCCAATATAGGCTTGCTAAGTTATAAGTGGAACTAATGTTTAGTTATCTATAAAATCAGTATTTCTTATGCTTTGTGGCGCACTTCAATGCACCTGACCCTCCGCCAGCTCCAGATCTTCTCCCAGGCGGCCAGCCGCACCAGCCTGACCCGGGCCGCCGAAGATCTTCACCTCAGCCAGCCCGCGGTTTCCATGCAGGTAAAGCAACTGGAAGACGCGATCGGCATGCCCCTTTTCGATCGCGCGGGAAAAGGACTTCAGCTCACCGAGGCAGGTCGTGAGCTGTATCGTTACAGCAAAGAGATCTCCGCCAAGGTGGACGAGGTCATCCAGGTCATGGACGAACTCAAGGGACTGCATCGAGGCGCACTCTCGATCGCGGTCGCCACGACCGTTAGCCAATACGCAATCCAGGCGGTCGCCGGTTTCCACAAGCGCCATCCGGGCATCCGTGTAAGCCTCGACGTCACCAACCGCAAGTCGCTGCTCAGCCAGCTCAACCAGAACGAAGCAGACATCGTGCTGATGGGTTTCCCGCCGAAAAAGCGACAGCTCGAGTCCATCCCCTTCATGGATAATCCGCTGGTCGTTATCGCCGCCGCGGATCATCCCCTTGGTCGACGCAAGGCAATCAATCTGGCAGAGATCTCGGCTGAGACATTCCTGCTCCGAGAGACGGGATCCGGGACTCGCCAGGCGATCGAACGATTCATGAAACGCAAGAAAGTCTCGCTCTCCAACACTCTGTTCATGTCGAGTAACGAGGCCATCAAGCAAGCCGTTGCGGCCGGCCTGGGTCTTGCCATCGTCTCCCGGCACACGATCTCGCTTGAATTGAAAGCCGCGACCCTGATTGAGCTTCCGGTCCGCGGCTTCCCACTCGCGCGGCAGTGGTACATCGTGCGCCCGTCGAGCAAACGCTACTCGATGGCGGCCCGCGCGTTCGCGGACTTCATACTGTCCGGAGAGGTACAGTTCTGACACGATCTTCAGGCTGCGTTCTGGGATCCCTGCGCGCGCAGCTCGTCTCTCTTGACCATCATCTCTTCGAGGATCGGCATGACGATGACTTCGATGGCCAGACCCATCTTGCCACCGGGCACGACGATCGTATTCCTCCTCGACATGAACGAACCTTTCAGCATCGACATCAGGTAAGGAAAGTCGATGTTGAATTTCTTCGGATCGCTGAAACGAATCACTGCGAAGCTCTCGTCGGGGGTCGGGATGTCCCTGGCGATAAACGGGTTGGAAGTATCGACCGTTGGCACGCGTTGAAAGTTGATGTCCGTGAGCGAGAACTGGGGAGTGATGTGTTCGACATAGTCAGGCATCCGTCTAAGGATCGTGCTGGTTACCGCCCGCTCGCAATAGCCGCGATGTGAGGTATCGCGGTGGATCTTCTGTATCCATTCGAGATTGACGATGGGCACTACGCCGATCTTGAGATCCGCATGGGCTGCGATGTCGACCTCGGCGTTTGCCATGGCGCCGTGAAGCCCCTCGTAGAACAGCAGGTCGGTCTCCTCCGGCAGATCCTCCCAGGAGGTGAAGGTACCCGATTGCTGACCGCGCGCTTCGGCTTCCTCCGAGTCATGGATGTAGAAGCGACGCTGTCCGCCACCGGTACGACCGTAGACATCAAAAAGTTGCTGCAGATCCTTCAGCAAGTTTGCTTCCGGGCCAAAGTGGCTGACATGAGTACCGGCCATTTCGGCCTGTTTTACCGCGGTGCGCATGCCGGCCCGATCATATTTGTGAAAACTGTCGCCTTCGATCACCGCGGCCGTCAGTTCCAGCCGCCTGAAGATGTGCTCGAACGCCGTCTTGACTGTTGAAGTCCCCGCCCCCGAGGATCCGGTCACTGCCACCACCGGGTGTAATGCCGACATAGTCTGTTCTCCTTATCTGCCCCGCCCCGTCTACGCCCTGATCGCAGTCGGGAGTGTCCACGACGGCAAGTAGCGTCTGTGCCTAGAAATTAGCGCTTACTTAAATAATATGAAATCAGTATTGTTTATTAACACCATAAGAAATACTTATGCACTTCACTGCCCGTACCGCCTGTGAGCAGCCAGGCGGGCAGCGCTCTGGCCGCTGCTATGTAGATACATTAGTCCGTGCGATCGTCGTGTCTATGCCAGTACGCGCCATCCGGTACGGATCGATCGCCGGCGCCCCCGGGAATGCCGACCACAGCGTTGGTAAGTACTTATCCTGATACAAATTCCGGTCTCCTATACCAGTCTATGAGCAGAGCCTTCAGCATCCGGCTGAGGCCTGTTGATACCGGGAAGGACTCTGGCTTCCCGGCAAACTCGGGGGTGTCCCATGAAGACCATCTTCGTGAACCCCGAGCGGTGCGTTGGGTGCCGCCAGTGCGAATTCGCCTGTGCGGTCGAACATTCCGCCAGCCGTGACCCGGCCCAGGCGGTATTCGAGAGCCCGCCGCCCCGGTCGAGGATCCACGTCATGCCGGGACGTTGGTACAACACGTCCTTTCCAAACCGCTGCAGACACTGCAATCCGGCGCCCTGCCAGCAGGTCTGCCCCACCGCGGCCATCACGCGGGATGCGGAACACGATCTGGTTATGACTGACGCTGGCAAATGCATCGCCTGCGCCATGTGCGCCATGGTGTGTCCGTTCGACGCCGTCACTTTCCATGAGGCCGCCAACGGCGGGCCGGCCCGGGTAGTCGCGCTCAAGTGCGACGGATGCCTGGAGCGAATCGCTGCCGGGCAGCCACCGGCATGCGTGGAGGCCTGCAAGAGCGGCGCTTTGGTCTACGGAGAACTCAATGAACTGATCGCGGAAGGCCGCGCACGGGAAGCCAGCGTCGTGCTGACCTCTGCCGTTGCCAGCCAGTCCGCTTCCACACGGCCACCCGACCATGTTCTGGGCTGGAGGGCCTGGGGAACGACCGCTACCGAACTGAATGAGGGGGTGCATCATGGCCGGCACTGAGAACGTAAGCCAGCTCTCAAGCTGCAATGACGCCCGGGCGATGATCGTCCGTGCAAAAGAAGAAGGAATCGAGACCGTATGGGACCGGCTTGCCGCGCAGGAACCCCAATGTGGCTATTGCTCGCTGGGGGTCAGTTGTCGGAACTGCTCCATGGGGCCTTGCCGGGTGGACCCGTTCGGTGAGGGTCCGCAGAAAGGGGTGTGTGGCGCCGATGCCGACATCATTGTCGCCCGCAATCTGGGTCGTACGATCGCGGCAGGCGCTGCTGCCCACTCCGATCACGGCCGCGACATCCTCGAGGTCTTCGGCGAACTGGCCGAAGGCGCGACTTCGGGCTATGAGCTGCGAGACAAGGTCAAGCTCGAGGCCCTCGCAGAGGAATGGGGCATCGAAGTCGAGGGCCGTGACAGCCAGGAGATCGCCCTGGAACTGGCGGACGCCATGATGGAGGACTTCGGGTCACGCAAGACCTGCCTCGGCTTCTCCGATCGCCTGCCGCACGAGCGCCGGGAACTCTGGGCCAAGCTGGGCATCACGCCGCGTGGTATCGACAGAGAGAGCGTGGAGATGCTCCATCGTACCCACATGGGCGTGGACAACGATTACGTCAATACGCTGCTCCACGGCCTGCGCACCAGCCTGTCCGACGGCTGGGGCGGCTCCATGGTCGCCACGGAACTGTCCGATGTCATGTTCGGCACGCCGAAGCCCAACACATCGAAAATCAACCTTGGGACGCTCAGGGCCGAGTGCGTGAACATCGCATTGCACGGTCACAACCCGCTGCTGTCCGATGTGATCATGCAGGCTGCGGAGGATCAGGAGCTGGTGGCGCTCGCCAAAGAGAAAGGCGCCGAGGGTATCAACCTCGTCGGCCTGTGCTGTACCGGCAACGAGCTGCAGATGCGCACGGGCATCCCGATGGCCGGTAACCATCTGATGCAGGAACTGGTGATCCTGACCGGAGCCCTGGACGCCATGGTGGTGGACTACCAATGCATCATGCCGGCGGTCACGGATGTGGCGAAGTGCTTCCACACGGAAGTCATCTCCACCGCAGACAAGGCCAAGTTCACCGGCGCGACGCACATATCCTTCGATCCTCATCGCGGCTACGAGATCGGCAAGCAGATCGTCCGCAAGGGCATCGAGGCGTATACCAATCGCAACCCGGAAAGGGTCCGTATCCCCGAAGGCACGGTAGAGATGATGGCCGGCTTTTCCGTCGAGGCCATCCTGGGGGCCCTGGGTGGCACACCCGAACCGCTGGTCGAGGCGATAAAAGCCGGCAAGATCCGCGGCGCCGTCGGCGTCGTCGGCTGTAACAACCCCAAGGTCCAGCAGGATCTCGGGCACGTTACATTGACGAAGCGCCTGATCGAGAATGACATCCTGGTGCTGGTCACGGGTTGCTCTGCCGTGGCAAACGGCAAGGCCGGGCTGATGATGCCCGCCGCGGCCGAGATGGCCGGACCGGGGCTGAAGGAGGTCTGTGAGTCCCTGGGCATTCCCCCGGTGCTGCACATGGGTTCCTGCGTCGACAACACCCGGATCCTGACTCTGGCCGCCGCGCTGGCCAACTACCTGGGTACGGACATCGACAAGCTGCCGCTGGCCGGCGCCGCGCCCGAGTGGTACTCCGAGAAAGCCGTGTCGATTGGGGCTTACGTCGTCGCGAGTGGCATCTACACCGTACTGGGCGTCCAGCCCGCGATCTTCGGCAGTCCTAACGTTGTGAACCTGCTGGCGGCAGGACTGGAAGACGTGGTCGGCGCGAAGTTCGCGGTCGAGGCGGACCCCGAGAAGGCGGCACTCCTGATCCGACGGCACATCGAGACCAAGCGCGAGGGGCTGGGGCTGCCGTTTGTGGAGGCTGCGAAGATCGCGGCCGAAGCAGCCTAGCCGATCGAGTTCCGGTACAGGAGTCGACATGTGTGAGTCACACCAAGAAGGCCACGAGCACGACCATCATCATGGCCCGGAGCTCGCCAACAATGCCCGCCCGGAGGACTTCCGGGTCGTGGTAACCGGCAAGGGTGGCGTAGGCAAAACGAGCCTCACCGCCCTGCTGGCCCGGTCGCTGGCCCGTCAGTCCTGGCGGGTTCTGGCGCTGGATGCCGATCCGCAAATGAACCTCCCTTATGCGCTCGGTCTCCCGACCGAACGCGCCCGCGCGCTTGTACCCCTGAGCGAGAACGCGGATTACGTGGAGGAAAAAACCGGAGCGCGTCCTGGTCAGGGTTGGGGACTGTTTTTTCGCCTCAACCCGGACGTGGATGACGTCGTCGAGCGGTTCGGCGTTGTGGCGCCGGACACGGTGCGTCTGCTCGTAATGGGCAACACCGTGCAGCCGGCCGCGGGCTGTCTCTGCCCGGAGAACGCCCTGCTGGCAGCGGTCGTTAACGCTATCGCCCTGCGGCAGGACGAGGCCATCCTGATGGATACGCAGGCGGGCTTCGAGCACTTCGGGCGCGCCCTCGCCCGCGGCTTCCGGCACGCCGTGGTCGTTACCGATACGACTTTCAACGGCCTGCAAGTGGCCCTGCACGCGGCGCGGCTGGCCAGCGAGCTGGACATAGGTGGCATCCATCTGGTGATAAACAGCGTCCGCGAGGCGGCCGACTTTGAAAGGACACTGGAACGGCTGCAGGCCGCTGGTGACTTCCCCTTCGACAGTATCCACTCGCTGCCATATGACGAAAGTCTGCGACGATGCGAACCGTCTATCGCACCACTCATCGAAGATCCGACGTGCACGATTGCCGGACCGCTGGAGGCGCTGATCGGCACTCTGACCCGCCACCGCACAGATGAAGCCGGGATGGCTGCTGGCCAGGGATCCGTGCGCCGTCCGTCCACCCTGCAGGTGTACGAGAAAACCGAGGAAACTGTGTCATGCGTGTCTTGATTCTCGGGGCCGGCCCCGCCGGCCTGACTGTCGCCGAACGATTGCGCGAACTCGCGCCGGGGCTCGGCCAGCAATGCGAAATCACCATGGTCTCCGCCGAACCGTTCCCACCCTATTCGCCGCCGGCGATGGCGGACTACTTCCTGAGCGGTCACAGGGAACGGCTCTTCTGGAAGGGCGAAGGGGTCTGCGGACGTCTTGGCATCGACTATCGATGCGGACTGCATGCAAGGCATCTGGACGCGGACAAGCAGCAGGTGGAATTCTCTGACGGTGCCCGACTGGAGTACGACCGGCTGGTCCTTGCCACCGGCAGCCATCCTTATACCCCGTTACCGGGTAACGAACTGGAGGACGTCTACAACTTCAAGTCACTGACCGCCGCCGACGCGCTGGTGAAACGTTCGCGTCTGGGGGAGGTCACAAGCGCCGTTGTCGTCGGCGCAGGATTCATCGGCGTCGAGGTCGCCCTACTGCTCAACGATTTGGGGCTCGAAGTTACCGTCATCGAACAGCAGACCGTGATGCCCCGCATGCTGGATGATGAGACCGCTGAAATGGTCCGCCGGGCCCTCGTCGCCCGCGGCATCACTGTCCATCTGCACACGACGGCGCTGTCATTTTGTGACCTCGAGGGGCGTGCCATCGGCGTCGTTCTGGACGACGGCGACATGCTCAAGGCCGATGTCTATATCGCCGCTACCGGCATCAAGCCCAATGTCGACTATCTGGCGGGTTCGGGGATCGACCTGAACTGGGGCGTCCCGGTCGACGAGACGCTGGCGACCAATCTGCCCGGAGTATGGGCGGCCGGCGATATTGCAGAAACGGCCGATCGGATGACCGGGGAACGCTATGTCCACGCAATCTGGCCCAACGCAACGGCCCAGGGCCGGATCGTAGCGGAGCGCCTCCTGGGATACGAGACGGTATACGAAGGAGCGGAGGCGATGAACAGCCTGCGTCACCTTGGTCTGCCGCTTATCGCTGCCGGCTCGGTTGAAGGCGACGAGGAACTGCGCGTCTGCCACAGCGGCACCTTGCGGAAGATCGTCCTGACGGACAACCGTATCGTGGGCTACAGACTGGCGGGGGATACCCATGGCGCCGGCATCTATCGATCCTTGATGTTGAAAAAGGCAGACGTCAGCCGCTTCAGGCATGAGCTCCTCGATCCGCGCTTCGGCGTCGGAAAACTGGCGGCCTGAGTGGCGAGAGATGTGCCAGCTGCGATTGGCAGCTTGGTGATCATTGTCAAATGAAACTGCCATTTGTGACGCAAGCGTCGAGAATAAAGAATATCGAGCGGCACCAATCGAACAGGAGCAGCGCCCATGAACGCAGCAACCCGCATCCGTATCGTTGCCCTGCTCGCCTCTTTCATCGTGACGGCCGAGGCCGGGCCACCGACGTTTGCGCTGACCGTCGATGTCGACGGCTATGGAACGGTTGTCCTCGACCCGGATAGAGAGGCGTATAAGCGCAACAACATCGTGAACCTCGAGGCGATCCCTGATGAGGGGTACGTCTTCCACCACTGGGTGGGCGATCTGTCCGGCGACGCCAACCCGGTCACCCTGAGGGTATCCGACAACCACAGCGTCACCGCTGTCTTCGTCGAGGCGGGTGGCGGTGGTGGCGGCGGTGGCCCTCTACCGCGCGACCCATTGCCCGAGTCCGGTATGCTGATCAGCTATTTCACCAGCTGGAGCGTCTACCGGCGCGCCTACTACCCGGCGGACATCGTCTCCAGCGGCGCCGCCGAGGCGCTCGATGTCATCAACTATGCCTTCGCCGGCATCGACGAGAACTATCGCTGCGCCATCCTCGACCAGTTCGCCGACTACGAAAAGCGCTTCGACGCCAGCGAGACGGTGGACGGCTTTGCCGATGACCAGGCCCAGCCGCTCAAGGGCAACTTCAATCAGCTCAGGAAACTGAAGCAGATGCACGCCGGGTTGCGGGTGATGATCTCCATCGGCGGCTGGACCGAGTCGCATCGTTTCTCACAGGCCGCGATGCCGGAGAACAGGGCTGCATTCATCGAGTCCTGCGTCGACATGTTCATTCACGGCATCCTGCCCGAGGGCGTGGACGCCAGCGGCGTATTCGACGGCATCGACATCGACTGGGAGTATCCGGGCGCCTGTGGTGCGACCTGCGACTTCGATCCGCAGGATCCGCAGAACTTCGTTGCGCTGCTGAACGAGTTCCGCACCGCCCTGGAGAAGGCAGAGGATGACGTCGAGTCGGCCACGGGCAGCCGCCCCGAATACCTGCTCACGATCGCGGCTCCTGCGGGCGAAGACTACTACTCGCTGATGCTGGGCGGGGATCCGTTACCCGGAGCCACTCTTTCCGCTCCGCTGGACTGGATCAATGTCATGGCCTACGACTTCCACGGTGGCTGGGAAGGCAACGGGCCCGCCAATCACATGGCGCCTCTCCACATTTCGCCCTGTGATGACCCTGAAACGGCCGACTACGGTGACAAGGCCATCCGTGCTTATCTGGATTCGGGGGTGCCGGCCAACAAGCTGCTGCTCGGCGTGCCCTTCTACGGCCGCGGCTGGCGCGGCGTGGCGGCGGCGAACGACGGCCTTTGCAATCCTGCCCGGGGCGTACCCAGGGGCACTTACGAGAAGGGGGTGGACGACTACGAGGTGCTGGCGAATTCGGGGGATCCGGAATTTCCGAGCGATCCAGACGCAGACCGGACGGTGAACTGGACCTTCGACGGCAACGAGTTCTGGAGCTTTGACGACGCCGAGTCCCTGGGGGAGAAAGCGGAATACGTGAACTCGAACGGCCTCCGTGGCGTTATGTCCTGGGATCTGTCCGGTGATGATCCCGACGGCACACTCATGCGGGCCCTTGCAGACAGGCTTGTTCACCAATAGCCACCTGGCGTGTCCATGGCAGTCGCGATCCCTGCTGGAGAAATCGCGGAGTCGGGTTGCGCGCAAGAGAGCAACCGTGGAGACATTGGCAACTTGAGCGCGGCAAGGACCGCTCAAGCTGAGCACGGAAATAGACAAGCGCGTCATCGAAACACTGAGGACGCCTGCCCTTTAGAGCGCTAGACTTAGGGCAGAACATGAAGAAGCACCTGGTCCGGCTCTATGACACGGCGGTATTCGACCGGCCGGGGATAGTGCTCTTTCTTGTTGTCGCGGTGGTGTTGTTTTTTGCGGCTTTCGTTCCCCGCTTCAGCCTCGATGCCTCGTCAGATTCCCTCGTTCTTGAGACTGACGACGACCTGCGTTACTACCGGTCGATAAGAGCCCGGTATGGCTCCGACGATTACCTGATCGTCACCTACACGCCCGAATCGCCCCTGTTTGAAGAGGACGCTCTGGAAGACCTGAGGGCACTGCGCGACGGATTGGCCGGCCTCGAGCGCGTCGACTCGGTCACCAGCCTGCTGGACATCCCGCTGCTGGAGAGCCCAGCCATCAGCCTGGATGAACTGCCTGAGGGTATTCGGCGGCTGGAAGCATCGGGTACGGATCGGCAGATGGCGCGGAGGGAGGTGCTCGCCAGCCCGCTGTACCGCAACCTGATCATCAGCCCTGATGGTCGAACCACCGCGCTGCGGGTGGATTTTGAAGAGGACCTGGAGTTTCGGGACCTCTGGGACGCCCGCGACAATCTGCGGGAAGAAAGGCTCGAGCGTGAACTGAGCGATGTCGAGCTGGCGGAACTGCGCCGCCTCGATGAGCAGGTGCGTGACCACAACCAGACCTTGCTCGAGGAGCAGCAGGAGGACATCGCCGCCGTGCGCGCCGTAATGGCACGGCATAGTGGAAACGCGAAGCT
>CP070833.1:1804356-1809634 GCA_020341735.1 Gammaproteobacteria bacterium | reverse complement strand
ACAGACGAGCGAGACTCGCGGCGCAGGGACTCTGGATTACCTGCAGCGTATCTACGGACTCCATGCGGCTGTGCACGAGATCATCGTGCTGCCCAGAAGCCCGCTTGTCGGCCGGACCATCACCGAAATCCAGGACGAATTCGAGATAAGGATTATCGCCACTCGCTATGCCGGCAAGACACTGGTATCCACCCCCGTGGAGGCGCCCATCGCCGCGCCAGCGGTACTGGCCGTTATCGCCCAGCCAGAGCAACTGGAGAATTTTCTTTCGAAAGGACGCGTACGCCGGCGACTGAAAATCCGCGAGTTCGAGCAGTCGCTGGCCAGCACGGAGGCAGGCATCGCCGAGCTCGTGGTTCCGCCGGACTCCGAAGTGATCGGCCACACGGTACGCGATCTGCGGTTCCGAATGACCTACGGTTTGAGCCTTCTCTCTATCTTCCGCGGCGGAGAAAGTATCCAGACCCGGTTGCCCACGGTGCCACTACAGGCCGGCGACACCCTGGTCTGCCATACGCGCTGGGATAATCTCGCGTCCATTGAGCGCAACCGCAACCTCGTCGTGGTCACGTCCGAGTACCCCCGCGAGGAGCAGCGCCCGCACAAGGTGATCGCGGCTCTGAGCTTCTTTGCCCTCGCTATCGCACTGGTGCTTTTTACCGACATTCTGCTGCCCGTGGCGCTGCTCACGGGTGCGGTCGGCATGATTGTCACTGGTGTGCTGACAATGGACGAGGCCTATGACGCAGTCAGCTGGAAGACGGTTTTTATCCTCGCCGGGCTCCTGCCGCTCGGCATCGCGGTGCAGACCTCGGGCACCGCGAACTGGATCTCGCAATATGTCCTCTACGTATTGGGGGACGTATCGATCTGGACCCTTCAACTCGCCATTGCGGTGCTGGCGACGGCATTCACGCTGGTGATGTCGAACGTCGGCGCCACCGTGCTTCTGGTTCCGATCGCGGTCAATCTTGCTACGGCGATCGGCGCCGATCCGGCGATGTTCGCATTGACCGTCGCAGTCTCGACGTCCAACTCGTTCCTGATTCCGACCCACCAGGTCAATGCCCTGATCATGGGGCCGGGCGGCTACCGAGTCGCAGATTTCCTGCGAGCGGGCGGGATAATGACGATCCTTTTCCTCGCGATCTCCCTGATTGTGTTGAATATCGTGTTCTGAGCTGAGGACCGGGAATGGTATCGGGATCGTCCAGAGGTTCGGCTCGACTGGCCAGCGGCACCGCGAAGGTTCCCGGCTGTCCGCTCTGTACCCCCTTGATCTCATCGTGAGTCAGGGTGAATTGCGGCCTCTTCCTGCAGTGCAAGCCGGGAGACCACTTGTCTTACTCCAGCGCTTCCCCTGTATCGGCCCCGGACGAGGAACCAGGAAGTGGTCCACTTGCCACAGGAATGCTGACCGAGCTTCGTGAGGCCACGTCAACAAGCGAAACCGGTCAGCACGACTCGGCTCGCAGTTGGCTCGGGATCCCGTCATCCATTGGGTGAACCGTCGTCGGGCTGAACAAGTTTAGCCATAAACACGTTCGTGGGCGACGAGCTTCGCTTCCACCTTGTCGAGGCACCCGACGATCCGGTCGCGGATGGAATCTCCGCGGTTTTCCTTGCCCAGGAGCGTCGACGTATGTGCCGCACACAAGTTTTCTGCATCCGACCAGCGCTCGGCTAGGGCCGTGGCCCACTGGCGGAAGTCCTGCGCCGCTCCTTCTCGCTTCTCCAGGACCCGGGCCAGGGTGGGGTGAAAGCTGGTCGACTCGGACAGCCCGAGAAGACTCAGTACCCGCGGCAATTTTGTGTACATGATGGTGTCGTCGACATGAATCGTCCTGCTCAAGCGGTGCATCGCCAGAACAGATGAAAAATGGACATGCTCGTTGCTGGAGATGAAGTCGACACCGTCGGGCACCGAGAACTCCAAGTCGTTCGCGAACAAATCGTGTAGAGCAACGTCCTCGGTGCACTCGGGCTGCCAGGCAAGCTCGGGATGGCGGGACAGGTGCCGCGCAGTGCCGTAGTGTTTAGCGTTGGGGTAACGCTCATGGATGGCCGGGACGTGGATCGTGTGAAACGGGTGGAGATTGAGGATGGCCGCGATATTCCTTGTGCCGCCAGTCAACTCGTCTACCTCGCGCGCGACCGCACCCTTCAGCGTATACGAATCGAGTAACAGGAAGCGGCCGTCGGATCGCCGCACGAGCGAGGCGTGGGTGCCGATATCGATCAGCCCCGCGACTTTGAAGGACCCGCGGATATTCCAGAACCCTTCCGCAACCTGAATGATGTGCTCCCTCATGACGAAACCTCGGCAGACGCTGTGATTCTGTAACCGGTCCAGCGGGTCCTTCGCCACCTGCGGTCGTCAGCAGGGCTTGATAGAGCAGCGGCAGGCAGGCGTTTCGGCCCGGTGGACCTCCCGTTAGAAGAGTATCAGTGCGAAGGTGGGCGTAAAGACCATCCCGGTTTGTTCGGGGACAGTGTACTCATGTTCCCTGCGTTCCCGGCAGCGCGAACTCCGGTCTGCCTGCCTCGACATGATTCCAGAGGGCCTGGCGGATTAGTAACATCGGCGCGAAATGATAGAGATTACCTGATTTGAGTGGCCTATCATTGGATGTGCTTGTCAGGAAATCTGCACCCGCGGGCGCCGTCAGCAGCTGGCTTTACGACCGGCATCGTAAGAAGGAAGAGACGCCGGGCTACTGACGTTGACCGCATAGATCGGCGAGAGTCTCCTGATGCCAGTCGACTGAGTCCGGGAGGGCAGGTAAGGACTCTTATGCGCAGGACCAGGACTCGAAGCATACGCCGGGAGATCACGGGCCTCCTGCTCGGGTTGTGTATTTTACCGGTTGTCTCCGTCGCGGAGATCGGACCCGCATTCACGGGACTGACCGGTCGCGCAGATGATGCCTCGGCCGCATTCTTCTCTCCCGCCGGCATCACCCGTCTGGACCGTCCGGAAGTCGCTATCCAGACGATCGTCGCTTATGCGGTGGCTGAGTTCGACGTGGACGAGGCCACCATCGAGGGCGGCGATGCCGACAAGGATGACAGGGTCCTCGTGGTGCCAGGGGTCTTCTATGTTCGCCCTTTCAGTGAAGACTGGCATCTCGGGGTTTCGGTCAATGTACCGTCGGGCCTGGGCTTCGATTACGGCAAGAGTTGGTCCGGTCGTTACCTGGCCGAGGAGTCGACCCTGACGTTCCTCGCGGCCTCGGCCTCGCTGGCCCACCGGGTGACATCGAAATGGTCGGTGGCAGCCGGTCCGTTCCTCATGTACACGGATTCGAAGGTCAAGGCGCGGGTCAACAATCTGAATCCTGATGCCGGCGATGGCTCGGTTCGACTGGAGGAGAGCGGCGCCGCGTTCGGATTCAGCCTACGGACGATGTTCGAATTCAGCGAATCGACCCGACTGGGAGTCAACTACCGGTCGTCCGCGGACCCCAAGCTGGAAGGCACGCCGTCGTTCAGCAATCTCGATCCGCTCCTGAGGGAGATCCTCGCGGCGGCGGATCTCCTCGGTACCGAGGTCGACATCGACTTCAATATCCCGGCCACCGCGGCGGCCGGTTTCTACACCGAACTGTCCGAGCGCTGGTCGATGACCGGCGACCTCATCTGGATCAACATGTCTGATTTTGGCGTCACCCGTATCAGTGTCGAGCAGGACAGCATCTCTGTGAATGAAGGAGACTATCGGGATACGTGGATAGGTAGCGCGGGGGTCAAGTACCGATATCGTGAAGATCGCGCGATCGCGCTGGGCGCGATGTACGGGACTTCTCCTATCAGCGACGGCAAGCGCGGCATCGGCCTGCCGCTGGACCGGGTCGTCGGGTTCGGCGTCGGTATCGAGCGACCCTGCCGGGATTACCTGTGCCACATCAATCTGAACTACCTGGATCTTGGCGACGGCGATCTGGCAGTGGAGGGCGGGCCGCTCACCGGCAGTATCGCGGGTTCATTCGACAAGAACTGGGCGTTGATGCTGGACTTCCAGGTGGGAATCCGCCTCTGAAGATGCGGAGGACTGATCGGTCTTCACGGGACACTTCGTCCGGTCACGCCAATCGGCCCGCTGACGACCAGCTGAAACCGGCCCGTGGCGGATCTCCTGACTGGCGGTGTTGCGGCGCGAACTTGATGAATCAGACGCCCACGTATTTGAGTTGGAACGACGGATTCTCGCTGGATAGCCGATTCTCGAGAATTCGGCCGGGCGTCCGGCTCCATAACCCGAACAGTGCGACCGGTCGAGCGGCACGGTAAGCACAATCAGTCTTTATCAAAATGTTTACTTGATTTAAACTCATAAATACAGATAGTTAAGACTAAATAGTTAGAAGAAACATTAATAGCGCCCCGGACGCGAAGAAATCGCGACCGGTTAACGGCTAACCTGCCACCGGACGAATCAAGAAGAGTCGCGGACAAAGGCCATGTATCAGAACTTCGCACTACTTGCCGCATTTGTATTCGTGTACAGCGCCATCGGCGGGCGTCTGGAGCGCACACCCTACAGCGGTGCGCTCGTGTTCACTGTCTTCGGGGTGCTTTTCGGTCCCCTCGGCTTGGGGCTGCTGAACCTATCTATCGACGCGGAAGGTCTGCGGACACTCGCCGAGATTACGCTTGCACTGGTGCTATTCATCGACGCCTCAAACGCGAACCTGGGCGTGTTGAAAGAGAAGATCCGCCTGCCACGGCGAATGCTGCTGGTCGGTTTACCGCTGACGATCGCACTCGGCTATATGTTCGGCGTTTTGCTTTTCGACGATCTCGGCGTCTTCGAGATCGCCCTGATCGCGACCATGCTGGCGCCGACCGATGCCGCGCTCGGCAAGGCCGTCGTGACCAACAAGGCGGTCCCTTCCCAGATACGCGAGTCGCTGAATGTCGAGAGCGGCCTGAATGATGGTATCTGCGTCCCGGTCCTGTTCATTTTCCTGGCGCTGGCCACCGGCGCGAACGAGGGAGGCAGCACGACCGCTCTGGCGCTGACGCTGGTGGCCGAGGAGATCGGCATCGGACTGGTCGTCGGCATCGGGCTGACATGGATCGGTGCTCGCCTGCTCGAATTCTGCGCGGCACGTGGCTGGCTTACGGAGATCTGGAAGCAGCTTCCGGTGGTCGCGATGGCGATCGCGTGTTTCGCGACCGCGCAATCCATCGGCGGCAGCGGTTTCATCGCGGCCTTTGCCGGTGGGATGTATTTCGGGTGGCGTGCGAGGGAGCACCGACACGCGCTCCTCTTGTC
>CP070833.1:1761049-1804256 GCA_020341735.1 Gammaproteobacteria bacterium | reverse complement strand
ATTTGCCGCGGACACACCCAACGGGCTCGTGGTGCCGGTCATCAGGGACGCGGACAAGAAAACGCTGCTCGAAATCGCGAGAGACCTCGCTACCCTGTCCGGCAAGGCGAGAGACGGCAAGCTGGGGCCCACTGACATGCAGGGTGGATGCTTCACGATCTCCAGCCTGGGGAGTATCGGCGGGACGGCATTCACTCCGATCATCAATGCCCCGGAGGTGGCGATTCTCGGTGTCTCTCGCTCGAGCATGAGACCGGTCTGGAGCGGGGAGGCTTTCGAGCCGCGACTGATGCTGCCGGTATCGCTGTCTTACGATCATCGGGTCATCGATGGCGCCGAAGCGGTCCGGTTTACGCGATTCCTCGCCGAGCAACTCGAGGATCCGGATGGATTGATGCTGGCATGACGGAGTCAGCAATGCCATGAGTCCTATCAGAGACATCGAGGTCCCGGACATTGGCGACTTTGAAGCAGTGGAGATCATCGAGGTCCATGTTGCTGCCGGAGACCGTGTAGAGGCAGAGGACCCCCTGATAACGCTGGAGAGCGACAAGGCATCCATGGACGTCCCGTCGCCCGAAAGCGGAGTCGTGGCCGAGATCTCCGTCTCGGTTGGAGACAAGGTCTCGCAGGGCGCGCTTATTGCGAGACTGAGTCAGGATACGACCAGAGATCAGGGCCCCGCCCCAGCGGGCGACACGCCGTCTGCCGCTGCGCCCAGCCGAGCGGACACTCAACACAAGGGCGCTGATGTAAACGCGAGGCTCGTCGTGCTAGGCGCAGGTCCGGGTGGATACACCGCCGCGTTCCGGGCCGCAGACCTGGGCCTGGACGTCGTTCTCGTCGAGCGCTACCCGACTCTCGGCGGCGTATGCCTGAACGTGGGGTGCATCCCGTCCAAGGCCCTGTTGCATGCCGCCAAGGTCATCGAAGACGCTGAAAGCATGGCGGACCAGGGCATCGTCTTCGGGTCACCCGCCATCGATATCGACAAGCTTAGAGGGTGGAAGGAGAGCGTCGTCGGGCGATTGACGAAGGGGCTCGAGGGTCTGGCGAAGGGCAGGAAGGTTCGCGTCATCCATGGGTCTGCGCGGTTCACGTCTCCGAATCATCTCGAGGTCGTCGAAAACGAGAGCCCCAAGGTGGTGGCATTCGAGCAGTGTATTATTGCCGCCGGTTCCGAAGCCTTCATGCTGCCGGAACTGCCGGATGACCCACGCATTGTCGATTCCACCGGGGCGCTCGAGCTGGGCGCGCTGCCACACCGTATGCTGGTCATAGGTGGCGGTATCATCGGGCTCGAGATGGCATGTGTTTACGATGCGCTGGGCGTGAAGATTTCTGTCGTCGAGCTGACTTCCGAACTGATGCCCGGTTGTGACCGGGATCTGATACGTCCTCTGCAGAAGCGCATCGCCAAACGTTACGAGAACATCTGGCTGGGGACCAGAGTCTCTGGTATGGATGTCGCGGAGGACGGGATTCGGGTCACTTTCGAAGGCGACAAGGCGCCTGAGCCACAGATCTTCGGCAAGGTGCTCGTCGCCGTGGGCAGGGTGCCGAACGGCGCACGGATCGGCGCAGAGAGAGCCGGGATTAGCGTGGACGAGCACGGTTTCATTCCGGTCGACAGGCAAATGCGGACCAATGTGGACCATATCTTTGCCATCGGCGACATCGTCGGTCAGCCGATGCTGGCCCACAAGGCCAGCAACGAGGGCAAGGTCGCGGCGGAGGTCGCGGCGGGCAAGAAGAGCGCATTCGACGCGAGAGTTATCCCTTCAGTCGCCTACACAGATCCTGAGGTCGCCTGGGTCGGATTGACCGAGAGCGAAGCCAAGTCGGAGGGTGTGGACTACGAGGTTGGCAAGTTCCCGTGGGCTGCCAGCGGACGTTCTCTTGCGTTGGGCCGGGACGAGGGCATCACCAAACTTCTGTTCGATCCGCACAGCCACCGGTTGCTGGGTGCCGGGATCGTCGGCACAAGTGCCGGCGATCTCATTGGCGAGGCGGGACTCGCAATCGAGATGGGTGCAGATGCAGGAGACATCGGCTTGACGATTCATCCGCACCCGACGCTGATCGAAACCGTGGCGATGGCGGCTGAGGCATTCGAGGGAACCTTGACCGAGTTGTATCTACCAAAAAAGAAGAAAAAAGATTAGCTGTTCAATAGGTTGCGATACATTTCTAATGTCTTGTCTATAGTCTGACGGACGTTAAAGTGCTCGTCGATTCGCTGGCGCGCCCGTTCGCCCATCCTGCGCGCCTCTGCTCGATTCTCGTACAGCCGACGAATAGCGCGCGCCAGTGCAACCGGGTCTGCCGGGGGCACCACGAGCCCACAATCCCCATCAATGACGAGTTCCGGTGAGCCGCCTGTGTCGGTGACCACGGGTGGCACCCCGTAGACCATCGCCTCGATGACGGTCTTGGGCAGGCCCTCTCGTCTGAGCGACGGGAGGATGGAGCAGTCGCTCGCCGCCACCAGTCGGCAAGCATCTCGCCGAAACCCAGCCAAGTGGATCCTGTCGCGGAATGGGCTTGCCGAGATGGCTCTCTGCAATTTCGCCGCCGTCAGGCCCGAGCCGACCAGAAGCAGCTGAACCGATGCATCCCGGGGCAGATGTCGCATGGCCTCGACTAGTGTCTCGAGTCCCTTGCGAGCTCGGTAGTTGGCCACAGAACAAAGAACGAAATCCTGCTCCGGTATGCCAAATTCCGATCGCAGGTCAGCCGGCTGTTCCGTATACCAGGCAAGATCGTGGCCCTTGTAGATCGTAACGCAGCTGTCCGGGTCCAGACGCCGTTTTGCGAGATCCCGCCGCACCGAGTCTGCCACGCAAACAACACGGTCAATCCGGGGGCTCAAGTGGGTCAGCCAACAGATCGGGTCATAGCGGTGGACGTTGCCGGTCTGTCCCCGATAGGTGACGACTTTGACGGGCAGGCCCCGGGCGGCACGCACGCCGTTTGCTATCGCCTTGTTGTTAAACAGGTGGAGTATGTCGTGACCGCCCTCTGTCAATGCGCGACGGATCGCCCGTACCGCTGCCGAGCTGAACTTACGGCGCGGGACGTAATCGATGACCCGAATCCCTGCCGCTTCCATGTATTGCCGGTATGAGGAGTCACCCTGGGTCATGATCTCGCAAGTAACGCCGGCATTTGCGAGGCCTATCAGGGTCTCGGCCTCCGGCCGGATGCTGTTCAGTGTGTCACTGTGAGAAGTGATCCAGAGCGCTTTCATGGTGTTGATCGCTGCACGCGCCTGCGGTGGTGACGTCATCATAGCTGCAGGCGCATGCTACGGATGAGCCGTCCTGCGGTGAATCGTGCCGCCAGTAGACTCAGGCAGCGGCTGTCATGCTACTTCTGCCGCAGCTTCCCGCGGCGGATATAGTTCGTCCAGAGGAACTGACCTGCCGTTGTTGCTGACGACCCTGCAGTGATAACGCCTCAGGCCGCGAGGTTCCTTCACGCCACAGGAGTGGGCGATGATGCCGATTTCCTTGTGCATAGCCTTGGCATAACGATAGACACGCTCGGCTTTGTCGGTGAGATCGAGGCCCTTCTGCAGACGCTTGTTGTGAGTCGTGATACCGGTAGGACAGGTGTTCTTGTTGCACTGTAGAGCCTGGATGCAGCCGAGGGCGAACATGAAACCCCGCGCGGACGTGACAAAATCAGCGCCGGCGCACAGCGCCAGTGCGACTTCCGAAGGATTAACCAGTTTTCCACTGGCAATGATGCGGACGCGTGGCCTCAGTCCCGCCTCGTCGAGCATGTCCACGACCATCGGCAGACTCTCACGCACGGGTAGCCCCACGAAGTCGATCAGGCTCTGGGGAGCGGCTCCGGTGCCACCGTCAGCGCTATCGATGGTGATAAAGTCCGGAGCGCTTTCCAAGCCTCTTCGCCTGATCTCCGCAAACGTCTCCTGCAGCCATCCATAGGCGCCCACGACTGTCTTGAAACCTGTGGGCTTGCCCGTCACCCTGCGAATGCGTTCAATCATGTCGAGCAATTCGCCGATATCGGCAACATCGGTGTGCCGGTTCGGGCTAATCGAATCGTGGCCCACCTCGATGCCGCGGATCGCCGCGATCTCTTCGGTAACCTTACCACCCGGAAGTATGCCGCCCTTGCCTGGCTTGGCTCCCTGGCTCAGCTTGATCTCGAACATCCGGACCTGCTCGTGAGAAGCGATCTCGCGGAGTTTGTCATCGCTCAGACTGCCGTCTTTGTCGCGAACGCCATATTTGGCGGTACCGATCTGAAATACGACATCGCAACCGCCTTCCAGGTGATAGGGGGACAGCCCGCCCTCGCCGGTATTCATCCAGATGCCCGCTTTCGCTGCACCGCGTGACAAGGCTCGCACCGCTGGCCGGGAGATGGCGCCGTAGCTCATTCCCGAGACATTGAATAGACTCGAAGTCTCATAGGGGTGTCGGCAGTAGGGGCCGATGATACGCGACTCGGTCTCTACCGCGTCGCTCTCCAGTGTCGGCCAGGGACAATTTACGAAAATCGGGGTTCCCGGTGGTCTGAGGTCCCTCGTCGAGCCGAAGGCTACAGTCGTGTCCACCCCTTTTGCCGCACGGTAAACCCAAGCTCGCTGAGCTCGATTGAACGGCATTTCCTCCCGGTCCATGGCGAAGAAATACTGCCGGAAAAATTCGCCCAGATGTTCGAAAAAATATCGGAAGCGTCCGACGACGGGGTAATTCCGGCGGATGGCGTGCTGGGTTTGAGTCACGTCCGCAATGTACATGCCGATAACCACGAGAATGCCAATACCAACGGCGATCAGAAAGAGGTTGGCCAGCATTTCCTGCAGTTGTACAAGAGCGTCCATAAATCATGTCCCCAAATGAATTCATCGTGACAGCCGGTGTCACGTGGGCACGTATCAGATCGTGATGCCTGCCCGTTGTCGCGGCTGCAGACCTCGAATGCTGCCCTGTCTCAAGCGCCGATCACGCGACGACGGATGAAGTGATCGAGGCTGGCTTTGCCTGGGCCCGTCAACATCAGGGGCACGAGCATGATCAGCAGTATCAGCGGCAACTTGTAGTTTCCGAAGCCTTTGTTGGTGATGACATAGCCCTTGAGAACTTCACCGAAACTCTCGTAGCCTCGGATGTCGCCCGACCACACATCGCCGACTCCCCAGTGGACAGCCAGCGTCGCCACAACTGTAAGAATGATCAGACTCGCGGCCCAGAAGCGCGTGAACAGGCCGAGTATCAGCAAGGCTCCTCCGACGAGTTCGAACCAGGTAGCCATCCACCAGCTTACGTCGGGTGGGACAACGTTGAAGGGGAATGGGAAGTTGCTCTGGATACTTCCAAACCAGTTATCGCCGGAGTATTTCTTCAGACCGGCTTCGAAGAATTCCCATCCCACAAGCACGCGCAATACCAGAGGGGCGATCCAGTCCCCGATCGAATCAAGTACGTCAGTTACCCGCAACCACATAGAAGAGATGACGTTCATGAATTTGTACCTGAAGTATTGGTGTCAGTGCCGAGGATGATCTGGCGATTGCGCAACTCTTCCATGATCTGTAGACCGCCCTCGACAACCGTGGCTGGCCTGGGATGGTCTATCTCTGTGGCGATCTTCTCCAGTGCGGCTTGGCCCGATGGGTTCTCATCATCGACCAACAGTTCTATCAGGCGCGCCGTCACCGCGTTTATCTCAAGGAATCCGATGTTATCTTCCCGATCCCGGTAGACGACCAGGAACGTCGGCGCCTCGGGGGCCTCAGTCGGCTGGTTTTCTGGAGAGAGGGTGTGCACCGGGAATCGATACTGAAGTGACCAGACCAGCGGCGACACTTCCGGCCTCTCCTGCAACAGGTCACCGTCTGGATCGATGTCCTCGAGAGGGGGCTCACGTTCGTCGATAGACAGAACCAGTTCTACCCATTCGTAGTGTGCCAGTTCGTAGAGGAACGCAGGGTCTTCCTCTACGGCACCTCTCTCGTCCTCCAGGTATTGCAGGAATTCCCTGGGCATCTCTAGGAACAGCGGCGTATGCGACTCGTGCGTTGAAAAATAGTCCCTGATGAGTTCTTGCCAACGCTCGGCGCCGAGAATCTTGAACAGCACCGGGAATGTCCGCGACAACAACTGGGAGACGTTGTTGAAGAACAGGCTGCGGTAGATCGCCATGCGACGGTCTTCTATTCCCTCCGGGGCCGGGTTGTTCTCTGGATCCCGGATGTGAGCCGCGAAGGCATATTGCTCTAACTGGAAATCCGGACGCTCAACCATGAGCAGATCTCGATTCATCGGTGTCGCCGGCTTGCGACTGCAGCTCCCGGATCCTGGCGATTTCGCCCATCAAGGTCTTCAGCGGCGGAATGTTGAAATCGCGCTCTAGGAGAGTCGGGACAACTCCGAAGTGCCGATAGGCAACTTCCAGTAGTTGCCAGACCGGGTCGCAGATATCTGCGCCGTGCGTGTCGACGCGAAGATCCTCTGCCTCGACGTAGTGACCAGCTACATGAAAATAGACGACTTTTTCGGCGGGCAGCGCCTTCAGAAATGTCTCGGCGTCATAGCCGTGATTGATGCTGTTGACGTAGATGTTATTGACATCCAGCAACAGGTCGCATTCCGCCTCGTCCAGGACAGCGCGGACAAACTCTATCTCCTCGATCTCCTGCCCGGGGGCCGCGTAGTATGAGACGTTTTCTACCGCAATGCGGCGCTCGAGAATCTCCTGGGTCTTCCGAATCCGGGCCGCCGTGTACTCCACGGCCTCGCTTGTGAAAGGGATCGGCATAAGGTCGTACAGGTGGCCGTCGTCGCTGCAATAACTCAAGTGCTCCGAGTAGAACCTGACGTCATGTGTATCCAGGAATCGCCTGAGCCTGTGCAGGAAGTGTTCGTCAAGCGGGGACGGCGAGCCCAGAGACAGCGAAAGGCCATGACAAACGAAGGGATAACGTTCTGTGAACCAGCGGAATTTCTTGCCCAGCGGTCCGCCGACACCCATCCAGTTCTCCGGCGCGACTTCCATGAAATCCACTTCTGGAGGGGACTGCATGCACTCTTTCAACATGCTTCTGCGCAGCCCAAGGCCTGCACCGGTCACGGGAAATTCTTGTTCCATCGGACGCTCCCAAAGGCTCCGGTAATCCCTTCCAGCATACTCAATCGAAGTGCGAATCGGTACCGGCCGCTGCGACGCGGTCGGCCCGTTTGGGATATAGACCGGCCCTGGTGGTGTTTTATTTCAACGACAAGAGAATGATTGGGCTAGAGATCGTCAATCAGGACCGGATCGATGACATCAGTGCTTCCGGCCTCCGGGGGCAGCAGCAACAGCGTCTTGACGTCGGCCCCCAAGAGTTCGACCGGAAGTGGACCGAATGCAAGCTCTTCCGTGTCGTTGCCCGGGTCATTGTCCTCGAGGTTTGACCATACGGTGACCGAGACGAGGCTGGTACCGGGAAACAGCGATCTTCTGCTGACCAGGAACGGAGGTGCCACCTTCCGGACTACCAGTGCCCCGTATTCCTCTTCGTCTGGATTCACGCTCTCCTGGTCACCCACGTACAGTGAGATAATCTCGCCGAGTGGGGCACCGAGTACGAACCCGAGGCGTCCTGCAGTCGCGACCGGCCTGCGGTCGTCGATTCCGAGCGGCATGACGGTGGACTCGCCATCGTCGAGGACATAGAGCGTCTGCTCAAGCCCTGGGTTGGCGATGATCAGATTCTCGAGGATGATGTCGTCGGGCTGCCCGGCCGCTGTCAGCGTGACTGAATAGTCTGCGGGCGCGACGGCACGTCGGTCCGAGTCTTCGAGGTAGGCAAGATTGGAGGCCAGTGGATCCGCAGTGTCCCCGTCGACCAGGGCATCGATATTCCCGAGCGTGCGGTCGGCGTGCAGGACCCGCAAGGCCGAGGTCGGACCGGCCCCGCTCACCTCGAAGGTGAAATTGCCGTCGGTCAAGACAAGCTGAATGGGCCAGACAGTTGCGCCGCCTTTCTCGGTGAACGCAAAGAACCACTCGTGACCTCCACGTTCCGGGGGCGCTCCCTCGTCACGGAAAAATTGCAAAGGCCCGGAGTCGAAGATCAGTTCGTCATCGCTGGCATTGAGGACTCGTACCTGATATTCGCCCGGAACGATCTCTTCCGACTGCGTATAGCCCATGTAGGGCAGCGTGGCTACCGGGGCGGACGCGGACAGGTCTGCATCCGGCGCGGTCAGATACACCTTGAAGTCGCCCAGTGTGGGAGCGACATGGGTGAACTGAGTGAAGATTTGGTTGATCGGCCTTTTCCGTCTGACGTTCTCGATGACGAAAGAGTCAGGCGCGTCAACAAAGCCGGTGCTTACGATTGTGTACTCGAAACCGGTCCGGAAGGAAAAGGGCTCGATGACGTCGATCTCGAATGTGCTGCCGTCGGGCAGGAACCCGGTGATTTCTATCGATTCGTTGAATGTGGGGAATCCGGAGATCAGCGTCAGATCGCTGTATGGCAGACCCCTGGCCAGGAAAGTTGCGCCGATTCTGAAACTTTCGCCGGGAGCATCTACTGCGGCGTTGAGCGCGCGCGCGTAGATAAATGACGTATCCACGATGTCGTCATTGTCGTCTCCGCCGCATGCGCCAAGGCCAAGCCCCACGACTAGAGCGGCCGAGAGAATCGAAATCAACCTCATGAGATAACTCGCGATGGGGAAAAACCGGAATTCTAACCGTTTAGACCGGCCTAGTCTTGATCAGTGCCGCAAGGGATTCGCGAGCTGCCTGATTGATGATTCATAGCCGACGTAACGCTTCGAGATAGCTTGCTTCATCCGGTGGGCGACCGTCGCGCTGAGCGCGCCACAGGGTCTCGCCGAGAACCTCGATCATGAGATGCTCCGCCAGATGGACGTCGCCGGTTCGGCTCACGAGCATCTGATGGACGGACTTGATACCGGTCGGCCGGTCGGTCGTAACTTGTTCACGTACTGCCAGGTGCATGCCCATATGCAGAAAAGGATTGGTCTCGCCGTCCTCGGGAGACCATTCGCGGTGGATTGGCTCCGCGGCGGACTCGAGCAGCAGGTGATACTCGGGGTGCAGGTCCACGACATCGGCGATCTGCGCCTCGAGAGGCTGCAGCGGGGCTTTATCGCAATGTTTGCGCCAGGCCTCGACGTACATCCGGCGCAACGACTCTCTGTCCTGGGGGATCAGCATCGTCAGTCGTCCGGGTCTGTGAGAGGAAGAGCGGCGGGCGCGGCCGTGGTCTTGCCGGGGTACTCGCACAGATCTGCGATGATGCACCGCTCGCACTCAGGGCGTCGCGCCTTGCAGGTATAACGTCCATGCAGTATCAGCCAATGATGGGCGTCATGCAGAAATTCTGCCGGGATAAGCCGTGTCAATCCCTTCTCTACCGCCAGCGGCGTCTTACCGCGCGCTAGGCGCGTTCGGTTGGCGACCCGGTAGATGTGCGTATCTACCGCAAGCGTCGGCTGGCCGAATGCCGTGTTCAGAATGACGTTGGCAGTCTTCCGGCCGACACCCGGGAGGGCTTCCAGGGCGGACCTGTTCGAGGGGACTTCACCTCCATGTTTGTCGATGATGACCCGGCAGGTCTGAATTATGTTTTTTGCCTTGCTGTTGAATAACCCGATTGTCTTGATGTAGTCGATCAGGCCGTCTACCCGGAGTGCCAGGATGGCCTCCGGAGTATTGGCCACGGGAAACAGACGGGCCGTGGCTCGGTTGACACCCTTGTCTGTCGCCTGCGCCGAAAGGATGACCGCGATCAGCAATTCGAAGGGTGTCGAGTAATCAAGCTCGGTGGTCGGGTGCGGATTAGCGGCGCGCAGACGTCGAAAAATCTCAGTGCGCTTTTCTCGATTCATGCGGATTCGACTCAGATCGCCTGGTCGGCCGTTGCTCCGGAGGAGGCGAGGGTCGGTGCCTTCCGGGTCGCCCGGGCGTCGATAAAATTCTTTAGCGCGACGAGGAGGCCAAGCCCTATGAATGCTCCGGGTGGTAGCAAGGCCAGCAAGAATCCTGCGTCAGTGATCCGGATAGTCAGATCTGCGTTGCCACCAAACATCATATGAGCGCCTGAGAACAGAGTACCCTGGCCAATCAACTCACGAAAACTACCGAGGACTATGAGAACCGCCGCAAACCCGGCGCCCATCAGGATCCCGTCGAGAAGCGCGTGCAGGGGTCTGTTGCGGGACGCGAATGCCTCAGCGCGGCCGATGATGGCGCAGTTGGTCACGATCAGCGGGATGAAAATTCCCAACACTCTGTAGAGTTCATGAAACCAGGCGTTCATCGCCAGCTCCACGGCCGTTACCAGGGAAGCAATAATCATGACGAATGCCGGGATTCGTATCTCTGGACGCACCAGATTGCGCACGAGCGAAACCAGGAGGTTGGATCCGGCGAGAACCACCATCGTCGCGATGCCGAGTCCAAGTCCGTTTATCGTGCTGGTCGTGACGGCCAGCAAGGGGCACAGCCCCAAGAGTTGCACGAGGCCCGGATTATTTCTCCACAGCCCCTCGACTGCGATTCTCCTGAGTATGCTCATTGGATTGTTTTGCCAATATTCGTCTGCGGCGCAAACAGGGCTTGACCATTTTTCTCGAAGTATAACAAGGCGTTGCTCACTGCCTTCACGACCGCTCGAGGAGTGATCGTTGCGCCTGTGAACTGATCGAAGTCGCCTCCATCCCGTCGCACTGCCCATCTTCCAATCGGAGGATCGTCCAGCGACCGGCCGTCGAATCCGAGAATCCAGTCGGACCGGGCCGCCTCGATGCCGTCTCCCAGGCCCGGCGTCTCGCGGTGGGATGTGACCCGTACTCCGGTGAGCCGCCCGTCCATGGCGATGCCGACAAGAAGCTTTATGGCTCCGCTGTAACCATCCGGCGCGATCGGCGTCAAGATCACGGCCACCGGCCGGCCGCCCGAGAACGCGCGGAAAACGGTAATGGCCTCGGGGGGTCCCAACAGCTCCACATCGCTGACTTCGATCGTGTCGCTGAACATGTCGTTATCGTGAGCTTCGGCCGGCACGATCTCGTTCAGGGTGCGCATAAGATAGGCACGTTCGTTGGCGGCGATTCGCTCCCGGGTCGAGAGTTCCGTGAAGGCGACGAGTCCCACGCCTGTGGCTGCGAATGCGGCCAGCAGACCGGCCGCGATGGCCATGCGGCGGCCTGTCTTTTCCAGGCTACCGTTCATGGCCGTAGGGCCTCGGTACCGTGAAATGATCGATCGCAGGCACCGCCATATTCATCAGGAGCACGGCGAATGCGATTCCGTCCGGGTAGCCGCCCCAGGCGCGAATGATGTAGGTCAGCATTCCTATGCCAAATCCGTAGATGAGTCGGCCACGGTCACTCGTGGCTGCGCTCACTGGATCAGTGGCGATGAAGAACGCTCCCAGAACCGTTGCACCGCTGAATACGTGGAAGGCTGGAGACGCGTGATTGCCGGGGTCGGCGATATAAAAAGCGGTCGCCGGAATGATGATACCGAGCAGGACAGCGACGGGGATATGCCACCTGATAACTCTCCGGTACAGCATCCAGATACCGCCGATGGCTATGAAGTTGTTGATCCACTCCCAGCCCCGGGCGCCAAAGTCCCCGTAGAGCGGGCCTGAGCGGACCTCGTCGACAGTTCGCATAAGGCCCAGTTGGGTTTTGACGTCGTCGAGCGGTGTAGCCCCGCCGATGGTGTCCCATGACAGCGGCGCAGGTAGCTGTCCGGTCAAGACATACCAGAGGGTTGCCTCCAGTCCTGGTCGCTCGGCGGTCAGATCCGTTCCAGCGGGTGGCAGCCACTGCGTCATTTCCACAGGGAAGGAGATCAACAGAACGACATAGCCTGCCATGGCGGGATTGAACGGGTTGTAGCCCAGCCCGCCGTATAGTTGTTTCGCAAATACGATGGCAAATGCCGCCCCGGTGGCGGCTACCCACCAGGGTGTTAGCGGTGGTAGAGCGAACGCGAGCAATACGGCGGTCACTACCGCAGTCAGGTCTGACAGTTGAGCTACGGAAGGTCGCCCGCGGGCGGCCAGCATCGCGACCTCCGCAAGACAGGCCACCGCCACGCAGATCGCCATGTTGAATATGATCCCCGGGCCAAAGAACCATATATAGGCGATAGTCGCCGGCGCCAAAGCAACAAGTAACTCGGCCATGACCCGGGTGACGTTGACCGCAGGCCGCAGGTGCGGGGGTCTGGTTAGCAGGAACTGCATCACTCTTTGCCGGATTCTTCGGCTGAGGAGTCTTTCTTGTCTCCGACTCGCTTCATGACTTCATCGATGAGCGCCTTCTTGGCCGCCGGGTCAGCGGCTCCCGTCTGCAGCATCCGGGTCTTCTCCGCCAGGCGACGAGCTCTCTCGGATTTCTCAGCTGCGATGCGAGCATTTCGCGCCTCGAAGCGATTGCGGGCGACATCTGACCGCTCGCGCTCTCTTTTCTGCGACCAAATCTGTGCTTTCGCATATCGGAAGTTCTGCGTCAGCGGGATGTGGCTCGGACACACCAGATCACAACAGCCGCACTCGATGCAGGCATAGATATTGAGGTCCTCCACGCGATCGAATTCTTCACTTTGAGTGTGCCAATAGAGTTGCTGCGGCAGCAACTGGGCAGGGCAGGCCGTTGCGCAGTCCCCGCAGCGGATGCAGGGCATGGCGGGCGAGCGTGGACGGATGTCCTCCTCAGAGGCGACCAACAGGCAATTGGTCGCCTTGATGACTGGCAGCTGGTCGCCTTGCAGTGGAAAGCCCATCATCCCACCGCCCATGACCAGATAGCGGGCCGCTTCCGTATATCCACCACAGGCATCGATTACATGCGAGATAGGCGTGCCGAGTCTGACCTCCAGATTGCGTGGTTGCGCCACTCCGGAGCCTGTCACGGTGACGATCCTCGAGATCAAGGGCTCACCACGCAATACCGCTCGGGCTACCGCGACTGCCGTGCCGACGTTTTGACACAGATAACCGATATCCGCAGGGATGCCGCCGACGGGCACCTCTTTTCCGGTCAGTACCTGGATGAGCTGTCGCTCCCCGCCTTCCGGATACAAGGCCGGTACGCGGACAACCTCGATCCGCTCGTCCCCGGCAGCGGACAAGGCCTTGAGCAGTGACTGATGTGACTCTGGCTTGTCCTCCTCGATAGCAATGCAGCAGTGCCTGATTTCAAGGACATGCAGCATGATCTGTGCGCCGCTGACAATCTGCTCCGCCCTGTAGCGCATGAGCATGTCGTCACAGCTGATAAATGGCTCACACTCGGCCCCGTTAAGGATCAGGCTTTTCAGCCCGGTACCCACGTTCAGCTTTACAGACGTCGGGAACGCCGCGCCGCCAAGGCCGACGATTCCGCATTCTCTGACACGGGCCCGTAGTGCAGGCGCATTCAGGGTGCGGTAATTGATGAGTGGATCGTAACCAACATAAGGGTCGTCACGGCCATCGGTCTCGATGACCACGCAGTCTGCTGACAGCCCGCTGGGATGCGGAACCGGTTGTGGACCCACATCGATAACCGTTCCCGAGCTGGCTGCATGGACCGGGCTGCCGATATATCCTGTCGCGCTGGCGACTGGCTGCCCCTTCTTGACATAGTCGCCCGGAGCAACGATCGCCTCGGACGGAGACCCGATGTGTTGCGATAAGGGGTGTATCAATACACCAGGCACCGGGGCCGCGGTCAGGGGCTCTGTTGTAGACCCGGACTTATGAGCAGGCAGTTCCAGACCGCCGTGGAAATGCCACAGCCGAGACTGGCCGGCCATCGTCTATCCTGCCTGCCGCGCCGGGCTTCCAGATCCACCCGTGCTATCTACTGGTTGGGGCCAGCGCCACGTCGACAACGTCACCGGCTCCTCGATCATGTCGATACAGTCGACTGGACACGGCTCCACGCAGAGTTCGCAACCAGTGCACTCGTCTGCGATCACCGTATGCATCAATTTGCCGGCACCCAGGATTGCATCGACCGGACAGGCCTGGATGCAGAGCGTGCATCCGATGCAGACCTCTTCGTCGATGACTGCGACGGCACGGGGTTTCACAACGCCGCGTTCCGGATCCAGCGGTTTCGGCTCACGATCGAGCAGATCGGCAAGCGCCCTGATCGTCGCATCCCCGCCGGGCGGACATCGGTTGATGTCGGCACCCTCACTGACGATCGCCGCCGCATAGGGGCGACAGCCGGGGAAGCCGCACTGTGCGCACTGGGTCTGGGGCAGTAGGGAGTCAATGCGATCTACCACCGGATCTCCTTCCGTCCGGAAACGGACAGCGGCGAAACCCAGCAGCAGGCCGAACCCGGCAGAGAGAGTGGCGATGGCGACAATCGCTAAGAACACGACTTTCAGACCTTGACCAGTCCGGCGAAGCCCATGAAGCCAAGAGCCATCAGTCCTGCGGTTATGAGCGCTATCGACGCTCCGCGAAATGGTGCCGGCACGTCGGCCACAGCCAGCCTCTCGCGGATACCGGCGAACAGGATCATCACCAGGGAGAAACCCAAAGCGGCCCCTAGTCCGTAAATCAGGGACTCCAGGAAATTGTGTGACTCCTGGATGTTCAGCAGCGCGACTCCGAGCACGGCACAGTTAGTGGTGATTAGAGGCAAGTAGATGCCCAGGACCTGATGCAGGAGAGGGCTGGTCTTTTCGACCAGCATTTCCGTGAACTGGACAACGGCCGCGATCACCAGGATGAACGCGATTGTCCGCAAGTACTCCAGCTCCAGCGGTCGCAGCAGATAGACATTGACCAGGTAGCTGCATACCGCAGCGAGAGTCAGCACAAACGTTGTCGCCAACGCCATACCGGTCGCTGTCTCGAGCTTCCTGGATACCCCCATGAACGGGCACAAGCCGAGGAACTTGACCAGCACAAAATTGTTGACCAGTACGGTTGCTACAAGGATAGACGCGAGTTCGCTCATAGGCGGTTATCAAGATGCTGACGAGTACCTGAGAACATCACGGCGCGCTCACGTCACCTTCATACCGGGAGTGGCTCCATCGTCGGGCGAGAGCAAGAAGATTTCGTCCCCTCCGGGCCCAGCAGCAAGCACCATGCCCTCTGAGGTTCCGAAACGCATCTTCCTGGCCTTGAGATTGGCAACGACGATAACGAGCCTGTCGGTCAGGGATTCGGGATCATATGCGGATCGGATTCCGGCCAGGACCTGTCGCCGGCTGTCGCCCAGGTCCAGTTCCAGCCTGAGGAGCTTGTCGGCGCCCTCAACCGGCTCGGCGGAAATGATCCGTGCCACCCGAAGATCGATGCGGCTGAAGTCATCGATTGTGATCTCGTCTGCGGCGGTCTCGGCGGGCTGGCCTGCCTGAGAATCGTCGGCAGGTGACGGGCCGAGATTCTCTCTTGATGCCTCAACCATGGCGGCGACCGCCTTTGGATCTATGCGTTTCATGAGTGGTTCGAACTTGCGAATGCACTTCCCCAGCAGAGGGCGACCGATATCGTTCCATTGAAGGTCTCCTTCGCCGAGAAATCGCTCGGCGGACGCAGCCATGCCTGGCAGTACCGGCTTGAGCATGATAATCAGACTTCTGAAGGCGTTAATCCCCTGAGTACACACCGCCTGGACAGCTTCCTGCTGACCGTCCTGTTTCGCCATGACCCAGGGCTTGTGGCGGTCGATGAACTGGTTAGCCAGGTCGGCCATCCGCATGATTTCCCGCATCGCCTTGCTGTATCTCCGGGACTCGTAGGCTGCCGCCACTGCTTCTGCAGCATTGCAGAGGCTGGCATGCAGGTCCGGGTCAGGCAATTGGTCCGCCAGACGGCCGTCCGACAATCGTATGATGAATCCGGCGCAGCGGCTGGCGATGTTGACGAGCTTCCCGACCAGGTCTGAGTTGACCTTCTGAACGAAGTCTTCAAGGTTGAGATCCATATCCTCAACACCCGACCCGAGCTTCGCCGCGTAGTAATAGCGCAGGCACTCAGGGTTCAGATGGTCCAGATAGGTCGCGGCGGTAATAAACGTGCCCCTCGACTTGGACATCTTTTCGCCGTTCACGGTGAGAAAACCGTGAGCAAAGACACCCGTCGGAACCCTGAATCCCGCGGCCTGGAGTACAGCCGGCCAGAACAGCGAGTGAAAATAGACGATGTCTTTGCCGATGAAGTGATAGACCTCGGCGTTACTATCCGGACTCCAGTAATCGTCGAAATCCAGGTCTTTCCGTCGCAGACACAGTTCCATCAGGCTGGCCATGTAGCCCACCGGGGCATCCAGCCAGACATAGAAGTATTTACCCGGCATATCCGGGATCTCGAATCCGAAATAAGGAGCATCCCGGCTGATATCCCAGTCTTGCAGGCCGGCGTCGAACCACTCGTCCAGTTTCTTGCGGACACTCTCCTGCAGAGCTCCACTGGTAACCCATTGCCGCAGAGCTTGTTCGAAATGTCCGAGGCGGAAGAACAGATGATCCGATTCGCGTTCGACTGGACGGGTACCGGAGAGAACGGAGGTCGGCTCGATCAGCTCTGCCGGTGAATAGGTCGCCCCGCAGGATTCGCAGCTGTCGCCGTATTGATCCTCAGCTCCACAACGCGGGCAGGTCCCGCGGACGAAGCGGTCGGGCAGGAACATGGCTTCTGTCTCATCAAAAGCCTGGCGAATCGTCCGCCTGTCCAGGTGCCCCCCGGTCTTCAGGGTCGCGTAGATTTTTTCGACCAGATCTCGGTTTTCCTGCGAGTGTGTCGTATGGAAGTTATCGAAGCGGATATGAAACGCGGCGAAATGCTCTTTGTACCGATCGTGGTAGTGGCGGATCAGCTTTTCCGGATCGATGCCGTCGTTCCTCGCGCGGATCATGATCGGAGTACCGTGGGCGTCACTGGCGCAGACGAATAGGCAGTCATTACCGATCAGCCGCTGGAAACGAACCCAGATATCGGTCTGGATGTATTCGACCAGGTGCCCCATGTGAGCCAGGCCATTTGCATAGGGCAGGGCGGCCGTTACAAGAATCTTGCGAGCTTGTTCCATAACATGTCGAGTTAGAACCGGGCGGACCGCGAATTATCGCATAACGGGGGGCTTGGAGGGCCGGCGCTCTCAGCGATTGGGCTGGTCGGCGTAGATCCTGAAGCGTTCTTTCGAGATGGCCATCTCGTAGGCCTCTCGTCCGGACACGAAGCGTCGGTCGAGCAAGTCCTGGAGCGCGTTATCCATAGTCAGCATCCCTGACTTTGCACCTGCCTGCATCGCGCTCTCTATCTGGTCCAGTTTGCCCTGTCTCAGAAGGTTACTGACGGCCGATGTGTTGACCATGACCTCGAACGCAGGGACTCGCCCGCCACCACCCTTCTTGCGGCAGAGCTGTTGGGAAATCACGCCGCGCAGCGACGTCGACAGCATCGTCCGGACGTGAGACTGTTTTTCCGTCGGGAACGCATTGACTATGCGGTCCACTGTCTGGATCGCTCCATTCGTGTGCAGAGTGGCCATCACGAGAATGCCCATCTCCGCGGCGGTTATGGCGGTGCTCATGGTCTCCAGATCACGCAGCTCACCGACGAGGATGACATCGGGATCCTCCCGCAATGCTGATTGCAGCGCCTCGGAAAAGCTCGGGCTGTGCACGCCGATCTCCCGCTGACTGATGAGACAGTTCTTGCGCTCATGCACAAACTCGATGGGATCCTCGATAGTAAGAATGTGGCCCTTTGTACGGCGGTTGATGTCGTCGATCATCGCGGCCAAAGTGGTCGACTTCCCGGATCCGGTCTTGCCGGTGACGAGGATCAGTCCGGAGGACTCTTTGCAGAGCTTACCGATGACTTTCGGGAGCTGAAGTTCGTCCAGACTTTGAGGGTGGTCCGGGATGCTCCTCATGATCGCTCCCATACCGCCAAGGTGTCTGAATGCATTCACTCGGAAGCGCGCCATGTCGTCCATCGCGTAGGCGAAATCTGCCTGGTCCTCCTTCGCAAGGACTTCCGTAGCCTTGGGCGGAATAATGCCGCTGAGCTCGTCGCGAAATTCCTGCGGTTCAAGGATTGCCTCGCGCATTGTGATCAGATCGCCGTGCAGCCGCATGCGCGGCGGATCACCGGCGATCAGATGCAGATCCGAGCCGTTTCGTTCGACCACTTCCTGAAGAAGTTCACGGATGAGACTCATGTAAGTGTCTCCCGTCTCATTCATCTATTTCCAGCTTGGGGAGAAGATTGGTGTCTGTGACATGCCCAACAAACTTTTTCTTCTCGATCGCAAACCGGTAGGCGTCATCCGGATCGATCTCCTTGGCGTTGATGGCATCGAGCAGCGCCTGATCCATATTCTGCATGCCCGCCTCCTTGCCGGTCTGAAGCTGGGAGGGGATCAGATGTACTTGATCTGACATGATGAGCTTGGAGATGGCCTTGGTGCGAGTCATGATCTCGAAGACCGCGCGACGCGCTCTGCCGTCCGCTGTCCGGACCAGCACTTGAGTAATAACACCGTTCAGGCTCTGGGCAAGGAAACTCTTCGCCTGGCCGCGCTCCAGCGCCGGCAGGGCATCAATGATCCTGTCCAGTGTTTTGACGGCACTGGTCGTATGTAGAGTGCCGAGGACCAGGTGACCGGTTTCTGCGGCCGTCATGGCCATCCGGATAGTCTCCGTATCCCGCATCTCACCCACCAGCACGACATCCGGATCCTGGCGCATGGCTGCACGGACCGCGTCCGCGAAACTGCCAAAATGGGTGTTGTATTCCCTTTGAACTATCTGGGATTTTTTGCTCTCGTGGACGAACTCGATAGGGTCCTCGAGACTGATGATGTTCTGCTGCCGCTGGCGGTTGATGTGATCCAGCATCGCGGCTAGGGTCGTTGACTTGCCTGTGCCCGTTGCCCCCGTGACCAGGACCATGCCCTGGTTGTAGTCACACATCTCCCGAACGATATCCGGCAATCCCAGGCTCTCCAGCGTCGGCACTTCCTCGGGTATATATCGGAACACGGCGCCGACGCCGGTATCCTTGCGAAACAGGTTGACCCGGAATCTGCCGCCGTCCTCCGCGACATAGGCGAAATCCAGGTCATGGCCGTTTGAGAATCGGTCCTCCTGGGTCTCGGTCAGGATTTCCAGCACGTATCCTTCGAGCTCGGTGCCGGACAGGTCGCGAAACTTGATTGGCATGAGATCGCCGCGGAGCCGCAACATCGGCGGAAGGCCGACAGCGAGATGTATATCCGAACATCCCTGGGCGAGTCCCAGCTTGAGAAATGCGTCAATCCTTGCCATCTATCAGGTTTCCGCCGGCAGAAAATCCTGCAGGATTTCCCTGACCTGTTCCATGCTGGTGTAGCGTTTGCTCCTGTCGACAGACATGCAGCTCGCAACGCACTTGCTGATCTCTTCTGGCAGGGCCGCGTTGACCTCATGGGGCATCTTCGCCTTGCCCTGAACGTGTTGATACATCACTGACATATGGTCGCCGCGGCTGTACGGGGGAATGCCCGTGAGCATTTCGTACATGATCACGCCGAGACTGTAAATATCCGCCTTCTCGTCGACCTGCTTGCCGAGGATCTGTTCTGGTGCCATGTATTTGGGGGACCCGATGACGTAGCCGGTCTTGGTCAGTTGCGTGTCGCCGCTGCTGCGAGCGGCTGCCACGCCGAAATCGACGATTTTCAGGAGGCCCTCATCATCGATGAGGATGTTCGCAGGCTTGAGGTCGCGGTGGACGATCCCCGCCTGATGGGCCACATCCATGCCCGTGGCAATGTCGCAGGCATACTTGATCGCCGTCTCAACCTGGAGCGGCTCCTCGTTTTTCATTTCGTCGCCGAGCGTATGCGACGGAAAGTATTCCATCGAGATAGCGTAGTGACCTCCGATTTTCAGGAAGTCATAGATCCGGATGACATTGCGGTGAGTGATCTTGCGCGAATATCTGAGCTCGTGCACGAATCTCTTCATTACCTCGGCATCTGAGGCCACGTTCGGGTTGAGGAACTTGAGGATCAGGTTTTCCTCGACCACGAGGTCGCTCATGAGGAGGACCGTGCCGAATGCGCCCTTACCAATTTTCTTGACGTAACGGTACCGCCCCTCGATTACATCGCCCGCATTCAACGTTGTGATATCCAACTGCTGTTGGACCGTGGCGCCTCCCTGAATTGCGGCTCCCAGTTCTTTTTCATCAAGCAGCATCGTGCGCGTCGGCTCGGCGAACCGTTTCGCCTTTGCCGCCTGCTCGATCTGGGAGGGTGAATAGCGATCGTCGATAGATTTGATGACGTGGATGGCTGCCTTGCGAACGGCTTTGTCCGGGTCGTCGACGTGGCGGCTGGCGACCTCTCTGATGTCCTGGGCACTATCGGCATCGGCCAGGCGGGTCAGGCCGTGCATCGCTTCTACCCTGACCTCTCTATTCTCGTGCTCTGCAAGCTCCATGAGGCGGGGTATGTGCCGATCGTCTCCTAATTTGACAACGCCCCGGATCGCGGTCGGGATGGAGCGCGCATCACCGTCAAGCATGGATTCCAGTGCAGGCAGTGCGCGCAGATCGCCGATCTCGGCCAGGGCATCGGCGGCCCGTTCCCTGACCCACCAGTCCTCATCTTCCGTCGCCTCGATCAGCTTCTTTACGGCTCGCTCGTCCCGAGTGCTATTCAGCAATTCGATCGCCGCCCGGCGGATGTCCTCGTTCTCGTCATTGATGAGTTGGACGACGGCATTGACCACGCGTGGGCCACCAATCTTTGCAAGAGCATCCGTAGCTCTTGCCCGCACCCACCAATCATCGTCACCGAGGGTTTCGAGGAGATCCTTGACGGACTCTGGATCCGCAATTTCGTTGAGCACTTCGACCGCGGCGCGTCGCGCGTACTCGGAATCGTCCTTCAACGCGACGATGATGTGTTTGACCGTTTCCGGATGGTTCTGCTTGACGATGATGTCCACAGCCTTGTTCTGGACATCGATATCCGGGTCGCATAGCAACTCGCACAGTTTCTCGATGTCCGGGGATGCAGACATCCGCCCGATCGCCGAAATCGCCGCCTGACGAATCAGCTTGTTCTGATCTCCCAGTTGTTCCTCGAGAGCCCGGTATACATCAACTCGATCGAAATTCGACAGCATGTCGATGATATGGGCCCGCGCGACGACATCCTTGCCGGTCAGCCGGGTTATAAGCTCGGGTATGTGGTCTTCTCTGGCCGCATTAGCCACGATCCGGAACAGCACGGCCTTCTCGGTCGACTCCATCATATACGCCTGGGTCAGTACCCGGCGAACGTCCAGCCGGTCTCGCTGATGGATCAGGGCATCGCACAACGGCGCCCGTGGAATGTCGGCCTTCTTCAAATAGTCCAGCAGCCGGTTGGGATTGAAGCCACTGCCGTGACCGATCGCCCAGGCAACAGCCGTCGCGCCCCGCTGGCTCTCCAGGGACAGCCCCTTTATCGCCGTATCGAGGTTTTTATCTGTAATGATCCGGCTGAGCAGGTCGGCCAGAAACACCGAACGGCGCTTGTCGGCGGAATCCAGAGCCTCGATGATCTGCTTCAGGGCAGACGGGCCGAGCGCCCGAAGCTTCTGAATCGCTTGCCTGGAGTCGCCACTATTGAGATCGTCGAGATCTTCGAGACGGGATATCAATCTGCGCGCACGGGTGCCGCCCAGGATGCTCATCGAGTGCCGGCCCCTGATCTTGACCGTGTAGCTATCGAAGTCACGGAGTGTCTGCCCACAGCGGCGAATGACGACGGCGACAGGCACGCCAGCGATCCCCGAGGGACGGCTGCACGGGGGGGCGACAAGTCCTTGGCCCTAACGCCTCTAGTCATCCCGTCTACCTTACACGGGGCCCGGACATTCTCCAAGCGCCGGTGCCACTGGTACAGGGCTGTTTCGGCTACAATGGCCGCCCTGATTCTGGGCGCCGACCTGGCCATGGAGAGTTTCGTTGAGCGATTCAATAACTAGCGACGTCCGATCGATCGTGATCGGATACAGAGATTCGATTCTCGAGAGTGGGCTCGAGGCGGTCGGCGAGATTCTGGACGTCAAGCTTGTCGAGGGTAGCCTGAGTGTTTCACTGCGGCTTGGTTTTCCTGCAAAGCGCTACGCCCGGAAGCTGCAGGCATCACTTGCCGAGCCGCTGCATGAGCTACCTGGTGTCGACAAGGTAACTATCGATTTTGTGTCGGAAGTGGCCGCGGCGCCCGTGCAGGGCCAGGTGTCGCCTCTAAATGGGGTAAAGAACGTCATCGCGGTCGCTTCCGGAAAAGGCGGTGTGGGCAAGTCTACGACGACTGTCAATCTGGCACTGGCCCTGGCAGAAGAGGGAGCCCGCGTGGGCGTGCTGGATGCAGACATCTATGGACCCAGTCAGCCAAGGATGCTGGGACTCGCAGGCCGCCGACCGACCAGCCCGGACGGTAGCAGGCTGGATCCGCTTATCGGCTACGGTATCCAGTGTATGTCGATCGGATTCCTGGTAGACGAAGACGAGGCTGTAGTGTGGAGGGGGCCAATGGCTACCAGCGCACTCGCTCAGCTGCTGGGCCAGACTCTCTGGGATGAGCTTGATTATCTGATCGTCGATATGCCGCCCGGCACGGGTGATATCCAGCTGACTTTATCCCAGCAGGTGCCGGTCAGCGGCGCCGTGATCGTGACGACGCCTCAGGACATCGCCTTGCAGGACGCAATCAAAGGGCTGCGGATGTTCCAGAAAGTCGATATCCCCGTGCTCGGGATCGTCGAGAACATGAGCATGCATGTGTGCTCGAACTGTGGCCACCAGGATCCGATATTCGGAGAGGGAGGCGCCGCCCGCATGGCCGAGACCTACGGGCTCCCGATCCTCGGCGGTTTGCCTCTGGACGGCCGGATCCGGGAGGAGGCAGACAGCGGGCGCCCATCGGTCGCGTCCGATCCGGATAGTTCCATTTCGGCCGCCTATCTCGAAGTGGCCCGGCGGACGACAGCCAAGTTGGCTGAACTCTCCGGTGCGGGCAGCCAGCCATTTCCCGAGATCATTGTCGAGGACGATTGAGTGACCATAAAGTCAGATCGCTGGATCCGGCGCATGGCCGAGGAGCATGGCATGATCGAGCCCTTCGAATCCGGGCAGGTCCGTACGGCAGCAGGTAACCGCCTGGTCAGTTACGGTACCTCCAGCTATGGCTACGATGTCCGTTGCGCCCCCGAATTCAAGGTCTTCACGAATATCAATTCCGCCGTCGTGGATCCGAAGCACTTCGACGAGAGCAGCTTCGTTAACGTCACCCAGGAGGTCTGCATCATCCCTCCGAATTCATTCGCCCTGGCGAGGACGGTTGAATATTTCCGCATCCCCCGCAGTGTCCTTACTGTCTGTCTTGGCAAATCGACCTACGCCCGATGCGGGATCATCGTCAATGTCACGCCGCTGGAGCCGGAGTGGGAAGGGCATGTGACGCTGGAGTTCTCCAACACAACGCCCCTCCCGGCCAAGATCTACGCTAACGAGGGCGTTGCCCAGATGCTTTTCTTCGAGTCGGACGAGGTCTGTGAGACGTCGTACAGGGATCGCGGCGGCAAGTACCAGGGTCAAACCGGAGTCACTCTGCCTAAGACCTGAGCCAGGTTTCCTCATCCCGAATAACCGGTTCGCGGAGCCGCGTGCCGTCCAGTTCCACATGGCCATCGGCCATCCTCAGTCGATCCTGCGCGAACCAGCGGATCACCGCCGGATACATGCGGTGCTCCAGTGCCTGGACTCTGGCATTGAGTGTTTGCTCCGTATCGCCGGGGCCGATACGCAGTTTCGCCTGCGCAATGACCGGCCCCCCGTCGAGTTCCTCGGTGACAAAGTGGACGCTGGTGCCGTGATGTGACTCTCCCGCTTCCAGGACCCTGCGGTGCGTATGCAGACCCCGATATCCGGGCAGGAGCGACGGATGCACGTTCAGCATTCGACCCTCCCAGTCACGGACCAGGCCGGCGCTGAGGATGCGCATGAAACCGGCCAGTACCACGAGCCCAGGATTCGATTTCTCCAGCAGAGTGCCCAGGGCCTGATCGTATCCCTCCCGATTCATCCCGCCAGCCGCCTCGAGAACCATTCCAGGGACGCCTGATTTCGCGGCGCGAGTGAGCCCATACGCGTCGGCCTGATCGCTTATCACGGAGACGATTCGGACTGGCAGACGACCGTCCCCAGCGGCGTCCAGAATAGCCTGGAGGTTCGTCCCGCTGCCGGAGATCAGGACGGAGATCGGCAGCAACGTGCTCATCAGATCAATTCCACGCCTTGTCGGTCGGCAATGATTTCGCCAGCGAGCCAGGCGCGTTCACCTTGAAGATTGAGAATTTCGATCGCCCGGTCCGCGGATTCGGGGGGACCGATGAGGATCATGCCAACTCCACAATTGAATGTTCTGAGGAGTTCCTGGTCCGTGACATTGCCCTGTTCCTGGAGCCACCGGAATATGGGCGGCATGGACCAGGAGTCTCTTCGCAAGCGGGCGCCGCAGGTCTGCGGCAGAACACGCGGCAGATTTTCGGGAAGACCACCACCCGTGATGTGGGCGACGGCCCGCAAGTCTAGCGTACGGGCGACTTCGAGTACCGGGCGCACGTAGATGCGGGTCGGCGCCAGCAGTGATTCCCCGAGGGTGGTCTCACCAAATGGGTCTCCCAATCCGGCGCCGCTGATCTCGACGATGCGACGGATCAGTGAATAGCCGTTTGAATGAGGACCCGAAGAGGCGAGGCCTATGATTGCATCTCCCGGTGCTACCCGGGACCCGTCGATGACCTCTGATTTCTCTACGATCCCGACGCAGAAACCCGCCAGATCATAGTCATCGCCCTGATACATGCCCGGCAACTCGGCGGTTTCCCCTCCGATGAGCGCTGCGCCCGCCTGGCGGCAGCCGTCCGCGATGCCGGAGACGACCGCTGCGGCCGTATCAACATCCAGCCGGCCGCTCGCATAGTAGTCGAGGAAGAACAGTGGTTCTGCGCCGAGGACCACGACGTCGTTGACGCACATACCGACCAGATCGACACCAATGGTGTCGTGCTTGCCGAGTTCGAGCGCGAGCTTCAGTTTGGTTCCTACGCCGTCCGTACCGGAGACCAGCACCGGTTCGCGGTAGCCTGCCGGCAATTCGAACAGACCACCGAAGCCGCCGATCCCGGCCAGTACACCGGCGCGACTCGTAGCTGCTACCAGGGGCTTGATCCGTTCCACTAGTTCATTGCCGGCGTCGATGTCGACGCCCGCATCGCGGTAGGTGAGAGATGATTTATCGTTCATATCACTCAGCGGCAGAGTGGTGAGATGCGACCCACAAGATAGTCAGTTTGCGGGCGCTTAAAAAGGAGGCAACTGTGATATTTTACATCACCCCACAGACTGGGAATCCATGTTGGGCATACAGTTGAGACAACCCTTTCTAGCCATGTCGGCCGTGGCGCTGCTTTGGCTCGGTCCAGGCATTGCGGATGCGTCGGTTTCCTACCCGGGCCTGTACGAGGCAGAGGTTGTCATGGAGCAGGATACCCAGGCTCGCCGTGCCGCCGCTTTCTCTGAGGCCATGGGTATCGTTCTGGTGCGCCTGACGGGGCGTCTTGATGCTGCCAGCAGCCCCGAGACCCGTGACCTCAGGCGCTCAGCAGAGCGTTACGTGCAGCAGTTCCGCACGACTCGCGAGGGCAAGCTATGGGTGGCGTTTGACGGCGCCACGCTCGGCGAGGCACTGGCAGAACTGGGTTTGCCGATCTGGGGCGCCGAGCGGCCCACCGTTCTGCTCGTCCTGGCCATCGACCAGGGCGGAGGGAAGCGATTCGTGCTGACGCCGGAGGATGAAGTGCCGGATCCGGATCCGGATACAGCCGGCTTGCGGGACCGCATCGAGGAGCTGTCCGATTTGAGGGGCGTGCCGATCGTAATGCCGCTCATGGATGCCCAGGACCGCAGCGTCATCTCATTTACCGAGGTCTGGGGAGGGTTTGATCAGGCGTTGCTGGATGCTGGTGACCGTTACAGGACGGACTCTGTGCTGTTAGGCCGCCTTCAGGCCGGAGCGGCTGACCGGATCCGTTGGACCCTGTATGACCAGGATCAGTCCTACCGATGGACCGGGAATCTCGATGCCGGCATCCATCAGGCCAGCGATCGTTTCGCGCAGCGGTACTCGGTTACGACGGGCGCTGCGGTTCAGGGCGAGATCGGATTGCGGGTGAACGGGGTAGATTCTCTGGAAGAATACGCTCGCGTGTTCAAGTATCTGGAGGCTCTAACCGCCGTACGTGAGGTGTTTCTCCGACAGCTCGAGGACGAGACTGCCGAATTCGGCATGAGCCTAATCGGAAGCGTCGAGAACGTCGATCGGGCAATCCGACTGGGTGGAATGCTCCAGTCGGAGGGGCCAGTCATGTTGGATCCCGACGCCAGTGGTGGCGCGCGGCCTGTGATGTTGAGCTATCGGCTGATCCGTTGAAGCCCAGACATATCCCCAACGCCTTGTGCATCCTCAGGATGATTTTGGTAGCCCCGCTGGTCATCCTGCTTCTGCAAGGGCAATACCAATGGGTCCTGTTGCTGTTCTTCACGGCTGGTCTGACGGACGGGCTGGACGGATTTCTCGCTAAGCGATACGAGTGGAGATCACGACTGGGGGGTGTACTCGACCCATTGGCGGACAAGCTTCTGCTGGTCACTTCTTTTGTCACCCTGGGATACATTGGTCTTGCCCCGGTGTGGCTCCTGGTCGCCGTCGTCGCCCGAGATTTGATCATCATTGCCGGTGCAACTGCCTATCGGGTGTTCATTGGAGAGTTCGATGCCAGCCCGACGCGGGTGAGCAAGGCCAACTCGGCTCTCCAGCTGCTCTATGTCCTATCGGCGGTCGCGGATGCCGCCTACGCAGTGCCCGGTCGGCCCGTCGTAGAGGTCATTGGATACGCCGTATTGGCGACGACTGTATTCAGCGGTATCGACTACATGGTGACTTGGGGGCAGCGTGCCTTGATGGCGCGACGGGCGGGTTGACGGAGGCACGATGAGGCAGCTCCCACTCCCGATCGAATTGAAAGACTCTGCCATATTCAAGACATTTCTTGCGGGGCCAAACGCGGTTGCTGTCGCACACCTGCAGGCGGTGGCCGCGGGCGCCGATGGCCCAGGGGGTTGGCTATGGGGGCCGGCGTCCAGCGGCAAAAGCCATTTGCTTCAAGCAGTCTGTGCAGCGACCGGAGACGCAGGTAAATTGGCCGCCTACATACCGATGGAGCAGATGAGGCCATTCGGTCCGGAGGTGCTTGAAGGGTGGGATGAGCAAAGGTTGCTGGCGATCGACGATCTCGATCGGGTCGCCGGAGACTCCGAATGGGAAACGGCGCTATTCAACCTGTACAACGGTTTGATTGATCGGGGTGGGGCATTGATCGTGGCAACGGAAAGAGGGCCATCCGGCATCGAATTTGACCTGCCGGATCTGCGTTCCAGACTCAGCGCCGGCGCCGTGTTCCAGCTGGTTGAATTGGACGAAGCGGGCATTGCGGCGGCCCTTCGGCTAAGAGCTCAGCATCGTGGACTGGAACTGCCGGACGAAACCATTCAGTACCTGCTACGCAGAGTCCCACGCGATATGGAGTCAATGTACGGTCTGCTGGAACGACTTGATGTCGAGTCGCTGGCGGAGCAGCGCAAGCTCACTGTGCCCTTTGTCCGCAGCATCATCGCCGGCGGTTCTTCTCAGTGCCGCTGATCCGGTCTGGACCGAATAAGGCGGAGCTGCAGACCGACCATCAGCGCACAGAGGAACATCCCGATCGCTGCCCACGGGCGGGCAAGGGGATTGGCCACGAGTTCCATGACCGTAAATCCAAAGTAGAACACGCCAATCAGGCTACACCATGTCGCTGCGCGGCGGTTTCCTTGAAAAATCAGGGGTATTGCAGGGAGGATCGGTATCCACAAGACAATGATCAGGATGATCGGGCTGATGGCGTCCGGCGGTGCGGCAAAGCCTTGCCAGACACCCAGCCAGATCAGGAAGATGGCTGCAGATGCCGCGGCGGGATAGGCGCTACGCGGGCCGTGCAGGCTCACTTCCCGGCCAGGATCAGCGCGATGCGAGCCACGCGCTCTCCGAGGGCCTGCGCCAGGAGCCTCTCCTCCTCGGTGATGCGAGGCGATGGCGGCTGGCCCGCAACATGACTGGCCCCATATGGGGTCCCCCCTGTACGGGTCGTCCCAAGGGTGGGATCCGTAAACGGCAACCCGACGAGGACCATGCCGTGATGCAACAGTGGCAGCATCATCGTGAGCAGAGTGGACTCCTGGCCCCCGTGCATGGTGCCCGTTGAGGTGAAAACTGCGGCGGGCTTCCCGGACAGCGCCCCGGAAAGCCATAGTTCCCCGGGGCTGTCCAGGAGGTATTTCAGCGGTGCAGCCATTTTCCCGAAACGCGTGGGGCTGCCGATGATCAAACCGTCGGCAGCCGCGACTTCCTCCAGCGTGACGTGCGGAGGGCCATCATCAGGAATTGCTGGAGCCGTGGCCTCGGTGATCGGTGAAACAGTCGGTACGGTTCTAAGCAACACTTCGACGGGTTCTACCCGTTCGACGCCGCGGGCCACGTGCCCCGCCAAGGCAGCCGTTGACCCGTTTCGCGAGTAGTACAGAACCAGGACATTCTTCATTCAGGGATGATCTCCAGAACCTGTTCAGGCGGACGCCCCAGTCGGGCTTGCCCACCGCAGATCACGATGGGCCGCTGGATGAGCCTGGGATGTTCGACCATCGCGTCAACCAGGTGGGACTCGGTCGTGCCTGCGGTTGCCAGGCCGAGCTCCCGATACTCGGGTTCACCCGTGCGGACGAGGCCGGATGCCGGTATTGAAAGTGCTTCGAGCAGGCTCTCAAGCGTCGCCTTGTCCGGTGGCGTTTTGAGGTACTCGATGACCTCAGGATCCACGCCCCGCTCGCGGAGCAGGGCCAGGGTCTGACGTGATTTCGAGCAGCGAGGGTTGTGGTAGATCGTTACCTTCATGATTTGCCTCATTTTTCCATCACGGTTGGCGGCCCCTGAGTGCTGGTCGCATGGTCTGCGATAGAGTATATTTCTCACGGGTAACCTGATCATCTCAGACGGGAACGGTACGACAAAACATGCCGAGACCGAAATCCATGATGGGGAAACTTGCCGGGCTAACCGTGTTGCTGCTCTTGTCAGCCTGTGCGGGACCGCCAGTGCAGGAGATGAGCGACGCGCGCCAGGCGATTCAGGCCGCGGAGGCAGCCGGTGCCGAGAAGTGGGCCCCGGTCCCGTTGCGGCAGGCCCGTGACTATCTTGGCAGCGCCGAGAAGAAGCTGGAAAAGCGCGCCTACAACGGGGCCCGGAACGACGCCCGCAACGCCCGCCAGAAAGCCACTCACGCCCGGACAATCGCCGAGACCATCGGCGGCGATCGATAGAGCCGGTCCTCCCGGTAGAGAGTCGGGTAATGAAGGACCATTGTTGTCGGCGCTGCATCGTAACAGGGCGGGTGCAGGGCGTGTTCTTCCGCGCAAGTACGGCCAGCCAGGCGCAGAATCTCGGTTTGACCGGCCATGCCATTAACCTACCGGATGGCGGGGTCGAAGTACTCGCCTGTGGCGATTCTCGCGCCGTGAACGAGTTATGTTTGTGGCTGCGTCACGGACCACCAATGGCGCGGGTGGACAACGTCAAGATCGTCGACGTGTCTGGCGAGGATGCGATTCCGTCGGCATTTTCGACCGGCTAGCCGACTATTGCTGATACCACTTCGTACTGAGCCGGCTGAACACCCGGTCTGGATACCAGCGTTTCCCCACGCTGCCGTTGTATCGGGACAGCGCGCGCGACAGATTCCCGGATTCTCTGTCGTAGTAGTATCGCAGTATGGTGCATCCGTAGCGTAGATTGGTGGGGATTTCGAATAGATTGTCCTCAGGTCGACCGATTTCATCGACCCAGAACGGCATGACTTGCATCAGTCCCCTGGCGCCGGCTTCGGACAGGGCGAAACGATCGAAGTTGCTTTCTACGTCGATCACTGCGAGGACGAGTTCTGGAGGCAGTTCCACACGGGTCGCCTCCGCATGCGCCAGCCTCAGTATTCTCAGACGCTCGTCGTGATCCGCGACCTGCCGCTTTAGCCGCAGTGACATATCCATCAGCCAGACCTCGGCATCGAAACGGTCGACGAAACTCGATGCCTGGGATGCGGCGACGATCAGGCGTTCTTTCAATGCAGGGTCAACGGCAGTCGGTTTTGCCAGCGCGAGTCCGCACAGCAATATGGACAGCAGCATCAGACGCCGCATGCGACGCTACCCGTTGGCCAGGGCGTCCTGAATGCGCCCTGTAATTTCGGCGACGACGCTCTCGAGCGGGAGGCGGCCGGACTCACTATCGCGTCTGTGTTTGTATTCCACTTGCCCTTCATCCAGCGCCCGTTCTCCGACGACGATGCGATGCGGGATTCCAAGAAGGTCACAGTCGGCAAACTTCACGCCCGGGCGCGACTGCCTGTCATCGAAAATGACTTCGACTCCCTGAGCCGTCAGTTCTGCGTAGATTGTCTCCGAAGCTTCTCTAACCCGCGGTGACTTCTGGAGGTTAATCGGGATCAACGCGACCTGGAACGGAGCGATGGGTTCCGGCCAGATGATGCCGTTCTCGTCGTAATTCTGCTCGATTGCCGCTGCGACGAATCGAGTGACACCGATACCGTAGCAGCCCATCAACATCTGCCGCTCCCTTCCGTCTTCGTCCAGCACAGTTGCTCCAAGGGCTTCGCTGTATTTTTTTCCGAGCTGGAAAACGTGACCGACCTCGATGCCCCGGGCAATCGAAAGAGTCCCGTGGCCGTCGGGGCTGGCATCGCCTTCCACGACATTGCGAATGTCCACGAACTCGGGCTCGGGAAGGTCCCGGATCCAGTTGACACCCTGTAGGTGGGCATCTTCAGCATTGGCCCCAGTCACAAAGTCCGACATGTTGCGTGTTGCGTGGTCGGCAAAAATCGGGCACGTCAGTCCAACCGGACCGATAAAGCCGGCGCCGCAGCCAGCCGTCGTCTGGATGGTATCGGCTGAAGCCATCTGTAACGGGGATGCAACACCCGGAAGTTTGGCCGCTTTTATCGGGTTCAGTTCATGATCGCCGCGAATGATCAGTGCCACCGCGAGGCCATCGGTGCCCTCGACGAGCAGCGTCTTGGCGCAATGCCGCGGTTCTACGCCGAGAAATTCCGTGAGTTGCCCGATGCTCCGAATATCGGGGGTGGAAACTTGCCGGGCCTCAATAGTGGCCTCAGGGCGGGCATCCGTATCCGGCATCGAAGGCGCCATCTCCACATTGGCGGCGTAGTCGCTCTCGTCAGAGAAAGCGATCGCGTCTTCACCTGAATCCGCCAGCACATGAAATTCGTGGGAGACGCTGCCCCCGATCGCTCCGGTGTCTGCCTCAACCGCCCGGAACCTGAGATTCATGCGCGTGCAGATCGCGGCGTATGCGTCGTACATGCGTCGGTAGGTTCTCTCGAGGCAGGCTTCATCCAGGTGGAAAGAGTACGCGTCTTTCATGATGAACTCCCGGGCTCTCATGACGCCGAAACGGGGCCGGATCTCATCACGAAATTTCGTTTGAATCTGGTAGTAATTTACGGGCAGCTGCCGATAACTCCTGAGGTCGCTACGCGCAATGTCCGTTATGACCTCCTCATGAGTCGGCCCGAGGCAAAAACCGCGTTCATGGCGATCCGTGAAGCGGAGCAGTTCCGGGCCGAAGACATCCCATCGGCCGGATTCCCGCCATAACTCGGATGGCTGAACAACCGGCATCAGTAGCTCCAGTGCTCCGGCGGCGTCCATCTCCTCCCGGACGATGCGCTCTACCTTCCTCAGCGCCCTCAAACCAAGCGGCATCCATGTATACAGCCCCGACGCAAGCCGGCGAATCATTCCGGATCGCACCATGAGCTGATGACTGACCACCTCCGCGCCGGAAGGCACCTCCTTGAGCGTGGCAAGTGGATACTGCGAAAGACGCATGTGTTGTTCCTGATGACTGGGCTAATCTACCGGAAGTTCGGCGTGGGCCGTATTGTAAGGGTTCGATAGCGTTTTTGTACCGTAGCAGGCCGGGCGCCACGTCCCGGGTTCCCGCTGGAGTAAGACATGCGTACCTACTTTGACATGAGCATCGAACCGGCCTCGATTCTCGGTCGCCGCGTTGCGGTGATGGGCTTTGGAGCGCAGGGCAGGGCGCACGCGCTCAACCTGCGGGACTCCGGTGTCGAGGTGGTGGTCGGGCTGCGCAGGGAATCCTCGTCCCGAGGCGCCTGCCAGGAGTTGGGTCTGCCGGTGCAGACCCCTGCCAGAGCGGCGTCATCCAGCGATGTGGTCGTGATGCTCGTTCCCGACCAAGCACAGCCGGATCTCTACAGGGAAACATTGGCGGAATCGATGAAGGAAGGTTCGGCCTTGGTGTTCGCTCACGGCTACAGCATCCACTTCAAGCACATCGATCCACGCGCGGATCTCGATGTCCTGATGGTCGCGCCGCTGGGCATCGGTGACCAGGTACGAGCGCTTTATGAGGCGGGTAGGGGGGTTCCCGCGTTGCTGGCTCTTCATCAGAACGCGTCAGGAGAGGCGAGGGATCTGGGGCTGGGATACGCATGGGCAAACGGGCACGGCCGTGCGGGCATATTCGAGACCACCTTCCGAGACGAAACCGAAACTGACCTGTTCGCCGAGCAGGCGGTTCTTTGTGGCGGTCTGACCCACCTGATCTCCGCTGCGTTCGATACACTGGTGGATGCCGGTTACCCGGAAGAACTTGCCTATTTTGGTTGTCTCCACGAGGTCAAATTGATCGCGGATCTCGTCCATCAGCGTGGTATCGCCGGGATGCGGAAGTCGATATCGAGTACGGCAGAGTTTGGCGACTATTCCCGGGGGCCTCGGATCATCAACGAGGAGAGTCGCCATGCAATGCGGGAGATACTTGAGGAAGTTCGCGACGGTCGTTTCGATCGGGAGCTCTCCGCCGAGGCAGAGACCGGATTCCCGGCGCTCAGGGAAGGCCGGAGTGCCGCGCAGGCGCACCCGATTGAGGCGGTCGGTGAGCGCCTCAGGGCGATGATGCCGTGGCTGTCCGAAAAATGAGCGCGCTGGAATGACCCCCGCCGAACAGTCTAAAGTGTAGGTTTAGGACGGGTACATCCCGGTGGGAATCCGGAGGCAAGTGACATCAGAAAAGGAATCTACCTGCTGCCCAATCTATTGACCCCGGCCGCGCTGTTTGCGGGCTTTTTCGCCGTGGTCGCGGCCATGGATGGGAACTTCCAGAAAGCGGCAGTTGCCATCTTCGTTGCGATGGTCATGGATGGTCTAGATGGTCGGGTTGCCAGGCTGACGAGCACCGAAAGCGACTTCGGCAAGGAATACGACAGCCTTGCGGATATGGTTTCCTTTGGCCTGGCACCGGCTCTTGTCATTTATGAGTGGGGAGTGGTCAACCTGCCTGAGTTCCATTGGTTGTGGGGGAGGCTAGGGTGGCTTGCCGCATTTTTCTATTCAGTCTGTGCGGCTCTGCGACTCGCCCGCTATAACGCGCGCATCGGGCTTGCGGACAATAGATTTTTCGAGGGATTACCGAGTCCTTCGGGCGCCGCACTGGTGGCGGGCCTTGTTGGACTGGCCAGCAAGTACGAATTCGGGGGCGGCGGTGCATTCATGATCGCTTTCCTCGTGACGGCCGTGGCCGGTGCGTTGATGGTCAGTAATTTTCCCTACTACAGCGGCAAAGATTTCAATCTCGGCGGTCGGATACCATTTGCCTATCTGCTCGTCATTCCGGCCGTGTTCATGGTGATCTCGTTGGATCCCCCGCTGGTCTTGTTTTCATTGTTCGCGCTATACGCACTTTCGGGGCCTATCCTGAGCCTGATCCGGTTGCTTCGACGGCGCGACCAGGGTAATGACAGTCGGCCAAGCAAGGCGGCCTGAACCGCATCATCGTCGATGGATCACAGACGCGATCATTACCTCGAAGCGATGGGCATCACGCGGTGGGTGCCCCGGCAGGCGGCGGCAGAGTCGCATGCGCAAATCTCCGCGGATGGGGGCAGCCTCCCGGATCTCGACTGGGAATCCTTGCGCTGCAGGGTATTGGAATGCGATCTGTGCGAACTCCACCAAGGGCGAACGCAGGCAGTGTTCGGGGTCGGCAATTCAGCAGCTGACTGGATGATTGTCGGCGAAGCGCCCGGGGCGGAAGAGGACCGCGTCGGCGAGCCGTTCGTAGGCCGTGCCGGACAGCTGCTGGACGCGATGCTGGACGGCTTGGGTCTGTCGCGCCGTAGTGTCTTTATCGCCAATGTTCTGAAGTGCCGCCCGCCGAACAATCGGGACCCGCACCCGGAAGAAATTGAACAGTGTGCACCCTACCTCGAGAGGCAGATCGCCCTAGTCGCGCCTCGCGTCATCCTCGCAGTGGGAAGGGTGGCGGCCCAGAGGCTGCTCGGGACGAATGCCCCGCTAGGGCGAATGAGGGGTCAGATTCATCATTACGGCGCTGACGAGGTGCCAGTCATCGTGACCTATCATCCGGCCTATCTGTTGCGCCGGCCCGGGGAGAAGGCAAAGTCGTGGCGGGACCTGTTGTTGGCCGCTCAGGTCGTTGCCAGCAGCTGCGGGTGAGTGCGCAGCCGCAATTCCGGCAACCGAGGCTGCGGCCCATGCGAGCGGCCGATGTGCCGGAGGTCGCCCGGATAGAGCGCGATTCCTACGAGTTTCCCTGGTCGGAAGGCATCTTCAGGGATTGCCTGCGGGTTGGTTATCGCTGTGTCGTGCTGGAGGGTGACGGAGGCGTGCTCGACGGATACGCCATTGTCTCCATCGGTGCGGGTGAGGCGCATCTGTTGAACCTTTGTGTGCATCCGGATAGGCAGGGGTGCGGGCTTGGACGCGAGATGCTGGCGGCCATGATTGACGTGGCTCGGACGGCGGGCGCCCGTCAGATATTCCTCGAGGTGCGGCCATCGAATGAAGTGGGGATAGCGCTCTACCAATCGACCGGGTTCAAAGAGATCGGCAGGCGTCCCCGATATTACCGGTCCTCCGGCGGGCGGGAGGACGCGGTGGTCCTCGGTAGGCCGCTCTGAAGCAGCAGCCTCTGTCCCGGTCACGCATTGCGATACAATACGCCGCTTTTTCAGCCTCAAGCCAAGCAATGAATCCCCTGAACGACGGAATCCTCAGTCGGCGTACTTTCGCCATCATTTCTCATCCGGACGCCGGTAAGACGACGCTCACCGAGAAGTTGTTGCTATTCGGTGGCGCCATCAAGCTTGCCGGCGCAGTCAAGGGGCGCAAGGCGAGGCGGCACGCGACTTCGGACTGGATGGCAATGGAGCAGGAGCGAGGCATATCCGTGACCTCTTCCGTGATGCAGTTTCCGTTCGAGGATCGGGTCATCAATCTTCTCGATACCCCGGGGCACGGAGATTTCTCAGAGGATACCTATCGCACTCTCACGGCCGTCGACTCGGCCCTGATGGTCATAGACTGCGCAAAAGGCGTAGAAGAACGCACTATCAAATTGATGGATGTGTGCCGCATGCGCGATACGCCGATAGTGACATTCATCAACAAACTCGATCGCGATGGTCGGGAGCCGCTGGAATTGCTCGATGAAATCGAGGCGGTTTTGAAAATCCGCTGCTCCCCGGTCACCTGGCCAATCGGGATGGGGCGCGACCTCAGGGGTATCTATCATCTGCTGGAAGACCGGATCTACATATACCGCTCGGGGGAGCATGGTGCGCTCGGCAAGACCGAGACCATCGATGGACTTGCAAGTCCGGAAGCCACCCGGCTTCTGGGCGACAGAGCCGAAGAATACCGTGAAGAGGTCGAACTCGTCCTTGGTGCGAGTCACGAGTGGGATCATTCGGCATACATGCAGGGAAAGCTCACGCCCGTATTCTTCGGGTCGGCGATCAACGCCTTCGGTGTCAGGGAATTGTTGACCGGATTCGCGGAATGGGCTCCGCCGCCTTTGCCACGCACCGCGCACGAGCGTCAGGTGGACCCGGCAGAGTCGACGTTTACCGGTTTCGTATTCAAAATTCAGGCAAACATGGATCCCGCGCATCGCGACCGGATCGCGTTCCTGCGGGTCTGCTCGGGCCGCTACACCCCGGGCATGAGGCTAAAACATGTTCGCAGCGGTAAAGAAATGCGAGTGGCGGACGCGCTCACTTTTCTTGCTTCCGATCGTCAGCATGCAGACGATGCCTGCGCCGGCGACATACTGGGACTGCACAATCACGGAACTATCAATATTGGAGACACCTTCACCGAGGGCGAAAAGCTCCATTTCACAGGGATTCCTAATTTTGCGCCGGAACTTTTCCGTCGCGCGATACTACGTGATCCTCTAAAAATGAAGGCCCTTCAAAAGGGGCTTGATCAGCTTTGCGAGGAGGGGGCGACTCAATTGTTTCGCCCATTAAGGAATAACGATCTGATTCTTGGGGCCGTCGGCCCTCTTCAATTCGACGTCGTCGCATTCCGGCTGCGCAGCGAATACGGCGTCGAGTGCAAGTTTGAGCCTGTGCAAGTGGCGACCGCACGCTGGATCCAGTCTGACGATGCCGGCCGGCTCAGGGATTTCGAACGCAAAGCAGAGGACAACCTGGCAATAGACCATGGCGAATGCCTGGTCTACATCGCACCGACTCGAGTCAATCTGGACCTGACGCGGGAGCGTTGGCCCGAGATTCGCTTTCGTCCAACAAGGGAGCAGATCATCGTATAAGGTTTCGCAGGTATCCTGAGACGCCGGTATAGTATTGCGGGCCACCGAGGTGACTCAGACCTATTTCCGTCGAGATACTGTATGAAGAATATCCTGTTGCGCCGGCCGGTTCTGGCATGGGCGCTTTACGACTGGGCCAACTCAGCGTTTGCCACCACGGTGATGGCAGGATTTTTCCCTGCCTTCTATAGCTTCCTCAGTGAAGACCTGAGCGCCAGTGACTCGCAGTTCTGGTTCAACATGACGCTGGCCGGATCCAGCATCCTGGTCGCCATATCCGCTCCTGTTCTCGGCGCCATTGCGGACCGCGGCGGGAGTCGCAAGAAGTTCTTGGCTACCTTCGCGATGCTTGGGGTAGTCATGACGGCGGCTATGGCATGGGTCAACGCAGGCCAGTGGGAGCTTGGCCTGATCTTCTATGCCCTGGGAACCGTTGGTTTCTCGGGAGCTAACGTGTTCTACGATTCGATGCTCGTAGACGTGTCAGCTGAAGAAGAATTCGATCTTGTGTCCGCCTATGGCTACGCCATGGGCTATGTCGGCGGTGGCCTGCTGTTTGCGGTCAACGTGATGATGGTTGGCAAGCCGGAGCTGTTCGGTATCGAAAGTGCGGGAGCGGCTGTCAAGCTGTCGTTCCTCACTGTCGCCGTGTGGTGGGCGGCATTCACGATACCGCTGCTGATGGGCGTGAAGGAAACGCCAACTGCCCACAAGGCGACGAGATTGCAGGCGGTTCGTGAGGGTCTCGCCCAGTTGGCGGGGACCTTTCGGGAGATCCGTCAGCTAAAGGTTCTGGTAGGATTCCTGCTCGGCTACTGGCTGTACATAGATGCTGTCAATACAGTCATCAAAACAGCAGTGTTTTTCGGCGACCGCATACTCAATCTGCCGGCGCAGGGTTTGATGGTCGCGTTGCTGGTCACCCAGTTCGTCGCATTCCCCGCAGCCCTCTTTTTCGGCTGGCTGGGCAAACGTATCGGTCCACGCCCCGCCATCCTCATCGGGCTGTCCGTCTATGTCATCGCGCTGATATACGCTTGGCGCTGGCTCGAGGACAGCGGTGACTTCTACGTACTGGCAATCGCGATCGGGTTGGTGCAAGGCGGAGTCCAGAGCCTCAGTCGGTCTTTGTATGCGCGGCTTATCCCGGTCTCCAAGACTGCTGAGTTCTTCGGATTTTTCAACATGGTGGGCAAGTTTGCCGCCATCCTCGGTCCACTGCTGATGGCCATGGTGCCTATCGTAATTAGCGGCGCTGATGAACGCGACAGCATCATGGCCCTGAGCATACTGTTTTTCGCGGGCGGGTTCTTACTCTGGCGGGTTGACGTAGATGCAGGGATTCGCGCAGCCAAGGAAATGGATGACGACACCCCGGATGTGGCCTAGGGCCGGAACGATCCGAGCAACTTACGCATACGATCGAGTTCCGCCTGGGAGCGTCTCGGCCCATAACGCAGAAGCACGTAGCTCGTCGTGATGCGACGGATGGCGCCTTCGTGTGCTGGTTTTTGTTTGACCGCCCGATGGCAGAAGTCGACGGGACCTTCCCACGGCTCCCGGTGCAGGCCGCTGTTCTGAAGACGATCCAGGAAGCTTTGATAGAGGCGCTGTACCTCATCCAGCCGCGGTGGCCGGTAGCGCCAGGCCAGCCATGCGGCCAGGCCAGCAAGGAGGGCGGCGAGCGTGCCGGCCATGGCGGCCACAAGCCACCGCCAGTCCGGATTGCCGACACCGAAGTTACGCAGTAACGCGATCTGCTGGTCCGGGCCATAACCCAGCACCCATTCGTTCCATGCGCTGTCGATGGCATCCCAGCTTTCGCTCAGTCTCTGCAGAATCGGGATCCTCCTGAAGACCAGACCCGGGGCGGCGTCCGCCGTAGACACGGCGTCCAGCAGGCCGCGCTCGATTCTCTCCGGGGCCACAGCGGCGGTGGGATCGAGCCGCACCCATCCTTCGCCGGGCAGCCAGATCTCCGCCCACGCATGGGCATCCGATTGACGGACGGTCAGCTGACCATTGATGGGGTTGAACTGGCCACCCTGGTAGCCGGTGACAACGCGGGCCGGGATGCCGACGGCGCGCATCAGGACGGCGAACGACGATGCGTAGTGTTCACAGAAGCCACGTCGCGTATCGAACATGAATTCATCTACCGGGTGTGCGCCAATTAATGACGGCGGACGCAGCGTGTAGACGAACTCTTCTTTGCTGAAACGATTCAGGACTGCGGATACCAGCTCTCTGTCAGAGGCGTATTGGCTGCGGAAGCGCCGCGCCAACGCGGCGGTGCGCGGGTTGCGGCCCTCTGGAAGCTGCAGGCTCCATGATCTGACCCATTCGCTGATATCGGGATCGACGATGGCACCCGGATAAGAGATAACTTCATAAGAACTCAATTGCTCTACCGGACGACGAGCCACGAGCTTGTAGTCAAACGTAAGATAACCTCTCACGCCCGACCAGCTCTCCGGATAGTCGAGAGCCAGCAACCAGGGCCGGTCATGGGGTTCCAGCGTGATGCGATATCTGATCGGCGTGCCCTGGGGCGTGACCCGGGAACGCCACATCGGCATCCGGCTGGCCTCCCGCCATGATGCGCCATCGAATTGATGAAAAACCGGACCCCGCCAGTAACGCAGCCGGGCTGGCGGAGCCTCGCCGTCGAAAGTCACCCGGAAAGCCACATCGTCGGACAGGCTGAGGGCATTGATACTGCCGGGGGACATCTGGTCGTCGAGCCCAGTGCTCGCAGACCCCGATCTCGCAGGCATGGCCCAGAACGGGCCCGGTATTCTCGGGAACAGAAGAAAAAGGGCGAGCATGAGCGGTGTCGCATAGACAAGCATCCTGGACACCAGCCTGCCGGCTTCTCGCGGCGGCAGCGGGGGAGCTTCGCGGACCACCTGCAACAAGGCCACCGTCGTTACAAACACGGACACAATCATGTAGGCCAACGTCCACATGGCCGGTTCGAACAGCATCTGAGCCATGACCAGGAAGTAGCATATGAACATCAGCACCTGGAAATCCCGCCGCCGGGCAGTTTCCAGCATCTTCATGTCCATCATCACGATAAGCAGTGCACTCCCGGCCTCGATTCCGTTGATCGTTCCGTAGGTCATATAGACGCCGACGAACACCATCCCGGCCAGGATCATCCGCAACCAGCGCCAGGCTGTTGGCCAGCCACGGAATGCGGCCGCGAGGCGCCAAGCGACGCACCCGAGCGTCAACAGACTGACCCATGCGGGCATCCGGGGGAGGTGAGGTCCGACGCTTACAACGATGGCCGCCGCACTCCACCCGAGGCGTTCCAGCTGTGCGCTGCCGTTATCCATGAAGCTCCACATCTTCCGGGAAGTCAGCCAGCGCAGTCAGACACTGGTGCCGATGCCTGCGCCCGATGGCCGGAGTGAATTCGGTACCGGGAATCCTCAGGCCGAATGCATGTCCTTCCGCGTGAGCGTCGATAACCCAGCGGCACAGCCTGGCCAGCCGCGCCTCCGTATTCTGACTATCGAGAGATGACCACTCCAGCCAGTGGGTGGTCACGTCCGTCCCCGCGAACTGCTTCGTGAGCAGTTCCCCTCCACGGGCAGCAGTTTTCCACGCGATGTGCCTGGGAGAGTCTCCCGGTCTGAAAGCCCGCAATCCGGCGAAGTCATCGTCTCCCCGGCTGTCGTCCTGCGCGCCGCCAACGTCTGTGCTGTCCGGCGGCGGCGGTTCGCCCCGGTCTGCCGGCGCCGGGTAGACGATGCCGTCGATTTCGGGGTGCAGCCAGGTCCAGCAGGTGAAAAGGCTGAACGGGAATCGGGTTGACAACCGGATCCCGGGGATCGGGCGACGACCACGGCGGTGCGTAGGCAGCTCGATACTGACCGCCGCCGACTCGCCAGCGCGCAGGTCAAATGCCTCGGCGGCATGATTGTCACAAGAGAAGGCCAGTTCATAGCGTGCACCAGAGGAAATGTTCTCCGCGTAAAGCTCGAGCTGCAGCGGCTGACCGGCGAAAGCTGGCTTTACCCGGAAACCGCGGACGCTCAGTCCCGCCAGGTTCTGGTGACACCAGTGCATGGCGACGAGACCGAGTCCGGCAAGCAAGAAGGTCAGGCCGAAGCCCATGCTGCTGTTGTAGTTCATTGACGCCAGCATCATGGCAAACAGGACCAGGCCGAATCCGATGCCCAGTCCGGTGGGCAGTATGTAGGTTCGGCGCCGGTGGAGTATCACGGGATCGGGATCGATGCCCTGTCGCTTCTTGGCCCAGGATCGTGCAAGCCCCTGGATCCAGAGTGCGGGTCGATCGAGCTTGCGGCGGAGGCTAGGCATCAGGGGATAGGCACGGCCTCCAGAAGATCTCTGCCGATCTGATCCGGTTCCCTTCCGGCCGCCTCTTGCCTGGGTCGAAGCCGGTGTCCGACAACCGCAGGCAATACGGCTTGTATATCTTCTGGCAGCACGGCTTCCCGTTGATGAAGCAGCGCCCATGCCTGAGACGCGCGCAGCAGAGAAATCGCCGCCCGCGGCGACAGTCCGGACTCGTAGTCCGTGTGTTGGCGGGTGTAACGGACAATGGACTGAAGGTAGTCCAGCAGGGCTTCGGACGCGAATACGGTTGTGACCTTTTTCTGCATCTGCTGGATCAGTTCCGGTGAAGCAGCCGGCCGGCTCCGCGCCAAGAGAGCGCGACGATCATCGCCCCTCAGTAGTTCTCGCTCCATCGCGGGCCCTGGATAACCCAGCTGTATCCTCATCAGGAACCGATCCAGCTGTGATTCCGGCAACGGAAACGTGCCTATCTGATAGGTCGGATTCTGGGTGGCTACTACGAAAAATGGCTGGGGGAGGCCGAACGTCTCACCGTCAGCGGTTACCTGGCCTTCTTCCATGGCCTCCAGGAGCGCGCTCTGGGTCTTCGGTGTCGCCCTGTTTACCTCGTCGGCGAGTACGAGGTTCGAGAAAATCGGCCCCGGGTGAAACCGGAATGCAGCCTGCTCCCGGTCATAAACCGAGACGCCAGTGATGTCCGCAGGCAACAGGTCGCTGGTGAACTGAATCCGCTGGTAGCTCAGGCCTAGAATCCTGGCCAGCGCGTGAGCGAGCGTGGTCTTGCCAACCCCCGGGATATCCTCGATCAGAAGATGTCCGCCCGCCATCATGCAGGCCACGCAAAGCCGAATCTGGACCGCCTTCCCGAGAATAATGCGGTTGAGCGAATCCAGGGCTTCGTTCAGTTTTGCAGCATCTGCGACGTGCTTGATGTCCTGTCGGCTTTGAGCAACGTCGTGGTGCATGATGTTTCAGCTCCCTTCCAGGCTGGCCATCGTGGCCAGCTGCTGTTCAATCTTGGCAATGGCGCCACGGACTTCTTCGACCCGCTGCTTCTCGCGGTTCACCACGTCATCCGGAGCATTAGCAACAAATTTGTCGTTCGCCAGCTTAGACTCTGAGCGCTTCAGGTCGACACCGAGTCTGTCACGTTTTTTACGAAGCCGAGCGAGCTCCGCGCTGACATCTATAACTCCTGCCAGCGGCACCATGATACTGGCTTCGCCCAGCAAGGCCGTGGCAGCGGGAGGCGGTTCGACATCTGACTCCAGAACGGTAATGGCGCCCAACCGGGCCAGCCGGGTAAGGAAACGACCGTGTCGCTCCAGTCGGTCCCGGTCCTGTTTCGAGGCGCTACGCAGCAGGACCGGCAGTGCCTTGCCCGGTGGAATCTTCATTTCTCCGCGGATCTGCCTGACGCCGAGAATGAAGTCCCGGACCCAGGCCAGCTCGTCTTCGGCGGCTTTGTCCTGCGGGAACGCTTCCGTCCGCGGGTATGCTTGCGTGCTTACGGACACCCCATCGACATGCGCTAGCGGCGCGAGCTTTCTCCAGATTTCTTCGGATATGAACGGCATGACCGGATGGATCAGACGCAGGAGTGCCTCGAGTATCTCAACGAGCGTTCGACGTGTGCCCAGACGCTCTGCATCGGAACTGTCCTCGGATTGCAGGATCGGTTTCGACAGTTCCAGGTACCAGTCGCAGAACTCGTTCCAGGTAAATTCGTAGATCGCTCGGGCGGCCAGATCCAGCCGATAGCTTGCGAATGATTCAATGACCGTCTCGATCGTGCGGCCGAACCTTGAGCGGATCCAGCGATCGGCGAGGCTGAATTCCATCTCACCATTGGGTCCGCACTCCTCGCCCGTCGTATTCATAACCACGTACCGGGAGGCATTCCACAACTTGTTACAGAAGTTTCGATAACCCTCGACCCGGCCTAGGTCAAACCTGATGTCCCTGCCAGTTGTGGCGAGCGCCGCGAATGTGAACCGGACCGC
>CP070833.1:1755563-1760949 GCA_020341735.1 Gammaproteobacteria bacterium | reverse complement strand
ACGGGCAGTAGTGACGACAGCACGTCTGTGACCTGCAGGAGCAGCCACGCGGCGACGACATAGAGCACCGCCACCTTGGCGACGTTGCGCCGTTTCAGTTCCTGGAAGAATGACGAGCTAATTCTTGTGGCCTCCCTGTAAGTTCGGCCGATGATGGATGAAACCGGGAGGGTTGTCGATTAAAGAGACAACGGCGGCCCTTGTTCCTTGCTCAGCAAGCATTCAGACGAAACCAACCTAATGACGTTCCGATTGCTGCTTCTGTATGAGACGGCTCTTTCACACGACAGGGACGAAACGAAGACTGACGACTGTTAATCACTTGGCCGGTGGTTCGAGTCCGCCCCGGGGAGCCAAATTCCTACAAAGGTCGCCTGATGGCGGCCTTTTTTTGTGTTGTTGTTCCGTCAAAACCAGGTAACTCATAGTCCCTTGGTCCCAGGTTCGAGTCCTGGCGGGCCCACCATACATACGGAGCGCCCGTAGGGTTTTCGGTTTGTATGGTTCGGCATCTCCCAGGACGAGAACCTCAAGGTTCGACCCGAGCATCGCCCAGCGTCAACGGCAGTACGCGAGGCGCTAGCCGCTCTGGATGCTCCTTTCATTCAACGAATCTGCCGTCAAGGATCCGGTGCCAGCCTCATATCGACCGAAACATTGCCGCCGTCCAGCAGAGTCCGCCACGCCTGCTCCCGCGGGTAGTCCAGTGCGGTGTCATAAACCGCTTCTCCACCCGGACCGAACAGGCTGATCCGAAGCGCATCCGCGTTCTCTGGCAGCATCTCCTTGTTGTTTACTGGAACGCCAAAGTCGGAGAAACGAACCAGCACCGACCACCCTTCCATTCGGTCCAGGGAGCCGCGCGCCTCGATTCGCACGAAGGTAAACGGGACCGTATCCCGGTATCGGGTTTCGATCAGCACCGAGTCGAAAACCGATGCCGTGAAACGGCTCTGGTCGAGCGCGTAGACGTCATCCAGATTGTGAAAGTGGAACTGGAGACGTCCGTCGGTCATCCCGTCGGCATCGACGAACAAGCCCACCGAAAAAGGGATCCTTTTCGCGGCAGCACCGCTGCCGTCGGTGATGATTCCGCCGCCGGTGAACAACACGTCCGAGCCGGCCAGCACGGGGCCGGCGGTCAGACTGAACAAAGCCACGATAGCGGAACCCAAAATCCATTTGATACAAGGAAACATGAAACCTCCTCGCCGGCGTCCTTGTCGGCTTTTCCAAGCGTGAGTCCGCGGTCCAATGGCCACGAACACTATCGGAACTCAGGAGCGGGCGCGCTCGGGGACAGCGCTCGGTCTCGCACCCGACGAAATTCCCGATAGCACTATTTTCTTAGCAGAATTTTGGGCCTCGCGTGTTGCCTTATGTTAAAGAGAATGCTTTACCGATTCGCAGCATCGCCAAGCCATGACCTGAGCCCCGCGGCACCCTGTCTCAGAATTCCAGTACCGGCATGTACTTGGTCCACAGTTTCGCCTGCACGACCACGTAGCCAAGCAGCGACAGGGCGATGCCAGAGAACAAAGAAACCAAAATTCCTCCGTTGCAGAGTCGGCGGGAAATGAAACCGAAAAAAAACAGCACGAATAGCAGCGCGTAGACCGTTGCACGGAATGCGCCGGTCTGACTGGTCAGTCCGAACGCTGCCAGCGTAAACAGGACCACCGGGACCAGCGTGCTGGCCATGACCCAACCTGGTCGTAGCAGGATCCGCCACTTCTCACCCCAGGGCGTTGCCTGCTTGCTCGCCATATCGGCATCGATGATCCGTGCGTAGGCGTTCGCCACCGAGACCAGGTAGAGAGACAACAGAACGATGACGACGACGCGGATACTTCTTTCCGGCAACGGGTCACTGAGCGAACCGATGACGGCGCCCAGGATGATCGTGCCGTAGATAACTTTCGCCGAGATGCGTGTAAGGAAGTCGCTTGCCTGTTTGCTCAACAGCATGGATATGGTCCTCATCGATGCTTTCCCTGTACAGGATCGTCCAGCGGTTGGAATTCCTCAAGCGCCGGATCCGGCAGCTCGAAATACTGCGCACCCCCGTGAAATGACTCGCACTAACCGGGTAAGCAAGCGCCGGCTTGAACCCGGCTCGAGGGAGGCTCGAGGACCCCGCCGTCATCGAGAAGATCCTCAATCACATCGAGCGCCGCCTTGATGGCGATCCGTGTCTTGGAAGCCTCGTCGAGGTGGCGTGTCACGGCAATGAAGACCGGTACCGTGCCGATGGGGTCGATAACCGCGAAGAAGATGAATACGGACGCAAAATCGATCATGAAGTGGGTACTCAGGCCGACTTCAGCTCAGAAATAGAACAAGTCCGCCATGGTGAAGTAGACCAGAACACCGAGTACGTCGTTGCTCGTCGTGATGAATACACCGGTGGCTGCCGCAGGGTCAATGCCGAATCTGTTCAGTCCGAAAGGAACTGAGGCACCGACGAGCGCCGCTATCGTCGTAACGGTCATAAGAGAAAAGGAAGTCGCTATAGCCAGGCGGGCCGCATTCTCGATGTCGAAGAGACCGGACATGACCATCACGAGCATCGCGAGAATGATCCCGGCGATGGCGCCATTGCTGAGGGCCCCGGCAAGCTCGCGCAGCAATCGGGACGCCAGCCGATCCCCCGGCCACATCGTTCCCGAGGCAAGGACCTGAACGGAGACTCCCGAGGCTTGCAGACCGGAGTTCCCGGCCATCGACATGACGACCGGGATGAATGCGGCGAGGATGGCGGCCTTCTCGAGTTCTTCCTCGAATGAACCGATGATGAATGCGGCGATGGTCGCGCCGATCAGTCCGGCCAGGAGCCAGGGCAGTCGACCACTGACGATCTGCAGAAACCCGTCGGTAGCACGGGCGTCCGGTGAGACCTGACTCATCCGCAGCAGGTCCTTGCGCTGCTCTTCGGCAAGAATCTGTTCACGCAACTTCGGCGTGATCCTCCCCAGCAGGCGGCCTTCGGCGTCTACGACAGGCAGGCTCATGTAGCCCTCGCCCTGGGTGATGTGCGCCGCATCATCCTGTCTGGCGTGGGCATGGACGACCGGAAAGTCTGTCACCATGATGTCCCGGATCGGCGTGTCGGGAGCGGCGACCATCAGATCGCGGGGACGGAAAATGCCGACGAGTCTTCTGTCGGCTTCCACGACGAAGACCGTTCCGGCCGTGCCCTGTAGCTCGAAAGCGTGTTTGATCGCCTCCATCGCCTCCGACGCGGTCGATTCCAATGGAACCATCATGACCCTGCGGTCCATGATGGCGCCGGCAGTGCCGTCCGGGTACTTGCGTGAGTCCTGCAGGGCCTCGATATCGGTCAACAGTCTTGCCATCCGGCCCCGCATCCGTTTCGGCAAGGACCGATACGTCTCCAGAGCGGCTTCCGGCGGCATCTCTCCAAGCCACTGGGTCAAGTGGCTCGCTGACTCGGTTCGTGACAGTGCCGCGCGGTAGTTCCAGTGCATGTCCGCCAGCACACGGCTGGCCTTCTGCTTCGGCAACCATTCGAGGAACGTGCGCGCGTAGTGTAGCGGCATGTGGACCATCAGATCAGCCAGGTCTTCCGCTGACCAACCATCGACGGCGTTGTTTGCCCCCGCGGGATCATCCGCTCGTATGCACTTAAGTACCTCCTCGATCGAAGCCTCCACTTCCACTGCCGACCGGGGCGAGCCCGAGCGGTTGTCTGTGTCACCTGGGTTTGTCGGCATACGTCCCCCGATCTATTTCTTCTTCGGGCCCCTCGACCAGCATGCCAGGCCCTCGCACCAGCCTCAGTTGCACGGGGCAAGAACCTCCCGGTCCATGCCGCGCCATCCGCTATTCAACCGACGACGCCATCACGACGACGGGGCCTGATCGGCTAGTCGACCCATCCCAGCACATCGCGAATCACGGACCAGCGCGGGGGATCGACCTGTTCGGTCTTGCCCTCGACCCAGTAGTCATAGATCTCGTCGATCCCGCCGGTCGCCTTTTCCAACGCCAGCCAGTCATTCATCGCGCGGAGCAGGCCGGGGTTGTCGGGTGCGACCTGATACACGATGGGCAACTGGATGACCGGACGCGGGACGACGACGGCGAACAAAGGATAAAGGATCGTCCAGGCGGCGCCCTCTTCGGCCGAATCGATCATGGCAACGGCACTTTCCCCACCGCTCTCAAAGAACCGGCGCTGCTCCCCGTACGACGAGAAGCGGACGACGCCGGCCTGCGGTATGCGTCTGCCGACTTCGGGCGGGACGGATTGGAATGCGGAGGCGGCGATGGTGATTTAGCCCTGTGCCTTGATAGCGTCCCAGGTCACGAACTGGTCGCGCCGCTGGTGGGGCACAACGAATGCGACCGTAATCTGGTTGAAGGGGGCGGTGGACGCGGAGAAACCGGCTCGGTCCGGGTTCAAGGCAAGCGAATTGAAAAACACGTCGCAGTAGCCGCCAAGAAGGTCCTGCTTACTCCTGACGTGCACGAACTCGAGACTGACGTCCAGGCGCGCGGCGAATCGATGCGCCATCTCGATATCGAAGCCGACCAGTTCCCCGTCCAAGTTGAAAAAAGTGAGGGGGTAGTTCCCGCTGGCATAACACGCCCTGAGAACGCCGCTGTCTCTGATCTCGGCGAGGAGACGTGGCCCCGTGCGCGTCACGTCCGTTTCAGATTCCGAATCAGGTCGATAGACCGTCGATGGCTGGGGCGCACGAAGGTTATGCAAGCCCCTGAGGTGCTGATCCATCGTATAAGGTACGACAACCACGTGCGTATAGAACGCGCGGATGCCGATCAAGGCGACGGTGAACAGGATCAACGCGACAAACGCGACCCGAAAAAGACGCCTCGGGCGAACGCGCACGAGGTTGTCGATCGCGAATGTCCCGATCAGTGCGATGGTCGCGTAATGCATGACGGACACGAACGTCCCGAAACGGCTGACGATGACATCGGTCGATAGGAACAGCTGGAAGAGATCGCGGGGCAGTTCGGCGAGACCGAGCGTGAAGGGGATCGCCAGTGCCGTGCCTCCGAAAAGACTGGCGAATCCACCCGAGAGTACGCCCGGATACGTCTGCGTAGAGATGGGTGATCCGATGTACCAGCCGGCGAAAAGCACGAAGCCCAGCGATATCACAGCCCCCATGGTCGGAAAGCTGAAAAAGGTCGGGATCAGCACATCGACCGAGGAAGCCGTTTCCTCCTCGTCTTCCGCGAGGGGACCAATCGGGCCCTGTGGACGGGTTTCGTCGATCAGTTGCTTGCAGATCTCCGCCAGCATCGGCAGCACAACGAGCGAACTCCCGGTGGCGAAGGCGGTGACCAACGGTGTGCGGAGCCGCTTGAGGATATCTCTGTGGCGCAGAGGCGTTAG
>CP070833.1:1747242-1755463 GCA_020341735.1 Gammaproteobacteria bacterium | reverse complement strand
ATAGTTGAACAACGCCGTTCGGATACTGCCAAGATGAAGGCGGCCGGTCGGGCTGGGCGCGAACCTTGTGCGCAAGGGCTGTGACATGGCGCGCAATAGTACCGGAAGGCAGGGCCCTCAGTAAGCGGTTCCACCCACCATCGTTTGCGGTACCCCCCGATCTGGATTAATTTGCCGGGATGACGCCGAGTCCCGAATCGGAGATTATTTCATGCGTATTTTCGCGACTGCGATTCTGCTGCTGACCGCGAGCACCATGATGGCCGCTGAAATTGGACAGATTCCTGCCTACCCCCGGGTGAGCATCCTGACATCCGCGGGTACCATCGAATTGGAACTCGACGGCAGACGCGCACCGATTACCGTGGTCAATTTTCTCCGCTACGCCAGCGAGGGCGCCTACGACGGGTCGGTCTTCCACCGAGTGATTCCCGGCTTCATGGCTCAGGGTGGCGGATACAACAGTGAATTCGAGAAACTTCCCGCCCGAGGTCCCATTCCCAACGAATCCGGCAACGGTCTCCGCAATGCGCGCGGTACCATCGCGATGGCGCGAACCGCAGATCCACACTCAGGAGCTCGGCAGTTCTACATCAACCTCGGGGACAATCCAAGCCTCGACCCTCGGACCTCCGGCTGGGGATATGCAGTCTTCGGTCAGGTCGTCGAGGGCATGGAGGTTCTGGACAGGATAGCCGCCATCCCGACCGGCCCAGGCGGACCTTTCCCCGGGGATGTACCGCAATCAACCGTCACGATAGAAAAGATAGCCATCGTCCAGTAGGTCTTATCACATTGAGTACGCTATTCATTTCTGATGTCCACGTAGACTCGACACGTCCTGAGATCCTGGGGCAGCTGCTCACGTTCCTCGAAACGAACGCAATGGACGCGGAGGATCTGTATATCCTCGGCGACCTCTTCGAGACGTGGATAGGAGACGACGATCCTGATCCCGAGAAGCATCGGGTCGTGCATGCCCTGCACGACCTCAGTCACTCGGGAGTGCGATGTCATTTCATGGCTGGCAACCGGGACTTCCTGGCGGGGGACGTCTTCGCGGAAAGGACTGGTTGTCGGATGCTGGAGGATCCGTCGCTTGTCCAGTTGTTCGATGTGCCTGTCCTGCTGCTCCACGGCGACTCCCTGTGTACCGATGATCATGAATATCAACGCTTCCGGCGCATGGTCCGCGACCCAAGCTGGCAACAAGACTTCTTGTCCACTACGGTCGACCATCGAATCGCCATGGCCAGCCAGGCTCGGGATGCGAGCAAGACACACGGCAGCCAGAAACCACCCGAGATCATGGACGTCAGCAAGACGGCGGTGAACGCGATGATGCGGGAGTACGGGGTCTATACGATGATCCACGGCCATACCCATCGTCCGGACATTCATCACTTCAACGTCGACGATCACCCGGCAACACGCATCGTCCTTGGCGACTGGTACACCCAAGGCAGTTACCTGCGCTGGTCGCCGGCAGGATACTCGCTGGAGCCCCTGCCCCGCTGACACCTTCCTGAAAACTGATCTACCTGCTGCTGGTGTGTCGGTCCGGCGGATGCGGTTGCTTACATCTGCCGGCACGAACCTTCGGACGAGGAAAGGCCGGATTGAACGCTGTCGTGCGGCAGGAGTCCGACTTGATTCTGGCGAATTGCCTGCCATCTTTAATTCAAGGACGGTTATCCCGCTGGCAGCGCGCGACTGGAATATGCATTCAACCCACTACGCCAGGGCTGTCCCGGCCCGTTATTGGCACTTGTGCAAGGACGGTCGGCTGCAATGCGACCTTTGCCCGAGATTTTGCCGGCTCCGGGACGGCCAGCGTGGCCTCTGTTTCGTTCGTTCTAGAGAGGGCGATCAGTTGGTCCTGACTTCCTGGGGACGCTCCAGCGGGTTCTGCTGTGACCCCATAGAGAAAAAACCGCTAAACCATTACCTGCCGGGTACGTCGATACTCTCCTTTGGAACGGCCGGGTGCAACCTGGCGTGCAAGTATTGTCAGAACTGGGACATCTCAAAGGCAAAACGTACCGATGCCCTGGCGGCAGAAGCGACTCCGGATGACATCGCCGCCAGCGCGATAGCCCATGACTGCCGTTCCGTCGCATTCACTTACAACGATCCGGTCGTCTTTCTCGAGTACGCCGTGGATACGGCCAGAGCTTGCAGAGCGGCCGACCTGCGGACGGTCGCCGTGACCGCCGGATACATGTGTAAAGAACCCCGGGAAGAGTTCTTCAAGTCCATAGATGCCGCCAATGTCGATCTGAAGGCATTCACCGAGAGATTCTATTGGAAGCTCTGTGGCGGTCATCTGGCACCGGTCAAGGAAACGCTGCAGTACCTGGCACATGAGACTGACGTGTGGTTGGAAATTACGACACTCTTGATCCCGGGAGAGAACGACTCCCCTGGGGAAATCGATGCACTCAGCGCCTGGGTCGCAGAAGCTCTCGGCCCCCATGTTCCTTTGCATCTGACCGCGTTTCATGGTGCCTGGAAGATGCTGGATTATCCGGACACCCCGCTGGAAACGCTGCGTGAGGCGAGGAAGATCGCCCTGGAAAATGGCCTGCGCTACGTTTACACCGGCAACATCAGCGACCCCCACGGACAGACGACCTATTGCTCCGGTTGTGGTCTGGCGGTCATTTGCAGGGACGGCTATCAGATCACAGGGTGGGAACTCGACGACAAAGGAAGGTGCGGGGCCTGCGCGACTGCCTGCCCGGGAGTATTCGAACGGGAGCCAGGACAATTCAGTCACCGGCCTTTGCCTCTGGACACAACCCTGCATTAGCAGACCGGTTCACTCGCCAGACCCAACTTTTTCAGCAACTGGCGCATGCGCCGATAGTGGCTACCCTGCCAGTAGACGCGGCCGCATCCGGGACACGCGAAGAAACCAGTCTGAGACGCCCGCACAGACAAAGGGACCACCTTCTCAACCGCAGATCCGTTGACCGGCCCCAGCAAACTGTTGCAGATCAGGCATCGCGAAAATGGCGTCAGGCCGCCCTCGAGTTGAAAGTATCGAATCACCTCCACGAGCTGCTCTCGCGGTTTGCTGGACCGTATCCAGTAACCGCGCTGCAAACGTGCCCGCTTGAGCAGGCCGCGATCACGAGTCAGAACGATACGACGTTCAGCCAGAGATAATTCAACAATCGCAGCGTCGTCGCTGTCGGGTGGGGACAGCGTATCGACCCCGACCAGCCTGAGATAGCGGCCGAGACGTTCGAGATGGACGTCGACAACAAACCTTGTGCGGCGCAGGGGTCGTGCCCGCAACCGGACCAACGGACTGACATCCAGACGTTCGAATACCGGGTACACGGACACGCGTTCACCGCCCCTGAGCGGTTCGCCGAACCCCACCGAGCGGCCATCGATCAGAATGATGTCGATCTCGGTATGCGGCACACCGATCGCTTCTATAACGTCTTTGATAGAAGGGTTTCCTCGAAAGAGGTGTGAAAACTGCCGCTTCCTGCGCTCTTCCGGCAGAAAGTCATTCAACTCCTCGTAGAAACGGAAAGTCGCCGCAGGCACATCGTTCCCCGATGACTTCTAATTGTCAGCCAGGGGGGCCGCTATGGAAACGTATCTCACGGTCCGGCTTGGCGATGAGATCGTTCTCCAGCTGCCGGAATCTCTCGATCCGCCGCTCGACATCCTGGGCTGTCTTTGCGTAACGCTCGGCCAGCGACAGATAGTTTCGGAAGTGTCTCGACTCCGAGGCCAGCAGGGCCGTATATAGAGCCGCAAACGGCTCACCCACCCGCGGTGCCAGCAACGCGAACCGCTCACAGGATCGAGCCTCGATAAAAGCCCCTACGACCAGCAGATCCAGCAGCCGATCCGGCTCGCCGGTCGCCACCTCATCCCTGAGTGCGGCCGCATATCTCGAAGCGGTCACGTGATGCCAATGCATACCTGCTCCTTCCATCAGCTTAACCACCTGCTCGAAGTGTCGGAGCTCCTCACGTGCCAGGCGGGACATCTGTCTGACGAGGTCGGTCTTGCCAGGATATCGGTTCATCAGGGCCATGGCCGTCGCCGCCGCTTTCTTTTCGCAGTTGGCATGATCGATGGCGAGCAGCTCTATCTCGGGGAGTGCCGCTTCTACCCAGGTGACTGGCGTAGGCTGGCCAAGAAACCTCATGACGTCCGTCAACGGAGCCGTCTTCACGAGCACTGCTTCAGCCCCTCTTGAACGAGGGCCGCGAGTTCGTCCGCGGATTGCGGTCGGTCGTCCGGATCCTTGGCCATCATCTTGCCGATGAGATCCTGCCACTCCCTCAGATGCTCGGGCAGCAACGGGATCTCTGCATGGCCGTGTTTGTAAATCACGGCCATCGGTGACGAAGCCGCAAACGGTTTCTTGCGCGTCAACATCTCAAAGAAAATCACTCCAAGACTGTAGATATCAGAGCGTTGATCCACGGTGCCGCCGTGACCCTGCTCCGGGCTCATGTAGTAGGGCGTTCCAAAGATCTCACCCCTGCGGGTCAAATCGGGTGCCCTGACGGTCCTCTTCGCCAAGCCGAAATCGATGAGCGCCAGGCTCTCGTTATCGCGGCGCAGCACGTTGGCGGGCTTGAGATCCCGATGTAGCACCCCGACCCGATGGATGGCGGCCAGAGCGGATGCCATCTGGGCAAGGTAATCGAGGGCTTCCTTTGGCGAAACGCCGCGCTTGATACGGGATTTCAGGTCGCCCGCCGGAAAATACTCCATGACGATGAACGCGTGATCGTCGGCGATACCCAGGTCGAAGATCTTAACGACGTTAGGATGCCGAATCGCTGAAATCAGCTCGTACTCTTGCAGGAAGCGATCAAAATCTGTTTTTTCCTCGTCGACATCCGGAACTTCGGTCAACACCTTCACGACGACCTGCCTCTCCTGTCGCTGGTCTTCCATCAGGTAGATCGTCGATACTCCTCCGCGGGCCAGCCGGCGAATCAGCCTATGGCCTTTGAGAGAAAACGTGGGTTCTTCGTCTGATCCTCGATCATTTTCCGGAGCGGCTTGTGCGGACCCTCTGTCACTTCCCAGCGCTGCCCGAACCAGACAGACAAAATCTTCATGACCCATAGATGCCTTCGGCAGTACGTCATCGGCCCCGGCGCGGATGGCCGCTACAGTCGTTTGTTCGTCTCCCTGGGGCGTCATGAATATAATCGGTGGACAGTTCTCCTGGCGTTTCAGATCGGCAAGAATTTCCATCCCCGACACACCGCGCCAGCGGTAGTCGAGAAAAATCAGATCGTAATCCGCCGGGACCGCGCCGTCCGGCAGCGCAGATCCTCCGGTCGGATCATGCGATACAACTTCACAATCAATCCACTCCGATGTCAGGTGATGACCCAGCCAGTCACGGTAGGCTTCATGGTCATCGATAATCAGAAACTGCATGCTCATACTTGCCATGGGGCAGACACGTCAAAGGCAATTCTACCCCTTGCATCCCTTGGCACCGATCACGATGTCGTTGACGTTGGTAGAAGTCGGACCAGTGAAGATCAAGTCTCCCGCGGCCTCCAGAAAACTACCCGAGTCCGCCCTCATCAGGCAGGCCTCCGGATCCATCCCGGCATCCCGACCTCGCTGCACGCTCTCGCCATCCACCAGTGCCCCGGCATCCTCGCCCGGACCGTCGGCGCCGTCAGTCGCGGCGCAGAGAATCTGAAGAGTCCCGCAACCCTGAATCGCGGTGGCGCAGCGCAAAGCCAGATGCTGATTCCGTCCCCCGCGGCCGGGCTTGGCCGGCAGACGCACGGTCGGTTCCCCGCCCCAAACCTGCACCCCTTCAGGACCCTCTTTGAGTGACGAAACAATCCTCAGGGCCGCCTCATCGACGGAGACATCCAATCGCGTCTGATGTCGGAGCACCTCCATACCGGCCGTCCTCGCCAGATCGCAACAGGCGTCAAGCGCTTGATCAAGGCTGGCGATCACTTCGTGTCTTACGCCTTCGACAGGCGCCGCGGCGGAGGCATCGTGGATTAACAGGTCGGTCAGCCACTTTGGCAATCCCTCCGGCAGCCTACTCTCCTGTCTGGCCAATAGTCCTGATCCAATCCAGGCCGGATCGTCTCCCGGAACATCCGAGATATACAGCGCCAAAACGCGACGGCCCCAGAGCCTGGACAACAGTCCGCCGTCCTTGATTCGAGACATCCGGCGGCGAACCGCGTTGATCGAAAAGATGTCCAGCCCACTGCCTAACAGCCACTGATTAGCCCGCTCGAGGTCTGCCACAGCGACTCCATCCGGGAGTACTTCCACCAGGCTGGATGTCCCGCCGGAAATGAGCGCCAGCACCCGACAACCGGAAGGAAGATCGCGGACATAGGCCAAAAGGCGGTGACCGGCCGCGATGCTCATCTCGTCAGGAACAGGGTGAGACGTCTCCAGCACGGCAACACGCGCGTCCTCTCTGATCTCCGGCACGGCGTAGCCAGGTCGGGTGATCACGAGAGCGTCCCGCAGATCCGCCCCCAATGCGTCCCGCGCCCCGAGAGTCATGGCGCCGGCGCATTTTCCGATAGCGATCACGTGAACGGGACCGGATGGTCGTTCCGCCTGGAGGAAATTCCTGGTGCATCGCCTGCCGTCGACTGCGCGAATGCCGTACTCGAATATCTCCAGGAGCGCCCGCCGACTCACGTCCCGGCCCGTGATTCAGATGACCTGGACGGTTGCTCTGGATCTGGATCGCCCGCGCTCGCGAGCTGCCTTGACCTCATCTGCGCGGGAGGCCTCGAGCCGCCCAAGATACTCGGCGCTCACGTCTCCCGTGACGTATTCGCCAGAGAAACAGGACGTATCGAACTCCTCGATACCGGCGTTCTCATAGCGAACTGAACTGATCAGATCTTCCAGAGTCTGGTAAATGAGCCAATCCGCGCCAACGATCCCCGCTATTTCCTCCTCCGTGCGACCATAGGCGACGAGTTCCGATGCGGCCGGCATATCGATCCCGTAGACGTTAGGATGCCTGACCGGTGGCGCCGCGGAGGCGAAATACACATTCTTTGCCCCGGCCTCTCGCGCCATCTCGATGATCTGTTTCGAAGTCGTCCCACGGACGATGGAATCATCAACGAGCAGAACGTTCTTCTTGCGGAATTCGAGATCAATGGCATTGAGCTTACGCCGCACTGATTTCTCGCGCATGGACTGGCCCGGCATGATGAAAGTCCGGCCGATATACCGGTTTTTGATGAATCCTTCTCGATACTTGACGCCGAGCCGATTTGCCAACTGCAAAGCACTGGTTCTGCTGGTATCGGGAATCGGGATAACAACGTCGATATCGTGGTCCGGACGCAGTCGCAGAATCCGGTCTGCCAGTGCCTCGCCCATGCGAAGACGCGCCTTGTAGACCGAAATGTTGTCGATGATGGAATCGGGTCGCGCGAAGTAGACATACTCGAAGATACACGGGCTATGTCGGACCTGATCGACACACTGACGTGTCCGCAACCTGCTGTCGGAATCGATGAAGACTGCCTCACCTGGTTCCACGTCGCGAAGCAATTCGAACCCAAGCGCATCCAGAGCGACGCTCTCCGAGGCAATGATGTGCTCCGGTCCCGCCGCGGTGTCGCGCTTACCGATCACCAACGGCCTGATTCCGTATGGATCGCGGAATCCGACGATCCCGGCCTGCAGAATCAGCGCGATGACTGCATACCCACCCCGGCATCTGCGATGCAGGGCCGCCACCGCGTCGAATATGGCCTCCTCTTCGGCGGTGTCGTTGCATCGCACCGCCAGCTCGTGGGCAAAGACGTTCAGCAGCACCTCGGAATCAGACGTCGTATTGAGGTGACGTCGATCCTTGCGAACAACCAGGTCCGCCAACTCAGCCGTGTTGGTTAGATTGCCGTTATGACCCAGACAGATACCGTAGGGAGAGTTGACGTAGAAAGGTTGTGATTCGTCCTTGCTCGAACAGCCGGCGGTCGGATATCTGACGTGGCCAATACCCATTTTGCCGGTTAGTTTCAGCATGTGGCGTTGTTGGAAGACATCTCTTACGAGTCCATTCTTCTTGCGAATATGCACTCGTTCGTCTGCTGTCACGATGCCGGCAGCATCCTGACCGCGGTGCTGAAGTACGGTCAACGCATCGTAAAGAGCCTGATTGACCGGCCCCCGACCGACAATGCCAACGATCCCGCACATGTTAGATTTC
>CP070833.1:1732712-1747142 GCA_020341735.1 Gammaproteobacteria bacterium | reverse complement strand
ATCAACACGATCCAGACGGGCCCGGTCGGCGCTCCGGAGGCGAACATCAAGATTGATGAGGTGCCGGCCTGGATGGACCGCTGGAGGACGACCGGACTGCTGGACTGGGAAGACAAGAACGGCGACGGCCGGCTCCAGTTCTACAACGAGGCCGGTCTTGGTGACAGGGCCGCCGAGTACGGCTGGGCCGGTAACGAGATGACCAAGGTCGACCGCGACATCATGGTCCTGGCCAATCCCGAGATCGCCAACCTGCCAAACTGGGTCATCGCCCTGGTCGCGGCGGGCGGTATCGCGGCAGCCCTTTCGACCGCTGCCGGCCTGCTGCTGGCGATCGCATCGGCCATCTCGCATGACCTTTTGAAGGGTGTGTTCAGGCCGGATATCGATGAGAAGCAGGAACTGCTCGCCAGTCGCATCGCCATGGCGTTCGCGATCGGCGTGGCCGCCTACTTCGGCCTGAATCCACCTGGATTCGCGGCTCAGGTTGTGGCCCTGGCCTTCGGTCTCGCCGCATCGTCGATCTTCCCCGTCCTGATGATGGGCATCTTCGACAAGCGGGCCAACAGCACGGGCGCCATCGCCGGCATGCTGTCGGGCCTCAGCGTCACGCTGCTGTACATCTTCTGGTTCAAGGGGTGGTTCTTCCTCCCCGGCACCAACATGGCGCCCAACAACGCCGAGCACTGGTTGCTGGGTATTTCGCCGGAGGCGTTCGGCGCCGTCGGCGCGATGGTCAACTTCGCGGTGGCCTATGTCGTATCCCATGCGACGCAACCGCCACCGGAGCATATCCAGCACCTGGTGGAAGACATCCGTGTGCCGAGAGGTGCGGGCACCGCTACCGACCACTAATCAAGACAAGAACGGTAGTAAACGAAAAGAGGCGCCCTGCGGGGCGCCTCTTCTTTTTGCCGTCAACCTCGACCGCGACTGGCTCAGCCCGATCGGCCATCCCTGCGAATGCGGTAGCCGACTCCGGCCACGCCCGGTAGCATCCGGGGAACGAGGGCGTTGGCTGAAGAGTGCCCGGTGGAAGCCATGACAACAGAATTCAACGGATTTCCTGCATCGATGCTGGAATTCCTCCACGAACTCGAGGCCAACAACCGGCGAGACTGGTTCTTGCTCAACAAGTCCAGATACGAGCGAGAAGTGCTCGAGCCAGCCCTGGACTTTATCGCGGCCATGTCCTCACCACTGGCCGACTTCGCGCCCGCCTTCCTGGCCCTTCCGAAACGCTCGGGGGGATCCCTGATGCGCGTGTATCGGGATACGCGGTTTGCACGCGACAAGCGGCCTTACAAGACCAACGTTGGTATTCAGTTCCGTCATCACCTTGGCAAAGACGTGCACGCCCCCGGCTACTACGTCCACATAGATACCCGTGAGGTGTTCGTCGGAGCGGGCGCCTGGCGGCCGCCGTCTGAAGCGCTCAAGGCGATACGCGCGGCCATCGACGAGCACCCCCGTCACTGGATCGCCGCCAGGGACGACTCGGATTTTGCTTCTCGCTTTGTCTTGTCGGGAGAGTCCCTTCGGCGTCCGCCGCGGGGTTATGGCGGAGACCATGCGATGGTTGACGACCTGAAACGCAAGAGCTTCATCGCACTGCACTACATGGACCATCGGTCGATGGAAGATGTGGGTTTTGTGGATGAGGTAACAAAGGCTTTTCGGTCGGCGACACCGTTCATGCGCTTCCTGTGCGCAGCGCTTCGGGTCCCCTTCTAGCCGGCTGCAGCATACTCGCAGAGATGGGCCAGCGGCGGTATGGCGAGAAACCGACGTCGGCAGGCTAAGCCGTGCCCGACCGCTCTGCCGATTGCGGTTCGAAGGCCTGCTCCCGCATCCTGAATTTCTGGATCTTGCCGGTGACCGTCATCGGGAACTCGGTCACGAACCTGATGTGAGTCGGGATCTTGAAATGCGCCATCCGGTCGCGGCAGAACTCCCTGATCTCCTCGCCGGTCGCCTCTTGGCCCGCATGAAGCTGCACCCAGGCCATGACCTCCTCGCCATAGAATTTGTGTGGCACACCGATGACGCCGACCTGGGCCACCTTCGGATGGGCGGAAATGACGCGCTCGATCTCGGCCGGGTAGATATTCTCCCCGCCGCGAATGATCATCTCCTTCAGCCGACCGGTGATCGTCACATAGCCGTCCTCATCCATCCTGCCCAGATCTCCGGAGTGCAGCCACCCATTCTCGTCGATAGCCATGGCCGTTGCCTCCCGATCGCCGTAGTAGCCGGCCATCAGGTGATAACCGCGGAAGCAGATCTCACCGACCTCTCCCAGGGGCACGGTGTGGCCGCCGTCGGGATCGATGACCTTGACCTCCTGATGTGGCAGATTGCGACCGACCGTCTCCGTACGCCGCTCCAAGCTGTCCGCGCGATCAGTCAGGTGCGTCAGGGGAGAGGCCTCCGTCTGACCATAACCGATCAGGATCTCCGGGCAGTTCATATCTTCCATGACTCGTTTCATGAGTGCTGGAGGACACGGCGCACCCGCCATGATGCCGGTTCTCAGGCTGCTCAGATCGATCGAGCTGAATTCCGGATGCTCGAGTTCCGCCACGAACATCGTTGGTACCCCGTGCAGGGCCGTGCAACGCTCTCTCTCCACGGCCTTGAGGACCGACAGCGGATCGAAGTACTCGGCCGGGATGACCACGCAGGCGCCGACCGAGAGACACATCAGGTTGGCGAGCACCATCCCGAAACAGTGGTAGAACGGAACCGGCACGCAGAGTCGGTCGTGTTCGCCGAAATGCATCGCCTGCGCGGCGAACCAGGCGTTGTTCAGGATATTGTGGTGGCTCAGCACGACCGCCTTGGGGTATCCCGTCGTGCCGGAGGTGTATTGGATGTTTATGGGGTCGTCCGGGTCGAGGGCTGCGGCGATCTCTTCCAGTCTCGTCCCCTTGACCGTCTCCGCCGCAGCCAGCACGTCTTCCCAGATTGTCAGCCCCGGCAGTTTCCACTCGGTACCACAGGACCGCCGCGGATCGAACCCGATCACGCGGCGGAGCGCCGGCAGGGAGGCGCTGTGCAACTCGGACGGGCCGGACTGGTCGAGTTCGGGCACTATCTGCGTGAGCATCTCCACGTAACGACTCGTCTTGAAGCCAGGGATGGTGAAAAGTCCGTGGACCTCTGACTTGCGCAGGGCGAACTCCAATTCGTCCGTCCGGTAGGCAGGATTCAGGTCTACCAGGATCACCCCGATTCTCGCGGTAGCCATCTGCAGCAGCAGCCATTCCAGGTTATTGGTAGACCAGATGCCGACGCGATCGCCTTTGCCGAAGCCGAGGCCGAGAATACCGCGGGCCAGACGATCGACTTCGATCGACAATTCCCCGTAGCAGAGGCGGCGACCCTGCTGGAGAGACACTACCGCTTCGCGGTCGGCGTGTTGCCCGACTACGGCTGCGAAGTGCTCCGGTATTGTCCTGCCCAGCAGCGATGCCTCGCCGCCACGATGGTAGTAACTCTGGCTCACTCATTCCTCTCCTTGCCATGCTCCTCAGAACAGAGACCAGCGCCGCGTCTTCATGGCATCCTCGACCCGATGCCTTGCCATCGTCATGGCGGCCTCTCTCGGCAACTGCCCGTATTTGGCGGAGCGTTCGAGGATCTCTGCTGTATTGGCCCGGATCCTTGTCTCGATCACCTTGAATGCGGCATCGGCTTCCATCCCCGCATACTCGCAGGCGGCGCAGATCACACCGCCAGCGTTGGCGATGAAATCCGGAAGACAGAGTACGCCTCGTCCATGCAGGCTTGCCTCGGCCCCATCCGTACAGGGGATGTTGGCACCCTGGAGGACTATCCGTGCACTCAGGTCATCGACGTTTTCCTCGCGCAGCACGTCGGGTCTTGCAGCGGGGATCCAGATCTCGCAATCCATCGCGACGACGGCGTCAGGCGTTCCCGCCTTCCCCGTATCGGCGTCAGCCACGCAGCCTCCCTGACGCTTGATCTCCATCAGAGCATCGACGTCCAGCCCGTCGCCATCGTAAACGGAACCGCGGGAATCCGCCGCACCCACCAGCACCGTGCCCTGGTCCCTCAGGAAGCGGGCCGCGTGCATGCCCACGGCCCCGAATCCCTGTACGACGACCCGAGCACCTTGCAGCTCGATGCCGATGAACTCCGCAGCAACCGCCGCCGCGTGCGCCAGACCCCAGCCGGTGGCGCCCAACTCGTCCAGGGGGATGCCGCCGAGCACCGCCGGCAACCCCGAGGCCCGACCGACCTCGTCCCTGACCCAGGCCATGCAGGTCTCGTCGGTGCCCATATCCGGCCCGAAGATATACCCTGGCTCATGGCGTAACGCCGCGGCGAAGGCGCGGATGCAGTGTTCTTTCCGCTCCCGCTGCATCCTCGGGTCACCATAGATTACGCTCTTGCCACCGCCGTGCCGGAGTCCGGCCGCGGCGTTCTTCAGGGTCATCGCTCTCGCCAGCCGAAAACATTCACGGGTACTGACGTCTGGTGCCATCCGCAGGCCACCGATCGCGGGTCCGATCGCGATGTTGTCGATCACCAGCGTCCCCTTGAGTCCCGCCGACGGCTCAGTGACATGGATGATCTTGTGCGGACCCAGATCGTCGGCGTGGATGAACGCCTCTCCAATCGACATATCGTGTTCTCCAGGACATTTATTAGTTACCCTTTATGTACGTAGCAGAGTTACGGTCGTTTCGGTATCAGCCCTTCTACCTAATCAGTCGTGGGTCGCCACCTGTCGGGCCATGCATCAGCGCCAGACGTCGGCCAGCGTAATCGTGTCGGACCAACGAGGATCGAGATGAGCAGAGACTTCCCAGCACTCATACCCGCATACCGTGAATTGAAGAAACGAGGCGAATCTATTGTCTTGTGCACGATCGTCGAGACCGAAGGGTCGACCTACCGCAAGGCAGGTGCGCGCATGTTGGTAGACGGATCGGGTAACTATCACGGTGTCCTCGGTGGTGGCTGTTTTGAAGGCGACCTCGTGGAACGTGCCGGCGCCGCCATCACTTCCGGTACGCCCGCGCTGGTCGAATACGACATGCGCGGCGACGAGGACCTGATCTGGGGCCTGGGGCTGGGATGCAACGGACTGGTCAAGCTGCTGCTGGAGCCGCTGTCGCCGATAAATGACTATCAGCCTCTCTCGTACCTGGCCGGAGCCGTAGAGGAACGGCGAGAGGCGATCCTCGCAACTGCGTTCTCGGGGCCACAGATCGGGCGCTCGCTGGCCATAGACTGCGAGGCAGCAACTGACCTGGGTCTGAATGCCGAAGACAACCCTGAGCTGACAGAGGCTTGTAAGCAAAGGCTCGCGGGAGGTCGTTCCGGGGTCATGCAACTGGCCGATGGTTCCAGAGTGCTGGTGGATGTCGTCCCCCGTCAGCACCATCTGCTGATCATCGGGGCCGGGCCTGATGCGGTACCGATGGCCCGAACGGCGGCAGACCTGCACTGGCGCGTGAGCCTCGCTGATCACCGTGAGGACAACCCGGGAGCGGGTCATTTCCCGGGAAATGTGAGGCTAATCCACACGGAGCCGGACAAGCTGGCGGATGCCGTGCCGTTGGACGGCGTATCCGCAGCGCTACTGATGACCCACAACTTCAATGCCGATGCGGGTTTCCTGAGATCCCTCTCGGTGGCCCCGCCGGGCTACGTGGGCCTGTTGGGGCCCACGGCACGGCGCGCAAAGCTCCTCGACGAACTGGATGACACGCAACAGGAAGCCCTGAAAGATTGCATCCGCGGTCCGGTAGGCCTCGACATCGGCGGTGAGTCGCCTGCATCTATCGCCCTGGCAGCAATCGCGGAGATTCATGCCTATCTGGAACAAGCGGACGCAAGCCCGCTGAATCTGCAGCCCAGCCGATCCGCCGCCTGAACCTGCAACCCCGGAGAACGGGTCCTCCAGGACCCCTGCGCGGCAGCCGGTTGGACATAGCGACCACTAGGATGCCTCGCGGGGTGGACTGGCGCCCGTCCAAGTCTCTGCTAAGCTGAGCAGGTAGCCGGGAGCCGTATCGGCGCCTACCCCAGACTATGAAATTCCAAGCAGCATATCGTCGCCTCCTGCCCCGCGGTCAGCTGGACGCTCGCGCGGAGGAAGCCCGCCGCCACCTTGTGGATTGCGACCTGTGCGCGCGCGACTGCCGGATGAATCGACTCGGAAGTCTGGCTGGCGTTGTCTGCCACACAGGGAAGAATGCCGTCGTTCACAGCTATGGCGCGCATCACGGTGAGGAAGCGCCCATCCGCGGATGGAACGGTTCAGGGACTATATTCTTCAGCTGGTGCAGCCTGCGCTGCGAGTATTGCCAGAACTGGGAGATCGGGCGCCATGGTATCGGCCGGGAAATGGATGCCAGCAGGCTGGCGGATTGCATGTTGAAGCTCCAGGATGAGGGCTGCCACAACATCAACCTCGTCACGCCCAGTCATGTCGTCTCGCAAATCATCGAGGCAGTCGCCATCGCTGCCTACAGTGGCTTGAAAATTCCCCTGGTCTACAACACCGGCGGTTACGACAGCCTGCCGGCCCTGAGATTGCTGGACGGCATCGTGGATATCTATATGCCTGATATGAAATACGGCGATGCGGCGGTGGCACGACGGCTGTCTCACGCCCGTGACTATGTCAACGTCAACCGGGCTGCCGTGAAAGAGATGTATCGCCAAGTCGGCGATCTGCAGATCGATCGCGACGGTATCGCAAGGCGCGGACTGCTCGTTCGGCATCTCGTCCTGCCCGGCGACGCGGCGGCCACCGGCAAGGTCCTCGAATTTGTCAGCCGGGAGCTGTCGCCTGTCACATTTGTGAACCTGATGGACCAGTACAGACCCTGCTTCCACGCAGGCCGGTACCCGCCTTTGGATCGCCGTTTGAACCGGGCTGAATTCGAGTCGGCGATGCTCTGCGCCAGTCGCCTCGGCCTGACCCGACTCGACCGCGATCGGATGGTGCCGGGCCCATCCTGATCGCCACTCAGTCGCCCCAGGCACGCTCCAGGACGGCCAGCGCATCCTCGTAGGTGACGTCGACCGGATTCATCACTACGGTCCCGTCATCCAGGGATTTCTCGGCAATCCCGGGCAGGTCCTCCCGCGGGATCTTGCCTGTCTCGGACAGAGTCCTGGGCAGTCCGCAGATAGCATGCGCCGCTTCTTTCATCTCCACGATCCGGGCGATCGCTGCCTCGGCACGTCGTTCCACCGGCGTGCCTGCGAAATCCTCCGGCCCGGCCAGGTGGAACAACAACTCGCCTATCTCGGCCCGACTGGCGGGCAGATTGAACTCCAGGACGTAGGGCAAAAATATGCTGTTGGCGGCGCCGTGATGGACGCCATACATGGCGCCGATCGTGTGCGCCAACGCGTGCACCAGCCCCACCGGCGAATTGCTGAAGGCGATACCCGCCATGGCGGCCGCCTGGGCCAGTTCGAGCCGTCCCCTGGGATCATCGGGTTTCTGCAGCACCGGCACCAGCCACTCGGAGATACGGCGTATGGCCGCCTCTGCATAGGCGTCACTCAAGGGATTCTTGGCCAGGCAGGTAAAGGCCTCCACCGCGTGGGTCATCGCATCCATGGCGGTCGCCGCCGTGATCATGGGCGGCAATTTCAGGGTCATCCGGGGGTCCAGAACCGCCACATCGGGCAACAGGAACTGGGAGAAGTAGAAGGTCTTCATGCCGGCGTCGGTGTCCTTGATGACGCTGATGGCCGTCACCTCGGAGCCGGTGCCTGCGGTTGTTGGCACGGCGATGTAGGGCTTCAGGCGATGTTTAAGATTGTTGTACCCGGCATAGCGCCTCGGGTCGCCGCCGCCTTCGGTGGCCATGATATTCATCGCCTTCGCCGTATCCATGACCGAACCGCCACCCACCGCAATGATGGCGTCACAGTCGGACTCCAGATAAATGGCGGCCCCGGCGTTGACGGAGTCCATCGAAGAATCCGGCGGCACGTTATCGAACACCGGACCAACCTTGCCGCCCTCGGAGGTGATCGCCTGGACGACGATATCCACCAGGCCTGCTCCGACGACACCCTTGTCGCTGACGATCATTGGCCGGACCGAACCACGGGTGTCGAGTTCAAACGGGATGTGCTCGAGAGCACGAAATCCGGCCACCATTTTCACCGGGCAGACGAATTCGAAATATTCTTTGTTCATGATGGATCTCGCTTGAACAAGTCGATAACCAGGCGGCCGTAGATGCGCGCCGCCAGACCGATCTTCTCGACGATGCCGATTCTCGGGTACGCCTTCAGGGCCCGCACGGCGATGAACCGCGGCAGGACCACCGCCTGCATCCGATTAAGGGACCTCATTATCTTCATGGCGCTGGGGAAGTCTCCATCGACCGCGAGCCGATCGTTCGCAAAGGCACGCGGTGTCGACTCCTGAAAAGACATGACAAGGAACGCATGGGCGACATGCTTGAATTCAAACGTCAGGGTTGGCCGCCGCACTGTCGAGGACGGGACCGCACGCAAGCCATCGCCGACCTTCCGCATGGTCAATGCCGGCGACCCGGAACGCACCCTCATCGAGAACGAGAAGTCCTCCGGCAATCGTCCGATGTCTCTGCGTATGACCGGGTCCACCGCCGAGGCCGCCTGCAGCAGGCGGCTGATCAGCCACATCATGAAACCGGCATAGCCTCGCTGTATCGCGTAGGCAGGACCGCGGCCGGCAGCAGGCGAGAGCTCGGTGTCGACGACGTTCGGAGTCAGGCTCATCAGAAAATCCCTCGCGACGGGGGCGTCAACAGACTCAACCGGGCCGGGTTTGGCCGGTGCTCTACTTCATTAATAGCTGATCCTACAGCGGGCACCAGTCCGGACCTGCGTCAGTGGGCACCGACAACCTTGTCTTCACGATGCCGAAGATGGTGTTGCCGCAGTCTTCACCGTGTTCACGTATGTGCGTCGGACTCTACCGGGCTCGCCGCGACCGAGGTAGGTCCCGAATCGCCAGCGTCAACCGGCGGATGATCCGGTTGGCTCGACTCGCCGGCATCGACCGCGGTTTGGGTGAACAGGTGCACGTCGCGCTGCGGGAACGGAATGGAGACACCCTCGGCATCGAAACGCATCTTCACTTCGCGGGTGACATCCCAGTAGACGTCCCAGTAGTCTTCGCTCTTGGTCCACGGACGGGTGATGAAATCTACCGAGGACTCGCCGAGCGTGTGGAGTTTCACGACGGGCTCCGGATCCTCCAGGACCAATTCATGCGAGGCGAGGATGTCTCTCAGGATCGCTTCCGCCTTCGGTATGTCGTCGCTGTAGGAGATCCCGAAGGTCATATCGACGCGACGCACCTTCTGCGCGGTCACGTTCTTGATCACATCCCCCCAGATCTTGTTGTTAGGGATGACCAGCGTCTGGTTGTCGAACGTCAGTATCGTCGTGTTCACCAGGCTCATGTGGCTGACCTTGCCGAACACGCCACCGGTCTCGACTACGTCGCCCACATCGAATGGGCGGTATAACAGGATCATCATGCCGGAGGCGAAATTGGACAGCGTGTCCTGCAGGGCGAAACCGAGGATGAAGCCTGCCACGCCGAGGCCGGCGAGCAGCGGTCCGACTGCAATACCGAGCTGCGAAAGCGCGATAAGGACACCGATGAGCAGGATCAGATTTCGCGTTGTGGAGATCGCCATTCGCCTTAGCAGCCGGGAAATCTTCAGCCCTGAGGCATCGATTCCCTTCGTCATCAGGCGCTGGGCCAGCCGGCCCAGCAGCAGGAATATGTAGACGATGATCAGGAAAGTTAGCGCCTTCACCAGGAAAGTGGGTGCAGTCTTGGCGATGGCCTCGCCCGCGGTGTCGATCCAGTCTTTCACTAATGCGCCGATCACCCGGCTGTCCAGGACCTCCGAAGATATTTCTCCGGTCGTCTTCACAACCTGCTGGCGGAAACGAGCGGTATCCATGTCCAGGATAGCCATTATGCGGACCGTCTCCTCGAGGGACTTGGCGATCATCTGTACCCGACCCTGCACAACGCTGAGGCGACTCTTCAGATCCTCGTCAGCCGGCAATCTCGTGGACTGGAAGCGCAGTGATGCAGCATCCTCCGTCGATAGCTCGAGGTACACCGACTGCGCCTCTGCTCTCTCGGACAGCATCTCCCGCAACGCAGGCCCGTCCACCTCCGTCGGCACGCCGAATCTTTCTGCTAGCTGAAGCGCCTGCAGCAGCGTCCTGTAGAGCTTGTCCCTCTCCTTTGTCGCACTGAAGAGTTTTGCATCCAGCGCGAGCTGCTCGGGAGCCGGCATGGTCGGCTTCGAAATGTCATCCACCGAGATCTTGATCTGTCCGATGTTCCTGCGGACTTCGCCGGGGAGCTTGTCCAGAAGCTCCTCGGCCTCTCCGCGGTATGCGGAGACGTCATAGCCCTCTTCGGTCTGGCCGGCGATCCTGTCGGCGAAAGTGATCGCTGCAGCAAGCAATGCCGACCAACTGTCCTTCAACCGCCGTTCGTAGACCGTCTTTGCGACGCCACTTGACTGACCGGCCTTTTCTTCCAGCATGGCGAGACGGGCGCGGATGTCATTGACGGTGGCCAGCGCCTTGTCATTCGCCTGCACCTGCTCCTCGGTCAGCACCTTCTCGGCCGTCGTCGATTCATCCTGGGCCGCCTGTGACCAGGCAAGCGGTGCGACCACGAATAGGGACAACACGATTGCCGTTAAACCGATGCGGGAAACGATGGCTGTCACGAGGCTGTTCTCCGTAGTGAATGTGAGCGATCGGGCGCACAGTATATGAGGCCGCTACTCGTCGCGCACCTGATCCATTCAATCAGAGGCTTACGCATTGTTTTCGCCCTCTGCTAACTGTGACTCCAACTGCCGACCGCAGCCGGATTGATCGAGGAGGAAACTGCCCGGTTTGTCTGCTATACATTCATAAGGGACTCCTAATCTATACGGGGTGACGCGCCCCGTACGTCCAGCCGGGAATCAGGAGTGGAAGATGAACACGTCAGCCGGTCTCACTCATAGATTTTCTGCGTTCTCCGGTATCGGCCATGCGGCCGCCGGAGCCCTGAAGGCATTGACCTTCGCGTCTCTGGCCACCGTGGTAGCGGTCTTGTTGTTCCGTTTCGACAGCATGCTGATCAGTCAACCGAAGAACTACGACAAGGCCTATGCCGGAGCCAAGATCGTCGACTTCGTGCGGGTCGAACAGGAGGAATTCACGCGGATGAAGCAGAGGCGGATACCGAAAAAACCACCGCCCCCTGACCGTCCGCCACCGCCTCCCAAGATGCAGATGAACACGCCTCAGGATATTCCGACCTCGGCCCTCAACATTGATCTGCCAGACATCGAAATGAACTTCGGCGCCGGTGGTGGTCCGTATCTGGGTCAATGGTACGGGCGCAGCGGCCCCAATGCTCCGGATAGCGATGTCGTCCCCATCGTCCGGATCTCTCCGCGTTATCCGCGCCAGGCCTTGTTGCAAGGAGTGGAGGGCTGGGTAGAGATCGAATTCACGATCACCGCTGAAGGCCGGGTCATCGATCCCGTCGTCGTCGTCTCAGAACCGCGAAAGGTTTTCGATCGCAACGCTATCCAGGCGATCCTGAGATGGAAATTCAAACCGCGATTCATCGACGGGGAGCCGATTACACGACGGGCAGTGCAGACGATCGTCTTCGAGCTGGACAGCTGAGCAATCGCTGTCCGGGTTAGGGCCCGGGACCCACCGGCTGGGGTCCCGGGATCGCGTTCATCCCACCGCCGGCTGAGCAGCCTGCGATCCTGAAGGCATCGCCAGCGTCAGAATCCAGCGCCCGTAGAAAAACAGCCCGAAGGCGGCACCTACTGCGATGAACGCCATCAGGTACCAGACCACACCGATGTTGTTCGCCTCATAGAGTATCTGGGTCATGGATTCCGGTGATTGGCCGGTGAACTCGACCAACCGGGTGAAAGCCTCGCCCGTCGGAATCGCCGCGATCTGCTCCGGCGCCATACCGTTGCCGGCCAACCATTCTCTCGCCAGGGTCTCTTTGGCCGCGAACTTGCCGTACAGCTTGGCGCCGACATAGCCTTCAGTCACCCAACCCACAGCCAGAGGCAGGTTCGAGAATCCCAGGTACATGGCTTTCTTGTCCTCGGGGGCGAAATTACCGATGAACTCGGAGAACTTGGGGCTGGAGAACATCTCGCCGGCGCTGAAGATCATGATGCCGAACAGGCAGGCCCAGGCACCCGCCGAGAAACCGATCAGCGTGAAGGCGGCGGCCGTCAGAATCGTGCCCAGGATCATGCTGTTCGTAGCGCGCATCTTGCCGCTGAAGTGGGCGAACAGAAAACAGGTGATCATGATCATCCCGGCGTTCACGTTGAGCAGCCCCTCGGGCATGATCCGGGTGCCCTCCTGATTCATGCCCAGGAGAAAGATCGCCGTTGAGCTGGTGGCACCGTCCGGCCCGAAGAGTCGGGTGACGATGACCGATGTGTCGACCCAGTCGCGGATGTGCAGCGGCAGGATGTCGAAAAGCGCGTTGAACATGAACCAGAATCCGGACATGATCGCCAGAAACACCCACAGGTGGGGCTTGGCCAACTCCGCCAGTGAGTCATGTATGAGGTTGCCCTGGTCGATCTCGCCCGCCTTTACTTTTCTCTGGTGCTCCAGGCGCTCTTCGATGTGCGGCTCTTTGTAAGTGAGCAGCAACAGGAAGTTGATCGAGATGATTGCCGCACAGGCATAGAACACGTTCGACCACGCCAGCTGTCGCATCTGGGCCGCCAGCAACGGACCCATCCAGCCGCCGATGTTCACGGTCTGATAGAAGATACCCCAGGCCATCGAACTGTTCTGTCGGTTGGTTGCCTTGACCAGTGTCCCCTGGATGCCGGGCTTGAATATGCCGGTACCGATGGCCAGGACGACAGCCCCTATCGTGAAACCCCAGAAAGTGGGGAAGTTCGCCATGATCAGGTAAGACGCGATCTTGACCACTGTAGAAAGAAAGATCGTCCGTTTGTAACCGAGCCGATCCGAGAGCCCCCCCACCAGTGCCGGCACCAGGGACTGGAACAAGGCCCAGATGAAGAAAATCCAGCCCAGGTCTTCTGCCGTCACCCCGAGACCGCCCTCTGAAACCGGCGCGGTGACGTACAGGCCGGAAACAGCGCGCACGCCGTAGTAAGCGAGCCGCTCCACCATTTCCATGCCGCCGACGATCCAGAACACGTAGCCGAGGCTGGCGATCGAGGCAGCCAGGCCAAGCTGTTTTACGTCCTGGATCGCGTGGGAGTCCGATTGGTCAGGTCTTGTCATTATTTTTCTCCGCCGAGTCGCCCTACGGTCCGGACGCGGTTGGGCGGCCATTGTACGCGAACCGGTTGTATCGGAGTCCGTTCGGGACAGCTGCGTTAAACTGGCTGCGCTCCGTCGGGAGGGATCGTCATCCTATCCAGCTACGCCATCGCACTGACTTTCGTCGTCTACGTACTGGTGGTCATCTTGATCGGCGTGGTCGCCTGGCGACGCACGAAAGACCTCAAGGACTACATCCTCGGCGGCCGGCGACTTGGCCGCTGGGTGACCGCCCTGAGCGCGCAGGCATCAGACATGAGTGGCTGGTTATTGCTGGGGCTGCCTGGCTACGCGTATGCCGCCGGCATGGAGGCGGGCTGGCTTCTATTGGGACTTTTCCTGGGCACCTATGCCAACTGGAAATTCACCGCTCAGCGATTGCGTCAGGCCACCGAGGCATACGGTGATTCCCTGACGCTTCCGGACTACCTGGAGAGGCGATTCGACGACCGCTCCGGCGTACTGCGGCTGCTGTCCGCCCTCTTCATCCTCGTGTTCTTTACCTTCTATACGAGCTCCGGGCTGGTGGCCGGCGGGCGGCTGTTCGAAGAGGTCTTCGGGCTGGACTATATCTTGGCGGTGACGGCTGGCGGCCTTACCGTTGTGCTGTATACCTTCGTCGGCGGCTTCCTTGCAGTGAGCTGGACCGACCTGGTTCAGGGCGTACTTATGTTCGTCGCCCTGATCATCGTCTGCGTCATGGGCGTCTCGGCAGCGGGCGGCCTGGATGGAGTGGCGGCAGGGATGACCGACGTTAATCCGGCATTTCTGGATCCATTCACCGGCGCGGACGGGAGCCCGATGGGAATCATCGCGATCGCCTCATTGCTCGGCTGGGGGCTGGGCTATTTCGGCCAACCGCATATCCTGGCGCGGTTCATGGCGGCAAGCAGCGCAGAGCGGATCCCGCAGGCCCGGCGCATCGCCATGGTCTGGGTCAGTGTCGCATTGCTCACCGGCACGCTCATCGGCATGACCGGCATCGGCCTGCTGTCTTCGCCACTGGAAGGTCCTGACGCTGAGAAAGTGTTCATGGTCATGGCCACCATGCTG
>CP070833.1:1720615-1732612 GCA_020341735.1 Gammaproteobacteria bacterium | reverse complement strand
ATCATCAAAGACCTTGCCGGTCACGTCGGTGCAGTCGAAGGTCGGATCCGGCACGACTCGCACAGTGGCTGACGCTTCGCCGGAGAGGGCCAGGCCGCTCAGGCTGTTGAAAACCTGAGCGCGATTGACGTGCTCGCCCTCGCCGACGCCGGCGCCCACGCCAAACAGAGCCCCCAGAGTCCGGCTGCCAGAGAATCCGACCCCAAGATCACTCCACACCAACTCCCGGTCGTTGACGACCGGCTCCACCGGCTCACCGTCGATGGTTGCGGATCCCTCTATGTAGCGGAATCCGGGAGGAAAGCGGTCGACGATGCTCAGATCCTGAAGATCTGCAAAGAACTCGTTGTTCACTATGATCGTGTACGGCACGAGCTGGCCGCGACTCACGTTTACGACCGGGGTGGTTTTGGTGATCGATATCGCCCCATCAAGCAACGGGTCAACGGCGATATGGTTGTTGAAGATCTGACTCGAGCCCGGGATTCGACTGCCATCGAACGTGACATTCAGATAATAGGTCGTACCGGCGCTGCGGGCGTCTACTGACGTGGGTGGCGCGAATTCAGAAGGCTGGGCCTCGCAATATTCTGTCGTCACCGGGATGGCATCGTCTCCGCCGCCGGGACAAAGCGGTACGGAAAAGGCCGGCGTCGCCAGGTCTGATGCAGGCGGAATGATCTGCGAGTAGCCATCCACATAGCCCGCGCCGGGAGGTGAAACTCCGATCACGTAGCTGCCCCCGCTGGAGCAAGCGGGGTCAGAAAAGTTCAGATCGAACTTGTAGTACCCATCGGCGCGAGTGACCTGAACCTGCTGGATCGGATCCTCGAAACACACCGCGGGCAGCGGCGCCGTGCCACCAGCGTCCAACAGGCTGACGGTGGCGCCTGCGATCGGCGTACGCAGAATCGAGTCGTAAACCACCCCGTTTGGCGTGATTGGCAAATCCAGGTTCTGAAGGTTGCTGCCGGACTCGATCAGGATGTCGCTTATCTGCTGCGGGCCGTTGCTAAAGGGCGATGCCGCGAATCCGAGCGTCGCACTGTCAGCCAACGCATCAGGCGCCAGGAAGCGCAACTCGTAACTGTTCTGCCCGTCGTATCCATCCCCGCTGTTCGGCTCGAGTCCGGTGATCCGATAGCGACCGTCGGTATCGGTCAGCGCCGTGTGCAACAGCACGTTGTTCAGGAAAAGTTCGACGACCCAGCCGTCCAGCGCTCGCTCGTCAGAAGCCGGAAGCTGGTCGAAGTCGGCGTCGTGCCACGCCGTGCCGCTCAACATCCCGACGCCCGGCATACCACCGAGGTACACGGTTACGGAGGCGCGGGCAGTCTGCTCAGGCGTGTTCCAGGTGACGATGCCGGTGTTGGTCACCGGGTTGCCGATGTCGAGATCCGGATCAATAACGGCTCGGAAACGCAAGGTGAAGCCATCACCGGGTTGCAGCGGGCCGTTGAGGCCCGAATAGTCGGCGGTAAGCACCGACCCGGCGAAACTGACGCCAGCCGGGGAACCGTCCATCGTGGCCGACTGGTCGACGTAAATCAGATGGCCGGGCGTATCGAGATCCAGATCGTCGGAGACGTATACGTTCTGGGCCGGTACGCCGGCGATGTTGCGAACGTTGACAACGTACTCGAGGGTCGCTCCGGCCACGGCCGCGCCACCGCCGACCACGGCCACGCTCTTGTCTATAGTCAGCTGCTGCCCGTCGCCGACGACCACGACCGTCGGTTCGGGACCAGTCGCCGGGTTGCCGTCGCCGTCGGTGAGCAGGGTACCCCGCTCAGCAGTCGTGACCGTGGCCTGGTTGATGATCAACGTGCCGCTGGGTACACCGTCATTGACCCGTACGTCGAAATGAATCGTCGCCGTTTGGCCCGCCGTCAGGACGCCAGAGTCCGGATCGGGCAGCGGCGGCGTCAGATCCGAAGAACTGATCCCGAGTCCCGCCTCGAGCGGGAAGACACCACCGTCCGCTTGACTGACCGGCAGACCATTAAGCATCAGGGTGTCCGCCAGATAAGTGGTGTCGTTGGGGACCATGTCAGTGAGCCGGACCATCGTCGCCGGAACGGCACCGTTGTTGTGGACCCGGATTGTGTATCGGAGAGTGTCACCAGGATCGACAATGCCTGGCGAGCCGGAGTCGACCTGTAGCGCCGCCGATTTCTCCGCGAAGATCAGAGGCAGGTTTCCGACAACATCACGAGTCGGGTCATCGGCCACCGACGTTCTCGGATCGTCCGAAGGCTGATCGACGACACCGCCGATGACGGCGCTGACGAAGGCCTGGTTAGAAATGACCGTGCCGTCGGCGACGTCCGGATCCACCGAGACATCGAACTCGATGGTCGCTACGTTGTCGGTTGTAGCCGAGGCATCCGCCCTCATGACCCCGGGCGTCGCATCTTCGGGCGCGTACAGATCGATGCCATCGAACAACGGCAGCGCATCGCCAGTGCCATCGGGAACGGGATTGCCGTTCAGGGTGGTGCTCCCGGCTATGTATGCAGTGTTGACCGGGAGCGCATCGACCAGCCGTGCATCAACAGCATGGTCGCTGCCGACATTCTTTACCGTAATCGAGTAGCGCAGCCGTTCGCCGGCCAACAGGACGGCAAGATCCCCATCCAGATATGCAGAAGTCTTATTGACCTCGAATAGCGGGGATGACTCGATCTGTACGCGAGTCGGATCTTCGTCGCCGGGAAGCTCAGGGTCCGCCGGCCCATTGATGTTGGGATCGTCACTGTCTGCCAGTGGGATGCCTTCGCTCATGATCTGCGACTGGTTGGTAACGTAGCTACCGTTGGCGAGCACGGGCGCGAGTTGGACTTCGAACTCGATAAGGATGTTCTCGCCGATGTCGAGGCTAAGGCCGTCGACGTCCAGCAGACCTGTTCCGTTTGCGCCGCCGACAGGACTGGTTCCGCTGACGTCGGCACCGGGCGGAGCGGTAATCAAGGTCAGGGTGCCGGGCTGGAAGGTCGGACCCGAATTCAGCCGGCCGAGATCGTCGACCACGCTGAAGTCGTTGACGGCGACGTCCCCGACATTCTCGAGATACAGGCGGTAGCGGAGCGTATCCCCGGGCGTGGCCGAGGTTGCTGGACTGTCGCCGGTGGTCGCATTGACCACGGTTTTCTCGAAGGTCAACAGTCCTGAAAATACGATGGTGGCGTGAGCGTCCTCGTGGTCGAGCACGCCGACCGTTCCATCGGTCAAGTTACGTGTGTATTCGCGTCCGCGATCCGCAGGCGTCCGCCCTTCGCCGCTGAACCACGCGGTGGCTCCGGCCACGTTGGTCAACGTGACATCTTGTTGGGTATCTGCATCTGGCAGCGCCTGATAGGTAATGATCAGACGCTGGTCCGGGCCGATGGCGGCTGACGGTGTCAGCATGGCTAGACGGAACGTACACTCAGGAACTCCGGCGAAACTCGCGTCGAAGTCAGTCCCCTGGGTGAGCGCAGGCGATACCGGCGTCGTGCCGTCCTGCTGGAACACTTGTGCCGTGATCTGGGTGGGCGCAGCATCGCACATGCCTCCCGTGCCAGTGCTCGGCAGCAGGTCAGTGATCGCTGTGGCGTAGGCTGTTGCGCCGCCCACATTGTGGACATTGAGGGTGAATGTACCGGGGAGCCCCAGGCGAATCTGCCCGGGCCCGCTCTTCTCGAGCGTCAGTTCAGGCTCGACGATCGTCATCGGCTCCGTAGTGCCTGGGCCTCCGGCTCGTTCGGTCGCGTCGTCGTTGTCGAGCTGGTTGTAGCTATAGGCAGCCGTGTTCGTGAACGTGAGTCCGGCCACGTTCGTGCTCGTGTCCTGGAGCGTCACGATGATCTCGATAACCACCTGCTCACCGGCCGGGATATCTATGCCGTTAACCGGGTCTTCGATCACGAGATTGGTAACGGTCCCCGTATTGACCGGTGTCCATGAGTCGGCGCCAGAGATCTTGGTTATGTCGATGAATTCGATGTCTGCGGCCGAGGCACTCAGGTCGTCGAATATGCGCACGTCGTACAGCGGTGCTGAATGAGGGACGGATGGCACCGAGATCCGGTAGCTGAACGGCTCACCGATCGTGGCAGCCGCCTGGGTGTTCTCCTTGCCCAGCGACTGCGGCGGCTCGGCCTCGATTACGACCCGAGTAGGATCCTCGTCGCCTTCCACGCCGGGATCGGCGCTACCGTTCACATTGGGATCGTCACTGTCGGCAATCTTCACCGTATCGATAAGATCAGCCTGGTTGAGGACGACGAGGCCATCAGGCAGTGGCGTGGCCAGCGTGACGTCGAACTGAAGCTGGATCTCACTGTCACCGCCGACATTCAGATTGCGGACGTCGAGGATACCGGCCCCGTTGGTCCCGCCGTTCGGATCCGTATTTGCCGTATTTGCACCGGGCGGGATAGATGTAGATACCAGTGACAGCGAGCCAGGCTCGAACACCGGCAAGGCATTGAGGGCACCGAGGTCATCATAAAAACTGACGTTGTTCAGGCCACTGGCAGTCGTGCGCAGACGGAGCGTGTATCGCAGTCTGTCGCCCGGAGCGGCTGTCGCTGCCGGGTTCGCGCCACTGGTGAGATTCCCGACGCTCTTTTCGAAGAACAGGCCGGACAGCGCCGCATTGACGGTATGAGCATCCTCATGATCCAGCAGGCCCACGGTGCCGTCCGTTATGGTTCGATTGAATGTCTGGCGATCGGCGTTTGCAGCGTCGGCACCGAACCACTGAGTGGCGCCCGCGACATTGGTGAGCTCGACTCCCGTGCGGGTGTCGGCGTCCAACTGTGACTGGTAAGTGATGATCAGCCGTTCATCCGGACCGATTGCGCCGGTCGCCGTCAGGATGGTCAGGCTCAGCTCACAGCGCGGCGCAGGATCGAAACTCAGTGAAAAATCGACGCCTGCTGTCAGTGCGGTCTTGCCCGGCACCGGCGTCACGCCATCGGCGGCGAAGACCTGAGCGCTGAGCAGTTCGGGCGCGATATCGCACATGCCAGCCCTGCTGCCACGCGGCAGAACATCGACAATCGTTGCGTCCCATGCGGGACTGTCACCGCTATTCCGGATATCCAGGGTGAATACCCCTGTCTCCAGCAGGTTCAGCGTGGCAGGTCCTGACTTCGTGAGCTGCAGTTCAGGGGCCGCTATCGTCAGCGGCGATGTGATCCCCCATTCGCCCGGGAGGGGCTCGTAAAAAACCCCATCGATCAGCCGCCCGAAGTCCCACTTTGCGGTATTGATAAACTGCGTCCCGGGAGTATTGGCCGGGGTGTCGTCGAGCACGACCGTAAGTTCGATAACGACCTGTTCTCCCGCCGGGATGATCGGGAAGTCGTCGAACGTCAGCACGCCGCCCACATTGGAAAAGCTGTGCGACACCGGATTGCCGCTGCTCAGCCAGTAGGCAACGTGACTGAGATAAGTCAGATCGGCACCCGTGTCGTTGAGATCGTCCACGATCGTGACGCCGTGAAGGTCATTGACCGATCCACTGGTATTGATGACGGTCCCGGTGCCCGGGTCGAACAGAACCGGCATGGTAAGACGGTAAGTAAAGGGGACTGCGACAGTGGCCGTGCCCTGGCCCGCGGGGTTCTGCTTGTCGATCTTCTCGACGGGTATCAGTAGATTCTGACAACCTTCCTGGATCGAGGTCGACGAGCCGTTGGTAAACCAGATCCTGTGACCGGCGACCGAGTTACAGGCCATCTGCCCCGTATGCACCACGTTGTCGAATACGATCAGCCATCGCTCGTCAGTCTGGCCGGGCTGGGTCAGGAAGCTGATGTTGGTAATCAGCGGGTTGGAGGCCGGGAAGTTCCGGATCGTGCAGTTCCGGTCGATCTGAAGCTGGGAGGGAGCCGGGGTGCCGGCAGCACCATCGATGACGCCCCCGGGGTATTCAGAGCAGTCCTCCGCCCGCAGAGTCTGGGCACTCAACAACAACAATGCACAGGCAAGCAACCGGATCCCGGTCTTGCGGTTACTCGATGCCCTGCTTTGTGAATGATTTGACGTCATGTCTGCACTCGTTCCGTTCATCGCGCGCGTTCATCGCCGAAGGAACCGGGGCAGCACATGCCGCGTTACGGATTCCGGCGGTCCCGCTGTCATGGGGCTAGCAGCCCTTTAGACCGGTGACTTTGCGTCGCCACCTTTCGGTGGTTTTGCCCTTGTCTGAATCGTCTTGAGCCGTTGGCTCAATGTCTCATTCGATAAACCTGTTTCGTCTATTGCTCCGCATTGGCAGTCATTCGATAGTCCAGTCGGCGAACCCCGAAGCCGGAGACCCCTCTGCCGTTCTCCGGGTCCGGCCGCCTTGCCGCGTTGCCCACGCGGACTGCGATCGATCTATCGGGTCCAAAAGCGTCCATATCCTTTTCATCATCCCTAGGCCGCGGGCAGGAAGTCGATCGGATAGAGGATCGTGATCGCCGGAACTTCCTTGGCGCCAAAATTGAAAGTCCGCACCCGACCGAGTACCTGCGTCGTCAGGTTCGGAGCATTCATGTCCGACCCCTGCAACTCGCACATCGAGACGCTGCCATCCGGCTCGATCCTGATGCGCAGAACCATCTGTCCCTGCAGGGTCGGGTTCTTGCGCAATTCCCGGTTGTACATCCGGTACAGCGCGGCCTTGTGCCGGTCGAAGACGATCTGGATCTCCTCGTCCGTGCGGCCCGCGCCCGCACCGTTGCTCAACGGTCGGTCCTCACCGCCGCCACCGCCAATATTGCTGCTGGCACGGGTCAGCTGGACACCCGCCATAGCCTGGCCTGTGCCGCCGCCTACGTCGCGGCTAAGCGAGGCCAGATTGATTCCACCGCTGGAGCCAGGCGCCTGGGTGGTCACCATGGACCGCTCCGGGCGGCCGGCGGCCGCCTCGCCTGAGCTGCTGATCCGGGCCTGTGCGCCAAGCTGCGTCGAGGGTTTGTTAGCGGCTAGATTCGAGAACTTCTCACGGAAAGCTAAAATGCCCTTCGTCTCGGCTCGCTTCTCCTTCGTCTTCTTCGGTGCGGGCTCCGCGGCCGGCTCGTTCGCGAGGACGGGCTGGTCCGTGGGCGTCACCGGTTCCTCAATCGGCTCGGGTTCGGGCTCGGGCTCGGACACTTCGGGTGGCTTCTCCTCAATCGTCGCCGGCGGAGGCGGCAGTCGGCGTTCTTCCCTGACAAGCCGCGCGAGGCGCTCGGGCACGTCAACTACTTGCCAACGCTCCGGGATAGGCAGGTCGACGAGCGGCAGCAAGACGCTCAGAACGAGGCTGACAAGGAGCGCGATACCGAGCGCCTTGTGGAAGCGCTGATCTTCCTCACCGCCGCGGGACCAGGGCATGACCTGCTTGCGATCGGGCAGTTTGCTGATCTCCCGCTCGACGATCCACTCCAGCTTGCGCCGTTCCTCTTCTTCCTGTGCCTCGAAGAGTTCTTCCTCGATTAACTCGATCTTCTCCTGTTCCTGCTGGATCTGGTCCAGGAGGGACAGGCGTCGGGCCTCGACTTCGGCAAACTTCTCCTCGAAGCCTGCAATGCGCTGACGCACATTCTGCACACGCGCATTGCACTCAGCGGGACTGATTCGGTCGCCCCAGAAGAGCGCGGCCGCACCCAGTTCGCTGAGTTGATCGAGTGCATCACAAGCCTCGCGAACCAGTTGACTGCGTTGCCGCTCGCCCGAGAGCCCCTCTAGCTCATCGTCGACGGAACGCAGTTCGTCCGCGAACCTGTGAAGTCGCTCGTTCGCCATCGTCAGCTGTGTGCCGAGCGCTTCCTGTTCTATGGAGGCGATATCGTTCACGGTCGTCACCTATGTCTGAATCACTTTGGGAGTCTTCTGCATCACGGCCAGCGAGATCCGCGTATATCCACGGCCAGTGCAGGTCGACATGACTTTCTTGACGACGGCGAAGGGAACCGACTTGTCCGCCAGGATGGTCACCTCCTGACTCTCGGCGACAAGTTTGGTGTTGATCCCGATGATACTCTCGGTCATCGCTACCAGTCGTTCGCCGATCGGTTCGATGTCCTGGCCCTCCATGGCCAGGATATCCTCCGTGCGGGCCACGGCCTCACCCTGCACGGTAACTTCGTCGGGACTGACGAAAATCACGACGGTCTCCCGAGGTTTCGCCTCGATGACCGAGTCCGGCAGCTCGATGCGTTTCGGGCTTTCCAGTACCTCCGTGGTCGCCGAATTGACCAGGAGGAAAAATACGAGAATCGTGAAGACGTCCATCAGGGATGTCAGGTTCATCTTCGCAATGCGCGTGCGATTGCGGCTCATACGCTTGATCCGGCGCGAGTTCTTCATGGCGCGTCTCCGACGGAGATGTCTGTGAACAGGGCTACCCGTGTCACCTGCTCCTCGCCTTGATCCCGCGGATCATCTTCCGGTGGCAACTCCACACTCCTGACCACATCCATAACTTGAATGAGGTAGTCGTAGGGAATGTAAGGCTCGAGCAGTACGGAGGCACTGTCCTCATCCGGGTTGTCGCGCTTCAGCGACACCAGGTAATCGGACAGTGTTTGCAGGTCATATTCCTCATCCAACTTCGGAATTGTGGCGATGACCGCTGTGCCGTTGGTCAACTCAAGGCCCGTCTGCCGGACCACGACCTCGACGCGGAAGGCCGGCTCGGGTTGCGGGGCCCCGCTCGCCGAACTAGGCAGGCTCAGCTCGACGATCGTGATCCGCGAGAAAACGGCGGTGATCAGGAGGAACGGCACCAACACCACCATCAGATTGAGGAAGGTGGTCATGTCGATCTCGACCGGCTCTTTCGTCCGCCGCCTGTAGTGGTGTTTTCTGGCCATTTCGGGTTACGCCTGGGCTTCGATCTGCCGCTTCGCTTTGCGGGAGATCACGTTGAGTGCCTTGACCGAGGCCATCTCGAGGCTATCTACGATCTGGCCGGTCTTGGCAGTCAGGACCGTATGCGTAATCAACAACGGAATCGCCACCATCAGACCAAAGGCCGTGGTGTTCATCGCCACGGAGATGCTGGCGGAAAGAAGGTCCGCCTTCTCGGCTGGATTCGCGTTGGCAACCGCAGTGAAAGCCTGGATCAGGCCCATGATGGTCCCGAGCAGGCCGAGAAGAGTCGCGATGCTGGAAGCAAGCGCGACGTAAGGCGTACGTTTCTCGAGCTGAGGGATGATCTCCATCATGCTCTCCTCCATCGCGATCTCGATGTCCTCGCGACGTCGGACGGCGCCCTGGACCGCCAGCCCCATGCTAAGCAACTTGGACACCGTCGACGTGTCCTTGCTGGTCATCTGCCGAGCCTTTTCGAAATCACCGTCGCTGAGCGCCGGCTGCAGCTTGTTCCACATGCTTTGATTCTGGTTCGTCACTGTATTGAGAGTGATATACCGTTCGACGGCGATCGCAGTGCCAACCGCGAAGACGATCAGAATCGGAAACATGAACGGGCCTCCAGTGATAAAGAAGCCTGCTAGTGAATAAAACAAGTCCATGACTACATCCTCCTAAACGAATTTTCCTGTCGGTTCCCGGCGTCACCGCCCTTATCGGCCCGGCTTGGACTGGTCACCTTCAGGCCTGCCTTTACCAAGGTCTTCATTCCACCCTGATTTCGTAGTAATCGAGTTCTCTCATAAAAACGTCCTTGTCCACCGGGCCGCGCCCGTCGTCGAGCACGCGCGACACGTCGAGACCGTTGCCGAGTTCGGAACTCTTCCACGGAACGATCACCAGCGATTTCGGTGCCTCGTGGTTGCCGACAATCGACATGCCCGAAATCAGCTTGTCGCCATCGCTGGCCTCCTCTTCACCCAGAATGCTTCCGGAGCCCAGAAACAGCGGTATGCAAAGAATCAGATTGCGAAGCATTGCGGTCTCCTATCGGTCAACCCTGTTGCGTATGTCGGCGATCCACATGGCTGCCTCGGCGTCGTCAGGGACAGCCTCGACATAGACCTCGTAGTGCTCCAGGGCACAGGTCAGATCGGCGAGGTAGACGTCGCACAGGATCGCGAGATTGCGTCTGGCATAGTGGAAGGCCGGCTGCAGGGCGAGCGCCTGCTCGTACCTGGCTCGGGCTTCCTCGAAGCGCCCGGTCCTGCGATAAAGCATTCCGAGCTCGTTGTGCACTACCGGATGCCCCGGATTCAGCGCCAGCGCCCGTTTCAGACTGGCCTCGCCACGCTCGAGGTCGCCGACTCTGCAGTACGCGATGCCGAGATCGATGTGCGCCGCAGTGACTTGGGGAGCCTCAGCGATCACCCGTTCCAGCAGGGCGATGCCCTGTGGATACTTCTTCTGCTCCATGAGACGTACGGCGGCATCGAAATCCGCTTGCACTTCGCTGCTGACACGCACGTCTTCGCTTATCGTGAAGCCCGTTTCGTCGGCCACAACCAGCTGTTCTGAATTGCCGGGAGACGGTGCCACGCATGCAGACAGCGACAGGCCTGTGCCCAGCGCCAGCAGGGCGCGGAGCGACCAGAACGAACATCTGTTGAGCATTGAATTAATCATCTTCTAACTCGTGACCACGGCCTCGGCGGCATCGTCCTGTTCGACAGTTCCGCCCTCGGATTCGGGCAGCGGATCCGTCTGTCCCTCCCCGACGTCCTCGGGCAGCTGTTCCGTTGTCGCCTCGTCCAGGCCGATGCCGGGCGCCGCGGGTGATCGGTACGCGTAGGTGTCGATCGAATCTATGAACCCGCTGCTGACTTCGAATCTGGCATAGCGACCCGGCATGAGCCCTGCGAGCTGGCCGAGCGATTTCTCGATCCAGGGATTGAAGTGACCGGCAACCATCAGCTCGAGATTCTTCTCGTGTACCTCGATGGCCCGCTCCTCGAAGGGGTATGCCTCCTCCTCCAGAACCATCTCGTAGTCCTGCAGTTCGGCCATGCCAAGGTCGGTCGGACGCTCCGAATCCATGAGCGACTGGCTGAAGTCGTAGTAGACCTCCGCCATGTAAAAAGTGGCGGCCGCCGTAACCTCCCCTACCTCGTACTCGACGAGTCGCTCGAGGGCCGCGATGGCCTGGTCCATATAGCGCTGCTTTTCCTGCAGGCTGATATCGAAGGGCTGCACAAGATCGATAGCCTCGAACTGCCGGAACATCACCTCGGCCAACACAAGAGCCGATTGCGCGGCCAAATAACGGGTCCGCGCGGTGCGTTCACCGCCGGCCGCCCCGTCTGTCTCGACGATCTTCGCCAGTTGCTGGTGATAGGCCTCGAGGTCGAGGGCAGCCGCGTGCATCTCAGCGACTTTGTATCGAGTCTCGATGGCGATCTCTATCGGCTCCGGGAACTGCTCGACATACCTCAAATAGACGTCAAGCGCGCGCGCACCGGCGCCGGATTCTTCGTACAGCTCGCCGGCCAGCAAGAGCGACTCCCGACCTAACACGGGTTCCTCCGCCTCCGCCGATACGCGCTCGTACTCTTCGGCAGCTCGAGACAGCCTGCCGTCCTGCCGGTACACGAAGGCCATCTGGCGAGTAGCGTCGCGATTGAGTTCGTGGTCGGGGAACGCCTGCCGGAACGAGTCCAGCACCTGTGCGGCCGTCTCCCAGTCCTCGAGATGCATCAACGCGGCACCGGCGTCGTACTCTGCTGCCGGTCGAATCTCGGAGGTGGGTGCCAGCTGCCGGATGCGCAGGAAATGGTCAGCGGCTGCACGGTAATCCTCCAGGACGTTGGCCTGCTCGCCCTGCTTGTAGATCGCCGCAGCGAGATTGTCGACAAATGACTGTCGCGACTCGTCTTCCTCTGCGGTCATTTCGAGAACGCGCATATATGCATCCTCGGCCTGTACATACTCCGCGAGGTCGAAGGATGCGTGGGCAACGACCACCCATGCGGATCGCTGGATGGCCGGATCGGTCTGAGGATAGTTCTGAATGAGCCTGCGCCCGTTCTCGATGGCCAACTCGAACTGCTCCATGTCGTACAGATCATCGACGGCCGCGCCCAGTACCACATCGGCGTGTTCATGCGT
>CP070833.1:1712365-1720515 GCA_020341735.1 Gammaproteobacteria bacterium | reverse complement strand
TCCGCAAAGACTGCCTAGTCCTGCGAAGACGAGAAACGAACTGACGACGATTGCCGAACTAAAGATCGGCTCCTCCAGGAAGAGTATGAAGCGATGGATAGCAGCCAGTTCCACCAACATGAAAGCCAGTCCGATAGCGCCGAAGTAGACAACCGTCTTCAGACTCAACCTGGGGGACGCCACCATTGAGACCCTTGCATTGGACGCGGCCAGCGGCGCCACCACCAGCAAGAAGCCCAGGACGATGGCCTGGATCAGCGTCGCCAATAACAGGACATACCCGGCTTCCAGCAACGCCATTCCGCCATTGCGTAGCAGCCCCAGAATTTCGGGGACCGTCGACCAGCGCAGAAAATTATGGAAAAACGGCCGATCGTCGGTGGCAGGATCGATGTCGAACTTGTAATCCGCGGCGAATGCATCGCCGCGGCCGGCTGCAAAAGCGGAGATCGTGTCATGAACCCACGGCAAGGGCATGCGGTGGATCCGGTTGGCCTCGTCACGCTGCATCCCCGGGTACCAGGCGAGATCGAAGCCGTATTGGTGGGCGAAAACTTTGAGCGCCTCGATCTCGCCGCGCTCGAATTGGCCGTTCTTTGCCAACACCGTAACCATCTGCCAGCTGCGTAGGGCCAGGATGCTGCGGCCGGGATCCGCGTTACCTCGATCGCGAAGCGCGGCGACGATCGTCGCCGCCAGGCGCAGACTGCCGCGTGGCGGCAGGGCGACCCAGGCATGGGCCGCGAGGATACCGTTCGGGGCCAGTCGCTGGAGCAGGAGGCCGAATGACTCCCGGGTTCGCAGATAGTCTTCGCTGAGTGCAAACAGCCCGGCCGCGCCGCCACCAAGTCCGCCGGACGCGGGTAGCTGGATCAGATTCCAGCCGCCGGGATCGCCGATAACAAAAGCCCGCGGATCGGCGCGGACGCCACGCGCAGGAGACCCACCGTAGAGGTTGCCGCTGAATTCGGCATAGCCCCCCAATATCAGCCGCAAGACGTCGGGATTCGACTCAACCGCCTTGATCTCGATGGCCCCCATGAGCCTGGCCTGGAGCGCCAGCATGCCACCCCCCGCGCTAAGCACCAGAACACGTTCTGGCTCGGATAACGCATAGGGAGCCGCTGCAGGCAGGGCGTGAAGAAAACCCAGTTTCCCGGGAACCCCGGTGTCTCGTGTGATTGCCGCGGCCTGGTTGCCATCGACAAAAACGGCTTTCTGCTCAGGCGGCTCGGTTTCGGCCAGCAGCCCGATCCCGGGCGCGTTCCGGAACGGAACTTCCATGTTGGACAATACAGTCACGACACCGTAAGGGCTTGATCGCACGGTCTCTATTTTCGCTCCGGACACCTGCTGCGCTGAAGCCAGATCCTTGTAGGGTGAGAGACGCACCTCCGGCGCCGGACTAACCCCCAGGATCGATAGCCAGAGCGCGCTGGCCGCGACGGTCAGAGTCGTTCCCCAACGCAGTTCCCGTGCCGCCAGAAAGGCCGCGATCAGGCCGGCCGCAGCCATCAGGCTCAACCCCGTCAGTGGTTCGATCAGCCATAGGCTACCGACTGCCGCCACGCTGCCCAGGGCGGCGCCCGCCAGGTCGGCCGCATACACGCGGCCTGCCTGCGTCCCCCAACACATCAGCACGACGCCGACTGCACACGCGACGAAGAAGAATGGCGCTCCGAGGACAAGATATAGCGCGATGAGCCGCCAGATCAGAACCGGTCGCCAGAGCAGTTCCTCCGGGCTGAAAGCCAGCTGCTGGGCAGTAAGAAATGCGGGAAGGCCGCTGATCGAGAAGAGCAGAATGGCGACCACGTAGAGCTGGGGAAGACGTCTCTGGAGGCGGTCGCCCAGTAAACTCAGCACGGTGCCGCTGGCGCCATACCCCAACAGAGCCAGGCTGATGATCATGTATGCGAAGTGATGCCACTGGATGATCGAGAACAACCGCAGCAGCAGGATCTGATAACCGAGCGCGGCGGCCGACACCAACGCAAGGGACCAGAGCGGCGGACGACCGATGACCGGCGGCTTCATGCAATCGGATCCAAGCTGTGTTTCAGTGGCCACCGGTGAGGGGAACGAACCGGACCGGCAGGATCTGGCGTGTCCGCAGCTCCCCCGCTTCGTCCTTTTCCACGAGCAGCAGCTGCTGCGTCATGAACCGGCTGCCCACGGGGATGATCAGCTTGCCACCGGGTTTCAGCTGTTCGATCAATGGCGGAGGCACGTGACTGGCGCCCGCGGTGACGACGATCCCGTCGAACGGTCCACATTCGGGCCAGCCGTAATATCCATCGCCCTTGCGTGAACGGACGTTGGAGTATCCGATGCGGTGGAGGTCGGCCTTCGCACGTTTTGCCAGCTGGGGAATGATCTCGAGCGTACAAACCCGCTCGACAATCTCTGCGAGGACCGCAGCCTGGTAGCCGGAGCCGGTGCCCACCTCCAGCACAACGTCACCTGCCTCGGGATCGATGAGCTCGGTCATGATGGCGACAATATACGGCTGCGAGATCGTCTGGCCGTAACCAATGGGCAGGGGTCGGTTTTCGTAGGCGTAACGGCGCTGGTTATCCGGAACGAGTTCATGACGCGGGACATTCTTCATAGCGGCGAGGACAGCCGGATTGAGACGATCACGCCCGAGATACTGAGCGGTGCGACGCACATCGTCCGCGATCTCGCGGAGTAGCCTGTCGCGACTCTGCGCCACCTCATTCGCAGGCGAAACGCTGACGGCAAGCAGGCTCGCCAGAATCAGTAGTGCCGGAATGCGTAACGGAAATCTCACGATGAATACCTCATACCAAGTATGGCAGGCGTGTCACGGGATGACCGCAAGACGATAGAGCCGGAACGGACGGCGTGTGAGCCTGCCGTCGGGGCGCTGGCGTGGGCGTGGAAATGTAAAATGAAATCTGACCAGCCTGCCCGCCCGGTAGACTGAGTCAGGGTGGGGGTAGGAATCTGTCAGAGAGAGCGTCGCAGAAAGCGCTTCGGACGCTTTGCAACCATCTGTGGGCTGGCCGCGCTGGCGTCGTGCAGCAGCAGCCCCGAGACCAGCCGCCCCTTGTCCGCTGCCCGCATCACGTCGATCACCTTCTCCCCCCCTGCAGAGGAAAAGATCGCTCGCGGCGTCGGCGTCCGTATGGATGCAGGCTACTCCATCGCCGACTACACGCTGAACCCCGACGATTACTACGCGATGGCGGAAGTCCGGGCGGCTGATCATTCGGTCATCTACACGCAGGGCTGTGGGAGAGGATCGAAGCATCCGATCGAAGCGCCTGACGGAGAACTCAGCCTTTATTGCTCCATGCGCGTGCCTGTTAGCCCGGATTCCGACAATTCGGTACAGCTCCATGTGCGTCTCTATCAGCGGACCAGCCGCAACGTAAGCGTCATGATCGCATCCAGCCCGCCGATGACCTATGCGTTGCGGAATAACGATCTTATCCATCGCAGCATGCCGGCCATGACGCGCTGCGAAGATCTGCAGCGCCGCAGCGGCAGCGTCCAGGTCTGCAAGCAATAAGCCACCGCGTGCCGCCCCGGGGGGGCCTGTGGACCCCGCGAGTGTGTGCCAGACTCAGGTCAGGACCGGCATTCATTGGACAGGCAGGCGTGTCCCCATCGCTGAACCATCAGATCGCTGAGAAACTCGACGAGATGGCGGAGCTGCTTGAAGCTCAGGGCGCCAACCCATTCAGAGTGCGCGCCTACCACCGTGCGGCGGCTGCAGTGGGCGAGCTGGACCGGGATGTCGAAGAGATCGCCCAGTCTGAGGGCGTGGATGGCCTCGTGGCGCTACCGACCATCGGCAAGGGCATCGCGTCGGCCATCTGGGAAATGGTCCATACCGGACGCTGGAGTCAGCTGGAACGACTGCGGGGCAGTCTACAGCCAGAGACTCTGCTGCGGACCGTGCCCGGCATCGGCCCGGCCCTCGCGCGGCGCATCCACGACGAGTTGCACGTCGACACCCTGGAGCAACTGGAGACGGCTGCCTATGACGGACGGCTGCAAAGTCTCCCCGGCGTGGGAGATCGCACGCTCCAGTCCCTGAGGGCGTCACTAGCCACCATGCTTGGACAGGCCCGACGGCGCCGCGGAGTAGTACCCGCAACAGCGCCTCCGGTGGACCTGTTACTTGAAGTGGACCGGCGGTATGTCGCGGGTGCGGAAGCTGGAACGCTGACGACTATCGCACCCAAGAGATTCAATCCATCCGGAAAGGCCTGGCTACCGATCCTGCATCTGGAAAAGGATGGCTGGCACTTCACGGCGCTGTTCTCCAATACTGCACGGGCACATGAACTGGATCGCGTCTTCGATTGGGTCGTGATCTACTTCTACGACGAGGATCATGAGGAAGGACAACAGACGATCGTCACGGAGACGCGCGGCCCATTAGTCGGAAAACGCGTAGTCCGCGGGCGCGAGGGGGAGTGCCGGCGCTACTACTCTGACCGGTCGTGACCACGTCAGCGACGGCTTGAACTCGCCGGCCAACCCCAGCGCAAAAATGACTCTGGCTCAAGTTCGCCGAGCCACCGATTGACGCCGACGCCTGCGCAAGCGCCGCTGATGGCGCACCTCTCTGTCCTGAAGATGCTCACAGGAGTCGTGTTTCCTGGTTCGCATGGGTTACCTCTGAAGTTCGTGATCTCGCTCTAGGGCGGGCCATACTAACGGCTATATCTGGTTGAGGTATTGATCCAGATCAAGTTCATAACTGTTTGTTTTTATTGATTTTTATGTATCTTTTTATGTAAAGTGAGCGGCAAAGGTGATGAGCTCCTTCGCAGCAGCGCGATGGGGGTATTCCAAGACAGTCGATTGGTCCGGCGATGCTTATTTCTCCGTGCCTGAGAGTCGTCCACGGGTTAGGATCAGGGTCGTTTTGATTTCGTAAATCTTACTGCCGAATTCTCGATGTTTTTTTTCCGGGTCAACCAGCGAGTCGAGCTCGAGCGCCAAGGGATGCGGCAAGTCCTGCTGCCCGCGAAATCGGAGATGGCCAATTACGTCACCTCCATGTACGACTATTTCGAGATCAGACACATCCTCGGGCCGGAGGTGGGACCTCGGCGACTCGACAAGATACCGGACGAAGACTGGTACGCCGAGAATGAATCGCCACTCGAACTGGGCATGTCGAATCGCGGCGAGTATGAGCGTAAGCGTATCGCGGTGAGTGGCAAGCTGCCTCCACGCACCGCGTGGAAAGCGCTGGAGAATCAGTTCCCTGAGCTGCGGGGCCGCGACACCCTGAAATTCGCCATCATCAACGGCTTTGGCGTCGGCGTCGGCGACACGCTTGTTGGGCTGACCGCCTGGAGGAGCGTCCGCGAGCGCTTTCTGGCCGCTGGATTCCGGAATTTCGAAACGGAGATGTGGGTGCGCCCGTCAGCTCTGAATAACGCACGGGATGCCTGTGAGTTGGTTGGCACAATCGATCGAATCAACGTGCTGCCCATGCCGATCCAGAGCTTCCAGAATTGTGATGCCTTCTGGGATCTGTCGGGTTTGATCGACCGCCCGAATGTTTCAAAGCGGGCCACCGTGGATTTCTTTCTCGAACTTCTGGGCATCGATCCAACCGGGGTGCAAAGGTCCGAGAAACGCAATCACATCACCCTCCCGCTACCGGTGATTACGGAGGTCGTCGACCGTCTGCAAGGAATCACGTCTCGATACATCATCGTCAATCCGAAAAGCGGTGATCTTCGACGAGACATGCCGCTGGACGTGTTCCGGGAGCTCTGCGCGCTGCTGGTCAACAAGACCGACTGCGACGTCGCTACTCTGGTGCCGATGCCGAAAGTCCACGACCGCCAGGTAGATTTGTCACCAATTTCGGGCAAGGGCTTCAAATACCGCTGCGCGGTGGTCAAGCGGGCGCAGGCCGTCGTCACGGTAGACAGCAGCCTGTATCACATCGCCGATGCATTCGACGTTCCCAGCGTCGTCATATTCGCAACCATCTCGCCAAAACTCAGGATCCCCTATTATCCTTCGATGGAGGGCGTGCCGTTGCCCGGTCTCGAGGACTCTCAACCGTCGACGGACGGAGGCGAGGACCAACGGATCGATGTTACGGAGATGCTGCGCCGTTGGTCCCAACTGAACACCGATTCGGTAGTGCAACGCCTGACGGACCTGATGTCGGCCATTCGATAGCTGCGCCGCACATTGTCGCCGCAGTGTAGAATTTGCGGCTCGAGCAGATCGATAACCGGGGAAGACCATGGAGCGCCGCCTAGCCGCTATCCTGTCAGCCGATGTCGCCGGCTATACGAAGATGATGGCCCAGGACGAGGTCGCGACGCTCGAAACTCTGGACGCCTACCGATCGATCATGGGCGGCCTGGTGAAACAACATGGTGGCCGTGTGGTCGACATGGTCGGTGACAACCTGCTCGCGGAATTCCCGAGCGCGGTCGACGCAGTCCAGTGCTCGCTGGAGATCCAGCGACAATTGGGCGCCCAGAATGAAGACCGGCCGGCCGAGACGAAGATGAACTTCCGGATCGGCGTCAACGTCGGCGATCTGATCGTCGTCGGCGAACGCATCGTCGGCGACGGCGTTAATATCGCGGCCCGGATCGAGGCCGAAGCGCCTCCGGGTGGAGTGGCCATGTCACGGGCGGTGCTGGACCAGGTCGAAGGCAAGCTGCCGATCCATGCGTTGGACAAGGGCGATTTCTCGCTGAAGAACGTAAAGAAGCCGGTGCGGATATTCGAGGTCCGGTCTGAACCAGCCGACGACAACGCCACGAAGACGAAAGCCCATGATCGAGGCGTCGAGCCTCATGTACCGGGGTTCGGCGGACGCAGCGCGATAGCGGTTCTTCCGTTCCGCAATCTGAGTAACGATCCCAGCCAGGAGTATTTTGCCGACGGATTGGTAGAGGATCTGATCACTTCGCTGGCCGGGCTGCGCATCTATCCGGTGATTTCGCGTAACTCGAGTTTCACATACAAGAGCAAGACCGTAGATGCTCGAGAGGCTGGCAAGGAGCTCGGTGCGCATTACATCGTCACCGGCAGCGTTCGCAAGGCCGGCGAGCGGCTGCGGGTGAACGCGGAGCTGGTCGATTCGCACGACGGCCGGCAGCTGTGGTCGGGCCGTTACGATCGGCAGATAAGCGACTTCTTCGATGTACAGGACGAGATCACTGCCGCAATTGCCGGTGCCGTCGGCCCTGCTCTGTCCCAGAGTGAGATGTTGCATGCCATTCGCCGGGCCCCACAGAACCTGGACGCCTGGGACTGCATCCACCGAGGCATGTGGCACTTGTTCCGGTATACCAAACAGGGGGTTGCCAAGGCCCGGGCGTGGGGCATGCGGGCTCTCGAATTGCAGCCCACCTCCGCAACGGCCTATTGCCTGATCGCGTTCAGCCGGATGTACGAGGTGATCTATCAGTGGACCGAATCCCGCGACGAACCCTTGCGGGAAGCCATGGAAGCCGCGGAGCAGGCGGTAGCCGCCGACAAGGACGACCCGATGGCCTTGACCGCACTCGGTTTCGCTTGCTCGCTGGCCGGATTTAGGGATCGCGCGGTCGCGGTGCTCGAGCGCGCGGTGCAGGCTAATCCGAGTTCGGCTCTCGCCTTCTGGTCGCTGGGCGCTACGCTGGCGACAGCAGGCCGAGCTGACGAGGCGATCCCGATGGTGGAGAAAGCCATCCGGCTATCGCCACAGGATCCGCTGATGAACGAGTTCCTGTTCACGATCGGGTCAGCGCATTTCCTGGCGGGTCGTTATGAAGAAGCCATAGAGTTCGCACAGCGCAGCCTCGATCTCAAGGGCGACCAGCCCGGTGCGTGGCGTATCCTAGCCGCCGCCAATGCCCTCATGGGCAGGTTGGGCGAGGCGCGGCGGTCGGTGGGTCACCTGATGCGGCTGACACCGGATCTGACCGAAGATCGGCTGCGGGTCTTCCTTCGCGAGGAAGATGTCGAGCTTTATCTCAAGGGGCTTCGGCTGGCCGGCTGGCAGGGCTGACGGTCCGGATCGGCAGAACCTCAGACCACCCTGCGACCACCATCTTGTACTGCTAGTCTTCGGGTGAGAGCGGCTTTCTCAGGCTACGGACTCGTGCCAAGCTGAAATCTGACCAGCCGGCCAGGCAGTCGCT
>CP070833.1:1695871-1712265 GCA_020341735.1 Gammaproteobacteria bacterium | reverse complement strand
CAACGTCAACCTGGCGATCAGGACCGCCCACGAGCGAAGTATGCGAGTTGTAGCGTTGTCGGGGCGCGATGGTGGCGCACTGGCTGGGCTGCTGGACGGAGACGACGTAGAGCTGCGGGTACCAGCAGACAACACGGCCCGTGTGCAGGAGACTCATCTGCTCATCATTCATTGCCTGTGTGACTTGATTGACAGGACATTGCTCGGCCCTGCGGCGTAACTGCACGCGGCTCAGTCGATTCACCCATGTCCGCAACAGGCCAGGTAACATCCGCGCTCATAGACGAACTGAGCGGTCGTCTCGGCTCCGACGCGGTGTTGACCGATCCCGCAGATTGCTGGACTTACGGTTATGACAACAGTCGTCGACAACAGCTGCCCGCGGCTGTCTTGATGCCCGGCGATCATGAAGAAGTCGTCACGGCAGTGCAGGCCTGTAATCGGCACTCTGTTTCGCTGACCGTCAGAGGAAGAGGAACAGGCACAGCGGGAGCCGCCGTGCCCACGGCCGGTGGGATTGCGCTCTCTACTGAGAGACTCAACCGTATTCACGCGATCGATGGAGATAACCGCGTCGCGGTCGTGCAGCCGGGCGTGTGCAACGGTGAGCTGCAGCGAGCTGCGGGAGAGCGGGGATTTTTCTGGCCGCCCGACCCAACCTCCGCCGACTACTGTTCGATCGGCGGCAATCTGGGCTGTAACTCGGCCGGCCCGAGGGCCATCAAGTACGGCACGCCACGGGAGAATACGCTCGGGCTGCGCGCGGTCGCGGGTGACGGCACCTCGCTGCGAACAGGATGTTATACGACCAAGGGCGTTGTCGGTTACGACTTCACCCGGCTGTTGATCGGCTCGGAGGGAACGCTGGCGGTGATCACCGAAGCGACGCTCCTGTTGACGCCCCTGCCTCCCTGTCTTGCGACGATGCGTGCAACCTACCGAAAGATGAGCGATGCGGCGGCGGCCGTCTCTGCCATCATGGCCCAGCCGTCGACACCGCGGGCCCTCGAGTTCATGGACGCGGCCTCGATCAGCCTGATCCGACACATGGATGGGTGCGCACTGGCGGATGACGTTGGCGCGATGCTGATTATCGACTTTGATGGACTGGAGGCGACAGTCGCGGAAGGCGTTGAGACGATCAGAACGGCCGCGTCCAATCGTGGGATGCTCGAGTTCAGGCAGGCAAGAAACGCGGTGGAATCCGCCTCCCTGTGGGCGGCCCGCAAGGCGCTGTCACCGGCCCTTAGGACGATCGCCCCGAAGAAGATAAACGAAGACGTAGTAGTGCCTGTTTCGCGGATGGCGGAATTTATCGACGCCTTGAATCGACTCGGCGAGAGATACAACATCCGGATCGTGAATTTCGGCCATGCCGGCAACGGCAATATTCACGTGAACCTGCTGGGCAACCCGGATGATCCCGGAGAGAACGAGCGAATGAACGCCTGCCTCGCCGATGTTTTCAATCTCGTATTGCGTCTCGGTGGCACGCTCTCAGGAGAGCACGGAGTGGGGTTCGAGAAACGAACCTATGTTGGTCTCGAGATCGAGCCGGCGACACTGGCCCTGATGGAGAAAGTGAAGGACCAGTTCGACCCTGCGGGCATTCTCAACCCGGGCAAAATGTTCCCGGAGGGCGCGGTCTCTACTTGACGACCCTGAGACGCGGTCGCTTGTCGTCCCCACCCGGCTCCGGATCGGGTTCGCTCTCCTCAGAGCCAAATATCATCCCCTGCCCCGTCTCCCTCGCGTAGATGCCCATGATCGCTTCGATCGGGACGCAGATCTGCCTCGGCGTACCGGAAAAACGCGCACCGAATTCCAGTCTTTCATTGCCAATCGAAAGATCCATCGTGGCGTCGTAACTCAGGTTGAGAACGATCTTGCCTTCCTTGACATGCTCTGTGGGAACCTGCGCGCCTTGCGCTTCCGCATCGACCACGACGTGCGGCGTGTGACCGTTATCGATGATCCACTCGTGCATCGCACGGAGCAGATAGGGTCTCCTCGACTTCAGCGGTGTCGACAAGGGACCGACGGGCTGGTCACGCCCGCATCTCCTCTTCCAGTTCGGTGAGGCTGCTCTGGAACGAAGGACGCGCCAGGATAGCATCGATGTAGTTCTCGATTGGCTGGGCCTGGGCAGCCGGCAGTTCTATCTCGTACGTCGGCAACCTCCAAAGGATCGGCGCGATCGTGCAGTCGACCAGGGAGAACTCATCGCTCAGGAAGTAGGGTTTGGCGCGGAATACCTCTGCACTCGCCAGTATGCTCTCCTTGAGTATCTTACGGGCCTTGTTACCCGTCTTGCGATCCCGGGCCTCCTCTATCTCGTTAGCCAGCCCGTACCAGTCACGCTCGATACGGTAAAGCGCCAGCCGGAATTGGGCACGGGTGACAGGATCCACCGGCATCAGCGGCGGGTGCGGAAAGCGCTCGTCCAGGTACTCGATGATGACTCTCGAGTCGTACAGGACAAGGTCCCGATCCACGAGGGTCGGCACGCTGTTGTAGGGGTTGAGATCGAGGAGATCCTCAGGAAGTGTGGGCCCGTCGACACTCACAACATCGACGTTGATGTTCTTCTCGGCCAGTACAAGCCTGACCCTGTGGCTGTGAGGACAGGTCGGATGTGAGAACAGAGTCATTACCGATCGCCTATTGGCAATTAATGCCATTTAATTTCTCCGTGTTCGTTCAGCGTCAGTCAAAGACCGCCCGGTTTAGTGCACATCCTTCCAGAGTTCCTTCTTGTAGAGGAACGCAAACAGGAATAACACGACCAGGAATAGGATCACCTTGATGCCCAGTGACTGCCGTTTCAACTGCACCGGCTCGCTGATATAGGTCAGGAAGGTCGTCAGATCCTGGACCATGACATCGAACTGCTCGGGAGTCATGGCTCCGGGCTGGACCAGCTCGAAGTGATCGAAAACCTCGTGAGGGTGGCCTTCCGCGTCCAGATCCGTTCGGTACACGGCTTTCTGGATGCCCTGCAGCTCCCACAGAACATGGGGCATGCTGGCGCCTTCGAGGACGAGATTGTTCACGCCGGTCGGCTTGGTCGGATCGACGTAAAAGGACTTCAGGAAACTGTACACCCAGTCATCGCCACGAGCACGCGCCGTGAGAGACAAGTCAGGCGGCGTGCGTCCGAACCAGTTGGCGGAGTCGGTCGACGGTATGGCGTTTTCCATCGTGTCATGCGGCCGTTCTCCGGTGAACATCAGGTTCTCGACCAGCTGGTCCTCGGTGAGCTCGAGATCCAACGCCAGCCGGTTGTAACGCACGTACTGAGCGGAGTGGCAACCGAGACAATAGTTGACGTAGTACTTGGCGCCCCGCTGGACCGCGGCTTCGTTGGAGATATCCGCGTTGACATGCTGGATGTGCCCACCGCCCCCGGCCGCAGACGCGAGCAGCGGAAGGCCGAGCAGAATGCAGGCTATGGTCTTCCTAATCATGGTAAACGACCCTCTCCGGCACCGGCTTGGTCTTGTCAAGCTTCGTGTAGATAGGCATGAGCAGGAAAAACGCAAAGTAGACGACCGTGAAGACCCTCGCCATGGACGTGTACAGACCGGTGGCCGGTTGTGTTCCGAGAAACCCGAGTACGAAGAAGCTCAACACGAACAACGCCACGGCGGTCTTGAACATCCAGCCGCGGTATCGAATGGACTTTACCGGGCTGCGATCAAGCCACGGCAGGAAAAACAGCAGGATCATGGCCGAACCCATAAGTATCACGCCGCCGAGCTTGTCCGGAACGGCGCGGAGAATGGCGTAAAACGGCGTGAAGTACCAGACTGGCGCGATGTGCTCCGGGGTCTTCAGCGGATCCGCGGCTTCGAAGTTGGCGTGCTCCAGGAAGTAGCCACCCATCTCTGGCGCAAAGAACACAACGGCACTGAAGACAATAGCGAACGCGACGAAAGCGACCAAATCCTTGGCCGTGTGATAGGGATGGAATGCGACGCCGTCCAGCGGCACCCCGTCCGGCCCCTTCTTTTCCTTGATCTCGACGCCGTCCGGGTTGTTCGAGCCCACCTCATGCAATGCCATGATGTGGACCACGACGAGTCCCACGAGCACGAGCGGCAAGGCGATGACGTGAAGCGCGAAGAACCGGTTCAAGGTGATATCGGAGATGAAATAATCACCGCGTATCCACTCCACCAGGCTCTCGCCGACGACAGGGATGGCACCGAACAGCGAGACGATCACCTGTGCGCCCCAGTATGACATCTGCCCCCAGGGAAGCAGATAGCCGAAGAAGGCTTCCGCAGCAAGCGCCAGGTAGATGAACATGCCAAAGATCCAGATCAGTTCTCGCGGCGACTTGTAGGATCCATAGATGATCGAGCGGAACATGTGTAGATAGACCACGATGAAGAACATCGACGCACCCGTGGAGTGCATATAACGGATCAGCCAACCCCAGTTGACGTCCCGCATGATGTATTCGACTGACGCAAAAGCCTCCGCGGCCGACGGCTTGTAACTCATGGTCAGAAAAATCCCGGTAACGATCTGGATCACCAGGACGACCATCGCCAGAGAACCGAAGACTGACCACCAGTTGAGATTCTTCGATGCGTAGTATTCGGTGATGTGGTCGCGAAGCAAGCTATCCAGCGGGAACCGCTTGTTCAGCCATTGATTGAAGCCGCCCTCTCGACGGCCAGCCATTTGCCCGACTTCGTGCTGGGAACTACTCATCAGGCCACCCCCGTATCGGATCCGATGAGGATTACGGAATCACTCAGGTAGCGGTGCGGCGGGACTGGCAGGTTCAGAGGGGCCGGGACACCCTTGTAGACGCGCCCCGCGAGATCAAACTTCGAACCGTGACAGGGACAGTAGAAACCGCCCCGCCAGTCGGGACCGAGATCCGCCGGTGCCAGGTCGAAACGCTCGATTGGCGAGCAGCCGAGGTGGGTACAGCTGCCGACGACGATCAGGATATCCGGTTTGATCGCCCGGTACTCGTTTCTCGCGTAGTCTGGCTGTTGGGGCTGTTCCGAAGCCGGATCGCGGACTTCCTCATCCGTCTCACGGACTCGTTCCAGCATCGCGTCGGTCCGACGCAGAATCCATACAGGCTTGCCGCGCCACTCGACTTTCAGCAGAGCGCCCGGTTCGAGCTTGCCGATGTCAACTTCCACAGGCGCCCCGAGTGCCTGGGCACGGGCGCTCGGCTGCCAGGAAGCAAGGAACGGCGTAGCCGCGAAAACTGCGCCAACGCCCCCCGTGACTGCCGTTGCCACGCCAAGAAAATGACGTCTGCTCAAGTCAACGTCTTCGCTCATCGCAAGTGTTCTCCAAGGCGATATCGGCCGGGTCCACTTGGGCCAGGGCGATGGCTCATGGACGGGTTCGGCCGGTGGGTAGTAATCCGGCAATTATACACGGGCGTCAAACTGGGTGCCTACCTGCGAACGCATCTTTCAGAAGGCATCGGCAGCCCCGAAATTGAGTCTTAGCGAGTGCGCACAGATAATGGCCGTCCGTCATTGACCCCGGAGTCTCGCTTCGTCCATGTCCAGGCTGCGTACTGCTCTGGTCTTTATACTTCAGTCGGCGACCGTCGGGCTCGCCGCAGCGTTCGTCGTGGTCTATCTGTTCCCGAGCCTGCTCCCCGGTCGTGGAAATGCAACGTCCGTACCAGGCATTTCTTATTCGAGCGCCGTATCGGCGGCTGCACCGGCGGTCGTCAATCTGGTCGGCAGCGCTCGCAGGGCTGAATCTGGCGAACCAAATGAACTGGGCGCGGTGGAAAGTCTCGGCTCTGGAGTCATCATGGCGCCAGAGGGCTATGTAATCACCAATGAACACGTCATCGCGGGCGTGGCCGCCGTGGATGTCTACCTGACTGACGGACGCGTTGCCACTGCAGACATCGTCGGCACTGATCCGGATACAGATCTCGCCCTGCTCAGAATCGGGCTTGAGGGACTTCCGCAGATCCCGGTCGGGCGATCCGATACTCTGCAAGTAGGAGACGTTGTTCTCGCCATCGGCAATCCCTTCAGCATCGGACAGACCGTCACCCAGGGGATAGTCAGCGGTACCCGGCGGGGACAGCTGGGCCTGTCGCCTTTCGAGAATTTCATCCAGACGGATGCCGCGATCAACCTCGGCAATTCGGGTGGAGCGCTGGTCAACGCGACGGGGCAGCTGGTCGGCATCAACACAGCGTTTTTTTCGCGTCGACTGGACTCGGAAGGGATCGGTTTCGCTATTCCCGTAAACCTGGTCCGCGGCGTCATGGATGACCTCATCATGCACGGCAGGGTCATTCGCGGCTGGCTCGGCGTGGGGACGGAAACGCTGACACCGGACCAGGCCAGTTCTCTCGGACTGGAAGATGGTTTCGGCATCATACTCACGAGCGTTCAACGTGGGAGCCCGGCGGAGCTGGCCGGACTGCGGCCCGCGGACGTCATCACTCATATTAATGACAAACCGGTCGTGGTCTGGCAGGACGCTCTGCGACACATCGCCAGAATGAAGCCTGGCTCGGAGGTACGGCTGCAGGGAAGTCGGCTCGGAGAACAGTTCAACGTCGTGGCCACAGTCGCGGAACGTCCGGCCTACGACCCGGGTTGATTCGCGTATCAACCTGTAATTCGTCGGATCCCGGCGCCGAGCTGACCCAGCTTCTCTTCGATCTGCTCGTAGCCACGATCGATATGGTAGATCCTCTCGATCACGGTATCGCCTTCTGCCACGAGGCCGGCGAGCACCAGGCTCGCGGAAGCCCGCAGGTCAGTCGCCATCACCGGCGCCGCCATTAAACTCGGCACGCCCTCGCTGATGGCAGTGTTTCCTTCGAGCTTGATGTCGGCACCCATGCGCTGCATCTCGAGGACGTGCATAAAGCGATTCTCGAATACGGTTTCCGTAATCGTGCCGACGCCTTCGGCGATGGCGTTCAGAGCCGTAAACTGCGCCTGCATATCGGTCGGAAAACCGGGATAGGGCGCCGTACGCAGGTTGACGGCAGCAGGCCTTCTGCCCTCCATGTCGAGCTCGATCCAGTCCTCTCCGGTAGTGATCTTGGCTCCGCACTCCTCCAGCTTGGCCAGCACCGCATCCAGATTGTCCGGACGCGTACCGGTCGCGCGTACCTTGCCCCCAGTAACCGCGCCAGCGACCAGGTAAGTACCGGTCTCGATACGATCCGGTAACACTCGATATCGGCTTCCGGACAGAGTCTCGACCCCCTGGACCGTGATGGTGTCCGTGCCTGCGCCTTCGATCTGAGCTCCCATCGACATCAGACAATCCGCCAGATCCACAACTTCCGGTTCACGGGCAGCGTTTTCGATCAGGGTCTCGCCCCGCGCCAGCGCAGCGGCCATCAGGAGATTCTCGGTGCCGGTGACCGTGACCGTATCGAGGACGAGTCTGGCACCATGCAAACGATCTGCCCGCGCCTTGATGTAACCGTCCTCGATGACGATATCTGCGCCCATCGCCTGGAGTCCGGCGACATGGAGATTGACGGGCCTTGCCCCGATAGCGCACCCGCCGGGCAGCGAAACGTCGGCGCGTCCATACCTGGCCAGCATCGGGCCGAGCACGAGGATGGAGGCGCGCATGGTCTTGACCAACTCATAGGACGCGGCGAATTCGCGAATCGGCCTCGGATCGACCTCCAGCTGCATGCGCTCATCGACGGTGATCTCGACGCCCATCCGCCCAAGCAGCTCAATGGTAGTGGTTACATCTCGCAGATGAGGCACATTGCACACCCGCATCGGGCTGTCTGCCAGCAGAGTGGACGCGAGAATCGGAAGCGCCGCGTTCTTGGCGCCCGAGATCGGTACGTGGCCATTGAGTCGTGCGCCACCGGAGATCAGCAGCCTATCCACGAACGCCCCTCCGGCGGGTCATTGGGCCGCGCTATCCCGCTCTGCCGTCGTCAGAGCCTTGATCGACAGGGCATGGATCTCCCGGCCTACTCGCTCGCCCAGCGTGCTGTAAACGAGCTGGTGTCTTTGCAGGGGACGGAGACCGACGAATCGATCGGATACCACGAGCGCCGAGAAATGGCTGCCGTCATCAGAGCGGACATCGACTTCCGTCGTGTCCAAACCATCTTCGATCAACTTGGCTACTTCCTGGGCATGCATGTGTTTTGTCCTGATTGACCACGCCCGGTGGCGGAGTGGCCGGCGCGATGGGGAGTGCGGAATTCTATAGGATCGGTCTGCCGCCGTGAATGGCAAGCATGGGAGATGCGATCGCCCGGGTACCCGGAACGTGTATCATTACGCGCCTTGCGTACCCTATGCGTGCGGTCACGCCGATACGCTTCTGGTTTCAAGCGATGCTTCTATATGCCGCTGCCACGGTTGCTGGTTTCGCCCTCCTCATCTGGGGAGCGGATCGGTTTGTTGTGGGCGCAGCCGGCAGCGCCCGCAACCTGGGCGTACCGACGCTCCTGATAGGATTGACGGTGGTTGCAATCGCTACATCCGCCCCAGAGATACTTGTGTCTATCACGGCTGCGATGAACCAGAACCCGACCCTCGCCGTAGGCAATGCCATTGGCTCGAATATCGCCAATATTGCGCTGGTGCTGGGCGCAACAGCAACGATACGGCCCATGCTGGTCAGATCGACCATCCTGCGGCGGGAGATGCCCGCCCTGCTGGCCGTGACCCTGCTCACCGTCATGCTGTTCCTCGACTCTCACCTGGGCGTGATCGACGGCGTGTTGTTGCTCGCCGGCCTGCTGATGGTCATGCACTGGCTGGTCCGCCTCGGAGCCGAGGCGGACCAGTCTGACCCGATCAGAGAAGAGATCGCGGCAGAAATCCCCACCGAAATCCCGATGTCCGCAGCCATCGGCTGGCTCGCTCTCGGCCTGCTGCTGCTCCTGACCGGCGCGCGTACGCTAGTCTGGGGGGCGCACCATATCGCCCTGAACCTGGGCGTGACCGACTTGATCATCGGGCTGACAATCGTGGCCGTGGGCACGAGCCTGCCGGAACTGGCCGTATCGGTCGTCAGCGCCCTGAAAGGCGAACACGACATCGCGCTGGGGAACATCATCGGTTCCAATATGTTCAACTGCCTGGCCGTGATAGGACCGGCGGCACTGATCGAGCCGACCGGGTTCGGTCAGGACATCCTTCGCCTGCACCTGCCCGTGATGATTGCCCTCACCCTGGTGTTGTTTGCGATGACCTACAATTTCACGGGCAAGGGCCGCATCAGCAGACTCGAAGGACTCGCGCTGCTGGGCGTCTTCTTCTGGTATGAGGGCCATCTGATAAGCCCGCTGTAGAGCCATCGCCGCGATAGCCATGAACAAGCTCGACCCTGACATCGTCATTGAACGCGCCAAGGACGTCCTGGATATAGAAGCCAGTGCCGTCAGGGGACTACTTCTTTCCCTGGGCGACGATTTCGTCAAAGCATGCGAGATTTGCCTGTCCTGCCGCGGACGCATCGTGGTGACGGGCATGGGCAAATCCGGGCACATTGCAGGCAAGATAGCTGCAACCCTGGCCAGCACGGGCAGCCCTGCTTTCTTCGTTCATCCCGGCGAAGCCAGTCATGGTGACCTCGGCATGATCACGCCTGATGATGTTGTGCTGGCCGTGTCCAACTCGGGAGACACGCCTGAGATCGTGCTGATCCTGCCGCTGATCAAACGGCTCAGCGTGCCTCTGATAACGTTGACGGGGCGACCGGAATCCACCCTAGCGCAAGCGGCCGCAGTCAACCTGAACACGGGGGTAGACAAGGAAGCCTGCCCGTTGAATCTGGCGCCGACGGCCAGCACCACAGCGACACTGGCCATGGGAGACGCGCTGGCTGTCACTCTGCTGGAGTGCCGCGGATTCACTGAGGAAGACTTCGCGCGGTCGCATCCGGGCGGATCGCTAGGCCGCAAGCTTTTGCTGCACGTTGCAGACGTCATGCGCACAGGGGATCGTGTACCCAGCGTCCGCCCGGACACGCCGATTATCGAAGGGCTGTTCGAAATGACGCGCACGGGTTTTGGCATGACGGCGATTGTCGATGACGATAGCATCGTCATCGGGGTGTTTACCGATGGCGACCTTCGCCGGGCCATCGACGCGGACACGGACCTCCAGAACACGGCCATCGGGACGGTCATGACTACCGAATGCAAGACCGTAAGAGAAGACACGCTCGCGGCAGAGGCAGTCCGCCTGATGGAAGACTATTCGATTACTGCCTTGCTCGTCGCCAACAAGTCCAATCGCCTGGTCGGCGCGTTCAATATCCATGATCTGATGCACGCCGGGGTCGTGTGATGCCACACCTGGAGGATCGGGCCCGCCAGATACGCCTAGTGATCTTCGACGTGGACGGCGTGTTCACTGACGGACGTCTCTTCTACACGGCCGATGGAGAAGAGATGAAAGTCTTCCACGTGCGCGATGGCGTAGGGATAAAGGCGCTTGGCCAGGCGGGCGTCCAGGCCGCCGTGATCTCCGGTCGAGCCTCGGACGCCGTCGCCCTGCGCATGTCGGAACTCGGTATCTCGCGAATCTATCAGGGCAATCACGACAAACTGCCGCTGTTTGAGCAATTGTTGGCGCAACTTGGCGTCAGCAGCGAGCAGACCGCTTTCATGGGAGACGATCTACCGGACATCCCAGTGCTGCGGGAGGTCGGTCTCGCCGCCTGCCCGGCGGATGCGGACGCTGACGTGCGCGGCATCTGTCACTGGATCGGCACGCGGGACGGTGGCCGGGGCGCAGTCAGGGAATTCTGCGACTTCCTGCTCGCGCACATCTCTACGCCGGCAGGACCGGACGATTGACGGCGCGAACCTTCCTCACGGTGGCAGTGCTCAGCGCCGCGGCACTTGGTGCCTGGAGCTGGCAACAGACTCTCCAGGAAGAAACGGAGCGCGGGGAGACAGCCAGCGCTGATGTGGCTGGGTTTTACATGCGGGCGGCAAGTTTCGTTGCCCCTGGGCCGGACGGGCAGCCCTTGTACAGGCTGATCGCAGACGAAATGACACATGCTGTGAACTCGGAACTGATCGAGATGCGGGATGTCCGGGTGGAGTACAGTCAGGAAACGGGCGCTCCCTGGGTGGTGACCGCGCCTCGCGGAAAAGTCAGGCTCGATTGGGAGACGCTCAGACTGGATGGGGGAGTGACGGTTATGGTGCATGCGAAAGACCGGGAGCAGCCGATCGTGCTCATCACCCCCGACGTGCTGCTGGAAGCCATAGACCAGCGCGCCAGCACCGCCAGTGCAGTTCAGTTCACCAGCGGTGAAGACTTCCTCAATGCCGTGGGAATGAGCGTCGATTTGAAGGATGGCTTTGTGAAACTAGAATCCGGGGTCAATGGGCGTTTCACTCCGTAACCTGTCTGTGGCAATACTTGCCATGTCGGTCCTCGTCGTCGGGGAGGTCCGGGGCATTCTGCCTGACTCTCAGGAGCCCATTTCGCTCGATGCCGACTCGTCCGAGTTCGACCGCGACAGCAATACGTTGATATTCCGTAACGTCCACATCACACAGGGTATGCTTTCGATTGCGGCGGCCACCGCGTCAGCTGACGGCCTGGACTTTGCGGACAGCTCGTGGCAGTTCGATGGCAATGTCCGGATTGATGGCGAGTATTCGCGCATCCGGGCGGCAAAGGCGGTCCTGCGATTTCGCAACCATCGCATGGTGCATGCGTCCGCCTCGGGAGAACCAGCGAATTTCGAGCGGGACGCTACAGAAGATACCCGCGCCCTGAGCGGGGGTGCACGATCCATCGACTATGATCTCGAAGCCCAGACCCTGACGCTCTCGGGAGAGGCGCAGCTGATTGACGGACAGAATGAGATCAATGGCGAGACTCTGCTGTATCAGCTGACCGAGGAACGACTGGTGGCAACCTCGGATCAGGGCGGGGATCAGCGGGTCCGGGTCACGGTGACACCGCAGACGCTGGGCGTCGGCGGGGACCCCAAAGACGACGAGGATCCGGGCACCGAAACGGTCGCCGAGCCAGTCTCACCCGAGCCGGACACCGCCAGATGAGCACTTTGCGGATTGAGGGCATCTCCAAGAGTTTTCGGTCCCGACGGGTGGTGTCCGGCCTTGACCTGACGCTGTCCTCGGGAGAGGTCGTGGGATTGCTGGGCCCCAACGGCGCAGGAAAGACGACCGCCTTTTACATGATCGTAGGCTTGATCCCCTGCGACGACGGCAAGATAACTCTGGGTGACCGCAACATCACCGCGCTGTCGATGCATCGGCGGGCTCGACTGGGGCTCGGCTACCTGCCTCAGGAAGCCTCCGTCTTCCGTCACCTCAGCGTCGAGGACAACATCCTCGCAGTTCTGGAAACCCGCAAGGATCTGGGTTCAGCGGACCGCGAAAAGGCGCTGGACCAGCTTCTCGAAGAGCTGCATATCGCGCACATACGCAACAACGTGGGGCTGAGCCTTTCGGAGGAGAGCGCCGCCGTGTGGAGATAGCCCGGGCTCTGGCAGCAGAACCGCGCTTCATACTGCTCGATGAGCCTTTCGCCGGTGTCGATCCGATCTCTGTGCTGGACATTCAGCGCATCATCGAACATCTCAAGGCCCGCGGCATCGGCGTGCTGATTACCGACCACAATGTGCGTGAGACCCTTGGCATCTGCAGTCACGCCTATATTCTAAATGGAGGAGAAGTCATCGCTGCCGGCAACGCCGAAGAGATCCTCGCCAACCGGCAGGTGAGAGAGGTGTATCTGGGAGAAGACTTCCGGCTGTAACAGCGAACTCCCGGCCGACGTCTACGCTGTCAGGAAACGCAATGCTCAAGCCAAGCCTGCAACTCAAGATAGGGCAACAGCTGACGATGACGCCGCAGCTGCAGCAGGCTATCCGACTGCTACAGCTGCCCGTCCTCGACCTGCAAGCCGAGATCCAGACGGCGTTGGAAGAGAACGTCATGCTCGAACTGGAGGAGCCGGATGACCTGCAGCCAGCGCTCGAAAGCGAGCCGGAATCCGAAGCGGTCACCGCGGAAGAGCTGGAAGTCGAGTATGCGGAAATCTCCACGCTTGGGCAGGGAGGTGGCGCCGCGCTGCCCGACGACTTCCGAGGCAATCAGGATCTGCCGGACCGATCCGGCATCGGCCTGAAAGAGCATCTTTTGTGGCAACTCGAGATGAATCGCTTCTCGGAAGAAGAGAGAGCAGCCGGTAGAGCCATCATCGACTCCATCAACGAAGACGGGTACCTGACCGTTGACCTGGAGGATCTCATTGTCCTGCTCGATGACGAGATCGAGGCCGACGCCGAATTTCTTCAATATGTCCTGTTGCGCATCCAGAGATTTGATCCTACGGGATCGGGAAGCCGGACTTTGTCGGAATGCCTGGGGGTTCAGCTCGCCCAGCTCGACAGCGAGACCCCCGGACTTGATCTTGCGCTTGTTATCGCCGAGTCCTATCTGGAACTGGTCGCCCGCCAGCAATATTCAGTGTTGCGACGTCGCCTGTCCTGTGGGCCGGAGGAACTGGAACTCGCCCTCGAACTGCTCCGCTCAATGAATCCGAAGCCCGGATTGGCAGTTCCTTCAGGGCCACCCGAATATGTCGTCCCGGACGTCTTCGTCAGGCGCAACGAGCACGGCTGGGTGGTCGAGGCCAACCCGGGCATCGCACCACGCTTGCGGGTCAACGATGCTTATGCCCGGCTGGTTAGCCGCGAACGTGAGTATGAGGCTCTGCGCACTCAGCTGCAGGAAGCCCGCTGGTTGGTCAAGAGCCTCGAGATCCGCAACGAAACCCTGATCCGCGTCGCCCGAAGCATCGTTGCACACCAGTCGGCCTTTCTCGAGCAGGGTGAGGAGGCGATGAAACCGATGATCCTGAGGGATGTCTCTGAGGAACTCGGGATGCACGAGTCGACTATTTCCCGTGCGACAACAGCCAAGTACATGCACACACCCAGGGGAGTGTTCGAGTTCAAGTATTTCTTCTCCAGCCATGTAGCAGGCACCGATGGCAGCGAGGTTTCGTCGACCGCCATCCGGGCCCAGATTCGGCGTCTCATCGCAGAAGAAGACAGCGCTAAACCGCTAAGTGACAACAAGATCGCCAAGCTTCTCGAAGACAAGGGCGCGGTTGTGGCGCGACGCACCGTGGCCAAGTATCGGGAATCATTAGGAATACCTTCGTCCAGTGAGCGCAGGCGCGTGGCTGCACGCTAATTGTGCTCGGAGTCTAGGCACAGACGCCGGCTTGGCTCTAGAATAAGAAAGGCAAGGGTCCATATGGACGGGCCCGGCTCAGAAAAAGTGATAATGACCGCCGCCGCAATCAAGCTCCCAATGGCCAGTTCGGCTTTCCGGAAATTCCGGACCTGCAAACGGGACCAGAACATAAGCACTTCGACTTCGCTTCGAGCGATCGAAAACCCGTGGTAGCAAGGCGGTTCACAGAGGAGAAGCTAATGCAGATCAACGTCACCGGTCACCACGTGGAAGTCAGCGCACCGCTTCGCGATTACGTGAACAGCAAGATGGAACGGGTCGTGCGTCACTGCGATCAACTGACAGACGCGCGCTGTATTCTCACGGTCGAGAAACTCCGCCACAAAGCGGAAGCGACGCTCTACATGGCCGGTGGACCGATCCATGCCGAATTCGTGGCGGGAGACATGTATGCCGCGATCGACGGTCTGGTAGACCGCCTCGATCGTCGCGTCAAGAAACATAGGGAGAAGATCACCGACCATCATCCACGGGAGGCTCATCGCCAGAGAATGGCATAAGCGTTTCTGGGAAATAATCGCAGGCGGCGCCAGACATGGATATCGGTTCGATTATTGAGCCCAATCGTGTATTGGGCAACGTAGAGGCACGCAGCAAGAAGCACGCGCTCGACATACTCAGCGAGATGCTCGCTGGAGCGGAGGAGGACCTCACCCAGGGCGAGGTATTCGACAGCCTAATCAATCGGGAAAAGGTAGGTTGCACCGCCATGCAGGGCGGCATAGCGATTCCACACGGATGCATCGAGGGTCTGGACAGGGTGATCGGAGCTTTCGTCAAACTGGGCCACCCGGTCGATTACGACACGGCAGACGGCAGTCCTGTCGACCTTGTGTTTGCGATCATCCTGCCTAAAACGAACGGTGAGTGTCACTCTTCGGACCTCAAGGAAATCGCCAGCTTACTCAGGGATCCTGAGTTGCTGAACATGCTCCGGGCCGCGAAGAGCAGCCGTGCCCTGTACGATATGCTCACGCATCACCGCTTGGCGCAACCGGCCAGCGCCTGAGCCCCGTCCTGACCGGAATCCGGCTCCGGGGCCAGCGGTCAGGAGGATTCGAACGAGTGCGTCTGTTGATCATCAGCGGTCTGTCCGGCTCCGGAAAGAGCTCAGCCCTTCACATGCTGGAGGATCTGGACTACTACTGTGTCGACAACATCCCGGGAACGCTCCTCGAGACACTGATCCTCGAACTGCGTCAATCGGGACCCAAATTTGACCAGCTTGCCGTTGGTCTGGACACCCGCCCGGATCCCGACGACATCGAGCGGATGTCCGCTGCGATCGGTGCCTTGCGCAACAGCGAAGAGGCTTGTGAGCTCATCTTCCTGACCTCTGCTTCTGAAGTGCTGCTCAAGCGTTACAGCGAAACGCGCCGCAAACATCCTTTCAGCGCTCAAGGGTTGGGCCTGCGTGAGTCCATCGAATTCGAACGCGAATTGCTGGCCCCGCTCACCGATGTGGCTGACCTGCTCATCGATACGAGTCGAATGAGTATCCAGCAGTTCAGGGAAACCATCCGTCAGCGCGTCGCAGGCAGGTCGGACGGACAACTGACCCTCCAATTCGAGTCATTCGGATTCAAGCACGGCGTTCCCGCCGACGCTGACTTCGTATTCGATGCCCGGGCCCTGCCAAACCCCTACTGGGAACCGCATCTCAGGAGTCTCACCGGCCGGGACAGGCCAGTGGAGGAATTCCTCGAATCGCACGGTAAGGTGCAGCAATTCATCGACGACATCACCACGTTCCTCGAACGCTGGATTCCCGAGATCCGCAAGGGTAACCGCAGCTATCTCACCATAGCTGTGGGCTGCACCGGAGGCCAGCATCGCTCGGTCTACATAACCGAGAGACTCGCGGAACACTTCCGTCAGCACTATGAGCGGGCGCTTCTGCAGCATACCGAACTTTCGAGATAAGCAGACCCGTCCGGTCATGCATCACGCAACGGTAGGCACGATCCTCCCACTGGCCTTACACTTCCCCCTGCCCGATCCAGCCAAGCCGCGGCAAAGCGAGCCGGAAGCACGATGAGCATTGAAACCAGAGATCAGAGGCCTCTCGGCCTCGAGCACCTCAGGGAGGCTCTCGAGAGCGGCACTTTGCGTCGTGTCAGGAGTGAAC
>CP070833.1:1690323-1695771 GCA_020341735.1 Gammaproteobacteria bacterium | reverse complement strand
TCCGCCAGCTTTTCACTTCGAGATTCGTCCCCGACGCCACAGACGAACAATTCGCCTGGTTCAACGAACTGTGCAGGCGGACTACCAGGCCGGAGATTGCCGCCAGGCTTCTGGAGGCTCGCTCAGAGGTCAATGTGCAGGAATACCTGAGTCGTATCCGGGTGCCGACACTCGTGATCCACGCGCAGGATGACGAGGTCGTCCCGTTGAACGCGGGGCGCTACCTGGCATCCGAGATCCCCGATGCCGAATTCGTCCAGCTGGAATCGCGAAACCATATCCTGCTCGAGGCCGAGCCGGCCTGGGAGAGATTCAAACAGGAAGTGCTTGCATTCACGGGCAGGCCCCTGAGTGGTGCCTTCTCGGAGGATCCGATCTTTGCTTGTCTATCGGACAGGGAACGCGAGGTGCTGGCCGGTATTGCCAACGGGCAGACAAACGTCGAGATAGGAAAGGCGCTTTTTATCAGCGATAAGACCGTGCGCAATCACGTGACAAAAATATTCGAGAAACTGGCGATCAGTTCGAGGGCACAAGCGATCGTTCTGGTGCACGAAAAACGCTTCCGCGGCACCACTTGAAATGCCAGAGTCTGCTCGATAACTAGCCGGTGTCGACCTTGTCCGCCAGGCCGCGGATCCTCAGCAATGGCTGTATGTCAGGATCCTTGCCCCGAAACTTGCGATACAGGATTTCCGGCTCTTCGCGTCCTCCGGCCTCCATGATGTAGGTCTTGAAGCGGCCTGCCAGTTCCGGATTGAAAATGTCGCCGGAGTCCTTGAACGCGGTAAATGCGTCGGCATCCAGGATCTCTGCCCACAGGTACGCGTAGTAGCCGGCAGAGTAGCCGCCGGCGAATATGTGCGAGAAGTACGGGCTGCGGTATCGCGGTTCGATCTCGGGCAACAGTCCGTATCCATTCAGTACTTCCACCTCGAATGCGCGGGCGTCGTCGACGTTTTCCGCCTCTTCGACCGTCATCGTATGCCAGGCGAGATCGAGTAACGATGCCGCGACATACTCCGTAGTCATGAACCCTTGGTTGAACGTAGCGGCAGCACCAATATTGGCGATCAGATCGTCCGGGATGACCTCACCCGACCGGTAGTCTCTTGCATAGACCTGGAGCATCTCGGGCTCCTGCGCCCAATGCTCCATTACCTGGGAGCAGAGTTCAACGTAGTCCCTCGGCAGACCCGATGTGCCCGAGAAACGCTCGTAGCGCACCGTCGTGAGCAAGCCCTGCAACCCGTGACCGAACTCATGGAACAGCGTGCGAACCTCGTCGAAGCTCAACAGGGTCGGTTGGCCCTCTGGCGGCTTGATGAGATTCAGGTTGTTGGTAACGATAGGCCGGATTTCCCGACCCACATCAGATGCGTTCCGGTAAGTGTTCATCCAGGCGCCGCCGCTCTTGGAGTCGCGGGCGTAGTAATCGGCCATGAAAATGCCGATCAATTCGTCTTCGGGCCCCCTGACCTCGAAGGCCTGGACGTCCGGATTCCACACCGGGACATCTTCCAGGCGCTGGAAGCTCACTCCGAACAGCCGGTTGGCTGCATAGAAGGCGCCATCGCGTACCTGGCTCAACTCGAAGAACGGTTTGAGCTGATCCGTATCCAGCGTGAATTTCTGTTCCCTGACCCGCTCGGCGTAATACCACCAATCCCAGGGGCTCAGCTCGTCGATGCCGTCCCGGACGGCCAGTTCCCTCATATCCCGAAGCTCTTCCTGAGCGCGTGCGAGGCCCGGTTTCCAAACCTGCAAGAGAAATTTTTCGGCGCTGTCCGGGGACTTGGCCATACGGGTCGCAAGCTGGTAGTCCGCATGCGTCTCGAATCCGAGGAGGCGCGCCCGTTCAGCCCGGAGTCGCGCCATCTCAAGCAGGATCTTCTGGTTGTCAGTATCGTTTTCGTGGGCCGCGCGCGAGCGATACGCGTCGAAAAGCTGCCGACGAAGCTGACGGCTTTCCGCATGGGCCATAAAGGCCTCGAAGGACGAGCGATCGAGACCAAATACCCAGGCATCGTTATGACCTCGCTTACGCGCCGTTTCCCGCGCGGCAGCGATGACGTCACTGGGCAGTCCGGAAAGGTCTGCTCCATCGACGATAACCATTTCGAAGACCTTGGTTTCCTCACGCAGGTTCTGGCCGAAACGTGCGCTCAATACTGCAAGCTGAGCATTGAGCTCGGTGAGACGGGCTCTTGATTCGACAGGCACCGCCGCACCGGCTCTGACGAAATCACGGTAGGTCAGCTCCAGCAGGCGATGCTGTTCCTGATCAAGGTCGAGTTCGTCACGCGCCTCGTAGACCGCCGATACTCGCTGGAAAAGGTCTTCATTCAAGTAGATTTCATCCTTCCGCTGCGAGTTGCGGGGGCTCATCTCCAGTTCCAGCGCGTCCAGATTGCTGTTGGTATCGGTGCCAGTGAGATTGCCGAAGATCCTGAATGTGCGCTCTATTAGCGCACCGGATAGCTCCAGGGCCTCGATGGTGTTCGAGAAGGTCGGATCGCCCGGGTTTTCAATTATGGCCTTCACTTCGGCCCGTTGCAGTTCGAAGCCCGCCTCCATCGCTTCGCGAAAGTGGTCGTCCTTGATCAGGGCGAAAGGCGGAATCCCGTGGAGCGTATCCCACTCCTGGATCAAGGGGTTCGACAGGTCGGCGGCGGTATTCATGTTCGTATCCGATAACGAGTCTGATTGGGCGGACGCGAATAATGGCACGGCTGCCGCCGCGAGCGTAAGGGAAAGACGAAGCAGTTTCATTGTATTTCCGTAGCGAATTCGTGATCCTGAACTGGCACCGGGGGTGCACAATCAGGAGAAGTTGTCTGAGGGGAAGGACGCCTCGTGCGAAGCACTCACCGCGATGCCCCGGGCTTCAAGTCCGGCTAAGGCGGGCGATCCAGAGGCCTTCCCTGCAGGTTATGATTATCTCATACGCCATTGTGGACGCCGATGCATTGAGGGAGATCAATTGGGGCTGCCGAATCCGGAGCAATATTCGCGCCGAGTCGCCACTACCGAGCAGGCACGCCTCACGCGGTTTCGTCCTCCTGTTGATCTTCCCTTTCCGATCCGGCCAAGGCGGCTCGCAGATCCGCGTATTCCTCGAGGCTTTCCACGATCCGTCTGTTCAGAGAGCCTTTCGGAAACTGGCCCTCCTTGTCTCGTTCGCCCGACTCGAGACCAGTCAGAATCTCCATGCATTCGTCGATATGCTCGACAGCATAGACGCGGAACTTGTCCTTCAGGACGGCATCCCGGACCTGGGATTTCAGCATCAGGTGTTTTACGTTGGCGGCCGGAATCACAACTGCCTGATTGCCGGTCAGCCCATGGTCCAGGCAGGCCTGGAAGAAACCTTCGATCTTTTCATTGACGCCGCCAATCGCTTGAATCTGTCCGTGCTGGTTGACCGATCCTGTTACCGAAATCGATTGCCTGATCGGCAGATCGGCGATGGCTGAGAGTAGGGCGCAGAGCTCCGCCGCGGACGCGCTGTCACCTTCTACGCCCGCGTAAGACTGCTCGAACACAAGGCTCGCGGATAACGAGAAAGGCTTGTCGGTAACGTAATTGGCGGCGAGAAAGTTGGACAGGATCAGGACACCCTTGGAGTGAATCGGGCCGCCCATCTCCACTTCCCTCTCTATGTCGACGACCTTGCCCGATCCCAGTGAAACCCTCGCGGTTATACGAACCGGATGGCCAAACAGATGTCCGCTGCTTCCGAATATTGCCAGACCGTTGATCTGGCCAGTGCGTTGGCCATCCAGGTCTACGATGATCGTACCCCTGCGAATTTCCTGAAGGAGTCGATCCCTGATCCGGGAGGCCCGATATTCTCGATTGTCAATGGCCTCCTGGACTGCGTCGACGTCGATGACATCGCTGCCTTTCCTTTCGGCCCAGTAGTTCGCTTCGCGAAGAATGTCGCCAAGCTCCGTTATCCGTGTGGAGAGCCTCTCTGAGTCGCCGGCATGGCGACTGCTCTCCTCGATCAGTCGGGCGATGGCGTCGCGTCCCGCGCTTCTCAAATGATCCCTGCGGAGGAGCGTCGCTACGAGTCGGGCGAGTTCGAGTGCACGATCCCTGTTGCGGTCGGTCATCGTGTCGAAATCGACCTGGACCTTGAATAGATCCGCGAACTCGGGATCGTATTCCTGCAAGAGGTAATACAGGATCGGTTCCCCGATCATCACGACCTTGACGTTGAGCGGAATCGGTTCTGGCTCAAGCGAGATCGTGCTGACGAAGCCGTAGGCCTGATCCAGCCCCTGGATGTTAATGAGGCCGGATTTGACGGCCCGTTTCAGAGCATCCCAGGCAAACGGTTTCTGCAGAACCTGATGGGCATCCATGACCAGGTATCCCCCGTTGGCACGGTGGAGCGCCCCTGCACGGATCAGATGGAAGTCAGTGACCAGGGTCCCCATCCTGGATACGTGCTCGATCTGGCCGATCAGGTAGGGGTAGGTCGGGTGGTCTTCGACGACGACCGGAGCGCCTTTCGTGTCTGCGTGATCGACGATCAGATTGACACCATATCGGCGCAGCGCCGGTGACTCGGCACTATTATCGGCCGCAATGCCGTTACCCAGCATCGGGCCGGAGGGCGCGTCCGGCGCACCCTCCGGCCTCGCAAATAGCTCGACATGTTCAGAGATGTCGCGCTTCATGTCGCGCAAGTATTCCAGGACTCTTGGAAAGGCTTCATAGCGGTGAAGTAATTCTGTGATGAGGCTGCCGACGGCATATAGCGCTACGCCCTCGTCGAGTTCACGCACTCCGGCCATGACGCGTCGGACTCTGCGCGGAATTTCCTCCAGCATTTCTCGAAGTTCGTGTGTGAGTTCTTTGGTGTCTTGCTGCAGCCGGTGTTTTTCATCCTCGGAGAGACGCTGATAGTCTTTTGGAGAGATCAGGGTTTCCCCGCCTTTGAGGGGGACAAAAGCGAACCCGGTGGCGGTCTGGATCACGCCCAGTCCACGGGCCCGGGCGTTCTCTCGCACCTCTTCGAAGGCGGCCATCTGGGCCTGCTGCGCCTGCTCTTCGATGGCCTGCCGTTGAGCCCTATATTCCTCGCTTTCCAGTGCATCGCGTATCGCGGTGTGTGCTTCGGAGATGACCTGTGCGACGTCATCTCTGAATTTCGTGCCTAGTCCGGCCGGTAGTTCAATAGAGAGGGGATCGCGAGGCTCGGCGAAGTTGTTGACGTAGCACCAGTCCGGAGGCGTGGGTTCGGCGGCTGCACGCGTATTCAGGAATTGCCTGACGAACTCATGTCTTCCGGTTCCGTTGGGGCCCAGTACAAAGAGGTTGTAGCCCTTTAGCTGCAGGCCGGTGCCCAGCTCTATAGCGCCGACAGCGCGCTCCTGACCGACAAGCCCCGCGTAGTCTTCCAGGTCGTCAGATGTGTCAAATTCCGCGCCTTCAAAG
>CP070833.1:1668544-1690223 GCA_020341735.1 Gammaproteobacteria bacterium | reverse complement strand
GAGCGTGACATCCATATCGAGCTTTCCGATGCCGCCCGTGACAGGTTGGGGGAAGCCGGGTTCGACCCAGTCTATGGCGCAAGACCGCTGAAGCGCGCAATACAGCAGCAGGTGGAAAATCCGTTGGCAGAGGCGATCCTGCGCGGGGAGTTCGGCTCCGGCGAGACGATACGCATAGACGCGGACGATTCGGGCCTGAGCTTCCTGGGCAAGGCCGCCTGAATTTTGGCTGGCCGAGCCAACCCGGGCCGGTAGCCGCAGTTATCGGCACCGGCCGCGGAACCTGGCCTCGATTTGCTTCGCTGTCCCGTGTGCGTACCATTAGGCGCGGGCCGTGCCGGCCCCTATCCGATCGGTGGTGAATGAGTCACGAGGCTGGTGGTGAATCTGTCGCGGCAGGCGTAACGCGGGCGCTGAAGATCGCTGTCCTTATCCCCTGCTACAACGAAGAGGCGGCCATCGCTGCGGTCGTCACTGATTTCAAAGAGGCGCTGCCCGACGCCAAAATCTACGTCTACGACAATAACTCCGGCGATCGAACCTGCAGCGTTGCTACGGATGCCGGAGCGATCGTGCGCTCCGAGACCCAGCAGGGAAAAGGCTACGTCGTGCGACGGATGTTCGCTGACGTCGAAGCGGACGTCTATTTACTGGTCGACGGCGACGCGACCTACGATGCCACCTGCGCCCCGGCGCTGATACAGAGACTACTGGATGGTCCGCTGGACATGGTGAACGGGGCCCGGGTCAGCCGCGAGGATGTTCAGCACCGCCCTGGCCACGAGTTCGGCAATCGCCTGCTTTCGGGGCTGGTCGCATGGATTTTCGGCGACCAGTTCCGCGACATGCTGTCCGGATACAAGGTGTTCTCGCGAAGGTTCGTGAAGTCGTTCCCCGCGCTGTCTGCCGGATTCGAGATCGAGACCGAATTGACCGTGCACGCGCTGGAGCTGGCCATGCCCGTCGCGGAAGTAGACACGCCTTACTCCGAGCGCGCCGAGGGCACGGAGAGCAAGCTGAACACCTTCCGCGACGGATACCGGATCCTCAAGACGATCGGCATGTTTATCAAAGAAGAAAGGCCGCTGCAGTTCTTCTCGATAGTAGCCGGCGTTCTTGCCGCGACTGCTGTGATCATCGCCTGGCCAATATTCGTGACCTATCTGCAAACCGGGCTTGTGCCACGGCTGCCAACAGCGGTGTTGTCGACTGGTCTGATGCTTCTGGGAGCACTGAGCTTTACCGCGGGACTCATACTCGACACCGTGACCCGCGGCAGGAGGGAGGCCAAGCGCATGCGTTACCTGTCGATTTCCGCGGTCCGCGGGTCGAGCGTTACACGGTGACTCTCGAAATCAGGGCGCACTATCCCGAGCCTCAACGATGATAGTCCGATCCCGGATGCCACTTGCCACAGGCATGATCCTCAATGACTGACGCATTCAAGAACACGCTCGCCTGGCTGTTGATCGGGACGATCGGCGTGTTCATGGCGATGAACTGGGCCACGGCATCTTTTACCGGTGCAGAATATCTCCCTGCCGGCAACGATTCTTTCTATCACGCTCGCCGGATCCTGGACACGTTCCAGTCGCCCGATGCGTTCTTCGAATTCGATGATCAGATCCACGTGCCGGAGGGCAGCTGGATTACCTGGCCATGGCTGTATGACTACGCAATGGCGAGGGTCTTGACGCTGATAGTCTCGCTGACCGGGGCGGACAACCCGATGGCCGTACTGGTCTACATGCCGGTGTTCTGGGCTTATGTGACGATCGGGCTGGTGCTGGCTATCGCCGCCGCGCTCGAGCTGCCGTGGACGTTTCGCATCATGGCGGGGTTTTGTGCGGCGTTATTGCCGCTGAATCAGGTGCTTCATGGCGTCGGACGCATCGATCACCATTTCATGGAATACACGTTCGTCCTGCTGACCCTGGCCGCAAGCCTGAACTGGTTCAAGAGCCGACGTTCCAAGGCATTCGCCGCGCTCACGGGATTCTCCCTCGGGGCCGCCAGCGGGTTCCACAACGCCTTGTTCGTTCTGCAGATTCCTGTGCTTGCTGCGTTCTTCGTGTGCTGGCTGCGGGGGGTGCAACCGGACGTGCGGTCGAGTGTGTGGATGGCTGGTGGCCTGATCGCAGGAACGCTGCTGGTAGTCGTCCCGTCTGTTCCATTCCTGCAGGGTCGATTCGATTACTACCTGCTGTCCTGGTTCCATCTGTACGTCGCTGTATGCACAAGCATCGGCATACTCTGGATGGCCTGGATGACTTTCTCACACAGGTCGTTCGCCTTCCTTGTGGCCGTCGCCCTGGTGATGGTTGTGCCGATCATCGGCCAGATTCTGGTCGCCGGTGACTTTTTCGCCCACCGTTTGAACCGCTTGTCTGAAATCAGCGAGGCAAAAAGTGTCATCACGATGTTCCAGAGCGTGGGCGGGCCGTACTTCCTGAGGAGCGTCTATAGCCTGCTGGTATTCGCCGTCCCGGCGATCATGACCGGCACCGTGATCGCGGCGCTGCGAAGCAGGCGCCCGGACCGCATCGTGTTTTTCGTCTTTTCTACCTTGGGCTTGCTGCTGCTTGTCCAGCAATTCCGTTTTCACTACTACGGATCCTTTGCTCTGTATATGCCGATACTTGTCGGCGCATCCTGGCTGGCTGGCCGGTATCCGCGGCGCTCGAACCTGGTTGTCGGCGTCACCCTGCTGCTTTTCGCAACGATGCTCTATCCGGCGGTGAGATATCGATTATTTGTCGAGTATCGAGCCGGCCTGGATTCACAGTACCAGCTGGTGAAGGACACGATGCCGGAACTGAGTCGGCGGTGTCGGGAACGCCCTGGTGTCGTGCTTACCTACAATGACGCCGGGCACTACGTGCGCTTCCACACCGACTGCTCGGTGATCGCCAATAATTTCCTGCTCACGCCCCAGCATTCGGACAAGATCCGGGAACTCGACGAGCTGATAGAGTCTCCGCTGCAAAAGGTTCTGGCCGGGCGGCCGGATATCCGTTACTTCCTTGTCTACTATCCCACCGTTATTTACCGCGATGAGACCGGTGACGCCCGGCTCCTGACAAAAGAGGAACTGTCAAACGCGCCCTGGACCCTGATCAAGGAACTGATGTTCTCAGACATCCCCAAAGAGGACTTCCCGGAACTGGATCTCGCCTGGCAGGTGACGTCGGTGGAGAAGGACGGAACCAAGTTCGCACTGGCGCGGCTCTACGAGGTCCGCCCGCAGGATGAACCCGTGGACGGCGCCATGAAGCCGCCCGCCGGACAGTCGGACACTCAGACCACAGACCAGCAGACCGCGCCGGACGGCTAACCCGGGTTTCGCCAGCCGAACAGCATGGTCACGTTGATGCGCCGGTTGGTGAAGCCGGGCCGGAAAGAGAAGTCGTCGGTCTTGTGCACCAGGTTGGAATTGAACATGACCATCCGGTTGCAGCGGTGGGGTACGACGACCCGGTCATCGCCCGAGACATAGGGATCGAGTACCTCCGGGCGATTGTTGTAGTCGTCGAAGTCCCATTCCCGCGGCGCCTCGCGTCGCGACACGATCAAGCCGCCACTTTCGGGGTCCAGATTGGCCTCATCCGGAGTGATCCAGAAGTTGAGGTTGATGGCGGCCGGGTCGGCGTGGGCGGTGATGCCCTCCATCTGCTGATCGTAGATATAAGCCCACATCTGATTGAGATGGTGGGGGCCGAGCAATTCCGGCAGCCGCTCCCTGAGTTCGCTGGCCAGCTGCAGCAGCAGTTCACAGCCGAATCCGTCCTCCATGTAGGACCCGCAGTAACCGCGTGCCTTGCCATAACCGAACCAGACCGTCGAATGGTGCAGGTAGTGCCGCAGTGCCTGTAACGCGCCGGGCTGCAGGAACTCGTCGACCACGACGATGCCGGGTCCGCTGTCTCGGTAGCTCTCCTGTATCCCGTCGAAGTCGAGGTCCGGGTTGAGCACGCCGTCTGGCCGGGCCGCGGCAGGCTCGTGATGTACAAGCCGCTGCATGGCCTCGCCGATCAACCCGTAGTGTTCCTGTGGAAGGACGAAACGCCGCCCCTCGGGGGCATGCTCGTGGAGGGCCGCCAGCACCCTGCCGTAGTCGTCGATCAGCCGATCGAGTTCTGCCACCGAGGCCCCTTCCTCGCGCAGGTGCTCCAGTTGCTCGAGTTCGAGCCTCAGGCTGTGCAGTGTCGTGAGGCGCATCTGCGGGTCGCGCTCGAGGGCCGCCACTTCGTCGCGACCCAGACGTCTGCGTCGGATCCGCATCGCCCGGCCGTACAAGCCCAGCGCCCCCGCCAGGTTGTCGCGGTCCTTGTAAAGAGTCCCCAGGTTACGCAGCAGCTCCGCGTCCTGGGGATCGGCCTTCAGCATATCGGTGTAGATCGATTCCGCCTCGTCGAGCCGGCCGAGTTGCTGGAGGGCGGCGGCAAGGTTCCGCCTTACGAGCGGGTTGCCCGGGCGCAGCTCCAGTGATCGTTGGTAATACCCGACGGCCACGTCCGGTTGTTCCGCGGTGTGCAGCAGCAGGCCAAGCGTGAGCTGGGCTTCCGGATCGGAATCAATCGATGGTGGCAGCGACCCGATCTCCGCATGCGCCTCATTCACATCGCCATGGTGTAACAATGCCTCGATGAAATTGAGGCGGGCGCGTATGTCCCCGGGTGATCGCGACAGGTGCTGTCGCCACATCGTGATCGCGGCATCGTCGTTCCCGAGCGTGCGGTATGCGCTGCCAAGCAGCGCTGCCGTCTGTCCGTCCTCTGGCCGGGCTGCCACGACCGCGGCGAGATGCGGCGCGGCCACATCCGGCCGGCCCGCTTCCAGTTCGAGTGCGCCGAGCATGCGTCGAACGATCAGGTCTTCCGGCGCGGCCTGGTGCAGCTGGCGCAGCAAGCTGGCGGCCTCGCTGTGGCGACCCTGCTGCTGGAGTGCGATAGCCTCGCCGATTCTTCCACGGGAATGCCGGTTGGATTCAGTTGTCACGTCGGTCCTGTGAGGAGCGCCATATCGTGGCAAGATTCGCTGGAATTATAGCTTCGAGCAGGATCGAGCCGCGGAGAGATGAGAGTGGATCCATACAAGCAGAAAGTCGTGCTCGTCACGGGCTGCAGTACGGGGATAGGCGCCTGCGTGGCCGGCGGGCTCCGCGAGAGAGGCTATCGCGTACTTGCAACGGCGCGCAACGAGGCTGACCTGAAACGGCTCTCCGACACCGGACTGGAAAGCATCCAGCTCGACCTCACGGACTCAGCATCGATCCGGGAGGCTGCTGACGAGGCTCTTGAGCGAAGCGACGGCGGAATCTATGGCCTGTTCAACAATGCCGGCTTCGGGCAGCCAGGGGCGGTGGAGGATATCAGTCGGCGGGCGCTGCGTGAGCAGTTCGAGACCAACGTTTTCGGTACTCACGAGTTAACCTGCCGGATCATCCCGGCCATGCGCGCCCGGAGCAAAGGCCGGATCATCCAGAACAGCTCTATCCTCGGATTGGTCGCGATGCCGTTCCGGGGCGCCTACAATGCCAGCAAATTCGCGCTGGAGGGGCTCTCGGATACCTTGCGACAGGAACTGAGAGGCAGCGGAATACAGGTCTCGATCATCGAGCCCGGTCCCGTGCTCAGCCACTTCAGGGCCAACGCGCTCGCCGCTTTCCATCGCCACGTGGATTCTCGCAACAGCACGCATCGCGAGACCTATGCGGCTCTGCAGGCCCGTCTCGAGAAGAAGGGACCGACGGCAGCGTTCACGCTGCCGCCGGAGGCGGTGCTGAAGAAGGTAATCCATGCGCTGGAAGCTCGCCGCCCGCGGGCCCGCTACCCGGTAACGGTGCCGGCACACGCGTTCTCGTGGCTGCGGCGAATTCTGCCGGTCAGGTGGCTGGATGGGCTGCTCACGAAGGAGATGGGTCCCCCCGCAAGGCCCTGATCAGACTATACTTCGGCACTTGTTTCCGGCATCGCCGGCCCAATACAAGGCAGGCGACGTAAAGAATTCGGGGAACGTACGTCAATGCCCATTTACGAGTATGAATGCCAGTCCTGCGGCCACGTGCTGGACGCGCTCCAGAAGATCAGCGATGACCCGCTGACCCACTGTCCGTCCTGTGGAGAGGCGGGGCTGAGGAAACTGTTGTCGGCGCCGCGATTCCGGCTGAAAGGCAGCGGCTGGTACGAGACCGACTTCAAGGACGGTAATCGCCGTAATCTCGCCAGCGGCGATTCGGCCAAGCCGGACGCTGGCAAGGGCAAAGAGGCCGACAAGTCCAAGACGACCGAGAAAGCGAAGCCGGAAGAACCCTCCAAACCGGCGCCGGCCGCCAAGAAAGAACCGAGCTCCGGAGACTGAGTCTTGCTTAAGGTATTCCGCCGTTACCTGATCACCGGAGTCATCATCTGGGTGCCGCTGGTGGTCACGTTGCTGGTGGCCAGATTCCTGATCAGACTCATGGATCGATCGCTCGTCCTGATCCCGCCGGCCTACCGCCCGGAAGAGCTTCTCGGTTTCGGCATCCCCGGCTTGGGCGTCCTCCTGACCATCGCCGTGCTGCTGTTGACCGGCATGCTCGGCGCCAACTTTGCCGGCCGTCGGTTCGTCAGTTTCTGGGAGTCCCTGCTGTCGAGGATCCCGCTGTTCAGTTCCGTTTACTCCGGCGCCAAGCAGGTGGCCGAGACGGTGCTCTCCGATGGCGGCACGTCGTTCAAGAAAGTCCTGCTGGTCCAGTATCCGCGCAAGGGCGTCTGGAGTCTGTGTTTCCAGACCTCCACTGATCTGGCGGAGATCCAGGGGCGGACCGATGAGGAGGTTATTTGCGTATTCGTGCCCACGACTCCCAATCCGACGTCCGGATTCATCCTGTTCGTGCCGCGAGGCGAACTGGTGGAGCTGGACATGAGCGTCGATGAGGGTCTCAAGATGATCATCTCCCTCGGCGTGGTCGTGCCACGCTGGCGCAATCCGGAGGCGACCGGCCGCCTTGCGCCGCCGCAGGGGGGCACGTAACATCCTGCGGTTTTTGGCCCCCCGCTCCGGGGCGTGCCGAGCCACTCCAAGGGACGGTGTTCCATGCGTAGCCATTATTGCGGTGAAATCGACCGATCCCTGATCGACAAGACGATCAGTGTCGCCGGTTGGATACATCGTCGTCGCGACCACGGCGGCGTGATTTTCGTGGATCTCCGGGACCGCGAGGGCATCCTGCAGGTCGTATTCGATCCGTCTGACGACCCGGAGATGTTCGCGGTCGCCGAGGGATTGCGGTCAGAGTTCGTGATCCGTGTCTCCGGCCGGGTTCGACATCGGCCCGACGGCACGGTGAACCCGAACATGCCCACCGGCGAGGTGGAATTGCTGGCTGCCGAGTTGGAAGTCATGAGCCCGTCGGAGACGCCGCCGTTCCATCACGACGAGCACGCCAGCGAGGAGCTGCGGCTGCGTTATCGCTACCTGGACCTGCGCCGCGAGCAGATGCTCGGCAATCTGCGTCTGCGACACGAGGTGACCCGGGCGCTGCGGCGCTTTCTCGATGAGGAAGGCTTCCTGGACGTGGAGACACCCATGCTCACCCGGTCGACACCGGAGGGCGCGCGGGACTACCTGGTTCCGAGCCGGACCTTTCCGGGCAGGTTCTTCTCGCTGCCCCAGTCGCCGCAGTTGTTCAAGCAGCTGCTGATGATCTCGGGGCTGGATCGTTACTATCAAATCGTGCGCTGCTTCCGCGATGAAGACCTGCGGGCCGATCGTCAGCCGGAGTTTACCCAGCTCGACATCGAGACCTCCTTCATGGACGAGGGCGAGATCACCGCTCTGATGGAGCGCATGATCCGAGAGATTTTCCGGGAGGTCATGGAGGTCGAGCTTCCCGACCCGTTCCCGCGGCTGAGCTACGCGGAGTCGATGGACCGATTCGGCACCGACCGTCCGGATCTTCGCAACTCGCTGGAGCTGCAAGAGGTGGCCGACCTGGTCGCGGATGTGGAGTTCAAGGTGTTCGCCGGACCCGCGGCCGATCCTGCCGGCCGCGTCGCGGCCCTGCGTGTGCCCGGCGGCTCAAGCCTTTCGCGTAAGGAAATAGACGGGTATACGGAATTCGTCGGACGCTATGGCGCCCGAGGGCTGGCCTACATCAAGGTGAATGACGCAGCGGCGGGACGCGAGGGTCTGCAGTCGCCGATCCTCAAGTTCCTGACCGATGACGCGGTGGCCGGCATCATGAGCCGCACCGCCGCCGAGAGCGGTGACCTGGTGTTCTTCGGCGCCGACAAGGCGCGGGTCGTGAACGACGCCCTGGGGGCGCTGCGTGACAAGGTGGCGTCTGATTTCGGCATGATCGAGGAGAGTTGGCGACCGGCATGGATAGTAGATTTCCCCATGTTCGAACGCGACGAGGATACCGGTCGCTGGATCGCGCTTCATCATCCGTTCACGGCTCCGAGCGTGAATGACGCTGACGCTTTGCGCGAGGATCCGGGGACCGCGATTTCCCGCGCCTACGACATGGTGCTAAACGGCTCCGAAATAGGCGGAGGTTCTATCCGTATCCACACCCGCGATATGCAGAACGCCGTCTTCCGGCTGCTCGATATCGACGAACAGGAAGCCGAGGAGAAGTTTGGCTTCCTGCTGGATGCATTGCGTTACGGCGCGCCTCCCCATGGCGGCATCGCCTTCGGGCTGGATCGCCTCGTCATGCTGATGGCTGGCGCCGAAAGTATCCGTGACGTGATCGCTTTCCCCAAGACCCAGACCGCGTCCTGTCCGCTCACCAACGCGCCCGGCGACGTGGATGAGCAGCAGTTGCGGGAAGTCGGCATCCGGCTGCGGCGCAAGCCCGGCGCGGAGACCTGATGTCGCATCCGGCCTTCAAACGGCCGGAGTCTGTCCTCGTCGTGGTCCACACCGACGCCGATGTGCTGGTGCTCGAACGCCTCAAGCCGAAGGGCTTCATCCAGTCCGTCACCGGCAGCCTGGAAGACGGCGAGTCGCCCGCCGCTTGCGCCCGAAGAGAATTGGCCGAGGAGATCGGATTGTGCCGCACGGATCAACTGCGGGATCTCGGCCTGGAACAGCGCTTCCCAATCGCCCCCGATTGGCGTCATCGCTACGCCCCGGCGGTGAAAGAGAATCTCGAGTATGCCTTTGCGCTGCCGGTGGACGACCCCTTCGAGCCGCAGCTGAATCCGGATGAGCACGTCGCTCATCGCTGGCTGAGCGCGGAGGAGGCGGCGGCCGCGGTCACTTCCTGGACCAACAGGCGCGCCATCCGGTATATCTTCCGCGACGGCGATGAGCCGTCCGCATAGGATCCGTGTTATGACCCGCCGAGCTGCGACCGGCGTCCCGGTCATCCTTGTCCACGGTCTCTGGAACAAGGGTCCGGAGAGTTGGTTGTTGCGGCGCCGGTTGGCCGCTCGGCTATGCCGACCAGTCATGAAGTTTCGTTATCCGTCGGTATTCAGAGGCTTGTCCGAGAATGCAGCCAATCTGGCTGGCCTGATCGAGGAGCAGGGACCGGTCGATCTGGTGGGCTACAGCTTTGGCGGCATGGTGGCGCTGCAGGCCCTGAGTCGCCTGCCGCCCGGCAGTGCCCGCAGGCTGGTGCTGGTGAGTTCGCCGGTCCGCGGCTCGGCTGCCGCTCGTTCCCTGCTGCGTCGCCCGCGCGCGGGCCGCTGGCTCGTCGGCCGCAGCGCCGATCAGCTCGCTCAGGGGCTCAATGCAGGGCCGCCGGCTGTGTCGGACGTCGGCGTGATCGCAGGTACCGGGGGCATCGGGGTAGGCCGGGCGCTGGGCGCGATGAGAGGTGCTCATGACGGCACGGTACACGTCGACGAGACCGCGCTGGACGGGAGCGAGAGACGGCTGATTCTTCCGGAGACTCACACGGGCATGTTGTTTTCGCGGCGCGTGGCGGACGCCATCGCCAGCTTCCTCGAGTCAGGGCGTTTCCCCGACGAAAGCCTCAGTCCTCCCCGAGAGCCCGCTTGAGCTCGTAGAGTTTTTCCAGTGCCTGACGGGGCGTGAGCTCATCCGGGTCGATGGCGCTCAGGGCCTCTGCCAGCGGGTGCGGCTGGTCCGGCGGCGCCAGCGGCAGGACCCCTTGTACCGACACGTCTGCCGAAGCTTCCCGCTGACGCTCCAGCGTATCCAGGTAGGCACGGGCGCGGCCTATGGCGGGGGAGGGCACACCCGCCAGGGCCGCCACCTGCAGACCGTAACTCTGGTTGGCCGGCCCCTCCCTGACGCTGTGCAGGAAAATCAGCTGTCCGCCATGCTCGGTCGCGTCCAGATGGACGTTGGCGCACGCCGGCAGCTCTTCCGACAGAGCCGTGAGCTCGAAGTAGTGGGTGGCAAACAGGGTGAAGGCGCCGATGCGCTCTCCAATGTAGTGAGCGCAGGCCCATGCCAGCGACAGCCCATCGAAGGTGCTGGTGCCGCGTCCGATCTCGTCCATCAGTACGAGGCTGTGTTCTGTCGCGTTGTTGAGGATATTGGCCGCCTCTGTCATCTCCACCATGAACGTGGAGCGGCCTCCCGCCAGGTCATCGGACGCGCCGATGCGGGTGAATATCCGGTCCACCGGACCGATCACGGCCGACTCCGCCGGCACGAAGCTGCCCACGTGGGCGAGGATGGTAATCAGGGCCGCCTGACGCATATAGGTGGACTTGCCGCCCATGTTCGGGCCAGTGATGACGAGCATCCTGCGGTCCGCGTCCAGTGTCAGGTCGTTGGGCACAAATGGTTCGTCCAGTACGCCTTCCACCACCGGATGACGGCCGCCACGGATATCCAGGCACGGAGTCTCGCTCAGGTCCGGCTGGACCAGCCGCAGCGCGCGGGCACGTTCGGCCAGGTTCGCGATGGCATCGATTTCCGCCAGCGCAGCCGCCATCAGCTGAAGATCGGCCAGCGATCCGTTGAGCGTCTCCAGCAGTTCCTCGTACAACGCCTTCTCACGCGCCAGCGCACGCTCTCGAGCACTCAAGACCTTGTCCTCGAAAGCCTTCAGTTCCTCGGTGATGTAACGCTCCGCGGCCTTCAGCGTCTGCCGGCGCGTGTATTCGGTGGGTGCCTTGTCTGCCTGTCCGCGGCTGATCTCGATGTAGTAGCCGTGGACCCGGTTGTATCCCACCCTGAGACCGGCGATGCCGGTGCGCTCGCGCTCGCGGGTCTCCAGGTCGGTGAGGAACTGGTCGGCATCCTGGCTCAGGCGCTTGAACTCATCCAGGTCAGCGTCGAAGCCGTCCGCGATCACGCCACCATCGCGGATCAGCATCGGCGGTTCCTCGACGATCGCAGCGGCAAGCAGGTCACGGGTCTGGTCATGTTCGCCACAGGCCGTGACCAGCTTATCCAGGCGCGGTGCGTCGAGGCGTGCGAGCGTCGCTTTCAGTTCCGGCAGGCGGATGAGCGCGGCACGCAGATGCGTCAGGTCGCGCGGGCGGGCAGAGCGCAGGGCGATGCGCGCCAGGATGCGCTCGATGTCCCCGATACCGTGGAGCCGCTCGCGGATGTCTTCGAGGGCGCTGGACGTCACCAGCACGTCCACCGCCTGATAGCGGCGTCGCAGAGTCTCCCGGTCGCGCAACGGTCGATTGATCCAGCGGCGCAACAGCCGGCTACCCATGGCCGTTACGGTTCGGTCCATCACTCCGGCCAGCGTGTGCTGGTGATGCCCGGAGAGGCTGAATTCCAGCTCCAGATTACGACGGGTAGCCGCATCCATGACCAGCGCCTCGTCCCGGTCCTCTACACTGATGCCGCGGATATGCGGCACGCTGGTGCGCTGGGTCTCGCGCACATAATTGATCAGGCACCCGGCGGCCCGAATGGCGTCCGGACGGTCCTCGCAGCCGAACCCGGACAGATCGCGGGTGCCGAACTGGCTGCACAATGCCCGGTGCGCCGTGTCCTGGTCGAAGTCCCATGGCGGTCGGCGCCGCAGCCCCGGCAGCTCCTCCAGCCAGCCCGGCAGGGAATCGTCTTCGCTGACCAGGCACTCCGCCAGCCGCAGACGCTCAAGCTCGGCACGCAGGGATTCGACATCTTCGGGTTGGGTCGCGTGGAATCGGCCGCTGCCCAGATCCAGCCAGGCCAGTCCGAGTCCTTCCTTGGCGAAACTGATACAGCCCAGCAGGCTCTCGCGCCGATCCTCAAGCAACTGTTCGTCGGTGACGGTGCCCGGCGTCACGATGCGGACCACCTTGCGTTCCACCGGTCCTTTTGACTTTGCCGGGTCCCCGATCTGTTCGCAGATCGCCACCGACTCACCTCTGCGGACGAGTCGTGCCAGGTAGGTTTCCGCGGCATGCACGGGCACCCCCGCCATGGGGATCGGTTCGCCGGCCGACTGGCCGCGGCTGGTCAGGGTGATGTCGATCAGGCGTGCAGCGCGCCGGGCGTCGTCGTAGAAGAGCTCGTAGAAGTCACCCATCCGGTAAAACAGCAGGATGTCGGGATGCTCGGCCTTGATGCGCAGGAACTGGCGCATCATGGGCGTGTGCTTCTCGAGGGCCTGCTCTGAGCTGGTGGCTTTAATTGTCGCGGCGTTGGCCATCAGGTGCGGTTCGGGTGGAAAAGCCGCATGCTAGACGTGCGCGTGTACAGGGGCAAGGCGCGTAATGGGGATCTCCCGAAAGCGTACTCCAGGTGCCGGGGTCAGACCCAGGTGCCGATGGGCCCGCCTGCCATAGCTCGGGATATGCGCCGTGATTATGTCAAATTCGTGCCACGCTTTGCTGGCCCTCTGGTGGCGCGTCGTCCTGTCGGATTAGGGTGTGCGCGCAATCAACCGAAGGAGGTTGCCGTTCAAAGACGGTTCGACTCCCCTATCAGTGACTCCCCGGGCTGCTTGTCCAGATCCTCGCGCATCTCTGAAATGCGCACCCTCATCTCCCCCAGAAGAGACCGGATTTCAGGGTGGTCCACTAAAGTGGTCATATTCGGGTCGCGCTCCAGATGCCAGTGGCGGATCCAGCCTTTTTCGAGCGCTTGCCGCGGCAGAAGAAGAGACCCGGTCCGATCGCCGCTAGCGCTGCGAAGAGTTAGCATTGTGGAAATGTCTCCAGCACTTCCCTTTCCATGAGAGTCCTCCACGTCGAGACCGGCAGGCACCTCTACGGCGGCGCCCTTCAGGTGGCCTACCTGGTCCGCGGACTTGCCGCCCGCGGCATAGAAAACCTGCTGGTGTGTCCGGCAGGTAGCGCTATTTCCGGCGAGGGCTTCCCCGAGGGCGTCGAGGTCATGGCCCTTCCCATGAGCGGTGACGCGGACCTGGCGTTCGTCTGGCGGCTGAAGCGCATCATCCGCCGATTCCACCCGGACGTGGTCCACCTCCACAGCCGCCGGGGTGCCGACTGGCTGGGCGGGCTCGCCGCCAGTCTGTCGGGCGTACCCGCGGTGTTGTCGCGGCGTGTCAGCAATCCCGAGTCGCGCATGTTCGTCGGGATGAAGTACCGGCTGTTCGATCGGGTCATCGCCATCTCCACGGCTATCCATCACGGGCTGATCGATTCCGACGTGCCGGGCGAGAAAATCCGCATGGTCCACAGCGCCGTGCCCCGGCCTGATCCGATGGTTCGCTGGGACCGTGACCGCCTGCTGGCCGAGTTCGGCCTGCCCGCGGGCAGCCGGCTCGTGGGCATGGCGGCCCAGTTCATTCCCCGCAAGGGTCACGACGTCCTTTTGGCGGCAGTGCCCAAAGTCCTGAGTCGATGTCCGGACACCCGGTTCCTGGTTTTCGGGCGGGGCCCACTGGAAGAGAAAGTACGACAGGAGGTGCAGTCCGGTGGCCTCGCTGATTACGTGCGGCTGGCGGGCTTCCGCTCTGATCTGCCGTCGTACATCGGCTGCTTCGATGTGCTCGCTCACCCGGCGCGGGACGAAGGCCTGGGTGTCATCCTGCTGCAGGCTTGTGCCGCCGGCGTCCCGGTAGTGGCCACGCCCGTCGGCGGGATCCCGGAGATCGTGCAGGACCGGGTCAACGGGCTGATGGTAGAGCCGGGCGATGCCGAAGGACTCGCGCGCGCATTGATCCAGCTGCTCGAGGCAAAAGACATGCGGATCCGGTTCGGACGCGCCGGGCGCGATCTGGTGGAGACCGAGTTTTCCGTCGAGAAGATGGTCGACGGCAACCTGGCGGTCTACCGGGAACTGGCCACCTGATAGCATGATCGCCATGACACCTGACGACGACAAACTACGCGGCATCGCATCCCGTCTGGCCGAGCGGCTGTCGGCTACGCGACAGGTGATGGCGACTGCAGAATCCTGTACCGGCGGCTGGATCGCCAAGGTCTTGACCGACCTTCCAGGCAGCTCCGACTGGTTCGGTTACGGCATCGTCAGCTACAGCAACCCGGCCAAGCAGGAACTGCTTGGCGTCTCGGCCGTAACCCTGGTTGAGCATGGCGCGGTCAGTGAGCAGGTCGTCCGGGAGATGGCCGAGGGCGCGCTGAAGCAGGGCAACGCCGATCTCGCCGTAGCCGTCAGTGGCGTAGCCGGGCCGACCGGCGGCAGTCCGGACAAACCGGTCGGCACCGTCTGGTTCGCCTGGGCGGAACTCGGTGATGAGGGCATCCGCAGCCGCGCGACCTGTCACCACTTCGATGGCGACAGGGAAGCGGTGCGCCGACACACCGTCTCGGTCGCCCTGGAAGGGTTACTCGAGACGTGACCACCCCGCGTAAGCGGCGCCTGTTCTTCGCTCTATGGCCGGACGGTGAAGTGCGCAAGGCGCTGGCATCGGCGGCTGCCGCGGCGCGCCGGCACGGGTCGGGGCGGCCGGTCGCCGACGAAAACCTGCATATCACCTTGGCCTTCCTGGGCAGCGTCGATGAAGAGATCAAGGAGTGCGTCCGCGCAGCGGCGTCACAGCTCACCGCAGAAGCGTTCGCGCTGAGCATCGATCGGGCCGGCTGGTGGAAACGCACCGGCATCCTCTGGCTGGGGCCGTCAAAGGGACCCGCAGCACTCAACCGGCTCGTGAAGACGCTGTGGGCGGCGATCGAGCCGTGCGGGTTCTGGCCGGATTTCCGCGACTTCTACCCCCACGTCACCATCGCCCGGCGCTGGCGGAAGGCACGATTGCCTGAAATCGGTCCGGTGGACTGGCCGATCAGGGCCCTGACCCTGCTGGAGTCGCACACCGGACAGCGCGGCGCCCGCTACACGGTTCTCGAGCGATGGCCGCTTTCCTGATAATCCGCTTTGGCGATGGAAATCGACGCTGCCCGGCTGGCCGTTCTGTGGAATAATCGGCCCCTCATCTATCCATCTTCGACAACGCATCAGGCAGGTTATGGACGAGAACAGAAAGAAGGCGCTGGCGGCGGCCCTGGGCCAGATCGAGAAGCAGTTCGGCAAGGGTTCGGTCATGCGGATGGGCGACGTCTCCATACCTCGTGACATGCCCGTGGTATCCACCGGGTCACTCGGCCTGGACATCGCCTTGGGGATCGGCGGCTTGCCACGTGGCCGGGTCGTGGAGATCTACGGTCCGGAGTCTTCCGGAAAGACGACCCTGACGCTGCAGGTCATCGCAGAGTGCCAGAAGGCCGGTGGCACCGCGGCGTTTGTCGACGCCGAGCACGCGCTGGATCCCGTCTACGCCGAGAAGTTGGGCGTCAACCTGGACGACCTGCTGGTCTCGCAGCCGGACACCGGCGAACAGGCGCTGGAGATCACCGATATGCTGGTGCGCTCCTCCGCAGTAGACGTGATCGTCGTGGACTCCGTCGCCGCGCTGACGCCAAAAGCGGAGATCGAGGGCGAGATGGGCGACTCCCACGTCGGTCTGCAGGCCCGTTTGATGTCGCAGGCGCTGCGCAAGCTGACTGCCAACATCAAGCGCACCAATGCCCTGGTCATCTTCATCAACCAGATCCGGATGAAGATCGGCGTCATGTTCGGCAGCCCGGAGACCACCACCGGCGGTAACGCGCTGAAATTTTATTCTTCCGTGCGGCTGGACATCCGCCGCATCGGCGCCATCAAGAAAGGCGACGAAGTCGTCGGCAACCAGACCCGCGTCAAGGTCGTCAAGAACAAGGTCTCGCCGCCATTCCGCATGGCAGAGTTCGAGATCATGTACGGTGCCGGTATCTCGCGCCAGGGCGAGATCATCGAGCTCGGGGTGAAGGAAGGCCTGGTGGACAAGGCGGGCTCCTGGTACAGCTATAAGGGAGATCGGATCGGTCAGGGCAAGGACAACGTGCGTCAGTACCTGATCGACAACCCGGAGATTTCCGATGAGATCGAGTCGGCCATCCGGGCCAAGCTGATGCCAACCGCCGCCCAGATCGATGCGGCCGAGGCCGAGGCAGAGGCCGAGACCGTCGAATAGTTACGACGAAGACCCCGACCCCCGCGAGCTGCCGGCCGTCGAGCGCAGCGACGTGCGCCGGGCGGCGATGAACCTGCTGGCCCGACGCGAGTATGCTCGAGCCGAGCTCTCGGGACGTCTTGTTGCCAAGGGAATGCCGGAAGCGCTGGTCGCCGAGGTGCTCGAGGAACTCGCCGGTGAGGGCCTGCAATCGGACGTCCGCTTCGCCGAGGCTTTTGTCCAGTCGAGAGTCGGTCGCGGCCAGGGGCCTGTGCGCATCCGCATGGAACTGGAGCGCCGTGGCGTGTCGAGCGGCACACTGGAGAGCGCCCTGGAGGATGGCGAGATCGACTGGCCGGCGCTGGCCGGCGCGGTTCGCCGCAAGCGCTTCGGAGGAGCACAACCCGGGGATTTCCGCGAGCGGGCACGGCAGATGCGTTTTCTCCAGTACCGCGGGTTCACCACCGACCACATCCGGGCCGCTCTGGGCGACGACGACTGATCACCGGCGGGCTGGCAAGCCGGGCCGCCACGCCTTAACCTTGACTCTTTCGGACTGCCGCGACGCCAATAATGAAGAGCGCCGAGATACGCCAACGATTCCTCGATTATTTCTCCCGCAATGACCATGAGGTCGTGGCGTCCAGCCCGCTCGTGCCTGCCGATGACCCGACGCTATTGTTCACCAACGCCGGCATGGTCCAGTTCAAGGATCTTTTCCTTGGTCTCGAGAAGCGTCCCTATTGCCGGGCGGCCTCCTCGCAGCGCTGCGTCCGGGCTGGCGGCAAACATAACGATCTGGAGAACGTCGGCTATACGGCGCGCCATCACACATTCTTCGAGATGCTGGGCAACTTCAGTTTCGGGGACTACTTCAAGCACGATGCGATCCGCTTCGGCTGGGAGTTCCTCACCGAGGACCTGGGACTGCCCAAGGATCGACTCTGGGTGACGGTGTTCGAGGAAGATGACGAGGCAGCGCAGATATGGCTGGACGAGATCGGTGTCGATCCCGGCCAGCTGCGCCGGTTGGGCGCCGACAGCAATTTCTGGGCGATGGGTGATACGGGCCCCTGCGGACCCTGCACCGAGATCTTTTACGATCACGGTCCCGACGTGCCGGGCGGTCCGCCCGGGTCCCCGGATGAAGACGGCGACCGCTTCGTGGAAGTCTGGAACCTTGTTTTCATGCAGTACGAGCGCTCCCCGGACGGGGAGATGAAGCCCCTGCCGAAGCCGTCGGTCGATACCGGCATGGGACTCGAGCGCATTGCCGCCGTGATGCAGGGCACCCATAACAACTACGAGATCGATCTGTTCCAGACCTTGATGGGCGCCGCGGCCGAGGCGACAGGCGTGAAGACGCTGGACGCGCCTTCGCTGCGGGTCATCGCCGACCACATCCGCGCCTGTGCCTTCCTGGTCGTGGACGGTGTACTGCCTTCCAACGAAGGCCGAGGTTACGTGTTGCGGCGGATCATCCGCCGGGCGATCCGTCACGGCTACAAGCTCGGTCAGCAAGAGCCCTTCTTCCACCGACTGGTGGCGCCGCTGGATGCCGAGATGGGCGAGGCCTATCCGGAACTAAGCAAGGCTCGTGCGCACGTGGAGCGTGTACTTCTGCAGGAAGAGCAGCGCTTCGCCGAGACGCTGGACCAGGGCATGCAGATCCTGGAAGACGCGATCGATGGCCTGTCGGGCAAAAAGATTCCCGGCGAGACGGCCTTCAAGCTCTACGACACGTTTGGTTTTCCTGTCGACCTGACGGCGGATATCGCCCGGGAGCGTGGCTTGAGCGTCGATCAGCAGGGATTCGAGCGGGCCATGGAAGCCCAGCGGGAGCGAGGCCGGGCAGCGAGCGCCTTCGGCACCAGCGATCTGATGGCTCTGGCGGGTGCGCTGCAGGGCGCGGGCGTCGAGATCCCGCCGACCGAGTTCCGCGGTTACGACACCAGCGAGACCGAGGCTGAGGCGCTGTTGCTCGTATCCGGCGCCGAGCCGGTCGAGAGTGCGGGCGAAGGCGACGACGTGACGGTGTTCCTCGCCGCCACACCGTTTTATGCGGAGAGCGGCGGCCAGGTGGGCGACACCGGGACGCTGAGTGCTGCCGGCGTGGAAATCGCGATCACCGATACGCAGAAGGTAGGCAAGGCCCATGCTCACATCGGCAGGGTTGTGACCGGTAGCGTAAGCCGGGGAGACCGCTTGGCGGCAAGAATCGATGAGGCCCGCCGACGGGACATCATCCTCAACCATTCTGCCACACACCTGCTGCATGCGGCTCTGCGCGAGGTGCTGGGCGACCACGTCGCTCAGAAAGGCTCGCTGGTGGCAGAGGACCGGTTGCGTTTCGACTTCTCCCATTACGAACCGGTGACCCCGGAGCAGCTCGAGCGCATCGAGGCGATGGTCAACGATCAGATTCGCCACAACGCGGAAGCCGAGACCGCGATCATGGATTTCGACGACGCGGTGGCTGCCGGCGCCATGGCCCTGTTCGGAGAGAAGTACGACGACAAGGTGCGGGTCCTGAAGCTGGGCGATTTCTCTACCGAACTGTGTGGCGGCACGCATGTATCCCGGGCCGGTGATATCGGCCTGCTGAAGATCGTTTCCGAGGCCGGCATCGCCTCCGGTGTGCGGCGTATCGAGGCGGTCACCGGAGATCGGGCGCTGAACTGGTTGCGGGCCGGGGAGGAGGCATTGCATCGCATCGCCGATCTGGTGCGCGGTAGCCGAGACGACGCGGAGGCGAAGGTCCGGCACCTGCTCGAGCGCAGCCGGGCGCTGGAGAAAGAAGTACAGGGCCTCAAGGCAAAACTGGCCAGCGGGCAGGGCAGTGACCTGGCGGAACAGGCCGCGGATGTCGGCGGCATCAAGGTGCTGGCGGCGAGAGTCGACGGGGCCGATCCCAAGGCATTGCGCGAGGCCGTCGATCGTCTAAAACAGAAACTCGGGACCGCGGTCATCGTCCTGGGTTCGGTGGAAGACGACAAGGTGCGTCTTGTTGCCGGCGTGACCAAGGACACGACAGACCGCGTCAAGGCCGGGCAGTTGGTGGGCGAGATCGCGCCGCTGGTGGGCGGCCGTGGCGGCGGCCGGCCGGACATGGCCCAGGCAGGCGGATCCGATCCGTCTGGCATGGATGCGGCTCTCGAGCGGGTCGCCAAGTACGTGTCCGAGCAGCTCGGCTAGGGAATTGCCGTGGCGCTCGTCGTCCAGAAGTTCGGCGGCAGCTCTCTTGCGACGGTAGACCACATCCGCAAGGCGGCGGCGGTGGTTGCTCGTAGCCGTTCCGCCGGTGACCGCATCGTGGTCGTCGTGTCGGCCATGGGAGAGAGCACCAATCGTCTGGTCGGGCTGGCCCAGGAGACCACCGAGGCACCCAGCGCGCGTGAGATGGACATGCTGCTGTCATCGGGAGAGCAGGTCACGATCGCGCTCATGGCTATGGCGCTGAATGAACTCGGGCTTCAGTCGCGCTCCTATCTCGGCAGCCAGGTCCGCTTGCTGACCGACAGCGTCTTCTGCAAGGCGCATATCCGGGAGGTCGAGACCGCTCGCCTGCAGGCCTACCTGGAATCCGGCGGTGTGCCGGTGGTGGCAGGCTTCCAGGGCGTGGACGCGGAGGGCGAGGTCACCACCTTCGGGCGCGGTGGCTCCGACACCACCGCCGTGGCGCTGGCGGCCGCACTGGATGCAGACGAGTGCCAGATCCTCACCGACGTGGATGGCGTCTACACTACGGATCCCCGGGTAGTGCCCGAGGCCCGGAGGCTGGATAGAGTCACCTTCGAGGAGATGATCGAGCTGGCCAGCCAGGGATCGCGGGTGTTGCAGATCCGCGCGGTAAAATTTGCCGGCAAATACAACGTCCCGCTGCGCGTCTTGCACATGGATGGAGAGGGCGTGGGAACGCTCATAACTTTCGAGGAGCCCGAAGTGGAAGCACCGGTAGTCTCAGGCATCGCTTTTAGTCGCGACGAGGCGGAGATTACCGTCACCGGCGTGCCCGATCGACCCGGTGCCGCTGCGGCCATCCTGAAGCCCGTCTCCGACGCTCGTATTGCGGTAGACATGATCGTGATGAACTCGCCGCGGGCCGGTTGTGTCGACTTCAGTTTCAGCGTCGGACGAGATGATTTTCGTCAGGCCCGGGAACTGGCTACCGCCACCGCCGCTGAACTGGGCGCCGGTGAAGTCAGGGGCAACGCGGAGGTTGCCAAGCTCTCGATCGTCGGCGTGGGCATGCGGACCCATGCCGGCATCGCGACCCATCTGTTCGAGACGCTGGCAGCTGAGGGCGTCAACGTCAGGATGGTGTCTACTTCCGAGATCAAGATCTCCGTGCTGGTGCCCGAAAACGTCCTCGATGCCGCCGTCCGCGCAGTGCACGAGGCATTTGAACTGGATAACCCCTCCAAGCCCTGATATTTGCGCTGACTCGCCCATATATCGCCATATATGGGAAAATCATGACAATATTCAGGCGATTCTCCTAAACTGGAGCTACAAGAATCAGGGGAATAGGGAAATGTTGATCCTGACCAGAAGAGTAGGGGAGAGCGTCGTGATCGGCGACGAGGTCGCCGTAACTGTACTCGGCGTGAAGGGCAACCAGGTCCGCATCGGCGTGACCGCACCGAAGGACGTCGCCGTCCATCGCCAGGAAATCTACGAGCGCATCAAGAAAGAAGAGTCGGGCGGGCCACCGGAACTCGCCGAGGGCGACGAATAGGCGCTCCCCGTCACCTTTACCTGTACCCCCCACCACCGGTATCATTGCGCCCCTTTTCGGCAGGTGCCGTCTCGGTTATTTTGCCTAAGACGGAGAGGTGGCTGAGTGGTCGAAAGCGCTCCCCTGCTAAGGGAGTAAGGGTTTAAAACGCCCTTCGAGGGTTCGAGCCGAGGCCGGCTTGCCGGCCGAGACAACGCGCAGCGAACTTTGGTGAGCGAGCGGCCCCCTTGAGGGGCGAGGAGCCGGAAGGCGACGAGTAATCCCGACCGGCCATCAAGCGGCAGAGAGTTTTTGATGGAGAGGTGGCTGAGTGGTCGAAAGCGCTCCCCTGCTAAGGGAGTAAGGGTTTAAAACGCCCTTCGAGGGTTCGAATCCCTCCCTCTCCGCCATCTTCGACAAGTAACAGTCAAGCGCCCGTAGCCCAGTTGGATAGAGTACCTGGCTACGAACCAGGGGGTCGGGAGTTCGAATCTCTCCGGGCGCGCCAAATGCAAAAAGGGTCCCTCGTCTGAGGGGACCTTTTTGCATTTTGTGTGTCTGTGAGTTTGGTTATGGCTCCACAGTTCGACCAATCGCGCGAGAGATTGGTGACGAGCGGCGAAGCCGCT
>CP070833.1:1655759-1668444 GCA_020341735.1 Gammaproteobacteria bacterium | reverse complement strand
ATGGCGTCCTCGGCATCATCCGGCTGGGCTAGCGACAAATAGACCTCCGCCAGCGCGAACCGCGGGCCCGGTCGGTCCGGTTCGGATGCCACGGCCTCACGGAGCAAAACCAGGGCCTCGTCCATGTCTCCTCGAGACATGGCTTCGACACCCTTTTCCGCAAGCTCGTCGGCAGGGGTTCTCGCATAAGGCGCCACCAGCGCCTTTATCGCTGATTCCGGTTGGACTCCGGAGGCTTGCGTCCGCGGTTGCCCCTCGCTAAAGACGACGAGCGTTGGCAGGCTGCGCACCCCGAATTGTGCGGCCAGTTCCTGTTCTGAGTCCGTATCGACTCTGGCGATCAGCAGGCGCCCGGCGAAGTGCTCGGCGACCTGTTCCAGTATTGGCTCGAGCGCCTGGCATGGACCGCACCATGAGGCCCAGAAATCCACGAGTATCGGTACCTCGTCTGACTTGCGTAGCACCTTCTCCGCGAAATCCGCCGCGCTGACATCGAATATGTAAACATTGGCTGGCATCTTCGTTTTCCGGGTTCCGTTCATCAGCCGGCTGTTCCGCGGCACCATTCCACGACGATCTCCGCCAACTCCTCGCCGGCGTCCTCCTGCACGAAGTGGCTGGCGTTCTCGAGATCGCGATGAGGTTGTCCCTTGGCCCCCGGGACATGACGCTGAAGCAGCTTGTCGGCCCAGCCGAGGATCGGGTCTTTCTTGCCGAACGCCGTCAGGAAAGGCCGATCCCAGTTCCCCAGCGCCTTCCAGGCAGCCCGATTGGCTGGCACCGCTGGGTCGTCCGGCGAAGTCGGTACCAGCCGCGGGAACGCCCTGGCGCCGGCCTTGTACTTTTCGGAAGGAAAAGGCGCGTCGTAGGCCGCGACCGCCTCTGCAGAGAGTTTGCCGACCGTACCCGCCTGCACGATTCGCCCGGTCGGAAAAACCGGAGCGTATCGCGCGAATGTTCGCCATGCCTTAAATGCAATCGGAGCCGGCCGATCCGCGATCGGCAGGAAGCCGTTAGCTACAGCGATTCTGGAGAAACGATGCGGATGCTCCGCCGCCAGGCGCAGGCCGATCAGCGAGCCCCAGTCCTGGCAGACCAGCGTGATGTCTTCAAGTTCATTTTTCTCCAACCATTCCAGCATCCAGGCGACATGGCCTGCATAGCTGTAATCCTCGAGTCTGGCCGGTTTGTCGGAGCGCCCGAACCCGACAAGGTCGGGAGCAACGGCACGGAAACCGGCGCCCGCGAACACGGGGATCATCTTTCGATAAAGGAAGGACCAGGTCGGTTCCCCGTGCAGCATCAGGACAACCGGACCATCACCCGCTTCGACGTGCGCCATCCGGATTTCGTCAAGCTGCGTGTAGGCCGGCGCGTAAGGGAAATCCGGCACGGCGCTGAACCTCTCCTCGGGGGTGCGCAATAACTTCATTCGGTGCTTGCTCCTGGCAACGGGTGGCGGCCATAGCGTTGGCGCAGCTCTGTTTTGGCAATCTTGCCGGTAGCGGTGTGCGGAATCTCATCGATAAACAACACCTCTTCGGGCAGCCACCAGCGTGCGACCATCGGTTCCAGCCATTGCAGAATCGTCTCCCTGGACAGCTCGGACCCCTCGCGACGGACAATCAGCAGCAGCGGTCTCTCGCTCCACTTCGGATGGGGGACAGCGATCACCGCCGCTTCGGCCACTTCCGGATGCCCCATCGTCGCATTTTCCAGCCCGATGGAGCTGATCCACTCACCCCCTGATTTGATCACGTCTTTCGCACGATCGGTGATCTGCATGAATCCGAGCCGGTCGATCGTTGCGACATCGCCGGTATCGAACCAGCCGTCCTCGAGGTGGGCAGGATCCGGCTCGTCCGGCTGGAAATACTCACCACATACCCATGGCCCCCGAACCTGCAGTGCACCGGACGTCACCCCGTCCCAGGGAAGTTCATCCGAGTTCTCGTCGACGATGCGCATTTCGACGCCGAAGACCCCTCGGCCCTGTTTGATGCGGATGTCCGGATGTTGTTCGGGCGGCAGTGACAGCGCGCCGCGGGTTGGGCTGTTGAATACGCCCAGCGGACTCATCTCCGTCATCCCCCAGCTATGGTGCACTCGAACGCCATACTCGTCCTGAAACGCTTCCATGAGTGATCTGGGGCAGGCGGCACCGCCCACCACCATGCGCTCGAGATCGCCTGGACGCCGGCCACTCTCCCGCAGGTAGGCCAGCAGGCTGAGCCAGACGGTGGGGACGCCCATGGTCGCCGTGACCGATTCGGAGTCCATGAGGTCTGCCAGCATCGCGGGGTCGCCCATGGCCGGGCCCGGGAGCACCATCCTGGCCCCAACCATCGGGCATGCGTACGGCAGCGACCAGGCGTTGGCGTGGAACATTGGCACCACGGCCAGGACAGTATCTCGGTTCGCCAGGCCCATGACGTCCGGCATGCAGGCCGCGTAAGCATGGATGATCGTGGAGCGGTGATCGTAGAGGACGCCTTTCGGGTGACCTGTAGTGCCCGAGGTATAGCAGAGCGCGCTTGCAGAGCGTTCATCCAGGTCGGGCCAGTCGAATTGCTCGTCCTGTTCGGCGATCAGGCTTTCATAGTCGAGCACTCGGGGAATGCCTGTGTCGGGAACGTGATCAGCGTCAGTCAGGAATATGACGCCCTGCGGTGACTGCAGGGTCGGCCAAAGCGAGTCCAGCAGGTCGGCGAACATCGGGTCCGCGAAGATCCACTGGTCCTGCGCATGATCCACGATGTAGGCGATCTGCTCCGGAAAAAGCCGTGGGTTGACCGTATGGCAGACCGCGCCGGAGCAAGAGGCCGCGTAGTAGATTTCGAAGTGCCGGAAATCATTCCAGGCGAGTGTTCCGATGCGGTCGCCTTCTTGCAGGCCCAGGGTGCGGAGCGCGTTGGCCAGTCTCCTCGTTCTCTTGAAAGCGTCCGCGTAGGTGCAGCGATGCACACTGTGCCCGCCGATCACCGACACGATCTCCGTGTCCGGAAAGTTCCGATCCGCGAACCGCATGATGTTGGTGACAAGCAGTTGGTCACCCATCATCAACCCGTGCATTGCTGTCCCCAACAGTCCCTGATCCCGGCCAGTTTGGTCAAGCTGAGCGAGGCTGTCCAGCGCCCCATCCATGCGCCGCGCGGGTCACCGATTCGCCGATCTGGCTGGAGTCCTGTTCGTGCACGCCGTCCGGTGGCCGCCATTCTGCGACAGCCGCTCCCCTCGCGATCCGCTAGTCAGCGCGGTTTGGTAAGAAAGCATCGTCAGCGCCGGTCGGTCCATCGACGAGGACGGCGAGCGACAGGACGGCAAGGGTGATTCTTGTCATGGCGTTGCCCGTTGTGTCCGGCACGCTTGCGAGGCTCGAGTTGCCCTATCCCCGCGGGTTTCGTGGCCTTAGCGTGTCCCTCCGAAGAGATCGCCGAAGAAATCTCCGCGGTTCCAGGTCGGCCGCACCGGGTCGTCCGCGATCGACTGGATCAGAAAGTAATTGGCCAACGTGAAGGCGACGACCGATCCATCATGGAAAGGCAGATCGATTTGGTCGGACGGCTGGTGATAATGGGTCCGCAAGAAGTCGCGCCAGATGTCACCGCCGTTGATCGACGGATCGCTGGAGGTGAAACCGGTGACGAAAAACACGGCAGGCACACCCTGTTTCACGAACGGATATTGATCGCTGCGGATAAACAGGACCTCCTCGGGCATGGGGTCGGGGCTGAGCTTGAGGCCGGCCGCGGCTGCCGCGCGCTCGACATGCGCCTCCAGGCTTGAGTGTTCCGCGCCGAACGCAACGACGTCAGCCAGGGGGTAGATGAAGAGCGGCATATCGAGATTCACATTGGCTACGATCCGTTCCATAGGGACCAACGGGTACTCTGCGAAGTAGTCTGATCCCAGGAGTCCTTTTTCCTCTGCATCCAGTGCCAGGAAAAGGACCGATCGCGCTGGCCGGGCACCCGGTTCCGACATCGCCCGGGCCACTTCCAGCATGATTGCGACTCCCATAGCGTTGTCGTAGGCGCCGTTGTAGATCCCGTCTCCGTCGCGTTCCGGCCCGATGCCAATGTGATCCAGATGGGCGGTGATCGCGACGAACTCGTCACGCAGGTCCGGGTCAGCGCCCGGCAAGATGGCGGCGACGTTGATACCCTGCGATCCGGACTGCTCGGAACGGCGACGGAACGTCAGCGTCCCTTCCAGCAAGCGCCCGCCGGCGATGCCGTTGTCCACCTGGTCATAGAGGCCCTGCGGTTGCACACCGGATCCCTGGAGGATCTTCTGCAGCCCTTCGCGACTCAGGGCGGCGCCGAATCTCAGCTGCGGATAGACACCCTTAATGCGCCCATCCTGGCCGGACCAGCGCATGCCCGAGAATGCATAGGCCCGGACCAGATTGTCCCATTCATATTTGCGGTACCACTCTGGCGTCTGCACCACCAGCAAACCGACTGCGCCGCGCTCGACGGCATTCGGAAACTTGGCATCACGAGTCGAATAGTAGGCGCGCTGATCGTGTGAGAAAGTGCTGGGCGCGCCAGAGAACATCACCAGTATCCGACCTTCCACGTCCAGCCCAGCGTAGTCGTCATGATCCAGTTCCGGAGCGGTAATTCCGTGGCCGACGAATGCCAGTGGCGCCGTCACATCCGTTGTCTCGTCGACATAACTGCCGCCGACCAGGAAGTCATCTACCGTTTCCAGTCGCTTCGACCCGTTTGCCGAGTCGATGCTCATTTCTGCGGATTCCGGCGCAAGCCGACCCTCGACCAGGTCGAAGCGCTGGTAGAAGCTGCCGTCTTTTCCGCCCGGTTGGAGGCCGTAACGGCGTAGGCTTGTCGCGACGTAGCGGGCGGCGATTTCATAGCCCCGGGTGCCTGCTGCGCGACCCTCCAGGAGGTCGTCGGAGAGAAATTCCACATGGCCCATGATGGCTGCCATATCGAAATCCGGATCATGCCCATCCGCTTCGGCCAGCGCGGCCGGCAGGGGCGATAAGGCGATAGCTGTCGCCGCATATGCCAAAAGGAATCTCATGAGCGGGCCGCGTGTCCAAAGGTAGGGATGGGTCGAAAACCCTAGCTCATCGTCAGTGTCACCGCCAGCCGCCCGTGTAGGGCAGAGGCTTGTGATCCTCGCTATAGTGGTAGCCTCAACCTCTGAAGAGTGTGTGCCCAGATGAGCTACGCGAATCTCCGAAGAATCGAGTTCTGGCTGCTGCTGATCGGCGGGTTGGCCTGGATGGATGCGGGGGCTGGCAACGGTCTCGTATCGCTGGTTTTGGTATCGCTGCCGGGCGCCGCGATGCTGACCGCCGCGATCGGTTTCGCCATGTTTCCAGGCGTTCACGGGATTGCCAGGACAGGTGCTCTCGGCGCCCTGATTGGTGTGGTGTTTGCTGTGCCACTGTTGCTTGCCGAACCTGCGGTCGGGTTGGGATTGATGGCGATCTCTGCTGCCGGATTCGTCTCCTGCGGGCTGATCGGCGCAGAAGTCGTTCCACTGCCCCCGGGGCTGGAGCGCGTGCCCCGAACTGCCCGCCTCGGTGCGGAGGTCGGTACGGACGAAGCCGTACTTGGCGTCGCCAGTATCACCATGGGGACGTTCGCGAGCGGCGAGCAGTCCCGCATCGCCGCGGAAGTCGAGATGGCGGTGGAATGTTTCGAGGATCAGGGTTGGCTGAAGAGCCCCGCCAGCTTTCACCCGGCGCCCCCCATGCTCGAGGCCGAGGAAGTCGATCTAAAGGATGCCAGCGTCTCCCGCATTGCCTACGAAGTCATGAGCTTCGACAGCGGTTTTGCGCCGCGGACAGAGGTGCCGGGCAGTCAGCGCTATGCCGGTTATGCGCCGTGTCGACGGGCCTATGCCTGGATTCTCCGCGGAGACGAGGGTGCACCCTGGCTCGTCAATGTGCACGGTCTCGGGATGGGCCTGCCGTGGCTGGATTTCAAAGTGCTGCAGGCGGATCTGTTGCGACGCCTTGGGCTGAACCTGGTCTTCCCCATCCTGCCACTGCATGGACCCAGGGCGCTGTCAGTGGTCAGCGGCCGCGGTTATCTCACCGGGGAGGTTATGGATACGATCCATGCGGAGTCCCAGGCGTTATGGGATATCCGTCGGATCATCGGCTGGCTGTGGGGGCAGGGCGCGGATCGTATCGGTCTGCACGGAGTTTCCCTCGGCGGTTACACGGTCTCTCTCATGGCAGCACTGGAGGAGGGCCTGCGTTGTGCCATTGCAGGCATCCCGGCTGTCGATCCGGCGTGGCTGCTCTCCTGGCATTCGTCCGCCGCTGCACAGCAGGCATGTGAGTCCGAGGGCCTGACGCTGGAACGGCTGACCGAAGTCCTCCGCGTGGTCTCTCCCCTGGCGATGGATCCACTGGTGCCCGAGGCTCACCGTTACATATACGCCGGCCGGGCCGATCGGTTTGTCCCGCCGGTAGTCGTCGAGCGGCTCTATGACCACTGGGGGCAGCCCAAAACACATTGGTATCCAGGCGCGCACCTTACCGGGTTGGCTCACCCCGGCCTGCTGGATTTCCTGACCGAGGCGCTGAAAACAAGCCTCGTTTCATCCGATTGATCCGCGCTGCAGCCGACGGACGTACGGGTGCGGCGGGTCAGACGCCAGGCGGGCTGAGCATGCAGTTTTGGCGTGATAAGCCGCTGCAGGTGATGCAGCTGGCTCAGGAACAGCCGGCCACCTGCGGTCGCTACCAGCGGTAACGGCGGAAGTTGCCGGGGTTGGCCCAACTTTCGGGGTTGTTCCACTCACGCTCCGGGTTGTAGCTGTCGATGTCATAGGTGTAGATGGAATGCCATACGCCGTCGAGATCGATCCTCCTGTGAAGCGCGAGTGCGAGTGCCAGAATCATAGGCTCGGACCAGGCGCCGTCTCGGTGATTTGCGTCCTGATGGCGGCAGGCGAGCGCGAAACGATGACAATGGACGTCGCGAATTCTCGCGATCAGTGCGGACCCCATTTGGACGTCCAGAATCTCGAGGGCGCCACTTAGCAGCGCGAAGTCGAACCGTCCCATTCGTCCGAGAGTCTCCAGCGCGGTCTCCGGACGGATTGTCTCGACCTCACATCCGCCCACATGGGTCTTGTACTGGTGGACGCTGGACAGGGGTGTATCCGCGACACACAGCAGTGATCGGGGCTCGGACGCCTCCAGCAGCTCATAGAGGATTTCCTGCACGAGGTTCATCGAGAAAGTCTCATCCGCCGTTGATCGCCGACATCAGCAGACCGCATATCCAGGCCGCATATGTACCTAGAGCATAGCCAAGCACCGCCAACAGTACCCCGACCGGGGCCAGGCTCGGATGGAAGGCGGATGCGACGACGGGCGCCGAAGCCGCACCGCCCACATTGGCCTGGCTGCCCACCGCCATGTAGAACAGCGGTGCCCGGATGAGCTTTGCGACCACAATGAGTAAAAAGGCGTGAATACCGATCCATACGAACCCGAGAGCGAACAGCCCGGGATTGTCGAACACGGCCCCAACGTCCATGCGCATCCCGATTGTGGCGACGAGCACATACAGCATGGCGGACGCCACCCTCGATGCGCCGGCACCTTCTAGCTGCCGTGCCCGGGTAAACGATAGCGCCAGGCCGGCGGTCGTCGCGATGACGATGATCCAGAAGAATTCGCTGGTCAGGCTGAGTCTTGCCAAAGCGGGTGCATTACTCTGGATCCAGGGCGCGATCACGCCGGCGCAGGCATGGGCAAGTCCCGTGATTCCAAATCCGATCGAGACGATGAACATGAGGTCGGGCAGGGTGGCGATCCGGCCATGGAGGGCGTGAAACTGCTTGATGCGCTCCTTGAGCGTCTCTATGGCTCCGGTATCGGCACCGGTATGACGATCAATGGTGGCGGCCCGGCCTGCCATGAACAGCAGGACCGCCATCCATACGCTGGCGCACAGCACGTCGACGGCCACCATCTGTGAAAAGACAGCATCCTCGACCTGGAAGATCTCCTTCATCGCTGTTTGATTAGCGCCACCTCCGATCCAGCTGCCAGCCACGGTCGTCATGCCCCGCCAGACAGCCTCCGGACCCTGTCCGGAAACGACTTCTGGATTGACCGCTCCGACGATCAGGATGGACAGGGGCCCGCCCAGGACGATGCCGACTGTGCCGGTCAGGAACATGACGATTGCCTTGTATCCCAGGCGAGCGATCGCGGCGAAGTCCACCGACAGGGTGAGAAGGACCAGGCAGGTCGGCAGGAGATAACGGGAAGCCACGAAATACAGTCCGGATGCCTCCCCGTCGACCACGCCGAAGCTGTTCAGCAGGGATGGCAGGAAGTAGCAGAGGAGCAGGGCCGGCACATAACGATAGAAGCGCTGCCAGAATGGGAGGCTGCTGTTCTCGGTGTAGAAGATGGCGCCCAGGATGATTGCCAGAAGGCCGAGCGTCACGGCATCGTTCGTGACCAGGGGTGTAGTGTGCTCCATGCTCGCTCCCAGCGTCGCTTGACTGCCCGGAATTGTACTTGTGTCCGGCCGCGTCCTCGCGAGACACGGCCAGCTGTCCTATGATCGCTCTCCGACGGAGGTGGAGATGACGAATATCCTAGGAACCGAATTGCGGCTCGCATGTGGAGCCGTACTGCCGAACCGAATTGCCAAGGCCGCCATGACGGAAGGGCTCGCCGACGCCGATGACCGGGCCACGGACAGGCATGCCACGCTGTACAGGCGCTGGTCCAGGGGGGGTGCAGGACTGCTGATCACCGGTAACGTGATGGTCGATCGTCGCTACCTGGAGAGGCCCGGCAACGTGGTCATCGACGGAAATGGCGGGCAGGCCCAACTTCGCGAGTGGGCGCGTGCGGGAACCGAGGCGGGCAATCACCTGTGGATGCAGATCAGCCATCCGGGCCGTCAGGCCACCCGCACGTCCACCCGACAGCCGATGTCTCCCTCGGACGTGCAGCTCAAACTCGCCGGTATGTTTGCGCGCCCCCGGGCCATGAGCCAGGCAGATATCGAGGATGCCGTCCAACGCTATGCCCGCGTGGCGGAGGTGGCCAGGGATACGGGATTTACAGGGGTCCAGGTTCACGGTGCGCACGGCTATCTGATCAGCCAGTTCCTGTCGCCGGTCACCAACAGGCGAACCGACCAATGGGGCGGCTCTCTGGAAAACCGGGCGCGGTTCCTGCTCGAGACCGTGAATGCGGTCCGTGGCCGGGTAGGCGCCGACTTCCCGGTTGCCGTCAAGCTCAACTCGGCCGATTTTCAGAAGGGTGGCTTCACTCTCGAGGATTGCGTCCGGGTTGCGGGCTGGCTGGGTGATGCGGGCATCGATCTGCTCGAGATCTCCGGGGGTACCTACGAGCAGCCCCGTCTGCTGGATCACCAGGGCCAGGACGACACCTACGTGGAGCCACAACGGGAGAGTACCCGACGGCGGGAAGCCTATTTTCTGGAGTACGCCGGCGCCATCCAGGATTCTGCGAGAGTGCCTCTCATGGTGACCGGAGGGTTCAGAACCCGCGTGGCGATGGAGGAGGCCGTCTCGACCGGGGAGGCTGCCGTGATCGGACTGGGCCGGCCGCTATGCGTCGAGCCCGAGTTGTCGCGGGGCCTTATCGACGGGGCGGTCCAGTCGGCGGGCTCCTGGGAGAAAGAGCTGCGTCTCGGGCCCGGTCGTCTGTTCGGGCCGGCCAGCCCCGTCTATTTGATCAAGTTCTTCAACGTCCAGGGTGAGGTTGCGTGGTTCTACAGGCAGATCGTGAAGCTCTCCCAAGGCCAGGACCCGGATACGGGTCTCAGTTTGCGGCGAGCGCTGGGGCAGCATCTGCGAAGCGAGCTGCGGTTGAGTCGCGGTAGGACTTTCAGGCCGGCATAGGATAATTCAAACCCCAGCGTGGCCTCGGGCGTCTAAGCATCATCGAGTACCGGCCGTGAGGCCGATGAGAAAACATGAAGGGATTACCATGCGCACGACCATCGTACTGACGGCCTCTCTCATTCTCGCTCTCCTGGCGGCACCCGCATCCGCCGCCCGCTGCAAATTCAAGGCCGAGCGGTCCGCCGAGCTTTCTGGTGAAGGTGTTGTCTCCGTGGAGATCTTTGCGCTGGCCGGGGACCTCAGCGTCTCCGGGGTCGACGGGACAGACATGATCCGGGCTGAGGGTGACGGATGTGTGTCGAAGGAAGGCATGCTCGAAGGGTTGGACATCACCATGCGCCGAGCAGACGATCGCGTACAGATTTTCGCTGAGATGCCGAATATCTCTGAAAATAACGATTCCGAGTGGGAGAATCAGCTGGCGATCATGGACATGGAGATCGAGCTACCGGCCAGTATGGCCGTGATCGTGCACGACAGCAGCGGCGATCTCAGGGTCAGCGGGCTCGCATCCGCAGAAATTACGGACAGCTCGGGCATGATCGAATTGGTAGACGTTCCCGGGGAGATTCTGATTCCCCAGGACAGCTCGGGTGATATCCAGCTGGAACGTGTTGGGCCGGTCACGATCCAGGTAGACAGCTCAGGCGAGATCAGCATCGAGCAGGCCGCCTCAGTCACGATTGCCAACGACACCTCTGGCGATATCAGACTGCGTGACATCCGGGGCGATGTGCTGATTGGTAACGATTCCTCCGGCCGGATCGATGTGCGCAACGTGGGCGGAAGTTTCGTGGTGGAGAACGACACCAGCGGTGAAATCTCTCACAGGGACGTCGCGGGCGCGGTCAGCCTGCCCGAGTACCGCAACGAAGGCTGAGAGTGGCGAAAGGGGACTGCGCCAGGCCATAAAGTACATCATAATCAGGGTATTACGCTTAATACTGTAAATTTATACAGGTAGTGATATAGTCGGCGGCATGTCCGATTCGGCGGCCGTTCCAGCCTACCTCGAACGCCTTAATCCCGCTCAGCGGGATGCGGTGACTCACGGTCGGCGAACTGCGCGCGGATTCGTCGCCGATCCGTTGCTGGTGATTGCGGGGGCCGGCACCGGAAAAACGATGACGCTGGCCCACCGGGTTGCCCACCTCGTACTCGAAGGCGTCGACCCGGAGCGTATTCTGTTGCTGACCTTCACGCGGCGCGCGGCTCGTGAGATGACCCAGCGGGCGCGACGCATCGTGACCCGAACGGTGGCGGGAGAGACCGGTAACCGCGCCGATGTCCGGCTGCCCTGGTCGGGCACCTTTCATGCCATCAGCAACCGACTGTTGCGCCGGTATGCCGCCAATCTCGGACTGGATCCGGCTTTCTCGGTACTCGACCGGGGCGACGCAGCCGACCTGATGGATGTCGTGCGGCACCGACTGGGGTTGTCCGCAAAGGCCCGGCGATTCCCCAAGAAAGACACCTGTCTCGCAATCTACTCCCGGTGTGTCAATGCCCGGCTCGAGCTGCAGGTCTGCCTGGAACTGGCCTGGCCATGGTGCCTGGATTGGCACGATGAGCTGAGGCATCTGTTTCGCGGTTACGTGGAAGCCAAGCAGGAGAGCGCGGTCCTGGATTACGACGATCTCTTGCTCTATTGGTGCCACCTGATCTCCGATCCGGAGCTGGCGGCATCGGTGGCCGGACTGTTTGACCACCTGCTGGTGGACGAATATCAGGACACGAATATTCTTCAGGCGGAAATCCTCGCGGGTTTGAAGCCCGATGGTTCGGGTGTGACCGTGGTGGGTGACGACGCCCAGTCCATATATTCCTTCCGCGCGGCAGAAGTAGAAAACATCCTTGGTTTTCCGGATCGTTTCGATCCCCGCGCGCGGACCGTCACGCTGGATCAGAATTACCGGTCGATCCAGCCCGTGCTGGACGCGGCCAACGAGATCATCGCAGGGGGACAGCGCCACTACCGGAAGCAGCTGGTTTCGGATCGCGCCTCGGAGCAATTGCCGCGCTATGTCACCGTAGAGGATGACGAGACACAGTCGGACTATGTCATCAATGGCGTACTGGCGGCGCGGGAGGCGGGTCAGCGCTTGATGGATCAGGCAGTGCTGTTTCGCAACTCTCATCACAGCGACAGGCTGGAGATCGACCTGACGCGGAGAAACATCCCTTACGTCAAATATGGCGGCCTGAAGTTCCTCGAGGCGACCCACGTAAAAGACCTACTCGCGATCCTGCGCTGGGCAGAGAATCCCCGGGATCAGATCGCCGCCTATCGTGTGACGCAACTACTGCCCGGAGTCGGCCCTGTCGCCGCTCAGCGGTGTTTCGAGCACCTGGCGGTGGCCGGGTATCTATTCTCGAGCCTGTGCCGGTATCGACCACCGCCGGCCGCGCGTGCCGACTGGCCGGCGCTGTCAGCCTTGCTCGCGGGCCTGGGGCCGGGGATTGGCGAATGGTGTTCGGACGTGGCTGCGGTTCGCCGCTGGTATCAGCCCCTTCTCGAGAGGAAGTTCGACGACTGGCAGGTGCGCGAGGGGGACCTGGATGCCCTCGAGCAGATCGCTTCACGGTATCCGTCCCGGGAACGTTTCCTCACTGAGCTGAGCCTGGATCCACCCCAGGCGACCGGCGACCATTCGGGCGCGCCCCTGATGGATGAGGATTTCCTCATCCTGTCGACGATCCATTCCGCCAAGGGTCAGGAATGGGATTCTGTCTACATTCTCAACGTGGCAGACGGAAACTTCCCATCGGAATTCGCCACCGGCCGCGAGGATCT
>CP070833.1:1652884-1655659 GCA_020341735.1 Gammaproteobacteria bacterium | reverse complement strand
CGATATCGATGTCGGGTACGTCGCCGATCGACTCGACCTCGATGACATCATCGAAGGTCTCGAAATCAACATAGCCACCACGGACGCCAAGGAAGCGGTTGAACTGATAACCCGCGTATGCGCTCCACGCAGGAGACGTATCTCTGACCTCGACATCGATGCCGAGACTGTCAAGATCGAGATCTTCCAGCTCTTCATCGAGGTCCGCCGCACCGCCCGCCAGGCCCAGGAAAAATCCTGAGCGCTCATCGGCCAGAGCGTCGCCGGCGGCCAGCGCGATCGTTATGCAGAATAGGGGGAGTATCCGCATCGGTCGTGCCTCCGGACCCGCAAGGGTCTGTAAACAACGATTCCCAGTCTGGCCGCGGCAGACAGGGAAAACTGTGACCCAGTTCACGCCTGCCGCGACCCGAAATCCTGGTGTCAGAACCCGATATCACCGCGGAGCGTGATCTCTCTTTTGAGCGAAATCCTTACGAATCATGGACATTCCTGCTATAGACTGGTCGAGATTTCCTGTCCTGAGGAAACGCGATGACAGATACCGAGACGCCTGGCGTAACGCCGCCCGACCCGGACATGCCATTCGTCGCACCGTGCCGAGAAGTGGGGCCGGGTGCCCCTTTTCGATGGATCGCGGCCGGGTTCCGCGACCTGAAAGCCGCCCCCCGTCAGAGCCTGGGATGGGGTCTGATCGTGGTGGCGCTGTCGTGGCTCATCAGCCTGCCACCATTGATGCTGGGCAACAAATTCGCCTTGCTGGGGCTGCTTTCCGGGTTCGTATTCATCGGGCCGCTGCTGGCCATCGCCCTTTATGCAATCAGTTGGCGGCTTGAACGCGGCCGCGCCCCCAGTTTTCGAAGGAGTGCGGCGGAAGCCAAACGACAACTGTCCAACTGCATGGTATTTGCATTGGTGCTGATGGTGATCTTCCTGGTGTGGGCGCGGGCGGCCTCGATGGTCCACGTCTTCTTCCCTGTCGAAGCCGATCCCGACTGGCGCCAGATTGCGCGATTCCTGACTATCGGTTCTGCCGTAGGTTCGATCTTTGCGGCAATCACATTTGCCGCCAGCGCATTCTCGCTTCCTATGATCATGGATCGCCAGACAGACACCATCACCGCAGTTGTTACGAGCGTCAATGCGGTCTTGCGCAACAAGGCCGCCATGATCGTGTGGCTGGCGATCCTCATTACCAGCGTCGCCATCGGCTTCGCCACCGCGTTCATCGGACTGATTTTGCTGTTCCCACTACTCGGTCACGCGACATTCCACAGCTACAGGGATGTGATCGACGCATCCGCCTGGCCGCGGCAGGAACCCATGGGCATGCCCTGAGCGAGGAAAGCGCGACCGGGCAGTGCTGGAAACCTGCGACCCCTGTCGCTGCGTCGGAGCCGCCGACGGGTTCGATCCTGCTGGCTGCCTGTTCGAACGAATGAAATCCGCTGGGTTAACGCTTCTCGCAATCGTTGCCGTCGTAAGTGAATTCTTCGACTCGTTCATCTTCGCCGATGGTGAAAGTGGTCTTGCACCAGAACGTCTTCACAGTCTTGGCCTTGGACAACTTTATCGGCTGACCCGTGATCGGATCGGTCGTGCCCATGCTTGAGCCGCCTTTCGTTTCCGTGCGGACAGTCGCATAGACGAATACCGGCCTGCCCTCAGCATCATGCACCACTTCGGCCGGCTCTCCCCAGGAATTCACCAGCTCAGAATTTGACTTTCCGATCCATGATTGGAGTTGCCCCTTGTAGCCTGGGGCAGTGCAGGCTGCCACCGCCAGAACGGCGATGAGCACGGGCGGCATTACATGTCTCATTGTTGTCATTTCCTGCTCCTGATGTGCTTTCGCCAGGAAAGCGATTCGGGATCCTCATATCTCGGCTGTGCCGCTCTCTTGGTACTAGACCACGGCGAGCGCCATTGATTCTGTTATCCGGCCGCTCCGACACCCATGCCTGAGCGGAGGTGCCGATTTGCGCGGCATTATGCCAGCGCTCCGCCCTCGGCATTGCAGAACGATGGGCTCGCGCGGGTTTAGCCGGGCTTGACAGCGGGTACTGGCAGGGTTTTCCTGAGAATTGATCTCAACGGTGGAACGAGAGACACGATCGTGATCCGAATTTCCTTTGTGATTATCGGGCTCATCGCAGCCCCTGCCCTTTTGTCTGCCGGTAGTGGAAGTATGACCGCCGTCGCGGCGGACCTGTCGGTACTCAGCCTGAGCTGTATTCGCGAGCCGGGCGACGAGATCCTCGACGTGATCTGCCAGCGGGTCGAACGCGAAGCTGGCTCTGCAGCCCTGCGCGCCGGTTACCGTCTGGTGCTACCAGCCGCCGATCCGGTGGGTGACGGCGGGCGCTCCCTGGTAATCGAGCTGACTGCTAACAGCCCGGAAAGCCTGTTCGGGAACAAGCGCATACAAGTCGTAATGACCGGTCGGCAGGCGGCAGAATCGGCTGCCGCGTGGGAGTCGCGATTCAATGCGGAGGGTGTTCCCCGTGATCTTGTCCACCCCGTGGCTGACGCGGTGCTGCGGAAAATAGAGGGATTTCTTGCATCGCGAGAAGAGGCGTAGAAACGAGGCCGCGACGACTCGGGGCCTGGCCGCGCTCCTGATCCACGGTCCGAATTCGCCCTCTGTTCATCGTCCGGCTGCAGCGATCGATTGCGAACAGCTCTACCGACGCAACTATAATTCAGCCGCTATGACACCAGCCAATCACAAATCTCTGCTCATGCGCGGCATGGAGGCACACAGGGACGGTGACC
>CP070833.1:1640997-1652784 GCA_020341735.1 Gammaproteobacteria bacterium | reverse complement strand
ACGCCCATGAGAGGGCCAGGGTGAGGTTCTGGATGAAGCAGGTGGACAACAAGCTGCACCCTTCCTGCGGCGCGCTGCAGTGGCCTGTCGTCATGCGCGACAAGTTGCTCGCCATGCCCGAGGCCGAGCGCAACGCAAAAATCGATCAGGTCGTCGAGAAACCGCGGCGGGAGCGGCAGAAGCGACTGCTGCAGATGGGTCTGGATGCGCCCGATGTAAGAGGGGCCGTCGCGACCTACCACAAGTTCATCGTCGATATGGAAGCCGCGCTCGCGGATAGCGAATGGGTCGTGGGCGACGCGTTCACGCTGGCCGATTGCTGTCTGGCCCCGTATTTTCAGACGCTGCTTCAGTTTGGCTGGAGCGAGATGTACGAAAGGGCACATCCGCGGGTCACCGATTGGTATCGACGCGTCCGGGAGCGGCCGTCTTACCAGTCCGCAGTCGCCGACGACTTTCCACAACACATTCTCGAGGAACTCGGTCGCAAGGGTGAAGTGGGCCTGGAGAAGATCCGCCAGCACCTGGCGGCTGTCTAGGGCGCGAGGGTCAGGCCGATGAGCGATCAGGATCAGAGTGACGGCTACGTCACCCAGATAATCTCCCGCAGGGTGAAACCCGGGTGCCAGCAGCAGTACGAGGGCTGGCTGAAGGGACGACTCGTGGCCGCGCTCTCGCGCTACCCGGGCTACGAGGGCATCACGATCCTGCGGCCGGGCGACACGCCGTCGAAGGAGTACGTCATCATCCAGCGCTGGGCCGGCTATGACGACCTGTGCAAATGGGTCGAGTCAGACGAGCGGCACGACGTGCTGGCGGAATCCGAACCGTACACCCTGAGCGGGCCCAGTTATCGCAAAGAAACCGGTCTGGAGGTCTGGTTCCAGTTGCCTGGAGAGATCCAGGTCAAGCCACCCCCGCGTTACAAGATGGCCTTGCTGATCTGGATGGTGATCACGCCGTTGGTTCTGGCGGCCAATTTCACACTGGGACCACTATTGCGGAGTATCCCCTTGATACCGGCCGCCTACCTGCGCTCCGCGGCCGTCGTGGTCGTCATGACCTATTTTGCGATGCCTCTGGCCCGCAGGTTGCTCGCCAGATGGCTGGATAGCTGACTCCGGTAGGCAAAGAGAACTCGGGCCCGTCCGATTCCCGGCAAGGCCCGGGCGCTTCGGGCGCTGAGGACTCGATCGCCAGAAGCGCAGCTATTCCTGGATCGACTGCAGGTAGACGATCAGCTCGAGGATCCGGCCGCGGACAACAGACTCGCTCATGCCGCCCGCCGTCGGCGTGCCCAGCTTGTATTCCGCACCCCAGACAGGCATGTCACGACTACCGTGCGCACCGATATCCGTCCGGCCGTCGATCGTGTCGTAAATCGTCTTGAACGGAAAGCTGCCGTTGTTGTTTTTCGACAGCTGGGTGAGATCGGCTGGCGCAGTTTCAAGATGGGAGGCCACGATCCCGGCGCCCTTGGCGTTCTCCCCATGGCATGATGCACAGTTCTGCATGAATCTCTGTTTGCCGGCGGCCAGGGTCCGATCAGTCTGATCGTCGGCATGGGCTGCGCCCATGTAACCCGCCGTCAGCATCGCAACGATGGCCAAAGTGCCAAATCTGCTCTTGATCATTATCTTCTCCTAAAATCACCCGGGCCGGTGTTCGGGTACTCGCCGGCAGGGGATACTGAATATCAGCTCGCCTCGCGTACCGGCCGGCCGGCCAGCCAGTCGGTGACTATCGGAGGCGACGCGCTGACAAAGAACTCATCTTCAAGTCTAGACTCGAACCAGCGCTTGAGTTTGTCGAATTGCCCGGGGATTTCCACGCCATAGGCAGCCGTCAGCGCGAACCGGCCACTCAGCGCCGCGTCTGCCACCGAGTAGTGATCAGAAAAAAACTCGTTATCTCCCAAGCGTTCAGTGAGTTCCGGCAGAGCGTCCAGGAATCCCCTTGTTCCGGCGGCGATCCGTTCCTGGTCCTGATCAACCTCAGGGACCCCGCGCTTGGCAAACACGATCTCCCGGGAGGCTCGCCCAAGGGGATTGTCGGCGAACTGCACCAGCGACCTGACCCGAGCCCGATCCCTGGGGTCCTCCGGCAGGAGGCCGCCATGCAGGTCCTGGAGATATTCGAGCATCACCGGTGAGTCAGTGAGCACCAGGTCGCCGTCGACCAGGACCGGCACGGTTTTGGCGTGGGTCAGGGATCGCCACTCCCGCTCATTATCGGGATCGTCATGGGGCAGGTTCTGGTATGTGACACCCAGGTAACTCATCACCAGTCGAACCCGATAGCAGAAGGGACACTCGGGCTTGTTGTAGAACCTGATCATGCCGGTGGCTGCTCACCGAGTTCGTCAAGATGCTCGGCAACGAAATCGATCCGGTCCTGACCCCAGAAGACCTCTTCTCCGACAATAAATGTGGGGACTCCGAAGGCGCCTTTCTCCGCCGCCTCCTCGTGGTTGCGCTCGAGCTGGGCCAGGCGCACGGGGTCCTGGATGGCGTCAGCGAGTTCCTGCCGGTCCAGCCCGATCGACTCGCCGACGGCTAGCAGGACATCGGCGTCACCGATATCGGCGCCATCCGCCCATTCTTTGGCCATGACGGCCACGACGTATTCACGCAGCTTGCCGCGCTCCTCGGCGAGTAAGGAGCCGGCGCCGGCGATGGTCGGATCCGTGGTGATCGGGGGCGGATTGAAGGGGATCCCCAGGCGTTTGCACCAGCGCTTCACATCCTGGCGGACGATCGGCAGTTTGTACTTGGCGCGCTCAGGGGGTGATCTGCCCGCCCATCCGCCGAGTGGCCGCCAGACGAAGCGGGCCCCGTGCCTGTCGACGAGATCGAACATCTTCTTGCTCGCCAGGTAGCAATAGGGGCTGCGGAAATTGAAATAGACCTGGACGTCTGTAGTCGCCGGCATCTTTTTGGGACCTTGTTTGACTATCAAGCCGCGCGGACGTTGCGCGGCTTGATCTCCGGGTTGGGAGATGCCCGGCCCCGGAGGGCCGGGCAATCAGCAGTCTAGCGACCGGTCGTCCGCATGTTCTGCACGCGGAACAGGCGTTGCGGATTCATCTCGGGATCGAGCTGCCCCTTGAACTGACCGGTGGTGCAGTGCTTGGCCTGCATGTCGATCATGGTGAAGCAGTCATCGATAGAGACACCCGTGCCCTTGTTCTTCGCCAGGTGGTGATCCGGGTGGGCCTGGCAGATGAACCAGCTCTTCCAGAAGTCACCCTTGCGGTCATAGATCAGGGTCCTCGGTATCGTATAGGTCTGCGCATCGATGTAGTGCACGCGCTTGCTGATCGGATGGTTCGGATCCACCGGATCGCTTTCCAGTACGTGGGCCTTGCGCAGCTGCCAGGTGACCTGGGCGAAACACCCGCCCTGATTGCCGAAGTCGATGAACTTGTAGCCGTCCTTCTCCGGGTGGTCATCGCTCAGCGGCATGTCATTGTGGTTGTAGAAGGGCAGCAGGACGTTCTGCGTCCCCTTGAACGTCCAGTTCATGTCCGAGATCCGGCCGTTATAGCCTTCGAAGTCCTCGATCATCAGGTCGCTGCCCAGGAACGAGTCGGTGATCTGACCCGCCGGCAGCCGACGGACGCGACGCTGGAAGCCGAGATACAGCCAGGCATCGTCACGCTTGAGGTCGTTCTCGTAGCGATGGATCAGAAGCTGGGTGTTCTTGATGTCGAACGGCTCGTTGGCGATCACGTAGATGCCGCGGAACAGCTGGCCCGGATTGGGTTCGACCGATGGCAGCGGCGCCTGGTTGACGCGGTGCATGAAGTTCAGGAAGTGGAAATTGAACTTGATGGTCCGCTCGATCTTGCCCGACTCCAGATCGCGGAACTTCCAGTAGAACGGCGCGATGGCGGCGTTGTCACCCCAGTTGTAGCCGTACTTGTAGTTCCATGCGATCTTCAGCCCCGCCTGCGGATCGTTGATGTCCGGCTCTTCGGGGAAGGGCCGGCCGGCGACGAAGTTGTTGATCTCGCCGACCTTCTCACCCAGCGTGGTCTTGTTGAGGTGATCGCGAGTGGCCTGGACGTAGTTGGGATGGAGATCGAACGAGGTCGTCTCGCCCACCTTGATTTCGTACCAGCCCTGCTTGATGTGGTCATACATCATGAAATCGACCACATCCTTGAACTGCTCTACGTTGGACTGGTTGACCACCGTTCCGGGCTGCAGGCCCGGGAATTCAGGGGTCCAGTTCCTGTACGGGAAGAATGAGTTCTCCACGTCTTCCGGCGTGGCGGCCGAGGCCAGGCTGGCCGCGAGAGCCACGGCCAGCGCCGTGAATGTCGTTAGCAATCTGTTCATCTTACGAATTCCTTGTGTCGTACTAGTCAACAGCCGTTCCGTACCATCAGAACTGGTAACGAATCGTCAGCTGATACTCGTTCTCTTCCTGCGCCATGCCGATCGGCCCCTGCTGGAACCGCCCGAGGGGCTCGTAGCCACCCAGACCCAGCGACGGCGAATTGAAATCGCAGCCGGGGGACGGCGGAGGGCAGGTAAACGGCGGGAACGGATTCGCCGTCCGGTTATCGTCGAACTGCTGGTCATCCTCGCCCCACTTGAAATTGCCCTGAGCGATCAGGCGCCAGTGGTCGGTGAGCAGCCAGTCGAACTGCGGTGAGATTACGCCGGCCTTGGCGCCGGTATCGTAGGCGGTGATGATCCTTGGCTGGATCCGGTCGGCCTTGTAGAAACCGTTGATCAGCAGCGTCGCGATGTAGTTGTTCTCGAAGTCCGGCATGCCGCGTGGTCCGATGGGTCCGGATTCCTTCTCGTGATCGAGAATGTGCTGACCGAAGACCTGGGCCGAGAACAGGAACGAGCGAGTCTTGTTGAGGAACGGGATAAAGGTCGGCCGATCCCAACCCAGCACCCAGCGCATCACGTCGGATTCCGAGAACAGGTCCGGATCCAGCGTATTGGCGAACTCCTCGTCCTGAGTATGGGTCACCTCGACACGGAACGCGGACTTGATCGGGTCCACATAGAAGTCGGCCGAGCCGCCCATCATGAACAGCCGCGGGAACTTGATGTCGAAGGCGATCAGGTAGGGATAGTCCTGAGACTCGACCTCGGCGGTGAACGGATTATCCGATTCGATGTTACGCCCACTCAGCGTCGGTAGTTGGGCGCGATAGGACAAGGCGTTGAGCGAGAAGCCGACGCCCTTGAAGACCCCCTCGATCCGGCCGCCGATGGCGGTGTCACCCCAGTCGTCCGGTACGTCCGCATCGCGGATGCCGATCTGGTTGGGGCCGAAATCCGTCGCCAGCAAGGCCGGCGAGCCGTCGGGCGCGGGTGCGAAGTTGGCGACCGTACAGCCGTTGTCCCAGCAGTTGTTGAAGGCGCGGAAGAAGTTACCCGCCTGCAGGATGGAGTAGGGCTGACCGCCCTGGCCCAGGTCGTTGGGCCGGAACGGCTCGAAGTTCCAGATCCCCTGGAAGTTCAGGTCGTCGAAGGCGCCGACGCCGCCCATGCGGTACTCGGCGTTGAGGATGCCCATCGGGATACGGATGTCCTCGAGTTCGTCATAGATGTTATGACGGGAGTAGTCCACCGGGTTGACCACGTCGAGGACGCGGAACAGATCGGTGCGACCCCAAATGACCTGCTGCCGGCCGACCCGCAGGTTGAAAGCGCGTCCGCTTTCGAAGGCATGCTCGTAATCCACATACAGTTCGCGGATGAAATCGAGCTTGTCGTTGAACTCGGGGAACTTGAGATCGCCTTCGTCCTTGTTCAGATAGCTGCCGATACAACCGCGCTTGTCGTCATCACAGGGCTGAGCAGGGTAGGCCAGCTGTACGCCACCAAAACCAGGCAGAAAGTTGCCGCCGGTCCCGGTATTGAGATCGTCACCCAGCAGGATCAGGCCTTCATTGGGGTTCTGGTTAAGGTTAAAACCGAAGCCACCGCCGCCGGGGAGTCCCGGAAGAGGACTGTTGATGATTGACTGGCCCCACGGCACTCTCTCGGGACCAAAGATTTCGGTGCCACCGGCGTTCTCGATCGTGACGCTGCCGCCGGCACCGCTGCCGAACTCGTCGTCGTTGAAGTCATAGACCGAGTCGTAACTGCCGCGGAGGACACCGCTCACCGATAATCCCGGCCCGCGCGAACGACTCCACTCGATCTGCAGCGTATTGCGCTGTTTGACCAGACCGTCCGGACCATCGCTGTCGCGCCAATGATTGACGGCCTCGGCAAAACCGGCTACGTCCCAATCTTCCCACTCCTGCGCCTGCACGCCGTCGGCCTGGGCCGTCAGCAATACAAGTGCAACAACGGTCGCGGGCACGCACCTCCGGATTGCGTTTGTTTTGATAATCGCCATGTCTGCCCCCTGTCTCCTCTCACTTATGTGTGCCGGGTCCCGGTGTGCATCGACTCCGGCCCGATCTTCGATTTCAGCTTCCCGACATGTCAGGCACGTGCCGATTGCCTCCCTGCTTCCACGTCGAGCTCTCCCTCACTACTCATCATAGCCGCGTCCGAGATGAATTTCGGACGGAACAATACGATCCACGCCGGTACGAGGAAGGTGGCTGCCAGTGCGTTCAGCACCAGCATCACGATCAGCAGCAGCGCTGCCTCCGACTGGAACCTCAGGTCAGAGAGTATCACCCACATCACCACGCCACCGATCAGCGAGGTCGCCGTGAACGCGATGGCCTTGCCGGTTGTCGCCACGGCCTGCCGGATCCCGGCCAGCAGATCGCCGCCGAAACGCGTCGTCTCCTCGCGGATCCTGTCCATCATGTAGATGGAGTAATCGATGCCGACGCCGATGCCCACCGCGATGATGGGCACCGTGTTGACGTTGATGGTGATCCCGGCCATCCCCATGTAGGCATAGGTGGCAACCGTGGCGAAGGTCATCGCCAGGAACATCAGCCAGCCGGCATGGAATGACCAGTAGAACAGGGTGACAAACAGGAAGATGATGATCATCGCTGCCGGGATGATGATCTTGTTGCTATCGAATGCGGCTTCGTTGATGGCGGCGGTCACGCCCACGATGCCGCCGGCCAGACGCATGGTCAGACCTTCCACCGCGTTGGCCGGATCGTTGATCCACTCCTTGGCCATGTGGATCGCACGCCGGATCGTATCGCTCTTGTGGTCCTTGTAAAAGAACACCATGTTGGCGGTCTGGTCATCGGTATCGACGAACTCTTTGAGCGCTCCCGGCACCGGACTGGACGCCATGTAGGCGAACATCAGGCCGCCGACGTAAGCTGGATCTTCGGGGAGAATCGCCCAGCGCGGGTCCTCGCTGTGCAAGATTCGATTAACGCGCTTGACCAGGTCGGGCATGCCTTTGCTGCCGCCCATCTCTGGGTCGTACAGCATATGCATCTGGAAGTCCTCGAGCGCCCTCAGGACCTCCGGTCGTTTCATGCCGCCGGCCTCTTCGGTGTGTGCCACGACAAACAATTCTTCGGAGCCCGGGAAGTTCTCGTTGATCACCCGCGACGAGACGTTGTATTCATGATCCTGATAGAGGATGGGCGAACCCGGTTCGGATTCGCCGATCTGGACGTAGGAGGCCAGATAGCCGCCAACGACATAGACCAACAGCGCCGCCGCCAGTAACGTCTTCGCCCCGGTCCGGCTTCCGACCAATCGGGCGACGCCCTCATACATGCCGTGGTGTTCACCGGCCCCGGCACCTTGCTGGCGTTTCATCGGCAGGATCGACAGGACCAGCGGTACGGCGATGAGCACGGTCAACACGACGGACAGCGCCCATAGCGACGCGTAGATCCCCAGCTTCACGTTGATCGGCGAGGAGCCCAGGGCGATCAGCAATAGTCCGACAGCATCCGACACCACCCCGAGCGAGCCTGGCCGGAAAAGGGTCTCGAAGGTCCTCTGGGCGGCGTCGTGGCTGTTGGCGGCCGTCTCGGCCTCCAGGTAGTAACGCTCGACCAACTGGATCCCGTGGGACATGGCTCTGGCCGAGATCAGGAACGGGATGACCAGCGTCAGCGGGTCCAGATTGAAGCCGAGCAGAGAGACGATGCCCAAGCCCCAGGTCGCAGAGATAATAACGCCGACGACCGGGATGACGATGCCGTAGATGCGTCGCCGGAAATAGGCCACCAGCAGCACCAGCAGGATCGCCAGCGTGAACAGGAAGATCTGGACAATCTGGTCCAGGTAGCTGTAGACCCAGCCCAGCAGGACCGGCTGACCGGTCGCGTAGATGTCGATTGCGTGGCCAGGATCGGCACGGGACTGGACCTCGTCACGTAGTTCGAGCAGCTGCCGGAAGATCGCTACATAATCGAGTTGGCCTTCGTTGAACGTGGCCTTGACCAGGGCGGACTTGAGATCCGGTGACACCAGCTGTCCGAATACCGTGGAGTTTGCCGTGACGTCGGCACGGATCTGGTCAGCCTTGTCGTTGCCGATATCCGGGTCGAGGGGGTCGTAGTAAGGCTCGGAATTGATGTTGCCGGTTTCGTCCAGCCAGGTCTTTCGGACGGTCCGATGGGTCAGGCTGCGCACCAGGTTGTGGTTCACGCCCGGCAACTCATCGACGCCCTGGGTCATCTCGTGGACACGGGCCAGCGTGTCGCTGTTGACGATATCGCCATCTCTGGCAACGATGGCCACGATGACATTGTTGGCGCCGCCGAAAGTATCGCGAATCTCGTTGTGCAGCTGGATGTACGGATGTTTTTGCGGCAGCAGATCCGCGAAATCCGAGTACATTTGCACATAGGGGACGCGGGTCGCGAAGAATGCCGTGATCAGTAATATGCCCAACAGGAACGTCTTCGGGTGGTAGAAGACGAAGCGTTCCAGCCGCTGCATGATCCGGCCGATGAGGCTGTTCGGGTTCACGGACTCACCTCTTCAGCCAGCATCGCTACGGTGTCCGCAGTAGAGATCCGCATGAGGGCGCCGAAACCTCCGGCGACCAGGATGGTCGAGTCGTCCAGAACGACGACGCCACGCAGGTAAGAGAGCAGGTTGGACAATCCCGCCGGACGCCGCCAGCTCGACCCGTCCCAGGAGAACACCGCGCCGCCTTCACCGACGACATAGACACGATCGCCGTCTGAGGTGATGCCATACAGAGGCGTGGGTGAGGGCGCGTCGATGCGCTGCCAGCTGGCCGCGCCATCGGTGGTGGACCAGGTGATGCCGTTGAGGCCGATCACCCATCCGTTCTCCTCATCGGTGAACACCGCCGCCATCGGGTAGAACTCGTTGGGGATGTATTCCGCGGTCTCCCAGGAGGCGCCCGAGTCGCGGGTGATCATGACGGTACCGAATTCTCCCGTGGCGACGCCCCAGTCGCCATCCACGAACTGGATGGTGGTGAACTGGAGATCCTCATCGAACGAGGTCATTTCCCAGCTTGCACCGCCGTCATCGCTGTTCAGAAGCGTACTGAAGCTCCCGGTGACCCAGATCCGGTCCTGTGGGTCGCAGGTTATCGCGAGGACGTTCTCCATGGTGTCGATTGGTTGGGAGCGCCAGTCGCCGAAACCGGTTCCGGTCCAGATGAGACGCCGGGTATCCAGCGCCACGAAGCGGCCGTCGGGGCAGGCCGTCACATCGATCAGCGTCGGGTTGCCCTCCAGCTCATTGCGGGTCCAGGAGAAGCCGCCGTTGTCCGAGACGAGGATGACGCCGGTCGAACTGACGGTCACCGTTGTGGTGTCGTTGGCGGCGATCGCCTGGTACATGTCGAATCGCATTTTCGTCTGCGAACGCTGCCATTCGACACCGCTGAGATTCAATTGCGCCTCGCAACCGGCAACCAGCAAGCCAGCCACGAGCACAGCGGCTGCCAAAGACCTGCTACGTCGAAACACACCCACCCGGGCCACCCCCGTTTGCTTTCTGTCTTGTTATCGTCGGAGATGCCCGCGCATCCCCGCTCTTCTAATTCAACTCAGTCCCAGCGCGGCCAGGCCGGCATGGGCACATTCGACATCCTGTTCCTCAGTACCGCCGGAGACACCGATGCCCCCGACGAGGCCTCCCTCAACCCGGATAGGGAAGCCACCCGCGAGGGCACAGAATCCGCGGCGCGCCACCAGGCTGTCCCAGATCCTTGGAACATCACCTACTTCCCGGTCCCAGGCTCCGGACGCGATGCCGAAGCTGACTGCCGTGACCGCCTTGTCTTCCGCGATCTGAATGGAGTGCAGCGGAGCACCAGTGGCACGCAGGAACGCGAGCGGCAGCCCCGAGGCATCCACGACGGTGACATTCATCGGCACACCCAACTCGTCGGCCTTGTCCATCGCCGCGGAAGCGGCCACGCGCGCCGCCTTCGATCCGAGGGTGGGCTGGGTGACCACGTGACTCATCAGGTCACGACACCGAGGAAATTCTCGTTCAGCTGGCGGTCGTGATAGAAGATCGCCTTGCCCAGGTTATCCGCGGTCCAGGTGATCGTCGGATGATCCGGATACCAGGTGTAATCGCCGCAGAACACTTCGTTACGATTACCGGATGGGTCGAAGAAATAGATCGTGCGGCCCCGGGTGATGCCGTGACGGGTCGGTCCGATGTCCAGCGAGATATCGTGCATGGAGATCAGGTCAGCGGCCCGCAGGACCTCTTCCCAGCTGTTCAGCAGGAACGAGGCGTGATGGAATTTGCCCTTTTCCTCATGACGGACGAGGGCGATGTCGTGAGCCTTGTTGGAACAGGTGAGGAAGGCGGCGATCATGAGGTCGCCATCGACAACCCGCTCCGTCAGATCGAATCCGAGCGCTTCGCGGAACAGCTTGACGGTGCCATCAACGTCGTCGCCGTACAGCAGGCAATGATCGTAGCGGGCGACCTGCATGCCAACCAGCCCTTCCTGCCAGGCGTCGGGATTCTCGAGCCCCAGGCCGTTGCCCTTCCAGTCCTTCTCGGCGTAGAGCTCGAACATGTGACCGGTCGGGGAGTCGAAGCGCACCCGCTCTCCGCAGTGGTTGAGTTCGCCTGCCGGGACACGTTCGACATTGCAGCCGAACGCTTTGACCTTGGCGGCCAGGTCCTCGAGAGTCGCCTCGTCTCGGACCTTGAAGCCCATAAAATCCATGCCGGGCTGATCAGCTTCGCGGAGCACGACGGAAAACCAGTCCTGCTCGTCCCATCCCTTCAGATAGACGCGCCCCTGGTCGTCTTCGTCGGTCTGCAGTAGACCCAGACGCTGAGTGTAATGAGTTTTTGCTTCATCCATATCCATGACGCGGATGCAGACGTGGCCGGGTCTTAGTACGCCAGACTGTGACATGTCAGTCCTCCTCCAGTTATGTCAGCAGGGACCCCGGACAAACAGGCGGCGTTGCGGCCAGGCCGCAAGCCCTGTTTCGCTGTCGGGTTCCATTTTTTCGACAAGACTATTAAAAATCGATTTTATATACAAGTAACTTTTTTATTCGCCGTCCAGCTCATGCCGACTCGGCGACCGAATCGGCCGTTCCCGCGCTGGATTTTGCCGATCCCGCAGTGGGGACCAGCCGACAGACGGTCTTTCGCATCTTACCCACCACCTTCAGGCGCACATCGCTGCGCGGGCAGGTTCGACAGGCGAGAACGTAGCCGGAAGCTTCTTCCTCGACGCTGATGTGTGCCCGGCTCATCTTTTTGCTTGTCACCGAGCCGGAGAGGATGTGGACCTTGCAGACGCCGCAGCCGCCGCCCCGGCATCCGGCCGGAATGCCCTTGCGGCCAAGGCGTTCCATCGCCCGGAGCAGGTCGCGATCCGGTGGGCAGCGATAGTTTT
>CP070833.1:1615677-1640897 GCA_020341735.1 Gammaproteobacteria bacterium | reverse complement strand
CGCCATGATCGAGGCTCGCAATCAGGCCCGAGCAAATAAGGACTGGAAAGAAGCCGACCGGCTGCGGGGGCAGCTCGCCGATGCCGGGATCGTGCTGGAAGACAGTTCTGCTGGAACGACCTGGCGCCGCAATTAGGCCGCGCTATCCTCGTCGAGGTCACGATTCTCAGCCGCCTCCAGGGTGTTGCCGAGCAGCATCGCAACTGTCATGGGGCCAACGCCGCCGGGAACGGGTGTTATGAGCGAAGCGCGTTTGGCTGCGGCTTCGAATTCCACGTCCCCCGCGAGCCGCCCGTTCTCCAATCGGCTGATACCGACGTCAATCACGACCGCTCCGGACTTGACCCAGTCACCGGGGATGAGACCGGGCTTGCCTACGGCGACTACCAGTATGTCGGCTCGTCCAACCTCGCTGCGGAGATCCCGCGTAAATCGATGGCAGACGGTCGTCGTGGCGCCGTGCAACAGCAATTCCAGGCACATCGGTCGCCCGACCAGGTTGGAGGCGCCGACCACGACCGCATGCTGGCCCACCGGGTCGATATCGTAGTGTTCCAGCAGCTTCATGATGCCGAGGGGAGTGCAGGCACGCAGGCGCGGGATTCTTTGCGCGAGTCGTCCCACGTTGTATGGATGGAATCCGTCCACATCCTTGGCCGGATCGATGTACTCGATCACCTGGGAGGAATCGAGCTGCTCGGGAAGAGGGAGTTGCACCAGAATACCGTCGATGCGCGCATCCTCGTTCAGTCTGAGTATCAGCTCCCTGAGCTCTGGCTGGGTTGTATCTGAAGGCAAATCATAGGCTTCGGAGAAGAAACCTGCTTTCTCGCAAGCCTGATGCTTGTTCCGTACATAGACCGCGGATGCGGGGTCATCGCCAACCATGATAACGGCCAGCCCGGGCGCTCTCAGGCCTACGGCCTGGCGATCTTCCACACGTCTGCGGATGTCTTCGCGAATGCCGGCGGAGATCTTCTTTCCGTCGATTAGGCGGGCGGTCATGGACTCTTGGCCGGGGTCATCAACAGTCTTGGATTCTCGCACGGCGGGACGATGCCGAACAAGGAAGATCGGGTGCAAATTGACTGGTTCTGGGGGCGGTCGTATCATCCTGCGTCCTTGACCGGCTGGCCAGGGTCGACACGATGATCGTGAGAATATCGGGGCATGGCGCAGTCTGGTAGCGCATCTGCTTTGGGAGCAGAGGGTCGGGGGTTCAAATCCCTCTGCCCCGACCACCCTCACTGCCGCGGATGGCCGGGAGAGGGCGATTAGGCGCCCGTAGCTCAACCGGATAGAGCATCGGCCTTCTAAGCCGAGGGTTGCAGGTTCGAGTCCTGCCGGGCGCGCCATCGCCCGTAGGAAAACAATGGTGGGCGTAGCTCAGCTGGTAGAGCCCCGGATTGTGGATCCGGTCGTCGTGGGTTCGAATCCCATCGTCCACCCCACTTTACAAGGCGGTGAGCAGAGATTAGATTTCGCCGCTCGCAAGGGCCATTAGCTCAATTGGTAGAGCAGCTGACTCTTAATCAGTAGGTTCGGGGTTCGAGTCCCTGATGGCCCACCAGCTTTTGGCCCGCGGTGTTTCCGCGGGCCTTTTATTTGGCTCGTGCGGGTCCCGAAACGAAGCGCGGACAGGGACGGTTTTCCGTCGGCGGGTCGGCTATAATAATGGGTCGGCTCGGTCACCAGGGATATCCGTGTGACGAGCCAGACCGGTCGCCTGCGAAAGTGGCGGAACTGGTAGACGCGCCGGGTTTAGGTCCCGGTGGGGTTGATCCCCCGTGAGAGTTCGAGTCTCTCCTTTCGCACCAGAATTAGAGGGCTCGGACGGGCCTGGCCGCTGCCGCCCCGAGGGCGGCATCGAATTGTATGGACAGAGATTGAGGACACACCGGATGATGGTTTCGGTTGAGACGACTGGCGGTCTGGAACGCCGAATGAAGGTTCAGGTGCCAGCCGACAGGATCGAGAATGAGGTCGACAGCCGGCTACAGAGCTACGGCAAGACCGCGAAGATCAAGGGTTTTCGCCCGGGCAAGGTGCCGATGAAGGTCATCAGGCAGCGCTATGGCGGGCAGGTTCGCCAGGAGGTGCTGGGCGAGGTGATGCAGTCCAGTTACTTCGAGGCGATCAGTCAGGAGAAGCTCCGTCCTGCCGGTGGCCCTCGGATCGAACCTGACAATATCGAGCAGGGGCAGGATCTGGAATACACCGCTATTTTCGAGGTCTATCCGGAATTCGAATTGAAGGGTCACGAGGGTATCGCCGTGGATCAACCTGTGGCTCAGGTTGGCGACGAGGACATCGACGAGATGATGGACAATCTCCGCCGCCAGCGATCAGAGTGGCTGGAGATTGACAGCGCGGCAGAGCCGGGGCATCGCGTCATCGTGGATTTCGAGGGCAAGCTTGACGGCGAGTCATTCTCCGGCGGCAGCGGGCAGGAAGTTCCCATCGTACTGGGAGAGGGTGGCATGCTGCCGGATTTCGAGGACGGGCTCACGGGTATGTCCGCCAACGAAGAGAAGGACATCAAGGTGTCTTTCCCCGAGGAATATGGCGCCGAGGATCTCGCGGGCAAAGTCGCGGACTTCCACGTCAAGGTGACCAAGGTGGAGGAGCGTAAGCTGCCCGAACTCGACGACGAGTTCTGCAAGGCTTTCGGTGTCCAGGAGGGCGGTGTTCAGAAGCTCCGAGAGGAGGTAGCTGACAACATGCGCAGGGAGATGGAGCAGACCGTCCGCCTCCGACTCAAGGAGCAGGTCATGGATGGACTGCTGGCCAGGAATGATCTGGAGTTGCCCGGGGTGCTCGTCGAGGACGAGATTCGCGGTCTCAGAGAATCGGCCGCCCGTCGCATGGGCGTGGACCCCAGTGAGGCCTCAAACCTGCCTCCGCGGGATACGGTCGAAGAGCCTGCCCGTCGCCGAGTGAAACTCGGCCTCTTAGTGGCTGAAATCATTCGCCAGAGCGATATCCAACTGGATCAGACACGCGTGCGCGAGCGGATCAAGGAATTAGCTGCCGGTTACCGTGACCCCGACGAGGTCATCAAACTCTACACGAGCAACCGTCAGTTGATGGACCAGCTAGAGATGGAAATTATGGAAGACCAGGTCGTCGACTGGTTGATTGAGCGCGCCAAGATCAGCGAAAAGTCCGTGCCTTTCAAGGAGTTGATGCGTCCTTAGAGATGACGGCATCACGCAGAGACAGCTTCGAGGCCCCGCCCGGTTCCGACCGGGCGGGGCTTCGTGTTTTCTGGCTGCAGCCACTTGCAACCTGGGCCGCCGCGACTGACTATAGACAGAAGTAATTCAAGTGGAGTTTTCAATGGAAACAAAGGCGCTGAATCTGGTGCCGATGGTGGTAGAGCAGACCGCCCGGGGCGAACGGGCCTACGACATCTACTCGAGGCTATTGAAGGAGCGGGTTGTGTTCATCGTCGGCCCTGTCGAGGATCACATGGCCAACCTGGTTGTGGCGCAGTTGCTCTACCTTGAATCGGAGAACCCGGACAAAGACATCCATCTCTATATCAATTCGCCCGGAGGCGTGGTGACGGCCGGCATGTCCATTTATGACACCATGCAGTTCATTAAGCCGGACGTCTCCTCCATATGCGTTGGGCAGGCGGCGAGCATGGGGGCCCTTCTACTGGCCGGCGGAGCCAAGGGGAAGCGATTCTGCCTGCCTCATTCGCGAATGATGATTCACCAGCCCCTGGGCGGATTCCAGGGCCAGGCATCCGACATCGACATACACGCGAAGGAAGTCTTGAAGCTTCGGGATCAGCTAAACGCCATCCTGGCTCACCATACCGGGCAGGATGTAGAAAAAATTGCCCAGGATACAGACAGGGACACCTTCCTGGGGCCCGACGAAGCCGTCGAGTTCGGCCTTGTTGATCGCGTGCTAAGTCATCGGGGCGAGGCGGCCACGATGGATACGCTGGGCAGCGAAGACTGAAACGCCCGCAGTCAGTAGCAAAACCGCGCATTCCGCGCTTTTGCAACGCGGGATGCGCGCATGATATATAGGCCATCATGGGGATTGATCCAAAGGTGACGAATGTCTGACGATACGCGCGGCAGAAACGAAGACGGCAAGCTGCTCTACTGCTCGTTCTGCGGCAAGAGCCAGCATGAAGTCAGAAAACTTATCGCTGGCCCGTCGGTGTTCATCTGCGATGAGTGCGTTGAACTGTGCAACGACATCATCCGCGAGGAGCTTGAGGACAAGTCTGAGCCCGGAGCCAGCAAGCTCCCAAAACCCCAGGAAATCAAGGACGTGCTGGATCAGTACGTCGTTGGGCAGCAGGCAGCGAAGAAGGTCCTCTCCGTCGCGGTCTACAACCACTACAAGCGGCTGGAGAGCCAGACCAATGAGCGGACGAAAGATGAGGTGGAGCTTGCCAAGAGCAACATCTTGCTCATCGGCCCCACAGGTTGTGGCAAGACCCTTCTCGCGGAGACGCTCGCACGATTACTGAATGTGCCGTTCACCATCGCCGATGCCACGACCCTGACTGAAGCGGGTTACGTCGGCGAGGACGTGGAGAACATCATCCAGAAGCTCCTCCAAAAGTGCGACTACGATGTGGACAAGGCTCAGACCGGAATCGTCTATATCGACGAGATCGACAAGATCTCTCGCAAGTCGGACAATCCCAGCATCACGCGTGATGTCTCGGGTGAGGGCGTCCAGCAGGCTCTTCTCAAGCTCATCGAAGGGACCGTCGCGTCGGTGCCTCCCCAGGGCGGTCGCAAGCATCCGCAGCAGGAATTCCTGCAGGTCGATACGGCCAACATCCTGTTTGTCTGCGGCGGTGCCTTTGCCGGATTGGAGAAGATCATTCTCAACCGATCCCAGAAGAGCGGGATCGGTTTTGTCGCCGAGGTCAAGGGCGAGGATGAGCAGGCGAGTATTGGTGAACTGCTACACGACGTGGAACCAGAGGATCTGATCAAGTACGGCCTGATTCCTGAATTCGTGGGGCGTCTGCCTGTTGTGGCCACCCTCGAGGAGTTGGATGAGGATGCCCTGGTCACGATCCTGGTCGAGCCCAAGAATGCGCTGACCAAGCAGTACAGGAAGCTGTTCGAAATGGAAGGCGCCGAACTCGAGTTCCGCGAGGATGCTCTGCGCGCCGTTGCTACCAGGGCGATGAAGCGGAAGACTGGCGCCCGGGGTCTGCGTACGATCCTGGAGACAGTGTTGCTTGACACCATGTACGAACTGCCCTCCCAGGATAATGTCACCAAAGTAGTCGTCGACGAGGCGGTCGTGAGTGGTGAGACCAAGCCGTACGTCATTTATGAGTCGGAGGAGGCGCATTCCGCGGTTGAAGACCAGCAGCAGCGCCCAACCGGGTCCGCTTACTAGCAGTCCAGAAGGGTCGTTCAAGACCCTTGAAAGCGGCGCACGCCGGCCGCATATCTGTCCCCTGACGGACCGCTCCTGGTCCGGGTCGAACGTCAGTCAATTGACCAGACAGCGAAGGTAATCTGAATCGTGTCCAACGAAGCAACTCCCGAAGACAACAACATCACCGTCGATCTTCCTGAAGGATTCATGCCGGTACTCCCGTTAAGGGACGTGGTCGTGTATCCGCACATGGTCATCCCGCTCTTCGTGGGGCGCGACAAATCGATACTGGCGCTCGATGTTGCCATGCAGATCGGCAAGCAGATCGTGCTGGTGGCCCAGCAGCATGCCGACGTGGATGAGCCGGACACTGACGATCTATTCGAGATCGGTACCCTGGCGACGATTCTCCAATTGCTCAAGCTCCCCGACGGGACCGTCAAGGTGCTGGTTGAGGGCGCGGAACGCGTGGCGCTGTCTGATGTCAGTGGTGACGGGTATTTCAAGGCCAGGATGGAAATCCTCAAGGAGGACACGGAGAGTGACGAGCGTGAAGTCGAGGTGCTCGTGCGTTCCATCGTCTCCCAGTTTGAGAGCTACGTGAAACTCAACAAAAAGGTCCCGCCTGAGATTCTCACTTCGCTAGCGGGGATTGAACAGCCCGGACGGCTGGCGGACACGGCCGCGGCCCATATGTCCCTAAAACTCTCCGAGAAGCAGGTCGTGCTCGAGATCGTTGACATGAGGAAGCGGCTCGAGCATGTGCTGGGCCTCATCGAGGGCGAGATCGACGTCTTGCAGATAGAGAAAAAGGTGCGCGGCCGGGTCAAGCAGCAGATGGAGAAGAGCCAGCGCGAGTACTACCTGAATGAGCAGATGAAAGCGATTCAGAAAGAGCTCGGCGACATGGATGACGGTCACAACGAGACGAGCGAGCTGGAGAAGAAGATCGAAGAGGCGGGTATGACCGCCGAGGGCAAGGAGAAGGCACTCTCTGAACTCAACAAGCTGAAGATGATGTCTCCGATGTCTGCGGAGGCTACCGTTGTACGTAATTACGTCGACTGGCTGTTGAAGGCACCATGGAAGAAGCGCACACGCGTGTTACGCGACCTGGGACGGGCCGAGAAGGTTCTCGAGGAGGATCACTACGGGCTGGAAAAGGTTAAGGAGCGTATCGTCGAATACCTCGCCGTGCAGCAACGTGTCAAGAAACAGAAGGGTCCGATCCTCTGTCTGGTTGGCCCGCCAGGCGTGGGTAAGACTTCTCTGGGGCAGAGCATCGCCCGGGCCACAAATCGTAAGTTTGTGCGGATGTCGCTTGGCGGCGTGAGGGACGAGGCCGAGATACGCGGTCATCGCAGGACCTATATCGGGTCAATGCCCGGCAAGATCATTCAGAACATGTCGCGGGTCGGCGTTCGTAACCCGCTGTTCTTGCTGGATGAAATCGACAAAATGTCGATGGACTTCCGCGGAGACCCGTCTTCAGCCCTTCTTGAGGTGCTGGATCCTGAACAGAATTCTGCATTCAACGACCACTATCTGGAAGTCGACTTCGATCTTTCAGACGTGATGTTCATATGCACGGCCAACAGCCTCAATATTCCGGCCCCGTTGCTTGATCGGATGGAGGTCATCCGGCTGCCTGGCTACACGGAAGACGAAAAAACCAACATCGCGACGCGCTACCTGATCCCGAAACAGATGAAGGAAAACGGGCTCAAGGAGAAAGAACTCGGACTCCCAGAGAGTAGCGTCAGGGATATAGTCCGCTACTACACTCGGGAGGCCGGTGTTCGAAACCTCGAGCGGGAAATCGCGAAGATCTGCCGCCGGGCAGTTCGCGCCATGCTTCAGGACAAAAAACGCAAGCGTGTCGTGGTCCGGCCGCAGAGTCTTGAGAAATACCTCGGTGTTCGCAGATTCCGTTATGGCCGCGCCGAGGATTCGAATGCCGTCGGTCAGGTCACGGGTCTCGCGTGGACCGAAGTGGGCGGTGAATTACTCACGATAGAAGCCGCCGTCATGCCGGGCAAGGGAAAGCTGATCCACACCGGCCAGCTGGGCGAGGTCATGCAGGAATCCATCCAGGCGGCCATGACGGTGGTGCGAAGCCGCGCCGAGGTCCTGGGTATCGAAGAGGAGTTCCATGCCAAGTCTGATGTGCACATCCACGTGCCCGAAGGAGCCACGCCCAAGGACGGTCCGAGTGCGGGTATCGGGATGTGTACTGCGCTGGTGTCGTCATTAACCGAGATCCCTGTCAGAGCCGATGTGGCCATGACTGGAGAGATTACGCTGCGCGGTGAAGTGCTGCCGATTGGAGGCCTGAAAGAGAAGCTGCTAGCTGCTCACAGGGGCGGTATCGGCATCGTGCTGATCCCCGAGGAGAACCGCAAGGACCTCGTGGAGATTCCGAAGAACATCAAGGATGCTCTTGATATTCGGCCGGTCCGATGGATCGACGACGTCCTCGAAGTTGCCCTTGAGAGGATGCCCGACGTTTCCAGCAAGCGGGATTCCAAGAAGGGCTCAGCGGGCAAGCCGGGCGAGACCAAAGGCGGCGACAAAGAGGGCGTGACCGCCCACTGAATTCCAAACCAGGCGTCGACACGGCAACCAATCGAAGACTCTGTCATGGCTGTTTGTTGACAGTTCATTTTTTGCGCTGGTATAAGGATCGCACTTGCTACAGCAGCCTAACGGCCCGCACCGCGGGCCGTAATCTCTTCGGATTACGCCGGAACAATAAGACCAAGCGGCGGTTGTCACGGTGAGGCGAAGGTTGTCGGGCAGACAGTAGGGGGAGCTGTGGTGCCGTACCGTGGCTTGACTCATGACAACACAAACACGTTAACCCAATAAAGGTAATTCAATGAACAAGGCTGAACTGATCGATGCCGTAGCCGCTGCAGCGGATCTTTCAAAGAGCGACGCGGGCAAGGCCGTCGAAGCTGTAACAAGCACCGTCGCGAAGACGCTGGGCAGCGGGGGGCAGGTCGCAATTGTCGGCTTCGGGACTTTCTCAGTGAAGCATCGTGCTGCACGTGAAGGCCGCAATCCGAAGACGGGCGAAACCATCTATATCAAGGCTACAAACGTGCCCGCATTCAAGGCTGGCAAAGGCCTGAAGGATGCCGTAAACTAGCGCGCCTCCCAGATACGGGGTGCTTAGCTCAGCTGGGAGAGCGTCGCCCTTACAAGGCGAAGGTCGAAGGTTCGAGCCCTTCAGCACCCACCAGGAAAGGAGTGGTAGTTCAGCTGGTTAGAATACCGGCCTGTCACGCCGGGGGTCGCGGGTTCGAGTCCCGTCCACTCCGCCACTTGCCGGAAAGGGCGCCACCGAGGCGCCCTTTCTTTTGCCAGTCAACCTTACGGAAGATGTAAGCAAGATATGCTGCAGAAGATTAGAGAGAAGATTACCGGCTGGGTCGCGGGCGTGATTCTTGCCCTGCTGGCCTTCGTGTTCGCGGTCTGGGGAATCGACATCGGTTTCAGCAACCAGTCCGTCGCTGCGGTCGTCAACGGTGACAAGTTGCCGATCGCGCCTGTGCGGCAGGCGATTCAGAATCAAATGTCCCAGCTTCAACAGGCCTACGGTACTGAGGTGCCGGAAGTGCTGGAGTTGCAGGTACGCGATAGCGTAATAGAGGGTTTCGTTCGAAACCGTCTGCTCGTGCAGCGGATCAGAGAAGAAGGCTACCGCGTGAGCGACGAGGCCGTCAGCGAGGGCATAAGACAGATGCCCGTATTCCAGGTCAATGGCCAGTTCTCTATGGACGCGTATCGAGCCATGCTCGCGAACGTGGGGTATTCGCCGACGTCTTTCGAGGCCGAGCAGCGGCAGAGCTTGCAGATCGCCCAGCTGCAGGACGGCATCCTGAATAGCGCCTTTGTGACACCGGGCGAACTCGAGCAACGCGTGAGAATCGCCGACGAGAGGCGTGAGCTGGCATGGCTGACCGTTCCGATCGCGAATTTTCTGGATTCGATCGAGATAACGGACGATGCAGTGGCAGAAGAGTATGAAACTAATATCGATCGCTACATGAATCCAGAATCGGTCGACGTTTCATACCTGGAGGTCAATCTGGCCGAGATTGCCTCCGCCATCTCGGTCACCGAACAGGGATTGAGGGACTTCTACGACGCAGAGGTGGTCCGTGATCCCGAAATGTTCAGTACGCCAGAACAGCGCCGCACCAGGCATATCCTCGTGGCAATCGACGATGATCGTGACGAGGAATCGGCGCGGGAGCGCGCCCGGTCGCTGCTCGATAGAGTCAGAGGAGGAGAGGAGTTCTCGAAAGTCGCCAGCGAGGCCTCTGACGACACCGGGTCGGCTTCGCTGGGCGGAGATCTGGACTGGGTGGAGCCGGGCATGATGGACGCTCCGTTCGAAGAAGCGCTTTTTGCCATGGACGAAGGGGACATCAGCGAGCCTGTGCGGACGGCATTCGGATATCACATCATCCTGCTGGAGAAAATCCGGCCCGGTGACGTCCGCGAATATGACGAGGCCAGGGCAGACCTGGAGACGGAGTATCGCAACCGCAAGGCTGAGGACATTTTCTATGAGCGCGCCGAGCGCATGTCGGAGCTGACGTTCGAAAACCCGGACACTTTGCGGCCGGCGGCGGAGGAACTCGGTCTGCAGATTGGTGTGATCGAAAAGATGACCCGAAGCGGGGACACCGGCCTGGCGGCGAACGCCGAGGTTCTGTCGGCGGCGTTCAGCGCGGAAGTGCTCGAGAATGGCGAAAACAGCCAGCCCCTGGAGATCGATGAGGGGCGGGCCGTAGTGCTGCGAGTCGACCAGCATCATGAGCCGCAGCCGCGGCCGCTGGCAGACGTCAGCGAGGAGATTCGTGGCCGGCTCCAGCGGGAAGCGGCCCGCTCTCGTGTCCTCGAATCCGGGGAACAAGCGCTGGGCCTCATCGAGGCTGGCGAGGACCTGGAGTCTGTTGCGGGTCAGGTTTCAGCCGAGTTCAGTCCATCGCTGCGGGCGGGACGCGATGATGCCGCCGTACCCGTCAGGATTCGCGAGGCCGTATTCGCAGCAGAACTCGACGGTGATCTCGAGAGCGGGGGTGTCGTATTGGCCGATGGTTCTTATGCCGTCTGGGTTCTTACCGATATCGTTCCCGGGGATGTGAACGCGTTGTCCACAGTGAACCAGAGAGAGCTGCGGACCAGGCTTGCTGGAGCATCCGGTGGCGCTGAATTGACCGGTTACATCAATCAGCTACGAAACAAAGCCTCAGTTGTGGTCAATACCGAGCAATTCGAATAAGTCCTCGAGTAACTGTCGGCACGCCTGGCCGACCTTTGCCAGTTCCTGATGACGAGAAACAAGTGGTCAATCTTGAGTTGAGCTCATGTTGAAGCTGAAACTGCATTGGCAGATTCTCATCGCAATTGCGATTGCCGTTGTCGCAGGATGGTTGACTGATGAGCAGACCCGCCTGTTCGGCATACAGGCGCTGGCAATCTATGACTTTGCAGGAACGCTCTTCATCAACGCGCTGAAGATGCTCATCGTGCCGTTGATTATGTCGTCCATCATCGTCGGCGTGGCCGGTATCGGATCGTCCGGAGATCTGGGGCGACTGGGAGGCAAGACTCTTGTCTATTACCTGACTTCCTCTTTACTTGCGATTCTTGTCGGGCTCCTTCTGGTGAACCTGGTCGAGCCGGGGGTCGTAGACGGCGAGCCGGCACGCGATATCCTGGCCTTCGAGACGGACGGAGAGGCGGTGGCGGCGAAGATCGGGCAGGCGGACGGCAGCGCCATCGCCGAGATTTTTCTGAGGATGGTTCCACCGAATGTCATCAGTGCCGCGGCCAACGGGCAGATGCTCGGGCTGATCTTCTTTAGTCTATTGTTCGGCTATTTTATGACCCGCGTCGATCACGGGACTGCGGAGCCGCTCTACAGCTTCTGGAATGCGGTCCATCACGTCATGTTGCGCATGACGGAGTGGGTCATGATGTTCGCCCCCATTGGCGTATTTGGTCTGGTGGCCCGGACCGTGTCCAAAACCGGCTTCGAGGCCGCCGGACCGCTCGTATTATTTGCGCTGACGGTATTTTCCGCTCTCGTGATCCACGCTTTACTGACACTGCCTACGCTGGTTCGAATGTTCGCCAGAGTGCCGGCCTATCGCTTGTTTGGCGCCATGGCGCCGGCGCTGATGACCGCGTTCTCTACGGCGTCATCATCCGCCACATTGCCGATCACCATGGAAAGCCTTGAGAAAAACGCCGGCGTATCCAATCGCACCAGCAGTTTCGTATTGCCGCTGGGAGCGACGATCAATATGGATGGCACCGCGCTTTACGAATGCGTTGCGGCCATGTTTATCGCTCAGGCATATGGACTGGAACTGAGTTTCTCGGTGCAGTTCGTGATCGTCATGACGGCGCTGGTCACATCGATTGGCGTGGCAGGGATTCCGTCTGCCTCGCTGGTCGCGATCGCCATAATTCTGGCGGCGGTAGGATTGCCGGTGGAGGCATTAGGTGTCCTGTTCGTGTTCGACAGGATCCTCGACATGTGTCGGACCAGCGTAAACGTATTCGGTGATAGCTGCGGCGCCGTCATCGTCGCTCGCCTCCAGGGTGAGGAGGGTATCTTGGAGAGCGCGCCAGCGTCGCGGCGGACTGCCTGATCCATGTGCTACGCTCACCGCGGTTCTGCTATTACTGTTCGTTAGGATCAGGGGGGACACATGGGCTTCATGGCAGGTAAGCGGGCGCTGATCGTCGGCCTCGCAAGCAAGCGTTCGATCGCCTGGGGAATCGCCCAGGCATTCCACCGAGAGGGTGCGGAACTCGCATTCACTTATCAGAACGAAAAGCTTTGCTCCCGGGTCGAGCAGATGGCTTCTACCGTTGGCTCCAGCCTGACCTGTCCCCTGGACGTTGCCGAGGACGCAGAGATCGAATCGGCGTTCGACTACCTCGGCAATCACTGGGACGGCCTGGACATTGTCGTGCACTCGGTCGGATTTGCCCCACGAGATCAATTGTCCGGCCGGTATGTCGATGTGGTCAGCCGCGAGGGCTACAGAGTCGCTCACGAGATCAGCGCCTACAGCTTTGCGGCACTGGCTCGAGAATCGAGGAAACTGATGGCGGGACGCAATGGCGCGCTGTTGACCCTTTCTTATCTCGGTGCTGTTCGCGCCATACCAAATTACAACGTCATGGGACCTGCCAAGGCCAGCCTCGAGGCGAACGTGCGTTTCCTGGCGGCCGACCTGGGACCGGAGGGTGTGCGCGTCAATGCAATCTCTGCGGGTCCGATCAAGACACTCGCGGCTGCCGGCAGCGGCGGTTTTCGCAAGATACTGGGCCACGTCGCCGGGATGACGCCGTTGAGAAAGAATGTCACGATCGAAGACGTAGGCAACGCGGCCGCGTTCCTGTGTTCAGATCTCGCGGCAGGAATTACGGGGGAGATCCTGTATGTCGACGCGGGCTACAGTCACGTCGGCATGTCACTCGATGAGGACTGATCAGCTGGACTGCCGGGTGACGTCGACGTAGACGGTCAGCTTCTGACCGGGCTGTAGATACTTACGCCCATCGAGGGTGGTGTTCCATCGTTTTATCTGGGCAACCGTTACGCGGAAGCGCTCGGCGATGCCGTATAGCGAGTCACCTCGTCGAACCGTGTATCGGATCTTGCGCTCCTTGCCGACGGGAGATGCTGCAACAGTAGTGCGCGCAGCCGAGCTGTCGGTCCAGACGACCAGGTTCCGGCCGACAGAAAGCGTATCTCCGGGCGCCATTCCGTTCCATTTGGCAAGCGAGCGGGTGGCGACACCATACTGTCGTGCGATGCCCCAAAGCGAGTCCCCATTGCGCACGGTGTGCGTGGTCTTCGACGATCCACGGGGGGTGTTCTGTGTCCTGGCCAGCCTCGCGTCGGCACTGTGTTTATAGGCAGCGATGTTGCGGGTTGCGGTCGGTATCATCAGGTGTGCGCCGGCCCGAATCGTATTGTTGCGGAGTTGATTCACGTCTTTCAATACATCCGGCGTCGTGTCATGTCGTTTGGCGATGCCAATGAGCGAATCGCCCGGACGGATCTGGTAGCGAACCCAGCGCATCCGCGCATCGAACGGCAGATTGGATACCGCCGCTGTCAATTCGTGAATATTAGCCTTGGGCACGACTGCGCGGTGGGGGCCGTCCGGATCCGTCGCCCACCGATTGAAACCGGGGTTCAACGCATACAGTTCGTCCATGTCGATACCCGCCAACTCGGCGATGAGTCCGAGATCCATCTGGCCTTCGAGCGGTACCACATCGAAGTAAGCCTGGTTATCGATCTCTGGCAACTCGAGCCCGTAGGCTTGCGGGTCTGCAACGATATCTACGAGTGCCAGCAGCTTGGGCACGTAGGCGGTTGTCTCCCGAGGCAGCCGAAGGTGCCAGAAGTCGGTGGGTTTGCCCGCCTTTACATTACGGCGAATCGCACGGGCGACATTGCCTTCGCCTGAATTATATGCGGCCACGGCGAGTTCCCATTCACCGTCGAATTTGTCGTGCAGGAACTGCAGGTAGTCCAGCGCCGCCCGGGTCGAGTCGAGGACGTCCCGGCGCCCGTCGTACCACCAGTTCTGTCTCACCCCAAAACGTTTGGCTGTGCCTGGGATCATCTGCCACAGACCCGCGGCCCGTCCATGCGAGTAGGCGAACGGATCGTAGGCACTTTCTACGATGGGCAGCAGCGCCAGATCGCTCGGCATGCCGCGCCTCTCCAGTTCATAGGCGATGTGATACAGGTAACGACTGCTGCGGCGGAATACTCTCGCCAGATAATCGGGATGGCGAACGAACCAGTCACGCTGCCGCGCGATCTCTGAGCGATCCTGGCTCCGGAGCTGGAATCCATCGGCGATCTGCCGGACCAGATCCGACTGCCTGCCAGGTGCACCCGGGGCATCCGGCAGCGCGTCAGTCGGTAAGCGTACCGTCACTTCGACTACCATTCTCTCTGTGTTTTCGCGCGGCGCCGCCGGTGACGCCGAGGCTTGCGGCGTCGGCGGGACAGCATCCGCAGACTTATCTTCCGGCGGGCTGCCGGCAGTCGTGCAACCCGCGAGGAGCAGAACGACTGAAGCAATAACAGGTTTGTGACAGCTGGGCTTCATTTCAGAATGCATCCTTCCAGGCACGCACAGTCGCGAAAACCGCGACCGGGTCCGCAAGCGAGTGCCCGGCATGATGCTCGGCGCTCGAACGTACGGACTCCTGGTCACAGCGCATGAATGGGTTCACCCTTTCCTCGAGATCCAGCGTGGAGGGCAACGTTGGCTGCCCCTGATCCCTCAATGTACGGGCCCGCGCGCTGTATGCCTCGATGTCCAGGTTCGATGGCTCGACCGCCGAGGCAAAACGCAGGTTGGCTAGCGTGTACTCGTGAGTACAGAAAACCCTCGTATCGCCAGGGAGTTGCGCAAATTTGCCAAGCGACTCGGACATCTGGGCTGGCGTTCCTTCGAACAGCCTTCCACAGCCGGCACTGAACAGGGTGTCCCCGCAGAACAACGACTGGTGCCCGTAGTAAGCGATATGCCCCGCGGTGTGGCCCGGGCAGTCCAGGATGCTGAATTCAAGCCCGAGTTCATCGAGGGTTACCGAATCGCCTTCTCTCAGCGCAAAATCGCGGCCCAGGATGTCCTCGGCTGCAGGCCCATAGACGGGCAGACCGAATTCGTTGACCAGATGCTGGACCCCACCCACGTGATCCCAGTGGTGGTGGGTCACCAAGATCGCAGCAGGCTCAAGCTCCTGATTTGAAACGTATTTAATTACCGGTTCGGCATCGCCGGGATCGACAATAGCAACCTTGCGCGGATCCCCGATACCGTGGATCAGCCAGATGTAGTTGTCCGAAAATGCGGGGACCGGCGTCGTTCTCAACATTGGCGTATCTTAGCGGCGGCGATCGCCGAAGCAACCCGACCAGTTCACGCTTTTCCGGTTGACCCTTCTCCCGGTATCCTGTGCCCATGTCGTCCAGTCAAGAAATCGTCGGACAGTGGCTTGAGTCCCCAGCCGGCCAGAGCTTTCAGCAGGCAGAGCGTGAAGCCGCCTCCACGGAGCTGGGGCGGATGTTCGGCGCACAGTTCCTGCAGATTGGCGCCTGGGGCGATCCGGAGGCATTTCTTGGCTATCCGGCGACTGCCCGCAGGGCGATCTGCGATAGTGAGGCCGGCCCGGGCGTCGGTTTCGTCGCCAGGCCGGAGCGACTGCCCGTCTCGGGGCAGACGGTAGACGGCCTGTTTTTGCCGCACACGATCGAGCTGACGAGGCATCCACATGAGGTCTTGCGTGAGGCCGAGCGCGTCCTCGTCGGCGTTGGCCGCATCATCGTGCTCGGATTCAATCCTGTCAGTATCCTCGGAATCCGACGGCTGCTGACGCGCGGAGGGTTCCCACCTGGCTTGAATCAGACGGTCAGCCAGCGTCGGCTGACGGACTGGTTATCGCTGCTTGGATTCGACGTCACGGTCAGCCGCCGATATTTCGCCGCGGTGTCCGGCGGTGACTCTATCCGCGACCGGCTACGGCAACTGCCGTTTTCCTATGGCGCATATATGCTTGTCGCGATCAAGCGAGTCCACATCGTGACCCCCTTGCGCAAGCTGTGGCGCCACCCGGCCAAGGTGTCTGCGAGACATGTGGTGGAGCCCTCCACCAGGAACAGGCATTGAATCAGGTCGAGATCTACACGGACGGCGCGTGCAGAGGCAACCCGGGGCCTGGCGGTTGGGGCGCCGTCCTGCGTTACGGAAAACACGAGCGGGAACTGTGCGGCGGAGAGATTCAGACCACTAACAACCGCATGGAGCTTACTGCCGCTATAGAGGGGCTGCGCGCATTGAGCAGGCCTTGCCGGGTCGAGCTATACACCGATTCGCAGTATCTGCGCCTGGGCATCACCGAGTGGATGTCCAACTGGAAACGGCGGGGTTGGAAGAATGCGGCGAAGAAACCCGTGAAGAATAAGGATCTCTGGCAATCTCTTGACGACGAGGCCGCTCGTCATGAGGTCAGTTGGCATTGGATCCGCGGCCATAGCGGACACCCCGAGAATGAGCGTGCGGATGATCTCGCCAATCGCGGGATAGACGAGATGCTGGGTTCGGAGCGGAGTTCGGCGGCGGACGCCCATGATTGATGCCGCAACAAGCGGTGATCAGCGAAGCCAAGAATGGCGGCTCGCCGGAACGTCGTCTGCAGGTCGTGGCAGGATACGTTTCCGCGTTCGCCGCGCCGGCGTAGGTCTGTGCGTGATGTTTGGCTTTATGAATAGCGCATGGGGATCGCCCTGTGTCGAGGTGAAGGGATGGGATACGCTCGACGATCCCGTGCGGCTGTGCGCCTATCTCTCCGATCCCGATGAAGCCGAGGCCTGTGAACGGCGGGGTTATCGGCTGGGTGATGGCTTGACGGAGTCCGACATCGACATCGTCAGGCAGTTTGTCCTGCTGTGTTCAAATGAGTACGTCATTGGCGTCAAAATTGAGAGCGTTCCGGATTCTTCACCGGTTCTTCTGGCGGTCACGACGGCTATCGTCGACGGGGATGAGGCCGCCGCCGGCTATTATGACCATGGCCGGGTCAGGATTCTGGAAGCCGACGGCAGGGGATGGTCGCAACGCTCGAACGGAAGCTGGAGCGAATAGTGACGGGATTTGACGAAGCTCTGGCCGGTAGTGTTCTTCCGCTGTGAAAATCATGAGGTCTTGCGGATGAGGCAAATTGTCCTTGACACGGAGACGACCGGGCTGGAACCGGAACAGGGTCACCGCATCATCGAAATCGGCTGTGTGGAAATGGTCAATCGTCGGCTGACCGGTCGGACATTCCAGCACTACCTTAACCCCGAGCGGGAGATCGACCCGGGGGCGCAGGAGGTCCACGGTCTTTCCGCAGAGTTTCTGGCCGACAAGCCCAGGTTCAGTGAAGTCGCCGACGAGTTCCTCGAGTTCGTCGCCGAAGGCGAGCTCGTGATCCATAACGCACCCTTTGACATCGGTTTTCTGGATGCTGAACTGAGGCGACTGGACCGGGGTGGCGTCCAGATGTCCGATCTGTGTCCGGTGCTGGACACGCTGGTCCTGGCGCGTGAGATGCACCCCGGTCAGCGCAACAGTCTCGACGCGCTGTGCCGTCGGTACGAGGTCGACAATTCGCGGCGCGAGCTTCACGGCGCCTTGCTGGACGCCCGCATCCTGGCGGAAGTCTACCTCTCGATGACGGGAGGACAGGCGGCACTGTCCCTCGGCACGGAACAGCCGTCCGTAGCAGTCGGTCAGCCGGTGGAGCGCCGCGTCGACAGGAGCGGTATCGAACTGGTTGTGCTCAAGGCGTCGGCAGACGAGATCGATGCCCACGAGGCGGCCCTCGACCGGATCGACGAGGCAGTCGGCGGAAGATGCGTCTGGCGTACCCTCGATACCTGACAGGCGGGCCTCGACTCAGACGTAGTAAGCGACGACGAAGACAGCCAGCAGGACCGTAACCCAGAGCACCATACTGCCTGTGGGCCAGGTGCGAGCCAGTGTGCCGCCGGGGCCGTGGTAACGGAACAGGAAGGCCATGACGGCTCTGAACTGGTTCGAGAGTGCTGCGATGAAGCCGTCCCACGCAGGCCTCAGGCCCTTGTCCGCCGCGCGCAGCCCGGTGGGCAGCAGCCGCCGGTAGAGCCATTCGGCATCGATATTCACCGAAGGCAGTTCCGGCGGGTACAGACCGGCCTTGTTGAGCCAGACAAAGGCCAGTGCGGAGAAGAACAGCAGCTGCAGCTGCGCCAGCACATGCGTGGTGTCATAGGGCCAGTAATCGACCTCCCACGGCAGCAGGCCATAGAGATACTGCGGCTGCGAACCTATGAAGATGCACAACATCGCGGCGATGCTCATGGCGACGAGCATGTTACGCGGAGCCTCCTGCGTCCGGATGCCGGAGTCGTGGGCAAAGAAGGCGAAGTAGGGGATCTTTATGCCGGCGTGATGGAAGACACCGGCCGAAGCGAACAGAAGCATCAGCCACAGGTAGTCATAACCTTCCTCGATCATGGCCGTCATCACCATCGACTTGCTCACGAAGCCGCTGAACAGCGGGAAGGCCGATATCGATGAGGCGCCGACGATACACAGCATGGCGGTCTTCGGCATCGTCTTGTAGAGGCCGCCCAGATGGGAGCCGTTGATCTCGCCGGTACGGTAGAGCACCGCACCCATGGACATGAACAGCAGTCCCTTGAAGATGACGTCGTTGAAGGCGTGCGAGACGGCGCCGTTGAGCGCCAGGGCGGTGCCTATGCCTACGCCGCAGACCATGAAGCCGATCTGATTGATCATGCTGTAGGCCAGTACCCGCCGCAGGTCATTCTCGATCACGGCATAGAAAATGGGGAAGCAGGTCATCGCTGCCCCGATATAGACGAGGAGATCGGTACCGGGGAAGCCGCGGGCCAGGCTGTAGACGGCGACCTTGGTCGTGAAGGCGGACAGGAAAACGGTGCCTGTCGGGGTTGCTTCCGGGTAGGCATCGGTAAGCCAATTGTGCAGGAACGGAAAGGCGCACTTGATGCCGAAGGCAATGAATATAAGCGCGCCGCTGACGCCCTCCAGGCCGATGTAGTCGAAGGCCAGCGAGCCGCTCCGATGATAGTGCACCAGCGCACCGGCGAGCAGCAGAACACCGGAGGTCACCTGGATGATCAGATAGCGCTGGCCCGACCTGATAGCTCGTTCGGTCTTGCGTGCCCAGATGAGGAACACGGATGTGATGGCGAGCAGTTCCCAGAATATAAACAGGGTGATGAGATCGCCTGCGAACACCGCGCCCAGCGCGCTACCGGCATACAGCAGGCTGGCTACGGTCTGGGTGGTATCCCGCACATGCAGGGCAAAGACCATGGCGATGAAGGCAGCGAGATGGAACAGGTAGCCGAACAGCAGGCTCAGCCGGTCGGCGCGCATCAGGATCAGTTCGAACTCGAGCAGTGGTACGCTCAGCAAGGTGCCTTCGGGTACCCCGAACCACAGGTGTAGTCCGCCCAGTACCGGGGTCGCCAGCATCAGCCCGGCGCGCAGCCAGCCGCGAGCCGCCAGAGCCAGCAGGGCGGCTATGAAGAAAGGGACAAACGGTGGAAGTTCACTCATCCACATCGTAGTAGTCTTCTTTGCGCATCAGGACCTTGCGCATTTCCTTGGCCACGAGCACCAGCAGCACGCAGGCGACGAAGCCGAAGGCGGCATAGAAGCCGGGCAGGTGTTCCCAGTCGTGGCTGATGTGGCGGTGAAGGATGAAGTCAAGTGCGAAGAGAATGCCGCAGACGATGTAGAAACCGCGCAGCAGACGGTTCACATTCTCTGTCTTGTCGAAGATGTACTGTTTGTCGTCAGGCGGTTGCATCTCATTGCGCCCCGGCGATGGCTGTTGCGAGCTGGAAGAAGGGTTGCGGGTAGAAGAACAGCACCAGGCAGGCCAGCGATGTGACGATCATGGCGGCCAGGCAGCTTGCCGGCGCTTCCTGCACCCGGGCATAGACCGTGCCATCCTTTGGCTTGCCGAAGAAGGCCCGGATGGGGACCGCCAACAGGTAGGCAATGTTCAGCAGGGAACTCACCAGCAGGACTGTCAGTAGCAGCCAGTGACCGGACTCGATGGTGCCCAGGCCCAAATACCATTTGCTCCACATGCCGCCAAACGGCGGCAGGCCGATGATGCTCAGACTGCCGATAAAGAAGGCGCCGAACGTGAGTGGCATGGCGCGTCCGAGTCCGGCCATATCGCTTATCTCGGATTTGTGTGCGGCCACCAGGATGGCGCCGGCGGCGAAGAATAGCGTGATCTTCGCAAATGCATGCATGGCGATGTGCATCATGCTGCCGAGGATGCTGGCCTGGGTGGCAAGCAGGGCGCCGAGTACGATGTAGCTGAGTTGGCTGATCGTGGAGTAGGCCAGGCGTGCCTTAAGGTTGTCCTTTGTCATAGCCACCAGTGAGGCCAGCAGTATGGTCGCGCCGGCGAACCATACCAGCCAGTCGCTGGCACCGCTCTGCAGCATGAAATCGGTGCCGAAGATATAGATCGTTACCTTCAGTACGGCGAACACGCCGGCCTTGACCACCGCGACGGCGTGAAGCAGGGCGCTCACCGGAGTGGGCGCGACCATGGCTGCCGGTAGCCAACGGTGGAAAGGCATGACCGCGGCCTTTCCTATGCCGAAGACATACAGCGCCAGCAGCACGGCCGCGGCAGGCCCCTCGATCTCGCCGGCCAGCAGGCCGCCTTCTGTGAAGTCCAGTGTGCCGGTCACCGTCCAGGTCCAAAGGATCGCGAGCAGCTGCAGGCCGATCGAGGTGCCCAGCAGGATGCCGAGGTAGACCCGTCCGGCCCGCTTCGCCTTCTCGGTCCCCGCGTGCGTCACCAGCGGATACGTCGAGATGCTGAGCACCTCGTAGGCCACGAACAGGGTCAACATGTTGCCCGCGAAGGCGACGCCGAGCGCGCTGGCGATCGCGATGGCGAAACACGCGTAGAAGCGGGTCTGGTTGGTCTCATGGTGACCACGCATGTAGCCGATCGAGTAGATCGACGTGATTAGCCACAAGAAGCTGGCGACAAGCGCGAAGATCATCCCCAGCGGTTCCAGTCGGAACATGAGCTCCAGACCCGGCAGGATCTCCAGTAGCTGTAGTTCGGGCCGTGCGCCGGAAAGCACTGCGGGTAAGGTCGAACCCACCAGGATGAGGACCGAGGCTGCGCAGGCCAGGGTAACGAATTCACGCAGGTTGGGTGACCGTCCGGTGATCACGATCGGAATACTGGCGGCAGCCGGCAAGGCGACGGCAAGCTGCATCGCGCCGGCGGGGCTCATCTGATCGCCTCGAGGAGCGTGCGCGCGGCAAGGTCTGCGACTCCGACCGTCAGCTCCGTGTGGATGCCGAAATAAAGGTTGGCCAGGACCAGCGTCCAGGTCGGGATCAACAGGCCCAGGGGCGCCTCTTTCGCGTCGTTTGCTCTGACCGAGGGGCTACCGAACCATGCTGCTTCCACGACCCGCCAAATGTAAACAACCGCGAGCAGGGACCCACCAAGGATCAGCAGGGCCAGGGGCCAGTAGCCCTGCTGCAGAGTCGCCTGGAGCAGGTACCATTTGCTGATGAATCCTACCGTCAGCGGCACTCCGATGAGACTCAGGCCGGCGATAACGAAAGCCGCGAAGGTCCAGGGCATCTTACGGCCGATGCCGCGGAGGTCATCCAGTCTGACTGATCCTACGCGATAGAAGAAGCAGCCGACCGCCATGAAGAGCGCGCCTTTCATCAGGGCGTGATTGAACAGATGCAGTATCCCGGCCTGGAGCCCCAGGGCAGTCGCCAGCCCGATGCCCAGCAGGATGTAGCCTATCTGCGCGACGCTGGAATAGGCGAGGATACGTTTCACGTTCTCCTGGAAGATGGCGACGAAGCTGCCTGTCAGCAGGCCCAACGTCGCCAGAGCCATGGCGATCTCCCCGAAGGGAAGGTCTTCGTAGGCCGTCACGGGGCCGATGACCGTGAACACGAACCGCAACAGCGCATAGACTGCGACCTTGGTGGCTGTCGCCGCGATCAAGGCGGTCGCCGTGCTAGGCGCATACGCATAGGCATTCGGCAGCCAGAGGTGCAGTGGAAACATGGCCAGCTTCAAGCCGATGCCGACGACCAGAAACGCGAAGGCGGTATGCAGAGTCCTGAGCTGTGTCGCCTCCGGCAGTCGCTGAGCGATGTCTGCCATGTTCAGCGTGCCGGTGATCACATACAGGAAGCCGATGCCCACTAGGATAAAAGTCCCGCCGATCGTGCCCATCACCAGGTACTGAAATGCCGAAGTCAGGGCCCGTCGGTCGCGTCCCATGCTGATGAGGCCATACATCGACAACGAGCTGATCTCGAGGAAGACGAACACGTTGAACGCGTCTCCCGTGATCGTCATTCCGAGCAGCCCGGTAAGACACAGCATCAGCAGCGTGTAGAACATCGCTACCTTGTCTTCCCGGATCTCCCCGGCCACGCTCGCACCTGCGAATGGCAGGACCACGGACGCGATGCCCGTGACGATCAGGATTACGTAGGCGTTGACCGAATCGACCCGGTACTCGATGCCCCACGGCGCCGCCCAGCCGCCCATGGCATAGCTGATCGGGCCGTATGAGAGAACCTGATCCAGCAGCTCCATAGAGATGGCGAGACTGGTCCAGCTTGCGGCGACACAGAGTATCCACACGAGACGGGGCCATCGGGCCAGCACAAGGCACAGCGGCGCGCTCATGAGCGGCACCACAACCTGGAGGGCGGGCAGGTCGTTGGACAGGGTCCCCAGCATCAGAAGGATTCGTCCTGCTGGTGCACCTCGTCCTCTTCTACCGTCCCGTAGGCCTCATTGATCCGGATAACCAGAGACAGGGCGACAGCGGTGGTGGCGACGCCGACGACGATCGCCGTCAGTATCAAGACATGCGGCAGCGGATTCGAGTACCTGGTGACCCCCTCGGTCAGGATCGGGACGCTACCACCGTCGACGACACCCATGCTGATGTAGAGGATGAAAACCGAGGTCTGAAACATGGACAACCCGGCAATCTTCTTCACCAGGTTGCCGCGGGAGACCACAATGTACAGGCCGACCATTGCGAGGAAGATCGCGATCTCGTAATTGTAGAGCTGCAGGAATCTCACTGTCCCTGCTCCCGGCCGGTGAAGGCGTAGTAGAGGAGCAACATGGTGGAAGCGACCGTGATGCCGACCCCCAATTCCACCAGGAAGATACCGAGGTGCTGCCCATGGGTCGGAGAGTCCGCCAGCCAGTCGTAATCGAGGTAGTTCCCGCCCAGCAGCAAGGTGTCCAATCCGACCCCCGCATACAACAGGACGCCGGAGGCGGACAGGATCTTCAGCACGCCCGGAGGCAGCGCGCGCATCGTGTCATCAAGCCCGAACACCAGGGCATAGAGAATGATGCCGGATGCGAAGATGACGCCGGCCTGGAAGCCGCCTCCGGGGCTGTATTCACCGTGGAACTGAACGTAGAGCGCGAACAGCAGGATGACCGGTACGAGCAGTTTCGCGATCACTCTCAGGACGGTGTGATGGAGCATCAGTCGGTGTCCTTGCGCTGACCATTGCGGCGTCTCGTCCGACGCATGCCCAGCAAGGCCATGACCGCCACGCCGGCGGTAAAGATGACAGTCGTCTCGCCCAGGGTGTCATAACCACGGTAGCTGGCGAGCACCGATGTGACCATATTGGGGATGCCGATCTCGCTGGGGGAGTCCTCGATGTATCGGGGAGCCACATGCTGATGAACTGGCGCCTGCGGATCTCCGAAACGTGGAATGTCGCTCGTCCCGAAGACCAGCATTGCGCCGGTGATAGAGACAACAATCAGGGGCAATGCGGGATTCCTGGAGACGTTCGGCTTCTCCTCACGAGCCGTCCGGGTCAGCGTCGCCAGCATCAGGATGGTCGATATGCCCGCCCCGACTGCCGCTTCCGTGAAGGCGACGTCGGCCGCGTCCATGATCGTGAACACGCCTGCCGACAGCAGGCTGAAGACGCTGAACAGCATGGCGACGCCAAACAGGTCACGCAGACGCACTACGGCGAGGGCGATGACCGCCATGAAGGCGAGGAGCAGGATGTCGATGGCGTGATCCAGGCTCACGAGCGACCGACGTCCTCGTCATGGGGAGACACGCCGCCATGCAGGGCGGCTTTCGCCAGCGCGTGGGACGCTGTCGGGCTGGTGAGGAACAGGAACACCAGGATCACGACCAGCTTGAAGGTCACGAGAGACCAGCCGGACTGCAGCATCATGCCCAGCAAAATAGGAGGCGCGCACATGGTCTCTGCCATACCGGCCGCGTGGATTCTCGTGAAGAAGGTGGGCAACCGGACTATGCCGATGCCGCCGATCACTCCAAACACGCCGCCGGTAAGGATCAGGGCCCAGCTGAGAAAATCGAGTGCCGGCTCAAGCATCAGGGGCGTCCCCGTCCGCCGCGGCTGAACTCTCCGTATTCGAAGAACTTCAGCACCGCGATGATACCGATGAAGTTGATCAGCGCGTAGGCCAGTGCGATATCAAGGAGGTCCATCCGGTCGGTAAGGAAGGCGATCGCCGCGATAATGAGCACCGTCTTGGTACCGAACATGTTGACGGCGAGGATGCGATCGTAGACCGTTGGGCCGAGGAGCGTGCGCGTGATCGCGAGCACCATAGTGGCCATGATCGCGAGTCCGGCTGCCGCGTACATCAGTCCGCCCCTTCGAATATGGTGACCCGCGCGTCCATGCGTCCGGACTGAATTTCCGCCGCGGATTCGGAGGTCAGCGAATGGACGTCAAGCTCGCTGCCGCGAACGTCGATGGTCACCGTGCCGGGCGTCAGCGTGATGGAATTCGCGTAGATCGTCCGTCCCACTGCGGTCCTCTGGCTGCTCTGCACCGTGAAGACCCGCGGGCTGACCGGTAGCGAAGGGCTCAGCACCCGCCTGGCCACGTCCACGTTCGACTTGACGATCTCCCAGAACAGCCACGGAAAGTATCTGATGGTCCTGAGCGCTATGTGGATCGGGTGGCCCTCGATATCAACGATCTTCAACCGGGCCGCGATCCAGGTGGTCAGGATGACGGACGCCACGCCGAGACTGATCAGAAGCGGGTCATAGTGTCCCGAAAGCAACAGCCATACTGCCAACAGCACCAGCGCCAGGCTAAAGTAGCGAACCATCTCTTAATGCTCCCCCTTTCCCGTTTCTTCGCGTT
>CP070833.1:1607466-1615577 GCA_020341735.1 Gammaproteobacteria bacterium | reverse complement strand
ACCCGTCATCAACAAGATCGATCTGCCCGCCGCAGACCCGGATCGGGTCTGTCAGGAGGTCGAGGAGGTAATCGGCATCGATGCATCTCAGGCTCTCGAGACCAGTGCCAAGACGGGTGAGGGCGTACGCGAGGTGCTGGAAGCGATTGTCACGAGAATCCCGCCGCCGGTCGGAAACCCGGACGGACCGCTGCAGGCGCTGATCATAGACTCTTGGTTCGACAACTACGTCGGCGTCGTTTCACTTATCCGGATAGTCAATGGCGAACTGCCGGTCAGGTCAAAGGTGCAGGTCATGTCCACAGGTCGCAGTCATCAGGTTGACCGCGTCGGGTGTTTCACTCCCAAGATGACAGACCGGGACATCCTGCGCTCCGGGGAGGTCGGGTTCATGATCGCCGGTATCAAGGATATCGATGGGGCACCGGTCGGTGACACTCTGACTCTCGAGCAGGCTCCCTGCAGCAAGCCTCTCCCGGGATTTGAACAAGTTCAGCCAAGAGTATTCGCCGGCTTGTTCCCCGTTAGTTCGGACGACTATGAGGATTTTCGCGAGGCGTTGCGAAAGCTGAAATTGAATGACTCAGCGTTGCACTACGAGCCGGAGACCTCTGGTGCTCTGGGGTTCGGTTTTCGCTGCGGTTTTCTCGGCATGCTCCACATGGAGATCGTCCAGGAGCGGCTCGAGAGGGAGTATGGCCTCGAGCTCATTACAACCGCGCCGACTGTGGTCTATGAAGTTCTGACGACCGATGGTGAACTGAGCAGGATCGACAATCCCGCCAACCTGCCTGAGTCAGGCAAGCTGGAGGAGATCCGCGAGCCAATCATCACGGCCAGTGTGCTGGTCCCGCAGGAGCATGTGGGGGCAGTGATCAAACTGTGCATCGAGAAACGTGGTGTGCAGAAGAAGATGCAATATCTGGGAGCTCAGGTGGCACTTGACTATGAACTGCCGCTGTCGGAAGTCGTGATGGACTTCTTCGATCGTCTCAAATCGGTAAGCCGCGGTTTCGCCTCCTTCGACTATCAGTTTGAGCGCCACCAGGTTGCTCCACTGGTCAGATTGGACATCCTGATAAATGGGGACAAGGTAGACGCGCTGTCCCTCATCATCCATAGAGAGTCTGCGTATCGGAGAGGTCGCGAGTTAGTCGAGAAGATGCGTGAGATCGTGCCCCGACAGATGTTTGACGTGGCTATCCAGGCGGCTATCGGCGGCCAGATCATCGCCCGAAGTACCGTCAAGGCGCTGCGCAAGAACGTCACGGCCAAGTGTTACGGTGGTGACGTTTCCCGCAAGAGAAAGTTGCTGGAGAAACAGAAAGCAGGCAAGCGCCGGATGAAACAGCTTGGATCGGTGGAGATACCGCAGGAGGCGTTCCTGGCAGTGTTGCAGGTGGAGAAGAAATAGCCAATACTGCGGCGCCGTGGTGATAGGCGCTGGTGACGCGACCATCCAGCCGGTGGACCCTTGGTTCAGCGCCGGCCCAATTTGTTCCGCCAGTCCCGCCGATCCAGGCCTACGGCCATCTGAATGGCAAGAAGGATGTCTAAGTGTTTGACTTTGAAGTTGCTCTGGTAATTGCGACGGCGGTCACAGGGGGCGTGTGGCTGGTGGATCGCCTCTTCTTCCGATCCCGACGGGCCGCGGCGGGAGACGGTGCCGAACCCGTACTGGTCGAGTATTCCCGATCTTTCTTCCCAATCATAATTCTGGTTTTGCTGGTGCGATCGTTTCTGTTCGAGCCGTTCAGGATCCCTTCCAGTTCCATGATGCCCACCCTGCTGGTCGGGGATTTCATCTTTGTGAACAAGTTCGTGTACGGCCTGAGGCTTCCGGTCATTCGCAGAATGATAGTGGAAGTGGACCGGCCCCAGCGTGGCGATGTCGTTGTCTTCCGTCTACCGTCGGATCCGAAGACAAATTACATAAAGAGAGTCGTCGGATTGCCGGGCGATACTATTGAATACAGAGACAAAAGGCTCTCCATCAACGGGCGTCCGGCCGCTCTGGAGGTCAACGGACTCTACGATCATCAAGAGCGATCCGGCCTGCATCTTGGCACCGAGGTTCTTGGCGAGGCCTCCCACCAGATTCTGATTTCTCCGGGACGTTTCGGTAAGGAAGGCACTTTCCAGGTCCCCGAAGGTCACTATTTCCTGATGGGTGATAACCGGGACAATAGTCGCGACAGCCGTTACGATGGCGTAGGATTCGTGCCAGAATCAAATCTCGTCGGGAAAGCGGTCCGAATCTGGATGAATTGGGACTGGTCTAATTCCGGTCCGGAGTGGGGACGGATCGGCGACAGAATCACTTAGGCTCGCATGGCAAAAGGAGTCCATCGATGATGCGAAACGAGAAAGGGATTACGCTAATCGGCTTTCTGGTAGTGGCCATTTTCCTTGGGCTGTTTGCGCTGGCGACCATCAAGCTGATACCTGTCTATCTGGAGTATGGAAAGGTCCAGTCTTCGCTTGAGAAGACCAAGACGGAGCTGGATGGCAAGAGCCCGTCGGTGGCGGATATTTACCAACAGCTGGAGAATCGCTGGAATATCGAGGATATCCGCCGCGTTGACTTCAAAGAGGTCAAAGTGACTCGTGAACCTCGTTCATTCAAGGTCCGTGCCATGTATGAAGCACGCGTCTACTATATCGGCAACATCTATCTGGTAGCCGAGTTCGACAAAAGCGTCGACATATTACGTTGACCGCGGTCAGTCACTGGCTACATAAAAATCTCGCCTATACGTTTCGTGATGCCGTTTATCTCGAGCAGGCTCTCACTCACCGCAGTGCGGGGGGGGACCACAATGAACGGCTCGAATTTCTCGGCGATGCGGTGCTCGGTATGCTCATCGCCGAAAGGCTCTATCTGGCTCTGCCGCAGGCCGATGAGGGATACCTGAGCCGATTGAGAGCGCATCTGGTCAGGCGCGAGACTCTTGCTCAGGTAGGGCACGAGATCGGGCTTGGCGAGAGGATCAAACTTGGTTCCGGAGAGTTGAAGAGCGGAGGCTTCCGTCGCGCCTCGATCGTGGCGAACGGACTCGAGGCCCTGTTGGGCGCGATTTACCTGGATGGCGGCCTGGAACCAGTGGCGAAGGTCATCGATGTTCTGTTCGAAAGCCGGCTGAGGACGCTGCCGTCCCAGAAAGATCTCAAGGACCCCAAGACGAGGCTGCAGGAGATGCTGCAGGGCAGAGGGATCGAAGTCCCGAGCTATGCTGTCGAGGAGGTGTCCGGCGAAGCGCACAAGCGACACTTTGCTGTCTCGTGTTCGATACCCGCTCTGGATCGAAAAACTACTGCCAATGGCACCAGTCGCAGGGCCGCAGAGCAGCGCGCCGCGGCCGCGATGATAGATTTACTCGGCGATGATTGAGAATAATGAAGACGGGTTCCGGTGCGGGTTTGTTGCGATCGTGGGTCGGCCCAATGTCGGCAAGTCGACCTTGCTGAACGCGCTCATCGGCGAGAAGGTTAGCATCGTCACCCCGAAGCCTCAGACGACGAGACACCGGATCCTTGGCATTGACACGAGACCTGCGGCCCAGGCGGTGTTCGTGGACACTCCGGGATTCCACAGGTCTCAGCCCCGGGCTATCAATCGTGCGATGAATCGCACGGCGATGGGGTCGATATCAGATGCGGATGTCGTGTTGATGGTTGTAGAGGCGTTACGCTGGACAGGTGAAGATCAGGATGTTCTGGAGCGATGTGTGGAGTCGGGATTGCCTGTGCTGATAGCGGTTAATAAGGTAGATACAGTCAAGCCGATGACGCGCCTGCTCCCGTTTCTTGAATCGGTGGCAGGCAAGGCAGACTTCGAGGAAGTCATCCCTCTGTCAGCCACCCGGGGTACAAGTCTGGAACGACTGCGGGAAGCGGTTTTCGAGAGGTTGCCTGAGGGGCCGGCATTATTTCCCGGCGAGATGAGCAGCGACCGGGATGAACGATTCAGGATCGCGGAGATCATTCGGGAAAAGCTCATGCTGCGACTCCATCAGGAGTTGCCATACGGTCTGACGGTCGGCGTTGAAGAGCTTGAGCGCGACTCCCGTCTCATGCGGATCAGCGCCGTGGTCTGGGTCGAGCGAACGGGACAGAAAGCCATCGTTATCGGTCAGGGTGGCAGCCAACTGAAGGCCTGTGGTCAGGCAGCAAGAGAAGAGATCGAGCAGATCTGGGGCGTCAAGGTGCATCTGCAGTTATGGGTCAAGGTCCGCAAGAAGTGGTCTGACAGTGAACGGGCGCTTCGGGATCTGGGGATCGATCTCCAGTGAGCCTCCCTGGAAGAGTCTCGCTGGAAGCGGCATGGATACTCCATCGGCGGCCGTATCGGGATTCCAGCGAGATCGTCGACCTGATAACCCTGGATCACGGTCGGATCTCGGCCGTATCGCGCGGTAGCCGGTCGCGGCGCAGGAAGGTGCCGCTGGAGCCATTTCAGCCTATACATGCATCCTGGGCCGGCAAAGGGGAATTGGTGACCCTGACCGGCGCAGAGCCCCGAGGGGCCGGCTTACGGGCGACTGGTCGTCGGTTGATGAGCATGTTCTATGTGAATGAGCTGTTGCTTCGGCTGACTGAAAAACAAGATCATCAGCCCGACATATTTCGTCTCTACGAGAGCACGATACGCGGCGTGGCGGAGGCTCCGCATGAGGCGGCCTGGCTGAGGAATTTCGAATCGGGATTGCTCAACGTCCTGGGTTACGGTCTGTCCCTCGATACCGACACTGAAGGCAATGCCGTGCAGGCGAACACTTATTATCACTATCGACTCGAAGAGGGTCCGCAGCGGGTTATAGATGAGCGTGGTGGGCCGCTCACCGTATCGGGCGAAACGCTGCTCGCGATAAAGGCAGGCAGCTATGATGGACCTGAGCAGCTTGGCGAAGCGCGTCGCTTGTTGACTGCCGCCATGGATCTCTACCTTGGCGGGCGCCCCCTCAAGACCCGTCAGGTGCTCAATGCGATGCGCTCCCGCAGTTCGAGGACGCGGGTTCTGGCAAAATAGCAGCGGCGGTCATGGCGTGCATTTTCGAGCGTCTCGAGGAACGATATGAAAGACAGGATTCTCCTTGGCGTAAATATCGATCACGTCGCGACCATCAGGCAGGCGCGCGGCACTCGTTATCCGGACCCGGTCTATGCTGCGCTGATGGCCGAGCAGGCGGGGGCGGACAGCATCACATTACATCTGCGAGAAGATCGCAGGCATATTCAGGATCGTGACCTGAAAGCCATGCACGGCGTTCTGCAGACACGCATGAATCTGGAGATGGCGGTTACTGACGAGATGCTGCAGATCGCCCTCGCGACAGGGCCGGAAGATTGCTGTCTGGTGCCGGAGCGTCGTGAAGAACTGACCACTGAAGGTGGACTCGATGTGGTTGGCCAGAGAAACAGGATCTCGGAAGCTTGCCAGCGACTTCGTGACGCCGGAATCCGGGTCTCTTTGTTCATCGATCCTGACGAAGCCCAAGTGGATGCGGCTCGCGAGGTCGGGGCGCCGGTCATCGAACTTCACACGGGTGCCTATGCCGATGCCGAGGACGAAACTGTCATGGCGCGCGAGTTGGAAAGAATCGCGGTAGCGTCCGACCATGCGGCAAATATCGGACTGCGCGTGCATGCCGGTCACGGACTGCACTATCACAATGTTCAACCTATCTCACGGATTCCGCAGATTCAGGAGTTGAACATCGGCCACGCAATCGTGGCACGGGCCATATTCGACGGATTGTCGACGGCCGTGATCGAGATGAAAAGGTTGATGAGCGAGGCTCGCTTGCGGTGATTTTCGGGATCGGGACGGACGTGGTTCAGTTGGATCGCATCGAGAGGGCTTACAAGCGTTTCGGTGAGCACTTCGTGCGTCGACTGCTGTTGCCCGAGGAAGAACTCGCCTTCCGCGCCAATCGACGTCCGGCCCGTTTTCTGGCTATGCGGTTTGCTGCGAAAGAGGCTGTCGTCAAAGCGATGGGGACCGGGTTTCGCCATGGCATGTGGATCCGGGATGTTGGCGTCGTGCAGAACGATTGGGGTAAACCGGAGATCGTTTGGTCGGATCGTGGAGACAAGATGCGGCGTGGACTGGGGATTGGCGACGGGCATGTGTCGTTGACGGATGAAGCGGGCCTGGTTGTGGCTATCGCGGTGCTGTTGCAGGCGTCGCCGGTCACCGGGTCACTCTGATCGGGTGCGGGATTACCGCTTCGATCATGATGCTCAGCCTGACAGGCAATTAATAATCAATTATAACAATAATATAAGAGCATAATATTATTTATGACATTAAGTTATTGTCCTGACGAATGAGTCGATGTTGGATGCTTGAAACAGTCAGGCGTGAATGCCATTCCAGCGGAGCGACTTCGTGGCGATTCCGCTGCGACGGTTTACGAGGAGGCGGCTGATCAACACCCTTGTTTTCGACATCGAGACGGTCCCTGACCTGGATTTCGGGCGACGCTATTTCGGCCTCGGGGATCTGGACGACGAGTCGGTTGCTCAGGTTATGTTCAACCGCAGGCGGCAGGTGACGGGATCGGAATTTCTGCCGTTGCATCAGCACAGGGTTGTGGCGATTTCTTGTCTGCTGCGTAGCCGAGATGGATTGCGCATCTGGTCGCTCGGTGAGGAGGATGCGGGAGAGGATGATATCGTCCGGCGGTTCTTCGACGGCCTTGATCGGTTTTCACCTGACCTGGTCTCCTGGAACGGTTCCGGTTTCGACCTGCCAGTCTTGCACTATCGCGCGTTGCGACATCGCATCGCCGCGCCCCGCTATTGGGAAACGGGGGACAGTGATCAGGGCTTTCGCTGGAACAATTATCTGAACCGGTTCCACTGGCGACACCTGGACCTCATGGATGTCCTCGCCGGTTATCAGATGCGGGCCGTCGCGCGCCTTGATGAGGTGGCTGTGCTGCTCGGTCTGCCGGGAAAACTAGGCATGAGTGGCGACAGGGTCTGGCCGGAGTTCAAGGAAGGGCGGATCAGGGAAATCCGCGACTATTGCGAGACCGACGTGATCAATACTTATCTAGTCTATCTCCATTTCGAGGAGATGCGCGGACGCCTTGATGCGCCGGGGTTGAGTCGCGAACGACAGCGGCTTCGGGAAGCACTGGAAGCGGATGGCCGGCCGCATCTGATGGAGTTCATCGCCAACTGGACCGACACAGTGGAATGAGCAGACGTACCGAACGCGTACCCGAACGGGTAGAGATCGTCGATCTGTCCAACGATGGCCGCGGTGTCGCTAAGACGGATGGGAAGACCCTTTTCGTCGACGGAGCACTGCCGGGCGAGGTCGTAGATGCGGTCAGGGTCCGGCGAAGGCGAAACTTCGACGAGGGGCGGGTGACTAGCCTGCTTGTACCTGCTGCAGAAAGGGTCGAACCAGTTTGTGCACATTTCGGTATGTGTGGCGGCTGTAGTCTCCAGCACCTGGCCGGCGAGGCGCAACTCGGGGCAAAACAGAGAACGTTGCGGGAGAACCTCCGACGCATCGGCGACGTCGAGCCGAAACGGTTTTTCCAGCCCATCTCGGGTCCTTCGGTGGGCTATCGTAGGCGCGCGCGCCTGGGTGTGCGCTTCGTCAAGGGTAAGGGGCGGGTTCTGGCCGGTTTCAGGGAGCGATTCTCCTCCTTTGTGGCGGACATCGACAGATGTCCCGTTCTGACTCCTCCGGCGGATGAGTTGGTGAACCCTATCTCGGAACTGATCGGTGCGCTCAGCCTGAAGCAAAGGATTCCCCAGGTCGAGGTATCGGTCGGCGACAATCGCACTGCGCTCGTATTCCGCGTCCTCGATGACCCGACGACTTCGGACCTGGATGCGTTACGCGGGTTCCGCGAGCATCACGATCTCGACCTCTATCTGCAACGTGGCGGGCTTGAGACGGTACAGGCCCTCGATGGCATCAGTATACCGCTGGAGTACACGCTCCCGACCTTCGATCTGACATTCCGTTTCCTGCCCACGGATTTCATTCAGGTCAATGGGGAAATAAACCGCAAGATGGTCAGCAGGGCGATAGAACTCCTTTCGCCGGGCGCAGATGATGTGGTGCTGGATCTGTTCTGTGGCTT
>CP070833.1:1576302-1607366 GCA_020341735.1 Gammaproteobacteria bacterium | reverse complement strand
GTCAGTAAACGGAACCCCGACTTCGACCACGTCTGATACCGAAGCGACTTTTGCCAGATCCGACCGGAATGAAGCCATGTCAGGGTAGCCGGCAGTGAGATAGGAGACGAGAGCGGTTCGACCCGCTTCGCCAGCCCGGTGAATTGCCTGTTCGATGCGTTGGCTGCCGTTCATCTCGAATCCTTCTTGGGCGGATGCTGACTGAGCGTGGGCATATCTTTGTCGCCACGGCCAGACAGACCAATGATCACGGTCTTCCCTGGATTTTGGCTGGCCCAGCGGCGAGCGCCCGCGAAAGCGTGAGCGGTCTCCAGCGCCGGCAGGATTCCTTCGAGAGAGGCGCACTGGTCCAGCGCATCGAGAGCCTCATCGTCTGACGCGGTCTGGTACTCGACTCTTCCGATAGATGCGAGGAGTGAGTGCTCCGGCCCTACGCCAGGGTAGTCAAGGCCGGCTGAAATCGAATGGGTCTCCTGGATTTGTCCGTGCTCGTCATGCAGCAAAATCGAGTAGCTGCCGTGGAGAACACCGGGACGTCCGTGACTCAAAGTCGCCGAGTTGTCTCCCAGGCCGCCGCCGCGGCCACCGGCCTCGATACCGAGGAGCGAAACGTCACGGTCAGCCAGAAATCCGTGGAAAAGACCGATTGCGTTCGAGCCACCGCCCACACAGGCGATGACCGCGTCCGGAAGCCTTCCGCAACGCTCCATGATCTGAGACCGGGACTCGCGCCCGATCACTGCCTGTAACTCGCGGACGAGATAAGGGTAGGGATGAGGTCCGACGGCGGATCCCAGAAGATAGTAGGTCTCTACGGGATCGGATACCCAGTCACGCAGTGCCTCGTCGATGGCCGCCCGCAGAGTACGGTCACCCGAGGTGACTGGTACAACCTCCGCACCCAAGCGCTTCATCCTGTCGACGTTGGGCGCCTGGCGCTCACAGTCGATCGAGCCCATATACACGATGCACGGCAGGCCGACCCGGGCACATGCGGCCGCAGACGCTACACCGTGCTGACCTGCGCCGGTCTCTGCTATTACCCTGCGGGCACCGAGCATCCCGGCTAGCATGGCCTGCCCGAGTGCATTGTTGATCTTGTGGGCGCCGGTATGGGCAAGATCCTCGCGCTTAAGCCAGACTTCGACGCCCCACTCCCTGCCCAGCGCGGGAGCCGGCGTGAGTGGCGTCGGTCTCCCCGCCCAATCGCGGAGTTCCGCGGACAGGCATTCCTGGAAGCCCGGCTCGTGCAGATGCCGGTCGATTCCCGCCTGCAGGCGGTCAAGCGCCGGCACGAGTGTCTCGGGGACATAGCGCCCACCGAATGATCCGAATCGTCCCCGTTTATCTGGGAAACGGCCATCCAGCAATGCCGCAAGCAAGTCGTCGTTTTCAGCGACCTGGTCTGCATCAGGGTTCATGAAACGTCTCCAATGAAATCCTTCTGTCGATCGGCCTTTCGAACGGCCTCCACGAATCTGCGGATCAGCTCCGGGTCCTTGATACCGCGGGATGACTCCACGCCGGAGCTGACATCAACCCCGTATGGTCTGACGGTTCTGATCGCCCCGCCCACGTTACCCGGATGCAGACCGCCGGCGAGAATGACCCGGGTCTTTGCCGCCAGCGCGCGGGCCTGAGACCAGTCCGCCACCTCGCCGCTGCCGCTGACTGGCCCCTCGAAGAGCAACAATCGGGGAAGCTTCTCGGGCATTGGGCGCCCGGCCCGAAATACCGGCAATGGTCGGCAGGGTCCGACGAGCTGGATATGGTCAAAGTCTTCGACATCAGTCTGCAAGAACTCCGGATCCAGCGCCTTGACCACTTCTTCGACCTCATGTTCGTCCGGGTGGCGCATCACAGCCACGCTGATCACGCTTTCCGGCAACGATTCAGCCATCCGGCCGGCTGCTTCCGGCGTCACCCGCCGCGGCGACTCCGCGAACACGAAGCCCACCGCATCGGCGCCCGCATCGATGGCTGCTGATACCATTTCGATGGAAGACAGCCCGCAGATTTTTATCTGCGTCCTCATGTCCTCTGTCCCGCAGCGCCACGTCCGGCGGCGAGCATGCCAGCAATCAGGCCTGACGGATCGTCGCAGCGCATCAGGGCCGTGCCGACCAGCGAGACACCATATCCCAGCTGCGCGGCCATGCGGACATCATCCGCGGTCGCCATTCCGCTCTCCGCCACCCTGGGGTAATCATTCGGGAAACGATCGGCCAAAGCCGAAAACCGAGCCGGTTCGATCGCGAGAGTCTGAAGGTCACGGCAGTTAAGCCCCAGCAACAACTGATCAACGGCTGACTGACCCTGGAGAATCGCGGCAGCCCGATCGAGATCGGTCTCGTCGAACGCCTCCAGCAACGTGAACATTCCCAGCCGGCCGGTCAGCTCGAGCAGATCCGCTAGCACATCATCCTCCAGAATCCGGACGATCAGCAGGACACCGCCGGCGCCGGCGGCTCGAGATGCGCAGACCTGTACAGGATCCACGATGAAGTCCTTTGCCATCGTCGGGATGCCCAGCGGGTCCAGGACGGCCGCCGCTCGTCTCAGATGGGACAAGCTGCCCCCGAAACGATCAGGCTCGGTCAGAACGGAAACCGCGACCGCACCCGCTCGGGCATAGACGCCGGCGCGCTTTTCGATGGCATCGAAGTCGGCTGAGAGCACCCCTGCAGAAGGTGAAGTCATCTTGATTTCGGCGATGAGATCGAAGCCGGTCGGGCTCAAGGCGAGGCGAGGCGGAGGAGGCATGGCTGAAACCACCTCTGCCAGTGCAGCGGACTCAGGGTCCTGGCGCAGGTCCCGCGCCCGCTCGATGGAAGCCGCGGCCATGGTCGCAAGAAAGTCCCCGGGCGCGCCCAAGATCTTCAGCCCTTTTCCCGGCCAGCGCAGGCAAGTCTGCTCAGCAGGCGGGCTGCGGCTCCGTCATCAAGCGTCGCTGTCACCCTTTCCGTCGACTCCTGCGGGCCAGCCGCCCGACCCGTGAGCTCCAGAACGAGAGCGGCACCCAACACGAGGGCATCCCGGTGGGGACCATGCTCCTCGCCTTCGAAAACGGCCTTGATCCGCGCCGCATTGCCGGTCGCGTCACCGCCGGCCAGATCATCCGGAGAGCAGCGCGGCAATCCCCACTCGGCAGGATCCCGCACGGTCCGCGTCACCTGTCCGGGAGTCACGTCAAACAGCAGGAAGGGACCAACCGGCGTGGCTTCATCCCAACCGGGGTCTCCGTGAACAACAAAAGCCCGGGACAGCTCAGTGCCTGAAAGTGATCGTGCCATCAGTTCAGCCATTTCGGCGCTGAATGCGCCGATCAGGTGATAGGGAGGTGCCGCGGGATTGGTCAACGGTCCGAGGATGTTGAACACCGTTCGCACCGCCATTGACGTCCGGACCGGCGCCACCGATTTCATCGCTGGATGGTAATAGGGAGCGAACAGGAAGGAGAATCCTAACCGCTCCAGATAATTCGCCGCCTGATGCTCATCCAGCGGTAACGGCATGCCGAGAGCCTCCAGCACGTCAGCGCTGCCGCTCTTGCTGGAAACAGAACGATTGCCGTGCTTGATGATAGGAACTCCGCAGGCCGCGGCGAGGAGGGCAGTCCCGGTGGACAGGTTGAGACTGCCCGAGCCGTCCCCACCGGTGCCGACGACGTCGGTCAGACCCTCCGTCAGCGGCAGCTCCGGGCATCTCGCCAGCGAGCGCATGGCGCCCGCCATGCCGCGGATCTCGTCCGCAGTTTCCCCCTTGGAGCGCAGCGCTGCGAGTACCGCGCCCGCAAGGGCAGGTGGACAATCCGGCTGCGTCAGCGCGACCAGGGTACGGGCGGCACCAGCCTCGCCGATGTCCTCACCCAGGAGGAGTCGCTCCAGTATCTGGCTAAGCTCTGACGGCATCGACCGTGTCCTCCTTTACTTTCATCTCCCGGCTGTCGAGAAAGTTTTTCATCAATGCTGGCCCGTCCGGCGTAAGGACACTCTCGGGATGAAACTGCACACCCTCGACCCTCATGCGCATGTGGCGCACGCCCATGATCTCGCCATCCGGTGTGCGGGCTGTAATTTCCAGGTCGTCGGGAAGATCCTTCTCCCGGGCGGCCAGCGAGTGATAGCGGCCCGCCAGCATGGGCTGCGGCAGGCCGGCGAAGATCCCCTGGTCGTCGTGCCGGACCTCTGATGTCTTGCCATGCATGAGCTCCCGGGCCGGGACGATGACTCCGCCGAAAGCCGCGACGATGGACTGATGGCCAAGGCAGACACCGAGGATCGGGATGCGGCCCGCGAATGCCCGGATCATTGCTACGGATACACCTGCCTCCGACGGGTTACCCGGCCCGGGAGAGACGATCAGGTGGGTCGGCCGAAGCTGCGCAGCTTCATCGACGTCGATCTGATCATTGCGATAGACCGAGACCTCCGCTCCCAACTCGCGGAAGGCCTGCACCAGATTGAAGGTGAAGGAATCATAGTTGTCTATCAGCAGAATCCGGCGCCTCATAGCCCCTCCCGGGCGATCTCCAGCGCCTTCTTCAGGATCGCGCTCTTCGCCATTACCTCTGCGTACTCATTCGCAGGCGTACTGTCGGCCACGATGCCTGCCCCGGACTGATAGCTGTAACGCTGGCCGTCGAATACCAGCGTCCGTATGGCGATGGCCTGATCCATGCCTCCGCCCCGGTCGAAATAGCCTACCGTCCCCGCATAGAAGCCTCTTCTGCAAGGCTCGTAAGTATCGATCAGTTCCATCGCCTTTACTTTGGGTGCGCCCACCAGGGTGCCGGCAGGAAAGGTCGCCGCAAAAAGGTCGAATGCGTCCCGCTCCGCCTCGAGTTCGCCTTCGACGCCGCTGACCAGATGCATCACGTGACTATAGCGCTCGATCGCACGACTCGGTTTGACGCGTATGCTTCCGGGCACGCCGACACGACCAAGGTCGTTACGGGCCAGATCCACCAACATCACGTGTTCCGCTGCCTCCTTCGGATCTGCGAGCAGCTCGCGCTCATGCTCCCGGTCCTCCTCTGCTGTCTCACCACGCGGCCGGGTACCTGCGATGGGCCGGAGCGCGGCAGAGCGCCCGTTGAGCCGCACCAAGGCTTCCGGTGACGAGCCGGCGATGGCCGTGTCACCGAATTCCAGGAAGTACATATAGGGCGACGGATTCAAGAGTCGCAGAGCCCGGTATGCCTCGAAAGGATGCAGGCTGCACTCGCCGGAGAAACAAATGGAAAGAACGAGTTGATACACGTCTCCGACACGTATGTGCCGCTTCGCAGCCTCGACCGCATCCATAAATGCCTCGCCGCTCATGCTGGCATCCGGTAGAGCAAAGCCTCCATGTCGCCTGGCCGGAATGCCCGCCTGCAGTGCGCGCACGACGTCACGCCGGACGGCCTGTCGCTCCGTCTCGGAGCCGGCATGCAGCAGCGCGGCACGCCGCGTGAGGTGATCGAACACCAGTACGCTGGAGGGTGCGAGCCAAACGGCCTCCGGCTGACTCCCGGCCGGGGTCGACGGTCCGGGAAGTCTCTCGAAGTGGCGGACGATGTCGTAGGCCGCCGCACCCACCATCCCACCCTGGAAAGGCAGACCGTCCAGCACCGGTGTCAACTCCGGCGTGGCCGCCAATGCCGTGCGCATATAGTCGAGCAATTCGGCTCTGCTGCCGGGTCTGGGTTGAGTCCGCGAGCCGATATGGAATCCGGCGCCATCCAGCCTGATCTCGACGGCGTCTCCGAACCCCAGGAACGAGTAACGCGCCAGTCGCTCACCGCCTTCCACGCTTTCCAGAAGAAAACGCGGCTGGAACGACGCGAGTTTCAGATAGGCCGAAACCGGGGTATCCAGATCGGCAGCTATGTCGAAAGGCGGCTCCATCAATTCCTCCCTCTTAATCCGCGGTTCGGGGGGAGGTTCATCAAGAAACCCATCCCCTTGAGGCTGCGGAGATGGGTTCGTGCGTGTCAGCTAATTCTGAGGATCAACCGAGCGCCCGCACCCGCTCCGGGGCGACAGGCCGCCAGTGCCAGTGGAGTTTGTCGGCGATCGATGACATCTCGCCCAGTGTATCCACGTGCCGCACCGCGTCAAGCCCGATTCTGCAGCAGACACAGGCTGAGAGGGTATTCGTAGCCCTCACCGGACCATGCATTGACTGATGCCATAACGATCCGGTCGAAAGTGAAAATCAGACCGAGCAGGGCCAAATACCTGCCCACCCACATCAGGCCGAACCCGGCCACTACCGCAAGCATCACCGTGACCTGGAAGTCCACCGATCTTCTGGCCTGCCGATCGATCTACTCGCTCCTGCCGCGCGAGGTCAACCACACCGCCAGCGCCCGGGATGACGAAGTTCAGCAGGCCGCTGGCGTGGCAGGCCGTGGCCCACCACCGGTTCACAGGCGACATCGCTCAGAGCCCGTAAAGGGCCGCGAGCACGAACGTGAACCCGATCCACATCACGAACGTGAGTGGGATACCGACCCGCATGAAGTCTGAGAATCGATAACCGCCGGCACTCATTATCAGCAGATTGGTCTGGTAGCCCATCGGCGTGGAGTAGCTCATGTTGGCCCCGAACAACACGGCCAGCACCAGCGGCTCCGGTGGGAGGCCTGCCTGATGGGCGATGCTGATCGCAATTGGGGTTCCGATCACGGCCGCCGCATTGTTGGACACGATATTGGTGACGATCGCGAACGTCACAATCAAGGCGCTGACGATGAATGTCGGAGACAGGCTGCCGGTCGCCTTGACGAATAGTGAAGCGACGAATGTGTCCAGTCCGGTGCTGATGATCGCCTGGCCCAGCGCGAGACTGGTAACGATGATCATCACCACCGAAGGACTGATTGCCGACAGCGCATCGCGCCACTTGAGACACTGCGAAATCAGCATGACCGTGGCTCCGATGACGGCGCCGGCGAAGATAGGCAGGATGCCGGCACCGGCCAGAACCACGACGACCGCCATGATGCCCAGGGCCAGCGGCGCACGCCTGGTGTGCGGCAGATCCATGGTGCCGTCGAGCACCAGCATATTGCCGCTCCTCTTCAGATCGGCGATGTTGCTTCGGGGGCCCTGGACCAGGATGACGTCGCCTGCTCTCAGCAGGACATCCTCGAAATCTCCCGAAACCTCACCGGGTGCGGTGCGTGCTCTGTGGATGGCCAGTGGCAGCAGCTTGTAACGGGCACGGAACTGGGTCGCGTTCAATGTCCTCTGATGTAGCGGGGAACCTGTAGTGACGACCACCTCGGCAAGCTGCTGATCGGCGCCGGCGGAAGGCAGAAATTCACCGTCAGCCGCTTCCGCCCCGGCAGCATCGTGCATGGTCACTCCCAGAAGACGCTCAAATTCTTTGAGGTTCTCCCGCGTATCCGCCACCAGCATGCGGTCCCCCTCTTGAAATATCAGCGACGGCAATTTGGCGACGAAAAGACCGTCAGCACGTTGAATCCGGTTGATCGTCATCCGTTTGCCGGTCCGCTCGCGGACTTCTGCCAGCGACTTGCCGAACGCGAAGCTGTCCGTGTTGACGAATAGCATCGCCTTGAAGATACGCGGCGACGTATCGGCCATGGGCGGTTCCCGCTCAGGCAGGAGTCTGGGCGCGACCAGCCACAGGAACAGCAGTCCGATCGATCCCACGATGACCGCCGGAAGAGTGAAATCGAACATTTCAAACCGGCGCATTCCCAGATCGGCAGCAATGGCGACCACTAACAGATTTGTGGAAGTGCCAATCGCAGTCCCCATGCCCCCTACCAGGGTCGCAAGACCCATGGGCATCAACATGGCCGAAGACGATAAGCGGTTGCGTAACGATACTGTGATCAGGATCGGAAGCAGCAGAATGACGATTGGCGTGTTATTCAGGAATGCGCTCAGAACCGCGCAGCAGATCAACGTCCCAAGCAAGGCCAGCTTGGGCCGCGCCGCCCAGGCTTTGGCTACGATGGCCGCGAGCGGCTGCAGTGCGCCGGTTGTCTCGAGGCCCTTGCCGATAATCATCAGCGAGACGATGGTTACCAGCGCCGAGTGACCGAATCCGCTGAAGAATTCTGCCGACTGGATAAGCCGCCCATCGAACCTGTACGGGAACATCTGGAATCCCAGCACCAGCAAAGACAGAATGACGAGACACGAAGTCTCCATGGGAATGCGGTCCCGGGAAAAAAGAATCAGGGCTACGATCGTCAGCCCCAGCACCGCCATGCCGTGGGCGTCGGGGAGGGCAATAGGCAAGGCGTCTCCTCGAGCTGTTGCGAAGGTCGCGCCGGTCCCAGGTTCCGGCCGCGGAACAAAATCCTATAGCATTTCTGCCTGCAATGTCGCAACGATGGAGATCGTGCCGGGGCCCCGGCTACCTTCCATGGCAGCCCCCGGTGGCCCGGGCAGGCCCGTCATCCCTGTGAGCCCGGCTACCAAGCTAGATTCGGATGGCCTTCTCTGACAGTGTCTATTTCCGGAACGTTGCCGCAGATACGTTGCGTCCGGTGACAACTACCCGGATCATGATCGCCTCGCCGCTATCCGTCAGCGAAGCAGCCTGAATCTTTCGGGACGCACGAACATGACAAGAGAGTCTCTTACATTCGAACCCAAGGATGATGCGTTGCGGCAAGACGTCGGCCGCCTCGGCTCCCTCGTCGGCGAGCTGATACTCGAGCAATCCTGCCAGCGTGTGTTCGACATGGTGGAGACGGTCCGTAAGGCGGCCATCCACAGCCGGGAGCTTGAGGGAGCCAGCATCTCCGGGATTCCTTGCGCCTTGGATCCGGACCATGAGGCTGAGTTCGTCAGGGCATTCTCTACCTATTTCCAGGCAGTCAATCTCGCCGAACGGGTACATCGGGTGCGCCGGCGGCGGGACTGGCTACGGCAGGTGGAAGCCCCGCAACCAGGCAGCCTGGAGGACGTCCTCGCCAGCATCGCAAAACAGGTCCACAGCCACGATGATCTGCAGAGGATCCTGGACGGGATTCGTGTCGAGCCCGTTTTCACGGCCCATCCTACGGAGCCAACCCGCCGCACTATCCTGCGCAAACAACAGCGCATCGCCCGTCGCCTGGTCGAACTGATGGACCCCTCACTGACACCGGACGAAGATGCCACCGCGTGGGGGCGAATCCGGGAGGAACTCACTTCAATCTGGCAAACCGAGGAACACCCGAGCCAAAGGATGACCGTCAGTGACGAGTTCGAGCATGTGCTGTTCTTCCTGACCGACGTCATCTACAGGGTGGTGCCGGTCTTCTACGAGAACCTTCAACGCGCCCTCGATTCAGTCTTCGGCGAGCTTGCGAAAGGGCTGCGGATTCCCGTCCTGATCCGGTTCGGTTCCTGGGTCGGTGGCGACATGGACGGAAATCCGAACGTATCAGCAGCCACGATCAGCTCTACCCTGGCGGCTCAGCGTGATGCCATCCTGGCGCGCTACCGCAGCGAACTGCTCAGGCTCGCAGAAATTCTCACCCAGTGCCCCAGTCGGGTCGGTATCGATCTGCGGGTGATGGAGCTTTGCGCAAGCTACGGGGAGATGTTCCCAGAGGTCACGGCCGACGTTCCCGAACGCCATCGCAACATGCCGTACCGGATCCTGGCGCGGCTCCTGCGCGCGCGCCTGAAAGCCACACTGGATGGAAGGGCAGAAGGGTACGCCAGCGCCACCGAATTCGTCGACGACCTCGAGGCGATCGCCGCAAGCCTGCGCAACCATCGGGGCCAACATGCCGGACTGTTCCATACCCAGCGTTTGATTTGGCGCGCGAGAACCTTTGGCTTCCATCTGGCCACGCTCGATTTACGGCAGGATGCGCTGGTCCACAGGCGCGTCATCGGCAGGGCCCTCGGCGATGCCGGCTGGGAAGATGCAGGCCCGAATGATCGCGCGGCCCGCTTGCGAGAGGAGCTTTCCGGTCCGGCCGTACCCATTACCCGCCTGGACCCGGAGGGCGAAACCGTGCTGAACGTATTCCGGGCAGCACGAGAGGCTCGCGATAAATATGGAAAGGACGCGATAGGGCCATACATCGTCAGCATGGCGAGGGCAGCAGACGATGTCCTGTCTGTGCTGATTCTTGCTCGCTGGGCAGGCCTGGCTGACGACGACGGCGACGTTCCGCTCGATGTGGCGCCCTTGTTCGAGACACTAGAGGACCTTGAGTCAGGCGCCGACGTGCTGGAAGGGCTGCTTTCCGACGACCTTTATGGCCGTCACCTGGCGCGCCGGGGGCGGCGACAGATCGTGATGATCGGCTACTCGGATAGCAACAAGGACGCGGGAATCGGGGCCGCTCGCTGGGCATTGCATGGGGCTGAGACCTCCCTGGCGGGCTGCGCTGATCGCCACGAAGTGGACCTTACGCTGTTTCACGGTCGCGGCGGCACCATCAGCCGGGGAGGAGGTAAGACTCACGTTGCGGTGATGGCAGCGCCACCGGGCGCGGTCAGGGGTGTGCTGCGAGTGACGGAGCAAGGCGAGATCATCAACGCGAAGTACGGGCTTCGGGGGGTCGCGCTGCGCACCCTTGAGCGGGCCGTAGGATCGGTAACCCTCGCCACTTTCGGGCCACCGCAGGCACCGCCCGAGCCGAACTGGGGCGAGGCGATGGACGAGATCGCCCGCACCAGCGCCGCCGCATATCGCGACCTGGTGTACGCGGATCCGGCTTTCTACGGCTTCTTCCGCCAGTCCACACCCATCGACGTCATCGAACGAATGAAGATCGGATCGCGGCCCGCCAGTCGCAGGACCGGGCAGGGTGTGCAGGATCTGCGGGCTATCCCCTGGGTGTTCGCCTGGTCGCAGAATCGGGCCGTCCTGCCGGGCTGGTACGGGTTCGGTGCCGGCCTCGAGGCGGCGCTCAGACGCCACGGCTCTGATCTGCTCAGGGAAATGTTCTCTGACTGGTTATTCATGCGCGCCCTGCTGGAAGACGTCGAGATGGTCCTCGCCAAGGCGGACATGTCGATCGCAGCGCGCTACGCATCGCTGGCCGATGACGGCCTGCATTCATTCCATGAGTTGATCAGTGCGCGCTTCGAACGCACGGTCGAGCTTGTACTGGAACTGAAGGGTAATGCGAGCCTGCTGGAAGATGACCCGGTGCTGCAGCGGGCGGTCCGGCTCCGGAACCCTTATGTCGACCCGATGAGCCTGGTGCAGATCGATCTGCTCGGACGATGGCGAGCGGCTGGCAGCCGGGATGACGAATTGTTCCAGAAACTGTTACTGACCGTGAATGGTATTGCTCACGGCTTGCAGAATACCGGTTGAGTTCAGTCGACCGCCCCGGCAGTCACCGCGACCCCCTGGCGGGCCAGATACTGGCGAGTCTCAGCGGCTGCCACTCCACTGAGCAGGACCAGGCCGATGATGTTCGGGAGAGCCATCAGGCCGTTCATGACGTCCGAAAAGACCCACACGAAATTCAGGCTGTAGATTGAGCCGGCGAAGGCCGCGCCGATGAAAAGGATCTTGTAAGGGAGTACGGCGCGGCGGCCAAGAAGATAGGCGACACTCTGCCCGCCGTAGTAACCCCATCCGAGGATGGTCGAGAAAGCGAACAGGGTGAGACAGACTGCGACGGTGCCATAACCGATACTGGTGGGCAGCGCAGAGGCGAAGGCTGCCTGGGTAAGCGCGGCTCCGTTCATCCCACTCGACCAGACGCCGGAGGCGACGATCGCGATGCCGGTGAATGAGCACACGACGATCGTGTCAATGAAAGTCTGGGTCATGCTGACCAGCGCCTGCCTCACCGGCTCGCGGGTCTGCGCAGCGGCGGCCGCGATGCCAGCCGAGCCGAGCCCGGACTCATTGGAAAAGATGCCCCGGGCGACTCCGAAACGCATCGCCTGTGCAATGCCGGCGCCCAGGAAACCGCCTGCTGCTGCGGTGCCGGTGAACGCATCGGAGATGATAGTGGCAACGGCTGCTGGCACCTCTGCGGCATGCACGATCAAAACCCAGCCGCAGGCGAACATGTACAAGCTGACCATGGCGGGCACCAGTACCCCGGTCACTCTGCCGATTGATCGGACGCCGCCCAACACCACCAGCGCCAGGCCGGTCGCCACAAACATACCGGTGATCCACTCTGGAACGCCAAAAGCGCCATGAACCGCATCGGCCAGGGAATTCGACTGGACCATGTTGCCGATACCGAAAGCGGCCAGTGCGGTAAACAGTGCGAACATAACTCCCAGGGGTCGCCCGAGCCATCGCCAGCGGATGCCTCGGGACAGATAGTACATGGGCCCACCAGCCTGCTCTCCAGCCTCATCGGTGACCCTATATTTGACCGCCAGAAGTGCTTCGCAGTACTTCGTGGCCATGCCAAGTAGCCCCGTCATCCACATCCAGAACAAGGCACCTGGGCCACCGGCGGCGATGGCGGTTGCAACGCCGACGATATTGCCCGTTCCGACGGTGGCCGCAAGCGCCGTCATCAAGGCTTGAAAGTGGGAGATCTCTCCATCGCCGTCACCCTCATGACGAACGATGAAGGCCAGGTGTAGCGCGCTGCCGAGCTGCCTGAACTGCAGGCCGCGAAGACGCAGCGTCAGGAACACGCCGGCACCGAGCAGCATGGGAATAAGGAAGTTCGGACCCCAGATGAAATCGGAGGCGCGGGTAAAAAATTCCGTCATTGCTTCAGCCACCGTCAGTTTTGAAGTCGGCCACTTCTCTCAGTGGTTTCCTGTTTATGTCGGGTACCTGCACATCATCCGAGGGATACCCGGTAACCAGCAGCAGGAACGGTCTTTCGTTGCGCGAGCGCCCAAGAATCTCGTTGAGAAATTTCATCGGGCTCGGCGTATGCGTCAAGGTAGCCAGGCCGGCATTGTGCAAGGCCGCGATCAGAAATCCGGTAGCGATTCCGACTGACTCCGTGGGGTAGTAGTGCTTTCGGCGTTCGCCCCCATCCGTCAGCCCCCAGCGTTCCTCGAACACGGCGATCAACCAAGGCGCAATTTCCAGAAAGGGCTTGTCTGCGTCCGTACCCAGCGGCGCGAGGGCGTCCAGCCACTCTTCGGAGGCGCGATGCTCATAGAAGTGACGTTCCTCGTCTTCTGCAGCGATACGGATACGGTGCTTGATGGCGGGATCGGCCACGGCTACGAAACGCCAGGGCTGCATGTTGGCGCCGCTGGGGGCGGTGGCTGCTGCGGCGATGCAGTCTTCAATGACCTGCCGCGGAACGGGACGATCTGAGAAGTCGCGGATGGTGCGGCGTCGCTGAATGTCCGCACGGAACTCGGCGGCTCGCCGGATCATCTCTTGCTCGTCGTACTCGCGGTATTCCGACCAGCGCCTGAAGCCGCTCGTGGACGCAGTCATTCCATTAGCTCCTTATCCATCGGATCACGTGCTCATCCAGGCCCTCTGGCGCCACATTCTGCTCCGCCAGAACGCGTCCCGCCACCGAGATTCCGGCCCTCCGCACCGTCTCCGGATTACCCGAAACGAGGGGATGCCACCAGGCGAGCGGCCTGCCCTCGGCCAACCGCCTGTATGCACAGGTGCCCGGCAGCCAGCTGGCGTCACCGATGGTTCTCGCCTCGACCTTGACGCAATCCGGCACCCGTTCGTGACGCGCCGCATAGTCCGTGCAGCGGCAGCTCGACAGGTCGAGTAGCCGGCAGGCCACCCGTGTGTAATACAGCCTGCCGCTGTCTTCGTCCTCGAGCTTGTGCAGGCAACAGCGGCCGCATCCGTCGCACAGCGCTTCCCACTCCTCGGGATTCATCTGTGCCAGCGTCTTGCCGCTCCAGAATTCCGGCTCCAGTCCCAAAGACCCTCCTCTATTGTCCGGGCAAGCCTGGTCGGCCTCGTTACGGCGCCAGTCGGTGGCGCATAGTGTACCCTTGCCGTCCGTCCAGCAGACTTCCCTGGCGATGAAAGCCGTTTTCCTCGATTTTGACACCGTGAGCAATGGCGACGTCGATCCGGCGCCCATAATCGCTGCCGGCGTGGATCTTCAGGTCCATGGCGTTACAGCGGACAGTCAAATTGACGAACGTATCGCATCAGCCCAGATAGTCATCACCAACAAGCTGCGCATGGACGCTCCCAGATTTGACGCCGCCCCCGACCTCCGCCTGATTTGCGTGGCGGCGACCGGGGTCAACAATGTCGACCTGGAAACTGCCCGGGAACGCCGCATCGGCGTTTGCAACATCGTCTCGTACTGCACCCAGTCTGTCGTTCAGCACGTCTTCGCTGTCATGCTTTCACTGACTCATCACATCGCGGAGTATCAACAGCTGCTTCGCTCGGGTGCCTGGCGTAACAGCCCGCAATTCTGCCTGCTCGACTTCCCGATACGAGAACTCGCGGGGCTCACCCTGGGAATCGTAGGGCTCGGAGAGCTGGGCAGCGCCGTCGCTCGCCTGGGCGAAGCCTTCGGGATGCGCGTGATCGCCGCCCGGCGCCCTGACGGCGAGGAGTCGGCCAGCGACCGGGTTCCGCTGGAACAACTCCTGCGGCAGTCAGATGTTGTGAGCCTGCACTGCCCATTGACGCACCAGACCCGCAACCTCATAGGTCGGCGCGAGCTGTCGCTCATGAAACGGGACGCCATCTTGATCAACACAGCGCGTGGCGCTCTGGTGGACTCGGCTGCACTGGCGGAGTGTCTCAGACGAGGGGCCATCGCGGGCGCGGCTATCGACGTACTGCCGCAGGAGCCTCCGATCGATGGTGATCCGCTGCTGGCCGATGACCTGCGGAACCTGGTCATAACACCGCACATCGCCTGGGCAGCCAGAGAGGCGCGTCAGAGGGCGGTTGACGAAATCGCGGCAAACGTCGCGTCTTTTCTATCGGGGGGACGGCGGCAGCGGGTCGTCTGAGCACACGCTTTATGCAAACCATCATCGTCTGGCTGAGACGCGATCTTCGATTGACCGACAACGCTGCCCTGATCGCGGCTGCGGAGCGTGGCGATCACGTCATCCCACTCTACATCTGGTCACCGGATGAAGACCGCCCGTGGCAGCCGGGAGCTGCCCAGCGATGGTGGCTCCATCACAGCCTGTGCGCGCTGGACAAGGATCTCGCGGATGCCGGGAGCCGACTACTCATCCGCTCCGGCAACTCGTTACAGGTGCTGCGCCAGTTGGCAGAAGAAACTGGTGCGGCCGGCGTCTTCTGGAACCGGCTGTACGAACCGGCGGCGCGGGATCGGGATGCGACGATCAAGGCCGCGCTCCGGGAAGATGGGCTCGTCTGCGAGAGTTTCAATGCCTCGCTTTTGTTCGAGCCCTGGGAGGTCGCGACTGCCGCGGGCAAGCCGTATCGAGTGTTCACGCCATTCTGGAAATCCTGCCTGGCCGCGCCCCCACCGCGGACTCCGGGCGCAAGGCCAAAGCGGCTGGCTGCGCCGCCGCGCTGGCCGGATTCCCGGCAGGTGGCAGCGCTGGAGCTTTTGCCAGACATACCGTGGCATGAAGGACTGGAGGAATCCTGGGTTCCAGGAGAAACCGGCGCCTGGAGGCGGCTCGACGAGTTCCTGGACCACGGTCTGGGAGGATACGACGATCGCCGCGACTACCCCGCCATCGAGGGGGTTTCCAGGATCTCGCCGCACCTGCACTTTGGAGAAATCTCGCCCCACGCCGTCTGGCAGACGGTCTCGTCCTTGTCTGCTGCCGGCACTGAGTCTGGCGCTGCGGCGTACCTGCGCGAGCTGGGCTGGCGGGAATTCGCCCATCACGTCCTGTATCACTTCCCGCACACAACGGAGGCTCCCCTTGACAGCCGCTTCGGTGACTTCCCCTGGCATCGGGGCAGCGGGGAACCGCTCGAAGCCTGGCAGAAGGGCAGGACCGGGATTCCGATGGTGGATGCCGGCATGCGCCAGCTCTGGCGTACGGGTTGGATGCATAACCGCGTACGTATGGTCGTCGCCTCGCTGCTCGTGAAGAACCTGCGATGGTCGTGGCTCGATGGCGCTGAATGGTTCTGGGACACGCTGGTCGACGCGAATCTCGCCAATAACACGATGGGCTGGCAGTGGGCCGCAGGTTGCGGGGCCGATGCCGCCCCTTTTTTCCGGATCTTCAACCCTGTACTGCAGGGACAAAAGTTTGATCCGGACGGTGGATATGTACGCCGGTATGTGCCGGAGCTCCGCAGAGTGCCGCCGAGATATCTGCATCGGCCATGGGAAATGTCCCTATCAGAGCGGGACAAGATCGGTTTCCGCTTGGGGCGCGACTATCCCGAACCCATCGTCGACCTCAAAGCCTCGCGCCAAAGCGCGCTGGAGGCATTCAAGTCTCTCAGGAACGCTACGACTTAACTCCGATACGTCGGCAGGCCCAGTCCACGACCGGGCGAACCCGCGGTGACGTGAGCCGACTCGCCTCCACTACACCCACCCAGCGGTACTCGCTGTGCTCCGGACGTCCGAGCTCAGGATTTGTCGGCAAGTCCACTTTCCTTCTCTCGGTCCGGGCGATGTAGTAACGGGCAACCTTACCGCGACTGTACGGACCGGTCTCGACGAACTCGGCACCCCAGTCGAATCGCAGATCCGCTAGCGTGGTCTCTTCCTCCACCTCTCGGACCGCCGCATCAACGGGACTCTCCCCTGGTTCCACCATACCCTTTGGAAAGTCCCAGTGACTGAAAGCACGCAGTAACAGAAATCGCCACTCATCGCCGACGGATCGGACGACCACAACGCCCGCTGAGAGTCTTGTCTGGGCGACATAATTCATCCGCTCAGTATACCGCCCAGTCCGCTGGCTACCGAGGCATGATGACTCTCCCGCGGGGTGATGAATTGACCTACGCGGGCAAGGTCGGCGGCCGCCGGTTGATTTATCCAAAGGATTGTTTTTATATTTCTGATAGATGAAATCTATCAATTCCGGAATCAGCCTGAGGGCGCTCGGTTATCTGGTCGCCCTGGCCGAAGAGAGCCACTTCGGCAAAGCCGCGCAGCGTTGCTTTGTCAGTCAGCCAACACTGAGCGCCCAGATCAAGAAGCTGGAAGAACAGCTTGGCGTACAGCTGGTGGAAAGAAATCAGCGGCGGGTCATGCTCACAGCGATCGGCGAGCGAATCGTTTCCCGTGCCCGTATCATCCTCCGGGAAGTGGACGAAATTTGCGAGTCGGCCCGCAATCACCAGGACCCACTTGCCGGCGACCTGCGCATCGGGCTGATCCCTACCATCGCCCCTTATCTCTTGCCTCTGATCGCCCCTGACCTGCACAAGTCGCTGCCACGGTTGAAGCTATACCTTCTCGAACACCAGACAGAACCGCTGCTCGCGACGCTGGGAAACGGCGACATCGACCTGGCCATCCTGGCGCTGCCGATCGCGCAGGATAGCTTCCAGATCGAGAACCTTTACTCGGAAGACTTCGTCGCAGCCCTGCCCGCGGGGCACCGTCTGTCGCAGCGCCCCCACCTCAAGGTGTCGGATCTCGAAGGCGAGACTCTGCTTCTGCTGGAGGACGGGCACTGCCTCAGGGACCAGGCGCTGGAAGTCTGCAACAATATCGACATTGACGAGGCCCAGGACTTCCGCGCCACCAGCCTCGAGACACTGAGGCAGATGGTAGCCTCCGGGATCGGCGTCACGCTGCTTCCCGGACTTGCCACCGAGCGCCCCGTGGCTCGGACCGCGGGGTTGGTGACGCGGCCACTCAGGAACCCCACGCCAGACCGCAAGATCGCGGCGGCCTGGCGACGCACCAGCCCCCGCGTCCCGACGCTTCAAAAGGTCTGCCGTATCATCCGGCAGACGCTGGCCGCCAGCAAAGCGCCGATCAGAAGCGCCTGAGCACCGCCACTGGCGAATGGGTCACGACGGTCCGCGTGGCCAGAAACCCACTCCCGCCGACCAACACGAGGCCGGCAAGAAGACCCACCAGCCAGAGCCACGGATTGCCGTCGAACTCTAGCTGGAATGCCCGATCGGCAATCATCGCGCCCGTGATCAGCGCGCCGCCCGCGGCCAGGGTCCCGGCCAGGACGCCGAGCAGCGAAAACTCGATCAACGCCGCGCTGAGAACCTGGCTTCTTCGAGCGCCCAGCGAACGCAGCAGCGCGCTTTCATAGAGTCTCTCGTCGCGACCGGCCTCGACCACGGCCAGCAGCACCAGCACGCCGGCAGCCAGGGAGAACAGGAAAACGTACTGCACCGCCATGGCCGCCTGGTCCATCACCCGCCGAATCTGCCCGAGGATCGCATCGATGTCGATGATGGTAACGCTGGGAAACTTCCGGATCAGCTCAAGCAGGTCCGGCCCGCTATCGGGCGTTACGTGGACGCTCCCTATATGGGTGGTCGGGTAGGGATCGAGGGTTCCGGGCGAGAACAGCATGAAGAAATTCGGCCGGAACGAATCCCACTGGACCATGCGCAGGCTGGTCACGTCTGCCGCGAAGTGCTCCCCGGCGACGTCGAATCCCAGGCGATCTCCCAGCTTGATACCCAGATCGCGGGCGAATTCGACTTCCACCGAAACCTGCCCGATCCCCGGGCTCGATTCGGACCACCAGCTTCCCTGCACCACGGTGTTGTCTTTCTGCAATGCAGAGCCGCTGCTCAGATTCGCCTCTCTGTCGGCCAGACGCCTGCCACGTTCAGTGGCCAAGGCGTCGATATCCAGCACCGCACCGTTGATCTCGGTGAGGCGCGCACGCACCAGCGGCACCAGAGCGGCCTCTCCGATTCGTTCCTGGAGAAACGCCGTGACCTGCTGCACCTCGTCGGGCTGGATGTTGATCAGGAATCGGTTCGGGGCATCCTCGGGCAGAGCGGCGCGCCATTCCACTAGCAGGTCTGTACGCACCAGTGTCAGGAGCAGCAGCACCATTATCCCCAGGCCGAAGGCGACGACCTGGACCACGCTGCTTGCCCTGCGGCGGGCCAGGCCGGCAAGCGCATATCGCCAGGCCGCCCCCGCCGAACCCCGGATCCTGGTTGCGATCATGACCAGCAAAGCCGCGGAGGCCACCAGGACCACCAACAGGCCCAGCAGTCCGAGGACCAGCCATCCGGCCAGAATTGGATCACCCACCTGCCAGAACAGCAGCCCGACTACCGAGACGGCCGCGGCCCCATACACGATCCATGCGGATGGAGGGGGCGCCGACAAATCCCGGCGAAGCACCCTCAGCGGCGGTACACGACGCACCGCTACCAGACTGGGCAAGGCGAAACCCGCAAGCACGATCACGGCCAGCGCCGCTCCGCCGAGGGCCGGCCGTAATCCCGGTACCGGAAGCTCACCGCCAGCCACGTCTGTAAGGACCAGCGCCAGACCCGCCTGCGCGACGTATCCGAGAGCAACGCCGGCCAGCGCGGAAGTCGCTGCTATGGTCGCAAGCTGAGCGAGACTGAACTTCAGTACATAGGATTCCCGTGCTCCGAATGATTTCATGAGCGCCACGGTATCTATCTGCCGGGTCGCATATCGACTCGCAGCCATAGCGACCGCCACCGCCGCCAGTAACGTGCCGACGAGAGCCGCGAGACCCAGGAATCGTTGTGCCCGATCGAGCGCGTTGCGAATCTCCGGACCAGCATCACTCAGGTCGCGTATCCGCTCACTGACGCCAAGTCGCGGCTCGATGAACGCCCGCAGGCTTGCGATGGCATCGCGGTTGCCGGCGAAAAGCTGTCTGTACGCGACCCGACTGCCCGGCTGAATCAGTCCCGTCACTGCCACATCTTGCTCATTGATCAGCAGTGTGGGCGCCAGATCGACGAAACTGAAACCCTGATCCGGACGGTAGTCGAGCACGCGGGTGACGGTCAGTCGTGCATTCCCCACGGCCACGATGACTCCGGGTGACGCCGCCAGTCTGGCCAGCAGTTTTGCGTCTGCCCACGCCTCCCCTGGCTGCGGTACGGAAGCTGCCAAGACCGGCTCGCCGAAGGGCCTGTCGCTAGTGCGTAGCTGACCTCGAAGCGGGTAGGCTTGGCTGACCGCCTCGATGTCGGCAAGCGCCGTCGAATCACCGGCCACCACGACGCTTGGAAATGATGTCCCGGTGGCGACCTGCACCCCGGAGGATTCGGCCTCCCGGAGGTACAATTGTGCAATCGGACGATTCGATCTTACGACCAGGTCGGCCGCGAGAACTTCTGCGGATCGCATCACGATGACCTGTTCGACGCGATCGGTAAAAAAACCGACCGCTGTCATAGCCGCTACGGCAAGTGTGACCGCGGCGACAAGGATTCTAAGCTCGCCTCCGCGCAGATCGCGGATGACCGAGACAAAACCCTGTCGGACTGCCCCCGTCACGCCAGCCGGCCTGCATCCAGGCTCACAGTGCGATCGCAGCGCGACGCCAAGGTCTTGTCATGGGTCACCAGCACCAGTGTCGTTCCGTGCTCCGCGTTGAGCTCGAACAACAGGTTGGCAACCCGATCACCGGTGGCGGCATCGAGATTACCGGTCGGCTCGTCCGCGAACAGGATCAGTGGCCTGCCTACGAATGCTCGGGCGATCGCCACTCGCTGCCGCTCGCCGCCGGATAACTGTCTCGGATAGTGTTTGGCGCGCTCCGCGAGGCCGACCCGTTCCAGGACAGCTGATGCCGCAGCGCGTGCCTGCCGGTCTCCTGCGAGCTCGAGGGGCAGCATGACATTCTCCAGCGCCGTGAGCGAAGGTATGAGATGGAATGACTGGAACACGAACCCCACGCGCTGGGCACGGAGGGCGGCCCGGCCGTCTTCGTCGAGTCGTGTGAGGTCCTGGCCATCCAGGATCACCTGTCCGGCGGTGGGCAGATCCAGACCTGCGAGGAGCGCCAGCAGGGTCGACTTGCCGGCGCCGGAAGCGCCGATGATCGCCACGGACTCGCCTCGCGCTATGCCAAGGTCGATGCCATCAACGATAGTCAACGTGCCCTCGGGGCTGCTAACCTCTCGCGTCAACTTGCTGCTTTCAAGAACCATGTTCCGCTCCGTCATCTTGCTTGTCCGACTCCTGATCCTTGTTTTCGTTCTGAACCCGCTGATTGTTTCGGCTGAGGACCGGCCGGCTCTGCTTATCCTGGGCGACAGCCTGAGCGCCGGCTATGGTCTGGCAAGAAACGAGGCATGGGCGGCGCTACTTCAACGCCGCCTCCAGGAAGAAGGTTACCCACACCGCGTGATCAATGCCGGGATAAGCGGCGATACTACTCGTGGCGGCCTCGCGCGTCTCCCGCGGGCGTTGTCGATTCACCAACCTCAGATCGTCGTGATCGAACTCGGCGGCAACGATGGTCTTCGCGCCATTCCCGCAGAAGAGATTCGCGACAACCTGACAAAACTGGTCATACTCTCGCGCGAGAGCGGCGCGAAGCCGCTTATCGCCGGCGTGACGCTACCCCCGAATTATGGTCCCGAATACACCCGCAGTTTCCAGGCGGCATTCGAGTCCGTGGCCACGGAACAGCAAGTTCCACTGACACCCTTCATCCTGGAGGGTATCGCCCTTCGACAAGGCATGATGCAGGATGACGGCATCCATCCCACGGCCGCCGCCCAGCCGCTGATCCTGAAAAACCTGTGGCCGTGGATTCAGACCTTGCTGGACGAAGAAGCGAAGACGGACCGACCGTAAAGTTGCTCATACCGCGCTGCGCCTGCTATACATCCGCATTCGAGACGCGCCCGTGTAGCCCATGTACTAGTATGGGTTAGGAGCGTCCAGCGCGGTCTGCGGGCCGGGAAATTAGAAAAATCACAAGCCGGGGGGATCAAATGGTGGAGAAGATCTGGCTGAGTCAGTACCCAGAAGGCATCCCTGAGACGATCGATGCGGATCGTATTGCCTCGCTCAAGCACTTGATCGAGACGTCTTTCGAGAAATACCGGGACCTGCCGGCATTTACCAATATGGGACACTCGATCACCTATGGTGAACTCGATCAGATGAGCCGTTATTTCGGCGCCTATCTGCAGAAAGTCGCCGGATTGCAGAAAGGCGAGCGCGTAGCGATCATGCTGCCCAACGTTTTGCAGTACCCCGTGGCCGTCTTCGGCATTCTCCGCGCCGGGCTTTGTGTCGTGAACGTCAATCCGCTCTACACGCCTCGGGAGCTTGAGCATCAGCTCAAAGACTCGGGCGCCAAGGTCATCCTGATCCTCGAGAACTTCGCGACCACTCTGGAAAAGGTGGTCGACAAAACAGACGTCTCGACCATCATCACGACCGGCGTTGGCGACCTTCTGCCATTCCCGAAAGGGGCCCTGACAAATTTCGTCGTCCGCCGGGTCAAGAAGATGGTGCCGCCGTACTCCCTACCGTCGCCGACGAATTTTCCCCGGAGCCTGAAAGAGGGCAAATGGCAGACCCTGGATGACGTGGAGCTCGACCATGACGATCTCGCGTTCCTGCAGTACACGGGAGGGACGACGGGCGTTTCCAAGGGCGCGATCCTGACCCACGGAAACATCGTATCCAACGTCCTGCAAGCCGAGGCGTGGTGCGGAACGATGTTCTCCGAAGGCGCGGAGATCGCCATCACCGCTCTTCCGCTCTATCACATCTTCTCGCTGACGGCGAACTGCATGATGTTCTCCTACGTCGGGGGCAACAACGTCCTGATCACCAATCCGAGAGATTTCGACGGGTTCGTAAATGAGCTGAAAAAGTATCCGTTTACGTTTATCAGTGGCGTCAACACACTGTTTAACGCGCTGCTCAACACGCCGGGGTTCGATCAGGTGGACTTCTCGCCGATGAAGATCGCGCTCGGCGGCGGCATGGCCGTTCAGAAACCCGTTGCGGACCATTGGAAAAAAGTGACCGGCAAACCGATCCTGCAGGCCTATGGGCTGACGGAAACATCCCCGGCGGCCTGTATCAATCCGCCAGATATGACCGAGTTCAACGGCTCCATTGGCGTCCCGATTTCGTCCACCGATGTGGCGATCCGGGACGAGGACGGCGCCGACCTGGCACTGGGCGAGGTTGGCGAGATCTGTATCCGGGGGCCGCAGGTCATGGCGGGCTACTGGCAACGTCCGGAAGAGACGGCCAAAACCATGTTCCAGGGGGGCTGGTTACGCACCGGCGACATGGGCCGGATGGACGAGTCCGGATTCGTTTTTATCACCGACCGAAAGAAGGACATGATCCTGGTGTCCGGGTTCAATGTGTTCCCGAACGAAATAGAAGACGTGGTGGTGGGCATGGATGGCGTGCTGGAAGCCGCGGCGATCGGAGTACCGGACGAAAAATCCGGAGAGATCGTCAAACTCTTCGTGGTGCGCAAGGACGAGTCGCTTACCGAGGACGAGGTGCGGGCGTACTGCAAGGAGCACCTGACCGGCTACAAGCGCCCGAAGGTGATCGAGTTCAGGGAAGACCTGCCGAAGACTAACGTAGGAAAAATCCTGCGCCGGGCACTCAGGGACGGATGAAAGCGCGGGAGTCAGGCGCGGCGCGTTGACGCTCCCGGCCTGACGACCGAATCCATCCACTTGTCGAGCCGATCCAGCGCCTCGCTCAACCGATTGGTCGTCGAATTCAGGTAGAGGCCGACCTTGTCGAGCCCGCCACTCTCCTCGAGTGCGGTCGAAAAATGACGCCCGCGGTCATCGAGAATATCCGATCGCACGGTGATCCCGTGTGCCTCGAGGACGGGCGTGAGTTCGTCCAGTCGCAGCCTCAGGTCCCTGCGCGTCGTGCGGTACGCGTGCTGGCAAACATTTTCCCGATCCGAGTAGCTGAAAACATTGGTGAAGAACATGCGGGAGTCGTGCCGATCAGGCTCGAACAGGACGACCTTGGATTGTTCGTAACTGGCGTCGTATTTCGACATGCCGACGCGCATCCTGGAGTGGATGATCGACCTGAATGTCTGGGACAACACCACCGGTAGACCGCCCTGGACAAGTTTGTCGTGGCGTTTCTGCTCATCCTCGGGCGCCAGATCGGCGTCATAAGGAACAATCGGGTTGATGCAGAAGAGAAGATCGCAGCCGGCATCCAGGGCGACGGACGCATGCAGGGTCTTCTTCAGGCCTCCGTCGACAAAGTCCCGGCCCTGGATTTTTACCGGCGGATACAAACCGGGCAGTGCCGTACTGGCCTGTACCGCCCTGGAAATGGGAATATCATCCGTGCCCTTTGCCCCGAACCGTACCGACTGCCCGGTGTCCAACTCGACGGCAATGATGTACAGCTCCTTCTCGAGCTCGCGGAAATCGTTCGAATATCCTCGATTCGACAGCAATTCGGCGAGGAATTTCTCTATGGGCCGATTGTCGAAAATCGCCGTCGGGATGGCGCGGGTGATGCGGCTGAACGATTCCAGCAAGCTTCTGCGGAAGGGGTTCCGCAGATACCGGAAACCGGAATCGAGCAGCAAACCCGGTACCGACGCCAGCCGCCTCAAATACTCCCGATATGCCGGTTGAAGAAACAGAACCGGGGAAAACCTTTCGTCGCTAGGGCGGGGACGGATGAAGACCCGCGCCATATCTTCTGGCGCGATGCCATTGGCGAGCAGGGCTGAAATCATCGCGCCGGCGCTGACGCCCACGTATACGTTGACGTGCTGGAAATCCATGCCGTCCAAGGCTTCGTTCAGAGCGATCAGCGCCCCGATCTCGTATACGCCTCCCAGCGGACCGCCGCCGGCGAGCGCGACGCCGATCTTGTGCCGATCGGGCCCGGCTGCGCCGTTGGACTTTCTTACCGCCATCCTCAGGACCGGGTCGCGGTCCTGGCCGCTTTCCTGCGCGTGCCGGCTTTCTTCGACTGACGCCGGGGCCGGGTCGTCTTCTTGGAGAGGGGCTTGGACGCAGGTTTTGCCCTTTGGGTCGGTCGCTTGCGGGTGGCCGTCGTCTTCTTCCTCGGCCGTCGTTTGCCGGTATCGCTACCGCCAAGGCTTTGCAGGGCCAACTGCAATTCCTCGACCCGTTTGGTCAGTTCGGCGATGTCCCGTTTTGTAGGGATCTGCAGTGAATTCAGAGCCTTAGCGACTCTACGCTCGAACATCAGCTCGAAACGCTCGCGGGTTTCACTCACCGCCGTCCGGGCGGCGCTGGCTTGCTGCTCCGCGAGCCGGAAGGGCCGCGCGACCTGATCACGCGCGGTCCGCTCGACGTTCCCGCCGAGCTCCACCAGCCTCTCAAACAGGCGACCGCCTTCCTTTCCGGCGCGGGAGTAAGCTCCCAGGCCGGCCAACCAGATATCGTGGGCCGAAGCCCGGATTCGGTTTGCCAGCGGGTACCCGTTCACCCGGCTCTCCGTGCGAGTCTTGGCCATGCTCCTTGCCTCCGTCCCTTTGGCCGTCTCTGCCTGGAATCCGGGCCGTGAGACGGGTTCCTGGACATTGATTCCTCTCCCAAGGATACCATCTGGAGCGGTATGATGCTGCTATGCATCATGACGAAGTCGATGGCTGGGACATGTCTGGACCACAACACCGCACGGCCGCCGGCATTAGAATCTTCCGCGATGAGTGACGAAACCCGGAAGCAACTCGCGAAGCGCATCGCCGGGCTCCTGGAACGCTGCCGCGTAGGACGAGAGCAGATAACCGCTGACGGGGCCTTGCGACCGGAGTTCGCGCTTCTGGCGCGATGGCAGTCTGGTCGGCTCGCGTGGACCCATGGAGACCTTCTCGCGTCGGCCCGGTTCGGCCCGGCCGCGAGCTTCTTCCTCTCGGATCTCTACGGGGATCAGGACTACAGCCCACGAGATAAAGGCATGGAGCGCGTTTATCCGATGATGGTTCGCCTCATGCCGGCCGCGGCACTCGAGTCGATCGCCATGGGCATCAAGATGCACGCCCTGACGCAGGAACTCGATATCCGCATGGTAAAGAAGCTGTTCGACGAGATGGGCGTCACCGATCGGCTGGACGCAGATCTGTATGCCGAAGCCTACAGACGCTGCGACAATGCTGAAGCCAGGGCACGCCAGATACGCCTGATCTCGGAAATCGGCCACGCGCTCGACGATGTGGTCCATCACTCCCTGGTTTACAACATGGTGAGATTGGCCAAGCGACCGGCCCGCATGGCCGGCTTCGGGCCGCTGCACGACTTCATCGAACGCGGATTCGTGGCGTTCAGACACCTCAACGGGGCCGCGGAGTTTTTGCAGACGATCGATCGTCGCGAGAGCCGCATCATGGAGTCGATCCTGGAAGGTCGGCCGACTGCATCCTGGTCACCGCCGGATGGCGGTGTTGTCGGCCCGCTCAGCGGTCCTGGTGAAACGCGGGACTGAGGGCGTGGACAGCCTCGATCATCGCGCCGGCATGCTCCGGGGGCACGTCCGGTGTGATCCCGTGACCCAGGTTGAATACGTGCCCGCCACCGTGTCCGTAGCTCTCTAGCACCCGGCCGACCTCCCGGCGGATGACCTCCGGATTGGCCTTGAGCACACTCGGGTCCAGGTTCCCCTGCAATGCCACCCGGCCGGCAGTCAGGCGTCTGGCCTCCGCGAGATCCGTGGTCCAGTCGACTCCCAGGCCGTCGCATCCGGTCTCGACCATGGAGGTCAGGCGAGTCCCTGCGCCTTTGGTGAACAGGATCGTGGGTACGCGCTCCTCACCCTCTCCAGTCTCGAGGGAATCCAGGATCCGGGCCATGTAATCGAGCGAGAACTCTTTGTACGCCGAAGGCGTGAGAACACTGCCCCAGGTATCGAACACCATGATCGCCTGGGCGCCGGCTGCAATCTGTGCGTTCAGGTAACCCGCCGTCACCTGCGTCACTTTGTCGAGAAGCGAATGCAGGATCGCCGGCTCGGCGTAAAGCATGCGCTTGATCTTGCCGAAGTCCCTGCTGCTTCCGCCCTCAATCATATAGGTCGCTACCGTCCACGGGCTGCCGGAGAAACCGATAAGAGGGACCTGGCCGTCCAGCTCACGCCTGATCGTCCGAACCGCGTTCATGACGTATCCCAGTTCGGTCTCCGGATCTACCGTCCGTAACTGCCTGACGTCGGCGGCAGTTCGAACCGGCCGCTCGAAGCGCGGTCCTTCTCCCGCCTCGAAATACAGCCCGAGTCCCATCGCGTCAGGGACGGTAAGGATGTCAGAGAACAGGATGGCTGCGTCGAGAGGGAACCTGCGCAAAGGCTGCAAAGTCACCTCACAGGCGAGCTCGGGGTTCCTGCAGAGATCCATGAAACTGCCGGCCTGGGCGCGTGTCTCGAGATATTCCGGAAGATAACGGCCGGCCTGGCGCATCATCCATACGGGCGTTCGGTCTACGGGCTGCCGTCTCAGCGCCCTTAGCAACACGTCGTTTGCGGGTCCCTTATTCATCCCGGAAATGCCTCCGCTATCGTCCCCTGAATAGCCTCGGCAGCAAGGCGGGGATCATTTGCGTCCCTGATCGGCCGGCCGACCACGATGTAATCGGCTCCGTTCTCGAAGGCCTGAGAAACGCTGACGACTCGCTTCTGGTCATCCGTCGGCCGATTCTCCACCGGCCTGATGCCCGGCGTAACGACCACCAGCCTGTCATCGACGAACTCCCGCAGCTGCGCGACCTCGAGCCCCGAGGATATGACGCCGTCGCATCCGGCTTCCAGGGCCCGGCGGGCCCGCGACAAAACCAATTGCCCGACGTCACATGAGAAACCGAGATCGTCCAGGTCACCTCTGTCGAGACTGGTCAGGACAGTGACCGCAAGTATGCCGACGTCACCCTTGGCCGCCGCCGCGGCCTCCATGATGGACTGATTGCCGTGTACCGTCGCGAACGTGACGCCACGATCCCGGAGCCTGGCGACCGCCCTCCCGACCGTGGCGGGCACGTCGAAGAATTTCAGATCGACGAAAATTTTCTTGCCGCGGGAAACAAGCCAGTCGATCAGATCGAAATAGCCCCCGGCCATCATCAGTTCGAGACCGAGTTTGTAAAACAGCACCGAGTCACCCAGATCTTCCGCGAGTGAACGAGCCGCGTCCGCGTCAGGGACATCCATGGCGAAAATCAGGCGTTCACGTGAGGGAATACCCTTGGTCGGCATCGAGTTCTCCAGAGGCCGTTAAAACGGCCGGCATTCTAGCACGCCGTGGACCCGGCTCAGTCGGCACCGTCAGCCGGGAAAAGCCGGTCATGCTCCAGGATCGCGTAGCGATCTGTCATGCCCGCGATGTAGTCGGCCACGACCCGCAAGCGGGCCGATTCACCGCGCTTCTGAGCAGCGTTCTCTGCCGCCAGACTGAATTCCGACGGCATTAGCCGGATGTCGGACTGATACGCCTCGAATAATTCCGTCAACGTACCCCAGGCCCGGTTCGACATCTTCACGACGCGTGGATGCCTGTAGAGGTGATGCATCAGGAAGCGTTTCAATTGCCGATGCTGGTCGGCCATCGATCGGCTGAATCCCATCAGGGGGCGGTCGGCCGACCGGACCTCTTCAACGCTGACTGGCGCCGCCTCCAGCAGGCGGCGGGACGATTCCTCGACAAGGTCATCGACCATGTAGCCGATCAGACGCCGGACGATCTCATAGATGAGGCGCCGCCCCTGCAATTCCGGGTAGCGCCGACGGACTTCGTCGTATGCGCGGGAGAAAATCGTGACTTCGCGCAGCTCATCGACTCCGAGCAGGCCTGCGCGAAGTCCATCATCCACGTCGTGGCTGTTATAAGCGACCTCGTCGGCCAGGTTTGCCAGCTGGGCTTCCAGCGCAGGCTGCCGCCCCTCCAGGAAGCGGCGTCCAAGCTCCCCAAGACCGCGGGCATGCCGCGACGAGCAGTGTTTGAGGATGCCCTCGCGGGTCTCGTACATCAGATTCAGGCCGGCGAAGTCAGCGTATTTTTCTTCCAGTTCGTCGACAACGCGGAGCGACTGCAGATTGTGCTCAAAGCCTCCGTGGTCTCGCATGCATGCGTTCAGCGCGTCCTGACCCGCGTGTCCGAAGGGCGTATGGCCAAGGTCGTGGGCCAGACAGATCGCCTCCACCAGATACTCGTTCAGCGATAGCGCACCGGCAACGGTTCGAGCGATCTGGGCCACCTCGAGGGAGTGGGTCAGTCGCGTGCGGTAAAGATCGCCCTCGTGGTTTACGAACACCTGGGTCTTGTAGACGAGCCTGCGGAATGCAGAGCTGTGTATCACCCGATCGCGATCGCGCTGAAACTCACTCCTGTGGGTCGGGGGAGGTTCGGAGATTCGCCGCCCGCGGGCGGTCGATTCGTCCACGGCGAAAAGCGCAACCGTCGCGCTCGGGCCTGTCATCCTGCCGTGGCAGCGTGGAGCACGGTCCGCACCTCCTCCTCCGGACAATCCGCCACGACGAAGGAGTCGCCCAGTTCTTTCATGAGGATCAGCCGAAGCCTGCCGGACAACACTTTCTTATCCATCCGCATCAGGTCCAGCAGAATATCGGCGGATATCGGTGGAGGCGCGACCGGCAGACCGAAATCCGACAGGAGGCTCTCCAATCGAGCCGCATCAGCTGACGGCAGTAGCCCGAGACGGACGGACAGACGGCCGGCCAGCACCATGCCGGCGCCGACGGCTTCGCCATGCAGCCAGCTGCCGTATCCGGTAGCGGCCTCGATGGCATGCCCGAATGTATGCCCCAGGTTCAGCAACGCTCGACGACCTGTTTCTCTCTCGTCCTGCTGCACCACTTCGGCTTTGGCTTCGCAACAGCGTCGTACCGCAAACTGAAGCGCCTTCGCATCGCGCTGCGTCAGCGCTTGTGCATTCGCCTCGATCCAGGAGAAGAAGCCTGCATCCAGTCCTGCACCATACTTGACCACTTCGGCGAGCCCGGCCCGATATTCACGCTCGGGCAGGGTGTCCAGGACGGTCACATCCGCGATCACGGCCCGCGGTTGATGGAAGGCGCCGATCAGGTTCTTGCCGCCGGGATGATTGACGCCCGTCTTGCCGCCGACCGCAGCGTCGACCTGGGCCAGCAAACTCGTCGGCACCTGGACCACAGCGACGCCGCGCTGATAGCAGGCCGCCGCAAACCCCGCCATGTCTCCTATGACGCCACCGCCGAGACCAATCACCGTGGCGTCCCTGTGCATGCGTGCCTCGACCATCGCGTCGATGATTCGGGAGAAACTGTCAAGGTTTTTGTGCTCTTCTCCATCAGGCAACACCAACGTGGTGATGCGGCGAGGACCCAGCGCCGCCGTGAGCCGATCCGCGTACAGCGGTCCGACAGTCTCGTTGGTCACCACGAATACGTCTGCGCCGATTGTGTCTTCAGGGAACCACTTCGGCCGGTCGATCAGGCCGGCCCCCACGATGACGTCGTAGGCGCCCCCGCGAGTCTCAACGTGGATCACGGCTTCCGCATCATCCATCTTGAGTCGACTCCTCGTCGAGGCAGTGAAGAATCTGACGGGCCACGTCCGGTACCCGCCGTCCGTCCGTATCGATGACATGATCAGCCATATCGCGATAGATCGGCTCTCGCTGCTGCATCAGCTCTGCGAGTCGCGCGCCGGGGTCAGGCGTATGCAGCAGCGGTCTGCCCCGAGACCGGCGGGTACGTTGCAGTTGCTGAGAAACCGATGCGTGCAGATAGATAACGATCCCCCTCGATCTCAGGCAAGCACGATTGTCCGGGTCGAGCACCGCCCCGCCGCCCGTCGCGAGCACAACCCGCTCGCCGCCGGACAGTTCATCGATAACCAGTCGCTCCCGCTTGCGAAAACCTGCCTCACCTTCTTTCTCGAAGATGAAGGGAATATCCACGCCGGTGCGCTCTTCGATCTCGGCGTCGCTGTCGAGAAACTGCATGCGCAGCATGCGCGACAGCTGCCGGCCGACGGCGGATTTTCCCGCGCCCATCGGACCGATCAGGAAGACGTTTTGAATGATGCCCATCGAGCACAAAGCCTAACACCAAAAGAAAAGGGCCAGACCGGCTGGTCTGGCCCATTTTTCTAGCGGCTGAATGTCAGAGCGTGTCCTGGCAGATTGCGCTGGATCCCCAACGACTCTCCACGCCGCCCGGAGGCTGGATGTCGAGTTTTACGTCGTCCACCGTGACAGGCAGCACAAATTCTGCAGTCTCAGCGAACTCCGTGCCGGCGACCGCCGTCTTGGCGCGCAACCTCACCTTGACC
>CP070833.1:1568845-1576202 GCA_020341735.1 Gammaproteobacteria bacterium | reverse complement strand
GCTCATAGCAGCGCTCCGGAACCATGATAAGGCTGGACTCTCCGAGCAGATGAGCCTCCGGATCGAATAGCCTCAGCCGGTGATATCCCAGCGGGACGTCTTCCGGAAGCTCAAGTGCAAGTCTGCAGAAGTGAAAATCATCGATGTACCTCTCGTCTACAACGGGCAGGCGATCAGGATCAACGCTCCCCTCCAGCGTCTCTCCGGTCTCCAACAGAATCTGCCAAACGACGGACTTCAGCAGTGGGCGAAGCACTGTAAACATGATGCTCCGCGATCGCGACGGTCGGATGACGTTGACGGGTTGCAGCACCCGGCGCCAGTCTTTCTCCGCCAGGCGCTCCGCGTCGACCCGGAGAACAGCGTCGTCGTCACTGTCATGCCCGAATGCATTGAGGATGTTCTCCACGATCTCGTCCGGAACCCTGCGATGTTGACCACGGAAATCAAAGTACTCCCGCTCAACGCCACGCAGTTGCCGAAGCCATTCAATCAGGTGCGGGTCGGGCATGTGGGCTCCTCGAAATACAAGAGGTCTGTGAATATGCCTCAGGTCTTGAACAGGATCTTCCGGCGTAACGCCAGATACTCTCAATCGCTAACAGGCTCCTCATGCTGAATCGTGTTCAGGGTCTTCAGTCATGCGGGGGCCCTCATGCCTGCTGAGATTCGGCTGACATAGGCATGGGGGGCGGTCGCGCTGACGGCCCCATCTGATCCCGGGTCAATCCACCAATAGCCGTCGTTGCAGCCGGGATAGGCCTTAGAACAACGTGTAGATAAACGAGCCGAGCACGGATTGCTGGCTCACGACGACCAGGCCGCCGAGAAGAACCAAGACAAGTACGATAGGCAGAAGCCACAACTTCTTGCGGACTCTAAGGAAGTCCCAAAGATCGCTCAAGAACTCCAACATGTGACTCGACCTGCTATAGTCGCCCACATTTTCGGGCGGTGACGTTTTTTAGCAGATTCCGAACGTCGAGGCCACCGATTGGGTACGCAATATTTCCGGTACGACCACTAGTGATGCCACGAGATAACAGACCCGCCCCCAGACGGAAGCGCAGCTCCTTCTATCTGATCGCGCTTCTCCTGCCGTTTCTCATCTTCGGCATACTCGAGTTGATATTCCGCTTCACTCTTGTGGGCGAGCGGGAACCTCTGTTCGTGCCGGCCGGAGTTGACGGATACCTGAAGCCTAACGACTCGGTCGTCTATCGATTTTTCACCAATCCCGGTGCTGCGCCGAATGTAAGCATCGATACCACCTACTTCCTCGACAAGAAGCCTGACGATGGGCTGAGGATCGTGATCCAGGGTGGATCGACCGCGGCCGGATTCCCCTACGGCCGCATGGCATCGCCAACCGGCATGCTGGAGCAACGCCTTCGGCGCGCATTCCCCAGCAAAACTGTTGAAGTCATTTCGACCGCCATGTCAGCGGTCAACAGCTATACCTTGCTGGACTTCGCCGACGAGATCATCGCGGTCGAACCTGATGCTGTGGTCATCTATGTCGGACACAATGAATTTCTCGGCGTACTCGGAGTCGGATCCTCCTATTCCTACAGTCTCTCACCCGAGGCCACGCGCTGGATCCTGGCGCTCCGCAGGCTTCACGTGGTCGAAGCCGCCATTCAGGTCTACGGGGCAGCGCTTCCCACTCCGCAGCGACAAACCGGCACGCTGATGTCCCGAATCGCCCGGGAGCGGCGTATTCCCCAGAATAGTGAAATGTATATTCAGGGCCATCGACAGTTCAGAGAGAATCTGGGCCTTTTGTTGCAGAAGTATCGACGCGCAGATATCCCGGTGTTCGTCGGCACGCTGGCATCGAACGAAAAGGATCAGCCTCCGTTCAGCTCGGCCGAGCCTCCGGGCTCAGAAGCAGGTCTCTGGAGCAAGCTGCGGGAAGAATTGCTCGATGCTCTGGAGAACGAAGACGGCGACTCCGCAGTTCGTACGTCGGGCCAGATGGTCGGACTCGCGCCCGATTCGGCGGACTCTTGGTACTACCAAGGTCTGGCCGGCCTGGAAGGTAGACGTTTCTCTGAGGCCCGGCATGCCTTCCTCAAGGCAAAAGATCTGGATCAGCTTCGATTCCGGGCACCTGAGTCCTTTAACGGCATCGTCCGCGATGTCACGGTCCAGCAGAGGGCCGCGGTCGTCGACACCCAGACCGCCATTGCGAACCTTTCGGAGAACGGCATCATTGGCAATGAGTCAATGCTGGAGCACCTTCATCCCAACACCGAGGGCTATTTCGCATTGGCGTCCGTTTTCTACGATGCCATCATCGCCAGCGGTGTGTGGGGAAAGCCCGAGTTTGAAGCGGACGAGGCCACGGCCAGGCGGGAGCTACCAGTCACCGAGCTTGAGCGTTTGAACGGAGAGTGGCGCGTAGCTCGCCTCCTCCGCGACTGGCCTTTTGTCGATGAGAAGCAGCCCTTCACTGTGCCGGAGCCGACCAGCGAGATAGAGCGAATTGCGAAAGAGTGGCACGAGGGCCGTATCTCGTGGCCGGAAGCCATGAACCAGGCCCTCGGCTATTACAGCTCGACTGGCAACATCGAAGAGACAATCAGAGTCGCCGCCAATCTGGCAACCGCCTTTCCGTTCGAGCCGAACCCTTCATATGTCACCGGTTCGGCTATTCTGAACGATGGCGACGCGCAACGCGCTCTCCCGTTCCTATACCGGGCTGCGGAGTTGGAACCCCGGAACACGCGCTACCTGATGTCGCTGGCGCAGGCCTTTTACGCTAACGGAAGGCTGCGCGATTCATTGGCCGTGCTGGAGCGTGTGATGGCAGTGGATCCATCGCATCCAACTGCTCCCGGTTTTGCACAAGAGCTGAAGACGGAGCTGGAATCCGGGGGCTGACTCTACTCGGTTGCAGGCGCGGGAACCTTAAATAGCGAGAGTTCTTGTCGACGCTCTGCAGGTGATCATCCTGGATCTCTCAGCACGGCGAGGCTCTGGGGATAGAGCGAATAGATATGTCCCATCCGGTATCCGTCAGCCGGAACGGACGCCGTCTCTTCCCTGGTATCCAGAACCACCTCCCACAGATCTGCGCTGATCGGTGCGGGCAGCGTGAACTGGATGGGCACCAATCCGGCATTGAACAGTATGAGGAAACTATGGCCGGGGTCCTGATCGCTCTCGTCCCGATGTTTCAGATCGACACCGGTTCTGTCCAACAATACTCCGAGTCCATGCCGGTGAGGATTCCGCCAGTCTGGTTCTGTCATCTCGGAGCCGTCCTCCCGCAGCCAGGCCACGTCCTTAAGGCGTGACTCCGGGTGCACGACGCCCTCCAGGAAAGTTGTCCGGCGGAATACAGGATTGTCCTGCCGGATTCGGGTCAACCGCGCCACGAAGTCGCTCAGGTCTGCCCTGGTTCCGTGTAGCGCCCAATCGACCCACGACAACGCGTTGTCCTGACAATAGGCGTTGTTGTTGCCCCTCTGAGTACGGCCCAACTCGTCGCCCGCCAGCACCATCGGAACACCTTGCGAAAGCAGTACCGTGGCCAGCAGGTTGCGGCGCTGTCGGCGGCGCAGGCGCAGAATATCCGCGTGTTGAGAATCCCCCTCGGTTCCGCAATTCCAGCTGACATGGTGGTCACTGCCGTCGCTATTGGCTTCCCGATTGGCCTCGTTGTGTTTTCTTTCGTAGCTGACCAGATCACTCATCGTGAAGCCATCGTGGCTGGCGACGTAGTTGATGCTCGCCACAGGCTCGCGACCCGGTCGCCGGAACAGGTCGCTGGAGCCCGCTAGCCGCTCGGCAAATTCAGGCACCTTGGCCATGTCACCACGCCAATAGGCCCGGACCGTTTCCCGGTACCTGTCGTTCCATTCCGACCATGCCGGGGGGTATTCGCCGAGGCGATATCCTTCGGGACCAAGGTCCCAGGGTTCGGCGATCATTTTCACCCCGGCGAGGATCGGGTCCTGGTGAATTGCCGCGAAGAAGCCGCCTCTCGCGTCGAATGCCGCACCGCGTCTGGCCAACGACGTGGCAAGGTCAAAGCGGAAGCCGTCGACCTGCATTTCTTCAACCCAGTAACGAAGCGAGTCCATCACCAGGCGCAGCACGTCCGGATTCGATACGTCCAGGCTGTTGCCACAGCCGGAATAGTTCAGGTTGCAGCGCATGTCATTCGGATCCAGCAGGTAGTAGCTGGAATTGTCGATTCCCCGAAAGCTCAGTGTCGGCCCGTACTCGCCGCCTTCCGCCGTGTGGTTGAAAACCACATCCAGGATGATCTCGAGACCCGCCTGGTGCAGCAGTCTGACCATCTCCCGGAATTCTGTTACCGGGTCAGAAACTGCGTAACCCGCGTGAGGCGCGAAATAGGCGATGGGGTTGTATCCCCAATAGTTGGTCAAGCCGCGCTGGACAAGATGTTCCTCTGACAGAAATGCCTGGCAGGGCAACAGCTCCACGGTGGTGACGCCCAGTCTCTTCAGGTAATTGACAACCGCCGGCTGCGCCAGGCCCAGGTAGGTTCCCCGCAGTTCTTCCGGGACGTAACATCCGGATGCTGAGCCGTAAAGCCTTTGACGTGAGTCTCGTAGATGACGGTCCTGCTCAACGGCGTGGCCGGGCGTGGCTGCCCCCTCCAGTCAAAGCTGTCATCGATCACGACTGATTTCGGCACGAAGGGGGCACTGTCACGGATGTCGGGACGCCAGTCTTCTTCGGCTCCGTGACAGTAACCGAACACTTGTGGACTCCATTGGAACTCACCATGGATTCGACGAGCGTAGGGATCCAGCAGTAGCTTGTGCTTGTTGAATCGATGACCTTGACGAGGCGCGTACTTGCCATGCACGCGGTAGCCATAGATCACTCCGGGGCCGGCTCCGGGCAAGTAACCATGCCAGATATCACCCGTCCGGCCTGGCATCCAGTGGGTTTCGATCTCCTCGCGCCCGGATGGGTCGAACAGACACAGCTCGACGGCTTCCGCATGGCGCGAGAAGAGGCTGAAATCCACGCCCTCCCCTCTGCAATGGGCACCGAGCGCCGTCAGGCCTCCTGGCCGGATTTCTAGTCGAGTCTTCCTGGTCATGTTACGGAATATTCGGCCACTGGCTACTCACCGATTGGTTGTGCTCTACATTCCGAGCATCCCTTGCTGTGCCGATGACCCCGCTCAGTAGAGGCCATGCTAGACCGAATATTGCCGAGATTCAGGGCACCGTTCGGGAGCTGCCCGGTTTGTTTCCCCGGTATGGGCGGAGCCCCGATGTGCATGGCTCGTAAAACGAGAGCACTCAACGAGATCCCGAAACTACCTTGCGGTGGTATCTGCATCTTCATACGCGTCGGGTAAGAATCGCGTCATTCACCCGGGCTGAGGTAGATGGTGGCCAGGGGCGGCAGCGTAAGACTCAGCGATGCGGGCTGACCATGCATGGGGACTGACTCCGAGACGACCGCCCCGTTGTTGCCGACGTTGCTGCCACCGTACGGTTCGGCATCCGTGTTCAGAATCTCTTTGTAGGTGCCCGGCACAGGAATACCCACCCGGTAAGCTTCCCGAACTACCGGTGTCATATTGCAGACGATCACGACGTGATCAGATCGATTTGCAGAGAAACGGATGAACGATATGACGCCCTGATCCGCGTCCGTGTGCTCTACCCATTGGAATCCCTCCGGCGCGCAATCCAGCTCGTGCAGCGCCGGCTCGCCCCGGTAAAGGCGGTTGAGATCCGATACCAGACGCCGCAAGCCGGCATGGCGTGTATTTTCGAGCAGGTGCCAGTCTAGCTGAACATCGTGATTCCACTCCCGAATCTGGCCGAACTCCTGGCCCATGAAAAGCAGCTTCTTGCCCGGATGGGCGTACATGAAGGCGTAGTAGAGACGCAGGTTCGCATGCTTCTGCCACTCGTCTCCCGGCATCTTGCCGATCAATGAGCCTTTCCCGTGTACGACCTCGTCGTGGGACAGCGGCAGGAAAAAATGTTCATCGAACGCGTAGACAAGGCTGAAGGTCAGGTCGCCATGATGGAATTTGCGATAGATGGGGTCTTTGCTCATGTAGTTCAGGGTGTCGTGCATCCAGCCCATGTTCCACTTGTATCCGAACCCGAGTCCGCCGTCGTAAGTCGGCCTCGATACCTTGGGCCAGGCCGTGGATTCCTCTGCTATGGTCATCACACCCGGGTGTTCTCGATACAGCGTCACATTCATATCTTTTATGAAATCGATCGCATCCAGGTTCTCATTACCCCCGTAGATATTCGGCAGCCACTCGCCGGTTTTTCGTGAGTAGTCCAGATAAAGCATCGACGCGACTGCGTCGACTCTGAGCCCGTCGACATGAAACTCCTCCAGCCAGTAGAGCGCGCTACTGGTCAGAAACTCCCGGACGAACTGTCGGCCATAATCGTATATGTACGTATTCCAGTCCGGGTGCCAGCCGCGGCGTGGATCGGGATGCTCGAACAGGGCTGTGCCGTCGAATTGAGCCGGCCCATGCTCGTCACCGGGGAAATGCGCCGGCACCCAGTCGAGGATGACACCTATACCGGCCTGGTGACAGCGATCCACGAAATGCTTGAAGTCATCCGGTGAACCGAACCGACTGGTCGGTGCAAACATTGCCGTGGGCTGATAACCCCATGAACCTTCGAATGGGTGTTCCATGACCGGCATGAGTTCCAGATGGGTGTATCCCAGGCCCTTTACATACGGGATCAGTGCATCAGCCAGTTCCCGGTAGCTCAGATGGCGACCGTCCGCATGCCGGCGCCAGGATGCGGCATGGACCTCATAGACGGAGACTGGCTGATCGTTGCGGTATCCCTCTTCATCGCGGCGTTGACACCACGAATTGTCATGCCACTGATAGCTACGGCGGTCGTAGACGATAGACGCGTTGCCCGGCGGCTGTTCGCTGTACAGCGCGAACGGATCCGATTTAATCGGCAGGAGATTCCCACTCGGTCCCTTGATCTCGAACTTGTACAGGGCCCCTGCGTTCAGCCCGGGAATGAACAGGCGCCAGATGCCCTCGAAGCTACTCTGCATCGGGTGTCGACGGCCATCCCAGTCATTAAAGTCACCGACGACGCCGATGGCCCGCGCAGAGGGCGCGTATACCGAGAACAGCACGCCTTCCGTTTTCCCACCGGCCTCTTTGGCAAGCGTCACCAAGGCGGCGCCAAGGTTGTCATGCAGCCGGGCCGGATCTGGTTTGTGATCTGCGAAGGCGCTGGTCCGGAACTGATATGGATCCAGGTCCTCGAAAACATGCCCGCGTCTGCAGATCCGCAGCCTGTACGGAAACAGCTTCTTGCGCCGCGGGAAGGACTTTACGAACAGATCGCTG
>CP070833.1:1556173-1568745 GCA_020341735.1 Gammaproteobacteria bacterium | reverse complement strand
CCAGCACGATGCCCATGATGGTGACCACCACGACAAGCTCCAATAGGGTAAATCCACCGCCTCGGGGCATGTGCGCCTCCTCGCGCCGACAATTTTCCAGGAGAGCTCAGGGTATGCGCAGACGCGGACTATCGGCAGGTCGGTTTTCAAGGATCTTTGGGTGCAAATGCAGCGCGGCACGCTGATTCTCTTGATCACAGATCGCGATCCAGGAGGGGGAGCATTCTTATAGTGGCAGGAGGCAAACTGGTAGGGACGGGCAGCCAAACCGCCACTGTCGGCTGCATTTCTGACCTGCGCAATGGGTGAAGGCTCACAGGACTTATCCAGAATCCTCACAATGCAGTCGACGCGTTGGTTGCTCGCCGACCGCGGCGCCGGTCCTGAAGGGTCCCGGGGAGGCGTTGGTCAGGACCCGCAGTCGTGATTTATAATCGTTCCTCGTTATGAAAACGCACATCATAAATGCGCTCGAGAAGCATGGGGCTAAGGTTACTTCCCAGCGAGTAGCTCTCGCCGAGATTCTTTTCGCGCGGCCCCAGCACCTGTCTGCGGATGCACTTCTGGAGGCTGCGCGCCGTGCCGGTGTGCGTGTATCCAAGGCGACCGTCTACAACACACTGAACCTGTTCGCGGAGTGCGGGTTGGTGCGGGAAGTCAACGTGGACGGCACGCGCATCTACTACGATTCCACGACTCATCCTCACCACCACCTGTTTAACGTCGACACCGGTGAATTGACGGACCTTCCGGAGGATTCCGTCCGATTGGCCGAGATGCCTGAGCTGCCGGACGGAACCGAGGCCGCCGGTCTCGAGGTTGTGGTACGGATTCGCAATTCCCGCGGGTGACCCGCGTTGCCCGGTCAGCGGGCTTTCCCGTATACTTCGCGCCCTCTCCGGAGCCTTCAGTGCGCCGGTACAACTGTCTCCCCAGGGCCGGAGTAGCTCAGTTGGCAGAGCAACTGATTCGTAATCAGTAGGTCGGTGGTTCGAGTCCACTCTCCGGCACCATTTGCCAAAGGCAATCCAAGGTTTCAGAAATCTGCCGGGGGCTGCCAGTGGGGCGCCAGACAAATATGCCCTCTTTTTCTTGCAAGGCGGAATCGCAAGATCGTTCAGGATTTCGGTTGCCCTATAACGGTTCGAAATGCTGGCGGCTTTTCGATGATCTACTCTGTATTCTAGGTATGCCCGGTTTGGATGCGAAGACGCTATGAAGATCACAGTTGAGAATATGGATCGAATCCACGCCTGGGCGATGGAAAATCAGGACGCCGTACCGGCCTACATGATCCAGTTGAGCTTCACGGTCGGGCTTGCCAAGTCCGTGCTTGAACAGGAGATGGCACCGGACCCGGAGCGCGTGATCGAGATCGGCTACGAGATCAGCGACCTGCTATGGCGTATCCGTGCGCTTGAGCTGGGTGGCGCGCAAGCGGGGCAGCAGGATTGGGCCGGTGGTGGCAAGGCAGGCAAGTTCGCCGCCGGCACCCGGGTGATCCTCCACGCGATTCGCCAGGGTCACATGGAAACCGGCGAGATCGTCGAGTACATCGAGAAGCGCGTGGGCAAGTCTGTGTCCGTTGCGGAAGTCGTGGGCCATGACGACACGATCGACATGCCGATCTATGGTTTCAGGGAGATCCGTATCACTCGCGACGGCAATTCCTTCGGATTCCACGATCTGAGTGACGATCCCTGCCGTGACTCGACCATGAAGCATCTCCGCAAGGCTATCGCTGCGGCGCGCAGGCACCGCTAATTACTTCGTCGACGCCTGTCTGGTTCCTCATCCGCTGTCCGCGGTGACCCTGTCAGCCCATCGGGAGCACGGATTTCAAAAAAGTCGGCCCCGCTTCACGGCGGGGCCGGTATCGATCGGTGCAGTGTCGGTCTATTGATCTTCCGATAGCGATCCGGCCGCCCAGTCGGACTGACCGGTGACGTTTCGTTCCCGGCCTCCGCCCAGCGTCGAGTATTGGCCGTCGGCAGTGTTCAGGTAGCCACCGTTGATGGTCGAGGATTCGCCGGACGACATATCGTTATATCCCCCGTCACGCGCCTCTCGCTCCTTGTTCGGTGCTGCGCCGGAGAACGACATTCATGACCTGCCCGAGGTCAAGAAAGGCACAGCCAGAACTGCGAAGCCGGTCACGGAAGGGCGGGTGCGTTTGGCTGTACGTTTGGCGACAACGATACGATCGGTGTGACATAACGTGCCTTCAGAAACAATTTATATCGCGGGCGTTACGATGATTATTTCAGGCCTGTTCTGCCTCTTAGGAGGTATTGCTTTCGTCGGTGTAGTTGCGGCGTCAATCGGAGCGGGACTATGGATAGCCGCCTGGCGCCTTCGCAATTCCGAGGTGCGAAATTCCAAGGCCTACTATGGCACTCGGACGGGGCCCGACCTGATCTAGGGTCTTGAACTCTCAAGCCGTCGTCAATGTCGCCGGACTGCAATCTAACCAGCTGAGCTTGAGCACATTCAGTGGCTCCAACAAGGCCGGCCTGATCTTGGTTAGGCAAACGCAAGATCAGAATGCTGGAAATACTCCCCTCCCAATGAGTAATCTGGGAGACGCGATATCTAAACGTGTTTGAAACGACCATCGGTCGAACTCTCAACAGAATCTGGGTAAAAGTCTGTCAGATGTCCAAGCCCGGCAAGCGAAGTTCTGACAATCACGGTATCGGAATGCTTCCGGCATTTGCGATTGCCACTGGAGGTTTTTGCCTGATCGCCACGGCAATTTTGTGGGACACGATCGTGGGCGGGACCAGCGGGATCGGAGGCAAGCAGACGATCGGCATCATATTCGGGGCCGGCTTAGTTGCCACTGCCGTGCTGCTATCACCGTTGGCATCCCAAGTCCGTCGAAGGCTGTTCGGAATTCAAGTCTTTGCTTTGGCGCCCGATCGATGGATGCCGACACTACTGATCATCTCGATAGCTGCCGTGCTGGGAATGTTTCTACCAAAGCAGGAGTTGTTGAGCGCTTCCTTCTGGATTCTCCTTAGCTACGTCGTAGCAATCTGCGTTGTCTTGCCCAGAAGGCTCGGTTTGATCACGCTGTTGGTAGTACTCGGGCTGAATATTGCGCTCGCTGCCATAAATGCGATCAAGATCGACCTGACCGGTCTCCCATTGACAATGCTCGATGTGAAAATCGCCCTGCATTATCCGGCAGGGCTGTGGGACGCGCTGAATTTGCCGCACTGGACGCGCCACCTTTCTGCAGCGATTACTCTGGTCGCCGGCGCATGGCTGGTCTGGCGCACAATAAGAGTCATCGGAGATTTCCTCGGCAGGATTGGCCTTATTCGGGGAGGTATGCTGGCCACGGGTCGGTTGCTGATCGTCGTTGGTGTTTTGCTACTTGCAGGAGTGCACTTGGATCGTGTGCATGCACAGATCACCAACTATCGCGGGACATGGGAGCCAACAGGCGTCGCCTCATTGTCAACACAGATCGGAACAGTGCCGTTTCTCGCCTACAGCTATCGCATCGAGCAGAATAATTCCGGCATTTTTTTTCGTGATGACAGTTCGATGATGCTGCCAGATATCGATGAAGTCAGTCGCGCTGTGTCCGATTTCATCACTTTCCCGAGGTTGCAAGATGCAGAGCCAGGCAGGCATCCAAACATCGTCATGATCATGGCCGAGTCGACCTTTGATCCCAACCGCGCATTTGTTTTGTCCGGAAAAGTTCGGTCCACGCTGTTTGACTCTAGTGAATCTACGGCCGCCGCCGGGCCACTCTTCGTCAATGCGGTGGGCGGGGGCACGTGGATCACAGAATTCGAGACAATTGTGGGTCTCGATGCCAGGCTATTTGGATACTCCGGTTACTACACACATTCGTCTCTGTCCCCTTTTGTAAGGCAGAGCTTTGCGACTTATTTGCGTGATCGAGGCTACCGGACATGGGCGTTTCTCCCTCATAGTGGAGACTTTTACAACTACCGGTCTGCCTATGAAAACTACGGTTTCGATATGGTTTTGGATAGTCAGGACCTTGGAGCATCCAAGGGTTGGCGGAGGACTGACGTCGAAATAATTGAGGAGTTCATTCGTCATATGGGGACCAGTCCTGAAGGGCCGTTCATGGCCCACGTTCTACTTGTAGAGAATCATGGCCCGCATGAATGTGACGATTCGGTTGAACAGGGATTTCAGACCGGCTTTGTCCAAACGGATGACGCAGAGCCTAACTGCGCACTCCACGAGTATCTGCGGCGACTGGAGTCGACGGCGGATTCGGTCAGCATTGCGCAAGACTATCTGATCGATGTTCAGAAAAAGACCGGCCGACCATTTGTCGTCCTTGTATACGGAGATCACCAGCCCTTCTCATTCACCGGCACACACATGGCCGAATACGACTTCGACCCACTCCGGAAGAGCGCGGCAAAGAATGAGACTTTCTTTCACTTTCTGACATCGATTCGCGGTCGGCTGAATTGTTGCAGCGAGATGCTTCCGGCGTCACTTATTCCATCCGTGTTAAGTGCATATGTGGCGAACGGTCCAAGCGATGTCTATTTGGGCGTAAATTTCTGGCTGTATCAGCGATGTGGTTATGACTTTGTCGGTACTACGCCGATAAGTTGGCTGACCCAAGTTTCGCCAGGCTCGTCTGGTGCGGATCGGTCGCAGGCATCACAGGGCGAGGATAGGACAGAGGACTGCAATAGCGCTTACAGCCAAGCTCTTGCCGCATACCGAAGCAGCGGCCTTTTGCTGTCACCAAGAGATCGCAAGTAAGACGTTTGAAGCCCGCCTGATAGCCATCGGTTGCGAGCTTCAAAAACGCCATAATGGCCTGGCAGCCTGAGGTACTACTGACCCACTTGGCGACGTCCATCCTCGCAGGCATAATCCCGCATCGGACAGAACTCTGCCCTGACCAGAGGTTGTTTTTGGCGATGCCCGCCGAACCGCATTCTGCCTTGCAAAGTATAATGTTTAACGACCGAATTTTATCGATGGACATGCCAGATCATCCGCTTAGATAGTAGTCTTTTATTAATATCGATCAGTTATTTATTAAAACTATCTAAGACTGCACTTTAAATATTACATATCTGCCCGGTCGCCAGCTCCATTACAGATACACTAGAGTGATCTGATCGTTTGCTCACCACACGGTCGAGCATTTCTTAGCCAGCATACGGTGTCCCACCCTAAAATGAGACCCGGGTTTGGCGAGACTGCTGGACAACCGCCAACCGCGCTGCTGACTCTGAGGGTCATCCGATGTCGAGACATTCTCCTGCGCACGACCAGTTTGCAGACTGCGGTCCGAGGGCCCTGCGGTTGGGCGCCGGGGCACTGATTCTCTGGGCAACAATACTGTTTCGCCCGGCTGTCGCTGAGACAGCTCCTGCGGACAAGCAGATTCTTGGTTGGGTTGAGCGCGTATTGGTCTCCAGTGAGCGCGTCAGCATGAAGGCCAAGCTGGATACCGGGGCCAAGACTTCGTCGCTCCATGCCGCCAACATTGAGCGATTCAAGCGGGATGACCAGCGGATGGTGCGATTCGATATTGAAGATCCGGAAAACGGGAACCGTCTCACACTTGAACGCCCTCTTGTCCGAAGCGTGCGGATCAAGGAGCAGGACACCGACGGAAGCACGAGTCGCCCGGTCGTGATGCTGTCAGTCTGCATCGGCCAGACCGCCCGAGAGGTCGAGGTGAATCTGGTGGATCGAAGTCGATTTATCTATCCGTTCCTGATCGGCCGCAGCGCGCTTGCCGGCCAGGTCGTGGTCGATCCGGATGACACATTTACGCAGCCCCCCGTCTGTAGCGTGTCCGGCGCAGAATCGTGAAACTCACGGGGCGGCGGCGGCACTTGTACGCCCTGGCGGCGACGCTGGCGGTGCTCGGCGGTTCGGCGGCGACCTACAGGGCGATGGTTCTGGGTTTTCCGATGACGCCAGGTGTTACCTCGTCCCTGTGGACCGTTGAGGCCCGGGTCCGTTTCGAGCGATACACTCCCGGCCCCGCCAAGGCCCGGCTAGCGATACCTGGTGACCTGCCGGGATATGGAGTGCTGAGCGAGAACTTCATCTCCCGTGGATTCGGCGTGTCGGTAAACGAGGAGAACGGCGATCGCATCGCTCTTTGGGCCATCCGCAGGACGGAAGGCGAACAGTCTCTCTACTACCGTTTGCGCCTGTTCAGGCAGGCCAACCGCTCGGTCGCATTTCCGGAACCGCCGTTTCCGCCGGTTCCGGAACTGGAGGAGCCCTTCGCCGCTGCGATGGATGCGATCGTATCGGATGTCCGCCGCCGTTCGGCCGACGTCGAGACCTTCACCGCAACCCTGTTGCAGACCATCGCCTCTGCGAGCCCGAATGACAACGTCCGACTGTTCCTTGGCGATGAGTCGGATGCCTTCGCAGCAGCAAGGGCTGCCCAAGTGTTGTTGGCCGGAGCCCGCATACCGGCCAGGGTCCTGCAAGTCCTGCCGCTGCCGTCGGAGTCCCGACAGGTAGAGATTCGACCCTGGCTGGCGGTCCACAACGGCAAGAGATGGCTGCTGTTCGATCCGGCAACCGGTACGCGGGGCCTGTCGCAGTCGACATTGATCTGGCGCTGGAGTGCGGAGCCTCTGATCCAGGTCTCCGGAGGGTCACGGGAGAGCGTCGAGTTCCGAGTTTCGCCGAGCGTGCAGGATGCGCTTTCGCTGGCCCAGCAGCAGGCCGCCAGTCGCGGCTCACGACTGGCCCAATTCTCACTACTGGATCTGCCGCTGCAGACCCAGCAGGTGTACGCCATCATGATTCTGATCCCGATCGGTGCTCTGGTCATCGTGCTAATGCGCAACGTGATCGGCATACGGACATTCGGGACCTTCCTGCCCGTGCTGGTTGCTCTGGCTTTTCGAGAGACTCAACTACTCGCCGGTATCGTCCTGTTCAGCGCGCTGGTGGCTGTCGGTCTGGCATTGCGTCTGTATCTGGAGAGGTTGCATCTGCTGCTGGTACCAAGACTTGCCGCCGTCCTGACCATCGTGGTGCTGCTGATGGCCGCACTCAGCGTTCTGAGTCATAGACTCGGACTGGAGACCGGGTTGTCTATTGCGCTGTTTCCCATGGTGATCCTGACCATGACCATCGAGAGGATGTCGGTGGTGTGGGAAGAACGCGGGCCGCGGGACGCCATAATCGACGGTGTAGGCAGCCTGTTCGTGGCAGCCATCGCTTACGGGATCATGGATCTGCCGATCCTGAAGCATGTCGCCTTCGTATTCCCCGAACTGATGCTGGTCGTACTGGCGATCATCCTGCTACTCGGCAGCTATACCGGATACCGTCTCTCCGAACTGCGGCGTTTCCGCGTTCTGAGCAGGGGTTCGTCATGATCTTCGCCAGCCTGAGGAACCGCGGCGTGCTGGGAATCAACAGCCGCAATTCCGAGTTGATATCAGCTTTCAATCCGCGTCGCCTGTATCCGCTCGTGGATGACAAGTTGCGCACCAAGAAACTCGCCATGGAACACGGCGTGCCGGTGCCGGAACTCTACGGTAGCCTGTCTACTATCCACGACATCCACGACTTCCACGCGATTGTCGGCGACCGGCAGGATTTCGTAGTCAAACCGGCCAATGGTTCTGGCGGTGACGGCATCCTTGTTTTCGACGGCCACCGTGATGGCCGCTTCCGTTCGTGTACCGGACTCATGGTCTCCTGGGATGACCTCTCGCATCATCTCGCCAATACGCTGAATGGTCAGTACAGCCTTGGCGGACATCCCGACAGGGTCATGATCGAATACCGGGTGCGCTTCGATCCGGTTTTCGACTTGGTCAGTTATCTCGGCGTGCCCGATATCCGGGTCATCGTCTTCCGCGGTTATCCCGTCATGGCCATGGTTCGGCTGCCCACGAGGGCATCCCACGGCAAGGCAAATCTCCATCAAGGGGCCGTCGGTGTCGGTATTGATGTCGCGACCGGACGCACCTTGCGCGGAGTGCTCGATAATGAGTTCGTGGATGAACATCCGGATACCGGAACCTCCTTTTCAGGTCTTAACGTCCCCGGCTGGCAGACCATTCTGATGATGGCCGCCCGCTGCTACGAATTGACCGGGCTAGGCTACCTCGGAGTGGATATCGTGCTGGATGCGGACAGGGGACCGCTGATGCTGGAGCTGAACGCCCGTCCGGGATTGAACATCCAGATCGCCAACAGCGAAGGCATCATGCATCGGCTTCGGGAGGTGCAGGCGATAGCTGATTCAGAGCAATCGGCGAAAGAGCGAATTCGGGAATCGGTGAATCGATTCCGAAGCCCGTCATAAACAGTCCCTCGAACGAACTTAGACGAGCCATTGAGCTGTACCGAACGGTTCTAAGATATTCGAGAATTTACTGTATCTTTTTCCAGTTCCTGTAATCGAAGATCGAGTGATTGACTTCGTATTGATCCTTGATTGTGAACTGGCCTGTGGACGCTATATCGATCGGATATTCGGTGGTGGTCACGGTCAGTGTGCGATCAGAATCATTCTTTGCAATCGGGTCTGGTGTAACGCCGGGACAAGATTCGATCGCAGCGCAAACAATCGCCGGGACGTCTGCATTTGAAAGAAACAGGTCGGATCGGGTGAGAGCGCCGGTGGCACCGAAGTCCTTGACCAGCAGGAGCCCCTGGATGACGCCAGGGCTGATTCGTCCCTGATATCCGGAGGGCACGAAATCCTCGAAATCTGGCGAGAACGTAGTCGTGTCTGTCCAGTTACCGTGGTCGGAGACGATGACAATTTTCGTATTGTCATACGCACCGGCCTTCTTCATTCGGTCCAGGAGCAAACCGATCTCCTGCAGGGCGCAGCGGCTCTCGGCTGCAAAGCTGGCTACTTCCGGGGCCAGCACGCAATCGGCACTCAATGCCACCGGGTAGTGGGGAATCTGCAGCTGCACATACTTGAGGGTCGGTGAGGCGCTGCGGAACTGACTCTCACGAGCAAGGGCTTGCAGGAACCCCCAGTCGGCCACCTTGAAAAGATATGCTGACCCCCCCACTGCATTGGCGCCGAGCCACCGACCCCGGTCATAGATCCGCAGCTTCAGAAAGAAAGGGGCGGCGTTGTACAGGCTCACAGCCGTGAGTGCCAACGGCAGGTTCATTCTGGCGAACAAGGCATCTTGCCCATGTTTCCCATGATGATACTGGCCATAGGGGTCCATTTCCGTACAGTGCACCCTGTCATCCACGCGGGCGCAGCCACCCGAGTACTGCGGATCGACATACGAGACATCGAAGCCGTGCGGAATGAAGGCGTCGGGAAAGACGGAGTAGGCCTCCCGGAACGCATCTCCCAGAGAGTGCTGCTGCCGGCTGTTGATCGCCTCGACCGTGAAGCGGTGGCCGCCCGCGAGTGCGGCTGCCGAACTCCAGGTGGCAGTGCTGGTGCTCAGCGTGTTCGGATACCAGACGAAACCTTCGAAGGGCTCGAGAATCTCTGCAGCACTCTCCCGGATAGCGCCCACGACGCTACCCGAGAAGCCGTCAAGCATGATGATGAGGACATTCCTCTGCGCCGAGAACGCCATGATTTTCCCGTGGTTCACCGGTGGTGGATCCGGCCGGGCACGGTATTCCTGAACCGACTGATACGTGAACATTAGCGTCATCACGACCGCAGAAAATAGTGTGGCAGCACCCATCCAGATGACTATCTGGGCAAGATAGATTGTGATCGCGGCCGTCATCAAGAAGACCGCCAGCAGCACGGCAATCTCCGCGCGCTTCTGGCCGGACGAGAGTATCAACGGGTCGGTGTCGCGGAGAATGAAGTGCGACAGAAGTCCCGCGTCGGTGATCGCTGAGTAGACGAAATAACAGGCCGTGAAGAACACCAACGTGATCGCGAGAAGTTTCCTCAGTCGGTCTTCAAGTACGACGAAGAGTATCGCTAGGCTGGCGACAACCACGACGAAATTGATCAGGAGGCTGTCTGCCAGATACAGCGGGCTGCCGGAGAAGTCCTCGGATGAGGCGTACATGGCCAGCGGGCTGGAGAGACAGACAAGAAAGGCGGCAAGAGTCGCCCATAGCGCGAACAGTTTTATCTCACCACGCATCCGATCGAGCGCGCGCAGATGGGAAGTGATCAGCGACTGGTGGAGCAAGGCAAGCAACGCGATCTCGGACAGTAGTATGGGCCGAACCGATGGCTGGATTCCCGCGAAAGGCGGCGCGCGGACGAACCACAAACCGGCGAGCACGATGTTTAATGCGAACAGCGCCCTGCCCAGAACCATTAGTGCTGTCTGGCGTTTGCCAGAGACAGCGTCGAGGGAAATAGAAAGCATGGGACGGACTGCAAGATACGCCAGCAGTGCGAAAACAAGACCGATGAGCGCCTCTGAGCTCCACGCCATCCGATCGCTCTGGCTACGGTACAGGAGCAACAGACTGACGGCCCCCATCAGAGCGACGAACCGCAGCCATCTCGGGTGATCGAAGACTCTCAGAAGTGTTCGACTGAAGCGATCCATCAGCACCGTGACGCCGATGGCGATTGCGATCAAAGTGAATAGATAGGTGTTGCTGACGTCAGGTTCGGTAGTGGCATAGGCAGGACGCGCCACGAGATAAGTACTGAACAGTTGTCCGAATAACCTTGTGGCTTGGTTAATTAGACATTTCCCTTGATCTTGCTTGGCTTTGACGACGATTCCCTCAATCCCGGCAGTCGGCAGCAAGCTATTTATGCGTGATCCTGATATCGGGCGCAAGACCGAGCCCGCAGTGCCGGTTTGCGCAGTCCGCTCGCTTTGTCTTCGACAGCATCGTCGCAGCGTATGTTCCGGCAGGCCCTTTTATAAACCGTTGCACAGCACATCCAGTCACCAGGCCAGGCCTCATCGGGCCCGGGCATGGAATTGCTCCGGGCTCTGGACTAGAGCCCGATTGTGCTACAAAGTGTCGCCATGTCTTTCAAACGGGCCCTCGTCGTCGATGATTCCAAGTCCGCGCGGCTGGCGCTCAAGGTCCTGCTTGAGCGTTACGAACTGATCGTGGACTTCGCCGAGACTGGCGAGGAAGCCATCGACTTTCTCAAGTCCCAGACGGTCGACGTCATCTTCATGGACCACAGCATGCCCGGGATGACGGGGCTCGAGGCTGTCTCTGCCATAAAGAGCAATCCACGGACCGCGATGATCCCGGTGATGATGTATACCGCCAAGGAAGGCGAGGTCTACGTGGGCCAGGCTCGTGCATTGGGGGCCGTCGGCGTGCTTCCGAAGCAGGTTCATCCTGGGGCCTTGTTCGACATGCTGCTAACTCTTGGGCTCGTCAGAGACCGACGCGCTCAACCCCGCGCGGAGGGGGAAGAGTTCGCTGAGCCAACGGCCGCCGGAGAGAACGACGAAATCGAGCGGGAGTATGAGCAGCAGGCACTGGGGATCTCGGTGCAGGCGCTGGTTACACGTATCCTTCAGGATCAGCACGTCGAGTTGCGCGCAGACATTCTCAGTAGCCACCGGAATTTCGCCAAGCATGTCGCGGAAGAGATTCTGGAGAAACGCAAGGCAGAAGAGGAGCTGGCCAGGCTGGCGCCAGCACCCGCTCGTTCTTATGGGCCGGGGGCGATGCTTGGACTGGCCGTGGCACTGCTCATTCCGTTGATCGCGATGATCGTGTTGTTTTGGCAGGTCAAGGGTGAGCGGGACCTGGCCCTGACCGAGAATTCGCGTCTGGCCATGTCGTCCGAAGCGCAGATCGTGGCGGCGCAGGCCGAGAATACCGATCTGATCTCGGGTATCGAGTCGGAGCGCAGGGCGTCGCAAAGCAGATACCTCACGGCTCTCGGGGCCCTGCAGTGGGCTGTCAACGAGAACAGTCAATACCCGTATGAAGAACTTGCCTTCAGCGATGCTCGACTGGAGACGCTGCAGGAACTCCTGGTTCATCTCTCCGCGCTGGGTTTCCAGGGTGAGGTTCGCCTGGACGCATATCTGGGAGAGTTCTGTCTGGTAGCCGATGACTCCGGTACCTATCAGATTGCCGATCCAGGCATGCTGGTGGAGTTCTGCAGCCTGATCGGGCATCCGCTCGACGCAAGCGATTCTGTCATTGATCGCCAGGCTGTCGGATTTGCCAATTTTCTGGCCACGTCACCGCTGGTTAACGGATCCGGCATAGATGTACAGGTGGTTGCCCACAGCCGTATCGACTCACCGCGTCGGTTAGAGTTTCCAGCCAACCTGCAGACAGCCGGCGAATGGAACCAGATCGCCGAGATGAACAATCGCGTCGAGTACTCCCTGATCCCCTCAAATCGATAACGGGCTTGCCGTGATCGGCTGCAAGATGCCGGGCCGGCCTGGGAGAGATTCAAACAGGAAGTGCTCGCATTCACGGGCAGGCCCCTGAGTGGTGCCTGCTCGGAAGCCCCGATCTTTGCTTGTCTATCGGACAGGGAACGCGAGGTTCTGGCCGGTATTGCCAACGGGCAGACAAACGTCGAGATAGGAAAGGCGCTTTTTATCAGCGATAAGACCGTGCGCAATCACGTGACAAAAATATTCGAGAAACTGGCGATC
>CP070833.1:1543161-1556073 GCA_020341735.1 Gammaproteobacteria bacterium | reverse complement strand
GATCCGCTCGGTGAGGCCCTACATGACTGATTCCAAGCCTGCGATCCCGATCCCGCGTTTCTTGCAACGCCGCAGCAAGACTCTTGCCCTCAGGCCAACCGCGACGATACCGCGTTGCGGGCAATCCCTGCAGTAAGGCCTCACCAGTATCCTGTAGTTCTCGCCCCAAGATTTCAGCATAGCGTGCTCGCATATGGCTGAGCTTTTCCCCCTCTGTCACCAGCTGCTCATCCCACGAATCCAGATTAGATCGGGGAATCCGCAGGGCGGCATTGCGTTGTTTCATCACTCGTTGATAACGCCGCCAGGTATCCAGGAACCCAGGTTCCACGTGAAACAACCCCCAATCCAGGAATCGCCGCCGCACCAAAGGGCCTTCGGCAATGAGGTTGTGAACGTCCGGATCGATGATCTGCACCGGCATCCATTCCGCCAGGATGGCGGCGGTGCTCTCATCCCGTCCATCCACACGGATTCGCGGCGGTTCGCTTCTGGACAAGCCCAAACCGATTCTTTTTTCCAAGCCCTTCTGCAAGACTGTTCCGGCAACCGTCATTGAATCCGCCTCATCACGGATTACCGTGTCGCGGGCCGCTCGTCTGAAAGATCGTCCTCGTCCCAGAATGAATAACGCCTCGAGCAAGCTCGTCTTGCCCGAGGCGTTTTCCCCAAAGATAAGGTTATTCCCGGCAGGCTCCAATCTGACCTTTTGCAGGCACCGGATATTCTCTGCCCGGAATTGTTTTACCGACATCCGTCTCCCAACGTTACAGTCTCATCGGCATGACGACATAGCGACACCCGGGCGTCTCATCGTCCCACATCAGGCAGCTGCTGCTTGGGTCATTTACCTGGAAAGACGCCGTTCCGCCATCCAGGGCACCGAGCGCGTCCAGAAGATAATTCACATTGAATCCAATCTCCATGGAATCGCCTTCGTATCCAACCTCGACTTCTTCTTCAGCCTCCTCCTGTTCGGGGTTGTGCGCCTGGATTCTTAGTCCACCCCCGCTAAGCTCCATCCGGATCCCTCGATATTTTTCATTCGAGAGTATCGCCGCCCGGTACAAGGCTTGCCGCAACTCTTCCCGATCTGCCGTGATATTGTTCTCGCCAAGCTTCGGAATGACCCGCTGATAATCCGGGAAACGACCATCGATCAGCTTCGTAGTGAAGCGAATGTCGCCGACCTCCGCCCTTATGTGATTGCTACCTATAGCCAGATTCAGGTCCCCGTCGTTACCCAGTAGACGCTGCAGTTCCAGCACACCCTTGCGCGGTACGATGACCTGGTGCCCTACCGTCGCTGTGCCCTCGGCATCCACGTCGCAAAGCGCCAGCCGGTGACCATCCGTCGCCACTGCCCTCAAATGACCCTTGCCTATCTCGAGAAGAAGTCCGTTCAGGTAATAACGCACGTCCTGGTGAGCCATAGAGAAGTGTGTCTTCTCCAGAAGCCTGTGCATGGCTGCCTGCGTTAATACGATCTGTTCCTGCGCATTGATGTCTTCGACGATCGGGAACTCTCCGGCCGGCAGCGTAGCGAGGGTGAATCGGCTGCGTCCGGACCGGACGGTTGCTTTCTCCCCGGTCACGGCTAACTCGACCTTGGCCTTGTCCTTCAAGGCCCGACATATATCCAGCAACTTCCTCCCGGGTATGGTTACCTCCCCGGATTGACCGACCGTGACGTCAGCCTTGGCGACCATTTCGACCTCTAGATCCGTCGCCGTCACGCTTACCCCATCGTCCTTCGCGCTAATCAGAATATTGGCCAGGATCGGCATGGTCTGCCTTCTTTCAACGACACCGATGACTGCTTGCAAGGGTTCGAGAAAAGCCTCTCGTGTTGCACTAAGCTTCATCCCTACTCCTGTTAATAAATTAATTAATATCTAATTATTGTTATTGTTATAGAGCACCAGCATATCTGTGGATAACTCTGATTTATCTATAAATAACAAACGATTACAGAAACACTAACTCAACATAAAACCGCTGTCTTCACTAACCGCAACCTGTGTGGACCCTGTGGATAAGTAGGCCACGGATAGTTATCCACAGTTTATCCCCATCATGTGGTGAGAGTCCTTAACAGGTTTTCATAGTCTTCCCGGATACGCGTATCCGCTTCTCGCAACTCCTTCACCCGTTTGCACGCGTGGATAACCGTCGTGTGATCCCGGCCGCCGAAGGCGTCACCGATCTCAGGCAAACTGTGGCTGGTCAGTTCCTTGGCCAATGACATCGCTGTTTGTCGTGGGCGGGTAATCATCCGGCTGCGTCGCTTTGATAGAAGATCGGCAACTCTGATCTTGTAGTACTCCGCGACGGTCTTCTGAATGTTTTCGATCGTGACCTTGCGTTCCTGGACCGCCAGCAGATCCCGCAGCGCCTCGCGGGCAAAGTCCATGGTGATTGGCCGACCGGTAAACCGCGAGTTTGCTATTACCCGCCGTAGCGCGCCTTCCAGTTCACGAACATTGGAACGCACGCATTTGGCGATAAAGAAAGCGATGTCCTCGGGCAGATCTATACCTTCTGCAGTTGCTTTGCGCAGAAGAATGGCGACACCTGTCTCGAGTTCAGGAGGCTCTATGGCTACGGTAAGGCCCCACCCAAAACGGGATTTAAGCCGCTCTTCGAGACCGTTCACTTCTTTTGGATAGCGATCACAGGTAAGAACGATCTGCTGCTGGTCTTCCAGCAACGCATTGAAAGTATGAAAGAATTCTTCTTGGGAGCGGTCTTTCCCGGCGAAGAACTGGATGTCGTCGATCAGGAGGGCATCGAGAGAACGATAGGTACGCTTGAATTCACTGATCGTGTTATGTCGTAGCGCCGAAACCATGTCGCCGACAAATCTCTCCGAATGGACATATGCCACCCGTGCGGTCGGCCTGTCCGCGAGAATCATGTTGCCGACCGCCTGCATCAGGTGGGTCTTACCCAGGCCGACACCACCGTAGATAAACAGAGGGTTGTAAGCCGAGCCCGGATTGACGCCCACCTGATAGGCAGCGGCCCGAGCCAGCTGATTGCTCTTACCGACGACGAAATTTTCAAAAGTGAACAGGGAGTTGAGGCGACCGCCGACTCGTGGAGCAGCTCTCTTGGCCGGCGGGCGACCGGGTGATGCAGGCGTATCAGCTTCAGCCAGACCTTTGGTACCCACCTCCAGGGTGATATCCATGGCGCGCCCTTCAGAGCAATCGGAGGTGACCTCTACGATGCGCTCAAGAAAATGCTGCCGAACCCAATCGACGACGAACCGATTCGGAGCCAGCAACCGCAGGCCGCGCTGCTCTTCTATGGCCTGGAGTGGGCGGATCCAGGTGTTGAAATGTTGTTCTGGCAGATCACTCTGAAGCTGCTGAACGCATTTGTCCCAAAGGGATACAGCCACCTCTCTGGGTCTCCATTGTCATTATGGTTGTCGAACGGGGACCGGTGAGTCTATACCTGTTGCCGTGGGTTATCCACAGGCTGTTTTCGAACATGGGCCCGGCCCCCCACCTTGACACAAAGCCGACTGATCCTTACGATTTCCGCCCTTTTGTCGCTGGCAGAAGCCGGCGGTCCCTCAGAACCCAGAGACCCGAGAGCGGAACGATGAAGCGCACCTTCCAGCCAAGCAACCTGCGCCGCAAGCGCAATCACGGTTTCCGTGCACGAATGGCCACCAAGAACGGCAGACAGATTCTGGCACGCCGCCGGGCCAAGGGTAGGGCTCGCCTAACGCCTTAGGCCGGCTCGCTGCTCCGAGTCTGCAGCCATCGTTGAAATCGACGACTATCGTTTCGGACAGGCGAGGCGCCTGCGAACAAAGCATGACTTTGATCGGGTGTTTCAAAAACCCGTTCGATCCTCGGACCGGCTGTTCACCGTGCTGGCCCGCGAGACGCGATGGACGGAAAGCAGGCTGGGTCTGGCCATTTCTGTCAAATCCGCGGGCGGCGCGGCGAACCGGAACAGGGTGAAACGACTGGTCCGCGAGTCTTTCAGAGCCAACCGGACCAAACTGCCGAAACTAGACATCGTGGTCATGTCCAAGCCCGGGATCGCCGGTGCAGGAAACAGGAAGATCACGGAAAGCCTTGAGGTCCACTGGGAAAGGATCGGAAAACGATGCGCGCAATCCTGCTGAAACTGATCCGGATTTATCAACTGGTCTTAAGTCCGGTGCTCGGTAGCAGTTGTCGTTTCCACCCGACCTGTTCCCAGTACGCCCTGGACGCGATTCACACCCATGGAACCATACGTGGCACATGGCTTGCGATGCGAAGGGTGGGCCGCTGTCATCCCTGGCATCCGGGCGGACATGATCCGGTGCCCGAAACCGTAGAGCAGCACACTTCGGAAAGGGTTGCCTGAGTCATGGAAAACCAACGTCTGTTTGTCTGGATCGCATTCGCAGCCGTTGCCTGGCTGACATGGCAGGCATGGGTTCAGGATTATCATCAGCCACCAGTAACGCAGCAGCCTGACGCCGGTGGACAACCGGCAGCGGAGGCGCCAGCAACGCCTGCCGACGTGCCCGGGTTGCCTGACCAGGAAGCGGTGGCGATTCCTCAGGGAGATCCGGACCAGGGCAGGCTCGTTTCAATCAAAACGGATGTGCTGAACCTGAAGCTCGACACCCAGGGCGGCGACCTGGTTTCAGCGCTGCTGCCCGAGTATCCGGTCAAGAAAGACCGCCCGGATCTTCTGGTCCAGCTGCTCAATCCCTCGGTGGGCAACTACTACGTTTTTCGCAGCGGTCTGCGTGACGCCGCTGGGGGGGCGGAGCCGAACCACCAGGCGACTTTCACGATCGAGGGGGATGCTTTCACGCTGGCCGACGGCCAGGACGTACTCGAAGTGCCGATGACTTGGCGTAGCGGCGATGGTCTGACCGTCCGGAAAATTTACCGACTGACGCGCGGGCGTTATGACATCGGTCTGCGTTACGAGCTCGCTAACGAACGAGCAGACTCGTGGAACGGTGCCAGTTACGTGCAGCTCCGTCGTCGACACGTTCCGCTGGAACGCTCCATGGTCGACGTGGACACCTATTCGTACCGCGGACCGGTGCTTTACGACGGCGAGAAATACGAGAAGCTCGACGTTGAGGATCTCGCTGCGGAGCCAATTTCCATGACCACGACGGGAGGGTGGCTGGCATCTATCCAGCACCATTTCCTCGCCGCAGCGGTGCCGCCTACAGATAGGCCGGCCGCCTACCGTGCGACGTTCAAGGATGGGATCTACACGCTGACAGCTATTGGAGAGGTCCGGACGATAGGCGCCGGAGAGACAGCGATATTCGAGGAGACCTTGTTCGTCGGACCGAAGCTCCAGGAACAACTGGAGGAAACAGCGCCCGGACTTAAGCTCACCGTGGACTATGGTTTCCTGACCATCATCTCCCAGCCGCTCTTCTGGGTCCTCGAAAAGTTACACGGCCTGACCGGCAATTGGGGCTGGGCGATTATCCTGCTGACCATACTGATCAAACTGGTTTTCTATAAGCTGTCCGAGACCAGCGGTAAGTCCATGGCCAAGATGCGAAAGCTGCAACCGCGCATCAAGGCGCTGCAGGAGCGTTTCCAGGACGATCGCCAGGCGCTGTCCCAGGCGATGATGGACATGTACAAGCGCGAGAAGGTTAATCCTGCGTCTGGCTGCCTGCCCATATTGGTACAGATGCCGGTTTTCCTGGCGCTGTACTGGGTCTTGCTGGAGAGTGTGGAGATGAGGCAGGCGCCCTTCATGCTGTGGATCAATGATCTTTCTTCGCGGGATCCGTATTTCATTCTCCCGCTGATGATGGGCATCACGATGTTCATCCAGCAGAAGTTGAACCCGGCACCTCCGGATCCGGTACAGGCCAAGGTCATGATGGCGTTGCCGATCGTTTTCACCGTGTTCTTCGCCTTCTTCCCGGCGGGATTGGTGCTGTACTGGTTCGTGAACAATCTGCTGTCGATCGCACAGCAGTGGCGCATCAATAAAGTCATCGATGCCTGAGGCAGGCCTCGGTATGCGGCCCCGTGATCGGGCACGTTCCACGGCCACGTAAGACTGGTAACCCTGCGGGAACTAGGCAATGCTACCGGGTCCATGGTCGCGGCTGGCCGCAAATCATGACGCTACCAACTGATTCGGACACCATCGCCGCCCCGGCGACGCCGCCAGGCAGTGGCGGCGTCGCTGTCGTCAGGCTGTCGGGAAACGCGGCCGAGAAAATAGCGATTAGGGTGGCTGGAGAAATCACGCCGCCGCGGCAGGCGAGCCTGCGCAACTTTCGTGACGCCGAGGGTTGTCGGATCGATCAGGGCTTGCTGATTTATTTTCCCGGACCTGCATCATTTACCGGCGAGGATGTGGTGGAGTTTCACTGCCATGGCGGCCCGATTGTCGTGGATCTCTTGCTGCAGACCTTGCTTCAGGCAGGCGCCCGGTTTGCTCAGCCCGGGGAGTTTTCCCGCCGGGCTTTTCTAAACGGCAGGATGGACCTGACCCAGGCCGAAGCGGTTGCCGATCTGATCGAGGCGGGTTCGGTGCAGGCGGCGAGGGCTGCTGTCCGCTCCATGCGGGGGGAGTTCTCCAAGCAAGTGCACACGCTGGCAGAAGATCTCCTGGAGTTGCGCGTATTCGTGGAGGCATCCCTGGATTTTCCCGACGAGGAAATCGATTTTTTAGCGGACGAATCTGTGACCCGGCGCTGTGAGGCCCTGTGTGCGGGCGTGGACGAGTTAGCCGCAACGGCGAAACAGGGAGCACTGTTGCGTGACGGCATGTCGGTGGTGCTGGCCGGACCGCCGAACGCTGGCAAGTCAAGCCTGCTGAACCGGCTTACCGGGCAGGAAACCGCCATCGTGACGCATTTGCCAGGGACGACGCGGGATGTTCTGCGTGAGCGCATCTCCATCGACGGCATGCCCTTGCATGTTGTCGATACCGCAGGGCTCCGTGGTGACGCAGATCTGGTGGAGGCGGAGGGCATTCGGCGAGCAAGGCGCGAGATCGAGACCGCGGACCGGGTCCTTCTGGTAGTCGATGCGAGTGCAGCATTGGCGGACACGGAAGGAGCCGATGCCATGGCGGACCTGCCCGACAAAGCCGCTTGCACGATAATCCGCAACAAGATCGATCTGACCGGAGAAGAGCCAGGCCTCGTGCAGCGGGAAGACGGTGTCGCGGTGCTGGCGGTATCTGCGCTCACCGGCTCCGGTCTGGCGGCTCTCAGAGCCCACCTCTCCAGTATCGTCGGGTACGAGCCCCATGCCGGCGCCTCACTGTCTGCACGCACCCGGCATATCGATGCGTTACGGCAGGCCGGGATGAGATTGCAGGAGGCCAGGTCGAGGCTGGCGGGCGGTCATTCGCCTGAGATCGTGGCGGAAGAACTCAGGCTAGCCCATCAATCCCTCGGAGAGATTACCGGCGAAATCAGCAGCGAGGATCTGCTCGGCAGGATCTTTAGCAGTTTCTGTATCGGTAAGTGAGTGTGCCGCGGCTAGCTGCCGCTCGAGTTGCGGTTGAACACACCACGTACGACGACGTCGTCGTCTCGGTCGGTTGAGTCCTCGGCTTCGATTTCCGGTGCAGTCATCCCGCTGGCACATGAAACTCGATTCCGGCCGGTTTGTTTGGCGACGTAAAGCGCTTCGTCAGCTCGCTGCAGCGTATCTGCCACCGATTCGCCGGGGACAAATTCAGCCACGCCCGCGGACAGCGTAACGACGACACCGTCTTCGAACTCGGATTCCGCAGTCTCCCTACGCAGCCGTTCGGCACACTTACGAGCGCCTTCCTCTTCGGTGCTGGGCAGCAGGCATATGAATTCCTCTCCACCAAATCGCCCGAAACAGCGGCCTTCTCCATCCAGGTCGATGACGTCCGTGGCCCGCAGCGCTTGCCGGGCGAGGTACGCGAATGCCGTCAGGACCTGGTCGCCGACCAGATGACCGTATTTGTCGTTCAGTTTCTTGAAATGATCGAGGTCGAAGATGCAGACGGAGAAATTGGATCCGGTCCGTTCGGCGCGGGTTTTCTCTCTGGACAGACACTCCATCATGTAACGCCGGTTGAACGATTGGGTCAGATGGTCCCGAGTCGCCATCCGGCTCGTGCTGGTGACCGCTTCTCGCAGCTCTGTATTGCGGATCCGCAGGGACTCCTTGAGCCTTGCGACGTAGCTTGCGAACCAGGAACACCAAAGGAGACTGGCTGTCAGCACCATCGTCCTGAGCGCCTCCTGGGACGCATCAAATCGTTCCGGGAAAAGTTTGTAGTCGGCAAAGACGACGGCCAGATAACCTATCAGCGCGAACGCCGTCATGGCGAAGAATCCGCGGCGATTCAGCCGGAAGATCCCGAACAGGAGCGTAACCACGTAGACCATCATCATCGCGCCCCTGACCTCGGAGCTGGCGACCATGAGCACCAGCACCCAGCAGAACGCCAGCGTGATTTGCTGCGCTGTCATCGACGGATCGTTTATCCGCTTGTTCAGACCGCTGCGAATCATGATGTAGAAATACAGGTTTGTCAGCGCTATACCACCGAGCACGACGAACAGGACTTCCTTGCTGATATCCAGGTTGTCGGTGACAAAAGCGAAGACGCCGAGAGATACCCACATGATGTAGGCTGCCATCGCCATCTTGAAGCGACGGAGCCTTAATCTCTGCCTGGCGTCTAATCTCGGCAGCATCAAATACAGATCCCTTTGAGCCATCTGCTGCGTTGCAACCACATGGCGGTACTCTTACGGCGCGCGCGTTCTCTAGTCTGGTAAGCGAGGATCACGCACGCCATGGGTGATTAATGTGACGGGGTTCTCACTAACAGGCTTGCTGGATGGGTCGGGGCGCCGAAAGTTGAACCGGGTCACGAAGTTAGCGACGCGATCGCGCACCCCGATTGTGACGGGAACTGGCCGGGGATTGCTCAGGTCCATAGAATAGGCCGTTGTCTCGCGAACGGCACGAAGCCACGAACCCATGAACCATCCTGAGAATTTCGACGTCATCGTCGTCGGCGGCGGTCACGCCGGAACCGAGGCCGCTCTGGCCGCGGCGCGGATGGGTGCGCGGACCCTTCTGCTCACTCACAGTATCGACACGCTTGGGCAGATGAGCTGCAATCCCGCGATTGGCGGCATTGGCAAGGGGCACCTGGCCAGGGAAGTGGACGCGCTGGGTGGCGCCATGGCGATGGCGGCTGATCGGGCGGGAATCCACTTTCGGACTTTGAATTCACGAAAAGGACCCGCAGTCAGGGCCACCCGCGCCCAGGCTGATCGCGTCCTGTACCGTCAGGCGATTCGCGAGATGCTGGAAAACCAGCACGGTCTGACGCTCTTTCAGCAAGCGGTCGACGAGTTGTTGATCCAGGGCACCCGCGTGAATGGGGTGGAGACCCGTATGGGTTTGCGGTTTCACGCTCCGTGCGTGGTCTTGACCGTAGGCACATTCCTCGCGGGCCGCATACACGTCGGGGAAGTCAACCATCCGGGTGGGCGCGCCGGTGACCCTCCGGCCCGGCGACTGGCCGGCTGTCTCCGAGAACTGCCTCTGCGTGTCGGCCGCCTCAAGACCGGGACGCCGCCGCGGATAGATGGTCGGACGATCGACTACTCAAAACTGACCATCCAGCCAGGTGACGATCCGAGGCCGGTATTTTCTTTCCTCGGCGACAGCGCTGATCATCCACGACAGCTACCGTGCCACATCACCCACACGAACGAGCAGACGCACGATATCATTCGGGCCGCGCTCGATCGATCGCCTATGTTTACCGGCGTCATCGATGGGGTAGGGCCGCGATATTGCCCGTCGGTTGAAGACAAGGTCGTGCGATTCGCGGACCGGCCGTCACATCAGATTTTCGTCGAGCCAGAAGGCTTGAGCACGCCCGAAGTCTATCCGAATGGCATATCGACAAGCCTGCCCTTCGATGTCCAGTACCAGATGGTCAGAAGCATCGAAGGCTTCGAGGACGCCCACATCACTCGGCCCGGGTACGCGATCGAATACGACTATTTCGATCCACGCGATCTTCGCCACAGCCTTGAGAGCCGTCATCTGAATGGGCTCTTCCTGGCCGGGCAGATCAATGGCACAACCGGATATGAGGAGGCGGCTGCCCAGGGCATTCTGGCAGGCATCAATGCCGGTTTGTTCGTCAAAGACGCCGACCCTTGGTGGCCACGACGCGATGAGGCGTACATCGGTGTGCTGGTCGATGACCTGGTGACGCGGGGCACGCTCGAGCCTTACCGCATGTTCACCAGTCGGGCTGAGCATCGACTGATACTCAGAGAAGATAATGCCGACCTCCGGCTGACCCCGATCGGGCGCCGCTTCGGGGTGGTGAACGATTCCCGGTGGGCCTCGTTCGAATCTAAGCGAAAGGCGATCGAGACCGAGAGCAGCCGATTGACGGAAGTCGTAATTCATCCGCGGCATCTGAGCGAGCGACAGATGAATGACGTCTTCGGGGAGCCCTTGTCGAGGGAATATTCGGCCGTTGAGCTGCTTCGACGACCCGACGTCAGTTACGAGGATATGGCCACGCTGGCAGCGTTCGCGGCACCGGGTCTGGAGCCCGCCGTCACCGAGCAAGTCGAAATCCAGGCGAAATATGAAGGCTATATCCGCAGGCAGCGGGAAGAGATCGAACGCAACAGGAAGTACGAGGAATTGACAATACCCGAGGAGCTCGAATTCGAGTCCGTGCGTGGTTTGTCCCACGAGGTCTGCGAGATTTTCTCCAAGGCACGCCCGGAGACCCTGGGCCACGCGTCACGGATACCTGGAGTGACGCCGGCGGCGATATCTGTGTTGCTCGTGCATCTCAAGCGAGACCATGTGCGCGCCGCTGGAAGCGTTGCCGAGGTTAGTTCGGCTTGAGGGCTTCGATCCTCGCTGTGCTGTGCGCAGTACTCGTCAGCGCTTGTGAGCGCAGCGCCGAACCCGAGCCGCCCGGGACGGTAGACATCGATCCGACGGTTGTGCACCGGGGAAACGGAAGTGAACCCGACAGCCTTGATCCACACAAGAGCGAAGGGACATCCACATCCAGTATCCAGAGAGATCTCTTCGACGGCCTGGTTAACACAGCGCCGGACGGTACTCTCGAACCTGGTGCCGCAGCATCATGGGAAGTCAGCGACGACCTCATGACCTATGAGTTCCGCCTGCGGTCCGACGGCCGCTGGTCGAACGGAGATTTCGTCACTGCTGAGGACTTTGTCTTCAGCTTCAGGCGGGCGGCGAATCCTGCGACCTTGTCGAACTACTCCCAGATTCTTGCCCCGATACTCAATGCCGAAGCGGTCATCCGCGGCGAAATGCCGCCAGAGTCACTGGGTGTAGAGGCACTCGACGAGCAGACCTTGCGCATCCGGCTGAAGGGACCGACGCCTTACTTTCTGGAATTGCTGACACACTCCATGACATACCCCGTGCACCCGCCGTCCGTGGAGAAGCACGGCAACCGCTTCGCCCGTCCCGGCATTCTGGTGTCCAACGGTGCATATGTGCTGGACGAGTGGGTCGTCCAGTCACACGTGAAACTCGTCAAGAATCCGCTGTATCGGGAGGCCGACAAGGTAAGCATCGAGACAGTCTATTTTTACCCCATCGAGAGTCCGGCAACGGAGATGCAACGCTATCGGGCCGGCGAGCTGGACTGGACCGAGACGGTGCCGCACCAGCAGCTCAACTGGATCAGAGAGAACCTGCCCGAGCAGCTGCACATCGCACCCTACCTGGGTTCGTACTTCCTCGGCTTCAATGTTCTGCGCCCGCCATTCGCCGGTCAGCCTGGCCTGCGAAGGGCACTGTCGATGGTGATCGACCGAAAAATCCTTACGGAAAAGGTTACCGGTGGCGGTGAGGCGCCTGCCTATGGCTATGTTCCCGAGCTACCTGACTACGAGCAACAGGTGCCGGAATGGGCGACCTGGCCGATGGCGGATCGCATAGCGAAGGCGCAGCAGCTTTACGAGGACGCGGGATACGGACCCGGGAACCCTCTTGTCATGGAGCTGCGCTACAACACCAGCGACAACCATCGCCGAATATGCCTGGCGATTGCGGCGATGTGGAAGCAGGCGCTGGGTGTGCAGACCCGACTACTGAACGAGGAATTCAAGGTGTTCCTGGAGAATCGCACACAGAAGATCGTCACGGAGTCGTTTCGCGCCGGATGGATCGGCGACTTCCGCGATCCCTATTCTTTCATGGAGATCTTGAACTCTACCCACGGAATGAACGACACGGGTTACGCCAGCGCTCATGTGGATTCGCTGCTTGCGGCTTCCGCGACCGAGGCTGATCCGGCGACCAGGCTGCGTCTGCTGGCCGAGGCGGAGCGCTCGATGCTGGAGGACCAGCCGGTCATCCCGCTGTTTTTCTACGTCAGCAGGAAGATGGTCAAGCCATGGCTGCAGGGATGGCAACCGAATCTGCTCGACTACCATCCAACCCGTCACATGTTCATTAGCATCGATCGGGCGGATGGCTCATGATCGGTGCGGTGAGAGCCGCTCAGGACTGCGTTTCGGCCACCGGAAATTCCACCCCGGACCCCCGGAGGCCACAACTCGTCAAACCCTGGTCGATCGGTTATGGTCCCGAAACCCCCGACCATCTGCTCGCCCACGCCGTCGCGCAGGGCTGACGCCCAGGCAAAGGGTCCGCAAAGGAGTGATCGTGAAGGCCTCGAGCGATAGGCACATAGGATGCTGAACTACGCGTTCAAGAGATTTATAGGGGCGTGGCCGACGTTACTGATCCTGATCGCACTGGCGTTTTTCATGATCAGAGCCGCACCCGGCGGCCCATTCGATTCCGAGCGTCACCTTCCTCCGGAGATCGAAGCCAATCTACGCGCTGCATATCATCTGGATGAGCCGCT
>CP070833.1:1504246-1543061 GCA_020341735.1 Gammaproteobacteria bacterium | reverse complement strand
AATCTCTGCCAACAAAATGCTCATCCCTCCTCACGGAATACTGATTCATAGTCGCAATTTCGTCAGGAATCGCAAGCGAATCACTACCAACTTTTCTGCGATTTCGCGAGTCTCGCCCCAAACCTAATCAATCAGATTGCTGCTCAACCATGCAAATGAAGCTGACAAAACCGGCAATGCCATAAAACTCGATGGGATGGGCACATGCGCTGCTGAAAGGGCAAGCTGGCCAGCCGACGAAACCATGTTACAAACTGGCCCGCTTACCGATCGATGCCGGCCTTCACAGTCACACAAGCTTAACCACCACCATTGTAGACATTCACCGCTTCAGCCAATCTGCCCACACCGGGGCGCTGGCGTGGTGCCGTTTTCAGCTCCGCTGTGGCTGTGCATTCTTCTGACAAACAAAAAACACTCATACGTAACGAGCAAAAAGCCTACTGAGAGAATGAATTCCACTGGCTCCTGATGCATCCAGGCGACCCCGCCGTCATATCCATAACCGCTCCTTCCAAATAGATTCCGGAGCCAATCCAGTAGTTGGTTCTGCGTGTACGGATAAATCACCTCATTCGCCAGATAGAAAGCGAACGTCGGGAAGAAATAAAAGAAAAATTGCGGGCGCGGTAATATGCTTTGCCAGAAACCTGGCAACTTGTCCTTGATGACAGCTGGAATCAGCAGGGGCCCGAGCGAACCGGCGAACCCTACGAGAATGTAGGCCGGGTGCAGAAGTGACTGTTGGAAGCCCCTAAGATTGTGCAGCGTCAGTTCTCCCTGCTCATTGTGCATTGCAATCACTGCTGGCGTGTCAAACCCGATCAGTCTCTGGCCCCAGCTGATTTCCTCCATTGCGACGAAAAATAGAGCACCGGCAAAAGTCAGGAGAACAATCCCATAACGATTAGCCCCCGCGCAAAAATGTCGACGGGCCGAAAGAACAGCCAGGAAGGCAGCACCAAGATAGGCAAGAGCCGTGGCATATTCGACGAGACCGTCTTCAATAACAAACAGTGTGTAGTGACGCGGGCTAAAGTATGCGAGCATCAGCAAACAGCCAATGAATGCCAAAGGCGCCACCGCAACTGCGAGTCTGGGTTTCACGAAGAGATTCAGGCCTCCAGGGAATTCACCTGCCAAGACTATCTTCCCATGATCTGTAAGTGACGGACTTAGTTCACAATTCCCGCTAATCTGGATCGATTGACTGAGCCCGCGATGACCGGTTTTGATCAGCACAATGACTCGTAGATGGACCGCCAATGCGCTGCTTTCGCTGGCGTCACTGATGCTGAGCTGGGTACTCCTCGAGATCGTGCTGAATGCTCTGGAGAAACCCTCAACCTCGTCGGCTGGCATAGTGATCGGTCAGGAACTGCCGCCCCGCAAGATCATTCCATCAGTGGCAATTCCAGGGCCAGAAGAGCGACTGCGACGCGCGGGCGAATGGCATAAGCCATTGGTCGTGAGTGGCCGGAAGATTACTTACGGCGATCTTTACGGCATTCCGAGAGAAGACGAACTTCTCGGCCACGCCCCACTGGAGAACGCCACGTCGGAGAACGGCTGGTGGCAATCGAATCAATTGGGGGCCAGGTCTCGCATGCCGACGGCCCTTGGGCGGAGCCCCATGAAGGAGCGGCTGCTGCTTTTTGGCGACTCTTATACTCAAGGCAGTCGTGTACCCCAGGAGGAAACTTTCGCGCACTACCTGGACGAGGAACTGAGCAGAATTGACGTGATCAACTTCGGCGTCGATGGATACAGCATGGGACAATCATTTCTTCGCTATGAAAAGCTGCGGACACGACTTGAACATGATCAGGTGTTGCTCGTGTTGGTACCAGAAGCAGACCTCTGGCGGGAGATCAATGTAATCCGCTACATAGCCCGGGGCTGGGAGTCCTACAAGGTCAACCCCCGTTTTGTAATCGAGGATAAGGCACTTGAGTTAGTAAAAAGCCCATACCGGGATCTTGGTGAAATGCTTGATGAGAATCGAGCAGGCGTTACGGTTGAGTTAAGGCGACATCTGCAGCAGCACGATCGATTCTACTTCGAGTCTAGATTTGCAGATTATCCATTTCTGGATCGTTCCATAACATTTCGTCTGATCCGGCGCTGGCGGGCCAAAAGTGAGTATTCCGAGCTGATGAACGGATTGATGGACCCTTCCTCCGAGGCCATGCGAGTCACAGAATTGATTGCCCTGAATATGGCGCGCGTCGCGGAAAGCGACGGCGTCCGGTTCACGCTCGTTATATTACCCAGTCCCCCAGATGCCTCGCGCTACGTTCGGGAGTCTGAGTATCGCGACCGATGGAGAAAGATGTCCTCCTTCCTGTGCGCGCGCCTCTCTGCCTGCCACGACCTCATGGACGACTTTGCCCGGATCCCCACATACAAATTCGACTCGGGCTATGACGGCACCCATTACGGCCCATCTGCAAACAGCCAGATAGCCAGTCTTTTGATCGATAAAATTTCATGACAAAACAAAAGATACTGAGTGGTTCCTTGGCCAATTTGGAAGCTCCCTGAAAAAGCTGGCACTCGTATCATTGGTCGAGCCGACTCCGATTTTCGTCTCTGGCTGCCACTTCTCATGACCTCGTCGGCTCCCTCAATGCCATCGGACTTAGGGCAACTGGCCTGTTTTCTGGTCGCCCTCCGGGCGAATTTCGTGCGCCTGTCGGCGCTCATACGCATCGCTGTAACGAATAATGCTCAAGGTTCCGAGGCGGTCTCCGTTGTCGAACTGGGGCCCTCGCGCTGAAACTTCGAACATGGCCTGGCCGATCTCCGTCGCCCTCACCGCCGATCTGACCGGAGCGAAGAACCAGTAGAGAAGATTTTGTCCTATGTGCGCCTGTTCCTCAGTAGGTCCGATGTAATCCGGCCGGTAAGCGATCACACGTAGATTGGACCCTTCGGCGAACTCGAACAGCGCCGTCTCGGCGCGAACTTTTTCCCTGGCCCACATCATGCGCGAGTCCGGCGAAATATCGCTGGAACTGATGTAGTGGAACGAAAGGTCGGGTGCATCACGGACGCTCGTCCACTCCGCGACGAAACGCATCGGGAAATCAACATGGATCGTGCCATAAGTTTTTTCGTCGACGCCGACTGAACTCGTTCCAATTGCCCAGTAAACCGCATCAACCTCTGCAACCTGCTCCCGTATGGCCGAGAAATCGAGATAATCCATATGCAAAGTCATCTGCACTTTGCCCGAATCGACTCCTGCAGCGATTCGCGGAGTCGCGCGACGTGTGATGACATGGATCTTCTTGATATCCGGATTTGCCAGCGCAGCCTTTAATATGCCGTCACCTGCGGTTCCGCTCGCGCCGAATATGGCGACGGTCGCGTGGTGAACTGGTGACGCTTCGTATGCGGCGACCAGGTCGTCATCCATTGCAAATTTCACCGCAACGACGACATACAATAACGCCAACAAGCCAAACGGCGTGACCAGAACTGTCCGGAGGCGGGGTAACTTCATGCGTGATCAATCGTAGCACCGGTGCTCGCCACTGGCGCTCCCCACCCCGCTATCCGGCCTGCTACCTCCAGGCTCACCAAAGCTCGGGGAAGGCTCAACGAAGATTCGCTTGGGATGGTGGCCAGGGGCATAATCGACCTGCCGATACCGGTGCCCCTAGGGCTATCGTCAACCGCGATGTGGTTAGCAATATTCTTGGTCGGCGACATGCGGGAGAATGTCAGTTCACCAACGCCGTCCCGCCCCTCAACACGAGCTTCGTAGCGGCCTTTCGATCACTCTTCGCTGCGTGTACGCGTAATTGGATTGCTCATGGACTCGCATTGAATGGGACAACCGGAAGAAAGTCAGACGGAGACGTGACCCGCCGGATATTCGAGCGCGAGAACGAACGGGTCGGGTGTCAATGAAGGTGCGCCTGCCGACTCTAGTCTGCGTGCTTCAAGCCTGGCGGATCACCGCCGCCTGGGCAGGATCTTCCACAGGGCTGCGATGCCTGCCAGGGACCACACGATGACGGCACCGCTCGGCAGGTCGAACAGGGCCGATAACAGCAGGCCGAGAGCGTAGCCGGAAGCTCCGATGACATAGGCCGCAGCGAGTCCCGAGACACCTGCCATCGACCGGGTGGCCAGCGCCGGAATAATCAGGCTGGCAAACACGAGGTAGACGCCTACGAGTTGTACCGCCACGGTCACGCTGATGGAGAACAGCATGTAGAACCCTATTCGCCCCAACCGTTCACGTATCCGGTACCAACACAGCAGCACGACGGCAGTGACGATCATCGCCGGCCATAGCACATGCATGTCTACCCACAGGATCTGGCCGACCAGAAGGTCTCTCAATTCCTCACCGCCCTTGGGGTGGTTCGCCAGCAGCAGGATGCCGCCGGTGGCGGCCATAACGAACAGAGCACCGATGATGGCTTCCTGCACCTCGCCCCAGTGCTTCTCCGTCCAGGTCAGAAAGATGCCGGCTGTCACCGCGGCGAGAAAGGCAGCGACCTGCGCCGCGATACCGTGAGCGTCCCACCCCAGCACGCCGGCGGCGATGACGCCCAGCCCGGCGGTCTGTGCGACCGCAAGGTCGATGAAGATGATGCCCCGGCGCAGCACCTCACGCCCCATCGGTACATGGGTGGCCAACACCAGCAGTCCCGCCAGGAGACCGGGCCCGAGGATGCTGAGTTCGATCACGCTCACGGTGCGTGTCGTTCCAGTATCGTCAGCATCACCTCGTAGAGGTCGAAAAGATTGTCAGTGTTGTCGACGCTGCCGACCGTGTGGGGCAGGATGACAACAGGTGCATCGATACGACCGGAGAGCCATTCGGAGGCCCGGGCGCTCTGATAGGAAGTGCGGATGATCAGACGGACGCCGTGACCCCCGATGCTGTCTAACAGGCGCGCCAGGTGGCCGGCGCTGGGTTCGATGCCGGGTTTCGGCTCCAGCGCAGCGACCTCATTCAGACCCAGCCAAGTGACCAGATAGACCCAACTGTTGTGATGAGTGACGATCGTCATCCCATTGAGCGCTGCGCCGCGGCGTGTCCAGCCTTTCACGCTCTCTTTCCAGCGTGTGGTGAATGCGGCGTGTCGTCCCCGATAGTCATCAGCGTTTTCCGGATCAAGCGTGACCAGGCGCTCCACCAAGGCGTCGGCGATGGGGAGTATGTTGCGTGGGTCCGTCTGGATATGCGGATTGCCGTAGGGATGCACGTCGCCCTGAGATCGGTCGAGCGAGACCGGGACCTCCAGCATTTCTACATATTCAGAGGCCGCCAGAAATCCCGGCTGCCCGGGCTGGATCTTCGGGTTACCGGCCTGACGCAGCAGCAGCGGTAACCAGCCTGACTCCAGACCCGCCCCGGTACATATCACTAGGTCGGCGCGGCGGACGCGTGCGATCAGGCTGGGCCGCGCCTGGATGTGATGGACGTCCTGGAGACCCGTGGTTGCTGATTCGGCCTTGACGTCATTGCCGCCCAACGCCTCGGCCAGGGATGCCCATTCGGGCTCGCAGGCGACGATCCGAAACGCCGCCCAGGCCGGTGTGCTGACAAGCAGACCGATCACCGCGAGCAGTCGAAACAGGTTGCTCATGTGGGGCCCGTCAGAAGGCATGGGCGCCGTGCGCGCCGATACTCAGGACGTACTGCAGGACGACCTGTGTATCGCTGTCGGCAGAGGAATTGTCCTCCGACACCTGCAGCCGCAATCGGCTGAACTCACTATTGGAAAAGTCCACCATGAAGGTATAGCGATCAGGTTCGCGATCGTCACCGTCGAAAGGCGTCGCGGCGGTTATCCCGGGCGTCCTGTTATCGGCTGACAGCCAGTCATATCGCAGCCCGACCCGCCATCTGGGCATGAACTGGTAAACGCCCTGGACATAGACGCCATCCTGGTCCGTGTCATAGCCGCCGGACTGGTTGCCGCTCAGTCCCTCGAAGTCAGCATCGCCGTCTTCTTCACGGTGCAGATACTCCGCCTGTAGCTTGAAGTTCCGTTCGCGCGCGTTGCCGTTGGGTGCCCACTTCCAGACGAATTCGGCGACATAGAGATCACCATCACCATTGAGCAGAAGATCGCCGTCCTGCGCTTCAAGCCCGGCGTCCTCCACATCATAGGACAGCCATGACAGACCGGCCTTCCAGCTGTGGCTGGCGCCGAGGTCACCGCCGGCCTTGGCGAACAGAGAGAAAGCTCCGGTACCGTCGTTGGCCGAGCCTTGTGCCGGGTAGCTGTCTCCGCGGAATGCCTCGCCGCCAAACGTCAGGAACAGATCGGTGGGAGCTACCCAGCGTCCCTGGACGCCAACGTCCGTGAATGCCTTGCCGAGCATGGCGCGGTAGGCTAGCGGCTCGTCGGAGAAGTCCCAGCTGTGTGGATGAAATGCATTGTGATAGCCGATGCCCGACAGGAACTTGCCGCCCTTGACGACGAACCCTGCCGGCAGGGCGAGGGTTTCGAACCATGCCTCTTCGAGTTCGACCTCGGTCTCGCCTTCGGTATCGGTGAAAACGATGTCTGCGTAGCCGTAGAATTGGTCGTCGACGTTGGCGCTGATGTTGAGTTCGGACTCGTCCAGAGAGAATCCTTCGGCCGTCAGCCCGGCTTCCTCATCTAGCGGGAAGCCGGATATCTCATAGTCTTCGGCATCGTTAGAGTAGCTCGAATACTGGCCATCGAGTATCAGACTGATGGCCGGGTTGAATTCGTTGCCCGAGATGACGCCCTGAGCATGGACGGTGAGTGTGCCGCCCAGTAAAGTCAGGGTGGTCAATAAAAGTACGTGTGCGTGCTGGCGCATCCTTGTCTCCTGAAATCAATATGCTGGCGATGCTGCCGAGGGGATGAGTTCCCGAACGGCGGCGGCGCTGACTTGTCTTCAGGCGCGTGCCGGCGGTGCGCGGGCGTGATGAGATGACGGAGCGGGCCGCGGCAGGACGATGCCGGCCGGATCCGATACGGAAACACTCGATGCCAAGACTGGCGTGGCCGGCCCTAATGATGGGCCCGAAAGCATCGATGGGTCGGAAATGACACAGAAAGTACAGACGGCAGGTGTTTCGTCCGCAACATGCTGCGCCTGGTGCATGGCGCCGGCGATCTGCGCGAAAACTAGCGCTCCGAGCAGCAACGCGACCGCCCAGCGTCTTCCGTAGTAAATCTGCGGTGTGGTCTCTCTGTGATGTGTCATCGATGGTTGGAAAAGTACCGTAACGCAATATCGCGACCATACTCACTGCAAGCAGCGGCCGCAAGACCGGAGACCGGCGTCAATGTCTATTCAGGGGTGGTCGAATTGGGCCCCAGCTGATGCGCGTGGAATGCACACCGACCGCGCGACCCGGCATACTCGGACCACCGACCAAGTAATTGACAACGAGCTATTGCGACTTGGGAATGTGCAACAGGAGCGTAATCGGGGTCTATCCTAGAGCACACGCGGTTTTGTTGACGCATATCTTGTCAATACCGTTCTCGCTATGTGTTCGGGCTGCTCGTCGGGGATTTGCGCTTACGTAACCGATGCCACCCCATTTCCCAGATGGCGCGGAATCTTTTCTCTAGGAATACCCGTTCGAAGAGCGGCGACAGAAAAAAGAGGGGCCGGACCGCGATCTCCTCGAAGCCCTCGACTCTGACTCCATCCGTAGTTTCAACAAATCGGGCCTCTCCCCGGCCACTCCAGAACCCGCGAAACACCCACCGAACCAACTCGTTGGGTTCCTGCTCCGTGTTCCTTGCCACGAGCGGAAAGGGAAAACGCTTCAAGGCGATCGCATACCAGCCACCACCGAGGTCCCTGGAACTCCCGGCCAAGCCATACAAGCGAGTCCAGTCAGCAGGCGTGTGGAAATAGGAGTAAACCTCGGCTGCAGGAAGATTGAAATGCTCGTTGAAGTTGATGATCACGATCCGAGTTCGCGTCCTTCGAAAATACTCCTACCCATATAGTCAGACTTCGTGTCGCCACTGACAAGTTAACGGCCTCAGAAACGTATTCGCGGGATTCACTCATAGTCCACTCAACCTTACACACGAAAAAGGCCTTATCGCGGCGGACTTTCTCGTATTTCTCGAGGCAAAGGCTCTCCTCTTGTCGGCAGGCGCATTTCGCGTCGCCCGACGTACTTGGGCATCCTCTTTATTCAACTTATCCGCACCACCCGGTTAATTCGTGTTTCTGTTTCGTTCCGCCCGGGTGTGTATTATCCGGAGTCGATCACAGATCCTGGATAAACATCGATGATGTACAGGACACTGATCACTTGGCTGGGAATCCAGCGACCAGCCTACCGCTTCATTCTGGTACTGGCGTTAACCATTGCAGCTGGTGCAAATGCTGAAACGTTATCAAACGAAATCCCATCCCGTTACTACTACGACGACATCGACCGCTTCTTCGTCTCCTACGAATGCTTCCTGGATGTCGGCGAGCCTTCGGCATTCACCTCGTATCTGGAGGCCGGGACCATAGGCCTGAAGGATTTCGAGGAACGTTTTGCGCTCACGCCAGAAAAGCTAGCTACAACCGTTCAGAAATACCCTGCGTTCTTCTCTTCGATTCGGAATCTCAAATCCAAAATCCGGTCACAGGAAGACACTCTCGATGTCATGTTTGAGAACCTGCAAGCGCTGTTTCCCAGTCACGCCCTGCCGGAAGTGTATTTCCTGGTAGGCGGACTGCGGGCAGGCGGACAGGCCGGCGACGGCAATTACGTGATAGTGGCGGCGGAGCTTTGTGCCGATATGCTTGGGGTAGATGTTTCGGCTGTCAGTGCGACATCACGCATATTCTCGCCGGAGGATATCGTTCATATCGTTGCCCATGAGGCGGCGCATATCATCCAGGAAGCGGAAGCATATGGGATGCGGCATGAGGCAGAGCTGTGGGAGCTACTTCGCGAGCAGGCTCTGGACCGAACTCGGCGACTGGTTCTTCTACAAGCCGAAGGAACACCCCGACTGGCCACGTGACCTGGGTTACTGGATTGGCTATCGCATGGCACAGAAGTGCTATGAGAGCACACTGGACAAGCCTCGAATATTGGTGCGAATTCTCGATGCCGCTGACCCGGAGGGGCTCCTCACCGAGTGCGGCCTTCAATAGCCTGGGATCAACGCTGCACGTAACTGCCAAATGGAAAACGCCGCAACAGGCGACCTCTCTAGAGAATCTGGCTCTCCGGGGCGGACTAGAACCATCGACCAGGTGATTAACAGTCGCCGTGTCTTGTCTCGTATCAAGGCCAGGAGCTCAACGTTTGCTCCTGGCCGAAAGCAGACGTTCGGCAACTCAACTTGTAAGTTTTCTTTTTTTCTCCGGGCGCTGGGATATACACGTAGCCTGAATAGTGCGGGATGGGTTCCCTTGGGATTTTCCTAGGATGGGAAGGCTCGCGTTGTCGTAGGCGATGCGGGTGTCCAGCGTTGAGGACCATCTGGGCAGAGAGGACCAGGGCTGGGGATTTGCTCGATGTAATCTGCAAGCCCGCGATGACTTGTGGGTTTATTTGTGGGCTAACGTAGCGGTGATTTTTTAACTTATTGATTACTATTGGAAAGAATAAGTGAAATGGCGGAGAGGGCGGGATTCGAACCCGCGGTACGGGGTTACCGTACACTTGCTTTCCAAGCAAGCGCCTTCGACCGCTCGGCCACCTCTCCGTCGCTCTTGGGGCGACGCACTTTACCGGAGCCCCGAAATCGTTGCAATTCGCTAGAGGACGTCCAGAATCCGCTCGCTGGTGATACGCCACCCGCGGGGACCACCGCTGGTGAGGCCCATCTCCTTCAGAACCGAGCGGTAATTCGGGGCCACGCCGAACCGTTGCACGAACTTCGCTTTGGCATCTCCATTGGGCAGGGTTTCTACTTCCAGTGAATCGAGCACGATCTCGGTCGTCGCCTGGATGGCGAACCTTTCGCGCTGTGTCTCCTGCCACTCACTGTGAGAGCTGTATCCGGCCGGGGCAAAGTCAGGTGAGTAGTACGTGAAATACTCTTCCAGGTTCCTATCGCTCCAGATGTTGGCCCAGTTGTTAAGGAAGACGGCTACTTCATTAGTCAGCACCGACGCGCCCGAGATCAGTACCGGCGCGGATCCAGACGCTCCAGACGGCACGGGCGCCAAGTCATCGCCGATCGAAGCCGACTCCCGGGCGACAGGCAGACCTTCCTCCGCCGAACTGGCACTCGCCGCGAAGAAGCGTGGAGGTCTCTCCAGGCACTCGCCTCCTGGTCCCGCGGCCACTGCGGCCCTGGGGCCCGTGGGAAGAGGCATTTCCCCGGCTTGCTCGGGAACTTCCAGACCGCTGGGGACTTTCAGCGGAGCTTCCACGGTGGTGGCCTGATAACGGGGGTTATCCTTGCAGCCCGACGACCCTGAACCGCGACCGAAGCTGCAGGCCGACAGGCCTACGCTTACGGCAAGGCCGACCACGAGTAATTTTCTGTCATCGGCAATCACGTCTTATCCCGCACTCCGGTCTCCAGTCCTGCCGCCTGCATGGCGGACGCAACAGCCGATTGGAATCGATCCTCCAGCTTGGTCAGGGGCAGCCTGATGCCCTCGCCTATGAGCCCGAGCCTGGCCACAGCCCACTTGACAGGGATCGGATTGGGTTCAAGAAACATTGCCGCATGCAGCCCACTCAGACGCCCATCGATTTCTCGTGCACCTTCGATCTGCCCCTGCAGCGCGGCATCGCAAACTGCCCGCATCAGTCTTGGCGCTACGTTTGCGGTCACGGAGATCACTCCCCATCCGCCTGCCAACATGAATTCACAACCCGTTGCATCGTCCCCACTGAGGAGACAGAACTCCTCGGGACACAGTTCCCTGAGGCGCGCCAATCGCTGCGTCCCGGGGGTCGCCTCCTTGAGCCCCACGATAGCCGGATGCGCGGCTAGCGCGGCAGCCGTCTCAGGCTGCAGGTCACACCCCGTGCGTCCCGGCACGTTGTACATGATCACCGGCAACCCGGCCCCGTCTGCAACTGCAGTGTAGTGTGCCAGCAGACCTCTCTGTGTCGGCTTGTTGTAATACGGAGTCACGACAAGAGCTGCATCGGCCCCCGCTCGCGCCACCCTGCGGGTGAGTTTTACCGTCCTGGCAGTGCTGTTTGTACCGCTGCCGCCAATAACCGGTATACGGCCCGCGCAGATCTCCACGGCCCGGCCGACCAGCCCCTCCAGTTCCTTGCCGCTGAGAGTCGGAGACTCTCCGGTGGTTCCGGCTATGACAACGCCTTGAGTTCCTTCGGAAATGTGGAAGGACAGAAGACGTTCCAGCGCTGAATAGTCCAGCACCCCGTCCGCCGTCATCGGCGTGACCAGGGCCACAATGCTTCCTCTGAACATCTCCGCCACCCCCCAAGGATGGGCGGGGATGGTACTTTCGGCAACCCAGCGTGGCAAGGAGCTCAGGGGCGTTTCACTCCGGAAACAATGGCGTTACACTCCGAATATGACTTCGACTCGGACGGGCGACCGCCCATCGAGACTTCACAAATGCAGCAGTTGACTGTAATCACGGCCGTCGGTAGCGATCGGCCGGGCGTCGTGCATGACTTGACCAGGGCAGTTCTGGAATGCGGTGGCAATATCGTTGAGAGCCGCATGACGGCTCTCGGGGCGGACTTTGCCATGCTGCTTCTGGTGTCCGGTAATTGGCATACCTTAGCCAGACTCGAGTCCGAACTGAAGAAGGTAGGGAAAGACACTGACTTGACCGTCACTATCAAGCGAACCGAACAGCGCCCCGGTCGCGAGGATATGTTGCCTTATGCGGTGGACGTGATCTGTCTCGATCAACCAGGCATCGTCTTCAACCTGGCCAGCTTTTTCTCTACCCGCGAAATAGATATCGCAGAACTCAACACTCGCAGCTATGCCGCAGCCCACACCGGCGCACCGATGTTTGCGGTACAAATGACGATCAATGTACCGGCAGCAATCCAGATCGCCGCACTGCGGGACGAGTTCATGGAATTTTGCGATCAGCTGAATCTGGACGCGATCATGGAACCCGTGAAGGGCTGATAATCAGAGACGACGGAGCGAACATGAGTAACGTAGCAATAGGAAAGAAAATCCCGGACTTCGACCTTCCGGGCACCGCAGAAACCCGGTTCAGCCTTGCCGATGCCAAGAACCGTAAAGTCGTTCTGTATTTTTACCCGAAAGACAACACGCCGGGTTGCACCATGGAAAGCCAGGATTTCAGGGATCTCTATCCGGAGTTTGCCGGGGCGGGAGCCGATGTTTTCGGCATCTCCCGCGATAGCCTGCAGTCTCATGAGAACTTCAAGGCCAAGTATGATCTCCCGTTCGAGTTGCTATCGGACGCCGATGAGACCGTCTGCAAGCTGTTCGACGTCCTGAAGGAAAAGATCATGTATGGCCGCAAGGTTTTCGGCATAGAACGTAGCACTTTCCTCATTGACGAAGACGGCGTGCTGGTCAAGGAGTGGCGAAAGGTACGCGTCAAGGGACATGCTGAAGAAGTGCTGGAGGCAGTGCGTGAGCTTTAGCCAAGAGTGGCGCGCCCAGTTCTCATCCATAAATCGCAGGAGCCGTTGATATCGTGACTACAGAGCCACGTAGACGGATTTTTGTGCTCGATACCAACGTTTTGATGCACGATCCAACGTCGATCTTCCGGTTCGACGAACATGACATATTCCTGCCCATGGTTGTCCTGGAGGAACTGGATGCGGGCAAAAAGGGGATGACTGAATCGGCCCGCAATGTGAGACAGGTCAGTCGATTCATTGACGAGTTGGTTCAGGGTGCGGACAAGCATAGGATCGACACCGGGATCGAGTTGCCGGGAGAACATCGCCTCAACGGAAATTCGAATTCCCGGCCCGGCAGACTGTTTTTCCAGACGCGGCTTTCCCAGCCCCTGTTACCGGACACCCTCCCCGGCCACCGCGCCGACAATACGATTCTCGAATATTGCCTGTCACTGCAGGAACAGCATCCTGAAGCAGGGGTCACACTGGTCTCAAAAGACATAAACCTCCGGATCAAGGCCACGATTATTGGTGTCCATGCGGAAGACTACTTCAATGACAAAACCCTCGATGATCTCGACCTGCTATTCAGCGGTAGCGCGGCGCTGGGATCGGACTTCTGGGACACTCACAGCCGGGACATGGATTCCTGGCAGGAAGAAGGACGGACCTTCTATCGCATTAAGGGCCCGCAGGTTGTTGATTGGACTCCGAACGAGTTCCTGTTCACGGAGGACGACAGCAATTTCGAAGCGATCGTCCGATCGGTGGAAGACGAGACCGCCGTTATCGAACTCATTCAGCAGTTCCGTGGCGAACGGAACTCAGTCTGGGGCATAACGGCGAGGAATCGGGAGCAAAATTTTGCTCTTAATCTGCTTACGGACGAATCGGTCGATTTCATCAGCATCCTAGGTCCCGCGGGAACGGGCAAAACCTTGCTTACACTGGCCGCAGGGCTGGCTCAGACGCTGGAAGCGAATCGCTATCGGGAAATCATTATGACCCGGGTGACGGTTCCGCTAGGAGAGGACATCGGCTTCCTGCCTGGCACCGAGGAAGAGAAAATGGAGCCCTGGATGGGCGCGCTGATGGATAATCTCGAGGTCCTGACACAGAGTGACGAAGGCGGAGACTGGGGCCGAGCGGCGACGAATGATCTGCTCAGGAACCGGATAAAGATACGATCCCTGAATTTCATGCGTGGCCGCACGTTTCTCAATCGCTACATTATTCTCGATGAGGCCCAGAATCTGACCTCAAAGCAGATGAAGGCCCTGATAACGCGAGCCGGGCCAGGGACCAAAGTTGTCTGCCTGGGTAATGTCGCCCAGATCGATACCCCCTATCTTACGGAGACCACTTCAGGTCTTACTTACGCAGTCAATCGATTCCGCAGTTGGAGTCACTCTGGCCATGTGACGCTGCTCCGTGGCGAAAGATCTCGGCTCGCCGATCATGCCTCCGACGTCCTGTAGCGCAGTAAAAATGGCCTCTGCGCACCAAGCCGGACCCCTGAATACTGTGCCGCCACATCGAATTCGGGCATCATAGAGAATGTTGAACAAACCGGGGCGGTTGCTGTCTGTGGCTTGAAACACCCCGAGTCATGATGATCCGAAAGTTCTTAATCCCTCTTGCCGTCGCGTTTTTGGTGATGTTCTCGCCGCCGGAGCCAGCTGCGGGCGCGACAACGGCCGACGACCTGCCGGATTTCGGCAATCCGGCAGATTCCATCATCAGCAAGAGTCAGGCGGAGAGAATCGGGCGCACCGTGCTGCTCCGACTGCGGATGGACGGCCAGATTCTCGAAGATCCGGACCTGGACGAGTACATAGATTCAGTCGGTCATCGACTCGTCGCCAATGCTCAGGATGGCGAGGAAGACTTCCGTTTCTTCCTTGTCAACGATTCCAACATCAACGCATTCGCCTTGCCCGGTGGTTACATCGGCGTCAATACCGGCCTCATTCTCCAGACCCAGCGCGAAAGCGAGCTGGCCGGTGTCGTGGCTCACGAAATTGCACACGTCACGCAGAAACATATCGCTCGGCGGGCGGCTGCCCAGAGCAAGAGCAGCATGCTCGCAGGAGCGGCTGTCCTGGCAGCCATACTCATGGGAGTCTCCGGCCAGGCAAGCGGCGACGTCATCCAGGCCACGGCCATGAGCGCCCAGGCATTCGCGGTCCAGCAATCGATAAATTACACCCGGGTCAATGAGTACGAGGCCGACAGGGTCGGGCTGCAGATATTGTCTAGCTCAGGTTTTGACCCCTACGGGATGCCCGACTTCTTTGAGACCATGGGGCGGTTGAGCGGATCCTGGGGCAACCGTGTCCCCGAGTTCCTCCTGACCCACCCGGTTTCCTCAACCCGAATCGCCGAGACCAGAGCACGCGCTGATCAGCTGCCTCCGTCCGAGGTCTATGAGAGTCCCGAATATGCGTTGATGCGCGAGAGACTCCGAGTACTCACGGCCGAGTCCGCGCGCGACGTCGTAGCCTACTACGAGAATCTCCTCGAACAGTCGCCGGAATCATATCCGCACATTCAATATGGATATGGACTTGCACTTGTTCGGGCCGAAAGATCAGAGGAGGCCATACGCCTGTTCTATGAGCTGCGGGACAACGACGAGTCGGTGATCGCCTACCACTCTGCCCTGGGCCAGGCGATGATGGCTGCCGGGCAACCAAACGAGAGCGTCATTGTATTCGAGGATGCGCTGGCCCTGTTTCCCCGCAATGTACCGCTCACAGTCCATTACGCGGAAGCCCTGATGTGGGCCAAGCAATATGATCGCGCGCACGAGATACTGCTGGATTTGTTCAACAACGTTCCGCCCACGGCCGCGCAGGTCAGGCTGATCGCCAACGCAGCGGGCGGCGCCGGGGAGCAGGCCGAAGCCCACTACTACATGTGCGAATACTACCTGCTCAACGGCAACGTGATGATGGCTGTCGAACAGCTCAATCTGGCTCTTTCTCAGCCGGGCCTGCAGGATGTGCAACGAGCCCGTTTCGAGGCAAGGAAGCAGCAATTACAGCCGTTTCTGCCGGAGAAGCACCCCGATCACGCAGCGGGATATGCCAGTTCTCGCTAGACACTCCTGAGTCCGGACGTCATCGGCGCGCGCCCGTTCACAGCCCTTCCTCCTCGAGCAACATCTCGAACTCGGCCTCGAAATCATCGAGTTCATCGTCATCCTGCTCGCCAGTGATCTGGAAGCGCCGATTCTGCAGATACGCCTCCCGGACAAACACATAGGGGTCGGCCGCTTCGCGCCGAGCCTTGTCCGTTGAAAGCAACTGACGTCGGGTCTCGATGATCCTCAATATCAGGAGCTTGTCCCGGACGCTGGTGTTCCTGTAACGCCGCAGCGGATCGATATAGCGGTCTGCAAAGAAACCCAGCGTGTCTCTCGGATTGGATGGCCCGAGCACTGGCAGCATCCAGTAGGGGCCATCCCCTACCCCCCACTTGCCCAGCGTCGTACCGAAGCCGGTCGCCTCCTTGGGTAACTTTGCATCCACGGCCGCGTCGATAATGCCACCCAGTCCCAGCGTCGTATTGATAGCGAATCGACCCGTCTGTCGGGCGGCTGCACCGAAATTGGCCTGCAGCACATGATTGACGACGTAGACCGGCGTCCTCCAATTGGTAAAAAAGTTCATGACGGCGAACTTCACGGGCTTGGGAGCCGCGACATCATAGCCCTTGGCGATTGGACGAAGGATCCAGCGGTCAAGCGTATCGTTGAAAGCGTAGATCGGTCGGTTGATCGACTCCAGCGGGTCCAGTGTTTCGCCGTCCGGACCGGCACGATAGGCGCTGCATGCCGAAGTCAATGCTAGGAGTAGCGTCAGGAAAAACAAGCTTCCAGATCGTCGAAGCACTTCTGTCACCACGACCTTCAGCGGCGCCAGGGCACGAGCCGCTAGATGATCCCCGTCCAGCGCTCACCCTTGGTGAGCATATCGTCTACCTCGCTTATCTGGGCGATGGCAACAATTTGCGAAGGGATATTGATGTAGCGGATTTCCCTGACGAAGTTTTTCGCCCAGTTGACCCATTCCAGCAACAGCGCAAGCCCGGCACTGTCGCCGTCTTCGACGTTGGTCATGTCTAGCTCTATTCTGGCGTGATCCGCGAACAGATCCTTGCTCATCTCCAGCGCGCGCGTCGCCGTTGCATATGTGAGCTCTCCGTACACGGCAAACTTGCCATCGCCAAGATCCTCAAATCGCAGGTCGCTCATTGCTCTTCGCCGGTAGCATCGCCGGATTTCGCCTCAAGTTCCTCGATGACCGTATCAATGCCTTTCGCGCGGAACTCGCCGGCATACTGGCTGCGATAATTACTGACGTAAGAGATACCTTCGATAACCACATCGTAGGCCTTCCATTGCCCGTCGGTGAGCCGCATGCGGTAGTTCACCGGAGTGACGACACCGGTTTCCAGCGTGACCAGAGTCTCCACGACAGCCTTGCCTTTGGACAAATCCCCGTCGACGGGCAGGACCTCGAGTTGATCACCGCGATATTCGAGAATCCCCTCGGCATAGGTCTGAAGTAGTGACCGATACAGTGCAGTGATAAATCGCTGTCGTTGTTCCGGTGTCGCCCTACGCCAGTACTTGCCCATGACCAGACCGCCACTGTACTGCTGGTCAAATCGCGGTAACAGGATGTCGTCTACGGCTGAATAGAGGGCATCCCGATCCTCCGAGAACAGGTCCCGTTTTTCGGCCAACGCCTCCAACATCAAGGTGGATGCTTCCTGGATAACTTCTGCCGGGCCGGTGGCAGAGGCTACCGCGGCATAACTCAGTATCGCAGCGGTCAGGTACGCCAGGAAAGTCGCTCTCATGTTCATGGCTGCTAGTCCTCCTTATCCCCTTGGCTGAAGAGATACTTGCTTACCAACTTCTCCAGCACCAGCGCCGACTGCGTGAACTGGATCTCGTCCTGATCGGCAAAAAACTCTTCCGAGCCCCCGGGCTCGAGACCGACGTACTGTCCACCCAGGATACCCTGAGTAAGAATGCTGGCGTCGGAATCATTGGGGATCTTGCTGTAACGAGCGTCGATCCTGAGTTCGACCACCGCTTCAAGCATCTCGTCGTCGAAGATGATGCTGCTCACCCTGCCGACCTTTACCCCCGACATCGAGACCGGCGATCTGAGTTTCAGGGAACCGATGTTGTCGAACCTCGCGGTCAGGGTGTATCCCTCATCGCCCTCGTAACTGTCGAAATTGGTCACTCGAGTCGTCAGGAAGAACAGGGCCACGATACCCAGGAACACGAATAGCCCGGTGCCGATTTCCACTGCGCGTGTCTGCTGCATCGTTACACCTCTCCGATTAGCGCCGCTGTAAGCATAAAGTTCAGGACAAGTACGGCGAGCGCCGTAAGGACGACTGTCCGAGTCGTAGCGCGACTGACTCCCTCGGCAGTCGGTATGGAATTGTATCCCTCGAATACTGCCAGCAGACTGGCGGCAATACCGAACACGAAGCTTTTCAATATGCCAGCCAGCACATCGTCGTAAACGTCGACCTGGCTCCGCATCTGCTGCCAGAAGGCGCCCTCATCCACGCCGAGCAGCATCACGCCCTCCAGCCATGCGCCGAACAGTCCCATGGCGCTGAAGATGGCGGCAAGTAGCGGCATGGCGATCACGCCACCGATAAAACGCGGCACGACGACCCGCCTGACCGGATCTACCGCCATCATCTCCATGCCGGAAAGCTGATCAGTCGCTCGCATCAGGCCAATTTCGGATGCCAGCGCTGTGCCCGCGCGGCCAGCGAAAAGCAGCGCGGTGACAACCGGGCCGAGTTCGCGAGTCAGGGCCAGTGCAGCGAGAACGCCAAGTGATTCAGTCGCGCCGAATCGGGCGAGAGAGTTGTAAGCCTGCAGGGACAGGACCATGCCCACGAAGAACCCGGAGATGCCGATTATGGCCAGGGACAAAACGCCGCTGCCGTGAATCTGTTTAATGATCAAGCCAGGTCGCAGAAACGCCGCCGGGACGCCGGCCAGAATCCGGACCAGGAACAACTGGCTGGAACCGAATGTCTGCAGGAAATCCTGCACGGAATACCAGATGTCCTGGAAGACCCGCTTCATGACACTGATTCCCTCAGTTGTCGCGACCGAGGAGTTGCTCCCCGTAATCGGGCGCAGGGTAATGGAAAGGCACCGGTCCGTCGGCCATGCCGTTCATGAATTGCATCACCACTGCAGAGCAGTTGTCCTGCAGATCCTCTGGCGAACCGGATGCGACGACGCGTCCGTCAGAGATGAGGTAGGTGCGATCCGAAATCGACGAAATCTCATCCACATCGTGGGAGACGACAATGCTGGTCAGCCCCAGGGCGTCGTTCATCCTCCGTATGAGTCGAACGATCACTCCCATGGAGATGGGGTCCAACCCGACGAATGGTTCGTCGTAGAGGATCAGATCCGGATCCATTGCGATTGCACGGGCGAGAGCCACCCGTCTCGCCATGCCGCCGGAAAGCTCCGAGGGCATCATGTGCCATGCCCCCCGCAGACCCACGGCGTGTAATTTCGTAAGAACGATATGCCTTATCAGCCGCTCCGGCAGATCGGTGTGCTCCCGCAAGGGGAACGCCACATTCTCGTAGACGTTGATGTCAGTGAGCAACGCGCCATTCTGGAACAGCATGCCGATGCGCTTGCGATACTCGTATAGCTGCTTTCGGCGCATCTTGGCAACATCCTGTCCCTCGATCAGGATGCTGCCGCTATCCGGCAGGATCTGCCCTGTAATCAGTCGAAGCATCGTCGTCTTACCGGTCCCGCTAGGCCCCATGATGGCGGTAACGCGGCCGCGCGGAATCTCGAGATTGAGACCCTCGTAAATCTTCCGGTGCCCTCTGGAATAATGAAGATCGCGGATGACCACGATATTGTCTTCCGATCCGCGAGAATCGGATTTTAGAACGCCCTTTTCTTCCCTGGCTGCCATCGACCTCCCCCCGAATCTAATGGCCTTGGCGTGCTGAGGGATGCTAGCACAATTAGGCAGGGATACCGCCAGTAGAGAAGCCGCCCGTGCACTTATGAGCACTCCAAGCTCTTTTCTCGCGGCGCAAAAGGTACTAAAATGGTCCGAATTAATCGGGAGGGAATCAAAATGCTCCGTATGAGCAAGCTGACAGACTACGGGACGCTTATCCTCGCCCACCTTTCCGGCACGGGTGACGAACTACAGACCGCTGCCGACATCGCCGGCAGAACAGGCCTTGGCGTCCCGACGGCGAGCAAGCTCCTGAAGATACTCGGCAAGGCGGGGCTAGTGACCTCTGTGCGGGGATCACATGGTGGTTACCAGCTGGCGCGCTCCGCTGATCAGATCTCTGCCGCGGAGGTCATCGATGCTCTCGAGGGTCCTGTCGCCATCACTGTCTGCAGTAACGGCGTCGGCAATTGTGAAATCGAATCCCTGTGTCTCGTTGGCTCGGCGTGGCAGCGCATCAATGTGGCGATAAGGCGCGCCCTGAAGGACGTGAGCCTGGCCCAATTGACCGTCACTACAGGGACGGACTATCCCCTTATCGACCTCACCAGTGCGGTCAGGCCGGAAGAGCAACACCTGGGCAAAGACGGAAGCCACTGAGCTGGAGTAAGCCGCAATGTCTACCAGATCACCCGACGTTGAAGACTTCATCGGCAAGAAGTATCAGCACGGATTTGTCACCGATATCGACGCAGATACCGTTCCCCCGGGACTCGACGAAAGCGTCATTCGGCTCATCTCCAGAAAGAAAAAGGAACCGGGCTTCTTGCTCGAGTGGCGATTACGCGCTTTCGAACATTGGCAGACTATGCAGGAGCCGCGTTGGGCGCATGTTCATCACGATCCAATCGACTACCAGGCCATCTCCTATTTCTCCGCCCCCAAGTCGAAAGAAGATGCCCCCAAGAGTCTTGACGAAGTCGATCCAAAATTGCTGGAGACTTACGAGAAGCTTGGAATTCCTCTGCACGAGCGCGCCATTCTGGCTGGAGTCGCGGTCGATGCCGTGTTTGACAGTGTCTCGGTAGCCACGACCTTCAAGGAAAAGCTTGCGGAGGCTGGCGTCGTTTTCTGCTCTTTCTCGGAGGCCGTGCAGAATCACCCCGAGCTCATCGAGGCCTACCTGGGCAGCGTCGTACCGTATACAGACAATTTTTTTGCCACGCTGAACTCGGCCGTATTCACCGATGGTTCGTTTGTCTACGTACCGAAGGGTGTGCGTTGTCCGATGGAGCTATCCACCTATTTCAGGATCAATGCGGCCAATACCGGTCAGTTTGAACGAACACTGATCGTGGCGGACGAAGGTAGCCATGTAAGCTACTTGGAGGGGTGTACGGCCCCGATGCGAGATGAAAACCAGCTGCACGCCGCGGTTGTCGAACTCGTAGCGATGGAAGACGCGGAGATCAAGTACTCGACAGTTCAGAACTGGTATCCAGGCGACGAGAACGGCGTGGGCGGCATCTACAACTTCGTCACGAAGCGTGGCGACTGTCGCGGTGATCGATCGAAGATCTCCTGGACGCAGGTAGAAACCGGTTCCGCCATCACCTGGAAATATCCGAGCTGCATCCTCCGCGGAGCCGAGTCGATCGGCGAATTTTACTCGGTCGCGGTGACCAACAATCTGCAGCAGGCCGATACCGGGACCAAGATGATTCACATCGGCCGCAATACGCGCAGCACAATCGTGTCGAAAGGCATTTCCGCCGGTCGGGCTCAAAGTGCATATCGGGGACTGGTCAAGGTATTGCCGGGAGCGCACGGAGCACGCAATCACACACAATGCGACTCCCTGCTGATGGGCGACCGGTGTGGTGCCCACACTTTCCCATACGTTGAGGTGAAAAACCCGAGCGCGAAGGTCGAGCACGAAGCGACGACGTCAAAAATCGGAGAAGACCAGCTGTTCTACTGCCTCCAGCGTGGCATTTCCGAAGAGGATGCTGTGAACATGATTGTCAATGGCTTCTGTAAGGACGTATTCCGGGAATTGCCGATGGAGTTTGCGGTCGAGGCCCAGAATTTGCTCAGCGTCAGCCTGGAGGGCGCCGTTGGCTGAGTCCCGCTCATCCGTCATTCAAATCAGGAACACGATAAATGCTAAGCATCCAAGATCTGCACGCGCGGGTAGATGAAAGGCCGATTCTGAACGGCCTCAGCCTGGACGTTAATCCCGGCGAGGTCCACGCAATCATGGGCCCGAACGGATCCGGAAAAAGCACGCTCGCCAACGTTCTGGCGGGGCGTGACGGGTACGAGGTTACTTCTGGCTCGGTCACCTATGTCGGAAAGGATTTGTTAGACATGGCTCCCGAAGAGCGAGCCCGGGAAGGCGTCTTTCTGGCGTTCCAGTACCCGGTAGAGATTCCGGGGGTGAACAACGCCTACTTGCTCAAGGCAGCGCTCAATGCGGTGCGGACTCATCGTGGAGAAGCCGAACTGGATGCGTTCGAGTTTCTGGCAGTTGTGAAGGAGAAGATGGGGCTCATGCACATGGATGAGAGCTTCCTCAATCGCGGTGTCAACGAAGGCTTCTCCGGCGGCGAGAAAAAGAGAAACGAGATTCTGCAGATGGCGGTACTGGAACCGCGGCTCGCGGTGCTGGACGAAACCGACTCAGGCTTGGACATAGATGCACTCAAAGTCGTCGCCGCTGGCGTGAACAGCCTCCGTAGCCCGGATCGCGCCATCATCCTGGTCACTCATTACCAACGCCTGCTGGACTACATCGAGCCGGATTTCGTCCACGTCCTATCGGGCGGAAAGATAGTTCGGACCGGCGACAAGACACTGGCTCTCGAACTGGAGGAACGTGGCTATGACTGGGTCCAGGAGGCCGCTAACGCATGAGCTCGGCGATTCAAAAGAGCAAACGTCCCGGACGCCGGGAGGCCGCCCTGGACGCCTTCAGCGCTGCCTGGTCGGACCTGGGCGCCGGTAACGACGCCGCGACGGCGCTTCGGCGGGCCGGTTTCGAAGCGTTCACGGGCACCGGGCTGCCGACGACCCGGGACGAGGCCTGGAAATACACGTCACTGCGAAAGCTTGCTCGCCACGCCTTCCGACCGGCAGGGCCCGCAGAGGCACCCAGTCCGAAGCAAGTCGCGGCGGTATCTGTGGATGGGCTGGATGCCGCCTGCATCGTATTCCTGAATGGCCGGCTTGAACCAGGGCTTTCTGACCTGACCAACATGGACGGCATCATCGCCCGCCCGATGGCGTCATACCTCGACGATCATGAAAGCTCGGATGCGCACCCGATCGGCACGGTGGCGGCCATCGGGCAGCATCCGTTCGTCGCACTGAATCAGGCCTTCCTGCGTGACGGTATCGTGATACGAACGGTACCTGGCAGGGCCCACGATCGATCCGTGTACCTGCTTTTCCTCTCGGTACCGGGCGGCGAACCGGTAGCGGCTCATCCGAGAGTATTCGTAGACGCCACCGATGGCAGTCAGTTGACCGTGGTCGAGCACTACGTGGGGTTCGGCAATACCGCCAACTTGACCAACGCGGTGACGGAGATCTCACTCGGGCCGGCGGCCAGGGTCGATCATTACCGCTTGCAGGAGGAGACGGCGAATACTTTCCATATTGGGGGCCTGCACGCCAAGCTGCTGCGAGACGCCCAACTTGCGACTCACAATGTCCATCTTGGTGGAACCCTCGCCCGGCTGGACATCGGAATTCATCTATTGGACAGCGGTGCGGAAACCGTGATGAACGGTCTTTACTGCGTGGATGGGCGGCGCCACGTGGACAATCAAACCCGTGTGGATCATTTCGCACCGCACACTCTCAGTAACGAAGTGTATCGGGGGATCGTCGGGGATCACGGCCGTGCGGTATTCAATGGCAAGGCCATCGTGCATCCCGATGCACAGAAAATCGAGGCTCATCAGTCGAATGACAACCTCTTGCTTTCGCCGGAGGCCGAGATCGATACCAAACCCGAACTGGAAATCTACGCGGACGACGTCAAGTGCAGCCATGGCGCCACTGTCGGCCAACTCGACGCAGACGCGCTGTTCTACCTCCTCTCCCGCGGCATCGCTCCGGACATCGCTCACGACCTGCTCACGTTCGCGTTTGCGGAGATCGTCGCCAAGCGCATGCCATTGGCTGCTTTCCGGCGCAGGCTCGAGCGTCATCTGGCCGGAGTATTGGCGGACGACCGACTCATTCAAGAAAACCTGGGAGCTGAAAGGTGAGCGCAAACCCGGATACCGTTCTGACGACCGATCTGGACATCGATGCCTTACGCGCAGATTTCCCTATTCTGCACCAGGAGGTCAACGGCCGACCGCTGGCCTATCTGGATAACGCGGCTTCCGCGCAGCGACCGCGTCAGGTGATAGACGCAGTCAGCCACTACTACGGTAGTGATCACGCGAATGTACATCGCGGGGTTCACACGCTGAGTCAGAGAGCGACGGACGCATTCGAAGGTGCCCGAACCAAAGTCAGGAGGTTTATCAACGCCAGATCTGACAAGGAAATCATATGGACACGCGGCACGACTGAAGCCATCAATCTCGTCGCCCAGAGCTGGGGGCGGCCTCGCCTTGGCGAAGGAGATGAAATCCTTATCACCTGGTTGGAGCATCATGCCAACATCGTCCCGTGGCAGATCGTGTGCGAACAGACCGGCGCCAGGCTGGTTGTGACGCCGATGGACGATACCGGACAGATCCGGCTAGACGAGTTTGAACGCCTGCTTGGCCCTAAGACACGGCTTGTCGCGCTCGGGCATGTCTCAAACGCGCTCGGGACGGTCAATCCCGTTCACCACGTGATAGCGATGGCGAAGGAGCGTGGCGTACCCGTTCTCCTCGACGGTGCCCAGGCAGTCCCTCACATGACAGTCGATGTCCAGGACCTGGACTGTGATTTTTACGCGTTCTCCGGGCACAAGATGTTCGGCCCTACCGGCATCGGTGTGTTGTATGGGCGGGAATCGATACTGGCGGACATGCCACCGTGGCAAGGCGGCGGCGACATGATTCTGGCCGTGGGTTTCGACGAAACTGTGTATAACGAGCTGCCGTGGAAATTTGAGGCTGGCACACCGAATATTGCCGGTGCCGTAGGCTTGGGTGCGGCCGTGGATTACCTGGATAGCGTGGGCATGTCCAACATCGCCCGCCGCGAGGCGACCCTGTTAGAGCACGCAACCCGTGTTCTGGAAGAAGTTCCGGGGCTTAGAATCATAGGCACTGCGCCCGGCAAGGCGGCCGTCATCTCGTTTATCCTCGAAGGCATCCATCCACACGACATCGGAACGATCGTCGATCACGAAGGGATTGCGATTCGGACAGGGCATCACTGCGCCATGCCGGTCATGGAGTATTTCGGGGTGCCCGCGACGGCGCGAGCTTCGTTTGCCTTCTACAACACGGAGGAAGAAGCAGACCGTCTGGCGGAGGCCCTGGTCAAGACAAGGGAGATGTTTGCCTGATGGATCTGAAGGATCTATACCGCGACGTAATCGTGGATCACAATCGCAGCCCGCGAAATTTTCGCCAGATCGAGCCGCCGAGGCGCGAGGCGGAAGGGCTCAACCCGCTGTGCGGCGACAAGCTTCACGTCTACCTGCGGGTCAGCGACGACCGAATCGAAGACGCGGCGTTCGAGGGCTCGGGCTGTGCGATCTCTGTTGCATCGGCGTCCATGATGACCGAGTTCCTGAACGGCAAGACCGAGACGGAAGCGCTGGATCTCTTCGAGCGCATACATGAAATGCTCACGGGCAACGAATCGGACATGGGCGACCTGGCATCACTGGGCAAGCTCGCTGCATTGTCAGGCGTTCGTCAATATCCGACCCGGGTTAAGTGTGCCAGCCTCTGCTGGCACACCATGAAATCCGCCCTCTCGGGCGGCGACACCGTGTCAACTGAGTAGTTGAGGGATCGTTGGTATGTTTGGTCGTGACAGCGAACCTGTTCAGCTATACAGAAATTGCGCCGCAGTACTTATACCTTCGGGAGATGAGGTTATCCTTCGCAAGGGGACTAACGGGTTCATTACCCAGGCCCTTGGCGGCAGTTTTACCGTCTACGTCGACGGCAGCCTGTTTCGGATAGACGGAGGTAATGCCGACGCGCTTGGCAAGGATCCGGTTCCGCCACCTCAACTTCCTCCTGAGGCGTCGAGGGAAGATCTGGAAAACCTCGTCTGGGAGCAGATGAAAACCTGCTTCGACCCGGAGATTCCAATCAATATCGTTGACCTGGGTCTGATTTATCGATGCGAGACCGTCAAACTGGAGGATGGACAGTACCGCATCGAAGTCGACATGACCCTGACAGCGCCTGGGTGCGGCATGGGAGACATCCTGGTGCTGGACGTTCGCAGCAAACTCGAGATTATCCCGAAAGTTAAGCGGGCGGCGGTCGAACTGGTCTTCGACCCGCCGTGGCGTCAGGACATGATGTCTGAAGCTGCGCGCCTGCAAACCGGTATGTATTGAGGCAATCCGGAGATGAGCACCGAAAACTGGCTTGATGTAGCCGCCGTCGACGAGATCCCGCCGGGCGAATTCGAGATCGTCGAAACCGACGACTTCGTCGTGGCCGTGTTCAATGTGGATGGTGAATTCCACGCCATTGAAGATATCTGCACCCATGATGGGGAGGAGTTGACCGGCGGACCGGTGGATGGTGACCAGATCGTCTGCCCGAGGCACGGCGCCCGATTTTGCCTGCGTACGGGCAAGGCGCTGACCCCGCCTGCCTACGAGGACCTGCCGACGTTTCCGGTCAGGATCCTTGACGGCCGGGTACAGGTTGCAGTCGAATGAGCACGGCGGCAGTCGCCCTTCGTCGTATGGCCCTCTGGGTCGCGATATATCTCTCTGCCACGGTGGCGGCGGCAGATGATGCCGCCAACCTGGAGGCAGAGGTTGAGTACCTCCTCGCGCGGGTAGCGGATTCAGGCTATATATTTATCCGCAACGGTGACGATCACGACAGCGTCGATGCAGCAAAGCACATGCGCAGGAAATATGAGCACTTCAGGGACAAGGGCAAAATCGGTGACATTGATGAGTTCATCGAACTCTCGGCGACTAAGAGCATGCTCACGGGCAAGATGTATATGGTCCGGATGAGCGACGGATCGGAGATCCCTACAGCCAACTGGCTGCACGACGAGATCGACGCCTATCGGGAACGTACGGGGGTAACCCAGCCGTGAATCTGCGTGCTCTGTGCTTGGCTACCCTGGCCGTCATCGCTTGCGGCTGCGTCAGCCCCAATCTTGCTCCACAGCCGAGCACTTTCGCTCCCGTCGATCATGCACGGCCCTCCAGCGGCATGGCAGACGATCCGACGTTGAGGATGCTCAGCATCAACCTGGCGCATGGACGAGGAGACGGCGTCCACCAGGTCTTCCAGGACGAAGAGGACGCTCGCCGTAACCTGGACGCCGTAGAGACTCTTATCCGCCGGGAGTCACCGGACGTGATTGGCCTCCAGGAAGCTGACGCACCGTCGAGATGGAGTGGCAATTTCCATCATGTGGAATATATAGCCGCGGCGGCAGAATTCGAATGGGGAATGCACACAGCGCATGCACGTGGTCTCGGTCTATCGTATGGAACGGCGGTTATTTCCAGGCTACCGATTGAAGAGCATAGCGCCCACACTTTTCTCCCGGCACCGGCGTCATTACCGAAAGGATTCAGTCTCGCCATTGTCCGTTGGCCGGACAGGGATATGGAAATCGACGTTGTCTCCGTGCATATGGAACCCCTGCGAGAGGCCATTCGGCAGCGCCAGGCGGCCGAATTGGTTGCCGCCCTCGCCGACCGCAATCGACCTCTCGTGTTGATGGGTGACTTCAACACCGAGTGGAATCACAAGGATGGAGTATTGAGAGAACTGGTCGAGAACCTGAATCTCACTGCCTACGCGCCTCTGGATGCGGGCATAGTGACGTTTCCAAAGCTGGATCGCCGGCTCGACTGGATCCTTGTGTCCAGCGAATTTCGGTTTGTTGGGTTTGATGTTCTCGACGACCCGGTTTCCGATCACCGAGCAATCGTCGCAGAATTAGCAATCAACCCGGAAAGCGAGGACCGACGTCTGGCCGGCAGTGGCTACAAGGACGATGACGGCGGCTGAGACTTATAGGGGTGGTCTCCTCTTGAAACGTATCACTCTCTTGCGTCACGCCAAGTCCAGTTGGGATGAACCCGGTCTGAGTGACTTCGACAGGCCGCTGAATCCACGCGGCCGCAGAGACGCGCCGGAAATGGGGCGGCGCCTGATGGCTCGCGGGCAAACTCCTGACCTGCTGATCGTGAGCCCGGCAAAAAGGGCCATTTCGACAGCACGAATGGCAGCCCGACAGATGGGCTATCCGGAGGAACGGATCATCCAAGAGCCATCGCTGTATCACGCAAGCGCCGGAATTATTTTCAGGATTGTGACTTCCCTTGAGACTCTCGCGAATCACCTCATGCTCGTCGGCCACAATCCTGGATTCACCGATTTTGCGAATCGCCTGACGACAACGCGGATCGATAACATGCCGACCGCAGCCCTATTCTGCGTAGATTTTGATGTGACCGACTGGAGCGATATCCAGGCAGCTGATGGCGAATTCGTGTACTTCGATTTCCCAAAAAACAAATCTGACATCTTGCGGCCTCAGGATTTTCAGTAGCACTGCCGCCAGCCACTGCCCTCATGGGAATCCCTGGATCGATCTGGCCCGCTCCCCAGGTGAGTTACTCCTCGGGCAGCCGTATCCCTTAGAATGCGCGGTAAACAAGGGGGCACCGTAGCATCCGGTCATGACTCGCAGGTTTCGCCTATTCCCGAAGAGCGCCTTTTCTCAGGTCATCTGGGGACTCAGCCTCGGCCTCTTCATCGGTATCTTCTTTGGCGAGGATGCCGGTGTGTTCGGTCTTTTCGGCGATGCATACGTGCGCCTTCTGCAGATGACGGTCGTCCCTTATGTCCTGGTTTCCCTCATCGGAGGATTAGGCAAGCTGGACATGTCTCATGCACGGCAAATCGGCTCTCAGGGCGGGATGCTGATCCTGTTCCTCTGGGTCATCGCGATGATCGGGCTACTGGCTCTCCCCTTCGCCTACCCTGATTGGGAGGCAGCTGCCTTCTTTAGCACGACGACGCAGAGTGCCCAGGTCGAGTTCGACCCGCTGCTCTTGTACCTGCCAGCCAACCCGTTTTTCTCGCTGGCCAACACGATTCTTCCGGCGGTTGTTGTGTTCAGCATCCTGATGGGTACCGCTCTGATATCCGTCCCAAACAAGTCTGGCCTGCTGCGCGGTCTGGATACCTTGACCGCCACACTGATGAAAATAACAAGCTGGGTGGCAAGGCTGGCGCCCTTGGGGATATTTGCGATCGCCGCCAATGCGGCAGGGACGATCCAAACCGAGGCTCTGGAGAAACTACAGGTCTACCTGTGGGCATATGTAGGGGCCTGGCTGATACTGACATTCGTGATACTGCCGTTGCTGGTGTCCTGGGCAACCCCATTTTCCGCCAGGGACGTGATGCGGACGGTCAGGACCCCCTTCATCACGGCGATCGCGACCGGGACCGTCCTCATCGTGCTGCCGATGATGGCGGAACGATGCAAGGCTTTACTGGACGAACATCGGCTGCCCTCAGACGACGCGAGGTCGGCGATTGACCTCCTGGTCCCCACGGCGTACAGCTTTCCCAGCGTCGGGACGCTGCTGGGGCTCGGCTTCATCCTTTTCGCCGCCTGGTTCACCGGTGTTCCGCTGGCACCGGACCAATATCCAAAGTTTTCGGTGATGGGGCTGTTCTCTGCCTTCGGGCAGATGGCTGTGGCGCTACCATTCTTGCTGGATGTCTTCCAGCTTCCAGCCGATATGTTTCAGCTCTATCTCCTGGGGGCCGTCATCACAGGCAGACTCGCAACCGGGCTGGCGGCGATGCATGGCGTCGTGATCGCGATCCTTGGAGCAACCGCCATGTTGGGCATCCTTAGATGGCGAAAGCTGATCCAGATCGCCGCGCTCGGCCTGCTGTTCTTCTATGTGACTATGGCGGGCCTGGGACTGCTATTAACCGCTGCCATACCCTACACCTACGAAGGCCTGGATATCTTCGTTTCCAAACGACTCACCGGTGATCCGGTCCAAGTCGAAACCAGAGATACAGAACGCCCGCCCGCACTATCGGGTCCGGATCTCAGTCGTTCTCGACTGGATGTCATCAGGGAACGCGGCGTAATCCGAATCGGCTACTTTCCCGACCGGTTACCGTATGCGTACCGAAATAATCTTGGCGAAACTGTCGGCATGGACATGGACCTGGCACACGCCTTTGCAAGGGATTTCGGCCTGAAGCTGGACATCGTCAGGCTGAATAGAGATGGGTTCGTCAGCGCCTTGAATTCCGGCGAGGTCGACCTGATTTTAGGCGGGCTTACGATTGTGCCCGAGAAAGTCATCGAGGTCGCTTTCTCACGACCCTACACCTATCACTCAGCGGGATTCCTGGTGAAAGATCACGAGCGGAACCGCTATAGCAGCCTGGCAAAGATGCGGAAAATAGAGGACCTGACTATAGGTGTGCCCAGCTCTCCATACTTCGAGCAACCGCTGACCAGAATACTGCCGGACGCGCAAATAAAGCAGATAGAGAGCCCGCGGCAGTTTCTTCGCGGCGAGATCAGCGAGATGGACGCGGTGTTCTTTTCGGCGGAGGCCGGCGGCGCCTGGACGCTTGTATTTCCCCAGTATGCGGTTGCCCGTCCCGCGGAGCTCAGTTCCCGCATGCCTGCCGCTATCGCCATGCCAAGGCAGCAGGGCGATCTGCTAAACCTGGTCGACAGCTGGATCACCACCAAACTGGAGTCGGGCTACGTCAGTAAGCTGTTCGACCACTGGGTCATGGGCAAGCAAGCCGATGATCGCGAGCCCAGGTGGTCTATCCTGAGAAATGTGATTGGCTTCGGCCGTGATGACGAGGCGGCACAGTCTGATAATTAGCGATCGCGGTGTGACGCACCGATTCTGCGACCAGCGGCATCTGCGAATGACAAGAGCAATAACGATAATAAGGAGCGAATGACATGGCGCATGTGGCGAGCGGCTGGATCCTGTATCGACCGGACCCGTCTCTGGTAAAGCAGGAAAATTACGAAATCGACAGGCTGGTTGAGGCGGCGCCAGAACATGGCTACGACGTACGCGTCGTGGATCCGGCCGACGTACAGTTGCTGGTCAACTCGGAAGGTGAAGACGGCGTATTCGTCCAGGGAGAGAAAGTTGAGCTACCGGATTTCGTCATTCCACGCATGGGTTCGACAACCGGTTACTTCGCCATGGCGGTACTGCGTCAGTTGGAACACCTGGGCGTCTACTGCGTCAATGGACCGGACGCCGTTGAACTCGCCAAAGACAAGCTCTTGCACCTGCAGATCCTTGCCAGCGCGGGCCTTCCCGTGCCGAAAACAATCCTCGTAAAATTCCCGATCGACGCGGATTTCGTTGAGCGCGAGATGGGATTTCCGGTTGTCGTGAAAACCCTTGTCGGTACTCAGGGCAGCGGCGTCTATTTGTGCGACGACAGGGAAAAACTGCTGGATCTACTGCAGTTCGTCGAGGCCAATAACCCTGCGGCGCAACTGGTGTTGCAACAATTCTTGGCGGAAAGCCGCGGGCGAGACGTCAGGGTCCTGTCGATCGGCGGCCACATCGTCGCGGCGATGGAGCGGATAGCAAAATCCGGCTTCAAGTCCAACTACTCTCAGGGCGGTACCGCCAAACCATTCGAGACAGGTCCACGCAATGCACTCTCAGTGGCTGAGGTCATGCATGTCCTCGATATGGACATGGCTGGACTGGACTTCCTCTATGACGAAGAGGTCGGGTTCCGGATTTGCGAGGTCAATTCCTCGCCCGGGTTCGAAGGCCTGGAATCGACCTGCGAAGTCAATGTTCCGGAGTTCCTTTATCGATATCTGGACGTGAAGTTCAGGGTATCCCGCAAAGCAAAATCGCGCCTGCTGGGAAGAGAGATCGTATAGCGTCGGGGGTTGCCTGCGTCTGCCGCCGTGTCGCGGCGGTACTCGAGATGAGCCGCGAACTCCGTTTGGACGAACCAAATCAGAGCCCGCCGCTGCGCCGGTCTCAGTACCGACAGATCCGGATATGAGCACTCCAGGATACGAAAAGACAGTATCTTTTCCGCTTAGTGGCGACTTTTGATAGGCGCAGGTTATCTCGCTGATAGAAATTTTCAATCCATTTGCGTTCCCTGCTTCGAATAAAATCCAAGGCGTAGGTCATCGGTCAGCTATATTCGAAATGACAAGCGGTCAGTCTTCCCATATGGAGGTAGCTTCAATGCCAAATCGTCCGATTATTTTGCTCTCCGCTCTAGCGGTGGTTGTGACCCTGGTCGTGCCGTTGAGCCCTGCTCTGGGGCAGGGTGAGCCGAAATCGAACCAATTCTGGTGGCCCGAGCAGCTGGACCTCAGTCCACTGCGACAGCAGGCCGCTGAGTCCAACCCGCTAGGCCAGGACTTCAATTATGCCGAGGAATTCGCGAAGCTCGACCTCGATGCCCTCAAGAAGGACATCGAAACACTGCTGAAGACCTCACAAGACTGGTGGCCGGCAGACTATGGTCACTACGGGCCCTTTATGATCCGGATGGCCTGGCACAGCGCGGGCACCTACCGTGTGGCCGACGGGCGCGGCGGCGCCGGTGGTGGTCAGCAGCGGTTCGAACCGCTCAATAGCTGGCCTGACAATGCCAACCTCGACAAGGCGCGACGCTTGCTCTGGCCGATAAAGCAGAAGTACGGTCGTCAGATTTCCTGGGCTGACCTCATGGTTCTGACGGGCAATGTCGCGCTGGAGTCCATGGGATTCAAGACCTTTGGTTTCGCCGGCGGGCGCGCGGACGACTGGGAGCCCGATCTGGTCTACTGGGGTCCCGAGACCGAATTTCTCGCCGACGAGCGCTACAGTGGCGACAGGGAACTGGCGCGGCCGCTGGGCGCCGTTCAGATGGGTCTGATCTACGTTAATCCGGAGGGACCGAACGGCAACCCGGATCCGATCGCCGCCGCCCGGGACATTCGCGAGACATTTGGCCGCATGGCGATGAACGACGAAGAAACCGTCGCGCTTATCGCCGGCGGTCACACCTTCGGCAAGGCACATGGCGCCGCTAAACCGGCTGATTGCGTGGGCCCCGAGCCCGCAGCTGCCGGCATAGAGCAGCAGGGCTTTGGCTGGCAAAACAAGTGCGGCAGCGGCAATGCCGGCGACACGATCACCAGCGGTCTCGAAGGTGCATGGTCGGTCAACCCGACCGCCTGGACCACGCAATACCTGGATAACCTGTTTGCCTTCGAGTGGGTGCAGACGAAGAGCCCTGGAGGCGCGATCCAGTGGATCCCCGCTGATGGGGCTGCCGCGAACCTTGTACCGGACGCTCACGATCCGTCCAAAAGGCATGCTCCGGTCATGTTCACCACGGACCTGTCGCTTAAATTCGACCCGAGCTACCGGGAAATTTCGAAGCGCTTCCAGAAAAATCCGGAAGAGTTCGAACTCGCCTTCGCCAAGGCCTGGTTCAAGCTGACGCACCGAGACATGGGTCCGCGTGCGCGCTACGTCGGCGATGAGGTCCCTGACAGCGCATTGCTTTGGCAAGATCCCGTACCTGAGGTCGATTATGAAATGATCGACGCAGCGGACATCGCCAAGCTGAAGTCAGACATCCTTGCATCGGGGCTGACCGTCCCCCAGCTTGTCCGGACCGCCTGGGCGTCGGCCGCCTCCTTCCGCGGCACAGACATGCGGGGTGGGGCGAACGGGGCGCGCATTCGTCTCGCGCCGCAGAAGACTTGGGCAGTCAACGATCCGGATGGACTAGCGATCGTGTTGGAGCGCCTGGAGGGCATCCAGGAAGGATTCAACGGTGCGCAGTCGGATGGCACAAGGGTATCCCTCGCCGACCTGATCGTACTGGGCGGAGCGGCGGCCATCGAGCAAGCCGCAAAAAACGCCGGGTTTAATGTAGAGGTCCCCTTCACGCCTGGTCGCACCGATGCATCGCAAGAGCAGACTGACGTAAATTCGTTTGCGGTGCTTGAACCGACCGCGGACGGGTTCCGTAACTACTACGGTAAGGATAACTACCGGTCTCCGACAGACATGTTAGTGGATCGGGCAAACCTGTTGACCCTGACCGTTCCTGAAATGACGGTCCTGGTCGGCGGTATGCGGACCCTCAATGCAAATGCCGGGCAGTCTGAAAATGGAGTATTCACCGACCGGCCTGGGACGTTGAGCAACGATTTCTTCGTGAATCTGCTGGACATGTCCACGCAGTGGTCGAAGTCATCGACATCCGAGGGCGTCTATGAAGGCCGCGATCGCGGAACTGGCGAGCTCAAATGGACAGCTACTCCGGTTGACCTGATTTTTGGGTCGAACTCCGAGCTGCGAGCTGTTGCGGAAGTCTATGCAGCAAACGACGGGCGCAAGATGTTTGTGCGTGACTATGTCAAGGCTTGGACCAAAGTGATGAACCTCGACCGCTTTTGAAGGGAATTAAACCCGGCGAGCAGTCATTCGATGGCCAATGAAACATGGCTTGCGGAAACCTAGGCTGGAACCAGATGTGAGTTTCGAAAGCTTTTCGTGACCCATGAAAGCAAGAACGGCGGCGTTAAATACGCCGCCGTTCTGCTGTATGGACCGCTCAAACTTGTGAACGGCCCGGTCAGATGAGAGTTAACGAATGCCATGTGAGCGGCGTGATGAGTGATCGCAGGAGGCCCTCCGCCGGAAAAAACGCCTTCTGCAAAGCGCATTGCCCGGACGCAACTCACGTGAGCGGGCAAAAAACTTGCCGCCAGCCCGGCTCATGGCATTTTGCTCATCATGTCCGAAACCAGACGATGGGCATTGTTCTCGATATTGCGCAGATTACGAATGTTGCCTTCGGCCGTGGCACTCCAGATGATCTGCTTCGACCGGCCATCTACCACGAAAATAGTCAGACGCCCTTCAAACGCTGCCGCCGAGTCAAATACGGAGTAAGTGCGAACCACGCTGACGGTGTTTCCCCAGGTGGGCCGGATGAGGTCCCCCGGCATGTTCATCGGGTCATCGAAACGGATCGCAAGAGCGTCGTAACCGATGAAGAAATCGGGAGAGCCCTCCTGGTCGGGTTTGAATCCCCTCTCCGTCAGCGCATCCTTGATGGTCTGCCGGATCGCCTCCTCACCCGCTGCGAGGCGCCGCGCGTCGTCGGGCTGGGAACGGCCCCTGCCCCTTGCAGGCGCCGCGTCGCTCAGCGGCGCGCCCGGTTCTACAACGCCGTATGTCTTGAATCCGCTGAAGTCAGCATTGGCGTCCTGCCTGACATATATCTCGGGCTGGCCTCCCGACTGCGCCAGGCTGGCTGCTGTGCCAACAATCAGGATCAATGTTGCCAAAGTCGTTACCAGTTTCATCTAATTTTCTCCAATCTCGTCTAGCATTCCGTCACATTCACTGCCAGCCCACCCTGGGACGTCTCTTTATAGTGATGAGACATATCCAGTCCGGTCTGTCGCATAGTGGCAATTACCTGGTCTAGATGGACAACATGCTCTCCATCGCCACGGAGCGCCATGCGAGCCGCATTCACAGCTTTGATCGCGCCCATCGCATTACGTTCTATGCAGGGGATTTGAACGAGTCCGGCTACCGGATCGCAAGTCAGTCCCAGATTGTGCTCCATGCCTATCTCTGCGGCGTTCTCCACCTGGGCGTCGGTACCGCCCATAGCAGAAGCGAGCCCGCCGGCGGCCATCGAGCATGCAACACCGACCTCTCCCTGGCACCCCATTTCTGCGCCCGAAATGGAGGCGTTCTTCTTGTACAGAGTACCGATGGCGCCTGCAGCAAGGAGGAATCTCAAGATGCCACCCTCGTCTGCACTGCTAATGAAGCGACGGTAGTAGTGCAGCACGGCAGGGATGATGCCGGCTGCGCCATTGGTCGGTGCTGTAACAACGCGTCCTCCGGAGGCATTTTCCTCATTCACCGCGAGCGCATAGGCGTTCACCCAATCCATAAAGTCCCCAGCTGCGCCCTCACCACAAAGCTCCCGGTAAAGCCTGGGTGCGCGTCGCGTCACTTTCAGCCTGCCGGGAAGTACTCCCTCGGCATTAAATCCCTTCTTGACGCAGTCCTGCATGACCGACCAGAGCTGCAGAAGTCGATCACGAATCTCATCTTCGCCCTGCCAGGTCTTCTCGTTCTCAAGGACGAGTTGATCGATTCTCAGGCCGCTCTGCTGGCAAAGATCCAGCAACTCAGCCGCCGATTCGAAAACGTAGGGAGGTTGCCTGAGAGTGACGCCGGCTGCCTGTTCCTCCTCCCCGCGGACGACGAAGCCGCCGCCGAGAGAATAGAATTCCTCTGCGAGCAGCAAGCCGCCGTCCCTGTCAAGCGCCGTGAATCGCATGCCGTTCGGATGGCGGGGCAAAACCTGATCTTCGTGAAACAGCAGGTCCATCTGCTCATCGAATTGAATGCCCGCCCCTCCTGGAAGATGCAGGCGGCCTGTCTCCCGGATTCGTGCAAGGCGTTCGGCTGCAACTTCAGTATCGAGTGTCTCGGGGTCTTCACCTTCCAGTCCCACAAGCACCGCCATGTCGGTACAGTGACCCCGACCAGTCAGGGCAAGAGATCCGTAGAGCTGGATGCCGATCCTGGCGACCCGTGAGAGCACGTCTTCCGACTCCAGATCCCGCACGAACCGGGCTGCCGCCCTCATAGGGCCCATGGTGTGGGAACTGGACGGACCGACTCCGATCTTGAATATATCGAAGACGGATATGGTCACCCGAACATGCTCAGTCAGTTTCCAGCGATAGCAGACTGGCGTTTCCGCCAACGGCCGACGTGTTGATCGTCACGGTGCGCTCGGTCGAGTAACGATGCAGATAATCGGGCCCTCCTGCTTTCGGCCCTGTCCCCGACAGCCCACGCCCGCCAAACGGCTGAACGCCCACAACGGCACCGATTTGATTCCGATTGATGTACACGTTCCCTGCGTTCACCTTTCGCGCGATCTCCATCGCCTGGGAATCGATACGCGAGTGTATGCCCAGCGTCAGACCATAGCCGGTGGCGTTGATCTGATCGATGACGTTGTCGAGTTCTCTTGCCTTGTAGCGCAGCACATGCAGAACCGGTCCGAACACCTCTCTTGGCAGCTGCTGGAGGCTGTCGATCTCGACCGCCATCGGAGCGAAGAACGTCCCGTGTTCAGTCTCCGGACCAAGCTCACATCGCTCTATCAGTCGCCCCTCAGAGGTGATCCGCTCCTCATGCTCGCGCAGGATCTGCAAGGCGTCGCTGTCGATGACCGGCCCCACGTCCGTTCTCAGGAACGCCGGATCGCCGACGACCAACTGCTTCATGTAACCCTTGAGCAATCGAATCGTACGGTCCGCCACATCATCCTGAACGAACAGTGTTCTCAGTGCCGAACATCGCTGCCCTGCGCTATTGAATGCAGAATGGACCGCGTCCAGGACAACCTGCTCCGGGAGAGCGGAACTGTCTACCAACATCGCGTTCTGTCCGCCGGTTTCCGCAATGAGCGTAGCGATTGGGCCCTCGCGGGCCGCGAGCTGGCGGTTAATCGTCTGCGCCGTCTCGGTTGAGCCGGTGAAAGCAACTCCGGCGATTCGCGGATCCGGCAAAATCGGGCGCGCAACGTCCGGTCCGAGGCCGGGAAGGAAATTGAGCACGTCGCCAGGGACCCCGGCTTCGTGCAACAGTTGCACGGCCCGGAATGCGACCAGAGAAGTCTGTTCGGCCGGCTTGGCGATAACAGAATTACCGGCGGCCAGAGCCGCAGAAACCTGACCGGCAAAGATCGCCAACGGGAAGTTCCATGGGCTGACGCAAAAGAACACCCCACGCCCCTCTCTGCCTAGTCGATTGCTCTCACCCGTCGGGCCCGGCAAGTCTTTGGGCTCACCGAAATCAAAGCTTGCCCGGGCGCCGTAGTAGCGCAGGAAATCCACGGCTTCTCTCAGTTCGGCGACGCTGTCCGGAACTGACTTACCTGCCTCGCGGACACACAGAGCCAGTAGTTCCGCCTCATGGCTCTCGAACAGGTCGGCCGCCTTGTTCAGAATATCGGCACGCCGAGCCGCCGACGTTTCGTTCCAATCTGCGTGTGCGGACGCTGCAAGATCCACTGCGCGCCGACATGCGTCCTCGGACGCGAAATCGACCCTGCCAAGTACTCGGCGTAGATCCGCGGGGTCGACCACGTCGACCGGGCTCCCACCAAGGAGCTTTCCGCCCACCAATGGTCCAGCCGTTCTCGCCGTCTCCAGGCTGTGAGCCATCTCCTCAGCGAGCGGCACGAGGCGGTTGGAATCGCACAGATTCAATCCACGTGAGTTTGTGCGCTCACTTCCGAAGAGGTCTCGCGGCGTCGGAATCTTTGGATGAGAAAGCGATTCGAATCCTTCAACCGTGTCCACCGGGTCTTCCACAATGGCGTCGAGTGGCGCTTCCTCGTCTACGATGCGATTCACGAAGGAGGTGTTGGAGCCATTCTCAAGCAGCCTGCGCACGAGATACGGCAAAAGATCTTCATGATTACCGACCGGAGCATAGACGCGGCAGGGCAGATTCAGTTTGTCTTCGCCCATCACTTCGTCGTAGAGCTCGTCGCCCATGCCATGGAGCCGCTGAAATTCGTAGGTGTGGTTGTCGCCTGACAGATGTACGATGCTTGCCAGTGTCTGGGCGTTATGAGTGGCGAACTGACAATAGGTCTGTGCTTCCGCAGCTAGCAATGTCCGCGCGCAGGCCAGATAACAAACGTCGCTGTTCGGCTTTCGCGTGTAGACCGGATAGCCGTCGAGTCCCTCGACCTGAGCGTGCTTGATCTCAGCGTCCCAGTAGGCACCTTTGACCAGCCGCACGCCAATTCGTCTGCCCACGTCCCGTGCAAGATCGATCACCCAGCGACAGACTGCAAGACCACGTTTCTGATATGCCTGCACCGCTAAACCCAATCCTTCCCATCCATCCAGGCCAGGATCGCGGTAGACCGCCTCGAAAAGTTCCAGCGACAGTTCCAGCCGATCTGCCTCCTCGGAATCCACTGTGAATCCGATATTTGCTCTTCGGGCCCGCAATGCGAGCTCCTGCAACAAGGGCGTCAGATCA
>CP070833.1:1474616-1504146 GCA_020341735.1 Gammaproteobacteria bacterium | reverse complement strand
CAGGCCAGGATCGCGGTAGACCGCCTCGAAAAGTTCCAGCGACAGTTCCAGCCGATCTGCCTCCTCGGAATCCACTGTGAATCCGATATTTGCTCTTCGGGCCCGCAATGCGAGCTCCTGCAACAAGGGCGTCAGATCACTGATCACGCGATCCCGCTGCGCGAAACTGTAGCGCGGATGGAGTGCAGAAAGTTTGACCGAGATGCTGGGAGCTGCATCGATGGAAGGCGCGGCCGCAGCGGCCTCTCCGATGGCATCGATACCGCTGCAATACGACTCGAAATAGCGACGCGAATCTTCCGCTGTCAGAGCGGCCTCACCCAGCATGTCGAAGGTATAACGATAATTCCGGTTCTCGCCCTGCTGTGAACGTTTCATCGCTTCCGCTATGGTGCGGCCCATCACGAATTGATGCCCCATGATCTTCATCGCCTGCCGCATGGCGCCGCGAATCACGGGCTCACCGGCCCGCGCAACCATCTTCTTCATCAGTCGCCCGGGACTGACCAGGGTCTCGGAATCGAGTCGAATAATGCGACCGGTGAGCATAAGCCCCCACGTGGATGCATTGACGAAGACCGAGTCACTCGTTCCCAGATGCTCACGCCAGTTCCCAGCCAGCAGCTTGTCTGCGATCAGCTTATCGGCAGTGTCGCTGTCGGGAATTCGCAGCAATGCCTCCGCCAGACACATCAGAACCACCCCTTCCTGAGAGGACAGGTCATACTGGCTCATGAATGCATCCAGGCCCCCGGTCTTTCCCCGGTTCCGACGGACTGCCTGTACCAGTTGCTCGGCCGTCTTCCTGATGCGGCGTTTCTGGCCGTCACCGACCCTCGCAATATCGAGCATCTCCTTCATGACCTCCGCCTCATCGGCGAGGTACAGGTTATTTATGTATTCACTGATGGCCGTGGACGATCTGCCGTCCGGTGGGAAAATGAATCGAGATGCTTCTGGTGCAATCGGACTGGTCGCGTGCAAGGCGGTACCCTCCCCTGCCATATCTTGTTTTGGGCCGCTCTCCCGGAGTGGGAATGCCGGACTCTTTTCCGAGAATTATAAGTTATGGCGCCTCTGTCCGCAGCGGCCGCAACATCGACCTATGCGCCTTCCCGCCGAGTATGGCAGTAGTCTCTGAGTATCTGCGCGTGGTCAAACACAGTTTTTGGCGAATCTTCCGGTAGAACCACTAGAACCTCAGCTGCATCATCTCCAGCCACTGGCTCCCCGACCGCAGCAGCGACGAAGACTACGCTTACGGTATGGCCGCGGGGATCCCGGTTCGGGTCCGAATAGACCCCAAGCAGGGAGAGATCTACGATGTCCAGTCCGGTTTCCTCCTTAAGCTCCCGGACCGCGGCATGCTCGATAGTTTCACCTAAGTCCACGAAGCCTCCCGGAATCGCCCAGCCCAACGGCGGATTTCTTCGAGCCACGAGAACCACAGGCCGTCCGGGATGATCTGTCATCTCGACGATCACGTCTACAGCCAGTAGCGGCGTCATCGGGCGTTCCAAACTAATCCTCCTGCCCGCGCGTGAACCGGATAATCCTTCGTCTCGATCGCTTGTCTGGCCGCCTCTCCGGCGGCACGGGGGCCACTCGTCGCCGAAGCGCTCGCTCCTCGCGCTCCCTGGCCCGCCGCGCAACGCTCTCCTCACTCTCGTCGTAAAGCGTCTCGGCGATCTTCGCAGGTCCCCGCCGATCGCTGATTCCGATTACCGTCACTGAGAACCGCTCGTTGCCACGCGTGATCTCCAGGCGGTCTCCCGTCTTCACCACACGGGCCGGTTTCACCCTCAGGCCGTTCAAATGCACCTTTCCTCCGGCAATTGCCTCCCGTGCAGCAGGCCTGGTCTTGTAAAAGCGGGCGGCCCAGAGCCACTTGTCCAATCTTACGGAAGATGTCTGGTCCAGTTTGTCCTGTTGCACTTGGCGCCTGCTTTGTGGCCCGGGAAAGGGATCGCAGTTCCGCAGTCTACCCTACACTCGCTGGTATAATTCCAGCCCCGCCACCGGAGACGCCCAAGATGGATTCCGCCTTTCTGCATTCATTGTCTGACCAGACTGAAGCCCTCAAACCTGCAGGGTTGTTCAAGGCCGAACGTGTCATTTCCACGCCGCAGCGGGCATCGATCGGGATCGAGGGTGGCCGCCAGGTGATCAACCTCTGTGCCAACAACTATCTCGGACTCGCGAGCCACCCGGATCTTCTGCAGGCAGCCCACGATGCGATAGACCACTACGGCTACGGAATGGCCTCGGTACGCTTCATCTGCGGCACCCAGACGGTTCATAAGGAGTTGGAGGAAAGACTGAGTAACTTTCTCGGTACCGAGGACACCATTCTCTATTCGTCGTGCTTCGACGCCAATGGAGGATTGTTTGAAACGCTGCTGGGATCAGAGGACGCCGTAATCAGCGACTCACTGAATCATGCATCGATCATCGACGGCATCCGACTTTCCAAAGCGGCAAGGTACCGTTACAAACACGACGACATGAATGACCTGGAGTCCAAGCTAAAGGAATCAGCGGACTCCAAGGTAAGGCTGATCGCTACCGACGGCGTCTTCTCAATGGACGGGACGATCGCCAACCTGGCAACCATCTGTGATCTTGCAGACAGATACGGCGCTCTCGTCATGGTCGACGATTGCCACGCGACCGGCTTCATGGGCGAGAACGGGCTCGGCACGCACGAATACCATCACGTCATGGGTCGGGTAGACATCATTACCGGAACGCTAGGCAAGGCGCTCGGTGGCGCGTCAGGTGGATATACATCGGGTCGCAAGGAGATCGTCGCCTGGCTGCGGCAGCGATCACGACCCTACTTGTTCTCCAACACCCTTGCACCGGTGATCGCGGCGACGTCCATCCGCGTCCTGGATCTTCTGGAAGATGGCGAACAGTTGCGTAATCGTCTTTGGCAAAACACGCGATACTTTCGCGAGAAGATGACGGCGCTTGGATTTGACCTGTTGCCGGGCGAACATCCGATCATCCCCGTGATGCTGGGCGACGCGAAACTGGCATCCGAGATGGCTGACCAGCTTCTGGGGCTCGGTGTCTACGTCATCGGTTTTTCCTACCCGGTCGTGCCGCAAGGTCAGGCACGCATCAGGACTCAGATGTCTGCCGGTCTCGAGCCCGAGCATCTCGACCAGGCCATTAGCGCATTTGAGACAGTAGGTAAGGATATTGGAATAATTAGTTGAATATAAAGGTATAACAATGAAGGCGCTGGTGAAGCAGAAGGCTGAGAAAGGCATCTGGCTCGAGGACATCCCCGAACCCACCCCCGGGCACAATGACGTCTTGATCCGAGTCAACAAGACAGCGATCTGCGGCACTGACATACACATCTACAACTGGGACGAGTGGGCATCGGCCACGATCCCGGTACCGATGGCCGTGGGGCACGAATTCTCGGGTGTGATCGAGGATATGGGTGGTGAGGTCAAAGGACTGAAACCCGGTGATCGTGTATCGGGCGAAGGCCATATCACCTGTGGACACTGCAGGAACTGCCGTGCTGGACGGCGTCACCTTTGTCGCAATACGGTCGGGGTCGGCGTCAACCGACAAGGTTGTTTCGCGGAATACCTGGTGATCCCGGCCAGCAACGTGTTCGTGTTGCCGGAAGCAGTCACGGACGATATCGCCTCGATTCTGGACCCACTGGGTAATGCGGCACACACAGCCCTTTCATTCGACCTCGTCGGAGAGGATGTCCTCATTACCGGAGCGGGCCCTATCGGCATCATGGCGGCGGCGATTTGCCGACACGTCGGCGCCCGTCACGTCGTCATCACCGATGTTAACGACTACAGGCTGGATCTTGCCGGCAAGATGGGCGCCAACCGAGTAGTCAACGTCACCCGTGAATCGCTTGACGATGTGATGGCGGAACTCGGGATGACAGAGGGATTCGACGTCGGTCTCGAGATGTCTGGAAACCCCGACGCATTCCGCGACCTCATCCGGACGATGCATCACGGCGGCAAAGTGGCGCTGCTGGGCATCCCTCCCGGAGATACCGCCATCGACTGGAATGAGGTCATCTTCAAGGGATTGATCATCAAAGGCATCTATGGACGGGAGATGTTCGAGACCTGGTACAAGATGGCCAGCATGCTACAGAGCGGGCTGGACGTAACCCCGGTCATCACCCATCACTTTCCGATAGAGGCTTTCCAGGCAGGGTTTGACATCATGAATTCCGGAAGCTCAGGGAAAGTGATCCTGGATTGGAAAGAGGCCAGCGCCTAGCGCAGAGCACACATGCAGTGATAGTAAATTCCCTTGGGATCATTCAGCTGCAGTAGGCCGACCAAGTCAGGGGCGTACCGCTCCGCCAAACGTGTTGCTAACGCCCGGGAGTCGAACTCAAATCCGAAGCGAGCGCCTAGGGCGGCCCCCTGCTCGATCACGTTCAGGGCCAGCGCGTCCCCGAAACTAATCGGCTTGTGCAGGTATTCGACACCGTAGTCCTCAAGCCCGGCCAAAGTCGCTGCCGACTGAATAGCTTGTTCGAGGCTACCGATTCTATCGACGAGCCCAAGGCGATGAGCATCCCGGCCCGTCCAGACCCGCCCTCCGGCCAGTTGCTCCACCTCGGAGATACTCATCGATCGCGAATCCGCTACCTGAGAAAGAAAACGTGCATAGCTGGAATCCACGCTCATCTGCAGTATCTCGAGAGCATCGGCACTGAGGCCGCCGGCGGAATTGAAATCTCCGCTATAGCGCGTGGTGCCAATCCCGTCGACCCGAATCCCCAATCGCTCCAGCGCACGGTCCACTGCCGGCATGGCTGCGACAACACCGATAGAGCCAGTAACCGTCTCTGCACGTGCCCAGATCTCGTTTCCTGCGAGCGAAATCAGATAGCCTCCGGAAGCGGCAATGTCGCCCATAGAAACCACCAGTGGCTTACCGTCCTCCCGCAACAGCGCCAGCTCCGAAAGGATCACGTCGGAGGCGAAATGACTGCCGCCGGGAGAATCCACTCTGAGGACTACGGCCTTGATGTCTTCATCCTGCCGCGCCTCGCGGATCAGGCTCGAGAAACTCTCGCTGCCAATCGTCCCGGGAGGCTGGTCTCCATCGACGATCGATCCACTGGCGACAATAACGGCGACCTTCGACTCGCCATCCGCGGCATCCCGCTCTGTCAAACGGGTCGCTGCGAGATAATCGCGAAAATCAATCTGGGTGAAACTTCCGTGCTCGCTGTCCTCGCCCACAAGATCGATGAGCCGCAGCTCAACCTCGTCATGGGTGAGCAACTCGTCGACCAGGCCCTCGCTCCTGGCTAAATTCGCCATGTCTCCATCTGCCGCCCGCAAACGGTCGGCATAGCCGTCTGCAAATCGCTGGATTTCGGCAGGATCCAGAGAGCGCGCGGCGCCAATATGCTCTCGGTAGCCGGCCCAAAGCTGATCGATGAGTACCCGCGATTCCTGTTTTTCAACTTCGGACATTTCACTGCGGGTCAGGTTGTCGTACATCGTCTTGTATTCACCCGAGCGAAACACGTGCCAGTCAATCGACAATTTGTCGACGGCCTCGCCCAGATAAGTTCTGTAGAAACCGAATCCCTGTAAAAACAACCCGCCTAGCGGGTTGAGATAGATTTCGTCCGCCAATGCCGCCAGGAAGTACTGTCCCTGCGAGAAACCTCCGCCTGCGGCCTCGACCCGTTTACCACTGTCCTTGAAGCGGCCGATCGCTTCGGCCAGTCTGTTGAGCTTGGCAAGGCCGGCTGCACCCATGTCATCCAGGGACAGGACGAGTGCCTCGATACGATCATCATCGCGAGCCCTGTCGATTGCCTCCTCCAGGTCCTTGACCAGCGTCTCTCGCTCGCCGTCCGTAGCGTCCTCCAGGGCCCGATCCAGTGGCGTCCCGCTTAGTTCGTCAACAAGTGCGCCCGAGGGTGAGATGATCAGGGCACTGGATGAAGGAACCGTGACCGGCGCCGTCGACAGCACTGCCAGGACAAGCACCAGCACGATCAGCATCAACACCAGGTGAACAACGCGCCGAACACCGTCGAGCAGCTTCCACAGGAATTTTAAAAAACTAGCGAGTGCATGGATCATGATGACCTGACCTGACTGTCCCCGGAATATACGATGCGGCGGCTCCCGGCCTTGTGTCCGGGCACCAGCAAGAAGTCGTCTGTAAGGACGAAACCGTCAACCTGTCTGCCCCAGGATCCGTATTCCTGCGACCATCGACAGACGCAAATCTCTTGTCTAACGCCTCGTCCGCTCACGTTCACAGCAGCTTGATTCGATGCTGGATAGAGTCGAAAACAATCCATGCCCCGTGTTCTGGGACTGCTCCCACTTGTGCCCGACCACGGCATTGTCACAACAGCCCTAGCGACATTCCGGGGATAAAGGTGATCATGATGACCGCCGCCATCAGGATCAGCAGGAAAGGCAGTGTCGACATGTAGATCTGGGTAATGCTCTTATCGAAGCGGTAGCTTGCGATGAACAGGTTTAGCCCGACCGGCGGGGTTAGATAACCCAACTGCATTGCGGCCAGGAAGATGATGCCCAGGTGAATCGGATCGATCCCGTAGCCAGCCGCCACAGGGATCAGCAGAGGGACAACGAGGACAATAGCGGAAAAGATGTCCAGGATGGCCCCAAGCACCAGCAGGAAACCCAGCAACAACCACAAGAAGCTGGTTGGCCCCGATACCAGTTCGCTGACAGCGTCGAACAGCATGCCCGGCACTCCCGCGTCGATCATGACATTGGTGGAAGCCAGTGACACACCGAGGATCAGGAGTATGCCGCCCACCAGCACCATGGACTCTCTCATGATCAATGGTAACCGGGGCCACGGGACTTCCTTGAGCACGACCATTTCCACTAGCAATACGTAGATTGCTGTCACAGCAGCCGCCTCTGACACTGCGAAATATCCGCTGTAGATTCCGCCGAGGACGATAATCGGTAGTGGGATCTCCCAGCGGGAGGCCCAGACGGTCTCCCGGGCCTCTTGCCATGAAAAGTCCTCCATTCGCACACGGTTAGCTCGATTGACCCACAGACTCCAGGCCGCGAGTAGCGCGATCATGAGTGTCCCTGGTACCAGGCCCGCCACAAAAAGATCATCGATCGAGACTTTTGCGACGACTCCGTACAGGATCAACGGCAGCGAGGGTGCGAACAATAACCCCAGGCTTCCCGACGTCGTTACCAATCCGAGATTGAAATTGTCCGGATAACCCGCCTGTTTGAGCGCGGGATAAAGGAGCGCCCCGAGGGCGATGATCGTGACTCCTGATGCGCCGGTGAAGGCAGTAAAAATGGCACAGGCTGCCAAGGCGATGATCGCCAACCCACCCGGCAACCAGCCCAGCAGAGCCTGACTCAGACGCACCAGGCGGCCCGGAGCCCCGCCTTCGCTCAACAGATACCCGGCAAACGTAAACATCGGAATTGCCGCCAGGATCGGCATCTCCGCCACACCGAATATTTCTATGGCAATCGCCTGAAGATCGATATCGGCTGCGTGATATCCCCACAAGGCGCTTCCGGCAATGACGACGAACAGCGGAACGCCTGCAAGCGCCAGGGCCGCCAGTATTAATGCGATGCTCACAGGTTGCTCGCCCTCGCCCGCGACTTCCCCATGATGGCGAGAAATGCGTCCAGCAGGTGCCTCCAGGCGATGACGAAGAATGACAGTGGAAGTATCGATTGAATGGCCCAGGCCGGCAGACTCCCAACCAGGGTATCGCCATAGCCGAAGGATTCGCGCACGAACTCCAGTGAGTACCAACCGATGAGGCCTGAAACGACGCAAGTGAGCAGGTCTGCGAAGGCCTCGAAGAACCGTACCGGCACTCCGGTCAGGTATCGGGATACAAGATCGATACGAAGCTGTTTCCTGTCGCGGGAAGCCGCAACCGCCCCCAGCAAAGCGATCCACAGCAGGATCAGTCGCTGGGATTCGTCTGCCCAGCTGAGGCTGGTTCCTACTAAATTACGCATGACGATCTGCCATCCGCCGATGGCGATCATGGCAGTCAGCAGAATCACCAACAGTGAATCTTCGATACGCCGGGAGAGCCGCGCGGCAGCAGCCAGCCAGCGCGACGACCCGGATGCCATCAGCGTGCGGACGCCTCGCGCGAGGCGAGCGGTTCACCGCCGGCGCGAAACTCCTGCAGGGCTGCCAGCATCTCGCGGTACAGCTCGGCAGACACCATCCCCTGATTCACGTTCTCGAGATTGATCTGCAATACGCGCTCCCGCCACTTATCGACCTCACCCGGCGCGAGATCCAGGAACTCGATGCCGTTTGATTTCAGAGCCTCAACCGCACCGTCATTTTCCGCCAGCGTGTATTCATCGAACTCGCGATATATTCGGCTCATCACCTCGCTGAACACGGCCTGATCATCTGTCGACAGGCGATCGAAGGCTTTCTTTTCAACGACCAGGACGGCATAGGTGTAGACCACCGGGAAGTCGGTCACATATTTGACCTTCGTATACCACTGCAAGGCGACAGCGCCAACCGGCGGGGTTCCGACGATATCAATCAGACCCGTCTGCAGTCCGGTAAGGACGTCCGTGATCGGCAGGACCACCGGTGAGAGTCCAAGCGCTTCCATGGCGGCCAGCGTGGAATTGTCACCCTCCGGCACCCAGACCTTTCTGCCCTTCAGGTCGTCATATCCTGTTACCGGAACGTTGGACATGATCTTGGCAAAACCGCCACCTGTGATACCGAAACCAATCAGACCAGCCTTCTCAAGGCCGGCAACAATGCGGTCGTCGAAACGCTCTCGGACGTAGTTCACTTCGTCAAGTGAATCGAATACCAGTGGGAATCCGTAAAGATTCAGATCCGGATACCGTTCCGACAGGGCGCTGGGTGTAAAACTAGCCCCGTGGAGTTGGCCGATACGCATTTTGCGCAGCACCTTGGCGTCATTCCCCATGACGCCGCCGCCATAGAACTTCAGAACGACGCGATCATCGGTACGCTCCCTGATCTCCTTGGCCCCGGCGCGCATCTGCTTCATCCAACCGGAGTTCTCTGGCGCAATCGTGGCGATCTTGATCTGTGTCGGCGCCCCCAGGGCGACGGGCGCGACGAACAAGCAGGCGAGGAAGAAGATTCTTTTGAGCATGGGGAAATCTCTGGGGGTCTAAAAGTATTCGTCAGCTTCTTCGAGCAGCACAATCGCGTCCCGCTGGGCGACGGTATTCATCAGGGTGAGACCCGGGTAGACGGGATCAGTTTCCAGAACTTCGGTAAGAAGGCGGTCATGGAGCTCACGTTCATAGAGCACCCGCGCGTAGTTTCGGGCGAACTCGACCTTGACGCTGAGGTCCCTGCCATCAGAGATCTCGATCGCACGTTCGAAATGTTCCCTTGCGACCTCAGGTTCTCCACCCAATGCGGGTGGCCTGAGCGTCTTGAGGACTCCGAGGAACAAGTGGACGCTGCCGTTCTCGTAAGTCTCGTCCAGCTGCAGCAATCTTTGCAGGACAGCCTCCACCTTGGGGAGATCTGCGATGGCCGCCCAGTCCTCGCTATGGGTTCGGATGTACACCAGCCAGGACACGGCGAGGGTGTATAGCGCATCGACATCCCTCTGGTCGAAACCGGCAACGCGATTCTCCACTTCGTCAAAGGACAGACCAACGAGGCCACAACCTGACTCACGTACCTCGCACAGCGCGCGGCTGGCATAATTGCGGGATCTTACGGCCAGCCTCGCGGCACGCTCCGGATCCTCCACAAAAACTGCGGCGTAGGCCGCGTAAAGGGACGACGCCGCTTGCAAGATGTCGGGGTCCTGAGGCGCACCTTCCACCAGGCTATCCATTAACAACAAGTAAGCAGGTGCCCCGTCGCGTACCGTCTCCGGGTCATCCTGATTGAGGATCGCCGAGGTCAGATTGTCAGCGGCATTGTCGACAGCATTGCCGATAAACAGAGAACAACCGGTGAACAGGAACGAGACGGCCGCCAGAGCGACTGCCCTGTCTGCACCCCGGGAGTTCGGCCGAAGAAACACCTTGACCGGAATGCCTCAGACCTTTTCCTTGATCCTCGCCGCCTTACCCGTGAGTTCACGCAGGTAGTACAGCTTGGCCCTGCGGACGTCACCACGGCGCTTCACCGAAATACCGTTAATCGACGGGCTATGAGTCTGAAAAACTCTCTCCACACCCTCGCCGTGAGACATCTTGCGGACGGTGAAGGACGAATTCAGCCCGCGGTTACGCTTTGCGATCACCACACCTTCGAACGCCTGGAGACGCTCCCGGTTGCCTTCCTTGACTTTGACCTGAACGACCACAGTATCGCCAGGGCCGAACTCGGGGAACTCCCGTGTCATCTGTTCGCGTTCCAGTTCTTCGATGATATTGCTCATGATTTCCACCTGCCCTCAGGCCAACTGTTCTAGCTGACGGATTCGTCACCGATCCCGGCGATGAACTCCTCCAGTAACACTTTCCTTTCCTCGTCCAGATCCAGCTTTTCAAGTAGATCCGGTCTTCTCAACCACGTTCTTCCCAGCGACTGCAGCAGCCGCCACCGTCGGATCGCCCCATGGTCGCCCGAAAGCAACACGGGTGGCACATCCAAACCCTCATACATCTCTGGCCGAGTGTAATGAGGACAATCCAGCAACCCTTCTTCAAAAGAATCCTGGGCCGCAGAATCAGCGTCCCCCAGCACTCCGGGGACCAGCCGCGCTACCGCATCGGCCACAACCAGCGCCGGGATTTCACCGCCGCTCAACACAAAGTCTCCTATGGAGACCTCGTACTGAGCTTCCAACTCGATCAACCTCTCGTCAGGCCCTTCGTAACGACCAGCGACCAATACCAGCCCCGGATACCCGGCCAATTCTCTTACCAGCGCCTGATCCATGAGGCGCCCTTGGGGGCCGAGCACGACGCATGGACTACCTTCCGGAAGCCGGCTACGCGCTTCGCCGATCGCCGCCCTCAGCGGCTCGACCTTCATGACCATTCCCGGACCGCCGCCGTAAGGCCGATCATCCACAGTCCGGTGCACGTCCGATGCATGCTCCCGCGGGTCCACCGTCCCGAACTCGATAAGCCCCCTGTCCGCAGCGCGCCCTATGACGCCAAACGCGGTCAGTAACATGACCTGTTCGGGGAACAGCGTCACGAACTCTATTCGCATCGCTGCCCGATCAGCCATCAGTAATCCGTCTCCCAGTCAACCCGGATCGTTCCGTTGTCCAGATCGACCATTTTGACGACCGATTCCCTGACGAAAGGAATCAGCCTCTCACGTTCTCCTTCAACAACGAGCACGTCGTTCGCCCCTGTCTCGATCAGCTTGCTGACTTTGCCGAGGCACACTTCGTCTTCGTTGATCACCTCCAGTCCTATCAGATCGACCCAGTAGAGGTCTCCGCCGACCGCCTCCGGGAGTTGCGATCGCAGGATCGCAATTTCGTCTCCCACCAGAGTAGCCGCCTGATCCCTGTCACCGATACCGCTGATTCGGGCTACAAGGCCTTTGCCATGGACCCGTCCCTCGGCCAGCGTCGCCTTTCTCCAGCGCCCATCGCGTCCGAGTTGTATCTCACCGTAATCCAGGATGTTCTCCCGGGGATCGGTAAACGAATGAATCCTCACCCAACCCCGGACACCGTAGAGTCCGGATACCCGTCCGATCACCAGGCGAGTTTCGTCGGGCGACGACACCGGATCGAGGCCCGGCCAAGCCGCCTCAGGCGGCCTGCTTGCGAACCTTCTTCAGCAACCCGGCGACGCGATCGGAGGGCTTGGCCCCTTGCGAAATCCAGTAGTCAGCCCGCGCCAGATCAACCTTCAGGTCCTGTTCCTGGCCGGTCGCCACAGGATTGAAGAAACCGAGACGCTCGATGTAACGCCCATCACGGCGATTACGACTGTCAGTCACCACGATGTGGTAGAACGGCCGCTTCTTCGCGCCGCCCCGGGAAAGGCGAATCGTCACCATTTTCTTAAATTCCTCGATAAAGTACCGGCACGACGTCGCATGCGGGCCAGACAAACGGTCAAACCGCCAATTTTACTGGAAATTCGGGAAATTGGAAGCGTCAGCGGGGCGGAAAACCCGGCGGCATCCGGCCCTGCATCGAGCGCATCATCCTGCCGAGCCCGCCCTTGCCGAGCTTCTTCATCATCTTTTGCATCTGAGTAAACTGCTTCAGCAGCCGATTGACGTCCTGAACCTGGACCCCGGCTCCGGCCGCGATCCGGCGTTTTCGCGAACCGTCGATGACACGAGGGTAGCGCCGCTCCCTGGGGGTCATTGAATCGATCACCGCCACCTGGCGTCGCAACTGAGCCTCTCCGACGCCTGCATCGACGCCCTTGGGGATATTCATCGGCAACTTATCCACCAGAGAAGCCAACCCGCCCATGCTCTGCATCTGCTGGAACTGCTCTCTCAGGTCGTTCAGGTTGAAACCCTTGCCAGACTTGAGTTTCCGCGCCAGCCGATCGGCTTGGGTCTTGTCAACCTGTCTCTCGACCTCCTCGACGAGAGTGACGACATCTCCCATGCCAAGGATTCGCGACGCCACCCGGTCGGGATGGAACGGCTCCAGCGCATCCACCTTTTCGCCTGCGCCAAGGAACTTGATGGGCTTACCTGTCACCTGCCGCACGGACAACGCCACTCCGCCACGGGCATCGCCATCAGTCTTGGTCACGATTATGCCGGTCAGGGGCAACGCCCCGTCGAATGCCGTCGCCGCATTCACGGCATCCTGACCCGCCATGCTGTCCACTACGAAAAGGGTCTCAACCGGTTTGGCGACATCGTGCACATGTCGAACCTCCTCCATCATCGCCTCGTCGACGTGCAGACGGCCGGCAGTATCCAGAATCAAAACGTCATAGGCCTTACGACGACCGTGATCGAGCGCCCGCTCGACTATGACCCGCGGGTCCTCGCTTGGCTCGCATGGCTCGAAATCAACCCCAACCTGCTCGGCCAGGCGCTGCAGCTGGAGAATCGCGGCGGGCCGATGAATATCGACGCTGGCGAGCAGAACCGACTTGCGCTCCCGTTCTCTCAACCACCGGGCAAGTTTGGCGGCAGTCGTCGTTTTACCAGCACCTTGTAAGCCAGCCAGCATCACCACCGCAGGCGGCTGAGTCGCGAGATCCAGCCTTGCATTCTCGTTTCCGAGCGTCCGGACCAACTCGTCGTGGATGATCTTGACCAAGGCTTGCCCCGGACTAAGGCTCTTGAGGACCTCAGAACCGACAGCCCTATCCCGGACCCTGCCAATGAATTCCTTTATGACCGGCAGCGCTACGTCCGCCTCGAGAAGCGCCATACGGACCTGGCGCAGCGTGTCACGAATGTTGTCCTCTGTCAGGCGGCCCCGACCCTTCAGGGCCGCGGTGGCGCGGGATAATCTTTCACTAAGACTTTCGAACATCTACTTTGAATCCGAATCTGGAATCGCCGCTGATTATAGCTGCGCAACTGTCTCGTCTGGCGACTTCTATTGGCGCATCGCTTGTGACATCATCATCTCCGCCAACCCAAGGCCAGCCATATCGACAATCCTGTGCTACGCATCGTCGTTCTGCTCTGTTATCTGACCGCCGCCTGGTTGCTCGTATCACTGAGATATAGCCGCGAGGAGCTGCCTGGTCTAAAAGCCGCCCTGCCAGCTATTGCTGCAGGGTCACTGGGTCTCATCTTCCATGGCTTATTGCTTTCTCGATCCGTCGGCTCGATCTCCGGCCTGGGGCTCAGCATTGCCAATGTCCTTTCCCTGGTCGGTTTCGGGCTCGCCCTGACCGGCATGCTGGCGGGACTTCGGCCACGGTTGCGAGGCTTGGGCGCAGCGTTGCTTCCGGTAGCCGGGATAGGGGCCCTGGCCAGCGGGGCGGGCGAGTTCACGCGACCCCTCGAGGGCCTGGGTTGGGAGATGCAGGCTCATATCGCGATCTCAGTAGTCGCCTACACGCTGCTCAGTGTGGGTTCACTCATCGCGGTCCTGATCTATTTCCAGGACCGGGCGCTGCGCCGCCGCAGCCTGGCGGCCTGGCTGCGGGTGCTGCCGCCCCTGGAAACGATGGAACAGGTACTGTTCACTACGATCCACGCGGGTGTCGTTCTGCTTACGCTGTCTGTGTTCAGCGGACTGGTATTCGTCGACAATGTTTTCGCGCAGCACCTGGTTCACAAAACTGTCCTGTCGATCATCGCTCTCGTCGTATTCGGCATACTGCTGCTTGGTCGTTGGCGGTTCGGCTGGCGCGGCCGCAAGGCCATCCAGTGGACTCTCGCCGGGTACGCCATTCTCGTACTCGGCTATTTCGGCAGCCGAGTCGTGCTGGAGGTGCTACTGAGTCGCCAGTGGGGCTGACGGTGTTTGCCATTTGACACCTTGGGGAATCCTGAACAACACTAACCGGCAACGTTCGCCTGGGAGGACTCCCATCTCTTGAACGAGGTGCCGCTGGGAGCGCTATTCGGCGTTCTGGCGATCCTAATTGTGCTCTCCGCGTTCTTCTCCAGCTCGGAGACCGCGCTAATGAGCATCAACCGTTACCGGCTGCGCCACCGCGCGCAGGAGGGCTACCGGGCTGCGCAGCTTGTCGAGCGGCTGCTGCGACGACCAGACCGGCTGATAGGCCTCATTCTCATTGGCAATAATTTCGTCAATATCTTCGCGTCATCCCTGGTTACCATCATCGCCCTGCGTGTGGGCGGTCAGGGCGCGGTTGCCGCCGGCGCCGGAATTCTGACGCTCGTCATCCTGATATTCGCCGAGGTGGCGCCGAAGACGCTCGCCGCCCTGAACCCGGAGAAGCTGGCATTCCCAGCCGCGTTCATCTACACGCCTCTCCTGAAGATATCCTATCCGCTCGTCTGGTCTGTCAACCTGATGGCCAATGCGCTCCTGCGTCTGCTTGGTGTCGAAACGAAGCGTTCTTCGGGCACCGCCCTAAGCGGTGAAGAACTCAGAACCGTCGTCGCGGAAGCGGGCGCACTGATACCCGGGCGCCATCGAGACATGATGGTAAGTATTCTCGACCTGGGCAAAGTGACTGTTGACGACATCATGGTGCCTCGTAACGAGATTATCGGCATCGATCTCGAAGACGACTGGGATCATGTGCTTGAACAACTCGAAGATACCCAGCACACCAGGCTGGTCGTATTTCGCGGCGAACTGGATAACACGATTGGCATACTGCATCTAAGGAACATACTCAAGCTCATGGTGGATGGAGACCTGGACTCCGCATCCCTCGAGTCGAGGGTCCGCGACGCCTATTACGTACCGGAGGGGACACCATTGCAAAGGCAATTGTTTAACTTCCAGGGAGCGCGGCGCCGAGTAGCACTTGTGGTCGATGAGTATGGAGACATCCAGGGGCTGGTCACGATGGATGACATACTCGAGGAGATCGTTGGCGAGTTCACCAGCGACCCATCAGCTGTGTATCGGGACGTGCAGAACGAGGGGGACGGCCGGTATGTAGTCCAGGGCAGTGCAAACGTTCGGGAATTGAACCGGACCATGAACTGGACTCTACCTGTAAAAGGTCCCAAGACGCTCAACGGGCTCATCCTCGAAAAGACGGGGGCCATTCCTGATGCAGGCGTCCGACTCGAGATCGACGGCTACGATATGGAGATCCTCCAGGCATCCGGAAACGCTATCAAGTCCGTCCGCGTCGCCACGCCGGCGAGTCCCTCGGGATCCTGAAAAGGACTACCCGAAGACTTCGCTGACCGCTTCCGCCAACCGGTCGACCGCCACGATCTCAAGCCCACCGATGTTCGCCTTCGGGGCGTTTGCAGCGGGCACAACTGCACGCTTGAATCCATGCTTGGCGGCCTCACGCAGCCGTTCCTCTCCGAACGGGACGGGCCGGATTTCACCCGCCAATCCGACTTCACCGAATGTGACAATGTCGCGCGGCACAAGCCTGTCCCGCAGGCTGGCCAGAGCGGCGAGAATGATGGGCAGGTCGGCAGCGGTTTCCAGTACGCGTACGCCGCCAACCACATTGACGAAAACATCCTGGTCATACATGGCGACACCAACGTGTCGATGTAATACAGCCAACAGTAGCGCCAGGCGGCTGGCATCCAGACCTACGGCAACCCGGCGTGGGTTACCACCGTAGCTGCCGTCAACGAGGGCCTGGACTTCCAGCATCAAGGGTCTGCTTCCCTCCCTGGCGACCATCACTACGCTGCCCGGCACGGAATCGGTCCGTCCGGACAGGAATATCGCTGACGGGTTTTTCACTTCCCGAAGACCGTCCTCGGTCATCGCGAAAACACCTATCTCGTTCGCTGCTCCAAACCTGTTCTTTACCGCACGTATGACCCTCAGGCGACTCCCCGGGTCACTCTCGAAATAAAGCACCGTATCAACCATGTGCTCCAGGACTCTGGGGCCTGCGATGACGCCCTCCTTGGTCACGTGCCCGACCAGAAATGCAGATACACCCTTCTGCTTGGCGAAACGCACAATTTGCGCCGTGCATTCCCTCAGTTGGCCGACCGCACCCGGAGCCGAATCCAGCCCTTCGCTGAACATGGTCTGGATAGAATCAACCACCATCATGCTCGGCATTGACTCCGTCGCCTGTTGCAGAAGCGACTCCACGCACGTTTCTGAAAGCACCTGCAAAGAACTCTTGTCGAATCCGAGCCTCCGCGCGCGTAAACCGACCTGCTGCAGTGACTCCTCGCCAGTGACGTACAGCACCGGCACATCCGCAGCCATGTCGGCCCCGACCTGGAGCAGCAAGGTGGACTTGCCTATACCGGGATCGCCGCCGAGCAGCGTTACCGATCCGGGCACCAGGCCACCACCGAGCACCCGGTCCATTTCGCCAACGCGAGTCCCGATCCGGGCCGGTCCGGATTCCCCGATGTCTGTCAGCAAGCGTGGCGCCTCTCCGGCATATCCCTGCGCTCGTCGGTCACGCCGCTGGTGTTCGCTGCTCTCCAGCATCGTATTCCACGCCGCACAGCCGGGACACTGCCCCTGCCATCGTGGAGCGGTTGCTCCACACTCTTTGCATGCGAAAACGCGACGTATCTTGGCCATCTGAAAAGCTGGATCCCGGCTGTTGGTGGGTTGACGGAAGAGTCTACCCCGGAAAGCTCAGCTTAGTGAGCCCTTGGAGCAGACGCCAGGAGTGTTAATTTCGTCATTGTGAAATGTCGCCCGCGATGCTAGAAAGACGGCCGCATAAGTGATTGATGGGAAGTAGATGTTTGGCGGTTATGAATTGCTACGGGAGACTGGAAAGGCCCCGCTCGGCGCGCTTTATCTGGCGAGGCGTCCAGGCGGCAGCACCGTTGCGATCAAGACTCTGGCGCTGGCCAGTGAATTCGAGCCCCGGGATCAGGAGGAAGTGCGCAAGCGCTTCTTTAGAGAAGCTGAAGCCGCTGCGAGACTGGAACATCCCGCGATCAGAAAGATAATCGAGAGCGGAGAAGACGATGGCACAGCCTGGGTGGCGATGGAGAACCTGGACGGTCACCCGCTAAGCCGTTACACCGCGGAGTATGATCTGCTCGATGTCGACGAGGTACTGGAACTTGTATCCCGCGCTGCTGAAGGGCTGCATTACGCGCACAGGGAGGGCGTGATTCACCGGGATATCAAGCCCTCCAACATCATTTACGATGCGCTTACGGAACGACTCAAGATTACGGACTTCGGGTTTGCCCACATCACCGACGCCGGCAGGACGAGGACGGGACTGGTTCTCGGGACGCCATCTTTCAAGTCGCCAGAGCAGCTGGCAGATGGAATGGTCACCGCGGCTTCTGACCTGTTTTCCCTTGGTGTTACCCTATATCAGTTGTTGACAGGCAAGCTGCCTTTCCGTTCGGAGTCGATGGTGGGGCTGATGCAGAACATTATCTCGCGACCGCATATTCCGCCGTCTGACGCCCGTGATGAGCTTGACGCTACAATCGATACAATCCTGGATCGGGCACTGAAAAAAAGGCCGGAAGATAGGTTCAGAGACGGCGCCCAGATGGCGTCAGCGTTGCGCGAAGTGGCCAGGGTAATGGCTGAATGAAAGAAAAGAAGAAAGACCAATACCAGAACCTGAAAGGCAAGATCCGCGTAGTCCACTCTACGGATACCGGCAGGGTCCGTGACCACAACGAGGACGCCGCATCCGCAGACATGGACGTCGGCATGATCGCGTTGGCTGACGGCATGGGTGGTTACAACGCTGGAGAGGTGGCCGCGGAACTTGCGATTCGCACGGTGATGAACCTCGCGCGGGACGGCATCGACAGGGAATCGCGTGGCCTGATCGACGACGATTCCGGGCTGATGAGGCAGAGCATCATCCTTCGGAATGCAGTCAGTCGAGCGAACAAGATCATATGGCAGACAGCGCAAAGCCAGCCTCAGTGCAAAGGCATGGGCACGACGCTCGTCGCTTGTCTTTTCTATGATGATCGCGTGTCCATCGCGCACGTCGGCGACTCCCGGGCCTACCGGCTGAGGGGCGATCGACTCGAGCAACTAACACTGGATCACTCGCTCCTTCAGGAACTGGTGGATCGCGGCTTTTATTCGCCCGAAGAGGCGCAACGATCGACCAATCGAAACTACGTGACCAGAGCCCTCGGCGTCGAATCAACGGTCGAGGTTGAAATCCAGGAGGAGACCGTTCTGCCCGGTGATATTTATCTGCTGTGCTCGGATGGCCTGACCGACATGGTGGAGGACGAGGATATTCATTTAACTATCAGTACGTTTGGTGCTAATCTTGAAACTGTTTCTGATCAATTGATTGAACTGGCTAACGAGAACGGTGGCCGTGACAACATCACGGTGACTCTGGCGGAAGTGAAGAGCTCGTTCGCTTTAAGTCAGGGAATGATGGGGCGTCTTAAGCGTTTGTTCCGGTAAACTCTCGGATATTATGTCGCGACTCATACTGAGCTTGGATGAACAAGTACTCGCAGAGTACAACATGTCGAAGGAGCGCTACACGATCGGCCGGCTCCCGGACAACGACGTGCGCATCGACAATCCTGCCGTCAGTGGCCACCATTCCCTGATCATCAACATCCTCAACGATTCCTTCCTCGAGGATCTGAATTCCACCAACGGCACGTACGTCAACGGCCGCCTCATCAAGAAACATGCCCTACAGCATGCCGACGTGATCACTATCGGCCAGCATCAGCTCCGGTTCGTGGACCAACAAGCGGCGGAACTCAGTCAGGATGAGTTCGAGAGGACCATGGTGATCAATCCGAAGTCCCAGGAACAGGTCGCTATGGCACATGTCAATCAAGCCGTTCAGCGAGCTGTGCCGACTGCCGGTGGCCCGACCAACGGCAGCGGCCCCAAGGTAGGAAAACTCCAGGTTCTGACCGGCCCATTTGCCGGTCGGGAATTGGATCTGGTCAAGGCACTGACAACGCTCGGACAGCCCGGCAAACAGGTGGCCGCAATAACCCGGCGCGCAGAAGGTTACTACCTCGTTCACGTGTCCTCGCGCGGTTCAGAGGACGTCCCGGTAGTGAACGGAATGAAGATAGGAGTTCAGGCGCGCAAACTGGAAGACAGCGATGTCATCGAACTGGCCGGCGTCAAGATGGGATTCTTCGATACCTGAGCCAGAAGACCAGGACTCAAGAACCCCGGTTCATTCGACCCGCATGGCCACGCGCTGAGTCACACCGCAGAGTAGCTCATAGGGTATCGTGCCCGCGGCTCGAGCCAGCTTCTCGACAGGGAGTTCCGGACCCCAGAGCAGCACCTCATCGCCTACTTTTGCGTCCTTGATATCTCCGAGGTCTATCGTGGCCAGGTCCATGGATATGCGTCCTATGAGTCGCGCCATCTGCCCACCCACCATGACCGGGGCGCCGGAACCCAGATGACGGGTGTAGCCGTCGCCATAGCCGATTGCCGCAACCCCGATGAGCGTCGGGCTGCTGGCGGTCCAGGCGCCGCCATAACCGACAGCCTGACCCGCGGCCACCATTTTTACCGCTATGAGTTCACTGGCAAGGGTCATGACCGGCTGCAATCCGAGCTCGGGTCCTGTTCGATCTTCGAACGGGGAGACGCCATAGAGCATGATTCCCGGTCTCACCCAGTCGGCATGACTATCAGGCCACGCCAGTATGCCGGCCGAATTCGCGATACTGCGGCTGCCCTGAAGATCACCGGTCGCATCGGTGAATGAACGGATTTGATCCACAGTGGCATGATCGGCAGTGGCATCTGCCCGCGCCAGGTGCGTCATCAATCGCGGCGCGTCGTCCACTGCAGTGCACGATTGCAGCCGTCGACTCACGTCCCGGGCCCCCGCCGGCGGAAAGCCAAGCCGATTCATCCCGGTGTCGACTTTGAGCCAGGTTCGAAACCGATGCTCCCCGGGGTATTGCTCCAGCATTTCCAGCTGCTCGGGAGAATGAACAACCAGTTCAGCATCCAGGGAAGCCGCCAGTTCCAGCTGCTCAGCATGGAACACGCCCTCCAGCAGTATGACCCGCCCATGCATCCCTGCACCCCGGATCGCCGCGGCCTCCTCCATCCTGGCCACGCCGAACGCATCCGCTTCCTTTAATGCCCGCGCCACCGGCACTATACCGTGACCGTAAGCATTGGCCTTGATCACGGCCATAACTCTGGAATCTGGAGCAGCACGGCGGACCGCTGCCAGGTTGGCACGCAGCGCAGAGGAATCGATGGTTGCGCGTGCGGCGCGATTCACCCGAAGGCCTCGTCTCCGAAGCTGTCAGGCACGAAATTCTCGAATTTTGTGAATTCGCCCAGAAACGTGAGAGGCACTTCTCCAATGGGCCCATTCCGCTGTTTGGCGATAATGATGTCGGCGATACCCTTGCGCATCGTCTCTTTGTTATACACCTCGTCCCGATAGATAAACGCGATGACGTCGGCGTCCTGCTCAATGGCGCCTGACTCCCGCAGGTCCGACATGACCGGCCGCTTGTCTGTACGCTGCTCGACACTGCGATTGAGCTGCGAGAGAGCGACAATCGGAACTTTTAACTCCTTGGCCAGCGCCTTGAGTGAACGCGAGATCTGCGAGATTTCCGTGGCCCGATTTTCAGCCGTGCCGGGCACCTGCATAAGCTGCAGGTAGTCCAGAACGATCAGGCCGAGTCCATGCTCGCGACTCAAGCGCCGGCAGCGCGCTCTGACCTCTGTCGGATTCAGGGCCGGCGTGTCGTCGATGAATATCTTGGAGTCCGACATGATAGTCACGGCGGCATTGATCCGGTGCCAGTCTTCGTCGGAAAAGTTCCCGGTCCTCAGGTGAGACTGATTTACACGACCGAGCGACGAAATCATCCGGAATGAAAGCTGTTCCGCTGACATCTCCATGCTGAAGATCGCCACTGGGCAACCACCGCTGATAGCGGCGTTTTCCGCAATGTTCATTGCAAGACTCGTCTTTCCCATGGACGGACGTCCGGCGACTATCACCAGATCGCCAGGCTGGAATCCTGCCGTCAATTTGTCGAGATCGTCGAATCCGGTCGCCAAGCCGGTGATATGTCCCTCGGAGCCCTGCAGCTCGTCCAATCTGTCGATTGCGGCTGGCAAAATCGATTTCAGCGCGACGAAACCGGACCCGCGCCTCTGCCCTCTTTCCGCGATCTCGAAAACCCGACGTTCAGCCTCATCTACAAGATCGGACGGCTCTCGACCCTCGGAGTCATAAGCGCTCGCGGCGATTTCACCCCCGACGCTGATCAGTGCGCGGAGCATGGAGCGCTCGCGGACAATTTCCGCGTAGGCAACGATGTTGGCCGCACTGGGGGTGTCCTTGGCCAGCTGACCAAGATATCCAAGCCCGCCGGCGTCATCGAGCTGTGACCGGCGCTCCAGGAATTCGGAAACGGTAACCGCATCACATGGCTGGCCACGATCCGCGAGTTCGCCGATGGCTCCGAAGACCAGTTGATGGTCACGTCGATAGAAATCCTCGGCGACCAGAATGTCGGCCACGCGTTCCCACGCCTTGTTATCCAGCATCAGGCCGCCGAGCACAGCCTGCTCCGCCTCCGCAGAGTGTGGGGGAACGCGGATTCCTTCAGTGCTTCGGAATGCCGCCTTTTGTTTTTCTGCTATACCAACCACCTGGTTTAACCGTCAGCAGCAAGTTTCGTTCGACGATACCACAGCTTCGGCACGCCTGACCCGGGCCCCGCCCGGCGCCGTTACTCCTCGGTGTCAACGAAGACTGGCACCTCGACATTGACGTCGGAATGGAGATGTATCTCGATGGTGTGGTCGCCTGCTGTGCGGATCGGACCCTCCGGCAACCGCACCTCGCTGCGCGAGATTTCAACGCCGGCTTTGGTCGCGGCTTCGGCGATATCGATAGTACCGATCGAACCGAACAGCTTGCCTTCGGAACCCGCCTTGGCGGGGATCACCAGCTTCAGAGCTTCAATCTTTGTTGCGCGCTCCTGCGCCTGCTTCAGCTCGTCTGCGGCTTTTGCCTCCAGTTCGGCTCGCAACGCCTCGAATTCAGCCAGATTATCCGCCGTGGCAAGTTTGGCCTTGCCATGCGGGATAAGGAAATTCCGACCGTACCCCGGCTTCACCTTGACCTTGTCGCCGATACCGCCGAGATTCTCGACCTTTTCCAGCAGTATTACTTCCATTTCTTCACCTTTTTGTGTGCGCATCGCCACGACGGCGATCCTTAATTTTGACGATGATATTACGCCGGACCCGGGAATCGCGATCTCAGATCCAGCCAATTGTCCGCCAGACCGAAGATGGCCAGCAGCGGCGCCATGAGACTCATTCCAAAAACCAGCAGCAGATAGACCAATATCAGTGCTCCCGGCGGCCACTTACGTTTCACGGCCAGACCATGTACGACCGCCAGTCCCTGGAGCATGAATCCCGTCGCCAGGATAAGCAGCAGATTGGCAAATGCCGCATGACCCGTGATCAGGCCGGCAATCAGGACCACCAGAGCCACGGCAGCCAGCAGACGCCCAACGCGAAGTCTCCGAAATGCCTTGCCCAGGGCCCCGGGGCTCATCAACGCAGCCTGCCAGTACATGCCGAGGAACAGACCAGACAGGGCCGCAATGACGAGCGACATTGCCATGACGCCCGGCACCAGGATCAGGACTGCGTCTATCGCGTCAGAATCGAAGCCGGAGCTTTCCAGCAGCGGCCGTATTTCATCGGCCAGCGTCCCGGTCCAGGCCCCACCGGCTGTGGTCATCCACATGGCGGCGAGGAGCAAACCGGCGATGACCGCAACCTGCACACAAAGATCCAGCGATCCGGATCTTCTCAATATCTCCGCCATCGCTACGGCGGGAGCCCAGAAGACCAAACCCGCAAATACGGCAGACAGCGGATCCGCACCTCCTGCAATAGCCACCAGGAAGAGCACGATGGTGGCCGCCGCGGCAGCCGCCCAACCGACTCCCGTACCACGCCGGAGACTGGTCAGTACCAGCACACCGGAACCCACAATGCCCAGCGGTGGAACAAGCGCGAGGGCCGCGGCGACGAGACCCGCCCTATAGGCTCTCTGGGTCATCCAGTCAGCGAAATGTTTCACAGGGTCCGACCGAACCGGCGGCCCGAACGCCTCAATGACGGTCGGTATAGGGCAAAAGCGCCAGGTAGCGAGCCCGCTTGACCGCCTGTGAGAGCTGGCGCTGATAGTGTGTTTTCGTACCGGTTATCCGGCTCGGGACAATCTTGCCAGTCTCGGTGATGTAATTCTTTAGAGTCGCAAGATCCTTGTAATCGATCTCTTCCACCCCTTCCGCGGTGAACCGACAAAATTTGCGACGACGAAAATAACGTGCCATTGGATTAAATCCTCTTCAGGTCCGCGGATCTCAGATTGATGCCTTTGCGGGAGTGTCATCGGGCGTGACTTCACCAGCTTCCGCTGCATCAGCGACGGTCAAAGACTGGGCCTCGCCCTCAGGCGCCGCCGACTTGTCCCCGGAGGACTCTGCCGCAGCAGGCTTCTCGTCAGTTGCCTCCGCCGCCGACTTATCCTCGGAGGACTCTGCCTCGTCAGGCTTCTCGTCAGTTGGCTCCGCCGCGGGCTTGTCCTCGGATGCGGGTGCCGCGGCTTTCTCTTCCGCTCTGCCTCCCTCATCCTTTTCCTCACGACGCACCGGTTCCTCACGACGCACCGGCGCCCGTTCCTCGCTCTCCGCCGACTTGGCCATCGGCGAGGCCTCGGTCACCGCATCCTTTCGATTGATCACGAGGTGCCTGAGGACGGCATCGTTGAAGCGGAATGACCCCAGAAGCTCGTCCAGGGTCCCCTTATCGCATTCGATGTTCAGAAGTATGTAGTGAGCCTTGTGAATCTTGGAGATCGGGAAAGCCAGCTGACGGCGCCCCCAATCCTCTTCGCGATGGATATGTCCACCGCTGCCCTCGATCATTGCCCGGTAGCGTTCCACCATCCCGGGAACTTGCTCACTCTGGTCCGGATGGACCAGAAATACGATCTCATAGTGACGCATGTTTTTACCCCTCACGGATTAAAGCCACCCGGTGGCGTCTACCCCGGTGTGGCAAGGAGAATCTGCCCTTTCGGACAGGGCGCGGAATATTACTCGACCTCACCACACTAGGCAAGCCGGGATTCCGCTTTCGGAGCCCGTTGCGACAAGGCAAAATAAAGACATGCCCCGGTAGCGACGGAGACATTCAGGCTCTCCACTGATCCCAATAAAGGAAGACTGACAAGCCGGTCGCAGTGCTCTCGTGTAAGCCTGCGCAAGCCGCGCCCCTCTGCACCCATCACTAAAGCGAGCGGGCCCCGAAGGTCGGTATCAAACAGCGTCTCCCTGGCCTGCCCGTCGGTCCCGATACAGCATATTCCCTGAGCAGCCAGGAACCGAAGCGTCCTGGCCAGATTAGTCACCTGGATGAACGGCACTGTCTCGGCGGCGCCCGTCGCAACCTTGCGGACGGCCGGTGTTAGCCCCACTGCCCTGTTTTTCGGGGCGATGACGGCGTGAACTCCAGTCGCGTCGGCCGTCCTCAGGCAAGCGCCGAGGTTATGGGGGTCTTGGATGCCGTCCAAAATCAGCAGAAACGGCGACACCTCCAATGACACCAGCAAATGTTCTAGATTATTTTCATCTCCGGGAGGCTTTGGGTGAACGATGGCGATCACGCCTTGGTGGACGCCGCCGCCACTGCAGGCTTCCATTTCTTCGCGCGTGGCAATGGTCATGGGGATACCGGCAGCGGCGACACGCTCCGCGAGAGCCTGCAAGCGGCCATGAGAGGCGCGTTGCGCAAGCAGCAGTCGAATCACTCGATCCGGCGCTGATTCCACGAACTGGCTGACGGCGTGAGGCCCGTAGACCACAGCTTCCGATGGGTACTTTGACTTGCGCCGAACCAAGGCTATCTCTTCCGGCGACCTTTCCGCCGCCCCCGTCTGCCGCCGATCTCATCTCCGGCCAGCGCAAAATCGATCTTTTTCTCTTCCAGATCGACCCTGGCCACCCGGACACGAACATGGTTGGCCAATTGCCAGCTCCGCCCGCTCTGCTCTCCCCGCAGGCTTCTTCGGACCGGGTCCCGCGCAAAATATTCCCCACCGAGAGCGCTAACGTGGACCAGGCCTTCAATCTGAAGATCGGGGATCTGAACAAACAGACCGAAATCGGTCACCCCGGTGACGACGGCATCGAACTCTTCGCCTGTTCTGTCTTGCATAAACTCACACTTCAGCCAATCCAGAGCCTCACGGGTCGCCTCGTCTGCACGACGTTCGGTGGAGGAACAGTGCCGTCCCAGGCCCTGCATCTGTTCGCGGCTGTACGCGAATCCGTCGGCTCCGCCGCCCGCCAGCAGATGTTTTATCGCACGGTGCACCATCAGGTCCGGGTAGCGCCTGATCGGTGAGGTGAAATGGGCGTATTCGGGCAAAGCGAGGCCGAAATGACCCACGTTCTCGGGCTGGTAGACGGCCCTCGGCAAGGAACGCAGCAGTACTGTCTCTATCAACGCCTCATCAGGGCGACCCTTGACCTGGTCCACGATTCGGTTGTAGGAGCGTGGCTCGACGCGGTCACGGCGCGGGAGTCGAATACCGTAGATCTCCAGAAAGGCCATCAGGTCTTCCAGTCGATCCGCCTCCGGACCCGCGTGCACCCTATACAAGCAGGGAATCCGATGGCGACGCAGGAAGTAGGCCGCCTGAACATTGGCGGCGATCATGCACTCTTCGATGATTCGATGAGCGTCGTTGCGGATCCGCGGAACCACCCGGGCTATACGACCTCGCCGGTCGAAAGCGAAAGTGACTTCGGGAATCTCGAACTCTATCGCGCCGCGCTTCCGCCGGGAGCGTGCCAACGCCCGATAGACGCCCTCGAGATCCTTTAACTGAGGCATCAGCGATTCGAGCCGACGGGCTTCGGATGAATCACGGTCCGACAAGGCGGCCGCGACCTCTTCGTAGATCAGTCGGGCGTGTGAGCGGATTACGGCCTCGAAAAATCGCGACACCGTGACCTTTCCATTCGCGTCAACATGCATTTCGCACGTCAGAGTCAGCCTATCCACCCGGGGATTAAGCGAGCACAAGCCATTGGACAGTGACTCCGGCAGCATCGGCACAACTCGCCGGGGAAAGTAAACAGAGGTGCCGCGCTCCTGCCCTTCACGATCAATGGCCGAATCCGGCTCGACGTAGTGACCAACGTCCGCGATCGCCACTATGAGTCGCCAGCCTGATCCCACCCTCTCTGCGAAAACCGCGTCGTCAAAATCCTTCGCGTCTGCACCGTCTATCGTTATCAGAGGCAGGCCACGCAGGTCCTCGCGGTCTTTTTTGTCCCGGGGCAGTACCCGACTTCCCAGAGCCTCCGCCTCGGCCACCGTATCGTCCTCCCATCGGAAAGGTATTCCGTGGGCCCGAATCGCAACTTCTGTCTCTATGTTCGGAGCATCGGGAGCACCGAGAATCTCGACGACCTGGCCCACCGGCTGGGTGCCTTTGCCAGGTTGCTCGATAAGCCGGGCAACCACTATTTCGCCAGGCTTCGCGCGCCCTGAACGGCGCGGCGGTATGGCAACTGTATGGGCGATTCGGGAGTTGTCCGGCACCACGAATCCAATGCCGCTCTCCCTCACGTAACGCCCCACCACCTCGCGAGTGTTCCTCTCAAGTACCTCTACAATTGAGCCCTCGGGCCGACCACGGTGATCCTGACCCTTGATACGAACGGCCAACCGATCGCCATGCATCACTTCACGCATTTGACGGGGGGCCAGGAAGACGTCCTCAGTCCCGTCATCAGGGATCAAGAATCCGTACCCGTCCCTGTGACCGGTGACACGGCCGACGATCAGCGACATGCGATCCACCAGACAGTAGTCTCCGCCACGATTCACCAGAATCTGACCGTCCCGGATCATCGCCCGTAGCCGCGAACGCATCGCATCCTGCTGAGTCTTGGACGGGAGCCCAAGCTCGGTCATCAACTCCTTGCCGGGGACCGGCCCATCTTTGCGGGTCAGGATCTCAAGGACCGCATTGCGACTTGGTATCTCGAAGCGGTGTTTGACTGACCCTCGAGGCCGCTGGCGCGGGTCTGCCGAATATTTTTTTCTGTTTCTCATATTTGTTTGACTCAGTGCGCTACAAATGACCCAAGCCCGTAAAGACCGTTCTTGCTGCTCGGTCTCGCTCAGCCGGACGGTCGTCGCTGGGGACTGAAGCTCTATTGCCTGGCCTGCAGTGAGCGCAAGCACAGACTCTCGCGAGTAGACGCAGTCTTCTGCAGAGCCCAATCCGCTGCACGGGACGTATAGGCTTTCACCACGGATGTCCGTTCAGGCCAGGGTTCGTTGGATTGAGTAACGAGCCGACAAGTAGTGTAATTGTACAGTTACATACGGCCTTTAGCCGACCCTGAGCGCCGGCCGGTGCGAGTCGGCCCGGCATCGCAACAGGCTACAGTCAGGATTCCGCATTATGTTTCAAACGGTTTTCAAGAAACTTTCTCGTCTGCTGGTCACCAAAGCAGCTTTTTTTCTGCCTGAGCCAAGACGAATCGCTATCGAGCGGCGCCATCGCGGACGAGAACAGCTCGGCAAACTGCGACGAGCGGACTGCACCATCGTCTCCTACGGCAAGAGCGGTCGCACATGGCTTCGGGTCATGCTGTCCCGCATCTATCAAACCAAGTACAGCTTGTCGACGAGGAGTCTGCTGTCATTCGACAATTTCCACCGGAAAAACGCCGCCATTCCAAGGGTATTTTTCACTCACGACAATTACGTTCGTGACTATACAGGGCATGCTGACGTCAAGTCGGACTACGCAGACCGAAAGGTGGTCTTGATGGTGAGGAATCCCGCGGACGTCGCGGTATCCCAGTTTTTTCAGTGGAAGCATCGGATGAAATCGAACAAGATCGATTTGCTCGGGTTCCCCCAGCGCGACGACGAGTTGAATATCTTCGACTTCGTGATGGGCGCCGAAGCCGGACTCCCCCGTATCATCGACTTCATGAATGTCTGGGCCCGAGATATCGATGAATTACCGGATTTTCTCATGGTCCGGTATGAGGATCTGCGACAGGATCCGGAGCAGGCTATGGGCCAACTCCTGGAGTTCATGGGAACACCGGCGACAGCGGAAGAAATCAGGGATGCTGTCGAGTTTGGCTCGGTCGACAACATGCGCAAGATGGAGCAGAAAGGCAGTTTCTGGCTGAGCGGCGGCAGGATGAAACCGCGAGACAAAGCGAATCCTGAATCCTTCAAAGTCCGACGCGCAAAAGTCGGCGGATATCTTGATTATTTCGACGATGCCCAGGCGAAGGAAATTCACACTCTGCTCAGGGACCGGCTGTCGTCGGTATTCGGTTACTGCCCGCCCCCCGCGGGCGGTGACGCGGGTGCAGAAGAAGCCATCGCCTCCGCGTGAGGGTTAAAATGGGCGCCGGATCTGCAACTTCAGCACCAAAAAGGGCTGCCAACGCAAACATGAACATCCGCATTCACATCTATCGAGACGAAGAGAGATGAAACCCTGCGTCTTTATTCATACCAACCATCGTCAGATGCTGGGCGCGCTCGTCTCCAGATACTCCTTGAAGCGTAACAGTGCTCACTCCGACCGGTTTGATGTCCGCTTTATCGAGACCCGTCACCAGGCGTTCATGCAAGCTCGGGAGGGAGAGCTCTATCTTCGGGACGGGGAAAAACGCCCGTGGTTGAACGATGATCTGCAGTCGTTCACCCCACTCCGATTCATGCCACCGCAATTGATGGGCTATCAGGGCCGGGCGCTGGTGATCGATCCTGATGTATTTGCTGCAGGAGACGTGTGGGAACTCCTGTCCCGCGACATGAAAGACTACGCGATTATGTGTCGGCCCAAATCAGGCTCCAAGGGCAAGCGAGGCTGCCTTGCCTCCAGCGTAATGCTGCTCGAATGTGACCAGCTGACCCACTGGAAGATCG
>CP070833.1:1446541-1474516 GCA_020341735.1 Gammaproteobacteria bacterium | reverse complement strand
AATGCGGAGATGCCGACTATGGCTGGGCGCGACCGGGCCGGTGATGCTGCCGCGGACCCGCTAATGGCCGGTTTTGGTCTCTGAGACCAGCCGATCCCTCCTTGAGGGAACCCACACAACCTGGCTGGGAATCATGAGATCCAGTCGGACGGCCAATGCCTGGCGCTGATGCAGCAGGTCTCATTCTGATTCGCTGGTAATGCCGATCATTGTGCCGAAGTCCGTATACGGTGTCGCGCTCTCCCTGAACCGCTCATGTCGCTCCCGTGAGGCGGCCCTACCGTCGGCGGTGGGCACTACCCCGCAGCCCTCGACGATGCGATTCATCATGTTGAAGGCGGCACAGACGATGATTGCGTCGTACAGGGCGTCCTCGCTCCAACCGGCCGCGAATACGACCTGGGCGTCGGCATCGGTCAAGCGCGCCGGCGCCTCGGTGAGTTTGCGAACATAGGCCAGTAGTGGCAACCACTTTTCCTCCAGGCCTGCCCGCGCGGGGTCGATTGCGAGGCTCTCGAACACCTCGGGATCGATGCCGTGGATCTCGGCAATCATGCGGTGTGATCCATGGCAGAAGCTGCAGGCGTTGAGACCGGACGTGTAGGCGGCGATCAATTCCCTTTCACCGGCAGTTAATTCGGAATTGTCGCGCAGGATCGCGTCGTGAAAGGCCATCAGCGGCCAGACGCCCTTGCTGAACCGTTTGAGGACGTCAGCCAGGTGGGGTTGCTCGGGAAGTGAAGGGAAGCGTGCCATCGTGTATTGACCTCGTCTCTCGTCAGCCAGCACTCAGTATAGGATCAAATATGTAGACCGCGGATGAGTTCAGGGAAAAGGCTTCACGCAGCATCAGCTTTGACACTCGCCGCCGTGAAAAGGCCCAAGAGCAATGCCCGAACCGAGTCGAATGCAGACACTGGGTCAGGCACCGTCTGCATGACTCCAAGTTAGTGGCATCCCGAATGACTGATCCGGGTCAGCCAGCACACCGGAAACCAGCCCCACTCGTTTAAAGGCCCCATCGAATAAGTTGCCTTGCTGCTCTAGTGGCGCAGATTGATGCGCTTCTCGATGGGCACGCAAAAAATATCGATTGGATTGCTGCGCCCCCTTAAGGTCAGGGGCGGCAGAGCCAGCATGGGTATAGTTGAGTCAACGTCGTTATCCAGCGAAAGCTTCAGCGCATTCGAGAACAGCACTTCACCGGCGCGGGCACGTTGGCTGAGGCGCGCGGCAATGTTCACCGTGTCGCCAATCAGGGTGTAATTCATGTATTGCTCTGATCCCACATTGCCGGCAATGACTTCGCCTTCGTTGATACCGATTCCCAGACCGGTATCGATGCCGTATCGACGTTGCCAGCGCTCCGCCAGTTCACTAAAACCTGACAACATCTCGCGTGCGGCACGTAGGGCGCGCACTCCGCCATCTTCTTGCTCGATAGGTACGCCAAAGCCAACCATCAATGAGTCGCCAGCCATGTTGAACACCGTGCCGTCATAACGGAATGCCACGGCCGTCAAGGCCGCAAAAAATTCGTTCAACAGCTCGAATACCTGCGCCGGCGCCAGCTTTTCCGCAATGCCGGTAAATCCGCGCATATCGGCAAACATGACGGCAGCATGAGCCCGGGACCCCTTAGTGAGGGAGGCCATGTCACCATCCATTCGGGCAATGATTTCGTCGACCAGACCGCCGGAGACGTAGCGCCGAAATACGGTGCTTAACTTTTCGCGATCATCTTCTGCCGCCTGTGCGCGCTGCGATTTCCACTGACTGAAGAGTTGCCGCCGTTTCAACAGGGTTTGCAGTCGCGCCAGAATTTCCGCATCGGTGGTAGTGGGCGCAAATACGGCATCCACGCCGGACTCATATGCAGACTGCCGCCAGATGTCGTTGTCCGCCAGCGCTGCCTGGGGCAGCAGTGCCGTCTCAGGCCGGAGGCGCAATTGTCTACAGGCCTCCAGTGTTTCAATCTGGCTCACATGCGTCACCACCAGCGGACAGATCTCCAGTTGCGGATACGTCAGCAGGTCGGCAGCAGTGCTCACGAAGGTGCACTCCTGGCCCAGTTGAGCCAACCAGTTGCGGATGCGTTCGCGTGTTGGATTGCTCTTAGCCAACCCCACGCAGGGTCTATTTACCATTGCTCGAGAACTCGTCGCCAGTTGAGAGTATACGCAATTAAACCGCCTTGTCCGCAGCTGCGGCTGACCTCGGCCTGAGCTTCACTTGTCCTGCCCAGCGTGGCGGAGATTTCGTCTCGCTGCAGTTCAGCCAGGCATGCAATCCGCCCTCGAGCTACCCGTGCGGCTGTTTTGATAGTGTCTCTCTGTTCTCACCGGACGACTGTAAGCTCAAGGCAGGCGAACCCATCCATGCCGGTCGAGGTGAACACTATTGCAGCGTGACTAACAGACACGTCGAGGCAAAGTCTACACACGCACTAGCTTTGATAGGCTCCCGCAGAGTAGGTCAGCTCATAGGAGTGGGAATAGAGCTCGATAATGTTGCCCCATGGATCTTCCATGTAGACCATCCGATAGGGTTTCTCCCCAGGGTAATACTCTCTGATCGGCATTCTCTGGCGCCCGCCATGACTGACGATCTTCTCCGCCAGGCTTTCAACATCAGGATCAGTGATACAGAAGTGGAAGATTCCTGTCTTCCAGAACTCCAGGTTGTTTTCAGGCGTTTCGTTATCAGGGAATTCGAACATCTCGATGCCGATACGATCCGCCGTCGCCAAGTGGCAAATCTTGAAGCTCGTCCAGTCAGGGCCAAATACATCAGTGCACATGACGCCTATCGCACTGTCGTCCTTGGTAATTAACGTTGGCTCCATGATGGGATAGAAACCCAGCACTTCGGTGTACCACTTGAAGGCGGCGTCAACATCGGGGACTGATAGCCCAATATGATTAAAAGTCTTTGGGTAGGTCATCATTCTGCCTCGTCAAGATATGCTCACTCGTCATTGCCCAATGCCCGGCTTCGATGAAGTCGAGCACAGGTATTAAGGCTCAATCAGTGTACCTTAAGGAACGAGACAAGAAGCGGCTTTGTCGCCGTCCACGAATCTCCTATCCGATCATCGTGAGCGTTTCGATATTGCCGTTTGTGGTCACTCGCTAACGGTCCGCAGCGGGTCGGAAACAGCCATTCACGTGCAGCGCAGAGTGACAGCGGTTGCGATGCGACTCCGGTCCGTGCTAACCCGCCTCTGGCAGTGGTGCGCCTGCTGAAGGCGGCTCTGTGCTGAACTTGCGCTCGCGAAGGAAGGGAATCACGAGAATCGGCAAGATAGCGAGCATAGCGTCGATGTAGAACATCGCGCTGTAATCCCAAGCGTCTACGGCGGCACCCTGCCAGGCTTGAGTGTACGAGATAGTCAGGTTGCGCAGGGCCATGAAGCCGGTGAACTGTGTGGCCGCGATCGCGGGATTGGTGAGTCCCATGAAGATTGCGGCGCTTGTGCCGTAATGCATCCCGGTGAACAGATAGAAAGCTATGGCCGTGGCAAAGTAAACCGGTATCGTAACGCCACCGAGACCGGCATCGCCGCCCAGCAGGGAGGCCATATACAGCACCGGAATTGTCGTCATGGCGTAATAGGCCGCCAGCATCTTGCGCCGTCCGAGCTTGTCAGCGAGCCAACCGCCCAGTATGCAGCCCGACGCCGAGACCACCATGCTGGCGATATTCAGCTGCGCGATCTGGCTATCGGACATGCCGATGTCGACCTGCAGTGTCGTTGCTACCGCTGAAGAAAGCGACATCGCGCCGAACGGCAGCAGGGCGAAGATCACGCCGACAAGCGGCCCGGGACCGGACTTGAAAAAACCGACCCGCAGTTCTCGTAGAAATCCGACAAGAGACTCTTTGAACTTACGCCAGACCTCCGCGCTTCTCTCCGCAACCTGCGAACTGACGGTCGGGTCCTTGACGAAGAACAGGGTGAACAACAGCACCCCAAGCAGCAGCAGCGCAACATACATGAATGAAACGTCGAAACCATAACGGTCGGAGATGAACATCGCTCCGCCGCCACCCAGCCCCTGGCCGACGTAGGCGCCGCCGAACATAAAACCATTACCCTGGCCGCGCTCGTCAGGGCGCAGCGTATTGACTGCAAGCGAGTCGATCGCAACGTCGTTGGTCGCCGCGAATATGTTGTGCACGATGACCAGCGTGATCAGCAGGTCAAATCGATTTGCATGATCGACCTGTGCAACCGCATACAAGGTGATGATCATCAACGACTGGCACAGCACGATCCAGGCCTTGCGACCGCCGAATCGCTTGAGGCCGATCAGGTCGACGAACGGCGCCCACGCCCACTTGAAGGCCCAAGGCAGATAGAACGTGGCCACGAAAGCGCCGACCTGAGCGACGTCAAGGCCCTCGCGACGCATGAACGCCGCCATCGCGACTGCGGCAAAGCCGAGTGGTATGCCCTCGCTGACGTACAAAAGGCCGAACGTAGACAGACGACCCCTTTTTGAGTCGAGCATGTTATGGTCGGCCATTGGCGGTCCCTTCGGAGGCTGTCGCCGCCTCTCGATATAACTCTACAGAGACACTGGCATCAGCACCGCCAGGTCAGTTTTCTACTCCGGTGGATCTTGACCCGGATTGCTCTGGTCTGGTGGGGCAGAATTCTGCTTTCTCGCTGGCCTTGACGACCCGAGAGCCAATCCGATTGCGATACCTATCGCAATACCAGCGCTCAAATTGTCAATCGCTGAGCCCAGCGCAACTCTTACACCAATACCTACAGCCAGGCCCGCCCCGACGTTTCTTTCCGTATATCCCAAGACAGGACACCGCCAATTTGAGCGATAGATGATAGTCCGCTGGGTAAGCATCGACAAACGCGCCCGTCTTTGCTGCTTCCAATCGCCAATCCATGAGCTATAAAAAGTTTAACGGCACTCGATGCGGTCGGGAGACCGTTGGGATGGATTGTCAGCAATGTGGTGGATCGAATCCGCCGCAGGCGCGTTTTTGCAGCGCCTGCGGCCGTCCCCTGCAGTCGCAGGCCGACGAAGCGGAGCGTAAACAGGTCACGGTGTTGTTCTCGGACCTGTCTGGTTACAGCACCTTGTCTGAGAGGTTGGATCCCGAGGAAGCCCGCGAGGTGATGGCGAAAATCTTCGCCAGGGCAGCCGAGATCGTCGGCCGCTACGATGGCCAGATCGAGAAGTTTATCGGCGATGCCATCATGGCTGTCTTCGGTGCTGCCGAAGCCCACGAGGACGATCCCTCCCGCGCCATCCGCGCTGCACTGGATCTACATCAGTTTGTCGCGGATCAGGCTCCCGATCTCGAGCGCCGGATCGGGATGGACGTCGCCATGCACAGCGGGGTTAACACCGGGGTCGTAGTCACCGGCGAACTCCACTTCGATCGGGGTACAGCCGGACCGATGGGGGACACTATCAATACTGCCGCGCGTCTCATGGGTCTTGCCAGTCCCGGCGAGATTTATATCGGCCCCGAGACCAGGCGGGCCATTCAGACAATGTTTGAAGTGGAGGACCTGGGACCAAAGCCGCTGCGGGGCAAAGACCAGCCTGTTCCCGTAGCCCGGGTCACCGGTCGTGTACCCGGCAAGCCCAGGCCGACGCGACGGCGCGGCAGATTCGTCGGTCGCCAGGAGGAGATTGGCGTACTTCTCGGTGCGGTAGAGCATCTGCTCGACCGCGAGGGTGGTGCGGTGGCGGTCTGCGGGGGGGCCGGAACGGGGAAAACGCGTCTCTTTGCCGAACTGAGGCAACGAGTCGATCCTGACGTACGATGGATAGAGGGTAGGGCCTATCCCTACACTGAAGGCATTCCGCTCTTTATTGTCAGCGATCTACTCAACTGGAACTGGCAGATTGGGGAAAGCGACTCCCCCATGACGGTGCAGAGGAAAGTGGAACAAGGCCTGGCATCGGTCCTGGGGCAGCCCGGAAATGATCTTCCCGTCATCGCCAAGCTATACGGGATCGACGTCGAGGGTGCTGCAAGCATTGATCGCGAGGCATACCGGCAGCGCCTGTTCGACACCATGAGCCGCCTTCTTGGAGCCCTGGCCCGCGAGCGCCCTACCGTTGTCTGCCTGCAGGACCTGCACTGCGCTGATGCCTCGTCCATGAGCCTCATACACCGCCTCCTGGCCGAGCCCCCGGGCCCCGTGTTATTCCTCTGCAATTACAGGCCGGGTCCCGAGCTGAGCGATGTCGCCCGCGAGATTACCCTATCGGAATTCTCGCCCCGTCAGACCTTTCAGTTGGTCACGTCTCTGCTGGAAGAACAGGAGCCTCCCAGCGATCTGGTACGGATCATCGAGATGCAAGCGGAGGGCAACCCGTTTTTCATCGAGGAGCTGGTAAACACGCTCGAGGAAAGCGGGAGACTGGTCCGTAAGGACGATGCGTGGACGCTGCGCGACGGAGAGGAGGCGATCGCGATCCCCAGCACTATTCGCGGACTCATTGCCGCGCGCATCGACGCGCTGGATGACGACAGCCGTCGCGTGTTGCGCGTGGCCGCCGTACTAGGCAGGGAATTTCAACCAGAGGTTCTGAGCCGTCTCTTGAAAATGGACCTGGACCTTGACCACTCTCTTGACTCGCTGGTCAGCGCTGATCTACTCCGGATCAAGCGCCGGCAGCGCGGACGAGTGTATGAATTCAAGCACACTCTGACCCAGGAAGTTGCCTACGTGGGGCTGCTCCATACCGAGCGGTCCGAATTGCACGCGCGCGCGGCGATTGCCATGGAGGACCAGCTGACCGACCGCCTCCCGGAGTTCGTTGAGACACTGGCGCTGCATTTTTCACGAGCGGGGGTCACCGACAAGGCGGTCCATTACCTCGTGGAAGCAGGCAGAAAGGCCACGTCCCGATATGCACTCGATGAGGCCACGAGTCACCTGCGCCAGGCATACGACCTGCTTTCCGATCGAGAAATAAGCATTGACGAAGACTTGGCCCTGGTGGAACTACTGGTGGAATGGACACAGGTTCTTCATTACCAGGACCGCTTAGATGAAATGACGGCCCGCCTCCGAGAGTACGAGTCAGTGGCGGACAAAATTGACGACCAGGAACTCAAGGGCATGTACGTGGCGTGGCTTGGGCAGGCGTTGTATTTCAATCATGACCTGGATGGTGCGGTCGAGAAACTCGACCGAGCCCAGCGTATTGGCGCAGCCGCCTGCAAGGACCGGGTGGTTGCATACGCTAACGCATGGAAAACCTATCCTCTCTGGTTTCTGGGTCGTGAGGCGGAGGGACTGAAAGCTGGTGAGGCCGCGCTGCCGCTGGCGGCGCGTTTCCCCGATGATCACTATCTGTTCTTCATCGGCCAGGCCGGAGCCGCCGGGGCCGCGGCGGCGTCAGGTGACCTCAGACTCGCGCGAACAATTGGGGAGCGCCTTGTGGAATTCGCTGACCACAGCGGCAACGCCCGTGCAGCGGTGGCAGGCCTTTGCTGCATTTCTTCGAGTCAGGCGCTTCAGTACAACTTCGATGAAGCGGTGGAGACCGCTCGGAAAGCCAAGTCCCGTGCGGTGGATCCCTTCTACCTGGCCTGGGCTACGTTCTACGAAGCTCTCGGCCTTTCCTGGGGAGGACGCATCGCAGAGAGCCGAGTGGCGATCAATGAGCTGAAAACCAATGGAAGCTGTTTCTGGAAGATCCTGGTGCGACCCCTGGACGCACTGACATTGATGGGTGAGGGGCACCTGTCGGAAGGTACGGCCGAGCTGACGAAGGAACTTGATCGGCTGAAACGTACGGGTTCGCGATTCATGGAGTGTTTCTGCCGTACTGTGATGGCGCGGCTATATACGGACATCGCCTGCCGGAAGCTCAGCTGGAATTTGGGTACCGTAATGCGCAATCCGGGATTCCTTATACGTCACGCATGGGGTTCCGGCCGCAAGGCACGGGCTTGGCTGGAGGGATATCTGAAATTTCTCAACGAGGGCGAGATCAGTGTTCCGATCGGATTTATCTGCATGGACATGGCACGGCTTGACTATCACCAGGGCAATCCTGCGAGAGCACGCGAGCACCTGGTAAGGGCGGTCAAATTGTTCGAGGCACAGGGCGCCAGGACGGGAATCGAGAGAAGCCGACCGCTGGCAGCCAAGCTGGGCATTGACATCGAGGCCACCCTGCAAGGCGCCCAAGAGAGTCTTCTCCAAGTGTGAAACAGGTTCAATTCGCGAGGCGCTGATCCAGCTTCTGTTAGGCCGCTTCAACAACTCCGTGTCCCGATCACCTGACGACCTCTTCCCGCGTCCATTTCCTGCGAATCTGACCCGGTATTCGGCCTGCCCCAGGTCAGCCCTCTGGGAAAACTTCTCAAGATGGGGAGCTACTTCTTGCCCATGCTCCTGACTCACCCGCTCTACGAGTCTGACGACCCTCGGGCCACCTTAAGGGAGATTACGCCGGTGGTTGAGGTATTAGAGAAGGTTTCGGGGCAGGTGCAAGACCAGCCCGTTGCCAGACCCGGCCAGCACCGAACGTTATTGTCTGCTTTCGGCCAGGAGCGGACACTAGCCAGACGAGAAGACCCCGCTACAAAGGGCGGGGCACAAGACGATCTACCGCACTTACTGATAGCGGCTATGATTGACCGACCTTCGAATGCGAGGCCGGAGGCCCTGTCAGGGCTCAGCGCCGGGCGATCGTCGCGCGGGGATTTATAAGCACGCGCCGGCCGTCATCCATATGATCGGAACCCGCGATGATGCGTTCGCGCAGCTCGGCCACGGTCAACTCCGGGTTCTTCGCCAGCAGCTTCGCGGCGAGGTTGACCACGTTGGGGCTGGACATGGACGTGCCGGACATCGCCATCCGGTCGCCGCCCGGGACATAGCTCTCGACCTCGAAGCCGTTCGCGTGCAGATCTACGTTGCTCCCGAATGTCGTGAACGAGGTCTCCTCGCCCGCCTGATCCACGGCGCCGACCGTCAGGATATTCGGCAACTCGTAGGACGAGGGATACATCATGTCGAACTCGGCATCGTTGTCGCTGTTGCCGGCCGAGGTAACGAACAGGATGTCGGGCGCGCCAGCGATGGACTCCTTGAGTGCCGCGTTGAAAATGTCGAACATCTCCTTCGCCATGGCCAGCCGCTCTTCGGCGCTCTCGCCGACGCCGTTGAGCTCGAGGGCCGACTCGTAAGAACTAAGGTTGCCGCCCCAGCTCATGTTCACGACTCTGACACCATTGGCCTTGAAGTAGTCGATCGTGTCGCGGACGGCTTGTGCGTCCTTCTTCGTTTGCTCCACTGTCGGTGTGTCGGGAATCATCTTGTGATCGAAGGTTAAGCGGGCCACCAGAATGCGGATAAACGGATTGCCTTCGGCTGCAATGCCAGCCACGTGGGTTCCGTGGGCGAAATTTCCGAAGAGGCTGATCTCTTCAATAAACGCCTTGACCTCGTTCGGCTGTAGCTCGGATAGGTATTTCTTGAGCGCCGACGCCTCCGTGCTGTCGATGGCCGCCTGCATGTCAGTCAGGCCCTTCACCATGGCCTTCATCTCGGGATATTGGCTGCGCTGATCGTCGGTCAGCGGGATCATCAGATTCGACGTGCGGTCCGATTTCAGCGTATGGCCGATACCGTGAAGATCATCTACCCAGCCGTTGCCGTCCGTGTCGCGGCCGTCCAGCTTCTCCTTCGGGTTCGTGTAGAGCCTGCCCTCGTAGAGCGCCGTGTCCGTTCCGGAGTCCCAGATCGCGACGGTGACTGGCTGTGCCTTGTCCGTCGGACCGAGGTCAACATAGCGCTCTTGCCAGATGTCGGGCTTCTCGACGCGATTGGCGTCAATGTAGCCGCTGAGCGCAGCGATCGCGTTGTCTTTTACCGGCAGTAGACGATCCAGCATCAGGCGGACGCCGATCATCGTGTCAGCGACGTCGCCGCTGATGTTGCCGCTCTTGTTGACGCCCTCCTGGTACTGGCTCTCCACCAACCCGAGATAAAAGTTGCGGCTGCGGATCTCCCAGCCGGCCTTGCTGCGTTCCACGGAGTCCTGAACGACGTCCCAGGGAAGCTCCGACAAGGCGGTCGAGTAGTTATGCTCGAAGCGGGCACGGATGGCCTCGCCAGACATTTCACCGGTGCCGCCATCCGCGTCCATCAGGGCGGTGAACATCACTCCCGTCAGTAGTTTCAGCGCCGGCTTGTCTTCCAGCGTGCGGATTTTCGCGATAGAGCGGCGCGCCGCTTCGAAATCGCCCTCCAGCATCTGCACATTGAGGATCAGGCCGTAGTAACCCTTGAGCGTCGTCGCGTCGGTCAACTCGTAGCGATCCAGCACCGAGACCACGTCGTCGCGGCGCTTGCGGGCGAATGCTGGGAAATCGTCCGACTGGATGAAGTCTGTCAGCTTGCCGTCCACGTTGTAGGTGAAGCGCGGCAGATCCTCGTTCGACTCGACCTTGATCTTGTCGCCCGCCATCGTGGGCAGAAAAATCATCGCGGCGATTGCCCCGAGTAACAGCGTCATTTTTCTCATCATTCGTTTCCCAAATCTTTATCTTCGTCAGGCAATGACTGTATTCGCGCGGTCCGGCACGGCCGATGACAGGTACTCAGACAATTCGCTACCGACGGGGTTCCGGCCGCCGCCACTCTGCCCCCCACGGTCTGGCAGATCGCGTGCAATCGATTGAGATCACTGAGAGTTCAGACGTCTAATGAGAAAGTTCCCTGCAACCAGGAACGGGATTTAGACGTTGAAACGAAAATGGATCACGTCACCATCGCGGACGACGTATTCCTTACCCTCGAGCCTCATTTTGCCAGCTTCCTTGGCCGCCTGTTCGCCGCCGCATGTAATGTAATCGGAAAACCCGATTACCTCTGCGCGTATGAACCCACGTTCGAAATCCGTATGGATTTCAGCCGCCGCTTTGGGTGCCGTTGCTCCGATCCTGGTGGTCCAGGCCCGAGCCTCTTTCGGACCCGCCGTGAAGAAAGTCTGCAGGTTCAGCAGGCGATAGCCAGCACGTATGACCCGGTTCAGGCCCGGTTCTGACAAATCCATTGTCTGTAAGAAGTCGGCCTTGTCTTCATCGGCAAGTTCTGCAATCTCGGCCTCGATGGCAGCGCAAACCGGTACGACCTCCGCACCTTCTTCACTGGCAAGACTCACTACGGCCTCAAGCAGTGGGTTGTCGCGGAATCCGTCTTCTGTGACGTTGGCGATGTACACGGTCGGCTTCGCCGTCAGCAAATGGAGCTGCCTAACATCCCGGTGCTCTTCCTTGGTCAACTCCAGTGATCGTACTGGCAGACCGTGATCGAGATGGTCCGCAACCTTGCCCAGCAGCTCCCGCCAGGCGATCGCCTCCTTGGCCCCCGTCTTGGCCTGCTTGACCGCCTTTTCCAGATTCCGCGTTACTGTATCGAAGTCGGCCATGGCCAATTCCAGGTTGATGACTTCGATGTCGGCCACCGGATTGATCTGACCTTCCACGTGGACCACATCTTCGCTCTCGAAACATCGGACCACGTGGGCGATGGCGTCGGTCTCACGGATATTCGCCAAAAACTTGTTGCCGAGGCCCTCGCCCCGCGATGCGCCCTTGACCAGTCCCGCGATATCGACGAATTCGATGGTCGTCGGGACGACTGTTTCAGGTTGGGCAATATCCGCGATCTGCTGCAGCCGATTATCCGGCACAGGCACCACTCCGACATTCGGGTCGATAGTGCAGAACGGATAGTTCTCCGCCGCGATCTCGGCCGCTGTCAGTGCGTTGAAGAGCGTGGACTTGCCTACGTTGGGCAGCCCGACGATTCCGACTCTGATCCCCACGCAAGGTCTCCTATCGAGATGTCTCGTCCTTGGTCGACCCGCCCTCTTCATCCGGGCCGGGTCGCGTATGCAGCCTGGTCATGGCGCGCTGCTCACCTTCCCCGAGCAGGACGGGCATCACGTCCACGGCCTGCTCGATAGACTCCCGGATCTGTCTGTCCTCTTCCGGGGTGGGCCTGTTCAAGACGTAGTCGATGACTTCGTTTGGGTGTCCCGGATGCCCGATGCCGATGCGCAGCCGGAAGAATTCCCTCCCCATGTGGGCGATCACGTCCTTCAATCCGTTGTGCCCACCAGCGCCGCCACTACGTTTCAGGCGGACCGTCCCCACGGGCAGGTCCAGTTCGTCGTGGGCGACAAGGATCTCATCGGCGGGAATCTTCAGATAAGCTGCGAGGCTGCGCACCGAATTGCCGCTGCGGTTCATGAATGTGGACGGCTTCAAAAGGATAACGTCGCGACCACCGACGGACATCCGAGCCACCTCCCCCTGGTAGCGCCTATCTTCCCTGAACTGACCGCCGAACTGGCGGCACAACAGCTCGACGAACCAGAAGCCGGCATTGTGCCTGGTGTCCTCGTATCGGGTTCCGGTGTTGCCGAGCCCGACGATGATCTGGATTGGTTTATGTTCGGTCATCGCAAAGGGTCGGGGGCCGTCAAGACGACGGCCCCCGCACAGATCGCCTCAAGACTGAGTCTAGTCCTCTGTCTGTTCCTCGTCCTTGACCGTCGGCACCTCGCCGGCCTCGGCCTCGGCCTCGGCCTCTTCGGCTTCCTCGCCTTCCTCGGGCTCGATGACCACGGCCTTGATCCGGTGGATCGCGACCACAGGTTGATCGCGCTCTTCACCCTGGGCCAGTTCGGGGATACTGACGCCCTCGGGCAGGCTGAGCTGAGACAGCATGATGCTCTCGTCAAGTTTCAGTTCAGCAATATCCAGCTCGATGTACTCGGGCAGATGTTTCGGCAGGCAACTCACCTCTACCTCGTTCATCAGATGTGACACGACGCCCCCTTCCTGCTTGGCACCGTGGGCAATGTCTTCATTGATGAAGTGAACGGGGACCCTGACCCTGATTTCCTGGTCTTCGAGCACCCGCTGCAGATCGACGTGCATGATCTGCGGCTTCGCAGGGTGACGCTGTACGTCCTTGAGAACACACGGCTGAGACTTCTTGCCAACCGTCACGGTCAGAATGCTGCTAAAGAAAGCCTCGTTGCTCATCTGGTGAATCAGTGTTTCGTGGTGAAGGCAAAGGGCCCGGGGGTCCCGACCGCCTCCATAGAGAATGGCAGGGACTTGTCCAGCCCGACGCAGGCGGCGGCTCGCACCTTTCCCGTTGTCGGACCTGTCCTCTGCCAGGAGCTCGATTTGATTGCTCATTTGCAGATCTCCATCTTCGCTAAACACCCGCCGGACCCGCGACCAGACTCCGTCGGGAAATACCCGGCCCAGATAGGCCGGGACCAAAAATTCAGTCGACGTAAAGTGAGCTGACCGATTCCTCGTCGCTGATGCGACGCATCGTTTCTGCCAGCAGCTCCGCCGTGCTCATCTGCCGGATCTTGGGACTCACCTTCGCCTCCGCACTCAGCGGGATCGTGTCGGTCACCACCAACTCATCCAGCATCGAATCATTTATCCTCGAAACAGCAGGGCCAGACAGCACCGGATGAGTGATATACGCGACCACCTTGATCGCGCCCTCGTCCTTCAGTGCCTTGACCGCCTGACACAGGGTCCCCGCCGTATCGATCATGTCGTCCACCAGGACGCATGTCTTGCCCGCCACATCGCCGATAATGTGCATGACCTTGGCCTCGTTTGCTCTCGGACGTCGCTTGTCGATGATGGCCAGATCCGCATCATCGAGTCGCTTCGCCAGCGCTCGGGCCCGGACCACGCCGCCAACGTCGGGCGACACCACGATCATGTTCTCGTACTTCTGTTTCCATGCGTCGTGTAACAGCACCGGCGACGCATAGACGTTGTCGACAGGGATGTCGAAGAATCCCTGGATCTGATCCGCATGCAGATCGATGGTAAGCATCCGGTCTACGCCGGATGCCACAATCATGCTGCCGATCAGCTTCGCCGTAATTGCGACCCGCTGTGCCCTGGGTCGGCGATCCTGGCGCGCGTAGCCGTAATACGGGATTACCGCAGTAATCCTCGCCGCGGAGGCTCTTCGCATGGCATCCGCCATGATGAGAAGCTCCATCAGATTGTCGTTGACCGGCGGGCAGGTAGGCTGGACGATGAAGACATCCCGCCCGCGCACGTTCTCCATGATCTCGACGGTCACTTCGCCGTCACTGAATTTCCCCACGTTGGCTTTCCCCAATGGGAAACCGAGACGCCGGGAAATCGCGGCGGACAGCTCGGGATTGGCGTTGCCCGAGAAAACCGTCATCAAGCCGAGTTCCACTATCTGCTCCCTGGCTGCCTCTTGCAGAGAAAAGCGCCCGGTATCGCCGGGCGCCACCTTAACTGGCTGGGGTGGCAGGATTCGAACCTGCGCATGACGGGATCAAAACCCGCTGCCTTACCACTTGGCTACACCCCAAAAACAACTGATCCGGAGCCTACGCCTCGGGTCTGGCTAACCCATCTGCAGGAGCGGGGATCTATTAAGTCCCCGCGCCACGAATCCCCGCCACTTAGCGGGTAGCCGGTCCAGCGCCCGCCCCGCCTCGTCACATGTCTCGAACGCGGAGAATACGCAGGCGCCGGTTCCGGTCAGCCTGGCATCGCCGTACTGTCCCAGCCAGTCCAGAGCGAGGCCGACTTCGGCGTACTTTCTGCGCACCACTGTTAAGCAGTCGTTCCGGTCCCCGTGGGACAGGAAACTGGTTATTTTGATGGGGCGAGAATTTCGTGTCAATTCGGGGTCGGAGAAGATCTCGTGTGTGAGCACTGCGACCCCGGGGTGCACGACCAGATACCACGGGCACGGGAAATCCATAGGCGTAAGTCTGTCCCCGATACCTTCGGCCCAGGCAGACTGGCCGGCCACGAACACAGGTACGTCTGCGCCGAGTTGCCCGCCAAGCCCGGCTAGCTCGGTCCGGCTCAAGCCGGTTTCCCACAGCCGGTTGAGAGCCGTCAGTACCGTAGCGGCGTCAGAGCTGCCGCCCCCCAGCCCGCCGCCGACGGGAATCCGCTTGTCTACCATCAGGTCTGCACCGAGTCGGCAGCGGGTCTGCGCCTGCAACAACGCGGCCGCGCGCATGACCATATCCTGTTCCTCGGGTAGGCCCTCGAGACCTTTTAGTCGGTGGATCTGACCGTCAGTCCGCACCCGGATGCTGATTTCGTCATGAAAATCGAGAAACTGGAAGGCGGTCTGGAGTTCGTGATAACCGTCGGATCGACGGGCTGTAATCCTCAGGAAGAGGTTGAGCTTCGCGGGGGCCGGCCAGATGGACAGCTCTCCCGTATCCACCCCGGCGAGGCTCACGTCAGATCGGGATCAGGCAGCGCAATCCGCCAGCGGTCAGCGACCACGCGTATACGGACCTCACCACTTTCCATCACTATTTTCTTGGGCAGTAGCAGGCCATCTTCAACGCGGTAACCGTCGAAACTGATATCCCAGCCGTTCTGGGACAGTTCCAGCAGCATCCCCTCGTCGTCCACCGTCTCTTCGGCAGTCATCCCCGGATCGGATACGCCCACGATCCAGAACCTCATGCTGTAAACGGGCAGGCTCCATCCGAATCGGTCGCGCATCTCTGCCTCGGGGTCGGTCAACAGTAGCTCCTCGCCCGATGTAGTCTTTATGCGCAACCGGTCGAGATCCCCGTGGATGCGGAAGCCCCCAAATCCGAATGGCCCGCGGAATCGGAAATCGAGGAGGTCGTCCATCTGTTCCCAACTGAGGGTGCCGTTGTAGCCGTCACGGCCAGTCCGCAGCGCGATGCGTCCTTCCATTCGCCAGTCGTCGAGTTGCCGGAGCAGATCGCGCCGCTCAAGCCATTCGACCTCTAATGCCTCTCCGATTCTGTCCCGCGGGCTCACGCATCCCCCGATGATGGCTACGACAAAGACGGCGATTATAAGGCCTTTCACTGCATGAGCCGCTCTATCACCTTTTGGAGCACCTGGCTCTCCGGATTTTCGGACAGGGACTCGAACCAGATGTCCTCCGCACCCTGGCGGTCCCCGGACGCCCACAGGACCTCGCCAAGGTGTGCAGCGATCTCCGGATCGCGATTGAGGGACCAGGCGCGCTCGAGGTACTCGATGGCAGCCTCTTTATCGCCCATCCGAAAGTGGATCCACCCCATGCTGTCGACGATGGCGGCGTTGTTCGGGGCCTTCTCAAGAGCTCTCGAAATATAGTCGAATGCCTCTTCATAACGGTCCGTGCGATCTGCAAGCGTGTAGCCGAGAGCATTCAGCGCGATCGGGTCATCCGGGTTCCGCCGCAGCATGGCCTCGAGCTCCGCCAGAGCGTCGTCGACCCGGCCCATGCGCTCGTAGAGGAAGGATCGGGCATAAAGCAAACCTTCATCATCCGGAAATCGCTGCAGTTCACGGTCATAAAGTTCCAGTGCCTCATCAAAGCGTTCCAGCCGCATCAGGAGCTCACCGCGGGCGGCCGCCAGCTCTGCACCGGCGGCCGGATCACTGACCGCAACCTGCTCCAGACTGCGCAGCGCCTCGTCCGTCTTGCCCAGCCGGTAAAGTATCAGGCTGAGTCTCACCCGGGCCGGGATCAGGCTGTCGCCACTGGTGACCTGGGAGTAGAAGCTGGCCGCGCTATCAATGTCACCGTCCAGCTCGGCGATGCTGCCGAGATAAAATAGTCCGTCCGAGATATACAGCCCGGTACCCAGGAGATCGATGAAGTAGCGCTCGGCCAGGTCGTAATTGCCCTCCTGAAACTCCAGGAACCCCAGGGTTCGCAGTGCGCCCGGAAGCCGCGGATACTCCCCCAGTAACAGTTCCAGCTCCAGCCGTGCCTCCTCAGGTCGGTCCGCTGCCAGCAGCAGGATGGCGTATTCGAGGCGTAGCCGCGCGTCTTCACGAAATTCCGGCCTCTCGTCCAGCAGTGTCAAGGCATCGTCAGTCCTGCCGTCGGCGAGCAACGCTCGGGCATGGAGGACTGTGGCTTCTGCCCACTCGGGCCGGGCCGTCATCGCGCGTTTGGAAGCATCCAGAGCCAGATCGACTTCACCTGACCGCAATGCCAGGTACGCGAGTGAGTACTGAGCAGTGGGATCGTCCTGATGATCGTCGGCCAGTCGAGTCATCGCCTGCAGAGCAGCCTGTGGGTCCCGCGACTCCGTCAGGATGGGCAACAGTGCCGCATACCCCTGGTCGGAGTCTGTCTCGACGACGCTGTGAAGCTGTTGGAGATGAGGGATCGACTTGCCCACCTGCCCCTTCTGCAGATGCAAAAGCACAAGATAGCGGCGAGGCTCCACGGCTTCCGGATCGAGCTTTACCCAGTGGCGAGCGGCGTCCAGCGCCTGCTCATAGGTGCCATGTTCGTAGATGACTCGTCCAGCCCGCGCGGCGAGTTCGATGTCCTCGCTACCGGCCAGCGCCTTGTGGTATTCGCTGGCGGCAACCGGGAACTCGTGGCGCTGGAGCGCGATTTCCGCCATCAGAATGTGATAATCGGAATCGCCGGGCTGAGTCGCCTCTGTTGACTTCTCCTGCCCATTGGAGGAAACGCATGCAGCGCCCGCAACTATCGTCAGGAGAACAGAAAAAACTAGATATTTCATAGAGGTGCAAGTGCCTTAGAGAGGAGGACTATACCCTAAAGGTGGATCTGTCGATATGGCTCTGTTCTTGTGCAGACGCCGTGTATGTTCGACAATTGACCATTGTTTGGTCAGCAATATCCCGCGAATGCCGATTAAGATCCTCGGAGTGAATCATCGAACGGCCCCCGTAGAACTTCGGGAGAAGGTCGCATTCGATCCCGGTCAGATCTCCGGTGCTCTCCGGGAGGTGGTCGGGCTGCCTCGAGTTGACGAGGTCGTCATTGTATCCACCTGCAACCGCACTGAGCTGTATGGCGAGTATCACGACGGTGGAGTGAAACAGGTCCGCGACTGGCTGATGGACTACCACCGGCTGCCGGGTTCCGTGGACGATTGTCTCTACACTTTCGAGCGGGATCGGGCAGTGACGCACACTTTCTCCGTGGCTTGCGGCCTCGACTCGGCCATCCTGGGAGAGCCGCAGATTCTCGGTCAGATGAAGGATGCCTACCGTTTTGCCAAGGAGGCCGGATCGGCAGGGCCCATTCTCCATAGCTTGTTTCAGCAAGCCTTCTCAGTTGCCAAACAGGTTCGCACGGATACCGACATCGGAGCCAGCGCCGTCTCCGTCGCGTTTGCGGCCGTGAGTCTGGCGCGCCAGGTATTTGCCGACTTCCGCAAGCACACGGCCCTGCTCATCGGTGCCGGTGAAACGATAGAGCTGACGGCCCGCCACCTCCACGCCCGTGGCCTCAATCGCATGATTATCGCCAATCGCAGTATCGCCCGGGCGCGCGCTCTGGCCCACCAGTTCCAGGGTTTTGCTATCGAACTCGATGAGATTTCAGCTCACCTGAGCGACGCCGACATCATTATCAGCGCGACCGCAAGCCCCGAACCCCTGCTCAGCAAGACGGAGATGGAAGTGGCGATGATCGAGCGCCGTCACCGTCCCGTGTTCATTGCCGATATCGCGGTGCCCCGCGACGTTGCCCCCGATGTCGCAGATCTGCGCGATGTCTATCTTTATACGGTCGATGATCTCCAGGGCGTGATTCGGGAGAATCTGAAATCGCGTCGCGAAGCGGCACGGCAGGCCCAGCAGATTATCGAAGCAGAAGTGGCGCGGTACTCACTGGGGCAACGAGTCCGCGACGCAGCGCCAACCATCCGAGCCATGCGCGGGAAGGCGGAAACAATCAGGGACGACGTGGCCTCCAATGCCCGGCGCCTGCTTGCGGGCGGGAAGGATCCGGATGAGGTACTGGAGTTTTTGGCTCGCACTCTGACGAACAAACTGATGCATCAGCCAAGCAGCGAACTGCGCAAGGCCAGCCAGCGGGGAGACGCCGACATATTTCGTGCAGCCCGCGACCTCTTCGGCATCGAAGACGAGTAGCCTTCTTACTCCCGATCGGCTTGTCGGGATTCAGCTAAAATCCGCCTCTTCTGCATAACATTTCTTCGGAACATTCTGCCGTGAAATCATCACTGCAAGACAAACTCGGCGCGCTGGTCGACCGGTTCGAGGAAGTCTCGGCATTGCTCGCCCAACCGGACACGATCGCGGACCAGAGTAAATTTCGAGATCTGTCTCGCGAGTACTCGAGGCTGGAACCGGTCGTTCGAGACTTTCGCGATTGGCAGGAGACCGCAGATGACCTCGAAGCGACCCGGGAAATGCTCCTGGACGCAGACGAATCAGTCCGGCAGCTGGCGGAAGAGGAGGCAGGAACGCTCAGCGAACGAAAACAGGCGCTGGAAGTCGAGCTGCAGACGCACCTGATTCCGAAAGACCCCAGGGATGACAGCAATATCTATCTAGAGATCCGCGCCGGCACCGGAGGGGACGAAGCGGCCATCTTCGCCGGAGATCTGTTCCGCATGTATGGCCGCTATGCAGAGAGTCGCGGCTGGAGCGTGGAGATCATGTCGGCCAGCGAAGGGGAACATGGGGGTTACAAGGAGATCATATGTCGAGTCGTCGGCCGCGGCGCCTACTCGCGGCTCAAGTTCGAGTCAGGTGCCCATCGGGTTCAACGGGTGCCGGAGACCGAGTCTCAGGGACGCATACACACCTCCGCCTGCACCGTCGCCGTGCTGCCCGAACTGGAGGCCGTGGAGGAGGTCGAGATCAACAACAGCGATCTTCGCATCGACACGTACCGGGCCTCTGGCGCCGGCGGTCAGCATGTCAACAAGACAGACTCCGCCGTACGAATTACCCACCTGCCGACCGGCATCGTGGTCGAATGTCAGGACGAGCGGTCACAGCACAAGAATCGGGCGCGCGCTATCTCGCTGCTGACGGCGCGCTTGCTGGACGAACAACAGCAGAAACAGGCGAATGAGAGGGCCCAGACTCGCAGGGTCCTGGTGGGATCCGGTGACCGGTCGGAACGGATCCGGACCTACAACTTCCCGCAGGGACGGGTCACCGATCATCGCGTCAATCTGACCCTTTACAAGCTGGACGAGATACTCGCCGGGAACCTCGATCTGGTCATCGATCCGCTGGTGCAGGAGCACCAGGCGGATGAACTGGCTGCCATCACCGGATAGGAAAGACTATGGACGTTTTCGACAGCACGCTTGGCGCTATTGGCCGTACACCGCTGATCAGGCTTCGTGAGGCCTCCCGGGCCACCGGCTGCGAGATCCTCGGCAAGGCCGAGTTTCTGAATCCGGGCGGCTCGGTCAAGGACCGCGCAGCACTGGGCATGGTCCGGGATGCGGAACGAACCGGCCTGCTGCAGCCGGGATCGACAGTCGTCGAGGGCACGGCCGGCAACACTGGTATCGGGCTGGCGCTGGTCGGGAACGCACTGGGCTATCGAACCATCATCGTGATGCCTAATACCCAGAGCCAGGAGAAGGTCGACACATTGCGCGCTTATGGCGCCGAGGTAAGGCAGATTCCGGCAGTGCCTTACAAGAATCCAGAGCACTTCGTGCATACCTCGCGACGGCTCGCCGAGGAGATGAACGAATCGCGTCCGGGCTCGGCTTTCTGGGCGAACCAGTTCGACAACACGGCAAACTATCTCTTCCACAAGAATACGACCGGACCCGAAATCTGGGCCCAGACAGATGGCCACGTAGACGGATTTGTCTGCGCCGTCGGTACTGGCGGCACGCTCGCAGGCGTGGGAACCACGCTGAAGTCGCTCAATCCGGCCGTGCGTATCGGGCTCGCCGACCCGGGCGGCTCGGGATTATTCGCCTACTACGACCGCGGCCAGATCGCCATGGAAGGCAGTTCGATCACCGAAGGAATTGGCAACAGCCGGATCACCGCGAACCTCGAGCATGCGCCCGTCGACAAGGCCTACAAGATTCCGGACGAGGAAGCCATCCCCCTTGTCTATGACATGATCCGGAACGAGGGCCTGTGCCTCGGCGGCTCCAGCGGGATCAACGTGGCCGCGGCGATGCGCATGGCCCGAGAGTTAGGTCCCGGCCATACCGTCGTAACGATCCTGTGTGACTCGGGTCTGCGCTACAAGGGACGGCTGTTCAACCCCGAATTTCTTCGCTCAAAGGACATCGAGTTCCCGAACTTCGTTGCCCTGATGGGCGACGACTAGGCCAGTCCCGCCATTGCCCGCTCGAGGTCGCCGATCAGGTCATCGAGATCTTCGATGCCCACCGACAACCGGATCAGGTTGTCACTGATGCCCAACGCCGCCCGCTGTTCGGCGGCAACGGACGCATGCGTCATGATCGCCGGATGATCGATCAGGCTCTCGACCCCGCCAAGGCTTTCTGCCAGCGCGAATACCTGGCAACGCTCGAGCACGTGGCGGGCGGCGTCCAATCCTCCGCGAATGAAGAAAGTAACGATACCGCCGCCGTTGCCCATCTGGCGCATGGCCAGCGCATGCTGCGAGTGTGAATCGAGCCCGGGATATATGACACGCTCCACCTGTGGGCGACGCGCAAGCCAACGCGCGATCGCGGCCGCGTTTTCGACGTGCCGCTCCATTCGCAAAGCCAGGGTCTTGAGGCCACGCAATGCAAGAAAGCTGTCGAACGGGCCGAGGATGGCACCTGCGGAGTTCTGCAGGAAAGACAGCTGCTCAGCCAGCTCGTCATCCCGGACCACGACCGCACCTCCGACGATGTCGGAGTGCCCGTTAAGGAATTTCGTGGCGGAGTGGAGAACGATGTCGGCGTTATGTTCCAACGGCCTCTGTGCCCACGGTGTGGCGAAGGTGTTGTCGACGACGAACAGCAGATCGCGGCCCGCAAGACTGTCGGCGATTGCGTCGAGGTCGGCCAGTTTCAATAGCGGATTGGTCGGCGTCTCGACCCAGACCATACGGGTCTCCGGCCGCAGGGCCGACTCCAGCTGGCTGACGTCAGACAGATCTGCGTAACTGAATTCCAAGCCCGCGGATCGGCGCCTGACCTGGTTGAAAAGGCGGCCTGTGCCCCCGTACAGGTCGTCCATGGCGACCACATGACTGCCGCTATCGAGTAATTCGAGTACGGTCGCAATGGCCGCCATGCCCGAAGCGAACGCGAACCCGTGGGTACCGCTCTCCAGGTCCGCCACACAGCGCTCGAAAGCCTGGCGTGTCGGGTTGTGCGTCCGGGAATACTCATATCCGAGGTGTTTCCCCGGACTCTCCTGGACATAAGTGGACGTAGCATAAATCGGCGGCATGATGGCACCGGTCGACGGATCGGGTGCCTGCCCGGCGTGGATGCCACGAGTCGAGAATCCGGCCTTCCTGAAATCGCTCATTCGTCATCCCCCTGATGCAGGCGACGCAGATAGTTGAGGACATCGCTGCGTGTGATCAGCCCGAGGAATTGCTCCCCCTCACTGGCGGTGACGGCTGCGTAAGAATCGCCGTGCAGAAGCGCGACCAGGTTGTTGATGCTCGTCGCGCTGTCGACCTGCAGGAACTGTGTGCGCATCGCGGTTCGGACGGGTTCGGCCATCAGATCCGGGCGCCCGAAAACGGTTCGGATGATGTCGTCCTCCGTGATGACGCCGACCAGATGATCGTCCTCCATGACCGGCAACTGCGAGAATCCAGCATTGCGTAGTCGATTGTGGGCGGTGATCAGGATGTCGTCCGGGCCCACTGTGACCGTGGCGCGCTCGCCATGGGGACGGCCAATCAGGTCACGGAGATCGCCGTGTCTCTGTCTGCGGATGAACCCGTTGTCCTCCATCCAGAAATCGTTGTAGAGCTTCGACAGATACTTGTTGCCGGTGTCGCAGGCAAATGTCACGACCCGCTTGGGCTCCTTCTGCTCGTGGCAGTATCTCAGCGCCGCCGCCAGCAGTGTCCCGGAAGACGATCCCGCCAGCAGGCCCTCTTTCTTTAACAGCTCCCTCGCTGTGGAGAACGATTCGGCGTCACTCACGGTGTAGGCCTTACTGACCAGGGACAGGTCACAGATGTCTGGGATAAAGTCTTCACCGATACCCTCGACCAACCATGGCCCACCGGGATTTATCTCACCTGTCTTGATGTATTCCGCCAGTATCGACCCCTTCGGATCTGCCAGCACCATCTCCACGCCCGGCGCCTCACTGCGGAAGAACGCGCTCATCCCGCTGATCGTCCCGCTGCTGCCGACGCCGACCACCACCGCGTCCAGGTCATGGTCCATCTGCTCCCATATCTCCGGCGCCGTGGTCTGCTCATGGGCCTTTGGATTGTCGGGATTGCCAAACTGGTTGATGTAATAAGCGCCGGTGTCTGTCGCGATCTTCATGGCCAGGTCCTGGTAGTACTCGGGGTGCCCCCGTCCGACATCTGAACGCGTCAGCACGATGTCGGCGCCCATGGCCCGCAGGTTGAATATCTTCTCCTGGCTCATTTTGTCCGGCAGCACTAGAACGAGCTGGTAGCCTTTCTGGGCGGCCACTAACGCCAGCCCCAGACCCGTGTTGCCCGCGGTCGCCTCCACCAGCGTATCGCCGGGACTGATGTCGCCCCGCGCCTCCGCCTGTTCGATCATCGAGATTCCGATTCGGTCCTTGATTGAACCACCCGGATTCATCAGCTCTAGTTTGAGGAACAGCTGACAAGGCCCCGTGTCCAGACGGGTCACTTCCAGCAGTGGAGTCCGGCCGACCATTTCAAGAACGTTTTTGTACCGGATCATCGCTTCTCCCGGCGAATGCGGCTTCGATTAGTATAGGTACCCAGGCGAGACGTTATTCTACGCCAGCGGGAACTCACCGGATCAGAAATGCGGGAAAGTATCGACTACAGTATTGGCCGCTACGTTGACGACGCGGCAGCAATTCTGTCCATCGGGGCGGAGTCTCCACGACTCGACGCGGAGATCCTGTTGGGCATGGTCCTGCGTCGCCCGCGTAGTTTCCTGCACGCACATCCGGAGGATGCGCTGAACCCGTTGCAGGCGGCAAAATTCGAGGCGCTCATCCGTCGCCGTTTTTCCGGGGAGCCTCTGGCGTATATCACGGGTACCCGCGAATTCTGGTCCATGCCCCTGCGGGTCAACCGTCACGTGCTGATACCGCGACCTGAGACAGAGCTACTGGTAGAGAAGGCGCTAGCGCGGACACCCGAAGACGAGGGCATCCGCATACTTGATCTGGGCACCGGCAGCGGGGCCGTCGCGTTGGCCATGGCCAGGGAGCGGCCAAAGGCGGAGGTCATCGCCGTCGACAACTCCCCGGAAGCACTGCGCATCGCCAAGCTCAACGCCAATGTACTCAAGGTCAACAACGTGGAGTTCCTCGAGAGCAACTGGTTCGACGCGGTACGCGGTCAGAAATTTCACGTCGTGGTTTCCAACCCCCCTTACGTCATCGCCCGAGACGAATATCTGATGGCCGGGGACCTGCGTTTCGAACCCCAGGATGCCCTGGCGGGTGGCGACGACGGACTCGAATGTATCCGGTCCGTTATCGACCGCGCTCATAACTACATCGTCCGTCAGGGCTGGATGTTGTTCGAGCACGGCGCGGATCAACGTCGAGCAGTCAGCAGAATGCTCGAGGCCCAACGTTACTATGACATTCGCTGCTATCAGGACCTGGCCGGCCACGACCGTGTCACGGAGTGCCGCTTCGTCGAATGACTCCACACCGATCACACAATGGACTGGAATCGTCCGGGATCCGCGTTGCTTCATCCGGGCCACGCCACAACAGCCATGACGACTGACCCCGGGCTGCGCTACGCACGACACCTGTCGCTTCCGGAGATCGGCGAGTCCGGACAGGACCGACTGCGCCATGCCCGGGTTCTGATCGTCGGGATGGGCGGGCTCGGATGCCCGGCGGCCATGTACCTGGCCGCCGCTGGTGTCGGCCGCCTTCTGCTCAACGACTTCGACACGGTCGACATTTCCAATCTGCAGCGTCAGCTCCTGTACAGGGAGGAGGATGCCGGTCAGAGCAAGGCTGCCGTGGCGGCGCTTCGGCTGAACGAGCTCAACCCGGATATCGAGGCTCGCCCGATCCCGACCCGGCTTGACCAGGCCTCATTGCAAGCAACGATCGCGGACTCGGACGTCGTACTGGACGGTAGCGACAATTTCGGCACCCGATTCGCAATCAACGAAGCCTGCCTCACCGTCGGCCGGCCGCTGGTGTCAGGAGCGGCCATCCGGTTCGAAGGTCAGCTGGCCGTGTTCCGCAATGATCTGCCGGAGGCGGCTTGCTACCGCTGCCTCTACGACGAGGGCGGTGACGACTTCGAAACCTGTACCGGGGGAGGCATCCTCGGGCCCGTGGTCGGAGTGATCGGGGCGCAGATGGCCGTGGAAACCATAAAACTGATTCTCGGCATCGGCAGGCCGATCCAGGACCGGTTGCTGATCTACGACGGACTGAGGGGGGAATGGCGCCAGCTCGGCCTCAAGCCCGATCCCGGCTGCCCCGCCTGCGCAACAGTCAGATCTCGTTGACTAGGTAAGCGTGTAACAGATCCTCGATCCGGCCCATGGCTTCTGCCATGACGGCGGGCTCCGGCAGGGTCGTGAGCCGGAAGTGATCCTTGTAGGGCACGTTGAAACTCACGCCCGGTGCGACGAGTACATGCTTATGCTCCAGCAGGTCCATCGCGAACCTGTAGTCATCAAAGTCCGGCAGGCGGCTGGTATCGACCTGCGGGAATGCATACATGGCCCCGGCGGGCGGAGTCAGCTTGAGATAGCTGCTGGATTCGCATGCGTCGAGCACAGCCTGGCGAGACTCGTATAACTTCCCGCCGGGAGACACAAGCTCCCCAATGCTCTGGAATCCGCCCAGAGCGGTTTGCACCGCCCACTGACCGGGCACGTTGCTGCACAGCCGCAATGCGGCCAGCAATTCCAGCGCCTCGAGGTAACTCTCTGCGTTCTCCCTGTTACCCGAGAACACTACCCAGCCGACACGATACCCACAGGCTCGATAGACCTTCGACAGCCCGCAGAAAGTGGCGCAGAGAGTGTCTTCGACCAATACGCCCATCGGGACGTGGTCTGCGCCGTCATAGGTCATCTGATCGTAAATCTCGTCACTGAACACGACCAGGTGATGACGCTCAGCGATTCTGGCAAGGGCCTCCAGAATCTCCCTCGGATACACCGCGCCCGTCGGATTGTTGGGATTGATGATGACGATCGCCCGGGTCCGTTTCGTAATCAGCGATTCGATTTCCTCGGGGTCGGGAATCCAGCCCGCCTCGGGCCGGCAGGGATAATGGACCGAGCTGCCGTCGTTGAGGACTGTGGCAGCAGTCCACAGGGGATAGTCCGGGCTCGGCAGGAGCACCTCATCACCCGGATTCAGCAAGGCTCTCAGCGTGAGGTCGATCAACTCACTGACGCCGTTGCCGATAAAGACTTCCTCCGCCGTGACATCGCGTATGCCGCGGTTCTGCTGCTGCATTACCACAGCCTCGCGAGCCGGGAAGATACCTTTCTGATGGCAGTAGGGTTCGGCCGAGCCCAGATTTTCGATCATTGCAAGCCGCATGGTCTCGGGTGTCCTGTATCCGAACAGCCCGGGGTTGCCGATATTCAGGGAGATGATCTCGTAACCCATGCGCTCAAGTTCGAGCGCCCGATGGGCGAGGCGGCCGCGGATCTCGTAGCGGACATCTGCCAGTCGCCGGCTGCCGCTGATGGTGAATTGCGTCATGGGAGCGCCTCCTTGCATCCGTAATAGACACTCCGGCATCGCAATGCAACAAAAACCGGGCGGCAAAGCAACGAAATTCGCTCGGCGACAGCCTCAGGCGGCGTCCCGCGAGTACCCCAGTATGGGTCCCAGCCAGCGCTCCACCTCGGCGACCGTCAGGCCACACCGGCTCGCATAGTCCTCGACCTGGTCCCGACCTATCTTGCCGACCGAGAAATAGCGAGCGGCGGGATGGGCGAAATAGAATCCGCTCACCGATGCCGCAGGCCACATGGCACAACTCTCGGTCAACTTCATGCCGGTGGCCGATTCAACATCGAGCAACTGCCATAAAGTGCGCTTTTGTAGATGATCAGGACAGGCCGGATAGCCGGGGGCCGGGCGGATCCCGCGATACGCTTCGCTGATCAATGCGTCGTTATCCAGACTCTCATCCGGCGCGTATCCCCAGAATTCACGACGAACGCGTGCATGCATACGTTCGGCGAAGGCCTCTGCGAGCCGGTCGGCAAGCGCCTTCAGGACAATCGCATGATAGACATCGTGCTCAGCTTCGAGACGTTCCACATGTTTCTCGATGCCGAGACCTGAAGTCACCGCGAAGGCCCCGATCCAGTCGTCGCTGCCGCTGTCGACGGGCGCGATGAAATCTGCCAGAGACAGGCTGGGCCGGTTGCCGGCCTTGGCCCGCTGTTCGCGCAGGAAGTGCAGGCGGGTCCGCTCCCGGGTCCGGGTCTCGTCGGTATAGATGACCACGTCGTCCCCGTCCGCGGCCGCCGGAAACAAGCCCGTCACCGCCTTGGCCTGCAGCCAGCGTTCGCCGATGATGGTCTCGAGCATCGACCGGGCGTCAGCGAAGAGCTGACTCGCGGCCTCGCCTTTCTCCTCATCCTCGAGAATGTCGGGGAAACGGCCGGAAAACTCCCAGGCATTGAAGAACGGCATCCAGTCGATGTAGTCGACGAGCTCCTCGAGCGGGTAGTCGGCGAAGATCTGAACCTCAGGCTGCACCGGCTGGGGTGCCCGGTAGCCTGTCCACTCGTCGCGAAAACGATTCTCCCTCGCGGTGGCCAACGGCATGGCCGGGCCCTTTACCTTCGGCCGTCGGTGCAGGTCTCGTTTTTGGGCGTGCAAGCGCTTTACTTCGGCAACGAAGGACGCACCGTCCTCCTCGCTCACCAGCTTCTGCACCACGCCAACAGATCGGGAGGCGTCCTTTACGTAGACCACGGGGCCGTTGTACGTGGGATCGATCTTTACTGCAGTATGCGCAGGCGACGTGGTCGCGCCGCCGAT
>CP070833.1:1405817-1446441 GCA_020341735.1 Gammaproteobacteria bacterium | reverse complement strand
TACTCTTTACCAGCCACAGAGCTCTGCGGCTGGCAGCTAACCGGATGAGAGAGGCGGGACCTCCGATCGGAGATTTCCCTCTGCTGGTCCAGGGGGATGAGCCGCGAGACCAGCTGCTGAGGCAGTTCCTACAGCTGGGGAATGCCGTACTTCTCGGCACCAGCAGTTTCTGGGAGGGCGTGGATGTTCGCGGGGACGCCCTAGAGGTCGTCGTGATCGACAAGCTGCCATTCGCTTCCCCCGGAGACCCTTTGATGAGCGCGCGGCTTGACGCAATCAGGGCAGCGGGCGGCCGACCATTTCCCGAGTACCAGTTGCCCCAGGCGGTGATTGCGCTAAAGCAGGGTGTCGGCCGTCTGATTCGCGATCACGAAGACCGGGGCGTTGTAGTCATATGCGACCCTCGCGTTGTTGGCCGCAGTTACGGAAGAGTATTCCTCGAGAGTCTTCCGGCGATGCCTGTGACCCGGCGCCTCGACGATGTACTGGCTTTTTTCGATGCGGACCCCATTGAGGCAACAGCATGAAGTTGCTTGCGATCGAGACAGCCACTGACGCCTGCTCCGTTGCGCTGCAGCAGGGCGGGGCTCTTGTGGAGCGGTGCTCCAGTGAGCCGAGGGTCCATGCGGCCCTTGTTCTCGAGATGGTCCACGAATGTCTGAGGGAGTCGGCGCTCGAGCTGTCGGATCTCGATGTGTTGGTATTCGGCCGCGGTCCCGGGTCTTTTACCGGGGTGCGGATTGCGACGGCTGTGATTCAGGGCCTGGCGTTCGGGTCGGATCTGCTTGTTGTACCGGTCTCTACATTGGCGGGACACGCGGTCGCGTGCTGGCGGCAGACCGGTGCGACGCGGGTCGCGGTCGCCGTCGATGCCCGCATGGACGAGTGTTATTGGGGACTTTTCAGTGTTGACTCCGAAGGTGTGGCCCGGAGTCTGGATCAGGAAAAGTTGACTGCGCCGAGTGTGATCCCTGTGCCGGAGGGCAAGGGGTGGACAGGTGCGGGTTCGGGGTGGCGAGAGTTTCCTTTACTCGGCGAGGCAATGGAGGGCGCCGTCGATAGAATCGAAGCCGCAGTCCTGCCCTTGGCGCGTGATCTTCTGGCAACGGGTTCGCGACTATTTGCCGAGCGCGGAGGCGTGCCAGCTCACGAGGCCTTGCCTGTTTATCTGAGGGAGTCGGTAGCCTTGCAAAGAGGCCGTTAAGATCTGACCGTCAAAAAAGTGCAACAAAACCCTGGTCTAATTTCCCGCAGGTTACAATCGGATTGCACCATGGTTAGCAAGCAGATCCTTATCGTCGAGGATGAAAAGCCTATCCGCGACATGATCGCCTTCGGGCTCAGACGTGCGGGCTTCGAGGTCCTGGAAGCGCAGGACTGCGCGACCGCGCGCTGCTGCGTCGCTGATCACTTCCCGGATCTCATGCTGGTGGACTGGATGTTGCCCGACTCCAGCGGACTGGAGCTGACGCGCTGGATGAAGAAGCAGTCCGATACGCGGGAAATGCCGGTCATCATGTTAACCGCCAGGGCCGAGGAAGAAGACAAGATTCGTGGTCTCGAGGGAGGCGCGGATGACTACGTGACCAAGCCGTTCTCCCCGCGCGAGTTGCTTGCCAGGATCAACGCCGTCCTGCGCCGCGCCAAAGGTGGGGACGACGAGGGCGGGCTCGTCGCCGAAGGCCTTGTCGTGGATCCGGCCGGTCACCGTGTGCGCGCGGATGGTGTGGAGGTCTCGCTCGGGCCCACGGAGTTCCGGTTGCTGAGCTTTTTCATGGCCCATCAAGAGCGTGTCTACAGTCGCAGCCAGCTGCTGGACCGCGTCTGGGGCGGCAATGTCTACGTGGAGGAGCGCACAGTGGACGTACACATCCGCCGCCTACGGAAGGCACTCGAACAAAAGGGATACGACAGATTCATCCAGACGGTGCGGGGCGCGGGCTACCGTTTCTCCACCCAAACGGGCTGATGCCCGGGTCGGCCTGGAGCCTGGTCATCGTCAGGCTGCTGGCCGCGGTCGGTATCGCGGTCGGCGCCGGGATCGTTTTCGGCCACCCGCAGCTGTGGGTAATCCTTGTACTGGCAGGCTACCTTGCCTGGAACCTTTATCATGTCTATCGGCTCGATCGCTGGTTGCGTTTTCGTGAGGGAACCCGACCGCGCCAGGCGATCGGCGTCTGGGGCCAGATCTATGCCGAATTCCATCGTATCCGGCAGCTAAACCGGGACCGCAAGAAACGTCTCAACCGTCTCTTGAAAGAATTCCGCAAGTCCACGAGTGCGCTGCCCGACGCCAGCGTGGTGCTCAACGCGCAGAACGAGATCACCTGGCGGAACGACGTGGCCCAGCGTCTCCTCGGTATCTCCAAGAAAGATCGGGGTCAGAAGATCGATGCCCTGCTGCGCGATGCGGATTTCATCGACTATCTTCGTCGCCAGCAATTTGACCGGCCCTTGTCACTGAGTTCGCCTGTTGATGGCAGGGTCAAGCTGGCGATCAGGATCGTTCCTTATGGCACCGGGCAGCAGTTGTTGCTGGCAAAGGATGTCACTCGGGAGCGGCGTCTGGAAAAGATACGTAAGGACTTCATCGGTAACGCCTCACATGAGCTGCGCTCGCCCCTGACCGTGGTCAGCGGATATCTGGACAGCCTGGAGACAGATCCCGAGATACCGGAAAGCTGGAAGGCGCCAATCCATGAAATGGTCGTACAGTCGGCTAGGATGCGGTCCCTTATCGAGGATCTGCTGACGCTGTCTCGCCTGGAGGCTTCTTCATCAGCGACCAGCAATGAGCCCGTGGATGTCCGAGGGCTCGCATGCCTTGTCAGGAAAGACGCCCTGGCAGCCGGGCCGCGCAAAGGCGAGATCGAACTGAAGCTGGAGTCTGAGGCCGGGATCAGGGGCGCGGAATCCGAGTTGTATTCCGCATTCTGGAATCTCGTCCAGAATGCGGTCAAATATTCAGCCCCGGAGGGCGTCATCGAAATACGTTGGCGGGATGACGATGACGGCGGACATTTCAGCGTCAGAGATACCGGTGTCGGCATACCCGAAAAAGCCCTGCCGAGACTGACGGAACGTTTCTACCGAGTCCACAAAGGACGGGATCGCGCCCGGGGCGGCACTGGTCTCGGGCTCGCGATCGTCAAGCACGTTCTCCAGAGGCACGACGCGTCGCTGGAAGTCACCAGCGAGCTCGGTAAGGGGAGTGAATTCACCTGCCACTTCCCCAGGTCTCGACTGGCCGAATAGATTCGTAGCGCTATTGCAGCACCATATCTAGGGCTACGTTCGAGCTTTGCTGACAGGCGTGAAGGCGGCTCAGAATCCGGGGTGGTCTCTTTGTTAGCAGTGACGGCGCAGCGCGCACCGACATACAATTGCAGGAGAATCAGGGGATCGCATGACCAGGGGTACAGAAGAACTCACCCAGCACTATTCACGCCAGTTCAATGAAGAACTGGAGGCCATCAGAACAAGGCTGCTGGAGATGGGTGGCCTCGTGGAGCGGCAGCTGAAGCGATCCCTGCGGGCCCTGGTGAAGGGTAACAGCGAACTGGGTGAGCAGGTGGTGCATGATGACTATCAGGTGAATCGCCTCGAGGTGTCGATCGACGAGGAGTGCAGCCGGGTCATTGCGTTGCGCCAGCCGACGGCCAGTGATTTGCGATTCGTGATGGCCGTGATCAAGAGCATCACCGACCTCGAGCGTATCGGCGATGAGGCGGAAAAAATCGGCTTCCTGTCATCGCGCCTGGCGACGCAGGAACGTCCCGAAAACCGCTACAAGGAGATCAAGCACCTGGGACGGCAGGTGCGGGAGATGTTGCGCGACACGCTGGATGCACTGGCCAGACTTGACGCCGAAGCGGCACTCAGGATCGCTCAGGAGGACAGCAACGTCGATGACGAATACGAGGCTATCATGCGCCAAAGCATTACCGTGATGATGGAGGATCCGCGCTCGATCCGACGCGTGCTGGACACCCTGTGGGCGGCGCGCGCACTGGAACGCATCGGCGACCACGCAGTGAACATCTGCGAGCACGTGGTCTACATGGCCCACGGCATGGATATCAGACACGTTTCAGTGGAGCAAGTAGCAGCCGAAGCGGGGGTGGATCTCTGAGATGGCAATTGTCCACGGTCAACGAAGGATAAGATACAGATGAACCGCAGGCAGCTTTGCGTCGTGGGGGCGGTGGCATGCGCCGCGATGATGGGCTTTGCGCTGTTTGCGCAGCATGTCTTGGAGCTCGAGCCCTGCCCCTTATGCGTCATACAGCGAATCGCGGTCATCTCGCTTGGGGTCATATTCTTGCTGGCGGCGGCCCATGATGCCGGGCCAGCCGGCTCCCGGTTGTGGGGCGTTCTGATCGCCTCCTTAGCCACCGCCGGTGCCGTTGTCTCGGGTCGCCACGTCTGGTTGCAGAACCTGCCCCCGGATCAGGTGCCTGAGTGCGGCCCTGGCCTCGACTACATCATGGATGTTTTCCCGTTGATGGAGGCGATGTCCATGGTATTTGCCGGGTCCGGAGAATGCGCCGAAGTAGTCTGGCGCTTCCTGGGACTCAGCATGCCTACCTGGGTCCTGATCTGCATGGTGTCTATGGGGGTCTTTGGAATTGTGGTCAACTGGCGGGCAGCGCGGGGCTCACCTGTCGAGGATTAGCTCCAGCGCCCGACGATAGACGGTCTTGAGCTTGTCCAGGTCCGCCACTGGCGTCCGTTCATCCACCTGATGGATCGTACCGTTAAGCAAGCCGAACTCTACGACCTGCGCGCCGTGGGGGGAGATGAATCGTCCGTCCGAGGTGCCGCCACCGGTGGACATCTCCGGTTCCACGCCCAGCTCCTCGACAACGGCTCTTCTGATCGCATCGGTGAGGATTCCGGGTTCCGTCAGGAATGGTCGACCCACGTCTCGCCACTGGATCCGGTAGTCCAGGCCGTGCCGATCCAGCACGCTCTCCACCTTCCGCTGCAATCCTGCCATTGTCTGTTCGGTTGAGTAACGCAGATTGAATCGCACCTGGCAGGAGCCCGGGATCACGTTCATGGCGCCCGTGCCCGCCTGGATGTTGGTGGCCTGAAAGCCGGTCGGCGGGAACGCATCGTTCCCCTCATCCCAGCGGGTCCGGGAGAGTTCCGCTAATGCCGGCGCGAGGTCGTGGAGAGGATTCCGTGCCAGGTCCGCATAGGCGACATGCCCTTGTTTACCCAATACGGTCAATTCAGCACTCAGTGACCCACGCCGACCCACCCGGACGGTATCCCCCAGCCATTCGCTACAGGAAGGTTCGCCGATCAAGCACAAGTCGATTTTCTCGCCGCGTTCATCGAGGCGTTCGATGACCGCCCGGGTACCGTCGATGGCGATGCCTTCTTCGTCACTGGTGATCAGGAAGGCCAGCGAGCCCGGATGATCCGGTCGTTCTCCCAGAAACTCTTCGCAGGCGACCAGCATGGCAGCGAGCGCTGATTTCATGTCAGCGCTGCCCCGGCCGTAGAGCCATCCGCCGTCCTCGGTGGGTTTGAACGGCGGATGGGTCCATTCGTCCTCGTGCCCGGTCGGTACGACGTCCGTATGACCAGCGAGACAGAGCAGCGGGGTATCTGACCCGCGCCGCGCCCATAGATTGGTCACGTCGCCGATCTGCATCGACTCGATTTCGAATCCCAGCCCGCGAAGGCGGTCAGCGATGACTTCCTGGCAACCGGCGTCGTCCGGAGTGACTGAAGGTCTGGCGATGAGTTCGCGGGCAAGCCGCAGCGTCTCGCTCACTTGGCCTTTTCCAGGAAGACGGCAGCATACGAATCCGGGTCGAAACCGACCAGCAGTGTTGCTCCGGAACTCAGGATCGGCCGCTTCACCAGCGTCGGAAACTCACGCATCAGGGCTATTGCCTGGGTGGCTGATTCCAACTGTCGGTCCACGTCCGGCACCTTGCGCCAGGTGGCGCTGCGCTTGTTGAGTACCGTCTCCCATCCGGCTCGGCGTACCCACTCCCTGAGCGCCGTGACGGGCAGACCGTCACGCCTGAGATCGTGATAGCGATATTCCAGTTCATGCTCATCGAGCCAGCGACGGGCTTTCCGGCATGCATCGCAGGAGGCGATGCCGAACAGTGTTATTGCCATTGGGGGAGGCGTCCATTCCAGTTGATTTCTATTGTCGAGTGTATCAGGGGAACATTACGACTGGAAAATTCAGAATTCCGTGACATATTTCCGTAACAAACACTGCGTATAAGGCTCTTAGCGGCGGAGAATTTGTTCCCGCGGGGAGCGCCTGCAAGCTCGCAGTAGGCGTACCGCCTCTTGAGTAAATCAACTTCTTACGGAGGCTATCGTGATCAAAAAGAGCCTGACGGCAGCTGCCGTCGCAACGCTGGTCATGACCGGTTCGGTCGGGGCGCAATCTGCACGCGACCGCATACATATCGTGGGGTCGTCCACGGTCTATCCCTTTGCTACCGTCGTGGCAGAGAATTTTGGCCGCAGCACCTCGTTCAAGACACCCGTGATCGAGTCCACCGGTTCCGGTGGTGGTCTTAAGCTGTTCTGCGCCGGAGTCGGCGTCGAACACCCAGACGTGACCAACTCGTCGCGGCGGATCAAGGCCTCCGAAGTCGAGCTTTGCGCCAGCCATGGCGTCAATGAGATCGTCGAAGTCAAAATCGGCTATGACGGCATCGTCATGGCTAACGACAAGAAAGCGCCCGGTTACCAGTTGACCCGCAAGGACATCTTCCTGGCGCTGGCCAAGGCTGTACCAAACGGTGCTGCCACCGGTGTAGATTCGATGATTGCCAATCCATATAAGACATGGAAAGACGTCAATCCGGATCTTCCAGACGTCAAGATCGAAGTTCTCGGACCGCCCCCGACCTCCGGCACGCGCGATGCGTTTGTAGAACTGGCTATGGAGGGCGGCTGCAAATCGTTTGAGTGGATCAAGGCGCTCAAGAAGGCTGACAAGTCTGCCTACAAGTCTGTCTGTCACACCGTCCGGGAAGACGGGGCCTACATCGAGGCAGGCGAGAACGATAACCTGATCGTGCAGAAGCTGCAGGCGAATCCGAATGCACTGGGCATCTTCGGCTTCAGCTTCCTTGATCAGAACGCCGACAAGATCAAGGGCAACGCTATCGATGGCGTCATTCCGACCTTTGACGACATCGCCGATGGCAGGTACCCGGTGTCCCGTCCTCTCTACTTCTACGTCAAGGCCGCGCACGTGGGTGTCATACCGGGGATCCCAGAGTATCTTGCCGAGTTCACCAGTGACAAGGCTTGGGGGCCCGATGGATATCTGTCAGACCGCGGCCTGATCCCAATGCCCGAGACAGAGCGGGGTCAGTTCGCCAAGGCGGCCAAGAGCTTGCAGCCGCTCAAACTCGCCGCGAACTAGCGGGAGTTGTCAGGGCGCTTTACTATCTGGCGGCGACGGCTGGTTGGCTGTCGCCGCCTTTCCTGATGGATACTCGACCAGAAAGACGACAATATCTTTCACCCGGATGAGACCGCCACGAAAGGGGGGCTGGTGACCGCTTCGACACTACTGTTGTTTGTCGCCTTGCTTAGCGCAGCAGGGTTTCTGCTGGGGCGCAAGCGAGCTTTTGGCATCGCTGATGCCCACGGCGGCGTAAAGTCGCTGCATTCTTTGCCCGGTCACTATGGTCTCTACACCGCGATCTGGGTCGCGGTCCCCGCCCTGTTACTGCTGATTGTCTGGCAGTCCCTGGAACCCGCCATCTTGTCTGAACTCGTGTCTCGGGAACTCCCGGCCGAGATTCAGGAACTCCCGCCCGAGCGCGTCGGACTGATCATGAACGACGTCAAGAATCTGGTGGCCGGCAACTTCGTCAGCAGCGCCGTGTCGCCGGAGATCAGCGAAGCCGCTGAGCACTGGCTCTCCCTCGAGACCACATTCCGCTGGATAAGGACACTGCTCGTCGCCGGACTCACCGGCCTGGGATTCTTGTTTGCGTGGAGGCTGATCCGTCCGGAGCTGCGTGCGCGCAACCGGATTGAGCGCGTGGTGAGAGTGGCCCTCGTCGCCTGCTCCACGATCGCGATCTTCACGACGGTCGGCATCGTCCTGTCTGTACTTTTCGAGTCGATCCGTTTCTTCCAGTACGTGCCCGTAACGGAATTCCTTTTTGGCCTCGAATGGAGCCCTCAGACCGCGATCAGGGAGGATCAGGTGGGAGGGTCCGGTGCATTCGGTGCAGTGCCGTTATTCGCGGGCACTCTCCTGATCGCAGGCATCGCAATGCTGGTCGCCGCGCCGATCGGACTGATGACGGCTATCTATCTATCCGAATACGCCCCGCGTGCGGTTAGAAGCGTCGCCAAACCGCTGCTCGAGATTCTCGCGGGGATCCCTACCGTAGTCTACGGGTTCTTCGCGGCTCTTGTGGTTGCACCGGAGATCAGGGGCTTCGGCGAGTCCCTTGGGCTGAGCGTCGCTTCGGAGAGTGCGTTAGCCGCCGGACTGGTGATGGGGGTCATGATCATACCATTCGTGTCTTCCCTGTCTGATGACGTGATCAACGCAGTGCCTCAGGCGATGCGGGACGGAGCATACGCACTGGGGGCGACGAAGTCGGAGACCACGCGCCAGGTGATTTTTCCCGCCGCGTTGCCCGGGATCGTCGGCGGCTTGCTGCTCGCCGTGTCTCGGGCCATCGGCGAGACCATGATCGTTGTCATGGCGGCGGGCTTATCTGCCAACCTGACCGCCAATCCGCTTGAGGCAGTGACGACGGTAACGGTCCAGATTGTCACGCTGCTGGTCGGGGACCAGGAATTCGACAGTCCCAAGACGCTGGCCGCTTTCGCCCTGGGACTGGTCCTATTCGTGGCCACGCTGATTCTCAACGTGATCGCGCTCACCGTAGTAAGGAAATACCGTGAGCAATACGAGTAACGCGAAAAGGGAGAAGGGCGCCGGCTCGAAAACAGCCAGCCGGGCGATGGACAAGGTCCATGCCAGCCTGCGGAAACGTTATCGGGCAGAGAAACGTTTCCGGGCCTACGGGCTGATCTCGGTCGTCGTCGGAATCCTGTTCCTGGTCGTGTTGATGGCCAGTATCCTGGCTAAAGGTTACCCGGCTTTCCGCCAGACATTTATCACCCTTGATGTCTATCTCGACCCTGGAGTCATCGACCCGGAGGGCAGCAGGGATGCCGAGGTGCTTCGTCTCGCCGACTATAACCGGCTTGTCCGCGGGTCGCTTCAGATTATCTTTCCGGATGCGTCGGGGCGCACAGAAAGACGGAAGCTCGTCGCGCTGGTCAGCAACGGTGCGCCTTTTCAAATCCAGGGCCTGGTGATGGAGGATCCCTCACTGGTAGGCCAGACGCTGACGCTGGAAGTTCCGGCCAGTGGGGATCTGGATATGTTGATGAAGGGGCGCATCGATCGTTCACTTCCGGAATCGGAACGGAGGCTGTCCGACCTCCAGATTGGCTGGGTGGACACCTTGATAGAGCAGGGCAGGATTCACAAGCGCTGGAACAAAGCGCTGATGACGAGGGGTGACTCCCGGGACCCGGAGATGGCTGGTATCTGGGGAGCAGTGAAGGGGTCTTTCTATATGCTGGTCGTCACCCTGCTGCTGTCGTTTCCGATCGGGGTGGCCGCCGCCGTTTACCTTGATGAATTCGCGCCCAGGAATCGGTGGACAGACCTGATCGAGATCAACATCAATAATCTTGCAGCTGTACCGTCAATCGTTTTTGGCCTTCTCGGGCTCGCCGTGTTTCTGAACTTTTTCGGGATGCCGAGATCAGCCCCGTTAGTCGGCGGACTGGTACTTGCCGTCATGACCCTGCCGACAGTTATCATCAGCAGCCGTGCGGCACTGACTTCGGTGCCCCCGTCGATCCGTGAAGCCGCACTCGGCATGGGAGCGTCGAAAATGCAGGCCACATTTCATCATGTAGTACCGCTGGCCATCCCCGGGATGTTGACAGGAACCATCATCGGTATGGCGCGTGCCCTTGGTGAGAGCGCGCCTCTGTTGATGATAGGCATGGTCGCGTTCATCGTGGACGTGCCACAGGGTTTCATGGATCCGGCCACGGCTCTGCCTGTGCAGATCTATCTCTGGGCAGATTCTCCGGAACGGGCATTCGTCGAGCGGACATCGGCGGCGATCCTGGTGCTGCTCGCTTTCCTGATCGCCATGAACGCGCTGGCCATCTATCTACGCCGCCGGTTCGAGAGACGATGGTGATGCTATGACCTTAACATTGACGGGAATCAGTTCATGGAAGCCGCCACGATGAGCCGAGACAAGAAGGCGCGGTCCGAGCAGTCAGCACAAGCCGCGACCCGAAAGACAGCGTCGTCTCTGTTTGGCACCGATCGCAGTTCCGACGTGCCCGACAGCACGGTCGGCGTGATCACACATGATGATCCGGTTTTTACCTGTCGGTCCGTAGATGTTTTCTACGCGAATAAACAAGCGATCTTTGGCGTCGATCTGGACATCGGCCGCCATGAAGTCATCTCTATGATCGGACCGTCCGGTTGCGGCAAGTCGACCTTCCTGCGGTGTCTGAACCGGATGAATGACACGATTGCCATTGCCCGGGTCACCGGCCGCATCGAGCTGGATGGCCAGGACATCCTCGATTCGAGGATTGACGTTGTGCCTCTTCGGGCGCGAGTGGGCATGGTCTTCCAGAAACCCAATCCCTTTCCGAAGTCCATCTACGAAAACGTCGCTTACGGTCCCCGGATCCACGGCTTGGCACGAGACAGAGTAGAACTCGACGAGATAGTGCACACCAGTCTGGAACGGGCCGGTCTCCTGAAAGAGGTCAAGGATCGCATGGACCAGCCCGGAACCGGACTGTCAGGCGGGCAGCAGCAGCGTCTCTGTATAGCCAGGGCGATAGCGGTTTCCCCTGAGGTGATACTGATGGATGAGCCCTGTTCGGCGCTCGACCCGATTGCCACGGCCCGGATCGAAGATCTAATCGACGAACTCAAGGAGAATTACACGATCTGCATCGTCACCCACTCCATGCAACAGGCGGCACGGGTTTCGCAACGGACAGCGTACTTCCACCTCGGGTATCTTGTGGAGGTTGACGAAACGGACAAGATCTTCACCAATCCGAGCCACAAGCTGACCGAAGACTACATCACGGGAAGATTCGGCTGATCGGCCGCATGCCGTCCCGAGGAGCCTGCATTGAGCGACCAGAAGTCAGAGTTCACAGAAGGACACATTGTCCGAGCCTACGACGCTGAGTTGGATCGGCTGCGGACCCTGTTGCTCGAGATGGGAGGGTTGGTTGTCGATCAGATCGGGCAGGCCGTAGATGCCTTTACGGAGAAAGACCGCAAGAGAACCCAGACGGTGGTCCGACGCGAGGAGGACGTCAATCGCTACGACATCGAGGCAGAAGAGCTTGTGCTAAATGTTCTCGCCAAGCGACAGCCGATGGGCATGGACCTGAGAGCGATCATGGCGATCACACGTGCGGTGACCGATCTGGAGCGTTGCGGTGACGAAGCCAAGAAGATCGCCAAGATCGCCAGGCGCCGAGTTAAGGATGACTCTGAAGTTATCGAGGCGTTCTCCATTGCCGCAGGCAGCATGGGTGCCCTGGCGGCTGGCCTGCTGAAGTCAGCAGTGGAAGCGCTTGACGAGGCGGATGAGGAGAAGGCGATCCAGGCTGCGCAGGCAGATGCCCGTCTGGACGCGGAGTACAAGACCGCGTTGCGTAATATTCACGCGGCGCTGATCTCGAACCCCTCGCTGATCGAGGTCGCCGCCGACCTGGTGATCGTGATCAAGGCACTGGAGCGCATCGGCGACCACGCCAAGAATATCGCCAAGTACGTTGTCTTCATCGTCCAGGGGAAGGACGTACGTCATGTCAAGACGAAGGCCCTCGACCAGGAGATCTGACGCTTAGCGAGCCGCGCGTAGCAGTTCGTTGATGCTCACCTTGGCGCGGGTCTTCTCGTCGACGCGTTTGACGATTACGGCGCAATAGAGGCTGTAGCGACCGTCATCCGACGGAAGGTTTCCAGGAACGACCACGGCCCCGGCGGGCACCCGGCCAAAGACGATCTCATCCCTCTCGCGATCATAGATCCGCGTACTCTGACCGATGAACACGCCCATCGAGACGACCGCGCCACGTTCCACGATGACACCCTCGACGATCTCCGATCTGGCTCCGATGAAACAGCCGTCCTCGACTATCGTCGGAGCCGCCTGAAGGGGCTCCAGTACACCACCGATGCCGGCTCCACCCGAGATGTGGACCCCGGCGCCGATCTGCGCGCATGAGCCTATAGTGGCCCAAGTGTCCACCATCGTGCCGGGTCCGACCCAGGCGCCGATATTCACGTAGCACGGCATCAGAACCGCGTCCCGGGCGACGTAGGCGCCGCGGCGGACCACGGCGGGTGGCACGATCCTCGCGCCATCGCTGACGAAGTCCGTCTCGCTGTATTCCGAGTGTTTAAGCGGCACCTTGTCGAAGAACTTCGTGTAGCCGCCATCGATCAACTGGTTGGGATGTAACCGGAAGTACAGCAGCACGGCCTTCTTCAACCATTCGTTGACCTGCCAGCCGTCAGCCGCCGGTTCTGCGACGCGAGCTTCCCCCCGGTCCAGCAGGGTGATGCAGTGTTCGACGGCGATGCGTACGTCATGAGGGGCGGCATCGGGTGACAGCGATGCCCGATCTTGCCAAGCAGCGTCAATGATCGGATGGAGGTCAGCGTCTTTCATCAGAGTTCCTTGCAGAAGTCCCGGATGCGCTCGGCCGCCTCGACGCACTCATCAGTGGTCGCGACCAGGGAGATTCGCACGCGATTCTCGCCGGGGTCGATGCCGTCCACGGACCTGGACAGGTAACGTCCCGGGAGCACGGTCACGTTCCTGGTGGCGAACAACTCTCTCGCAAAGCGCTCGTCGTCCACCGGGGTAGCGACCCAGAGGTAAAAAGCAGCGGCAGGCCTGGCCACAGGAAGAACATCATCGAGCAGCGGCAGCACGGCGTCGAACTTTTCCTGGTACAGGCTGCGGCTGACTTGGACATGAGCGTCGTCCTGCCAGGCCGGGATGCTGGCGAGTTGAACGGCGTTCGGCACCGCGCAACCGTGATAGGTCCGGTAGAGTCGGTAGCCGGCCATGATTTCCGCATCGCCGGCGACGAAGCCCGACCGCAGACCCGGTACGCTCGACCGTTTCGACAGGCTGTGGAAGACCACGCAGCCTTGCAGGTCATCTCTGCCGAGATCCCGGCAGACTTCCAGCAGGCCCACCGGGGCCGAGGACTCATCCAGATAGATATCCGAATAACATTCGTCCGAAGCGATGACGAAGTCGTGTTGATCGGCCAACTCGATTGCGCGGGCGAGAAAATCCGCATCCATGACGGCCCCGGTTGGATTGCCGGGGCTGCAAAGGAAGAGTACCGCGCAGCGGTCCCAGGTCGAGGCCGGGACGGATTCCAGGTCCGGTAGGTAACCGTTCTCCTCGAGTGTCGGAAGATAGACCGGTTCAGCTCCAGCAAGCAGCGCGGCTCCCTCGTAGATCTGATAGAAAGGGTTCGGCATCAATACGCACTGAGCGGCGGCTGGATCGACGACCGCCTGGACAAACGAGAACAGGCCTTCCCGCGTCCCGTTCACCGGCAGGATCATGGTAGCCGGATCGATCATCGTTGCAGGTAGCGTGAATCTTCGCGACAACCAGTCGGCAATTGCGATCCGCAGTTCTTCCAGTCCGAGAGCTACGGGATACGTGCCCAGTGCGCTCAGGGCATTGCAGAGAGCTTCACCCACAAATCCCGGCGGCGGGTGTCTTGGTTCGCCTATTGATAAGGGGATGTGGGACAGGTCCGACGGCGGTCGTAGATTCGCTTTGAGCTCCGCCAGTCGCTCGAAAGGGTATGGATGCAAACGCTGCAGCAGCGGGTTCACGATCTGGGACCTCCGATGGTCAGCGCGGATTGTCCAGCGCTGAATGCAGTCTTTCTTGCAGATTCTCGCACGCCTTTTCATCGAGCGGTTGCTCATGCGCGTCGCTGATGCAGAATACATCCTCGGCACGTTCGCCTATGGTCATGATCCTGGCGGTATGAACTTCGAGGTCGGCGTCCAGCAATACCTTACCGACCTCGGACAACAGGCCGGGCCTGTCCCCGGCTATCAGTTCCATCAATGTCCGGCCGCGGGCGTCTTTGCTGAACGTGATTCGTGTCGGTGTGGAAAACATCCTGACCTGCCTGGGCGCCTGCCTGGTCACGGCGAGGGTGGCCTGGCCCGGAGAAAGTACGGTCTTTGTGATCGCGCGCTCGATCTGTTTCATCCGGTCAGGATCGTCGATGGGCGTGCCGTCGTTTTCAAGCACGAGATAGGTATCTAGACTGTGCCCGTCCGCCGTCGGCGTTACGCCGGCGTCGACGATGTTGAGTCCAAGTTCATCGAGCACGGCCGTCACTCCGGCGAAGTTCCGCTGGGAGTAGATCGTGTATACGAGTATTGCCGTGCCACCACGCGCGGTTTCCTGTTTGACGGCGACTGTGACCGGCGCGCTGGCGCCGCCGTGCTTGACGAGTTGCTCTGTATGCCAGGAGATTTCCTCGGGCGTGTGTCTCAGGAAATACTCTTCGGTGAGGTGTTGCCAGGTCTTGCTCGTCTTGCGCTTGCGGATCCGTCGCGCACGCAAGAATCGCAGCGCTTCCTGCTGCGTTTCCGCGATCAGTTCATCCTTGTCGATCGGGTTTTCCAGGCCGCGCCGCAGCGCCCGCTTGGTGGACTCGTAGAACTCGGAGAACAAGGAGGCTTTCCAGGAGTTCCATAATTTCGGATTCGTGGCGCGGACATCGGCTGCCGTCAATACATACAGATAGTCCAGGTGATTCTGGTCACCTACGGTGCCGGCGAACTCCCTGACGACGTCGGGATCATTGATGTCTTTCTTCTGTGCCGTGATGGACAGGATCAGGTGGTTGCGCACGAGCCAGGCGACGAGGCGTGCATCGTAGCGGGACAGGCCTTGCTCGAGGCAGAACGCCTCGGCGTCGACCGCCCCGAGTTCGGAATGGTCGCCGCCGCGGCCCTTGGCGATGTCGTGGAATAATCCGGCGAGGTAGACCAGCTCGGGCTTGGGCAATGACTGCATGATCCGGCTCAGTGCGGGAAGTTCATCATCGAAGCGGGTAAGGGCGAGGCGGCGTAGATTGCTGACCACGAACAGGGTGTGGGCGTCGACTGTATAGGCGTGGAATAGATCGTACTGCATCCGCCCTACGACGCGGCCAAACGCGGGGATGTAACGGCCCAGGATGCCGTAGCGGTTCATGCGGCGGAGTTCGTGGGTGACGCCGGCCGGGGCGCCGATGATGTCCAGGAAAAGCCGGTGATGGCGCGGGTTCTGACGGAATTCCTCATCGATCAAGTGCCGACCCTTGCGGACCAGCCGGATGGTCCCGGCGCTAACACCACGCAGTTCAGGATTCTCCTGCAGGATCTTGAATATCTCCAGCAGTGCGGATGGGTTGTGTTCGAAGACATCCGAAGCTGTGGCCTCGAGGAAACCGTTGCGCACGCGAAAGCGCACGTTTATGGGCTCCGGCGTGGCTTCCGGATCCAGCAGTATCGCCTCCTGGAAGAGTTGCAGCAGCATCTCGTTGAGGCGGCTGAGTTCCATCACAGTCCGGTAATACTTCTGCATGAACTGCTCGACGGCCAGGGTGTAAGTCGCATCTTCGTAGCCAAACATGCGGGCGATCGCGATCTGATGATCGAATAGCAGTCGGTCTTCTCGGCGGCCCGTAATCGAGTGCAGCGCCCAACGGATGCGCCACAGGAATGACTGGCCCGCAAGGAGTTTCCGGTACTCGTAATCGGTCAGGAATCCCTGCTGGGCAAGCTGATGAAAGTTTTCTGCTCCGAAGTGGCGTTTCGCCACCCAGCCCACCATCTGGATGTCCCGGAGTCCGCCCGGGCTGCCCTTGACGTTGGGTTCCAGGTTATAGGCGGTATCGTGGTAACGATGATGCCGTTGTGCCTGTTCCTTCAGTTTGGCTTCGAAGAAGTCACGGGTGTTCCAGATCCGGTCCGGACCCACCGCACTCCTCATCGTCTCGAACAGCGCCTGGGGACCGGCGAGCAAGCGTGCCTCCATGAGCGTTGTGGCAACGGTGATGTCCGCGCTGCCTTGCGCCCGGCAGTCATCCACGCTGCGCACGCTGTGACCAACCTCGAGTCCGATGTCCCACAGGAAAGTCAGGAAGCCCTCCACCGCTTCCTGCCAGTCTCCGCCGGCAGATTCCGGCAGCAGGACCATGATGTCGATGTCCGAGCAGGGATGGAGTTCGCCCCGGCCGTAGCCGCCTACCGCAACCAATGCCAGGTCTTGCGCATGGTGACGTACATGGAGCTGCCAGGCGCGTCGCAGTACGTTATCGACCAGCCGGGCGCGGTCGCGGACCAGGTGTTCTACCGGCTCTTCGCCGTCGAATCGTTGCGACAACCCGGCAGCACCGTTGTCGAGCACCCGGCGAAAGGCTCGCAGCGACATGCCGATGTCCGCAAGCTCGTCTGGCAGTGCGACAGGTTCGGTTGAATGAAGGCTTTCCACTTGGGTGTCAAATCTCTCCGGAGGCACCGAGAGTCAGCACCTCATGGCCGTCCTCGGTCACCAGCACAGTATGCTCCCATTGCGCCGAAAGGGAGTGATCCTTGGTAACGACAGTCCACCCGTCGGGCAGGAGCTTCACGTGTCGGCGGCCCGCGTTCACCATCGGCTCGATGGTGAAAGTCATGCCCGACTGCAGCTCCATGCCGGTCCCGCACCTGCCATAGTGAAGGACCTGGGGATCTTCGTGGAATTCGCGACCGATGCCGTGCCCGCAGTACTCGCGCACGATGGAGCATCGGTGTGATTCGACATGTTGTTGTATCGCGTGGCCGATATCGCCGAGCCGAACGCCCGGGGCGACCATTTCGATACCGATTTTCATGGCCTCATGAGATACCTTAGCGACGCGCTGTCCCGCCACCGTCGGTTTGCCCACAAAGAACATCCGGCTGGTGTCGCCGTGGAATCCATCCTTGATGACCGTGATGTCGATGTTGAGGAAATCGCCATTTTTCAGAACCCGCTCTCCGGGGATGCCGTGGCACACGACGTGATTCACAGACGTACAGATGCTCTTCGGAAAGCCGCGGTAGTCAAGCGGTGCCGGAATGGCTCGCTGGCGGTTGACTATGTAATCGTGACAGATGGCGTCCAGTTCGTTGGTGGAGATACCGGGTGCCACGTGCTCGCCGATCATATCCAGTACCTCCGCCGCCATCCTTCCCGAGGTACGCATGCAATCCTGTTCTTCTCTATTCTTGAGCGTGACGGTCATCTATTCACCGATGGCGGACCTCATCCACGACGATGACCTTGTCCGCAATTACTTGATTTATAAAGTCAGGGGAGATTGTCCCGAGAGGGGCGATATGGTATAAAGCGCGCTTCTTTTTCGCAATAAACCACACATGCACCGTCACGTTCGGACGGGTGCCCGGGCGCAAGCCGGGGTTTCCGATCGGGGTGCATGGAGGCCTAACCCGAGGTAAAAACATGTCTAACGTTTCCATGCGCCAGATGCTGGAGGCGGGGGTGCACTTTGGGCACCAGACCCGCTATTGGGATCCCAAGATGGCTCCGTACATCTTCGGCGAGCGCAACAAGATTCACATCATCAATCTAGAGAAGACCCTGCCTCTTTACAGGGAGGCGGCCGAATTCGTTCGCAAGATAGTCGCTGACGGCGGACAAGTGCTCTTCGTCGGCACCAAGCGGGCAGCGCGCGACTGCATGAGGACGCAAGCCGACCGGTCCGGTATGCCCTACGTGACCCATCGCTGGCTTGGCGGAATGCTGACGAATTTCAAGACCGTCAAACAGTCCATAAAACGGCTCAAGGATCTGGAAGCTCAGGCTGAGGACGGTAGCTTCGAGGCATTGAGCAAGAAAGAAGTGCTCCAGCTCCGACGAGAGATGGAGAAATTGGAGCGCAGTCTCGGTGGGATCAAGGACATGGGCTCTATTCCGGACGTCCTGTTCGTGGTCGACGTCGGGCACGAAAAGATCGCTCTTGCCGAAGCCAGGAAGCTCGGCATCCCGGTCGTCGCCGTGGTCGACACGAACTGCTCTCCGGCGGGGGTGGACTACCTCATCCCGGGTAACGACGACGCCATGCGCGCCATCGAGCTCTACGTCAGCGGCATCGCGGACGCCGTGCTCGCCGGCAAGTCCAGCATACCCAGCGTGCCAGAGGGCGGTGATGACTTTGTCGAGCTCGATGCCAGCGGTCGCCCTGCGGCTGACGACGGTGCCAGGGCAACCCGCAAGAAGAAGGCAGCCAAAAAGAAAGCCACCACCAAGAAGAAGGCCACGGCCAAGAAGTCTGGCGGGGATGCGCCGGATGTGAAGAAGGCATCGGCCGCTGCGGCCGATGCTCCGGCGGAAAAGGCCGTTCCGGAAAAACCCGTCGCTGAAAAGGCTGCGAAGGCAAAGGATAAGGGCAAGGATAAGCCAAAAGAGAAGGCTGAGTCTGCGGCGGAAAAAGCACCCAAGCAGAAGGCCGAGGCTGATGCGTCGGGTGACGCCGGGCCGGCCAAAGCGACTGAAAAAGCGGCCGAGGCTGCCGATGCCGAGAAGGCGAAGCCCGACTCGGATAAGGGCTAGAGCCGAGTCCTGCTCGATCTTGAATCGGGCCAGTCCAGTCGAAATATGACGCAAGAGTCGGCCCCCGAGCGGGGCCGCTCATCATTCAGAATTTTTTGAGGTATTTACGCCATGACCATTTCTGCAGCTCTTGTGAAGCAGCTACGGGACCGAACCGGCGCCGGCATGATGGAGTGCAAGAAGGCGCTCGTCGAGACAGACGGGGATCTCGAGGCCGCTGTCGAGCTCATGCGCAAGACCGGACTTGCAAAAGCGGACAAGAAGGCCAGCCGCGTAGCGGCGGAGGGCTTGGTGAAGATCAGCGTTTCCGACGAGGGCCGCAACGCCGCGATTGTCGAGGTCAATTGTGAAACGGATTTCGTCGCCGGCGGTGCGGACTTTAATGAGTTCGGGCAGTCTGTTGCCGACCTCGCTCTGGCTTGTTCACCAGGTCAGATGGAAGAACTGCTGGCACTCGATCTGGGTGGGCAGACCGTCGAGGAGACGCGCCGGGCCCTCATCGCCAGGATTGGCGAGAATATGAACGTAAGGCGTTTCGAGCGGGTCGAGTCTGACGACCGTATCGGCGCCTATGTTCATGGTCAGAGGATCGGCGTGCTGGTTTGCATGAACGGCGGAGACCAGGACCTGGCCAAGGACGTCGCGATGCACGTCGCGGCCAGCAGACCAATGTGCGTGTCCGATAAGGATGTGCCGGCCGAGACGCTCAGCAAGGAGCGGGAGATTTTGATCGAACAGGCCCGAAACGAGGGCAAGCCTGAGGCCATCGTCGAGAAGATGGTGGAAGGACGGCTGCGCAAGTATCTCGCCGAGGTGACCCTGGTCGGCCAGCCCTTCGTGAAGGATCCGGACGTTACCGTCGGTAAGCTGCTGGCCGAGAAGGGTGCCAGCGTTACGGCATTCGTCCGCTACGAGGTGGGCGAGGGTATCGAGAAGAAAACCGAGAACTTCGCCGAGGAAGTCATGGCTCAGGTCCAGGGCGGTTGACGACTCGGGGACGCGTAAATTGCGGTAAACTTGTTTGAAGAGCCCCGCCTCTGTTGCGGGGTTCTTTTTGAGCTAATTTAACGGGCAGGTGTGATGAACAGGAAAGGGCGAATTCCAAAGCGCGTTCTGCTGAAGCTCAGCGGAGAGGCTCTGCTCGGCGGTACCGACTATGGTGTCGACCCCGTTACACTGACGAGGATCGCATCAGAGATTCGCGACGTACGGGAAATGGGCGTCCAGGTCGCTGTCGTGATCGGCGGCGGTAACCTCTTCCGTGGCGCCGGACTCGCCGAGGCGGGCATCGACCGGGTGACCGGCGATCACATGGGCATGCTCGCGACGGTGATGAATTCTCTTGCGATGCAGGACGCGCTCGAGAAACTCGGGGTCCATGCCCGGGTGATGTCGGCCTTGACCATCCACGAGGTCTGCGAAGACTACATCCGACGCAGGGCGATAAGGCATCTGGAGAAGAGTCGGGTCGTATTGCTGGCTGCCGGGACCGGCAATCCGTTCTTCACTACTGACACCGCGGCCAGTCTCCGCGCCATTGAAATCGGCGCTGAACTGCTGCTGAAGGCCACCAAGGTCAGCGGAGTATTCACGGCTGATCCGGTCACGAATCCCGACGCCCGGCGTTATACGAGCCTATCCTATGATCAGGTGTTGACCGACAAGCTGGCCGTAATGGACGCTACCGCGGTCGTTATGTGTCGAGACAATGACCTGCCGCTGAGGGTCTTTAACGTGCATGACAAGGGCGACCTTCTGCGCATCGTCAATGGCGAGGAGATCGGGACACTGGTGACGACGGAGGCAGAGTGCCGGGAAGCATGAACAGGTAGAGGGAGCGGCAGATGCTGAAAGAAATCATGAAAGACGCCGACGAGCGCATGAGCAAGAGCGTTGCGGCTTTCCAGGGCGAGCTGAAAAAGATCCGGACCGGCCGTGCTCACACGAGCCTGCTCGATCACGTGACGGTTGAATATTATGGTTCGGATGTCCCTCTAAACCAGGTCGCTAATGTCGGGGTCGAAGACGCCCGCACATTGACGGTGGCGCCTTGGGAGAAACAGATGGTGCCGGTCGTGGAGAAAGCCATCATGACGAGCGATCTCGGCCTCAGTCCGGCTACGGCAGGGTCGGTGATCCGGGTGCCGTTGCCGCCCCTGACCGAGGAACGTCGCAGAGATCTGGTAAAGGTCGTGCGGCACGAGGCTGAGGGTGCGCGGGTAGCGATCCGGAATAACCGTCGGGACGCCATCCATCACATCAAGGATCTCCTCAAGGAAAAGGGCATCACCGAGGACGAAGAACACCGCTCGGAGGACGAGGTCCAGGGCTTGACTGACAAGCACGTCGCCGAGGTAGACCAGATTCTGGCTGCCAAGGAAGACGAGCTCATGGAAGTCTGACGGGCGGCCCGAGACAATGGCAGCCCCGCCAGGGCAATCCTCTGCTCAAACGGTGCCGGAACATGTTGCCGTCATCATGGATGGTAACGGCCGCTGGGCGCGATCCCGTGGCATGCCGCGGGCGGCCGGGCACCGCGCGGGCGTCAAATCTGCCAAGGCGATAGTCCAGGCCTGCGGCGAGCGGGGCATTCGCGTATTGACCTTATTCGCTTTCAGCAGTGAGAACTGGAGCCGACCCCGGTCCGAGGTCAGTGCCCTGATGAAGCTGATGCTGGAGGCCCTGGGCAGGGAAGTGAACGAGCTGGCGCAGAAAGGGGTTCAGCTCAGGTTCGTTGGAGCGCGACATCGGTTATCCGAGGACATCCAGAACCGAATGGCCAACGCCGAGCAGTGTACGTCGGGGAACGACAAACTCATCCTCGTGATCGCGCTGGGTTATGGAGGCCGTTGGGACCTGGTTCAGGCGGCGCAGGAGCTGGCGCGTGAAGTGCGTGATGGGGGCCTGGAGCCCGAGGCCATTGATGAGGAGTCCATCAGCCGCCATCTGAGTCTTGCGCCGCTGCCTGATCCGGATCTTCTGATCAGGACCGGCGGTGAGTCCCGGATCAGCAATTTCCTGCTGTGGAACCTTGCCTACTCCGAACTGTATTTCACCGACTGCCTGTGGCCGGACTTCGATTCGTCGGGCCTTGACGAGGCGCTTGCGTTCTTTGCGAGTCGCGATCGACGTTTCGGGCGGGTTGTGGAAAAAGTCGGGAGCGCGTGAGTTGATCCTGCAGAGAGTCAAGACCGCATTGATCCTGGCAGCCGCATTGCTGCTAGTGCTTTTCGTGCTGCCCGCGAGCATCGCGGCAGCCGCGTTGGGCGTTCTCGTCGGGATCGGCGCCTGGGAATGGTCGGGGCTGATCGCCGCGAAGTCAGAGAGTCGACGTCGGATATTTGTTGCCGCAGCCGTGTTGATCGCGGTGATCTCGATCGAGCTGAGTCGTCGCGGTGGTCTACCACTGCTGCAATGGGCGGACGTGCTCCTGTGGATCGTGGCCCTCTTTTGGATGTTGCGGTTTCCGGTGCCGGTGCCGGCGAGTTTCGCTGCCGTCGCCGGTCTGCTCGCGCTGCCGGTAGGCTGGCTGTTGTTGATAACGCTTCTGACCGGCTGGGGGCCGGAGTGGACGGTTTTCCTGTTCATTCTTGTCGCGGCAGCCGACGTGGGGGCGTTCTTCTGCGGCCGAGCATTCGGCCGTAGGAAGCTGGCCCCGTCGGTGAGCCCCGGAAAGACGTGGGAAGGCGTCTTCGGCGGGGTGACCGCCGCGGCACTCGTCGGTGCTGCAGGGTCGTTCTGGTTTGGCGTTCCTCTCGGGCGCATGATGACGGCCGCGGCAGGCATCGCGGCATTTTCGGTGCTCGGCGATCTCACCGTCAGCATGCTGAAACGCAACGTGGGCGTGAAGGACACCGGATCGTTATTCCCCGGACACGGCGGGGTCCTGGACCGGATCGACAGCCTGCTTGCTGCCGTACCCCTGTATCTCATCGCCCTCGGCTGGGTTGCCTCGTAGTGAGAGCGCTATCGATCCTTGGCTCCACCGGTAGCGTAGGTGCGAGCACCCTTGACGTCGTTAGACGGAACCCGGACGCATTCAGGGTCGAGGCGCTGACGGCGCGTCGAAGGGTGACCGAGCTCGCGGAACAATGCGCTGAGTTCCGACCGACGCTGGCGGTAGTGGCCGATCCGAATAGCGCCGGGCAGTTGCGTGAGGAACTACGAAAGAGGGGCCTGAGTACGGCTGCCGCGTCGGGAGTCGACGGCCTGGCCAGAGCCGCCACGCTCCCGGAGGCAGACACCGTTGTTGCCGCCATCGTGGGGTCGGCCGGGTTGCTGCCGACTCTCGCAGCCGCCGAAGCCGCCAAGAGAGTTCTGCTGGCGAATAAGGAGTCGGCGGTGATGGCCGGCGGTTTGCTGATGGAGGCTGTCGGCCGCAATGGAGCGACCCTGATTCCCATCGACAGCGAACACAACGCCATCTTCCAGTGCCTGCCGTCCGCTGGCGTGGTGGCCGATGCCGGAGTGGACCGAATCCTCCTGACGGCCTCCGGCGGACCGTTCCTCGACATGGCTCCGGAGGAACTCGCCGACGTTACGCCTGAGCAAGCCTGTGCTCATCCCAACTGGGACATGGGCAGGAAAATCTCAGTGGACTCCGCGACGATGATGAACAAGGGCTTGGAGATCATAGAAGCCTGCAGACTTTTTGGAGTGGAGCCCGAGCGGGTGCAGGTTGTCGTGCATCCCCAGAGCATCATCCACTCTCTGGTCCAGTATCGAGACGGTTCGGTGCTCGCCCAGCTGGGCAACCCCGACATGCGCACGCCGATTGCCCACGCCCTGGCGTGGCCTGAACGGATTGAATCCGGAGCAGAGCCGCTGGACCTTTTCGACGTGGGAAGACTGGACTTCAGAGAACCGGATCTAGAGCGTTTCCCCTGTCTGGGATTGGCCATGGAGGCCGCTATCGCGGGGGGTGGTCAGCCGATCTGGTTGAATGCTGCCAACGAAATTGCAGTGCAGGCCTTTCTCGACGGCCGGATACCATTTTCGGCGATTGCGGCTCTGATCGCGTCGGTTCTGGCAGAATGTCGCGCATCCAGCCCCGGGACACTTGAGGAGATAATCGGGGCTGATCGGGAAGCCCGGCAAAAAGCCCGGGAGAAATTAGCGGATTTTGCTATCTAAGATGTCATGATCGAAATTTTCACTTCTATTCTGGCCTTCATCGTTGCCCTCGGCCTTCTGGTGGCCATTCACGAATATGGCCATTTTTACGTGGCCCGGCGCCTGGGCGTGAAGGTGCTGCGATTCTGTATCGGATTCGGCAAGCCGATCTGGAGTCGCGTAGCTGGGCGTGATCCAGTGGAGTATGCGGTGGCCGCGATTCCCCTGGGTGGATATGTGAAGCTGCTCGATGAGCGCGAGGGTCCGGTAGCGGATGCGGACCTGCCCAGGGCTTTTACCCAGCAGACTCCGGTGCGACGGATTGCCATACTCGCAGCCGGCCCGGCATTCAACTTTCTGTTTGCTGTAGCCGCCTACTGGCTCATGTTCGTCACCGGAGTGGTTGCGACAAAGCCGTTGATAGGCGCCATTGAGCAGGGTTCCCTGGCCGATCGAGGAGGGGTTCGAAGCGGAGACGAGATTATCAGCGTCGACGGGCGCCAGACGCCGACGCTGATGGATGCGCAACTCGGGATCGTCGACACGCTCGTATCCGACGGCAGAGTGCCGATGACGGTGAGCGGCGAAGACGGTAGCCTCCGGCGTGTCGAGCTGGTCATCGATTCTGAAAGAAGCGAATTCACGGAAGATCTCGCGCAGTTGTTGCCCAAACTTGGTATCCAGCCCTGGCGGCCAGTCTTGCCACCGATTCTGGAGAACCTTTCCCCGGATGGTACGGCGGCTGGCTCCGGTCTGCTGGCCGGTGATCGAATTCTGGAGGCGGAAGGCCAGGAGGTCGTCGACTGGTCAGGCTGGGTGGACTTTGTGAGGCAGCGGCCCGGGCAGACGATCGACGTCGTCTTCGAGCGGGACGGTGCCCGGATGGAGATGCCGTTACAGATTGGCCAGGTCGAAACCGATGACGGTGTCATCGGCCGAATCGGTGCTGGAGTGCACGTGCCTGAGGACTTGTACGAGAAGGTATTGACCGAGCAGCACTACGGGCCGCTCGAAGCCGTTGGTCATGCGGCGGGCAAGACCTGGGACATGTCGGCGGTTACGTTACGTCTGATCTACCGGATGCTGACCGGTGACGTATCACCGCGGAACCTGAGCGGGCCTATAAATATTGCGCAGGCAGCGGGCTATACCGCCAGCGCCGGGTTGGCGGCATTCCTGAATTTCCTGGCCATCGTCAGCGTCAGTCTCGGTATTCTCAATCTGCTGCCGATCCCCATGCTCGACGGGGGACAGATCGCTTATCAGGTTGCGGAGATGGTGAAAGGCAGCCCGGTCTCCGAGCGGGCTCAACTGATCGGCCAACAGGTCGGTATCGTCTTGCTGCTACTGCTGATGAGTTTTGCCTTCTATAACGATATCGTCAGGATTTCCGGCTAGAAGAGCGAGAAACGGCAAAAGTGACCAAACGTAGAATCCTTGCCCTGATTCTTGCATTGACCGGATTGCTGTCATCCGCATTCGCGGTCGCGCAATCTACGTTTGTCGTGCGTGATATGCGGGTCGAGGGTCTGCAGAGAATCTCGGAGGGCACGGTCTACAATTACCTGCCGATCGCCATAGGTGACTCCATAGACCAGACGCGTATCGACGAGGCGATGAGGGCCGTCTACGGGACTGGCCTGTTCAACGATATCGAGTTCCGCCGGGACGGCGGGACGCTCGTGATCGCGGTAAGGGAGCGACCGTCGATCAAATCGTTCACGATCTCCGGGAACAAAGACATCGAGACCGAGGATCTCGAGGAGTCTCTGCGTGATGTTGGTCTCGCGACCGGCAAGACATTCGATCGATCGGTGCTGGAGAACGTCAGGCAGCTGCTCACCGAGCAGTACTACAGCGCTGGAAAGTACAGCGTAATTGTCGACACGGATGTCCAGGAAGAAGATGACAACACGGTCAGCATCGCCATCGATATCACCGAGGGTGAGCGAGCTCGGATCAGGCAAATCAACATCGTCGGCAACACAACATTCAGCGACGATGAACTCCTCGACAGCTTCGCGCTGAAGACGCCCAACTGGCTGTCGTTCTATCGGCAGGACGACCGCTACGCGCGCGAGAGCCTGCTCGGTGATCTGGAGACGTTAAGGTCTTTCTACATGGACCGTGGTTATGCGGCTTTTGAGGTTACCTCGACCCAGGTCGCCATCTCTCCTGACAAGCAGAGCATGTATATCACTGTCAACGTGGAGGAGGGTGCGCCTTTCGTCGTAACCGACATCGAGCTGGCCGGTGACCTTGTCGTCCCCGAGCAGCAACTTCGCGCTCTGGTACTTGCCAAGCCGGGCCAGACGTTTTCGAGGCGACTGTTGACCCAGACCGCGGATCTGATCAGCTACCGACTCGGCGAGGAAGGGTACGCCTTTGCCAGAGTCGAGCCGGTGCCGGAGATGGACCTCGAGAACAACGAGGTCTCGGTGACTTTCTACGTGGATCCCGGCAAGCGGGCCTACGTGAGACGCATAAATTTCCTGGGCGTCGATTCGATTCAAGATCAGGTCCTGCGCAGGGAGATGCGGCAGCTGGAAGGGGCGTTCCTTTCAAACCGGGCCGTTGAAAGGTCGGAGCAGCGCGTGCGTCGATTGCCGTTTATTGAGGAGGTCACGGTAGATACGACCCCTGTGACCGGCAGCGACGACCTGGTTGACATAGACATGAGCGTCACCGAGGGGCAGCCCGGGTCGTTCGGCGGCGGCCTGGGATATTCAGGGGGTCAGGGCATCATCCTGAACGGCAACTTTGTCCATACGAATTTCATGGGCACCGGCAATCGTATCGAAGCAGACATCAATACCAGCGAGTTCATCACGGTGTATCGTGCGCTGTACACAAATCCCTATGTCACACCGGATGGGGTGTCCAGGACCATTTCGCTCAGCTACCGCGACGTGACCCAATTCACCTCCGGGTCATCCGATTTCGATACCCAGACCTGGACATTCGGGATGGAGTGGGGATATCCCATCTCCGAGTATTCCAGAATTCGCTTCGGTTTCGCGGTTCAGGATGCAGAGCTGTCTGCGGGCGACGGCAGTTCGCTGCAGCAGAAAGAGTGGGTCGGTCGAAACGGCAACCCGGAGATCGAAATCATCGATTTGGCCGGCGGCAATATCGTCGTATTTACGAAATCGGATTTCTACAGTTATGAACTTCTCGGCGGTTGGGTGTACGACAGCAGGAATCGGGCGCTGTTCGCCGACCGCGGCGCGCGCCAGAGTCTGGGTCTGGCCATCACCGGCCCCGGCAGTGAGGTGGAGTATTACACCGTCCGCTACGAGTGGCAGAAGTACTGGCCGATCCGTGGGCCTTGGGGAATCCGCTGGGGAGGTCAGGCTGCCTACGCGGAAGAGCTTGGTTCGACGACATCGCCACCACCATACAAACGGTACTTCGGTGGCGGTCCGAACTCTGTGCGAGGCTTCAAGGAGGGTCGACTGGGCCCGCGCGACAGCCTCGGCAATCCTTATGGCGGAAATGCCATATTGGACAGTCAATTGGAACTGCTATTGCCGACGCCGGAAAAATGGGAAGCGAAGACGCGGATCAGTTTGTTCTACGACGTCGGTAATGTATTCTCCACCGACGATACACCGTTCTTTGAGCCAGACGGGGAAGGCAACGTCGAACGGGTAGATTACGATTTCAGTTTTGATGACCTGAGACAGTCGGTGGGACTTGCAGCGGAATGGCTCTCTCCCATGGGAATTTTCCGCTTCAGTTACGGCATCCCGCTGAACGATGAAGATGATGATCAGGTCGAGGAATTTCAATTCTCAATCGGTTCGGCGTTCTGACCGAAAAAAGACAGGCATAAGGATGGAAAAGGCATGAAGTCACATCGGTTGGCAGCTGGGATCGGTTTGCTCGCAATGATGTTCCTTGGGTGCGGCATGGCCGCTGCTCAGGGCATCAAGATTGGCGTCGTGAATTTCGGTCGCCTTTTGGACGAGGCGCCCCAGGCTCAGGCATCCCAGCGGGCGCTGCAGGAAGAGTTCGCTCCCAGACAACGAGAACTCCGCAACCGGGAGGAGGAACTCAAGGGGCTGGAAGAGCGCCTGCAGCAGGGCGAAGGCTTCATGGGTGAGGAGGAGCGTCGGGACCTGGAAAGACAGGCTCGCGACCTGCAGAGGGACCTCAATCGCGGCAAGACCGAGTTCGCAGAGGATCTGAGCCTGCGTCGTAACGAGGAACTCGGCAAGCTGCAGCGCATGCTTATTGGCGAGGTCCAGGGTTACGGCCGGGAACAGAGTTACGACATCGTCATGAGCGAGGCCGCAGGCGTGGTCTACGCGAGCACCGCAGTGGACGTGACCGACAGCATTCTCGAGGCACTGAAGTCCAGGTTCTCCGCTCAGGGCAGCGGCAACTGATAGCGGATCGGGGATGTCAGTCTCCCTCGGGGACCTGGCCGAGCGATTCGGATGTGAAGTCCGAGGCGACACTGATACCCGGATAACCAGGGTGGCCACCCTGGTTAATGCCGGCCCGGGATGCATCACGTTTCTCGCCAACCCTGCTTACCGGAAGTTTCTAAAGGCGACCAAGGCTTCCGCTGTCATCCTTGCCGACAGCGATGTCGGGGAATGCCCGACGCCCGCTTTGCTGGCCGATAATCCTTACCTGATCTATGCCCGGGTCGCCACACTGCTGAATCCTCCCGCCGCATTCGAGCCGGGCGTCAGTCAGCATGCTGTCGTGGAAGCTGGGGCAGAGATCGCGGCAGATGCCGGGGTGGCTCATGGCGCGGTGATCGAACAGGGTGCAGTCATCGGCGCGGGCAGCATGGTAGGGCCACGCTGCGTCGTCGGAAGGGGTGCCCGAATTGGCCGTGAGTGTCGCCTGACGGCGAGCGTGACTCTCTGCCATGACGTGCACTTGGGCGACCGTTGTATCGTCCACCCGGGTGCGGTTATCGGGGCCGATGGCTTTGGCATCGCTCAGGATGGTGAGGGCTGGGAGAAAGTGCCCCAGTTGGGTTCCGTGCGTATCGGAGACGACGTAGAGATCGGCGCCAATACCACGATCGATCGGGGTGCCATCGATGACACCGTGATCGGCGCAGGTGTGAAGCTGGATAATCAGATTCAGATCGGCCACAACGTGCAGATCGGGGAGCACACGGTAGTCGCGGGATGTGCCGGCATCTCCGGGAGCACATCGATCGGGAAGCGCTGTATGATCGCCGGAGCATCGGGTATCGCTGGTCATCTGGAGATCGCCGACGATGTCATCCTGCTGGCCGCCTCGGTTGTGCTCTCTTCGATCCCCAAGCCCGGGGTATATGCCAGTTCGCTGACCCATGATGACGCCCGGCGCTGGCGCAAGAACAGCGCGAGGTTCAAGTATCTCGATGATATGGCGAGGCAGACCAAGCGGATCGAGCGCGATCTGGAGAAAGTGAAGAAGAGACTGGAGCAAGACGATGAGTGACGCGGCGCCCATGGACATCGAAAAAATCATGCAGTTTCTGCCGCATCGATACCCGTTTCTCCTGGTGGATCGGATCGTCGACTTCGAAGCGGGTCATGCTCTGACTGCGATCAAGAATGTGACGGTCAACGAGCCCTTTTTCCCCGGTCATTTCCCGCACCGCCCGGTGATGCCTGGGGTTATGATCCTCGAGGCGCTGGCCCAGGCGTCCGGCATTCTCGCTTTTATCACCGTTGGCGAGATGCCGGATGAGGACATGGCGCTTTACTTTGTGGGGATCGACAAGGCGCGCTTCCGGCGGCCGGTTGTGCCGGGTGACCAGCTGACTCTTCAAACGACATTCGATCGCCGGATCCGCGAGATCTGGCGCTTTCAGACAGAAGCCCGGGTCGCTGAAGAGGTGGCTGTCACGGCGACCATGATGGTCGCGACCAAGGGAGTCTAGTCGTGATTCACCCTTCGGCGGTCATCGATCCGACCGCCAGTCTTGCGTCTGACGTAGAGGTCGGCGCCTATTCCGTAATTGGTCCGGAGGTCGAAGTCGACGCCGGCACGGCGATTGGCCCTCATGTCGTGATCCGTGGGGTCACGCGCATCGGCCGGGACAATCGGATTTTCCAGTTTTCCTCCATTGGCGATGACCCCCAGGACAAGAAGTACGGTGGGGAATCGAGCCGGCTGGAGATCGGCGACCGGAATACGATACGCGAGGGCTGCACTCTCAATCGAGGCACCGCAGAGGGAGGGGGTGTTACTCGTATCGGAGACGACAACTGGATCATGGCCTACACTCACATCGCCCATGATTGCCTCATAGGGAACGACAACGTGATGGCCAACAACGCGACCCTGGCGGGTCATGTGCGGGTGGGCGATCACGTGATCTTCGGCGGTTTCTCCGGGGTCCATCAGTTCTGCCAGATAGGGTCCTTTGCGTTCCTCGGCATGTTCAGTGCAGTGAATCGGGATATTCCGGCATATTGCATGGTCTCCGGACAACCGGCGACTCCCAAGGGCGTCAATTCCGAGGGACTGCGCCGCCACGGATTCACTTCCGATCAGATAAGAAATATTCGACGTGCGTACCGGCTCGTCTACCGGGCCGGGATCAAACTGGACGAGGCCACCGAGCGGATCGCTGCGCAGGTGTCCGGGCAGCCGGAATTGCAGGAATTTCTGGACTCCATTGTCCGATCTACTCGCAGTATCGTCCGATAAGGGCGCGTCCGTTGGTGATCGAATGACATTGCGGGTCGGTCTGGTCGCGGGAGAAGCGTCCGGGGATCAGCTGGGCACCGGGCTGATCTCAGCCATCAGGCAACGACATCCGGAAGCCGAGTTCTGTGGCGTCGGTGGACCGCAGATGACAGCTGCCGGATTGCACGGCTGGTATGACGCGGAACTGCTATCAATCATCGGCCTGGGCGAGATTATCCGGCACCTGCCGGGGCTGATACGCATTCGCCGTGATGTTTGCAGGCGTTTTCTCGGATGGCGACCAGATGTCGTAGTCGGCATCGATTCTCCCGACTTTAATCTCGGCCTGGAGCGCCGCTTGCGTGCTCGGGGAATAAAGACCGTGCACTATGTCAGCCCATCCGTCTGGGCATGGCGGGCCGGTCGTATCCGGACGATCCGCCGGGCGGCAGATCGGGTGCTGTGCCTGCTTCCTTTCGAACCGGAAATGTATCGGTCAACGGGCGTAGATGCAGTCTTCGTTGGGCATCCGCTGGCGGACCGGATAAAGCAAGCAGAGGACAAGCGGCCTGCGCGCGAGCTTCTTGGGCTCGCCGCCGACGCGACCGTCGTGGCCGTCCTTCCGGGGAGCAGGGCCAGCGAACTTGGCCATCTTGGCGCAGATTTCGCCGCGACCGCCGGGTGGCTTGCAGAACGGCGACCAGATCTGGTTTTCGTATCGCCGATGGCCTCTCCGGCCTTGCGGAGCTCATTCGAGTCGTTCCTGCGCGACGCGGCGCCAGATGCGAATGTCCGGCTGATCGACGGTCAGTCACATTCGGTGATGGCGGCTGCAGACGTCATTTTGATGGCCTCCGGAACGGCGACACTCGAAGCCTGCTTGATCGGGCGGCCGATGGTAGTAGCCTATCGGGTAGCCCCGCTGACCCGATGGCTATTGCAAGATCTCGGCATGCTGAAGATAAACCGTTTTGCTCTTCCCAACCTGCTTTCTGGTCGCGAATCAGTCCCGGAAATCCTCCAGGATGATATCTCTCCGGAGGCCCTGGGTTCGGCGGTTCTCGAATGGCTGAATAACGCTGATCGAAGGTCTCGCCTGATGCAGGATTTCGCGGGCATCCGCGACCTGCTGCGCAAAGATGCGGATCAGAGGGCCGCCGAGGCTGTACTGTCCCTTTGCGATGTTTCGACCGTGGCCATAGGATGAACGCTCCAGAAATCCACCCGGCTTTGACGCTGTTCTACTCTGGTTTGATGGCTGGCGTTGACGAAGCCGGCAGAGGGCCGCTCGCGGGGCCTGTGGTCGCAGCCGCTGTGATCTTGCCCACCGAATATTCGTTGCCCGGTCTGGGTGACTCCAAGACGATTCCGGAGAAGGCACGAGGTCGACTCGAGACAGACATTCGGAGTGTGGCTGTCAGCTGGGCCGTGGCATGGGCCGATCCTGCGGAGATCGACTGTCTGAATATCCTCAATGCAACTTTGCTTGCGATGCGCCGTGCAGTCGAAGGCCTCGGGATTCAGCCCCGGCATGTTGCCGTGGATGGAAATCGTTGTCCCCGACTCGACTGCACCGCCGAGGCCATCGTGGGTGGCGATGGCTCTCAGCCGGCGATCAGTGCCGCCTCGATCCTGGCAAAGGTCGCCCGTGACCGCATGATGCTGCGTCTCGCCGAAATCTACCCGGCATACGGTCTGGGTAGGCACAAAGGCTATCCTACGCAGGCCCATGTGACTGCCCTGCGACGCCACGGGCCGTCCCCTGTCCACCGACGGAGTTTCCGCCCGGTAGCGGAATTGCTGGGAGCCGCCCGCGCATGACCGCGTCTTTCGTCCATCTGAGCCTTCACAGTGAATATTCGCTGGCGGACAGCGTCGTGAGGGTGAAGCCGCTCATAACGGCGGTCCGCGACCGCGGCATGCCGGCGGTTGCGGTGACAGATCTGGCCAGCCTGTTCGCTATGGTCCGGTTCTACCGGTCGGCTCAAGCCGGGGGCGTCAAGCCGATCGTGGGTGCGGATGTCTGGATAGATGAGGGCGAAGAGACACCGCCGTCCTTACTGCGGCTCCTGTGCCAGAACCGGGAGGGGTATCGTAGTCTCTGTGAGCTCCTCAGTGCGGCCTATCAGAATCCCAGAAGCCACGGGCAGGCGGTGATAAACCGGGGGCAATTGCGCAAGGTAGGCGGTAGCGGCTTGCTGGCGCTATCCGCGGGGATGGATGGTGATGTCGGACGTTGTCTTGCGGCCGGACATGTGCGTCAGGCCGGGGCGGCGCTGCGTGCCTGGCAGAAGGTCTTCCCCGGAAGCCTCTACCTGGAGATCTCCCGTGTCGGACGAATTAACGAAGAGAGTTATGTAGACGGTGCGATTCGGCTTGCCGCAAAGCATTCGGTGCCGGTCATCGCCACCAACGATGTGCGTTTTATAGATCGCGAGGATTTCGAGGCCCACGAGGCACGGGTCTGTATTCATCAGGGACACACGCTCGACAACCCGGGACGCCCTAGGACTTACACCGAGCAGCAATATCTGAAGACGCCTGCGGAGATGACTGCGCTATTCGCCGATATTCCGGAAGCGCTGGAGAATACCGTCGAGGTCGCCAAGCGCTGCAGCCTGGATCTCACCTTCGGGCAGAGCGTACTGCCGGATTTTCCAGTACCTGAAGGGATGACGGCCGAGAGCTACCTGCGGCAGACGTCGGCTGATTGCCTCGAGGAGAGGCTGCCGCAACTCGTCGCCGAAGCAGCTGATGCCACTGCGCCAACACCCGCCGACTATCGTGAACGTCTGGCCAGAGAACTCGACGTGATCTGTGGAATGGGATTTCCCGGTTATTTCCTGATCGTGGCGGATTTCATTAGGTGGGCTCGGGAAAATGGCGTGCCGGTTGGGCCGGGACGAGGATCGGGTGCCGGCTCACTCGTTGCTTTCGTGCTTCGTATTACTGATTTAGATCCAATACGTTACGAATTATTATTCGAGCGATTTCTTAATCCAGAACGAGTCTCTATGCCGGACTTCGACATCGATTTCTGCATGGAAGGTCGCGACCGCGTCATTGAATATGTCGCAACTCGTTACGGCCGGGGCAGCGTTTCCCAGATCATCACCTTCGGCACCATGGCGGCCCGGGCGGTTGTCCGCGATGTCGGCAGGGTCCTGGGACAGCCATTCGGGTTCGTCGATAGGATCGCGAAACTCATCCCGTTCGAGATCGGCATGACGCTGGACAAGGCGCTGACCCAGGACGAGGAACTCAAGAGAACATACGAGTCCGAGGAAGAAGTCCGCGCCATTATCGATCTGGCGAGGCAGCTGGAGGGGCTGGCGCGAAATGCAGGAAAACATGCCGGCGGGGTCGTGATCGCGCCCGGTCCGCTGACGGACTACACACCGCTGTATTTCGAAGAAGCGGGCGGCAGCCCGGTCAGTCAGTTCGATAAAGACGACGTTGAGTCGATCGGGCTGGTCAAGTTCGACTTTCTCGGGCTGAGGACCCTGACAATCATCGACCGCGCGGTCGAGACGATCAATCGCGGCCGCAAGGAAACGGACGGTGAAGGCCTGAACATCGCCGCCATCCCCCTGGAGGACAAGAAGACGTTTGCGCTGCTGAAGAGCTGCGCGACTACGGCTGTGTTCCAGCTCGAGTCGAGGGGCATGAAGGACCTCGTAAAACGTCTGCAGCCGGATTGTTTCGACGATATCGTGGCGCTGGTCGCGCTATTCCGACCCGGGCCGCTCCAATCCGGCATGGTTGACGATTTCATCAGTCGAAAACACGGTAAAAACGACGGTCCGATCGACTATTTCCATCCCAAGCTGGCGCCCATTCTGAAGCCAACTTACGGCGTTATCCTTTACCAGGAACAGGTCATGCAGATCGCGCAGGTCCTGGCTGGCTACACACTTGGCGCCGCAGATCTACTACGACGGGCCATGGGCAAGAAGAAGCCGGAGGAGATGGCCAAGCAGCGTGGGATCTTCGTGGAAGGCGCCAAGTCGCTCGGCGTCGAGGAGCATACCGCCAGCCACATTTTCGATCTGATGGAGAAGTTTGCCGGCTACGGCTTCAACAAGAGCCACTCTGCCGCATACGCAGTGCTGTCCTATCAGACGGCGTGGCTAAAAGCTCACTATCCGGCGGCGTTCATGTCCGCAGTCCTGTCTGCCGACATGGACCATACGGATAAGGTGGTCACGCTGGTGGACGAGTGCAGCAAGATGGGGCTGGCGGTCGCGCCACCTGACGTCAACGAATCGCTGTACATGTTCAGCGTTTCCGGAGACAGCTCGCTGCGCTATGGGCTGGGGGCCATCAAAGGTGTCGGCCAGGGGGCCGTAGAGTCGATCATCGACGAGCGGGAGACCGGGGGGGCGTTCGAAGATCTGGTGGATTTCTGTTCTCGGGTCGATCTGCAGAAAGCCAACAAGCGGGTGCTTGAAGCGTTGATACGGGCGGGCGCACTGGATCGGCTTGGGCCCAACCGGGCGACATTGATGCAGCACCTGCCGATAGCTATCCGTCGGGCCGAACAACACGCGCAGGCCGAGGCAGCCGGGCAGAGCGACCTGTTCGGCATGCCAGCGATCGTAGAGTCGACGGGCGAGCATGAGGGCCTGCCCACCGAAACCCTGCCGGACTGGAGTGACGCAGAGAGGCTCGCCGGCGAAAAGGAAACGCTGGGGCTCTACCTGACCGGCCATCCCATAGAGGCTTTCGTCGACGACTTGGCGCACCTGACCTCGGGGCGGATCGCGGACCTGTCGGCCGCGGAGCCTCAGGGAGGAGGGTTCGCCCATCGAAGAGACGTCGTTGTGGCCGGCCTCGTATTGCAGATGCGCCGACGTGGCAACCGAGTCACGCTCGTCCTTGACGACCGTAGCGGAAGGATCGAAGTGACCTTGTTCGATGAGACGTTTCAGGCGTGCCGGAACGTCGTGGCCACGGACGCGATCCTCGTCGTGGAGGGAAGCCTGCGGTTCGATGACTTCATTGGTGACTGGCGCGTAACCGCGCGCAGGATCATCGACATCGATCAGGCGAGAGAGGAGTATGCCGCCCGATTATTGATCTGTTGGGACGTCGATGGCGAAGAGTCGGACTTTATCGATCGGTTGCGGGGCACGCTCCAGCCTTTCCGTGAAGGCAAGTGTCCGGTCTCGCTCGTATACACTGGTCCGGCTGCCCGCGCGCGGATAGCGCTGGGCGAAGATTGGCGGGTGCGCCCCACCCGGGAACTGATCCACAGGCTCGGAAAGCTGGTTGGCGGCGGTAACGTCCGGGTAGTCTATGGCCAACGCGGAATCGCATAGCGCTTGCCACCTACAAGTCAGACGGCTAGTGTGAGCGATCCGGGGGGCGGGACATCGATATGGACTTGAATTTCCTCGATTTTGAGCGTCCGATCGCAGAGCTTGAGGCCAAGATTGACGAACTCCGCTTTGTCGGCGATGACTCAGTAGTCAACCTGACCGAAGAGATCGCGCGACTCAGGTCGAAGAGCGAGTCACTGACGCGCAGTATCTTCTCGAATCTGAGCGCCTGGCAGATCGCGCAGCTGGCAAGGCATCCACAGCGGCCCCACACCTCGGATTACATCGAGCGGATCTTCACCAATTTCGAGGAGCTGCATGGTGATCGCGTCTATGCGGACGATCCCGCTGTCATCGGCGGGCTGGCCCGGCTGGAGGGTCAGCCTGTTGTAGTGATCGGTCACGAGAAAGGTAGGGATACCAAGGCCAAGGTCAAGCACAACTTCGGCATGCCAAAGCCCGAGGGCTACCGGAAGGCGTTGCGACTGATGGAATTGGCCGCCCGTTTCAGACTGCCGGTGATCACTCTCATCGACACGCCCGGCGCGTACCCGGGGGTTGGTGCGGAGGAACGCGGGCAAAGTGAGGCGATCGCCAGAAATCTCGCGAGGATGTCGGAGTTGCGCACGCCTGTCGTCAGCGCCGTCATTGGCGAAGGCGGATCAGGGGGGGCTCTCGCCATCGGCGTGGCTGATCGGCTAGTGATGCTCCAGTACAGTATCTACTCGGTGATCTCTCCCGAAGGCTGTGCGTCCATCCTCTGGAAGAGCGCTGATCGGGCGGAGGACGCTGCTGAAGCGATGGGGATAACAGCCGACAGGCTCAGGCAACTGGAACTGGTCGACGAGGTCCTCAAAGAGCCGCTTGGAGGTGCCCATCGCGACATTGACGCGATGGCCCAGGTGCTCAAGAACGCTCTCATCGCTCATCTCGACGGCCTCACGCGATTGTCGTTGGAGGAACTCCTTGACGCCCGTTATCAGAGGCTTATGTCTTTCGGGCGGTACAAGGAGGACTGACTCTACCGGGATGGGATTCTCCGTAGAAGCATTTGCGGCGGTGCTGAAGAGCGCGGCCAGCAGCGGCGCGTCAGGGCCTTTCCACGTAGCGCTCAGTGGAGGTCTGGACTCGTCCGTCGCTCTGCAGGCGTTGGTAGAGTCCACCTCCGCCAGAGAGGTGCGAGCCACATACGTGGATCATGGTCTCCATGCGGATGCCCCGCTCTGGCGGGAACATTGTCGCGAGCTCTGCAAGACCCTGGGGGTTTCGTTCTCGGGCGTGGAGATCGAGATATCCAGACAGCCCGGGGACAGCCCTGAGGCCGCGGCACGAGATGCCCGTTACGCGTGTCTCGCTCGGGCACTGCAAGAAGGCGAGACGCTCATCACCGGTCATCATGCCGACGATCAACTCGAGACCGTGTTGCTGCAGTTGTTCAGAGGCAGCGGACCGGCGGGATTGGCGGGCATGCCGACAGTTGCCGCCTTCCCCCCGGGACACCTGTTGCGGCCGCTTCTGTCATGGACGCGCGCTGATCTGCGCGAATGGGCTGAACGACGACGTATGCGATGGCTGGAGGATCCCTCGAACCGCGACGCCGGTTTCGATCGCAACTATCTCCGACTCGAAGTCATTCCGCATTTACGCCGCCGCTGGCCGAGCGTGGCACTGAGCGTGTCGCGCAGCGCCCGACATTGCGGCGAGGCACGGCACCTGCTCGAGTCTCTGGCAGACATCGACATGGGCCAGCCGGCTGCACCGGACTGCCTGGAGATCGGACTGCTGGAACCACTCCCTGCTGATCGGATACGCAACCTGCTCAGGCGCTGGCTGGACCGGCGGGGTCTGCCGATGCCGGACAGCCGTCGGCTGGAGGCGATCCTCAGGGATGTGCTGAAGGCGCGACGGGACGCACAACCTGAAGTCCGTTGGCCGGGCGGGGCGATCCGGCGTTTCGCGGGGCGACTGTACGCTCTTGGGCAGGATGATCTGGACCTGCTGGACCGGCCGCCCGCCGACCGATGCTGGACTGCCGGGAGTCCGCTCGATCTCGGTCCCGGGCTCGGCAGTCTGGAGATCACGTCGGAATCTGGCAGAGGTCTTGCGCCTGAGTGGCTGGAGGATGGCCCCCTGGAGGTTCGCTTCCGGTCTGGCGGCGAGCGCTTTCGCCCGGCAGGATACGCGAGCAGTAAGTCATTGAAGCAACTGCTGCAGGAAGCCGGTATTCCACCCTGGTGGCGGCCCATGGTGCCGCTTGTTTATCACGGTGACCGGCTATTGGCCGTGGCTGATCTGTGGCTCGCGGAGGATGCCTGCTCGGACGGGCCGGGATGTTGGCGAATCCGATGGAAAAATCGTCCCGAATGCCGAAAGCCGCATTGTGAGTGAGGGGCTATTCTGGTAAGTTGTAATCCCGTCTTGACCCGGCGCTTGCGCGCTCCCTCTAGAAGGCGGTAATCCTCTCATGACCCGTTTCATTTTCGTCACCGGCGGCGTGGTTTCGTCCCTTGGCAAGGGCATCACGGCTGCCTCCCTCGGCGCTATCCTGGAAGCGCGCGGGCTGAAGGTCAGCATGATCAAGCTGGATCCCTACATCAATGTCGATCCGGGCACCATGAGCCCATTTCAGCACGGCGAGGTATTCGTCACTGCCGATGGCGCCGAAACCGACCTTGATCTCGGTCATTACGAGCGATTCGTTCGCACGGTCACATCCAGGGAGAGCAATTTCACGACCGGCAGGATTTACGGCAATGTCATCGCCAAGGAGCGCCGCGGGGAATACCTGGGCGCCACTGTGCAGGTTATCCCGCACATCACCGATGAGATCAAAAACAGCGTGATAGTCGGGGCAGGCGACGCCGACGTCTGCATGGTCGAGATCGGTGGTACGGTCGGCGATATCGAGTCGCTGCCTTTCATGGAGGCGATTCGACAGATGGGTACGGAGCTCGGCAGGCAGAGGGCGGTATTCGTGCACCTGACTCTGGTCCCGTACATTCCGGCATCACGCGAGATCAAGACCAAGCCCACTCAGCACTCAGTGAAGGAATTGAGATCCATCGGTATTCAGCCGGATGTCCTGGTATGCCGCGTTGACCGACCGCTGCCGGAGGAGCAACGCCGAAAAATTTCCCTGTTCACGAATGTCCGGGAGAACGCAGTCATCGCGGCCGAAGACGTCGACGATCTTTACAAGATCCCGATGATGCTCAACCAGCAGGGTCTCGATGAAATCATCGTCGAGAAACTCGGCCTGGACGTTGGCGAGGCCGATCTGAGCGAATGGCACCGGGTCGTTGAGGCGCGCGAGCACCCGGAGGCGGAGGTCAGCGTGGCGATGGTCGGCAAGTATGTCGATCTCCACGATGCCTACATCTCGCTGAACGAAGCGCTGATGCATGCCGGCATCCACACTCGCACGAAGGTCAATATTGAGTTCGTCGACTCGGAGGAACTGGAAAGACTGGGCGGCGCCAGGCTTGACGGCATGGACGCGATCCTGGTCCCTGGTGGTTTCGGTGAGCGTGGCATCGAAGGAAAGATCCTGGCAGCCCAGTATGCTCGTGAAAACCAGATACCCTACCTTGGTATTTGCCTCGGTCTGCAGGTCGCCGTGATTGAATATGCGCGTAATCAGGCGGGCCTGGATGACGCGCATAGCACCGAGTTCAACTCCAGGACGCCGCATCCCGTGATCGCCCTGATCACGGAATGGCAGGATCGAACCGGGGCGATTGAAGAACGCGACGAGGATTCAGACCTCGGCGGGACGATGCGCCTTGGCGGACAGACCTGCGAGCTGGTTGCGAAGACGCTGGCGCAGCGCACTTACGGTCAGGAGTCAATAGTCGAGCGGCACCGCCATAGGTACGAATTCAACAACGCTTACAGGGAGTTGCTGGAGCAGGCCGGTCTGGTCTTCTCCGGCTGGTCCGTGGACGGTCTGGCCGAGGTGGTCGAGTTGCCGTCGCATCCGTGGTTTCTCGCTTGCCAGTTCCATCCCGAATTTACGTCGAATCCGCGCGACGGACATCCGTTGTTCACGGGCTTCATCCAGGCGGCCAGAAGTTACGCCGAGCATCAGCTACCAGAGGCAGTGCAAGCATGAAGATCGCCGATTTCGAAGTCGGTCTGGAACGGCCGTTTTTCCTCATCGCCGGGCCCTGCGTTATCGAAAGCAGGCAACTGGCGTTCGATACTGCCGGCGCATTGAAAGAGATCGCTGAGCGGCTCGGGATGCCTTTTGTCTATAAATCCTCTTTCGACAAGGCGAATCGATCCTCGATCGGTAGCTTTCGCGGGCCGGGCATGGAGGAGGGCCTGGCGATTTTGGGCGAAGTTCGCGATCAGTTGCGGGTCCCGGTCCTCACGGACGTACACGAGGACACCCCCATGGAGGAAGTGTCGGCTGTCGTCGATGTGCTGCAGACGCCGGCTTTTCTCTGCAGACAAACCAACTTTATTCTGAGGGTTGCCGGTCAGGGATTGCCGGTAAATATCAAGAAAGGGCAGTTCCTGTCTCCCTGGGAGATGGGCAACGTCGTGGACAAGGCCCGTTCGACCGGCAACGACAAGATCATGGTCTGCGAGCGGGGCTTCAGCTTCGGGTACAACAACCTGGTCTCCGATATGCGGTCGCTGGCGGTGATGAGGGACACGGGGGCGCCAGTCGTCTTCGACGCAACTCATTCCGTCCAGCTACCCGGCGGCAAGGGTTCCGCTTCAGGCGGCCAGCGGGAATTTGTGCCCGTGCTGGCTCGCGCGGCGGTCGCCGTCGGTATATCCGGCTTGTTCATGGAGACG
>CP070833.1:1378193-1405717 GCA_020341735.1 Gammaproteobacteria bacterium | reverse complement strand
GCCACAGCCGAATGGATCGAGGCGCAAGGGACGCCCTCCTCAAGATTACCGGTTATGTCGGCTTCGTCGTCGCCGCGCTCGTGGGACTGAAGCTCACGGGCATCAGTTTTGCCGGCCTCGCCATCGTTGCAGGCGCACTCTCCGTCGGTATCGGTTTCGGCCTGCAGAACATCGTCAACAACTTCGTTTCGGGTCTGATCTTGCTGTTCGAGAGACCGATCAAGAGCGGCGACTTCGTGACGGTCGGGGCCGTGGAAGGCACGGTCAAGACCATCAGTATCCGTTCCACAGAAATCGAGACGCTGGATCGGCAGAACGTCATCGTGCCGAATTCTGAATTGGTCTCTCAGCAGGTCACCAACTGGGTGCTGCACGATCCGGTCGGGCGTCTGACACTGGACATCGGCGTGGCATATGGCTCGGATGTGGAGAAGGTCCGCGAGGTCCTGCTCGAGGTCGCCACCTCCAGCGACTACGTCGTGACGGACGGCATCAGCGCGCCCAAACCGAAAGTCCTGTTCATGACCTTCGGCGACAGCTCCCTGAATTTCGAATTGCGCGTCTGGATCAAGCAGATCAGGCGACGTTTTGATGCCACCAGCGATCTCCACTTCGGAATCGACAAGGCATTCCGCGAGCACGACATCACCATACCGTTCCCGCAGAGGGACTTGCATGTCAAGTACTGGCCCGGGGACCAGAAATCGGTCTCCGTTTCAACGACTGGGAACGCATCGGGATCGCCGCAGAAAGATGATTCTCAGGCGGACAAGGGTGACGGGTGAGTCCCGCTTTACTGGTCGCCGCGGCGATTTCCGGTTTCCTGCACATCCGCGCCGACTACAGGCGACAGTGGTCCCTGACCTACGTCTTTAAGCCGTTAACCATGCTTCTGATCCTCGGCCTGGCTCTGCAGGGCGGCCAGTCCGACTTCTATCGAAACGCCATCGTTACGGGTCTGACTCTGTCCCTGATCGGTGACATCTTTCTAATGCTCAAACCGGCGCGTTTCCTGGCCGGGCTGGCCGCTTTTCTTTTCGCTCACCTCGCCTATCTGATCGCGTTTGCGAGTCTTGTGAAGAATGCTCACCCGATCGCCAGCGCTGCCGCGCTGATAGCGGGACTGATCATGCTCCATTTTCTCTGGCCGGGGCTAGGGCGACTGCGACTACCCGTCATCCTCTATATCACAGCGATTGTCGCCATGGTCGCTGCCGCCTCCTCAGCCGCGCTTGAGGCCCCCTCAATCGGCCGGCTGACCGCCGCTGCGGGTGCCCTCGCCTTCATGATCTCAGATGCGATTCTGGGGGTGGCCCGATTTCGTCAGGCTTTTCCGGCGGCCCAGGGCTTGATACTGAGCAGCTACTATCTCGGTCAGGGCCTGATCGCCCTGTCGGCCGGTTCGCTAAACGGGTGACATCCGCTAGCCGGGATCGCCACTCACCAGCTATGCTAGAGCCAATAAGACGATGGTTCCCGGGGAGAAGAGTCATGGCGACGATCATTATCCGCAATCTACCCTACCGGATCACAGAAGACCGGCTGCGGGAGTTGTTCGGCGGAGAGGTACTCGTGAAGGACATCGACATCCAGGATGACCCCAATCCGAACACTGCAGACCGACAGGCGATCCTCACACTGGAGATGTCTGCATACGACGCAGAGCAGCTGGCCAAACGCTATCAGGGCATGGTCATCGAGGGACGGGACGTCCGCATTGCCGTGGCCCACTTCATGGACTGAAGAAGGCGTCTTTATCCATTCCCATTCATTCGCTAACAAGTACTTCCGGGCATGTCCTCAATGAGCAAGATCACAGCCATCAAATCGGTTATGACACCCTTCCCGCACTGGATAGACTCCTCGGAACCGTTGCTGACAGCCCGGGACATGATGCAGCAATTCCATGTCCGGCATCTACCTGTCAAGGAAGGCGGTGAACTCGTCAGCATTATCACCGATCGTGATCTCAAGTTCGTCATGGACGACAAGCTCGGACTTCCACCGCGGGAGGCGATGCTGGTCAAGGAGATCTGCGTCTATTCGGCCTATGTCGTAGATCTGGAGACACCGCTTGCGACGGTGCTCATGACGATGGCCGAGCGCCGGATCGGCTCCGCGATCGTGACGCGCCACGGCCAATTGTGCGGCATTTTCACGGCAACAGACGCGTGCCGGGAATACGGCAAGGCATTACGGAAAAAAGAATTCCCAAAGAGCGACCCAGAGGTCGCCTGATCATCCGACGCAAGCTTCGGCCGCTGGAATCCGGTCGCTACCCATATAAGACCGCAGGACATCCGGCACGAGGACACCGCCATCAGCCTGCTGATAGTTCTCCAGGATCGCGATCAGGCAACGACCGGCTGCCACACCTGACCCGTTCAGAGTGTGCACCGGGACGGTCTGCTTCTTACCGGCCTCAGGCCGGTACCGCGCGCCCATCCTTCTGGCCTGATAGTCGGTGCAGTTGCTACACGACGAGATCTCTCTGTAACGGCCCTTGACCGGGCTGCCACCGCCATCTTGGGTTCCGCTCTGGCCTGGCATCCAGACTTCCAGATCATAGGTCCTTGCGGCCGCCGCGCCCACATCTCCGCTGCACAGGGCCATGACCCTGTAAGGCAAGCCAAGCCGCTGCAACACGATCTCCGCGTGCCCTGTCAGTTGTTCAAGCGCATCGTGCGAGTCCTCGGCCCGAACGATATGAACGAGTTCGACCTTTTCGAACTGGTGCTGGCGGATCATCCCGCGAGTGTCCTTGCCATGCGCACCCGCTTCCGATCTGAAACACGGAGTATGCGCCGCCATCTTGATCGGCAGGTCGCTTGCTTCCAGTAGCTTGCCCGCCACCAGATTAGTGATCGGGACCTCCGCAGTGGGTATCAGATAGAGCTCTTTGTCGCCCTTGACCGCGAACAGATCCTCGCGGAATTTCGGCAGCTGCCCGGTACCCTGAAGAGCCCGTGGCCCGACCAGGTATGGCGCATAGACTTCGGTATAACCGTGCTCCTCCACATGCATGTTCAGCATGTACTGAATCAGCGCTCGATGCAGACGAGCGACATCGCCTCGCATAACGACGAATCGGGCCCCCGATAATTTTGCGCCCGCTTCGAAATCGAGAAGACCAAGCTCCACATGATCTCGCGGTTCGAAATCGAAGTCCCTGATCTGGCCCCAGCGCCGCAACTCGAGGTTGTCGTCTTCGTCACTGCCATCAGGGACACTCTCATGGAGCAGGTTCGGAAGCCCGAGCAACAGACTTTCAAGTTCGGTCTGCACCTCACCCAGCTCGGACTCATTCTTCTCGAGATCCGACTTGAGTCCGGCAACTTCCTCCAGAAGAGGCTGGATATCCTGGCCCGATGCCTTCGTCTTGCCGATGGCTTTCGACTTGGTGTTTCTGCGATTCCGCAGTTCGTCAGCCTCGACCTGCAGTTTCTTTCGTCGCTGTTCCAGATGACTGCAGCGCGCGACATCTAGGACAACCCCTCTACGCGCCAGGTTGCCGCGGACCATCTCCAGGCCCTCGGCCGTTCTCAATAACTTCGGATCAAACATCGCGATTTCCGTAATGGATGGCAGCTGGTCGTATCTTGATGGCGACCGGTATCAGGTATTGCTCTTGTCTCGGGCCGCATTATCAGGCCTGTGCACGCTCGCGTCGGCATTCAGCTTGCGCAGCCGATCGAGCTTTTCGCCGATCCGGACCTCAAGACCGCGCGGCACAGGATGATAGTACGTCGCCGGCTCCATGTCCTCAGGGAAATAGGACTCCCCCGGTGCGAACGCATCTGTTTCATCATGCGTATACCGATAGGCTTTTCCATAGCCCAGATTCTTCATCAGCCGCGTGGGCGCATTGCGCAGGTGTAGCGGAACCTCCAGGGAACCCAGTTTTCGGACATCGGCCATCGCCGCCTTATACGCTGAATAGGCTGCGTTGCTCTTTGGCGCGGATGCTAGATAGATCACGGTCTGGGCGATCGCCAGTTCGCCTTCCGGGGATCCCAGTCTGAGAAACGCATCCCAGGCGTTGAGGGCAAGTCCCATCGCTTTCGGATCTGCGTTGCCAATGTCTTCGCTGGCCATGCGCAGGATTCGTCTGGCCAGATAGACCGGATCGCAGCCTCCGTCGAGCATTCGGCACAGCCAATATAGAGCCGCGTCCGGGTCAGAACCCCGCACCGACTTGTGGAGAGCGGAGATCTGATCGTAGAAATCCTCCCCCCGCTTGTCGAAACGCCGCCTGGAGCCGCCCAGGACATCGTGCAGAGCCTGTTCCGGGACGATCAGACCGGTCGGGCCCTCGACCGCCAGCTCTGACGCCAACTCGAGGCAACCCAACGCGCGCCGCGCGTCTCCGTCCGCCGCCGCCGCAATAAGCTCAAGCTGCTCGTCAGCCAGGATGAGGCGCAGAGAGCCGAGCCCATGCTTCTCATCGGCCAGGCACCTGCGCAGAAGGCTCACAAGATCTGAATCCGCCAGCCGCTTCAGAACATAAACACGAGCACGAGAAAGTAGCGCCTTGTTCAGTTCAAACGAGGGGTTCTCCGTGGTGGCTCCGATGAAGACCAGCGTGCCGTCCTCGACGAAGGGCAGGAATGCATCCTGCTGGGCCTTGTTGAATCGGTGGACTTCGTCGAGGAACAGGACCGTTGGCTTCCCATAGGCCTGCCTGTTCTGCCGCGCTTCCTCCACGGCGGCGCGGATATCCTTGACTCCGGCCATGACCGCCGACAGGGCGATAAAAAGTGCATCACAACTGGTGCTGACGATCCGTGCTAGCGTCGTCTTGCCCGTCCCTGGTGGACCCCAGAGCACCATGGAATGCAGCGAACCACCGTCGAGCAGAAGTCGAAGAGGCTTGCCCTCATCCAGCAGGTGGCGTTGCCCGCAGAATTCATCGAGCGCGGCCGGCCGCATGCGATCCGCTAGCGGTCGGGAATCCTCGCCCATGGAAGTCGATCGGGGTGCCATCCGAGAGTCCAGGTCAGGCTGTGGAGTTAAAGGCAGACTCGACCATAGCACACCATCTGTCGGCCCCCAGCCGTGCCAGGATCAGGGCCGCGATAATACCGGACAGGTTGGCGAACAAGTCAGCCATCTCGGCAAAACGGGTCCCGGTAAACGACTGGGCCAGCTCCAGCAGTAAACCCAGGGAGAAGACGGAAATGGCGATCGACCATACACGATCACGAGCGTATACGCCGCAGAACCAGAGAGTAAGGATGCCATAGGAAATGGCGTGCCATATCTTGTCAGACACTCCGGATTCCAACGCCTGCGGCGCCGGCAGCAGCGAAGCCGCGACTATGACGCACGCCAGCCCGAGACCCGCCAGGCGCCAGGCGTGGAACCAGGCCAGCGGTCGACGTCCGGGCCTATCGATCAGGGGAGCCCACCTACGCCGATGACGTCGATGCCGGGCGGCGGTTCGAACATAAACAAATCATCGGCCACGCTCGCGTCAACCACGATGTCATCGAGTTCGACGCGAGTGACCTGCCCCAATGAGTCCAGCAGTTCCATCCGTCGCAGAACCCCCTGCCGCAGAGCGATCGAGAGAGAGACAAATTCGGGATTGCCGTCACGTGGTTTCAGATCTACCCAATCCAGCCCACCCTCCGAGTAACTCTTCAAGACCTCAAAGGTCTCGTCCAGAGTCGCCTGACCGCTCAACAGCATCGCGGGGGTTCCGCGGAGCGTTTCATCGACGGGTCGAACGGTGACCTGTTCAAGATCTTCGTCGTACATCCAGATCTTGCTGCCGTCACATATGACCAATTGTGGCGCCGGCTCCTCGTACTCCCAGCGGAAACGCCCGGGTCGCTTGATGAACAATGTTCCGCTACTGACCTGTGGAGTGTCGGAGTCAGCCGTAAACAGTGACTGTCGAAAGGTCGCCTTCAATGAGACCACGTCGCCCAGGAAAAGCCGCAACGACTCTCCTGCGTCCGATTCGTCAGCCAAGGTGATGCCAGTCAGCGCAAGCCACACGGATATGGCGGCAGCAAAGCGACGTCCCACTTCAGTCCTCCGGCGGCGGTGGCACAAGGACCTCTCTCGCCCCATTCGATTCCAGGGGCCCGACGATGCCGGCCTCTTCCATCGTTTCTACCATCCGGGCAGCGCGGTTGTAGCCGATCTTGAGCCGCCGCTGTACACCGGATATCGACGCTTTTCGGGTCTCGGTCACGATTCGAACAGCGTCGTCATAAAGCGGATCCTGCTCTCCATCTGACCCGCCCTGCCCGGGTTCGGGTGCCAGACCCGGCACCGGCGCCGAGGGCCCCTCCAATACCTCGTCCAGATAGACCGGCGGACCGGCTTGGCGTAGGTGTCGTACCACCCGATGTACTTCCTGATCGGCTACGAACGCACCGTGAACACGTTGCGGCACTGAAGACCCTGGCGGCAGATACAGCATGTCGCCATGACCGAGGAGCGTCTCCGCCCCCATCTGATCCAGGATCGTCCGGGAATCCACTCTGGAAGAAACCTGGAATGCGATACGGGCCGGGATGTTGGCCTTGATCAGCCCGGTGATGACATCGACCGACGGTCGTTGAGTGGCGAGAACAAGGTGTATCCCCGATGCGCGGGCTTTCTGCGCGAGTCGGGCAATCAACTCCTCGACCTTCTTGCCGACAATCATCATCATGTCGGCAAGTTCGTCGACGATCACCACGATATACGGCAGTTTCGTCAGGTGGGGCGCGGCCGGCGGTTCCTCTGACTCGAAAACTTCCGGTGGCTTAAAGGTTGGATCAGGAATGGGCTGTCCTTTCCCCTCCGCGTCCTGCACCTTGCGGTTGAAGCCACCAATATTGCGAACTCCCAGCGCAGCCATCAGGCGGTATCGCCTCTCCATCTCGGCGACGCACCACCGGAGTGAGTTCGCCGCCTCCTTCATGTCCGTCACCACCGGGGCAAGGAGATGCGGGATACCCTCGTAAACAGACAGCTCCAGCATCTTCGGATCCACCATGATCAGCCGAACATGGTCAGGCGTGGCCTTGTAGAGCAGGCTCAGCACCATCGCGTTGATGGCGACCGACTTTCCTGAGCCGGTCGTGCCGGCGATGAGAAGATGCGGCATGCGCGAGAGGTCGGCAACCACCGACTGTCCACCGATGTCTTTACCGAGTGCCAACGCCAGCGGTGAGCGCATGTCATCGTAGGCTTTTGAACGCAGCACTTCACCGAGCGTAACCAGTTCGCGGGCCTCGTTCGGAATCTCGAGGCCGACGAAAGATTTACCCGGGATCACCTCGACCACGCGCACGCTGATCGCAGAAAGGGCTCTTGCCAGATCTTTGGAAAGATTGCTGATCTGACTGACCTTGACCCCCGGAGCCGGTTGCAGCTCGAAACGGGTGACGACCGGTCCCGGGTGGACGGACACGACCTCGACCTCGACACCAAAGTCCCTGAGTTTGAGTTCCACAAGGCGGGACATCGCGTCCAGTGCCTCCGCCGAGTACTGCGAGGGCCGTTCCGGTGGATCATCGAGAAGCGAGAGCGGCGGCACCTCCGCGGCAGCGGGCGGCTCAAATAGCGGAACCTGGCGTTCTTTTTCCACTCGTTCACTGGTCTCGAGCTTGGGCATGACAGGCTCGATCTTGGGAGGCTTGCGCTTCTCGGCCTTGCGCCTTTGTTTCTTGACCTCCTCGTGCCGCGCCTGAGCAACCTTGCGGCCCTTCATTGCATCCCGGACGCTGTCGATGCGATCACGCACCCAGTCCAGGGTGGCTAGCGTAGTCCGGCCTACCCGATCCATCATGGCAAGCCAGGACACCCCGACAAACAGCGATACTCCGGCAAGCCACATCGCCAGTAGCAAGAGCGTGGCCCCCAGGAAACTGAGCGCTCCCGCCACGCCCCCACCGACCTGATCCCCGAGAACCCCACCGGCAGTATGTGGCAGACCGTCGGCGGAAAAATGCAGCGTGGCCAGACCGCAACTGGTCGCCAGCGTCACGAAGAAACCGGCACTGCGCAGCAACAGCTCACGGCGCCCGACGTCCGGCGCTGCGCCGCGGAAATGGAACAGTATCCAGCCCGCATAAGCGAGCATCACGGGGAACAGGAACGCGGGGCGGCCGAACACCAGGAAGAATACGTCCGCCAGGAATGCCCCTACCGGTCCGATCGCGTTGACGACATCTCCATCGGTGCCCGTGTAGGAAAATCCGGGATCAGACGGATGATAGGTAACGAGTGACGCCAACAGGATGAGTGCCAGGGCAGCAAATACCCAGAGCGCGCCCTCCCGGAGCGCACGGCTCACCGATAATCCGAGCACGGTATGGTCCGAACGCACGTCGGTTGCCTTAGCCAAAATTCGAACTCATGAAAGGTTTCTTCGCCAACTTATTGTAAATATTCCGCAAACTGTACCCGAGCGCCGATCGAGCAACAAGAGCGGCAGCGTTATGCGGCACTGTGGTCCGGCGTGTCAGGTGGTTTGCCGACACCGCCTTTTTACATACCATAGAGCTCTCTGTCGACGGGATCGCGGCCAGGCCCTGCCACACTCCACTGATTCAGACGACCAGCACACAGGAAGGTTCATGAGCGCACCACGACACTGCCGTCTTCTCATTTTGGGTTCCGGCCCTGCCGGGTACTCCGCCGCTGTATATGCGGCCCGCGCCAACCTGAGTCCAGTTCTGATCACCGGCGTAGAACAGGGCGGGCAATTGATGACCACGACCGACGTGGAGAACTGGCCTGGAGACCCCGAAGGCTTGCTCGGGCCGGACCTCATGGATCGTATGCGTAGGCATGCCGAACGCTTTGATACCGAGATCGTGCTGGATCACATCCATGATGTCGATTTCGAGAGACGTCCACTCTTATTGAGGGGCGACAACGGCGAGTACACCTGCGATGCGCTGATAATCGCGACAGGCGCCAGCGCCAAGTATCTGGGCCTGCCGTCAGAAGAATCATTCAAGGGCCGCGGCGTTTCCGCCTGCGCAACCTGCGACGGCTTTTTCTATCGCAATCAGGAAGTCGCGGTGATCGGCGGCGGTAACACGGCAGTCGAAGAGGCTTTATATCTCTCGAACATCGCCTCCCACGTGACCGTGGTGCACCGACGTGACGAACTACGCGCGGAAAAGATTCTGCAGCATCGGCTGTTCGAAAGAGCAGAGGCCGGCAAGGTCACGTTGCTCTGGGATCACGTCCTCGACGAAGTACTCGGCGACGACGGCGGGGTCACCGGGATCAGGGTCAGGAGCACCAAGGATTCGGATGCGACTCGCGACCTCGCTCTCACTGGCGTCTTCATCGCAATTGGCCACGCGCCTAATACGGGCATCTTCCAAGGCCAGCTCGATATGGAAGGCGGCTACATCGTCGTCAAGTCGGGGCGGCACGGCGATGCGACTGCCGCCAGCGTACCCGGAGTCTTCGCCGCGGGGGACGTAATGGACCATGTCTATCGTCAGGCCGTGACTTCTGCCGGAAGCGGCTGCATGGCGGCTCTTGATGCAGAAAAATACCTTGATGCCCTCGCCGAAACGGAAAAGCTGGGAGACTCAAACGCTGCAGCCGCCGCCGTCTGACACACCGGATTGCGATCGAATCCATATCCTCGGGTCAATCGAGGACGTAAGCCCGGGCGAATGGAACAGCCTGGACTCCGGCGACAACCCGTTCCTCCGTCATGAATTCCTGGCGGCACTGGAGACCAGCGGTAGCGCCTGTGAAGCGACGGGCTGGCAACCGAGGCACCTGGTACTGCGTCGTGGAGACCGGCTGACCGCAGCAATGCCCTTGTACGCGAAAAGCCACTCCTGGGGTGAATTCGTATTCGACCATGCCTGGGCGGAAGCATTTCACCGCGCCGGCAGATCTTATTACCCGAAACTGGTCTGCTGCATTCCGTTCACTCCAGTGACGGGACCCCGTTTACTGGTCGGTCAGGATCGTCCGGATCAGTCCCGGGATGCGCTGATCCAGGCCGCGATAGACCTGTGCGCAGGAATCGAGGCATCGTCGCTCCACCTTCTGTTCCCGAACGATGAGGACGTCCGCCGCCTGCGCCCCAGGGAACTGATGATCAGGAAGGACTGCCAGTACCACTGGCACAACCGGGGGTATTCGTCATTCAGTGATTTCCTCGCGGGTTTCCGCTCGGCCCGGCGAAAGAAGCTGCTCAGGGAGCGTCGCCGCGTGGCGGAGGCAGGCATCAGTTTCCGCGTCGTCGGGGGGGCCGAGCTGGATGACGCTATGCTCGACCAGATCTTCCGGATGCACGCCATCACGTTTCTGCGTCGCGGGCAGACACCGTACCTGAACCGGGATTGCTTCAGAATGATGCGCGACTCCATGGCGGCTGCCATCGTCGTCGTGCTGGCGGAGAGACGTGACAAAGCCATCGCCTGCGCGGTCTCTTTCCGAAGCCATGACAGCCTTTACGGGCGCTACTGGGGCTGCGAGGAATATCACGACAGCCTGCACTTCGAAACCTGTTTTTACCAAGGCATCGAGTACTGCATCGATGCCGGCCTGAAACGATTCGAGCCCGGCGCGCAGGGAGAACACAAACTGAGGCGCGGTTTTGATCCATCAGTGACCTGGTCCGCACACTGGGTATCAAATGCCGCTTTCGCGACGGCTATTGGCGAGTATCTGGATCAGGAACGCGACTGGGTGGACCGCTACGTAATCGATGCTCGCGACCAGTTACCGTTTCATCGCGACTCGGCTGACAGCGAGGAAGACAAGTCGTGATTCGCTGGCTGCAAGCCGGGAAGACCAGTTTCCCGCCGACTGCCAATGCACTGTCCGAACCGAATGGCCTGCTAGCCGCGGGCGGGGATCTGTCACCCGAGCGGCTGCTCGTAGCGTATAGCAGCGGTATTTTTCCATGGTTCGAGGAGGGCCAACCGATTCTCTGGTGGGCGCCGGATCCTCGAGCGATTCTTCTGCCAAAGGACGTCAAAGTCTCACGCAGTCTGAGCAAGACCATGCGGAACGGAAGATTCGAAGTGTCTGTCGACCAGGCCTTCCCGCAAGTGATCGAAGCCTGCGCGGCACCGCGCGGGGAAGCCGGCACATGGATCACCTCGTCGATGGCGGCCGCCTATATCCGGCTGAATCAACTCGGACACGCTCACTCGGTGGAAATCTGGAAGGACGAGGCCCTCGCAGGCGGACTGTACGGCGTGGCTATTGGGCGGGTCTTCTTCGGCGAATCAATGTTCTCGAGAACGCGAGACGCCTCGAAGGTCGCTCTCGTATGGCTCGCGCGTCAAATCAAGCCCACAGGCCTGCGCCTGATCGACTGTCAGCTGCCCTCATCCCATTTGGAGAGCATGGGAAGCCGGATGATCTCCAGGTTGAAATTCGAATCCCTGCTGGCGGAGTACTGTCGTGAGGCACCCGCCGCCTCGGTAGAAGCAAGATCGCGGCAATCGGTCACGTGGCCCGAAAGAGCGGCGGAAGCCGGCTGAAATTGCATTGATACCGCAGATTCTGCACAATGCGCCCGCCTCACCGGGCGAGCCAAATTGAAGACAGGACTAGATGGCGAAGGAAGAAGCAATCCAGATGGAAGGGGTCGTTGTCGAGACCCTGCCGAATACGACTTTCCGCGTAGAGCTCGAGAACGGTCATATCGTTACGGCCCATATCTCGGGCAAAATGCGCAAGCATTACATTCGGATATTGACGGGCGACAATGTCACCGTGGAACTCACACCCTACGACCTGAGTAAAGGCCGGATCGTCTATCGAAGCCGCTGAGCCTTCAGCCTAGCCCTCGCCAGCGGGCACCGGAAGCTGGCTCTCCTGCGTCTCAAGCTCGAGCGATTCACCATCCTTACTCACGCGGACATGGATGTGACCGCCTGTCGCGAGCTTGCCGAAAAGCAGTTCTTCCGCAAGCGGGCGCTTGATGTGCTCTTGTATGACCCGCGCCATTGGCCGCGCACCCATCTTGGCGTCGTACCCACGCTGCGCGATCCACTCGCGAGCCGCATCATCCAGTTCCAGGCTCACCAGCTTGTCCTCTAACTGCGCTTCGAGTTCGACGATGAGCTTGTCGACGACGCGCACGATCGTGACAGGATCCAGGCTCTTGAACTGAACGACCGCGTCGAGGCGATTCCGGAATTCCGGAGTGAATAGCTTGCGAATCGCTTCCATGCCGTCACTGCTGTGATCCTGCTCCGTAAAACCGATCGACGCGCGGCTCATCTCCTGGGCGCCCGCATTGGTCGTCATGACGATGATGACATTGCGGAAATCTGCCTTGCGGCCATTGTTATCCGTCAGCGTGCCGTGATCCATCACCTGGAGAAGCAGATTGAAGACTTCCGGGTGAGCCTTCTCAATCTCGTCCAGAAGCAGGACGCTGTGAGGGTTCTTGGTGATAGCCTCCGTGAGCAATCCGCCTTGGTCATAACCGACATAGCCCGGTGGTGCACCGATCAGGCGCGAGACGGTGTGCCTCTCCATGTACTCGGACATATCGAATCTCACGAGTTCGACACCGAGCGCCATTGCAAGCTGACGTGTGACCTCGGTCTTCCCGACCCCGGTGGGTCCGGAAAAGAGGAAAGCGCCGACCGGCTTGTGCTCATCAGCCAAACCTGATCGCGCCATCTTTATGGCCGAACCGAGGTTCGCGATCGCTTCATCCTGACCGAATATCACGAGCTTTAGATTGCGTTCCAGATTTCGAAGCAAATCGCGATCCGATGCGGACACATTCTTGGGCGGGATGCGCGCCATTTTGGCAACGACGTTCTCAACCAGCTCTACGCCGACCTCTGCCGGCTCGGCAGACGGCCCCTGCAATCGCAGGCTGGCGCCGGCCTCGTCGATCACGTCGATCGCCTTGTCCGGAAGATGTCTGTCGCTGATATGCCGGGAGGCCAGCTCCGCGGCCGCCTTGAGTGCTTCTTCCGAATAGACCACTCCATGGTGCTCTTCGAACCGCTGCTGCAGTCCTTTCAGAATCTCGATCGTCTCGTCGACAGATGGCTCCAGAACCTCGATCTTCTGAAATCTTCGGGCCAAAGCATGATCTTTCTCGAAGATGCCGCGATATTCCTGGTAGGTCGTGGATCCTATGCAGCGCAGTTCGCCGTTGGCCAGCACCGGCTTGATCAGGTTGGATGCATCCATCACTCCCCCGGAAGCCGCGCCGGCGCCGATGACCGTGTGGATTTCATCAATAAACAGAATGGCACCGGGGTTCTTGCCCAAGGCAGCCACGACACCCTTCAGCCTTTTCTCGAAGTCACCCCGGTACTTGGTGCCTGCAATCAGCGAGCCCATATCAAGCGCATAGATCGTACAATCCGTAAGCACGTCCGGCACCCGGCCCTCGACAATCATCAACGCAAGCCCCTCCGCAAGAGCGGTCTTGCCAACGCCGGCTTCGCCCACATACAGAGGGTTGTTCTTACGTCGTCGGCACAGGATCTCCACGGTTCGTTCGATTTCGAGTTCGCGACCGATCAGGGGATCAATGCGGCCTTCTTCGGCCTGGCGGTTCAGATTCGTGGTGAATTTCTCGAGCGGGTCCGCTGCGGAATCCGCATCTCCACCCTGACCGTTGCCGGCTTCCTGGGTAGCGGAATCTCCCTCGTCATCCGCGATCTTGCTGAGGCCGTGAGAGATAAAGTTGACAACGTCGAGGCGAGTCACGTCCTGCATTCCGAGCAGGTAAACGGCGTGCGACTGTTTCTCACCGAAGATGGCGACAAGGACGTTGGTGGGAGTAACCTCCTTCTTGCCGCTGGACTGAACGTGAAAGACCGCACGCTGCAAGACTCGCTGGAATCCGAGAGTGGGCTGCACCTCATGGTCGTCTTCTTCTTCGATGAGGGGGGTCGTTTCCTCGATGAACTCGCGCAGCTCCCGACGTAAGTTGTCGGTCTCGGCACCGCAGGACTTGAGGATCTCGAGCACTGTCGGGACTTCGAGCAGAGACAAAAGCAGATGCTCGACCGTCATGAATTCATGGCGGCCATCCCGGGCGGCCCGGAAAGCCTCATTCAGGCAGAATTCGAGTTCACCGCTAAGCATAATCAGGCCTCTTCCATGGTACACAGTAACGGATGCTGGTGCTGGCGGGCATATCCATTCACCTGTGCGACCCGTGTCTCTGCGATCTCATAGGTATACACGCCGGCGATTCCCCTGCCCTTCGTGTGAACCTCCAACATCACCCGGGTTGCTGCAGTCCGGTTCATCGAGAAGATCATTTCGAGGATCTGGACGACGAATTCCATGGGCGTGTAATCGTCGTTCAGCAGCACCACGCGGTACATTGCCGGGCGCTTGAGTTTGGGCCGGGACTCTTCGACAACGAGTCCATGACCCTGATCGATATCTTGTTCGTTCTCGCTCATTCCTGCTGTGACCGGGGGGATCTGAACGCTTCCCGCCGGTGACCCATCGCTAATAACAGACGGCCCCATTTTACCGACACGACGCCCGGTTCTGACAAGCCCCGTACGATCCGGGCTTTTGCGCTGCGTCATTGCGGACTTGTGGCCGCGTCCGACGACCGCTTATCATTCGTCGAGACGAGCCGTGAGGGCTCCTGACTATCGTAAAATCAAATATTTCTAGGCTTTTTCTCATTTGTCCGATATCGCATCCCGAATCAGTCAGCTCAGCCAGATGCCCCCGCGAGAAGCGTGGGCGAGAGCTTCTACTGTCCTTCCACCCTGGATTGTCGTGCTGCTCATCGTCGCGATCGCCTGGCAGGCGGCCAAGATTTTCTGGATCCTCATGCCTTCTGACACCGACACCTTGAGCACCCCGGTGATCCGGCAAAGCCCGCCCGACTCAGCGGTTGGGGGACGACGTGCGGATATCCAAACCATAGTGAATGCGCACCTGTTCGGAAACTATTCAGCCGAAGAGCCCGTCGCGGATCTGGATCCCGTCGATGCCCCGGACACGCGGTTGAGCCTCGAGCTTCGCGGCACCATCGCCGCAAACGAGAGCGAGCAGGCTCTGGCGATCATTTCCGAGAAGGGCGGGGACGAGCATGTGTATGCGATCGGCGACGCGGTCCCGGGCAACGCCAGCCTGCACTCGGTTCACCCGGACCGCGTACTTCTGCGCAGGGCTGGCCAGCTTGAGACGCTACGCCTGCCCAGGGCCGAAGAGTCCACTGGCGGATCTCGCCGTACGTCAGTACGACGCCCGCCAACATCGCGGACCAGAGCCGCGACGATTCGCGAGGTAATCGACCGTAGCCCGACCCGGATCACCGACGTCATACGCCCCCAACCGGTATTCAAGGACGGGCAACAACAGGGCTATCGAGTATATCCGGGACGGGAACGGAAACAATTTGCGCAGCTGGGTCTGCGCCCGGGAGACCTGATCACACAGATCAACGGCATGCCGCTCGAAGATCCCGCCCGGGGTATGGAGATTTTTCGCGGACTCTCGGATGCCACCCAGGTTTCCGTCACCGTAGAACGAAGCGGCCAGACGGAGATCCTGACCCTGGATACCAGTCAGCTCCAGGCGGCAGGCGAAAGCAGCAAGCGGCAAGGAGACGATGACAAATGATCCGTCTCGACAGCAATGCCGACTGCACGCGTACTGATTTAACAAGGCAGACCATAGTCATGGCGCAGAAACAGAAAAACGAACGCGCAGGACGCGTCAGGCTCGCTCGGATGACGGCGGCGCTGATGGCGAGTCTTCTGATGACACTCGCCGCCGGATCAAATGCGATCGCACAGACGCCGACCATCACTCCCAACTACAAGGATGCCGACCTGCGGCAGATCATCGAGGCCGTCAGTGAGATCACCGGGCGTAATTTCATCATCGACCCGCGGGTAAAGGCCCAGGTAACGATGCTGTCCTCCTCGCCGATGAGTCCAGACGCGTTCTACGAAGCTTTCCTTTCGATACTGGAGGTCCATGGGTACGTGGCAGTGCCATCCGGCGACCTGACCAAGATCCTGCCTGACGCGAATGCCCGCCAGGTTCCGGGACGGGACCTGCCGAGCGGATCTTTCGGCGCCGGCGACGAGCTGGTTACGCAGGTCATCCAGGTGCAGAACGTCGGCGCCGCCCAGTTGGTACCGATCCTGCGACCCCTGATCCCCCAATATGGCCACCTGGCCGCGCATCCTGCGTCCAACATGCTGATCATCTCTGACCGGGCCGCCAACGTGAACCGGATGTTGAGAATCATCCGACGCATCGATCAGGCCGGTGACGAGGAGATCGAGGTGATCCGGCTGGAGCACGCCTCGGCGTCGGACGTGGTTCGCGTCGTGACCGCTCTCACCCAGGCAGCCAACCGCGCAGACGCCAGCGCGTCCCCGCTGGGGATGGTTGCCGATGAGCGCACCAACAGCGTCCTGATCAGCGGCGATCGGGCCAGCCGCCTCAGGATACGCGCGCTTGTCACTCACCTGGATACACCCCTCGAACAGGGTGGTAATACTCAGGTGATCTATCTCAGCTATGCCGATGCCGAGGATCTGGCCGGCAGATTGCGGGACCAGGCACCGCAGATCACCGGACAGGCCCAGGCGGGCGCACAGCAGGGCGGTGCGCCTTCCAGCCGTCGAAAAGACGGGGTCACGATCTGGGCGGATCCGGCCACCAACGCACTGGTGATCACCGCGCCCAGCGAAGCGATGCGGATGCTGAAATCCGTCATCTCCCAGCTCGACATCCGTCGGGCCCAGGTGCTGGTGGAAGCGATTGTCGCCGAGGTGTCGTACAACAAGGCCGCGCAGTTGGGAGTCAGCTGGGTCATCGACGGTTCCGAGGGCGGTAACATCGTCGGCCTGACCAAGTTCACCAGCGCCCTGAACGTCACCGACATCGGTGGTGCGCTTGTTGGAGACGATGATCAGATCGGACAGGCCTTACAGGCGATCCCGGACGGTGCTTCTGTTGGCATCGGGGACTTCAGCGGCAGTACCCGATGGGCCGCGATCATCCGGGCGCTGCTTGGCGATGCCTCGACCAATGTGCTGGCGACACCTTCGATCATGACCCTGGATAACGAGGAGGCGGAACTGTCAGTTGGACAAGAAGTACCCTTCGTGACCGGTCAGTTCACCAACACCGGCGCCGCACAGGGATCCGTAAACCCGTTCCAGACGATTCAGCGCGAGGACGTGGGACTCAAGCTGAAAGTGACACCACAGATCAACGAGGGCGATGCGCTGATCCTCGAGATTCAACTCGAGAACTCGAATCTCCAGGCGAGTACCCAGGGCGCCGTCGATCTGGTCACGAACGAGCGTACCATCACTCAGAAGGTGCTGGTCGAGAATGGCCAGGTCCTGGTCATGGGTGGACTGGTCGACGACCAGGTCGTGGAGATCGACGAGAAAGTACCCTTCCTGGGGGACATCCCATTCATGGGCAACCTGTTCAAGTCGCAGAGTTCGACGGTGACGAAGCGGACGCTGATGGTGTTCCTGCGGCCGGTCATCGTCCGGGATGAGAAGACGGCGACGAATCTCACCAATACCAAGTACCGCCTGATGCGAAACGTCCAACTCGGTGAGCGCGAGGAAGGCGATGTGCTGATGATGAAAGATCTCCGCCGGCCGGTGATGCCGGAATTGCCGGAAGGTGGTCTCCCGCCGGAAACGCCGACAGGCATCATGGGCAGGGATCCGTCGGTCTACCCGACGGTCAAACCCGATGGCGAGGGGCCGACGTCCGGAGCGGAGAGCGAGACGCCTACCGAGACCGAGGAGTCGGAAGAGAGCCGCTCCGGTCTGGAAACCGGGTCGTGATCCGTTGACATGGCAACGGACGTGAGCGAACCCGACACCGTCGCAGAATCCGCCGAGGCGGCACAGCCGCTCCCGCGACTGCCGTTTGCCTTTGCAAAACGCCACGGGGTGCTGGTCGAGGATGCAGAAGCCGATCACCCGGTGGTGGTCTTCCGCGAAGGCGCCCAGCCGTCCAGCATCGCCGAAGTAAGAAGGGTCCTCGGTCGGCGTCTGAAGCTGAGACGCGTGAATGCAGAAGACTTCGACAACTTGCTGCAAGCGAGTTACGAGAGCGGATCCAACAGTGCCATGCAGATGGTCGAGGGTCTTCAGGAAGAAGACGACCTCTTCCGTGTCGCCCAGGAACTTCCGGAACCATCCGATCTTCTCGAGAGCGAGGACGATGCACCGATTATCCGTCTGATCAATGCGGTGCTCGCCCAGGCAGTCAAGGAGAATGCCTCAGACATCCACATCGAGCCATTCGAGAATCGGCTCGTCGTCCGTTTCCGTATCGACGGTGTCCTGCACGAAGTCCTTCAGTCCCGTCGCGCAGTGGCCCCTCTGGTCGTGTCGAGAATCAAGGTCATGTCCAAACTGGATATCGCCGAGAAACGCCTGCCCCAGGACGGCCGGATCTCACTGAAGGTGGCCGGCAGGGCCGTCGATGTGCGCGTATCGACGATCCCGTCGGGACACGGCGAACGCGTCGTGATGCGTCTGCTGGACAAGCAGGCCGGGAGGCTGCAGCTCGATCATCTGGGTATGGCCAGGGCCACCGAACGGCTGGTCGACAGGCTGATTCGAAGACCTCACGGCATCATCCTGGTCACCGGGCCGACGGGTTCAGGAAAGACGACTTCTCTCTACGCTGCGCTTGCCCGGATCAACGACCGCAGCCGCAACATCATGACCGTCGAGGATCCCATCGAGTATTACATCGACGGCATCGGTCAGACTCAGGTCAATACCAAGGTAGACATGACGTTCGCGCGGGGTCTTCGTGCCATACTGCGTCAGGACCCTGACGTCGTCATGGTCGGCGAGATCCGTGACCTGGAGACCGCGGAGATTGCGGTCCAGGCATCCCTCACCGGTCACCTTGTGCTGTCCACACTTCATACAAACACTGCAATCGGAGCGGTGACGCGACTGCGCGATATGGGCGTCGAACCTTTCCTGTTGTCATCCAGCCTCCTTGGAGTAATGGCTCAACGGCTGGTCAGGATCCTGTGCGACGACTGTAAGCAGGCATCCTCGCCCAACGAGGCTGAGCGTTCGGTCATGAAGCTCGCCCCGGATGAGACCGCCGTTATCCATCGTGCGGTAGGTTGCGAGGCCTGCAGCGGCACCGGCTACCGGGGACGTACCGGCATCTACGAGATGGTGGACGTCGACGACGATCTCCGCGGCATGATCCACGAAGGCGCCAGCGAGCAGACGATGGAGCACTACGCCAGGACGAGAACACCGGGCATACGTCAAGATGGCATCCGCAAAGCGCTCGAAGGCCTGACAACGCTGGAAGAGGTTGTGCGGGTCACTCAAGCCGACTGATGGGTGCCTTCGAATATACCGCCGTCGACAGCGGCGGACGGCAGCGCCGGGGGGTCCTGGACGGGGACACGGCTCGGCAGGTCAGGCAGACGCTGCGCGAACGCGACCTGATCCCGCTTGCGGTGTCCGAAGTCGTGGAGAAGGACACCGCCGGCCGGACACGGATCTCGCTGCGGCGCGGGATCAGCCCGATGGATCTGGCGCTGGTCACCCGCCAGCTGGCAACCCTGGTCCGATCCAGCATGCCGCTGGAGGAGTCCCTGCTGGCAGTCAGCCAACAGGCTGATAAACCAAGACTGAAGAGCATTTTGCTGGGAGTCCGCTCCAGGGTCATGGAGGGTCACAGTCTGGCCGAGGGACTGGCGGAGTTCCCGCAGGCATTTCCGGAGCTGTACCGCGCCACGGTGGCCGCAGGCGAGCAATCCGGACACCTGGACGCGATTCTGGAACGCCTGGCGGACTATGCGGAGACGCGGCAGCTGCTCCGCCAGCGGGTTACCCACGCCCTGATCTACCCCACGATCCTGACCGTGCTTGCCGTATTGATCGTGTCCGGACTGCTGGTCTATGTGGTACCGCAGGTAGTCGGGGTCTTCGAGAACACCGGCCAGGAGTTGCCCGGTCTGACTTCGGCACTGATTTCGATGAGCGACTTCCTCCGTGATCACGGCATCGTCCTGCTGGGTTTTCTGATCATATTTGCGTTCGCGTTGCACAGGATTCTCAAGCAGCCGGGGCCGAGGCGCAGGTACCATCGGCTGCTGCTACGTCTGCCTCTGATCGGTCGCCTGACTCAGGGCATCAATACCGCCCGGTTTACACGCACACTGAGCATCCTCGCCGGTAGTGGCGTACCTGTACTGGAGGCATTAAGAATCTCCGGTGAGGTCGTCAATAACATCCCGATGCGTGAAGCCGTCGAGGAGACTTCCCTGCGGGTCAGGGAGGGCGCACCGATCGGTACATCACTGGGGACGAGCCGGCTTTTCCCACCCATGACCATGCACTTGATCTCCAGTGGCGAATCCAGCGGAGAGCTTGAAAATATGCTGGAGCGGGCAGCGGTTAATCAGGAGCGCGAAGTCGACAGTCTGATTGCGACGATGCTCAGCATTCTGGAACCAGCGCTCATCCTCGCCATGGGCGCAATGGTGCTCATAATTGTCCTCGCAATTCTGATGCCGATATTCGAACTCAACCAGCTCGTGAGCTGAACTGCGTCGCACTGGTTGCTTCAGGGCCAAATTCCCGTTATATAAGCGCGCAAGAATGCGGTATTGCTTACTGGGTCAGTCGAAACCATCGATCAGATTATGGCCAGAGGAAGGAAACCGAAAAATTCGACGAATCTCGAGAGGCAGAATCTCGAGATCGACGCCGATAGCGAGTCCGAAGACGGATTCGACAACGGTGAAGAAACCGTCATGTCGGAAGATGATGATTTCGACAGCGAAGTCGACACGCTGGAACTGCCAGCACTCTCCGAGATTTCCGGCGCGGCGGAGTCAGCCAGCGCCAGGCGGCGCGTCGAGGAGTATCTGGAAATGAAACGTGCAGCCCGCGATCTCCATGATCTCGAGGACTTCGATTTCGAGTGACTCCCTGCTCAGTGGAAGTCGCGCGACTTCACCATCAACCTCCCCAGCAGACGGCTGCGATCTTCCAGGCGCTCCGCCACCAGATGCAAAACCTCCCCTTCCCGTTGTACGCGTCCGATAACCTGCATCAAACGTGAGCCCAGCAGTGCGCGACGCTGATTTTCGGCCAGCTTGCGCCAGACAATGATATTGGCGTGCCCGGTCTCGTCCTCCAGGGTAACGAACGTCACCCCCTTGGCACTGCCCGGTCGCTGCCGGTTTATGACCAATCCCGCATAACTCGTGCGACAACCGTTCTCGATCTCCCACAAGTCTCTGGCAGCACAAATGCCCTCGTGACCCAGACGGTCCCGCAACAATGCCATCGGATGACGTCCCAGAGTAAGACCGAGGCTGCGATAGTCAGCAACGATATCCTGACCCTCGCTGGGCCGTCTCAGCAGCGGCAGCGCTTCCTCTCCCACACCGCGACCAAACAGGGGGCGCGCCTCCTCGATGCCAGCCACGTCCCAGCGCGCCCGGTGGCGGTGACCGGCCAGCCCCGCCAGCGCGCCGGCCGACGCGAGGGCGCCCAGATCGCCGCGATCCAGTCCTGAGCGTTCTGCCAGATCAGTGACGCTCCGCCATGCGCCGTCCTGGCGAGCCAAAATGAGCCGTTCCGCGCCATTCCGGGAGAGTCCTGAAATCATCCGCAGGCCCAGACGGACAGCCGGTTGACGATCCTCGTCCCGTTCCAGCAAGCAATCATAGTCGCTGGCGCGTACGTCGGGCGGACGTACCTTTACTCCGTGGCGCTGGATATCCTGGACGATCTGCGAAGGTGCATAAAAGCCCATGGGCTGACTGTTGATTAGCGCGCAAGCAAAGGCTGCCGGCTCATAACGCTTCAACCAGCAGGAGACATAGACCAGCAAGGCGAAGCTGGCGGAATGGGACTCCGGGAATCCGTACTCTCCGAAACCCTGTATCTGGTGGAAGATCTGCTGGGCGAAACGTTCGTCATAGCCGCGACTTCGCATGCCCTCGATCAGGCGATGCTCGAAAGGACCCAGGCCGCCCTTGCGGCGCCAGGCAGCCATCGCCCTGCGCAAACGATCCGCTTCACCCGGGCTGAAACCGGCGGCCACCACCGCCAGTTGCATCACCTGTTCCTGAAAAATCGGTACCCCAAGCGTCCGCTCCAGCACACCACGCACTTCTTCGTTGGGATAGGTCACGGCTTCTTCGCCGTTCCGGCGGCGCAAGTAGGGATGCACCATATCGCCCTGGATCGGTCCCGGGCGAATAATGGCGACTTCGATCACCAGGTCATAGAAGCAACGCGGCCTGAGTCTCGGCAACATGGCCATCTGGGCACGGGACTCTATCTGGAAAACGCCCAGAGTATCCGCCGCGCAGATCATGTCGTAGACCACCGGATCTTCTGCCGGTACGGTGGCCAACGACAGGTGTCGCCCCCGAAAGCTTTCCACCAGGTCGAAGCTGCGGCGGATAGCCGATAACATCCCGAGGCCCAGCACATCGACCTTTATCAAGCCCAGGGCCTCCAGATCATCCTTGTCCCATTGGATCACGGTGCGCTCAGGCATAGCGGCATTCTCCACCGGTACCAGACCGGACAAGGGCCCTGCAGAAATGACGAAGCCACCCACGTGCTGTGACAGATGCCGGGGGAAACCCACCAGCTCTCTCACCAGCGCCAGCAACCGCGCGATCACCGGATTCTCCGGATCGAAACCGGCTTCCCGGACCCGTGCATCTTCAACCTTGCGTCCGTCCCACCACTGCATGGCACGAGCCAGCTGGTCGATCTGCAATGCCTCCAGCCCCAGCGCCTTACCCACGTCCCGGAGAGCGCTGCGAGGCCGGTAGGTGATGACGGTGGCGGCCAGCGCGGCGCGCTCCCGGCTGTACTTGTCGTAGATATACTGGATCACCTCCTCGCGGCGCTCGTGCTCGAAATCCACGTCGATGTCTGGCGGCTCATTGCGCTCCTTCGAGATGAAGCGCTCGAACAGTACAGACATCCGTGCCGGATCGACCTCGGTAATGCCCAGCGCGAAACACACCGCAGAATTGGCCGCCGAGCCACGCCCCTGGCAGAGGATGCCGCGGCTGCGGGCAAAACGGACGATGTCATATACGGTCAGGAAGAAGGGTTCGTATGACAGATCCTCGATCAACGCCAACTCGTGTTCCAGCGTCGTTCTTACACTCTCGTCCACGCCATCCGGCCACCGTCTTACGGCACCCTTTTCCACCAACTGCCTGAGCCAACGTATGGGGCGATACCCTTGTGGCACCAGTTCTGCCGGATACTCGTAACGCAAGTCGCCCAGCTCGAAACGACAGAGTCCGGCGATGCGCAGAGTCTCTTGCAGACAGGCCTGCGGATAGAGCCGCCGTAGTTCAGAGACGGGTCTCAGGTGCCGCTCGCCATTGGGATGCAACTTACGCCCCGCCTCGGCGACCGGCACTCCCATACGGATGGCGGTCACCGTATCCTGCAAAGCCCGCCGTCCACGTCGGTGCATGTGAACGTCTCCACATGCCACTCCCGGCACGCCGTGCCTGCTACCCAAAGCATCCAGCTGCGCCAGGCGCTCCCGATCGCCGACCGCGGCATGCAGTTCCACGGCGATCCACAATCGCCCTGCGAAGAAAACCTTGAGCCGGCGCAGCTCATCTTCATCCGGCGTAGAACCGGGCAGCCACAGGACGAGACAATGATCCAGGCCGTGCTCCAGGTCTTTCCCTTCAAGGCGGTAACTCCCCTTCTCCGCCCGGCGCCGACCGCGCGTGATCAGACTGCAGAGTTGCGCATAACCCTGGCGATCCATCGCCAGCAACACGCAACGCAGTCCGTCGCAAAGACAGAACTCGCTGCCGATAATGAGATCGAGTTGCCGCTCCCGAGCCACTTGCCACGCCCTGACAACGCCAGCCACGGAACATTCGTCGGTGATGGCCAGCGCCCGGTAGCCGAGCGCATCGGCCTGCTCAATCAGTTCCTCCGGGTGTGAAGCGCCACGCAAAAAAGTGAAGTTGGACAGGCAGTGCAGCTCCGCGTACCCGCCGATGCTCATCCGAACACTCCGTGAAGGAACCACTGCTCCGGCGATCGGCGCTCCTGATAGATCCAGACCCGCACGCCGGTCTGATTACGGGCCACGTAATAATCCCGGGCCGCATCGCGACCGTCCCACCAGCCGGTTTCGATACGCTCTGGCCCCTCGACAATCTCAAGCACGCCCTCCAGCCAGGGCCGGCCATCCCGGCAAGACAGTTCTCGCGGGTCCTGCAGAATCCAGAAAGGGCGCCCCGGGTTACCCGCCTGCCCGCAACCAGCACCGGGTTCCACAAACCTCCAGGCGGCTTCCGGCCGGTGCTCTGCGAGCAGGCACACACCGTTGACGGCTTCTTTCCCCAGCCGTGCCCGCAGGCGGTCTACCAGACGCCTGCCCGCCACCGCGTCCCTGCCGGTACCTTCCGTATCCGCAAACAGGCCGCGGGGAGACCCGGGCAAGTCGGCCAGCAGACCGCTATCCAGCGCCAGATCGGTGACCGGCTGCTCCAACCGGTAGTTCTCTAGCCGCTCGGCAAGCAGATCCAGAATGAAGGCGGCGTCGGCGGACGGTTCAGCCAGCCCCAGTGCAAGACGCTGCGTACCGTCTCCATGCACGAAAGCGAATACCGGACGCTGCACGCCCTTCTGCCAGCCACGCAGGAAACCCTGCATCTCCTCCACCAGCCTGGCCATGGCCCGGCACAGGCGTTCGTGATCCAGGGTTTCGGCCAATAGTTCGAGTTCGCCGTGATACACCGGCGGCACGACGAAGCGATGCCGGGCTTCAGCGCAACGTCCCAAAGCTGCATCCAGATCCTTCAGTCGCTTAGGCCCCAGCCGACGGGCAAAACCCTCTCGTGGCAGCCGCAGGCAATCGCCTATCGTGAGCACGCCCATGGCGTCCAGCCGCTCGCGGATCGTCTGCGGCCAATCGGTGCAGACGATCGGCAACTCGCTCAGCCGGTCCGGCAACAGCGCCAACTCCGTGACGATGTCGTCCCGACGGGTATTAGATAGCCACAGGGCAGCCCGCGGCGTGGGCGCGACCGCCAGTGCCGATGTGTAGCCCATCTCCATAACGCCCAGGCGAGCCTGCCTGCAGAGCGACGCAAGACCGCCGAAGAGCTTCAGGCTGCCGTGGATTTCCAATAGCAGTCTGTAAGGAGAATCAATACTGACCATGTCCGTGAACTGACAGGCCCAGGCTGCCAGGCGATTCAGCGCCTCCGCCTCCCGGTCAGGCGCACGCTCTCGTATCTCCAGTGCCGGGCTCAGGGCCAATGCAGCATTCAGCGGCAGTTCTGGATGCAAGCCGTCCCGGGCAGCCTGCTCGTTACACTGGCAGATACGCAGACCGCCACCCTCGCCTTCCAGTACGGCAAATGCCCGCCCAGGGTCGCTATCGGAGAAGACCTCCAGAGGCAGTCGATAAAAATCCAGGCACAGCCAGAGCTGTTTCTTGAACGGCGCCGAGGGCGACGGGAATTCAGGCCGTGCGGGTTCCTTTCCAGTATCGGGGGACGTCGGGAAAAGAGGCAGTGAGGCCGGGGAAGAAGGCATTCCGCAACCTCTCCGGACTACGCATCGATGCGGCTGAAAAGATCCCGGATCGGCAGGCTGGCAGGCCGGCCACCCCGACTCTTGACGATCGCCAGGCGTGCCTGCTCACCTGCGGCGAGGTGCAGACGCAGCGCTGCCGGGCTCGCTGTCTCCAGGCTGCGAACAGGTCGGAACAGGATCACCGGCAAACCGTTCTCCCCCGCCGCCAGCTGCAGCCGCCGCAAGTGTTGGTCCGCGGCTATCTCGGCCCAGGCCAGGACAACTTCGCAGCCAGCCGATCGCAACGCCTGTTCCGTCGCCCACAAGACCTCGCCGTCGCCCTGGGGATGTACCAGCAATATCCTGGCAATATCGATCTCTGCATCCGCCAGGGCAGGCGCATAAGGGACGTAAGGCGGCCCGATCCAGGTGATCCAGCCGCGGCCGTCCGCCGCTCCCTGCTCGCTGCGACTGAAGTGCTTCAGAAGCGGCACGATCAGACGCAGTTCACCCGTACCCCAGTGCTCTACGAGGATCTCGATAAGCCCTGACCGAGGCCAGCCTCCGCCAGGCAAAACCTGGTCCAGGGATGGATGACCGCTGGACCAGGTCTGGATATCCCTGGGCGCGTGATGCCCCCGCCAGATGCGCGGATGGGACAGGAGCTCATCGAGGGGTTGTTTCACGAATCCATATTCCGGCGTACGACGCCGACGACGATGCCTTCGATGACCAGGGTGGTCTCGCGCATGTCCACGCGGATAGGCTCGAACTCCTCGTTCTCCGGCAACAGCCACACGACGCTGCCCTCCTGCCGATAGCGCTTCACCGTCACCTCGTCTTCCAGCCGCGCCACCACGATCTGCCGGCTACGGACCTCGGGTGTGCGATGGACCGCCACCAGGTCCCCGTCCATGATGCCGGCGTCCCGCATGCTCATGCCGTGGACCTGCAAAAGGTAATGCGGCCTGGGGTGGAACAGGTCCTTGTCCACCTGGTAGCGGGCCTCGATATGCTCTTGGGCCAGGATCGGTTCACCGGCGGCAACGCGGCCGACCAGCGGCAGGGTATGTTGCTCACGCATGGTGTCTTTCAGTCGGATCCCCCTGGAGGCCCCCGGCACCAGCTCGATGGCGCCCTTGCGCTCCAGCGCCCGCAGGTGCTCCTCGGCAGCATTGGCGGAACGAAAACCCAGAGCCAGGGCGATCTCTGCCCGGGTCGGTGGCATGCCGGTCTCCTCGATGGCCTGGCGGATCAGCTCCAGGACCTGATACTGGCGGGGTGTCAGCTCGTACATGGAAGTCACCATACTGTACATATTCACAGGTACTGTAAATATATACAGCACTCCATCCGGTCCGGCAAGCCCGCAGCGGCAACCGGCACGCCCCCTGCCCCGCAAGCCGGCGCGATAGCATCACGCCAGACTGTGCTAGATTCCGGATTGATCTCCCGGCCACCCTGCGATCCACTCGTGCCCAATGAACGGCAATAACACATCAGAACCCACCGCGGTTTCGGCAGACGCTCCGGAAACCCTGTTCGCCACGGCCAGGGCGCTGGTCGCTCAACGGCGGTTCGGCAAGGCGATCGAATACCTCGATCGTGCGCTGGAGCTGCGCCCGGATACAGCCGAATGGATCCGGTATCGCGGCGATATCCTGCAAATTGTCGCCCGCCATGAGGACGCCCTGAAGGACTTCGAAGAGCTGATCTCACTATCACCCTCAGATGCCTTGGCCCGGCAAAAGCTGGCACACAGCTTCAGGTCGCTCGGCCGCATCCAGGAGGCCGAGAAAGCTTTCCTGGAAGCCTTGCAACTGGATTCCGGATCCGTGGACAGCATGGCTGACCTTGGCAATCTCTACCGGGATGCGGGGCGGCATCGGGAAGCCGTGGAATGGTTATCGAAAGCCGTCGACGGCGCCCCCTCCGACAGCGGTCTGCACGCGATGCTGGGAGCGGCCCTGCTGGCCGCCGGTGAACCGGCGAGAGCCAGGCAGAGCCTGGAGA
>CP070833.1:1364876-1378093 GCA_020341735.1 Gammaproteobacteria bacterium | reverse complement strand
CGGTGACGATTTCGGCCAGCGGTGTGCCGTCGTCCAAGAAAGGTAGGAAATATTGGTACAGGATCGAGGACGCCAGCGGCAACCTCATCGATCCCATAATCATTCCTAGATGAGGCGTTCCCGGACGCTGACCTGAGCGACCGGGTCCTTGTGCCAATTGCGCTGAAGCAATGTCACCGCATCGTGCCTAGCGACGACGGTTGTTACTCTGGTTTCCGCAAGTTGGCACTGCGTGCCTCAGCACCGATAAACATCCTTCAGCGCCCCGTCGATGACAAACGGCGCGCCCATCTGGCGGAACACGGACTTGCCGGCAACGTACTTTGCGACGATGTCGGCGAGTTCGAGTTCCGTGATGTCGTCGGGGACGCAGAAGCGCTTCTTGCGAGCCGTGGCCTCGGCGGACTGGATGCCGTCCACGTAGCCGGCCACATACGCCGCCGCCGCTTCCTTGCCGGCTTCGCCGCTCTCGGAGAGCCCGATCCACTGCGCGCCCGTCATGAACGGCTGCGGTGAGGCGGCGAGGGTAGTCGTCGTCCCCAGAGTGATCGACGTCACGAGCAGGATAAGGCTGCGTGCGATAGTGGTTGAGCGCATAAGCATTCCCCGATGAGCAGTCTGTTCCCAGTCTATTAAGACCGAGGTTTCCGGCGTGAGTGCCCTGTTCTCTACAGTATTACAGTGAGCCGTGCTCCAGCGGCCGGTCGCGATGGATCAGGATCCACTCCGCGTGCTCGTCCAGCGAAGCGTCGCCGAGCGCCCGGAGGATCTGTCTTCGCTGGTCGTCGCTGTCCGCCTCGTCCAGCTTGCGACGGGCGTTGCGGAAGATGCGCGACATGAAGACGTACTGCTTGATCAGTTCCTTCTCGGCGCGCTTCTGGGCATAGGCTTCGCGGACCGCGGCGATGAGCGGCAGGATGCCCATCAGCACGATCAGGGTGCCCGAGACCGTGTCGCCCATCTTGTCGCTCGCGATCGCCAGGGCGATCGTCACCGCCATGCCGCTCCAGAGACACGCCATGCCGATGTTGGCGGTGATCTTGGTGTATCGGATGCGCTCGTCGATCTTGCGGGTGTAGTAGCCGAGCTGCCCTTCAGGGCCGTCCGGCTCGCCGCCCACCCATTCTCTGATCGCAAAGGACAAGCCCGTGGCCGGCGGTCCCGACATGCGGTCCACGCCGCCGTGCCCCGCGACCCGCATGACGTTGCGTATCCAGCCAAGTTCGACGTCCTGTTTCTGCAGGAAATTATCATGGGCGTACTTGCTGTGCCGTTCGCCCATCACCCCCGCTGCGGCCCAGTAGAACTGCACCCGGAGCCCCTCGGCCAGTGCCCGGTAGTCGAGATACTTGCGGTGCCAGGCGCCGCGATCGGCCAGCTTGGCGATGACGAAACCGAACGCGAACAAGCCGAGGAATGCGTAGACCATGAACTCGGCGTTGGGTATGTCCGTATAGGCGATGAACGCGAGTCCCATCAGCACGGCGAAGCTGTAGATCAATCGCAGTGCCAGGGTGACGCGGGTCTGGTAGTGGATGGCCAGGAAGTCTGCGATACAGAACATCCGGTCGATGCCCGACACCGCCTGCACCAGGTCGGGCGGGGAGTCGTCAGGCAGCAGCGGCCATGAACCCTCATCGATGTCGTCCGTGTGACGCACGGCATCCTCGTTGAACTGTGCGGTCCGATGGAAGATCTCCACATACTGCGGCGGCAGTTCGTCGGTCCGCGGGCTGTCCGCGTCGGTCGTGAACCATTCGGCCTGAAGCGGCTTCAGTGGTTCGGCCGGCGCTCCTTCAGGCCGGTCGCGGGAACAGGCGATGTGGTAGACGAGATCACTCTCGTCGTCGGCCAGGATCTGGCGCATGCGAGTGTTGTCGCCGGTGAACCCCGGCATGATGTCCCACTGATGGAACTGGATGACGTTGGCCGTGCCGCCCACCATATCGGATGGCTTGCCGTCCCATAGCGCGAGCAGCAGATGGCAGTGGGCGCAGATATAGACCCCCATCTGCGCATACTGCAGGTTGCGGGCGTGTCCGGGTTCGAGGATGGTTTCGATGCTCTCGCCATCCACGACGCCGAGCTCATAGACCTCGGCGCCTTCGCAGAGGGATCGGAATTCGTTTCGCGACTCTTCTGTCTCGAAGTCCTCCAGGTAAAGGGCACGCGGCATCGGTAAGGGGACCATCAGAGGAATGCCCATGTCCCTGGCGACACGCGCCACCAGGCGGTCCGCACCTTCCGAAAGCGGTGACATGACGACGAGGGGGAGGTCGGGAAAGCGACCCTGCATCGTCAGCAGGAAACCGCGGACCATTTTCTCCAGACCGGGAATTTCGGACTCCACCAAGTCGCGGTGACCGGTCACGCCGATGACCAGAGGCACGGGCTCGGGGTCCGCGTTCCGCCAGTCGGCAGGCTGCGAAGCCGCTTCCTCCATGTGCCCTCGTTCCGAAGTGTCGTTCATCCGGCAGAATGAGTTCCAAAGAAAGCAATCATTCTAGGCCAGAAAGAGAAACGCCGCCTCATGAAGGAGGCGGCGTTTTTCCAATCTAAAGAATATCTGTTTATTACGGATAGTCAGGAAGTGGAAGCGAGTTGTCGCAGAAGACGTCCCTTATTTCAGCCGAGCCCACAGGCTTCACTAGAGCCTGAGGAGGGCAGTAATAGGGAATGTGGTCCGGGTTGCCCGAGTCAAAACCAGTCGCTGCGTTCAGATCGTCCATGGTTGTTAGCCCCTGAGCGAAGAAGAACGCATTCGCCAACACTTCCGAAAGGAGAATGCCGTAGATATTCGCGGGGCCATCGTACGGCCAGCCATCCAGTAATGGTGGGGGGCCTGGCAAGTAGTCTCCAAGAGGACCCTTATTCTCGAACACGAGCTGCGCAGCGAAGTCCATATAACGAGCCGCCTCAAGGAAGTCTGGATTGCCTCCACCACTGCTGTCGCGAGCAGCGGCGACCAGCCCCAACAGATTGGCCTTCAGCGGCCCCGCAGGCGTCACCAGCGTTGTAGGCTGATCCAGAAGGCCGTCGGGAAGTTCCTGAATGAATAATTCCAGCCGGGCTAGGCGGGCTTCAATTTCAGGTCGTATGGTCCGGTTAAGTACGCGGCCGTTAAGACGTCCTCCCCGCGCCTCTACAACTTCTTTAATCGTATCGCGACAGTAAATAAAAGTTGACGATGCGGGTCCTGCCCCGCGCCCCGGGTTCGTGCAACTGAATGACAATGGGCGGAGGGTCTTGTCGGAATCGAGGTTATCTACTTGATTGTACAAGTCAGGATATTCGCCGGTGTCCTCCTCATCTTCAAGATAAAGAATTCGCGCGTGGGAGTCGGGGCATGTTCCAAATTCTGGGAACAATTCCTCCAACAATTCCTTGATTTGAACAGTCTGACCCGGTTCCACGTTGAATCCGCCGGCCGTGACCCGCAGTTCCACAAACACCTCGCGTCCGGATGGGTCGTCAGGGAGGGGGAATCCGCTACACCAACTAGGCACTATGCCTCCATTGGACAGCACAAAGTCGCCTGACGCGTTGTCCGTAAGGACTCTGTAGTCTACAGAGAGCGTTGACCCAGGAGGCGGGGGGACCGCCTCAAATTGAGAGAAATGGAACTGGCCATACCCCACAGAGCAGCCGGTGTCAGTCGTCACGGCACCATCGTCGACACAAAGATCTGCTACCACAACGTCATCGAGCACCTCGACACCTCCGGGGTTCTGTACCCCGGAAGCAATTGCAGCCGTCTGACTGGGATTTGTTAAGACATCCTCATCCGGTGTGGCAGCCGCGCTGCTCACATCCGCGATGTAGTGGTAAAACACGCCGTTGCCGGTGGCGACGAGTACCCGGTGGATGTTCTCCAGAACCCCGGCGTCAATCCGAGAAGGGCTGATTCCGTCGGAAGCAGCGTCAATGAACTCCGAAACGGATGCAAGAGCCCCGGAATCGTCGAATCGCAATTCAACAATCCGATCTGGACTATTCAATCCCATCAGCACAACCGGACTCTTGCTGCCGCTCTGGGAGAGGCCCAAGCCACCGGTACCGGGTACGACTGCAAGCGAGGTCGGCACCGCGTCCGCGTCGAAGTGATCGTCGAAGTCATCAAAGTTCAGAAGGACCTGCAGATCAGGCAGGTCAGTCCCGTCGCCTAAAAAGTCTGCAATGTCGCCGGCCTTGATAACCAACAAGGCCTTGGGAGAGCTGGACAGCACGAGCAGATCCCCGACCTCAAAATCACCGCCGATCTGGTCGGAAAACTCCAGGTCAGCAATTTCCAGGACGGTATTCTGTCCCTTGTACCGGAAATCCAGATACCCAGTGATATCCGGAGGGCTGTAAGGTGGATCGCAATCCCCGGTTGGCTGGAAGAAAGCAATGCGACCGCCGGCTTGATTTGCGTCAGCGATTGCTAGTAAGCCATCTGGATCAATGGCAACGTGGTCGGGGCGTTCGGGACAGGGCCCGGTGTCGAGGTCACAAATTGTCGGGTCAGCGGGAGCATTCTGTCCCTGCAGGAACCAGAGAACCTGGTCGCGATTGACGTCTGTTGTGACTACGCCCCAGCTAGGCGCACCGCCCGCTGTGCACTTGTGAAAGCCGAGAGCACCCAATTTGGCCCTGGCCTCGATCTCCTCACTTGAAACGCATACGTCAGGGTCAGGGTTTTCCGGTCGAACCCAGAGCAACTCATTGCTAGCGCCGTTGGTGCCCATAATAGGCAAGACTGGTGGTAGTGGCTCGGGACAGACCTCGATAGCCGCGTATCCAACGACACTACTTCCGAGTGTTAGCGATAGAAATCCGGTTAGAAGCAGCAACGAGCGCGCGAAGACGCTCCGACATGAACGATAGTCCATTTTTGCTCCCCCCCGGTGAGCAGACATGACCTTGCTAGTCTAGTCGGACTACGGAAAAGACGCTACTGTCGGACGCTTATGTTTAACAAAACCGTCACCTAGTCCGCCGAACCCGCGACAGCTAGCATCTGCTTGTATTTTGCGACTTGCCCCTCTTTGCCCCATGACTGGTATAAATCGATTAGTCTGGCAAGTGTCTGTTTTTTATAGACTATTTTAACCCCCCCCTGGTCCTTTAGTAACTCGAGGCTCTGCAACAGGCTGGCTTCAGCTGCCTGGCGATCTCCCCCGGCCGCCTGGCACGCGCCTGCCAGGCTCATTGCCACCGCGGTCCGCCAATGATCTGCTCCAAGCGCTTCCGATAACGCCTCAACCGTGCCTTCCGAGAGATTGCAGCCTTCCTCGACTCTTCCGGATTCCACGAAAACGTCTCCCAGAGCCACTCTGCTCACCATTACGTGCGGGTGCGTTGGGCCAAGAAGGCGCTTGCGCATGTCCATGGACGCTTTCAGGTAAGTCTCTGATTCCGTGATCTGATCGCTTTCCGCCAACCACTGGCCGAGTACGAGCATGGTCGTCGCGATCTCAGGATGCTCTTCTTCATAGATCCTCTCCTGGGTTTCGAGCGTCTGGCGCGCCAGGGCGATGGCTTCATCGTCACGCTGTTGCTCTTTCAGGACGAACGCCAGATTGATCATGGTGCGGGCGAAGTCCGGATGTGCGTCCCCGAGCACCCCACGCTGAATCTCGAGAACCTCCCCATACATTTCCTCGGCTTCTTCGAGTTGGCCTTGATCGTAGAGAATAAACGCGAGGTTGTTCATGCCGATCGCGATCTCGGGGTGGGTCTCGTCAAGCATGGCCTGCTTCATGACGAGCGCTTCGCGCCACAAGATTTCGGCATCCTTTGAACGGCCCCGGCTGTAAACAACCAGAGCAAGATTATTGATGTTGTCCGCGACGTCCGGATGCGGGTCCCGCCCAAGCAATTTTCGTCGCATTTCAAGCGCGTCTGTGACCAACTGCTCCGCCGGTTCATACTGACCTTGGTCGTAGACCGCCAGGCCGAGTTCCTCCAGATTTTTCGCGATAGCCTCGTCCTCTGCTCCGAGCGTCACCCGGCGCATGTCGAGGGCTTGCCGAAGGAGCAGTTCTGCCTCCGGGAACTCGCCACGGAGAGTCTTGACATATGCGAGTCCCGACAAAGTGTCGGCGACCTGCGGATGGGCCTCTCCGTAGATCGCGCGGCGCTTTTCGAGCGCTTCGTCATAGGCCGCTTCTGCCTCGTCCAGCTCGGCCTTCAGAGCAAGGACCTCCCCAAGACTGTTCAGACTGTCAGCGATTTCTTCGTCGGATACGGACAGACTGCGGCGCTGGTCGACGGAACGTTGCAGTAGCGGGATCGCCTCGTTAAAAAGCCCGAGGCTCGTATATACCTTGCCGATCGTGTCCATCAGCTTGGCCTGGATCTCCGGCTCGTCCGCCAGTTCCGTATCGATACGTTCGGCGCCGGCGTCGAGGATCTCCCGCGCCAGGATCTCGTTGCCCCTCGCTTCGGAAGGATCCGATACCTCGAAAAGACCCACGATGAAATCCGAGGTCCGCCTTGCGGTCGTTGCTTCCACCTCTGCCCGCGCCCGCTGCTCTTCCGCCACCTTCCTCTGCTGGGTGGCGACGACGGCGCCGCCGGTTGCGGTCACGGCCAATACAGCCAGCATGGCGACGACAGCCCGCTTGATGTTCTGACGCTTGCGCTCGGCCCCGATCGAAGCGTCGATGAACGCTTTCTCGTAGGTATTCAGCGTCGCCTCGATCTCGATCAGGCTCTTGCCTTCCTCGAGGGGTTTGCCGGTCGGCAGCAACAGGTCCGCGTTTCGGTTGTCCTTCAGCCAGCGTTCCGCGGCGGCGCTGACGCGGCTGTGCACGCGCAGGTTTTCCCGATTCTGCTCAACCCACTCCTGCACCCGTGGCTAGTGCCAGAGCAGTGCTTCATGGGTGACCATTACCGCGGCCACGTCCTCGTCCAGTTCGGTAACGAACAGACGCGCCTCGATAAAAGCCTCGACCAGCTGTTTCTGCTCCGGATTATCGAAGTCTTCCAGGTGGGCGCGGCGCCGCCCGATCGCCTCCTGGGCGCCGCTGCGGACATGGACCAGTTTCTCGAGCACCTTCGGCAATGCCTGCTGGACTTCGCGAGGCAGTTCCTCGAACACGTTCTCGGCTCGCTTGGCGAGCGAGCCCTCGACGCCACCCAGTTCGTGGTAGGCCTCCAGCGTCAGCGTGCCGTCGTCGCGTCGCCGATCGTAGAGTTCCTGCAAGGTGAACTGCAGCAGCGGCAACAATTCGGGACGGGCCGCGGCGGCGTCACGGAGCATGTCATCGAGTCGTTCGTTAGAGGAGGGGTCCTCCTCGAACCGCAGTCCGGCCGCCCGGGTGGGTAACCTCACCATCTGGCCGATTTCGGTCGCGGTCGGCGGCATCAGGTCGTACTGCCCTGAGCCTTCCTTCAGCTCGACCAGCTTGGGCAGCTTAGTGCAGCGTGGATAGAGATCGCTGCGGAAGGTGCTAACGACCCAGACGCGGCCCGAGCGGGCCAGCTTGTCGAGACATTCGATGAATTTCTCGCGATCCTTGTCGGTCACCCAGTCCTGGGTAAATATTTCCTCCATCTGGTCGACCAGCAGCGCGAGCCGCGCGGTCGGGGTCTTGCCGCCCTGACCCTTCTGGGCGAGATCTGTCGCGTCCTGCGCCAGGGAGGTCTTGATCAGCGCCAAGGCGGCCGTGGGAGACTGTTTCAGGACCTCGCCCATCTCCTCAGGCGTCATATCGGGTAATCGCAGTCCGTGTTCTTTCAGCAGAGCAGTCGCCAGACCCAGGAACAGGTCGCCACGGACGTCACTCGGCCGATAGATGGCACGGCGCCACATGCCTACGCCCTCGATGACCCCCGGCTGGGTCAGCATCGGCATGACGCCGGCGCGGGCGAGCGAGGACTTACCGCCACCGCTCATGCCCAACATGAGCACGAAGGCACGGCCTTCCGTCGCCTGGCGGCGCAGAGCGTCGAGCACGTCGCCGATGGCCTTGGTGCGGCCGAAGAAGATCGGCGCATGTTCGAAGTCGAAGGTCTGCAACCCACGGAACGGGGAACCCTTTTTCCAGACCGCGGTAGCGGCGGCTTCGGCGCCGGCGGACTCAGGCAGGGCTTTCTGTATGACCTTGCGCAGATGGCGCTCGAGGACGAGCTCGAACTCGCTGGCCGATTCGAAGGGATGGAAGGCCGCCTTGAGGGTGCCTTCCTCGGTGTCGTGGAACCAGCGATTGATGAATTTGTCGAGCTTTTTCTTCTGCTCGATGCGATCCATCAAAGCATCTTCGTCGTCGAGTTGGACCGAGGCCTTGGCCATCTTCCGGTAGACCAGAAGCTGCGGTTTGCCTGTTTCCTGGAAACCGCGCACTGCATCCTCGAACTCGAACTCCGTGCCGGAGTCGTAACGCGAGCCATCTTCCCGCGTGAAGTCTTTAGGCAGCCGGGTCCCGAGGCGTGACCACAGGATGGCGACCATGACGTCCGAATCGGAGGGCTTGGAAATCTGGGTCTGAAAGGTATCGGTGGCCAGCAGCGGTTCGTGTTCCCAGAACACGGGTTCGAGCACGGCCCGGCCGGCAAACTCGCTCTGCAGCCGGTCCATGACCCGCTGCGCAAGCGTTCGCTCTTCGTACACGTCTCCTGGTGAGGAGATGAAGAATGTGAGTTTGCGGACTTCTGCCATTTTTCGTTATTGCTTCCGGGAGACGAACGCGAACTCGGGATCTTCCCTGCGTCTCCCGCTGCGTGAAGCATGGCGCAGTCGCGGCGGATGGGCAAGCGTGTGAATTGTCTGGAGATTTCGCTCCGGGCGCCCGGTTCGCCAGAGGGGTCTCAAAGCAGGGACGCTATATAGAGATTAAGACAGTCAATAAGTCGTGAGGTCTCGCTCCGGCAAAATGTCGTCGACACGCTCGATGGCGTGCCCGCAAGTACAGCCCGGACTTTTCATGCAGGCGCTGACCGATCTCAGGAGGCGACCCGGCTTCGAACTGACCATCGAACGCCCCGGCGATCTGATCGGCGACTCAAATCTGCTCGAGTGAGCGGAATGTCGGATCATGCCGCTTGTGCTCGCATGTCTGGCGAAGCAGTCGCGTGCGGCAGTAAGAAAACCGGGAAAGGGCGGCCTGCGGTCAGAATCGACTGGAAGCTGGAGCGGCCTGTCTGCTGCTCGTTGCCAGGCCCGGTATCCAGCCCGGCGGAGAGAGCTTCACAGGCGACCATGGCAAACGGTTCGCGGTTATGTGACCGTCATGCTAATGGGATGCCGTGGACTATTTATCATGCGCGCTCAGGATCAAGGCTCTGGCGGCTTCGAACTGTTTTTGGTTGAGGACGCCTTTTTCCATCAGTTGTCGATGTTGCCTCATCTCATCGCGCAGGTAGTCACTCCGACTCGAAGACCTTTCTTTGATTGCGCTGCGTACAGAATCGGCGAGCGCGCCGACGAACTCCTTGATATCACCTCCATCAGCTCTGCGTTGCGACAGCCGCAGGACCGGGGCGCGACCATGACGCGTGTAAAAAACCAGTTCGTCGAACCCTCTTCGGACGGCGAGCCCGAATCCCAGCAGTGTTGCGGCAAACGCAGCTGTAACCGTCACTGTCCACTCGAAACCGAGCGACATGCTTGCGCCAGAAACCACGATAACGGCAATGGCCCCCAGCACCGCCAACGTTATGGTGACAAACAGACCGAGCCGGTCCAGTCTTCGGGTCGGCCCCGGGTCGAGAAAAGCCAGGTGGAACCAGTACCAGGACGGTCGCGACGGACAGCCAGTACTTGCCACACCGAGATAGGCACCGTTGAAAATCATGACGTGACGTCGAGTGGATCCGCTGATTTGAGTGACTTCTGCGTCAACCTCTGTCGGCTCCACTTCCTCCCACTCATCCGACGTCAAGCAGATGTGTTCATAGAGGTTAGAGTGCGTCGCAGTAAAGGGGTCCATGCCGACTCCGAATTGATCACAGCGCGTCTGTCATTACTCCTCTGATGAATTCCCATGTCTGTGACGTGAGTCACAAGATTCGGTCTAGCACAGGTGAACCTGTTGCTTGCAGCCGGAAAGACTCGATGTTTGCTGTTGTAGACATTTTGTGACGGAGGTCACATCAGTTTTGCGACAGAGTAGACGATAGTCGGGTCTCGATTCAGACAAAGGCAAACCCGCCGAAAGGCGGCGACGCAAAGTCTCCGGTCTAAAGGGCAAAACGCCCCAGGATAGCGGGACCACCAGAATCCCTTCCGACGAGCAGGACTCCTCGGTTTCTTCTGGTAACGCGTGCGCCGCGCCGGTGAAACGAGGGCTCTCATGACTCGACGATTCGTGACCGCTGATCCAAGACCAGCCAGGCACAGGGTCCGCTCCACCCAGAAGCTTGTATCGACTGCCGTCCTGTGCCTGCTGAGCTTGCTTTCAGGTTCTCCGGGTGTCGCGCAGGATGCCACGCGAGAGCAGATGAAAGGCCTGGACGAACAGGTTCAGGAGATCAAGACAGATGTTCTGAGCATTGCCGCTGAGCTGAATGGCCTGGAAGAGCGGTTGCTCTATCCATCCAATACCCAGCTCGCGATCTTCGTCGCCCTGGCCGAAAACCAGGAGTTCAGACTCGATTCTGTCCAGATTCAGCTGGACGGCACTCCTGTTGCGCACCATATCTACAGCTTTAAAGAGCTGGAGGCGTTGCAAAGGGGCGGAGTGCAGAGAATCTACACGGGCAACATCCCCACCGGACACCATGAGCTGGAAGTTGAGGTGGCCGGCAAGCTCGTGAGTGGCAAAGACTTCAGCAATACCGAAAGTTTCACCATCAACAAGGATGTCGAACCGAGGCTTGTCGGAATAACGCTTGCGGAACCCGGTCTCGTGAACCCTGGCATAGCACTGGGTGACTGGTAGGCCAGCATGAGCACGGGCGTCCGAAAAGTCGCACTGGCAGCCGCAGCTATTTTCGCTGCGGGCATCGCTGTTGGCGACGATCTGCAGGATCTGTATTTCGGAGAGGCGCTTTACCACGCGCACCAGGGGCATTACTTCGAGGCGCTGGAGCGTCTTGACGCCGAACTCATCCAGCATTACCGGCTCGATGAGCCGGGGCTGGATTCGCTTTACAGCCACATCAACGAGGCCGAGTTCTTCGTCGGCGACTTCGAGCTGCAATACCGGATGCACCATCGTGCCGGACGCGCCATCCGTGCGGTGCTCGAGGGGGATGTCGACGAGGAGACGCGGAACGAAGCCGCCTATCGTCTCGCCCGAATCCATTTCCAGAAGGACCAACCCGAAGACGCCCTGACAGCCCTTGCTCGAATTCAGGGGCGAGTGCCCGAGCGTATCCGGGATGATGTCGAGTTTCTTCGCGCCAACATCTACCTGGCGATCGGGCGCCCTTCGGATGCTGTCGATGTACTTCGGTCCCTGCAGGGGGCGGACAGTCTCGCCGGATTTTCCGAGTACAACCTCGGCATCGCGCTGCTGCGCGACGGCCGCCACCAGGAAGCCGTTCAGCAGCTCGAGAGAGCGGGGCAGGTCAAGGCGTCCGACCCGGCCACATACGCGATCCGGGACAAGTCGAATTTCGTTCTCGGCACCGTATTGTTCGAGTCGGCCGAGTTCGGTCCAGCGCAGCAGTCGCTCGACCGGGTTCGACTCGAGGGGCCTTTCTCCAATCAGGCACTGTTAAGGGCCGGCTGGGCAGACGTTTCCGCCGAGAACTTCGAGCGCGCCCTGGTGCCTTGGGGATTGCTGGTGGAGCGGGAAACGACTGACGCCGCCGTTCAGGAGGCGATGCTGGCGCTTCCCTATGCCTACAGCAGATTGAATATCTATGGCCGGGCGGCGCGCCTTTATGGCCAGGCCGTAGAGACCTTCGGCGAGGAACTCGACAAGGTGGATGCCTCGATCGGGAGTATCCGGGAAGGCAAGTTCCTCAAGGCACTCGTGCGCGAGGAAATCCGCCAGGACAAGGACTGGGTCATCCGGCTGCGCACCCTGCCGGAGACGCCTGAGACCTATTACCTGATGGCACTGATGGCTTCGCACGATTTCCAGACGGCGCTGCAGAACTATCTCGATCTCGAGGATCTGCGCAAGAAACTCGTCTCCTGGCAGCATGGTTTCGACGCCTTCGAGGACATCATCCGTCATCGAAAGGACTACTACGAGCCACTGCTACCCGATATTGATCGCCAGTTCCGCAAGCTAGACGCCCAGATTCGCCTGCGGTTGGAACAGCGCGAGCACCTCGACAGGAGGTTGCAGAATCTTCTGATCGCCCCGAACGCAGAGTTCCTCGCGACCGCTGACGAGCGGATCCTGAGCGAGCAGCTCGACGGCCTCGAGGCGCGTATACCGGCCGTCGACCACCCCGACGCGGCGTCACTGCGGGAGAAGGTCAGGCGGTTACGAGGCGTGCTGGTGTGGCGACTCGAGACCCGGTATCACGAACGGCTCACGCAGGCCCATAAGCATCTGCGCGAGCTGAATGCCGACGTCGAAGCCATGCAGACGCGGTACCAGGCCTTTGTCCGGGCGCGGCAGGCGGCGACCCACAGTTACGTCGGATACGAGATTCCCATCAATCGCCTGCGGATGCGGGTGCGCGATGCTCTCGGGCGCCTGAACATTCTCATGGCGCGTCAGGGCAATACGCTCGAGACGGTCGCGATCAACGAGTTGAAGCTGCGCCGGGAACGCCTGGAGGTCTACCAGAATCAGGCCCGTTATGCGTTCGCCGACAGCTATGACCGGGCAGCCAAGATTCAGGCTGGCGAGGAGCAAGGCTAGATGTATCGGCACTGGCCAACGTGGCTTTTCGTGCCCGCCGTACTGACGGCGTGCACCGGAAATCCCGATCGGCACACGCTTGCGGAGCTCCAGCGCGTGGAGCCGGACGTCGCCGACGTGCGGGTTGAAGATGGTCTAAAACAGGCCATTCGCGGCTACAGCGTGTTTCTCGAAGAGGCGCCCGAATCGTCACTGACTCCCGAAGCAATGCGGCGCCTGGCGGATCTCAAGGTCGAGAAAGAATACGGGATTCTCGGTGATGGCGAACTCCGGGAGCTTCCGGCGCCGGCGGCGAGCGACCAGGTTGCTCCTGCGGATCGGACCGAACGGCCCAGGGCGGCGGGTGTTGCAGTGCTCACCGAGACCGATGAGGAATTCGAGCGCCGCGCGGCCGAAGCGTATGAAGTGCGGCCGATGCGTGGAGACACCGAAGCGGAACTTCCTGGCGAGCAGTCGCCGGAGGTT
>CP070833.1:1361090-1364776 GCA_020341735.1 Gammaproteobacteria bacterium | reverse complement strand
GAGGATATTGATGGACGACGACCGCAAGCCCCCGCAGGAAGGACCCGGCAAGGAGATCGACGCCGATGAGCGATGAACTCACCGTCCTGACCGCGCTTGTGGCCGGCGTGCTGGGCAGTACTCACTGTCTGGGCATGTGCGGCGGGATTGCCGGCGCCCTCGGCGCCAGCGCCCGCGCCGCCTCCGATACGCCCGGTGGCATACTTGGATTGACCGTACTGTTCAGTGTCGGCCGGATCATCGGCTACTCGATTATCGGCGCCGTCGCAGGGCTGGCGGGCGCCGGCATTGCGGCGGCCGTAGACATCCCTCTGTGGGGCGCGATAGCGAGGGCGGGCACCGGCCTCCTGATGGTGCTGATCGGCCTCCAGATAGCCTTCCGATGGCCGCTGTTGCGGTCCGTCGAGCAAGGCGGAGCGCGCTTCTGGACCCATATCGCACCGCTCGCGAAACGACTCCTGCCCGTCCGGTCAGCCGGAGAGGCTCTCCTGTTGGGAGTTTTGTGGGGCTGGCTGCCCTGCGGGCTGGTGTACAGCATCCTTCTGCTGGCACTGGTCGGGGGCGATCCGCTCGAGTCGGCCATACTGATGGCCATGTTTGGGCTGGGGACCCTGCCCGCCATGACCTTGACGGGACTTGCCGGAACCAGAGTGAAGCTCGTGACAGCAAAGCCCGTGGTCCGCCTGCTGGGCGGATTTGTACTGGTCGCGTTCGGCTTCTGGACCGCGCTAGGCCCGCTGAGTCATGTCGGCGGCAGGGGGGAGCACCACCATCACGCCACAACCACTGGAGCGCGACAGGCTGCTATAGTAGCAGTCTGACCGGTCGCGATCCTGGCGGCTGGTGTACCGTGCCGAACCACACGGCGCGGTCAGGGATCGTGTCCCGGACCACGGGCCACCGTCGATCGATGATCAACGAGGAGCAAACCATGTCACAAGAAGCTTCCGCAGCCGCTGCTGAAACGATTTCCTCCGTGGCCGGACCCGGAGTCGCGACCGGTGATGCAGTATCGGAAATCTACCGGGTCGCCAGGGAGCAGGGCTTTGCACTGCCAGCTGTCAACTGCGTCGGTTCCAACTCAGTCAACGCCGTGCTCGAGGCCGCCAGCGCGGTTAAGTCTCCGGTCATCGTCCAGTTCTCGAACAGCGGCGGGGCTTTCTTCGTCGGCAAGACGCTCCCCAACGACAACATGGAGAATTCGGTCAGAGGCTGCGTGGCGGCTGCCAACTACATCCGCGAAGTCGCTCCGGCCTACGGGGTACCGGTCATCCTGCACACTGATCATTGCGCTAAGAAACACTTGCCCTGGGTCGACGGAATGGTAGACGCCGGCGAACGCTATTTCGAGACACACGGCGAACCACTGTTCAGCTCCCACATGATCGATCTGTCGGCCGAGCCGCTGGAAGAAAACGTGGAGACTTGCGCTCGCTATCACGAGCGCATGAGCAAGATCGGTATGTCTCTGGAGATCGAGCTGGGCGTCACTGGCGGCGAAGAAGACGGTATAGACAATACGGACGTCGATAACTCCGCACTCTATACGCAGCCGGAGGATGTCGACTATGCCTACGAAATCATGTCGGCGATCAGCCCGAACTTCACTATCGCCGCGAGCTTTGGCAACGTGCATGGGGTCTACAAACCGGGCAACGTCCACTTGACTCCGGTCATCCTGAAGAACTCCCAGGACTACATAGTCGACAAGCGCGGCACCGGACCAAAACCGGTCAGCTTTGTATTCCACGGTGGCTCTGGTTCGGAACCGGAAAAGATCGAGGAGGCGATCTCCTACGGCGTCATAAAGATGAACATCGACACCGACACCCAGTGGGCGACATGGAAGGGCGTCAAGGAGTACTACGCCGAGTTCGAGGCGTATCTACAGGGCCAGATCGGCAATCCGGAAGGAGACGACTAGCCCAACAAGAAATACTACGACCCGCGCGCCTGGCTGCGTCGTGGTGAGCAGTCGATGGCCGAGCGCCTGAAGGTCGCCTTTGACGATTTGAACTGCATCAACAGGCTGTGAGTCTTGCTGCTGCGCAGCCGGCACCGGGCCGGCTGCGCATCTTGTTGCGGACAATGCTCCTGCTGGCCGCCGGTGTTTCGGTGGCCGACGTCGCCATCGCGGACGACGCGGCGGCCGAATTTGCGCAGGTGGAGGCCCGTCTCGTGGGCGCTGATGGAGTACCGATCCAATTCGATATTCGCTCTACAGGGGCGCTGAACTCGGCGCTCTCGGGCGATGCGGAGATCCGACACTCGGGCCGGGCGGAAATCCGCGCCGAGGGATCTTTCGCAGGTACTACTGCCGATATCCGGCTGCGTGCATCTGAAGAGACTCTGACCGGCGGCAACGGCGAGAAATCGTTCGAGACGACGCCACCGGGCGCACTCGCAGAGGGCTTACTCGTCGGATTTACGCGCATGGGTCTGTTGCACAATCTGGCCATGCTGTCAGCGGGTTATCCGCCGGACGCGACCGACGGCCAAGCCACTGAATGGGTCGAAACCTCTGACATCACGCTGGGCGAACCGCAGGCCCTCGGCGGAAAGACCGCCAGAGCTTTCAGATTCACCGTAGTTGTGGGCGGTCAACCGTCCGCACTTGCGGAGTTGTGGGTCGACGTGGCAACCGGGCTTCCGGTGAGACGGGTCCAGATCGTCAGCTTCCCCGAGGGCGAGATGCGAGTGCTGGAGCAGTACAGCGCCGTTAAACTCTTCGGCACGAACTGACCGCACTTGGGCAGAGATCATCTCTGGCCGACCGTCATTCAGTCGTCGCGGAATCCGTCCGTCGCCGCCACAAGTGCCGAGGCGTTGCCTTTTTCGAACGCCGAGTGACCGGCATCCGGCGTGATCCGCAGCTCTGCCTCGGGCCAGGCCGCATGCAGGTCCCATGCAGAACGAACGGGACAAACGACATCGTAGCGGCCCTGGACGATGACGGTCGGTATGTGACGGATCAGGTCTACTCCACGGATCAATTGATCTTCGCTACCAAGGAAACAGCCGTTAACGAAGTAGTGACACTCGATACGAGCCAACGCGATGGCAAAATCCGGGTCGGCAAAATGATCCACATGGCTATGATCCGTCAGCAGGTAGCTGGTCGCACCCTCCCAGATCGACCAGGCTTTGGCGGCCTCTACAGCCGCGGCGCTATCGGAACCGGTCAGACGTCTGTGATAGGCGGTCAGCAAATCGCCCCGCTCCGCCTCCGGGATCGGAGCGAGATAAGACTCCCACACGTCGGGAAACAGCTCGCTGGCGCCTGACTGATAAAGCCAGCGGATCTCCCGCCGACGGCCGAGAAAAATCCCCCTGAGCACCAGCTCCGTGACCTTGTCCGTGTGGTGCTGAGCGTATGCCAGCGCCAGAGTGCTGCCCCAGGAGCCCCCGAATACCTGCCAGGCGGCGATATTCAAGTGCTCTCGAAGGCGTTCCATATCGGCACACAGATGCCAGGTCGTGTTGTCCTCGAGGCGTGCGTGCGGCGTGCTGCGACCGCAGCCACGTTGGTCGAACAGGACGATCCGGTAGACGTCCGGATCGAAGAACCGGCGAGCCCGCTTGTCGCATCCGGCGCCCGGACCGCCGTGAACGAAAACCACCGGCTTGCCATCCGGGTTACCGCATTCCTCGAAATAGATCTGGTGGACCTCGGATACCGGAAGGAT
>CP070833.1:1339877-1360990 GCA_020341735.1 Gammaproteobacteria bacterium | reverse complement strand
GTCCTTATCACCGGCGAGTCCGGCACCGGCAAGGAGCTGGTTGCCCGTGCCCTTCATGAAACCGGCCCGCGGGCCGGTGGGCCGTTCATCGCCTTGAACACTTCTGCGATCCCTTCAGAACTGCTCGAGACGGAGCTGTTCGGTCACGAGCGCGGCGCGTTTACCGGCGCCGAGGGACAGCGAAGCGGACGCTTCGAGCAGGCTGATTGCGGCACGCTGTTCCTTGACGAAATCGGCGACATGTCGCCAGCCCTGCAGACCCGCCTGTTGCGTGTCCTGGCCGAGGGAGAGTTCTATCGTGTCGGTGGGCAGACGCCGATCGCGGTGGATGTCCGCGTTGTCACGGCTACGCATCATGATCTGAGGGCTCGGGTCAGCGAAGGTGCGTTTCGCGAGGATCTGTTTCACCGGCTTAATGTCATGCACATCGAGACACCGCCGCTGAGGAATCGTCAGGAGGACGTTCCCCTGTTGCTGCGACATTACCTGAGGGTGGCCGCAGGCGAACTGGAGGTGTCGCCGAAGACGCTCACGGCGACAGCAGAGCAGGCTTTGAAAGAGTTCGACTGGCCTGGCAACGTGCGGCAGCTGGTCAATATTTGCCGGCGCCTGACGGTTACTGCGCCGGGCAAGGAAATCCAGCTCGAGGATCTTCCCGAGGAAGTCGGTGGCTCGTCGAGCCCTCCGGATTCGGACGAATGGTCCCGGAGTCTTCGAGCTTGGGCCAGCCGTCAGCTCCAGTCCGGACGGAAAGACCTGATCTCCGACGCTCAACCGGAATTCGAGCGGGTTCTCATCCAGGTGGCGCTGGCCAGATCCAAAGGGCATCGGCAGAAAGCCGCTGCGATGCTCGGCTGGGGACGAAACACGCTGACAAGAAAGATTCGCGATCTGGGTCTGGATGACGACGGCTGACCAGTGGATCTGTTGCGACTCAATCGTCAGGCCTGGGATCGGCAGGCGGCCGATCGGGGGCCGTGGAGTACGCCGGTATCATCCGAGCGGATCAATAAGGCACGCAGTGGTCGCTGGGCCATACGCCTGACTCCGAACAAGGACATCCCCGCGGATTGGTACCCGAAGCTGCGTGGATTACGAGTCCTGTGTCTGGCCGGAGCCGGTGGGCAGCAGGCACCGATCCTTGCAGCGGCGGGCGCGCGGGTCACCGTTCTCGACAATTCGCCGGGTCAGCTGGATGCTGACCGGTCGGTTGCCCAGCGGGAAGGTCTGGAGATCGATCTGCAATGCGGGGACATGGCCGATCTCCGCCGTTTCGATAACCGCAGTTTTGGCCTGATCGTCCACCCGGTCTCAAACTGTTTTGTGCCGGATCCTCGGCCGGTCTGGGAAGAATGTCATCGTGTCCTCGAGCCAGCAGGCCGATTGCTGGCGGGATTCCTGAATCCTGCGTTCTTCCTGTTCGATGAAGATGCGGATAGAGATCGCGCGGTGCTGAAAGTGGCAAACAGGCTTCCCTATGCCGATATCGAAGTGCTTGAGCCAGAAGAAGTTGAACGCAGGGTGGCGACCGGGGATGCGATGACTTTCAGTCATAGTCTCGAGGCACAGATTGATGGCCAGCTGCGGGCGGGTTTTCTGCTGGCGGGCCTGTTCGAGGATGACTGGAGCGACGAGGCAACGACACTGAATCGTTACATGCCCACGAGTATCGCAACACTCGCGATCAAGCCAGATAATGGATGAGTAGCGGAATACAGTCCGACTGCTCGGAGATCGGGTTCAGCTCGCCTCTGATACCCCGACCGGGCCTGGCAATTCCAGGCTGCCGACCAGTTCGGATATGTTCGTCAGGCCATGGCGGGCGAGGTAGTCTTCGATGCCGCTGTTAATGGCCCGGCACAGTAACGGATCGTAGAACAGCCCTGTTCCGATGCCCACGGCAGAGGCCCCGGCCACGATGAATTCCAGTGCGTCGGCGGTGTCGCAGACACCTCCTTGACCGATGATCGGGATCCCCAGAGGCCCAGCGACCTGATACACCTGATGCACCTTCAGGAGTGCTATAGGCTTGATGGCGGGGCCCGAGAGACCACCCTGAACATTGCCGATGATGGGCTGGCGCTTCTCTGCGTCGATGGCCATGCCCATGATCGTGTTGATCACCGCGAGTGCATCGCTGCCGGCTTCGATGCAGTATCGGGCGTTGGTCTGTATATCTGTCTGATTGGGCGACAACTTTGTAATGATCGGCTTGCTGGTGGCTTTGCGGCACGCTTCAACGACCCGGGCAGACATCTCCGGGACATTGCCGAAAGCGACCCCGCCCTCCTTGATATTCGGGCAAGAGATGTTGATCTCGATAGCATCGATCGGGGAATCGTCGAAACGTCGGGTGACTTCAGCGTATTCGTCCACTGTCGAACCGCACACGTTGGCGATGAAGCGGGTCTCGTCGAAGTCCAGCGTCGGCAGGATTTCGGAAACAACGTGCTCCACGCCCGGATTCTGCAATCCGATCGCGTTGAGCATTCCCATCGGAGTTTCATAGACCCTGTGTGGGGGATTGCCGAGTCTCGGCTCCAGGGTCGTACCCTTGAGGATGACGCCGCCGACGTCCCGGTTGGAAAAACCTTCTATGCGGGTGTATTCCTCACCGAACCCGACACAGCCGGACAGGAGTACGATCGGTGATGCAAAATGAAGCCCGCAGAAGCTCGAGGCAATCGGCGGCAGCGGCCTGTCCGGGGCAGCCCTCATAAGGCTTCACCAGGAGAAATGCCGGATCCGCGACGAAGATGTTCCACGTTGTCCTCTATCAACCTGAGATACCACCCAATACGGGCAATATCATACGACTTTGCGCCAACACCGGGGCAAACTTGCACCTGGTGGAACCGTTGGGATTCGACCTCGACGAGCCGCGCCTGCGACGAGCCGGCCTGGACTATCATGAGTACGCTGAAGTTCATGTGCATGCTAACGTCGACGATTGTCTTCGATTGATCGGGCACCCCCAGGTCCTCGCCTTCTCCAGCAAGGCATCCACTGTCTACACCGATGTTGCCTATGAGCCGGGCGCGGTTCTTCTCTTCGGGCCCGAGACGCGCGGCCTGCCCCGTCAGGTTCTCGATCGTGTACCGGAGTCACGGCGCCTGACTTTGCCGATGATGCCAGGCAACCGCAGTCTCAATCTATCGAACGCGGTTGCGGTGGTCGTCTACGAGGGTTGGCGTCAGAACGGATTCCGGGCTTGATCTAGCTGCCAAGTGCAAATTCCGACTTGAGAGTTCTCTGCATCAGTGCGGCGACCGCCTCCTCTGGTTCCGCGCCCTCGTACAGGATCCGATATATCTGCTCACAGATCGGCATCTCGACGCCGACTCGTTCAGCAACCGTATGAACCGCATCCGCTGCCTTGACGCCCTCCACTACCTGTCGAATCTCGGTTTCTGCCTCGACTACGGTCTTGCCCGCGGCGAGCGCGAGTCCCATGCGCCGGTTCCGCGACAGGTTGTCTGTACAGGTAAGGACCAGGTCGCCCATCCCGGCCAGGCCCATGAAGGTCGCCGGCTGGGCCCCGAGAGCAACTCCCAGCCGCGTCATTTCGACAAGCCCCCTGTTGATCAGGGCAACGCGGGTATTAGCGCCGAATCCGAGCCCGTCGCAAATTCCGGCGCCGATCGCCAGCACATTCTTTACGGCCCCCCCCACTTCTACGCCTACGATGTCGGTCGACGTATAGGCCCGAAAATTCTCTCCGGAGATGTTTTCGGCCAGCTCACGCGCATAGTGCTCATCAGATGCGGCGACGGTCATCGCGCTCGGCAATCCGGCTCCGACTTCCTTTGCGAAAGTGGGTCCCGACAAAACGGCCTTGGGAATGTCGTGTCCCAGGACCTCTTCCGCTACCTGGTGAGGTAGCTTGCCGGTTTTCAACTCGAAACCCTTGGTCGCCCAGGCCAGCCGGGCGCCCTTCGGCAGGAGAGGCCGCAGCATCTTCAGTACAGCCCTGAACGCATGGCTAGGGACCGAGACCAGCACCACCTGTGGCTCCTTCAGCGCTTGAGCCAGATCGGGTTGCACTTCCAGAGAGTCCGGAAATGCCGCCCCGGGCAGGTACTGCTGGTTCTCACGATCCTCGTGGAGCCTGTCGAGATGATCCTCTTCGCGGCCCCAGAGGATGGTCCGGTGTCCGCTTCGGGCAAACTGTATCGCGAGCGCCGTACCCCAGGAACCGGCCCCGACCACGGTGATCGTATTTGCTGGCGTCATTTCTTCCCCCTAAGGATCAGGCGGGAGCGGAACTCTCGGCGTCTGGACCAGCGGCTTCCTGGGCGCTGCGTTCGGCTTCCGTAGCCGCCAGCATGGCATCGAAGTTGACCGGCTGTAACTGCAATTGCGGGAACCCGCCCTTGCTCACAAGGTCCGATACCGCTTCCCTCGCATATGGGTAAAGCTGGGTGGGGCAGAAAGAGGACAGCACCCGTTGCCTGTCTTCTTCGCCGAACCCCTTCATCAGGAAGATGCCCGCCTGCTGGACTTCAACCAGGTAGGCGACCGAATCGTCCTGTTTGGCTTCTACGGATAGCTCAAGTACCACTTCCATCCCGTCATTGCCGACGTCTGCATTTCGGGTGGCCAGATTGACGGTGACCTTCGGCTTCCACTCCCCCCGGAATATCGACGGACTGGCCGGAGCCTCGAAGGACGCGTCCTTCATGTAAATCTTCTGCAGCCCGATCTGCGGGCCACCCTCCGGGGCGCCGCCAGAATTCAGTATGTTGTCCGCCATGAGATCTCCTGATTTTGTCGAATTCATCCCGGGAGGCTTCCCGAGTCAGCCTACGGCTGGCCTGTCCCTTTCCTGAACAGAAGCCGGTCGAGTTTTCCTGTCGTGTCCAGTGCGTGCAGCGCGTCGTACCCGCCGATGGAGAGCCCACCTATGAAAATCTGCGGCACCGTCCTGCGCCCGCTGAGCGTCTCCATCTCCCGGCGTTTTTCCCGGTCGGAATCCACTGCATACTCCTGAAAGTCGATGCCCCTGGCCGCGAGCAATTCACGCGCCCGCATGCAGTAGCCGCACAATCTGGTGCTGTAGACGACGACCTCGGCATGCAGCGTCCCACGCGTCATCGTTTCTTGCTCTTATTCCCCGGCTTGCTCTTGGCGTTTTCCAGCGGCAGGTTGTCCCGCTGCCATGCCGCGATGCCACCGCGAAGCTTTGCAACGCTGGAATAGTCGGCTTTGCGCAATTCGCTGGCCGCCTTGCCCGCGGACAGTCCCGAGTCACAGCACACCAACAGAAGCCGATCCTTGCGCTTGGCAATTCCGGATGCCTGCTGTCCGAGCTGGTCTATCGGTACATTGATCGCGCCGACGATATGGCCCTTCTGGAACTGAGCGGCCGGTCTGATATCGACAACCCTCGCTCCGTCATTGATGAGTTTTACCGCCTCCGCCGGGGAAACCTCTGAGCCTCCGGCTCGAAGGCGAATTTCCGTTACGATAGCGAACACGAGCAATCCGATTAGTGCACCCACCAGATAAGGGTGATTTCCTGCGAATTCTATGACCTGATCCATGCCTCAATCCGTGGTCGGGCGCTTGGCCTGCACAAGCTGATCATTATACCAGCGGGGGATTCATCGGAGCTTGCTCGGGATGACCGATGAAATAAACTGTGGCGGACTGCCATGTTCGAGCACGTCCCCAAAATAGCCCTTCGTCGAAAAACGCCGGTGCTGATCGCGGTGTTCGCTCTGCTGTTGTCTGCTGCCGCAGAGGATCCAGAAGGGCAACTAGAGGCGCTGCGCGCCCGGATTGCGAAGGTCCAGGCCGAAATCGAGGCGGAAATGGCCCGCCGAGACAAGGAGACCGCGCGGCTCGCTGGCGTGGAGCGTCGGATCGCTGCGGCGTCCAGCCAGCTGGAGCAGACGAAGCGATCCCTGAGGGCCACCCTTTCCGAACAACAGCGACTGCGGGCGGAGGTAGCAAGACAACGCGATCGGCTGTCGACGCATCAGGGAACGCTTGCGGCCCAGGCGCGCGCAGCCTACGCAGCGGGCCAGACGGAGCGCGTGCGTCTGCTGCTAAGCCAGGAGGACCCAGGGCGTTTCGGGCGGATCCTCGTCTACTATCGTTACCTGTCGCAGATGCGCAGTGATCAGATTGAAGCTGTCTCGGCGGATCTGGCTCGGCTTGCCCGGGTGGAGAAAGACTTGTCCGAGACGAGTCAACAGTTATCCGAGCTGGAGAGCCGTCAAAGCCTCGCGGTCGAAAGTCTTGAGTCGTCGCGGGCTGAACGAAGCCGGGTCGTTGCCAGGCTGGACGCGGCGATCCGGGATCGGCGCACAGAGGCCGAGAGACTGGCGACGGAGGCTGCCTCGCTAGAGGCGCTCATCGAGGAGCTGCAGCAGGTGCTGGCCGAACTGCCGGGCGCAACCCGGGAACCGTTTGCCACCATGAAGGGAAAACTGGACTGGCCGGCGCCCGGAATATTGCTGAGCGATTACGGTCAATCCCGGGCCGGCGGGTCCCTCAAGTGGAATGGCGTCCTGGTGGCGGCCAGTCGGGGTACCGAAGTGCGGGCCGTCTATCATGGCCGGATTGCATATGCAGATTGGCTGCCCGGCATGGGGCTTTTGCTGGTCATCGAGCATGGCGATGGCTACATGAGTCTCTATGGTCACAATGAGGTGATTTACAAACAGCTCGGAGAATGGGTGCAGCCGGGCGACATCATTGCGAGCGCCGGCGACACTGGCGGTAAAGCGCAGTCGGCGCTGTACTTCGAGATTCGCAATGGCACGCGACCCGAGAACCCACACCGCTGGTTCCGAGCCAGATTGCCCGCCCGATAGGGTCGATTTATAGACCTGTGGGCCTATGTTAAGGTGCTGGGACCGGTCGGACAGGCCGGTTCAGGAAGGTCATATGTCTCTGAAAGTTCGTGGGCTACTCGCCGTCAGTATCGGTACGGTTCTGGGCTTTTCGCTCAGCCTCGGATCCGCCGTGCTGGCCGAGAGACAGGACAGTGAGCGGGGAAACTTGCCGTGGAAAGAGGCAAGGCTCCTTGCCGAAGTCCTGGAGCGGGTCAAGCGCGATTATGTCGATGAAGTCGACGATGAACGTCTCATGGAGGCAGCCATTCGAGGAATGGTGGCCAACCTCGACCCTCACTCTTCCTACCTGAACGCGGAGGAGTACGACGAGATTCGTATCAGCACGTCCGGTAACTATTCCGGTGTCGGACTCGAGCTTGGTATTGCCAAGGGCAGAATCGTCGTTGTCGCGCCGATGGACGGCAGCCCGGCGGAAGACGCCGGTTTCGTCAGCGGAGACGTGCTGCTCAGTATCGACGGCGTCCCTGTGGACTCGTCGGATCTGAATGACGCGGTGACGCGATTGCGCGGCAATCCCGGTACCAGGGTGCGGGTCGCGATCCTGCACGGCGACAGCGAGGATCCGCAGAGTGTCGAGCTGGTACGTTCCCAAATTCTGGTTTCCACGGTCCATTCCGAGTACATCGAGCCCGCGATCGGCTACGTGCGGCTGACCCACTTCAGTGAGACATCCGGCGCAGATCTTCGCCGCGAGGTAACGAAGCTCTCTGCGCTGGCCGGTGGACACCTGGAAGGGATGGTGCTGGATTTGCGCGGCAATCCGGGGGGCGTCCTGGATGCCGCGATCGAGGTCTCCGATGCTTTCCTGAACGATGGTCTGATCGTTTCCGCCGACGGTCGTGTGCCGGACGCGAGCTTTAAGCTCGTTGCTGAAAAGGGAGACATCCTGGACGGTGCGCCGATGATCGTGCTCGTCAACGGGGGATCGGCGTCGGCCTCGGAGATCGTGGCCGGAGCGTTGCAGGACAATCATCGAGCCACGGTCGTGGGCACCGCCACATTCGGAAAAGGTTCGGTCCAGACCGTAATGCCGTTATCTCATGGAAGAGCGATAAAGCTGACTACCTCCCGGTATTACACGCCCTCGGGTCGCTCGATCCACAGGCGTGGTATCGCGCCCGACGTGGTAGCGGAACCGGCCGTGGTGGCGGGTGCCGGCACGGACCCGCAGTTGACCCGAGCGCTCGATTTTCTGAAGACCCAGCGCGTCGCCAGCAGCAATACCGAGTAGGTCTTGTCTTTCTGCCGGAGGTTGCCGATTCTCGTCCTGCTGCTGATGGCGACGGTTACATCGCCCGCCCAGCAGACCGATTCGAAGCACGGCGCTCTGCTCGCGATTATTATCGACGACCTTGGAAACACCAGGCTCGAAGGCGAGAGAGTAGCCGCGTTACCAGGTCCAGTGGCTTGCTCTGTCCTCCCCCAGACAGCGTTTTGCGGGCTTCTGGCAGAGCGTTGCCGTTGCGCCGGCAAAGAGATTCTGTTGCATTTGCCTATGCAGCCTGACGACCCTGCGACAGATCCAGGGCCGGGCGCACTGATGTCCGGCCAGAGCCGCGACACCCTGCGAGATTTGTTGCGTGACGGTATGGACGACCTTCCCGGCGTTACCGGGATCAACAATCACATGGGGAGCCTCCTGACTCGCCATGCCGCCTATATGAACTGGCTCATGGAGGACTTGTCGGAACAGGACAACGCTCTGTTTATCGATAGCATGACCACGCCACACAGCAAGGCTCTGAGCATTGCGCGAGATTACGGTGTTGCGACCACAAGGCGAGATCTATTCATCGACAACGATCCGACCCCCGAGGGCGTGCGCAAGCAATGGCAGCTTTTGCTGCAAACCGTGCAGCGGGAAGGTAGTGCTCTTGCAATCGGGCACCCCCGGGATGCGACGCTCGATGTGCTGGAAGCAGAGCTGGAGCGACTGGAGTCCCACGGTATTATCTTGACTGGCGTGGGAGAACTGGTTCGATTCAGGCAGGGAGAAACAACAAGATGGCAAGAGTTCTCGTCCCGCTAGCGGATGGATTCGAGGAGATCGAGGCCGTCACCACGGTCGACATTCTGCGCAGGGCCGGCATCGAAGTCATCGTGTCCGGCCTGTCGGGAACCCAGGTAACGGGATCTCACGGGATCACGATTCGAGCTGACCGGATCCTCGAAGATGCACTGAACGAGGACTACGACATGATCGTACTGCCGGGCGGCATGCCCGGCGCGGACAATCTCGAGAATGATCCACGAATCATATCGATGCTGCGAGACATGGCAGAGCGTGGGCGATTCACCGCCGCCATCTGCGCCGCGCCCAAAGTGTTGGCTGCCGCCGGCCTCCTCGACGGCAAGAGGGCTACCAGCTATCCGGGGTTCCTGGATGCGACGCGGACGCCGGGCCTGACGGTGACCGAGGCACCTGTGGAACAGCAGGACAAGGTGATCACATCCCGCGGTCCCGGGACGGCCATGGACTTCGCCCTGGCCCTGATCGAGAATCTTCTGGGCCGAGCAGATCGCGACTCAATAGAGCGCGCGCTTCAACGGCCGGGCTGATAGCAGAGCCGCGGACTTCGCGTAGGGGCATCCGGCATGAGAAAACTGCGCTCGCACTTCGTCAAAGACATCACCGAAGATATCGAGCAGGATGAGATCAAGGGATTCGCCCGCAGCGTGGCCGAAGTCGAATGGCTGTTGCTTATCCTGGTCTTGCTGTATCTGCTGGCGCCAGGATCCCTCGTGGAAGATCGCGATCGGATCATCTCGATCCTCGTGGGGTTCGCGGTTTTCACCCTGATTTTCCGCTATCTGAATTTCAACAGACGGCAGACTCGCCTCAAGATCGCTATCGAGACTCTGGTGATGATCGGCTTTACAACCGCGGTGCTGGTGCCGACCGGCGGGCCGGCCAGCCCACTGCTGAATCTGTTCTTGCTGCCGATCATCGTGGCCGCGTTGACGCTGGGCAAGTGGTTCAGTCTCTCCGCCGTGGGGTTGGTCTCACTCTGTTACGTCTACGTGGCGGCGGAGACTTACGGCGATGTTTCTCTGACAAATTTCAGCACTCTGATGGTGGCGTTATCGCCTTTCCTGCTTGTGGCTTTTATCACTACCATGCTGGCAAGCGACATCCACGTTGCCCGCGGTCGTATCAAGTCGCTGTCCGAGACGGACGAGCTTACGGGACTGCTGAACATGCGTGCATTCTCCCGCATCCATCGACGGGAGCACGATAAGGCGGAGCGTTATGGCAGGCCCTACACGGTCATGCTGATCGACATGGACGACCTGAAGAAGATCAACGACAGGCACGGTCACGACGCCGGTAACCGGGCCATCGTGCTGGTGGCAAATGTCATCGCTCGCATCATTCGCAATACGGATGTCGCGGCAAGATACGGAGGTGACGAATTTGTCGTGTTGCTTTCCGAAGCAGGAGTCGAGGAAGCGAACGATATCGCCAGGCGCATCCGCAACAGCATTCAGAACACTTCTCTCGAGTACCAAAGCCATATGGTCCGGACGTCAGTAAGCGTAGGTTTGGCAAATTACCCGGAAGACGCCTCGGATCCACGCAAATTAGTAGTCAAGGCCGACCACGAGATGTACCGAGACAAGGAACTGCGAAAGTCGTTTCCGGGAAAGACCTGATGTAGTCGGTCATGACGCGCCGCCGGAACATCAATCGTTTCTTGCTAGGATTCGTCGTGCTCGCGTTGATCGTGTCCGGCATCGATCCTTTCGACCGAATGACGTGGGCGCTGGAGGTGTTGCCCATACTAGTCGGTCTCCCCGTAGTACTCGGCAGTTACCAACGGTTTCCGCTGACCTCGCTGTCCTACTGGCTGTTGACCGTACACGCCCTGATATTGATCGTCGGCGGTCACTACACGTACTCGAACGTGCCTTTGGGTTTCTGGTTACAGGATCTGTTCGACATGTCCCGCAATCACTATGACCGTCTCGGCCACATTGCGCAGGGATTCGTGCCCGCGGTCGTGGCGCGCGAGGTGCTGTTACGCATGACCCCGATCCAAAAGGGAGGCTGGCTCAACTTCCTTGTGGTGTGCGTGTGTCTCGCCATCAGCGCCTTCTACGAGATGATTGAGTGGTGGGTTGCCGTTGCGGCCGGTGTGGCGGCGGAGGCTTTTCTCGCGACACAGGGCGATGTATGGGATACGCAGTGGGACATGTTTCTGGCATTGCTCGGCGCCATCTCGGCGGTATTTATGCTTGGACGCGTTCAGGACAGGCAGCTCGATTCGATGGGGATCGAACCGGCCGTTGTCGACAGGTGAACCACAAGAGTCGATGGCGGGTTCGGCCCGTACGTCGGGTCGACTGGGTACGGCTCCGGCGTATGCTGAAGAGCGCAAATCTACCGGTGCAGGGAGTGGAAGCCGGGGCGAAGGGGCAGTTCCTCGTCGCCTCGAGTGTCGACGGCTTGATCGGTGGCCTGGTCGGGCTGGAGATTCACGATAGTTATGGCCTGCTCCGGTCGCTGGTCGTCGCCGAGTGGGCAATGGGCTGCGGGCTTGGCGAGACCCTTGTACGGGCTATCGAAGCACAGGCAAAAGCCCGACAGGCCAAAGGCCTGTTCCTGCTGACGACCACCGCGGCGGGATATTTCGAACGAATCGGTTATGTCCGGACAGAGAGGTCTGTGCTGCCTGAGCCCATTCGGAGATCGGAGGAGTTCACGCGATTGTGTCCGGATTCCGCGGTCGCCATGAAGAAACCGCTGATCGCAGCAGGCACGACCCCGGATCACAGCTGAACCTTGGACCCGCACCGGCGCCGCGTCTAAACTGGCCCCGAAGCGGCATGCCGCTGGCATTGAAAGTTCGAAGAAGGATATTGCAATGGAAGTTGGGGGAATTCTGGGCCTGCTCGTGTTGGTTGCCGATATCTGGGCGATACTGAATGTTGTTCAGAGCAATGCCAGCACGGGATCGAAAGCGATCTGGATCGTAGTCATCCTGGTTCTTCCGGTGGCCGGGTTCATCATCTGGTTCCTGGCAGGGCCGCGAAGCAGCTGACGCCACCGTCTATGCAGGCCTGGCTGAGCTTGGCAGGACGCCGCGACGTCGTAGTGAGGGCATTACGCGTCGCACTCGTGGTCGGGACCCTGCTGATACTCATCAACTACGCTGATAGGGTTGTCGCAGATGATCTGACCCGCGCCGACTGGATCAAGATGGCCATCACGTACCTCGTGCCATACGGAGTATCGACATATTCGGCAGTGGGCGCCCTGCGAGCACAGGACTCGGGGCAATCGGACAAACCTTGAGCCGTTCCTTAACCGCTCTGTGATATGTAGGTGTTGGCGCGGATCCAGCGGCTGAGCAGCCATTTTTCACCTTTCTCCACCGGCCTGCCGGCGTGCAATGTGCGCGGGTCCGGCGTTCCGTCAGGCGTGCAATTGAAGAATAACAGCCCCGTCCCTTGCTCCGGGGCAACGCTGATGTCGATCCGTGGAAAGGCGGTCTCGCCCCCTGCCATCACGTCATTCAGGTAAATCAGAAACGTTGCGACTCTCTGACCGCCCTGTGTCAGGCCGGTGCCGCTTCCCGGATGTCTCGGATCGTAGTAGTCGGCGTGGGGTCGATATTCGTCACCGGGCTCATACTTGAGGATCGTGATGGGTTCACCGTTCTCGACCGGTATCAGCGAATGCCGGGCGAGTCGATCCTCTATATTGCAAACGACAGTGTCCCTGAGGGGACCGTTGAGCCTTGCGTTGTGACTCCGCCGGGCTGGATCGCGAACGCGCTTGCCGGTCTGCCGATTGAGCACCATGGCCGGTCTCAAAATTGGCCGCGCGAGATGGATCAGATGATTGATCTCCTCATCATCCACTATGACCTGAAATCGGAAGATGCGCGGATTCCAGCAAATGATCCCGCCGGCCGCATCGGCGATCGGCGTAATCTGGCCGATCTCTTCGGCTGGCTCCGGTCTTGACCGGCTCCGGCGTGCCGCCTCCTCCAACTGCTCAGGCTCCAGTGTTGCCTTCAAACGCTCACAATCCTGAGACGCCCTTCCGTAACCTGTGGCCGCCGCACGTAGATACCAGCTCAGCGCACCGATAGTGTCTGCGGGCAGCATCTCTCCGTGCTCTTGCCCGAAGCCAAGACGCCACTGGGAGCGCGGGTCACCGGCCACAGCAGCCCGCTCGTACCATCGGGCCGCGCGCTTGCCGTCAGCATCTCCGCCGAGGCCGCGAGAAAGGCAATATGCAAACTGCGCCATCGCGGGTGGATGCCCCAGCTCTGCTGCCAGAGAGAAATCTTCGCGAGCGGCCTTTAGATCGCGAGGTGTACCCAAGCCTGCCGCACGCAGCTCGCCAAGGCGGTAGCGGGCCTCCGAGAAGCCAGCTTCGGCAGATCGTGAAAACAGCTCAGCGGCCCGCTCGGGGTCGGCTGACACACCCTGTCCGCGAAGATAGATGTAGCCGAGCGCAGACTTGGCGGGGGCAAAGCCACCCTCGGCCGCTGACTCAAACGCCTTGCGTGCAGCATCGGGGTCCGCATTCTCACCCCCCTCCCTGAGGTACCACACACCCAGGTTATAGGCGGCCGCAGGGATGCCCCTTTGCGCATCCCGCTTGAGCATTTCGAGATCGGGGTCCTCGTGCATTTCATCTCTATCCGGCGCCAGTCGTTCATGCAGATTACCAAAAGAGGGACCTCGCCCACGGCTAGACTGAACCTCAGACGGCGTTACTGCATCCATGCTGTACGCTGTCGTATTGAGGAAACCACTGACTATCGAAGGAGGGAGCACATGGACAGGTTGCGTATCCGCAGCGGCGCGCCATGGGAGTCGATCGTGGCTTATTCGAGAGCGATCAGAATAGGGGATCACGTCCATGTATCAGGGACTACCGCATTGCGGAACGGGTCGCTGGTTGGTGAGGACGACGCCTATCTGCAGGCGCAGCAGTGTCTGGCGAACATCAACCACGCCCTGGAAAGCGCCGGTGCCCGGATGACCGACGTGACCCGAACCCGGATCTACGTCACCGACATCGATCTCTGGGAAGACGTGGGGCGTGCGCACCGCGAGGCGTTCGCCGATATCATGCCGGCCACGTCCATGGTTGAGATCAGTCGCTTGATAGACCCCGCCATGCTCGTGGAGATAGAGGCGGACGCCTATGTTTCGGAGTGAATCGCTGCCGGGAGCAGACAAGATCAGGCTAGAAAGAGTAGCCCGGGAGACCTTGGCAGGCATGCGCGAGGACCGCTACGAAGTCCGGGTCGAAATAGTCGGCATCCTCGACTGGCCAAATCGCCCGATGCCACGTGTCGCCGAACGTATTCTGCGGAACGCATGATGCGGATCGAGCGGCATGTGGTGGGGAAGGCTGCCAACTGGCACACTGGCGAGGAGCCGTTCGAGTGGTGTCGTCGATGATTGATGCGTTTGTGGCCTATTTTCACTATCTGGGGATCATGATCCTGCTTGCCGCGCTGGTCGGGGAGCACCTGCTATTGAGCGGTGAGCTCGACGCCGGGCGTGGCCGGCAGCTCGTGGTAACCGACGTCATCTACATCGTAGCGGTTGCTATCGTGCTCGTCAGCGGCCTTCTGAGAGTGAGCTACTTCGGTAAGGGGCTCGCTTTTTACACCAGCAATCCGCTATTCCACGTAAAGATGACCTTGTTCGTGGCCGCCGCTTTGCTGTCCGTATACCCGACGGTGCAGATTCGAGGCGTGCGATCGGGGGTCCGAAGCGGCCGGGCGCCCGATCTGGGCGCGAGTACGATACGCCGGCTGAAGCTCCTGGTAAGAGTGGAACTGCTGTTGATCGCCTGTATACCTCTGTTCGCCGTGTTGATGGGCAGAGGCTTCGGCTACTGAAGCGGCCGGTAAGTGTATCGGCTGTATCAAAACCCGGGATTGGAGGACTGTTGCAAGATACAGCTCCAGCTCGAATTTCCGTGGCCGCCGAAGCAGGCAGTCGACGTCAATTTTCTTGCCGGGCCGGGCCATGTTTCGCTGGATGTCACGGACGCGACGGCTGCGCGGCCGAAGGGATTGTTCGGGATCTATCGGGTATCAAAGCAGACAGCCCCGCGCGATGCATCGCCGGGACTAGGCTGATGGGACGCGTACTGATACTGATCGGCCTGATCCTGGTGCTAGCCGGCATGGCCGTCAGCTGGGCGCCGTGGTTGTTCAGCTGGTTCGGACGGTTGCCTGGCGACATTCGCATTGAACGCGAATCCGGTACTGTGCTGATACCGTTGGCGTCCATGGCGATCCTGAGTCTGTTGCTGACCGTCGTGCTGAATCTTCTATTCCGACGGTAAGAGCCAGGGCCACGTGGCCGTCGAATCATGGAAAAATAACGGACCGTAACAGGGAGGACAGCATGGACAGGACGCCGAGCAACGAGACTGGCCGCAACCCCCACCCGGTCGCGCCGCGTTCAGGGCGGTGGGTATGAGCCGCCCGGGCCAGGAGCAGCAGAACCAGACCGGCCTCGAGATCACGATGCCGGATCAACACGAGCTGGCACCGATCTATGCCGAATTCGGAGCCGCGGTTCATGACACTCAGGTGCTGGAGTTCGGGCTCGTGCTGTTGATGGCATTAGCCACCCGCTACGACAACGCGCAATTCACCAGCGATGCGGTGAAGGCCTTGTCCTCCGCTCAAGCCGGACAGACTCTGGGTGAGTTGTTTCGTGCGGTGCGCAAGAAGGAGTACTTTACCTCCCCGGAGAGAAAGGCGATTCACAAGGCGATCCGGCTTCGCAACGATCTGGTCCACCGATTTATGGTCGACAAAGTCGAGCAGTTCCTGTCGAGCGATGGTCGGCAGACTTTGCTGGATGAGGTGCGCGGGATTCGCGAGGCTGTACAGGCGGCCGACAGGATTATCGCGTCGTTGATAGATCGCTACCTCGAAGAGTACGGCACGAGTCTTGAAGAGCTGCAAGATTACGCGTCCGAGTTGTTTCCCGAGGAAACGCCTGCCGAGACCACCGAGGGGGGGGTCGATTAGCGCCTGGTTTGGCCTACCGGACAAACTGGAGCGGCACCAAGGTCGTGCTGTCGCTGGCCCGCCGAATGATAAACTAGCGGTTTACCCGAGCGGGTCCGAACCCTGATCAGAAACGCAAGACAGGAACACCGATGAACAAGCTTGCCCAGCTCCGCGAACTCACGACCGTCGTAGCCGACACGGGGGATATTGATTCCATACGCAAATACTCACCAGTGGATGCGACGACGAATCCGTCGCTGCTCTTCAAAGCGGCGCAGATGGGGCAGTACAGGCAGCTCGTAGATGACGCGATCGAAAAGGGCTCCGTGGTATCGGCTAACCAGCGCAAGCACAGAATCCTGGACCAACTGGCTGTCAATTTTGGTGTCGAGATACTCGAGATCATCCCCGGCCGGGTATCGACGGAAGTCGATGCACGGCTGTCATTCGATACCGAAGCCACGGTACGAAAGGCAGAGGAGCTGATCGAGTTATATCAGCAGTCGGGCGTTCCGCGGGATCGGGTCCTGATAAAAATCGCGTCGACCTGGGAGGGCATTCGTGCCGCCGAGATTCTCGAGAAGCGCGGCATTCACTGCAACCTGACCCTGTTGTTCTCTTTCGGCCAGGCGGCCGCATGCGCGGATGCCGGGGTCACCCTGATCTCGCCGTTCGTCGGCCGAATCCTGGACTGGTACAAGAACCACGATGGCGTCGATGGTTACCCCGCCCACAAGGATCCAGGCGTTCTTTCCGTCACGCGTATCTACAACTACTACAAGCGCAATGATTACAAGACAGTAGTGATGGGGGCGAGCTTCCGGAACACAGGCGAGATTCTCGAGCTGGCAGGATGCGATCTGCTGACCATTTCTCCGGATCTAATGGCTGAGCTCGGCGCAGCCGAGGGTGAGGTGCCTGTCAAACTGACAGCGAGGAATGCTGCGACGTCCGGAGAGCCCAGGATCGAGCTGAGCGAAAATGATTTCCGCTGGATGATCAACGAAGACCCGATGGCCACCGAGAAACTGGCAGACGGGATCCGGAGCTTCACACGGGACACCGAGAAGCTCGAAGGTCTTATCGGTGAATTGACCCAAACGCCTCGGGCGGCCGCGGGCTGACTCAGACGGCAGGGCCTGACCCGTGCCATCGAAACCTCGGATCGAGGAGATCGCCCATCTCATACGGGACGGCGACACCCGGCTCGCCCGCGAGCGCCTCGACAGTCTCGGGGCCGCGAACTCGGCAGATGGCTGCATTCTAGATCTAGAGGCTGAACTCTGTCTGCAGGAGCGCCGCTCTGGCGATGCACTTCGGGCGGCTGAGCAAGCTATTCGGCATGGTCGGGAAGACGTGGGCCGCCTCATCCGCCGTGGCCGGGCATTGAACAACCTGGGGCGGCTGGATGAAGCGGAGAGAGATTTCCGTGCCGCGATCAGGCTGGATCAGCAATCTGCCGATGCCCATGCGAGTCTGGGTCATGTGCTGCGCCGGCTGCAGCGGACCGACGATGCCGAGAGCAGCCTACGGCGCGCCCTGGAGCTGAATCCCCATCATCTCCCGGGACTCAGGTCCCTCGGCATGATGTGCATCGCGGACGGCCGCTCCACGGAAGCCGTAACTTTGTTCGGCAGGGCGATTGACCTGGCACCGGCGGACGCCGGCCTGGCCGGTCAGCTGGGTGTGGCTCTTCACAACAGCGGCGAGCTGTCAAAGGCTGCAGATGTCTACAGAGGAGCGTTGGAACTCGATGAGAGTCAGGTGCAGAACTGGCTCAACCTCGGCATCACATTACAGGATCTGGGTCACCTTGAAGAGGCCATATCCGCCTACGAGCAGGCGAGTCGACTGGCGCCCTCGCGCCCTGCGCCCCTTCACCGACTGGCTGAGGCGCTGCTGGCTGCCGGTCGCTGCGAGGAGGCGCTGAAGGAGACCGAAAGAGCGATGGAATTGGATCCTTGTCATCCCAGCACGATATCTACCCGCATTATCGCGGCCCAGCGGCTGGGGAAGGATGCGGAGTCGCGGCGGCTGCTTGCGCTTGACTCGCTGATTTCGGAACAAACTCTGCCGACGCCCGATGGGTACCGAGACAAGCGCGAATTCCACGGCGCGCTCGTTGATCACGTCATGACTCATCCGACCCTGACTTACGAGCCCGGTGGTCACGCGACCCGCAGGGGGCGGCATACGCGGAATCTCCTGCAGGGCGACAAGGGCCCGATAGGGTTGTTGGAGCAAGGTATCATCCAGCTCGTGGATCGTTATCTGGAGACGGTGTCGCCGCCTCCAGGTCATCCATTCCCCGGGGATGTTCCCAGACCTCACCGGCTGACGATGTGGGCCGTCGTCATGGATACCGAGGGGCATCAACTCCCTCACATCCATCCCGCCGCCTGGCTTAGCGGGGTGTACTACGTCGAGCTGCCCCGGACGTTGGGGAAGGGCGGGGACGACGTTGCCGGCTGGATAGAGTTCGGCCTCGCGCCGGAAGAACTTCAGCATACCGATGAAACTCCAGTCCGCCTGTTTCGGCCAGCTGAGGGCAGCGTGTATCTTTTCCCCTCTTTCCTGTATCACCGGACTATCCCGTTCGGCGGTGAAGGACGGAGAATAAGTATTGCTTTCGACGTGCTGCGTCGACCAGCGGGGTAAAGCCGTGCAGCAGAAGATCCGCATGCTGTCGTTTCTGGAGGGCGCAAAGGCCGCCACCGGCGCTGCCGTCGTGATCGATGTATTCCGGGCATTCTCACTCGTCCCCTGGGCGATGATGAGTGGTGCGGGGATGATTGTGCCGGTGCGGACGGCGGCGGAAGCGCTGGCTTGGCGAGAACGGGACCCTGATGTCCTGCTCGCCGGGGAGACGGATGGCAAGCCCCTGCCCGGCTTCGACTTCGGTAACTCTCCTTCTGCGATCCGGGATGCCGATCTCCAGGGCCGGACACTGATTCACAGGACGAGTGCGGGCACGCAGGGGCTCCTGGCAGCGATCGACGCCGGGGCATCGCCAGTTCTGACCGGCAGTTTTCTTAACGCGCGTGCGATCGTGACGCATCTCCGCGACAGCGGGGCCGATGTGATCAGCCTGGTGGCGATGGGTTGGAACGCGGAAGAGGCGGCGCTGGAGGATACGCTCTGTGCCGGTTATCTGCGTGCCCTGTTGCGCGGCGGGAGCCCTGATTTCCGGGCCATCCGCAGGCAGATACGCGAAGACGCCACCGGCCGGAGATTCTTCGACCCTGCCCTGCCCTGGTTCCCGGAGGCTGACTTCGATGCCTGCATCGCCCTGGATCGCTTCGACTCAGCCGTCGCGGCCGTGCGCGACGACGCCTGGGGCGTGCGTTTGCAGAGGGTCAGCTGAACCGTCCTCCGGATTTAGCCCGATTGTCTGGCCTTCTCGATCGCGTCGTCGATGTCTTGCTGGCTCTTGCGTAGCATCCCTGCAATTCGCATCCGTTCCTCAGCCGACATCTGGCCGGCGTCGTCGGGGAGATCCGTCATCTCTTCGCGAAAACTTCGCGACAGCGAATAGAGGATCCCGGCTGCTTTAATGATCAGGCCGTGCATCTCGGTCGCATAGCTGGTGTCATTCATCAGCGACGACGCCATGGAGGCCGTTATCAAGTCGTCTCGTATCAGGCGGTCCAGGGTTCCGTTGGCCACTGCGTCGTCCGCCCTGGCCTTTTCCTTCAGGGCCTCGACACGTTCGCGAACGACATCCGCATCCTCGATCTTGCGTAATTCGATCAGCGCACGGATCAGTTCGCCGAGGTTGACCCGTATTCGGTCGTACTGCTCGCGCATGTGGATGTTGTCCGACTCGACGTAGGTCTCCACGTTCTTGCGCAGGAGCTTCAACAGCTTCAATGTATCCACCCAGAAGCGGGCCGCCTCCCTGAGTTCGTGGGCCACCGCCGCCTGCTCGCCGCTCATCCTCGGCTGAGCCTTGACGCTGAACTCGAGGATCGCGCTGTAGATGGCCTTGATCCTTGCCTGATAGATCTTTCTGAGCCGCACGTGTTCGAGGCGTCGCGACCGTTCGACGATGCGTTCCATCGGTTCTTCGCCGAGGATGTCGCTACGCTTAAATCCGAGGATCTGAGCGATGATATCCACTGCATTCAGAGCCAGATGCTGCGTCTCACGCGTCAGCGCGACCAGCGCGGCATCGGGGTAGTCGACCAGCGAGTCGACCAGGAATCGCGGTTGCTCCACGCCATCCACCACGATCTTTTCCGGCAACACGCGCTCGAGGAAGACCACTAGCCGGCCCACGAGGGGCAGCATGATGGCGACCCCGATGACATTGAATACGGTGTGAAAGACCGCCAGCTTCAGCGTGTAGTCATCGGCCGCAATGCCAAGCCACGATGCGAGATCGTCAACCAGTTCAGCCATCTGCCCGATAAAGACGATAGCGATGAGGCCTGTGGTCATATTGAAGACCAGGTGCGCGCCCGCCAGGCGCTTGCCGGCGACGTTGGCGCCCATCGCACCGAGGATGGCCGTGATCGTCGTGCCCACATTGGTGCCGATGGCCAGCGCCAGGGCGTTGTAATAGGACACCTGTCCCGATGCCAGTGCCGCGATCGTCAGCATCAACACGGCGTGGCTGGATTGCATGACCACTGTGAGAGCGATGCCGATGGCCGCGAACGCGAAGACACCCGCGTAGCCTTCCATCGCGAACTGGGTCAGATCCATGCCCTGGCTGACTGCCTCGAAACCTTCCTTGATGAACTGGATACCGATAAAGAGGAAGGCGATACCCAGGAGGACGTGGCCTCCGCCCTTCCAGAGCTTGCTTTTCTGGTAGATGAACAGGATGCCGAAGACCGCCATCGGCATCGCGTAAGCGGCCAGATCTATCTTGACGCCGTATGAGGCCATCAGCCAGGCGCCGGTCGTCGTGCCGATATTCGAGCCGAAGATGATGCCGATACCCTGCGCCAGCCCGATAAGGCCGGCGGAAAGGAAGGTGATCGTGATCAGAGAGACCAGTGAGCTCGATTGCATCAGCGCCGTGGCGACGAGACCGAACCCCATGCTTCGCGCACGGGTCCCCGTACTTGCGGCGAGTACCTTCTCGAGTACGCCGCCGGTAAAGGCCTGGAAACCCTGTTCCAGCGACAACATGCCGAACATGAACAGCGCGATTCCTGCAGAGAGCTGCAGGAAATCCTCGTTCATCCAGAAGCCCCATGCCAGGGCCAGGATCACTGCCGGGAGCGTGAGTCTTTGGATA
>CP070833.1:1324719-1339777 GCA_020341735.1 Gammaproteobacteria bacterium | reverse complement strand
TTGCCCTCCTAGCTGACGAGGACGACAAGAGGTGCGGCCATGAGAGTCGAGCTATTCGGGCGACCTTACAATCGAACCGACCGGGTCCAATGGACCCTGGAAGAACTGGGCGTCCCTTACGAATACCGGAAACTGGATGTTTTCGCGCTGGAGCATCGTGGTAACGAATATCGCGACATGTACGGACTGACACGCCTGCCATTCGTACGGCTGGACGGTGAGGTAATGTTCGAATCGGGTGCGATCATGCTGATCTTGGGAGAGCGCTTCAGGAACCCGGTAGATTTACTGCCCCAACCGGGTAGCGTGGAATACAGAGACGTGCTCCAGTGGTTGTTTTTCGCGGTCAGCACATTGGATGCGGCCGATGCGTCGCTGCAGTCAAACGCCGAACCCACCGCCTTCGCGCCGCTCGTCGATGTCCTCGGGTTCCTTGAAGAGACGCTTTCGGGGAGGACCTACATTGCAGCATCCAGATTCACTATTGCTGACATCGCCGTAAGCAACAATCTCAAATATCTGGACGACGACTTCTCCGGCTACCCGCATATCGCCCGCTATTTCAACGAGCACACGAGCCGTCCCGCGTATCGGAAAATCCTGGCTCAGGCCGAATACAAGGGCAACCGGTAATCGCTCTCAATCACTCGGCTCATCCTGCATGGGCGCAGGTCCACGCTTCTCGATCACGGTCTCGCAGCCGTAGTCCCAACTCTGGACGAGGAAGTCGAAACCGACTAGAAAGCGGGTCGAGCACACTCGCCCCTTGGTGGGCTCGTCCGGGTCATCGATCCAGCCTTTCATTCGCCGCTCGGGCAAGCTGTCCGCCCTTCGGTTGACGTCGAAGTTGTAAACTCGCCGCCAGACGTAGGTCTGGCGCCCCTCGCCCATGTCGATGACGTCTGCCGGCTGACCGAAGGCCTCGACGGCGTAGTCGATGTCCTTCCCGACCATGGAGTCGAGCACGCTGTCCCGTGACGGGCCGACACAGCCGTTGGTCAGGGGAACGATCAGAGCGGCAAGCGGAAGCAGGAAACGGGCCATCGACCTCAGGTCGTGAGCAGCGGCACGTAGTGATCCACGAGCAGCGCTGCGAAGACCCCCATCAGGTAGGTGATGGAATACGCAAAGGTCTTCATGGGCAATTCGGGCCGGTCGGACACTTTCATGGCAATGGCGTAGTAGAGGAATATGCCGCCGAAGAGCAATGCCGCGGCCAGGTAGAGCAGCCCGCTCATGCCCGTCAGGTAGGGCAGCAGAGAGACGATGACAAGCAGCACCGTGTAGAAAAGGATCTGCAGTCTGGTGAATTCCACGCCGTGGGTTACCGGCATCATCGGGATCTCCACCTTGGCGTAATCGTCACGCCGGGCGATGGCCAGCGCCCAGAAGTGCGGCGGCGTCCAGGTGAAGATGATCAGGAACAGCAGCAGCGCATGGGCGTGTACCTCGCCGGTGATCGCCACCCAGCCCAGCACCGGCGGGGCTGCGCCGGCCGCGCCACCGATCACGATGTTCTGCGGCGTGGCGCGTTTTAGCCAGACGGTGTAAATCACGGCATAGCCAATCAGGGACAGGAACGTCAGGACCGCGGTGAGGGCGTTGACGTAGCGGCTCAGGATCACCATGGACACCAGGCCAAGCGCGAAGGCGAAGATCATCGCCTCGATCTCACTGAGCTGGCCGGTCGGCAAGGGCCGGCGGCGGGTGCGCTTCATGATCGCGTCAATGCGGGCATCCAGGACATGATTAATCGCCGCAGCTGAAGATGCCGCCATGCCGATGCCGAGCGATGCAAGCACGAGCGTGTCCAGCGGGGGCAAACCCGGTACTGCCAGGAACATGCCGACGACGGCGGTGAATACGATCAGGCCGACGACCTTGAGCTTGCACAGCTGCAGGTAGTCGGAGATCCGGTCTGCGATCGTGCCTTCCACGGGATCAAAGGGTAGCTCAGTTCTCAATGCGCACCACCTTGTTCAGGTTGACTACGGCCAGCAGCAGAAGCGCGGCCATGCCGTTGTGGGCCGTGGCCAGGGGCAACGGCAGGCTTGTCATGACGATGATCACGCCCAAGGCAAGCTGAATGACGAGCGCCGCGGCCACCATGCCGGCGGCCCTCTTGAGTCCTGGATGTTGCCATGCGCGCCAGGCGAGCAGCCCGAGAATCACGGCGACGACGACCGCGCCCAGGCGGTGAGTGACGTGGATCGCGACCCGGGCCGCATTGTGAAGGATCCCGCCCTCGTAATCGATGCCGAGGCCGTGCCACGGGTCGAAACCGCCGCTGAAGTCCATGGTCGGCCACATGCGCCCCTGACAGGTCGGGAAGTCGGGGCAGGCCAGGGCCGCGTAGTTGGTGCTGACCCAGGCGCCCAGCACGATCTGGAAAGCCAGGGCCACGAGGCCGACAACCACAAACTTTCTCAAGCCAGCGCCCGCCGGTTGCGCAGTGGGTGCCGGCCGCCGAGCCAGCCAGAACAACAGCGCCAGGGTCGTCATGCCGCCCAGCAGGTGTGCGGTGACGACCAGCGGCTTGAGCAGCAACGTGACCGTCCACATGCCCAGCATGCCTTGGAATATGACAAGCGCCAGAAGAGCCATCGGCAGGACGACGGGCTGGCCGGTTCGCTCCCGTCCACGCCACCCCATGATCGCCAGCGCAACGATCAGAAGGCCGAGCGTGGCCGCTGCATAGCGGTGGATCATCTCGCGCCAGGCCTTGCCGCTCTCCAGTGGGCGCTCGGGCCAGGCTGCAGCCGCGCCCGGATCTTCCGGGACCAGAATCTGGCCGTAGCAACCCGGCCAGTCGGGACAGCCGAGGCCCGCGTCCGTCAGGCGTACCCAGGCGCCCAGCACCACGACGATCAGGCAGAGCACGACGGCTATCTTCGCTAGCAGTCTGAACGTGTCCATAAACCAGGTCCCGTCAGCCGATGCGCGAGACGCGCAGCAGCTTTTTTATGTCGCTCAGCATGCCCTTGGGATTGTCTGACAGCGGGAAGCGCATCATCAGGTTGCCTAGGGGGTCGACGAGCAGAATCTCCGAACCGTCGCGTGGCAGGTCCGCCGGCAGCGCCTCGAGCAGCGGCGTCAGGTCGGAACGCGTGGCACGCGCAACCATCAGGTCGGACTGTCCCTCCGGCAAAACCGGCAGCGGATCGGGTCCCTCCGCAATGTAGGCCCGCTGGACCCGCGCCATACGGCGGCCCAGGGCCAGACGGACGCGGGCGGAGAGGTCCAGAGCGGCCAGACAACGATCGCCACAAGCCCCACCATCCAGATAGAGCATCGTCCACCGCCCCCGCATGTCACCGTCCGAGCCATCCGGCCCCGACTCCGCAATACGCACCTCAGGCAGCAACGCCGGTGGCTCGATCAATATCCCGTGATTGGTGGTGCCTGCCGGTTTCCAGCCGCCAGCGCCGAAATACAGTACCCAGGCGACTGCCAGCGGACCCATGAACAACAGCGCGAGCAGCAGAAACTGCGTCCGTCCGCGCCGCACCTTGTTTCCTTCCTCACTCATTCCCTTTCCTTCTCAGGTTCAGCACGATATAGATGACCAACACCGTCGCCGCCAGTGCGAACCACTGCACCGCATAGCCGATATGACGCTCGGGACCGAACTCGACCGGCTCCCAGTTGCGCAGATAGCCGTCTTCGGCCGCCGGGTCCAGCAGCAGGGCTCGCTCCGCCAGCGGCAGCTCGAGCGCCGCTTCGAGCTGGTCCATGACCGGGAACTGCACAATCCGGGGCCACTCCGGCACAGTCTGTCCGCCAACTTCCAGTTCCAGTCCGGGCCTGGGCAGCCGCATGATCCGACCGCTGATGCGGCGTTCCGACTCGTCAATTTTCACGTCCGGTAACAAGGCCGTCCCGAAGGATTTTGGTATCCAGCCGCGATCGACGATCACCCGGGTTGTGGTACCGGCGACCCGAAAAGGCGTCAGGACGTGATAGCCGGCTGCGCCGCCGTCGGTCATATTGTCCAGCAGGAACTGTCTGTCGCTCTCGAATCGTCCTGTCAGCTCGATCTGCTGAAAGCGGGGCAGGGCGGTCATCGATGCTTCGAGTCGCGAGCCGTCGACAAAAACCGATCGCGAACCCGCTTCGAAACCTTCTTCCAGCTCCCTCTTTTCTTCGGCCCGCTGCAGTTGCCAGATGCCAAGGCCGATGAGTAACGGGAGGAGGGCGGCCACGGCCAGAGTAGGGACAAGCCCCGCGCTGAATCGCCAATTACCGCTCCGATTGCCCAAGTTATACTCCGCTCTCGAGAGCTCATACGGAGCCCTGTTATGGACCTATTCCGGATCGTAGTCGTCGTGCTGCTGCTGGCCATCGTCGGCAGCCTCGCATCCGGCCTCGTCTATTTATTTCGAGACAACAACGATTCTCGACGCACCGTCCGGGCACTGACCGTGCGGATCAGCCTGTCGGTCTCTCTCTTCATCCTCTTGCTGGTGGCCCACGCCATGGGCCTGTTGCAGCCCGGCGACCTCGGCTGAGCATTCCTGCTCCGTCATGAAACGAAAGGGGCGCCGCCATCGTGGCAGCGCCCCGTCAGTCTGCGAACCGGCTTACAGCCAGTATACGAAGATATACAGGCCCAGCCAGACAACGTCGACGAAGTGCCAGTACCAGGCCACCGCCTCGAACCCGAAGTGGTGCGTCGGCGTGAAATGTCCTTTAAGGCATCGTGCCCAGATCACCACGAGCATCGTCGCGCCCAGTGTGACGTGCAAGCCGTGGAAGCCTGTCAGCATGAAGAACGTGGAGCCGTAGATGCCGGTGCTGAGCTTCAGGTTCATCTCTTGGTAGGCATGGATGTACTCATAGGCCTGCAGGCCTACGAACAGGAAGCCCAGAAAGAAGGTCGCGAACAGGCCCCAGGAGAGCACCTTGCGGTTATTGTCCTTGAGGGCATGGTGGGCGATGGTGATGGTCACGCCACTGGTCAGCAGGATCGCGGTGTTGATCGCGGGCAGCCCCAGGGCGGCCATGACCTGGTATTCGCCGCCAATCGCTTTCGGGCCGTTGGTGGGCCAAGCGTTCTCGTAGCCCGGGTAGAGCAGCAGATTGGTAAAAAAGTTGTTGCTCTCTCCCCCCAGCCAGGGCACCGCCATCTGCCGCGCGTAGAACAAGGCGCCGAAGAAGGCGGCGAAAAACATGACCTCGGAGATGATGAACCAGGTCATGCCCATCCGGAACGAACGGTCGACCTGCTGGTTGTAGACACCGCCTTCGCTCTCGCGGATCACCGTGGCGAACCAGCCGACGATCATGACGATGACGACGATCGCACCGATCCATGCAACCGCCGGTCCTACCCCCACGCCGTTAAACGCCGTCGAAAGGCCGAGCATGAGCAAGAACAGGCCAATCGCGCCGACGATTGGCCAGTTGCTACCGTGCGGAACGTAATATCCCTGAGACTGAGCCATCTGTTATCCCCAAGTTCTCTTTATCTTGCAGCCCTGTTTTCTTGCGCCCTACCTGGCGGCGACCCGGTCCTGAGCGAAGAAAGTATAAGAGAGCGTCACCGTCTCCAGGTGATCCGGCAGTTCCGGATCGATGAAGAAGACAACCGGCATGTCCCTGCCCTCGCCGGCCTCGAAACGCTGCTCTGTAAAGCAGAAGCACTCCGTCTTCTGAAAGTACCGGTTGGCCAGCCCGGGCGCCACGCTCGGTACCGCCTGACCCACCAGGTCCTCGCCCGCCGTATTGCGCGCGAAAAACGTCGTCTGATACATCTTGCCCGGGTGAACCTGCATGCGGCTCACCGCGGGCCGGAACTCCCAGGGCGCCCCCTGGTTGACCGACGCAATGAACTCGATCTCCACGACGCGGTCCGTGTCCGCCGCGGTCGGCAGGTAGGTCGCCGCCGTCGGGCTTCCGGTCCGGTCGCCGATGCCGGTGACTTCACAGAACACGTCGTAGAGCGGCACCAGCGCATAGCCGAAGGCAAACATGCCCAACGTCAGCAGGACGAGTTTCCCGACCAGAAGCCTGTTGCCCCGCGCCTCCTTCATGGACTACATGCCCCCCCGGCTTCGCTGGTACTGGACGAAGATGAAGGCCCCGTACACGGCGACAGCCGCCAGCCCCAGCAGGATTGCGCTGCGGATAACCCTGGCGCGCCTGCCGGATTCGTCATTGCTACTCATCTTCGCCACGGATCATCAGCCTTTACTTGATCACCGGCGGCGTATCGAAGGTGTGATGAGGAGCCGGAGACGGGACCGTCCACTCCAGCCCGTCCGCGCCTTCCCAGACCTGATCCGTCGCCTTCTGACCACCCCGCGCGCAGCTCCAGATGATGTAGGTGAACAGCAGTTGAGAGAAGCCGAACACGAAGGCCCCCACGGACGAGATTGCATTGAAGTCCGCAAACTGTGTCGCGTAGTCCGGGATGCGTCGCGGCATGCCGGCCAGGCCGACGAAGTGTTGCGGGAAGAAAGTCACGTTGACGGAGATAGCCGACAGCCAGAAGTGCAGCTTGCCCAACTTCTCGTTGTACATGTGTCCGGTCCACTTGGGCAGCCAGTAATAGACCGCCGCCATGATGGCGAAGGCCGCACCTGGCACCAGGACGTAATGGAAATGGGCGACCACGAAGTAGGTGTCGTGGTACTGCATGTCGGCGGGCGCGATGGCCAGCATCAGGCCGGAGAAACCGCCGATCGTGAACAGGAAGACGAACGCCAGCGCAAACAGCATGGGCGTTTCGAAGGTCATGGCGCCTTTCCACATGGTGGCCACCCAGTTGAACACCTTCACGCCCGTGGGTACGGCGATCAGCATGGTGGAGAACATGAAGAACAGCTGCCCGGCCAGCGGCATGCCCACCGTGAACATGTGATGGGCCCAGACGATGAACGACAGGAAGGCGATGCTGGCCGTGGCGTACACCATGGAGTCGTAGCCGAATAGAGGCTTGCGCGAGAAGGTCGGGATGATCTGCGATACGACGCCGAACGCCGGCAGGATCATGATGTAGACCTCGGGGTGACCGAAGAACCAGAAGATGTGCTGGAACATCACCGGATCGCCACCGCCGGCCGCCAGGAAAAAGCTCGTTCCGAAATATTTGTCAGTCAGCAACATGGTGACGGCGCCTGCCAGCACCGGCATGACCAGGATCAGCAGATATGCCGTGATCAGCCAGGTCCAGACGAACAGCGGCATCTTCAGCAGTCCCATTCCGGGAGCTCGCATGTTCATGATCGTCACGATGATGTTGATCGCCCCCAGGACCGAGGAGATGCCCATCAGGTGGACGGCAAAGATCAGGAACGGAAAGGCATCGCCGGTCTGCAATACCAGCGGCGGGTACATGGTCCAGCCTGCGGCCGGTGCGCCGCCCGGAAACAGGAGCGTCATGCCGAGCAGCGTGAACGCCATTGGCAGGATCCAGAAACTCCAATTGTTCAGCCGCGGCAATGCCATGTCGGGCGCGCCGACCATCAAAGGCACCATCCAGTTGGCCAGCCCCACGAATGCCGGCATGATCGCGCCGAACACCATGATCAGGGCATGCATGGTCGTCATCTGATTGAAGAAACCGGGGTCGACGAGCTGCAGGCCGGGCTGGAAGAGTTCGGCGCGGATAACCAGGGCCATGGAACCGCCGAACAGGAACATGATCAGGCTGAACACCAGATACAGCGTGCCGATGTCCTTGTGGTTGGTCGTCGTTAGCCACCGCTTCAATCCGGTGGGGTGATGATCATCATGCTGATCTTGAGTCGCTGTTATTGAGCTCATATCAATTCTCCACCGGGTTTCAACGGTGCGCGGCAATCTGGTCGGGGCTGACCAACTCGCCGGTTTCGTTTCCAAATGCGTTTCTCTGGTAGGTCACGATGGCTGCCAGCTGCGCGTCGGAGAGCTGAGGGCCGAAGCCCGCCATGGCGGTCCCCGGTTTGCCGTTCATAGCCATCTCGATGTGCGCTTCAACGTCGCCCGTCGCGACTGGGCTGCCAGCGATCGCCGGGAAAGTGGGCGGCATGCCCTTGCCGTTGATCTGGTGACAGGCGCCGCAGTTGGCGTTGTAAAGCGACTCGCCGGAAGCCATCGCAGTTTCGAGGGACCACTCGGGTACGGCAGCAGGCGCAGCCGCGGGATCGGAGGACACCTCCATCGCCATTGCGGGGGTCTCCGAGGTTATCACCGCCGGCTGTACCGAGACGCTCGCCATCTGCTCGGTGCGCCAGGCCTCGTATTCGTCCTGCGTTACCACCTTCACCACGATCGGCATGAAGCCATGATCGCGGCCGCATAATTCGGCGCACTGTCCGCGGAAGATGCCGGTTTCCTCCGGCTTGAACCAGAATTCGTTGACGAAACCGGGGATGGCATCCTTCTTGCCGCCGAAATCGGGGACCCACCAAGCGTGGATGACGTCCGATGCGGTGAGCAGCAGCCTGACCTTCGCCCCCACTGGCACGACCAGAGGGTTGTCCACTTCGCGAAGATAATTGTCCACGCTGGCGGGATCGATCCCGGATCCGAGCTGGCGAGCCACGTTATGGTCTGGATGCAGGCTGCTGAAGAAGCCGAAGCCTTCATCGATGTACTCGTAGCCCCACTTCCACTGGTAACCCGTGGCCTTGATGCTCAGATCGCTGCCGCGCGTATCCTCCATTCGGATCAGCGTGTCTGCCGCCGGCACTGCCATGCCGATCAGGATCAGGCAGGGAACGATCGTCCACAGAATCTCCGCCTTGGTGCTGTGGCTGAAGCTGGCGGGTTGGGCGCCGAGAGATTTCCTGTGCCGGAGAATCGAGTAGAACATCGCACCGAAGACCACAAAAGCGATGACGCAGCAGATGATGAAGATCAACATGTGAAGCCCGTAGACTTCCTGGCTGATCGCGGTGACGCCCCGAGGCATATTGACTTCCCACGCTGCGTGCGCGAGCGGCGATATCGCCGTTAGCAGAAACATCGCGGTCGTCATTCCCGCGAGCCTTCCGAGCTTGCTGTTGGACATCAATCCCGACTCCATTGCCAGTATCAAGTATTCCGAATCTGTTCTTTCGGCGAGATCCCCGGAACCTGTCCGACCCCGCCGATCAATTCCTGCAGACGTCTTTCGAGCCTGCTTCTGTCGTCCTCGGTGAGCGACGAGCCCACTTCGAATCCGCGTCCATGCGAACTGATCAAAAGCCGGCTGGGGTGCCCCAGTCTCGGCGATCTACGCAACTCCACCCTGGCCCAGTGCCGCGGGAATTCCGCCCGTTCGTCTTCGCCATGCCCGTATCTGCGTACGGTCACCCGATCACTGTGAATCGAGATTACCTCAACCAAGCCGCCTCGCTTCATGCTCTGTCCAAGCGCGACGCCGAGCACCAGCAGTTCCAGCCCCGCGAAGGGCAATATCGGCCACATGCCATGGAGGGTGAAATAACCCGCCACGATCAGCGATCCGGCCGCAGTGACACCGAAAAAGACGAGTGCACCTCGCGGACTCAGCGAGCAATTGTGGCTCACCTGAATCCTGGTCAGCAGCGTATTTTTCGGCGATGACAGTTCGGTCATAGGCTTCCCACTCCAGCCTGACCCGACGCCGAGCCCGCTATGCTAATGGAAGGCTGCGGCCAAGGCAACACATCGGAGCCGTTTTTTCCGTCAAAAAAATTCTATTAATCAGTTAGTTACGCAATTCGTGCAGGAGAAGGCCCAGGTTCATGCTGGCACTTGCCCTACCGATCCGCTCCTCCATTGATTCGTTTCCGAGCCAGGGAACGGAGCCAATGAGCGGTGCGTCCAGGCTGCGCTCCAGTGTCTCCAGGTTCTCTTCCAACGCAGCCATGCCCGGTTCGAGCGTGTTGGCGATCCAGCCAACCAGTCTCGCTCCATGGTGGTCAATCGACTCGGCGGTAAGGAGTGCATGGTTTAGGCAACCCAGCCTCAGACCGACCACGAGAACCACAGGGACGCCAAGGGCTACTGCCAGATCGGAGAAGTGGAGTTCGTCATTCAGCGGAACGAGCCAGCCCCCCGCGCCTTCCGAGACCACAAAGTCACACTTCTCCGCCAAGCGCTGATGACCGTCAACCAGTCGTTCCAGATCCACCACCAGACCAGCGGCGCTCGCCGCGATGTGCGGCGCTATCGGTGGCTCCAGGACGATCGGATTGACTTCGTCGTAATCCAGATGGCCCGAAGAGCAACGTGCAAGCCATGTGGCGTCGTCATTTTGCAGGCGCCCGTCGATGAGATCGGCGCCGGCGGCTACCGGCTTGTAACCGGACACGATCATTCCCCTGCTGCTCAGCCCTCTGAGCAATCCGCAGGCGGAGAGCGTCTTGCCAACAGAGGTATCCGTTCCCGTGATGAAGACTCCCCTGCTCATCGCCGAACCTCAGCCATCTCTGACTCCGATGTCGTCAATCGGGATGCGGGTCTCGCTGGCAGCGGACTGCCCGTGATGCTGCGTCGGCGAAGCCCATGCGTGCCCGTATACGACCTCCCACGTGGAGGGCAATCTGCCGTCTCTGCGATAGGCCTCATAGGCCAGTTCCACCGCCGCCAGGCGTTGGCGTCCGGTCAGGCCATGATTTCGGCCAGCCGATGCATTTCTGGCGCCAATCGCCTTGAGATCACGCATCAGGGCCGTTACCGAGTCGTAGGTCATGCAGAAGTAATCAACGTCAAGCACCGGCTCTGCCAGGCCAGACCGGACCAGGGCGTCGCCGATGTCGTGCATGTCCAGAAACCTGTTCACGTGAACGTGGTCGTCAGCCGCATTCCACGCCTGCCTGAGTTCCGAGAGTGTGTCCGGTCCGAAGGTGGAGAAACTGAACAGTCCCTCAGGCTTCAGTACCCGTGAGACCTCCCGGAATACGGCATCCAGATCGCTGCACCACTGCAGCATCAGGTTAGAGAAGACCAGGTCCACGCTCGCATCCGAAAACGGTAGTCGCAGAACATCGGAGCAGACAACGGCAGGCCTTCGTAACCACAATCGCCTGTTTCTCGCCCGAAGCACCATATCTTCGGATAAGTCCATCGCCACAAGGTGGGCCTTCCGGTATCGCTTCAAGAGCGGTGGACCCGCTTGTCCGGTACCACAGCCTGCGTCCAGGATCACAGCTGGTTCCAGCTTCACCAGATCCAGACGGTCTAGCAGTTTTTGCCGTACTTCGCCCTGAAGCACGGCCGAGCCATCGTAAGTAGAACTCGCCCGATTAAAGGCCTGGCGTATGGCGGCGGTCTCCAGGCGGTAAGCATCATCGCCGCGCCGTGTCATGCGGCGCGGCCCGAAAATTCTGCGATCGCCGAGATGAACTCCCGACGGTGTGAGAGGAAGGGCGCATGGGCGGCTTTCTCTATCTCCACATAATGTGCATTCGGAATCAGACTCGCGAGTCTGCGTCCGGCCTCCGGAGGCGTAAGTCGATCGCGTTCGCCGGACAGGACCAGCGCCGGACACGCCAGCTGATCCAGATTCTCGCGCAGGTCGGTTTCCGCGAGAAGGTCGAGGCCCTGAGCGAGCGCGGTGGGGTCCGGGTCACCGTGTGCGAAAACCCGTTTCCTGAGTTGCCGCAACAGTTCCGACGCACGCTCGTCGCCCCGTACCTGCAGGGCAAGAAAATCCCTCACGGTCCGCCGATAGTCCTCTGTCAGGCCGGCCCCGAAGTTCGAGAGCACGATTGGATCGACGCCGCACGGCCAGTCGGGAGCCGTTACGAAACGCGGTGTCGTTGCTACCAGCAGCAGCCTTTCGACCCGTCGGGGCAGTCGCCGCGCGATCTCCATCGCGATCATTCCACCCAGTGACCAACCCATCAGGCTCATCCGCCTCGGGCAATGGCGCGCGACGATTTCAACCAGAGCGTCCATATCAGCCACCCCGCGCAATCTCGGGCTGCGGCCATGTCCCGGCAGGTCAATCTTGCTGATCCGCACGCGCTGTTCCAGTTCCGGCGCGCAGTCGTCCCAGATGCCTCCATGCAGTCCCCAGCCGTGTAGCATGACGAAGGATGGGCCCTGACCCGATGACTCGATGTACAGCTCATCCATCGGGCCGCGCACCCCCCAAATCCAGGTCCGCCAGCGCATCCAGTAAGTTGTCTACATCGTCCTCCGCGTGGGCAGCTGAAACGGTGATCCGCAACCTCGCGGACCCTTCGGGCACCGTCGGTGGGCGTATGGCTGTTACCCAGAAGCCCTTCTCGAAGAGAGACTCGCTTGCTTGCAGAGCCCGACCAGGCTCTCCAAGGAGGATCGGCTGGATGGGAGAGTCCGAGTCCGTCGTTTCCAGGCCAAGATGTTCGACGCCGACGCGGAAACGCCGTATCAGCTCGCTGAGCTTGTCGCGACGCCACGTCTCCGCGAAGGCGATGGCAAGAGCCTGTCGTGTGGCCGCCGCCACTGCCGGCGGTGGCGCGGTCGTGTAGAGATATGTCCGGGAGCGCTGTATCAGTGTTTCGATCAACTCCTCGCTACCGGCGACGAATGCGCCAAATGTGCCGATGGCCTTGCCAAGCGTGCCGATCAGTACCGGCACGTCCGACTGGCCGAGCCCGGCCAGGCTTAGGCTTCCCCCGCCATCGTTCCCTGTCACCCCGAATCCATGGGCATCATCTACAACCAGCCAGGCCCCGTGCCGCGAACTCACCGCTGAAAGGCCCCCAAGCGGTGCCATGTCGCCATCCATGCTGAAGATGCCGTCGGTCACGACGAAACTACGGCCGTGCGTCCCGGTTGACAGGCGTGCCTCGGCAGCGGCCGGGTCGCCATGCCGGAATCGCCGCACCTGCGCCCCTGAAAGCCGGGCGGCATCGATCAGTGAGGCGTGGTTCAGCCGGTCCTCCACGATGAGGTCGCGGCGGCCGGCCAAGGCCGCGAACACGCCGAGGTTGGCCATGTAACCCGTAGAGAAAGTCAGCGCCCTGTCTCTGCCGGTTATCCGCGCGAGGTCCTCCTCGAGAGCGTGATGAGCGGCGGTATGTCCCGTAACTAGATGGGCGGCGGTCGCCCCCGAACCCCAGCGATCGACACCTTCCTTCAGTGCCACACCGATCCGTCGATCGCCGGCCAGGCCCAGGTAGTCGTTACTGCAGAAGTTCAGCAGCGTCTTGCCTTCCACCTCAACCCGGGCTCCAGGTTCCCGGCGGGAGACAACGCGCCGGCTCCGATAGAGCTGTCGCGCTTCCAGGTCGGCAAGATCCGCCGTCAGGCTGATTTCAGTGCCTTGCATGTGCGCCAGCGGCACGGCTTGCGTCGGCTTCGCCCCCTTTTGAAGACTGGGTCGCCGGCGCTGGCCGGATGCCCAGTCGATCGAACAATGCACGATCGTGGTCTTGTTCCGGGTTGTCGGTCGTCAACAGGCGGTCACCATAGAAAATGGAGTTCGCTCCGGCAAAAAAAGCCAGAGCCTGAGTCTCGTCACTCATGTCACTGCGGCCGGCAGACAGCCTGACGTGGGATCGTGGCATCAGGATCCTCGCCACCGCGATGGTGCGGATGAGTTCCAGGGGGTCCAGTTCCGCGACCCCGTGCAGCGGCGTGCCGGGGACCTGGACCAGCTGATTGATGGGGACGCTTTCCGGGTGTTCAGAAAGGCTCGCCAGTGTCTGCAGAAGCTGGACCCGGTCAGCGGGGTCCTCCCCCATGCCCAGAATACCCCCACAACAGACCTTCAGCCCTGCTTCCCTGACGTTCTGCAGCGTATCCAGTCGGTCCTTGTACGTCCGGGTCGTGATGATCTCACTATAGAACCGTTCTGACGTATCGAGGTTGTGATTGTAGAAATCGAGACCGGCCTGTTTTAGCTGTGTCGCCTGGTCTTCCGAGAGCATGCCGAGTGTCGCGCAGGTCTCCATGCCGAGTTCGCTGACGCGCCGGACCATCTCTTTGATAACGTCGAGCTGTTTCTGCTTGGGGCTGCGATAGGCGGCGCCCATGCAGAATCGGGTGGCGCCGTTGGCGCGGGCCTGCCGCGCCTGATCGACGACGTCGTCGATCGCCAGCAGCGCTTCGCTGTCCACCCCTGCCTCATACCTCACGCTCTGAGGACAATAGGCGCAGTCCTCCGGACATGATCCGGTCTTGATACTGCAGAGCGTGCTGACCTGGACTTCGTTTGGCGGGAAACACTGGCGATGAACCGAGTGGGCTTCAAACAGCAGGTCGTTGAACGGGAGTTCGAAAAGCGCCCGAACCTCCTCCTCGGACCAGTCCGTTCTAACTCGCGGCTCTGCATTCTTTGCGGCTGGCTGCATTTCTTATCGACGCTCCCTGTTTTTCAGGCTGTTCGGCCATAGATGCGGACCGCGAGACTATCCACCGGGGCCGCCGTCCGAGTATTCGGGCCGGCCGATTAGGTGTCAACCGCGGGACTGTGTCAGGATGAACATATGGCGGATTATTGATCAAATGCTCGGGCACTCGGTGTGCCAGCTTTGTGGCGCCAGGGGCTTGGGACCGGAAATCTGCAGCGGGTGTTTCCGCGACCTGCCGTGGAACAGGGAGGCCTGTCCCGTATGCGCCCGTCCGGTGGCAATACCCGGTACCTGCGCTTCATGCGTCTCCAGAAAACCGGCTTTCGAGAGGGCAGAGGTCCCTTTTCTGTACGCCTTCCCCGTAGACCGGCTTCTGCAGCGCCTGAAGTATGGTCGATACCTGCCCCATGCGCGCCTGTTGGGCGAACTCGCAGGTCACCGTCTCCGGCGCCTGCAGGACACGCCGACTGCGATCGTGCCCGTTCCCCTTCATTGGCGCAGGTTTCGGGCGAGAGGGTTCAACCAGGCGAGGGAGATCGGATCGATCGTCGCCAGGGTCACCCAAGTACCATTGCGCGACGATATCTGTCTTCGGCGACGCAACACGCCGCCTCTGTGGTCGTTGCCGCCGCCCGAACGAAGACGACAAGTTGCCGGCGCTTTCAAATGTCGACGCACGCCGCCGGCGCATGTCGCGGTGCTGGACGATGTACTGACGACGGGTGCGACCGCCAATGCCTTGGCCGTGACGCTACGTCGGCACGGCGCCAGCAGGGTGGATATATGGGCGGTGGCCAGATCGCCGGGGCGCCTGAGCGATCTCA
>CP070833.1:1306623-1324619 GCA_020341735.1 Gammaproteobacteria bacterium | reverse complement strand
GGCTTTCACATCCGACTGACCAAGCCGCCTACGCGCGCTTTACGCCCAGTAATTCCGATTAACGCTTGCACCCTCCGTATTACCGCGGCTGCTGGCACGGAGTTAGCCGGTGCTTCTTCTGCAGGTTACGTCAAGACCCGGGGATATTAGCCCCAGGCTTTTCTTCTCTGCTGAAAGTGCTTTACAACCCGCAGGCCTTCTTCACACACGCGGCATTGCTGGATCAGGGTTTCCCCCATTGTCCAATATTCCCCACTGCTGCCTCCCGTAGGAGTCCGGACCGTGTCTCAGTTCCGGTGTGACTGATCGTCCTCTCAGACCAGTTACGGATCGTCGCCTTGGTGAGCCGTTACCCCACCAACAAGCTAATCCGACGCGGGCTCATCTAATAGCGCGAGGTCCGAAGATCCCCCGCTTTCCTCCGTAGAGCGTATGCGGTATTAGCCCGAGTTTCCTCGGGTTGTCCCCCACTACTAGGCAGATTCCCACGCGTTACTCACCCGTCCGCCACTCGACGCCTGGAAGCAAGCTTCCATCGTTTCCGTTCGACTTGCATGTGTTAGGCATGCCGCCAGCGTTCAATCTGAGCCAGGATCAAACTCTTCAGTTCAAAGGTTTGAGCTGTCAAGCGATCCAACATTTCTCTCAATAAAGAGCTGACTGTTGGTTGCTCAACATCGATATTTGCATTCGCAAGCATCGGTGCGAGCACCCACACAAATTACCTGATTCTGTTTGTTAAAGAGCACTGCCTTGCGAATCTGCTGGGCAGACCCACAAGTGTAACCTGCCTTACCGCGCTGTCAACACCCCCCGTTCGAAATCAACGTGGGGACGAGCGCGTCCGAGGAGGCCGCCTGACTCAGGCGAGCGGCGCATTATATAGACTGCCTGAGCCGCGTCAACACCCTTGCTGCAGACCCGTTCTGGCGGCTGCCCGGCAGACGGCGGGGTTCCGTCGAATACAGATCGCAATCTGCCCGAATTTTGCCATTTTCGCGAACGGTTTCAGCCCGCTTTCACAGGCAGGATCAAACATCCCATTGGACTGGAGGATGCTCGATGTCAGTGACTGTCGGGAGAGAAAGCCCCACCAGAGCTGCCGCAATCCTGGGCCTGACGATTTCAGCTGGTCTGATCCTGGCCGGATTTGCGCTAGGGCATGCGGCGGCGGAACTGCGCAGTGCCCAGCGAGTAGTGAGCGTCAAGGGACTGGCGGAGCGGGAAGTAATGGCTGACCTGGCCCTCTGGCCCATCGTGTTCTCATCGTCTGCCGACACGCTTCTCGATCTGGACAAGCAGATACAGGCAAAGCACCTGGTCATCAGAGAGTTCCTTGCCGAGCGCGGTTTCCCAGCGCACGCGGTCAGCACGTCTGTCCCGAGACTCACGGACTTCAAGACCGACAGGCCGGGGTCTCCCTTGCCCCCGGAGGGCCGCTACCTTGCCGAGACCACGCTGACCCTGAGGAGTCGTAACGTCGGCGCACTGAAGGCGGCCATGCAAGAGTCGGGAGAACTGGTCAGACGAGGCATCCCCCTGGTGCGCAGTTATGAGGCCGGACCGCGATTCCTGTTCACATCCCTGGCGGCTATCAAGCCGACGATGATCGCGGCGGCGACGCGGGACGCTCGCAGAGCTGCCCAGCAATTCGCCCAGGACTCCGACAGCCGTGTCGGCGCCATCCGCAGAGCTCAGCAGGGGTACTTCTCGATCGCTGATCGGGAAGGCTTCAGCCCGGAACACAAGACCATCAGGGTCGTGACCCATGTCGACTATTTCCTGGTCGACTAGTCGCCGGACTCCCACCGGCGGCAGGTCGGCGATAAAATTTCCGGGACCGCCGCGTCGCATCCAGGAAACCATGGTCCGAGAATCCTCCAACCACGACAATCAGATCACCGTCTGGGACCTGCCCACGCGAGTGTTTCACTGGGCCCTGGCCCTGTCCCTTGCCGGCAGCTGGATAACCCACGAACTCGGGCTGGCCTGGATGGAATGGCACATGAGACTGGGCTACCTGGCCTTGACGCTGGTCATATTCAGACTGGCCTGGGGCCTCGTTGGACCACGCTATGCGAGATTCAGCCAGTTCCTGGCCGCGCCGGGCCCCACGCTGCGCTACCTGTTTTTGTGGCTAAAGGGAGCCCCCCCGGCCGCCGCCGGACACAGCCCTATCGGTGGTTGGGCGGTCATCGCCATGTTGGTGGCAGTGGCAGTGCAGGCCGTCAGCGGCCTGTTCAACAGCGACGAGATCCTCTATTCGGGCCCCTGGCACGCGGCGGCCCCGTCGGTGTTGACCGACAGGATGGAAGCCTTGCATGCAGGCAACTTCAATGTGTTGCTCACCCTCACCGCCCTGCACCTGGCGGTGATGGCCAAGTACTGGATACGCTGGAGGAGAAATCTGATCGGCCCGATGCTCACAGGATCAATGCCGGAAGCGCTGGCGGGAGGCGACAAGGCCATTTCCAGCCAGCGTGTCATCCTTGCCGTGATCCTGCTGGCCGCCTCAGCGGCGAGCGTCTGGCTGATCGTGGCCGCAGCACCTGCCCCGGACCCCGAAGACTTTTTCTAATCGGTCAGTCTTCTTCCCTGAATTTGTCATGACAGGCTTTGCATGCCTGGCCCATCTCCAGGAAAGCTGCCTGGACCTGCGCGAACTCTCCGGAGCCGGCCGTCGCCTCCAGAGCCACAGCCTTGTCGCGTGCCTCGCCCGCAAGGTCGCGGAATTCGTCAAACTCCTCCCAGATCACATCCAGCGCCTCGGTCTCTAGGACGGCCTCGCGGGTATCTGGCCCGAACGCCTCGGGCACCATCTCCAGCATGAACGCGATGCGCCCCGCATTGCGTCGGAAGATCTCGCGATCGTATGGAATTCGCTCCTTGATCATTCCGGCCATGGGGCCGATATTCCAGCCGACAACCTCCAGCACCGCCCGACGGACCTCCGTGACCTTCTCGGCTTTCTCCTGATCCATCGCCATCGTACTGGTGGTCACCAGGACTGCGACGATCATTGCTACGGCTCTGCGAATCATTGATTGCTCCTTCTCTCTGTTACCGGCTGTCGCCGGCGCTGACGTTCCTTTAGTTCCCGTGCGGGGTATGCGATCACTCGATGACGACCCTGGCAATACGACGCTTGCCAACTTGAACAATGTAGCTGTTGCCGCCCTGCAGCTGGAGCGCCCGGTCCTCCACTTTCTGGTCGTCGACCCTGACGGCGCCCTGCTTGATCATGCGGAAGGCCTCTGAATTGCTCGCCGAGAGTCCGGCAGACGTGAGGACTTCTCCGATCATGACCCCGGCGGATCCTGCCTCGATCCTGGTTTCTGGAATCTCGGACGGAAGCCGACCCTTTTGGAATCTCGCTACGAACTCCCGGTGGGCGGCCTCGGCAGCCTGCTTGTCATGGAAGCGAGCGACGATCTCCCCGGCGAGCTCGAATTTGACGTCTCTGGGGTTCCTGTCCTCACTGACTTCCTGTCGCAGCTTCTTTATTTCCCGGGCAGGGCGGAAGCTGAGCAACTCGAAGTATCGCCACATCAGATCGTCGGAGATCGACATGAGTTTTCCGAACATCTCCGCGGCAGGGTCCGTGATGCCGACATAGTTGCCGAGGGACTTCGACATCTTCTGGACGCCGTCCAGCCCTTCCAGCAGGGGCATCGTAATAACGACCTGCGGAGGCTGACCATAAGACTGCTGCAGCTGTCGTCCGACCAACAGATTGAATTTCTGATCGGTACCGCCGAGTTCAACGTCGGCTTTCATCGCGACCGAATCGTACCCCTGAACCAGCGGGTACAGGAATTCGTGGATTGCGATCGGCTGGTTGCCGGCGTAGCGCTTGTTGAAGTCGTCTCGCTCCAGCATCCGGGCGACGGTCTGGCGCGACGCCAGCTGGATGAGTCCGGCTGCGTCCATGCCGCTCATCCAGCTCGAGTTGAACATGATCAGGGTCTTCTCGGGATCGAGAATCTTGTAGATCTGTTGTTCGTACGTCTGTGCGTTTTCAATGACGTCATCGCGGCTCAGCGGCGGTCGAGTCGCGTTCTTACCAGACGGATCGCCGATCATTCCGGTGAAGTCGCCTATCAGGAATACGACCTCGTGCCCGAATTCCTGAAACTGGCGCATTTTGTTGATCAAATCAGTATGACCGATGTGCAGATCCGGGGCGGTAGGGTCGAAACCGGCCTTCACGCGCAGCCTTTCGCCGGCCTCGAGGCGCCCCTCGAGTTCCGCCTCGACCAGGACCTCATCCGCGCCCCTCTTAAGTTCCTCCATCTGGTCCCGAATGGAAGCCATTAATTCTCCTAATAATCTACGCCCCTAAAAACAGGGCGTTTTGCATTGACCGACCGGGTATCTCCAGCTAACTTATGTCCAATTTTGCAGAGAATCCGTACATGGGTCGAGTAAAGAGCCAGCTCAAGCACGATTACAAGCCCGGCAGACCCCGGGGAGGGCATGTCTCCAAGCTCCGTTGGCGATTGCTTGCAGTCGTCGCGTTGGCACCAGTGGGGGTTCTTCTTCTATCGCTGCCGGAAGGTTCAAAGACCGGCGACGGCCAGGCAGTGCAGCAGACCATACCCTCACCAGACAGCGGCCTCAAGCGCGTGAGATTGCAGTTGCCCGGGCAGGATGCCAGGGCCGAAACCGGCCTCGCGGTGGTGGAGTCGGAGGTCGACACCGGCGTCGCATCGGCCAAGCCTGAGTTACACCCTGTGCCCATGCCCGGCGATCAAGTCGATGCCCTCCCTGCCCCGCAAACCGGGACTGAGCAGGTTGCGCAACGTGCGCCTGAGCAACAGACGCCGTCAGCTGGCAAAGAACTGGTGGTCGAGATCAAACCCGGCGATAGTCTTGATCGCCTGTTTCGAAGGCACGGACTGAGTGTCGCGGATCTCGCATTGATGCTGGAGCTCAAAGAGGCCAGAAATGCCCTGGCAGTGATCAAGCCGGGCGACAAGATCGAAGTGACCCATGAGGGTGAACGGGTCCTTGGACTCTCCCGCCCCCTGAGCGAAGAACTGACGATGCGGGTGGTTCGTTCAGAGAGCGCTTATGAAGTGGAGTTCATGGCCAACCCGGTCGAGCATCGACCCGCATTCGTGCAGGGCGAGATCGAAACCTCGCTGTTCGAGGCCGGCGCGGAAGCCGGCATGTCCGACAGGCTGATCATGAATCTGGCCGGCGTCTTCGCTTGGGACGTCGACTTCGCCCTCGAGATTCGCAAGGAAGACCGTTTCTCTTTGGTTTATCAGCAAGTCTGGCAGGACGGAGAGCGGCTCAGGGACGGCGACATCCTGGCTGCGGAATTCGTCAATCAGGGCCGGGTCTATCGGGCCCTGCGCTTCGAGGATCCCGAAGGGAGAGTGGACTATTACACGCCCGAGGGACTCAGCGTACGCAAGGCTTTCCTGCGGGCACCCCTGGACTTCACGCGGGTTAGCTCCAACTTCAATCCCAATCGGCTGCATCCGATCCTGAAGACCAAGCGGCCACACAAGGGCGTCGACTATGCCGCTCCCAAGGGGACGCCCATAAAGGCCGCCGGCGACGGTCGAATAATCTTTCGCGGTCGCAACGGTGGTTATGGTAACTGCGTCATCATCCAGCACGGCGGTAACATCACAACGCTCTACGCACACCTTTCGAAATTTGCTCGCGGAAGGAACAAGGGCACCCGAGTCCGTCAGGGGCAAGTCGTCGGCTATGTCGGCGCCACCGGCCTGGCTACCGCCGCCCATCTGCATTACGAGTACCGGCTCAACGGCGTCCATCGCAACCCTCGGACGGTGCCGCTGCCCGAGGCGGAGCCCGTGTCTCCCAAGTATCGCGACGCATTCATGGAAGCCACCCAGCCACTGGTTGCTCAACTTGACGCGATCAGCGATACCCGTCTTGCCCGACTCGACTGAGCGCGTTGTATCCCTGACCGAAGGTTGCCTCCCGGGGAAGCCGGCGTGACCGAGTACTTCATTGGGCTCATCTCCGGCACATCCATGGACGCCATCGATGCCGTGCTGTTGGAGATTGACGGTGAAGAGATCCGGATCGATGCGACCCACTCACATCCGATCCCTGCAGATTCCCTGCGGAGCCTGCGTCGCATCGTCGAGCATCCGGAACTCGTTGATCTCGCCGAGGTCGGCGAGCTGGATGTAGCGCTTGGCCGCGCATTCTCAACGGCCGCCCTGGAACTGCTGGAGAAGAGCGATCGGCAACCCGGATCCGTCAGCGCGATCGGCAGTCACGGGCAGACGCTGTTGCACTCGCCCCATGGGGAGCGGCCTTTCACGTTGCAGATCGGCGACCCCAACATAATAGCGGCTGGTACCGGCATTACGACCGTCGCCGACTTTCGACGCCGTGATGTAGCCATTGGCGGCCAGGGCGCGCCGCTCGTTCCGGCTTTCCATCGAGCCGTCTTCAGCAGCGCAGATGAGCCAAGGGCCGTACTGAACATCGGCGGCATAGCGAACCTTACGCTGCTGTTACCGGGCAAAGACGTGATCGGCTTCGATACAGGGCCCGGAAACAACCTGATGGATGCCTGGGCGCGCAGGAAAAAAGGCGAGCCCTATGACAAGGGCGGCGCGTGGGGGGCGTCGGCGGATTGCGACAACGAGCTGCTGAAGTTGCTTCTCGAGCACGAGTATTTCCTCAGAAGCCCGCCGAAGAGCACCGGTCCGGAAGACTTTCATCTCGAGTGGCTGCAGACCCAGCTGGATAGTCTCCACACAGCTCCTTCGCCAGCGACCATACAAGCTACGCTCTGTGAGCTCACGGCGACTACGGTAGCCTTGGCTCTCGAGGGACTGGTTCCGGAACCGGGCGGCCTTTACGTTTGCGGCGGCGGTGCACACAACCGCGCGCTCATGCAGCGGCTTTCGGACCGGCTGACGGGCTGGAGGCTGGAGACCACCGAAAGCCTCGGCATCGGTGTCGACTGGGTCGAAGCGGCTGCGTTCGGCTGGCTCGCCCATCGAACCATGAATCGACTTCCCGGCAACCTGCCGGGTGTCACCGGCGCGACTCGCGAAGCTGTGCTCGGCGCCATCTATCCCGCCTGACAAGCGACCCGACCCTAGCGATAGCGGAGCCTCAATCCGGAGGTGGACTGGTACCTGGCCTCCTGTCGCAAATCTTCCAATGTCAGCTGGTGGGCCTCCAGCCAATCGTCCGGGAATTCCAGCGTCAGGGACTTCTCTCTCGCCGTCAGCGCGATCGGCGGCAGGGGAGTCTCCGATCTACTCCGGCACAACAACACGGACAGGCGCAGCAGCACCGCCAGACGAGGCGCACTGACCGACCATGATGACGGCAGGCCATCCATCAGCTCAGGTCGCAACCGCCGACGGTGATTTCCGACCAGGGCCGACAGGAGCAGCTGTTCCCCGGTCGAGAAGCCGGCCAGGTCCGCGTGCCGCAGCAAGTAGGCGGCATGGCGATGATGCTGGGCGTGCGCGATATCAAGCCCGATCTCGTGCAGCCGGGCCGCCCAGCTGGCGAGCTGTCGGGGCAGCTGCCCATCGAGTCCCCAATCAACCGCCACCTGCCGTAGAAAATCCAGCACGACAGCTTCCACCCTGGCCGCCTGACGCAGGTCTACATGGAACCGGTCCTGCAGCGACTGCACACTTCGCTGCCTGGCATCTTCGTCTGTCAACCGACCCAGGAGGTCGTACAGAAGCCCTTCTCGAAGCGCCCCTTCCGCGACCCTCATCGATTCTATTCCCAGGGCGTCGAAGACTTCCGTAATGATGGCCAGTCCCCCGGGATAGACGGGGGCACGGTCCTCGCTGAGCCTCGCAGGCCTCTTTGTCCTCAGATTCCTGCAGGTGACGACCTTCGCCTGCAGCTTCGCCAGTCCGTCCCGTGTGATTATCCCGGATGGATTGTCATCATCAGCCAGCAACTTCGCTGTGGCGCGGATGGTGCCCGACGTGCCGTACGCACGCTCCCACCCCGCGCCACGGAATCTTTCCGCTACCGGCGCAAGCTCCTGCCGGGCCGCCAGCCGCGCCTGTCTGAAACGCTTCGCCGTGACACGCGCCCCGGGGAAAAAGCTGCTGCTTACGCTGACGCAACCCATGTAAAGGCTTTCCAGCCTCTGCGCAGTGTAGCCGCTGCCGGCAATCAGTTCGGTGCTGCCACCGCCGATATCTACCACGAGCCTGTTCTCGGGGGCCCCGGGAAGGCTGTGCGCGGCACCCAGGTAGACCAGCCGCGCCTCCTCCACTCCGGAGATGACATCGATGGGATGACCAAGCACCCGGGACGCGTCGCTGAGGAAGCGATGCCGGTCCCGGGTTTTACGGAGCGTATTGGTGCCCACTGCCCTGACGCTGCCCGCTCGCAGGCTGTCTAGCCGTTCCGCAAACCGGCTCAGACATGCGAGAGCGCGTTCCGAGACTTCTGCAGATAGCCGGCCCTCGTCATCAAGACCGGCCCCCAGCCTGACCATCTCGCGAATCCGATCAAGAATGGACAATCGGCCCTGTTGCAGCCGGCCCACGACCATGTGAAAGCTGTTGGAACCGAGATCTACAGCCGCGATGACCTGGCCGTCGCCCTCTTGATCTGCCGTTCGCGCCAGGTCAGGTTCAGACGGAGAAAGAAGATCCGCAACCGCAGGTGGTGGTGGCGTTGGGGTTCCGGATGACAAACTGCGCTCCTTCGAGATCTTCACGGTAGTCGATCTCTGCCCCCATCAGGTACTGGACACTCATCGGGTCCACCAGCAAGGTCACACCCCGATTCTCGATGCGCGTGTCGCCCTCTTCGACTTTCTCGTCGAAGGTAAATCCATACTGGAACCCTGAGCAACCGCCCCCGGAGATAAAGACGCGGAGATTCAGCTCCGGATTCTCTTCCTCGGATAGCAGTTGAGCCACCTTTGTTGCTGCCGCATCGGTAAACACCAGTGGGGCCGGCGGCGCATGCATTGTGTCGTTTGTCGAAACCATTATGTCCAACGTATGTCTTCAGTTACCCCGATTCTACCGATGAATGGGTCCTCTCGTGAAGCCGCGCGGAGTGATGACTGTGTATTCGGGCCTCCCGCGCAATCTAATCCCTGTCGTCCCGAGGCTGCATCGGATCATGATGGATAAGACTCCCGTTGACTTCGGCGCCACTGGCCATCTCGATCACTTGATAGACGACATTGCCTATGACCCGAGCTGACGCACCGAGTTCCACGCGGGTACTGGCCACGACATCACCCTGGACGGTACCGTTCAATACAACCTTGTCGACTTCGACACCTCCGTCAACCAGCCCCCCCGAACCGACCGTTAACGTCGCCCCCTCGACCCCTCTGATGTTTCCATGCACCTGGCCGTCCAGATGCAGACCACCTTCAAATTCGATATCCCCGAAGATCCGGGTACCGGCGCCCACAAGCGTAGTGATCTCCGTCCGTGTCTTGCCACTTTTGCCGAACATCAGGGCCCCCTCTTAATTCTCGACAACCCACGGGAATGACACCTCGGCATCTCCCCGGCCTCTGCCTTTGGGCATTATCCGCACATCTACGCGTTCAGCCCGGAACGAGTCGGGCAACATCACCTCCTGCTCGAGGACCTGAAAATAGCGAAAATCGTACTGCAAGCTCTCCGTCGTACCGCCCATCTGCTCGAGCGGTAAAACCCTGGCTCCGTCAGCTCCCACACCAGCCACCGAGACTGACAAATTGCCGGCCACCTGCCGGTCATTGCGGCCAGCCTGGACCAGGATCAGGCGCAGTCGGTAGGACCGATCTCCGTCTGCCGGTTCTATCTGCACAGTCTGGACCTGTAGTCCGGCCTGCCCCTCGGCCGGCGTCATGATGCCGCGGTAGAAAGCGAGTTCCTCGTTCAGCTCCGCGATCTGCGACTGCAGATCGTCGAGTTCACGTGCCACGCGCCGATATGCCTCTCTGTCCACGCCGTCAGCCGCTCGCATCAGCGCGAGCGCCCTACGCAGTTCCTCATTTTCAGACTGCAAGGCCAGGATCTGTTCGGCAAGGGCTTCGCGCGCCTGGCCAGCCTCCACCAGGCTGTATCCCCCGTCCCGGCGGCCCCATTCGAAGATGCCCCAGATGGATAACATTCCCAGACCGATGGCAGCCAGCAGGGCGATCCGCGTCTTCGGCGGGGGGCGTTTCTTGACGACCAGAGGTGTCTTCATTTTTTGTCAGGCGTCTCACTCACGCGCCTTGAGATCTCAGCTTGCCGGCTTCCTGCGTCGTCTCGGGGGCGGGCATGGCGGAGGACCGTCGGGAAACGCGAATTGACCGAGTTCCTGGAGCGCCCTGCGGTATACCCGTCGCTTGAAATAGATGACCTCCCGGACGGGGTGCCAATAGTCGACCCATCGCCAGCGATCAAACTCCGGATGACTGGTGGTATCGAACCGAACCCGCGACTCCGCGGACAACAGTCGTAACATGAACCAGCGCTGCTTCTGACCGACGCACACCGGCGAGCTATTGCGCCGCATGTAGCGCCTGGGCAGCCGATAGCGCAGCCAGCCCTTCGTGCTGGCTACGATTTCGACGTCGTCGGACTCGAGACCAATCTCTTCGTTCAGCTCCCTGAACATGGCGGCTGTGGCAGACTCTCCCGGGCGGATACCACCCTGCGGGAACTGCCAGCCGTCACGCCCGGCCCGGCCAGCCCAGAAGACCCGGGTGCTGCCGTTGGTCAGTATTATTCCGACGTTTGCCCGATACCCTTCCTCGTCTATGAAATCTGCCATTCGGCGTGGATCCTTGCGATTGGTTGCATTCTTTCACAAACGCCGGGAAGCGGACAACAGCACCTGACGCGAACGTCGTGATAACTTGACCTACTCGGCGGCCAGCCAGTGGCCCCGCTTGTCATACAAAGGAATTAGAGTTGCGAAGACAGCATTTGACGCTGACCTTTCTGGGACTCGTCGCGGTTGCGGTCGGCGCCGTGATGTTTGCGCTGGCCATTGGCAGCGTCGATCTGAGCGTCGCACAAGTCTGGGCCGGGCTCACCGGCAACGCAGACGATCTGCCCAGGACACTGGTCGCCGAATTGAGGTTGCCGAGGGCGCTATCGGCGTTCGCCGTCGGCGGGCTGCTGGCTGTCGCGGGCGCGCTCATGCAGGTCTTGTTGCGCAATCCCCTGGCCGATCCTTATGTGCTGGGTGTCTCCGGAGGCGCCGCCGTATGTGCGCTGTTGGCATTGATGATGGGCCTTGGCGGCCTGTTTGTTGATGTCGCGGCATTCGTCGGCGCCCTTGGTGCAACGCTGATGGTTTTCATGGTTTCAGCGAGTGGCCCGGCAGGCTGGACTCCGCTGAGGCTGTTGTTGACCGGCGTGGTTCTCGCGGCAGGTTTTGCGGCGGTGATAAGCCTGATGCTGGCACTGGGACCGGACTCCAGCCTCAGGGGGATGCTGTTCTGGCTGATGGGGGATCTGTCGTTCGCGGAGAACCCGGGGGGGCCATTGCTCCTTCTGTGTGTCACGACGATCTTCGGCCTGATCGCAGCGAGGCACCTGAACATCATCTCGAGAGGCGACTTGCAGGCGCTCTCGCTGGGAGTCTCGGTCAGGTCAGTGAGAGTCGGGGTCTATCTGTCCAGCTCGCTTTTGACGGCGGTGGCGGTGACGACGGCTGGCAGCATCGGTTTCGTCGGACTGGTTATCCCCCACCTGGTGCGGACGATCACTGGCTCGGATCACCGCATCCTCCTCCCTGCCGCGGCACTCGCCGGTGGCAGCCTGCTGGTGGTTGCGGATACGCTGGCGCGAACCCTGTTCGCCCCCCGCCAGTTGCCGGTCGGAGCCCTCACGGCGATTATCGGAGTGCCGCTCTTCCTTCTGCTGATACGCCGACAACGACTCCCCGGTTGATCGCTCATTCCGGTCGCCGGAAACACGAGACAGGGATCAGCCTCCCTCCCAGCAGACCGAGTCCCTTCCGCTGTTTTTCGCCCGGTACAGCTGGACGTCGGCCTCCGCGATCAACTGCTCGCCTAAGCTTTTCAGGTCAATCACGCCGGCAGGCGGAGCCACGGACGAAATCCCGATCGAAACCGTCGCGGCTACTCGAGCGCCTCCGTCCAGAAGAATCGGGGTCCTGGAGACCGCCTGACGAATCCGATCTGCCAGACCAACAGCGTCACGCGCCCGGGTCTCCGGCAGCAGCAACGCGAACTCTTCCCCACCGTAACGGGCAGCCACGTCGCTGGCCCTGACCTCGCCCTCGACGCGATCGGCGATCTCCCGCAGGACCTCATCGCCCGCGAGATGTCCGTATCTGTCATTGACTCGCTTGAAGTGGTCAACGTCTATCAGCAGACAGGCGAGAGGCGTGTCCATCCGTTGAGCTCGCGCCAACTCCTCGGCGAGCCGGCTTTGCAGGTAGCGCCGATTGTTCCAGCCGGTCAGCACGTCCGTGATGCCGCTGCGGAACAGACGCGCACGATTGATTGCGTTCTCCAGGCAGACTGCAGTCACGTTTGCCAGATGATCCAGGAAGTCCGTGCCGTGGTGCCGGGTAAAGCGGCGATCGTCAACGCTCCCCATGTTCAGGCTACCCAGCAGTCGATCCTTGCGACGCAAAGGCAACATTGCCAAGGATGCCAGCTCATCAACAGCGGGAAACAGAAGACGATGATCGGCGCCGATGTATGGCCCCAGCCATGATCGATAGAGAGTCGCGAACTGGGGGGCCATACCAATCAGGCTGTCAACGAACATGACCTCCGGCCGCCCCTCGGGATCAAATTTCTCGCCCATCGCCAAGTGGCGGATCTCGTTATCCGGGTCGAGTAACACCAACGTTACCGCTTCCAGCCCATGCGACTCCCGCAAGCCGTCCACGATCTCGTTGAACAGCGCCACCATGGAGCCGGCCTGCAGCAGGCGGATCTCCCTTGCCTGGGCCCGCCTCAGGATTGACTCGTTGTGTTCCGCCTCCCTGCGAAGTACGGCCAGCTGCTCGCGCAAACGACGCGTCTGGTCGACCTCATCACGCTTGGGCGTCATCCCGGTTCCGCGACAGGTCCGGCTTGATGCCTAGCGCAGGAACAGGCGATACAGCAGATTCTGCAGCCAGCCGCCGTGCGGCGCGTAGAGCACTCGGGCCGTGTTTATGCGGGGACGGGACAGCACTGCCTTGTGATGCGAGAAAGTCAGGAAACCTTCGCGGGCGTGATAGTGCCCCATGCCCGAATCGCCGACACCACCGAACGGCAGGTCTTCGGCCAGGAAGTGGGTGATCGCATCATTCACGCAGACGCCTCCGGAATGGGTGGCGTCGATAATGCTGTCACGACGGGCCGCATCCGTCTCGAACAGATTAAGGGCCAGCGGCCGCGGACGCTCATTGATGAACCGCAGCGCGTCATCCAGGCTGTCGTAGTCGATGATCGGCAGCAAGGGACCGAAGATCTCCTCCTGCATGACCGTCATCTCGCCGGTCGCGCCCTTGATCAGATACAACGGCATCTTGCGCGTCTCGGCGGACGCACCGCCACTGTCGGTGCTGAGTTCGATCACTTCTGCACCCTTGGCGCGTGCGTCATCCAGATGATCCATCAGGCGTTTGAAATGACGATCGTTGATGACGCAAGTGTAGTCCGCGTTCTCATGAAGCTGCGGATACATGTTGGCAAATGTTGCCGACATCGCATCAACGAACTCGTCCACGCGCCTGGTCGGACAAAGCACATAGTCTGGCGCGACGCATGACTGCCCGGAATTGAGCGCCTTGCCGAAACATATGCGCTCGGCAGCCATGGACATGGGGACGTCCTCACCGATCAGCGTCGGTGACTTGCCGCCCAGCTCCAGCGTCACTGGGGTCAGGTTGTCTGCCGCGGCTCGCATGATGTGCCTACCGACTTCCGTGGATCCGGTGAACAGGACATGATCAAACGGCAGTCGGGAGAATGCCTTGCCCACCTCGACCTCGCCAAGCACGACTGCCACCTGCGCATCTTCGAAGACCGATGCCAGCACCTCTTTGAGCACCTGACCGATCCGCGGTGTCTCCTCCGACATCTTCAGGATGACCCGATTGCCGGCCGCCAGAGCGCAGGCCAACGGACCAATCGACAGGACCAGCGGGTAGTTAAACGGAACGATGACACCGACGACGCCTTTAGGCTGGTAGACGACCTTGCAGCTCGTGGTAGCCAGCAGCAGGCCCGCACGACGACGCGATGGGCGCATCCAGCGACGGACATGACGCCGCGCGTAGTGGATCCCCTGAACACTGCCGAGCAGTTCCGCGTAAGTCTCGTGACGAGAACGGTTACCGAAATCTTCAGATATGGCGTCGGCCAACCGCTCCTTGTTGGCCACCAGCACGTCGGACAATCGTTTTAGATGCTCGCGCCTGCGATTGGCTTCCGGCATGGGATCGGCCGCGAATGCGGCCTTTTGGGCCTCGAACAAAACTTGCAATCGGCGAATTTCATTCTCTTCTACAAGGGTCTTGGGCTCAGCAGCCATCGCTTGTTCCTGCATCGTTACCTACCTAGCACTATAGACCGCCGTCTACAGCATAATCCAGCAGCATGGTCTCACAGTGGAGCCAGCGAATCGCGGCTGGTCTATCATGTGTTCAGGCGCGTCGACCGCCGGTCACGCGATCACGTTCTGTTGTGGGAGGATCCGATGAAGGCAAGAGCCGCAGTGGCCTGGGAGGCGGGGCGTCCGCTGGAGATCGAACTCGTGGATGTGGCTGGCCCACGTGCGGGAGAGGTACTTCTTCAGACCGTCGCTACGGGTGTCTGCCATACCGACGCTTTTACGCTCTCCGGCGCCGACCCTGAGGGATTGTTCCCGTCGATACTGGGGCACGAGGGTGGCGCTGTCGTTGTCGAGATTGGCGAGGGCGTCACTGGCCTGGCGCCGGGAGATCATGTCATTCCGCTGTACACGCCAGAATGCATGGAATGCAGCTTCTGTACGTCGGGAAGAACCAACCTCTGCCAGGCGATCCGGGTGACACAAGGTCAAGGATTGATGCCCGACGGCTCCAGTCGCTTCTCGTCGAACGGCAAGATGATTCACCATTACATGGGCACTTCGACCTTCTCCGAGTACACGGTGCTCCCGGAGATCGCGGTCGCAAAGATCAATCCTGCAGCTCCGTTAGACAAGGTATGTCTGCTGGGCTGCGGCATCACGACCGGGATCGGAGCTGTCCTTAACACCGCCAAGGTACGCCCCGGTGCCTCAGTGGCGGTGTTCGGGCTGGGCGGAATCGGCCTGTCCGTGATTCAGGGCGCGGTGATGGCCAAGGCGGAAAGGATCGTGGGAATCGACCTGAATGCTGACAAATTCGAGATGGCTGAAGCCCTCGGTGCTACTGATTTGGTCAACCCGGCTGAACATTCCGCCCCGATCCAGGAGGTCATCGTCGAGTTGACCGACGGCGGAGTGGACTACTCGTTCGAATGCATAGGCAATGTCAAGACGATGCGCGCTGCTCTGGAATGCTGTCACAAGGGGTGGGGAGAATCGACCATCATCGGTGTCGCCGGAGCCGGCCAGGAGATCAGCACGCGGCCGTTCCAACTGGTCACCGGGCGAGTGTGGCGCGGCACCGCGTTCGGAGGCGTCAAGGGCCGCTCCGAGTTACCGGGCATGGTGGATCAATATCTCGAAGGCGATATCAAGGTGGATGAGATGATCACCCATCGCTACCCGCTGGAAGAGATCAACAAAGCTTTCGACGTGATGCATGAAGGTGAGAGCATCAGGTCCGTCATCCATTTCTGAGGTTCTGTACGTGAATGCCGTAGAGATCCGTCAGGAACATCTGACATTCGGCGGGCGGACGCTGTTCTGCGCGCATCAATCGGAACACTGTGCTGGGCCGATGCGTTTCTCCGTGTTCCTCCCGTCCGGACGAGGGCCCTTCCCGGTCCTGCTGTGGCTCTCGGGTCTCACGTGTACTGAGGAAAACTTTATGACCAAGGCCGGCGCCCAACGCCAGGCCGCAGATCTGGGACTGGCCCTTCTCGTGCCGGATACCAGCCCCCGAGAGACAGGCGTCCCGGGAGAAGACGAGGACTGGGACCTGGGCAGCGGAGCGGCTTTCTATCTCGATGCATCGGAGCCTCCATGGCGGGAACATTATCGGATGGAAAGCTGGATCACTTCTGAATTACCTGCTGCTGTCAGTCATCAGTTCCCGATCGACGTGTCCCGGACCGGGATCAGCGGCCACTCTATGGGTGGCCACGGAGCATTGACGCTTGCGTTGCGGCATCCGGAATTGTTCCACTCTGTCTCTGCATTCTCGCCGATCTGTGCCCCAACCCGGTGTCCTTGGGGAGAAAAGGCCTTCAGCGCTTACCTGGGCCATGACAGAGATGCTTGGCGAGCCCACGATTCCTGTGAACTCATTCGCGACGGCGGCTCCGTATCGAGAATCCTTGTTGACCAGGGCCTGGACGACCCCTTCCTAGAAGAACAGTTACGACCCGAACTGCTGGAGGACGCCTGCGCGGATCGGGGATTGGACCTGGTCTTGCGGCGCCACAAAGGCTATGACCACAGCTACTATTTTGTGTCCTCGTTTATCGATGACCACCTGGAGTGGCACGCGAAAAGCCTCACAGCCTGACCGAGGCTCGGAAACCGCCCTCTGCTATTATCCGTCTCCCTTACGGACACCTGAATCCTGGTCTGAACCTTATGGCTGCAGTGGCCGTCGCCTCCAGTTCGCAATTGGCTGCCGATGCCGGTGCCGTGATAGCTGGCGCGGGTGGCAATGCCGTGGACGTCGCTATCGCGGCCTGCCTGACATCGATGACGACGGAGCCTGGCGTATGCTCGCTGGGCGCGGGTGGATACGTCACGGTCTGGGTTCCGGGGCGCGAGCCGGTCACCATTGATGGTTATGCGGCGGTTCCCGGTCTGGGCTTGCCCGACCCCCGGCTCGGAGAAGCGGCCTGGGAGGTCGACCTCACCTATGGCGGAGGGGTCAAAACGATTGTCGGCTACGGGTCCGTCGGCGTACCTGGCGGAGTTGCCGCTCTTGGAGAGGCATCCAGGCTTTACGGCAGTCTGCCGTGGAGCGCTGTGGTTGAACCCGCGATGGAGATCGCAGAACGAGGCTTCCCGTTGCCGTCCGCGTGCCATCACTATCTCGAGAGTTCGGCAGATCTGATTTTCGGCTGGGAACCGCATAGCCGCGAGGTTTTCATAGACGCTGACGACCGTCTTGTGGGTCGCGGCGAGATGATCAGGCTACCCGATCTGGCGACCACGCTTGAGACTTTGGCGATCCGGGGGCCCGATGAGTTCTACACCGGCGATCTGGGGCATGCCATCGCCGATTATGTATCCGACCATGGCGGGCCGCTCAACCGGGAGGACATGTCGGCTTACCAACCCATCGTGCGTCCCAGCCTGCAGGCACAGCTGGACGATTGGCGAATCGCGACGAACCCACCGCCCGCCGTGGGCGGGGCAACCCTGGCGGCGATGCTGATGATGATGGGCAGTGTTCGGCATGAGGGGTGGGATCCTGCCGCAGTGAAACAATTGGTCGAGATCCAGCACGCAGTGATCAGGTACCGTCATCGGCACATCGACACTTCCGGAAACATCAGCGAGGCAGTCGAGGGTCTGCTGCAGATGGCCCGGTCGGGGACCCCTCCGGGTGCCTCCGGCTCCACCGTCCACACTTCTGCCGCAGACGAAACTGCCGTCGGTTGCTCGATTACCATGTCGTCGGGCTACGGTTCTGGAGGCTTGCCTCCAGGCACCGGTGTCTGGCTCAACAACTGCCTGGGCGAAATCGAGCTCCTGCCCGGTGGCATAGAGCAGGCGCAGCCGGGCCATCGCCTGCCTTCCAACATGGCGCCGACCGTGGCGCGCACAGAGGACGGCAGGGTGCTGTCGACAGGATCCCCGGGCGCCGATCGGATCACGACCGCCATGCTGCAAGTGCTGGTGAACCACATTCACTTCGGATTGCCCCTGGAAGAGGCCATCGCACAA
>CP070833.1:1281533-1306523 GCA_020341735.1 Gammaproteobacteria bacterium | reverse complement strand
CCGCGACTCCCGAGCAGGCACAGGCCGTACATGCCTTCATCCGTGGGATCCTCGCCCATGAAGATGATACAATTGGAAATTCGGTCAGGATCCTGTACGGCGGCAGTGTCAAGTCGTCGAACGCCAGGGACCTGTTCTCTATGCCTGACGTTGATGGAGGTCTCGTCGGCGGCGCTTCGCTGGATGCGGAGGGCTTTGCCGAGATCTGCCGTGCGGCTGGCTGAACTGTGAACGAATTATGAATCTGCAGACGCTTGTTTCTATTTTTCATGTCCTGCTGGCATCGTCGCTGATCGCCATCGTGCTGCTTCAGCGGGGCAAAGGCGCGGAGGCGGGTGCCGCATTCGGAGCCGGTGCTTCCGGTACCGTGTTCGGATCAAAGGGCTCCGCTTCGTTTCTCAGCCGGACCACCGCAGTTCTGGCTGCGCTTTTTTTCGCTACCAGCCTGACCCTGGCCTACCTCTCAGGTCAGCAGGAGGGGCCGGTGAGCATCCTGGAAGCGGCTCCCGGCGCTGAAGATAGCGCTGATGAGGTACCCGGGATACTGGTGCCCGACGACGAGGTTGATCTTCCAGCCTTGCCTGCCGAGCAGGCGGTGGTTGAGGAAGAGGAGACGCCCGGGAGCGAGTAACGCTTGCGCGTCTCTGTCGGCTTGCCGATGTGGTGGAATTGGTAGACACGCTGTCTTGAGGGGGCAGTGGCGAAAGCCGTGCCGGTTCGAGTCCGGCCATCGGCACCATCAATTTTGCTTGTTCCGAGCGAATCGATCGGGACGAGCAGGAGCGGTCACAGGAGGACCGGTCTCGACAGACACGTGGCCGGACGGGGTGGTTAGATGCTTGAGAACTACTTGCCGATTCTCATTTTCCTGGCGATCGCAACGGTCCTTGGTCTTGCGCTGGTAGCTCTCGGGTTCGTTCTCGGCCCGCGGAGGCCTGACTCCGAAAAACTCTCATCCTATGAGTGTGGCTTCGAGGCGTTTGAAGATTCGCGCATGAAGTTCGACGTCAGGTACTACCTCGTCGCGATTCTCTTCATCATTTTCGATCTTGAGATCGCCTTTCTTTTTCCGTGGGCTGTGTCGCTCGACAGCATCGGTCTGTTCGGTCTCCTCGCAATGGGAGTCTTTCTTATGATCCTCGTCGTGGGATTCGTCTACGAGTGGAAGAAAGGAGCGCTGGAGTGGGACTAGCGTCCAAGCCAACTGAGACGGTCCCGGAGACATCAGACAAGTCGCAGCGCCCGGGCGTGCTTACGACGTCCGTCGACAACCTACTCAACTGGGCTCGCACCGGGTCTATGTGGCCGATGACATTCGGCTTGGCATGCTGCGCCGTCGAAATGATGCACGCGGGAGCGGCGCGCTACGATCTGGATCGGTTTGGCGTCATTTTCCGGCCGAGTCCAAGGCAGTCAGACGTTATGATTGTCGCCGGAACGCTGGTGAACAAGATGGCACCCGCGCTGCGCAAAGTCTACGATCAGATGTCCGAGCCCCGTTGGGTCATCTCCATGGGATCCTGTGCAAACGGTGGCGGGTACTATCACTACAGCTATGCTGTCGTCAGGGGTTGCGACCGGATCGTGCCCGTCGACGTTTACGTCCCAGGCTGTCCGCCCACGGCTGAAGCGCTCCTTTACGGGATTATCCAGTTGCAGAACAAGATCCGGCGCACTCACACGATCGCCCGCTGACATCACGATTCATGAGCACTCGAGCAGGTCAACTTGAAACAAGGGTGCGGGATGCGCTGACCGATCGGGCGCTCAGCGTGACCGTTGACCGTGGCGAGGTAACCGTAGAATTGCCCGTCGCTGACCTGATCGATTGTTGCCGTATCCTGCGCGATGAAGATGGCCTGCGTTTCGATCTGCTTAATGATCTGTGTGCCGTCGACTACCTGATGTACGGTGACGATGAGTGGAAAACCAGCGACGCGACGACAACCGGATTCAGCCGCAGCGTCAGCAGGGCGGTCAATACGGGCTCTGCTGATCGACGCTTTGCCATCGTCTACCATCTGCTTTCGATCAGCGGGAATCAACGATTACGGGTAAAAACCTTTGCGCCGGACGGCGATCCGCCGGTCGTCCCTTCCGTGGTCGGTATCTGGCCCGGGGCAAACTGGTTCGAGCGCGAGGCCTTCGACCTGTTTGGCGTCCTGTTCGATGGCCACCCGGATCTCAGGCGTCTTCTCACCGATTACGGATTCATCGGTCACCCATTTCGCAAGGATTTCCCACTGAGCGGCAACGTTGAGGTGCGCTACGATCCGGACAAGGCGCGGGTCGTTTACGAGCCTGTTTCGATTGAACCGCGCACGCTGGTTCCGCGAGTCATCCGTGACGACAATCGTTACAAGGATGCTTTACGGAACGTCGCGGGCGATGAGGGGGCGGATCATGGCTGAGATTCAGAACTTCACCATGAATTTCGGTCCGCAGCATCCGGCCGCACATGGTGTTCTGCGACTCGTGCTGGAGATGGATGGAGAGGTTATTACCAAGGCGGATCCCCATGTAGGTCTTCTGCACCGGGCAACCGAGAAACTGGCTGAGAGCAAACCGTTCAATCAGTCGATCGGATACATGGACCGACTCGACTACGTATCGATGATGTGCAACGAGCATAGCTATGTGCTCGCGATAGAAAAGCTGCTGGGGATCGAGGCACCGATCCGGGCCCAATATATCCGCGTCATGTTCGACGAGATCACCAGGATATTGAATCACCTGATGTGGCTGGGCGCTCACGGTCTCGATATCGGTGCCATGACCATGTTTCTCTATTGTTTCCGGGAGCGGGAAGACCTTATGGATTGCTACGAGGCCGTATCCGGCACTCGCATGCATGCCACCTACTATCGTCCTGGTGGCGTCTACAGGGATCTCCCGGAAGAGATGCCGCGATACAAGGAGTCCCGTTTTCGTAACAAGCAGGAAGTAAATCGGCTTAACAAGACTCGCGACGGATCGCTGCTCGACTTCATCGAAGACTTCACCGATCGTTTCCCGGCCTGCGTCGATGAGTACGAGACCCTCCTCACCGACAATCGTATCTGGAAGCAAAGAACCGTCAATATCGGCGTGGTCAGCCCGGAGCGGGCCATCGCGCTCGGCTTCACAGGTCCCATGCTGAGAGGGTCGGGTGTCGAATGGGATCTGCGTAAGAAGCAGCCCTACGAAGTATACGGGGATCTGGAGTTCGATATACCCGTGGGGGTCAGCGGCGATTGCTATGACCGCTACCTCGTTCGAGTTGAGGAGTTGCGTCAGTCCAACCGGATCGTACGCCAGTGCGTTCGCTGGCTGCGCGAAAATCCCGGTCCGGTGATGCTGGATGACCGCAAGATTTCCCCGCCGCGTCGATCGGAGATGAAGGACGACATGGAGTCCTTGATCCATCATTTCAAACTGTTTACGGAAGGTTATTGCGTGCCCGAAGGAGAAGTTTACGCGGCGGTAGAACACCCCAAGGGCGAATTCGGCATCTATCTGGTATCCGATGGCGCGAACAAACCCTATCGGGTAAAGATCCGCGCCCCGGGATTTGCCCATCTGTCCGCGATGGATGAGATGGTCCGCGGCCATATGCTTGCCGACGTCGTCGCCGTGATCGGAACGCAGGACATCGTTTTCGGCGAGGTGGACAGGTGAGCGATCCGGCACGGAGAGAACCTGCCGTCCTTCCTGAGCATGTCAGAGAAGAGTTGGACAGATGGATTCCACGGTTTCCTGAGGGACGCCAACGCTCGGCGATCATCGCCGGCCTGCGCGCGGCGCAGCATGAGAACGACGGATATCTGACGCAGCCACTCATGGACGCAGTCGCTGACTACCTCGACCTTCCATCCATACAGGTCTACGAAGTCGCAACGTTCTACTCGATGTTTGAGACCCGCCAAATCGGACGACATAGCGTATCCGTCTGCACCAATGTCTCATGCATGCTTCGGGGTGCCGAGGACATCGTCGCTCATATCGAGCAGCGTCTGGGCATCAAGACCGGACAGTCTACTGCCGACGGACGGATATTCCTCAAGCAAGAGGAGGAGTGCCTTGCGGCTTGCTGCGGTGCTCCGATGATGATGGTTGACCACAAGTATTTCGAGAATCTCACACCACAGGACGTGGACGAAATCCTGGACGGGCTGGAGTAGTTCATGCAGTTGAACCAGGTCTGCTATTCGACGCTCGATGCCGAATCGCCGGCGACCCTTGCGACTTATGCCAGCCGGGGCGGCTACGAGGCGTGGAAAAAGATCCTGCGAGAGCGTATCGAGCCGGATGCAATCATCGACGAGGTCAAATCTTCCGGCCTGCGAGGCCGTGGCGGTGCCGGTTTCCCGACGGGTCTGAAATGGAGTTTCATGCCGCGTAATGCCCCCGGCCAGAAATATGTTGTTTGCAATTCGGACGAGAGTGAACCGGGTACCTGTCACGATCGAGACATCCTGCGTTTTAATCCCCATTCAGTCATAGAAGGCATGGCGATCGGGGGCTACGCGATGGGAGCCACAATCGGCTACAACTATATCCGTGGCGAATTCATCGACGAACCAGTGCCGCGATTCGAAGCTGCTGTCCGTGAAGCCTATGAGGCCGGCCTCTTGGGCAAGAACATCCTCGAATCCGGCGTTGACTTCGACCTCTACACGTTCGCTGGCGCCGGCGCCTACATCTGCGGTGAAGAGACAGCATTGCTGGAGTCCCTGGAAGGAAAACAAGGCAAACCCAGGTTCAAACCCCCGTTCCCGGCCAATTACGGCCTCTACGGCAAGCCCACCACGATCAACAACACGCAGACTTTCGCTTCCGTGCCCGCCATCATGCGTAATGGCGGCAAGTGGTTCGCCGATCTCGGCGTGGAGGGGTCTGGCGGGACGGCGATTTATTCGGTCTCCGGGCATGTCGAGAGACCAGGAAACTACGAAGTCGGGCTCGGGATCCCGTTCCGGAGTCTCCTGGACCTGGCAGGTGGCGTCTGGAAAGGGCGGCGTCTGAAGGCCGTCATCCCGGGCGGGTCTTCCGCACGCGTCCTGCCGGCCGACATCATCATCGATACCAACATGGATTTCGAGGCGCTCAAGGCCGCCGGTTCCATGTTCGGTTCCGGCGCTGTCATGGTCATGGATGAGGCCACCTGCATGGTCCGGGTGCTGGAACGCGTGACCCGATTCTACTTCGCTGAGTCCTGCGGGCAGTGCACGCCTTGCCGGGAGGGCACAGGCTGGATGAATCGTGTCGTCAGGAGAATTCTCGAAGGCGAAGGTCGGGCGGAGGATCTGGCGATGCTCGATGACGTCTCGCGCAAGATCGAGGGACACACGATCTGCGCCTTCGGTGACGCGGCGGCTTGGCCGGTACAGAGTTTCATCCACCATTTCCGTTCGGAGTTCGAGTACATGATCGAACATCGAGGCAGGAGTGTGCTGGACGGAGGCGCGGAGGCGGCCTAGGGACGATGAGCGACGACACCCTCAATATCGAGATCGACGGCAAGCCCTGTACTGCACGCCAGGGTCAGATGATCATCGAGGTTACTGATGCACAGGACGTGTACGTTCCGCGCTTCTGCTATCACCGCAAGCTAAGCATCGCGGCAAACTGCCGGATGTGCCTGGTAGAGGTCGAGAACATTCCGAAGCCATTACCAGCCTGCGCGACTCCGGTAGCCGACGGGATGAAGGTCCGTACGCGCTCGGCTCTCGCCGTCGCGGCGCAGAAAGCAACCATGGAGTTCCTCCTGATAAATCACCCTCTCGACTGCCCGATCTGCGATCAGGGAGGTGAGTGCGAACTCCAGGATCTTGCCATGGGCTACGGCCAGGATGTGTCGCGTTACAACGAAGGAAAACGAGTCGTCCGGGACAAGAACCTGGGGCCGCTGGTTTCAACCGATATGACGCGTTGCATCCATTGCACGCGTTGCGTTCGGTTCGGGCAGGAGATCGCAGGCATCCAGGAACTCGGTACCATCGGTCGCGGGGAGCGAACCGAGATCGGTACATTTGTCGAGCGTAGCGTCGACCATGAACTGTCGGGGAACATCATCGATCTGTGCCCGGTCGGGGCGCTCAACAGCAAACCCTTCCGCTATCGCGCCCGCTCGTGGGAGATGACGCAGCTCGAGACCATAGCCCCCCACGATTGTGTCGGCTCCAATCTCTACGCTCACGTCCGGCGCGGTCGGCTGATGCGGGTCGTCCCGAGGCCGAATGATGAAGTGAACGAGACCTGGATCTCTGATCGCGACAGGTTCAGCTATGAAGGAATCTATTCAGGCGACCGCCTCCTGAAGCCCATGGTGCGGGATGGTGACGAGTGGAGGGAGACCGACTGGAGTACGGCACTGGAGGCGGCGACCCGGGGGCTGCAGCAGGCAGTCGCCCAGTCCGGCCCGCAGGGTATCGGAGTTCTGACCAGTCCGTCGGCCACGGTAGAGGAACACTATCTTGCGGCGGGCATCGCGCGTGGCCTGGGCAGTGGAAACGTCGACCACAGGCTAATGCGGACAGATTTCTCCGACCAGGCGCGCGATCCGGTGCTGCCGGGTCTCGGGATGTCGTTGGATGAATTTTCCAACTGCGACGCCGTACTGATGGTCGGCTGCGATCTCCGCAAGGAGGCGCCGATTCTGGCGCATCGCTTGAAGCAGGTAGCCGCGGCAGGTGGTCAGGTCGGATGTCTCGACATAGAGCACCGGGACCTGCTTTTCCCGGTGATGGCCCAGGCAGTGCATCCACCTGCCAGTCTGTCGGAAGGGCTCGAGATGCTCCTCGACGCAACGCGTAGTACGTCCACGGAAGTCGGAGCCGATGACCAACATTCCAGATTGGCCGGGATGCTGGCGGCGGGTTCCCAAACGGCGATCGTGCTCGGGCTGGCAGCGGCCTCGCACCCCGCGTTCGGACGCCTTCGGACGCTGGCCGGGCGCCTGGCGCGGGCGACCGGTTCCACGCTCGGATACGTGACCCACGGAGCCAACTCTGCCGGTGCGGCTATCGTGGGCGCACTCCCGCACCGCCGGGCGGGTGGTGGTGCATGCGAGGACGATGGGTTGAACGCCATGCAGATGCTGAGGCGACCGCTGGCAGCCTATCTGCTGCACGGATTCGAGCCGGAGTGGGATGCGGCGGCTGGCGAAGCGGCCCTAGCGACCCTGAATCAGGCCGGGTTTGTGACGGTAATGACGCCCTATGTGACCGATGCGATGCTCGGCTATGGCCACGTGCTGCTGCCTACGGGCACGTTCGCGGAAACGGGCGGGACCTTTGTGAACGTAGAAGGGCGGTGGCAGTCGTTCACGGGTGTGGCGTCTCCCGTGGGAGAGAGCCGCCCGGCATGGAAAATACTCCGGGTGCTGGCGGGAATGCTGGGGCTGGAGGGAATGGAATATGACGATATCTCCGAACTGGGTGAGGCCATAAAGTCGGCAGCTGGTCGTCCATCCGCTGAGGATGAATTCGATTGGCGGGATAGCGCCGCCAGCGACTCGACACACGATACGGCCGTCCCGCTGGCCACGATCTACGGCTGCGATCCCATCGTCCGCCGGGCCGCTGCCCTTCAGGCGACAGAGGAAGCCAGCCACGGATGGCGCCGCGAGGTATCCGCCTGATGGAAATGATCGGCGGAATCTGGAGCGGCCTGCCTGAAGCGCTGCAGCAGACGGTGCTGATCACGCTCAAGATAGTTGCCATTGTGCTGCCGCTCATACTGACGGTGGCCTATCTGACTTTTGCGGAACGCAAAATCATCGGGTACATCCAGAATCGGATCGGACCCAACCGGGTCGGCCCTAAGGGTTTGCTGCAGCCGTTCGCGGACGTACTGAAGCTGCTAGTCAAAGAGATCGTTGTTCCAGCCCGGGCGAGCAAGTTTCTGTTCGTCATCGCCCCGATCCTGTCGATCGTCCCGGCGCTGGCAACCTGGGCAGTCATCCCGGTCAGCCCCGAGTTCGTTCTTGCGGACATCAACGCCGGCGTTCTCTATGTACTGGCGCTGACATCACTCGGGGTCTATGGAGTGATCCTGGCCGGTTGGGCATCGAATTCGAAGTACGCGTTGCTCGGTGCCATGCGCTCCGCTGCACAGATCGTCGCCTACGAGATCGCCATGGGATTTGCGCTTGTCGGCGTGCTGATGGCCGGTGGCAGCCTCAACCTGGGTGCCATTGTCGAGTCACAACAGGGCAGTCTTCTGCACTGGTTCTGGCTGCCGCTCTTTCCCTTGTTCCTGATCTACTTTATCTCGGGCGTCGCGGAAACCAATCGCGCGCCGTTTGATGTCGCCGAGGGCGAGTCCGAGATCGTGGCCGGCTTCCATGTCGAGTACTCGGGGATGGCGTTCGCCGTCTTTTTCCTGGCTGAATACGCCAACATGGTCTTGATCGCCGCACTGACGGCGAGTTTCTTTTTTGGTGGATGGCTGTCGCCACTGCAGGGCATCCCCTGGCTGGGCGACACATGGCTGGGAGCGAGCAGTTTCTTCTGGTTCGCTCTGAAAATCTCGTTCTTCCTGTTCTGTTTTCTCTGGTTCCGGGCGACTTTCCCCAGATACCGATATGACCAGATCATGCGGCTCGGCTGGAAGATATTTATACCGATCACAATCGTCTGGCTCATGGTCGAAGGCGTTTTCGTCTTCTACGGAGTCGGGCCCTGGTTCGGTTGAATGATGCGATGAACAAGCTGCGCAGCTATTTCAAGACTTTCTTCCTGACGGAACTGCTCCAGGGCTTACGCCTGACCCTGCGTAATCTCTTTGTGAAGAAAGTCACGATCATCTATCCCGAGGAGAAGACGCCGCAGTCGCCCCGTTTCCGCGGTCTGCACGCATTGCGCCGCTATCCGAACGGCGAAGAGCGCTGCATCGCGTGCAAGCTGTGTGAGGCGGTCTGTCCAGCCCTTGCAATCACTATCGAGAGTGATGTTTCAGAGAAAGGGACACGTCGCACGACTCGATATGACATCGATCTATTCAAGTGCATTTACTGCGGATTCTGCGAGGAAGCATGTCCGGTCGATGCCATCGTCGAGACCCGGATCCATGAGTATCACATGGAGAATCGCGGCGAGAACATCATGACCAAGGAAAAGCTGCTGGCGGTCGGGGACAAACACGAAGACATGATCGCCGCGGATAAGGCGGCCGACGCGCTGTACCGCTAGGCAGGGAATGAGATAACCAGTGATGGAAGCCGTCATTTTCTATTTTTTCGGAGCCGCCTTGATCGCCTCAGCAATAGGCGTCGTGACCTCCAGGAACCCGGTGCACTCTGCCATGTTCCTGGTCCTGGCGTTCGTGACCAGTGCGTTCCTCTGGATGCTGCTTGAGGCGGAATTCCTGGCGATCGTTCTGGTGCTTGTCTACGTCGGGGCTGTCATGGTGTTGTTCCTGTTCGTCGTCATGATGCTGGACGTCAAGGTCGAGCAGGCTCGGGCAGGATTCACGCGCTACGCGCCGCTTGGAATCGCGGTGGTGATGATCATCGTGGCTCAGCTCGGTTACGTCGTGTGGGCTCGAACCCAGGAGATGAATTTTCTGCAGGCGCCGCCGAGGGCCGACGCGGGCTTCAGCAATACAGAGTTGCTCGGCAGCCAGCTCTACACTGACTATGCGTATCCTTTCGAACTCGCGGCGGTCATTCTTCTGGTCGCCATTGTCGCCGCCATCGCTCTGACCATGCGCAAGCGCCCGGGGCTTAAAGTCCAGGATGTGGCGCGACAGGTCCAGGTCCGTCGTGAGGACCGGGTCCGGTTGGTCAGTATGGATGCGGAGAAAGGCGAATGATCGGCGTGGCCCACTATCTGACCCTCGCGGGTTTGCTTTTTGCTCTGAGCGTCGCCGGTATCTTCCTCAATCGGAAGAACGTCATCATCTTGCTAATGTGCATCGAGCTGATGCTGCTGGCGGTTAATTTTAATTTCATCACCCTGTCGCGGTTCCTCGGCGATGCCGCCGGCCAGGTATTCGTATTTTTCATCCTGACTGTGGCCGCTGCGGAGTCCGCCATCGGGCTGGCGATCCTCGTTGTCCTGTTCCGTAGTCGCCGGAGCATCAACGTGGAAGAACTCGACTCCATGAAGGGCTGATCGATGCAGCAGGTATTACTCACGATCGTGCTGGCGCCGCTCGTTGCTTCGGTCGTCGCGGGACTGTTCGGCGCATACGTCGGCCGCAAGGGAGCTCACTGGCTGACCATTCTCGGCGTGGCTGTCTCATTTGTTCTGTCGACATGGGTATTGCGTGGCCTGCTAGTCGGCGATCTCGCGCCCTTCAACGACACCGTGTACACCTGGGGTATCAGCGATGGCGTGCACATGGCCGTCGGGTTTCTTGTGGACCGTCTGTCGGCGACCATGATGGTCGTGGTTACGTTCGTGTCTCTGATGGTGCACATCTACACCATCGGATACATGCATGATGATCCCGGCTACCAGCGATTCTTTTCCTATATCTCTCTGTTCACGTTCTCCATGCTGATGCTGGTGATGGCGAACAATTTTCTACAGCTATTCTTCGGATGGGAGGCGGTTGGCCTGGTGTCCTATCTGCTGATCGGTTTCTGGTTCACTCGACCGACGGCCATCCACGCCAATCTCAAGGCATTTCTGGTCAACCGCGTCGGCGACTTCGGTTTCCTGCTCGGCATCGCGGCCGTCCTGTTCTATACCGGGACCCTGGATTACGCAGAAGTCTTCGCGGCGGCACCGGCGATCGCGGGCGAAACCATCGAGATCTTTTCCGGACGCCCGTGGGCAGCGCCTACCTTGATCTGTCTGCTGCTTTTTGTCGGCGCCATGGGCAAATCTGCGCAGGTGCCGCTGCACGTGTGGTTGCCTGATTCGATGGAAGGTCCGACGCCGATCTCAGCCCTGATCCATGCTGCCACCATGGTGACGGCCGGTATCTTCATGGTGGCGCGAATGTCGCCGTTGTTTGAGTTGTCGCCCACGGCGCTCAGCGTGGTACTGGTCATCGGAGCGACCACCGCGCTGTTTATGGGTCTGCTGGGCCTGGTGCAGAACGATATAAAGCGGGTCGTCGCATACTCCACACTATCGCAGCTGGGTTACATGACGGTCGCCCTGGGTGCCTCCGCTTACGCGGCCGGGATTTTCCATCTCGGCACCCACGCATTCTTCAAAGCGCTGCTTTTCCTCGCCGCCGGATCTGTGATTATCGGAATGCATCACGAGCAGGACATCCGACGTATGGGAGGCTTGCGCCGATACATGCCGATCACCTACTGGACCGCCTTGCTGGGATCGCTCGCCCTGATTGGATTTCCCGGGTTCTCCGGTTTCTTCTCGAAAGACGCCATCATAGAGGCGGTCCATGCGTCGACCATCCCGGGTGCCGGATACGCTCATGCGTGTGTGCTTATCGGGGTTTTTGTGACCGCCTTGTATACCTTCAGGATGTTCTTCCTCGTGTTTCACGGCAGTGAGCGGATGGACGAGCACGTCCGCGCGCATCTGAAAGAGAGCTCCCTGGTGGTCACCGCACCCCTGGTGCTGTTGGCCATTCCATCCGTGGTCATCGGATGGATGGCGATGGAACCGGTGCTGTTCGGCCAGTATTTCGGACAGGCGCTGATGGTTTCGTCTGAGCGCGATGTGCTGGCCGCGGTCGGCTCGCACGGCACGGATCCGGCGTATTTTCTGGTACACGGCTTGACTGCGCCTCCGTTCTTGCTCGCCATGGCGGGCGTCTTTGTAGCCTGGTGGTTATACCTGTATCGGCCTGCGATGGCGCCGGCCATCGCGGAGCGATTCCGCTGGATCCAGGGCATTCTGGTTAATAAGTACTACTTTGATGAAGTCAACGAGAAAGCTCTCGCGCCCGCCGTGAGAGCCTTAGGGCAGGGACTCTGGCGGTTTGGCGACCAGCGACTGATCGACGGGGCGATCGTCAATGGCTCGGCAAGATTTATTGGCTGGCTCTCTGGTGTGATCCGGCGCTTGCAGTCCGGGTATCTCTATCACTATGCATTCGCGATGATTCTCGGTCTGGCCGGCATGCTGGGCTGGCTGCTGATGAAGGGCTGATTCGGCAAGGATCCCTACGAGCATGGATTTCCCACTGTTAAGCACACTCATCTGGCTGCCTATCACCGGCGGCATACTGGTATTGCTTATCGGTGATCGACGATCCGGGCTGACCCGCTGGACGGCGCTTGGCGTGTCGGTCGCGACCTTCGTCGCCAGCGTGCCGTTATTCAGCGAATTTGACCGGACCACTGCGGCGATGCAGTTCGTGGAACGGGCAAGCTGGATCGAACGTTACTCCGTCGAGTATTTCCTCGGGGTCGATGGCGTCTCTATGCCACTGATCCTGCTGACCACATTTGTCACCGTGCTCGTAGTCGTCGCAGGCTGGGAAGTGATCCGACAGCGACCGAGCCAGTATTTTGCTGCCTTCCTGATCATGGAAGGCGTGATGAACGGCGTTTTCGCGTCTCTGGACGCCATGCTGTTCTACGTCTTCTGGGAGGCGATGCTGATCCCGATGTTCATCATCATCGGCATCTGGGGAGGGGAGAGACGAATTTACGCGACTCTCAAGTTCTTCCTGTACACGTTCCTGGGGTCGGTGCTGATGTTGGTAGCGTTGATCTATCTGTACATGCGGTCTGGAAGTTACTCAATCGCGGCGTTCCACGACTTTCCGCTTGGCTTGCGCGAGCAGGTGCTGATCTTCGTCGCCTTCCTCACGGCTTTTGCCGTAAAGGTGCCGATGTGGCCGGTCCACACGTGGCTGCCCGACGCGCATGTAGAGGCGCCCACCGGCGGATCGGTAATTCTGGCTGCGATTATGCTGAAGATGGGTGGCTACGGTTTCTTGCGCTTTAGTCTCCCGATCACGCCCGATGCCAGCATGACGCTGGACTGGCTAGTCATCGGACTTTCCCTGATCGCAGTCGTCTATATCGGATTCGTCGCTCTTGTCCAGAACGACATGAAGAAGCTGATTGCCTATTCCTCAATTGCTCACATGGGATTCGTGACGCTGGGATTTTTTCTGGCCTACGCCATCATGCGCCGAACTGGCAGTTTAACGGGTGCCGTGATGGGTATCGAGGGCGGGATGATTCAGATGGTGTCTCATGGACTGATCTCGGGGGCCTTGTTTCTGTGTGTTGGTGTTCTATACGACCGCATGCATAGTCGGAAGATCAGTGACTACGGTGGTGTCGCAAACACCATGCCGACGTTTGCTGCCTTGCTGGTTTTCTTCGCCATGGCCAACGCCGGGTTGCCGGGTACGTCCGGTTTCGTAGGAGAATTTCTCGTCATACTGGCAAGTTTCCGGGCCCAGCCTTGGTACGCGTTCCTGGCCGCGACCACTCTGATTCTCGGCGCTGCCTACACGCTGTGGATGGTAAAGCGCGTCGTCTTCGGTGAGGTGGCCAATGACAACGTCGCCGGCCTGGAAGACCTCACACGACGTGAGGCACTCGTGCTTGGCGTGCTGGCTGTCTCCGTGCTCCTGCTCGGACTGTGGCCGGCCCCGCTGCTGGAGGTGATGGGGCCGACGATCGATCACCTGGTGGAGCTGATGACGAGGTCTAAGTTATGACCGTGGGAGAATCCGCATTCCTGATTCCGGAATTCGCGCCAGCGGCAGCCGAGATCGTCGTCCTGTGCATGGCCTGCGTCGTGCTCGTCGTTGACCTGTTCGTTTCCGACCGGCACCGCTGGATAACGTATGGGCTGTGTCTGCTGACTTTGCTGATGGCGGCAATGGCCACGGCGATGTACGTACCGCGGGAAACGGTCCTGACATTCTCCGGTACATTTGTTTCCGACCCGCTCGCCCGCGTGTTGAAGCTGTTTACCTATTCGGTCACCGCCGTCGTCTTCCTGTATTCAAAGGACTACTTGCGTGAACGCGAGTTGTTCCGGGGTGAGTACTACCTGTTGGGCCTGTTCGCCACGCTTGGCATCATGGTGCTGATATCCGCTCACAGCATGTTGACCGTCTATCTCGGCCTGGAGTTATTGTCCCTGTCGCTCTACGCGATGGTGGCATTCTCCCGTGACGATCCGGTGGCCGCGGAGTCGGCGATGAAATACTTCGTTCTGGGCGCCATCGCTTCTGGTTGTTTCCTGTTCGGGACATCCATCCTCTACGGCGTAACCGGATCGCTGGACCTCGGGCAGATCAGTCGCGCCGTCGCCACCCTGGACGGGTTGAATATCCATCTGTTGTTTGCTTTGTCGTTCATTCTGGTCGGGGTCGGTTTCAAGTTCGGCGCCGTTCCCTTCCACATGTGGGTGCCCGATGTCTATCAGGGTGCGCCGACCTCGGTCACATTGTTCATCGGTTCGGCTGCCAAGATCGGTTCGCTGGCGCTGCTGATGCGGGTCCTGGTCGAGGGGCTTGGTGGCGTTCAGGAGAGTTGGGGCGGCATGCTGCTGGTCTTGTCCATCCTCTCCATGGGTATTGGTAACGTCGTCGCCATCGCTCAGACGAACCTCAAGCGGATGCTCGGCTACTCCACGATTTCACACGTGGGATTCATCCTGATGGGATTCCTGGTGGGTACCCGAGAAGGCATAGAGGCTGCGCTGTATTACACGATTGCTTACGTGATCATGGCGGCGGCGGCCTTCGGCATGATCCTGCTGCTCAGCAGACGCGGCTTCGAAGCAGACGAACTGGAGGATTTCCGGGGGCTCAACGCCAGGAGTCGCTGGTTCGCCGGCGTGATGCTCGTCGTCATGTTCAGTATGGCCGGCGTGCCGCCGTTTCTGGGATTCTGGGCAAAACTTGCCGTACTGGGAGCAGCGGTGGATGCCGGACTCACCTGGCTGGCCGTGGCTGGCGTCATTTTCTCCGTCATCGGGGCTTTCTATTACCTGAGAGTCATCAAGCTGATGTATTTCGACGAGCCTTCGGAGACGCTCAAGCTTGGCGGCGGATCCGACCTGAAGTTAGTCCTGAGTCTCAATGCCGCACTGATTGTACTTCTTGGCATCTTCCCTGAGGGACTGATTTCTCTTTTTAATCAGCTAGTTATGTCAGCCCCTTAGAATCTTTCCAGAAAAGCCCCCCGGGGTGTTGGAAATACCCGGGGCAGTTTGTATAATTCCGCCGCAGCGAGTGCGGGGTGGAGCAGTCTGGCAGCTCGTCGGGCTCATAACCCGAAGGTCGCAGGTTCAAATCCTGCCCCCGCTACCAAGCTTTTCGAGAGAGAGCCCCGCTGGGGCTCTGTCTTTATTAGGACCGGCGGTTTTGCCGATCCGCAGGGGTCTACCAGCCCTCGTTGGAAGTGCTGGGCAAGGACCCGAGGGAAAGTGGGCCTCGAGGGCCCATTTTTCGTTTTTGCGTTTGGATATGAATGAAACTGATCTCATGAAGATGCTCGAGCCCGAACTAGGAACGCTGGGCTATGAGTTGGTCGATCTGGAACTCCATCTGGGCGGGCGGAGTGGTCTCGTGCGCCTGTTCATCGACTCCGAGGATGGCATCACTCTCGATGACTGCGAGCGCGTCAGTCACCAGGTGAGTGCCTTGTTCGATGTCGAGGACCCGATCCCCGGGCATTACGTGCTCGAGGTGTCGTCGCCCGGGGTCAACCGACGGCTGAGGAAACCATCCGACTTCGTTCGATTCCAGGGTGATCGGGCCAAGATCGAGCTGACTCATCCGCTCGAAAGCGGCCGGCGGCGATTTACTGGGACGATCTCGACGGTGGGCGAGGAAGACTTTTCGATGGAGGTGGATGGTCAGACCTACCGTCTCCGTTTCGATGATGTGGATACCGCGCGCCTTGCGCCGGAAATCAACGTGTAGCGAGCAGATTATGTCCATGAACAAGGAAATCCTAATGGTCGTCGACGCAGTCTCAAACGAGAAAGGCGTCGAGAAAGACATTATTTTTGAAGCCATCGAGGCTGCATTGGCTTCGGCCACTCGTAAGCGTCATGGAGACGATATCGACGTCCGGGTCGCTATCGATCGGGAGAGTGGTGATTACGAAACCTTCCGCAGATGGCTGGTCTTCGAAGACGAATCCACCGAACTCGAGTTTCCCGACAGGGAGCTGCGGATGCAGGATGCGGTGGACGTGAATCCTGATGCTGAACCGGGCGGCTATGTCGAGGAGCCCATGGAGTCTATCGCCTTCGGACGCATCGCAGCTCAGACTGCCAAGCAGGTGATCGTGCAGAAGGTTCGGGAGGCCGAAAGAGCCCAGGTCGTCGAGGAATTCGAGGACAGGGTCGGTGAATTGGTCAGTGGACTGGTGAAACGCGTCGACCGCAACGGCATCTATGTGGACCTGGGCGGCAACGCCGAGGCGTTCATCTCGAGAGAGGACATGATTCCGCGGGAACCTGTACGACCGCAGGATCGTATCAAGGGTTTGCTCAGAGAGGTCCGCTCGGAGCCCCGTGGTCCGCAGCTGTTTCTCACACGCACATCACCGGAATTCATGATCGAATTGTTCAAGATCGAGGTTCCGGAAGTGGGCCAGGGGCTGATCAAGATCCTTGGCGCCGCCCGCGATCCGGGGCTCAGGGCAAAAATTGCCGTGCGCAGCATGGATCAGCGCATCGATCCAGTCGGCGCATGCGTCGGCATGCGTGGTTCCCGGGTACAGGCGGTCTCCAACGAGCTTGCTGGTGAGCGAGTGGACATCATCCTGTGGGATGAGAATGCGGCCCAGTTTGTCATCAACGCCATGTCGCCGGCCGAAGTGGTCTCCATCGTGGTCGACGAAGAAGTCCACAGCATGGACGTAGCGGTTGACGAGGAGAAGCTCTCGCAAGCGATCGGGAGGGGTGGGCAAAACGTGCGCCTTGCCAGCGAGCTGAGCGGCTGGGAGCTGAATGTGATGACCGCCGAGGACGCCGAAGACAAGAGCGAGCGGGAATCCAAGGAAGTGGGTGAGCTGTTTATGAAACAGCTTGACGTCGATGAAGAGATTGCCCTGATCCTCGTGCAGGAGGGGTTCTCGACCATCGAAGAGGTCGCCTACGTGCCTGCTGCAGAACTCGTCGAGATCGAAGAATTCGACGAGGGCATCGTGGAAGAGTTGCGCAATCGTGCCCGTGACGTGTTGATCACCCAGGCGATCGTGAATGAGGAAGCGATCGACGAGGCCGAGCCTGCTGACGACTTGCTTTCCCTGGAAGGGATGACCAAGGACCTGGCCTATGTTCTTGCCAGTAAGGGCGTAGTGACCAGGGAAGACCTTGCGGAGCAGGCCGTCGATGATCTGGAAGATATAGAGGATCTCGAACCGGAGCGGGCTGCCGAGCTGATCATGGCGGCACGGGCGCATTGGTTCGAGGAAGCCGAGAAGGCAGAGAGCGCTTGATTTCGAGGACGCAATACCTATGAGTGACGTCACCGTTACACAGTTCGCAGAAGTGCTTAAGGTCCCGGTGGACCGGTTGCTGTCGCAGCTGGAAGAAGCCGGGATTAAGGTCGGCGGGCCCGATGACACCATCAGCGACGATGCCAAGCTCGAACTGCTCACCTTTCTGAGGCGCAGTCACGGTCGACAGGCAGCGACCGCGGCACCCCGGAAGATCACGTTGAAGCGCAAGTCACAAAGTGAGTTGCGCCAATCTGCTGGTCAGGGCCGTGCCCGCATGGTCAATGTCGAGGTGCGCCGCAAGCGTACTTACGTCAAGAGAGACGTGCTGGAGGAGCAGGCGAAACAGCAGCAGGAGGAACTGGATCGTCAGCGCCACGCTGAGGAAGAGGCCAAGCTGGCCGAAGAGCGGAAGGCCCAGGAAGAGGAGAGTCAGCGTCTCGCGGAGCAGGAGGCGAAGCAGGCCGCCGAAGAACTGGAAGAGCGCAAGAAGCTGGAAGAAGAGGCCCGGCTGAAGGCCGAGGCAGAGGCTCGTAAGCTTGCAGAAGCGGAGGCCAGACGCCAGCAGGAAGAGAATGCCAGGAAGGCAGCCGAGATAAGCAAGCGCGCCAAGGAACGCAAGCAAAAGGAAGCAGCTGGCGCGACCCGTTATGGCCGTAAGGAACTACATGTGGCGGGGGCCAAAAGCGGGCGCCGCCGTAAGCGTACGCCGCATCGCAGGCATGTATCGGTCTCGGTCGAGTCCCGTCATGGATTCGAGCGGCCGACTGCGCCTGTCATTCGCGAAGTGGCGCTGCCAGAGACCATCACCGTTGCGGAGCTTGCCCAACGCATGGCGGTGAAGGCCGGTGAGGTCATCAAGGCGATGATGGGTATGGGTGTTATGGCTACGATCAACCAGGTCATCGACCAGGACACGGCTCAGATCGTCGTCGAGGAGATGGGACACAAGCCCAAACGGATCAGGCAGGATGAAGTCGAAGACGTTGTGGTCGAGGCTGGCAAGGCCGAAGGCGATGCCATACAGCGGGCGCCAGTCGTCACGATCATGGGTCACGTTGATCACGGCAAGACATCGCTCCTCGACTATATCCGTCGGAGTCATGTCGCCGAAGGCGAAGCTGGTGGCATCACGCAACATATTGGTGCGTATGTCGTGGCTCTCGACAAGGGAAAGATCACCTTCCTGGATACGCCGGGCCACGCCGCATTCACGGCGATGCGGGCCCGCGGTGCCCAGGTCACCGATCTGGTGATCCTGGTAGTTGCGGCTGACGACGGTGTCATGCCACAGACCGTCGAGGCCGTTCAGCATGCCCGGGCAGCCGGTGTACCGCTGATCGTGGCGGTCAACAAGATAGATCGTGAAGATTCCGATCCGGATCGGGTCAAGAACGAACTGTCCCAACACGAGGTTATTCCGGAAGACTGGGGCGGCGACACAATGTTCGTTCACGTATCCGCAAAAACTGGCGAAGGCATCGATAACCTGCTGGAGGCGATCCTGCTGCAGTCCGAGGTGCTCGAACTGGAGGCAGTCTCCGACGGTCCCGCCAGCGGCGTCGTTATCGAGTCGAGCCTTGAGAAGGGCCGTGGCGCTGTGGCTACCGTGCTGGTCAATCAGGGGTGTCTACGCCTAGGCGATCCTGTCCTGGCAGGTCAGCAGCACGGGCGCGTCCGTGCCATGTTCGACGAGAACGGCCAGCCTGTGGAGGAGGCCGGCCCATCGACTCCGGTACAGCTGCTGGGGTTGTCAGGCACGCCGATGGCAGGTGACGACCTGATCGTGCTGACCGATGAGAGAAAGACCCGCGAGGTTGCCGAGCACAGACGTGGCAAGAACCGCGACGTCAAGCTCGCAAGGCAGCAGGCCGCGCGCCTCGAAGATGTCTTCACGAAGATGGAGGAGGGCGCCGGCAGCTCGGTGCAGTTATTGATCAAGGCTGACGTGCAGGGGAGTGCCGAGGCGCTCCGTGATGCGCTGATGAAGCTGTCGGGTGATGAAGTAACGGTCAACGTCATCGGCAGCAACGTTGGCGGCATTACAGAGTCGGACGTCAATCTTGCCGCTGCTTCCGATGCTATCGTCATCGGCTTTAATACTCGCGCCGATGCGGCGGCCCGCGCCGCTATCAAGGAGACCGGGGTGGATGTGCGTTACTACAGCATCATCTACGAGGCTATCGACGATGTGAAAGCGGCTATCGTGGGCATGCTCTCACCCGAGATCCGAGAGCAGATCGTCGGGCTTGCTGAGGTACGCGACGTGTTCCGTTCACCCAAGTTCGGCCAGGTTGCTGGATGCATGGTCGTTGACGGGTATGTACGACGTAACAACCCGATCAGGGTATTGCGCGACAACGTGGTCATTTTCGAGGGAGAACTCGAATCACTGCGCAGATTCAAGGACGATGTCAACGAGGTTCGCGCCGGAACCGAATGCGGAATCGGCGTCAAGAACTACAACGACGTCTCAGCAGGCGACCAGATCGAATGCTACGAACGAATCGAGGTCGCTCGCACGCTCTAGGCTCCGCATGGCCTGGCTCGAGCACAGATCGGAATGAGCAAGGAGTTCGCCAGAAGTCGGCGTATCGCCGAGCAGATGCGTCGTCTGCTCAGCGAAATCGTTCGACGGGATGTCAAGGATCCGAGGCTCCAGTTTTTGACGATCACGGGTGTCGAAGTGTCTGGCGACCTGTCGCATGCCAAGGTGTTCTTCAGCCTGCTAGAACCGGACGCTGATCCCGGACCGGCAGAGGGCGCTCTGGTGAAAGCCTCGGGTTATTTACGATCTCACCTGGGCAAGGCGATGCATGTGCGCCAGATTCCGCAACTTCACTTCGTCCATGACACGAGCCTTTCCGAGGGTGCAAGGATCACCTCCTTGATCGACGATGTCGTCGATGAAGACTCCGGCACAGAAGGTGGGCATGGCTGAGGATCCGGGCAGCATGATCGACGCAGGATCTGTGCCGCAAGAGGCGCCAAGGCGACGTGCACGACGGCAATACCGGGACGTGGACGGTATTCTAGTGCTGGACAAGCCGGTAGGGCTGACCTCAAACGCAGCGCTACAATCGGCAAGACGAATTTTTTCGGCCCGCAAAGCCGGGCACACAGGCAGTCTGGACCCGTTGGCGAGCGGCGTGTTACCCCTCTGTTTCGGCCAGGCCACAAAAGTAAGCGGCTGGCTACTCGATGCCACCAAGACATACGAAGTCACCGCCAAGCTGGGGTCACGAACTGATACGGGGGACGCTCAGGGTGAGCTTGTAGAAGAAGCGGAATGGCGACACGTTGATTCCGACGCTATCAATAGCGCACTCACTGAATTCCGCGGCGACATCGAGCAGGTGCCCCCCATGTACTCGGCGCTGAAGCATCGAGGTCGTCGACTCTATGAGATGGCACGGGAGGGCAAAATCGTGGACCGCCCGTCCCGAAAAGTCCGGATCATTGAGTTGGAGAACCTCGGATTCGAGGAAGACTCCCTGCGGTTGCGAGTCTGCTGCTCGAAGGGGACCTATGTTAGATCCCTGGTAGAAGACCTTGCGTCCCGGCTGGATACCGTCGCTCACGTTAGCGCTCTCAGGCGGATAGCCGCAGGGCCTTTCGATTCAGCCATGATGGTGAGCATCCGCGATCTGGAAACAGCAGCAGCCCAAGGGCAGGCTGCACTGGATCGACTGCTCCACGCCGCGGACGCTGCCGTGCCTCAGTTGCCGGCCGTGAATCTGGATAGTGAAAGCGCTCACCGGCTCTGCCGTGGTCAGAGGCTGCAGCTCGCTGATTGGCCATCGACCGGGCGTGTCCGAATATATGGCCCGGAACGTGTTTTCCTGGGCCTGGGCGACCTGAATGACTCAGGCACCTTGTCGCCGGTGCGCTTGTTCAACGTGTCCACTCAAAAACCCGAGTCCGGAGATTCCGAAGCCATTCCGGGCGCGTCTTGTTAGACAGGCCTTTCCAGAGGTAAAATGACTGGCTGTTTCTTGGCACCACGCCTATTAACTCTCGGAGATATTGATGCCTCTCAATAGTGATCGAAAACAGGAAATTATCGAGGAGTTTCGGCGAGCTGGAACCGACACTGGCTCTCCCGAAATACAGGTTGCTCTTCTGTCGGCAAGAATCAATGAGCTCACTGCCCATTTTGCCGATCACAAGAAAGACCATCATTCACGCCGCGGTCTGCTTCGCATGGTTAATCAGCGGCGCAAGCTGCTCGACTACCTCAAGCGGAAGGATCTGGCGCGCTACCAGGAGCTGATCTCGCGTCTGGGTCTGCGCCGATAACACCGCTTCGGCGCTCGCAGCGCCGATCACGCTCGAACGTTGCCACAGGTACTTTTAAAGTGAAGCCGATCAAGAAATCATTCCAATACGGTGATCATACGGTCACTATCGAGACTGGCGAGATCGCTCGCCAGGCAGACGGGGCCGTCCTCGTCAGCATGTCAGACACGGTTGTCCTCGTGACGGCCGTAGGCCGCAAGGAAGCCAAGGAAGGGCAGGCGTTCTTTCCGCTGACTGTAAATTACCAGGAGAAAACCTACGCTGCCGGGCGCATCCCGGGCGGGTTCTTCAAGCGAGAGGGACGGCCGAACGAAAAGGAGACACTGACCTGTCGGCTGATCGATCGACCGATTCGTCCGCTGTTTCCGAAGGGTTTTCTGAATGAGGTCCAGGTCGTAGCGACCGTGGTCTCGTCCAATTCGGATGTAGATCCGGACATTCCCGCCATGCTTGGTGCATCGGCCGCGCTGATGATCTCGGGGATCCCGTTCAAGGGTCCGATCGCGGGTGCTCGAGTCGGTTTCAAGGATGGACAGTACATCCTGAACCCGACGAACACCGAGCTCGCCAGTTCGGCTCTCGACCTGGTCGTTGCGGGCACCGAGAATGCCGTGTTAATGGTCGAGAGTGAAGCCAGCGTTCTGTCCGAGGAAGTGATGCTAGGCGCGGTCATGTTCGGCCACGAGCAGATGCAGACCGCGATTCAGGTCATCAGGGAGTTGGCCTCGGAAGCCGGCAAGCCTTCCTGGAGCTGGGAAGCCGCTGAAGGCAATCCCGAACTCGCCAGCGCCGTAGCCGGCTTGGTGGAGGAGCAGCTCGGAGAAGCCTATCGCATCACCGAGAAGCAGAGCCGATACGCTCGCATCGACGAGTTGCGTACGGCAGCCTATGAAGCGCTTGCCGTGGGCGACGATGCCCAGTGGACTCACGATGATGTCAAGGGTGAGTTTGGCGCGCTCGAGAGTCGCATCGTACGGGGCCGTGTTCTCGCTGGCGAGCCGCGCATCGACGGTCGAGATCACAGCACCGTGCGTGACATCAACGTTCGGGTTGGTGTTCTGCCGCGGACACACGGCTCGGCGCTTTTCACTCGTGGAGAGACCCAGGCGATCGTGACCACGACGCTGGGGACGGGTCGCGATGCGCAGATCATCGACGCTCTCGAAGGCGAGCGCAAAGACGCATTCATGCTGCATTACAACTTCCCGCCATACTGTGTGGGTGAGACCGGATTCATGGGCTCGCCCAAACGGCGGGAGATTGGACACGGAAAGCTGGCCCGGCGTGGGATACAGGCTGTCCTTCCGGACATGGAGTCCTTCCCCTACGTGATGCGGGTGGTTTCCGAAATCACCGAGTCGAATGGATCGAGCTCGATGGCTTCGGTGTGCGGCACCAGCCTGAGTCTCATGGACGCAGGCGTGCCGGTTTCTTCGCCGGTCGCAGGCGTAGCGATGGGACTGGTCAAGGGCGAGAGCAACTACACGGTCCTCACCGATATTCTGGGCGATGAAGATCACCTGGGAGACATGGATTTCAAGGTGGCCGGTACCTCGGATGGCATCACCGCGCTGCAGATGGACATCAAGATCGACGGCATAACCCGCGACATCATGCAGGATGCGCTCGATCAGGCCCGTGACGCTCGCCTGCACATCCTTGACGCGATGAACGATGTTATCGATCGGCCGCGAGAGAAGATGTCTGACTGGGCGCCCACTATCATGTCGTTCAAGATCGATCCGGAGAAGATCCGCGACGTCATTGGTAAGGGCGGAGCAGTGATTCGCGCTATCACCGAGGAGACCGGCGCCACCATCGATATCGAGAATGACGGTACAGTCAAGATTGCCTCGGTAGACGGCGATTCGGGCCGCGAGGCCCGCCGCCGGATCGACCTGATCACAGCCGAGGTCGAAGTTGGTCAGATCTATGACGGAACTGTGGCGAGGCTGATGGATTTCGGGGCATTCGTTACTATTCTCCCCGGGAAAGACGGCCTGGTTCACATCTCACAGATCTCCGAGGAGCGTGTCGAGCGCGTCAGTGACAAGCTCAAGGAAGGCGACAACGTACGGGTGAAAGTTCTCGAGGTTGATCGTCAGGGCAGGGTGCGGCTCAGCATGAGGGGTCTCGACGCAGCCTGATGGCCGTCCATGCGCTGGCCACAGCGCTGAGAAAGAGGGTTCTTCGGAGCCCTTTTTTTTGCCCGCACTTCTAAAAGAGCTTCTTAACTATCTGATAGTAATAAAAAAAGCCCCCTCAAAGAGGGGGCTCAATAGGACGCATAGAGCGACCATATGGAGGAGTCGATAGTCATGATGCAATGCATCATTGATGCGTTGCACAATACCGCTCCTGATGTTGTGTGTCAACCCCCCCGAGAGGAGTTTCCAGGCTGCTGCGCTGGACGTCCCAGCCGGTGCCTGCTGTCTACTTTGCGGATTTCGACGTTGGCTTTTTGCCGGACCGCTTTTTGGTCCGCTTCCCAGACGGACGGGAGGGCCTCTCGTCACTATCGTCGTCACCACGACCGGACGGTGAAATCGTCCTGATGATCTCCTCCTGTACTGACTTCCAGCGTTGGAAGTTTTTCTGGGTGATATCAGTCACGACTCCCACCGGATCCAAACCAACGACGCTCTTGACGCGATCCCTGACGTGCTGCTGCTGACTCATGAACATCTTGATACTCTGGTCAAGATAGCTGCCTACGAATCCCTGCATCGCACCACCGTAGGATCGGATCACGTGGGACAGGAAATCCCGGCTCATGATGGGCTCGCCACTCTGCTCCTGCTCGCTTATTACCTGCAACAGTATGCTTCTTGTAATATCGTCGCCGGTTTTCTTGTCGATCACGACAAGATCAACTTTTTCGAGGACGAGACGGCGGATGTCCGCAAGCGTTATGTAGCGGCTTTCCTCGGTGTCATACAGTCTCCGATTCGGGTACTTCTTTATCGTTCTGGTTTCGCTCATTGTGAGTCAGTCCCGTTGTCTCTTCCAAGCCCCATCCTCAGCCACCGGACTTTCGCTTTGAGGATGTCCCATGCTGCAGTACTGCTGCGCAGCAAATTTAGTGCAAAGATAGTACATTTCTACCATTATTCCAAAGCATTAGAGTTGTCGGCTCCGGATTCGCCGCTCGAACTCCCGGAGCGTTCTGCGCATTTTGTGATGGCCCAGGACAGTTGTTCTTCTACCGCAGCATGCCTTAGATCATCTGCGGGAGAGAGCTTGAGAAAAGACAGGGCACTGTGAAGCAACTCCGGTGCACGTGCCGGATCTAGCGGCAGGGCTCCCGTCTGTTTGCTGAGTTTTTCGCCGGCAGGTGTCTTCACCAGGGGAAGATG
>CP070833.1:1271482-1281433 GCA_020341735.1 Gammaproteobacteria bacterium | reverse complement strand
AAGTTCCGCTGGGAATCCGTCCTGCCCGAGTTTGACCCTTACAAGTACAACTCCTTTCCGAAGATCGCCGGCCACGAGTCCTGGATGTTGGCAGGCGAGATACACGCACAGCTACAACGATTGCAGACGGAAGACTTGCTGGCAGCGATGCCGCCGATCCTCTGCTTTCAGTCTCTTGCCGATGCCACTGTGCTGACCGAAGCGATCGTCACCCAGTTGTTCGACCGGCTGACGGTGCCGAACAGCGAACTCGTGCTGTTCGACGTAAACCGAGTCGATCGACTCGGTGGTTTTCTCTCCGGTCGCTACCCGGCCATGCGTGATCGACTCATGCAGGAAGCGACGTCTGCCTATACGTTGACTATCGTCACCAATCGCGACGAAGACTCGGATGAGGTGGTCGCCAGGACGCGCCCGCCGGGCGGAGGCGAGACCGGCAACCAGACCTTGGGACTGATATGGCCGCGCCAGGTATTTTCCATGTCTCACGTGGCAATTCCGTTCGCCAAGAACGACCCCTGGTACGGCGCCGGCGAGGATGGGCAGTTCAGTCTCGGCAATCTCAACCCGAAAGGCGAACGCAGGGTACTCAGGGTGCCGATGACGCAGTTCACGCGACTCCGGTACAACCCGTTCTTCGAGTACATCGAGGCGCGTCTGAGGGACTTCGTCGGGCCATTGAGACCGCGGGCCGCGTCTGCCGAGTAAGTCTGCGAGGACGGCCGCCTCGTCCATTGATGCGGAGCAGCAAATTGGATCCGGAAAGTGTATGATCGGAGGATTCACCGACCGGCAACACTCGATGCTCTTCCGGATCGCTTCTTAGGCGGAACGTATCCCGAGGACGCAGCTCACCGGCGGTCGATTGACCGAATATATGTTCTTAAATACAGATAGTTGCGGCATGAGTATGCTGTGATTTCTGAGGCGAGCTAACCGCCGCCGTTATCACGGTGACGGCCTGTAAGGAGGCACAAAACCCATGTCAGACGCCTACGTATTCGATCACGTCAGAACCCCGCGCGGACGCGGCAAACCCGACGGTGCCCTGCACGAAGTCACCCCCATCAAACTCGTGGCGACGGTGCTCGATGCGCTGCGAGAGCGGAGCGACCTGGACACGTCCCGAGTGGATGACGTCATCCTCGGTTGCGTGATGCCCGTGGGTGAACAGGGTGCGAACGTGGCGCGGGTGGGCGCCATGGAAGCCGGCTATGACGAATCTGTTCCGGGCAAGCAGATCAACCGGTTCTGTGCTTCTGGCCTGGAAGCGATCAACAGCGCGGCGGCGACGGTCATGGCCGGCCAGTCCGACCTGGTGATCGCCGGTGGCGTCGAGAGCATGTCGCGGGTGCCCATGGGTTCGGACGGCGGCGCCTGGGCCACCGATCCGCAGATCGCCTATGACACCCATTTCGTGCCCCAGGGTATCAGTGCGGACCTGATCGCGACGCGTCACGGATTCTCACGGCGCGACCTGGACGAGTATTCGGCAGAGAGCCAGAGGCGCGCGTCCGAGGCATGGGATCGCGGTTACTTCGATCGCTCCGTGATTCCGGTCAGGGATCACATGGGCGACGTTCTGCTGGATCGTGACGAACACATGCGGCCCGGTACTACCGCCGATGACCTGGCCGGATTGAAAGCGGCTTTCGAGATGCACGGCCAACAGTTCGGCTTTGACTCTGTCGCCATCCAGAAGTATCCGGACGTGGAGGCGATAAGCCACGTGCATACCGGCGGTAATTCGTCGGGCATCGTCGACGGCGCGGCCGCGGTACTCATCGGCAGCAAGGAAGTCGGAGAGCGGCTCGGGCTGAAACCGCGAGCCCGTATCCGCGCCTTCGCTTCGATCGGCAGTGAACCGACCATCATGCTCACTGGTCCGGCGCCGGCATCCATCAAGGCCCTCGACCGGGCCGGAATGGACAGGGGCGACATCGAACTGTTCGAACTCAACGAGGCTTTCGCGGCCGTCGTCCTGCGCTACATGCAGCAGCTGGAGATAGACCACGATCAGATCAACGTCAACGGCGGCGCCATTGCCATGGGGCACCCATTGGGCGCCACCGGCGCGATGGTTTTCGGTACGGCGCTCGACGAGATGGATCGTCGCCGCCTCGGCAACGCGCTGGTGACGCTTTGCATCGGCGCCGGCATGGGCACGGCCACCATTATCGAATCGGTCTAATGACCGCTCCGGCAAATTTTCGGACAGGATCTGGAACGAATCATGAGTGAAACCATCAAGTACCAGCTGGATGACGACGGTATCGCCATCCTGACAATCGACATCGCTGACCGGTCCATGAACGTGCTGACGCCCGAGTTCATGAAAGATCTGGACGCGACCATCGACCGGATCGCGGCCGATGACGCGGTCAAGGGCGCAATTATCACTTCGGCCAAGTCGTCGTTCATCGCAGGCGCCGACCTGAAGGAGCTTGTAGGCGTTTTCGCCAAGGGGCTGGACGCGAACGAGATCTACGAGTTCGCCGGCAAATACTCACGGCTCTATCGCAAGCTCGAGACCTGCGGCAAGCCGTTCGTTGCTGCCATCAACGGCACTGCGCTGGGCGGCGGCCTGGAGCTGTGCCTGGCGTGCCACTACCGAGTCGCACTGGATAATCCGAAAGCATCCATTGGGCTCCCCGAAGTCAAGGTCGGATTGCTGCCTGGTGCCGGAGGTACACAGCGGCTGCCGAGAATCATCGGCATCCGCGACTCGCTGCCGCTGATGCTGGAAGGCAGTCATCTGAAACCGGCCAAGGCCGTCGAGATGGGTATCTGCCATGAACTGGCGGCAGACGTGGACGAGCTGATGGAAAAATCGCGGCGCTGGCTCCTCGAGAGCGGTGATCCGGTCGCCCCGTGGGACAAGAAGGGTTTCCGCGTGCCCGGTGGTTCTGGTGGCATGCATCCGGCCGTCGTACAGACTTTCATGGCCGGTAACGCGATGGTTGCCGAGAAGACCCAGCACAACTACCCGTCGCCGATTTCGATCATGTCCAGTGTCTACGAGGGCACGCAACTGCCGATGGACAAGGGGCTGAAGATCGAGCTGCAGTATTTCGCCAAGCTGCTGGCGGGCCCTGTAGCCCGCAACATGATCCGCACGCTTTTCATCGACAAGGGCGCGGCGGACAAGCTGGTGCGTCGGCCTGAAGGTGTGCCGAAATCCAAGGTGGAAAAGCTCGGCATCCTGGGCGCCGGCATGATGGGCGCCGGAATCGCTTATGTCTCCGCCTATGCCGGTCAGCAGGTCGTTTTACTGGACCGGGCCATCGAGGATGCGGAGAAAGGCAAGGCCTATTCGAGCGGCCTGCTGAACAAACGCGTGTCGCGTGGCCGCATGAGCGAGGATCAGGCGGCAGCCATCCTGGAGCGGATCCATGTGACCACCGACTACGCCGATCTGGAGGGTTGCGACCTGGTGATCGAAGCCGTGTTCGAGGATCGCGGGATCAAGGCGGACGTGACAGCAAAAACGGAAGCTGTCATCCCCGAGACGTCCATCTTTGCCAGTAATACGTCGACGCTGCCGATCACCGGATTGGCCGAGGCGTCGAAGCGACCCGATCAGTTCGTCGGTATTCATTTTTTCTCGCCGGTCGACAAGATGCCTCTGGTCGAGATCATCCTCGGCGAGAAGACCGGCGACCGGGCCATCGCGGTCGCGCTCGATTACGTCCAGCAGATCCGCAAGACGCCGATCGTCGTCAGGGACAGCCGTGGTTTCTATACCAGCCGGGTATTCGGCACTTACGTGAAGGAAGGTATGGAACTGCTGGCAGAGGGCGTCAAGCCGGCGCTGATCGAAAACGCCGCCAAGATGGCAGGCATGCCGGTCGGGCCGCTGGCCGTCCATGACGAGGTGACCATCGACTTGTCCTACAAGATCATGATGCAGACGAAGAAGGATCTGGGTGATGCCTTCGTCGCCTCCGGTGCCGACGAGGTCGTGCGCCACTTCATCGAGGACCTGGAAAGAAAGGGCAAGCGCTTCGGCGCCGGCTTCTATGACTATCCCGAAGGCGCGAAGAAGCATCTTTGGCCGGGTCTTGCGGAAGAGTATCCAGCTGCAGAACAGCAACCGTCGGTCGAGGATATCCAGAAGCGCCTGTTGTACATTCAGGCACTCGAGACGGCTCGCTGCATGGGAGAGGGCGTCGTGCCGGAGGCTGCAGATGCGGACGTGGGCTCGATCCTCGGCTGGGGGTTCCCGCCCTGGACAGGCGGCACTCTGTCGTTGATAGAGACGGTCGGTCTTCCCGCCTTCATCGCGGAGTGTGAAAAGCTGGCAGAACGTCACGGCCCGAGATTCTCCCCCCCCGAATGGCTGCGTAAGCAAACGTCCGTGCGCTGAGGATAAGTCCCATGAGCGACACGCAAGCGACCAAATTGGATCGGCATGGCCCGGTCGCCGTGATCACACTCAACAGCCCTGAGACCCGGAATGCACTTGGTGCAGCGGTCGCCGACGGTCTGCACGCCGCACTCATGAATGTGGCGCCTGATCCTACGGTCCGCGCCGTGGTACTGACCGGTGCGGGCGGCGCATTCAGTGCCGGTGCGGATCTCAAGGAAGGCTTGCCTGAAACGCATCGCGTCGAGGACATGATCAACAGCCGCTACAGGCCGTCGCTGGAGCTTATCGCCGGGATGGACAAGCCCGTGATCGCCGCCGTCGCCGGGCCTGCTGCCGGTATCGGCATGTCATTTGCGCTCACCTGCGACCTGGTCGTAATGGCCGAGAACGGTTTCCTGTTAGCACCGTTCTCCACGATCGGGCTGATACCGGATGGTGGAGCCACATGGCTGCTGGCTCGGCGGCTCGGTTACCACCGGGCGTATCAGCTTTGTATCGAGGCGGAACGTATACCGGCGGATCGCTGCCTGGCGATGGGGCTGGTCAACCGAGTGGTCCCGGCTGACCAACTGCTGGCGGACACGCTCGCGTGGGCTGGCGAACTGGCCGAGCGCGCCCCGCTGGCGCTCGCGCGTACAAAGCGCGCTATGCGACAGGCGATGAGCTTGTCTTTCGGTGAGACTGTCGCGCTCGAAGCCGCTCTGCAGAACGAGTGTGCCGCGAGCGCGGATACCAGAGAGGGCGTGCAGGCTTTCCTGGAAAAACGCAAACCCAGATTCGAAGGACGATAAGAACACAGACCGATCATTTTCCGAGGAGAGTCGCCCGATGATGGAGAGGAAGATATTCGACACCGAGCACGAGATCTTCAGAGATTCGGTCTCCCGTTTTCTCGAGACGGAGATCAAACCCCATATCGACAGCTGGTATGAAGCCGGCATCGTAGACCGGGGGGCTTTCCGCAAGGCTGGAGAACATGGCCTTTGCCTCATGTGGGCGGAGGAGGAATATGGCGGACTCGGAGTCCAGGACTTCCGTTACGAGCAGATCCTCATCGAGCAGATGAGCCACCATGGAGACCCGGGATTCGGTTTGTCCCTCCATAGCCGGCTGGTCGGGCCCTACCTGGGCGCGCTCGGTACGCCGGAACAGAAGGCACGCTTTCTGCCCGGGTGTATCTCGGGCGAGACCATCCTCGGCATCGCCATGTCCGAACCCGCGGCCGGCAGTGATGTGGCCGGAATCCGTACTCGCGCGGAAGACCAGGGGGATCACTTTCTGCTGAACGGCTCCAAGACCTACATCTCCAACGGCATCAATGGCGATCTGTTCGTCGTGGCTGCCCGCACCGATGCGAAAAATCCTCACTGCATAGGGCTGTTCCTGGTGGAGCGTGGTATGGAAGGATTCAGCCGCGGCCGGAACCTGAAGAAGCTGGGGCTCAAGGCGCAGGATACGGCCGAGCTTTTCTTCGATAACGTAAGAATACCGCGGGAGAACGTGCTGGGTGATCCTAAAAAGGGCTTCTACTATCTCATGCAGTTCCTCGCAGAAGAGCGTCTGATTGTGGCCTGCGGCTGCGTTGCCGCCGCGGAGGCGGCGTTGCGAGCCACTCTCGATTATGTCCGGGAGCGTACCGCCTTCGGACGCCCTGTGGGCATGTTCCAGAATTCGCGCTTCAAGCTCGCCGACATGCGGACCCGCATCGACGTGGCACAGACGTTCGTCGACAGGCTCGTCATGGACCACAACGAGGGCAAGCTCACTGCCGAGATCGCTGCCGAAGGCAAGGTCTTCTGCAGCGAGCTGGAAGGCTGGGTCACCGATGAGTGCCTGCAGCTGCACGGTGGTGCCGGCTATATGGATGAATATCCGATCTCCCGGATGTACGCCAACGCCCGCGTGTCGCGCATCTACGCCGGCAGTTCCGAGATCATGCGGGAGATCATTGCCCGCGGGATGGACCTCGATCCGAGGGCAGCCACCGCGACGGCTGAGCAGCGCAAGCGCGCCTAGGCATTGTGGGGCCGTTACAGGGCATCCGCGTCATCGAGCTCGCCGGGTTGGGCGCCGCCCCCTATGCCTGCATGATGCTGGCGGACATGGGCGCGGAGGTGATCCGTGTCGAGCGCGTGCCGCCGCCGCCGGCATATCCCGATGTTCTCGCCCGGGGACGGCACTCGATCTCTCTGGATTTGAAACAGGCGGACGGCGTCACGATCTTGTTGCGTCTCATCGATACGGCAGACGTTCTGGTCGAGGGTTTCCGGCCCGGCGTCGCCGAGCGGCTCGGTTTCGGGCCTGAGACCTGCATGGACCGGAACGAGCGCCTCGTGTACGGGCGAATGACCGGCTGGGGACAGGAAGGTCCGCTGTCTGACCGGGCAGGCCATGATCTGAACTACATTGCCCTGTCTGGCGCATTGCTGGCAATCGGTCCGACGGGTGGCAAGCCGGTACCGCCACTGAACCTGGTTGGCGATTTCGGCGGTGGCCTGCTGCTGGCTTTCGGTGTCGCCTCGGCCCTGGTGGAGCGGCAACGGTCCGGTCGCGGTCAGGTCGTGGATGCCGCCATGCTTGATGCCGCTGCTTCATTCATGGGGATGTTCTGCGGATTCCGCGCGCTCGGCCTGTTCGAGGACGCAACCGGTAAGAATCTGCTGGGAGGCGCCGCGCACTTCTACGATACCTATGCGACGAAGGATGGCGGGTTCCTAGCTGTGGCCGCTATCGAGCCCGAGTTCTATCGTCTTCTGGTGGATAAGCTCGAACTCGATCCCGATGAGTTTCTGCCGCATGGCTTTGGAGGAGTGGGTGCCCGTCAGGACCCCGCCGTCTGGTCTTCGTTGAAGTCCAGATTGGCCGATTTGTTCAAGACCCGAACCCGGGCCCAGTGGGTCGCGCTTCTGGAGGGAGAGGACACCTGTGTTTCTCCGGTGCTCGGGTTGTCTGAAGCCGCCAGCCATCCACACAACCGGGCGCGTGACACCTTCGTCGAGATCGATGGCGTGATGCAGAACTCGCCGGCGCCACGATTCTCGCGCAGCCGGGCCGAGATCCCCGCTGCGGCCCCGCGGCCGGGTCGGGACACGCTCAGGGTACTCCAGACGGCAGGGCTGGACAGTGCGGAGATCGACCGACTGTTGGGTCTTGGGGCGATATTCCAGCCGGGCCGGTAGCTACAGGAGGAGAAAGATGGCTGACCAGAGAGTAACCATCGACGTTGACGACCACGTCGCGCGTGTTCGCCTGTGCCGTGCGGACAAGCGCAATGCGTTGGACCTGGCCATGTTCCAGGGTCTCGCGGACGCGGCCGACACTCTGGCCGTTCACGAAGATCTGCGCGCGGTGCTTATCGAGGGGGAGGGCAAGTCCTTCTGTGCGGGACTCGACGTGGGCGCCTTCCTCGCCGATCCTGCTACGGCCGAAAAGCTGCTCGTAAAGGCGTCGGGAGAGGCGACCAATCTGGCCCAGCGGGTCTGCTGGGCATGGCGGCGGCTGCCGGTACCGGTCATCGCGGCCCTGCATGGCGAGGTGTTCGGAGGCGGATTGCAGATCGCTCTCGGCGCGGACATCCGCATTGTGTCGCCGGATGCCCGGCTCTCGATCATGGAGATCCGCTGGGGGCTGGTGCCGGACATGGCCGGCACCCGCGTGTTGCGCGATATTGTCTCTTACGATGTCGCCATGGATCTGGCATTGACGGGGCGCATAGTGAATGGCGACGAGGCGTTACGAATGGGGCTGGCGACGAGAGTGGCGGCCGACCCCGTGAAGACCGCCGCAGACCTGGCCCGGGAGATCGCGGCCCGCTCTCCCGACGCGGTCCGGGCGACCAAGCACCTGTTGCACAACGCATGGCGGGTGGATGACCGGTCGGGACTGGACATGGAGACCCGGTTGCAGATGGACCTGCTCGGCGGACGTAACCAGATGGAAGCCGCGCGGGCAGGGATGGAGCGCCGCGAACCGTCCTTCCGCCCGGCGACGGTCGGCTTTCCGCAGCATGATGAGCAAGAATAGGAACGCAGGCGGCAGGCGGGTTGCGCTGGTATTGGGCAGCGGTGGCGCCCGCGGACTTGCCCACATCGGCGTCATCGAGCACCTGTGCTCGATCGGCATGGAGATCTCCTATATCTCCGGGTGCTCCATGGGGGCTCTGGTCGGTGGGATCTATGCCGCGGGGGAACTCGACGCCTACACGGAGTGGGTAAAACAGCTGGAGCGCAAGGACATCATCAGTCTTCTCGATTTCTCCTTCGGCATGCAGGGGCTGCTCAAGGGTGAGAAGATCATCGGTGTACTCCGAGAGATGATCGGCGACCGCAGCATCGAGTCCCTGGACATCGGTTACACGGCGGTCGCCACCGATCTGAACGAGCAGAAAGAAGTCTGGCTCAACAAGGGATCCCTGTTCGACGCCATCCGGGCCTCGATGGCCATACCCACGGTATTTACTCCATGGGATTACCAGGGCCGCATACTCGTCGATGGCGGGCTGCTCAACCCGATCCCTATCGCGCCGGCGTTGAACCACTCCACCGACAGCATTATCGCGGTCAATGCCAGTGGTCGCCGATCCCGCGGAAAGCGTGAGATCGACGAAGAAAAGCGTGAGATACCCGGCATATTCGATTCGATGTCACTGAGTCTCGAAACCATGCAGAACGCGATCGCGCGTCTGAAACTGGCGGCCTACTCGCCAGACGTCGTCATCGATATCCCCAGAGACGTATGCAACTTCTATGAGTTCTACAGGGCCGAAGAAGTTATCGAGGCGGGCAGACAGCAGGCCGCGGAGATACTGCCCGACTGATCCGCCCATCATCGGCCCTTGACGATGTGATAGCGCCACGCTTCCAGTCTGAGCAGTTGAGCCACCGCTGCCCGACCAAGTGGTCCGAAACTCGAGCGGTGCTGGTACTCATCGAGGAATATCTGCCACAAAGCGGTGTCCCGATCCAGCGCTGCCCGGAAGAACCGATACAGGTCGAAGGCCACCGCCGGGTAGATGAGAGGATTGCCTGTCTCGAACACCCGCGCCTTGCCGAAATCCAGGAACATGAGTTCGCCTTCAGGGGTCCGGATGAAATTGTGCCGATGGGCATCTTCCGTCGTGACGCCTCGACCATGCAGGGCGGCCATAAGCGATGCGATCTCGCGTGCCAGCTTGCCATCGGGTTCCGCGATCGGGTCGCCAGCGACGAACTGGCGCACCAGTGTTGCCGTCATCCCGCAATCCGTCTTCTCCTCGATATAGCCTATGGCTTTTGGCGCATGAAGACCCCCAAGCCGCGTGAGAGCCGTGTTCTCCACGACCCAGGGGCGTCGACGTGGTGGTGGACTCTCACCATGAACGTAGCGCTTGATTACGAAACGATCTCCCGCCCGGTGGACGGAGCGAAGTACGCCGCGCACACGGCGCTGCTGCATCGGCTCGAGCTTGTCGAGGCTCGCCAGTATCTCCCTGACCCTGTCGCCGTTGTTGTCTCGTGATGCTCGCTGCACTATCCGGATTCACTCCGACGAATTCCCGTTGGCAGGGCGGAATGTCAGTTCGCCCTCTTTTCCGCTCGAGGTCG
>CP070833.1:1233402-1271382 GCA_020341735.1 Gammaproteobacteria bacterium | reverse complement strand
TTGAAACGCATCGACGGCAGCCAGATCGACTGCGAGCTCATCCGCTTCGAGAGGCTGGCTGACTTCTTCGCTCTGGCCGAAGAATCCGATCGATCCTATGAATACACAGTCGCATGGGTAGACGCACTGAAGACCGGGAAAAGTGCCGGGCGCGGACTTTTCTTTCGGGGGAACCATGGTGACGGGCGCGGCAAGCCGCCCTCGGTTGGCCGAACCGAAGCCAAGGGATTCTCAAGGCTGCCCCGGGTTCGGGTCGTGACCCGCCCACTGGTCCGTATGTTCAACGAGTTGTACTACTCCCGACAGGTTCGCCGGCGAAGGTGTTACAAGTCAGGGTATCGATCATTCTTCTTTCCGCTGGACGCCATCGGAGGCTGGAACCGTTTATACGGCTCGGGTGGCCTGCTCCAGTACCAGTTCGTAGTCCCAATGACTGATGCTGAAGAGGTTGTCGGAGAGATTCTGGGACTGGCCGCAAGGTCAACGTCAACCTCTTTTCTGACCGTCCTGAAAGTATTCGGCATTAGACGATCGCCGGGATTGTTGTCGTTCCCCGCCCCGGGGGTGACCATGGCGCTCGATTTCCCCAACCTCGGGAAACCGACATTGGAGTTGCTGGATCGATTCGATCAAGTCGTGATGGACGCAGGTGGGTCGATCTATCCGGCCAAGGATGCACGGATGCCGACAGATGTATTCAAACGCAGCTTCCCCGACTGGCCTGAGATAATGTCTTATCTGGATCCGGGAATATCCTCGACCTTCTGGAGAAGAGTGACCGGAGATTCGGCATGAATCGTGTCCTGATATTCGGAGCCACCTCAGCCATCGTCGAGGCGACCGCGCGCTGTTTTGCCAATGCCGGAGACGCGTTGTTTCTTGTCGGTCGTTCGCAGGCAAGGCTTGGATCTGTGGCAGACGACCTCCGAGTCCGCGGCGCCAGCAAGGTCGATATGGCGACCCTCGACGCGATTGACATGGACAGACAGGGTGAGGTCGTGAGTAGGGCCGTGGAATTCCTGGGTGGGCTGGACGTGGCATTGATCGGTTACGGGGTACTGCCCGACCAGACGTCTGCGGAATCCGATCCGGCCATTGTGAGGGAGACGATGGAGGTCAATTCCGTCAGTACCCTGTGTCTGATGACTCATCTGACAGCGATTCTTGAGGCGGCGGATACTGGCACCTTGGCGGTCATATCATCCGTCGCTGCCGATAGGGGCAGGGCCTCCAATTACCTGTATGGGTCCTCAAAGGCGGCAATTGATCACTACGCTCAAGGCCTGAGATGCAGACTCTCAGGCACCGGGGTCCGGGTAGTAACGATCAAGCCGGGTCTCGTGGACACGCCAATGACTGCGAATTTCACCAAGGGTGCGCTATGGGCCCGGCCCGAGCTCGTGGCCAAAAAAATTTACTCGGGCATGAAGTCGGGCCCGGAAGTCATTTACGTGCCGTGGTTCTGGCGATGGATCATGCTCGCAATACGCATGATTCCCGAACGGATTTTCAGACGAATGCCACTGTGAGGCCCGACGAAGAATGGGGCGACCGTCGCTTTCGCCGGTCCAGATGAATCTATGGGCAGACTCATTCGGATAAGGCTCCTGAAGTTTGTTGCCTTTTCTCAAGGCTCTGCTGGTCCGGGCAAGCGAGTTGCCAGAGTGCAAACGGCAGTGCCTCGTCTGGCCGAGCCAGGATATTGTCAGTCCTCACCACGATATCCTTTTCCCGCAGGCGCAAGGTTCCCACCGGTATCCGATACAGCGGTGCCGTGACCTCGACCTCGATATCCCGTTGCCACGGCTCGATAAGGCCGAAGAAGTACTGGATGTTGTGCGCACACAGGTAATTCTGGATGCCGACCTCCAGGAGATCGTCATTGTATTGAAAGTCGTTCATCAGACCATCCATCGGCAGAAGAGGAAGATCCGAGTAAAAGGCTATGGATCCTGGCCAGTCATAGGCGAATATCCTCGTCCCAGGGGGTAAATAGGTCTTCAGCCACCTCCCGAGTTCATCCGGCCAACGGTACTTGTTGGTCCTGACCGTGAAACCCAGAACATTGATGCCCTGGTACCCGTAGGACTTGACCCAAGCTCGGGCAGATCCTGCCACCAATACAAGAACTGCACCGGCCAACGCGATTCGTCTCGCGTTAGACACACTGACAAGAGACTCGTATCTAACTGTGAGCCATTGATATAGATAGCATGCCGACAGGGCAGCCGAAAGCACGGCAGATACGTAATACCAGGCCCAGAAGGTGTAGTGATCAGTGAAGCAGACAACGTAGGCCGCGTGGAGGATGACACCGGATCCCAATCCCTGCCAAAGCACTCGACGCCTGCGGTCTTTGTCCAGCCCGAGACCGATCAGCAAGGAGACGAATCCGAAAGGCGTCGCGAGCTTGCCCATCGATCCTAGCCTGCCCAAGTCGATCTGAGCATTCGGAAACGTGCTCTTTATCGCGCCGCTGATCGGAACCATATGTCCTGTGGATACGAGATTGGCCAACACGTAAGGCAGAACGACCGCGGCTCCACCGGCGACCAGCGCCAGCAAAGGCACAGCAACGGTCCGAAGATTTTCTCGCGTCGAGTATACGAGCCCGAGCATCAATGTCATGGACATGACGAAGACGTTGTCGAGTCTGGCCAGCACGGCTAAGCCGGCAACAAGCCCGGTCAGAAACCATGGCCGTGCTCGCGGTGATCCCAGCGCGCGCCAAAGAAGGGCGAGGCTTGCAAGTAAAGTCAACGCGTTGACGTGCGCTTCGGAGCCGTAGATAGCCGTGCCCAGCAAATAGGCCGCCATGATCGCGATGCCGATCAGCCAGTAACGAAGACCCATTAAGATCGCCAGCCTTCGGAACACGAGCGCTGACGCAATGAACAGCACACCCTGGAGGGCGAATACGAAATACAGGGAGGCTGTCTTGTCGCCGCCCGCCATGAAGCTGGTGGCGGTAACCAGCCCCATCCAAAGAGGATGGTATCCGTTGGTTGGCGTTATGCCATGGAACGTGCTGCCCAGGCCAGCGACGATGTTGTGAGCCACCTGCAGATAAAAATAGGAGTCATCCTGCATAAACTCGGCAGGCCTGATCAGCGAGGGCAGGAGATTGATCACGAGTAGCGTGATGACGGTCAACGCAGCCCAGATACCGATCTCGTCCGATGAGTCCCCTGTAGGACCCCGGGGCTTGCTGCCAATCTGGTCTGGAGAGTCGTTCCCGCTCACCGTGAGTTTCCTGAGCCGCGCGCATTGATCATAGTAATGACGACCGTTCGATTTCCCAGAGGCTCTCGTCCGGGGAGAGGATTGTAAGGCGCCTTGCCCAACTCGCGCTAAGCACAGCTGACATGACCGAATCACGCTGCCCTGCTGGCTGCCTGATGGCGTCGCCGCCGGCCGACCATCCGACAATGTCTTCCTTCGTTATGCTACTACTGTGTCGGCAGCTGTTCGCTCCCGTGCATGAGCGAAGAGTAAACCAACCGATTCGCCAAGTCTGAGATCAGTTTCACATAGATTCTCGGTCAATCTGACGAAACTGTAGGTCTCAAACGTGGCCAATACACATCGGATAGCTGGCTGGACAGTAACATTGAGTTGTCGAATTTCGGTATTAGTGGCCCTGAAATGAACAAGGCCTACTTACGACTGAGGCAGCAAGTGATACATTTGTCACCTGACATCCTGGTCTACACCATTTGTGTCAACGATATCGGCAATGTTGGTTCTGAGGCTGGAAAACCGTAACCCTTTGATAGCGTGAACTGCATGCCAATACACGGATGCACAGACAAGACACGATGCACGTCAATCGCAACGGTGTCGAACTGCACGCAGCTGGCGCTGCGGGCAGGCTGTCACAGCTTGGCTGGATTGACAACGCCGGCATAACAAGTGTGAGCGGAGCACCATGATCCATTTTGGCAGGCGCCAATTTTGTAAGGCACGACGCCGTCTTCTGGCTGGCCTCGTATCACTTCCGGTCGCCATTGTGGCCTGGCCGAAGTCGCCCTTTCGAAGTGACGGGATCGCATCGGCGCTGCGCCGAGTTTTCAATGACTCAATCGATCACCAGGTCGCGATTGGACATCGCTATCTGGCTCAGGAACCCGGGGAGGCCTCGCGTCAGTGGCTGGCCGGCCAAGTCTGTGGTGACCTGTCGATGTCAGCTGGCGTGCCGGCACAGGCGTTGCTGGTCAGGCTGCGGTCGTTACGTCATGACGACTTTTGCCGCGGCGACCTGGTAGAGATCGACGGATGGCTGCTCGCAAGAAGTGAGGCGAGGTTATTTGCTCTCGCGGCACTTTCCTTCCCTGCCTGACATATGCTCGCGCGCTTCGCCGAAATACAATCCGGAAGCCAACTGGCGGCGGATGTCTGCATTATTGGCGGCGGGCCGGCGGGTATTACGATCGCCAGGGAACTGACCGGCACCGGCTTGTCAGTCCTCCTTGTCGAGAGCGGTGGACTGGAGTTCGACAAGGAAACTCAGAATCTTTATCGAGGCGTGAACGAACGAGGGGATTTCTCTCTTCATAAGTCACGATTCCGCCTGTTCGGGGGCACCAGCTATGTGTGGGGTGGGTGGTGCGCTCCATTGGATGAGCAGGACTTCGAGTCGCGCCCGTGGGTACCCAACAGTGGTTGGCCAATTTCCAAAGAAGACATCGACCCCTTCTATCGCAGGGCGCAGTCTCTTTTTGAGATCGACCGATATCGCTATCAGGTCGAGGAGTGGGATTTTGGAAGCACTCCGGTTTTCTCCCTGGATCCCGACAAGCTTGCCCACAGGATGTGGCAAATCAGCCCACCAACCGAGTTCGGGCCCGTTTATGTCGACCAATTGCGTAAATCAGAGAATGTCCGCGTCCTGCTGTATGCGAACGTCACTAAGGTCTCTGTCGATCCGGACGGATCATCGATATCGGGCGTAACTCTGCGCGACCTCAATGGCCGGGAGGCACGGGTTTCCGCTGCGGCCTATGTGCTCGCCTGCGGGGGCATCGAGACAACCCGTCTACTGCTGACGTCTGGTCAGGAAGCGCCTGGCGGCCTCGGCAACACGGAGGGACTTGTCGGTCGGTACTTCATGGAACATCCGCATCCCGACGCGGGTGGCGTGATTTTCACCACGGCGGCTGAAGACTTTCGCCCCTATTATGAGAAAGAATTCGAATCGCGGAATATCGTGGTGGGCCTGGGTCCCAGCGCTGATGCGCAACGGCGACTCGGAATCCTGAACTGCAGCGTGGCGTTTCACGGTCCTCTCTATCATGAGCCAAGCGCCGGAATGGACTCCGCTCTGAAGCTGTCACGCGCTCTGGAACACTGGCAGTGGCCTGACAATGCAGGCGCGCATATCGCGACTGTGTTGCGTGATCTCGATGACGTACTCAGGGAGTCGTACCTGCGCGCGACCGACGGAAAGATCAGGGGATTTGGCCTGATCGCTAGGACTGAAGTGGCTCCGAATCCTGACAATCGCATTACCCTCACGTCCGATCGTGACGAACTTGGCATGCCTCGTGTCCGCCTCGACTGGAGCGTAGGCGAGTTGGAACGTGTTACTGTCGAAGAGACCGTAAATCTCGTGGCTCAGGAGTTCGGCCGGTTGGGCGTAGGGCGTGTCCAGATCAATCAATTACTCCTCGAGAACGATGATCGCTGGAGCAGGAATCTCAGTTGGTTTGGCCATCACATGGGGACCACGAGAATGAGCGATAGTCCGGGGCAAGGGGTCGTAGATACGAATTGCAAAGTATTCGGGACCTCCAACCTCTACGTCGCAAGCAGCTCGGTATTCCCGACCTGCGGCTACGCCAACCCTACGCTCACGATTGCTGCGCTGGCAATCCGATTGGCTGATCATTTGAAAGTCTTGGCTAAATCAGATCGCCTGCGGGAGTCATGAGCCTGTCCCCGCTCATCATTCGGGTGCAGTGGGAAGCTGCCCTTCAGCTGGCGAATATGCAGGGTGCATGCGTTGGCTGGACTGTGTATGTCTGTGTACCAGATGGAGGCTAAGCGGTGGCGATGGTTCGGGAGTTTCCCGAAGCAGGATAAGCGGGTGAACTTGATGGCCGGACCAAGTCGATGATGAGAAACAGAGGCTTTCCTCTGGGGCCGCTGTCTTTGCTGGCGATCGTGGCGGTGGTTTTCGTGTCGCTCGAATTCAAGAGGCGTCATGACCTTTACTGGTATGACGTGGGGCGGGATTACAGTTACGCGTTCCAGGCGGGTTCTGCCAGCAGGGCGTCACTTCTGATAACCCAGAAAGGCTTCACCCTCCCTGAGGTGGACACAGATTGGGACACGGCTCTGCTACCGATCAGAGTCGCAGCGACGGTGCCCGGATACTGGATAGAACCCTCGATCGAGGTTCGGGCCGGACGAACGGGGGGCGAGCAAGTATTTGAAAGGGGTGCGAGGGGGCTTCGCTATGTTCTGTTAAGTTCAGATCTTGCCAAGGCGGGGCAATCAGTATCGCTGATTGGCATCCACCTGCGCTGGCCTGATCAGGGCGCCGAACTCCTGCTGTTTTCGGGTCCTGAGATGTCTAGTGCCAGGGTTCTTGTTATCGCGCCACACCCGGACGATGCAGAGATCGCCGCATTCGGCCTGTACTCCAGTCATGATTCCTACATCGTCACGGTCTCACCCGGTAACTATGTGGACGGTCGCTATGCTCATCTCGAGGAGGCGGAATCGGCTCAGGATGCGCTGCGCGGAAGGGTCCGGGCGTGGGACAGCCTGGTCGTGCCGACCTGGGGCGAGGTTCAGCCGGACCGGATCGCTAATCTTGGATACTGGAACCACTCCCTACAGGGACTCTACGAATCCCGTGATCAGAGTGGCCAGGCTCCTGCGAACACATCGCAGGATCCGAATCTTTTCCGGAGCGGGGCTATTTCCAATCTGATCGGTCAACGGCGTGCACAAGCCACCTGGGAGAGCCTGGTCAGCGATCTCAGATCTCTTCTGCAGACCGTACGACCGAGCGTCATTATTGCTCCACACCCGGCGCTCGACGCATCGGCAGATCATCAGTTCACTACGATCGCCTTGCTGGAAGCCCTGGAAGGCGCGGGGCAGCATCAGGAGGTGTTGCTGCTATACACGAACCATCACGTTCTTAGCGAGCACTACCCGTTCGGACCCACTGATTCGGCCGTGACCCTGCCTCCGTGGTTCGATGAGCAGACGCGATTTGGTGGCGTCTTCTCGTTCGATCTGAATGCCCGAAAACGCCAGGACAAGCTCTTTGCACTGGAAGCGATGCACGATCTGCGAGCTGCCCCACGCAGCGTCTGGGGAGGTCCTGGCGAGCGATTTCTTGGATATGCCGGCGCTGCTATCAATGAACTTGTCCGTAATCCACTGGGGACTTACAGCTATTTTCGTCGTGCGGTAAGGACCAACGAACTCTTTTTTGTCTACCGGCCGGAGGATCGGTCTCAATTGTGGCGTCGCGCCGACGGGGAATTCAGCTATCCATAGGGGGACCAGGGGTCACGTGGGCAGGTGACACGCTCAATTGGGACGATGGCCCTGGTTGGTGACAGCCGTGAGGAGCGTTTATATCCGAACAATAAATACATATAAACAATAAGTTATAGAATATTCGTAATGTATTTTATTCTTATATTGGCCAGTTTCCCTGGCTGGGTCGCGGCGAGGCCTGCCGCCGCGATGTTAGAACCGGAATCCTGATCGGCGACAGGCGACGGGTTCAAGACGACGCGCTATCCGTTTCTGATAAAATCCCTGGCCCTCTCGCTGCCCTTGGGCATCTCCATCTGGGGGCTGAGGCAGCGAGAGGACAATCGATGGTGGTCCGTGCCGGTCCTCCCGCGACGGCTAACCGTGAACCCCGTCAGGCCCGGAAGGGAGCAGCGGTAGCGGAGATGCCGGGTGCCGGGATCAGGCTGGTACGGGCCGCCCCCATCTACAAGTTGTATTCGGACGTTGCCGGGCCTGTTCCGGCATCCTCGGATGGTAAACTCCTCAGCTTGATTCGAACGCGGGAGCACGAATGAGCTATCAGGCGCTGGCCCGCACTTGGCGCCCCGGGACATTCTCCGACCTGGTCGGTCAGGAGCACGTGGTCAAGGCGCTCGTCAACGCCCTGGATGACGAGCGTCTCCATCACGCCTACCTTTTTACCGGGACACGCGGAGTAGGGAAGACGACGATCGCCCGGATTCTGGCCAAGTGTCTGAACTGCGAGGCGGGAGTGAGTTCCACGCCATGCGGGACCTGTGGCGCCTGCGTAGAGATCGACTCGGGCAGGTTCGTCGATCTGATCGAGGTTGACGCCGCATCACGGACAAAAGTGGACGACACCAGGGAGCTACTGGATAACGTCCAGTATGCGCCGTCTGTGGGCCGCTACAAGGTATACCTGATCGACGAAGTCCACATGCTGTCGAATCACTCCTTCAACGCGCTCCTCAAGACTCTCGAGGAACCGCCGCCGCATGTGAAATTTCTACTCGCCACGACGGATCCCCAGAAGCTACCGGTCACCGTCTTGTCCCGCTGCCTGCAGTTCAACCTCAAGCGATTGCCGGTATCCATGATCGGTGATCGTCTTCAGCGGGTGGCAGAGACGGAGTCGATCGGCGCCGAGCCCGGCGCCCTCGAGCAGATCGCCGTGGCAGCGGATGGCAGCATGCGGGATGCCTTGAGTCTGCTGGATCAGGCGGCCGCCTACTGCAGCGGGGAGCTTGCCGAAAGCGACGTGCGCGCCATGTTGGGAACGATAGATCAGGGCACGGCCATCAAGCTGCTAAGAGCGCTTGGTGCGGGGCAGGCGGAGGAATTACTCGCGACGGTGGCCGAACTGGATGAAATGGTGCCCGATTACACATCGGCCCTCGATGAACTCGCCATGCTGATCCAGCGGACTGCCGTCGCCCAGATCGCAGAGTCATCAATAGCGGATTCTGGCAGTAGTGGCGATGATGTGCGTGAGCTTGCCGGGAGTATTCCCGCGGAGGATCTGCAGCTCTACTATCAGATCTGCTTGATCGGCAAGCGGGATCTGCACCTGGCTCCATCCGCGCGAACGGGTTTCGAAATGATCCTTCTCAGAATGCTGGCTTTCCGTCCTGCCGAGGCAGCTCAGGCGCCACCATCGCCGGGTCGACCGAAGCCGCCGTCGGGAAAAGCTCAGCGGAAGTCAGTTGCGCGATCTGCGCCGGCCAAGAAACCATCATCTGCCCCGAAAACGCGGCAGCTGCTGAGTGACGAAGAAGTAGCGGATTGGGATGCCGCACTGTCGACCTTGAAATTGACCGGTGCCGTGAGACAGCTTGCGAACAACTGCCAGTTCGAATCCGTGGAGGGCGATGTCCTGAGGTTGGTGCTGGACGAATCTGCGGCGCATCTGCAGACCGACACCCTCCAGGAGAAGCTGCGCCGGGCGGTCAGTCGGGGAATTGGAAGGGACATCAGGATCAAGATCGAGCAAGGGCAAACGGTATCAGAGACACCGGCACAGCGGATCAACCGCGATGAGCGGGAACGCCAACAGGAAGCCGAAAAGTCGATCGAGACCGATCCCAATGTATTGGCAGTTCAGAAAGTATTCGGGGCCACAGTCGATCCTGCATCGATCAAACCCGTCAAGCATTGAAGACACATATCCGGGAGCAGGCGCGATGAAAGGTGGTTTGGGGCAATTGATGAGACAGGCCCAGCAGATGCAGGCCGAGATGCAGAAGGCTCAGGAGGAGCTTGGTGACCTGGAGGTCACCGGATCGGCCGGCGGCGGTATGGTATCCGTAATCATGACGTGCCGGCACGAGGTCAGGCGAGTCAAGATCGATGACGCCATGATCGGCGACGACAGGGAGATGCTCGAGGACCTGATCGCCGCGGCCACCAACGACGCATTGCGTCGGGTAGAACAAACGACCCAGGAAAAAATGTCCGGCCTGACTTCCGGTATGGCACTGCCGCCCGGCATGAAACTGCCGTTTTGAACCGGTGAATTATTCCCCCCTGTTATCTCGACTGATCGATGCACTTCGTTGCCTTCCAGGGGTAGGGCCGAAGTCGGCGCAGAGAATGGCGTTTCATCTGCTGGAGAGGGATCGGAACGGCGCCGGTGAACTGGCTCGGGCGATGTCCGATGCGATGAAATCTGTAGGACATTGCGCGCGCTGCCGTATGTTGACCGAATCGGATCTTTGTCCTATCTGCGAGTCGGGGAGTCGTGACCCTTCATTGCTTTGTGTCGTCGAGACGCCGGCGGACGTCGTGGCGGTCGAGAATTCTGCCGGATTCAGCGGTCGCTATTTTGTGCTCACCGGGCATCTGTCTCCATTGGACGGGATAGGGCCTGAGGAACTGGGTCTGGATCAACTTGAGAAGTTGCTGGACGAGGAGCCAATCGCAGAGATTATCGTTGCGACAAACCCGACGGTGGAGGGTGAGGCGACCGCACACTATGTCGGTGAGCTGTGTCGCTCCAGAGGTCTTCGCGCGACTCGGATTGCGCACGGAGTACCGGTGGGAGGGGAGCTGGAATTCGTCGATGGTGGAACCCTCTCGCATGCCCTCGCGGGCCGCCAGTTGATGGAATCCGACTAGGTGGTCGAGGGCCCCAGCTGCTCCATCAATCGCACCAGGCGGCGATAGCTCTCGTAGCGACGGGCCGAGATCTCGCCGGTCTCAACAGCTTCCTTGACGGCGCATCCCGGTTCCCGGAGGTGCATGCAGTTCGAGAACCGACATGCGTCACTCCGATCACCTATCTCCCGGAAGCCTTTCGACACATCGCGGGGGGCGATGGTAGAGGGGGCATAGTCCCTGACCCCGGGCGAGTCGATCACTGCTCCGCCGATGCTCAGTCTGTGCAGGACAGAAGCGGTTGTCGTATGGCGACCTTCGCCCGAGGCCGAGGACAGGGCGGCGGTCTCAATCTCCGCATCCGGGATCAGGCGGTTGAGCAATGAAGACTTGCCGACACCGGAGTGTCCGACGAAGATGCTGATCCTGTCGACGAGGAGCTTGCGGAGATCTTCGAGGCCCGCGCCACTCAGGACGCTGGTGGTCACGACGGGGTACCCAACCGCCGAGAATTCCGAGAGATCAAGCGCCTTGTGCTCCGGATCGAGGTCAGACTTGTTATAGACCAGGCACCCCTCGGTGCCCATCAGTTCTGATGCTGCCAGGTAGCGGTCGATCAGGAAGGGATCGGGATCCGGCCGCGGCGCAGAGACGACCACGACTTGCTCTATATTGGCCGCGAGTATCTCGCGATCGCCACGACGGCTCGGCCGGGCCAGCTCTGTCGTGCGTGGGCTGAGCTTTAGAACGATGCCATCACTGTCATCCAGCGCTCGAGACCATTGGACGACATCCCCGCAGACTGCTCTGAGACGCCGCTTTGCGAGGATGCAGCGATGACGGTCCCTGGTCTCGTCCTCGACGAGAACGTGGCGGCCATATGCAGCCACGACGAGGCCGGTTTCGGGTTCTTTGTGAGATTCGTAGCGAGTCGTGGCGCCGGACTTCATCGGCTCGAGACAAGGCCCGTGCAGACGGCGTCACGGGCATGGGGCTCTGATAGAATTTGCGCTGCTGCTGCGTTCTGGACCACTGACATGGCAAAAGACTCGGACAACCTGATTTGGATAGACCTGGAGATGACCGGGCTGCAGCCGGACTCCGACAGGATAATCGAGATTGCCACCGTGGTGACTGACAAGCAACTGGAGATTCTTGCCGAGGGCCCGGTGATCGCGATCCATCAGGACGATGCCGTGCTGGCGGGCATGGATGAGTGGAATACGCGACAGCACAATGGCTCGGGGCTCGTGAAAAGGGTCAGGGACAGCGCGACGACGGAGGCAGACGCTGAGCGCCGCACGCTGGCTTTCCTGGCCGAATATCTCGATCCCGGTGCCTCGCCGATGTGTGGCAACAGCATCTGTCAGGATCGCCGTTTCCTCGCTCGGTGGATGCCCACGCTGGAGGCGTTTTTTCATTACCGGAACGTTGACGTCAGCACCATCAAGGAACTGGCGCGCAGATGGTATTCGGGCAGGGCGGACGGTTTCGCCAAACAGTCGACGCATCTTGCCCTCCAGGACATTTACGATTCCATCGAAGAATTGCGGTACTACCGAAGCAACCTGTTCCTGCCCTCATGAGTGCGGCGGATCTGCCACCGGGCTGGCGCCGTCCGACTCTCGACGACATCCGCGCGGCCGCTCGAAGGATAGAGGGGCGGGTGCACGAGACCCCGGTCATGCATTGCGCCGATATCAACGCGATGCTGGGGTGTGACCTGTTTTTCAAGTGTGAGAACCTGCAGCGCATCGGGGCCTTCAAGGCTCGTGGCGCAATGAATGCCGTATGGTCCCTCGGCGAAGAGGAGGCCGCGAAGGGCGTTGCCACGCATTCCTCCGGGAATCACGGGGCGGCGCTGGCCTTGGCGGCCCGCAGCCGTGACATCGCGAGCTGGGTCGTCGTCCCTGATAACGCACCGGCAGTCAAGCGTGATTCAGTCCGTCGTGAGGGAGCCACCGTGATCGACTGCGCGCCGGGCATGCAGAATCGTGAATCGGCTCTGGCAAGAGTAGTGGAAGAGACCGGCGCAACCGTCATTCACCCGTTTGACGACGATCGTGTGATTGCGGGGCAGGGTACTGCTGCGCTTGAACTGCTGCACGCGTGCCGGAACCTGTCGATGCTCCTGGCTCCAGTCGGGGGCGGTGGTCTTATTTCCGGGACGGCGATCACGGCCAAGGGCCAGAATCCTTCTATCAAGGTCATCGCATGTGAGCCCGCAGCCGCGGATGATACGAAGCGATCCTTCGTGCATGGTCAGAGACTCACCGTCGATGCACCGGACACAATCGCCGATGGGCTGAGGGCGTCCTTAGGCCAGAGAAATTTCAGGATCATCTCTGAACTGGTCGACGATGTTGTCACGGTCAGCGAAGCGGGCATCATCAAGGCGACACGACTCGTCTGGGAGCGCATGAGGATCGTAATCGAGCCGTCGGCGGCAGTACCGCTGGCCGCCTTGCTGGAGGATCAGGTACCGGGTGCCAGCGGAGCCATGATTGGCGTAATCCTTACAGGCGGTAACGTGGACCTTGAAGCGCTTCGATGGTCGTGATCAGCCACCACTGGTATCGGGTCGGCTTCCCGGCCCAGAGGCCTGTGCCGAGATAGAGACTTTCTGTCCCGAGCGCAACCTTTCGGCGCCACGGATAACGATCCGATCACCAGGCGACAGGCCGCCCGTGACCTGGATCATCCCACCAGCGCCCAGGCCGGTCGTGACCGTTACCCTTTCTGCTGTTTCGTCCTCGAGAATCTTGTACACGGAAGTGCCTTCTCGACGCAGTACGAGTGCGTCCCTCGGGACGGCGAGTACTTCGATGGGTTCGGCGCTCGGCACCGACAGCCGTACTGATTGACCGACCCGCCAAGGCTCGGCGGGCAGTGTTGCCCGAAGTTCAAACAGATGTGATCGTCCATCGCCGAACGGTACCATTGTCCTGACCGAGCCCGTACCCTTGTGCCTGTCGCTGCGCACCTCGAGCTCATTGCCCTCGGTGACGTAGTTGAGGCTGCCCAATGGCGCCCGTGCAACGACTTCCAACGCATCAGGCTGGACCAGGCGAATGACCGGATCGCCCGGCGAGGTGTACTCCCCCGGGCTCAGCAGTCTTTCAGTCACGATACCGGGGAACGGGGCTCTGATCTCGGTCTTCGCCAGTTGCACCTCGATCTGCTGGAGACGAGCTGTTCCGATGGTCAATTCGCTCGTCGCAGAGGCCAGATCGGCCTCCGTCTGGTCAAGCTGGTTCTTCGCTGCGATGTTGTCCCGGGCCAGCGTTCTAAGACGACGAGCTTCCCGGTCCAGAAAATCCCTTTGACTGCGATCCCTCGCAATGATGCCTTCAAATTCGGCTTTTTGAAGTCTGAGGTAGGTATCCTCGATCTTCGCGACTCTCTCGCCCTCATCGACTCTGGCGCCAATTTCGGCAATCCACGACAGCCGACCCTGAACCTCTGCCGCAAGGCGCGCGTCATTGCGGCTGACCACGGTGCCTGGAAGTTCAAGACTTGGCGCCAGCACAGTCATCTGGGCATCGATGACCTCGACCGGCGAAGGTGGCGGACCGTCCTGGGCAAGTGCTGACCCGGCGTATAGCGAGCTTGCTAGGGAAGCCAGAAGACGAACGGTGATCGGCATAAGATTCCTCAATTCCAAACGCTCCGGACGGGGGTCACAGAGAGGCCTTTCGCTGGGCAAGCTGTCCTTGCGTTACACCGGTCCCGACGGGGGCTCGGGCTCTCGCACCCTCGCCGACCCTGAGCAGGCTGGGCAGAAGTATAAGCGTGAATAGCGTACTCACGCTCATGCCGCCGACGATCACCGCCGCAAGGCCACGATAGAGTTCGGTACCGGCGCCGGGAATCAGAAGCAGCGGCAGCATCCCGAACAGACTTGTCAGCGTGCTCATTAGAATCGGCCTGAGGCGGTAACGAACCGCTTGTTCTACGGCGTCTCTGCGCGGCATTCCCTGCCTCTCGGCCTCGCGCGTCTGGTGCACCAGCAGGATGGCGTTGTTGACGACGAGGCCGGTCAGGGTGATAAAGCCGATCATCGTCAGCAAGTCCATTGGCTGGAACGTGATGAAGTTTGTGATCCGCAGAGACACGATGCCGCCGACGATAGCCAGGGGCAGGGCGAGGACGACGAGTAGACTGTCGCGGAACGAGCGGAACAGGGCGCTCATCAGCAGGTACAGAATGGCGATAGCCAGGGTCAGGCTCTGGGCCATGCTGCGGATGGCGGTGTCCTTGTCGTCGGCAGTCCCCTGATAGCTGATATCGCCATCCTCGGGCAGCTGTTCGCGAATGGCCGGGTCGACCCGCTCCTTGATTACGTCGATTGCGCTGCCCAAAGGCACTTCGGCCGGAGGCGTGACGATCAGAGTTATGGTTCTGCGGCGGTCGACTCGACGGATCTGATCTGGGCCCGCCGTTCTTTCCAGTGCCACCAGTTCTCCAAGCGGTTGGACATTACCGTCGGGTGTTGCCACGGGAGTGGACATCAACTGTTCCGGCGTGGACCATCCCTGGCTGCGCAGAATGACGTCCAGACGTTCATTGCCGTCGAAATAATCGCCGACGTACAGACCGTCACCGAGTGCACGTACGACGCTGGACATCGTCTGACGGTCCCAGCCCGACTCTACAATGCGTCGCTCTCTCGGGATCAGGCGCAATTCCGGATCCGCCAGTTCGACACCCGGGACCGGTCTTACGCGCGACCCGGGCAGGGCTTCCGAGATCGCACCCATGCCGGTCGTAGCGGCACCCAGCATGGCGTCGATGTCGCGGCTCTGGATATTGACGTCGATAGAACGGCCACCGCCCAGGCGGCCGAAGATCGAGGCTCTGTTCATGAAGGCCAGAGTGTCAGGGAACCCTTGCAAAATCTCCGCGTTGAACGTCTGTACAAGTTCGTCAACGTCATCCCGGTCCTTTGCACGTCCGCCCATGAAACCGAACCTGCCGAAGATTCCCAGAAAGTAGTTTGCGATCTGCGGCTGCTTCTCGCCTGTCAGATACGGGGCCAGCCTCTCGTTGATGACGGCCGCAATCTCCTCCTGGGCCGAGCCGACGCTGATGCCGGGGGGAGGGAGGATGATCCCGAACATGAAATTCTGCTGGCCTTCCGGCAGGTAGTCGGTTTCCGGCAGCAGGATGGCCGACATGCCCACTGACGTGATGATAAGCGTTACGATCCAGCCGGCGCGTCGCCCGGGAGTGTCTGTGACTCGCATTACAAGCCGGGTACCGTTTCGCCACCAGGACGCGTGAGGATCTTTGAGTTCGATATTGCGGAGCCAGCTGGTGGCTGCCGTCGGAATGATGGTTACGGCGATGATCAGTGATGCCACGACGGCTATCGCCATCGCGATAGCCAGGTCGGAGAAGAGTTGCCCGGCGATGTCACGAAGAAAAACGATGGGCAGGAAGATGGCGACCGTGGTCGCCGTTGACGCGACCAGGGCACCCCAGACCTGACTCGCGCCCGTTAGCGCCGCTTCTTCGCTCGCCGTCCCCTTTTCCCGTAGACGCACTATGTTTTCAAGCACGACGATCGCCGCGTCCAGCACCATCCCGACCGCGAAAGCCAGACCGGCGAGGGAGATTATATTGATAGTGCGTCCCGCGGCATTGAGCGCGACGAAGGTGATGAACAAAGAGACCGGGATGGCGAGCGCGACCATCATCGTGGCGCGAAAGCGACGCATGAACCACCACAGGATCGTGATCGCCAGGATGATGCCCAGCAACAGATTGTTCCTCAGCATCGCGATGGAGTCAGTGATGTATATCGTCTCGTCGTAGACTTGAGTTATCGACAACCCGGCTCTCTTGACTGGGCCGGTGTTCAGTTCAGCGACAGTTGCCTTCAGGGCCTCCATGACTTCGAGCACATTGACGTTCTGCTCGGGCTGCGCGTTCATGGCGATCGAGGGGCCGCCATTCTGATTCAGGGTTCCCGAGGCATCACGCAGGACGGTGTCGACGGTCGCGATGTCGTATAGATGTACGGGCTGTCCGTCGCGCCAGGCCAGCACCATATCGTTGAAACTCTCTATGCTGTACTTGCCTGAGAAGCGAACCGTGTAGGAGCGTCTGCCAACGTCCTGGAATCCTCCCGATACGTCATCGTTGTTTCCCGTGAGCCTGGCGAGCGTGGGGATGTCTATGCCCAGCGCCGCGGTCTGGTACGGGTCGAAAGTGATTCTGACCTCGCGGTTCCTGCCGCCGTAAATGTCGGCAGTGGCGATTCCCGGTATCTGCTCGACCCGGGATTGGATGACTTCTTCCACGAAGTCCTGATATCCGGCGATGTCTCGATCATTGCCCGGCAACGGCTTGATGGCGAACCATGCGATGGCCGTTCCGAAGCGGCCGCGACCTGCGTAAATCACCGGTTCGTCTACGTCAGGCGGATAGCTGGGCACCCGGTTGAGGCGGTTCATCACTTCGATCAATGAACGCTCGAGGCGTGTATCCACGCCGAAATACAGCGTGATGGAGGCATAACCGCGGCTGGCGGAGGATTCGATTTTTTCCAAGCCGGGAAGCCCCCGCAAGGCGTCTTCCTGAGGCTCGATGATCTCCGCTTCGACTTCCTCGGGCGCTGCCGCTCGCCAACTCGTGCTGATTTCGATCAGCGGCCGTTCCACGTTCGGAATCATCTGGATTGGCATGCGAAACAAAGCGATCGCGCCGAACATGAGCACCATGATGATGCCCACGATCACAGCGACCGGATTACCAATAGCAGGACGTGTCAGGTTCACGAGCCCATACCCCCCTCGCGAGGTACAATCGGCGAATTGTAGTCCTTCCGACCAAGGTGTGCCGAAAAAATTCCTCATTTGCTGAGGTCCGCGAATGACGTCGCGGGAACTTAATGCCGCCCGACTAGCCTCGGATTCGTAAGGGATCGAAAGGCATGATCCGGTTTCTTCCGGTGACCAGTTTTTTGCGGTCGCTCTTCATTGTCGACATGACCGTCCGCTGTGCATGAGAAGTGTCGCTCGACTCAGATATGCGCCCGTACGATGACATGCCGGACATGGCTGACTTTCTCGTCGACGTCCGTATCCATGGCGTGAGCCCAGTGAGGATTGGCAGGGCGCGAGGACCTTGCCAATGCCGACGACGGTTCGATTCTTATCGGAGAGGAGGGTCTTCTGTATTGTTACCCTTGGGGACGAGGCGATTGCGAGTTTCTTAATGACTGGAGCCACATTGTGGACGGGAGTATCGTTCGGATCGCAGTGAGTCCAACGCACCGTCATTTGACCTTGTTAGTGCAGGAGTCCTGATATGTCTGACTCGAGTCATACAGATGAGGCTACGATGATCCGTCACAGCGGTGGCTGCCATTGTGGAGACGTCAGTTTCGAGGTCGAGGCGCCGGCGGATCTGGAACTTCACGACTGCAATTGTTCCATCTGTTCCATGACCGGTTTTCTGCATATCATCGTGCCAAAGAATCGATTCCACGTGCTCCGCGGCGAGGGTCATTTACAGGAGTATCGCTTCAATACCGGTGTGGCGCGACACCTGTTCTGCAAACGATGTGGCGTCAAGTCCTTCTATGTTCCACGATCCAATCCGGACGGAGTCAGCGTCAATTTCCGTTGTCTTGACCGAAGTACGGTGCGGTCCTGGGTTGTCCGCGCATTCGACGGTCAAAACTGGGAGGCGTCTGCGGGCGAGCTGACCCACCTGGCCTGATAGCGCATCACTCTGGATCGGTTGCCGCAGTCTTGAAGCATTCAGCCGGCTGTGGCGTGCATAGCAGATCTTGATCGTAGGGCCGGGCCCGTCGGGCGATCACGATAACCCAGTAGTCTACGTGCGGCGCGTATATATCCCGGAAATAGGCGATTCCGTACTCGTCCTGTTCCTCGAAGAGGAATCCCTCGCCTAATAGATGAGGACGGTGGGCTCCGGACTCAATCAATGCATGCCAGACCTCGTGGGGGGACTCGACACCCCCCACGATGGACTCGATATTGTTCGAAAGTCCTCCCAGGTATGAGGGTGGTAAGGGGTACCCTGCCTCTCTAAGGAGCTGATTTGGGCCCTTGCCTTCCGGGGTCCTGTGCGAAAAATAGCCGCGGCGAGCCATGTCGCGAGCCCGTTGGCGGGCAAATGCCTGCAGTTCGGACTTGCAACCCATAGACACCCGGTTTTGCTTGCTGCCGAGCAGCAGGGCGGCGAGTTGGAATTCCTCCTGATCCAGCATGCACGCGCCCTCCAATCGTGCCGGGGCTCCGGAAGTCTGGGATGACGCCGAGCCGATGGCCGCCCAGGCAATGGCAGTAAGTAGGACCGTGGCGCAGGTTCGGGCGCATGCCGTGATTCGCGGACTCGTCGGCTGCGTGGTTTCCGTGACGGGGCGGTTCGACAAGCCCATGATTATATGGACACTCAGCAGGTAGTTCGCGTTCCCGGGCAGATTGGGGATGGGATCGAGGCTCCGCCGGGTTAAAATGGATCACTTGTATCTTCATCCGGACACGTTTCCCATGAGATTGCTTGTCGCATTTCTGGTGCTCACGAGCCTGCCGCTGGTATCCCAGGCTGAGACCCGTTTTGTCGAGTTGGAAGTCACGCTCCGCAGTGGGCAAGGCACTGAATTCGAAATTATTCGGATGATTCGCTCCGGGACGCCGGTCGAGGTTCTCGAATCGAACCAGCGAACGGGTTATACCCGTGTGCAGATGCCGGGGGGAACGGCCGGCTGGATCCTCACACGCTACCTGACTGCCAATCCCGTCGGGGCAGAGGAGTTGGTTGCCGCGCGGCAGACAATCGACCAGCTGACCCGGGAAAACCGTGAGCTGACCGACGATCGGAACCGGTACATGAGCGAGGCCGACAATCTCGCAGCGGAGCTCGCTAAGCTAAAGGAACTGTCCGCCAACGCTCTTGCCCTGGAAGATTCGAACCAACAGCTGCAGGCGCGTCTGAAACGTGGCGAGGAGACCATCGCCCAACTCGAGAAGGACAATGCCCGCCTGAGCTCAACAGGCAACAGAGACTGGTTCCTTGCCGGTGGCGGCGTGATGGTCCTCGGTATCCTGATGGGAGTGATACTTCCCCGATTGCGGTGGCGCCGCAAGCGGAGCTGGAGCGATCTCTGACGGCCTAGATTTCCTTGCCTGCGAGAAACATCCAGGTCTCGACTACTGTGTCAGGATTGAGAGACATGCTCTCGATGCCTTCGTCCAGTAGCCAGCGAGCCAGATCAGGATGATCCGAAGGCCCCTGGCCGCAAATGCCCACATACTTACCGGCATCCCGGCACGCCCGGATGGCCATCGATAGCAACGCTTTCACAGCGGCGTCCCGCTCGTCGAACAGATCGGCGATGATGGCGGAATCCCGATCCAGGCCCAGCGTTAGCTGTGTCATGTCGTTGGAACCGATGGACATGCCGTCGAAATGTTCGAGGAACGCATCGGCCAGCAGGGCGTTCGAAGGAATCTCGCACATCATGATGATCTTGAGCTCGTCCCTGCCGCGCTCCAGTCCGTTACTGGCCAACAGTTCCGTGACCTGGCGCGCCTCGCCCACCGTGCGGACGAATGGAACCATAACCTGCACATTCTTCAGGCCCATGTCCTCGCGGACTTTCCGTAACGCTTGGCATTCCAGCTCGAAGCACGGCCGGAAAGATTTCGCTACATATCTTGATGCACCGCGAAAGCCCAGCATGGGATTCTCTTCGTGAGGTTCGTACCTGCTACCGCCGATCAGATTGGCATATTCGTTGGATTTGAAGTCTGACATACGAACGATCACCGGCTCAGGAGCGAAGGCTGCGGCAATACAAGCGATCCCCTCCGCCAGCCGGTCGACAAAGAATCCGATGGGGTCATCGTATCCGGCCATCTGATGACGTACCGTCTGCTTGAGGCTTTCGTCCAGAGAGTCGAACTCCAGCAGAGCCCTGGGATGGACACCTATCATCCGATTAATGATGAACTCCAGCCGGGCGAGCCCTACACCGCGATGCGGGATACCGCTGAAATCGAACGCCCGATCCGGATTGCCGACGTTCATCATGATCTTCACGGGTATTTCCGGGAGCGTACCAAGTTCGATGGTTTGTTCCTCGTATTCGAGAATCCCTTCGTATATTCGCCCCTCGTCACCTTCTGCGCAGGACACGGTCACTGGTACGCCGTCGTCGAGTACCTCTGTGGCATCCCCGCAGCCGACGACGGCCGGAATCCCGAGTTCCCTGGCAATGATTGCAGCGTGGCAGGTGCGCCCCCCCCTGTTGGTCACGATCGCAGCCGCGCGCTTCATGATCGGCTCCCAGTCGGGGTCGGTCATGTCTGCCACCAGGACGTCTCCGGGCTGCACCCGATTCATCTGTGAAACGTTACCTATTATCCGGGCAGTCCCCGCGCCGATGCGATGTCCGATACTACGTCCCGCTACGAGTACACGGGAATGCCCCTTCAGATGGTATCTTTCGAGAGCACCGCTGCGACTTTGCACGGTCTCCGGGCGTGCCTGCAGGATATAAATCTTGCCGTCATGGCCATCCTTGCCCCATTCGATATCCATCGGGCAGCCATAGTGATCCTCTATGGTGAGGGCCTGGCGCGCGAGTTCCGTGACGTCATCGTCGGAAAGGCAGAATCGTTCTCTATCCTCCGCAGGGACATCGATCGTATTCGTGGGCGATTCGGCGTCTACACCGAAAGTCATTTTTATTGCCTTGGCCCCCAGCGTCCGTCTGATGATCGGATAGTTGCCGGCTCGCAAGGCTGGCTTGTAGACGTAGTGCTCATCCGGATTGACGGCACCCTGTACGACGGTTTCGCCCAGGCCCCAGGCCGAGGTAATGAATACCAGGTCCCTAAACCCGGTCTCGGTATCCAACGTGAACATCACGCCGCTGGCGCCTATGTCGCTGCGGACCATGGTCTGGACGCCGGCGGAGAGTGCCACCTGACGATGATCGAATCCCTGATGAACCCGATATGCGATTGCCCGATCATTGAACAGGGAGGCGAAAACCTCGTGGACTGCTGCGATCACCTGCTTCAGTCCGCGAACATTGAGATAAGTCTCCTGCTGACCGGCGAACGAGGCCTCCGGAAGATCCTCGGCCGTGGCTGACGATCGCACGGCCACCGAGATGTCCTCTCCTGCGGCCATCTCTGTCCATGCGCGCTCGAGGTCTTCCTGCAGTCGCTTTTGCAGCGGCGTCTCACGGATCCAGGAGCGGATCTGGTGCCCGGTTCGGGCCAATTGGTCCACATCGTCGACATCAAGGGATTCAAGGACTTCGTGGATCTTCGCGTCGAGCCCTTTCTGCCCGATGAAATCCCGGTACGCCGCCGCAGTAGTGGCGAATCCTCCCGGTACAGTGACGCCCAGACCCGCGAGATTGGAAATCATTTCACCTAGAGAGGCGTTCTTGCCTCCCACGGATTCGACGTCATCCATCCCGAGCTTGTCGAGCCCGATAATATATGGCTCCACGTCATGCCCCCTTGGTTTTGCTCATTCGGATATGCAAAATGCCCGCGGACAAGCAGTGTAGCGGGCCACAGGTCGAGTCATGAATCACCGAACAGTATTTTTCGTATCGGACCAGACTGGGATCACTGCGGAGACTCTTGGTCACAGCCTGATGACGCAGTTCGACGGTCTGAAATTTCGGAGCGTCACTGTGCCATTTATCGATAGCGTTGACAAGGCGAAGAAAACGGTCAACAGAATCAATCTGACGGCGGAAGTGGAGGGTGCCCGACCGATCATATTCGCGACTCTCGTTACAGACGAAATCCGCAAGGTCCTGGTCGAGAGCAGGGGCCTTTTCATGGATTTTTTCGATACTTTTATCGGTCCGCTGGAGCGGGAACTGGAGCTCCGATCCTCGCATACGGTAGGAATGGCTCATGGTGTCTCCAACACGACTGCATATGCCCGCCGCATCGACGCAATGAACTTTGCGCTCGACAACGACGATGGGGCAAGTACGCGCGGTTATGAGCGGGCGGACGTTATCCTTGTCGGCGTCTCGCGCTCAGGCAAGACACCGACCTGCCTGTATATGGCACTGCATTACGGGATCTTCCCCGCGAATTATCCTTTGGCAGAAGAAGAATTCGAGAAGGGTCAACTGCCTGCCGCCCTCGAGCCTTATCGGCAGAAGCTCTACGGACTCACGATTTCTCCTGAGAGACTTCAACAGGTGCGGAGTGAGAGGCGCCCTGGAAGTCGATATGCCTCCGCTCAACAGGTAAGTTTCGAATTGCGCTCAGCCAAAGCCCTCTTCGATAAGAATGGTATTGCGTTTCTTGATACATCCGAGTGTTCTATCGAAGAGATTGCCAGTACCGTTCTGCACAGCAAGGGCTTGTTGGATCGGAACGACGAACCTGCCCAGCCGGATCCGGTCTAGACAACCGCTGCCGGCTGCTCGATCCCTGTCAGCTCTCGAATGCGTGAAAGTTTGCGGGCTATCGTCGACAGCGGGGCGTTGAGCTCAACTGCAGGGCGAATAAGCAAGTCCGTTTCCGTGACGCGTCTCTCGAGGTAGATCCGCAGCGTGGCGCCCGTGGTCCCTGTTCCGGAGAGCCGGTATACGATACGCGAGCCATCATCGAAGAAGATCCTGACGCCCTGTTGAGCGGATACGCTGCCATCGACGGGATCGTGGTACGCGAACACGTCCGCCGCCGTGATCCTGAGCCCATCGACCGGCCGACCGTCCAACTCGGGAACCGAGTTTTCCAGTTCTGCCATCAGCTGGCTGCCGAGTTCCGCATCAGGGATGAAGAAGTCTTCCCGATTGAAGGCATTACGTCCGAATTCGCGCCAATGGTCCTCGACGATCTCATTAACGGACTGGCCGCGGACGGCGATCAGATTCAGCCAGAACAGAACGGCCCACAGCCCATCCTTCTCGCGCACGTGGTTGGAACTAGTGCCAAAACTTTCCTCGCCGCAGAGGTCGATTCGGCCGTCGTCGAGGAGATTACAGAAGTACCGCCAGCCGGTCGGCGTCTCGAAGCACGGGACGCCTAGTCTGCGGGCCACTTCGTCTATGGCTCGGCTGGTGGGCATCGAGCGCGCAACGCCGCTGATTCCTTCTTCGAACCCCGGAATCTGCCTGGCATTGGCCGCCAGTATTGCGAGACTATCCCCGGGAGAGACGACGAGCCCGGGGCCCAGAATCATATTGCGATCGCCATCGCCGTCCGAGGCGGCCGCGAAGTCTACCGGAACAGGGCCATTAATCAACGCTACAAGGTCTGCAGCATCCACTGGGTTGGGATCGGGATGTCCGCCGCCGAAGTCAGGGAGGGGCTGACCGTTCAACAGCCAGTCTGCCGGCGCGCCCAGCCGCCGGTTCAGAATCTCGGCTGCGTAAGGGCCGGTGACCGCGTGCATTGCGTCATATCGGGCGCTAAAGCCCCCGGCGAAAAGCGCTTCGATGCGGTCGAAGTCAAACAATGTTTCCATCAGGTTCGCGTAGTCAATGACGGGGTCGATGACCTCGACGATCATCCCCGCGGCATCCGTCTCGCCTAGCCGACCAAGATCAACCGGTGCAAGATCGGCCTCTAGATACCTTTCGATTGACTGTGTCGCGTCATATATGGACCGTGTCAGGCTCTCGGGTGCCTGGCCGCCAGACGCGGTATTGAACTTGACTCCGAAGTCTCCGTCCGGTCCCCCGGGATTGTGGCTGGCCGTGAGCAAGAAGCCGCCTGCGGCTGCTCGCTGGCGGATGAGGTGCGATGCCGCCGGCGTCGACAACAAGCCATTCCGCCCTACGATCAATCGTCCCACCCCGTTTCCCGCTGATACGCGTATCAGCGTCTGCAGCGCCTCCTGGTTGTGAAAGCGGCCGTCACCTCCGGCGATCAAAGTCTCACCAGCGAATTGGCCGCCGCAATCAAAGATGCACTGGAGAAAATTTTCCAGGTATCGTGGCTGTTGGAAGATCCGCACTTTCCTGCGCAACCCGGCTGTGCCCGGCTTCTGATCGAGGTAGGGGCGAGTGTTTACTGATCGGGTTTTCACAGGTGATACAGGGGTCGGATGTACCGCTGCAACGGTATGGTATAGTCGCCGCCATGATAGCAGACAGCCTGCTGCGGCTGCCGCGCGCGGCGCGACCTGGCAGCTTTGCCGCTCTGATGTCCTTGTATGAGAGCAACTATGTGCGGCTCGGCTGGCTGCTTCCCGATCCCCGTCGTTTCTTCGGCCATCTGAGCTCGCGTGTTCCTGACGATCTTCTGCTTCATATCCAACTGCTCGAGCGGAGCCGCTACACGACGACAGTTCGGATGACCTACTTCTTCGAAGATGACGGAGAGCGGGTCGCGGATCCTGACCTGAAGATTCGTATCTATCATGACGCCCTCTTGGCGGAGGCCATGGAGTGTACGCGTCGCCACCGCCATACTGCGTTAAAAAGTTTCGACACCCGGCCCGGTGGAGAGCTATCGAGACGTTGGGCACGGAATGTCATGCTCAATAAATGGCTCGAGTATTGCTCCGAAAAAGGGCATCGATTTGTGTCGAGTTCTGCCCCTGAACTCAGCGAATTGGCCAGATGAGTGTTGTTTCTGTGCAATATAGGCGCGATTTAGAGGATCTGTTTGGCGGAGCGGTTCCGGCGAACGTTATGCCGAGAATAGAAGATTCGGCACGCAGGATGACAGACTGATGGCGGCGAGTGGCAAACACAGTGGGTTCGACGAGCGGTTGCTGCTGCTGTTCAGGAATCGAGCCCAACTAAAGAAAGCTCACCAGCAATTGCAGAAGGATTATCACCTGCTGCAGGAGCAACTCAAGAATGCCGAGGCCTCTACTCGGCGGGCGGAGGAGAGGCTTGAAGCAATCGAGCGCCTGATGGCCAAGCCGCAGGCCGGGTACAGCGGTCTGGTTTACTTCCAGCTGCGGGCCCTGTGGCGGGCATGTAATGACCAGCTGAAGCTGTTTGCCGGGGAACTGCGCAAGCAGCAGGAGGATCGTGAGCGCAAGAAGCAGGTCCAGCGGTTCAATCAGGACAGGGATCATCGGCTGGACGAGTTGAGTGACCTCGTTGCGAGAGTAAAGGAAGAGGCGGATGGGCTTGAGAGCGAGGCGCGGTCGCTTGAGGAAAAGCACGCCCGGCTCTCTGGTTTCTGGAACTACTTCCGACGACGGGAGGTGGATGCCCGGTTATCGGCAAAACGGGATGAGCATAGCGCGGCACGCAAGCGAATTGACGAACTCTTCGATCGCCGGATCAAGATTGAAGGAGAGCCGGGGCCTGATTTCCCCGGTTTGTCGGTAGAGGGCAGGCGGGTGGTCAATGTCGCCGTCGTAGCGCTCGCCTGCCACTTACTCAGCTATTTTTCAGAAGCCGAGGTCGCCAGGCTGGCCAGGGAAGCCGTCACTCGGCCGATACAAGACTTGAAGTATGGCTCGGAGGATGACTGTACTCGCCTGATCGGCACTATCCAGCGTCTCATGCTGGGATTGAAGAATCGTCATCTGCAGGCGCCTGGCCTGAAAGAACTGGCCCAATCGATCCGTCGTCACGCGGAGTTTCGCAGCGAAGAGGATACGGTGCCGGTGGCGTCGTCAATCGATGAGTTGATTTCAGGCTCGCCGGCGCTGCAGGGTTCCCGGATCAATGTGCTGACAGAAGAGTACTGGGATATCTACGAGGTCTTTATCCGCTAGACTCTATTCCCCGCCCGATGCTGCATGGCCAATCGGTCGCGGTCTGGACACGCGCATTACTTTTCGACCCCATCGGTTGAGATCATCCAGTACGGCATAAAGGTACGGCACGAGGATGAGAGACGTTATCGTGGAGAATCCGAGGCCACCAATGATCGCTCTGGCCATCGGGAAGTAGGGCGGCGAGCCGATATTGTCTCCACCGACCTTGGTAGTGCTGACGGCCAGGGGCAGCAGTCCGAGTATCGTTGTCGCAACCGTCATCAGGATGGGTCGCAGGCGGTCTCTGCCTGCCTGCAGAATGGCTTCGTCTCTGCCCAGTCCGCCGCGGCGCAGATTGTTGACGTGATCGATCAGTACGATTCCGTTATTCACCACGACGCCGATCAATATCATGATCCCGATTGAGGCCATGAAGGAGAACGTGGTGCCCGTGACGAGGAAAAACCAGAATACGCCGACTACCGAGAAAGCGATGGATGTGATGATCGACAGCGGATAGAGCGCAGACTCGAATAATGCCGCCATGACAATAAAAATAAGGGCGATACCCAAGAGTATGTTCACCAACATGATCTGTTGTGTTTCGTCGGCGTTCTCGAAGCCCGTTCCGAACTTCCAGGAATACCCGGGCGGCAGTCTGAACGCGTTCATCAGACTTTCTACGGTTGGCTTGATCTCGTCCATGGAAGCGTCTTTCAGGGTAGCTTCGATGATGGAGGCAGTTTGCCGGTCGACGCGGCGTATTTGTTGCAGCACCCGATTCACTTCGAATTCCGCGACAGTGCCGAGCCGAATGCGCTCGCCCGTCTCCGTGAATAACGGCAGGTCTGCCAACTGCTCCAGGTTCTGACGGTCGGAGTCGCGGAATGCCAACCGCATATCGATCTCGCTGTCCTTGCCCCTGAAGTCCCTGAGATTCTCGCCGCGCAGCGCAATGGAAACGGCATTCGCCACGTACTCCGGTGTCAGGCCGAGTTGGCCCGCGCGATCCCGATTGACCGTCACGTGGACTTCCCAGTCGCCCGAATTGACATCGGAGCGAACGTCCTCGAGGGTTTCCAGAGAACTCAGCACACGGATGACTTCAGGAGTAAGCCGGGACAGTTCCTCGGTCGACTCACCGCTCAGCTGGATGCTGAATCCTTCCTGACCGCCCTGCTGATCCAGATCGAAGGACGGTTCGCCGATGACGATCTCGGGGAGACGTTCCTCGATGCGGCGGATAACTTCGCCAGTAGGCACCTCAGCCTCTTCCTTGGGAGTGAGCAAGATGACCGATTGCGCACGACCGGGATCGAAATAGCTGTACACCGATCGCATGTCGAACTCTTCCTGGTTGGCGAACAGGTACTCCTCCATCTGATCCACGGACTGCTCGACACGCTGCAGCGAGTAAGTGCCGTCGATGTTGTAGTTCAACAGGAGACGGCGTCCGGCTTCCTGGGGGAAAGTATCGAAGGTCACAAAATTTATCGGGATGGCGACGCTGGCCAGCGTCGCGATCGTTATCAAAGCCATGATCCATCTGCGTCGCAGGCCCCAGGCGAGCGTTGTCGCATAGATGTCCAGCACACGGGCCATTTTGGTACCGGATGCCGCTGCCGGGGGCGGGGCAATCCGGGATGCCAGCATTGGCACCAGAGTTTGCGATATGGCGAGCGACGCCAGCATTGCGACCACAATGCTGGCAGCCACGTGGGTAAGGAAGACCGTGATATCGGTCTGTGTACCAAACAAGACCGGCAGGAACACGATGATCGACGTCAGCGTTCCTGCAATCACCGCCAGTGCGACTTCCTGGACGCCCATTATCGTCGCCTTCCGTGGCTCGTCGGGCATCAACTGGCGGTATCTGAAGACACTCTCCGTGACCACTACGGCGTTGTCGACGAGCATGCCGATCGCGAGCATCAACCCCATCATCGATAGAATATTGAGGCTGATGTCCATGAAATACATGGCACCGAGAGTAATGAGAAGGGAGAAGGGGACTGCCAGTACCACGATGGCCGTCGTGGCCGCCTGCCGCAGGAAAAGATAAAGAACAACGAATGCCAGCGTTGCTCCTATGGCGCCGGATTTGAGCAGATTGGATAGCGACGAAGTCACGCCCTCAGCCTGGCTCTCCAACGCAAATATGTTGATGCCGCGCATCTGCGGCGTCTCGGCTGCCTCCTCGACTGCCGCGCCGACTTTTCGTGCCACCTCTACCAGATTTGCGCCGGTCTGCTTGTATACGTCCAGGCCGATTGCATAGGAGCGATCCAGGTGGCGCCCGTAGTTTCGTTCCGGCGCCCGCATGCGGACCTCGGCGATCTCGTCCAGCCGCAGGTTCTCACGGACAAGGATCCCGCGAACCTCATCGAGAGACCTGAGCTCGCCAATAGGACGCACGTTGAATCGTTGCCCCCCGTCCGTCAGGCGCCCGGCGCTAACCGAGAAGTTCGATCTCTCCAGCAACGAGCGGAGCTTGGTCAGGTCGACACCGTGTGCCGCCACCCGGTCGGCGTTCAGCAGAATCAGGATCTCGCGGGGGTCCACACCATATAGGTCCACTCTGGAGACGCCTTCGAGCCGCTCGATGGGACGCTTGAGATTCCGGTCGAGCATGTCATATGCGTCGGAGAGATCTCGTTCGCTCGAGATGCGGAGATTAAGGATAGGCTGATCGCCAAAAGATCCCGTGAAGATGAGTATCCGCTGGATGTCGTCCGGGAGTGCATTGCGGATCCCGTCTACCTTGGCGCGTGCCTCGATTCCTTTGGCACCGGTTTCCGAGTCCCAGCTGAACTGTAGAAAAATCTCTGCCTGGTCCTCGCGTGTCGTGGATTGCATGCGTTCCACGCCGCTCAATGTAGCCAGGGCCTCCTCGATGGGGCGCGTGATGGTCCGTTCTATTTCGTCCGGAGTCGAATTCGGATATGGCACCTGGATAAAAATCCCCGGGAACTCGATGTCCGGAAACTGCTCCAGGGGCAGTAGCCTGACGGATACGAGACCGATCAGCGCCAGGGCGACGAAGATCATGACCGTCGTTACCGGGCGGCTTAGCGCCAGTTCGGTATGTTTCACGTGCCGGCCTCCTGAATCGCACCGATGTCTTCGGACGACTTTTTCGACCAGCGCTTGCGGTCGATAAGTGAATAGACAACCGGGATCACCAGCAGCGTAAGGAAAGTCGAGACGATCAGCCCGCCGATGACTGTGATCGCCATGGGTGCCCTCACTTCCGATCCCTCGCCGAACCCAAGCGCCATGGGCAACAGGCCCAGTGTCGTGGTCAGGGTGGTCATGAGAATGGGCCGCAACCGTGCACGTCCGGCTTCAACTATTGCTGTTGTCTGGTCCGCGCCGTCCGCCCGCAACTGATTGATCAGATCGACCAGTACGATTGCGTTATTGACCACGATGCCTGCCAACATGATCAGGCCGATGAAGACGACAACATTTATCGTGGTGCCGGTGATCGCCAGCGCCAGGATCGCCCCGACCAGCGCCAGCGGGATCGTGAACATGATGACGAACGGGTGCAGTAGAGACTCAAACTGAGACGCCATGACGAGATAGACGAGGAACACCGCCATCGCCAGCGTGAACATCATCGAGCGGAAAGACTCGTTCATCTCTTCACTCTGACCAGAGACAAAAGCCGAGATTCCGGCCGACACCGGTGTTGACTGCAGTATTCCAGTGGCTTCCTCCACCGCCGCGGAAAGATCCCCGAAATTCAGGTTGGCCGATATCACGGCCACTCTCTCCTGATCACGCCGTCGTATCTCGGCCGGTCCGGTGGCGATCCGGATGTCCGCGACGGCCTTCAAGGGAATCGGGCGGTTGCTGGCTGGATTGACGATCAGCTCCTCGACCTCCGACACTGAAGATTTGCGGGTGTCGATGCTGCGAACGAGCACGTCGATTTTTTTGTCCCTCCAGGTATAGCGTGTCGCCACCTGGCCCCTGACCTTGTTAACTACTACATCGGCGACGTCTCTCACCACCAGCCCGAGTCGAGCGGCGCGCTCCTGGTCGAACAGGATCTGTATTTCGGGATTGCCGGCTTCCACAGTCGTGCTCACATCGGCAAATCGCGGCGAATCTTCCAGCCTTCGGACAAGCGATGCCGACACCGACTCAAGTTGCGACAGGTCGTAGCCGGCGATTTCGATCTCTAGCGGCGTGCTGAAACTGAATAGGGCGGGGCGCGCGAATTCGTAGCTCACGCCGGCCAGATTGCCGAGCGCCTCGCGCATCGAGGCCATGACCCGGTCTTCATCCTCTCTCCGTGCTCCTGGCTTGAGCCGCACGTTCAGTTCGCCCACGTTTTCGCCCGCATCGACCGGGCTCGCGTCGAGACGATTGCCAGTGCCTGCTACAGAGAAGCTCAGGTCAATATCCTCGATACCAGAGGTTGTCTTCTCGATACTGGCAAGTGCCCTGTCGGTCTCGACAAGGGGCGCGCCGGCCGGCAGCCGGATCTTCACCTGGAACTCGCCCTGAGCCAGCTGAGGTATCAGTTCGGAACCGAGTCTCGGTACCAGTGATAATGTCGAGGCGAGGGCGATGGCGGCTGTGAGCACGATTATCCAGCGGTGGCTTAGCGACCAGGACAGCAGTCCGGGATACGTAGCTGCGAGAACTCTGTAGAAGCCCTGGAACATCCAGACGAGTGGCCGCAGCATCAGGCTCAAGGCGCTGCCTGCCCAGAGAAACAGTCGACGGAAAAATCGCACGAAGGCGGCTGCCAGGCGCGTCGACCGTCCGGCCGGACCGTCGTCCTCCTCGGCAGCGAACCGAGGGTCCGCCCGATGGGCTGCCAGCATCGGTATCAGCGTCAGGGCCACCAGCAGTGAGAACAGCAGCGCATAGGTCACGGTCAGTGCCTGATCACGGAACAGCTGCCCGGCGATGCCGCTGACAAACACCATGGGGAAGAACACTGCCACCGTTGTCAGCGTGGCAGCTGTGACCGCAGTCGCTACCTCGCTGGTCCCCCGCCGGGCCGCATTCAGTACATCGAGACCCGATTCCCTTTTCCTGACGATGTTCTCCAGAACGACGATGCTGTTGTCCACGAGAAGTCCGACGGCCAGAGCAATGCCGCCGAGTGACATAATGTTCAAAGTAATGTTGGAGGAGTACATCAGCACGAAAGTGCCGATGACCGAGATCGGTATCGCAACGCCGATAATGAACGTGGCCCGCGCATCCCGAAGAAACGCGTAAAGCACCAGCACCGCAAGCAAACCACCAAGGATGGCGGCCGAACGCACTTGGGCAATGGCCTGGCTGATAAACGTAGACTGATCATAGATCGGGATCAGCTGGGAACCTGACGGCAGTCTGTCTGCGAGGGCCTCGATGCGACTGCTGACGCGCTTCGCAACCTGCACCGTATTCGCGTCACCTTCCTTGTAAATCGCAAGCTCGACGGATTCCCGACCGTCAAGTCGCGTAATCGCTTCCCGCTCCTTGTAACCGCGCGTGACGCTCGCGACGTCGCGCAGATAGACCGGGCGATCCGCTGGCGTCGCGATGATTGCGTCGGCGATCTCCTCGACGGTTTGAAACTCGTTTATCGTCCGAACCAAGAATCGTTGCGATCCTTCTTCGAGTCGTCCCCCGGAGAGATTGACGTTTTCTGCGCGCACCCTGTTGGCGACGGTCTCGATGGAGATTCCGAGCTGCGCTAGTCGATCCTCGTCGACAAGGATCTGGATCTCGTCCTCGTAGCCGCCGCTGACTTTGACGGCGGCCGTGCCCTCGACACCCTCCAGGTCATTCTTGAGATTGTCTTCGGCAAAGCGACGGAGCTGTCGCAGGCGCATCGATTGCTCTACTGCTTCGGTCCTGGCGGGAGCGTCGTCCGAGTCGACGAAAGCCATTCGCTGGATTGGCTCGCTTGACGGATCGAAGCGCAGCAGCAGGGGGCGATCCGCTTCCAGAGGCAGTTCGAGGATGTCCAGTTTTTCGCGGACGTCGACCCCCGCGATGTCCATCTCCGTGCCCCAGATAAACTCCAGCGTGACATCAGACTGGCCCGATCTTGACACCGATCTGACTGACCTGACGTTCTTGATGACGCCCACGGCTTCCTCAATCGGTTTAGTGAGGAGGTTCTCTATTTCAAGGGGGGCAGCGCCAGTCAGCTCAGTACGGATCGTTATCGTTGGGTACGAGAGATCCGGCAGCAGATTGACTTTTAGACGGCTGAGCGAGACTGCGCCGAAGAGCAGAATCGCCACGGTGAACATGACGATGGTCACTCGTCTCTCAGTGGCGACATCGACGAGTTTCATAACGTTTCAGTTCCTATGAATTCAATCAGCAGACCGACAGTAGTCAGCGTGCGATGCAAGGCAGCGTAGGTCTCTAACCGCCGGTCTTCTCGAGCGTGATGACGTTCACGGTGGCCCCGTCCTTGAGGCCGGTCTGGCCGATGGTGACAATTGACTCTCCGCCAACCAATCCCTGTACGACCTCGACCGAGTCTCCGCGGGAATATCCGGTTACCACCCTCTGGCGTCGTGCTTTCCCATCTTCGACGATGAATACTGACTTCTCTGATTCATCCTCGATGATGGCGAGTCGCGGGACCAGCAATGCATCTGGACGGGAGTCGTAGACAATTCGGAATCGGCCGAACATTCCGGGCTTCAAGAGGTTGGCTCCATCCTCCACCGCCAGCGTCACCTTGAAAGTGCCCGTCGCTGGATCCACGACCGGGCTAATGCGCAGAATCTCTGCAGCGAATTCGTGGTCCGCTATCGCGTCTACAGTCATCTGTGCCGGTTGACCGGGACTCAGATTCCGAAATTCTTTCTCGGGGACAAAGAGATACGCCAATAGCGGGTCCATGTCCGTGATTCGGAAAGCCGGATCGCTGATCGAAATAGTATTCCCAACCTTGATCATCCGCTCTGAGATGATTCCCGAGATGGGCGCCACGATCTGGGTATAGCTCAGTTCGAGTCGGGCGAGGTTGTAGGCAGCGCGCAGCGAGTCGAGTTCATACTTGATGCCCTCGAATGCCCCGGCACTGACGAGGCCCTTCTCGTGCAATTCGAGGTTACGGTTATATTCCTGTTCCAGCTTGCGGACATTGGCGAGAGAGCGCTGCATTTCGAGTTTCAGCCGATCGCCGTCAAGCTGAGCGAGAAGGTCTCCGGCGGAGACCCTGTCACCTTCCTCCACGAGCAATTTGGTGACCTCGCCGCCAACCTTCGCGATAACAACGGCTTCCTGGTCGGTTTCGAGAGATGCCGTCCCGGAGTAGACCGCAAATACGTCTCCGCGGCTCGGCTGCATGGTTTCCACCGGCACCGGCGGAGGCTCTTCTGACTCGCCGCCGCCGAGTTGCGCAGTAATTCCATTGTCGCAACCGGTCATCGTCAGTACGACGCCAAGCGTAGCTGCCCAGAGAACACTCCGTGATTCGAAAGAGTTCTTACTCATTAGCAAGGTTGTGTCCCGTCGTCATCCCTGTTTCCGCTGCGGGCCTCAGATCTGATTGCCTTCATCCTTACTCGTTACAGCAGAGCCGTCACGCAGACCAAGCTGGCCGAGGACCACGATGTCCTCTGTACCTTCCAGGCCCGAAGTGACCTCTATTCTCGCACCACTTCCCAGTCCAGTAGTAACGTTACGTCTTTTGGCGATGCCGTCCTCGACGACGAACACCGACGGCTGCGCATCTTCGGCAAGCACGGCGTCGGCCGGAATCAACAGCGCATCTTGCCTGGTCTCGTAGACTATTCGCGCTCGGGCGAACATGCCGGGTAGCAGGGCCCGTTCCGGGTCAGAAACCGCCAGGGTCACCTTGACGGTTCCTGTACTGGCATCGATCCGTGGACTGATTCTCAATACGTGTGCCGTGTAGACTGAACCTGGAAGGGCATCGAACTCCAACTCGGCTTCCTGGCCTTGTTCGAATCGATAGAATTCTTGCTGCGGCACGTGGAGTTTCGCAAGAAGCGTCGTGGAGTCGCTAACCTGGAAAACCACTTGACCCTTCTGCACTGAATTACCTGGCACCGTCAGCTTGGCAGAGACGACGCCATCGATCGGCGAGCGTATCTGCGTGTACTCGAGCTCCAACTTGGCAAGCTGATAGTCGGCATCCAGCGCTTCGAGGTCAAAGCGGAGGTTCTCAAAAGCGCCCTCGCTAACCAGTCCTTTCTCGTGAAGCAGGACGTTGCGCCGATATTCCTGCTGCAGTTTCGTGAGATCAGCGCGCGCCTGTTTCATCCTCAAACTTAGCCTGTCGCGATCCAGTCTCGCCAGGACCTGTCCTGCCGTGACCGTTTGTCCTTCTTCGACGAGAACATCCCGGACTTCGCCTTCGACCTTGGCTACTACCGCAGCTTCAGAATCCGCTTCCAGATTCACGGTGCCGGCGTGGAACGCGTATGCATCACCGCGGATCGCACGGGCCGTAACGACGGGTACGGCCGCGACCGCTTGCTCCTCGGATACGGCTCCGGCCTGTCCGACACCACATCCCTGGATGACCAACAGGAGGCTCGCCGTCAGAGCCAGGATAACGAATCTGCGGATACTGTTTGCGTCAGACACGGCCTTACTCCCGGAATTCATGTGTTATTGCAGCACTAGAGTAGTGTTGTAGTTAAGTATAACACTATGAAAGCTGAACGCAAGCACAACCATCGGGCCGCTTTGGCCCCCCGGGTTTCCAGAAAAATCTTTTTTTATCAGTGGCTAAGGCTTGGATTCAGCATAGGGTTGAGTCCCCGCGCGGAGCCGGTGTGCGATGGGGAACCTCTGTTTCCGTCAGTCAGCCTGATTCTGAACCAGCGACGGCACTATCAAACTGCTCATATCCGCGACGATATCAGCCGTGGTGGACAGTATGATGTCCGGAACCTCATCGGTCGGGACGTCTTCGAGGGTTTTGGCCGGTTCCAGGCCAAGTGAGGCCCGGCGGGCATTCAACCTCTGTAGGCGACGGCGACTGTCTTCCTCTCTTTCTTCCTGCCGCACCTTCAGCGACAAAGAAACTGAAGAATGTTCCTGACTCAGCCGCTGCTCTTCGATGTCGCTCACCAGGAACATGTAGTCAGGATCTGCGCCAGCCCTTTGTTGTTGGTTTTCGGATAGCAGACTGACTGCCGATTGCAGCGGGTCGTCAGCTTTATATTTGGTAGCTTCGATCTGATCCCAGGGCAGGGCGGACTCGCGCGAGCTCTCACCGACAAGCTCCGTATCTACAGCAGACGGCAACTCGATATCAGGCACTACGCCCCGATGCTGCGTGCTGCCACCTGTTACGCGATAGTACTTTCCGATGGTCAGCGTTAATTGGCCGAACTTGGGATCACGACCTGGCGCATACCGGTCCAGTGGGTACAGGTTCTGAACGGTGCCCTTGCCAAACGTCTGCTGGCCGACGACGACACCGCGGTTGTAGTCCTGGATCGCTGCCGCGAAGATCTCCGAGGCCGAGGCGCTGTAGCGGTTTACGAGGACCGCCATCGGGCCATCGTAGACTTTGTCTGGCATCGGATCGTCAAGAACCTCGATTCGGCCGTTCGTGTTCCTGAGTTGGACGATCGGGCCGCTGTCGACGAATAGGCCCGTCAATGCCGTGGCCTCCGAGAGATGCCCTCCGCCATTGTTGCGCAGATCGATGACCAGCCCGTCGATGCCTTCTTCCTCGAGTTCTCCGATCAGTCGACGTACGTCGCGGGTAGTGCTGGTGTAGTCATCGTCACCGGCCGCACGGGCGTTGAAATCCTGGTAGAAGCTCGGCACCTCGATAACGCCAATCTGAAGCGTATCCTCTCCCTTCTGAACCTCTATTTTTTGGCTCTTCGCAGCCTGCGCTTCCAGTTTTATCTTGTCTCTGGTCAGGTCAAGCAACTGCTCGGGGCTCCCCGGGGCGGCGCCGGCAGGGAGAATCTGCAGTCTGACCGTAGTTCCGCCCGGCCCTCGGATTAGATCGACTACCTCGTCCAGGCGCCAGCCCACAACGTCTACCAGTTCTCCCTCTGTGCCCTGACCCACTGCCGTAATCCTGTCCTGGGGCTTCAGCGTACCGTCGATCGCGGCTGGTCCGCCGGGGATGACGTTGAGAATTGACACGTAATCCTCGTCGATCTGTAACGACGCGCCGATGCCGTCGTAGGACAGACTCATCTGAATACGATATTCCTCTGAGTTTCTGGGAGAAAAGTAGCTGGAATGCGGGTCGAGAGTGTGGGAGTACGCATTCATGAAAGATTCGAATACGTCGTCAGACTTCACTTGATCGAGTCGCTTCAGAACCCGGCTGTAGCGAGTGTTGAGGATCTCTGAACTCTCCTCCCAGGTCTTGCCGGCCAAAATGAGGCTGAGAGCATCATTTTTGACCCGTCTGCGCCAGATCTCATCGAGTTCGTCTGCGGACTGCGCCCACGCGTGCTCCCGGCGATCGAAGACATAAGTCTCGTCGATGCTGAAGTCCGGTTCTGATTCAAGAAGCGAGACCGCGTATTCGAGGCGCTCCCGGGACCTCTCTATGTACCTCTCATAGATGATAAAGATCGGGCCCAGTTCGCCACGCTTCACCGCGTCGTCGAGTTCGAACCGGTAGGCTTCGAAGTCGTCGATATCACCGATCAGAAAATAGTGCCGATTGGCGTCCATGACTTCGATATAGCGATCCAGTACCCGCGAAGACACAGAGTCGTCGACACGAACTTGTCGATAATGGGAACGCTCGAATAGTGTTGTCACGAGCCGGCTCACCTTCGCATGCCTGTCCGACTGCTCGAAACCTGTCTGTGTGGTCGTCACACCTGTCGCCGGGGCGATTATCATCGCCGCGGCCAGCCCAGCAATGAGTGAGCGTATCCGGGGGAGAGAACGTAAAATGTCGATCATTCGTAGGTCATCCGTCACGTGCGGGTCGGCGTGGAGTCGCCGAAACGTCTAGGCTAGAGCGCAAATCGGCCAGTATCAAGAGATTGTTTCGCAGAAATCCGTTTGCCTGATTCAGCATCGACATGCAGCCACTCGCCATAATTACGGGCATATTGCTTGGAACCTCCGCCGCGATCGCGATCGGGCTCAGCGTCGTTTTAATGCTGTTCTTCATCCTTGCGGACGACCACCCCCGGCTCGCTTCAGAGTTCGGGGCCCTTGCAACCAGTACCGTCATATTTGTGCTTTTGACAGCGCTTTGCGCAACCAGTTTCTTTGCAACGGTTCGAAATACATCGTGGCGTTTGATCGCCCAAGCCTGCATGTGGGTGGGGCTGACATCGGTCGTCCTGTACTATCTGCCGTAGACGCCGCAGGGATACCGGACCGAAATGCACTACGCCGTCTTGAGGTTGCAAACGTTGCGAAGGCACTGCCGTCGGATATTGCCGGAGAAGTTTATTCAGCCCCGCCGGGCCCACGACGAGGGTCTCTACCCGAAAAAGGTTTCCGAGGCCAACATGGAACTGGAGCCGGATTCCCCGGCTTCATCCTGGGTCGCGTGGGAAGTCAGTCCGCGGCAGCGAGGCGGAAGGCCGCACGGCGGGGCGCGCAAGACGAAGGGCAGATCAGCGGAATAGCGAGAACGGGCTGCTTCCAGCCGAAGCTGATTTCCTCGACCTGGACCGTCTCGTTCGGCGCTCGCGCATCCATGAGACCAGTTCTTTACGCCGCTCCTCCAGCCATAGCTGGCGGGTG
>CP070833.1:1215272-1233302 GCA_020341735.1 Gammaproteobacteria bacterium | reverse complement strand
ATGATGGGGCCAATGCCGAACTGCTCTCGGGGACGGTCGCTCGGGACGTCATCGTGTCCCCACAGATAATCAGTCTGCAGCTGGCCCAGATCTCCAGGCAGCCGGTATTGGGGTCAATCTACCGGGAATTGTTGAGTGCCGGCGGTATCGAGTGTCGACTGCAGCCAGCTGGGAGGTATGTATCACTCGATAGACCATGCACGTTTGAGGAACTTGTCGTTTCGGCGCAAACGTTCGCCGAAGTGGCGGTAGGTGTCAGCCGTCCGGTCGCGTCCGAATCGGGTGGCCCCGGTGGACTGCATCTCAACCCCGCAAAGGACACGCGCTGGGTGCTGACCGAAGACGACAGCGTCGTGGTTATGGCGCAGCAGTTGTTCGAGTGACACGGGCAGGCGCGGCAGGTATCCGCGAACGAAAATCCGCAGCCTCATCTGGGCGCCTTGGGCTCAAGTGGTGAGCCGTGCGTCAGCAGATTCGAGGAAGCGGGTCGTCTTCCAGTTCCTCCAGAATCCTCTCGCCCCCGATCTCCGTGGTCATGATGACCGGTCTTGGCCCTTTCTCGACGTGGCCGATGCAGGCTGCTTCACGGCCTTCGGATAATGCGCGCCAGGTTTCGAGAATTGCGGCCGCGGTATCCGGGGCGGCGGCCGCAACGACGCGGCCCTCGCAGGCGAGATACAGAGGATCATAACCGAGCATCTCGCAGACAGAGATCACAGGGTCTCTGACCGGGATAGCAGGTCCATCAAGCCGGACGGAAAGGCTCGTCGCCTTGTGAATTTCGTGGGCCACCGTGGCCAGCCCGCCGCGCGTGGGATCGCGCATGAACCGGAGCCCTTCCATGTCCCTGACGGCTCGGGTCAGCGGCAGAACGCTCGCCGCATCAGATTGGAGGTCGCCGCGCAGCCCGAATTGTTCCCGCGCCAGCATCACCGAGATTCCGTGATCGCCGACCGGGCCGCTGACTATGAGTTGATCGCCCTCCTGGATGAGATCGAGGCCGAGATCAAGCCCGTGTCTTCTGATGCCGATGCCTGTCGTCGCCAAGTAGATACCGCCGCCTTCACCGCGACGGACAACTTTCGTGTCTCCGGCGACGACCCGGACGCCAGCTTCGGCCGCGGCCTCGCCAAGCGCCCCCACAACCCGCTCCAGTACATCGAGCGGGAGGCCTTCTTCGATGAAGCAATTGAGCGAGAAATATCGCGGATCAGCGCCGGCAACCGCCAGGTCGTTGATGGTCCCATGCGCTGCCAGTGAGCCGATATTGCCGCCTGGAAACTCCAGCGGCTGGACGGTGAAACCGTCCGTGGAAACCAAGACTTCGCCCTCGGGCAGTCCGGGCAATAGGGCCGCATCCGCTCGGGTGTCCAGGTCCGGGTTGGACAGGTGACGGCCGAAAATATCTTGTATGAGTTCCTGCATGAAACGCCCACCGTTGCCATGGGCCAGTGCGATATGGGTATCTTGCATCGGAATACTCCTGTCAGGCCGGTGGCGCGATTTCTACTGGATTGGACGAGTGGCGCGCAGCGTACTCTACGACCTGACCCGCGCACAGGCCACCATCATTGACCGGTAGATGATTGTCGAAGCCGACCAGGAATTCCCTGGCCTCGAGCTCGGCCAAGACCAGCTCGGTGAGTACGCGATTCTGGAAAACGCCGCCCGTAAGGGCGACTCGTCGAGTGCCGGTCTCGCATGAAACTGATTCCGCCTGTTCGGCCAGAGCCCGTGCGAGCGAGGCGTGGAAGGTGCCGGCGCGTTGTTCAACGGGCAGGCTCTGGTCATTCAGGACGGGTAGCAGGGGCGCCCAGTCGGTAACCCACTCGTCTCCCTCTTTCTGCAGCGGAAGCGACACGGCCTCGGCCGGCAGCGATGCAATCGTTTCCAGGTACATTGGGCCCTGTCCCTCGAAGCTGGCGGATTGGATCAGTCCTGTCAGCGATGCCGCGGCGTCGAACAACCGTCCAACGGCAGTGCTCGTAGGCGTGTTGATATTGCGCTCCCAGCCAGCCCTCGCAAGCGGCCAGTCGACCGCGATATCGGGGTGCCAGTCAATGCCGACCTCCCAGCAGAGAGCGGCGGCACTGCGCCATGGCTCGCGGCCGGCGCGTTCACCGCCCGCCAACCGAAATGACCGCATCCTGCCCGCGCGTCGCCATGCGCCGGGACGACCGAAAAGAGTCTCTCCGCCCCACAACGTGCCGTCGGTCCCGAGACCGACTCCGTCCCAGGTGAATACGATTCCGCTCTCGTCATCTGGCCAGTCCCTCGCGATCGCCGAAGCGTGGGCAAAGTGATGGGGGATCCCCGTCATCGGGAGGTCCGAATTGCGTGCCCATCGGGTTGTCGCATAGGTGGGATGAGCATCCGCGACAATCGCCTCCACACGGACACCGTACAGGGCCTGCAGGTCCTCCACTACGGTCTCGAATATCGTCAGGCTGCGCGCACTGTCCATGTCCCCTATGTGTGGCGAGATTACGAGGCGCCGGTCCCAGCCCAGGGCGATCGTGTTTTTCATATGTCCGCCGACTGCCAGCACCGGCCGTGGCAATGTCCGCCCGAGATCGATTTCGATGGGTGCAGTTCCACGCCCCAGGCGTATGGGGCGTGGTCGCCCCGCGATGTGCCGATAGACGGAGTCGTCTGCCGGTCGCACGATTGGCCGATCGTGGTGCAGGAAAGCGTCTACGAATCCGCCAATGCGACTCTCCACATCCGTGGAATCGGTCAGCACGGGTTCCCCGCTGACGTTACCCGACGTCGCAACCAATGGCCTGCCGAAGGCGTCAAGCAGCAGGTGATGCAACGGGCTGTACGGTAGCATGACGCCGAATTCAGAGAGGCCCGGTGCGATGAGTTCCGACAGCGAACCATCGGTACGTGCCTGCATCAGGACGATCGGTCTTGCCGGGCTGCACAGAAGATCGATCTCATCGTTCCTTGGATCGACTTCACGCCGCACCGACTCCAGCGGGTCTGGCTCACCCACCGGGAACATGACGGCCAGTGGTTTGTCAGGCCGGGGCTTGCCGGTTCGGAGTCGCCCGATGGCGGCGTCGGAGGATGCGTCGCACATCAGGTGATAGCCGCCGACGCCCTTGACCGCAACGATGCCGCCGTCGCGCAGCGTCACCAGACAGGCCGTGAGGCACTCTTCGTTGCCGGCGATAGTCTTTCCGGCTTTTGTGAAATATAGCGCTGGGCCACACTCCGGGCAGGCCACCGGTTCGGCATGAAAACGCCTGTCAGCCGGGTCTCGGTACTCTTTCAGGCATGCAGGACACAGCGGAAACCCATCCATCGAGGTGTTGGGTCGATCGTAGGGCATGGATCGAATAAGCGTGTAACGCGGCCCGCACTGAGTACAGTTAATGAATGGATAGCGGTGACGTCGATCCTCCGGATCGTTGAGTTCCGCAACGCAGTCGTCGCAGGTGAAATAGTCCGGCGGGACGTGAATACGCGCTTCGCTGGCTGCGGCGCTCTCCACGATTGTGAACTGAGCGGGAGCCTCCTCTTCGGTCACCGCGATCGAGGCAAGCAGCGGCCGGGAAAGCGGCGGAGAACAATTGATGAGAGCTTCCTGAAAATCATCGAGTGTCGTCGTCGGACCGTGGACCAGGATTTCCACTTCGCCGAGCTGATTCTGGACCCATCCTGTCAGGCCGTAGCGGGTCGCCAGTCGAAACACGAACGGGCGGAAGCCGACGCCCTGGACGTGACCGCTGAGCCGGATACGTCGCGTCAGCGAGGCCGGGTCGTGTGCGTCAGACATCCGCAATGGGGTCCGACAGGACCGGGTCAGGCGACATCCTGCTCACGGACGCCGCTTGCCCACCAGATCCGACACGCGCCTTCTTCAGAGACCATGCATGGGCCTACGGGATGACGTGGTTTACAGGCGATCCCGTAGATGCGGCACTGATTGGGATAGATTTTGCCGAGGACGACGCTCGCGCAGTCGCATCCCTGGGGCATTTCGCCGACTCGCTTGCGGGACTCGTCGCTGTATCCCGGATAACGGATCCGCGCATCGTTTTTGGCGAACGCCTCGCGGAGTCCGTATCCCGAGCCCGGGATGATTCCGATACCGCGCCAGGTTGCGTCGTAAACCTGGAATGCCCGGTCGAGATGACTCTTCGCGCTGCCGTTTCCCTTTGGTCGGACGACATCCGGATAACAATTGTCGAGGAAAGGTTTGCCTTCAGTCAGTTGGCGCAATACAGAGTACATGCCGGCGAGAAGGCTCTCCGAGGTGAATCCGGAGACCGCCGCCGGCAACTGGTGGTCATTGACAACGAACTCCCATTCTTCCGGTCCCATCACTGTCGATACGTGACCCGGCGCGATCAAGGCATCGAAGCCCGGGTCGCCGGATTCCAGCAACATGGCCACCGCAGGCCAGGTCAGTCGGCCGGAAAGCAGCACGAACAGATTGTCCGGGACTCCCTCGCAGAGCATTGCGGCGACCGGTGCCATCGTGGTCTCGAATCCTGCAGCGAAGAACACGACGTCTCGATCCGGATTCTGCAGCGCGATGTCGCGGGCTTCGATGGGCGACGCAATCGGACGGATGTCCGCACCCGCGGCCTTTGCCTGCTCGAGAGAGCGGATCTCGCGCCGCGGTACGTTGACCGGCACGCGCAGCATGTCGCCAAACGTTACCAGGGTAACGTCTTCTCCGAGCGCGATATGGATCGCCTCGTAGACGTCCTCCTCGGGACAGATACAGACCGGACATCCAGGGCCCGGGATCAATTCGACCTGATCGGGCAGGGCTCCCCGGATACCCGCGCTGCTGATCGATCTCTCGTGCCCACCGCAGACGTTCATTATCTTGACCCGATCCGGCAGGTCGATTTGGCGGATTCCGTCCAGCCATTCGGACGCGGTTTTGCTCACGTTGTTCTCCTCCCGGTCATGATGCCGGATGAGAGTGCAAGCGGGCACCATCGGCCTGGACAGCGGGTCTGCGGGTCTGTCCATCCGTACGCCGTTGCTGCTGGCGCTGGATCTCGTCGGCGATCCATCCGAACCAATCTTCCAAGTGGTCGCCGGTCCGGGCGGACAGACTGTGGAACGGCACCTGTGAGGCCAGCTTGCGCAGATGGCTTTCGGCCTCGGCGGGTTCGAAATCACCGAGCACTTCGAGCAAATCAGACTTGGTTACCAGTACCAGATCTGCCGCACGAAACATCACCGGATACTTGGCCGGCTTGTCCTCTCCCTCGGTGCACGAGAGCAGCGTGACGTTGACATGCTGGCCGAGGTCGAAGCTGGCAGGGCAGACCAGGTTGCCGACATTTTCCACGAACACAATATCCAGCTCTGACAGCTCTAGTTCGTGCAGTGCGTCATGAACCATATGGGCGTCCAGGTGGCAGGCGCTGCCGGTAGCGATCTGCACAGCGGGAACGCCTTTGGCGCGAATCCGTTCCGCGTCATTCTCCGTCTCCAGGTCTCCCTCGATGACCGCCATGGAGAACTGGTCTCCAATCGCCTCTATGGTCGCTTCCAGCAGAGCCGTCTTGCCCGCTCCCGGCGATGACATGAGGTTGATGGCGAGAACGCCGTGAGAGTCGAAGTGTTCTCTATTGTGTGACGCTTGATGGTCGTTCTCGGATAGCAGTCCCTGCAGGACTGTCACGGCTTCGTAGCCGGATTCTGTCTTTGCCAGTTTGCCGTCTCCCGTCACGAGATGACGATTGCCTGGAGTTACATTACATCCACAGGTGTCACACATCGGGTTTTCTCCAAGGCTGGTCTGCGCCCACATGTCTTCGGCGCCAGTTAACGGCAGATTATTTATCCATCGCTTCCAGGACCTGATCAAACAGTTCCCAGGCCGACTGAGCTTCCTGGGGCGTTACTTTCTGAATCGCGTAGCCCACGTGCACCATGACGTAGTCACCGGTCTCCAGTGCTTCGTCCTGCATCATGAACAGATTGACCTGACGTTCGACGCCTTTCGCTTCGCAGCGTGCTTCGAAACCATCCACTTCCATGACTTTCATCGGTATCGCCAGGCACATGTCCCCATCCCTAGCAGTTGATTCGGTAGGCTAACATTCTAGCGGGAGTTATCCCGCGCGGCACGGATACAGGTCAATTACGTCTGCCACGCCTTGTGCTACATTGCTGCAGCGGCGGCGACAGCCTGTCGGCGTATCTTTGACTCATGCTTAACTGAACCTCCGATGAGCGAAAGCGTTTCTTCGTCAGGAAGGAAGTTTCCCACCTATGTCTGGGTGGTCGTTGGATTGGTGCTGATTGTCGCTGCGATCCTGGTCGGCACACCCTTCGCTCTGAAATGGTCTCTGGAGCGCTGGCTCGCCGATCAGGGTGCTGTCGAGATCGGTATCGAAGATGTGGATTTCAATCCGTTCTCGGGCCGGGTGTCCGTGAAGTCCATGAGTTATCGCGCCGAAGACGATCGAACCTCGGCCGAGGGACTGGTCCTCGAGGTGGACTGGAGCAATCTATTCAGCCGTCAGATATTTCTGAGACGGATTGTGCTCCGCGACGCCACGGTCGCCATCCGGCGCACTGAGTCGGAAGGGTTATTCCTCGCCGCCATCGCAGTGGGCGGCACTGAAGCCGTTGCGGCGGCGGAGACTGTGGAGACGACCTCCGGATGGCAGTTCGGTTTCGGGGGACTCGAGCTCGAGGACGTGCGCCTGCACTATGTGGATCCCTTGCTCGACTACGAGTTCAGGGTTCCGTGGGTCTCCCTCGGCGAGATGGAGATGTGGGACGCAGACGCAGACACCCGTCTGCGTGCCCGTCTGGAGCTGAGAGATGCCTCCCTGGAGGTCGATGGCACACTCAGGCCATTCGCAGAGCTGTTCCAGATGGGATTGGACGTCAAAGCGGTCAGGATACCGATCGCACCACAAGTGATGGCGCTGGCGACAGACTCGTTCGAGAACGTCGAGGGGAACTACGACCTCAGCGGCAGGTTGTCCTTGCGTCAGGCCGAAGCCGGTATCCAAGTGGATTTCGAAGGCGGACTCGACATGCGCCAATTTTCCGCGACCGGCGAGGGGTTAGCCCCCGACCTGGAAGCCGTTTCCTGGGACGGCATTCTGGCTCTCAATGTAGGCGAGGAGACGGTCGGCGTTAAGGTGGGAGGTCAGACTAAGGTGGGGCCCGCTACCCTTGCCTTTGGCGACGAAGGCATGCGGTCATCCGTGTCCGCTCTTGGATGGGATGGGGACGTCAATTATGAGTCTGATGCACAGGGCCAGCTGCTCGAACTCAACGGAAAACTGACTGGGTCAACACTGCAGATGGGTGTTGTGCCCACACAGTTGGCTTCCGGAGACGGCGGTTTGGACTTGGAACTCGATTCTCTGTCTGTAACGTCCGAAAACCTGTTCTTCAAGCTGGACGAGGCCGGTCAGAAACTGGAGTGGAGCGGAGAGGTCGACTTGTCTTCACTCGAGTTCAAATCTGGAGGGCAGAGTGCCGGTCTGGCCGGCATGAAGTGGGATGGTTCGGTGGAAGCGGCGGCAGGTGCCAATCAAAAGACGGACTGGTCTGCGGACGGTGAATTGATGCTGACAGGGGTCGAGGCCGGGGACAGCCACGGTCGCGATGCGGCTGTCGGGAGCTTCGAGTGGGAAGGTCGCGCCAGCAGTGCCGAGGATTCATTTGCCGGACTGGGTCTCAGTGGGCGTGTCGACATCGATTCTCTGGCCGTCCGGCGTGATGGCTGGCAGGTCGGTCGGGTCGGAACTCTTGAGGGTTCACTGACCGAGGATTCCGCCGGCGGTCGGATACTCGGTCGAGACATTACCGCGTCGGGTCTGGATTTCCTGCAAAGGGATGCGACGGGCGACTCCGGCGAGCCGGGGCATGTGGTGGCCATAGCGGGGGTCACGGTCAGCGAGATCGGTCTTACGGACGAACGGGTCGAGGTTGGCGAAGTCAGCATCGGTGCCGCCGACATATGGTTGAAGACGGCTGCCGACGGCAAGCTGGAGATTCGCCAGATGACCGGTGGCGATCAGGGTGCCGCAGGTGAGAGCGCTGCGGTCAGTGAGCCGGCCGCAGCCATGTCCGATGATGGTGAGTTTCACTTTTCGATCGCCGGTGTCCGCACAACGGAAGCGGCAAGGATCACCTACCTGGACCCCATGGTGAAGCCGGCTGTCAGACTGGAATTCACAGACATGGTCCTGGACGTCGGTCGACTGGACTCGAGTCGTCCTGAGGCCGACACGAAGGTCTCGTTGCACACCCGCCTCGGCCGTTACGGAAAGCTCGGCTATGAGGGCACATTGCGCCCCCTGGCGCCCCAGCTCAGCGCCACGGGGATTGGTGAGGTGCGCGGTATGGACCTGAATTTGTTTGACGGTTATGCGAGACGCAATACAGGCTACCGGGTCGACAGCGGCACTCTGCGTGCGGATATCGACGTCAACATCCAGTCGGGAGAGGTAGATTCCAATGCTGCCATGATCATCTCCCAGTTGGATGTGGAAGCGATCGTCGCAGAGGAGGATGACGATACGGTCGCGGACCTGGGGATGCCGCTCGGTGCAGCGCTCGACCTGCTCAAGGATGATAACGATACGATCACGCTCGATGTGCCCATGACAGGTAACATCAACGAGATGAAGGCTGGCCTGGGGCACGCATTTCGAATCGTCCTGAACAAGGGAGTGATGGTCGGGATCCGTACCGCAGCCACGACCATGTTCGCACCGCTGTGGCCGGCGCTGGCGGTGTCCAAGCTAATTGATGTCGCAAGCGCGGCCAAGTTCAAGCCGGTGACGTTTGCTGCCGGTGACGCGGCGTTAGCCGGGGACCAGCTGTCCTACTTGTCCGACGTAGCGAAACTGTTGGCGGACAGACCCAAGATTTCACTGGAGATCTGTGGCCGGACGGCGGCTACAGATCTGCCGGTGCTGCTGCCGGAGGCGAATCCCGAAGCCTTGTCGGATGAGCAGTCAGCGACATTAGCCGATCTTGCACTGACCCGACAACTGGCGGTGAAAGACTTCCTGCTCGGCAAGGACATCGAGGCTCATCGTGTGGCTACGTGCGCCGTGTCCGAGCATCCGCAAGGGATCGAAGGGCTGCCGCGCGTGGAGGTGGGGCTCTGAGGCGAGGGGCCCCTGACGATCTGGCTCGAGAGAGACGCGTGGGTCCGATCCGGACGTCGGCGTTGCCTGCTGCTCATGAAAACGGCTACTCTCTGCGAACCCGGGGCAGGGTTCCTAACAATTACATGCAGCAGCTCGATAGTTTCGACTCGGCATTCCTGTATCTGGAGACGGCTAACTCGCCGATGCACATCGGCAGCGTCCAGATTTACGAAGGCCGGGCCGAAGAGTTTGATTTCGACCACTACCGGGCCATGGTTGCGGAGCGGATTCATCTGTCCCCGGTGTTTACCCGCCGGGTCGTGCATGTACCGCTGAATCTTGGCCGCCCATATTGGGTTGAGGATCCGAAATTCGATCTGGATGCCCACCTGGAGCACGTCGCGTTACCGGGGCCCGGCAGCTGGCGTCAACTGCGCGACGTCGCCGAGGAGCGATTCTCTGTCGCCATGGATCCGCATCGGCCACTCTGGTCTCTTACCTTCGTGGAAGGTCTGGAGGGGATTCCGGAGTTACCTGCCGGATCTTTCGCCGTGGTGTCTAAGATTCACCACGCCGCTGCCGACGGCATGGGTTCGGTGGATCTGTTCTCCGCACTGTGGGACGAGGAGCCGGAGGGCCGGGAGATAACGGCCGGGGCGGAGACTCGGGCAGAGCGTCTGCCCGGGCGGATCAATCTGCTGGCGCGCACTGTCGCCCATCTGGCCAGGCAACCGGCGGCTATCGCCAAGACCACCTCCGCGGTGGTCCGCGGCGGCTGGGGGCTGGGTCGGGAAATGCTGACAGGCGAGCATCACGGACATCGACTGCTGTTTACCGCGCCCAAGACCCGATTCAATGAACCCATCATTGCGCAACGAAGTTTCGGCGGAGTGTCGTTCCCCCTCAACGGCATCAAGGCGATAAAGAACCGCATGCCCGATTCGACGGTGAACGATGTCGTTCTGGCAATCTGTTCAGGGGGGCTACGCAGCTACCTGAGCGACCAGGATGAACTGCCCGACATGCCGCTCATCGCGATGGCTCCGATCTCGGTGCGTGATCAGGTCGACTCCGGACTCAACAGGGTGTCGGCGATGCTGGTCGATCTGGCCACCGATGATCCAGACGCCCTTTCCCGGATGGGACAGATCCAGGAGAGCACGCAAGAAAGCAAGGCCTACGCGAAAGCCATTGGTGCCGGAACGCTGACAGACTCGACACAGGTATTGCCATTCTCTCTTGCCAGCGGTGCCGCCCGAATATACAGCCGCATGAAAATCGCCCGCTATCACAGGCCCCCATTCAACCTGGTCATTACCAACGTACCGGGACCCAGGTCACAGCTTTATCTGGGCGGTGCGCGCATGCTTAACCTGTTCGGAATGGCGCCGGTCATCGATGGATTGGGAGTGATCATGGTCATCACCAGTTACGCTACGCACCTGACGATCAGCGTCAACGCGTCGCGCAATGTGCTGCCCGACCTGGACAGCCTCCTGGGCGGGATCCGGGCCGCCTACCGCGAACTGAGCCGGGCCGTCGCCGGCCGTCCGCGAGTAGACAAGCGCGCTCGCAAGAAACGCCGGAGCGGTCCCGGCAGGCGCAGCGCATGACGGGAAACGCGGAACAGGCGACACGCCCATCGCTATTGCTACAGATGCTCGAGTCCCGGGCCTTGCCCGAACTTGGCGCCTATGCCTGGCTGTATCCGATGCTGCACCTGGCGCCGCGAGGAGACGGCCATCCCGTGCTTGTGCTGCCAGGCTTCCTGACCACCGGCGCGGCCACCTTTCCACTGCGTCATTTCCTCAAGATCCTCGGCTACAAGGGACACCGCTGGAAACTGGGGCGAAACCTGGGTCCGGTTGGATACAAGGAGTACGAGATACTCCAGCGAGTGAAGGAGCTGAGGCATCGCTATGGTAAGAAGGTGAGCCTGATCGGCTGGAGCCTCGGCGGTCTCTACGCCCGCGAACTGGCCTGGATGGCGCCGGACGATGTGCGCAGCGTCATCACGCTCGGAACGCCGTTCCGACACCATCAGGCGACGGCGGTCACCTGGCTCTACGAAGATCTGACCGGTCAGGAGCAGGCTCATATGCCGGAGGAACTGCGTCAACGTATGGATCAGCCTCCGCCTGTCCCAAGCACGGCGATCTATAGCCGCAGTGATGGGGTGGTCCCGTGGCGCTGTTCCGTGGAACGTCCGGCAGAATTCGCGGAGAATGTGCGGGTGGAAGGCAGCCACTGTGGCCTGGGCCACAACCCTCTGGTCCTGTGGGCCATCGCCGATCGACTGGCGCAACCGGAGGGGAAGTGGCGGCCATTCTCCAGGCGTGGCCTACGTGGGCTGCTGTATCCCAAGCCGGACTGTATCGATTCCTAGCTGGGCGAGTCGCGGATAGATCAGGTTAAGGCAGGTGAGCGTCGTCACATGCTGGTCACGTTAGGTCTATATTCTTGCAACTGTGGAAACTCAAGAGGCGGTCCACGCACTCTCCGGCCGTGCCAACGAAGCCCGATCGGCCCTCTTCCGTTACTTGATCAAGGCAGGGCGTGACGGGCAGGCCGCCGGATCGTTTACTCAGCGAACTTGGAGACAATGAATTACCTGATGGCTCATCTGCCCGGGAACCGCTGTGGCGGGGACTCTTGCGGCTGTGACACTCCGGTAGCGATGGCTTGCGCTACGGATACAGCGGCTCGACAAGTGGACGCTATCGACAATGGGTGATCGCGAATTCAGCGTGCTTTTCCTGTGCACCGGGAATTCCGCGAGGAGCATCCTGGCCGAGGCCCTGATCAACTACTGGGGCCAGGGGATGTTCAAGGGCTTCAGCGCCGGCAGCCATCCGAAGTCAGAGGTCCATCCGCTAGCGATGCGACTCCTCGAGCACATGAACATGCCCACCGCGGGCCTGCGTAGCAAGAATTGGGATGAGTTCGCTGAATCTGGCGCAATCGAAATGGACTTCGTATTCACGGTCTGCGACAACGCGGCCGGGGAGGTGTGCCCGGTATGGCCGGGACTGCCCATGACCGCTCACTGGGGCATCCCGGACCCGGCCGCAGTGGAGGGCAGTGAGACGACTCGTATGCTGGCGTTTCGAAGGGCCTACGCGCAGCTCGAGGAGAGCATCAAGGTCTTCGTTAACCTGCCTTTCGAGTCACTCGATCGACTCCGGGTGCAGTCCGAGATCGATAAGATCGGGCGGGCTGGCGGTCCGCAGGGGTCAACGTGCTCAGAAGAAGATAAGATCCTCACATGAGCGCAGTCTGCACGGCCGGTTCGCCGGCGCCGGTTATGGGTCGCTTTGAACGTTACCTGACAGTCTGGGTCGCCCTGTGCATCCTGGCCGGCATCGGCCTGGGGTACCTCGTGCCCGGGCTGTTTCAGGCGGTGGCCGGGCTGGAGATTGCCCGGGTCAACCTGCCCGTGGCGGTGCTGATCTGGCTGATGATTATCCCCATGCTGCTGAAGGTGGATTTTTCGGCCATGGGGCAGCTGCGCGAGCACTGGAAAGGCATTGGCGTCACGCTATTCGTGAACTGGGCGGTCAAGCCCTTCTCCATGGCGTTGCTCGCCTGGCTGTTCATTTACGGACTCTTCTCCGACATGCTGCCGGCCGATCAACTCGATGCGTACGTGGCTGGGCTCATCCTGCTGGCGGCGGCGCCCTGTACGGCGATGGTATTTGTCTGGAGTCGGCTGAGCGACGGCGATCCCAATTTCACATTGAGTCAGGTTGCACTCAACGACACGATCATGATCTTCGCATTTGCGCCTATCGTAGGGTTGCTGCTCGGCATTTCGGCGATAACAGTACCCTGGAGCACTTTGTTTCTGTCAGTTGTGCTCTATATTGTGATACCGGTCGCTTTCGGCCAGTGGTGGCGGGCAAGGATTCTCGCCCGCGGAGATTCGGCGGATCTGGAACGTACGCTGGCCCGTCTGCACCCCGTCTCCCTGTCAGCACTGCTGCTGACGCTGGTGCTGCTATTCGGATTTCAGGGAGAGCAGATCCTCTCCCAACCCCTGATTATCGTATTGATCGCCGTTCCGATCATCATCCAGGTGTACTTCAATTCCGGGCTGGCCTATTTGCTCAACAGACGATTCAGGGTTGCTCATTGCGTTGCCGGGCCGTCTGCGCTTATCGGCGCCAGTAACTTCTTCGAGCTCGCGGTGGCCGCCGCGATCAGCTTGTTCGGATTCAAGTCTGGCGCGGCCCTTGCGACCGTGGTCGGCGTTCTGATCGAGGTTCCCGTTATGCTGTCGGTGGTCAGAATCGTCAATCGCACTCGCGGCTGGTACGAAAGGCCGATGGCCGTGGTGGGATCTGGCAAGTAGACAGCCGACTGATCAGGGATCCGGGTGCCCCGGTCCGCCTGCACCCCGGCTCGTGCTCGACTCCTCTATTTTCACGAAGTTGCCGAAATTGCCGATCAGGTAGAGGAGTCCGTCGGGGCCGCCTGCGAAGACCGCAGTGGGCATGCTCTGCCATGGTCGGCGGAACAGCCGGTCCTTGACCGGCACCAGCTCCCTGACGGTATTCCCTATGCGGGAGCGCAGTACACCGTCCGCCCATTCGATTTCGATAGGCTTGCCCGGCGGACTCCCTGGGAACCTGGTCGTGACCTGGCGATATTGGCCGACCAGCGTGTGTGCGGTATCCGCGTCGATGTGCCCGCCCGTGATCTGCGCCTCGGGCAGGGGAGCCGTAACCCAGTCGTCGAGCGCACGACGCATATCCCGCATGGGTTGATGCCGGAAGACGTTTATTACGACGAAATAGCCGCGGCCGGACTCCCGACTGTAACCGAAGTGTGACAGATACCCATCGGCGTCGCCGCCATGTCCGAACAACAGGTGGCCTCGATGTTGCCAGCTTCGCAGACCGAGCCCGTAGCCGGAGTACAGTCCGTTTCTGGCTGCCAGCGTGGTGCCGGGCGTCTCCATGCGCCGGATTTCATCCGCAGTCAGGATCTGGCGGCCCCTGACTCGGCCCCTGTCGAGGAATAACCGGATGAAGGGTGCCATGTCAGCGGGCTCCAGGCTGATGGCCGCGGACGGACGGAAAATTACGTGCCAGTACGGAATCACCGATACTCCATCGGTGTCGTATCCGGTTGCGAGGGTCTGAAAAGTCTCAGCATCCGGGATGATCGTAGCGGTCTTCATTCCAAGTCGCTGGAATACGTGTTCGGATACGAAAGACTCGTAGCTGCTTCCGCTTTGCAGTTCTAACACACGGGCAGCGACACCCGGACCGTTGTTACTGTAGGAGTCGAACATCCCGGGTTGCCATTGGACGATGCGGGAGGCCGACCGATACTCAAGAGCGGCCGCCAGGCTCAGAGGTTCGTTAAGGTCCCACTCATCCTGCACCCAGTCCTGAAGACCGGCGGAGTGCTCCAGCAATCGAGCTACCGTCACCGGTTCTTCCGCGGACCATGGATTCATTATCAACCCACTGCCGGTCGCCTCCGTCAGTGGTGCTTCGATGTCCAGCGAACCGGCCCGGTCCGCCAATACGATGGCCATCGCGGTAAATGTCTTCGTGATCGATCCTATGCGGAATCGAGTCCGGTTCGACACCGGTGATCTGTCGTCGAGGTCCGCAACCCCTGCATACCGGACCACGGCCGGTTTTTCTCTTTCCACCAGGACGACAGCGAACGCCGGTACCCCGCCTCTCAGACGGGCCGTTTCGAGGCGGCCAACCAGCTCGGCGACCGGCTCCGCGGCAGCGGGAGTCAGGGTGGCGAGAGCTGCGGTCCAGGCGACAGCATGCCGTAGCGGGCTCATGCAAATTCGGACGTGTGGCGCATGCATACACCCTGCCCAAGCGGATGGAGAGTCGCAATACCTCGTTCAGTCATGGGGCGGGATATGGGTGCCAGGGACCGGCGGTCCCGTGCCGTCCTCGAGCGGATAGCCGAGGTCCGTCTCGGGTATCGATGCCTCCAGTTCGGCGGCATGTTTCCGATAAAACCACTTTATCCAGAAAGGCGCCAGCAGGGTGGTGTAGGCGATAACGAGGATCAGGACGTCGTATACACCGCCTTCGAGCAGCCCGGCATCCTTGCCGACCGCTGTGAAGACGAGTCCCACCTCACCGCGCGGGACCATGCCCATCCCGATCGCGGTCCGCACTGCGGGAGGCTCTGAGATCAGCAGCGCCCCACCGTATTTTCCGGCGATCGCGGCGACCAACAGGGTCAACGAAAAGAGCCATACGTACGTCGAGCCCCAGTCGATCTGTCGCAGGTCCAGCGACAGGCCGACCTGGACGAAGAAGATCGGCGTCAGCAACCGGACGATGGGTTTCATCTGCTGCTTGATGACCTCTGCAAATTCCGGGTCGGCGGAGAGCGCAACTCCGAACGGCAGGAAGAAACGTCGCGACAGCGCCAGACCGGCCGCAAACCCGCCCAACAGTTCCGGCGCCCCCATGAAGTGGGCGAGGGCCGAGAAGAACAACACCAGGGCGACGATAGCCGTCGGAACCAGGCCAGGGACGCCGCTGGAGGGCTCGAAACGATGGATGAGATGGGAGATGGCCTTGGCGGCTACCGGTGCCAGCATGAAAAATACCGCCATGAAACCGCCGATTCGGGCTGCGTTTGACAGGCTGACCTCGCCAGCGGTCGCGAATTCGTACAGCAGGGCCAGTAACAGCACACCCAGCACGTCGTCGAGTACTGCGGCACCGAGGATGATCTGGCCTTCCGGGCTATGGCGCCGGCCGAGATCGGTCAGGACGCGGACCGTGATGCCGATGCTGGTTGCGGTCAGGGTGCCTCCGAGCACCAGGGACGTCAGCAGGGGCATATCGAACGTGTAATAGCTCAGCCCGAAACCGAGTGCGAATGGCAACACGAATCCGCCCAGGGCGACCGTCGTGGCCTTCAGGCCGGCATGCAGGAGGCGGTTGACCTCGGTGTCCAGTCCCACCTCGAAGAGCAACAGGATGATGCCCAGCTCGGCCAGGAAGTGGAGCGTCTCGCTAGTGTCGATGAGGCCGAAGAGTGACGGGCCGAGGATGATGCCGGCTGTCAGCTCGCCGATGACCGGTGGCATGCCCCAGTGAACCGCAACTTCCCCGAAGATGCGTGCCGCCATCAGGACGAGGGCGAGCTGGAGCAGGAAGACGTGAATCTCCATAAAAATACTCTAGCGCCTATCCCGGAAAGTGCATTGATCCAGATTAGTTGCTTCTAATGCGGGTTCCTGTTGACAGGCAACCAAAAGGTTGCATATTATTCCCAACCATGGAACGTGTTTTCAAAGCGCTGGCGGACGGTACCCGTCGAAGCATTCTCGATCGACTGTTCGAGGCAGACGGCCTTAGTCTCGGAGAGTTGTGCAGTGGGCTGGAGATGTCGCGCCAGGCGGTCTCAAAGCACCTCGGCATCCTCGAGACCGCCGGTCTCGTCATCGCGGTACGAAGGGGAAGGGAGAAGAGGCACTTTCTGAACCCGGTGCCGATCCAGGAGATCGGCAACCGATGGATAGCTAAATATGCGCGGAAACAGACCCGTGTGATTGCAGCTCTAAAAGAAGCCCTGGAGGAGGGAAGTCATGAAGAATCCTGAGCACATCTATCAGACTTACATACGGACGACGCCGCAGCGTCTCTGGGAGGCGATTACGTCGCCGGAATTCACCCGGCAGTATTTTCATCGGATGCACATCGATTGCGACTGGAAACCCGGATCGGCGGTCAAGTTTCGCTATGAAGACGGCCGGGTTGGCTGCGAGGGTACATTGCTCGATTGCGTTCCGCCGAAGCTCTTGCGGTACACCTGGCGGTTTCTTTTCGACGAGCAACTGGCCAAGGAGAGGCCATCCACCGTGACCTTCGAGATTGAGCCCGCGGGCGAGAATTGCCGATTGCGCGTCACCCACAATGATTTCGATGCCGACAGCAAGGTCTTCCCGATGATCAGTGAAGGCTGGTCAGAGGTCATCTCCAGCCTGAAATCGCTGCTTGAGACGGGCACGGCATTAGCGGTGGCTGGGAACCCCGAGGCATCCCGCGGAGCGGCTTGAGATGGTCGCCAGCGTGATCCGGCAGTGCGACCGCGTTGATGGGCCGCGGCGGCTGCGCCGGCGCTAGCGACTGAGAGCGTAACGGAGCTCTATGCCACCCGGCCTGGGTACGAACCGAAGGTTTCTGCCCAGTGGCCCTCTTTTGAAGCGTCGCTCGTAGTCGTGTAAGTCGCGACGGGGCTGTTCGGGGAGGCTGAGCAGGACGGCTTCGCCACCGGCAATGCCCATCAGCGTGAATGGCAGGACATCGTCGGAGTCTCCCAATGCCCATAAAAGGCCGCCGAAGGCCAGATTGACGACGACATTGCGCAGATGACGAGCCGGGCGGCGCTTCGACGACGTGCGACGTGCGCTATCCCTCAGCAGAGTTTCGGCGATGACGAGGCGACTTTGCGATGTAACGCCTGGCCTCGCGCGAACAGGATCGGCGCCCTGGGCCCCCGGATGCGGGCGAAGCATGAGCAGGCCGCTCGCCGTTGCGGCCCGCAGAGCACCGATGTAGTGGAGGGCGCGATCGTCGTCGTTGTCTGCATCCAGTGCCATCGCGGTGTAGGCTACTGCTGCCGAACCGTATACGGCAGTCCAGCCATTCTGCCAGAGGCTCACCGCGCCCCTGCTCGCATCGAGACGCTCCTCGATAAAGTCGGCTCTTTCCGCGTAGTTATCGCCTGCTACTGACTGTGCGGCCGGCCACAAACTGATGATGAATGCAGATACCGTTATCCATCGCATGCGTGCGGGATCTCCTCGAGCGCTCGGGCCATCAAAAGGCTTGCAGAATCTACGTCGGGATAGCTTGTTAGTCCGATGATGCGCAGTGTGGCTCGAGGCTCAGGGCTAGCTCGCGGACCGCACCCCTCTCGCCGGGCCGGG
>CP070833.1:1209806-1215172 GCA_020341735.1 Gammaproteobacteria bacterium | reverse complement strand
GCCGTGACCGAAGAAGAAGACCATGTAGTACAAGCTAGGGAAGGGTGCTTGTAGATCGGGTGTCAGAATCGCCTGCAGGGTTCCCCCCATGGCCCAGAAGTAGGCAACCTCGAACACGGCATAACTGCGGCGCATGAGCATATAGGCCACCAGAAACGCTGTGGCGGCACACAGATGCAGCGGCAGTTGCTCTTCGACGGGCAGTTTGTAGACCAGGATGCGCGCGGCAAACTTGAGCGCCTCATTCAGCAGCAGCACTATGCAGAGTGTTGCTGCCACGCTTCGTTCAATTCCTGTCGAGCGGGCTCGCCGGACGAACAGTGGCAACGCGACACACGCCACCAGAATCAGGAGCATCGTCAACAGGTGATCCCGACCGAACAGATCGAAATACGTTGTGTTGGCCATCATGCTTTGCGTCGCGCGCCCTGCGGCTGTCGGGCCTCTACCTCCGCTTGCCGGGGTGTGAGACGGAATTCCGAGAGACGATTGCAGTTCAAGCTTTCGTGCAGGTCAGCACCACATCGCATCAGCCTTTCGCCATAATCAGCAATATAGCGCCTACGAAGACTGCCACAATCCACTTGTGGTTTCATGACCGCGTTTTTGATATCTACCTTTGGTTTAAGGGGGGATGAAATTCAGGTGAGAAGCTTGATACATTCAATTTTATTGTCAGATGTCTAGCGTTGGCATTTTTTTTCAGCTTGACGCTGACCGCCTCGGGAGAAACTCCAACCGATGTGCAGGAAGGTGATGCGAGCTACTACGCCGACTCCTTGCATGGCAACGCGACTGCCAGCGGTGAACCATATAACAAGAGCGCAATGACGGCGGCACACCGCGAACTACCGCTCGGAACAAAAGTGAGAGTTACCTATAGGAGAACAGGCAGATCAGTTCTGGTGACGATCAACGACCGGGGACCGCATGCTGAGGACCGATTCATTGAGGTCTCCGGGGCCGCAGCTCGCGAACTAGGTATGGTTGAGGACGGACATGGGCGGGTCACGGTCGAGGTGATTTCCGACTAGCCGTTAATCCTGTCGTAACCTAGAGCGGCGGGCGCCCGCGCACCGCATTCACGACCGCACTGACCACAAGCAAGACGACAAAAATATAGAAAAAAATCTCGGCGAGGCCCGCCAAGGTTCCAGCCGCGCCAGAAAAACCCAAAAAGCCGGCAATAACAGCTAAGACAAAAAACAAGACCGCGTACGAGAGCATCAGAGTCTCTCCGTCTAGAGAAAGAATCTTTAGCAAAAGTATGGCTAACGCACTGCGTATATCCAGTCTATCGGTATCGAATACTCTTAATACAAAATTGGGCGGATGACATTGAGTAAGGTCCACCCGGAATCAGAGGCGTCAAGAATTCAGGTAAGACTGAATAGTTGAGAACGCATGAATGTCTGTTTTTGGACGCTAGCGGACTCTCAGAGTGGACCCGCGAGGGCGGCCCGATCAGGGGTTCAGCTAAACGTCTGCTTCCGGTCACGAGCAGACACATGGCCGGCTAGAAGGCCCCGCCACGATGGGCGGGGTCTCATGATTCGTCGCAGAGCCCAGTTTTGATTACTGTGCCGTCTGAAACGAACCGAATGTGCCTACACGCCCACTTCAAACCTGCGGAAGGGCCCACCGAACTCTTTAACGCATTTGAGAATCGCCCGACAGGTGATCTGGCCCACGAGCTGACTATGATCGTCCACTACCGGCCGTCTGCGGCGTTTGTGATCGAGCATGGACCGGGCAACGCCGATAACGTCCGAATGAGCATCAACGCATTCGACCTCTGGCGTCATGTGGTCCGCGACGCGGATATTTCCGACGCCGTCCCCGAAGTATGCGTCCGACAAGATAGCGCGCAAGCAGTCCAATTCTGAAAGCATGCCGACCGGGTGCTTGTCATCGTCAACCACCGTGATCCCCGACAGTTTGTAGCGCAGGATTTTGTGGATCGCCTCGAAGAGTTCCGTATCCGGTGTCACCAGAATCGGGCGCTTCACCATAAAGTCATTCACGTCAACCGACTGTTTTATGGACATGGCTCCTCCCTCGCTATCGCAGATACTGATCTCACGCCTGTCCCCAGGCCCGCCACAACCGTTTCTCGCGTCAAACAGCGCTCTTTGCCAAAAGCATAGAAGAATGAACAATCGGGAGCGACCCGCCCTTTTGTTAGTAACATCTAGACGGCCGCTTTCGGCCAGAAGCGGACGCTCACAAATTCAATTCGCGTCAGAAATCCTGCTCCAGCCTCAGGTACGGCACCCTCCCGTAGATCTCGTACTGGGTCATGTCGTAGCCATCTGCAGTATTCGATTGCGGCGGATCGCGATCGAGGATGTTCCTGGCGCCTACCGTGACCTGCCCGTTCCAGGGCGTCGAGTAGCTGGCCTGCACGTCCCAGGTGGTAAAGGACGCCAGATGGTCGTCGTCCTCGTCCCAGGGCCGTCGTCCGTCCTGGTCGGAAATGTAGTTGCCGACGATCGTCGCCGCGTAGTCGCCCAGGTTCCAGTTGAGCGTCAACTGCCCCCGGTCCTGTGGATGCCCGACGTGGCCGACCCAGTCCTGCATCCCCGCCTCATCCCTCGCGTAATCCTGCTCGTAGCTGAGGACATGGGTCCAACGCAGCGTGGTCGTGAAGTCTCCCACGCGCCCGGCGGTGAAGGCGTAACGGACCTCGGCGTCAAGGCCATCGGTCTTCACAGTCTCGATGTTTTCAGAGGTGTAGAAAAGTCTCTCGATCCTGCCTGATCTTCCCCGCGTCACTCGACCGACGGTGGAACCCGTCTCGCCCGCCTGGCGCAGCGCGAATTCCTCGTCTACCTTGGATTGGGGATCTTCGCCCCAAATCATCTCGTGGATCTCGATGTTGTAGTAGTCCAGGACGATCGACAGGTCGGTCGTAGGACTGAAGACCAGTCCCGCCGTCCAGTTGTCCGATTCCTCCGGATCGAGATCAGGGTTGCCCGACCAGACAGAGTCGTACCAGTCAGCAACACACGGATGAGACTGAGAGAGGGTGTCTTCCGGCACATCTGCCCGACCGTCTCCGTCCACGTCCTCGGGGGTCTGCGAACATCGCCAGGAGTCGATGACGTAGTCCCACGCATTGAATGGCGGCTGGTAAAGGATCTCCATTTCCGGCGCCTTGAAACCGGTGCCGTAGCTGGCCCTTAGCAAGAGTGTGTCAAGGGGTCGGAACTGCACGCTTGCCTTGGGATTAACCGTGGTGCCGAAATCGTTGTAGTCGTCGTAACGGCCCGCCAAGTTAACTTCGAGCGATGAGAGCACGGGTATCGCCGTTTCGGCGAACAGGGACTTGACCACCCGGGCACCGGACTGATCCTGCGTATCCACGTTACCGCCGCCGAACGCGCCGGCCTTGGTCTGCTCGTCGAATCCGGTGTCGTAATCCTCGTCCCGGTATTCGAAACCGAGCGCGACGGGGACCGGGCCATTGTCGAGCTGGAAGGCGTCGAAGGTGATCTGACCGTCGCCCCCGGTGATACGGTGCTTCGCATCAGCGGAAGACGTCGCTGTGGCGCGGGTGGCCGTAGCGATCTCGTCGTCTCCGTAAGGGCCGAAGACACCGAAGATGTCGAACGTGCCGGCGTCGACTTCGGATTGCAGGGACGGAACCAGGACCTGCCCCTGAGATTTACTGTTGGACGTCTGCTCACTCCATTGGGCCGCGAGTTCCCAGTCCACGCCGCCGAGCCAGTCCACGGTGCCGCGCACGCCGGCGACGTAGTCGAGCAAGACGTCGTCCCAGCCATGATCCCGGTTGCCGCCTGGGATATTGCGATAGCCCAGATTGAGGTCAAACGGGCCTTCCACCGTCGTATCCGGAACTCCGTCGCCGTCCGTGTCCACCTCCACAGACTGGCCACCGAAAGCGTCGCCACGGTAATTAGTAGGATTGTCCGGATTGGTGGGATTCTGGGGTGCGTCCGCGGACATCTCGAGACCGATAACCGGGGACGCGGCGTAGCGCCCCGACACCTCGTTGTAGCTGAAAATGCCGCGGGTAAAAAAGTCCGTGCGGTCCGTAATCTCGTAGCTTGCATCCACGAAGAAGCTCTTGGTGTCGTTCGCCGCCTCGGTCGCGGACTCGCCCCACCACGCGTACCGGCACACAGTGCCCCATCTATTGGTCACCTCGACCGACCACGGAAATTCGGGATCGGTTCCAAGCTCCGCGGGACAACGCGGGTCCGCGAAATCCCCCACGCTCAGGAACTGACCGGTCGGATTACGGGGATCCTCGCTCGTCAGGTAACCGAAGTAACTCGACGGAAATCCCCACCACGACGACCCCCCCTGAGTGAAATCCCGGTCGCGGTCGTAGACGATGTCCTGCTTCTGGGCGTCCATGCCGAAGGTCACATTGCCCCTGGCGCCGCTGATCCCGCCGGTAATGCTGTAGCTGTCCTCGTCGCCGCCCGTCTGGGTCGGCCGCCCGATGGCGTAGCTCAAGTTGATGCCGGAGTAGTCCCTCCGAAGGATGATGTTGATGACCCCCGCCAGCGCGTCGGAACCGTAGATGGCGGAAGCCCCGTCACGCAGCACCTCGATCCGCTCCACAGCGGCCAGCGGGATCATGGAAAGATTCTGGACGGACGTCGCGAAGGTAGGCGCAGACGCCATGCGACGCCCGTTCACCAGCACCAACGTATACCAGGGTCCGAGCCCACGCATACTCACCGTATTGACGTTGCCATAAGACTCGCCCGATCGCTGCTTGCTGGAGCCGAACGTGTTGAACGTCTGGGTTCGAAGTACTTCAGAGATGCTGATCTCGCCGGAATTCTCGATGTCTTCCCGGTTGATCACCGTGATCGGCAGCGGGCCCTCGTAGTCGGCCCGCTTGATGCGCGAGCCGGTGACGGTGATCTTCTCCTGGACGGCGAGTTCGTCCGTCTCGTCCTGTGCATAAGCAGGTGATAAAGAGATAACGCCAGCCATCCCGGCGGCGAGCGCGAGCCTGACGGCCTGCGCGACCAGGTCGGTACGTTCCATGCCGCAACTCCCCTATTTCCATCGGGGCAACGGCATCTGCCTTCGGGCAGCTACCGCTGCCCTTCCCTCACGAGGGGTGGGGAATCTCTGTCCCCTTGGCTTTCAGGCTAGTACATGCAGCGAGGGATTCAATGATGCACTGCCGCACGAACTTGACCTCGAATGCACCTGACAACCTCACTTGGCGGTCCAACCTCTATGAGGGGCCCCTGCCCTCCTATCGATCTCCAGGCTCGGATCACCACGACCATTGTTCGAGACTGAACGTCGTCTAGACTTGACGTAATTGACCCGGATTATCGGGCCGTCGATGTAGGGCGCGATCGCCAACATCTCTC
>CP070833.1:1189642-1209706 GCA_020341735.1 Gammaproteobacteria bacterium | reverse complement strand
AGCGTTCCGTCCACATCCAGGAAAGACGCCCAACGGCTGTTCCACGCGGGTAGTGATCCGGGTTCCGGCATAGCGACACCTTATGGAAAGAGGCTGCATTTGCCAACCCGGTACGATCCATCTGGGCCAATACGGGGATTGCAATCGGGTAGACGGTTTGCTCGGCGGTTGAGACGGCCCTGCCAGATAGATATGTGGGCAGACAGATACTCGGCATTGTGCCGATGGCGGCCACGTGTTGGATAGCGAATGCCACCTCGACCCGGACACACTCGAAGAAACGGCGCGGCTGATGCCTCACCACCTATTGCCACTGCGTCAGCCGGCCAGTTAATCTAATCGGCCTTGCCCATGATCCTTACTGGCGACTGGCTTTGACCACTCCTAACGGCAAAAGGACCGCTAGCGTTGTATCCAGCGTTCTGCGCGACCTGTTCATAAGTCCGAATCTTTTCGTCTCCGACATCGCAAAAAAGCACGGACGGTTCAGCGCCGTTTGCATGCGAATGTCACGGCAGACATACAGCGAGTCGAATTTCCTCGATCATCGCACTGTGTCAGTAGACCATCGTGCAATTGATCTGCCCATAGAACTGCTGGCCGAGGCCTATCGCGCAGCGCTGCCCGCGTCCCGTCCGTTGGTATTCATCGAGCACACCGCCTTCTGCGGCTCGACATTGCTGTCCCGTTGCCTCGATATACCGGGCGTTTGCCTCCCCTACAGAGAACCGTTCCTGCTGCATAGATTGGCGGACCTCCGCAGACACGGCCTATGGGGAGAAATGGAGCGACAGTCTGGCCTCGGTAACCTTCTCGTGCTCGATCTGGCTCTGGCCCTGCTGGCCCGCACGTACGGCGAAACCGAGAAGGCAGCTGTGAAGCTCACCGACTCCTGCATCAGTCTCTGCCCTGATCTGCTGGCCCACAACGAGGGGTCAAAGATCTTGCTCCTGTATAACGATCTGGAGCGCTTTCTCGTGGCCATGCTCAAGGACGACGCGCGTAGAAAATACGCTCGCGCGATGCTTACGAGGAGTCGAGCAGACCTGGCGAGTGCGGGCAAGGACATCAGCTTGTCTGACGAAGACTTGAGCGATGCAAGATGTGCGGCCTATGCCTGGGTTGGCTTGATGTATCCCTACCTCACGCTTCTAGCCAAATACCCGTACCGCGTTCGTTCTCTCGATGCCCAAGAATTCTTCAACCATCCTCGCGACGTTCTTTGTTCTCTGGGCCGATTTTTCGATCTGGAAATCACAGAAGACACGGTCGAGAAGCAACTCTCCCAAGGCATTCTGCAAAAAGACTCCAAACGACCGAGTCGCAGCTTCGAAAGCGCACGCTATGAATCGGATTTCGAGGAGACGAAGAGGTCGTTGCGAGCGGAGATCGACGATGCGATGGAATGGATTTCGACCGTCACCTCGGACGACACCATCCCGGCAAAACTGCCAAGCCCACTAGTCACGGTGTCATAGACGCCGGGTTGCATCTGATCGTTATCGGGGTCGCGGCAGCCGCGAGTCGGCGCGTGGACACTGCGTCGAAACCGAATCGCGTGAACAGGTCCCGTGCCGCGACCGGTAGCTGCTGGCGAACATCCCGCGGATCGTCGGCTGGAGGCCTGCCGCCCTGCCCGGGCCCGGATCTGCGCTTGACGTCATCACTCACGGATTGAATAAATCAAACGTTCGATTAATTAAGAAGGGCATCTGACGCAAGTCTCTGGATGTGTTCCGCCGACAGCACTAGACTTCCGCTTTTCCGGCGTATCGTTGCCGCACTGTCGGGAATACCCGAAGGCGCAGGAATACGCTGTTGTTCAGTGGCTTCTTGGAGAGTAGAGAGTCCGTGGCACGCTTGCTGATCGGCAATTCCCTCAGGAAATACTTCGAGCGATGGTCGTTTGTTCGCAACCTCCTGTGGATGATGGAGGCGGCCGTATTCGGAGCATTCCTCGGGCTTGCCCGCCTCCTCCCGGCGGATCGCGCCAGCGCCTTTGGCAGGCGCGTCATGATGTGGGTCGGCCCGCGACTGGACAAGCATCGCATCTTCAAGCGCAATTTCAGACTCGCTTTTCCTCGCAACAACGAAGCGGAGATTGAAGCCTTGGCTACCGCGGCCTGGGGCGGCGCGGGCGGACTCCTGGCCGAGTACGCGCATCTGCGAGACATCTGCGTGACCCAGGCAGACACTCGGCTGCTGATCGCCAGCGTCGGTGACGTGCCGGTCTTGTCTGATCCGGCCCGGCCGACGATCTTTGTCTCCGCACACCTGGCCAACTGGGAGATCTGTGCCGGAGGCGTCAGGAAGGCCGGAATCCCGGTGACCGCGGTCTATACGCCGCTGCAAAACCCCTGGCTGGATCGCATCCTTATGGGCCAGCGCCGTCATCTGGGTTGCCGACTCCTGCCGCGGGACGAAAGTATGCGATCTCTGATCCGTGAACTCGCCAAAGGGCGGTCGATCGGGTTGATCATGGACCAGCGGGTAGACAGCGGCGTGCCGATCCCGTTCTTCGGTATCGACAAATTCACGACTCTGGTACCGGCCCGGCTCGCGTTGCGACACGGCTATGACCTCGTGCCTGTGCGTACGGAAAGACTGGACGGCGCGCGTTTCAGGGTGACTTTCCACTCCCCGATCCTGCCTGACGATCCGGCGGCGGATGAAATAGAGAAGGCGACCCAGATGAGCCGCCGCATCAACCTGCTGTTCGAAGAATGGATACGAGGACGGCCCGAGGACTGGTTCTGCTCCAAGCGCAGATGGCCTAAGGACGCGCAGCCCGGTTCCGGGTACGACACAGTCACCGAGGGAACGCCGCAGTCTCCCGACGTCAACTCCTGATCGCCAGATCTTCCCGGCTCGTGGTCGGGAAGCGCCGGCGACCGGCTTTGCCCGCTCCGGCGGTAGGGTACACTTGAGCGCCGCCGGTATTGCGGCGTACCGACACTACAACCTCTGAAGCATGCCAGCATCCCCGACAATGCCCCGACACCGCTTCCCCGGTCTGGCCCCGGGCCGGCGTGGCTCCGCCTGAATCCGCATGCCTGGGCCAGCTGCCGACGAATCTGTTCACGCACGACTCGCGTCGCTCAATTCGAGCCCGGACCTGTTGCCGCAGAAACTCGACCTGATCGGCCGGCGAGCGCTATTGCTGGAAGTCGATGAACGGCGATATCGCGAGGCACCTTTCCTCGACGACAGGGTGATCGATGAGAACACGACAGGCTTCTGGGTGGATCTGGAAGCGCTGCCGGAACCCGATGTCGGGAAGCCCGCACCGGACCCCCGCTGGATCTTTCACATCGGCCATTGTGGCTCCACTCTGCTGAGCCGCCTGCTACCGGCGGCCTGCCCGCTACTGCCGGTCCGGGAGCCGCCGCCCCTGCGCACACTGGCGGAAAGCCTGCGAGTGCTGACGCAGCCCGTCTCCCGGCTGAGTGAGTCGCAGTGGAGGGCGCTGCTGAGCAGATTCGTCAGTCTGTACTCGAGGACCTATCGGCACGATGAGCCGGCGCTGATAAAACCCACCAGCGACTGTGGCAATCTGATTCGGCTGGTGATGGAGGACCGCCCGGCATCACGCTCGGTGCTGATGTTCCAGTCGCTGGAAACCTATCTGGCGATCATGATGGACGGTGCTGACGCGCGGATGGATATCGAGGGCCACGCGGTCACCCGGCTGTCAGACTTCCACGACTACGTCGATGATCATGAGCACCTGCGCCTGTATGAACTGGCGCCGGCACATCGAGTCGTCATCAGCTGGCTCGCCGGTGTCACCAGCTTCCACAAAGCCATGCAGGAATGTGCTGATGACCTGCGCCCGCTGGACTTCGACCGCTTGCTGGAAGACCCCCGCCATGTGCTGACGGAGGTGATGGCATTCCTCGGATTGCCGGTAGACAAGTCCCGCATCGCGGCGGCCGTCGATGGGCCCGTCATGCAGACCTATGCGAAGGCGCCGGAGTACCGCTACGGCCCGACGGACCGGGCAGCTCGGCTGGCCGAAAATCGAACCAGGTCGGGTGCCGAAATCGAGCGGGGTCTGCGGTGGGCGACGTCTCTCGTGGAGCGCTACCCGTCGCTGGAACCGGTCGTCGACGCGTTCCCCCTTACGTACGCGGATTAGTCACGCCCGCTAGATTTCCGCCCACATCCTCAGCAGGTTGGTACGGATCGCATCGACCACGATTCTGCCGCCCTGCGGATCGCCCGCCGCATACAGGACATTGTCCAGCTGCTGCAGCTGGCCCAGGATGTCCCGGTGGCGCTGGTCGCGGATTGTGCTCTGGAACCAGTTGATGGCCACCAGCCTCTCGCCGGACTCGATGGCAGCGACCTGGTGGATGGTCGTCGACGGATAGATCACCGCGTCGCCGGCGTTGCCCTTGAACCTGAGCAAACCCGAACCGGACTGAATCTCAAGCTCGCCGCCCTCGTACCCCTCGGGATCGGACAGGAACACCGTGCAGGAGACGTCTGAGCGCATGGGAGGATCGGAGGGGAAGATCGCCGCATCGACGTGAAACCCGTAGGTCATTCCCGGCGTATAACGACAGATCGTGGGTCGGGATATCCGTTTTGGATAGACCAGGTCCTTGACGGCCTGACTCCGGGACAAGGCTGCGATAACGATGTCTGCGGCCTCCTCTCCATGGGGGTCTCCGTAGGGAATCTGCAGATTGTTTTTGATTTTGGAGTTCGGATTGGTGGCCGTCCCGTCGACGAACCGGCCCTTTGAGGCCAGCTCGCGGACCCGGGTTACCTCTTCGGGGCTCAGGATTTTCTTCAGATGTTGCAGCATGGCCGCTCGCCTGTGGAATGACTGTCAGACCGGTAATGTTAACGGATACATCGCACCGTACCGCTGTATAGCGAACGGCGCTGTTCAAAGGTACTCCGAATCGACCTTCTGCGCTCCCGGATGCGGCCCCTCGGATGCCTCGGTTCTGCTAGATTAGCGGCCATGGACTTGAGGCCGCTGGTAACCCGGAGTCGTCGACAGCGACCGACGCGTCCGGGCGGACAGCATCTTGCCGCCATGGTCGTGTTGATCGGCTGTTGGGTCATGATGCCCGGTTTGCTGCGTGCCGCTGACTTCCGGGTGGGTGAGATGGAGGGGCTGTTCGACCTTACGCTTGCCTATGGCGCCATCTACCGGACCGAGAGCCGCGACGATGACTTTATTGCCATCGCCAACGGCGGCAATGCTCGCAGCGCCAACCTCGACGATGGCAACCTGAATTACGACACCGGCATCGTTTCCAATATGGTGTCGTCAACGGCTGAGGCCGATGTGCGGTGGCGTAACTTCGGCGCCTTCATCCGTGGGGTTGCCTTCTACGACTACGAGCAGAAGCAAGGCGACCGACCCCACCGTGAATTCGACAGCAAGACCGAGGAAGCGATCGGCTCCGACGCGGAGTTCCGTGATCATTTCGTGTACGGCCAGTTCAAGTGGCGCGGACTGCCGTTCCAGGTCCGGGTCGGCGATCAGGTCATCAACTGGGGTGAGACCACGTTCATCCGGGACGGAGTGGATGTCATCAATCCATTCGATATCGTGGCCGCATTTCAACCTGCTAGGGACGCGCGCGACACCCGTATACCCCAGGGCATGGCGTGGGCGGCGGCCAACGTAACGGAGACTTTCGCAATCGAGGGTTTCTACCAATACGACTGGGAAGGGGTGCGTCTGCCGGCGGTCGGAAGTTTCTTCTCTACCAACGATCTGTTCGGCACCGGCAGCTTCAACTTCGCCACTATCGGCCAGGGACGCTTCTCGGACCTGGGCACGGACCTGGATACGCAATACGAGCTGCCGGAGGGCACCCTCGGGTTCGACGAGGACTACTTCCAGTATCCCGAACGAATCCGCGACTACCCGAAGGATCATGACCAGTACGGTCTCGCGTTGATGGCCATCACCCAGGGGAACAACGCCCTCAAGGTGGGCCTCCACTACATGAAGTATCACAGCCGCCTGCCGCTGGTCGGTACGCTGACGGCCGACCAGGAGGCCATCGACGCAACCTCTCAACAGGATGTGGACGCCGTCGCCGCGGAGCTTTTGCCGATCTACGTGGATAGCGGCCTCACCCCAGAAGAGGCCGCGGAAAGTGCCGAGACGACCGCGCAAGACCTGGTGTTGAACGACTACATCAACCAGGCGGGATACTTCACGGAGTATCCGGAAGACATCCACATGGTCGGGCTGACCTTCAACACGGCAACCATGCGGACCGGAACACTGATCGCGGCGGAGGTCTCGCATCATTTCGATTTTCCCTTCCAGTTGTCCCTCAACGAGGTCTACAACGCGTCGCTGTCCCCGGTCGAATTCGACGACAGCTACAAGGACAACTCGATAGGGGTATTCGGAGCCGACGAGCGGATCAGCGGTGTCGTGGAACTGGACCGTACCCAGTTTTCGTTTTCTGCGGCCCAGCTCTTCGGTCGTCGACTGGGAGCATCCCAGACGACCCTGGCCGTGGACGGCGCCTACATCCACGTCAGCGACTATCCAGACTCGTCCGATACCTCGCTCGAGGGGTTTCGCGGCGGTAACCAGAACTCCTGGGGATATCGCCTGATCGGTTCACTGCAGTACAACAGCATCTTCGGAGGCGTGAATCTCTCGCCGCGGCTGATCTTCGCCCACGACGTGAGCGGCTATACGCCGGGGCCGCTGTACAGCTTCCGCGAAGACCGCAAGGCCCTCAGCTTTGGCCTGGCCGCGGACTACATCAATCGCTGGAGCGCGGATCTGAGCTACACAAATTTCTTCGACGGCGAGCCTGCCAACCCGCTGATCGACCGCGACTTCGTGCGTTTTCGACTGGCCTACGGTTTCTGATCCGGTGAACGTCATCGCAACAAGGCCGACCCTGACCGTGATTGCGGCGTGCGCGATCGCGGCCTGGGCCAGCGTGGCCGGGGCTGAACCGCCCGTCGCGACGCCCGAGTTGCTCGGTGGCGAACTGTTCACCCCCTTGGGCGCCGAGCGCGGCGCCAACGAGGCCGGCACGATCCCCGCCTGGGAGGGCGGAATAACCGAGCCGCCGCCGGACTACAATCCCGCCTATCACGAGACTGACCCCTTCCCTGACGACCCGGTCCTCTACACCATCACCGCGGATAACCTGGCGGACTACACAGAGCTGCTGACCGAAGGCCAGCGTGCGTTGCTGGAAGCCTACCCGGACACTTGGCGGATGAACGTTTTCCGGACCCGCCGGACCGCGTCCTACCCCGACTGGGTCTACGCAGGCGTCATCGACAATGCAAGGTCCGCCGAACTGGTGACCGAGGGCAAGGGCGGCGTCCGCAATGCCAGGATCAGCTCGCCATTCCCGATCCCGTCGAGCGGTGTCCAGGTGATCTGGAATCAAAACCTCCGCTGGAGGGGCACGCGTGTCAGCAGAACCACAGGCCGGGCCGCCGTCACCCGCAAGGGGCGCTACAACGTCGTGCTCACGGAGGTCGAGATGGGCTTCCCATACGGCGTGCGCGAGCCAACAGCATTCACCCGCAGGTTCCCGAACCTCATGATCGCCTACAAGTTCCGCACCATCCAGCCGTCCTTCCTGGCGGGCGACGGCGGTCTGATCATCGAGCCCATCGACCAGACCGAGAGTCCACGCAAGAGCTGGATCTATAACCGGGCGCTCAAGCGGGTGATCCGCACGCCGACCTTCGGCTATAGCATGCCGGCACCGAATTCGGACGGATTGCGCACGATCGACGAGTTTGAGCTCTTCAACGGCGCACCGGACATGTTCGAATGGACGCTGCTGGGCAAGCGAGAGATCCTGATCCCTTACAACGCCTACCGGCTGCACAGCTCCAGTCTGGACTATGAGGATGTGTTGAGGATCGGCCACGTGGCGCCTGACCTGGTCCGGTTCGAGCTGCACCGGGTCTGGGTGGTGGAAGGCCGGCTGCGGGACGACCAGCGACACGTGTACTCGCGACGAGTCTTGTATGTAGACGAAGACAGCTGGCAGGTGTCTCTGAGTGACAGCTACGACCTGGAGGGGAACCTGTGGCGAACGGCCATGGCACATGGTCTCAACTATTACACCGTGCCGGTGCACCTGAGCACTCTGGATGTCCACCATGACCTGGTGGAGTTGCGCTATTTCGTGGACGGGCTCGACAATCGCCGCAAGCCGTACGTCTTCACGGAGGGCTCGGACCCCAGAGAGTTCAGCCCCAACGCACTCTCCTACTACGTACGCTAGAACAGATCGGTCGGGCCGATCAGATCATGAACTCTTCGGCGGGCGCGCGCAGGTTGTAAGAGGAGCTCATCGCGTGACCATAGGCACCGGCGTTGGCGATCAATAACACGTCACCCTCTCTGCACTCCGGCAACAGCCGATCCCGCCCGACACGGTCACCAGACTCGCATATGGGCCCGACCACGGTCATCAAGCGGTCCGCCGGCTCGTCGAGCCGGCTGAGATTGACGATACGATGATAGGCGCCGTAAAGGGCCGGGCGGATCAGGGAGTTCATGCCTGTTGCAATGCCGACGAAACGCACGCCCGACTTTGTCTTCGTCTGGGTGACCCGCGCCAGCAGCACGCCCGCCTCGGATACCAGGAAACGCCCGGGCTCCAGCCAGAGTTCGTACTTCGGGAATGCGGACCGCACCTCTGCCAGGCCCTTGTCGAGCGCCCGCAGGTCCAGCGCCGCGTCGCCCTCTCGCTCGGGCACTCCCAGCCCGCCGCCCAGGTCCAGCACACGGACATCCGGCAGTTCGGCGGCCACCTCCGTCAGCCCAATGGCCACGCGTTGCCAGTGCCGCGCATCCCGTATGCCGCTGCCGCCATGGACATGCAGGCCGGCGACCCGGGCGCCGATCCCGGCGCAGGCGTTCCGGAATGACTGGATTTCTTCCAGACCGACCCCGAACTTGGAGCGCACCCCCGCGGTCGTGACGTGCTGATGGTGGCCGCTGCCCTCGCCGATATCCAGCCGCGCGAATAGCTCCCGGCCTTCGAAGATCCCGGGCCAGGCTGTTAACGGATAGAGGTTGTCCACCGTCACCCGAACTCCGGCCGCGAATGCCGCCTCATACTCCGTGCGGCCGGCAAAATTGGGCGTGAACAGCACTGACTTCCTGTCAATGTCCGGAAATAACTCGAGCACGCGGGACAGCTCGCCGGGAGACACGCATTCAAACCCGTAACCGAGCGCGGCCAGCACGCTCAGAACCTCCCGGTGAGGGTTGGCCTTGATGGCATAGAACACTCTGTCGATCGACGTCATGGCAGCCAGTGAACTCGCCGAGCGCTCGATGCTTTCTCGCTCATAGACGTAAGCGGCCTCTCGCGAAGCCATGAGCGCCAGCAGTTCGTCACGCCGACTGACCCACCAGGGGTCAACAGCATCCGCTGGTCCGCCGATACGCGCCGCCAGTTGCTCCCAGGTCGGCCCGAACAGGGCATCGGTTTCCTCGCCACCCACGACCAGGCCATGGAGCGCTCGCACCATGCGCTCAGCCTGGCCATCTTCCACCACGACCGTGAAATTCAGGTCGCTGGCTGCCTGGCTGACCAGGTAGATGTCGTGTTCCTCGAATGCTTCCAGGGCCGGCGCGAGACGATGCAGGTTGGCTCTCATGCGGGCGCCCACCAGACTGACCGCAGCGCAGGGCCTGAGAATTCGGACCCGGCAAAGCGATTCGAGCCTGCGGGACAGGTCTTCAAGAACCGCGTCTTCCAGCGCAGAGGCCGGCTCATCCAGTGTCACGGTCACCACAGATTCGGAGGTGGAGACCAGGTCGATGGAGAGATCGAGTTCGGCGAAGACCTGGAATACTTTGGCCAGGAATCCCGACTCACGCCACATACCCAGAGACTCCATCGAGACAAGGGTCAGCCCCTGGCGAGCCGAGATCGCCTTTATTCTCGGCCCTTCCGTATCGCCCGTGGCGCTGACGACAGTGCCCTCCGCATCAGGGTAGCCGGTCTCCAGTACATGCACCGGCGTGCCAGAGTGTCGGGCGACCGCAAGACACCTGGGATGGAGGACCTTGCCGCCGGTGGCCGCAATTTCCTGCGCCTCGTCGAAGCTCAGCTGCCGCAGCAGGCGTGCCGAGGGAATGATTCGGGGATTGGCGCTGAACATGCCCGGGACATCTGTCCAGATTTCCAGCCGCTCAGCTTTGAGGCGGGCGGCAAAATAGGCGGCCGATGTATCGGATCCGCCGCGACCTAACAGCACCGTGCGTCCCCGGTCGTCGGACGCGATGAAGCCCTGGGTAACGATGATACCGGCGTGAAGGCTCCAGTCGGCGCACAGCTTGTCGTCGTAATCGGAATCACAGACAGCGGACAGGAAACGACGCGGATCGTGGGCCGTATAGGTTCGGCGACTCGTCAGGACCTGGCGCGCGTCCGCGTTGAGCACCTCGAAGCCCTCGCCTGCCAGGTAGCTGCAGATGATGACCGATGCCATCAACTCACCGAGCGCCAGCAGCCGCGCCTCCAGTGGAGCGCTGACCTCGCCGGTGAGCGCGAGCCCGTCGGCAAGGCGACTGACTTCCTCGAGGCGCGCGGTCAGTTCGGGCGGCGGCTCGAGACCCAGGCCCTCCACGAGTTGCGCATGCCGTTCCTCGATCTCGCGAACAATACGGTCGCGTTCCTTGTCATTCGGAAGGCGTGCAAGCTGCTCCAGTCGATCGGAGACCCCGGACAGGGCGGAATGGACCAGAACGGGCCGCAGCCCTTCCGACTGGCGGGACCTCAGTACCTCTGCGATACCGGCCCAGTTGTTCGGATCGGCGACGCTGGTGCCACCGTACTTCAGTACGACCCAGCGTCCCGTCCCTCCGTTGAATTCGCGGGCGCTCATTTCAAACTCGAGCGGACCCGGTCAGCGTGGCATGCAGATCATAGGTATCCGCGCCGGTGATGCTCACATCGGCGAGACTGCCGGGATGCAGGCCGGCCGCCCCCTCGATGATGACCCGACCATCGATCTCGGGGGCATCACCCGGACCACGGGCGATGGCGGAATCGGTGTCCGTGTCGATCTCGTCCACGAGCACCGTCATCTGGCGTCCGATCTTCTCGGTGAGTCGCTCCTCGCTGATGCGCGCAGCAACCTGCATGAAGCGTTGCCAGCGATCCTCCTTGATGCTCTCATCCACCGGATCGCCAAGAGCGTTGGCCGCGGCGCCATCGACCGGGGAGTACTTGAAGCAGCCGACACGATCCAGTCGGGCTTCGGCCAGCCAGTCGAGCAGACCCTCGAACTCTGCGTCTGTCTCTCCGGGGAAGCCGACGATAAAGGTGCTCCTGATCGTCAGGTCCGGGCAGACGCTCCGCCAGGCCTGGATGCGGCGCAGCGTGTCCTCGGAGTGAGCCGGGCGTTTCATCAACCGGAGTATCCGTGGCTGGGCATGCTGAAACGGGATGTCCAGATAGGGAAGAATCCTGCCCTCGGCCATCAGCGGCATGATCTTGTCTACATGCGGGTAGGGATAGACATAGTGAAGCCTGACCCAGATACCGAGTTGACCCAGAGATTCACACAAATCCTGGAAACGGGTCTCTATCTGCCGCCCGCGCCATTCATCCTCCCGATAGCGGAGGTCCGAGCCGTAAGCGCTGGTGTCCTGGGAGATCACCAGCAGTTCACGCACCCCGGCCGTGGCCAGCCTCTCCGCTTCACGCATGACCTCCCCTATGGGACGGCTCGCCAGCCGCCCTCTCAACGACGGGATGATGCAGAAGGTGCAACGGTTATTGCAGCCCTCGGAGATCTTCAGGTAAGCATAGTGCCGGGGCGTCAGTTTGACGCCCTGCGGTGGCAGCAGATCCTGGAATGGGTCGTGGGGTGGAGGCAGATGCTCGTGTATGGCCGCCATCACCGCCTCGTAATTGTGCGGCCCGGTGATCGATAGTACGCCCGGATGGGCCCCGGAGACTGTCTCGGGACGGGCGCCGAGACAACCGGTCACCACAACTCGACCGTTCTGCTCCATCGCCTCGCCGATGACCCCGAGTGATTCGTCCACGGCCTCGTCGATAAATCCGCAGGTGTTGACCACGACCAGGTCCGCCCCCTCGTAGGAAGCCGCTGTTTCATACCCCTCGGCCCGTAGCTGGGTCAGGATGCGCTCGGAATCCACCAGCGCCTTCGGGCAGCCGAGGCTGACAAAGCCGATCTTGCCCGATCCCATCTTGTCCGATCGACGAGAACCCACTTGGTGACCCCTGCGGTAAAGACCCGTTATCGTACCCGCGACTGCCATGCGCGGCTACGCAGGGGAGTCAGCTCACGGTGTAGAATACCGATTCGGATCCCAATCACGCTTTCCATGGAAATCATCGTCAACGGCGAAACCCGACGCGTACCCGACCAGCTAACGGCGGCCGGGCTCATCGAGATTCTCGAGCTGGGCGATCGCCGGCTGGCGCTGGAGTTGAACGGCGACATCGTTCCTCGCAGTGAGCACGCCGGCTGTCCGCTCAAAGCGGGCGACCAGATCGAGATCGTCCACGCCGTCGGCGGCGGCTAAGACCCACACCGAGATCACACATACAAGATGGCCATCCCCGCAGAAAACGCCACCGGCGAGCAGGACAGCTTCCGAATCGGAAACAGGGAGTTTCGTTCCCGGCTGCTCGTCGGCACCGGCAAATACAAGGATTTTGACGAGACCAACGCTGCCATCACGGCCAGCCGGGCCGAGATTGTCACCGTGGCCATCCGACGGACAAATATCGGCCAGGATCCGGGCGAGCCCAACCTGCTGGATTACCTGTCGCCCGATCGATTCACGATCCTGCCAAATACGGCCGGCTGCTTCACTGCAAAAGACGCGGTCCGCACCTGCAGGCTGGCGCGCGAGTTACTGGACGGTCATACCCTGGTAAAACTCGAGGTGCTGGGCGACGAGAAAACCCTGTTCCCGGATATCACGGCGACTCTGGAGGCGACCGAGACACTGGTCAAGGACGGGTTCGAGGTCATGGTTTACACGAACGATGACCCGATCATCGCCAGGCGACTCGAGGACATGGGCTGCGTCTCCGTGATGCCGCTGGCCGCACCTATCGGCTCGGGTCTGGGTATCCGCAATCCATACAATATTCTTACTATCGTCGAGAATGCCAGCGTTCCCATCCTGGTCGATGCGGGCGTGGGGACGGCGTCGGATGCAGCTATCGCGATGGAGCTGGGATGCGATGGTGTGTTGATGAATACGGCCATTGCCGGCGCCCGCGACCCGGTGCTGATGGCGTCCGCTATGAGAAAGGCAGTGGAAGCCGGGCGCGAAGCATTCCTCGCCGGACGAATCCCCAGAAAGCGATTCGCCTCGGCCTCCTCGCCACTGGACGGCACGTTCTTCTGAAACCCATGGAGCCCCGGCGCCGCGTCCGGAGCTTCGTCCGCCGGGCGGGCCGTGTGACATCCGCCCAGGCGCGTGCGCTCGCGGAGCTGTGGCCGAGGTTCGGCGTCGAAACGCCTGAGGGTCAACTGGATCTGCAAGCGTTGTTCGGACGAGATGCACCGAGGATCTGTGAAGTCGGTTTTGGCGACGGCCAGGCGCTCGCGGAATTGGCTCTGCGCCAACCCGAAAGCGACTTCATCGGCATCGAGGTGCATGAGCCGGGTATCGGTCATCTGCTGTTGAACATCGAGAGACACGGCCTGCAGAATGTCCGCATCATCCGGCACGACGCCACCGACGTGCTCGAGAGTTGGCTACCGACGGGCAGCCTCGACCGGGTCCACGTGTTCTTCCCCGACCCCTGGCCGAAGAAACGTCATCACAAGCGCCGCCTGATCCAGCCGGACTTCATCGGCTCGCTCGCGCGGGCCATCAGGCCCGGCGGCATCCTGCACATGGCCACGGACTGGGAGCCCTACGCGGAGCAGATGCGCGACGTGGCAGATGCGTCGGCGCAATTCGACAATCTGTCGGGCGCCGGCTGCTATTCGGGGGACCGGGCAGACCGGCCCGAAACCAAATTCGAGCGGCGCGGACTGCGACTGGGGCACGAAGTCCGTGATCTGCTCTATCGGCGACGCGCCGGCTGATCGAGTACTCAAACGCCGAGAAACGCGTTTTGCACCCCGTCCAGCACGTACTGAACCGCCAGTGCGGACAGGACCACGCCCAGAAGACGGCTGACCACGTTGGCTCCGGTGACGCCCATGATCTTCATCACGTGGGTCGTCCCCAGTAACAGCACCAGGGTGACCGCCAGAACGCTCAGTATCACCGCCAGCAGACTGAGGAAGGCGAGAGGCTCGCCGCGGGTCTCCACCATGAACAGCAGGAGCGTGGCCAGCGCGCCAGGTCCGGCGATCAGCGGGAAAGCCATCGGGAACACGGAGATGTCCTCCCGGTAACGGGCTTCGTCCTGCTCACGGACGGTAGTGGAGCGCAAACCCGACTGCCGGGCGAACACCATGTCCACCGACAGCAGGAACAACAAGACTCCGCCCGCGATCTTGAACGCATCGACACTGATGCCCAGCGCCTTGAGCGCATAGTCACCGAGCAGCGCGAACGCGATAAAGATACCGGCCGAAATGACCGTGGACTTATAGGCCATCTTGCGCCGATATCCGGCCTCGCCCCCGCGGGTAAGCGCCCCGAACATCGGCACCAGCGAGATGGGCTCGATGACCAGGAAGAAGACGATGAAGGTTTTGATGATCTCTTCGATCATGGTGCTATGCCACATTCCACCCGGGTAGTTGCGCCGGACACTAAGTGCGCTATAAATTGGGTGACGGCGTCAGCTTTTTGACGTCCGCACCCAAAACGGGCGCCAAGGATATCAGGGCGCTATAGAGCGGGGAACATCACATGGCCGTTGCATTGCCGATCATAGGGGACTGGTACAAGAAACCCACGGGAGAGCTGTTCGAGGTTGTCGCCATCGACCACAGCGACGGCGGCATAGAAATCCAGGACTTCGATGGAACGATCGAGGAAGTTGAGAGCGAGGCGTGGTTTGTCAGCGCATTCGTGCGGGCCGCACCGCCGGAGGACTTCTCAGGCTCCCTGGACATGGAAGCGGAAGACACGGGCCTGGAGACTGGGGTGGCTGGTCACAAGGAGTGGACCGATCCGTTGGAGTACCTGGACAAGTCGGAGTAGGAATCCCTAGTCGGGATAGACGACGATCTCGCCCGAAACGATCTCGACCCGAAGCCGGGCAAGGGATTTGCCTGGGCATGGCCCGCCAACGCACACACCCGATTCGATATCGAAAATCGCGCCGTGCATAGAACACATGATGAGGTCCCGGTCGCGGGTGAGAAATGCATCCGGCTTCCAGTTGAGGCGGTGCCCGGAGTGCGGGCAGATGTTCCGGTAGGCGAAGACCCCGTCGCCCTTGCGAACGACGAACCCCGTCAAACGAAGTTCCGGTTCTCCGTATTCGAAACCCCGAGCCTCCAGGTCACCGATATCCTCATGCCGGCACACCACGATGGCATTGTGTTTGTCGCCTCTCAAACTGAAGTCTTCCCGATCACAGCGAGTCGATGACTGTAAAACACGTGAGCGCCGACGCCGCAGAGGCGGAATTCTATCGGGCCTTCGCCGAGGGCAGGCTCGAAGCCATGACCCGCGTGTGGGCGGAAAGCGACGCGGTCGTCTGTATCCATCCGGCGCGCAGCGCGATCACCGGTCACGGCGCCGTCGCCGACAGCTGGAAGGACATTCTGGTGGAATCCGCAAGATTCGATATCTCTTTCCTCTGCACCAGCAAACACGAGGCGGACGGGCTGGCCGTTCATATCGGCCTGGAGCGCCTTACCGTCGACCCGGGGCAGATCGCCAACCTGGCAGTCACCAACGTCTACCGCAGAACACCGGACGGCTGGAAGATCATCCTTCATCATGCCGCGCCTATCCACGAAGGTCCTGAACCGGACGAAACGGTCCACTAGTTTTCTACCTTGGCCCCGTTCGAAACGGGCTCGCGGCGCATGATGAAAATTATCAACAATATGGCCGGGATGCCTGTGGAGGCGGCATAGGTGAAGAACATCGGATATCCCCACGCCTCAACGACCACCCCCGACCAGCCGCTGATGAATTTGCCCACGATCGACATCAGGGAGCTGAACAGGGCGTATTGGGTGGCCGTATACGCCTGATTGGTCAGCGACGACAGGTAGGCGATAAAGGCAACGCCTGCCAGCCCGGCACTGAGATTGTCGCCGCTGATGGTCAGCACCAGGATGCGGATATCGGGTCCGGAAATCGCCAGCAGGACAAACATGAGGTTGGTCACCGCAAGCATGATGGCGGCCAACAACATCGTCGGCAGATTGCCCCACCGCGCCACCAGCACGCCTCCGAGGCCAGCGCCGACGATGGTCATGAAGAAGCCGAATATCTTTGCGACGCTGGCTATCTGCGACTTTGTGAAACCAACATCCAGGTAGAACGGATTGGCCATGATGCCCAAGACCCGGTCGCTGATATTGAACGTCAGGATGAGCGCAAGCAGCACCAGGGCGAAGCGGCCATTGCGGCGGAAGAACTCGACGAACGGCGCCAGAACGGCCGCCCCGATCCAGTCGGCGGCACGCTGGAATGGGCGCAGCAGGCCAACGCGGCCGGACAGGTATCCGGAGAGTTCCAGCTCGATGGCGCTGGCAGCTGCGTTGCGGGGATGGTCAGGCTCGCGGATGACCAGTGTAGTCACGACCCCAAGCAGCATGAACGCAGCCATGCCCCAGTAGGCCACGGACCAGTCGTAGAAATCCGCCAGGTACAGGGCCCCGGCCCCGCCAACCAGCACGGCGGTTCGGTAACCCAGGTTGTAGCTGGCGGCCATCGCGCCCTGCCGACGTTCTTCCACAGCCTCGATCCGATAGGCGTCGATCGTGATGTCCTGGGTCGCAGACGAGAATGCCACCAGCAAGGCAACAAGCGCGACGCTGCCGATCTCGGCCACAGGATCCAGTCGCGACAACGCGATCAGGCCGATGGTGATGCCGGACTGCGCCAACAGCATCCAGGACCGCCGCTGGCCGAGGAACCGGGTCAGCAGGGGCAGACGCAACCTGTCCACCAGCGGCGCCCACACGACCTTGATGGAATACATCAGCCCGACCCAGGCGAAGAATCCGATGGTGGCCCGATCCACGCCGTAGTCCCGCAGCCAGGCGGACAGCGTCGAGAACACGAGCGGGAAGGGCAATCCGGCCGAAAAACCAAGGAACAGCATCGCAGCCACGCGGCGGTGCCGGTAGACGGCGATCGACTCCCACCAGCCAGCGAGTCTCTGCCTCACCTCAGGTCGACTCCGGATCGAGATCGTAGTCGATGGTCAGGGGCGCGTGGTCCGAGAAGCGCTTTCGTTTGTAGATACTCGCGCCCCGGACGGCGTTACCAAGCCCGGGGGTCACGATCTGGTAATCGATCCGCCAGCCGACGTTTTTGTCCCACGCCCGTCCCCGATTGGACCACCATGTGTACTGGTCCGGTTGCTGGTTCACGACCCGGAACGCGTCCACGTAACCGGCCGGGCCGAGCAGCTGATCCATCCAGGCCCTTTCCTCGGGCAGGAAGCCCGAATTCTTCCGGTTAGACCTCCAGTTCTTGAGATCAATCTCCTTGTGGGCGATGTTCCAGTCACCGCAGAGGATGTACTCGCGTCGTCGGCGCCGCAGCGCACGCAGGTACGGCATGAATTTGTCGAGAAACCGGAACTTGGCTTCTTGCCGCGCTTCGCTGGACGAACCCGAGGGCAGGTAGAGCGAAGCGACCGATAATTTGCCGAAGCGTGCTTCGATGTAGCGGCCCTCCCGATCGAACTCGTCGAAATCGAGACCACGGATGACTTCGTCAGGTTCACGCCGGGCATAGATCGCCACGCCACTGTAACCTTTTTTCTCCGCATCGAAGTAATGGCAATGGAACGGTCCCGGCCGGAACATGCCGTGATCGAGTTGATGCTCCTGGGCCTTGGTCTCCTGGATACAGACGACATCGGCCCGCTGGACCCTGAGCCAGTTGAAGAAGCCCTTTCTGGCGGCCGAGCGGATGCCGTTGGCGTTAAGCGATATGACGCGCATGCAGACCGGGGGGGTGACGGGGTAGCGTGTATCATACCGAAGCCCGCCAGCGAGCGGGTCCGGCCACCACAATCGATTTCCGGGTCTGCCAATCATGCAGGAATACCAGCACCAATTTATCCGCTTCTGCCTGGACCTGGGCGTATTGCGTTTCGGCGAGTTCACTCTCAAGTCCGGACGGATCAGCCCCTACTTCTTCAATGCCGGGCTATTCAATACGGGCGGGGCGATGCTGCAACTGGGTCGCTACTATGCTCGCGCCCTGGTCGACTCGGAGGTCGAGTTCGATATGCTCTTCGGCCCGGCGTACAAAGGCATCCCCCTGGTCACTGCCTGCGCCACCGCGCTCGCGGACCGTCACGACCGCGAGGTCCCCTTCGCGTTCAACCGCAAGGAAGCCAAGGACCACGGCGAGGGCGGCAATATCGTCGGCGCGCCGCTTGCCGGTCGCGTCATGGTCGTGGATGACGTGATCACGGCAGGGACTGCAATCCGGGAGTCTAAGGACATCATCTGCAATGCCGGCGCCAAAGCCGCAGGGGTTCTGATTGCGCTGGATCGACAGGAGCAAGGCCGCGGCCATCACTCCGCTGTCCAGGAGGTCGAAGCGGATCTCGCGGCGCCGGTGATCAGCATTATCGGGCTGGCGGAGCTTATCGCTCACCTCGAGAATGCCCCGGAACTGGCGGGCTACCTGGACGCCGTCAAGACCTATCGCGATCGCTACGGTATCTGAAACGAGACGCGCATCTCGCAAGATCACGCATGAATATGCTATACGGGTCTGTATGAAGTACCGGCTTCTCATTCTTGCTCTGGCCCTGCTGGCCTGTGGCGCCGCCAGCGCGGAGATTCACCGCTGGGTGGACAAGGACGGCAACGTTCATTTCGGCGACACTATTCCTCCGGAATATGCCAACCAGAACGGCAATGCAGACCCAGCGAAACAGGGGCCTGAATCTACAGCCGTGCCGGCGGGGCATGCCCAGGAGATCGAGCGACGCCGTGAGATGGCACGCCAGCAGGAAGCGGACAGGATCCTGCTCAAGACCTATCTCTCCGTCGAGGAGATCGAGTCTGTCCGGGACGACAGGATCGGGCAGCTTCAGTCCAGGGATTATGTGACAGAGCGCTACCTGGAGAGACTCAACGAGCAACTGGCCGAGCTGGAGACTGCGGCGATCGAGTATGCAGCGGCCAATTCCGAGCCGGGCAAGCCGGCCGAGTTACCCGCAGACCTCGAGCGGGACATCTTGTCCACGCGATCGTCCATCAAGAATTACGAGGGCCGACTGGAGGCCAGTCAGGCCGAGCAGGAGCGGATCCGTGAGAAGTTTGCCACGGATATCGCCCGGTTCCGCGAACTGAAAGGCCTGCCGCCAGAGAACGAGGACGGCTAGCTAATGCCGGCCTGAGTGGCCAAACCCACCGTCGCCTCGCGCCGACGAGTCGAAATCATCCACGACCTCGAAGCGTGCCTGGACAACCGGAACCAGGACCATCTGTGCGATGCGCTCCCCGGGTTGCACCGTGAACGATTGCGGGCCGCGATTCCAGCAGGACACGAAAACCTGACCCTGGTAATCGGAATCGATCAGGCCCACCAGGTTACCGAGCACGATGCCGTGCTTGTGGCCGAGCCCCGAGCGGGGCAGCAGGACGGCCGCAAGGGCAGGGTCACCAATATGAATGGCCATGCCGGTCGGTATCAGGATCGTCTCGCCGGGCTCGATCACCGTAGCGTCCTCGACGCAGGCGCGCAGGTCGACGCCGGCCGAACCGTCCGTGGCGTAGTCCGGCAATGGGAACTCGCCTCCCAACCTCTCGTCGAGGATCTTCAGCTTGATTACCTGCATCTAGTCGCCGTCTCCCTGTGCCATTCGTTCGCTGATCAAGGCGATGAGCTGTTCCGCCAGCCGTCGCTTGTCCGCCTTCGGAAGACACCGAACGCCTCCGGGCCACAATACGGCCAGTTCGTTGTGATCG
>CP070833.1:1177469-1189542 GCA_020341735.1 Gammaproteobacteria bacterium | reverse complement strand
CAGCCTTGCTTCGTCATCCCGCAGGTCGGTACCCGTCACCCCGATGTGCTGGAATCCCAGCTCAAGGCCCCATTGACGGATCTGCTCAACGAGAGCGCGCAAGCGTGGCTCGGGAATGGTTGCGCCAGTAGTCATATCAAAGGAGATTGGCCGACACTTCGAGCAGTATAATCCTGACTATGAATGCGCTACCTGAAAGGCTTTATTCGCCAGACCAAGTTCGTGAGCTCGATCGTCGTACGATCGAGGGGCATGGCATTCCCGGATACACGTTGATGACCCGGGCGGGAGAGTTTACCTATCGGGCGATCCGCGAGCGCTGGGGAGCAATGCGGCTGACCGTGTTTTGCGGGGCAGGCAACAATGCGGGGGACGGTTACGTTATCGCGAGGCTGGCCCTGGAGTCAGGTGCCGGAGCGGAGGTCCTGCACCTGGTCGATCCTGACAAGCTGGTTGGTGATGCCGCGAGGGCGGCAGCAGACTTTTCAGCATCGGGAGGCACGCACCGAACTTTCGAGCCCGGTATGGAGATTGGCGATACCGTGGTGGTTGATGCGTTACTTGGGACTGGGATTGATAGGGAGGTCTCCGGTCGTTTTGCAGAGGCTGTCAATGCGATTAATGCAGCTGAGTGTCCGGTGTGCGCGGTCGATGTGCCGAGCGGTCTCAGCGCTGATACTGGCCAGGTTCTGGGTGTGGCGGTCAAGGCGGATATGACGGCGTCATTCGTCGGCATGAAGGCGGGCCTGCTGACGGGCAGTGGGCCGGCTTGCTGCGGGACCGTACTGTATGACTCCCTCGGGGCTCCGGATGACGTCTTCGAGGGCATGCCGGTCAAGGCGCGACGGATCACCGGCGCGGAGTTGCCAACCCTGCTTCCGCACAGGCCTGGGGATGCCCACAAGGGCCTTTATGGTCATGTGCTCATCATCGGGGGCGGTCCCGGAATGCCGGGCGCTGCACGGATGGCGGGAGAGGCCGCTCTCCGGGCCGGAGCCGGACTGGTCAGTATTGCGACTCGCCCAGAGCACATTGCGGCGATCGTGGCAGGGCGCCCGGAACTCATGTGCAAGGGTGTGGAAACTGCGGCAGATCTGGCACCCATGCTGGAGCGGGCGACAATCGTCGCTCTCGGTCCGGGACTCGGGCAATCTCACTGGTCGCGCTCGCTTCATGAGATGGCCATGGCCAGCGATCTGCCGCTGGTTGTCGATGCGGACGGACTCAATCTGTTGGCGGAGGCTCCTGCTGCCCGGGGCAACTGGATACTCACGCCTCACCCCGGTGAGGCCTCTCGTCTGCTCCGACAGGATACCGCCAGCATCCAGTCAGACCGTTTTTCGGCGGTCACCGGGTTGGCCGAGCGGTACCTGGCGGTGGCTGTGCTCAAGGGTGCTGGCAGCCTCGTGGCGGCGCCCGGGGAGGGCATCGCGCTCTGCGATGCCGGCAACCCGGGCATGGCGGTCGCGGGCATGGGGGACGTGCTCACGGGCCTTATCGCCGGCATCGCCGCCCAGATTGATGATCTGTATGCTGCCGCCAGGCTTGCGGTTCTGGTCCATGGCCTCGCAGGTGACGATGCCAGTGCCGCGGGAGAGCGGGGCATGCTGGCATCAGACCTGTTCACCGCGGTGCGAAGTCGGATCAACCCCCGTTGTTGATACGGATGCTTCAGGATGCCTCGGCGACCGAGGCTCTCGGCGGGTTGCTTGCAAAGGAAATCAGCGATAGGCCTGGGTCGTGGCTGATCATGCTGAAAGGGAGCCTGGGCACAGGAAAGTCCACACTTGCCCGAGGATTCCTGAGAGCCCTCGGGTATGAGGGACGTGTCCCGAGTCCGACCTACACCTTACTCGAGCCCTATGATATCGGCGGACGTTCGGTGCTGCATGCTGACCTGTACCGGCTGACAAATCCGGAAGAGCTCGAATATCTGGGATTCCAGGATGCATTTTCTAATGACACGGTGGCCCTGATCGAGTGGCCGGAACGCGCCGGTTCGGCACTGCGGACACCGGACCTGACAATCGAACTCGAGATCTCGGCAACGGGCCGGAAGGCGATGGTCACCGCCCAGTCTGAACGCGGCCAGGATCTTCTGGAAGCGCTGTTGACTTGAATCGGGGCCTGTCCTTGATGCCCGCACGGGGTCTCAGTGTCGATTCTCCTCAATCTGCATATTCGATCTTCTTGCACCGGCAATATTGCAAGAAATGGCCAGAATTGGTTAAAGTAAGCCCGAGGAATCCTCAAGAACTGTCGGAAATGCAAAGAAAAATATCCAGATTGGCGCTTCTGGCGATCGGCTTCCTGGCTTCTGTGACCCAGGCCGGACCGCGGTCCGAACTGTTCGGTCTCCAGCTGTCCGGTGACGCCGCGAACCCGCGGCTCGTCATGGACCTGAATACACCCGCCAGCCACACTCTTTTCGCCCTCGAGAACCCTCCGAGGATCGTGGTTGATCTGCATGATACTCACGTGAATGTTGCCGCTGTGCGGTTGCCTGCCGCTCAGGGCCCGATAGCACGCGTACGCACGGCCAATCGCGATAATGGCGATGCGCGGGTTGTCATGGATCTATCTGCTCCGGCGAGGGCCCGTAGTTTTCTGGTGCCGCCGGATGGAGACGCCGGGCACCGGCTGATCGTCGACATCGGCAGCAACAAGAAGTCGCCGACCGTGAGCGCGGCGACGCCGGAGGCCGAGGGGCGGGATCTGGTCATCGCGATCGACGCAGGGCATGGCGGCAAGGATCCCGGAGCCACCGGGCGTTCCGGCACGCGGGAGAAAGATATTGCGCTCGAAATCGCCAGGCGGCTGGCCAAAAAGGTCGATGCGGAGCCTGGCATGCGTTCTTACCTCACTCGGGACGGCGACTACTTCCTGACCTTGCGGCAACGTATCCAGCGGGCACGTAAGCACCGGGCAGACCTGTTCGTGTCGATACACGCAGATGCCTTCAAGAACAGGAGGGCTCGCGGTTCATCCGTCTATGTGCTCTCACCACGTGGGGCAACCGACGAAGCGGCCCGCTGGCTTGCGGAGAGAGAGAATTCCGCCGACCTGGTCGGTGGCGTCAGTCTGGATGACAAGGACGCCATGCTGGCTTCGGTGTTGCTGGATCTGTCGCAGTCAGCCGCCATCGACGCCAGCACTCAAGTCGCGGATCAGGTCCTCAGGCGCTTGTCTGGCCTCGGGCCGGTACACAGAAAGGACGTCCAGAAGGCTGGCTTCGTCGTATTGAAGTCGCCCGATATTCCTTCGATCCTGATCGAGACAGCGTTCATCTCAAATCCCTCAGAAGAGAAACAGCTTCGTAACCGTAAGCATCAGGAGCGGCTCGCGTCTGCGATTGCCCGGGGCATCCGAAATTATTTTACTGCCAATCCGCCGCCCGGGACTCTTCTCGCGTCTAGACAGACCGGTAGCGGAGGCGCGGTAGAGCACGTGATCGTGCGTGGCGACACCCTGTCTGACATCGCCAACCGATATAGCATCACCCTGCGTGAGCTGCGGCGGCACAATGGATTGAAGGGCGATAGAATCCGCATCGGCCAGGTCTTGCGGATACCGTTATACGCCGGCTCCTGAGGCCTTCGAACAGGCGGCGCCAGGCGGCTATTTCCGGTATGCTCCGAATCGACACCATGTCGATCCGAAGACTTCCCGCTCAACTCGTAAATCAGATCGCCGCCGGCGAGGTGGTCGAGCGACCCGCGTCCGTGGTCAAGGAGTTGCTCGAGAACAGCCTTGACGCCGGTGCAAACAGGATAGAGATCGAGGCGGAGGGCGGTGGCTTGCGCCTTTGCCGTATCAGGGATGACGGATGCGGAATATCGCCGGATCAAACGGAGCTCGCTCTCGCCCGGCACGCGACCAGCAAGATCGAATCTCTGGATGATCTGGAACATGTCGCGACGCTCGGATTCCGCGGAGAGGCTTTGCCCAGTATCGCCTCGGTTTCCCGGCTGACGCTGACCACTCGGGTAGCCGGGTCTGACAGCGGCTGGCGGCTCCAGATAGAAGGAGGGCGGGCTTCGCCCGGACAACCGGCGGCTCATCCCGTCGGGACGACGATCGAGGTGCGCGATCTCTTTTACAACACGCCCGCGCGTCGCAAGTTCATGCGCACCGAGAGAACCGAACTCGGGCATCTCGAACGGGTCGCGCGCCGGATAGCGCTCAGCCGATTCGATGTCGCTTTTCGAATGGTGCACAACCAGCGGCCGGTCTTTGACTTGCGACCCGCTCCGGATCGGGAGGCGATGGACCAGCGGGTCAAGGAAATGTGCGGCCGCGGTTTTGTCGAGGAAGCGATGTTTGTCGACCAGTCGGCTTCCGGTATGCGGCTTTGGGGATGGCTCGGTTTGCCAACTTTCTCGCGCGCCCAGGCGGACCTGCAGCACTTCTTCCTAAACGGACGAATGGTGCGTGACAAGGTCGTCACTCATGCGATTCGTTCTGCTTATGCCGATGTGCTTTATCACGGCAGGCAACCAGCCTACTTGCTCTATCTCGAGATGGACCCGGCCGGCGTCGATGTGAACGCGCATCCGACCAAGCACGAAGTACGTTTCCGCGATTCCCGCAGCGTTCACGGGTTCCTCTACAGCACTGTCGACAGGTCAATTTCACAGACACGGCCCGGCGGAGATCATGCCACCGGTCAGAGAGCGCCCGGGATCCTGGCAGGGGAAACGACAGCTGGCCAGAGATCCATCAGCTTCGGGGTGGCTGAGCCGGGCGCCCTGACCGCGTTCGATCAGCTGGCGGCGGCGCCGGCCGGCATCGCCGGAGACCCCGGGGCCGTAGAGGACATGGAATACTGGCCGCTGGGAACCGCGCTGGCACAGCTTCACGGTGTCTACATCCTGGCCCAGAATCGAAAAGGACTGGTCCTGGTGGACATGCATGCTGCTCATGAGCGAATCGTGTACGAGAGACTGAAGGAGTCGATCGGGGAGGGACCGGTTCGATCACAGCCGCTCTTGGTGCCGCCGACCTTGCATGTGAGCGGGGTCGAAGCAGACTTGGCCGAATCCCGAGCGGAGGATCTTGCTCAATTGGGTTTCGAGATACGACGCACCGGACCCGACACGCTTTCAGTGCGACAGGCTCCAGGATTGCTACGGGACGCGGACATCGAATCGCTCGTCCGGGATGTATTGTCGGATTTCTCTACACTCGGTTCCAGTAGGCGTGTCGAAGAGACAGTGAACGATTTGCTCTCCACGATGGCCTGTCACGGTTCTGTCCGCGCTAACCGTCGATTGACTATCCCGGAGATGAATGCGCTCCTCAGGGATATGGAAGAAACAGAGCGCAGCGACCAGTGCAATCATGGCCGCCCCACCTGGACTCAGCTGCCGCTGGATGAACTCGATAGACTCTTTCTCAGGGGCCGCTGAGCGGATGGACGGAGTCAAGCCCGCAGTCATTTTGCTGATGGGGCCAACGGCATGCGGCAAGACCGATCTGGCGATCAGGCTTTGTGCCGATTTGCCATGCGATCTGGTCAGCGTTGATTCCGCGATGGTTTACCGCGGCATGGACATTGGTACCGCCAAGCCCTCCGCCGACACATTGTCCAGGTGCCCGCACCGCCTGGTGGATATCTGTGACCCGGAAGAAACGTACTCGGCCGGCAGATTTGTCGACGACGCCACTCGGGAGATTGAGTCCATTATCCGACGTGAACGTGTACCGCTGCTCGTCGGCGGCACGATGCTCTACTTCCGCTCTCTGCAAATGGGAATGGCGAGCCTGCCGAAGGCGGATCCCGCAATCCGCGGGACTATCGACGAACAGGCCGGTCGTGTCGGATGGCCGGCGATGCATGACCAGCTAAGACGGCTCGATCCTGATGCGGCTGCCAAGATCCGGCCTAACGACCGGCAGCGGATACAGAGGGCGCTTGAAGTTATCCGGATCAGCGGTCGACCTATCAGCCAGTTACATGCAGAGGGCGCAGTCCCGGAGAGGCCCTGGGAGTTCGTAAAAATCGGGCTATGGCCGCCGGATCGGGCCCAGCTCAGGGCGCGCATAGACCAACGGTTTCGGAAGATGTTGGCAACAGGCCTAGAGCAGGAGGTGGCGGCGCTCAAGCGAAGGCCGGGTCTCACTGCAGAGCATTCCTCGATGCGGGCCGTGGGGTATCGGCAGGTCTGGGCCTGGCTGGCGGGGCAATACGGGCGCGAAGAGGCGATATCTCGGGCCGTTACGGCCACCGCCCAGCTGGCCAAGCGGCAGCTGACCTGGCTGCGTCGTGAGCAGGGTCTGCGAAGATTCGATCCGACCCGCGCGGACCTGACAGCCGTAGTTCTGGACGACATCCGGAAAACCGGTCTTGTCGGCCGTCGCCTATGTTAGAATCGCTCCAATTCTCGACTACCCGGTTCCACCCCGGGGTCGGTTTGGCGTATTCGAATAACACTAACAGCCCACCCATAGGAGACCCCAGATGGCCAGAGGGCAATCGCTCCAGGACCCGTTCCTCAATACTCTGCGCAAGGAGAGGGTGCCGGTGTCCATCTATCTGGTGAATGGTATTAAGCTGCAGGGCCAGGTCGAGTCTTTCGACCAATTTGTGGTTTTGCTCAAGAATAGCGTTAGCCAGATGGTCTACAAGCACGCGATATCGACCGTCGTCCCTGCTCGCAACGTCAAGGTTCCTGCGGCCGACGAAGGGCGGCCGGACGAAGAGGACTGACGGGGCCGGTCCCCGGAGGAATAGTTGTTCGAACGTCCCAAGCTCGGTGAGCGCGCGGTCCTGGTCCAGGTCTCTGTCGGAGAGCGTGTCAGCGAAGAACAGGTCCATGAGTTTCGAGAGTTGGCGCTGTCTGCAGGCGCAGACATCCGCGGTTCAGTCAGCGGCAGCCGTGTATCTCCAAATCCGCGTTTTTTCATCGGCTCGGGCAAGGTCGCGCAGGTCAAGGCACTGGTCGAGGAGCAGCAGGTGGATCTGGTGCTTTTCGATCACGACCTGTCTCCGAGCCAGGAACGCAACCTGGAGAAAGAATTACGCTGCCGAGTGTTAGATCGAAGTGGCCTGATCCTGGATATATTCGCGCAGCGGGCCCGCAGCTTCGAAGGCAAGCTGCAGGTTGAGCTGGCTCAGTTGGAGCACCTTTCCACGCGTCTCGTGCGGGGCTGGACTCATCTGGAGAGGCAGAAAGGCGGAATCGGATTGCGCGGTCCGGGCGAAACCCAGCTTGAGACCGATCGCCGTCTGCTGGCGCAACGCATCAAACAGCTGAACCGACGATTGGAGAGGGTCCGTCATCAGCGTGAGCAGGGACGGCGAACGAGAAGGCGAGCGGACATCCAGACGGTCTCTCTTGTTGGATATACCAACGCGGGTAAATCGACGCTGTTCAATTTATTGACGGAATCCGGTGTCTATGTGGCCGATCAACTCTTCGCAACGCTGGATCCGACGCTTCGGCGGGTCGATCTGGGGCAGGGTCAGCGGATGATACTGGCCGACACGGTCGGATTCGTAAGGCAGCTGCCACACGAACTTGTGGAAGCTTTCCGATCGACCTTGCAGGAGACTCGCGAAGCCGACTTACTGTTGCACGTCATCGATGCGTCCGATCAGAACCGACGCGACAGAATAAGTCAGGTGAATCAGGTCATCGCAGAAATCGGCGCGGCTGATATCCGCCAGATCGAGGTTTTCAACAAGATCGACCTCATCGACGAGGCGCCCCGTATCCAGCGCGACGAAGACGGCGGGATTGCCAGGGTCTGGCTATCTGCTGCAGATGGGAAGGGGATAGAATTGCTGATTGACGCGGTGCGTGAGTCCCTGTCGGACGGCAACGTCGCACATGGGCGTATCCGCTTGCGACCATCCGAAGCGAGATTCAGAGCCTCGCTGTATGAAGAAGATGCGGTCATGGCGGACGAGGTAGACGAGACCGGTAGATGGGTCCTCGACATCTCGTTGCCACGTCGCCGCTTCCTGTCGCTGTGTCGCAGAGACGATGTGGACCCGGAGCGATTGGATATCCGCCCTTGTAGGGTTGGGAATGGCTACCTACAATCTCGCACCGTGGCATGACTCCTCGAGGGAAAACATTGGGACTAATTGACTGATGGCCTGGAACGAAAAAGGCGGGGGAAACCCGTGGAATGACGGTGGCCAGCAAGGGCCGCCGGATCTCGACAAGATCGTTCGCGACATGCAACGCAAGCTGAGCGGGATGTTCGGGGGGCGCGGCGGCGCTGGCAGCGACGGCGGTGGCACTGCGTCCGGAAGCGCAGGGTTCGGCGTCATAGTCGCGGTAGCCGTCGTGATCTGGAGTCTTTCCGGCATATACAAGGTTGACGAGGCGGAGCGCGGCGTAGTGCTGCAGTTCGGTAAGTTTCATTCGACTACCAGTCCGGGACTCCACTGGCACATCCCTTTCCCGATTCAGAATGTCGAGAAGGTCAATGTCGCCGGTGTGGAGCGATATAAGCATTCCACCCGGATGCTGACTTCCGACGAAAACATCGTCGTTGTCGATACGGTCGTACAGTTCCGACGTGAGAATCCGGAGGCCTATCTGTTCCGGGTCAGGGATCCCGAGTCAACACTCAGCGAGGTCAGCGAGAGTGCCATTCGAGAGATCGTCGGCAGTTCCACTCTGGACTTTGCCCTGACCGAGGGACGGGCGGAGATCGCCCAGCGTACCCGTGAGCTGATCCAGTCGACGCTGGATGACTATGGTACGGGGCTGCGAGTGACCTCGGTGAACCTTCAGGACGTCAATTTTCCGACTCAGGTCCAGGCGGCCGTCCAGGACGCCATCAAGGCCCGCGAGGATCGGGATCGACTGGCGCTGGAGGCTCAATCCTATGCCAACGACATCCTGCCGAGGGCTCGAGGTAACGCAGCAAGGCAGGTCCAGGATGCAGAGGCCTATCTTGCCAGAGTCGTCAACGACGCTCAGGGTGAGGCGGCGAGATTCGAGCTGCTACTCGGTGAGTATCAAAGAGCGCCGGGAGTCGTCAGGCAACGCCTCTATCTGGAATCCATGGAACAAGTTCTGGGTACGACTAACAAGATTCTGCTGGACTCGGACGGCAGCGGTAATCTTGTCTATCTGCCGGTTGACCAGTTGCTGAAGCAGCAACGCTCCGGTACGACGATAAGGGAGATGGCCGTTCCGGATGCGTCAACTGCAGAGCGCCAGTCCGCTGGTGATAGCACGACACGGCGCTCAAGGGATAATTTACGATCCCGGGGAGGACGACAATGAGCGGCCGCGGTAGCGTCCTGGTCGTCCTTCTGGCGATCACAGTAGCCCTCGTGTCGGGAGCTGTCTTCACCGTTGACGAGCGTCAACATGCGATCAAGCTTCGCTTCGGTGAGATTTTGCGGACCGATTTCGAACCGGGATTACACTTCAAGTTCCCGTTTGTTCACAACGTGGTCAAGTACGACAACCGGATCCTGACCAGGAATAATCCGACCGAGGAATTCCTGACCATGGAGAAGAAGAACCTGAAGGTGGACTTCTACGTCAAGTGGCAGATCACAGAGCCGGGTCAGTACTATCAGGCGGTGGGCGGAGACGAACTGATCGCGACCAACCGACTTATAGAGATCATCAAGGACGGCATCCGGGCGGAATTCGCCAAGCGCACGGTCCAGCAGGTAGTCACCGCGGATCGGCGTGAAATCATGGATGACATGATGGCAAGTGCTAACGAGACCGCTCGCGAACTCGGGATCCAGGTCATCGATGTTCGCGTCAAGCGACTGGATCTTCCTGACGAGGTCAGTGATTCGGTCTTCAATCGTATGCGGCAGGAGCGCGCGAGGATCGCTGCGCAGTTGCGTGCAGAAGGTGCGGAGACTGCGGAGCGGATTCGATCGGAGGCAGACCGGCAGCGCACGGTGATCCTGGCCGAGGCATACCGCGAGTCCGAGCAGATTCGGGGCGACGGCGATGCGAAGTCAGCCGATATCTACGCTGCCGCCCACGGGCAAGATCCCGAGTTCTTCTCGTTCTACCGCAGCTTGCAGGCTTATCGCCGGTCTCTGGGCTCGGAGGGTGACATTTTCGTGCTCGGGCCGAAGAGCGATTTCTTCCGATTCTTCAAGAATCCGGCTGGCGGCGCCTCGGAGTAGTGAATTGAATTGCCCCTCGGCGGGGTTGATCTGGATTCCGAATGGACTGGACCGATTTTCTTTCGGCGCTGGCCTTGGTGCTGGTCATCGAGGGCCTTATGCCATTCGTGAATCCGGCTGGGACGAGGCGCACGATGGCAATCATCTCCCAGCTCGGAGATCGCCCGCTGCGGACCATTGGGCTGATTAGCATGGTCGCCGGTCTGCTTCTTCTTTACGTCGTGCGGCTTTGACACAGGAGCTGTCGGGATCCAGCAGACATGTCGAGAAACGTAGTTGTAATCGGTACCCAGTGGGGAGACGAAGGGAAGGGCAAGGTGGTCGACCTGCTGACGGACCGCGCGTCGGCCGTCGTAAGGTTCCAGGGTGGGCACAACGCCGGGCATACTCTGGTTATCGACGGAGAAAAAACCGTATTGCACCTGATTCCCTCCGGGATCCTCAGGGAAGACGTCGAGTGCCTCATAGGTAACGGTGTCGTCCTCGCCATGGACGCTCTGCTCGATGAGATCGACCGGCTTGCGCAGAAGAGCGTGCCTGTCGAGGAGCGGTTGCGAATCAGCCCTTCCTGTCCACTGATCCTGCCCGCCCACGTCGCGCTGGACAAGGCGCGAGAAGTAGCGCGGGGTGCCCAGGCGATCGGCACGACCGGCCGGGGCATCGGGCCCGCGTACGAAGACAAGGTAGCTCGACGAGCGCTGCGTGTGTCAGACCTCTTTCATCGTGAACGCTTCGCCGCAAAGCTGGGCGAGGTGCTGGATTTTCATAACTTCACCCTCAGGCACTATTTCAAGGCGCCGACAGTCGGTTTCCAGGAGATCCTGGAAGAATCGCTGGCGATGGCCGAGCGAGTGCGACCTTTGGTCGCGGACGTGACGCTATTGCTCGAGGAGCATCATCGGGCTGGCAACAGGGTTCTGTTCGAGGGTGCACAGGGTGCATTGCTGGACATCGATCACGGCACCTATCCGTTCGTTACTTCTTCCAATACGACTGCAGGTGGTGCGGCGACAGGTACGGGGCTGGGCCCGAGACACATCGACTATGTGCTCGGTATCGTCAAGGCGTATACGACCCGGGTTGGCGCGGGTCCGTTTCCGACAGAACTTTTCGATGAGATGGGGGAACACCTGGCCAGAGTGGGGCATGAATTCGGAGCTACCACAGGTCGACCAAGGCGTTGTGGTTGGTTCGACGCGGTGGCTCTCAGGCGATCGATATGGCTGAACAGCGTGTCGGGATTGTGCGTCACAAAGCTGGATGTCCTCGACGGGCTGGATACGATCCGAATCTGCGTCGGCTACCAAACCGGATCCGAGATCCGTGAGCTGCCACCTTCGACGGTAGAAGGCTATGCAGAGTGTGAGCCGATCTACGAGGATATGCCTGGCTGGCGGGCGTCCACAGTTGGAATCACCCGGTACGACGATCTGCCCGACAACGCGAAGCGCTATCTCGAGCGCATCGAAGAAATAGTCGAGACGCCTGTCGATATCATCTCAACCGGCCCGGATCGGGAGGAGACCATCGTCGTGCGCCATCCTTTCGACTAGTCGTAGCCGAGCCGCATTGCCAGCGGCCCCAGTGTGTCGAGAATCGGTTCCAGTGGCTCGGCATATCGCCGCCATCTTCCGATCGATGACTGATACAGAGGCTGCGATACCTGACGGTAGCTTGGCGTATCGATATGTTGCCCCTCGATGCCAGACCGATATTGGAGGACCTCGGCGCGCCATTCCACATCGAGGAAATCCAGAAGCGTGCGCAGCTGGAGTTCGGGAGCCTTCACCAATTCCTCGTAACGGATCATGTGAGCTCGAATCGGAATTCGCTCGAGACTGTCCAGTCCCAGCTGCATGACTGCCCGGTAGTATTGCGCGGTTGTATCGATGTCGAGGAAATGCGCCATCGCGGCATTGAGGGTAAACCGCTGCATGAAACAGCTAAGAC
>CP070833.1:1136676-1177369 GCA_020341735.1 Gammaproteobacteria bacterium | reverse complement strand
GAATCTGCCGCGCTGCACGACAAACACGATCCCTACACGGTTCTCCGACGAGATTCGTGGGGTGAACTCGAGACGGTTCCGTATCGTCAGGCATACCGGCGCGACCTGGTGCGCGCCGCTCGGCTGTTAGGTCGCGCCGCTGCTGCTTCGCCCGAACCGGCGTTTACACGGTACCTGACGCTGCGCGCACGATCCCTGATCACTGATGACTATGTATCTAGCGATATAGCGTGGACTGGGCTGCGCGACAATACGCTCGATGTCGTCATTGGCCCGGTCGTCTTTCACGAGGACGCTCTGCTGGGATACAAATCGGCATTTGCGGGCTGGGTTCTCATCCGGGACAAGACATGGGCACATCGTCTGAACTTGATGACAGAGCTTCTTCCCCAACTGCAGGACGATCTCCCCGTCGCGTCCCTCTATCGTTCCGAAAAGCCGGTCGTCGACGCACCGCCCGATGCCTATGACGTAGTCCTGTACGCCGGGGCTGCCAACGCGGGCCGCAAGGCTGTCGCCATCAATCTGCCAGCCGATGTCCGGGTGTCGGCGCAATTTGGTACACGACGGTTGCACTTCAGGAACGTGATGCGTGCTGAATTCGACCACATCGTGCGACCGGTAGCGGCACAGATGATCGTCCCCGACCAACAGGCGCATGTGAATTTCGAAGCTTATTTCGGGCACACCATGATGCGCGAGATGGCCCATGAACTGGGTCCGAGAACGACCGTGCACGAGCGGGGATCGCTTCGTGAGGCGCTGCGCGAGCATCATGAACTCCTGGAGGAGGGGAAGGCGGAAATTCTGGGCCTGAACATCCTGGACTGGCTGGATCGCAGGCAGCAGCTGTCCGGCCCGTCGATGACGGACTATCTGGTGACCTCGGTAGCGACGACGCTGCGCGCCATCAGATCGGGTGACACCAATCCACAGGCGATAGCGGACATCATACGATTCAATTTTCTTGTCGGTCTCGATGCCATCTCCAGAGACCGGGCCAGTGGCCGCTACCGGGTACACCCGCAGCGGATGCGAGAGGCTGTGATGGCCCTCGCCTCGCAGCTGCTGGTCCTTCAGGGAAACGGTGACTATGCCGGCGCAGCCAACCTGGTTCGCGACCTCGGGTATCTGACAACGGAACTCCAGATGGATCTGCAGCGACTGACTAAGGCCCGGGTACCCGTCGACCTGATGTTCGACCAAGGCCTGGATGTACTGGGGTTACAGTGAGCCGGTACGACACACTCCGCCACTGGCTCGCCGCCGAGCCGTTCACCTTGGTGATGTCCTCTGGATTTTTTAGCTTTTTCGCTCATGGCGGGATGTTGGCGGCGCTCGAGGAGGTTGGTCTCCCACCGGCGAGGCTGGCAGGCTCGAGCGCGGGCGCACTGACCGGGGGCCTGTGGGCGGCGGGGCTGTCCGCGGCAACCATGCGCGAGCTTTACTTCTCCCTGCAAAAGAAAGATTTCTGGGATCCGGCGCTCGGGCCTGGACTGCTTCGCGGCCGCCGTTTTCGATCGCTCATCCGCTCGGTCAGCCCGGTCCGGCGAATAGAGGAGTGTGGCCGGCCGCTGTGTGTCTCGGCGTTCGACCTTCGCAGCATGCGGACCCGCGTCCTCGACAAAGGAGACCTGGCCGATGCGCTCTACGCGAGTTGTGCCGTGCCCTTCATGTTTCATCCTATTCGTCTCGACGGCGGTCTCCTGGTAGATGGCGGAGTGTCGGATCGACACGGCCTGGCCGGTGTCGGTCCGGGCCGGAGGGTTTTCTATCATCACATAAGCAGCCGTTCTCCCTGGAGACGCAAAGGCAGCGCTGCACTACGACTGCCTGAGCGCCACAATATGGCCTCGCTGGTGATCGACGATCTGCCAAGATCCGGACCTGATGCGCTGGATATAGGCAGAGATGCGTGGCGAGCTGCCCGTGAGGCCACGTTCAGAGCGCTGGATTCGAAACTCGCGGTCGACGGTGTGGCGCTGGTGACCCGCACTGTTGCGGACAGGAGGGCCTGAGGGATGTCCGGGTCGTTTGTCGATGGCTACAAGTACGGACTGAGTGGGTTGCGTCTGCTATTCAGACCAGGCCTCCGGGCCTTCGTGCTGTTACCTATTCTTCTGAATTTCGTCGTGTTCGCTGCCGGCTCCTGGTGGCTGATCGGGTTCCTCGGCCGGGCACAAAGCGCGGTTACGGACTGGCTGCCCGACTGGCTCGATTGGCTGGCATGGCTGATCTGGCCATTGGCCATGATTGCCGTGTTGGTCATCGTGTGGACCACTTTCACGATGATCGCAAATCTCCTCGGTTCGCCTTTCAATGGACTGTTGGCGGAAAAAGTACAGCGCTGGCGGCGACCTGGGCACGACTTGCCACAGCAGCTTCTCTGGCAGGAAGTCGTGCGGGCGCCACTCACCGAGTTGCGCAAGCTCGTCTACTTTGCACTTCTGTCGATACCGGTGGTCCTGGTCGCGGTGATTCCCGGCGTGAACGTTCTCGCGCCGTTGGCCTGGGCGACCTACGGCGCATGGTTGCTGGCCGTCGAGTACTGTGACTATCCACTGGCCAATTGCGGGCTGCGCCTCAGAGAGGAACGCCGCATCCTGAAGGCCCATCGCTGGCTCGCACTCGGGTTCGGGGCGGGGGTGCTTACCATGACCGTAATCCCCGGGCTGAATCTCGTTGCCATGCCGTCCGCCGTCATCGGCGCGAGTCTCATGTGGAGTGACCGACTCGCCGGATCCGGGCAGGATGTGTAATAAGATACTTCACTGTTGATGGAACAGGCTGTCCGATGCTAAAGATCGAAAATAAGGCAATCCACGTTGTGGACGGGGCCTTTGATCCCGCAATGATCGAGGAGTTGTTTATTTACGCAGTCGCCTCTACCAATCTCGGTTGGCGGTACGGCGATGTGGCTGACGCAAAGTACAGCACCAATCCTTTCTGGGGCGCTTCGGTGATGCTCGAAGCTCGTCATCAGTCGGAGGACCCGCAGCGGATAGAAGACACGCCTGAATTGATCCAGCGCGTCTGGTCGCGGCTGCAGCAGGGGTTGCAGCCATTCAAGTTCACCATCCGCGACATCTTCGTCAATGGCCAGACATACGGGCTGGAGAACGCCATCCATACGGACTGTCCTCATGATAAAGAGGGCTGGTATACGGTACTGATCTATCTCAATCCGAAGTGGCACGTGGATTGGGGCGGGGAGACCGTCTTTTACAACAAGGCAAGAACCGAGGTTGTTTATGCGGTCGTACCGAAGCCGGGCCGGATAGTGTTTTTTGACGCGCGCCACCATCATTGGGGTCGACCGCCAACCCGGAACACCCAGGACCTGCGCGTCACGATGGCTTTCTGTCTGACCAGGACCGAGGATAGCCCCACACCCTTATCAGGAGTGTTTTCGACATGGAAATTTGCGAGGACACCCCGACGGCAAAGACAGCCGCCGATGGCCGCCGGCTGAAGACCAAAGCGACAGACTCTTGCCGTTGTCTGCTTGTATCAGGCGCGGCCAGGTTGCGACGGCTAGTGGTTCTGCTCTGCATGTCCGCGACAAGCACCGTGGCCATCGCCGACTACGCCGCGGTCGAAGACGACGTCTGGCGCGCGGATCAGGTCCTCGTTCTGAAGAGCGAGCGGTTGCTCCACCTGATGCGGGATGGCCAGGTCCTTCGAAGTTATACGGTATCCCTGGGGGGACGCCCCGCCGGCCACAAATTACAGGAGGGCGATTTACGGACGCCGGAGGGTGACTACTTCCTTGACTGGCGGAACCCGACCAGTGACTTCTATATGTCGATCCACATTTCCTATCCGAACAACAGAGACATCCAGAAGGCCAGGGCGGCCGGAAGAGACCCGGGCGGGATGATCATGATTCATGGCCTACCGAATGACAGTCCGCCCACCACGACGGACTATCTCAACGAGGATTGGACCGATGGCTGCATCGCGGTCAGCAACCAGGCCATGATCGATATCTGGCTGTCGGTGGACGACAACACGCCGATCACGATCCTGCCGTGAAGCCGCTTGTACCGAGATGCCAATGAGCGAGTCCGAGCCCCGGATCGAGAGCTTCTTCGCTGTTCCCGTCGCCCACGCGCAGATGGAGCAACATGAGGGCCTGTGCGATGAACTGGAGAGCTTGTTCCTGGAGAAAGAGAGTAACGGCGACGAGTTTCGACACCAGAAGTATATCGACACGATGCATGGGGAGTTGTTCGAGAGTCGTTTCGACCTGTTTCGCTGGCCAGACCCTCCGGTCCGGCGGCTGACGGCCTGGTGTCACGATCGCCTTGCAAGGGTAGTGCAGGACCTGAACGGATATGACGATGAAGCCATGGCGTCGATGCGGTTCGACTATCACGCCTGGTTTCATATCACCCGCAAGCATGGCTACCAGGGGCAGCACAATCACCCCAATGCCTCCTGGTCCGGCATCTTTTGCGTGCATCCGGGAGACGTTGTTGCGGAGCGGCCGGACAGCGGACTCGTGCGGTTCCACGATCCGCGTACCCACATAGACATGTATTCCGATTCGGGCAACCGCCAATTGCGGCCGCCGTGGATCATGGGCACCTGCGACTGGCGTCATCGACGTGGACAACTCGTACTGTTCCCGTCCTATCTGAGGCATGAGATTTATCCTTACCTGGGAGATCGACCCCGAATCGTCGTGGCCTTCAACTGTTGGATAAACAGAGTGGGACAGCGGCCGCATGCTGTGCCGACCCACGATGACTGAGCACCAAGGCAGGCGCACCGACGCGACGGGGCTCCTGCATCGCATGCGCCGCGGGAAGCTAACCGCGCTAGAGGTCGTCTCAACGCACCTGGATCGGCTGCAGCTTTCCGACGATCTTCTGAATGCGGCGGTTTGCACGTTCCGAGACGAGGCGCTGCATGAGGCCCGAAATCCCCGGCCCGGGCCGTTGTCCGGTTTGCCGGTCTCGATCAAGGAGACGTTCGGCATTAGAGGTCAGTATGTCACTGCAGGCTCCAACCGGATGAAGCCTGTACGTTTCGACCAGGACGCCGACGCCGTAACGCGCCTGAGAGCCGCGGGTGCCATCGTTGTGGCCCGCAGTAACGTTCCGGAATTCGCGATGGCTGGTGAAACGGACAATCTAAGGTTTGGCAGGACCCGAAACCCGCTGGATCCGGAGCGAACCTGTGGCGGCTCCTCGGGAGGAGAGGGAGCTATCGTCGCTAGTGGCGGGAGCGCTGCGGGATTGGGCTCTGACATCCTCGGCTCGATCCGGATACCCGCGAGTTTCTGCGGCCTGGTTGGCTTCAAACCGGGCTCACAGGCTGTCAGCAAGAGCGGTAGCTGGCCACAACTCGCCGGCTGCTATACGGACAGCTGGCTATGCGCCGGCCCCATAACGCGATCGGTTCGGGATGCCCGGTTGATGTACCAGGTGCTCAGCGGTGAGGAGATGGCCAGCGGCCGCGATCCGGGACGTCTGCGTCTTATCGAGCCGGCAGATTTCCCCCTGGGTTTTCGCAGCCAGGCCATCTCCGCCGCGGTCGTTGCGGGCCGGGAAGGTCTGGCCGCTACCGGGATGCGAGTTCAGTCGAGTCCGCTTGGGAACGTGCGACGCTGGTACCACGACATGGTCCGTTTCCTGGGCTGGGAACTCCTGCCGTTGATGGAGAGCCAACTCGCCGAGGCAGACGGTCGAAGCCTGTCGCTGCGTCGGGAAATGCTCAGGCGTTGGCGTGGTCGCGAGGAGATATATGCGGGCCTGCTCAGTCTCATCGTAGTTGGACGCCTGACCCGATTCCGTCGCCACGCCGCGGCGATGAGGGTTGTGGAGCGGTTCGAGTTGGCTCGCAGGAAGGTTTACGATTTGCTGGGCGAAGATGGGGTGCTGCTGCTGCCGACCCTCGGCACGCTGGCGCCCCGCCATGGAGAAATGAACAAGCTGTCGTTCAGACCGGGCGTTAACAAGCTGCTTACGCCGCTGACCCTGTGCAACTATCTCAACCTGCCGGCGATAACCGTTCCTGCGTGGCGCATGACGGATACGGCCACCGGCTTGCCCCCGGGGGTCATGTTGGCCGCCAGACCGGGATCGGAGGCGATGCTCCTGGATGTTGCGGAGTGGATGGAAGCGGCCATCGGACTGCCGCCGTCCGGGGATGATTGATTTGAGAGTCCTGAGAGAAGAAATACTGGTATCTCCAGTGGGTAGTCTCGACATGCTGTCTCGCGCGGAGGTCGGAAAGCTGCGGGATGCCGGCCTTGGCGGGATGCATGAAACTTTCCGGCGGTGCGCTCTCGCAGTCCTCAACTGTGGCGGTGAGATGGATGACGCCAGGGCGATTTTTCAGGCATTCAGTGACTTTGAGATCGATCTGCTTCAGCAGGAGAGGGGTATTCGACTGCGATTACGGAATGCACCCGCAAGCGCCTTCGTGGACGGCGAGCTGATACGTGGTATCCGCGAACACCTGTTTTCGGTGTTGCGGGATGTCGTGTACGTGAGCACAGAGTTCGATGGGAAAGTCGGGATGGACACACCCGGCGGCACTACGGAAGCCGTTTTCCACATCCTGCGCAACGCCCGGGTCATGCGACCGCGCGTCGAACCCAACCTGATCGTCTGTTGGGGAGGTCACGCTATCGGGCGCACGGAATACGACTATTCCAAGAGCGTCGGTTATGAGTTCGGACTCCGCGGACTCGACGTTTGCACAGGTTGCGGCCCGGGCGCGATGAAAGGGCCGATGAAAGGCGCGGCAGTCGGGCACGCGAAGCAGCGTATCGGGGATGGACGCTACGTGGGTATCAGCGAACCGGGCATCATCGCCGCGGAGGCGCCAAACCCGATCGTGAACGAACTGGTCGTCATGCCCGATATAGAGAAGCGCCTGGAGGCGTTTATCCGGATGGGCCACGGCTTTGTGATCTTTCCCGGCGGAGTCGGTACCGCCGAAGAGTTGCTGTTTATCCTGGGCGTGCTGTTGAATCCTGACAACGACGACATCCCCTTCCCGTTAGTGCTGACCGGGCCGGAGTCGAGTCGTCCTTACTTCGCCCAGCTGGATGTATTCATCCGCGGCAGTCTTGGCGACGCGGCCGCCAGCCGATACCGAATCATCATCGACGATCCCGCCCGGGTGGCTGTCCAGATGGTGGATGGCCTGGCCCGGGTTCGACGTTACCGGCGCGAAACAGCGGACGCGTTCTATTTCAACTGGAGACTCGGGGTCGATCCGCTGTTTCAGGCGCCATTTTCGGGGGCCCACGAGGAGATGGCGTCGCTGAATTTGCGGAAAGACGTGCCGATCCATGTGCTCGCCGCCAATCTGAGGCGCGCATTTTCCGGAATCGTGGCCGGCAATGTGAAGGATGCGGGGGTGCGCGCTATAGAGGCCCATGGGCCATTCGAAATACGCGGGGACAAAAAGGTCATGCGACCTCTCGACGAGCTACTGCGGGCGTTTGTATCACAGGGGCGCATGCGTTTGCCTGGTGTTGAATACACGCCCTGCTACCGTATCGTTGATTAGTCCCGATACGCCTTTCACTCAGAACGTTAACCCGGTCACACTTTGCAGGCCAACATCCCTGCCGGAGCCTACTATGTGAAGTGCTTCACGGTCACACGCAGCCTTGCTGCCTAAGCTGCGTAACCGATAGTTGCCAGTGGAGACTTTTGTGCCCGCAGATCGTCGATCCAAAAAGAAGCGATCAATCGATGTCGGACGCAAATCCAGGACGGTCGCGGATCGACGTGATCACCAACCCCCGGATTCTGCGGTGGGCTGGGAAGCGTATCGCGGTTGGCTGAACAAGCTTGACAGACCTGGCACCAGACGCCAGGGACCCGACTCCATCTACACGTGGAAAGGCTACAAGGCCTGGACCGCCAGGGTTCGGGACGACTGGGAGCAGGACACCTGATCGAGCACCGAATTCCGTTGTCATTCGGGGAGACGGGGAGCACTTTTCGATGAGCAAAACACAGCAGATGGCCTCACGGGTCGACTGTTTCAACACGATCAAAGCACGTGACCGATGGACCTGGGTCAGCAAAGCCAGATCAGCCGCGGCTTCCAGCAGGGAACATCACCGCGCCGGCTCAAGATCGGGATTCTATCTGGCGTTACCACATCAACTGGAGAAGCCCACGTCCTGACATCAGAAGCCGCTCTCGGTCTGCCCGGGTTCCGGCCTTATAATCGCGCCCTGAGCCGCGAATCTCGCGGCACGCTGGGCGAGACTTCACGAGATGCAGTTCTACTGGTGGGTACTTGTAATCGCGGCCTGTCTTGCGGGGCTGGTGATGATCCTGCGTGTCAGGCGCGATCGAATGCTGGCCCTGCATCGCCAGATCTTTAACCGACTGGCTTTGCCCGACGTATCGGGCGACGTCTTCGAACCCAAACAGACGGTCCTCCTCCCTCCGCCGGCGTCACGTTATCTCCGACATGCGATCGAGCCGGGGGCACCGCTCGCCAGGACGGTGGATCTGCACATGATCGGCGAGATCCGCGCGAGTGAGAGTGGCGACTGGTTCAATTTCGAGGCGGCGCAGAGGATCTGCCCCGAGCGCGGTTTCCTCTGGCAAGCACGGATAGAGGCACTGGGCAGACTTTTTGCCGAGGGTGCGGATTACTATTGCGATGGATTCGCGGGCTCGGACTTCTTCATTGCCGGCCCCTGGCCATTGAGCCACGTGAAAGGCGGTGAATTCTCTCGATCAGCTGCAGGCCGTCTCATCATCGAGTCGATCTGGTTGCCGACCAGTCTCGTGGCCGCTCGCGGGGCAGAGTGGACGTCTGGCGATCAGCATCGGGTAACGGTCCGCCTGCCCGGCCAGGCGGAGAGTTCAAGCCTGAATATGACTGTCGCCGAGAGCGGCGCTCTGGTTGACGTCACGATGATGCGGCATCTCGGTGGAGAGGGGCGCAGCTTCGGGCTTATGCCCTACGGGCTTAAAGTAGAGGCCGAAAAACGGTTCGCTGAATATACGATTCCTTCCCGCGTGTCTGCCGTGTGGGGCTATGGGACGGACGCGGCCGAAGAATATCTCAGGATCCAGATAGAAAACGCCCGCTTTCTGTGAGCCTCTGGATCTGGCTACCCCGACCGGTAATTGCCGCGGCATGCCCGCGAACATCGCCAGCCACGCGCGGGCACTAATGAGACGCCCGTCACAGTTTTTGCGGCATCCCGGGAATAAGCTTGCCGTTCGATGGTCCGAAATGTGGGCGCATGGAACGAGTCATACAACTGCTGGACGAACTGGACGAAGTGGCGGTTCTGCTTGGTCAGAACCTGGGCTTGCGGATCCGACACCTGGCTGTCAGCGTTACGCTGGTCCTGACCTTGGCGGTGGCGCTGCTGGCGCCATTGTGAGCGCAGTCACCCGCTGAGAGCGAGCGGCCGGGTCAGTGAAGGTCGCCCTCTTGAAGGTAGAGCCAGGCTATCCCCCCAAGGAGCCACGCAGAAAAGCCCTCGATGGAACTGTGAACCCGGACACATCCTTTTCGTCCGACAGGACTTAGCCTGAAGGCAGCACTTGAGGCACAGGATAATGGACAGAAAACCGCGTACTTCCCCCGACGGCGAGTCCCGTCCGACCGGATCCAGCGATCCGTATCTGGGCGATCTCGTCAACCAAAGGGACAGTGGCGGCCTGGAGAGCACCTGTCCGGGGTCGCCAGAACCGAGGTCCTGGGACGGTAGTGAACGTCGCGGCGATGGAGTCAGTTGCTACGATCCATACCTTGTTGGTCTGACCCGGACGGGTCGATCCAGCGATTTCTGACGCGAACCGCGCCGACGGTTCAAGCAATGCAGCCTGGCACCGGCGCGGTCGGAGCATCCTCTCCATAGCGAACCCGGGATCCGTCCCGGAAACATAAACATGACACTTCAGCGCTCCCCCGACCCGGAGCGTGGCGTACCTGTTTCTATTCCCCTGAACCATGTATCGAAAACAGGCGATGCGACAGTGAGGGACGCCTGCTGTCCGCAGAGACCCCTAAATCCTGATGCCCTGGCCCGTGACCTGCTTTTCCTGCCATCTGGCATTGGCTGGACGGTGTCCGCTCACCGGTTTACGATCTCCGCCCCCCGCGGAGTGAAAACAATGACCAGTAAAATCGTTATGACCGAATCGGAACTGCGCGACAAGCTGAGCGACGAGGAATACCGCATCACCCAGCAGGGCGGGACGGAGCGTGCTTTCACAGGTGAATATGTAAACTGCAAGGAAGACGGCACCTACCGGTGTGTCTGTTGCGGAAACGAGCTCTTTAAATCAGAGCACAAGTACGATTCCGGCTCCGGCTGGCCCAGCTTCTGGCTTCCGCTTGCAGGCGACAGGGTCAGCGTTAGCGAAGACCGCAGTCTCGGCATGGTTCGCGAGGAAGTGTGTTGCGCGTCCTGCGGGGCCCATCTCGGTCATTTGTTCCCGGACGGTCCGCAACCGACCGGACTGAGATATTGCATAAACTCGGCCGCGCTGGTTCTCGACACCGACAAGACTGCAGGCGGGGAATCGCCCGACTGAGTGGAAAAACAGCTGCCGGGATACGCCCGGCCTCGAACCGGCCAGGCTGGCCATGAATGGAGGAAGGATAAAGTGCAGTCGATATTACGGATTCTCGCATTAACTATGTGGTTGCCTTTGGTCGCCCTGGCGCAGGAGGTGGGAACACTTCAGGTGACCGACCTGGCCGAGGGCGAGGGCGCCGCTATCGCCGCTGGAAGCGTCGCAGTCGTGCACTACACCGGTTGGCTATATGACCCTGCCGCCGAGGATGGCAAAGGCAAAAAATTCGACAGCTCGGTTGACCGTGGCAAGCCGTTCAGCTTCCCATTGGGCGCCGGCCGGGTAATCAAAGGCTGGGACGAGGGCGTTGCCGGGATGAAAGTCGGCGGCAAGAGGCGACTCGTAATCCCGGCGCACATGGCGTACGGGGAGCGAGGTGCCGGAGGCGCAATACCGCCCGGTGCCACCCTGGTATTCGATGTCGAGTTATTGGGGATCGAGTAGCCCGGGATGAACCGCACCCTGCGACGATTCGCTGTGGCCAATGTGCTGGCCTGTATTGTTGTGGCAGCGCTGCTTGTGGTCAGCCTGTGGGCATTTGGCGTTTTTGACGGCAGGGAAGGACGTCGTGCCGTCGATATCACGCTGCTTTCAGTCAGCGAGCGGCTGGATCTGGCTGAACTTCTGGGTGAAACACAGGAGACCGGGCGACCGAGTCTGCCTCCCCTTGAAGATATCGCCCCACTGGAGATTCCACGCCGCGACGAGAGCGGCTTCGTACAGGTGGAATTCTCAGTCGATGCGTCGGGCCGGGTCACGGATGCGCAGGTAGTGCGCGCCATGCCAGCCGGTGTATACGACGATCAGGCCCTGGAGATCGTGCGGTCGCGGCGCTATCAGCCGGACAGTGGCGCCCGCCGCACGGAGATCGTCGATTTCTCGATTCGAAACGACGATCCCTAGAACCTAACTATTTGTCCAGGTCCGGATTCAGCCAGTACATCCCCGTCACCCGGGCCTCGGCGAGGATGTGTCCTTCGATGGCAGAGCGCACCTCCTGTCCGCTGAAGCCGCCCTCCACGGGGCAGCGCTCAAAATCGGTCGCATAGAGCAAAAAGTGATAATGATGCGGTATCGAATCGTTCCATGGAGGGCAGGGACCATCGTATCCCAGGTAGACTCCGCCCATTCCGGAGTCGCCCTCGAACCAGGCGGTGTAATCATTCCGACCCTGCCGGGAACCACCTGGCCCGTGGGGATCAGTCTTGCCCCCCGCGGTGACTTCGCGGCTGCACTCCCCCTCGGCGACACCGGTGCAATCTGCCGGAATGTCGACCATGACCCAGTGGTAGAAGTCAGCCCTCGGTAGGTCGGCAGGCACGATGCGGCCATCCTGATTCACGTCATCCGGTTTGGTCGGCACATCGGTGTCCACGCATATCAGGACCAACGACTTGGTGCCCTCAGGAACATCCGCCCAGCTGACCGCCGGGTTCAAGTTGTTGCCTAGCCGAACGTGATCTTCGGCGTCTGGTACTCCGAACGCGAACCGGGGCGGAATTGTGCCTCCGTCATCGATTCCCTGGATCGTGAGTCGCATGGTGATTTCCTCCGCTCAAATATCGGGTCAGGACGCTTTTCTAAGCGCTTCCATTTCGTCTAGGACTTCCTCGATCTGCTCGGCGGCCCAGCCCAGAAGCTTTCGTTTGATCGTCAGCGGCGGCGCCAGGCGGACAACTGTTTCGTGAGTCTCCTTGCTCAGCAGACCTCTTTCCATGAGCCGTTTACAGACTTCTCTGGCGGTTGCCTTGTCGGGATCGATCTCCACTCCTATGAATAATCCGCGACCTCGGACCTCCTTGATCAGCGGGCTGTCGATCTGCAGCAGTCTCTCCAGGAACCATTTGCCCTTGCCGGCGCTCTGTGCGACTAGATCCTCTTCTACCAGGATGTTCAGCGCTTCGAGCCCGATACTGGCCGCGAGAGGATTACCTCCGAATGTACTGCCATGGTCGCCGGGCCTGAAAACGTTCATGACTTCATCCCTGGCCAGGAACATGGACACCGGCAATATGCCTCCGCCCAATGCCTTGCCTAGGATTAGTCCGTCCGGCTGGATGCCTTCGTGCTGATAAGCAAACAATTTCCCGGTCCTGCCCAGGCCGGTCTGAACCTCATCGCAAATCAGCAGGACATCGTTCTCGCGGCAGATTTCCGCGCATCGGGCCAGGTATCCATCCGGAGGGATGATAATTCCACCTTCACCCTGGATTGGCTCGACGATCAAGGCAGCCGTGTTCGGCGTGATCGCAGCCTCGAGTGCATCCGCATCAGCATAGGAGATCAGCTTCATGCCAGGCGGGAACGGTCCGAATCCGGCGCGGTACTGTGGTTCCGATGACATGCCGACTATCGCGATAGTGCGGCCGTGGAAGTTACCCTCGCACGCCAGGATCTCCGCCTGGTTATCCGCGACACCCTTGACCGTATACGCCCACTTTCGGGCGGCTTTCATCGCTGTCTCGACGGCCTCGGCCCCTGTGTTCATCGGTAACGCGGAGTCCATTCCTGACAACTCGCATGCGGTTTTGAGAAATGGTGCCAGTCGATCGGTGTGGAAGGCCCGCGAAACAATATTCAGCGTGGCGGCCTGTTCCACCAGGGTCCTTACCAACCTCGGATGGGCGTGGCCATGGCTGACCGCCGAGTAGGCGCTCATCATGTCCACATATTTTCGGCCCTGATCGTCCCAGACGTGCGCGCCTTCACCCTTCACCAGGACTACCGGGAGCGGATGGTAGTTATAGGCGCAGTACTTGTTCTCGAGTTCGATCGTAGGATTTTTCACATCGTTATCCGCAACGCCTCATCCCGTCGGGCGGCCGCGCTTTCGGGCATGCTGCATTCTATGGCAAGCCCCGGCCCGTTTTCACGTTGCGGTTGCGAGCCCCGGGGGCTGTGGTTACGGTAACAGGCTTGTCTGAGGGGGAGTCAAGAGTTGGAGGGTCCGATACTTCTGGTTGTGCTGATCATTGCGGTCGGCGTAGGTGCCCAGTGGCTCGCCTGGCGCGTGCAGCTTCCTGCCATCATCCTGCTTGCCGCCGGAGGATTGCTGGTGGGCCCGGTAGCCGGCTGGGTGCCTCACGGTCCCGGAATTGGCCACGTGGTAGAGCCTGTCGTGGCGCTTTGTGTAGCGGTGATTCTGTTCGAAGGCGGCCTGAGTCTGCAGCGAAGCGAACTCCGTATCGCGGCCACCGGCGTGCGTCGTCTGGTCTACATCGGCGGTCCCTTGGCGTGGCTGTTCGGCAGCCTGGCTGCGCACTATATCGCCGGACTCGGCTGGCCTGTCGCACTCGTGTTTGGCGCCATCATGGTGGTAACCGGACCGACCGTGATCCTGCCACTGCTTCGGCAGGCGGGACTCAACCGTCGGATGTCGTCGTACCTGAAGTGGGAAGGCATCGTAAATGACCCCATTGGCGCCCTGCTGGCGGTCCTGACATTCCAGTTCTTCGTCTTCGCGGAAGCCGGTCAGGTCTGGCAGAGCGTGATACAGGGACTGGCGTCCGCGATCGCAGTAGCGGTCGTGCTCGGTGGGCTCGTCGGTTGGCTCTCCGGAAAGGCCTTCCTGCATGGCCTCGTGCCCGAGTACCTGAAATCTCCGATCCTGTTGACCCTGGTCCTGGTTGTCTATGTGCTCTCGAATCTTGCCCAGGAGGAGGCAGGGCTGCTGGCCGTAACCGTGATGGGGATTGTGGTCGGCAACATGAATCTGCCCGGTCTGCAGGACATGAAACGTTTCAAGGAGTACATCACCGTGATGCTCGTCTCGGTGGTGTTCGTGCTGCTTACCGCTACGATGGACCCGGCAGTCGTCAATGCGGTAAATCTGCCGAATGTTGCCTTGATAGCCGCGATCATGTTCCTGGTCCGTCCGGCGGCAGTCATGCTGGCCACGATCGGTGCCGGCATGGAACTCAGGGAACGCGCACTGCTTGCATGGATCGCCCCACGCGGAATCGTCGCTGCAGCCACCGCAGGTGTTATGGGCCCCGCGCTCGCTCAGCATGATTTTGCCGGGGCGGAATCGCTGTTGCCCCTGGTTTTCGGGGTCATCTTCGCCACCGTTGTCGCACACGGGCTCACCCTCGGATGGATGGCGCGCAGACTCGGCCTCTCGAGCCCGGCGCGCGATAGCGTGCTGATCGTCGGCGCCTCTCCCTGGAGTGTCGAACTCGGCACCCTGCTGCAAGGACTCGACGTCAAGACGCTGATTGCCGACAACTCATGGCATCGGCTGCGGGCGGCGCGACTGGCGGGTCTGAAAGTCTTCTACGGGGAGATATTGTCGGAGTTTGCCGACGAGTCCGTGGAGGTGAGCCACGTGATGACGGTGCTTGCCGCCACCGACAACGATGCATACAACGCACTGGTTTGTACGGCGCTCGCACCGGACATCGGCCGAGACCGCGTATTTCAGCTGCCCATGGGGCCAGGTGAGGACGACGATCCGAGAGGAGTAGCGCTCGGATTGAGGGGCAATATGGCGTTCGGAGACGAGGCCGAGTACGAGAATCTCTGGCGGCTGCACCTGGACGGGTGGGCATTCACGAAGACCCGTCTGACCGAATCCTATACCTACAGTGATTTCCTGGGAGACGTGGACTCCCGGGCATTGCAGATCCTGCGAATAAGGCCTGAGGCCCGGGCCAGGTTTCTTTCCCCACAGACGGAGATAGAGCCGGAGGCCGGCGACGTGCTGGTCTGCTACAGCCCACCCCGACCGACAGAGCCGGGCACTTCGCCGAGGGAAGGCCTGGCCGTGGAAAGCCTGCCCGGATGAAACGGCCGATCGTCGAGTCACTGTTCATCGACGGGCCGGAGGGCAGACTGCAGGCTTGTCTGGAGATGCCACAGGACGCGTTCTCGGACGCTGTTACAGTCGTCTGCCACCCCCACCCGCTCTACCATGGCACGATGGACAACAAGGTCGTGCACACGATCTCCAGGACCGCCAACCGGCTGCGTCGACCCGCGGTGAGGTTCAATTTCCGTGGCGTTGGCGGCAGTGAATCTGCCTATGGCGAGGGCATCGGGGAGACCGAGGACGCGATCGCAGTAGTGGAATGGGCGCGGGGACGCTGGCCTGGCGCGGAAGTATGGCTCGCCGGGTTCTCTTTCGGCGCCTACGTGGCCTTGCGGGCATCCGCGAGCCTGGCACCCGCCTGCCTCATCACGGTGGCGCCACCGATTCACAGATTTCCTGTCGCGGAGCAACGCGCTCCGACCTGTCCGTGGTTGGTTCTCCAGGGCGCAGATGACGAACTGGTGGACAGTGATGCTGTAGAGGCATGGGCCTGTCGACTCCAGCCTCGGCCTGAGGTCGAAATCATGCCGGATACGGATCACTTTTTTCACGGCAGGCTTCGGCTGCTCGCGGAGACACTCTCGTCGTTTCTGAGATCCAGAGCACCGGCTTGTGAGGGCGCCTGAACATGATCGATCGGCTACAAGACTTCCTCCGCTCGGCGCTCGGCAAACCTGCTCAGGAAGAGGAATCGTCAGACGGGCACGGCGCCCGCGTCGCCATGGCGGCGCTCCTGGTTGAAATGGCGAGGGCCGATTTTGTTGAGGAAGAAGCAGAACGGCGCGCGCTTCTGTGCCTGTTAAGCGATCGCTTCTCGCTTGAGAGGCGTGAGGCGGAAGAACTGCTGAGCACGGCCGATCGGCGGGCCGACCGGGCGGTTTCGCTACAGGAGTTCACTGCCGAGATTCATGCCGCGCTGACGCTGCCGCAGAAGCTGAAATTTATGGAGATGCTGCTCAAGGTCGCATTGGCCGACGGTCGCATGGACAAGCATGAGCGGCACCTGCTCGGCAAGATCGCTGACCTGATCTACATCCCGCACGCCGATTACGTCGGCCTGCGAGACAAAATCCTCAGTAGTGACGGCTGACAAAAAACGCCCGGCTCAGGGCCGGGCGTTGTTAGACCGGACAGGGCCGCCCTCAGAGCATGTCTTTCAGGCCCTTGAGAGCCGTCACCTTGACCGCCTTGCGGGCAGGTTTTGCCTTGAAGGTCATCTCTTCGCCCGTGAAAGGATTGATTCCCTTGCGGGACTTGGTGGCGGGTTTCTTGACGACTTTGACCTTGAGAAGGCCGGGCATGGTGAACTCGCCCGGGCCTCGGCGTCCGATGTTTCTCTTGATGATCGCATGCAGATTGTCAAAGACGGCACCCACGTCCTTGCGCGTCAGGCCAGTCTTGTCGGCGATCTGTCCGATGATCTGGCTCTTGGTGGGCGGTTTCTGCGCGGTCTTGGTCGATGCCTTTTTCTTGGCAGCCATTTTTTCCCCCTGGTAGTCCGGTTTGGGTTGATTGTTGACGATGCTCGAAATGTACCAAAAATACTGGTTTCACCTTTGCGGGTGCCGAGCCGATCGAGCGGCGGCTCATGTATGGTCGAACAGATTCTCCCTTAACTCGTATAGAACTGCTGACGGAAGCGGACGCGGAAAGCTTCCGATTCACCTTCCGGCTGCACGCTGATATCGAATATCAAGGTCTCCCGATTTGCAACGCCTACCTCACCAATATAGTAGATGGCGTGACCTTCCTCGATCTGCCGGATGTTCACGGATTTCAGCTGCCCGGTGAGGTTACTCGCGTCGACCAGGACTTTCGCGGCGACCGGCTGGCCGATTGTACCCGGTTGCTTGCGTAGCACACTGATGTTCAGCATCGCCCTGTTCTCGCTGCGCTGGATCCCGTAGGCGCGCGCAACTTCGGGTGGCAACATCTCCGTCGCCTGGGCATTGTAATGCACGACGTAATCACCAAACTCACTGAAGCTCTGACGGGTAATCTCTCTCGCAGCCTCGGCATCGTCGCCGTCAGCCGGGCCCGGACCGCAAGCAGTCGTCGCTGTTGCGACCAGAGTCACGAGCAGAGATCGCCATCTATTCGATGTCATAACTAAGCAGCTCCGAAATCGTCGGTGCGTCTGAGGCACAACACGGTAACTATAGCCTATTCGCATACGTTTTAGTCTATGTGTCCCTGTAGTTCCTCAGGTATCCTGCCGGGCGATTCGATTTCAACTACCTTGTTGCGATTGCGATGACCGGAAACGAGCCGCACGCTCGAGCGATTCACTCCGAATCGAGATGCCAGAAACTTGATCAGGGCCTCGTTGGCTGCGCCGTCGACCGGCGAGGATCGGATACGGATCTTCATCCGGTCACCGACGATGCCAGCGAAGTCATCGCGGCTGGCGCGGGGCTGGATCCGTAGCGTGCAAACCAGACGGTCCTGCCGCCAATGGCATGGACTGGAGACTTTCAGCGCAGCACACCGGGTAGAGGTATGGCCATTATCAGCGCCTGCAAGATGATGATCAGGAACAGGGGGGAGAGGTCGAGCCCGCCAATCGGGGGAATCACACGCCTGAACGGCCGCAGGACCGGCTCGCAGATGCTTGCCAGCACGCTGCTCAAAGGGTTGTAGCTGCCCGGATTGACGAAGCTCAACAGCGCGTAGATCAGGATCGCGAATACGTAAAGGCGCAGCACGCTCATCACTGTCCGCAGCAATGAGAAATAGAGCAACATGGCCGCGCTCGGATTGACCCCCGTCTTCAATGGGATCAGCACGGCTGTCGCGAGTACTTCTAGGACGATCACTAGCACGACCGTGGCCATGTCGAGGCCCCGAAGACCCGGCACTACACGACGCAGCGGTACGACCAGGGGGTTGGTTACCCGAACGATGAATTGTGACAGGGGGTTGTGGAAGTCCGCCCGTCCGGTCTGCAGTATGAAGCGCAGGACGAAACACAGGATATAGAGTTCGAAAAACGTTTCGGCGATAAAGATTAGCGGTGCGCTCATGCCGTTCCCCTGATCAGGCCTGACCGAACTCGTCGGCGAGTTGCCGCGCGCGTTGACAGGCTGCGTGGACGGCTTCCTCGATCGCTTCGGGTACGTCCCTGGCTTGCAACACCTCGAGCGCCGCCGCTGTGGTTCCTCCGGGCGAGGTCACTCGCTGGCGAAGCTCGGTCACATCGATGTCGGATTCGAGGGCCATCCGCGCCGCTCCGAGCGCAGTCTCCTGAGTCAGGAGGCGCGCGGCCTCCGGCGCCAGACCCAGCTGGACGCCGGCCCGGGTCATGGCCTCCATAAGCAGGAAAAAATAGGCGGGGCCGCTGCCCGATACAGCAGTCACCGGATCCAGCAGGGCCTCTTCATCGACCCAGACGACGGTCCCGGATGAACGCATGACGTTCTCAGCGATCTCCCGCTGCTCGGCGGAGATCGTGCCCTCGGCGTGCAGTCCGGACACCCCACACCCGAGCAATGCCGGCGTATTAGGCATGGCCCGGATCATGGCTACTTCCGTTGTCAGCCATTGCTTGAGTTGGCTTTCACGTATACCCGCGATCACCGAGACGTATAGTGCGTCAGGCGCAGATGATCCGAGCCCCTTCAAGGCCTCGGCCGCGGCTTGCGGCTTGACCGCGAGGACGACGACATCTGCTCCGGACACTGCAGTTCGATTATGCTCGGTGACCTGAACACCGAATTGCCCCCGTAGCCTTTCCCTCTGTTGCGGATCCGGATCGGCTACCCGGAATTGATCCGGACGACAGCCGCCGGAGATCAGGCCGCCGATCAGACTGCCCGCCATATTGCCGCCGCCGATGAATGCGAAAATCAAGTCTTGTTTCATTTCTCTGTCACGCAGCCCTCGGTCGCGTGTCCGCTCCGTATCCAAAGAATATAGTCCGACGACATCAGGCTCCAGTACCGGGGCGCGGCCCGAACAGCGCAGTGCCGACACGCAACATCGTGGCTCCTTCGGCGATGGCCGCCTCCAGATCGGCGGACATCCCCATGCTCAGCGTGTCCAACTGCAGGCCTCCGGCGACCAAGTCGTCACGGAGTGCGCGCAGATGGCGGAAGTAGTCGCGCTGGACTTCGAAGTCATCTGACGGTGGCGGAATGGCCATCAGCCCCCGCAGACGAAGGCGATCAAGCTCCGTTATCTCTTTCGCCAGAGTGGCCAGCCCGGAGGGCATGACACCGCCCTTGCCGGGCTCCGATTCGAGGCATACCTGTATGCAGACGTCCATGGGCGGGGCATGGAACGGCCGCTGCGCGTTAAGGCGGCGGGCGATCCTGACCCGATCCAGTGACTGCACCCATTGGAATCGCTCCGCCACAATCCGCGTCTTGTTGCTCTGCAGATGTCCGATAAAATGCCAGACCAGGTCCAGATCTGCGGTCTGGTCCATCTTCCCGATCGCCTCCTGCACAAAGTTTTCTCCGACATAATGCAGGCCGGCTGCCGCGGCCTCACGGATTGCGTCCGCAGGATGACGTTTGCTTACCGCCAGCAAAGTAATTTCTTCGGGATTTCGCCCAAATTCATGACATGCGGCGGAAATCCTGGACCGCAGGTCAGCAAGCCTGAGTGAGAAACGCGTCATGTTTTGCATCAATTGGCTTCGCTATACTCTGCTCAGCGTGTTGACATAACGTATCCGCACGCGGTGAAGGAAAGCATATACCGAAGGAGCCCTTATGGCCGTCGAGATTGACCAGCTGCTCGCATTCGCCGTAAAGAACAATGCGTCAGACCTCCACATGTCGGCCGGCGTCCCGCCGATGATCCGTGTGGACGGTGATATCAAGCGTATCAACATGCCGGAGCTTTCCCACAAGGAAGTTCACAGCATGGTCTACGACATCATGAACGACAAGCAGCGCAAGGCTTATGAGGAATTCTTCGAGACCGATTTCTCGTTCGAGATACCCGATCTGGCTCGCTTCCGGGTAAATGCATTCAACCAGGCGCGTGGCGCCGGTGCGGTGTTCCGGACCATCCCGGCAGACATCCTGACCCTCGAAGATCTGGCGGCACCGAAGATCTTCAAGGACATCGCCATGTACCCGCGTGGCATCTGCCTGGTCACCGGTCCCACCGGATCGGGCAAGTCCACGACGCTTGCGGCGATGATCGATTACGTCAACGACAACCGTCCCGATCACATTCTGACAATCGAGGACCCGATCGAATTCGTCCACCAGAGCAAGCGCTGCCTGATTAACCAGCGTGAGGTGCATCGCGACACACTCGGGTTCAACGAGGCTCTGCGTTCCGCGCTCCGCGAAGACCCGGACGTGGTCCTGGTCGGTGAGATGCGTGATCTGGAGACTATCCGCCTGGCCCTGACTGCCGCAGAAACCGGTCACCTGGTATTCGCCACCCTGCATACGAGTTCCGCCGCCAAGACCATCGATCGTATCGTCGACGTGTTCCCGGCCGGCGAGAAAGACATGGTGCGATCCATGCTGTCCGAGTCGCTGCGCGCCGTGATCTCGCAGACTCTCCTTAAAAAGAGTGGCGGCGGGCGGATCGCGGCCCACGAAATCATGATCGGTACCGCGGCGATCAGGAATCTCATCCGGGAAGGCAAGATCGCCCAGATGTATTCTGCTATCCAGACTGGACAAAATGTAGGCATGCAGACTCTGGATCAATGCCTCCAGGATCTCTTGGCCAAGGGCCTCGTTAATCGCGAGGAGGCTCGCTACAAGGCCCAGAACAAGGAGGCGTTCTAGGGCGGCCCGCAAAGCCTCAGGGTCGAGGTCCGCGTCCCGTCAGGCGCGGCTTCGCCGGGTGACCGAGTGACCAACCACGGGACATAAACGAAATGGACAGAGACCAATCTATTCGACTGATGCAGGATCTGCTCCGCCGCATGAAAAAGGTGGACGGTTCGGACCTGTTCATTACGGCCGGTTTTCCACCGGCGATCAAGGTGGACGGACAGATCAAGCCGGTGAGCGAGCAGGCTCTCGATCCCCAGCAGAGCAACTCGTTGGTGCGAGCGATCATGAACGATCGGCAGACCAAGGCTTTCGACGCGACGAAGGAATGTAACTTCGCGATCTCGCCGGCGAACATCGGCCGCTTCCGAGTCAGCGCATTCGTCCAGCAAGGCCATGTGGGATGCGTCTGTCGGACGATCAATACGGAGATCCCGACCATCGAGGAGCTGGATCTGCCGCCCATCCTCAAGGACATCGTCATGACCAAGCGTGGCCTGGTGATCCTGGTCGGCGGCACCGGTACCGGTAAGTCAACCACGCTGGCGGCCATGGTCGGTCACCGCAACGCGAATTCACACGGTCACATCATCACGATCGAGGATCCGATTGAATATGTGCATGACCATCAAGGTTGCGTCATCACCCAGCGTGAAATCGGTGTCGACTGCGACGGCTGGCACGTGGCCCTGAAGAACACGCTTCGTCAGGCACCCGATGTGATTCTGATCGGTGAGATAAGGGATCGGGACACCATGGAATACGGCATACAGTTTGCCGAGACCGGACATCTCTGCCTGGCGACCTTGCACGCCAACAGCGCCAATCAGGCTCTCGACCGCATCATCAATTTCTTCCCCGAGGAGAAGCGTGATCAGTTGCTTATGGATCTGTCGCTGAACATGAAGGCATTCGTGTCCCAGCGGCTCCTTCCGCGAGAAAGCGGATCCGGCCGCATCGCGGCCCTGGAAGTGATGCTGAACTCGCCACTCATCGCCGACCTGATATTCAAGGGCGAGGTTGCTCAGATCAAGGAAGTGATGGCCAAGTCCACCCGGCTCGGGATGCGTACTTTCGATCAGTCTCTGTTCGATCTTTACGAAGAGGGCGTGATTTCCTACGAGGAAGCGCTGCGTAACTCCGATTCGATGAACGAGGTGCGCTTGCGGATCAAGCTCGAAAGCAAGAGAGGCGCCAAGGAAATCGACTCCGACAAGTTCGAGTTGGTCGATGACGAGAGTGACGACTCTTATTTCAAGGCCGAAAAAGACAAGGATCGGGAAATGAGTTTCCCGTCCGCAAAATAATTACCAGGGATATCGATGGACATCACACCGCTCCTCAAGCTGATGACGGAGAAGAACGCCTCCGATCTGTTCTTTACGCCAAAGGCGGCGATCAAGATCAAGATAGAGGGGCAGATCATGTCTCTGGGCAAGGACCTGCTGACGGTTGATCAGGTCCGCGATGCCGCTCACAGCATCATGAATGAACAACAGAAGGAGACCCTGGAGCGCGAGTTCGAGATCGATTTCGCTATCTCTTTGCAGGGACTGGGCCGGTTCCGCGCCAACGTGTTCCGGCAGCGCGGCAACCTGGCCATGGTACTCAGATTCGTGACCCTGGACGTGCCAAAGCTCGACGGCATCCAGGTCCCGCCTATCCTCGACAAGCTGACGATGCGCAAGCGGGGAATGGTGCTGATGGTCGGGGCGACCGGTTCAGGCAAGTCCACGACGATTGCGGCGATGATCAATCATCGTAATGAGCACACTGCCAATCACATCGTCACGATCGAGGAGCCCATCGAGTTCCTGCATCCCAACAAACAGTCCATCGTCAACCAACGCGAGCTGGGCTTGGATACAAAGTCCTATGCTCGCGCGCTAAAGAGCGCGATGCGTGAGGCGCCGGATGTTGTCGTGATCGGTGAGATTCGGGATCGGGAGACCATGCAGGCGGCGATTACCCTGGCCGGCACCGGTCACCTGTGTGTCGCCACCCTGCACGCCAATAATGCGTCGGAAACGCTCGACCGGATCATCAACATGTTCCCGCAAAACCAGCATCAGCAGCTGTTCATGGATCTGTCGCACTACCTGAATGCAATCGTGGCGCAGCGACTGGTCATAGGAAAGGACAAGAAGCGGCTTCCTGCCGTAGAAGTGCTGATCAACACCCCGCATGTCGCCGATCTGACCATGAAGGGCGACGTCACTGGCGTGAAGGAAGCGCTGGTGGAGAGCCTGGAAGAGGGCATGCAGAGTTTCGACGTGTCTCTCTATCAGCTCTACAAAGAGGGCAAGATCGATCTGGATACCGCTCTGGAGAATGCGGACTCGGCCACCGATTTAGAGGCCAAGATCAACTTCGGTTGAGGGATCTCAGGCTGCCGGCGGGAACACGGCCTCCGCATCGAAGACCGGGCCGTCGACACATACGCGCTTCATGGCGATGCCGTTGTCCGTCCGGACCGCGACGGCACATCCTGCGCAACCGCCAACCGCGCACGCCATGTATTCCTCCAGAGACACCTGGCACGGCACGCCGAATTTCCTGGCGACCGCAGCCGCAGCCTCCAGCATCGGCGTCGGACCACAGGCGAACATGGTTACTTCATCAATCTCAGTGCCCGTCAGACCGCCCAGCCACTCACCGGCCAATTCGGTGACGTAGCCCCGATAGCAACCGTCCAGATCCGCCATGCTCGCCAGCCGGCTGACGATGCTCATCTCCTGAAGATCTTCGATCGCCGCCGATGCGGCTGCGGGCAGTCCACGGTGCTCACCGACGCAGGCGAGGCGGAACGGAAACGGCACCTCCGATCCCATGAGCACCAGCGGCTCCCATGCGCCCACCGGGTTGTTTGCCAGATGTTCGGCCAGGAAGACCATCGGCGGAATACCCACTCCGCCACCGACCAGTAACGCACGAGGCCGTTTCGGATCCGGGCGAAATGGCTGTCCGATCGGCCCTAGGACGCTGATGTTTTCGCCGGGTCGCCTTTGTGACAGCTGACCCAGGCCCTCGCCGACGATCTTGTAGAGAAATTCCAGCGTACCGTCATCGCGATGGGCCCTCATGATCGACAACGGCCGCCGCATGGGTAATCCCGGCGCACAGGTGATGTGGGCGAAACTGCCCGGCATGGCGACTTCTGCATTGCGGGGCGCACGCACGCGCAGGACGAACTGATCAGCCGGGTAGGCGATCTGCTCGAGTATCTCCGCATCCTCGACGAATATCGTGCCCCTGTGCGGCTTGCTGGTCCTGTCAGCTGATGTCACTCGGCATAATCCTCGGGAGATTCCGTCGGCAGTCCTGCGACGGCCTCCAGTACTGCCATCCGAACAGCGACGCCGTTGGTCACCTGTTCCCTGATGACAGACTGTGGTCCATCGGCGACCTTTGAAGCGATTTCGACACCCCTGTTCATGGGTCCCGGGTGCATCACGATGGCATCGGCTTTTGCCAAGCGAAGACGTTCGCCGTCCAGTCCGAATCGGCGGTGATACTCCTGCGGATCAGGAATGTCACTCTCGGTCATGCGCTCCTTCTGGATCCGCAGTGCCATCACGACGTCCGCATCAGTGACCCCGCGGTCAGCGTCAGACGTGATCATGGCGCCGGGGAAGTCGTTTTCATCAGGCAGCAGATTGTCCGGCGCAACCAACCGAAGCTCCGCTACGCCCAGGGCATCCAGGGCGTGTGCCAGGGAGCGAGCGACGCGGGAGTGGCGGACGTCGCCAAGGACCGTGATCACCAGGCTGCCGAAGTCCGGCTTGTGATGCCTGATCGTCATGGTGTCCAGGAGCCCCTGGGTGGGATGATTGACGTGCGATTCGCCGGCGTTGAGGACCCGAACATGATCCTCGACGTTCTCTGCTATGAACTCCGGCACCCCTGCCTGCGCGTCGCGGACCACAAACACGTCGCACTGCATGGCTTCAAGCGTATAGATCGTATCGATCAGGCTCTCGCCCTTGGCCCGCGAGGAGGTGCTGATGTCGAGATTGAGCACGTCGGCGCCGAGTCGCTTGCCGGCCAGCTCGAACGAGGCACGGGTGCGAGTGCTCGGTTCGAAAAAAAGATTGGCCACGCTGAGTCCCTTGAGCGCCTCGCTCCAAGCAGGCAGGTCTCCGGGCGGGCGGAGGAACGCCTCCGCACGATCCAGTATGGCGGTGATCTGATCCCTGGTCAGGCCATCCAGCGTAAGCAGGTGCCGCAATCGGCCCTGGTCATCAAACTGGTCGATCATCGAGGTCTATTCCTTGTTTCCTTTCCCTGTCCATCCAGCTTTGCAGGATGATAGCCGCGGCCATCTCGTCCACGTTTTCTTTCCGCACCCTGCGCCGCCGGTCTCCGGCCTGGCGTTGTTGCCGCAGCCGGGCCTCAGCTTCCTGCGATGAGAATCGCTCGTCTGCAAACTCCACGGGCAGGGTGAGACGATGGCCGAGTCGATTGCCGAATCGGCGCGCCCGCCGGGTCATTTCGCTCTCGGAACCGTCGCTATTATAGGGCAGGCCCACCACGAGGATGGATGGTTTCCATTCCGCGGCGATTCTGTCGATCTCGCTCCATTGCGGTCTGCCGTCGCGAGCCTGAATGCTTGTCAATGGCCTCGCCGTTCCGGTGGCGTCAGAGGCGACCGCAACTCCGATGCGACGCGCTCCGAAGTCGAAGCCTAATGCCAGCAGGTCGCCTGTTCGGGAAACTCCCCGAGGGTCAGGCGTGTCCGACATCACTGCTGATCTGGTCGATGTCGATGCCGATCAGCGCGGCGGCGGCCCGCCATCGATCCTCGAAGGGTATGCTGAAAATGATCTCCCGATCCGCGGGCACCGTGAGCCAGGCATTGGCCGACATCTCCCCTTCCAGTTGCCCCGCTCCCCAACCGGCATAGCCAAGAGCAACCAGCACATTCTCGGGCCCGTCGCCCGCCGCCATCGATTCCAGAACGTCCCGCGACGTCGTCACCTGTACCGTGTTGGACACGGGCAGGGTCGATCCCCACTCGCCTCCGCGATCGTGGATGACGAATCCGCGTTCCGGTTGCACCGGCCCCCCGTGCAGCACCGGGGACTCGCGCAGGCCCGGATCCGGTGCTTCCAGGGACATTTGTGCGAAGACATCGCCCAGTCGCATGCCAGACGGCCGGTTGATCACCAGTCCAAGTGCACCTTCGTCATTGTGCTCGCAGATGAACGTAACGGTGTGATCGAAGTTCGGATCACCCATGGTCGGCATGGCGATCAGGAACTGGTTGGTAAGGAAGCGGGTCTGCATGCTCCTAGTATAAGACGGGCCGCAATATTCTCATCGATCGGGTGAAGGCTCTCGTGTGAGGCCGGTGTCCACGAACCGCCATTCGTAGGCGAACCGGAGGATCTGGTAGCGATCCGTCAGGTCCCTTGGGAACGGGTCGAAGGGCGACGCCAGGCGCAGGATCCGGATAGCAGCCTGGTCAAGCGCTCTCTCGCCGGAGGATCTGCGTATCTGAATCTCCGACAGTGAGCCGTCTGATCGCAACGCGACTTCGAGTACCGGGCTCCCTTCCATACTCAGACGCCGTGCTTCGTCAGGGAAATTCAGTGTGCCGACGCGCTCGACCTTGGTCTTCCAGTCCGCGAGATATCCTGCAAACAACGTCTGACGCGTGTTGACGGTCAGAAAGCGCTCTCTCGGCTGACGCGAACGGGCCAATGGCGCAAGCGTCAGTGCACGTCGGGCCGCGGCCACCGAACTCGGCTGCTCAGGCCGCAGGTCCTGGAAAACCTTCTGTTCCGGATTGTCCCGGGTCGCCACCAGGTCCCGGTTTTCAGAGCCGGACAGTGGGGAAGGCTGCTCATGATCGTCGCCGGCCAGGTCCTGGCCCGGCGAAGGCATCTGATCGGGTTCCGGCAGAACGGGCCTGACGTTGTCAGCGGTGTTGCCGCTGCCACGCTGATTGTCGACGCCAAAATACTCCGCATTCTCGTCCGGAGGAGCCTCTTTGCCTGATGTGGAAAGGACGATCTCGAGAGCCGGCATGGCTGGAGAGGAATCGCTGTCCGGCGGCCTGAACTCCAGCCCCGCGATGATCGCAAGGTGAGCAAGTGCCATCAGTCCGATCGCGTACCAGAGACGTTGAGAGGGACTGAAGGGGTGCTCATTCATGTGCCTGATCCCCGCTGCCGCGAAGCAGTTCATCGACGTTTGCGGCGATCAATCCACTCACGCTACCGAACACGAGAGCGGCGCTGAGCAAGATGGGCGCCAGGCTGAGCAGCGCTGGGTGCGGAATGAAAAGCGAATAGGCGACCCAGATCTGTCCCGACATATGAGCCAGAGCCGCCGCCACGCTGAGCCCGAGGGCACCCACCGTATTGCGGCCAACGCTGCCAACTACGCCGAGAACGCCGATCGCGGCTACAGCGCCTGTCGCGCTGAGCAGGAAGGTGGGGCTCAGGAACGTACCGATCAGGAGGCTGCCGACCAGCACCCTGAGCAGCGCGACCCAGGCTGCTACACGGAATCCATAGCGGAGGTACACGACCACGGTTACCACGTTGGCCAGCCCCGGTTTGATGCCGGGCAGGGGGCTGGGAAATGCGGCTTCCAGGATATGGATCGCAATAGCCAGCGCCGCCAGACCTGCAACCAGCTGATCCTCTCTTTCCGCGGGAAAAATCGACACCGATTCTCTCTGAGAGATCGCCATGGGGCTACAGGTTTATCGCATCGAACTCTCGGGCGCCACCCTCGACCTCCACGACCACCCCGTTGGGCAGGCAGGCCGCGACCTGGCCGGTACGGGAAATCCATCCAGTATGGACGCAATAACGGCCCGGGCAGGGGGATTCGATGAACCTGATCCGGCCGCCCTCGATTTTTAGCAAGCTGCGGCCCAATCGTCCGTCGACCGGGACCGTACGGTCCTCCAGCAATGAGGCGTGAGCCACGATGTCATGGCCAACGCTGATGATGGCCTTGTCGCCCTCGGTACGGGGAGACCAGAAGGCGGCGTACGATGCGCCCACTAACACCGCTGCCGCAGCCAGGATGAGAACATCGCCTGCACGCAGCCCTGTCACGGAATCTCTCTAATCTCTAGTTCGGGCTTTTCTTCGCGCAGCAGGCGCACACGTTCCTTCATCGCAGCGGATATCTGGATGACGCCCGAAGCTTCGACCACCATCACCTTGTCCAGTCCGAGGGCTGACGCGACTCCGGGCCATCTCTCGGGGCCAGACACCATCAAGGCTGTGCAGGCCGCATCCGCTGTTGCCGCGTCATCCGTGAGCACCGTCACGGAAACAAGGCCCTGGGAGGGATAACCCGTTCTCGGGTCAAGAATATGGTGATAACGGCGGCCCTTGAACTCGAAGAATCTCTCGTAATCTCCCGACGTGAAGACGCTCTGGTCGCCGGACACTTCTATGGCGGCGAGCACGCCCTCCAGGCGTGGCTCGCGCACACCGATCCTCCAGGGTCGATCGCCCCGCCGGCCGATCGCGCGCAAGTCTCCGCCTGCGTTGACGATCGCATTGCCGATGTCGCGTTGCTGAAGAAGTCTTATCGCCCGATCAACTGCCTCACCTTTTGCAAACCCGCCCAGGTCAATGACGACGCCTGGGGCCGGATTGAGCGTCGCCGTTGGCTGGTCCCAGATGCCCGGCAAGGGTCGAACCGAGTCCATTGCAGTCCGGATCGTCAGCGAGGAAGGCGGTTGGTCGGGGATATTTGCGGCGTCGTCGAATCCCCAAAGTTTCACCAGCGAGCCGACTGCCGGATCGAACACACCTCCGGTCACGCGGGCAATGTCATTCGATCGGCCGATAATCGCGGCGAGATCGGGATCTGGCCGCACTGACTCGCCAGATGCCAACGCCTGATTGAGGCGCCCCAATGGACCGTCGTTCCATGGATCCCAGCGGTGCTCTAGATCGAGGAACAGAGCCTCTACATCGCGTGCTGCTGCCTCCGCAACCTGCGAAGGGTGGTCGAAGATGGTGACTTCGACGAGCGTACCCATGGCCATGAAGCGATATCGGGTCTCGACGGGTTCCCGGGCGCAGGCCGCGGCCAGCGCGATCACAGCAAGAATGCCAACCCGGAGTCGAAATGGCTGAGCCACGAGGCCGCGTCCTAACACAGACGCGACTCGATCGCGTCGAACATCAGCCCCGCGATGTTGTCGCCGAAGAATCGTTCCAGCTCACGGATTCCGGTTGGGCTAGTGACGTTGATCTCGGTCAGATAGTCTCCGATGACGTCCAGGCCAGCGAAAATGATGCCCTTGTCCTTCAGCACCGGGCCGACGCGCTCACATATCCAGCGATCCCGTTCCGTCAGCGCCCGTCCCTCTGCTCGTGCGCCGACTGCGAGATTGCCGCGGTTGTCCCCCGGAGCTGGGATACGCGCAAGCGCGTGTGGGTAGGGTTCGCCATCAATAAGCAGGATGCGCTTGTCGCCGCCCTCGATGATCTCGGGGACATATCGCTGCGCCATCGCGAACCGAGAGCCGCCGGTCGTGATGGTTTCGAAAATGACGTTGCCATTGGGGTCCCCGGCATGGACAACGAAGATGGACCGCCCTCCCATGCCGTCAAGCGGTTTGACCACAATCGAGCCCTGTTCAGACAGGAAGGCGCTCATTTCGGCCATGGACCGGGTGATCAGAGTCGGTGGGCAGCAGTCAGCAAACCACATCGTGTAGGCTTTTTCGTTCACCTCCCGGAGGCTGTTTGTCCGATTGACGACAAGGACCCCCGCTTGCTCGGCGCGCCCCAGCAGGTAGGTCGTGTAGATGTATTCCATATCAAACGGCGGATCCTTGCGCATGAGGATCACGTCGAGATTGGCAAGTGACTCTGCGGTCGGATCTCCGAGGTCGAACCAGTCTGCCGGATCATCTCTCACCTGCAGCGACCGGGTTCTGGCCTGGAGGTGTCCGTCGCGCACCCACAGATCAGCCTGTTCCATGTAGCTGAGCCGCCAGCCTCGCGACGCTGCTTCGAGCAGCATGGCTAGAGTACTGTCCTTCGCGGGCTTTATGCTTTCGATCCTATCCATGACGACGCCGAGGCGTCGTTCCTGCTGGCTCATGCGAGTCTTGCCTCCTGCTGAAAAACTGCCGCCGCACCCTGATTGGCCGAGCATGCGTAATATAGCAGCATGTATCGTCACGACCGGGTCCTGTCGGGGCGACCGGAGCGCGTGGCGACCGTCGCTTCAATATGTTAAAAGGCCACTCCAAGGAAGCCGGTCGCGGGCCTTCGCGCGGTCGCGGTCGATCGGCTGCAAGGGTGCCCAAAAAAGTCCAATGGACCGGATGTCTAGGAGAACGTAGTGGAGAGGGTTAATCCCAAGGATCTGCGCGGCCTGAAGGTGCTTGTCATAGATGACAGCAAGACCATCAGAAGGACCGCGGAGACATTACTCTCCCGTGAGGGCTGTGAGGTGTTCACGGCTGTCGACGGCTTCGATGCGCTATCCAAGATCGCTGACCACCATCCGAACATCATTTTCGTGGACATCATGATGCCGAGACTCGATGGATATCAGACGTGCGCACTGATAAAGCACAACAAAGTCTTCCGTGCGACTCCGGTGATCATGTTGTCGAGCAAGGACGGGCTTTTCGACAGGGCCCGGGGGCGAATAGTCGGCTCGGAGCAATACCTGACGAAGCCTTTCACCAGGGACGAGTTACTGAATGCCATCCACAGCCAGTTGGAAACGTAAAGGGGCCGCAGCGCGGCCCTGAGGGAGGATCCGGATAATGGCTCTCGTGCTGATCGTCGATGACTCTCCAACAGAAGTGCATGTATTGCGCCAGTACCTGGAGAACAACGGTTACGAGACAGAGGCGGCGGAGGACGGCTCCGAGGGCGTCAACAAGGCGAGGACGCTGAAGCCGGACCTGGTGCTCATGGATATCGTGATGCCCGGTATGAACGGGTTTCAGGCAACCCGCGAACTCGCCCGGGATCCGGATACGGCGCGCATACCGGTATTGATGGTGACGACGAAGGGGGACGAAACCGATCGAATCTGGGGGATGCGGCAGGGCGCGACCGATTACATCGTCAAACCCGTCACGGAGAGTCAGCTCGTCGACAAAGTGAGGTCGGTGCTTGAAAACTGAACGCGATGCCGCAGCCGGGCAAGCCGGTCCGCTAGTGGAGCACCTGTTTCCGCAGGAGGATGGCCATGGGTGATGCGCCCGCCCTCGCTGATCTCAGGGAGCAGCCGTTCGACCTGTTACTGGCCCTGGAGCGCTGCGGTCTGCAGGCTGCGGAGGACAGCATCGGGAACGAGGAGCACGAATGGGTCGGCATGGCTTTCCGACTCGGCGAGCAGGTGTTCGTATCGTCTCGGGATGAGGTTCGGGAGGTGCTCGTGTATCCGGACGTTGTCAGCCGTATTCCAGGTTCGAAACCCTGGCTGACCGGTCTGGCCAATGTTCGTGGCCAGCTTCTGCCCGTGATCGATCTTCAGGCTTTTCTTGGCGGCGCGACCACCCGCCCCGGGCGCGAAACCCGACTGATCGTGGTGAATCACCGGGATGTCCCGGCAGGGCTGGTCGTCGACGAGGTCCTCGGGTTCCGCAGGTTCCCCACGGACGATCGCAGCGCGGACGCACCAGACATGGTCCTGAGATGTGAACGATATCTTCGCGGGGCGTTTCGACAAGACTCAGACAACTGGCCTGTTTTCGAGCTAGCGGCGCTGGTCGAGAGTCCGCAATTTTTGAACGCGGGACGATTGCCGGCATAGACGCCGGCAAGCAATTGCATTTGGGTAGGAAAAAATGGACGAAAAGAGATCCGGCGCGAAGTGGCTTCCTTTGGGAGGCGTCCTGCTGGTCGTGCTCTTGGTATTGGCTGGAGCAAGCCTGTTCTACGCATTCCAGGGCAACGAGGGAGTCCAGAGACTCGCACAGCAACAGTCTGACTTGAAGGCGGCTACCGGCAGCGTGGCGGCCGCGGCCAGCAGCGTCATCGATAGCGGGGGCGCAGGATTCGCTGATCTCGAGAAAGCGGTCTCTATTGCGAGCACCGCCAATGCTGCCCTGCCCGCAGACACGCGCCCGCAAGCATTTGTCCCCCTGATGGAGGCGGTCGAGAAGTTGACCGCCGGCCGGCAATACCTGATCGCAGCAGCCAGCGCCAGCTCCGATGCTTCACAGTCCGGTTCGGCACTGGTCGAGAGCCTGTCTGCGGTGGCAGAGAATACAGAGGGAAGCAGCGCCACGCTGGCCCTCGAGGGTGTCGCGCTAACCGAGCGAATCATCGAGCAGGTTGCGGCTATCGCGGCCGGCATCGGCGACCCGGATGTAAGATCACGCCTGGCAGGAGACGACGAACTGAGACTCGGCCGCATCGTCCTGGGTTTGGCGGGGGAGGATGGAACGCTCGGCATTACTCCGGTCACGGCCCAGCTGGGCGAAGACAGCGTGACCGCTATGACGGCTCAGTATCGCCAGCTCAGCGATGCGGTCGTCGCGGCGGTGGCGGGAGCCAGCCGCGTGTCTGCGGCGGCGCAGGTGGCCCAGTCTGTGCCGGGCCTGGCCGCGAAGGTGGTTGACCAGATTTCCACCTCCGCCGGGGCGGATCGCGGTATGTCCATTGGTCCCGTGAATCTCAGGGACCCCAGGGTGGGCTTCGTACTTCTGGGCATGGCGCTTCTCGTTGGACTGATCTTTGCCGGCCTGAGTTTTTCCGGCGAGGATACGCGCCGGGCGGCCGAGCGGCAGGCCCGACAGAACGAGCGGAATCAGGCCGCGATCCTGCGATTACTGGATGAACTCGGCAGCCTGGCGGATGGCGACCTGACCGTGCAGGCGACAGTTACGGAAGACATCACCGGCGCCATCGCGGACTCGATCAACTATGCGATCGAGGCATTGCGGGAACTCGTTACGACGATCAATGACACCGCGATCAATATAGACGGGGCGGCTCGCCAGACCCAGGCCACCTCGGGCCATCTGGCCCAGGCAAGCGAGACGCAGTCCAAACAGGTGGCCGATGCCACCGAGTCGGTGGCGCGGATGGCCGCTTCCGTGGAAGCCGTTTCGGGTGATTCCGAACGCTCGGCTGATGTGGCACGTCACTCAGTGGATGTTGCCCACAAGGGTGGAGAGGCGGTCCGACGCACCATCGAGGGCATGAACACGATCCGGGAGACGATCCAGGACACTTCGAAGCGGATAAAACGTCTCGGCGAGAGCTCCCAGGAAATCGGCAATATCGTTGAGCTGATCAATGACATCGCTGAACAAACCAACATCCTGGCCCTGAACGCATCGATCCAGGCGTCCATGGCGGGCGAGGCGGGTCGCGGTTTCGCGGTTGTGGCGGACGAGGTTCAGCGTCTCGCGGAGCGCTCTGCTAACGCTACCCGGCAGATCGAAGTGCTCGTCAAGACAATCCAATCCGATACAAATGAGGCCGTGGTGTCCATGGAGCGCAGCACGACCGACGTCGTCGGTGGCGCACTGTTGGCCGAGAATGCCGGTGCCGCCCTCGATGAGATAGAAAGCGTTTCGAATCAGATCGCGAATCTGGTGCAAAACATCAGCGGCACGGCGCGCGAGCAGGCGACAGCCGCCGCGGACATCACCCGAAACATGGGAGTGCTTAGAGAGGTCAGTTCGCAAACCGCAGAGGCGACCGGAGCGACCTCCGAATCTATCGGCAAGCTTGCCGATCTCGCGGCCCAGTTGCGCAATTCCGTGGCCGGCTTCAGGCTGCCGGAGTCCACCGGAGGTAAGCGCCAGCCGGAATTTCCAAAGTCTTTCCAGGAGGCGGACGACGCTCGTTCGGCCAGCGCCTGAAGCCGACAGACCAGAACTCGCGGCGACATTGAAGCATGAGTGACGCAGTTTCACAGACGATTGTCTGGGTCAACGATGAGCTGGGGACGACGCTGCAGGAAGCCAGGCAGTTCCTGGAAGACTACATCGAGCGGCCCGAGAACAGCTCCTCGCTATCCCGCTGTGCGGACCGCCTGCACCAGGCTCACGGGGCTCTGAAGCTATCAGAGGTCGAAGGGGGGGCGCTGCTCGCCGACGAGATGGAGCAGGTCGCAAACTGCCTGGTCGAGGATCCGACCAACGCCCAGCGCCGAGCAGAAGGTCTGGACGCGCTGACCCGGGCGATGGTCCAGCTTCCGGCCTACATGGACCGGGTAATTAGCGGTGGAGCAGACATCCCGCTGGTCCTGCTGCCTTTGCTGAATGACCTGCGAGCGGCTCGAGGTCAGCCGCTGCTGTCCGAGAACACGCTGGTCCTTTTGAATCTGCCGGCCGATAGGGATTTTGCTGCCGCCCGCCGGGCTATTACACCGCCGCCGGGGCAGAGCCTGCGCCAACGTGCGCGGCGGTTGCGGGCCCAGTACCAGTCGGCACTGGTTGGCTGGATCCGAGGAGTCAGTCCCGACAGCAGCCTCGCTGCCATGGCGGACGTCATCGGGGCCCTCGAGGATGCATCTACGGAGGATCGCTGCTTCCAGCTGTGGTGGATCACGGCTGGGGTCATAGAGGCGTTGAGGCAAGGCGGGCTGGAGAGCAATGCTTCGGTCAAGCGTTTGCTCGGGCAAGTTGACCTCCAGATGCGTCGGCTGGTCGACGAGGGTGAACGCGCACTGGAGGCAGATCCGCCATTCGAACTCATCAACAGCCTGTTGTTTTACGCCGCCCGCGCCACTAATGAAGGCAAGCGCGTGGCGGACATCCGCAAGTCATTCAGTCTCGCTGACCTGATTCCGCTCCAGGATGACCTGGAGGACGCCCGCGACAGTCTGTCGGCACCGAGCGTCAAGCTGATGCAAACAGTCGGCGCCGCGATTCGCGAGGACCTGACCCGCGTCAAGGATGTGCTGGATATTTTCGTCCGGACCGGCATGACCCGGCTGGACGAACTGGGTTCCCAGCTCGATTTGCTGAAGAAGATCGGCGATACGCTAGGGGTCTTGGGACTGGGCGGTCTGAAAGACGCTGTGCAGGCGCAGACGGTCAGCCTGCGGGATATTGTCGAGGGCGACGATTCACCTGATGAGGACACTCTGCTGTCGATCGCTGCGACCCTGATCGAGGTGGAAGATAATCTTGACAGCCAGCTCGTCGGCTTGATCGTCGAGCAGGGCGACGCGGCCGAAGATGCCGAGGATCTTGCCGAGATCGAGTCGCTCCGTGATTTCGAGGCAGTCACCTCTGCGGTACTCCGCGAGTGCATCATCAATCTCGATCGGGTCAAGGACGCGATTGTCCAGGCTTTGGAAGCGCCCTTGGAACCCCACGTGCTCGACGAGGTGCCTTTCTTGCTGCGCGGCGTGACCGCAGGGTTATTGATGCTGGATCGTAGCCGGGCTGTGGCCGCTATCGAGAGAGTCGGAAGCAACATCCGCCGATGGCTGGCCATCGGCGACGCAGTTCCGTCCCAGCCGGCCCTCGACCGCCTCGCGGACGCGATCGTCAGTATCGAGTTCTACATGGAGACGATCCAGAGCGGACGAAGTGATCCGATGTACATGCTGGACAATGCGGAAGCGTGTCTGGCCGCACTCGACGCAATACCGCGTGAGCCGATCGTTCCGCCCGCGGCCGCAATGAGCGAAGGCGCGGAGACGGTTAACCTGGCCGCGATGCTGCAAGAGTCCGAGGCCGTCTCCGGTGCGGAGGATGAACGGACCCGGATCATGCCGCCACTGGATGAGGGTTTTGTCGAGGCGGCCACGTCCGCGGCACCGGTCGAGGAGCCGACGGCCGACGAAGCGAAGGAGACTCCGCCGCCACGTATCGGACCCGAGGCCGGCCGTATCGATCCGGAACTTCTGGAATTGTTCATCGAAGAGGCCGGCGAACTGGCGGAGACGATGGCTGCCCGCTTCCCGTCCTGGCAGGCCGACGGTGACGAGGAGGCGCTGACCGAGGTGCGCCGCCAGTTCCATACCCTGAAAGGAAGCGGGCGCATGGTCGGCGCCGAACTCATCGGTGAATTTGGATGGTCGATCGAAAATCTACTTAACCGGATACTCTCCGGGACTCTGGAGCGAACCGAGTCCATCGTGAGCTTCGTCGCCAGTGCGATCGAGGCTGTGCCGTCCTTGGTAGAGCAACTCGAATCCGGACGTGCACCCGAGATCGATGTCGCAGCGTATGTAGAACAGGCCAATGCATTTGCGGAAGCGCGGCCAGACGCCGAAGAGATGCTTGGCAAGACGCTGGCCGGTGAGGAAGTCGTTGCCGAAGAAGCCGGTGGGGAGATGGATCCCATCCTGCGGGACATATTCACGAAGGAGGCTTCCGGTCACCTCGAGACGCTGCAGCAGTATCTGTCGTCTCGCAAGGACCAGCCACCACCCCACGAGGTAACCGAGGAGCTTCACCGCGCTTGCCACACGCTAAGCGGCAGCGCCAACATGGCTGGTGTCGTCCCGGCCGTCGCAATCGCGGCGCCGCTGAATCAGTTGATCCGCCGCCTGCATGGCGACAGTGCAGGGCTCAGTGACTCGGCCCTAAAGCTTTGCAAGTCGGCTGCCGATCTGATCGGGGAAATTATCCAGGACATTCGCGAGGGCCATATTCCGTCCGCGGACGTATCCGATCTGGCCGAAGGCCTGGAGTTCGAGTACTCGGAACATGTGCTGCGTGCGGAGGCTGCGGAGGAGGCGGAGTCCGAGGAGCCGGTGGTACCGGCGGAAGTTGAGGAACCCGAGGAACGCGAAACGGCAACGGAGGAGCCGGGCGCAGAGATTGAACTGATACCCCTGGAACAAGAGGAAAGGGAGGAAGCGGCAGTCACGCCGGAGCCGGTCGTGGAACCCGTCGCCCACGAGCCGCTGCAAATCGATCCGGAGATTGCCGCCATTTTTTACGAAGAGGCTTCCGAATTGCTGGAGGAAGCGGAGGCGGCGCTTTCGGTCTGGCGGCAGCAGCCGGCTGCCGGCGAGCGACTGGCAGAATTGCAGAGGCATCTTCACACCCTCAAGGGCGGGGCCAGGCTGGCCGGCGTCATGGTGATGGGCGATCTGAGCCATCGGCTCGAGAGCGTCGTGGAAGCGTTGGCTGAGGGACGGCTGGAGACCTCGGAAGCTGTCGGTGGCCTGATGCAGCAGGCGCTAGACGAACTCCACGACATGCGGGAGGTTGTGCAGAGCGGGAGATCCCCGTTGCCGCCCGAGGCCTTGTTGTCACGCATAGAAAGCATCGTCTCCGGAGAGCGGCTCGGGGCCGAATCGCTCGAGGAGCCTGAGCCGGAAGCCGCCGCTGAAGTCCTCGAAAGCGCAGAGCCGATGGCTGAGCCGGGTCTGGAGGAGGCAGAAACGGCCGCCATGGAACCGGAGCCCGAACCGGTTTCCGAGTTGGCTGAGGAAGTCCCGGAGGAATTTCCGCCCGAGGAAGCAGAACAGACTGCTGCGGAAGAGTTGCCAGTCGAACCAGCCGAAGTCGAGGTCGAGCGACCCGCGCCGCTACTACCGGCGGAATTCCTGCCGCCGCCGGCCGCTGCGGCGGAGTTTCGCGCCATACACTGGCCTACCCCCAGCGCCCCCGCCGAGGAAGAACTGGCGCCGGCGCCGGAACATCCGCCTGCAGAGATGTTGCCGCCCGCCGCATCGGCGCCTCAGCAGCGCGCGATACCATGGCCGCTGCCCGCAGAACGGCCTGAAGCGGAGCAGATAGAGGTTCCGGTTCAGGAGGCTGAACCCGTGCTGGAAGAGGAGCCGACTCCGGAAGCGGAAACGCGGCCCGCGGCAGTGGAACTCCCGCCGCCAGTATCCGAAGAGCAGCCGACGGCTCTCACGATGTCTCATCCGGCATTTTCGCGCCCGGAAGTTGCTCGTGTGGATGCCGATCTGCTCGAGTCCCTGCTCAACAGTGCGGGCGAGGTCAGCATCTTCAGATCCCGCCTCGAGCAACAGGTGGGCTCGATCGAATTCAACCTGGAAGAACTCAGCCAGACGGTGGTCCGACTACGTGATCAGTTGCGCAAGTTTGAAATGGAGACGGAAGCGCAGATTCTTCATCGTCACCACGAGCGACTGCCACGCCGCGAAGATTTCGATCCTTTAGAAATGGATCGATACTCCATGATTCAGCAGCTATCCCGTGCATTGGCGGAGACAGCGAGCGATGTGGGTAGTCTGCAGAGTCTCTTGCGTGAGCAGGCGAGCGATGCAGAGACGCTGCTAACGCAGCAGTCCCGCGTCATATCGGAGTTGCAGGACGGCCTCATGCGGACCCGCATGGTGCCCTTCAGCCGTCATGCCCAGCGGCTGAATCGTATCGTTCGACAAGCAGCTCGGGAATCCGGCAAAGATGCCGAGCTGCATATCCAGGGTGGTACGAGCGAACTGGATCGACAGGTTATGGAGCGGGTGGTCCCGGCCTTCGAGCATTTGCTGAGAAATGCCGTAATTCATGGCATCGAGCAGCCCGAGCTGCGCGAATCTCGCGGCAAGCCGCCCGTCGGGCGCATCGACATCAATCTGCGCCGCGAGGGCGCCGAGATGATTATCAACATCGGAGACGACGGCGGCGGGCTCGACCTGGCGGCGATCCGACGCCGAGCAGAACTGCAGAATCTCATCACGCCGGGCGAACAGATCTCCGCTGACGCGGCGGCTGAGCTGATCCTGAAACCCGGGTTCAGTACCGCGGCCGAGCTGACCCAATCCGCGGGGCGCGGCGTCGGTATGGATGTCGTAGCGACCGCCATGCGTGAGGTCGGGGGATCCCTGCAGATAGAGACCCAAGAGGGTGCCGGAACCCGTTTTCTGATCCGGCTGCCGTATACCCGCGCGATCACTCAGGCGCTGATTGTCCAGGCCGGAGACGAATTGTTCGCGTTGCCGTTGCCAACGGTGGAGGGCGTGGTTCGCCTACCCGCCAGCGAGATATCCAAGCATCTCGCCGACGGACCGACGCCGTTCCGGTATGGCGACCGGGATTACCATTTCCGGCACTTGGCCACCCTGGTGGATGGGCAGGCAGGCGTCTTGCTCGAAGAGGACGCCAACGTGCCGGTGATTCTGGTGCGTGCCGGCGAAAAATCGACAGCGCTTCTGACCGACGAAATGCTGGGATCCCGAGAGATCGTGGTAAAAACGCTGGGACCCCAGCTCAAGGGAATCACCGGCATCAGCGGAGCGACTATCCTCGGCGATGGCAGCATCGTCGTGATCCTCGATCCGGCCGCTCTGATCAGGTCGCGACCAGAGCAAGAGACCGTTGTTCCAGCTCCGGAGGAGGCGGAGTTCAGGGACCATCGCAAATTTGTCATGGTGGTCGACGATTCGATCACGGTCCGCCGCGTCACCGAGCGACTGCTGGAACGCAACGGCATGAGGGTGATCACTGCAAAGGATGGAGTCGATGCTGTTGCGCTACTCCAGGAGTACCGGCCCGATATCATCCTGCTGGATATTGAAATGCCGCGCATGGATGGTTACGAGGTCGCAACTCACATCCGCAACGATCCGCGTCTGAAGAACATCCCCATCGTCATGATCACCTCCCGTGTTGGGCAGAAACACCGGTCTCGCGCCATCGAAAGCGGCGTGGACGACTACCTCGGCAAGCCCTACCAGGAGAATGAACTTCTGAATGCGATCGAGGCCCTGACAGGCGATATCTCTCCGCGGGGGAGCAATGACTGACGTTACCGAGGAACTCTACAGTCTTCTCGTGCCGATCGCCGATACGCGGCTGATTGTGCCGCGCGTCTGCGTTACAGAGGTCGCAGGCTTGGGACAGCTGCATCTGCTCGAGAGCGGGCCGGCATGGTTGATCGGTCGCGTGGGTTGGAAGGGTCGCGAGGTACCGCTCGTGTCTCTCGAGGCCGCCTGTGGACAGGATGTGCCGGAGATCGTCAGCCGCACGCGTGCGGTGATATTCAACGCAGCCTATTCCCTGCGCGGTTCTTATTTTGCTCTGCTAAGTCAGGGGCTCCCGCAGCTCGTGCGGATCAGCCGGGACGTCATCGGTCCCGATGACGAAAAGAACTGGCCTGAAGATGCACCGGTCATCTGCCGCATCCGCATGGTCAACGAATACCCGCTGGTCCCGGACCTCGAGCGGCTGGAGGCCATGCTTACCGAGACGGAGCACCACTGGCGCTGAGATCTCCCCAGATGCTCTGGATAAGGGTGACGGCGGCGACGGCCGCCGTTTCTGTCCGCAAAATTCTCGGGCCAATGGCCAAAGACGTGAATCCCAGTGATCGGGCCAACCGCCGTTCTGCCCCCGACAGGCCGCCCTCCGGGCCAATCAGCAAAGTGACGCCGCCTGCCGGCAGGGGTCCCGAGGGCAGTATCGATTCTCCGCATGGATCAAGGAGAATGCGCAAGCCACCGGTCTCGATCGTCAGCAGAGCAGGCTCTAGGGGTATCGGCGTCAAGATTTCAGGCAGGGTAGCCCGGCCGGACTGCTCGCACGCGGAAATGGCGACCGATCTCCAATGTTCAAGCCTGCGCCGTGATCGTTTCTCATCGAGCTTGACGACGCTGCGTTCGGTGAATACCGGGCGTATGCCGACGACGCCCAGTTCCGTCGTTTTCTGAACGACAAAGTC
>CP070833.1:1132294-1136576 GCA_020341735.1 Gammaproteobacteria bacterium | reverse complement strand
CCCTAACGTGACTCCGAATGGCAGTATCGCCTGACGGCCGCTCCTGAACGATCTGCGCCGGGCATCGAATCGTCGCATCCCCATCAGCCTGATCCTGAGGGGGGCTCAGCTTGAGCCTAAGACGACGGCCGATGGCTCTCGGTGATCCGCAGCCTTTCGCCAAACTGCGCATGCCAGGGCGTCCTGAGTTTCATTTTGCGAGTTCCCTTTCTCAAGAAACGACTCTGCTTCTCCATGGGGAGCTTAACTATCTGAAAAAAATAAGTTTATGTGAGTTGGCCTGCGAATTGCTTCCTCCATTTCAGCCAATGTTCAATGGACAGCAAAGACAATCATGAAACACTCGCGACCGAATACGCTTCGACCACTGCTGGCAACGTTGTTCGCCGTCGCCCTGGCCGCCTGCGGCGGTGGCGGCGGCGGAGCGTCTCCAGCGCCCAGCGCTGCGGCAACCCCACCTCCTCCACCAGCGGAGCCCGAACCAATCCCGGTTCCGGGATCGACTCGGCTTGGCGACAACCCCGTGGGCGGCGACGCTTCATTCGACAATTTCTCTACGGCCAAGCCGACTATCCCGGTGTCGGGGATCGGTTTCACCGGATCTCAAATCTACGTCAAGATAAATCGTATCGATGGAGAAGTTTTATTCCTCGGCGCGGTCTCCAGCGACCGCGATTTTGTTGTTCCGGTCCACCTGCCGACGGACGAAACGAGACTCCTGTATGAAATTTTCTCCGACTCCGCATCGGACCAGATTATCTTCGGGGAGATATCGCTATGAGGGCTCCAAGAACCGTCTCCATAGCAATTGTTCTCTCAACTGCGCTTGGCGCTCTACCGCTCTCCGCCAGCGCCGTCGAGTCGACCAAACTGAAAGACGTCATCGACTCAAGCGGTACGGGCAGCATCAATCTATTCCGCGCCGCGGTGCAATCACGCAACCTGTCTGCCGCCGACCTCGAAGCTTTCCGAACGAACAACAGTGGCGAGCTGGCTTTCGCTGTGGATGTTAATGAGGCTGCCTCCGGACTCGAGAAGTCCTCGTCTCAGGGCGTCGCCATCGACACTGCCCAACTTACTTTCGTTATTGGGGGCACGACCTACACATTCGACAACTTCAGCACTGAGACGGAGTCTCAGATCGCGCGTGCCGGACAGACGAGTAGGAGTACTTACTACACGCTGATCGGCGACGGCGGCTCCGGCCGAATCACGTCCAGCACTGACTCGGATATCAATGGGTCATCGTTCGACGCGACACTTCGCATGCCCGTGAACATCAACATCAGCCAGGCAACAACAGCCACGCTGGAAGTGGATCTGCTTGATACAAACCTGGCCCTCGGAGATCCGGAGGATTTCTATGACTACTCGAATGGTTTCGAAGATGTCGCCATCGTTACCTCTAGCGATGCGGCCTATCTGGATGCACTCGCTCCCGGCCGGGAGGAGGCGCCACTCGTCGAAGTCGTCGATGCGCCCGGTACCTCCCCCACAGCCCAGGTCTACTATCCCACCCAGAATGACTTCTATATCGCGGCCTACGAGGACCAGTTTCCGAACCGCGGAGACTACGACTTCAACGATCTCGTAGTCGGCTATCGCGTCAACACGGGTCTGGATTCCGGGGGGCGGATCGTCTCGATCGGCGGCGAAGGATATCTCGTGGCCAGGGGGGGCGGTTTCGATCACGACTGGCATCTTCGGATTTCGCTGCCGGGATCCGCGTCAGGCAGCGGGACACTGACCGTCTTCAGACCCGACAGCCTGAATCCTGCGCCAGGCTATCCGCAGTCGGTCAATTTCAATGGCGCTCTCGACGTAAAGCCTTTCGCCAATACCAGGAACCTATGGACGGATGGATCGGAACCCTTCGTCAACACGCTGAGAGATCAGACGCTGATCCGTGGCTATCGGTTCGAATTTGAGGTATCTCTGAATAACAGCATCCCCGTCAGCGACCTGCCCTCGGCGCCATTCGACCCTTATCTGTATGTCCACAACACGGGTTACGAGATTCATCTGCCCGGCAAATCGGCGGTTCTCGGCAACTCGAGAAATTCCCGTGACGGGCTGGGTGGCTTTACTGACAGCTTCGGTTATCCATTTGGCATGATCCTGCCGGAAGACTGGCTCCTTCCCATCGAATTCATAGACCTGGGTGAAGCTTATCCGGACTTTGTCGACTTCGTGGTCAGCGGCGGATCGACGAAATCGGATTGGCACAGGCGGCCAGGCAGTAACAAGACCAAACCGGTGGACCCTGGACACTGGAAGTGGTGACCACCCCCCCAGCAGCGGAAGGCCTGGGCGGCCGCGGTTACTCGTCCGCGGTTTCCCAGGTCTGACGCTTTCGATAGATCGTTGAAGCGCTGATCTCGAGCAGCGCCGCCGCCTTCGGCACGTTTCCGTCGCAGGCCGTGATTGCGTTCTCTATGGTGTCTTTTTCGACCATCCACAGTGGGCGGATCCCTGCATCACCAGCCTGATCCGCCGCTTGCGGCTCTGCTTGCGAAGAGTCAGTAGCTGCTATTCCGAGTTGCACTGCAGTCTCTGTATCGCGCAACGGCAAAGGCAGCGCGCCTCGCGTCACGACGCCGCCGGGGTTTAACACCACGACCTGTCGGATGACGTTCTGTAGCTCCCGAACGTTTCCTGGCCAGGCATAGTCCACGATGATCGCTTCAGCTTCCCGGCTAAAACCCTTGAAGTCCTTACCCTCCTCGGAGGCATAGTCCTCGAGAAATCTACGGGCCATCAAGAGCACGTCGTCCTCCCGTTCCCGAAGCGGTGGCAAGGGAATCGGGATCACATGAAGCCGGTAGTAAAGATCCTCGCGAAAATTGCCTTTCTTGATCTCCTCCATCGGATTCCGATTGGTCGCACACACGAATCTGACATCCACCTGGGTCTGCTCACTGGCGCCGACTTTTTGGAATGAGCCGGTCTGGATGAAGCGCAACAGCTTGCTCTGCAGATCGAGATCCATCTCACAGACTTCGTCCAGGAAGAGGGTCCCTCCATCGGCCTGCGTTGCCGCGCCATCCCGCGCCCGCACCGCACCGGTGAAGGCCCCCTTCACGTGCCCGAATATCTCGCTCTCCATTAACTCGCGCGGAATGGCGGCGCAGTTGACCGGCACGAAAGGCTCGTTCTTCCTCGGGCTTTCTTGATGAATGGCCTCGGCACACAGCTCCTTACCGGTTCCGCTCTCACCGGTCACAAACACGCTGGCCTTGCTGGGGGCCGCACTCTCAATGATCCGGTACACGGCCTGCATCTTCAGCGACTGACCAAGGAAACCATGGAATCGATCGCGATCGAACTGCTCCCGGTATGCTTCTACCAGGTCCGCCAGCTCCTCCTGGCGGATAGCATTACGCACCGTAACCTTGAGGCGACTTGCGCCGAAAGGTTTGGTTACGAAATCAAATGCTCCAGACCGCATCGCCTCGACGGCGACGTCAACCGACCCATCGTCTGTGATCACGACGACCGGCGACGGCATCTCATGCGACACGACGTGCTGCAGCACGTCCATGCCATGCATGCCAGGCAGCTGCAGATCGAGAAGGATCACGTCAGGCACTATCACGTCCAGTTGCTTCAGCGCGTCCTCGCCGGTCGTCACATGGACGACGTTGAGAGACTCTTTCGCAAGATAGACCTTGTAGGCTTCTGCCTGAGACGGGCTATCCTCGACCATAAGTACTACGTGTTTTTTCTTGGCCATGCTCTGCCCCGGAAGTCACTGGTAGGATTCTACCCCAGCCCTGCCGAGAGTTGACCCGAGCCTAGCCTCGTGCCAGAGGGTGCGCCCGCAACGCAACGACTGTTGATTCAACCAAATCGATCAAGGCCCGGCCCTGCGCCACCGCCTCGACCCGGTTTTCATCCTTGCAGGCCTGATCGATACGTCTCGCGCATTCCGCGATGGCAGTTGCACCGTAGGTAGAAGCACTACTTTTCAACGCATGAGCCTCGCTGGCGAGACGTTTTGTGTCGCCTGACTCCAGGCCTTGGGAAATGCCTCGAGCTCGCGTACCGAGCTCTGAAACAAACACGGCCACTAGTTTCGGGACGAGATCCGGCGAGGTGTCCTGACCCAGGGTTCTGAGCTGATCCTCGTCGATGAGCAGCACTCCACTATCGGCATCTGTGACCTGCGACATCCCGGAATTGTCGGGTTGTGCCCACTGCAGGACGACGTTTGACAGCGTCCACCGGTCAACGGGCTTGGTGACGTAGTCGTTCATTCCTGCGCCGAGGAAGCGTTCGCGGG
>CP070833.1:1123061-1132194 GCA_020341735.1 Gammaproteobacteria bacterium | reverse complement strand
CAGTTGGCGACACCGGTCGGGGCCGGTTAGCTGATGCGAGGTATCCGTGCTCGCAACGAAGACAGATGATCCACTAAGGCCGGGACCTGCTTGGACGCGGGCCAGGGCCGAAGGAATAAAGCTTTGTCCAAGCCCTTTTCACAGGCCTGCGAGAACAACAGGCGACCTATTCTCGAGATTCTCGCTCGTCATCTCGCCGACGTGCGTATGGTGCTTGAGATCGGTAGCGGAACCGGGCAGCACGCCGTGTACTTCGGTGAGCACCTGCCTCACCTCATCTGGCAAACCTCCGATCGGCGCGCCTACCATGAGGGAATCGAAGCCTGGGTCACAGAGGCAGGGCTGGACAATGTGCGTCCGCCACTGGATCTGGACGTGATGGTCGAGCCGTGGCCGGTCGATACAGCCGACGCCGTGTTCTCGGCCAATACCGCTCACATAATGAGCTGGCCGATGGTGGTGGAGTTCGTGGCGGGTGTCGGGCGCGTCCTGCCCCCGGGCGGGTCGTTCCTGCTCTACGGTCCGTTCAGCTATGGCGGGGTCCATACCAGCGAGAGCAATGAGCAGTTCAACCGGTCGCTGAAAAGCCAGGATCCTGCGATGGGTATCAGGGACTTCGAGGCGGTGGAGGCGTTGGCCAGTGAAGCAGGCATGGCGCTTGTGGAGGACAACGCCATGCCCGCGAACAATCGACTGCTGGTCTGGCGCAGGACTGATCAGCGCCGCTAGGCTCAGGCACAACAGGCAGTCGACTTGCGCTCCGGCGCATCGTCGACGATGCGGTAGAACTCCCAGCGTTCCCCGTCCGGAGCCACAGACCAGATTTTGTCCTGCTCCGCGTGGCAACAGACCGAGGTGGATCGACGAGTGGCGGCCAGATCACTCGACTGTACCCGGTCGATCGACGCGTCCAGGCTCGCTTCGTCAAACACCTCCACGCCGAGATGATTAAGGCGCTCCTTGGCTTCTGGCTTCTCGAACAGTACCAGCTTGAGGGCCGGGTCATCGATAGCGAAATTTGCGTAGCCGGGTTTGCGTTTGTGCGGGGCGACCCCGAAGAGGCGGCTGTAGTAGGCCACTGCCCGCTCCAGGTTGCTGACGTTAAGCGCGAGTTGTAGTCGCATCATGTTCTCCAATATATCGACAATCATCAATATATAAATTATATTGACCGATGTCAATCTAATTAGAGAACATAGCTGCATGGCCAAGAGATCCAGACCCGAGGGATGCTGTGACCTGAAAGCGGTCAGCCCCCTGCCAAAAGCCAGCGAGCGAAGACTGGCCGCTATGCTCAAGGCGGTGGCTGATCCGACCCGTCTGCAGATCCTGAGAGTCGTCAACGCCCAGCCGGGGCCGGTCTGCGCCTGCGACATCGTCGATCGATTTGACCTGTCTCAGCCGACCATCTCGCATCACCTGAAAGTACTGCGAGACGCTGGCTTGCTCACGAGCCGACGCACGGGGCTGTGGAGTTTCTATGAGCCAGATCGGGAGGGTCTTGCCAGACTGGCCGAGTTGCCGTCCCTGATCAGCTCATGACCCGTGCGCCAACGTACCACCCCCGCTGAGGACTATCCCAGGCCTGCAGGCGGGGTGGGAACGGATTTTTGTCTACGCTTGTCGTTAATCTCTACCCAAACAGAGGACGGCCGTATGCGAATCATGATGGCGACCCTGCTTTTCATTGGACTCACAGGGCTGTCCAGTCAGGCGTCCGCCGGCGATGCGGCCATCGACTCCGCGCTGACGAACCCCGGCCGGCTGGAAGGAGATAGTGAGGCAGACGGGCGTCGCAAGCCCGCCGAGGTGCTCGAATTCTTCGGAATCAAACCGGGCATGCGCGTTCTCGAGATGTTTGCCGGGAGCGGCTACTACACGGAGCTCATGTCATACGTCGTTGGCGAAGAGGGTAGCGTGGTTGCTCAGAACAACGCCGCCTACCTGCGATACTCCAAAGATGCTCTGGAAAAACGCTTCACTCCCGGTCGGCTGGCAAATGTCGAGCGTCTGACCGCCGAGAACAACGAGCTGGAACTCGCGCAGAACAGTTTCGACGCGGCCGTCTTCGTGCTTGCCTACCACGATGTCTACTACATCGATGAGCCCAATGGCTGGCCGCGGATTGACGGTCCGGCCATGCTGGCGGAGATACATCGATCACTGAAGCCCGGGGCGGTTGTGGGCGTCGTCGACCACGTGGCACCGGCCGGCTCGCCGGCGGACAGCGGCGACACGCTGCACCGGATCGACCCGGCACTGTTGCGCAAGGATTTTGAGGCCGCCGGGTTCGTCTTCGAGGCGCAGTCCGATATGTTGCGTAATCCGCAGGATGACTACGCCAAGCCGATGTTCGACCCGACTGTCCGTGGCAAGACCGATCGCTTCGTATACCGTTTCCGGCGGCCCTAGGCTCCCCGGGGAGACTGATCGTGGAGTGGCGTTGACCGGCTGGCGCGGCTCGTCATCGCAACACGGTCGTGGCATCGTCACGCCCATGTCTCTTCGATCGCACAGCAGATGATCACCCGACTCACACAGCTATTCCCGGTCTGGGCCGTCCTGCTCTCCGTCATCGCTCATCAACAGCCTCAGATATTCACGCCGCTGCGCGAAGCCATTGTTCCGCTGCTCGGTATCGTCATGTTCGGGATGGGCCTGACTCTGACCCCGGCCAACTTCGCGGAAGTGTTGAGTCGCCCACGGCTGGTCGCCATCGGCGTTGGACTGCAGTTCGGCGCCATGCCGTTGGCCGCCTGGCTCATAGGCCATGCGCTCGGATTGCCGCCCGCCTTGCTCGCCGGCCTGGTCCTGGTGGGCGCGTGTCCCGGCGGCACCGCGTCCAACGTTATCTGTTACCTGGCCAGGGGTGACGTCGCGCTCTCGATCACCCTGACGACAGTGTCCACCTTCGTGGCCGTTCTGCTGACACCGGCTCTGACCTGGTTATACGTCGGCCAGACGGTGCCGGTGCCTGTCGTCGCGATGCTCTGGTCGATTTGCAAGATCGTGCTTCTGCCCGTGGCGGGTGGGGTTTTGATCAATCGTGTTGCCCACGATCGTCTGGGTCCGGCGCGGCAGGTCTTTCCCCTGGTTTCCGTGATGGCGATCGTATTGATCATCGCCGTGATTGTGGCTTTGAATGTCGACAATCTCGCCCGGATAGGCCTGGCAGTTACGGCAGCCGTGATGCTGCACAACCTTGCGGGTCTGGCCTCAGGCTATGGTATCTCGCGTCTGCTCGGCTGTGATCGACGGGCCGCCCGTACCGTTGCGATCGAAGTCGGTATGCAGAACTCGGGCCTGGGTGTGGCACTCGCGGTCAAGTATTTCAGCGCGGTGGCGGCCGTGCCGGGCGCGCTTTTCTCGGTCTGGCACAACCTGTCAGGATCAGTGCTGGCGGGCTGGTGGGCGAGGGGCGAACCCGGAGCGCGGCGACAGGTCTGACCGGCAGGTTTCAGTCGCGAGCCATCTTCTTTCGATACTGTTCGGGGCTTTCCGCCGTGAGATAGGTCTGCATGGCGGCCTTGCGTTCGGGCGGTGTCGGTCCGGCGGTCGGGTCCGGTACAGTGTCTACCGGGTAACAGCCCAGTTTCTGCTGGTCGGGAGTGAGCGGGTCGCGGAACGCCAGCTGTCTCTCGTTGACCCGTTTGGCCTGGACGACGTTGCCGTCGGCATCCGTGTCCAGGTCCCACCACCATTTCTTCACCGGATTGATTCGTCCGTTGCCCACCTTATCGTCGAGATCCGCCAGCCACTTGCGGGTGAATGGCAGGTTCATCGCCATCCACAGAAACGGTTTCTCCTTGAGGACGCCCTCGATATTGAAAGGGCAGGTCTTCATGCATCGACCGCACATTGATCCTGCCTGGTTGACGATACGATAACGGGCGCACTTCTCTACATCGGGCTTCCACATCTCGTACCCGTTGAACATGATCTTGTCGCCGAAGGGGATGGCGGTGCACGGGCACTCGCGAGCGCACTTCTGGCACTTGTTGCAGAAGTCCTGCAGCCCGAAGTCGATCGGCAGGTCGGGTTCGAGCGGCATGTCCGTCGTGATGACACCGGACTTGAATCGCGGACCCACGAACGGGTTGAGCACCAGTTCGCCGATGCGGCTGAGTTCGCCGAGTCCGGACCACAGGATCAGCGGGATGTGCAGTACGTCCTGGTCCATGACGCTATGGCCGCGAGCTGAGAATCCGAGCCGGCGGACGTGGTCGCCGACGATGCCGCCGATGAGTTGCGCCCGCATGTAGGCGCGCATGCTCTGGGCACCGCTGATCCAGTCGTCTCCGCTGGCACCTTCCATGGTCTCGTAACCTTGGTCGACGAGGATCGAGACGGCGTACTTGTGGTACGGCTTTAATTCGCTGCCGTCGGTGTCGTGTGAGTACCAGGCGTATTCGGGAATTTCGCAGATTCCGACCATGTCGGCACCCATGTAATAGAGCGCCGCCTTGAGCGCCTGCGAGTTTTTCTTGGGGTCGTCATAGCCTTCCGAGACCGTCTCCGCAGCCTCGCCATATTGCAGCGGGACCATGCCGCCCAGCACCGGGATCATGGCGTGGCCAAACGGCGATTTCGTGATCATCCGGAAATCGACCAGTTCCTTCTTCGCCTTCGGTCCGAGGTCGCCGATCGCCGCCCGGATGAACATGTCGTGCCGCTTGGGTACGCGTGGCACATTGGCTGAATCGATCAGGGTCGTGGGCCGCTCGACTCTCTTCACCGTCTCCATCGGGTAGGGTCCGAGATGGAACGGACGCTTGTCGAACGGGCGTCCATTCATCCCCGGATGAGTACCGCCCGATCCGATCCACCAGCTGAAGTCCTTGGCTTTCTCCGCGGCATCGGGGGCCAGCGGCAGATCCGTGGCAATTTCCATATCGGTGGATATGACCGCAACACCGAAACCGCGCCCAAGGAAGGGTACTTCGACGTGCCCGGACCCGTTGCTGCCTGACAGAACGCCCAGACCCGTCGCCAGCAGCATGGAGTCGAGGTCCAGCTCAGAAGCTGTCGCCGTATGCATCCTCGCCCGATAGCCGAGGAAGCGGAGATAGTTGGCCATGACCCCCGCGACCTCGGCGACTCTGACCGCCGCTCGCTGCGCCTGGGTACCCGCCAGCCATGATCCGCCGGGTTCGTCCGCATCGGGATCGCGGGTGTATTCGACCAGGATGACCAGCGCGTGGGTGTGATTCAGGGGTTCGGCCTGCATCTTCATCACCTGCTGCCAGGCGGCGCGGCCTTCGCGCACGCTGATCTCCGCCATCGGATTGTCGGCTGAGCCAGCCGCGTACTGTTTCTCCATGGCTTCCGCGAGGCTGTGGTTGACGATCGGTTGCTTCAGGATCGCCTCAGGCGGGACACGCCCCGTAGCCGCCATGCTCGCATCGAGGTAGTAACAGGCTGCCTTCAGATGCTCGGCACGCGCGACCGGATCAGTCGGGATCGGCGCCCGGTTGGGAGCGATGGCGCCTTCCCGCATGCGGTCCATGACGTTCACATACTCGCGCATGGCGTTGGACAGCGAGGCCGGATTGTCCGGGTTTTCTATCGCCAGCCCCTGACGGTCAGCGTGCTTCGGATAACTGGCAACCCGTGCTGTTCGAGGCAGGCGTTCCAGCGGGTGGGGGCCGAGATGGACCGGTCGATCCTTGTGGGAAAAAAGTTTTGTCATGGCAGAATCTCCCCCGTTGTGGCCGCGTCGTGTTGTCAGCCGATTTCTCTGGCGCGTCCCTAATCCACCGTCCAACACTCGCCGGCATCGAGCAGGGCCTGCAGGTCGCCCGGTCCCAGGCGTTCCTTGCTCTCTTCAATCTGATGCTCGACGAGATCCTCGTAAGTCGCCTGTTCGACGGCGCGCAATACCCCCATGGGGACCGGGAATTCCGGATAGTCCATGTTGGCGAGCGCATACATGAAACCCTCATTCTCGGAGGCTTCGTTATGAATCAGAGCCCGGTCAATGTTTGCTTCTGCATCTGACACGGCCGCGAAATGGTCGTCGTGGGCGGCTCCGGAGGGGACCAGTACCTTGCTTCCGCCCGTACCGAAACGCATCGGCTTGTCGTGTTCCAGGAAAAGCAGGCGCTCATCACGCACTTGCCGATCCTTGATGTTGTCGAACGCGCCGTCATTGAAGATGTTGCAGTTCTGAAGGATCTCGACGAACGCGGTCCCGCGATGGTGGGCTGCCCGTAACAAAGTTTTCTGCAGATGCTTCGCGTCCGTGTCCAGGGTGCGTGCGATAAACGTCGCCCTTGATGCAAGCGCCAGGCCCAGGGCGTTGACCGGCTGGGCGATGACGCCATAGGGACTGGATTTCGTCTTCTTGCCGAATTCCGAGGTCGGTGAAAATTGACCCTTGGTGAGGCCGTAGATACGGTTGTTGAACAGCAGTATCTTGACGTCGACGTTCCGCCGGATCGCGTGAACGAGATGGTTGCCACCGATGCTGAGGCCGTCACCGTCGCCAGTGATTACCCAGACTTGCATCTCGGGCCGCGCGATCTTGAGACCCAATGCCAGGGTCGGCGCGCGCCCATGGATCGAGTGAAATCCGTAGGTATCCATGTAGTAGGGGAAACGGCTGGAGCATCCGATACCGGAGATGAAAACGACGTTCTCACGCGGCGTCTGCGTCTCTGCGCAGATCCGCGGCATCATGCGCTGCACCTGGGCCAGGATGGAATAATCCCCGCAGCCCGGGCACCAGCGTACGACCTGGTCAGAACGGAAGTCATCACGGGTGTATTTGAGGGGGAACGTGTCGGTCATGAGATCGCCCCTTGCGGATTGTCGCCGCTCGAGGAACCGACATCAGCAGTCCCTTCCTCGAGCGTGCGGACGTTAAGCCCCAGCATCGAGTCTATTTTTTCCTGCACCTCCCAGGTCCTGAACGGCTGTCCCTGAATTTTGTTGAGACCCTGGACGTCTTTCAGAAACCCGGCCCGAAGTAACAGCCGGAGCTGACCGGAATTGAGTTCCGGAACCAGCACCTGGTCAAAACGATCGAGGATTGTGCCGAGATTCGAAGGGAAGGGGTTCAGATATCGAAGCTGTACACAGGCCACGGATGCGCCACTGGATTGCGATCGTTCCGTGGCCGTGCGGATGGCGCCATAGGTACTGCCCCACCCGATCACCAGCAGGTCGCCCCGATCCGGCCCGAAGACCTTCAGCTCGGGGATATCGTTCGCGATACGCTGGATCTTCCCGGCCCGCAGCCGCACCATGCGTTCGTGGTTCCCCGGCTCGTAGCAGACCTCGCCGGACCCGTCCTGTTTTTCCAGCCCGCCGATACGGTGCTCCAAGCCCGCCATGCCTGGCGTCACCCATGGACGCGCGAGGGTGTCGGGGTCTCGTCCGTAAGGCTGAAAACTATCTGCATCGGGTGAGCAGCGAGCGCGGAATTCCGGCAATTCGTCCGGGGATGGCACTCTCCACGGTTCCGAACCATTGGCGAGATAACCATCCGAGAGAAAGAACACCGGGCACATATGCCTGATCGCGATCCGGAACGCCTCGATCGCCATGTCGAAACAATCGGAAGGGCTCTGCGGCGCGACGATCGCTACGGGTGACTCACCGTTTCGGCCGAACATGGCCTGTAGCAGGTCCGCCTGTTCGGTCTTCGTCGGCAGGCCCGTCGAGGGGCCGCCTCTCTGAACGTCGACGATCACCACCGGCAGTTCGGTCATAACCGCCAGACCGATTGCCTCCGATTTCAGGCAGACACCGGGACCGCTGGTGGCGGTCAGGCCCAGGGCACCACCATAGGCGGCGCCGATCGCCGCGCCCATGGCCGCGATCTCGTCCTCAAACTGGCCGGTCTTGATCCCGAAGTTTCTGAGCCGGGCCAGTTCGTGCAGGATGTCGCTGGCTGGCGTGATTGGGTAGGACGAGAATACCAGTGGCCGATCGGCCAGCTTCGAGGCGACCACGAAGCCGAGCGCCGCAGCGCTGTTCCCGGTGATACGCCTGTACTTTCCAGGAGGCAATTTTGCCCGGTCGACGTGGTACCGGTGGGGCACGAGCCTTACCGTATCCGCATAGCTGTGCCCGGCCCGGAGAGCGAGCCGATTCGCTTCCGCAGTCTTCGGATCGCTGGACGCGTATTTCGCGTCGATCAGCTTCTCGATGACGTCTGTATCGCGATCGTACAGCCAGCACACGACGCCGAGCGTGAACATGTTCTTGCAGCGCTCGGAGTTCTTCTTGCCAAGGCCGACGGGCTCGACGGCTCTCATCGTCACCGAAGTCACGGGCAGCGAGTGGACCGCATGGCCTTCCAGCGTTCCGTCCTCGCGAGGGTCGGTCTTGATGCCGGCCTTCTTGAAACTCTGCCGCGTAAAGGCGTCTTCGTTGACGATCACCATGCCGCCCGGGATCAGATCGGCCAGATGGGTCTTGAGCGCGGCCGGGTTCATCGCGACGAGAACATCCGGCCGGTCGCCCGGCGTATGGATATCGCGGGACGAAAAATTGAGCTGGAAGCTGCTGACGCCGGCCACCGTGCCGGCCGGCGCACGGATTTCCGCCGGGAAGTCGGGCAGGGTGGAGATGTCGTGTCCGGAAACCGCCGAGTCCTGGGTGAACAGCGCCCCGGTCGTCTGGATACCGTCCCCGGAGTCCCCCGCGAACCGGATGATGACGCTCTCTACCAGTTCAGGACTGTCTGCCGGTCCTTCCCGGGCTCTTTCCGAGTGACCCATGCTTCCCCCGATCGACTGCCGTGACTATAGCGGCAAAATGATAGTACTGATCAGTACTATTTGAGCAAAATATCGCCTCCCAAGGGCGGTTTGTCAAGCATTGCCCCCACCTGAGTATCAGCGCTATTGGCGCGAAGTTTTTGAGGGTAAAAAAGAATATCAGGGAGACAATGCTGGTTTGCGGGCTTGCATGCAGCTTCTACCGGGGCGACTTTTGCTACTCGAGTACCGAGTAGTATCATATCTGATGAAGGATATTGTATGAGGAAGCCGGATGGCTGCCGGTGGCAAACGCAAGAAGAGCGGCTCCGTGAAACGACGGGAGAAGATCCTGAAGGCGGCGTCCGAACTGATCGTCAGGAACGGTTACCGCGGCACCAGCCTCGATGCCGTCGTCGAACGCGCCG
>CP070833.1:1114107-1122961 GCA_020341735.1 Gammaproteobacteria bacterium | reverse complement strand
GCCAGCCGGACCTTCCGAGGTGCTGGTGATCACCGATGGCTCCGCATTACCCGACTGTATCGCCGCTGACCTGCTGTCGCAGGCGGAACACGGTCCCGATTCACAGGTGTTGCTGGTCGCCACCTCGGAGCGCCTGGCCGACCAGGTCCGGGAGCAGGTCGAGGCTCAGCTGGCCCAGCTTCCCCGCGCCGCTATCGCCGGCCAGGCCCTGGAAAACAGCCGCATCGTACTGGCCGGCGATCTCGATCAGGCCATCGCGATAAGCAACGAATATGCGCCTGAACACCTCATTCTGGCGACCGAGGACGCCGAGTCGCTGCTCGATGCCGTCACCGCCGCCGGCTCGGTCTTTCTCGGCCACTGGACGCCGGAGTCCCTGGGTGACTACTGCAGCGGAACCAACCACGTTCTGCCTACCTACGGTTTCGCCCGCGCATTCAGTGGACTCGGCGTGGAGGACTTTCAGCGCCGTATCACGGTGCAGACAGCCAGCGCCGATGGCTTGCGCGGGATCGGACCGACAGCCATGACGCTTGCGCGGCTAGAGGGCCTCGAGGCTCATGCGTCAGCGGTAGAACGACGGCTGCTGGCACTGGCCGACCGGATCGTTGCGTGAGTGGACCACTGTCACTGGCGCGACCCGACCTGCGCGATTTCGTGCCCTATGAGGCTGCGGCTCCGGATCGCGAGTTGATCCGCCTGCACGCCAATGAATCGGCCTGGCGGCATGGATGGGATGACAGTGTGGCCGGGCTGAACCGTTACCCGGACCCACGGGCCGAGCGACTGACGACTCGACTCGCCGAGATCTATGGAGCACCCGCGAACGAGCTCCTGGTGACCCGCGGCAGCGACGACGCGATCGACGTGCTGGCGCGCGCCTTCTGTGTCGCTGGCCTCGACCGGGTCCTGGTGTGCCCACCGACCTTCGGTATGTACGCTATCTCGGCCCGGCTGCAAGGCGCCGGCGTCATCGAAGTGCCGCTTCGTGGCGAACGGGGTTTTGCGGTCGACAACAATGAACTGGTGGCGGCCGCGGCCGGTGCCAAGATCGTGTTCCTGTGTTCGCCCAACAATCCGACCGGAAACGTCATCCCTGCGGACGCGATCGCGGAGATATGTGACCGGCTCGCGGACAAGGCCGTGGTGGTCGTGGACGAAGCGTACGCGGAGTTTTCCGAGGCGCCATCGGCGGTTGAGCTGCGCCCGAACCACGACAATCTGGTCATACTGCGGACTTTGTCCAAGGCTTATGCTCTGGCGGGCGCGCGGCTCGGCGTTTTGATCGCAGAACCTGCCGTCGTGCGTCTTCTGCGCGCCATCTTGCCGCCTTACCCGCTGCCGTCTCCCTGCCTGGAGGTTGCCGAGCGCTTGCTGGCTCCGGAGGCCTTGGAACACGCGGGGAGGGAGGTAAGCGATGCGGTAGCACGTCGCCGGCGTCTGGCCGACTCACTGGCCGGGCTGCCCTGTGTGAGCCGGGTGTGGCCGAGCCAAGGCAACTTCGTGCTGGCCCGCTTCCGCGACGCTGATCTGGCAGTGAAGTCTTGCCGTGCGCGTGGCGTCTTGTTGCGTGACTTCAGTCGCAAGCCCGGGTTGGAAGGCTGCGTCAGGATCACCGTCGGTGACGAGGATCAGAACAGGCTCGTATTGGAAATCCTGGAGCAAATGAAATGAAGGCAAAAAAGCTGGTGGCCTTCCTCGATCGAGACGGGACCCTGATTTCGGAGCCAGAGGATTTTCAGGTGGATGCCTTGCACAAGGTACGACTCGTCGACGGTGTTATCCCGGCGCTCATCGCGCTGCGCGATGCCGGCTACAGGCTGTTACTGGTGAGCAATCAGGATGGGCTTGGCAGCAACAGCTTCCCCGAGGATGACTTCCAGCCCGTGCATGATTTTGTTATCGAGTTGTTTGCCTCACAAGGCATCGTTTTCGATGAGGAGTTTATCTGTCCGCATTTACCCGCTGATGGTTGCGACTGCCGCAAGCCGCGGACGGGATTGCTGACCCGGTACCTGGCCGAGAACAGCATCGACTTGTCACGCAGCTGCGTGGTTGGCGACCGCCCCACGGACCTGGAGCTGGCCGACAACATCGGTGTGCGCGGGTTCCTGCTCGATGGGGACAGGAGGTGGCCCGCGATCGTCAAGGACATCCTCGCTGGTGCGCGTCGTGCAACGGCGTCGCGGGAAACGCGCGAGACTAAGGTGAAGGCGAGCGTGGATCTGGACGCTGACGGGCCGGTCACGATCGATACGGGGATCGGCTTCTATGATCACATGCTGGAGCAGGTGGGGCGCCATGCCGGGGTTGCCATGCAGATAAATTGCCGCGGAGATCTGGACGTCGATGAACACCATACCGTCGAGGACGTCGCCCTCGTGCTCGGCGAGGCATTGCGTGAAGCGCTGGGTGCGAGAACCGGGATCGGCCGATATGGGTTCGTCTTGCCCATGGACGAGGCCCAGGCGCGGGTCGCGATCGACCTGAGCGGTCGGCCGTTTGCCGTGTTCGAGGGTGATCTCGGGCGCGATCGCGTCGGTGGGCTGCCCACTGAACTGGTGCCACATTTCTTCCGCTCTCTCGCCGACGCCCTGGGCGCAGCTATCCACGTCAGCGTCACCGGCGAGAACACACATCACATGGTCGAATCGTCGTTCAAGGGCCTTGGCCGTGCCCTGCGCCAGGCCGTGTCGAAAGAGGGCGGCGGCGTACCTTCTACCAAGGGCGTGCTCTGATGGCCGTCGCCATCATCGACAGCGGCGGCGCAAATATCGCCTCACTGCGTTGCGCGCTGGCCAGGCTGGGTTGCGAGGCCGATCTGACCCGTGACGAGGCGGACATTCGCGCCGCCAGCCATGTGCTTCTGCCGGGTGTCGGCGCTGCTGCCGATGCCATGCAGCGCCTGCGCGAGGCCGGACTGGAGCGAGTGATCCCGGACCTGAAACAGCCGGTGCTGGGGATCTGTCTCGGCATGCAGTTACTGTTCGCCGAATCCGAAGAGGGCCAGGCCGGGTGCCTGGGTATCATCGAGGACCGGGTGAAAGAAATGCAGCCCGATCGCAATCGCCCGATCCCCCACATGGGATGGAACCGGGTACGAACCGTGCAGGACAGTCCACTCTTCGACGCCATCGAGCAAGAGACCCACTTCTACGTCGTGCACAGTTTTGCCGCTGGCTCCGGAGAATCGACCCTGGCCACCAGTTGCTACGGCGAGGAGTTCTCCGCCGCCGTGAGTTGCGGAAACTTCTTCGGCACGCAATTTCACCCGGAGCGATCCGGGTCCGCCGGCTCAAGGCTTCTGAAGAACTTCCTGGAGCTTGCATCGTGAAGGTCATTCCGGCCATCGATATGAAGGACGGTCGCTGTGTGCGCCTCTACAAAGGGCGTTTCGACGAGGTAACCGAATACGAGGCCGACCCGGCGATCCTGGCAACCGACTACGCTCGCCAGGGCGCTGACTGGATCCATTGTGTGGATCTCGACGGGGCCCGCCACGGCGTGGCCGGCAACCTTTCGAAGATAAGGGAGATTGCCGCCCGGCTCCCTGGGCGGATTCAAGTCGGCGGCGGTGTCCGCGATGCGACGGCGATCAGCGTCCTCCTTGAAGCCGGCGCAGGACGGGCGGTCATCGGCAGCGCGGCCGTGCAGCAGCCGGAGTCGACCCGGGCCTGGCTGCAGGACTTCGGCGCCGAGCGGATCGTGCTGGCGTTAGACGTCAGCCGTGAATTGCCGAACACGCCGCCGATGCTCGTCATCAAGGGCTGGACCGAGACGAGTCCTGTCAGCCTGTGGCAAGCACTGGATGAATTCACGGCTGCCGGCCTGCGCCACGTGCTGTGTACGGATATCAGCCGCGATGGCGCCATGACCGGTCCGGCCGTGGATCTGTACGAAGAGTGCGCCGGTCGCTACCCGGGAGTCGCATTCCAGGCTTCGGGAGGCGTCCGCGATCTGGTGGACCTGAGAACGCTGGAAGCCACCGGGGTGGACTCGGCGATTGTCGGCAAGGCTCTTTTGGAGGGCCGGATTACAGAGACGGAGCTGCGCCCATTCTTGCAAAGCGCATAATCCCCTGCCTCGATGTCCGCGACGGTCAGGTCGTCAAGGGCATTCGCTTCCGCGATCATCGCGTGATGGGCGATATAGTCCCGCTGGCGGCGCGCTATCGCGACGAGGGGGCGGATGAGCTCGTCTTCTACGACATCACTGCCAGCCCTGATGGACGCACCGTCAGTCGCGACTGGGTCAGTCGCGTCACCGAAGTACTGGATATCCCTTTCTGCGTGGCCGGTGGGATCCGCAGCGTGGAAGACGCGGAGGAGATTCTGGCGGCGGGCGCGGAGAAGATCTCGATAAATACACCGGCCCTCGAAGATCCGGACCTGATCGACCGAATGGCGCGCCGCTTCGGCCGACAGTGCGTGGTCATCGGTATCGACAGCCAGGGAGGGGATGGCGATTACCGGGTGGCAAGCCACACGGGCGATCCACACCGCACCCGCTACGGCCGGCGGCCTACGAAGGAGTGGGTCAGTGAGGTTCAGGATCGAGGTGCCGGAGAGATCGTACTGAATTGTATGAATCATGATGGCGTTCGCACCGGATACGATGTCGTTCACCTGGCCGAAATCCGGGATATCTGCTCCGTGCCACTGATTGCTTCGGGAGGTGCCGGTGCCATTGAGCACTTCAGCCAGGTATTTCGGGAGGCCCGGGTTGACGGTGCGCTGGCTGCGACTGTGTTTCACTCCGGCGCCATCCCGATTGGCGATCTCAAAGATTATCTCGCCCACTGTGGCGTGGAGATAAGACCATGAACGCACTCGATCTCGACAGGCTGGATTGGGACAAGGGTGACGGCTTGCTGCCAGCCGTCATACAGGACGCCGGCGACGGCGCCATCCTGATGCTCGGGTACATGAGCCGCGAGTCGCTGGAGCGGACCCTGAGCGAGGGACAGGTGGTCTTCTACAGCCGATCCCGCCGGACTCTGTGGCGCAAGGGTGAGACTTCGGGCAACGTGCTCGACCTGGTAGACCTGGCGGCCGACTGCGACTCGGACACGCTGAGAGTTCGTGTCCGTCCGTGCGGACCTACCTGCCACCTGGGGACCCGAACGTGTTTCGGCGATCAGGATGACAGCCAGCTTCCCGGGTTTCTCGGTGTGCTGGAGAACGTCATCCGGGAGCGTCTCGGGTCGAGCCCAAGCGACAGCTATGTGGCCAGTCTGGCGCGGAAGGGCCGCCAACGGATTGCGCAGAAGGTCGGCGAAGAAGGCGTAGAGTTTGCGCTGGCATCCGCTGCAGGGGAGCGCGAGGGCCAGCTGGACGAGGCCGCCGATCTGCTGTTTCACCTGATGGTGGCGCTGAACGACCAGAGCCTATCCTTGTCCGATGTCATCGCTCGATTGGAGACACGGCACAGATCCTGATTCCCGCGGGCTCCCCGCGGCCGCTTCGCGCCTGCTAGGATTTTAGCAGACAGCAACAAATGGGGATCGTCGTGGGCGCCATTCTCGCCAACGGTGTTCGGCTGCATTTCACAGAGTCGGGCCAGGGATCTGACACCGTCGTTTTCAGCCACAGTTTCCTGCTCAGCAGTGAGCACTTCCGGCCACAGATCGAGGCTCTGTCACGATCGTTTCGCTGCCTGGCTTTTGATCACCGGGGCCATGGCGGCAGCGAGGCGCCGAATTCCGGTTATGAAATGGAAAATCTCTACGCGGATGCAGTCGGGTTCATCGAGGCCGCCGGCTGTGCGCCGTGCCATTTCGTCGGGCTATCCACGGGCGGCTTCATCGGACTACGGCTCGGCATCCGCCGGCCGGACCTTGTGCGTTCCTTGGTGCTGATGGATACCTCGGCCGACGCGGAGCCGGCCGGCAGGGCGCGCGAGTACAAGCTGATGCTGTGGATGCTCCGATATCTCGGTTACTGGTCGCTGAGGCGCCGCATCGCCAGTACTTTTTTTTCGCCGCATTTCCGCAATGATGCCAGTCGGCGCAGTGAGCTGGTGCACTGGCGCCGTCGGGTGACGGCCAACGACCGACACGCGATGCTGCGCTTCGGTCGAGGCATCCTCGAGCGCGCAGACGTGTCGGATCAGCTTGAGCGCATCGGTGTTCCCACGCTGGTCGTGGTCGGCGAGGACGACATCCCCACGCCGGTACGTGAGGCCGAACGCATCGCACGGGGAATTCCCGGCGCGAGTCTGGAGATCATCCGACGCGCCGGCCATGTCTGTACCGCAGAGCAGCCGGAAGCGGTCAACGAGGTGCTTGTCCGATTTCTGGAGGGACTGAATAACAGCTCCGCTCAGCCGAGTCCCGCCACACATTGAGGCTCGATCGCGAATACCCACCGTGACGGCCGTAGCCCGGGGCCGGTATCATCGCGGCGAGTTTCCAGCGGCCGCCGATACATGAGTCGAAGTCTCGCGAAGTCCACCACCGTCGTCGGCGGCATGACCCTGACCTCCCGGGTCATGGGTTTCCTGCGAGACATTGTGTTCGCCCGTTTCTTCGGTGCCGGCGTGGGGATGGACGTCTTTGTAGTGGCGTTCCAGATCCCCAACTTTTTGCGGCGCCTGTTCGGGGAAGGGGCCTTCTCGCAGGCCTTCGTGCCGGTCCTGTCCGAATACCAGGATCAACGCGCCCACCAGGAAGTACAGGCGCTGGCGGACCGTGTGGCAGGTACCCTTGGCTTGATCTTGATGATCATAACGGTGATCGGGATCGTGGCCTCTCCGGTACTGATACTGCTTTTTGCGCCGGGTTTCAGCGGTGAGGAGGACAAGTTTGCGCTGGCTGCGGGCATGCTGCGGCTGACCTTCCCTTACCTGCTGTTCATCTCTCTGGTGGCCTTTGCCGGAGGCATCCTGAACACTTTCGGTCGATTCGCCGTGCCGGCGTTCACGCCGGTATTGCTGAACGTTGTCCTGATTGCCTCGGTGTTCCTGCTGGCGCCCCGGATGGAGCAACCTGTCTACGGTTTGGCAATCGGTGTTTTCATCGCCGGCCTGGTGCAGTTGGCGTTTCAGATCCCGTTCCTTAAACGGGTGGATGTCCTGCCGCGACCACGCTGGGGCTGGAGGCATGAGGGCGTCCGCCGGATCATCCGGCTGATGATGCCCGCGATCTTCGGTTCCTCCGTCGCGCAGATCAATCTGCTGGTCGACCGCGTCATCGCGTCCTTTCTTGCTACCGGCAGCATCAGTTGGTTGTACTATTCGGACCGGCTGCTGGAATTCCCTCTGGGTGTTTTCGCCATCGCTCTGGCGACAGTCATTCTGCCGGGGCTGTCCAGGCATCATGCCGGAAAGTCTCCCCAGGCATTCTCGGCCACGCTGGATTGGGCACTGAAGCTGGCGATGGTGATCGCGCTGCCGGCCGCGGTCGGCATGTTCTTTCTGGCTGCACCGATGGTGGCCACGTTATTCAACTACGGGGCGTTCGGCGCCGAGGACGTGCGGATGGCGGCTTTCAGCGTGATGGCGTATTCGCTGGGCCTCATGGCCTTTACCCTGGTGAAGGTGTTGTCGCCGGCGTATTTCTCTCGCCAGGATACACGTACGCCGGTTCGCATCAGCGTTATCGCCCTGCTGACCAACATCCTGCTGAACATAGTCATCGTTCTGCCGATGATGCACTTCGGCATTGCCGCCCCCCATGCCGGACTGGCCCTGGCTACCGGTCTGGCTGCGGTCCTGAACGCAAGTTTGCTGTACCGCGGTCTGCTTCGTCAGGGGGTCTATAGACCGACAGATGGCTGGGCCTGGCTGGCGCTGCGGGTGGCGGCCGCCAATATAGTGATGGCGGTGCTGCTGTGGCGGCTCGCAGGGGATCTGGATCGCTGGCTGATGGCGCCGTGGTTCGAGCGGGCCTACTGGCTGGCTGGCTGTATCATCACCGGCGTCTTTACGTACTTGGCGGTGCTATGGCTCGGCGGCGTGCGCCCCAGGCATCTAATGATCCGCCACCCGGTCGCGGGCAAGTGAAACGGCCGATGGCCTCACATATAATTTGGTTCTTTTGACCATGGAGCTGATCAGAGGCATCCACAACCTGGCGAAGCGCCATCACGGCTGCGTCGCCAGCATCGGCAATTACGACGGCTTGCATCTGGGGCACCAGAAGGTCCTGCGACAGCTGTCGAAGCAGGCCCGTGAAGACGGGTTGCCGTCGCTGGTAATGTGCTTCGAGCCCACGCCGCTGGAGTTTTTTTGCGGCGAGAAGGCACCGGCCCGGCTTTCGACCTTCCGTGAGAAGGTAGAGCAGCTCGGTGCCATGGGCATAGATCGCTTCTTCTGTGTTCGTTTTGATCCGAATCTGGCCGAGATGTCGCCTGAGTACTTCGTCCGCGTCTTTCTAGTGGAAGGTATCGGCGTCAAGCATCTGGTCGTGGGCGACGATTTTCGCTTCGGTCGTGATCGCTCGGGTGACTTCGATACGCTGACGGTGGCCGGCCGAACGCACGGCTTCGAGGTGGTGGACACGCCGAGCTACAGCGTCGATGGCATTCGCGTGAGCAGCACTATCGTGCGGGAGGCGCTGGCCAAAGGCGATCTGAATACTGCCGAGCAGATGCTCGGCCGGCGGTATTCGATGAGCGGGCGTGTGGTGCGCGGTGATCAACTCGGTCGTGAAATTGGATACCCTACCGCGAATCTGAGCGTAGGCCGGCGCAAACCCCCTCTGAGAGGGGTCTACGCGGTCCGGGTTCACGGATTGGGGCAGACTCGGGCCGGCATGGCCAGCCTGGGCACGAGGCCAACCGTGGATGGCACGGAGATGCGTCTTGAAGTCCATATTTTCGATTTTGACGAAGACATCTACGGACGGCACATCCAG
>CP070833.1:1098338-1114007 GCA_020341735.1 Gammaproteobacteria bacterium | reverse complement strand
GATGCCGGTCTCGGTCAGCGCGTCCTGCATGATGGCGAAGTACTCCCGCGTGTAGAGGTTGGGGTTGCGCTTGTACTTGAGATTCGTCACGTCGGTCACGATGACGTCGAAGGACCGGTCCACGACGTCGATGTAGTTCCGTGCGTCGTCGAGGACCAGCTGCAGATCCGGATCCGCGTAGGAGTCGTAGTTCACCCGGCTGAACAGGGGCGCGGCCTCGATGATCTTGTCCTCGATCTCGACGGCGTGGACTTCCACGTCATGCAGCAGCATGCTGCCGGAGGTCGTCCCGGTGCCGTAACCCACCGTCAGGGCGGCCTCCGGCTCTTCCGCGAGCATCAGGGGGAGGTGCGCGAGCATCTTCGAGTCCGCCAGCAGCACAAGATCGGTTCCCGAGACGTTCTGGCCATCCACGAAGAGCCCCCGGTACCGGTCTTTCTCGAGGGCCGTGACCGTGCCTGACAGGCCTTCGGCGTAGTAGATGACGTCGAAGCCCTTCACGTCAGTATGGAAGGTCTTGCTGTCGGAGAAAACCAGGCCGTTGGCTAAGACCACCACTGCTACGAGGGAGGCCGTGCGGCCCGGGGTAAACGAGTGCTTGCGGACGATCACGACGAGGGAGATGAGCAGGCTGAGGTTCACGAGGACGAGCGTCGTGTTCCACATGCCGGCGAAGGGGATCAGCACGAATCCCGTGAAAAGGCTGCCGAGGACGCAGCCGGCGGTGTTGGAGAAAAAGATGTTGCCGGCCTTGACCCCGATGCGGTGGACGTCGCCGGCATAGATGCGCAGGCCCAGCGGGAACAGGATGCCCATGAACACCGCCGGGATGAACGAGACCACGAAGGCCATCGCCAGGGTCGACGCCAGGTAATCCGCCGGCAGGGAATCCGCCAGGAAGCGGGCGATGTCTTCGAAGCGCCGGAAGAAGTACAGCACGATCGCGCCGCTGGCCGCGGTGAGAATGCAGACTCCGCTGAACGCGGCCTCGAGATTCCTGCCGGCGTCGATCCTTCGGGACACGAGCCAGGCGCCCACGGAGAAACCGAGGAGGAAACCGGCCACGATCAGTGCGAACGCCTGGGACGTGGAGAGGCCGTAGGTAGAGAGAATGCGCACCCACAGCATCTCGTAGCTGAGGCTGATGAAGCCCGTCAGGAACAAGACGTATAGCATGTAGGAATGCGGGGCTTCTTCCTCCTCCCCAAGGGAGGACGGTTGGGACTCCGACTTGCCCGCCGCGATGATGACGGCGACGAGCAGGTTGCCGGCCACGGCGATCATCAACGTCGCCAGCACCCCGAAATACTTCACGAGGACGAACCCGGTCAGCAGCGCGCCGGCGAAGGCGCCCAAGGTGTTGAGGTAGTAGAGCCTGCTGAACCCTGATCCGAAGGTCGACCTGGCCGTGAGGAAGTACTTGGAGATCAGCGGCATCGTGCCGCCGATGAGGAAGACCGGCGGCAAAAGCACCAGGACGGCCAGGGCCAGCCGGATGAGCGACAGGCCGTAGAGATCGAGGTAGTTGTAGGCGAACTCGTGGACGTACCGGAAGACCGGGACTTGCTCGATCACTCCGTAGGAGACCAGGGAGAATGCGGCAATACCCAGCTCCACGACCATATAGAGCCTGAGAGGGTTGCCGGTTCTTTCAGACCACTTGCCGAAGTAGTAACTGCCCAGTCCCAGGCCCAGGAGGAAGACGGCCACGACCGTGGCTACGGCGAAACTGCTGACGCCGAAAACGAGCCCCAGGAGGCGGATCCAGATCAGCTGGTAGATCAGAGCCGAGAATCCGGACAGGCAGATCGCGGCAAAGAAGAGCCGGGGATTGAGGGTCCATGTCATCAGAAATTCATTTGATCTCGGATGGAGGTTGCGACGCAATCGGCACACGGCCGGCGTTGACCATCTCGCCGACCCGAATTGGATGATACCGGCCTGTCGTCGTCCATGCGTCCCGGAGAGCCGAAAGGCGCCCGCGGATAAGACGAATAACGAGGATGCCCCAAGTACTGCCAACCGGCCGAAATGCGCATCACGGCATGAAACACGGTCGTATCCGGGGATGGGGTACCGCCGACAAGGAGGCCTTTCCGGCGGCAACTGCCGGTTACGTCGTATCCATGAAGAAAAGCCCGGAGAACCCTCTCCGGGCTTTTCGATTTCCGGCCTGCTTCTTGTCGGCAGGCTTGATTGGTATCCACTGGCCGTCCCTGGTCAGGATCGCGGGGCGGGCCCGAAGGCCCACCCCACTTGTCGGCAGATCAACTCGGCACAGCCCCTACTGGTTGGCCTCGATGATCGTCTGGCGACCTTCCTGGAAAGCCTGCGGCGTCCAGCCGTTCTGATAGGCGTGGGCCTTCAGGGCGCTCTGCACTGCCCCATCACTGGACGTGTGGCAGGTCATGCAGGACGACGCCGTTATACCCTCGAGCACGTCGTTGAGCTGATTGCCAAACGGCGGGTTACCGGTTTCGACCGTCGAGGCCATGGCCTTGGTCGGATCCGGCAGCACCGCGAAGCCGTCCACGTGACACGCTGCGCAGTCGTAGAGATAGCGCGGATAGGTCGGCGTGTGGAAGTTGTGCGGCTGGCACGGGTCCGCATCCGCAAGCGGGTCCGATCCGGCGACCGTGAAGTAATTACTTCCCGTATCGTCATCACGTTGGGTGCAGTTATCCCCCGTCGGCCAGCTGTTCAGCTGCGACTCGTCGCCCGCAAAGGCGTAGATTCCCCGGCCGCGATAGATCACGATCGGAGCACTCAGCGGGTTGTCGTCCCGGTCCTTCAGGCCGGCCGAATGAACGGCGTGCAGCATTTCCCTCATGCCGAAGGCCTGGCCGGACCTGCCGTCATACGCTTCGGACGCCTCCACGCCGCCGAATTGGTCGACGCGGACGTACTGGTCGTTGGCGGCCGTGTTGTGGCAAAGCAGGCACAGGTCGACGTTGTCGACCCGGTTGCCGCCGTGCTGATACAGCGAGCCCACGTGGCACTTGACGCACTTCTCGGTCGTGTCGACGAGAGCCCGACGATCAGGCGCTTCACCACCCTCGCCAATGACCCAATCGAAGGTCGGGCTCTTGGCGCGGATCGGCATCAGGTCCCCGAATTCTCTGACGAACGCGGGGTCTTCCGGCTCCGGGTCGACGTTGGGTATCCGGGGCTTACCCTGGATGCCCACGCGGCCATACATGGCGTCCGGGTCAACGTTCTCTTCCACGGAAACGACCGTGGTCGCGACGTTGCCGGAGCAGGTCGTGTTGGTGTTGGTGACCCGCGGGGTGCTGCTGGGCTGACCGGCACGATCCGAGCGCGTGCCAAGGATGAAGTCCTGGCCCTGGGCGTAGTTGCGGATGATGCTCAAGTTGGCGCCTCCCGAACCGTCCTCTGTGACATCGTCGGCGAAGAACACCGGTGCAGTGTCGGTCGCGTCGGCGTTACAGGGATCGAGGCCCACCGGACCCGCGCCGTAATCAGCGCTCGCCTGCCAGGTGATGGTCAGGTCGGTGCCGTCGTCGGCCACGCCGGTGATCTCCCAGACGATCTTCTCGCCTTCCGTGACGGAGGTGTCCTCGCCGTCCCAGATAACGCCGTCGTTGCCGGTGATCGAGCCGTTATGGACGTCCGTCACCACCTGGTAGTCCTGTGCAGGTCCACCTTCTGCGTGACAGATTTCGCAGCCGCTCTCGACGCCCTCATGAATCGAATAGATCGGGTCGTCTTCCTCGAACATGGTCTCGGTGGTGCCATGACAGGTGAAGCAAGTGGGACTGACCCGCATGCTGTTGGCCGCAGCAAGCATATCCGGCTCGCTGTGGCACAAGCTGCAGTTGTTCATGTAGGACGGGAAAGTGGTCTCGAAAATATCTGACTCCCCGTCGGCTTCAACATACTCGTAGAAGCCTTCCGGGAAATCATGCGCATTGTGGATGCCGTGAATGATTTCCACGAAGGGGGCTGTGGGGCCTACGTCGTCGCCAGGCTCAAGTCTCTCAGAGTCTGCGTGGCAGACCACGCACTGCTGCGCGCCCATCGGATAGGAGCGGTGGATTCCCTGGGCCGGGCCCGGTCCGTGGCAGGCCTGGCAGGCCTCGTTGGCAACAAGATCGACGTAGGCGACGTCCGGATAGTCCGCCACCACGAGTGCGCGGACCCGGTTCGGCCTTTCCCCCTTCTGCACGCGGAACTCGTACCGGGAGTTGGTGTCCGCGTATGCGGCGCCACCCTCGATGGTAATGGTGAAATTGCCGAGGGCGCCACCGCTCAGCGTACTGGCTTCCTCGATATCTTCCGTGATGTACTCGCCCGGAGCGCTCTCGAAGAACCTGTCACCCGAGTTAAGCTCGAAGCCGTCGTCCGCCGAGGCGTTCCGGCCGTCGACCTGCAGCTTGAAGGTCACCACGAGGTTGGCATCGGCCAACGTAAAGGCCACGTCACTGACCGTCGGTACGCCGGTGAGCACGTGAATGGCCTCGGCATCAGCGATCGCATTTGCACCGTGGCAAACCGCGCAGCTTTCCACGGGATTAGCCCCGCCACCGCCGGCGGCCGCGTTGCAGTCAAAAGCATCGAACACACCGTCGTCGTTTATGTCCTCCGTGAACGGAGCAAAGTCCAGTTCAAAGTCCCCAACTCCGTTGCCGTTCAGGTCCCAACAAGCGAGACCTGCATCACCGGCAGGACCTGTCGCCCCGACTGCACCGTCATCTCCGTCGTCGCCTTCGCAACCTGCGATGCCGAGACCGAGTACGATGACAGACAGGAGCGCGACCAACCGGAATTTTCCGTGTCGTAGTGCGTCCATAGTGGCTGCCCCCAATCTTGAGAAGTTACAGAAAAGACGGCCCGTTCCGGAGAATCCGGAAAGACCGCAAGAAAAACAGGAGACGACTTGGCAAATCGAATTGTTCCTGCGTTGTTCCCATCTCAGGCCCGGGGATTCCCGGCCATCACCAATGAGAATTATTCTTTTTTAAACAGAGCGATGCCCCATCAATTTATGTAACTTTTAGACCAATTTTTGCAGTTTTCCCATGACCTAGATCAATTTGGGAATCAACGACGCCTCCGGAGCCCACCAATCGTCTTGAGTCATCCGGCAAACGCGCATCCCGGTACTCAGGAGCATCCCGTTGACAAAGAAAAACCGCCGGCGCCCAGCAGGACGACGGCGGTTCATCGGATTTAAAGAGAACGGCGGGCCGATCTGCGACCAGTCCGCCTGCTCATCTCATTTGAAACTGGCCCAGAATGCGGCGATGTTAGCGGCATCCGCATCGGACAGGCCGCCTGCCTCGCCCTTGTGCTCGACCTCCCCGCTCTTGACCGACTGAATCATGGCGAGGATGTCTGCCTCGGATTCGCCGGAGAAATCATCTTCATAATGGCATTCGCCACAGCCCGCCTCGAATGCGGCCTTTCCGGCCGCGGCGTCGCCGCCCGCATTCGCGACCAGGCCCCAGAGAGAAAGTGGCAACGCCATTACAACGATCTTGAGAATTCGCATAGGTAATACTCCGCGTGGGTTAATCTGTCCCGGTCGCCCGGGGTCGGATAATGATAGCTCACAGCGAGACTTGACGAAACGGTCGCGATAGTCGAGTCAAGGCACGAGCGATCCGGCTGGTCTGCGAAGTTTCAGCATTTACAGGTCGGCAGTCGTGTTACACAGGAAGATACGGAAGTCGTCGCCGAATTCGGCGTGCTTCAGGCCAAAATGAACGGTGGCCTCCAGATATCCGAGCTTACTTCCACAGTCGAAGCGGATGCCATCAAACTCACACGCCCTTACCGCGCGCTCGCCCAACAGTCTGGCAATGCCGTCGGTAAGCTGAATCTCACCACCAGCGCCTTCCCCTATCTGTGTCAGGTGCTCGAATATCTCGGGTTCCAGAATGTATCTACCGACGACCGCGAGATCAGTGGGTGCAGAATCCGGTGCGGGTTTCTCGACGATTCCGCTCAGGCGCCAGACATTGTCGCCCACCGGCTCACCATCGACCACGCCATACTGATCCGTATGCTCCCGGGGCACGCGCTGGACCCCAATGACGCTGCCACCCACGTCCTCGTAGAGCTGTCTCATCTGCTCCAGGCACGGGACGTCTGCATCGATGAGGTCGTCGGCAAGATGCACAAAAAACGGCTGGTTGCCGACTACCGATCGCGCACAAAGCACCGCATGACCGAGGCCGAGCGGCTCGCCCTGGCGAATGTAGATGCAGCTGACATCATCCGGCACGATCGAACGAACCATCTCCAGTTGGTCGTCCTTACCTTTCGCCTCAAGTAACTGCTCGAGATCGGCATCGGAATCGAAGTGATCTTCGATCGCACGCTTGTGACGACCGGTGATGAAGATAAGGTTGGTGGCGCCGGCGGCAAGCGCTTCTTCAACCGCATACTGGATCAACGGCTTGTCGACGACAGGCAGCATCTCTTTGGGACTGGCTTTTGTTGCTGGCAGGAAGCGAGTTCCCTTCCCCGCCACCGGAAATACTGCGTAACGAATCGGACCAGGCAATGGTTTTCTCCTAGAGCACCACCGACAGGCTTCCATCGGCGTTCAATCAACCATGCTTGCACACTCTCGCCGCTCGGTTCAACGATTCGTGTCACACAAAAACAGGGCCGACGAGTCGCCGGCCCCGATTTCCTTGTGGTGCACTCAGTGTCAGTCCGAATCACCGCCTGAACTCACGACGATCCGATCCGCATTCCACTCAAGCACCCGCGGCCCGACGCCGGTGACGTCCAGTAGCTGTTCGGCGGTGTCGAACCTGCCCACACGCTGACGATATTCGACGATCGCCTCTGCCCGCGCCGCACCGACTCCTTCCAGTTCGCTGGCCAGTGTCTCGGCGTCTGCCGTGTTGATATTGACGGTGCCCGCGTTGACGAGTCCGGTGAACAGCATGGCGCCGAGTGCCATGGCCCGCAGCATTAGTCTTTCCATCACGACCCTCCTTGGTCTGAAAAAGCGGCTCTCGCAATCCCGGCCGCTGATCGGCTCGGGAAACACAATGCTAGCGGTGCGGGAACACCCGGAGAGCCCGATGAATTCGGCGATTGAGTCGAGATTAAGGACTGATGACCCTAGCTGATCGTCGCGTCGAACTGGAAGCGGGCGATCGGACGCGTGGAGTCCCAGGTCTTGCAGGTCGGACACTGCCAGAACAGCATCCCGCCCGAAAAACCACAACTCTGGCAGCGGTAGCTTGGATTTCGGCGCGCCAGCTGCCGCAGGGCACGCGTGATACGACGAATCGAATCAGATGCGCTGCCGGGGTCCGCATCAGGCGGCCGCAATATCTCGAGCAGATCGGTCAGGATGGGGTTCCCATCGATAAATTCGTCGATGCAGGCCGCCGTAACCGGATCATCGAATCCCTCGTCGACGATGGCGGCGTAGGCGATACCGGGCTTCACCCCAGGCCGGGATTCAACCATCGACGACAGCAGACGCTCAAATCCTGCCAGGTTGCCCATGGTCTCGTAGCAGGCGCGCATGGGCGGCAGCACGATGGACGCAAATGCAGGGTCCTGCTCAAGCGCCTGGCGGTACATTCGCACGGCCAGCCTGAGGTCTCCTTCATCTGTCGCCAGTCGCGCCCTCAGCAACGTTCCACGCAATGATTCAGGATCAGCCGCTCTCGCTCTCCTCAACTGCTTCGCGACTTCAGCTCTCTCACCCGCATCCATCGCGGCTTCGGCGAGTTCGCAATAATAGTGGGCGACCACGGTACTTCGGCCGGCGTCTGACAGGGATGCGAGTTGGTCTCGCATGGCGATGGCCTTTTCCCAGTCCCGTTGCTGCTCATAGATGCCAACCAGCTGCTCTAGCGCCGGACGCCTGAATTCGGCCTTTCGGGAAAGCTCTTGGAGGATCTCCTCCGCCCGGTCAAATAGCCCGGCCTTGAGGTAGTCGTCACCCAGTGCTTTCAATGCCCGGTTTCGCTGCGTCTTCGGCAAGTCGCCGCGATCGTAGATGTTCTGATGAAGGCGGATCGCCCGATTGACCTCGCCGCGGCGGCGAAAAAGGTTGCCGAGCAGAAAGTGCGTTTCGACGGTTTCCGAATCGACATCCACCATTCGGAGGAAAACCTCGATGGCCTTGTCCGGCTGCTCATTGAGGAGAAAATTGAGCCCTTCGAGATAGTCGGAATTGACGCCGGTAGCATTGGAACCGTCGCGGTGGGCCGTGATCCGCGCGGAAAACCAGCCGGCACCCGCAGCAGCGAACAGAAGGAGAAGCAGGACCGCCGAGTCAGCCGTCATCGGCAATTGATAACTTCCTCAGGCTATCCGCCTCCGCCTCAGCCAGGCGCGCGGCCTTTTTCTGACGACGTCCCTGCCCTGCCAGCCGCACGACCCAGCCCAGGGCCGCAAGCAGGCCGAGCAACCAACCCAGGACAAAACAGGCGATAAACGCATAGGCGATGCGAGTCTCTACCACTGCGACGCCCAGATCGAGGGTGACAGAATTCGGATTGAGCCACGCAAACCCGGCAGCGAGCACAAAGGCTGCCAGCAGTAAAACGAGTAGGAAAAGTTTGCGAATCCTGGTCATCCACTCAGACCCCGTGACAGCGCCGGTGCTTCGGCTGTCGTGGTGACCAGTCTAGCAGCCGACCGACTGAACTGGTTCGAATGAGCCAAAGCTGCGATCAGGACCGGATCGGGTTCTCCCGTCCGGCGTTGACCCGCTCGCGCAGGTCTTTGCCCGGCTTGAAGTGCGGCACATACTTTCCAGACAGCGCCACCGCCTCGCCGGTCTTCGGATTCCGTCCCATGCGGGGCGGACGATAATGCAATGAGAAACTGCCGAACCCGCGAATTTCGATTCTCTCTCCGCTGGAAAGGCTGTCGCTCATGACCTCGAGGATGTGTTTGACCGCGAGTTCAACATCCTTAGCCGGCAGATGCTTCTGCTTCCTGCCGATGATATCCATCAGTTCCGACTTGGTCATGTTCGTCTCCGTCTAACACTTCAGTTCCGGTTTCCCTGCCGGGCACGCTGATAATCAGCGATCAGGGCCGCCCCAAAAACGGGCGGCCCTTACACCATATCAGGATTCGCCCTGTCCGGAAATCTGCTCCTTGAGCAGATCACCGAGGCTGGTGCCGGACGAGGAGTCAGTCTTGTAGCTCTGTACGGCCTGAGCTTCCTCATGCACTTCCTTGGCCTTGATGGACAGATTGATAGTCCGGCTCTTGCGATCGATACCGATAAACTTGGCCTCGACGTCATCGCCCGGCTTCAGGACCATGCGTGCATCCTCGACCCGATCGCGGGACAGTTCGGATGCGCGCAGATAGGCTTCGACGCCGCCCAGATCGATGATCGCGCCCTTGGCGTCGACCTCGGTGACCTTGCCGTTGACGATGCTGCCCTTCGGGTGTTCCGCCAGGTAGCTGGAGAACGGATCCTTGTCGAGCTGCTTGACGCCCAGCGAGATTCGCTCGCGCTCCGAATCGATCGACAGCACCACCGCCTCGATCTCGTCGCCTTTCTTGTAGTTTCGGACTGCCTCCTCGCCGGGGATCTCCCAAGAGATGTCCGACAAGTGGACAAGGCCGTCGATGCCGCCGTCCAGACCGATGAAGATGCCGAAATCCGTGATCGACTTGATCTGGCCGGAAACCTTGTCCCCACGATTACAGGTCGCGGCGAATTCCGCCCATGGGTTGGAGACGCACTGCTTGATGCCCAGAGACACCCTGCGACGCTCCTCGTCGATATCGAGGACCATCACTTCGACTTCGTCGCCCACCTGAACAACCTTGGACGGATTTACGTTCTTGTTCGTCCAGTCCATCTCGGAGACGTGCACCAAACCCTCGACGCCTTCCTCGATCTCCACGAAACATCCGTAGTCGGCGATGTTCGTCACCTTGCCGAACAGGCGGGTAGTCGGAGGATACCGGCGCGAGAGATCGCGCCAGGGGTCTTCGCCCAGCTGCTTGATGCCGAGCGAGACGCGGCAACGTTCGCGGTCGAATTTCAGAATCTTCACGTCGATTTCGTCGCCGACGTTCACAACCTCTGAAGGGTGCTTGACGCGCTTCCATGCCATATCGGTGATGTGCAGCAGACCATCGATGCCGCCGAGATCGACAAACGCGCCATAGTCGGTCAGGTTCTTCACCATCCCCTTGACGACTGCCCCTTCCTGCAGCGATTCCATGAGGGCTTCGCGCTCGGCGCTGTACTCTTCCTCGACGACAGCGCGGCGCGACACGACCACGTTGTTGCGCTTCTGGTCCAGTTTGATGACCTTGAAGTCGAGCATCTTGCCTTCCAGGTACGACGGGTCCCGCACGGGACGGACGTCTACCAGCGAGCCGGGCAAGAAGGCGCGCACGAGGTCAATTTCGACGGTGAATCCACCCTTGACCCGACCGTTGATGATGCCCTTGACGACTTCTTCACCCTCGAAAGCCGTTTCGAGCATCGTCCACGTTCTTGCTCGCTTGGCTTTATCACGGGAGAGGCGTGTTTCCCCGAAACCGTCCTCGACGGCATCCAGCGCAACCTCCACCTCGTCTCCGATAGAAACTTCAATATCTCCCTTCTCGTCACGGAACTGTTCCGCAGGGATGACCGCCTCGGATTTGAGGCCGGCATTGACGATGACGACGTCGTCGTTAACGGACACGACGTGACCCGTAATGATGGCGCCAGGTTTGAACTGCTGGCTCGCCAGGCTCTGTTCGAAAAGTTCAGCAAAAGACTCTGTCATGATTTGATTTATCTTGATCGAGAGATCAAGCCCCGTTTCGGCATCGACCTTCCCGGTCTGGCCGTTCAATGAAAAAAGCCCCGCATCCCTGCAGAGCCGCTAGTTTTACGACTCCCGTCGATTTCCGATCGTATCGCCGACGATGCCCAGTACCTGGGTTACCACTTCCTCGATGGTCATGGCCGTCGTATCAATGAGCCGGGCGTCCGGCGCCGGTTTCAACGGCGCGACCGCTCTCTCCTGATCTCTGCGATCCCGCTCCGAAATCTCGGAGTAAAGTCGATCAATATTAGCATCAATTCCTTTTTCCAACAACTGCTTATACCGTCTGCGCGCCCGTTCCCCCGCGCTCGCGGTCAGGAAAATCTTGACCTGGGCGTCCGGGAAAATGACGGTGCCCATGTCGCGCCCATCGGCGACCAGCCCGGGCGATTGCCGGAACGCCCGCTGACGCCCCAGGAGCGCATCTCTGACCTCGGGGATGGCCGCCACACGGGAAGCAGCGTTACCCGTGGTCTCTGACCTCAGATCCAGGGTTACGTCTCTGCCAGAGAGCATTACTCGCGTGTCATCCTCGGCGGCTACGAATTCCACCGGCAGCGATTGCGCCAGCCGTGTCAATGCCTGCGCGTCTTCCGCATCAACGCCCTGATCTTGTGCATAGACGGCGACAGCCCGGTAAAGCGCACCGCTGTCCAGCAGATGCCACCCCAGGGCCGCGGCAGCCAGCCTGCAGACCGTCCCCTTGCCGGAGCCGCCCGGGCCGTCAATGGCGAGCACCGGTACAGTTTCGCCGCGTTTTTTCAGGATCCCTGCTCCTCGCAAATGTTGAAGCCCACCGCCGCCGCGGCGGCCGCAAAACCGGGATAGGAAGTGGCGACATTGGCCGTATCATCGATCGTGATCGGCGTGCGGGAAGTCAGGCCTGCCACGGCCATCGCCATCGCTATCCTGTGATCCCCGTGACTGTCCACCATGCCGCCAGCCACCGCTCCGCCTTGTACCGTCATGCCATCCGACGCCGTTTCGACGTGGATACCGACCGAATCCAGCGCGGACGCCATCGCCTCGATCCGGTCCGACTCCTTGACCCTTAGCTCACCGGCTCCGGAGACACGCGTCGTGCCTTGAGCTGCCGCTGCCGCGACGAAGAACACGGGAAATTCATCGATCGCCAGCGGCACCCATGCCTGCTTCACATCGATGCCGACCAGGCTACTCCGCCGGACGCGAATGTCCGCCACGGGTTCCTGCCCAAGCATACGCGGGCTGAGAATTTCGATCTCCCCACCCATGGCTTCCAACATTTTCAGTAGTCCGATCCGAGTCGGATTGATGCCGACCGCCTCGATGGTCAATCCCTGATCTGCGGCCAGCAGGCCTGCAACAATGAAGAAAGCCGCGGATGAGAAATCGCCGGGGACTCCGATCTCGCCTCCGCCAAGACGACAGGGCCCGGTCAAGCGAATCTCCATATCGTCGCCAGAGATGTCTGCCCCCAACGCCTGAAGCATGCGTTCCGTATGATCCCGCGACACCGCAGGCTGGCGGATTATCGTCTGTCCTTCTGCGTTCAGGGCCGCCAGGAGGATCGCGGACTTGACTTGGGCGCTGGCGACCGGCATCGAATAATCGCATGCCCGCAGTCCGCCGGAAGGACGAATGGTGATCGGCGGACAGCCGTCGCTGGTCTGGATATCAGCACCCATGGCGCGCAGCGGAACGGCGACCCGTTCCATCGGCCGGCGTCGTAGTGACGCGTCCCCCGTCAATACCGATTCGATCGGCAGGCCGGCAAGCAGGCCGGTCATCAATCTGATTCCGGTGCCGGAATTACCGAGATCCAAGGGAGTTAGAGAGGTCTTAAGGCCTTCGTGCCCGGCTCCATGGACCGCCAGTTTGCCGTCATCGCGATCTTCGATCCGGACGCCCAATTGCTCCAGAGCATGGCGCGTGGCGAGGCAATCCTCGCTGGCCAGGAAGCCCCGCACGACAACCGGCTCATCCGCTATCGCGCCCAGTAGCAGCGCCCGGTGCGAGATCGACTTGTCGCCCGGAACGGCCAGCCTCCCGCCGATCGAAGACACCGGATGTGACACCCAGCGAACTTGTCTCACGAGCGCCCCGCAGAATTCATCCGGCAGTGCTTCAACCGCCGGACTCCGTCAGAACCTCTGTCAGCGCTGAGATGAGCCTTTCGTTCTCATCCGGCGTTCCAATGCTGATCCGAAGGCAGTCGGGCAGTCCATAGTTGGCTACCGGCCTTACGATGACGGATTTTCGAAGCAAGGCTTCATAGACCGATCCTGCCGGCCGGTCGAAATCGACGAGCACGAAATTGCACACCGACGGCACCTGGCGAAGTTCCAATGCCGTGAAGGCATCCGTCAGCCGGACCCGCTCGGAGTTGTTCATCCTGACCGATGACGTGAGGTAATGCTCGTCAGCCAGTGCTGCTACCGCGGCCTCCTGAGCGACCGTGTTGACATTGAATGGCTGTCGCAAACGATTGAGAATGTCCGCGATCCCGGGGTGCGAAACAGCATATCCAATGCGCAGGCCAGCAAGACCAAACGCTTTCGAAAACGTGCGCGTGACGATCAGGTTCGGATAGCGTTCAACCCACGACACGCAGTCAGGATAGGTCGGATCCTCTACGTACTCCGAGTAGGCCTCGTCGATGACGACCAGCGTATCGTCCGGCATCGAAGAAACAAAATTCTCCAGCGATTCCCCATCGATCCAGGTACCGGTTGGATTGTTGGGATTGGCGATAAACACGAGTCGCGTCTTTTCCCCGACCATCCCGCCCATAGCCGTGAGGTCGTGGCCCAGCGGCTGCGGCTCTTCCCAGGATAACGCGGGCGCGACCCGCGCTGCTGCGCCGGCCGCCTGGATGGCGAGTGGATAGACGGCGAACGCGAACTGGGAGTGCACAGCCTCCAGGCCCGGCTGCAGAAACGCCTCCGCCAACAGGACGAGAACATCATTGGATCCGTTACCCAGAGTGATGCATTCCGCTGGCACCCCGTGCCGTCGGGCGAGTGCCCCCTTGAGAGCAAAGCCATTGGCATCCGGATAGCGGGCCAGGTCGTCCAGGGTCCGCTCGATCGCTTGCCTGACCAGCGGTCCGGGGCCCGTCGGGTTCTCGTTCGACGCCAGCTTGACGATGTCGCTGACGCCGTACTCCCGCTCCAGTTCGCTGATGGGCTTGCCGGGTTGATAGGGGTGCAGGCCCCGGACGCCCGGGACAGTCAGCTCGAGGTATTTGTTGCTCATGTGCAATCGCCTCTCCTGCCCGATGGATCAATGAAGTCGGGCGGGACCAAGAATTCTAAAGGATCGCACGGGGATAGGAACCGAGCACCCTGAACAGAGAAGCGACCGCCTCGAGGTCTTTCAGCGCGGCGGCGATATTGGGATCCTGGGCATGACCTTCCACGTCCACGAAAAACACGTAGTCCCACTTACCCCGCATGGACGGGCGCGACTCGATCCGGGTCATGCTGACCCGATGTTCCGCCAGGGGAAACAGCAGCTCATACAAGGCACCTGCCTTGTGCCTGGAAGATAACAAGAGCGAAGTCTTGTCGCGCCCGCTGGGCGGGTAGGTTTCTCTGCCGATCACAAGAAAACGGGTGGTATTGTCCGGCCGGTCTTCGATGTTGGCCATGAGAATGTCGAGTCCGTAGACATCCGCAGCCGCGTCACCCGCTATTGCAGCAGCCCCATCTTCCTCCTGCGCGATGCGCGCTGCCTCTGCGTTACTGGCAACGGCGACGCACTCGGCATCGGGCAACTTCTGCTCCAGCCACGCCCGACACTGGGACAGGGACTGCTGATGCGAATACACCGTTTTCACGCTCGACAGGTCTTTACCATGCCCGAGCAGATGCTGCCGGATTCGCAACTCCACTTCGCCTGAGATTTTCAGGGGCGAGGTCAGGAACATATCCAGGGTATCGCTGACGCTGCCCTCCGAAGAATTCTCTACCGGAACTATCCCGAAGTCGGCGACGCCGGCCTCGACCTCCCGAAAAACCTCGTCGATGGATGCCAGTGACAATGCCCGGACGGAGTGTCCAAAGTGTTTTAGCAGCGCTGCCTGACTGAACGTCCCTTCCGGACCCAGGAACGCCACCTTGAGCGGCTCCTGCTGGGCGAGGCAGGCCGACATGATCTCGCGATACAGACGGATCATTTCCTCGTCGCTCAGCGGTCCCTGATTGCGTTCGACCACGCCCTGAAGTACCCGGGCCTCGCGGTCCGGACGGTAGAAGTCGAGCGCAGTCGTCCTCGGCCCTTGCTTGCTCTCTCCTACCTGCTGGGCGAGCTGCGCCCGCTCGCTGAGCAGTTCCTGGATTTTCTGGTCGAGCTCGTCTATCTGCCGACGGATCGGGCCCAGCGATTCGTTCTCCGGGGGCGATTCAGCCATGAATACGCAACTAGAGTGCCCTGACGTTGAGAACGCCATCGATATCCGAGATGGCGGAGATGGTTTCCGCAGCTATCGGCGCTTCGACATCAACCACCGTGTACGCGATTTCTCCCCGCGACTTGTTCAGCAGGTCGATGATGTTGAGACTGGCCTTAGCCAGCAGCGTCGATATCTGGCCAACCATGTTTGGCACGTTGAGATTTGACACCGTGATCCGGAAGCCTTCGGTCCTGGGCATAATGGTCTCGGGGAAATTAACCGAGTGCCGGATGTTCCCATTCTCGAGAAACTCGCGCAGGTTCTCCGCCACCATCACGGCGCAGTTCTGTTCTGCCTCCCCGGTGGACGCTCCCAGATGGGGCAGCGCGGTCACCTTGGGGTGATGACGATTCTGATTGCTCGGAAAATCACACACGTAGCTGCCAAGGTGCCCGGCGTCCAGTGACTGGATAACCGCATCCTCATCGACGATCCCGCCACGCG
>CP070833.1:1095609-1098238 GCA_020341735.1 Gammaproteobacteria bacterium | reverse complement strand
GGGTCGATACTCTTGCGCCAGAATGCTGTCGACGGCTTCTCGAACGAAAGGCTCGGGCGTATTGAAGAACGGAACAACGACCGATACCAGTCTGCCCTGATCATTCGCCAATGCTCGCCCCTCCTGCCACAGGGATGAATCCTGACCCGACGCCGTACACGGCATCCTCAATGCCCCTCGCCACACGCGATCTCACAAGACCCGGCCCTATCACGGCTTCCACCGTGACCACTGTGACAACCATCGCTCGAATCCCGCGCCCCCCACATTGGGTGCCCAAAGTCGGGGAACAGTGAACGGATCGGCAGCAGGGCCGAAAGTGCCCTCCTCACTCGTGCAGCCTTGCAAGAAGCCACACTCCGCAACCAGCCGTGGAGTTTCAACGGAAAGGGAGCCATTGGGATAGGAAAAGGATACAGCGCGACGGCCAATGGCATCCTCGAGATTCTCCTGGCATTTTTCTATCTGTTGCCGTTGCGCCGTTGGCGAAAGCTCACCAAGGCAGCCATGATCGACGGTATGGCCGCCAACATCGACGAAATCCAGCGCCGACAATCGCTTCAACTCAGCGGACGTCAACGGGCGCCCTTCAGGCTCCGTAGCCCCGGCACTAGCAATTTGATTCCTAAGCTGGGTGAGTACGGATGCGATCGTACTGTGATCTGCTCCGCGCAACTGATGGCAGAGGTCGCGAACCGCTCTCTGACAACTGGCTTCATCGGACAGGCTCGTGTGGACAATTCCATGAGGACCGCAATCGAGCGTCACACGGATCGATTCAACGGACCGCTGGGAGGCACATAGCAAAGCTGCGAGTTCCTCCCACCAGAAAGAGTGGCCCGTGCATCCCGTTGCAATAAATATCGTCGCAGGTACCTCCGCCCTGGAAAGCAGCGGCAGCGCACTCTCGAGAAAGTCAGCATATCCGTCATCGAATGTCACCGCCGCCAGACCGTCAAGCTTCTGGCCGTTCCGCTGACGTCGTGCCAGTTCCGGTAGGCTGACAACCGTCAACTTGCTGCTCAGTACATCAACCTGTTCCGAGAACTTTCCGGCGCTGACCGCAAGTTCGAGGGGGTCCCAATGGAGATCGGCGATCCTGTGGTAACCCAACACGACGGCGCCGGGTCGCAGCGCCTTGCGCAGCGGCCGCAACAATCGCCTGAGAACTTTCCGCCCGGGCAAACGCAACCTCTAGCCTCTCTTCACAACACGAGCGGTGAGCAAAAGCTGGAATTGACTGTCCACATGATCAAGTGCCGTGCTGTCGAGTTCTTCGGCAGCCACGCCCTGCAGGAACGCGGTGGCCGAATAGACATTGCCCATTGTGCTCACAGTCACGTAGCCATCGAAATAAGGTCTCAGCAAGCGTTCGAGGGAAGCCGTGGTAAACCTCCAGTAATCGCCTGTCTCTTCCATGTCTTCTCTGCTTATCTGGCTGATGCCCGGCACCGTGAGCAGCAGCACACCTGATGGCTTTAGCATGCGTTCAAGACTCCCGATTGCCTTCTCTACACGATAAATGAACTGCAGGGTCTGGGTGCAGATGACGCAATCGAACAACCCTTCACGGACTCCCTCGCCAGTGTCCAGGTCAGCAATCAGGGTAGCGCGCGGGTTGCCCGGGGCTGGATGGAGAACATCGCTACGCTTAACCCGAGCGCCCCCGAATCGCTTTGTGTACACGCTGTCCGCGACTTCAAGTACGCGACCCTGTATATCTTTCGAGTGAGCACTCAGAAATCGTTCTATGTAGATACGATCGACCGGGGTGCCCCTATCGAAGCCCCAATCCCGACTCACTGGCTCTGTTCGATTCAGATCGCCGAAATCGACCTTGCCTACGCGCGGGCGGCGCGTTTGTCGCACGAACCAGCGCCTCAATGGTCGCGTTGATCTGACAAGACGTTTCATTCCGCGCTTTCCCTATCCAATTAATTTCCTGCGGTCCACGATCGTGCGACCCGCCGTGCCCATGGAAATGGTTCTGCGAGACTGCTCCGTAGACCCAGATCGAAGCGATCATCCAGCGCAATGATCACCAGGGCCGCGGCCACAGCCGAGCCAACGGCGGCGGCAAGGATCGCGACGATGCCGCTCATCAGTTTGAGTATCACGACGGCCACCAGTGAAGCCAGCGTTCCGGTCACAATTATGGCAGCCAGAACGGGGCCAACGCCTCTGAAAGGATGATCCAGAAGATCAGCTGCGTAGCGATACGCCATGTATAGCGTACTCATCACCGAGACCACCCAGGCAAGCCCGGCGCCCCAGAGTCCGACAAGGTCAATGAAAAGCCAGGCGGCGCCTATCAGGACAACGAACTGGACAATGTCCATCCAGGCGATCCTGGCTGGCCGCCCAGTGCCCTTGAGCAGGGGTGCGACGCTATCACCCAGCGTGCCCGCAACGCTACTGAGAATGAGCAACTGCATCACTGTGACCGTTCCCTGCCATCGCTCGCCCAAGAGATCAGCTACCAGCGCCGGAACCAGACAGGCGAACACCGCACAGACAGGAATCATCAAGGCAATCGTCGCTACCAATACCCGGCGGAACATTCTGGTCGCCTTGCTGCGATCGTCCTGGACCTGGGCGTACACAGGGAAGGCAACGTTTCCCACGATCT
>CP070833.1:1092760-1095509 GCA_020341735.1 Gammaproteobacteria bacterium | reverse complement strand
TTTCGTAAAGACACCGAATCCAATGGGTCATGACCATCATCCCTTAATTAAATACAACAACAATTCAGGTTAGGTCATAGCAGACCGCTCGGCAAACTGCCCCCACCCCTTGCAGGCCTTTGCGACGAGTGTCGAGTCACATCGCCGAGCGCCGTCAACGTCGGCAGCCCTTCAAGCCCCCTCAACAGACGGCGGGTCTGCCTTGGTGCCGCGTACAGCCTTTTCGGAAACCCAGCGAGCAAGGACATCGGATGCACAGCTGGCCCCCAAGGAGTTGGACGTGAAGATGCCCGAATAGGGCCAGGGAAACAGACCGGATTCGGCTCGCCTTGAATGTCGGGCGCTGGCCTAAAGCAGCCGTTAGACCGGCCACGGCCGGTCGCCGGGGCGGCAGCATCTTAGAGTAGCCACCCAGAGGCATGTGGGGGCATTCTCGTCCCCGCGTTGCCCGGGAGGCCCAAGGTCCACGCCGGGCAGGTGTCTGACAAGCGTACTTTTGCACACCTTGTGGCCGGGTCAGCCCGGGCTGTGGCCCGGCTTGCTGCCGATTGCTTGGAAAAATCTTCGCGTTACGATAGCCCCGGCTGGATTGGCGAACTCTTGTCACCACTGATCTCATATGGCTGCATCTAAATCTGGTAATTCCCCGTCTCTAGTAATAGCTACGTTGAAAACAGGAGACATCGATGGACGGTACAGCAGCGGGCTTGGGTGCATTCGGGTTCTGGTTTTTTGTTGCGGCAATCATCGTTGCCGGTATCTGGAATGACGCCCGCCGCCGAGAATCCCAGCAGGAAACGCTCAGGCGCATTGTGGAATGCGGCAAGAATATCGATCCAGCGGTGCTCGACCGCATCTTGGGGGCAACAGGCAACAGGAATCTCGAGCGAGACCTCAAGGTTTCCGGGCTCATCGTCCTGTTCATAGCACCCGGGCTGGTTGCGCTGGCGATTTATCTGGGTCAGATCGCCAGCGAGGCCAGGTCGGCACTGCTGGGGACTTCGTTGCTCGTGGGTTTCGTCGGATTAGGTCTTTTACTGGCCGCAAAACTGGTCGAGAGACGTTACTCGGATCAGCAAGACTGATCCATGCCTGACGCGCCCGCTTACTACGCGGAGGGTCCGGAGCCGCTCGTTGTCGGTCTGGCGGCGAGAGGTGACCGGGACGCGTTCACCGAACTGGTGCGTCGAAGGCAACCATGGGTGCGCAACCTGATGAGGAGATTCAGCGGCGATAGTCACTTGGCAGACGACCTGTCCCAGAGAGTTTTTCTACAGGTATGGCGGAAGATTCGCCAGGTCAGGCATCCGGAGCGATTCGGAGGATGGATCAAACGTATTGCCGTCAATGAGTGGATCGAGCATCAGCGCCGAAACGACGCCGACCGAAACCGGGACTATGATGACGGCGCGCAGCCAGCCGTCAGCGCATCCCCCGCTACAGCGATGGATCTCGACAAGGCTCTGGCCACGCTGCCGGCACAGGTACGCCTGTGCATCGTGTTGTCATACCACGAGCGCATGACCCATGAAGAAATTGCCGAGCTCACCGGCATGCAGTTGGGGACGGTCAAGTCTCATATTCGGCGCGGCAGTGAGAAGCTCCGTGACTTGCTGTCGGCCTACGGAGTACCGGCATGATCGAGCAAAGAGACAGGCTCTTAGAGTCACTTTTCGATGCAGCTGACGAGAAGCTGTCAGATGAGACTTTCACGTCGTCAGTCGTGGAGGATGTCCGCTCACACCGTCGACGCCTGCTGTTTGGAAGGCTGGCCGTGGCCGCGCTGCTGGTGATTCTCGAGCTGTTGCTTGACTCACCGCTTCAGGCCTCTCTTGGCAACGCTGGTGACGTACTCGGAACGCCCCTGTACCCGGTCAAACACGAGTGGATCGGTTTCATACTGACGCCAATCAATAGTGTTGCCGGCCTTATCGGCTTGATTCTCCTGGGCCTGCACTATTTCTATCGAAAGATTGCGCCCTGACTTCACTTCCGAAATTCTGCCCATTTCCGAAAACGGAAGAGGAACGGCCGTCCGTATCTGGTGCCGCAGAGATATATGCCGGTTACGTCATCTGGTCGATGGCCAGCCGGTCAAAGTCTTCTTGTTTATTTCAAATCAGCTAGCTGAGGGCGCCGCGGTCCGGACGATCTGGTGTGTAAGGGCGACGTGAACCTGAACTGGCCGGTGGCGATCAAGCGCAAGAAGATGGCTGACGGGCAGCGCTACCGATATAGCCCGGGACACCAGCACTCTATAATCCATGTATCGGCATCAATATCCGACGGTGAGCCACTTGGACGATACGCTGCGAGGCAGCCCCCACCCCCTGGGCGCCAGCTTCTGCGCGCAAGGTGTCAATTTCTCCGTGTTCTCCAAGAGCGCGGATGCCGTGGAACTGTTGCTCTTCGACGCGGTGGACGATGACCGGCCGAGCCGGATCATCAGCCTTGATCCCGGACGTCACCGGACCCACCACTACTGGCACGTCTGCGTCCCCGGACTGGCGGCCGGACAGCTCTATGGCTACCGGGTAGCAGGACCAAACGATGCCGCAAGACGGCTGCGTTTCGACGGCGACAAGCTCCTCATCGATCCCTACGGCCGCAGCGTCACGACGGGGGCGCGATACGATCGGGCCGCTGCGGCGCGGGACGGCGACAACCTTGGTAAGGCAATGAAGAGCGTCGTGGTCGAGTGCAGCGACTACGACTGGGAGGGCGACCGGCCACTCGAGCGACCCTACTC
>CP070833.1:1088732-1092660 GCA_020341735.1 Gammaproteobacteria bacterium | reverse complement strand
CCGGTGCTGTTTTATGTGGGTGTCATCGTGGCCTATCTGACCGGTCAGACCGGTGGTCTGATGACCACGATCGCCTGGATGTACGTGGTCACCCGCATAACCCACAGCTGGATCCACATGACGAGCAATGTCGTGCTGTGGCGATTCAGAGTTTTCATCTCCAGCTGGATTGTTCTGTTGTCGATGTGGACTCTTATCTGCATCGGACTGTTGCGGGCCACCTGATTTCGTCCCGGGAGTGAGCAAGCCATGAACGAGAAGCGCCTGGAACAGATCGAGATCAAGCTGGCCTATCAGGATCAGGCCATGCAGGACCTCAGCGACGTCGTCTATCGCCAGGAAAAGGCACTCGAGAACCTCGAAGCACGCTTAGGCGTCATGACCGAACGTATCGGTGAGTTGCTGGATACTCTGCCCGACGCGTCAGCAGATGAGGAAATACCACCTCACTACTGAGCTGCCCTGTCTACTGAGCGTCGCTTCGGGCGGCTGAGTAGTCATCCCGCATCTGCTCAAGATGCAGCCAACGCTCGGTGGCCTCATCAAGGGCCGCGTTCTTCTGTTCCAGGGTCGCCAGGACCGGCTGCGTTTCCTCGAACGGTCGCCGGTAGAAGTCGGCCTGCCCGATCTGTTCCTGCAAGGCGCTGATCTCCGCTTCAAGTGCTGCAATGTCCTCCGGCAACCGGTCAAGCTCCCGCTGCTGCATGTAACTGAGCTTCTTCGGTCGCGACGCCGGCTTGGCGCGGCGCTGCATCGGTACGGACTGACGTCCGGGATCCGGATCGTCAACCTCAGCCAGGCGGTGTCCGCGACGTGCCCAGTCGCTGTACCCGCCAGCGTACTCAACAATGTCTCCTCCTTCCTCGAACACCAGGATTTTGCCGACGACGTTATCCAGGAACTTGCGGTCATGGCTGACGACTATGAGCGTCCCGGCATAGTCAGCCAGCTGGGCCTCCAGTACCTCCAGCGTCTCGACGTCCAGATCGTTGGTTGGCTCGTCCAGAACCAGAAAATTGGTTGCCCGGGTGAACAGCTTGGCGAGTATCACCCGATTGCGCTCACCGCCAGACAGCGCCTTGACCGGGGTCAGCGCTCGCTTGGCGCTAAACAGGAAGCCGGTGAGGTAGCCCACGACGTGCTGCTGCCGCCCGTTAATTGTGATGTAGTCACGACCCTCGCCCACGTTATCCGCCACGCTCTTGTCGAGATCCAGGTCTCCCCGCAGTTGGTCGAAATAGCCGATCTCCAGATTGGTCCCATGCTTTACCGTTCCAGACCATGGATCGATCTCGCCGAGCAGGATACGCAGCAGCGTGCTCTTACCGACACCGTTGTTGCCCACCAATCCGATCCGGTCACCGCGGGCGATCTTCAGGGACAGCCCATTGATCAGCGTCTGGTCGCTGAAACCGTGGACGATACGATGCGCCTGGATGACCTTGCGCCCGGAGGCTTCCGCCTGTCCGATGCGGATCCGCGCGTCCCGCGGCCTTGGAACGCGCTCGGCCCTTTCGTCACGCATACTCATCAGCGCTCGGACCCGGCCCTCATTTCGCGTGCGCCTGGCCTTGATGCCCTGCCGAATCCATGCCTCTTCCTCCGCCAGCTTCTTGTCGAACTCCGCGTTTCGGCGATCCTCTTCTTCGTCCGCTGCCCGCTTGCGCCGCAGGTATGCGCGGTAATCACCCGGCCAGCTCACCAGCCTGCCCCGATCGATCTCGACGATGCGAGTGGCCAGGCGCTGCAGGAAAGCCCGGTCATGGGTGATGAACAGTACGCTCCCGGGATACGAGCGCACCCGATCCTCCAGCCACGTGATGGACGCGAGATCCAGATGGTTGGTCGGCTCGTCGAGTAACAACAGGTCCGGCTTGCCGACAAGCGCAGTAGCCAATGCCACCCTCCGTCGCCACCCCCCTGACAACTCGGACATTCTCTGATCCGCTGGCAGTCGCATCTCGGTCATGATGGTCTCGACACGCTGCTCTGTATGCCAGCCGTCGAGTGCATCGATTTTGTGCTGCAGGTCCTCCAGCTCCCGCAGGCCGCGAGTATCCAGCTTCTCCTGGGAGCGGCGATGATAATCGTCACAGAGATCGCGCAGATCGGACAGGCCGTCGGTCACCGCCTCACGGACGGTCTTGTTTAAGGACTCCGGCAAAGTCTGCGCCAGCTGGCTGACGCGAAGGTCGGAGCGAAACTGGATCTCGCCACTGTCAGCTTCGTATTGCCTTGAGATCAGGCGCAACAGGGAGGTCTTTCCTGCTCCGTTTCGACCGATCAGGCAGACACGCTCTCCCGGCTCGATGACCATGTCGGCATCCTGAAGGATGACCTGGTCACCGAACGACAGCGAGATCTGATCGAATCTGACAAGGTTCATGGCTGGCCTGGCGATGCATACGCTTGATTCCGGCGCGATTGTCGCGGCATGTCGGCTCCGGCTCAAGCGAAGCCCGTATAGAGTCGTAGCGGGCGGCCCCTCGACCCCAGCGGGGAAAACGCATGTCGCGACCTCTCTGCGACCATTCCGTTGGCAAAAGCAGGCCAGCGGAGGGGCTGCTAGGATGAGATCTACAGGACATGCAACCGAATGGTCGTCTCTCGTCCCGCAACCGGGCGTTGTCGAACACTTGCGACCGCGGACGACATCTGGTCAAGCCTCTGGCGGGAGTCAAGCTTTCATGAGCGGTATAGATTTCGATCTGGAGCACTTTCGACGCAGGCTGCTTCTTCTGCGGCGTGAGCTGACAGAGAACGCCGCCATCGGCAAAGCCGCCGCCGCAGTTGTCGAACTGGACCAGTCGCGAGTCGGGCGCCTGTCGCGCATGGACGCCTTGCAGGGCCAGGCCATGTCGTCGGAGTTCGAGCATCGGCGCAAGCAGCATCTTGTCAGCATCGAGCATGCCCTGGAGCGTCTGGAGGAAGGCAGCTATGGGCTGTGCGCCAGTTGCGGTGAACCCATCGCCATCGCGAGACTGGACTTCGAGCCCACCATCACGATCTGCATCGACTGCGCCAGCGCACAGGAGGACACCTGACCCGACTGTCGGGGCTGGCGGTTTCCCCGACGCCTTGCCTCCCGATACAAGCAAACGTGGCGTTGGCGCCAAGATCTGCTGTAACTTCACTGCTCTGACGGGGACTGCGAGGGAGCATGGCAGATGCCTGACTACGTCATTTCCGTAAGAAATATCAGCCGTGGCAAGCTAGGCTCGGAGCCGGGAACCACCCGTTTCCTGAAGATCCCGGGTGGCCATGCGCAGCCAAAGCCCGCGCACGGGATTAGCCGGGCTATCTGGGTCGAAGAGGTCATGGAATGGTCGCGATCCGGGACGGATCCGGCGACCGGCAGGGACTGCGGAGACATCCTCGTCTTCGTGCACGGCTATAACAACGATCTCCCCGTCGTGCTCAGGCGTCACCGGCAACTCAAGGACAATCTCGCCGGTGCCGGCTTCGGGGGGGCCGTGGTCAGCTTCGACTGGCCGAGTAACAACATTGCCCTCAATTACCTCGAAGATCGCAGCGACGCGCGGATCACCTCTATCAAGCTCGTCGATGACTGTATCCGTCTGTTCACCCTCACCCAATTGCGGGGATGCGCGTTCAACGTGCACCTGCTTGCTCACTCCACAGGGGCCTACGTGATCCGGGAAGGTTTCGATGATGCAGATGACAGGCGCAATATCGCCGCCACAAACTGGACCGCCAGCCAAGTCGTATTCATTGGCGCAGACGTTTCTTCAAAATCGTTGGGGGTCGAGGATTCGAAATCCAGCTCGCTCTACCGTCACTCGGTACGCCTGACCAATTATCAGAACCCCTATGACTCCGTGCTGAAGCTTTCAAACATCAAGCGTGTCGGTGTGGCACCGCGGGCGGGACGTGTCGGCCTTCCGGGCAAGTTGCCCCACAAAGCCGT
>CP070833.1:1063767-1088632 GCA_020341735.1 Gammaproteobacteria bacterium | reverse complement strand
GAACTGACCGCAAGCAACTTCAGCTCACCGTCACCAAACGCTGCAGCAGCTGCGGTCCCGGCTTCTGCCAACGTGAGAACTGTGGCACTCGTATCGGCGCCGCCACTCCGGACCAGGTCCTCGGGCTCATTTTCGCTGCCATACCAGACGAACAACATCACACGGGGATTGCCGTCAGCCGCTTAGTAAACGCAAACCTCATCGTCCTGTTGCGCTTCATCGCGCCCGGCCCACATGGCCGTCCTTACGGTCGAATCAACCGCAACGACCTCCTCTACCGACAACAATCGGCAAGGGTCTTCCCGGGACTCTGAGCAGGCTGACACGGCGAGAATCGCGACAAACTGCACGGCAACAAGAAGCCACTTTTGCAGCATGCCTGGCACCATTGCACCCTTCGCGGGACAACTATTCACCTGTCACCCGGTGCAGGTACGCCTTCAGGCGCTGCCAGGCATTCAGTGCGGGCGTGTAGTTTGTCTCCGGGTCGCGGTCCACATGCAGCCAGAAGCCATGCCTCACGTCATCGTAGATGTGGACGTCGTTTTCCACACCTGCGGCCCGCAAAGCCGACACAAACCGTTTGACCTGCTCGGGAGGAATACTGCTGTCCATCTCCGCGAAGGTGCCGTAGATCTCATGGTGAATATGCTGCATCTGCTCGGGATCATCCAGCAGGCGGCCATAAAAGATGGCTGTCCCCTCGTGATTCTCGCTACCCAGGGCGTAACTCAGAGCCACCCCACCGCCGTAACACCAGCCGATTGCCGCGACTTTACCGGTGACGTCTTCACGCCGCTTCAGATAGCTCGCGGCTGCATCCAGGTTGGAAACGATCATGTCCGGATCCGCAAGCGTCTCCTTGACCAGATCGATTTTCTCCTCCCGGCTGGTTCCCCGCCCTTATCCTGCCAACCGGTTCAAACAGAGCTTCACGGCAATTCCTTGATCCAGCCAGCGTCCTTGATCCAGGTGCGCGTCAGCAGGTCCAGTACACCGGCTTTCTCCAGCGCCTCCACGTAGTTATCAAGCAGGCTGTGGAGTTGGGGGTCGCTGGCCGACACGGCCATGCCGATGGGTTCTATCGTGAAGGGAGTGTCGGGCGTAACGAATCCGGCCTCCGGATATCGCAACACTGTCAGCACGCAGATAGGCATGTCTGCGACGAGCGCGTCTATCTCATCCGCAAGCAACCTCTGGATACCAACATCGTAGTCAGAAAATGTCACGGCGGTCGCCCTGGGCAAAGCGCGTTTGACGAACGTCAGGCTGGTCGAGTTCTCCAGCACACCGATCCTGATCGCGTCCCTGTTGATCTGGGTCGGGTCCTGCACTTTGCCCAGGGTCGTAGCTTTCGTAATCACGGACTTGCCGGACAGCATGTATGGTCCTACAAACCGGGCTGATCGGGCGCGATCGGCCGTGATCGCCATGCCCGACATCACCACGTCCACCTCCCCTTCCTCGAGCGACTCCAGCAGCCGACCGAATGGTCTCTCCACGATCTGCAGTTCCAACCTCAGTCCATCGGCGATGATGTTGGCGAGGTCTACCTCCATGCCCATCAATTGCGCGTCACGATTGCGGAACGTGAACGGCGGCTGGCTGGCCGACATACCGACTCTGATAGTGCCCCGCTCGACAATTTCGTCCAGCACAGGACTATCCTGGCCGAGCGCGGTACCGCTGAAAGCAGCGATCCCGATTAAGATAATCACGGGCACAAAAAGGCGGGCGAGACTCATTTTCATTGTCGTTCCTTAAGACGAGGGCTGGGGCATTTCTTGGTCCGGCACAGTGTCCGCATATTCGGCCCACGCGTCCAGCGGGCCGGGGCGTTGGTCGCCGGGCCGGTCCAAGCGTGCGCTGGCAGGTTCTGGCGTATATGATCCCAGCAAAATATTTTTATCGATCTGGCGAAGCCGGGTCGTGGGGAGGAGCGATGACAGATCTGACCAAGCAGGGTCCGGACGCACAATTCATTCGTAACATGATGGAGTCGGCGATCCGCATCGGCATCGTGCTGGCTCTCGTACTGTGGTGCTTCAGTATCGTCAAGCCATTCGTCTCGATCATCCTGTGGGGCGTGATCATCGCGATCGCGATCTCGCCGAGTTATGAGTCCCTGGCAACGAAACTCGGAGGGAAGCGCGGTCGGGCTGCGCTATTGTTTACGCTGTTGATGTTGCTGATCCTTATCGTGCCGGCCTCCATGCTGACCGGCACCATCGTCGATGGCGCCAAGACGGTCGCGGATCGGCTGCAGGAGGGTAGCATCACCATCCCACCACCGCCGGACAGCGTCGCTGGCTGGCCATTGATCGGTGAAAAACTGAGCCGCTTCTGGGAGCTGGCATCGACCAACCTGGCGGAGGCGGTGGAGAGGATCGAACCGCAGATCCGCGACATCAGCCGTTGGCTGCTGGGTGCGGCCGCCGGTGCCAGCGTGGGCCTGCTCAAATTTATTGCCGCCGTCATCATCGCCGGCGTGCTGCTGCCCCGCGGACCGGAGTCACAGAAGTCGGCCGACAAGATATTCCGCCGCATCGCCGGCCCGCGAGGCGCGGAGTACGGGCAGCTCACCACCTCAACAATCCGCAGCGTTGCGCGCGGCATTCTCGGCGTAGCACTGATCCAGTCGACTTTGGCCGGCGCCGGACTCCTCGCAGTTGGGGTCCCCGCAGCCGGCCTGTTGACCGTGTTGATCCTGATGCTGTGCATCGTCCAGCTTGGGCCTGGTCTGATACTCATCCCCACAGCCATATGGCTGTTTTCGGGAGACAGCAACATGACCGCTATCCTGTTCACCATCTATATCATCCCGGTCATCGTGATCGACAACGTACTCAAACCCATCCTGCTGGGTCGAGGAGTTGCGGTGCCGATGCTGGTGATTTTCCTGGGCGCCATTGGCGGTTTCATAGCCATGGGCATCATCGGGTTGTTCGTAGGATCGATCGTCCTGGTGGTCGGCTACACACTGATGACGGCCTGGCTGGAAAGCGGTGCTCCTGACCAGACTGACTGGCTCGATACTGATCAGCCTGGGGAGCCGGCCGATTCTGACGAAAAGGCAGAGATGCCGGCTCCTGGATGACCGGGCGCGATGACAACCAAGGGATCAGACCTCGACTGTAAGTCGCGACGATATGGGAACACCGCTTGAAACTCTGGGTCCCTGCCTGAGCATCTGTCATGAATGTGACCTTCTCAATGAGGTCCCGCCGTTACCCCCTGATGGATGCGCCAGATGCGGCCGCTGTGGACACATCCTGTTCCGGAATCCCGCGAACTGCGTGGACAAGACGCTCGCCCTGACGATCTCGGCCCTGTTGCTGTGGATCGTTGCCAACGTCTTTCCGTTTTTGTCGTTCGGCATGCCTGGCAATCTTGTCCGCACTAATCTGGTCAGTGGCGTCGTTTCGCTCTACGAGCAGGGCCAGACGATTCTCTCGATCGTCGTGCTTATCACCAGCATCATCGCGCCGGCGTTACAGATCGCGGGTCTGTTGTATGTACTCGTGCCTTTGAGTCGCGGCCGCCGGCTGCCTTCGGCGCGGCGCACGATGCGCTGGCTGGGTCACGTAAAGCCGTGGAGCATGATGGAGGTTTTCCTGCTCGGTATCCTCGTTTCCATGGTTAAGCTGGGCGGCATGGCGGATGTGATCCCGGGGGTTGCCTTGTGGGCGTTCTGTTTCCTGATCGTCGTGCTCTCGTGGGCGCTGTCGACCCTGGAACCGCGCGTCCTGTGGGAACAACTGGATCGGGCCGAAAGAGTCGGAAGGCCGGCAAACTAATGACCAGGACCGTCAGCAACGCCATGCATTCCTCACTGTCGGGCTGTCACACTTGTGGCCTGGTCGTCCGGCTCGGGCATCAGCATCACTACAGATGCCCCCGTTGCGGCAGCGGTCTCCACTTCCGCAAACCACAGAGCATGGAGCGCAGTGTCGCCCTAGTGGTAGCGGCATTCATTTTTTATCTTCCCGCCAACCTGATGCCGATCACGCATACTGCGGCGCTCGGCAAGGTCCAGTCTGACACCATAATGAGCGGTGTGCTCTACTTCATCAGCCACGGTGATTGGCCACTCGCGCTGGTCATATTCACCGCCAGCGTAGCGGTGCCGGTGCTGAAACTGTTGATTCTGTCGTACCTGCTCTGGTCCGTGCACCGCAGGTCCACGAGACGGCAACTGGACCGCACCAAGCTCTATCGTCTTACCGAAGCGGTCGGCCGCTGGAGCATGGTCGACGTCTTCGTGGTCACGGTTCTTGTGGCGCTGGTACAACTCGGCTTCCTGGCCAACATAGAGGCGGGACCCGGCGCGCTCTATTTCTCCATGGTCGTTATCATTACCATGTTCGCGGCCATGGCCTTCGATCCCCGGCTAATCTGGGATCCTGGAGAGGAATCCGATGAACGAGAAAACTGAGTCCGGATCGCCGGCGGTCGCCGAGGCAGTGATAGGCGAGAAGCCGAAATTCTCGATGATATGGATTGTGCCCATTGTGGCCGCCATCATCGGCGCCTGGCTCGTATACAAAGCCATCACCGAAGAAGGCCCAACCATCACAGTCACGTTCGAAACGGGCGCGGGGCTGACAGCGGGCAAAACCAAGGTCAAGTATCGCAGCGTCGATGTCGGCTCCGTTGAAATGATCGATCTGGCCGAGGACCTGAAGCACGTGGTCGTCACCATCAAGATGAATCCGGGGGCGAAGAATTACCTGCGAGAGGGGACAAGATTCTGGGTCGTACGCGCTCGCGTCACAGCAGGTGAGGTGCAAGGTCTGGGCACCTTGCTGTCGGGCGCCTATATCGGCATCGATCCGGTGGCCGATGGGCCAAAGAAGAAGAAGTTTGTCGGACTTGAGAAGGCGCCCGTCATCGCCGCAGACGAGGAAGGCCGTCGGTTCAAATTCAAGACCAGGAATCTCGGCTCCCTCTCTGCCGGCGCACCGATCTACTACCGGCAATTCTCAGTCGGGCGGATTCTCGACTACCGCCTGAAGCTGGACGGCACCATCTCCGGCGAAATGTTTATCGGCGCGCCATACGACCAGCTTATAAACCGGAGCACCAAATTCTGGAATGCAAGCGGGGTAGAGGCCAACCTGACGGCGGAAGGCTTCCATGTCGATACACAGTCGCTCACAAGCATCCTGGTCGGCGGCATCGCATTCGATACGCCGGAGTCCCTTGCGCTTAAGTCAGAGGTCGAGGAAGACCACGAGTTTTTTATCTACGATGACCGTCTGGAGTCGCTGCAGCGGGAATACACCGTTCAGGAGCATTGGGTACTGATCTTTAAGGAATCGGTCCGCGGGCTGACGGTCGGGTCGCCGATCGAATTCTTCGGACTCAAGATTGGCGAGGTCGTGGATATCACTTTTGAGTACGACTACGACACGCTCAGTTTCAGCGTGCCCGTACTGATCAAGCTTGAGCCCGAGCGGCTCGGGGGCGACCAGGTGAGGGCTCAGGAAACCGGGCGGGACGAGGAGCTGATCAAACGTGGCTGGCGGGCCCAGCTCGGGTCGGGCAACCTGGTCACCGGCAGCAAGGTGATCAACTTCGTGCGCCTTGAGGATGCGCCGCCCGCAGAGCTCGGCGAGTGGAAGGGTTACCAAGTGTTCCCGACGGCCCCGTCCTCGCTGCGCAACCTGGCGGCGGATATCGGCCGGGTCGTGGACAAGATCGAGCAGATTCCGTTCAACGAGATCGGTGACAACCTGAATGCGACCGTGGCCGGACTGAACACGATCGTGAACAGCCCGGAACTCGCCAATACCATAGAGGGTCTGGGCGCTCTCGCCGACCAACTGGGTAATGAGCTGGCGCCGACGCTGAACTCGGTGCTTTCCAAAGCGGAGATGACACTCGATTCGGCCAGGAGCCAGATCGCCGCGGATTCCGTGACGACGCTGGAATTGCGTCGCCTGTTAACCGAACTCGGCGACACCGCGCAGGCGATCCGCACCGTCGTCGAGTACCTGGAACGCCATCCGGAAGCCTTGATCAAGGGTAAGGAGGACAAGTAGTGATGCCGCATCAGACCTTTGCAAGAATCGGCATCCTCGTGATCGCCGCCCTCCCCATGACGGCCTGTATCGGCGGGCGTAGCCCAAGCGTGCAGTTCTATAACCTGAGCGCGACCGAGGCGGGATTGACCCCCGGCACTACAGAGTCCGGACCCGCGATCTCTGTAGGACCGGTCATCTTTCCAAAATCTCTCAGGCGCGCCCAACTTCTGATCAGGACCGGTCCGAATAGCGTCGAACTCGACGAGTTCCACCGCTGGTCCGGTAGCCTGGAGTCTGATTTCGTCGACGTGCTGGGAATTAACCTTGGCGCGCTTCTCGGAACCCAGCGAGTAGCGATGTATCCAGCCGAGGCCATGTTTCCAACCGACTACCGGATTTCGCTGGACGTCGACCGCTTCGATGGCGCGCCGGGCGGGACACTGGTACTCAGTGCCCGATGGACAGTGACCGCCATCGAGACCATGTCCGCCGCGGCGGTCCGGCACTCGATAATCCAGCAGCCTGTCGCTGGGGACACGATGGAGGCCCTGGTCAGAGCGCACGACGCGGCGCTCGCCCAGCTTAGTCGTCAGATCGCAGAGCAGATACGCGCGCTCTAGGCGTAGCTGCCTGACGTGGGGGGACTGACTGGTTTCGCTAGACGCCGGCCAGGCGACGGACGTGAGCCGCTACACATCGGCTCAACGCCTGGAGGTCGTATCCGCCCTCCAGGCAGGAGACGATGCGCCCGTTAGCATGTCTTTCTGCGAGAGCGATTAACTGATCCGTGAGCCAGCCATAGTCGGCCTCCGTCAGCAATAATTCCGCCATCGGATCCGCCGCATGACCGTCGAATCCGGCTGACAGAATGATGAGCTGGGGACGGAAGTCCTCAATAGCAGGAAACCACGCATCCGTGACCGCATGTCGCCACGCGGGCCCGGCCGTGCCTGGCGCAACGGGCACATTGACCAGCCTGCCCGGAATCCCGGGTGATCCTGAATACGGGTACAGCGGGTCCTGGTACACCGAGCAGACCATCACGCGCGGGTCGTCACGAAAGATGTCCTCGCTACCATTGCCGTGATGGACGTCGAAGTCGAGTATGGCCGCCCGCTCCAGGCCCCATTCCTCGAGTGAGTGGGCCGCGCCGACCGCTACGTTATCGAAGAAACAGAAACCCATGGCGGCGTCGCGCTCCGCGTGGTGACCGGCGGGCCTGACGGCGCAGAAAGCGTTCTTCACCTGGCCTTTCATCACCATGTCGACAGCCAGAACAGACGCACCGGCCGCCCGCCACGCAGCCTCCAGCGTCGCCGGACACATGTAGGTATCCGGATCGATGGGCACCAGGCCCTCCTCGGGAGACAGTTCCGCCAGTTCATCGATGTGTCGGGCCGTGTGGACCCGCTCGAGCTGCTCGCGAGTCGCTATTGGCGCTTCACGATAGACAAGGATGTCCATCAGGCCCGCCTCCTGCAGGCGGTCCTCGATGCTGACGAGTCGCTGCGGAGACTCCGGATGATCCGGTTGCATCCGGTGGGCCTTAAACAAGCCGTGGGAGAGGTAGGCTGTCGCCAAGTTAAGACCTCTGTAGCAGATACCTTGTCACAGTCTACTGGCATACTGTTTTTCCACACCAGCATGAAACGGGAAACCGGATGAAACCTCGCACCCAAGGATTCGGCCTCGAGATAGGAAAACTGTTCGAGCCGCAGTCAGTCGCGTTGATCGGCGCCAGCGAACGTGAGGGCTCGCCGGGAACCGCGGTGCTGAGAAATCTGCTTCGGGCTCGATTCAAGGGACGTATCTATCCGGTCAATCCCAATTACGATAAAGTCCAGCGCCGCCGTTGCTTTGCCCGGGTTGGCGACGTCGGCAAGGAGATCGACCTCGCCGTGATCGCGACGCCGGCAAAAGTCGTCCCCGACGTGCTGGACGAGTGCGGGCAAGCCGGCATCGAGGCCGCCATCATCATTTCTGCCGGATTTCGTGAGGTAGGCAAATCCGGCCAGACCCTGGAGAAAGCGACGTTGCGCGTGGCGCGCAGGCACGGGATCCGCTTCCTGGGGCCCAATTGCCTCGGGGTGCAACGTCCGGATCTTGGCCTCAATGCGACATTCAGCCATTGCATGGCGAAGCCGGGTCGGATTGCACTCGTCTCGCAATCGGGAGCCCTTTGTACTGCCATCCTGGACTGGGCACGTCCTCGCGGCATCGGATTCTCCTGCGTTATCTCGTCTGGTATCGCGGCGGACGCAGACTTCGGCGAGATCCTCGACTATCTGGTAGTCGACCCACAAACTCAGGCGATCATGCTCTATGTCGAGGGCCTCCAGAATGCCCGCCGTTTCATGAGCGCCCTACGAGCCGCCTCGCGGGTAAAACCAGTGATCGTCATGAAGTCGGGGCGTCATTCCCAGGGCAGCAAGGCCGCGGCCTCTCACACCGGAGCACTGGTCGGATCGGATGAGGTTTTCGAGTCGGCCATTCGCCGGGCGGGCGTGGTCCGCGCACGCCGTTACGCCCAGTTTTTCGCCGCTGCCTCTACGCTCCACTCGGGCGTCCGAACGCAGGGTCGCAAACTTGCCATCGTAACGAATGGCGGCGGCCCGGGCGTCATCGCTGCCGACGCGCTCGCGGACCTGGGGCTTGACCTCGCCACGCTGGGGAATGACACGAGGGCCAGACTCGACAAGCAACTTCCCGCCGCATGGTCGGGGAACAACCCGGTTGACGTCCTTGGAGACGCCGACCCGGAACGCTACGCGGCAGCACTCGAGACCTGTCTGGCGGACGAGGCGGTGGACGCGGCGCTGGCCATCCTCGTGCCTCAATCCATCTCTGATCCTGCCGGCGTGGCCGCGCGGGTCGCAGATATCGCAGAAAAGTCGCGCAAACCAGTCTTTACCTGCTGGATGGGCGAAAAAACCATGGCGTCAAGCCGAAGCCTGTTCCGCGAGCGTCGGGTTCCCACGTACATGACACCCGAGGCTGCGGTTGAAGCTTTCGCAGCGGCCGCTGCTTACAACGCCAACCAGAAACTGTTGTTGCAGGTCCCCGAGCCCCTCAGTCGCCGCGATAAACCGAGTGTGGAAGACGCCCGACTGATTATCGAGACGGCGTTGGACGAGAAGCGGACATTACTCGACGTCGTAGAATCCAAGGCGCTGCTTGCCGCCTTCGACATCCCGATTCTGCCCAGCGCGCCGGCGCGCGATCCTGCCGACGCCGTCGCCCTCGCCCAGGAGATGGGCTTTCCGGTGGCAATGAAAATCCGCTCGCCGGATATCTCGCACAAGACAGATGTGGACGGCGTCCGCCTCGGGCTGAGCAGTGGACACGACGTCCGCACCGCCTGGCGTGAGATGCACGAGGCCGTGGGCACCTCCCGGCCCGAAGCACGGCTGCAGGGGATCATGCTGGAGCGCATGTGGCAACCGCCCGCCGGTCGCGAGTTGATGGTCGGTGTCATCAATGACGCAGTCTTCGGTCCGGTAGTCAGCGTCGGACTCGGCGGAACCATGGTCCAAGTCATTGGCGATCGCTCCATCGCTCTTCCACCACTCAACCGGTTCCTTGTCCGACGCATGATCGCCCGAACCCGCGCCGCCAGCTATCTGGAGGCATTCAGGGGCAAGCCAGCTGCAAGCATGGAGGCTCTGGAGGACGTGATACTGAAAGTCTCGGAGATGGTCTGCGAACTGCCCTGGCTACAGGAGATGGACATCAATCCATTGATCGTCGATGAGAACGGGGCTATGGCGGTCGATGCGCGGATCGCGGTCCGGCGGATTAGCGCCGGCGCGCGTGAATATTCGCATATGGCGATCCACCCCTACCCGAGCAACCTCGTCGAGGAAGATGAGCTGTCTGACGGTCTCCGCTGGACCTTGAGACCGATCCGGCCGGAGGACGCGGTCATGGAACGGGAATTCGTCAATGGATTGTCGGAGCGATCTCGCTATCTGCGTTTCATGTACGTACTGCCGGCCATCACGCCCGAGATGCTGTCTCGATTTACGCAGATCGACTACGACCGGGAGATGGCTCTGATCGCGGTCGTCCACGAGGATGCGGGCGATAGACAGGTTGGAGTAGCTCGATATGTCACCTATCCGGATGGCCGCAGCTGTGAGTTTGCGATCGTGGTCGGCGATGACTGGCAACGGCGGGGCATTGCCACGCGACTGCTGCAGAAACTGATCGACATCGCGAGAGAACGCAGGCTCGAGCGCATGGACGGAATCGTCCTGCGAGAGAATCGCAACATGCAGGCGCTGGCGGAACGATTGGGTTTCCGTCAGGAGGTATCCCGGGAAGACCCGGACCTGGTGGCCCTGACGCTGGAACTCTGAGACCGGGTGGGCGCGACTCAGCGGGGAGCGTAGGCCACCGTCTCCCGGTAATCTTCGAGTTCTCTCTGGTAAACGATGCGCTCGTGTTCCAGGCGATCAATCTCTTGTTCCAGGTCCTTGCGCTCGTCGATCATGTCTTTGGCCTCGAGCAGCAGTCGGGCTCTCTCGAAATGATTTATGTCACCGGAGACGATGGCGTCCTCGTGTGCAGTTATCCGCCCATCCAGTTCATCTATCTCACGCTGACGGGCCGCAATCTGGCTGTCTGCATGATTAACCCGACGGTCGAGGTCGTAGAGCCGCCTGCCGTCGTTGTAGGCGGTCATGAAGTCGGTGTGTGACTCTGCCGGGCAGGTGCCGTCATAGGCCCCACCGCGAGATCCAAGTCGGAAACCGTTCTGCGGCCGGCAGAATTGGGCCAGGCCCTCGTCTCGACCTTGCCGGTAGGCTGTCAGGTCAGGAACGACGCCGTGACCGGCACAAGACTTGCGATGCTGACTGATCCGGTCGGCGGTATACCCACGGGCCCCGTCCTCGAAACCGATCGTATGCCAGTCACCGATGACGCATTCCTGCTCATTCATGGACGCGCATCCCGGCAGCGCCAGGATCGCTATCGTCGTCGCAACGGCTCGCAGGCTCATCGGAATCCTCCGCCAGTGACCGGCCGCAGGCCTACTGTTTGACATAAACACACGGCCAGTCTAGGAATACCCAGGGGCTCAGGCCGTGAGCCAGTTCACGTTTTTGTCCAAGTGGGTAATTGACCCGAATCAGGAGTATTTCGACTCGGGCGGGTTATTCTTTAGGGATGACACAATTACAGTCGCGACTGAGGCGGGAATTCCGGACCCTGGAACACATGACCGGAATCTACTGCTCCGATCATCATGGCACGGGCACAGGCAACCCCTGCGGGGAGTGCCGGGATTTTCTCGCTTATGCAGAACAACGCCTGCTGAAATGTCCTTACGGACAGGAAAAACCAACCTGTGCGAAGTGTCCGATCCACTGCTACAAGCGTGTGCAGAAAGAGCAGGCTCGCGTGATCATGCGTTACGCCGGACCGCGGATGATGTTGCGACACCCCTGGCTCAGCCTGCTGCATCTGGTAGACAAACTGCGCCGCGTCGAGCACCCGATGGACACCCGACGGCGCCTGCGCGGGTCAGCAACTCCTGGACGATCCCGCGACTCCACGTAGCACGAAACGACGGTGCTGCAGATCGCCCATGGGCCCCCGACACGATTCTGAGCAGTAATCCGGATTGACAGACCTCTGCGCTGCGTTTAAACCAGTCATGGTAAATCCTGTCGTTGTCTAACGGGGTCGGTCATATGTCAGAAAACAAGCGCATGAGCCGCAGATCCTTCGTGCGGCTCTGTATGGGAACCGGCGCCCTGGTGGCAGCCGACCCCGCGCTCCTTGCCAAGCCCCGCGAGGCGCCAACTTCGGCGCAGCGCGTGACGCTGATTGGCAGTGACGGAAATCCGCTGAAGTCGGGCGATCTGGAGGTTGGGGAGAGCTACGTCTTTCACTATCCGTACGTGAGCACGCCGTGCTTCCTGATCGATCTCGGCAAACCGGCCGAGCCGGGAGCAGAGCTCGAAACGGAGGATGGCCGCATGTATCGATGGCGAGGCGGGGTTGGGCCAGACCGGTCTGTCGTCGCTTTCTCGGCCATCTGCGCCCACAAAATGAGCTATCCAACACGGACCGTGAGCTTCATCAATTACCGTCACGACAACGCTCGCTACAACGATCTCGACAGGAACGTGGCGGAACGGGAACAGGTGATCTACTGTTGCTCGGAGGGCAGCGTCTACGATCCTGCGGCCGGCGGCCGTGTGCTGGGCGGGCCGGCACCACAGCCCCTTGCGGCGATCGACCTGGACTGCGGCGGAGATGACGTCCTGTGCGCCGTTGGCACCTACGGGGGCGAGTTATACGAGCGGTTCTTCGAGGGCTTTGGCTTTCAGCTGGCGTTAGAGCGCGGAACCGACGATATTCGCGCACCGACGACGGGTACGGCGAGAGTCTGGAGCATTTCGGATTACACGAGCAACAGGAGGACCTGCTGAGCGGCAGATTCCTCCGCTAGCCGGTCGAATTTTCTGCGGCCATCCGCAACATCTGCTCCAGATCAGCATGGCCCTCCAGTGCTGCAACATCCGCCGGCGTCCGGCCCTCGTGGTCCTGAGCGCGTGGGTCCGCGCCCCCTTCCAGGAGACGCCCGACGATCTCCTCGTAACCTTCACCGGCGGCAATATGCAGAGCCGTGGCACCCGTCTCCTGGGAACAACCGGGATCCACACCCGGGGTTACTAGTAAAAGATCGACAACCGTCAGGTGGCCGCCGGATGTTGCCCGCATCAGCGGTGTCCAGCCGTAAGCGTCGCGCACGTCAGGTTCGGCACCGGCATCGATCAGCATCCTGCTCACGGAATCGCGGCCCTTCACGGCAGCGACCATTAATGCGGTCCAGCCGAATCTTGCCTCCGCGTTGGGGTCAGCACCTTCGTCCAGCAGCAGCCTTGTCGTCGCGACCGCCCCATCGATAGCTGCATACATGAGGGCCGTGCCGCCATTAGCATTGGTGGCATCGACGAACGCCCCGGCATCCAGCAGCCGGCGGACGAGGCGTTCATCATCTGCCTGGGCGGCGATCATCAGCGCCGTCTTGCCATCGGAAACAGCGCGCTCCGGATCGGCGCCGAGTTCCAGCATGGCCTCGAGAGTCTCCAGGTCCCGATGGCGGATCGCCGTACCCCATGGGTCCTCATCGCCGGGGGCTGGCTGGGCGCCGGCGGTAACGGCCACCCACAGAAGCGCCGCGAAAAAGATGTCGATTGTGGTCTTCAAGCTCTTTACCTGGTAGGTACGAAAAAAGGGGAGCGCCACGCGCCCCCCCTTCTGCTTTTCGATATCAGGCTCAGGATCGGATTACTTCTCCGGCGCAGCCGGCGCCGGTGACGGCGCTCCCCCTACACTCTCGGCCTGTCCCTCGCCGGCCATCACCTCTTCGTACCAGAGAGGATGATGATTCTTGGCGTACTGCTCGTCGACATATCCGTGCAGCATGCCCTCCAGCGAACCCTCACTGCCGATGGTCGCCAGGTAGATGTGCAGGCAGATGAAGCCGACACAGATCAGCGAGGTAATGCCGTGGATGCTGTTTGCCAGCTGCATGCCCGCTCGTTCGGTGCCCCAGTTGGGGAACAGCAGGAACAGGCCGGACACCACCATGGCGCCACCGGCGAATACCAGCGTCCAGTAGAGCAGCTTGTGCCCAGCGTTGGCGAATCCGGCCGGCGGATGACCTCCACCGAGGTAGCCGCCGCCCTTCAGGAGCCACTCCATGTCATAGGACTTGAACCAGTTGTGATGCATCCATTTCAGCAGCGCGACCACGAAGCCCGCCGTAAAGAAGAGAGCGAGATAGTCATGCAGCGGCTTGGCCAGGCCTGCCCAGGCCGCAAACCCTTCCTTGCCGAGGACTGGAATCAGCACCGCCCTGCCCCACAGGAGGCTGAGGCCGGTGATCGCGAGGATGATGAACAATATCGCGGTGTACCAGTGCAGGGCCCGGTCAATGCTGGGCCATCGCAATATCTTGCGCCCCGTCCTCTCGCCCATTTTGTAGCCACCGGTCAGCAGGTGGTAGACCGCCAGCGCAGCGATTATCGCCAGTATCACCCAAGCCCCGTAGGTAGCCACCGGGCCATTTCTGACCTGACGCCAGTTCTGACCACCGTTCTGGATCAGCACCCCGGTTTCCTGGCCGGTGACGGCCGAATAACCGGCGACACCACCCCTGACCTCACGCCAGTAGTCGGCGCGCGGGTTCGAGTCATCGGAGGCTGCCTCCTGGGCCTGCAGAACGCCAACGGCCACGTAGCCGGTCAGCGGAAGCGCCATGCTGCCAGCGATCATCAGGACGAGACTCCAGATGTACATTCGCCGGCGCCCGGTTGCCCGTGTCGCTTTCGAATTTTCTCTTCGCTCCGTCATTGTCTCCTGTCCTCCTGGTTCCGCAACCCTGTTTCCCTCTGGATCGCGACGCCCCGTATCAAATTCAAATGCGCCGAATTACGTTGTCATTTAATGATGACTCGTTCGTCACTGCCGATCCTGGCCTTCGCTTAGCCGGGCCCGCAACTTCTCCTGCTCTTCAGCCGTACGCGGGTTGGTGACAGAAGGATCTACGGACCCTTTGTAAACGCCGGGTTCATGCAGAATGACGGATGTCTCCTCATAACAGCCGGACAGCGTAAAAACCGCCAGCAGAGCGAGCCCAATAGTCCTGACGCGCATCGAGATTCTCCTTTACCCTCATTGAACTGCGGGGCGATCCCTGTGGATCGCCCCGCTTTCCAACTCAGGCTTTCTTGTATGCGGTATCCCAGCCCCAGGTGTCGGGACGGCCACCGCGCTTGGTGATACGTTCTCGATAAATGTCGGAAACGACGTCGCCGTCGCCGCCCAGCAGCGCCTTGGTCGCACACATCTCTGCGCACATCGGCAACTTGCCCTGGGCCAGGCGGTTGCTGCCGTACTTCTCGAACTCCGCAGCGGAATTGTCCTCTTCAGGGCCACCGGCGCAGAAGGTACATTTGTCCATCTTGCCACGGACACCAAAGGCCTCCTTCTGCGGATACTGCGGCGCGCCGAAGGGACACGCGTAGAAGCAGTAGCCACATCCGATGCAGAGGTCCTTGTCGTGCAGCACGACGCCGTCGTCCGTCGTGTAGAAGCAGTCCACCGGGCATACCGCTGCGCACGGTGCGTCCGTGCAGTGCATGCAGGCAACCGATATCGACTTCTCACCGGGAATGCCGTCGTCAAGCGTCACCACCCGTCTGCGGTTGACGCCCCAAGGCACCTCGTTTTCGTTTTTGCAGGCAGTGACGCAACCGTTGCACTCGATGCAGCGCTCGGCATCACACAGGAACTTCATTCTTGCCATGATTCGATGCCCTCCTAGGCCGCGCTGATCTTGCATAGAGACGCCTTCGTCTCCTGCATCTGGGTGACGGAGTCATATCCGTAGGTGAAGGCGTGGTTAGCCGCCTCGCCCCTGACAAAGGGCGCTGCTCCTTCCGGATATTTGTCCAACAGATCTTGTCCTTCTAGCCAGCCGCCGAAGTGGAAGGGCGTGAAGACCACACCTCTCGTCACCCTCGGCGTGACCATGGCCCTGATCTTGATCTTCGCGCCGTTCGGCGCCTCAAGCCATACCCACTGACCGTCCTTCACACTGGCATTGTTGGCATCAGCCGGATTGATCTCGACGAACATTTCCTGCTGAAGCTCCGCCAACCATGGATTGGAACGAGTTTCCTCTCCACCGCCTTCGTACTCGACCAGTCGCCCACTGGTATGGACCAGCGGGAATTCCTTGGTGTAGTCGTTGGCCTGGATGGACGCGTAGCGCGTTGGCAGCCGGTAGTGGCTCTTGCGGTCCTCGTAGGTCGGGTACTTCTCCACCAGATCGCGCCGCGGTGCGTACAGCGGCTCGCGATGGATCGGTACGGGATCCGGGAAGGTCCAGACAATGGCCCGCGCCTTGGCGTTTCCGAACGGGGCGCAGCCATGCTTGATGGCCACCCGCTGGATACCGCCGGAGAGGTCGGTCTTCCAGTTCTTGCCCTCCGCTGCGACCTTCTCGTCGGCCGTCAGATCATCCCACCATCCAAGCTGCTTGAGCATGTCAGCGGAGAATTCCGGATGGACATCCTTGAGCTCGTTGCCGACCGGATAAGAGCCCTCGGCCAACAGGTTGTTGCCTTCGTGCTCCACGCCGAAGCGGGCTCGGAAGTTGAGGCCTCCTTCGGCCACCGGCTTGCTGGGATCGTACAGATTCGGCGTACCGGGATGCTTCATTTCCGGCGTGCCCCAGCAAGGCCACGGCAGTCCGTAGTACTCGCCGTCGCACGGGCCACCCTCGGCCTTGAGTGTCGTTGTGTTGAAGGTGTGCTTGTTTTCCAACTGCAGCTTCAGGCGCTCAGGACTCTGACCCGTGTAGCCGATGGTCCAGGTACCGCTGTTCAGTTCCCGCAGGATATCCTCGATTAGCGGCTCGTCGCCGTTCACCTGGATGTTCTTGAACAACTGGTCCGAGAAGCCCAGCTTCTTCGAGAGGTGATACATGATCACGTGGTCCGGTTTGGACTCGAACAACGGATCAATGATCTTCTCACGCCACTGCAGGGAACGGTTCGAGGCCGTCACTGACCCGTAGGTCTCGAACTGGGTCGCTGCCGGCAGCAGGTACATCCCGTCCTGCCGATCCGGGAGAACCGCCGTGTGCGTTGGATACGGGTCGATCACGACCAGCAGTTCCAGTTCCTCCATGGCCTTCTTCATCTCCGGGCCACGGGTCTGGCTGTTGGGTGCGTGTCCCCAGAAGATCATCGCCTTCAGCGAGTCCCTCTGATCGATATTGGCGGCGTCCTCGAGCACGCCGTCGATCCATCGGGAGACCGGCATTCCGGGCGAATTCATCGGGTTCTTGAAGGGCACCGCGTCGCCGCTCTTGGTGTCGACATAAGCAGTATCGAAGCGACCCTTCACCCATTCATAGTCGAGGTCCCAGACGCGACTCCAGTGCTTCCACGCACCTTCCGACAGGCCGTAATAGGCAGGCAGAGAGTGAGAGAGGATGCACATGTCCGTAGCGCCCTGAACATTGTCGTGGCCGCGGAAAATGTTGGCGCCGCCACCGGACTTGCCGATGTTGCCCAGCGCCAGCTGCAGCACGCAGTAGGAACGCGTGTTGTTGTTTCCGATCGTGTGCTGGGTACCACCCATGCACCAGACGATAGTCCCGGGCCGGCTCTCGGCCATGATCCTGGCCGCTTCCTTGACAACGGATTCGGGCGCGCCAGTCACGTCCTCCACGACGTCGGGCGTCCACTTGGCCACCTCTTCGCGGATCTGCTCCATGCCGTAGACCCGCTGGTTGATGTACTCCTGGTCTTCCCAGCCGTTCTCGAAAATGTGCCAGAGAACACCCCAGACCAATGGCACGTCCGTGCCAGGCCGGATTCTAACGAAGTGATCGGCGTGGGCAGCGGTGCGCGTGAAGCGCGGGTCCACCACGATCATCTTGGCCCCATTCTCCTTGCCACGAAGAATATGCTGCATGGCCACCGGGTGTGCTTCAGCGGCATTACTGCCGATGAAGAACATCGCCTTGGCGTTGTGCATATCGTTGTAGGAGTTGGTCATGGCGCCGTAGCCCCAGGTGTTCGCGACACCCGCCACCGTCGTCGAGTGGCAGATACGAGCCTGGTGGTCAACGTTGTTCGAACCCCAGAGAGCGGCATACTTCCTGAACAGGTAAGCCTGCTCATTGTTGAACTTGGCCGAGCCAAGCCAGTACACCGAATCAGGGCCGGACTTCTCACGGATGTCCAGGATCTTGTCGCCGATCTCGTTGATCGCCTCTTCCCAGGAGATCTTCTTCCACTTGCCTCCAACGAGCTTCGTCGGGTATTTGAGGCGCCGATCTCCGTGGCCATGCTCACGCACAGAAGCGCCCTTCGCGCAGTGGCCGCCCAAATTGAAGGGCGAGTCGAAATCGGGCTCCTGGCCAGTCCAGACACCGTTCTGTACCTCGGCGCGGACGCCGCAGCCCACTGAACAGTGCGTACAGACTGATCGCTTCGTCTCGGCGGGCCCGGTGCGAGCGTCGGCTGCCGCCTCGGCCCGCTGGATCATCGCCGGCGGCAATGCGGTCGCAAGAGCGCCGCCTCCCATCGCGATCCCCGCGCGGCGCAAGAAAGTTCTCCGGTCGATCGCCTGTCCGAGCACGCCGTTCAGGCTATCGCCGGATCCATTGGCATTCAGTTCGCGTCTCTTGGTCAGCTTCATCGCTGAGTCTCCTCCGCTTGGAACTCGTCGCCAGGTGGCGCGGTCCCTGACAGTTTCAGAATCGGGCCTTGTTGTAATAGGCGGCCACGTGTTGCGTCTCCTGGTAGCCTTTCGACTCCGACGCCTTCGGTGCCGCCGGGCCGTCGTCCGGCATCGCCCCTGCGTTCCCGACCACCGCAACAGTCGCGGTAGCTCCTCCTACGGCCGCAAGCTGCTTCAGAAATGCTCGCCGACCTTTCTCTTCACTGCGCGATTTTGTCGTCATTTGCGCTCTCCTCTCCGAGTTTCTGTTCGCGTAGTGCGAATGGGTAGTCTCGAAATTTGCTCAGACCATTCCCTCTTCCGCGACTCGACCGGTCTCAGGCGCCGAGTCACCAAGGAATTCTTTCTCTACTTCGATGAATTGTTCTCCCAGTTGGCCGACGGCCCGGTAGAAACCGGCTGCCTTCGCCTGCTGGAGGTCTCGGAAGAACTTGGGCATCCAGGGCAGCATATGTCTTTTGAAAAACTGCCTTTGGAAGTCCAGGGCGACCACCTCGCCCTCTGTGTTGAAGATCGACATCACGTCACAAAGACCCGCGGCGTGATCTTCGGGTTCTTTCACTCCGTCCTGGCGCTCAAGACCCAGGGCCGCGAGGTCGTCCCTCAATTGGGCCAGGGGTTGCTCCATGAGGAATCCTGTCATGTACCAGGACCCGTAAGGCACCAGCTCGCCTCGACCTACGCCGATGAACAATGCGTGGTATTCGTCGTCGAGGTCAGCCGGGTTGGCGCGCTCCGCTGCGGCTGAAAGCATGTGCCAGGCGGCGCCCAGGAGGGTGTCGGCAGCGCCTTCGCTGCGATCGATTCGGGCCATCAGGTCCAGCAGCGGCTGGTCAGGAGGGGCTGCCAGGAAGGCTGCCAGGATACTGTAGGTGCTGGCGCGGAGCCGCGCCTCGGCCTCACAGGTCACAGCGGCCATGTCTGGCTGCCGGACCGCTTCGGACCCCAACGCTTGCGTCATACAGAACTCCCCTCCACCACACGTGTTTTAGCAGCAATAGGCGGACCCGTCCACAAAAGAAAATATGAACTCAAAATCACCTATACCGATAGAAAGCGCATGATTTTCAGAAAACGCTGCGCCATTATGACTCAATTCTGTCTCGACCTGGCGGCCTTGAATCTAGTGGCTCTGCCCTCCGGCGCCCGACTCCGATCGAAACATGTCCTTAACCCTGCAGTGATCGCACATCTGGAGCCGCCGTCGGGACACTTCATCCTGGAACATCCAGTGGCCCTCCAATTTCTTCATCATGACGTCCAGAACCGACTGGGTAGCGAACGGCTTGCCGCAGGAAATGCAACAAAACGGCTGTTCCTCGTTGAGGATTCTCGGTTTATGGCGCGCTTCGGTATCGAAGTGGAATCGGGGGTTTGTCCTTATTGCGCTCTCCGGGCAGGCTTTCTCGCACAACCCGCACTGGACGCAGTTCCACTCGACGAACTTCAGTTGCGGCAGATCGCCGCCGGCGCTCAACGCTGCCGTCGGGCAGACAGAGACGCATCCCATGCACAACGTGCAGGCACTCTTGTCGACTTTGAGTTCGCCGAAGGGTGCGGGCTCGGGCAACGGGACGGAGCGCCGCGACGTTGGCGCCTGCGCGTGAAGGTGGTCGATGGCCAGCCGCAGGATCATTCGTTTCTCGTTGGGTGCGGCAAATCGGGCGGGCTTCCGGAACACGCCACGCGGGAGATCGGCCATCTCTTCGATTGCGTCAGCGCGTGACACGTTGACCAATTTTAGATGCCTTCCGTCGAAACCCATCCCATCGAGAATCGCCTCTGCGACGCCGAGTTGCGTCTCGAACTCCCTTAGCACCTGTCGAGGCGTCCCATCGGTAGCACTGAGGATTACTGAATCCGCGCCATAGGCAAGGCAGGCCATCCAGGCATCCATGCCAACGGAACCGACTTCTTCGACCTCCACCGGAAGTATGTGCTCGGGGAGCTGGTCCAGCATTCCGTCGAATATCGCCTTGCTCGAGTGGGCATCGTAGAAAAGCAGGGCGGGGGTTTCGCCACCAGCCTCCCGGTACCCGGACAACAGTTCCCTGACGTGCCTGAGGAGATCAGCGACTGTCGGGAATGCGTAGGTCATGGCCCCGCTTGGGCAAGCCACCACGCAGCTTCCGCCGCCCTGACAGAGGTATGGATTGACCTCCACCTTGTCGCCAACAGAAACGATGGCAACCGTGGGGCATGCGTCTATACAGCGCCTGCAGCCTTCGATACCGCTGTTGCCGTGAGCGCAGATGTTCGGGTCGTAATTGAAGTACTTGGGTTTCTCGAACTCTCCGGTCATCTCCGGGAGGGTCTTGAGGGCACGCTCCAGGGCCTCGGTATCCGCGCCTACCGGGTAGTAGCCGGCCGGTGGAATGGGATAGTCGATCAACCGAGTTGTCGACAAATCCAGTACGAGGTCAAACACCCTAACCGGCTGGGGCTCTGTCGGCGACTCGCTGTCTTCGGAGCCGGCCTCGACCCGTAATTCAAAGCTGCCCAGGCTTCCCGTTAACACCGGCTGGCCGCCCTGGATCGCCGCCAGACCTTCGATACGCAGGCTCTGGGGATCCGTTTCGCCGGGCATCACCAGCGTGCACCTAAGGGACTCACCGAGCCGTCGCGCTGCGGACAGTGCAGACTCCCTTTCACCAACGATCAACAACCTCCCTCGGGACAGGTAGGTCACGATCGATGTCGGCGTCGACTGGATGCTCCCGCGCTGCCCCAGCGCCGTCGCCCGGGCACGACCGTCACTGGAGTTCGCTGGCAACTCAGGCAGGTTTTGCATCTTCGTCTTCCTCCGGCGCCATTTCATTATCCTGCCCGGGCTGCTCTGCCGTGCTTTCGGCGGCGACCGCGTCGACCTCGTCTTCGGCCTCCACCTCCAGCTCGCCGGATACGTCCGACGCACTTTCATCTTTCTCAGCTGCCAAGGCTTTCTTCATGGCCTGCTCCATCTCGAACTTCATATCCGCCGTGATCACGTCGCCCAATGGCTCGAAGTTGGTGTAATCCTCCGCGTAATCATCCATGCCGTCGCAAATGTTGAATTTGGCGCCGTGGAACAGCTTCCTCAGCGCTTTCTTTCGCAACTGTTCGCTGACTCCTGATGACAGGAACCCACTGTAGTCTGCATCTTCGTCGAGCTCATCCAGGGGCGGCATATCCTCGTCGGTGAGCGTTACGGGTTCAACGTCATCGACATCTGCCGGTTCCGGCGCGACCGATTCTGCCGGCAACTCCGATTCGTCGGCGCGTTGCTCGGCATCTATCTTGCGGCGTGACCAACGATGCAGAAAGTCTTCATCCTCGGTAACGGATTGCTGGCCCTCAACGGGGCCACGATCGTTCTTCTCGATCATCTGTCTTGATCACCCATCCAATTCTTGCGTTTACGTTTCTTCGGCGCGCCAGGGACATAGTGTTCGACAATGAAGCGTTCTATCGTCACGTAAATCTCCTGCGGTATCGCAGTGGAGAAAACCCGGTCCTCGCCCTCCAGGCCGGCCGTGGCCTGATCGTGATCGGCGGTGACCAGAAAGGGCTCAAGATCACCGTCCGGAGACTCGTGGCAGAGGACGTAGAGCGAAGGATTGTCGCCGGTCAGGTTGAACCAGAAACTTTCCGCGCCATCGCGATACAGCTCCAGAGCGAATCCTGACCACAGGTACTGCTCCTCGTCATCGCCCTCGCGGATCAGCGCGCGAGTCGCGCCGCGACTCGCCAGGTGCTCTGCCGGCAGCACCGACAGGACGTCCCAACTTGGCATGCTCCAGCGTCCCTGGACGACCTGCTTGCGCCGCATCAGCACGGCTATCGGTATCGTCACTTTGGCTGCCATCGACTATCCGCTCCCCTAGGATGCTCGCCGGTAGATGCCCGGCCCGAGCCGCCAATAGTAACGCTCCCCCGCGTCCCGCGGTGAACTCCTTGTGCAATTTGCCACCTGTCTATAGCGGAACGCCATCCCGGTTGAGACATTTTTGCCCGCTCCCGGCCGGCGGTTGCCCAGCAGGCAGAGGAAGTACTTGATTTGTTTCCGAAGGAACGATTCTTGCACAGCCATGTTCCATATTGGCAGTCACGAGGAAGCAGGATGGCGCGCAAGAAACCTGAGAGTGCTGGCGAAACCGCGGCGGCGTCCACCTCTGCCGGCGACGTCGAGGCGCCGCGATTCATGACCGTCAAGCAGGCCGCGCGCTACCTGCAGGTCAATGAGAAAAAAGTGTATGCGCTCGTGGGCGAAGGACAAATTCCTGCAAGCAAGGTCACCGGCAAGTGGTTGTTTCCCCGCGACCTGATCGACCAGTGGATCCTCGAATCCAGTCACGGCGGGTTGCTCACGGACCGCATGCTTATCGCCGGCAGCGATGACCCCTTGTTGTACAGAGCCATCATGCAGGTGGCCAACGAAGTCCAGGCGCGCGCAATGATCAGCTACACCGCCACCGGTACCCAACTCGGTCTGTCGCTGCTGGCCCGCCGGCGCGCGGATTTATGCGGAATCCACTGGGGCCCCGCCGAGGAGAGCAACCAGCGCCACCCCGCACTGATAAGGCAGTTTTCGCAACATCATGACTGGGTCCTGGTACGTCTGTTTCGGAGGGAACAGGGCCTGATCATGTCCCCCGGCACCTGGACGGCGTCCAGTTCCGTCGAAGATCTTTTCTCAACGACCTACCGCTGGGCCATTCGGCAGGAGGGCGCCGGCTCCCAGCGCTTTCTCCAAGAGATCGTCTCACGTTACGGTGTCAACCCGGCGGCCCGCCGGATCACCGGACGGGCCTACTCGGAACGCGATGCCGCCTCGATGGTGGCCATGGGCCGCGCAGAGGTCGCCACGGGAATCAGAGGCGCCGCCAGCGAGTTTGGCCTCGACTTTCTGCCGATCGGCTGGGAAGCCTTTGACCTGGTCATGCACCGCGGGATCTTCTTCAGAACGCTGTTCCGCAAGCTGATCGACCACCTTCGGGGCGGTGAAAGTCAGCGACTGGCACAGATGCTTGGGGGCTACGACCTGGGCGAACTCGGCGATCTGATCTGGCCCGCCTGAATCCTCAGCGAATCGCGATATTCTGCTCGATCGTGTGAGTCACCCCCAGATCCGGTATTTCGAGGATGACCCGGGTCTGAACCTGGTCACTGTCCAGCCGCCCATCCTCCACCGCATCGCGTATCGCCTTCTCGATCTCCCGCTGAGAGGTAACGCCGACGTTCTTCAGGAACTTGCGAATCTGCATATTGAATCGTTCTTCGTCTATCGCCGCCATCGATCTGTTCTCCTTTATAGTGGTTTCGAGCCAGGTGCCCAGGTTTGGTTTTTGATTGCCGGCAAGCAGTTTCAGGCACGCGTTCCTTCACGGCCGAGATTTCGCTCCAGGGTCTTGCGCGACACCCCCAGCGCGCGCGCAGCCGCAGACTTGTTGTTTCCACAAGCCTCCAGTACACGATTCATGTGAGCTCGCTTGACCTGCTCCAGCGTCCACTCGAGCGGATAGGCAGACTCGGACTCGACGCCACCGCTCGATCCCGCGAGACTACCCGTCTGGCTGGCGAATTCTCCCATCATCAGTGTTCGCTCGACAACGTTCCTTAGCTCGCGGACGTTACCCGGCCAGGTATGCTGCTCGAGATTTTTGAAATGAGCCTCCTCCAGTCGCACAACAGGCAGGCCGAGTTCTGCTGCGGTCTTGGTCATGAAATAGTCCGTCAGTTCCCGTATGTCTTCCTTGCGCTCAATGAGCGGGGGCAGACTCAGGTGGATTACGTTGAGGCGGTAGTAAAGATCTTCCCGGAACCGTCTCTCCCGTACCAGTGTGGCCAGGTCGCTCTGGGTCGACGCCACGATGCGGACGTCGACAGAGGTTTCCCGGTCCGACCCGACGGGCCGGATTTTGCTTTCTTCCAGGGCTCGCAGCAGTTTGACCTGGAGTTCCAGCGGCATCTCGCTGATCTCGTCCAGAAACAGGGTGCCGCCGTGGGCCGACACGAACAGCCCCTCACGAAGATGATGTGCGCTCGTAAATGCGCCCTTGATGTGCCCGAATAGTTCGCTCTCGAGTAACTCCGGCGCGATAGCGCCACAATTGACCGGAACAAACGGTCCGGATCGGTGGCTGTTCTGGTGCAACAACCGGGCAACAAGTTCCTTGCCGGTGCCCGTTTCTCCCTGCACCAGAACGGTGGCGGGCAACGGTGCGATCCTGCCGATCATCAGCTTCAGCTCGCGCATGACCGCGCTGTCGCCGATCAGGCCGTCGTCCCCTGCCAACGGCCCATCGATCTCGACCAGCGCGAGCTTCCTGGCCATGGGTCCGGCCGGCGCACACAGTCGCCTGATCGACGCCATGAGAGCCGCTGTCTTCAAAGGTCGCTGCAGCAGGTCGGAAACACCCGCACGCATCGCACCGATTACCTCCTGCGTGTCGGCTTGCTCTGACAGGCAAATGATCGGCAGGGCTCTGTTGCGGGAACGCAGACCCATAACCCACTGGTTGGAATCCGCACCGGCAATCTTGCTGTCGATCACCACGCAATCAAAACGGCAACGGGCGAATATT
>CP070833.1:1060983-1063667 GCA_020341735.1 Gammaproteobacteria bacterium | reverse complement strand
GAAACTGACGCCGTGCACGTAGATCGTGGCGTCGGATTCCAGTCTCACCGAGTCACCGATCTTCTCGCCGTGGATGCTGGCCAACTGCTCGATCTTGTTATCACCGAAGAATTCGACGGCGGCATATCCGTGCACATGGAACCGCTCCGTCCGCTGGTAGATGGCGCCGAACATGGTCTTCACGATTTCGTCGACCGGAATATCCGGCATCCTGTCCTCGTCATCGACCGGTGATTCGTCGTAACTCACGCCGAATTGCAGCGTCCACTTGTCGTTCGGCGAGTACTCCGTGCCGAGCGCGTAGCGGTTGGCATCCTCGAAATTGCGGTCGATTATCACAGTCGGATAGCCGTCCATGCGCAGGTTAGTCGTCTTGAAGGTATTGAAGAAGGTCCGCTCGAAGTCCCAATACAGTCGCAGATTGTCTCTGGCCTGGTGAGAGCCGCTCACGATCAGGCGGTCCGGCATATTCCAGTCCAGTGTCATATGCGGCGTTTGCCTTTCTTCGTCGGACAGCAACTGCCCGTTGATCGTGGCATCACCCTCAAACGTGAAGTTGGAAGTGTGGCGATAGACCATTCCCAACCGATGGCCCGGGAGAAACTCGTATGTCGCGCCGAGCGTGATCTCAGCGCCCAGATCGTCGCCCTCGAGTTTGACCCTGGTGCCTGTCTCGCCATCCAGGTAGCTCCGGATACTGCCGATGGTCTCGGCGGCTGACTCGGGATCAAGACCTGAGTCGTCGACAGCGGATCGCAGACAAACAGCGAGGAGCGGTGGCGGCAGACCTTGGCAATCCTGTGCCAGCCCGACGAACTCAATGACACTTTCGAGGTCGTCCCCGGCGGAAGCGCTGAGTGAAGGAAGGTCCTGCTTCTGATAAAACTCTCCGTAGAGGACCCCGACGCCGGCTCCGAACGTCCATTTGTCGTTCATGCGCCACGAGATCGAGTTCATCAGCCCGAGCACCGAGACGCCATTGTCCCGCACGATCGCCCGCCCCTTCCAGCTATCGCCGTAATCCACCCCCTGTCCGGCGATGGCCGCCAGACCGACTCCCCAGGTAAAACCCCTGTCCATGGGGCGGATCAGGCCGAGCCCCGGGATCGCCGTTATCTTGCCGATGTTGCTGCTGGCGCAATTGTCTTCTTCGCGGCAGTCCCAGTCTTCGTCGACTGACCAATCCGGTATCGCAAGCGAAAGGTTGCCACCCACTTGCTTATAGGGCATCAGCGCCATCGCGGCGGGGTTGTTGTGAATCGCGGCAACGCTACGGTCATATACCGCGGTACCGGCGTTGGCGACGCCGGTCACTTCAGAGGTCGGGTTCACGATGAAGCCGACCGCCGAAGCCTGGTGACTCACCGGTACAGCGAGCGAAAGACTCAGAACGAGTTTGGCAATGGTCGAGTGATGAATACGCGGCATGGCAGGCTTCCTTTTGGTGCGTACTGGATAGGTTGAACGACCTTCTCTTCTCCCGTGTGGCATTGTCGACAGACAGCTTTGGGTCATTACCAGTTGGTGAATATATCCCGAAAGCAGCCACTCCAGCAGCCGGTTTCGGGTCGTTGACGGACCCTTAGAATGCGCCCCAGGCGGATTGCGTCAGGTGCAACATGGAATAGCTGCTTTCGGCCAGAGGCAGACATGGTTTCCTATTCTTGCTTTCCGGTGGTGCTGCGCATCAAAGCTATGAGGGCGGATTGCGGGGAAATCGCACCATCCCCTCATCCATTTCCACCCAGGGTTGCGCCGTGTCACACCAGATGTGCATTGTCGGGGCCAGCCATGAACGATCTTCAAGCGTACCAGCTTTAATGAAGCCAACACCTGGGACAGACTCGACAAGAGATAGCAACGGTGATCCGCAGTTCCGACAAAATCGGCGCCGCACAGCCCCGCCAGTCTCACCCTGATCCAGATACTCTCCCAGACCATCTTCCCCTTCAATCGACAGAGAGCCTTCAGGCACAGCAACTATGATCGAGAAAGCAGTGCCGGTCTGTTTTTGGCAATTATCACAATGGCAGATTGCTGTAAGTTCAGGCGCCGCGGCGCTCTTGTAACGGACGCGCCCGCACAAGCACGAGCCAGATATGTCTGTCATCTAAGTATCCCTGGTCGATTGATTAAAAATCGCCTGCAATTTCCCGGGTTTCTCGATCGAGGCTGAACATCCGCCTCCTGTTCTGGCCCCTGATTTTCGGACCACCTAGTCAAGCGCGATAATGCGTTTGGGAGGTGGGCGATGGCAAGACGAAAACGATTGAGTGCCGAGTTCAAGCGGCAGGCACTGAGAAGAGCGGCCGAACCGGGGATGACCGATGCGCTGGTGTGCGAGGAACTGGGGGTCAGCACACGGCAATTGAGACGCTGGAAAGACGCCGTCAGGGAGCATGGTGAAGAAGACGCGTTCCCGGGTCACGGCAAGGCACGCGATACCGACGTGGCAGGACTCAGGCGTGAGCTCAAGAAGGTCACTGAGGAGCGGGATTTTTTACGAGAAGCGGCCAGGTACTTCGCCAAGGAGTCGAAGTGAGATACGCCTGTATCCATCGACGTCGCCGCCAGCACTCCATCAGGATGATGTGTCGACTGCTCGGAGTCTCTCGCAGCGGTTACTACGACTGGCGTTCTCGGTCCGAGAGCAGGCGGTCCCGGCGCAACTGACCTGCCCGCAT
>CP070833.1:1058306-1060883 GCA_020341735.1 Gammaproteobacteria bacterium | reverse complement strand
TCACCTTCCTCGGTATAGCCCGCAAGCGTAATGGTCTGCCCCAGGTCGAGTTCGTTCTGTATCTTGACCTTCTCGCCGTAGTAGTAGGCGACCTCGTTCAGCTTGATGAAAAGGTTTTTGAACATGAAGACCGCGTCGTCGTAATCGATCAGTCCGGCAGCCTTGTCGGCCTGATAGTACGGTTCCATGTTCTGGCCCAGGAAAGCCTCTGAGTACCCGCAGCCGGGTTGTTCAATCTCCGCAAAGATGTGAGCGAGGAAGTGGGCTTGCATGGTCTCCCGCAGGTTGCGTGCGGGATGCTCGGGAACATGTTCGCAGGTCTCGGCGATAGCAATCAGCTCTGCCTTGCGAGTCTCGTCCTTCTCCTTCGCAGCCATTTCACGGGCCAGCTCGGCATAACGGTGAGACAGCCGGATAAATGCTCGCAACGTAATGAGAGCGCTTTCATAGAAGTAGAACTTTTGCTTATTCGGCAGACGCATCTCCAGGGACATTTGCCGCTCCTCGATATCCTTGATGACGCTGGCAGCGCCCTGCTGGTAGATGAGTGGATAGTTGAGGTTGCCGCCGCCGCCCGGCCAGTCATGGAACGAGGCAACGAGGCCGGAGCCGTACACCGCATCCACATCATAGCCATAGCGCTTTGCGAGAATTGACTCTGTGCGGGGCTTCAGTGAACGCTTGTCCCAGTAGTTAAGTGCCCACTCGTTGGCCGCGCGCAATTCCGGAGTCCTCGAGTTCTCGACGGTGTTCTCTTCCTTCATCCATTCCACATTCCATTCGGGATACGGGTAAACACCGTTAACGGAACCTGTTATGGAACCCACGAAGAGGTTGTCATCGATGTAGATCTTCTTGCGCTCGACCGTGGCTTCCAACAACTTGGCGCGCCGGATCATCTCATTGACGCCGGCGGTCTCCTCGTAGACATCACGCATGAAGATGTGCCGCTCGTAATCGACCTCCTGCGGCGTGCTCCTGAGCTGCTCCTTCAGGGCATCGATACGCGCGTCGTCGGCGTTGACGTGGGCGGTGTTGGCGAATACTTCAGATTCTGCGGTTGCCATGTGGATTCTCCTGACTGACTGTTCTTTTCAAGCTGAGGGAAGCCGAACGCGATCCGGATCTACAACGTAGGTCCATGGCAAACTCGAGTTCTTCCACCCATTTTTCTACGTGTTTCAACGTATTCAATCCGGGGCAATCTATGTATCCGCAATTTTTCGAGGTTGACAGGGGATATTTTCGGACGAGCGCTCCCGTCTTCGATTGAACTGCTGGTGTTCATCTACTACAGCAGGCTCGAGGCTCGGTTACGTTCCGACGATACACGGCGTAAAATCGCCCAATGGCACAATATTTCTCATATTTGAGAGCGCTGGCCATTGCGTCGATACTGCTGCTATCGCCCGGCACGAACCTGCTGTCGCAGGCCGTCGATCCCGGGCACGTCCTCATTCTCAACACTTACGACGGCAGTTCGGCACCCTACGACAGGCCGACGGAGATCTTCAGGGCCGAGCTGCAAAGGCAATTCGGTGAGCCGATCTCGTTCAGTGAATTTAGTCTCGATGCTCGAGAGCCCGAGTTCAAATTGCGCGAGGAACTGCTCGCAGAGCTGTTGCGCAATCGCTTTGTTGATACGCCACCTGATATTGTCTTTGCGATTGGTCCCCCGGCCATCAGGTTCTGGATTGAACACAGGGATACGATAGCGGCGCGGGCATCGTTGATTGCCCTCACCATAGATGGGATCTTCAGCCCGGAGGACCTGCGTCGCGGCGATGTCGCGAGATTAACTCGGTTTTCCTTTTCGGATACGGTAGACGAAATACTGCGCCTCAGGCCGGCGACGTCACATGTCGTGATAGTTCTCGGCAGTACACCCAGGGCAAGGGCGGCCGCAGCCCAGGCGAGAAAAGAGCTTGTTGCATACTCGGAGCGGCTGAAGTTCGAGTACACCAATGACATGACACTGCAAGAGTTGCAGGCGCGCCTGGGGGAACTGTCGGAGGAGTCCGCGGTTTATTTCGGAGTGATCAACGTCGACGCGGCGGGCGTGATTCTGCCGCTCGACCAGGGACTTTCGATCGTACGGTCGGCCAGCCGCACCCCGATATTTGGCATGTTTGACGACCAGATTGGGATGGGGATCGTGGGCGGCAGGCTGATCCAGTTGCGGAAGATTGGCCTCGATGCTGCGGCATCCGCTGCTGCGATTCTTCGCGGTGAACCTGTTCTTGACGCCTGGACAGTCACCGATTTGAGTACCCCCGTCTACGACTGGCGCGAACTGGATAAATGGAATATCGACACCGACAGGCTACCGGCGGCGAGCGAGATCCGTTACAAGCCACCAACGCTGTGGGAGCAGTATGCTGCCTGGATTGTTTTGGTCACCACAGTGGTCGCAATACAGAGTCTGTTGATCGTCGCGCTAGTCACACAGCGCCGCCGCCGCGCCGCCGCCGAACTGGCCAAGGCGAAACTGGGTGGGCAGCTGATCAATGCATATGAGGATCAGCACCGCGCTATCGCGCGCGAGCTGCACGATGATCTGTCGCAGCGGTTGGCGCG
>CP070833.1:1052401-1058206 GCA_020341735.1 Gammaproteobacteria bacterium | reverse complement strand
TGCTCGGCTACGTCGTCGTACAGGCGAAACTGTGGACCAAGTACATGCCAGTCTTCGGCTTCTGATTCCCCGAGAGCGCGATTCGCTACGTCTCGTGCTCCGCGGCGTCGGCCTCTTTGTCCGCGCGGTGCGCCGACCATGACTGCACCTCGACGAAGACACGGGTCACTCTCGGATGAGCGGTCTTGATCTGTCGTTCCATGCGACTGATCGTCGCCTCGATGGCCTCTGACGGCACACCATCCCGGAAGTCCACGCTGAGATTGACAAGGATGTCCTCCGGACCGACATGCATCGTGAGGACCTCATTGGTGTGGGAGATGCTCTTCTCGGCTGCCGCGATAGTCCGGACGGCGCTCACGACCTCGGGGCTCGCCGCCTCGCCGATCAGCAAAGCCTTGGTCTCATAAGCCAGCAACGCGGCAGCGCCCGCCAGGATGCAGCCGATCACAATCGAGGCCACACCATCGAGCATCGGCATGTCCAGCGTGTCGCTCAGGAAGATCCCGACGAACGCGACCATCAGTCCGAGCATGGCCGCCGAGTCTTCCATCAGCACCGTCAGTATCGACGGGTCCTTGACCTCAACCACGGCCCGGAACCACGAGCGCGTGCCGCGGATACGGTTGAATTCCTTGTAGGCGACCCACCACGCGCCGCCCTCGAATATCATGGCCAGTCCGAGGACGATGTAGTTGATGATGGGCGACGAAACGGGCTCGGGCGCGTGCAGTCTGTGCACGCCCTCGTAGATGCTGACGCCTGCACCTATAGCAAACAGCAGGATCGCGACGACGAATGCCCAGAAGAAGACTTCCTTTCCGTATCCGAACGGATGCTGCTCGTCGGCGGGCCGGCCCGAACGCTTGAGCCCGAATATCAGCAATGCCTGGTTGCCGGTGTCGACCACCGAGTGCACGGCCTCGGAGAACATGGCCGACGACCCGGTATAAAAAGCGGCGCTGAACTTGGTTATCGCGATCAGGCCGTTGCCGATCAGCGCCGCGATCACGACCTTCATGGATGACGCACTAGCCATGGTGACCGCCTTGTTTCTTGCCGATGATTGCCGCAGAGATTCTATCCTTTCGTGATAGCCGTGACCGGGGAGTGACGGTGAGGGGCGCCACCAAGCATGGGAGCCCGTCCCGGGAGACGCTGATTTTTTCGGCCGTGTCGTTAGAGCCGGTGATGCCGGCATACCCCGCTGGCCCCAACGGTTGCGGTGTATTATCGAGTGATGAGTTGGCTCCGACCCGTTGCTCTTCTCATAGGTGCCCTGTTGGGAGTGGCGATCGTGGTTTCGATTGCCGGCGCGCAGGGTGAGGGCGGCTTCCGCGAGCCGGATCTCCAGGGCCCCTTCCGTGTCGACATGGATCGTGTTGTGGACGGCTGGCGGTTCAACCTGCGCTGGCACGAGGGACCACGATCGCGGCGCGATGGCCGTTACCATCTTTCGGATGTACATACGCCTTCCTCCACGTCGACGGACCAGGAATGCGAACGGGAAGTCGGGATCGCCGTCAGGGATTTCGTCCGTGCCCATGTGCGCGGGAGCCGCCTCCGGGCGAGGGATGTGCGTCGAGGCCGGGATCCCCGGGTCTGGGTCGGCCGCCTGGAAGTGGATGGTGAAGACCTCAGTACCGTCCTGCTCGACCTGAACATGGCCATTGCGTATCACGACAGCCCGCGCAACCCCGAGTTGCGCCGATGGGACTGTTCGAAGAACGAGTTACTCATGCGATCGCTGGAAAGCGTCAAGAAGGAAGCGCGCTGATAATCCTCGCCGCCTTCTCTTTCCCGGTGCAGTGGCGTGTAGTTGTCTGCGACTTTGATTTCCGGAGGCCACATCGCGACGGCACTGCATCCGCGGATGCCGTCCATTCCTCGAGATGGCCGTAAACGACACAGTCTGACGAACAAGGGCAACGCCTGATTTTGTTGCGGGCGAGGTCAATAACTGGTTTGTGCGAACTGCCCGATCTGGGCTAGTCTGTCAACGGGAAAGAGCAGGCCGAAAATACAGGAGACACCATAATGAAACACCTGCTACTCGTGATTACCGCGTTTGGGCTCGTGGCATTCCAAGGCATCTGCTGGGCGGGAGATGCTGCGGAGAAGGCGGAAGCCTGCATCGAATGCCACGACGTCGAGGAGTTTGAGGGCATGAGTGCCGACGAGGTCGCTGCTGCGACGGAGGAGGCAAATGCCAACAGCAAGAAGATGGCCAAAGCCACCGCCGATATTTCGCCGGAAGATCTCAAGGCGATCATTGATTACCTCGTTGCCGAAGCGAATCCCTGATTACCTGTCATCACTAAGCCGATGGGGCACGGATTGCCCCTCGGCTTTTCTTGCCTCTCGCGGCGTGCTTTGCGGGCGCCGTTTCCACACCTCTCCATAGCGAACGACGACTTGCTGTTGTGTCGGCCCGCGACGATCACCGGGCCCCGGTATCTGCAGCATCACTGCCAGAGTTGCCCCCGTTCGTCCCAGGCGGCCCATCCTCGTCAACGGCGGGCGAACGAAGCGATCTTCAATGCCGCGGTCGACGTTCCCGCCCACAGGTGCAATTGACCCGGATCAAAGAAAGTCCAAATCAGCCGTGATAGAAGCTACTCAGGCTCAGGGGTTGTGGCGAACCCCGGCCTAGGCAAGACACGGGCAATCTGGTCCGTGGATGCCAGGCAGGGCCTGAGCAGGGGCTGAATGAAGCCGCCCCTTGCACGGTAGGCGTGTTGTGCGCTGCGGCGCGCATCCAGTCGGGAAAGCGCTCCGAAGTTCGGGGCCACAACGATAATCGGCCGGAGAAGCCATGAAAACACATGTGCTGCGTCCACTCTGGGTAGCCATAGCGCTGGTTGCCTTGATACTCATTGCCCGCATGTTCGTGGTTCCCGACGACTTCGGCGTGCACGGCGACAGCTTTACCTATAACTACTATCGGCTGTCCAACGTACAGGAGTGGAAGGACTTTCCCGCCAAGTACACGTCGGAGAAGCGCTGCCGCAGGTGCCATGACGAGAACGCGGGACTGCTGCAGGAATCGAAGCACGCCAGGCTGCGCTGCCAGAACTGTCACGGTCCCGGCGCCGGGCATCCGAAGGAGATCGAGACACTACCGATCAACGCTACCCGCGAACACTGCCTGAGGTGTCATCATCGGCTGGCGTATCCGTCGAGCCAGCGAGGTGACCTGCCGGGTATCGATGGAGCGAAGCACAAGAAGAACAAAGAGTGCCGCAAGTGCCACGATCCCCATCACCCCGACCTGGAGGACATGTGATGAGCTGTTCTCGTCGAGATTTCCTGAAGAATACCGTGGCCGGTGCGGCGGCGGCAGCGATGCCCGCGTGCTCGGTGATCCTGCGGACGCCGGACGAAGCCAAGGCCATGACCGAGGGGTCGAAGGTCAGGTGGGCGTTTCTGGTCGACACCGAGAAATGCGTGGGCTGTGGTCTTTGCGTAGACGCATGCAAGACGGAAAACGAGATTCCGTATGAGGCCCCCGTCAGCCGCACCTGGGTAGAACGCTATGTCGTAACAAGGGATGGCAAGACACGGGTCGACTCACCCAATGCCGGGCGAGACGGGTTCATCACCGGCGAGATCCGCGGCGAGGAGATAGACCCGGAGGACATCGACAAAGCGTTCTTCGTCCCCAAACTCTGCAATCAGTGTGACAACCCGCCGTGTGTGCAGGTATGCCCGGTCGGTGCGACCTATCAGACCGAGGATGGCGTGGTGCTGGTGGATCGCGAGTGGTGCATCGGTTGCGGCTACTGCGTGATGGCTTGTCCATACGGTGTGCGCTTCTTCCACCCGGTCCACAAGACCGCGGAGAAGTGCAATTTCTGCTACCACCGGATCACCGACGGCAAGGAGGCCGCCTGTGTCCAGGCGTGCCCCTTCGAGGCTCGCCGTATGGGTAACCTGCGGGATCCGGAAGACCCGGTCACGAAGGTGATCACGAATGAGCGCGTGCAGGTGCTCAAGGACGAGTACGGAACAAAGCCGCACGTCTTTTATCTCGGTCTCGACGAGAAGGTGAGGTGATGCCATGTCCTCTGATCTTGTAGTTCATGGCGCGGAATGGACAGTCAAGGAACTGTTCGTCTATCCCAACGAATTCATCTACTGGAGCATCCAGATCGTCATGTATCCCTACATGACCGGTCTGGTCGCCGGCGCCTTCGTCCTGTCGTCCCTCTACCACGTCTTCGGCCAGAAGGACCTGAAGGAGATCGCACAGTTCTCGCTGGTCTTTTCGCTGGCCCTCCTGCCGGTGGCCGCCCTGCCGCTGTTGTTACACCTGCAACAGCCGATGCGGGCCATGGAGCCCCTGCTGACGCCGCACTTCACCTCGGCGATCGCGGCCTTCGGCATCGTCTTCTCCACCTACGGACTGATCGTCCTGAGCGAGATCTGGTTCGTCTACCGGGGCTATTTCGTGGCGCAGGTCCATGCATTGCGCGATCAGCCGGGGCTGGGCAACCGGATCCGTCGACTGGTCTATCGTGGACTGACCCTGGGAGCCTACGACGTCAGCGAGGACGCCATCGCGGTCGATCACAAGGCGGCGAAAATTCTGGCGGGCGTCGGTATACCGGTCGCCTGCTTCCTGCACGGTTATGCGGGCTTCATTTTCGGCTCGGTCAAGGCTAATGCGTTGTGGATGTCCCCGCTGATGCCGGTCATCTTCATCATGTCCGCCGTGGTCTCCGGCATCGCACTGTGCATGCTCACCTACATCGTTATCATGGAATGGCAGGCGTTTCGGAACCGGCGCCGCGGTGGCGGCACGCAGGCAAGCGAGATCCGTGGCGCCGAGGCGGATGTGATCGCGAAATCGACCCGCTATCTTCTCGGCTTCCTCGTGGCGGCCATCAGCCTGGAGATCCTCGATCTCATCTTCCGCGGCTATACGGCCATGAAGTCCTGGGACATCTTGCGCTCGGTCATGTTCAAGACGGACTTCATAAAGATCTTTGTGCTGCAGTACACGCTCGGTAATCTGGTGCCGTTCATCCTGCTGATCCTTCCGGGACGAACGATCAAGCGAACGGTCGTCGCTCTGCTGCTGGTACTGTTCGGCGTGTTCATGATGCGGTGGAACGTCGTCATCGGCGGGCAGGCTTTCTCGCTCTCATTCGACGGTTTCATGCACTATCACATCCCGATCGTTCCGCACAGCGTGGAGACCTTCAAGGAAGGCCTGTTCGGGGCGCTGACAGTGATCTCGATGCCGTTCATCCTGTTCTGGATCATCAACAAGTTCGTGCCGTCGCTGGACAGGGACATAGAGACCGGCTAGGCGCGCGATGCGACAGGCCGGGTCCCCGCACGACAGGTGCCGGGACCCGGCTGATAATCGGACGAAGGGCAGGGTGCGCATCCCGGAGCCGAGTGAGTCTCTACTGACGCCCGGCTCATCATCCACGTCGATGCCGGTTTCTGCTCTTCATCAGATTGTCCTTCGGGGTCTCCGACCGGTCCCATCGCATCGACAAATCTCCCGCAATCGCCCATCATCGGCCCAGCCGAGGAGAGGTAGCAAGCGGACAGATGTCCTTTTTCGAAGAGCTGAAACGTCGCAACGTCGTGAAGGTCGGCGTGCTTTACATAGTGGCGTCGTGGCTGATCCTGCAGGTCGGGGACGTACTGTTCGATGCCCTGGACCTGCCGTCGACGTGGCTGCGCCTGGTCCTGGCGCTACTCATCCTCGGGTTCCCGCTGGCCCTGATTTTCTCCTGGGTCTACGAACTGACCCCCGAGGGGATCAAGCGAGAGAAGGACATTGATCGC
>CP070833.1:1047646-1052301 GCA_020341735.1 Gammaproteobacteria bacterium | reverse complement strand
GGCTGAAGTCCGCCAGATCGTTGAAGAAGTCCATTCCGATTCGGTGCCTCTTTGATAAGTCAGGAACTGGCCATAGTGGCACTATTGTCTACCCAATCGCTCGTCAGAAGAATCCCCGGCGCGGTGATCGGCCGGTTTTGCTCGCGGACCGTGCTGGACCTCCGTCACCCTGGGGCGCCCATGGACCCCTGCACAGGCCGTGGGAAGGCGTTCTGCGCATGCGGGACGGCGCGGCTGGACGAACTCCCCGCTGGCCCCCCTGGCTGGCGGATGCCGCTTATTCCTCGAGGATCATCGTCACCAGCGGAGTCAGCAGGGCGATGATCGTGACCATGTACAGGGCCTGACCCTGCCGTGACCAGTCCACGCCGTTGAAGACCGAGGACAGTTGAGCCAGGCCGTCGCTCAGGGCGAGCGCCAGCTGGTATGCGGGCGACAGCGCAATAAGCCCGCCGATGGCGATCGCTGTCGCCAGGACGATTCTGCGGATCTTCGAGCGCCTTCTGATCCGTCGGCAGACGGCGATCCTGAATGCGTCGTCGTGGGGCTGCCCGACTCCCTGCCGGAAGATGGAACCCAGTTGCATATCCAGCGAGTCCTGACCGTGCTCATGCATTGTCGAGTTCCTCCAGTCGGAAGGTCTCGCGGATCCGGGCCTTGCCCCTGTGGATATGTGATTTGACCGTGCCCAGCGCCAGCCCCGTGATGTCGGCGATCTCTCCGTGCGAGTAACCAAATCCATAGCCGAGCAGCATGACGGACCGTTCCGGCCCGCTCAGAATCGCCAGCAGCCTGGGGAGGTCGGGCAGTTCACTCGGGCTTGGAGAAGCAGATTTTCCGGACAGCGCTTCGGAGACCCTGGCCTCCGCCTCCAGGCGCTCGACGAGGCGCCGCTGCCGCTGCGACTGACGCACCGTCTGCAGGAACTGGTTGTGGGCGATCGCCATCAGCCAGGACGAAAACGACCCCTTGCCCGAGAATGTATCCATCTTGGTCCACGCTCTGATGAATGTCTCCTGGGCCATGTCGTCTGCCGCGGCGGGTTCCCGGGTCATCTGTCTCAGGTAAGCCCTCACCCTGGACTGATAGCGGTCCACGAGGATGCCGAAACTGTCGGTGTCACCGAACCCCACGGCCCTGGCGACCAGAGCCTCATCCGAATCATCTTCGGGCGCAGATTCCCCTGTGCTTCCAATTACTTCACTTTTTCTCGGAACCGCCACAGGCTCAAGTATGCAAGCCCCACCAGAAATGGGAAGGCCGCGATCGCCAGCAGCGGCTGTACCGCATCTTCTTCGCCGAGCACGAGCCCGAATGCCGCGCATCCGACACCCAGCGCGATCGCGATGACGCCGACTCTCAGATCGGCGTTGGCCGGCCGCCTGGGCTCGCCGATCCGTTCGAGGATCTCGGGCGTCAGCTCCTGCCCCTTATCGATCGCGCTGCGCAGGGTCCGCTGGATCTCACTCCGGGTGCGATATCGAAAGTAGATGACCAGGCCGGCGATAAGCGCTATCGAAAGAAAAAAGGTGATCGGCACGAATTCGATATTCATCAGGCGTTCTCCGTGATCCAGGGCGAAAAAAGTCTGGCTCTTGAAGGGCAGATGCTTCTCGCCGCCAATCTGGATGCAGACAGGGCGATTTTTCTCAGCCGCATCGGCAGGGCAGGCGGATCGTGCGGCTGATCGCCCGGTGGCGCATGGGCAGGCACAATGGGGCGTATACCGCGTCCCGGGGTCAGGATTATGTCAAATAGATGGGTCCGAGGGACGACGCTTTCCCGGGTCGGCAACGTGCGCAGGCCGCAACGGAAAGTTCGCCCGAGTGATCGCGCCAAAGGCCCTGACTTCCCCGGAATCGCCCATATTATGGGGATATTCGGGCTGGCCGGAGGTGATCCCGGGATGAGGCGAGGCCCGAAAAGTCGCAGGCAGGGTACGATTCTGGAATGACTCGGAACTTTCTCCTCAACGATCGTCAGCGGCTCTTCTGGGCGCTGCAGCTGGGCGGCTGGGCCGCCTGGGGGATCGTCGGCAAGTATCTCTACACCCGCACGGTGCTGGATGAGATCGCGCCGAATTACGGGCTCTACGTGGCGGTGATCACCGTCATCGGTCTGGTGATCTCGTTGGGACTCCGCTATCTCTACCGATTCCTGTGGCGCCGGCCCGTGTGGATCCAGGCGGTCGGGTTCCTGGGCGGCAGCAGCCTCGCCGGTTATGCCTGGATGAGCGCCAGGTCGAAAATCTTTTACGGCTGGATAGAGAAGCACAAAGACGTTGACGCCTGGCTCGAGAAAGTGGGTGACGCGGCCGAACTGTACGAGCGGGTTTCTTTCCTGGAAGGATTCGGCTCCGGCTGGACCGTCATGCTGGTCTGGAGCGCCCTGTATTTCGCCATCAAGTACTACCGGATCTTCCAGGAGGTCAGGGAGAGCGCGCTGCGATCCTCGGCGATGGCCCACGAGGCGCAGCTGAAGATGCTCCGCTACCAGCTCAATCCCCACTTCCTGTTCAACACGCTGAACGCGATTTCCACCCTGATCCTCGAGCAGCAGATCGAACCTGCCAATCGCATGGTCTCGAAGCTGTCGAACTTCCTGCGCTATTCGCTCGACAACGACCCGATGCAGAAGATCTCGCTGGAACAGGAGATCACGGCCCTCAAGCTGTATCTGGACATCGAGAAAGTCCGTTTCGAGGAACGCCTCCAGCTGGAGATCGATATCGAGGACGATGCCAGGCACGCGCTGATACCCAGCCTCCTGCTGCAGCCGATGATCGAGAACGCCATCAAATACGGGATCGCGAAATCAGACGAGGGCGGTCATCTGCGTATCGCCGCCCGGGTGTTCGCCGGCGAGCTGCTGATCGAACTCAGCGACGACGGGCCCGGAGTGGAGCTGGTGGACGGACGCATCCCCGATTCGAAAGGGGTGGGATTGAGCAACACCCGCGAGCGCCTGCGGGAGCTGTACGGCAGCCAGCACTCGTTCAAGCTGAAGAACACCGATCCCCACGGTCTGACCGTCAACATCCGCATCCCGTTCGAGACCCGCAAGGACTCTCGCTAAAAAGGCACCCGTCCGCGATAGAGCGATCCGCTTGCGCCGGACTCAGGCCGTCGGGATCACGTTGGCGTTGCGTCGAAACAGGTTGGTCGGGTCGTAGGCATTCTTGACCTGAACCAGCCGATCGTAGTTGCCCTGATAGTTGGATCTGACCTTGCGTTCCGACTGGTCCGCCAGGTCGTTCGTGTACCAGCCGATGGTGAACGGGGCGACGGTGTCCCAGTATTGCCTGATGTAGCTGATGTGCCTGTTCGGGTCGATCGCCGGATCCCAGCTCACCAGCGCGAACATGTTGTGCTGGGCATCGCGGTTTGGGAAAGCGGTCGCGTCCGCAGGCACCCGTCCGATCGCTCCGCCCGAGTGCTGGAAGAAAACAAGCGTCTCCCGCCCCGCATCCGCCTGCATGCCGTCGACCAGTCTGTCGACCAGGGCGTCGCTGATGCCGGCCGTAAATCCGGACTTCAGATACTGGCCGACCGCCCGCGGATCCGAGTTGTCCCAGCTCTTCTGTATCTCGACGTAGTCGATCGCCTTGATGCCGTCCTTGACCGGGGTGCCGGCCTTGCGGATCGGGGCCAGGACCTTCTCCGCGTCTTTCTCCGGCCCCGAGTAACAGGCGTGCATCAGGACGAAGCTCTTGTCGGCCTCCGCGCTCTTGCCCATCGTCAGGTCGAGATAGAGATCGTCGGGAGCGGATGCCGAATAGTCGGCATAGAATTTCAGCACGTCGCGGGCCTGCTCGAACGGGAAAATGATCTCCCCGCCGATGACCTGCTGCTGCATGGGGTGCAGCTGGAACTCGAAGGCGGTGACCACCCCGAAGTTGCCGCCTCCGCCGCGGACGCCCCAGTAAAGATCCGGGTTCTCGTCCTTGCTCGCGCGTCGGAACTCGCCATCGGCCGTGATGATGTCCACCGAGATGACGTTGTCGAGCGCCAGGCCGAAGCGCCGGCCGACCCGGCCGAAGCCACCGCCCAGCGTCAGGCCGCCGACGCCCGTGTGGGAGACGGTGCCCGCCGTGGTGACCAGACCGAAGCCCATCGTCTCCTCGTCCATGGAGCCCAGCAGGCTGCCACCGGCGACCCAGGCAGTGCGGGCGGCGGGATCCACCCGCACGCCCTGCAGGGGAGACAGGTCGATCATCATGCCGCCGTCACAGGTGGATTTGCCCGAGAAACTGTGGCCGCCGCATTTCACCGCCAGCAGCAGGCCATGCTCCCGGGCGAAGGACACCGACCGGCTGACGTCCGCCGCCCCCTTGCACTGGGCGATGAGCGCGGGATGCTTGTCGATGGAACCATTGATGACCCGTCGTGCCGTGTCGTAGCCCTCGTTGCCGGGCAGCAGCAGCCGCCCCCTGAGGCCGTCGCCGAGTTCCTGCACGATGGATTTTTGCAGGCTCACCTGGGCGCCGGCGCCCGTGAGCGCATCGACATCGGTGACGACCTGGGTCAGCGCCTGATAGATGGCGGCCAGCGCCTGACCGGTCGGCAAGGCCATGGTGCCCGCAGCCGCGAGAGCGGATTGGACGAATCTTCTTCTGTTCATGTCACCCCCCCTTTTTGCCCCTAATAACATACAAG
>CP070833.1:1043432-1047546 GCA_020341735.1 Gammaproteobacteria bacterium | reverse complement strand
GCTCCTGATGACCACGCCGTTGTCCTCGTATATGACATTGTTGACCTTCGACCAGTCGTACTCGTTAACCTCGAGTTCAAACGCTGTGGTATCGATAGTGCCGGCCAGCGTGCCGCTCATCCAGGCCCACATCTTCTCCATGTGGTCCATCGAAGTCTTAAAGCTCCACTCCTGGCGCATGCCGCCACCTCCCGGACCCCACACACGCAGGGGCACCGAACGGTTGTTTTGAGGACCGGTCATATAGAACGTGGCCAGATCGGCCATGTGGTCCATATGCGGGTGCGTAATGAAGACCTTGTCCAAATAGTCGAGTGGAATACCGAGCGCATGAATCCGCTCGAAAGACCCGTTGCCCATGTCGAAGATGAACTTGTCGCCGTTGCCTAGCTCAATCACGAAGCAGGCGGCAGCCTGCTTGAGCCGTGGCATTGGCATGCCCGTACCACACGCGATGACGCGCATCTCGTCCGGGGCTAACGCCTCGGTGCCGGGATAGTAAACGTCGAGCGTCGGAGACGGCTCCGTGGGAGACCAGCCAATAGCACCTGCACCTTTGGCAGCGGCCTCTCTAATTAACCCTAGTCCTTCACCGGTGTTCCCATGGTTAACCCCGAGCACATATACCCCGATGATCGCAGCAGCAACTACCGGCGCACCGACCAGACCCCATTTCCTGCTTCTCATTTGCCCCTCCCGAATCTCAATGAGTTGCTAAACATGCTGAAGGCTTGGTCCGAAATCATGCCTGACGAGCGTCAGCCCGGCGACAAGCCCAAGGACAAACACCACTGCGATAACAGACTTGCGTGCTCTCATTTCCCTTCTCCTGTCTGAGATTGACACCAGGTCTCAACTCGCGTGGCAACTCGCGCCCCGGCCCACCATCCGAGCCAGATAGTAGCTTGTCTGTACACAACCGTATAGCATTTGTGTACATCAATGTACACAAAGCCTCCCTGCTTGGCTATCATGACCCAAGCCCCGGATCCAGAAGGTGACACCCGCATGCCGAGCGTTGAGAAAGCCCGCCGCGTTTCAAAATCGGACTGGCTGGAGGCGGGACTGGCGGCGCTCGCGAAGGGGGGCGAACGCAGTGTCCGCATCGATGTCCTGGCCAAGCAGCTCGGGGTCGCGCGGAGCGGTTTCTACTGGCATTTCGAGAATCGCGGCGAGCTGCTCCGAGAAATGCTCGAGTACTGGACGCGTGAGCTGACTGAGTCGGTGACGAGCAATCCGAAGATCCTCGCTGCGCCTCCCGCCGAGCGTTTGCTGGCGATCGCCACGCTGGTCATCGACGGCGACCTAGGCCGATACGATGAGGCGATCCGCCAGTGGGCGCGTGAAGACCCGTCGATCGAGCGTCACGCGAAAAGAACCTTCAGCCGCCGACTCGATCTTTTCGAGGCGACTTTTGCAGACCTGGGGTTCGAGGGGGAAGAGCGGCAGATGCGCGTACGTCTCTTCGCCATCTATCAGGCGGCTGAGGGGGCTGCGATACCTCCCATGTCGAAGGCCAAGCGCCGAAGGCTGGCGGAGATCCGGGTTCGGATGTTGATCAAGCGGTGAGACACTAGAGGTCCGACAGTTCGGCGCGGTTCAGTACAGTTCGTCAGTAGTTCGGAAAAGACGCCCAACAAGAAATGCCAAGAGTCCGATAACCGACTGATCGAGTTCAGAAGGAAAGATGCGGACGGCGATTTCCCACCAGACAAGGTTCGGTACGCGGCTCGGCCGGTGGTTCGGCTGATTTCGGTCAGGTTCGGAGAGGGTTCGGCAATGCCGTCCATCAGCATAAGCAAGCAACTCCGTACTCCTCTGATTTAGTTCAAAAATACGGACGCCTTGAGCTGCGTCCGACAGCTACTTGTTCGGCATACGTTCGGTATTCAGGTTCGGCACGCAGGGAGCACAGGAAGGTCCTCAGACAAATCCCTTAGGGATCTTGAGCTTTCTGCAACAAAAACCATGGGTTATTGGTTCTCATAATCCCTTGGTTCCAGGTTCGACCCGAGCAGCGCGTAGCGATGCGAGAGAACGGCGCCACGGGCGCCGGCCCGAAGGGTGAGCCGCTTCAGGGGCGAATAATCCTGGCGGGCCCAACAATAATTTTCAATCACATCCGTGGCTGATGCCGATAGACCAGGAGATTGGGATCCCTTGGTCTGTGGGCGTGGCAAGTCGGGCGAATTCCAGCAACGAACTGCACTGCTCTGCGGGGAAGCGCATCATGCCGAGATTCCACTTATCTGTGGACCTAATCTATGGGAAGGGGACAGCCCATGCCTCATAGTCATCAGCTAAGCGCGTCGGCGAGAGGTTCCAGCAGGCCGAACCAGACGATGAGGTTGCCGAGCAGTAAAACGATCAGGTTGGTGAGCACCAGGTTAACCACGATTATGAACGTCGCCCTGAGCACGGGCGGGCGCTGCACGTGGCCGTAAAACCCGCCCATCGCCCAGGCCGCGTAGGTGATTGTGATGAGCCCGAACGCGGTGAGTCCCCGGGGCTGCTCCAGCCAGCCGGCTAGGGCGAACAGCGTCGAGAACCAGGACGTCGTGCCGAACAGTTAGAGCACAAAGGCGTAGGTGTCGCCGAGGCTGTCGCCGCTGGCGCGGAACAGCAGTCGTTGAATAGCCGCCACCGGAATCATGATGAAGAAGATCAGGTAGCCGAGCAGGCTATTGATCAGGAAGAACAGGCGCCGCTCCGTCTCGTGGAAGGCCTCGACGCCAGGGACTCTGATTTCGATGCCCAGCAGGTTGATCGTCACCGCGTAAATCGTGATGACGATGAAGGCGTACTTGAACGGCCCGGTCAGCGGCTGCCGGTGACCTTCGACGTATGCGCGGCAGGTCTGGCCGGGCCGTGTAAACAAGGCCCGGACGGTGTGGAAGAAGCCTCGGTCGAGGTCGAACAGCGTGGTCGCCGCCTGCCGGAATATGCCTGTCACGGTGAGCGGTTGCGCCCGGACCTGTCCGCAGGCGGCGCAGTATTCGCCAGCGAGCGGCGCATCGCAGTTGGCGCAGGTATCCGTACCGTCCGCCCCGGTGGTGCCTTCTTCTTTCGTCATGCTGTCCCTTACGGCCCGGCCGCGGCGGCCGTGGAGGTCAGGATAGCGCGACCTGCGCCAAAAAATGGCAATCCTCGTCACCTCATAGTGCGACGCAGCGACTTCTAAGCCTGAGCCCGAGCGACGCCAAGCCATGACCTGGGCTCAGCGCCTCAAGCGCGTATCCCGGATCGATATCCAGATCTGTGAGCACTGCGGCGGTGCGGTACGGGTCATCGCCTGCATCGAAGGCCCGGCTGTCGTCGAGAAGATCCTCGCCCACATCGAGCGCCGCGAGACGACCGGTGCAATCATATGGGTTGTGACCTAGATTTAGGATAAGAACGCAATCACGGGAACCGGGGCCACCCGTTCGTCAACGGACCCTGCGAGCGAGGGACAAGACATGCTCTCAACCAACCTACGCCTGCCCGGTTTCATCCTCCTCTGCGCCATCGCCAGTTTTTCCATCAGTACCATGGGCCAAGACGCCCAGAATGTTGGCCTGGAAAAAGCGGCTGAGCGCAGTGGCAAGGCATTCGACAAGCAGGCCGCACTGGCGGCCCGGGGCCAGCAACACGACTGGTTGATGTCCGAGCGGATAGCACCCGGCCAAGCGAAATTGCTTTTGGCGAAAGTCAGCGCCGAAGAAATGCATGAAATCGACATGGAACGCGGCAAATTGCCGGTACGGGTAGGCCTTACCAAGGCCCTGCATGCTGATGTCTCATTCAGCGACTTGAAGATGTCGAAACTGAGAGGCCGCTCACTCACGCGATCCCACGGGGCCATGGCGGGAACTGCTGACAGCGGCTACGTGTTCACCGCCGACCTGGGCTCTCCCGGCGCTGCCGCTCTTCGGGTGCATTTCACCGGTTTCAGCCTGCCGGAGGGCGCCGGACTGTATCTTTACAATCTCCATGGCGAAGTCTTCGGGCCATATACCGGGCGAGGCCCGCATGGCGACGGTGAATTCTGGTCGCACACCCTGGTCGGCGATTCGATCAGCCTGCAATTGCGGCAATCGGGACCCGCCAACGATGGCAACTTGCGCGACACCCG
>CP070833.1:1033009-1043332 GCA_020341735.1 Gammaproteobacteria bacterium | reverse complement strand
TCGTGCTCTGGCCATCCGCGGGCACGCAGATTCCCGCGGCTGAGGCGCGAACCGCTCTAAAAAAGGCAGTGTCCCTAGATCCGACCAATTGCTCGATCGTGGCCTATTACATCGGCATCTTCCGGCACCCCGTCTGGGCACCCCGCCCTGAGGACCGGCTGACCCTAGAGGAGACGAAACAGGCGATCCGTTCCGCCCTGCTCGTCGATCCGGATTGCGGCGACATGTACGACATCCTCTATCGCATCAGTGTCCAACTGGGCCGCATGGACGAGGCGATCGCCTGGAAGATCCGGCGCTACGAGCTGGATCCGGACAACGTGTTCATCTCGTGCCGTATTGGCAGTGACCTCGCTCGACTCGGCTTCCTGGAAGAAGCACAGCCGTGGCTCGATCGCGCCAACGATTCGGGTCAATTCTACGCATGCATTGACAGAACTTTCTTCGAGTGCGCGGAGTCTCGTGAAGCATTCTTCGGCGAGCGGTGCATGGCATACAGGCTGGGGATCGCGGAACAGCTCATGGCGTCGGACTACGCGACCGCCTCCGATCGCGAGCGGGTGTTCAAGTATCGACAGGCACTCTACGAGGCCCAGGCCTCGGATCGGCCGGACCTTATGCGCCGGTGGCTGGACGAGGGACTGGAATGGCTCGGGACCGACGACCCGGTGGCGATTCTGGGCAAGAACCCCAAGCGCCTCATCTCGGCACGGCACGAGGGACTTGATCTGGTGCCGATCTTCCGTGACCTGGGCCTGAACGATGCGGCCGACCGGATGCTGGAACTGTGTCGGCGAGACCCGGGTGATCCCGAGCAGATCGTCTGGGGCATGGATAACAGCCTTTATGTGGACGCAAAGCATCGCAGCCTGTCGGGAAACAAGGCCGAGGCCTGGGACTTGCTGAGCCGTGCTGTGCGAGAGCACCAACTCGCGCCGGGAGGCGCCTGGCACTCCCCGGACCGCTGGGATCTGCTGTTCAACCGCGCGCTGGACCCGCTGCGGGAAGACCCGGTGTACGGGCCGAAGTTGGAGCAACTCATCGAGGAATACGACGCGTGGCTGGCGCCGGCCAGGGAACGCGCCGCCAAAGCCCTCGAGACCGGTGATTGGGCATCATTGCGGACGCTCATCGACGAGGACGTCCAGATCCCGTCGGTCAGCCAGGCTGTCCGGCTAGCGGAGTGACCGGTCATTCTTCGTGGGCCAGGCATCCGCAACCTCCCCGTTGCGTCGGGACTGCCGATTGCGCCCCGACCCGGATCGTCCGCAGCCGGTTTGTCCGCCCTGAGAGTTTCAGCGCTGGATGGGCTTGCGGCCCGGGTGAGCCTAATCCGTTACACTCATAGCGAAACCGATCGTCGCCGAGACAAGCTCGCACGGCCCCGGGATGGCCATGACAGAAGACAAAAAACCGGCAGGCGACAAGCGGAACGACCGTGCCGATCGCGGCTCGTTTCTCGATGAGTTGCGGCGTCGCGAGATCCTCAAGACCGCGGGCCTTTACGCCGGCGGCGCCTGGCTGCTGACCGAGATCCTGCTCGCGGTCCTCGATCGCAGCCCATTCACGGAATCGGTCCGCGCCCTGGCCGGCTGCGTGATCATTTCCGCCTTTATCGCCGGATTCCCGGTGGCGGTCGTCCTGGCCTGGTATTTTGACCTGAACCGCCAAGGCATCCGGCGGGACCGCTCGGGCACGCCCGGTGGCATGGCCTCCGCCCTCGGGGGACTGGTGATGGTCGTCGCAGCCACGGCCGCGCTCATGTGGAAGATCAATCCCTGCGGCCTGGGGCGGGTGCTCGGTGTCGCCGTGCTTCCCTGCAGCTACTATGGCGCGCCGGGGTACGAGCACCAGGGCCCTGGCATCTCCGCGGAACTGAACTATCGCCTGTCCCACCTGCCCCAACTCCACGTGCCGTCGTGGCCATCGGTCTCCACCCTCGCCGGCCAGATCGTCGACCCTGCAGAACTGTCCGAGGCATTGCAGGTGGATCGACTGGTGGAATGCGGCATGCGCCGATCGGAGGCCCGGCTCTCCGTCAATCTCCAACTTTATGACCCGGGTGCGGACCGAAATCTCTGGGCCGATGAGTACGAAGGCCAGGCCTCCGACGAGCTGCTGCTGATCGCCGAGGCATTCCGGGATTTGATCGGCGTGGACGGCCTCAACGTGAGCGCGCGGGCCGGAGGTCGCATCGAACACGTCAATTCGCCGCCGACCGCCAGCGCCGAGGCGTGGCGGCTCTTTCAGCGGGCGCGCCTGGCGGAGGACGACGGTCGGTTAGAGGATGCCCGGGCACTCTACAGGGAGACCGCCGGTCTCGATCCGGGTCTGGCGAGGGCTCAAGCGGCGCTGGCCAGGCTCCACTGGCTGGCCGTCTCCCGGGAAGGCCTGTCGGACGAGGAGCGTCAGGCCCGCCTACAGGCAGCCTGGGCCCACGCTCAAAGAGCCTATGCACAGAATTCGCTTTTGGCTGAGGCGCTGGCCATTCGGCGCGTGTTGCTGGCAGCGGGTGTGGATCCACGGCCCGAGACGGACCCGGCCGTCCCCGCGGCGGACCAGGAGACGCTGCACGAGCGGGTCATCGAACTCAGACCCAACTACGCGGAGGAATACTATTGGTGGAGTCAGTGGCTCGAATCACAGGGGCACGGCAGTGATGCGATGAAGGCCTTGGAAGATGCGCGTCAGCTCGATCCGACCGGCAGAAATTCACCGAAATAATTGACCTTCCGAGGATTCATCGACGCGTAAATTCGGTCTTCTGGTGTCCGCGATTGGTTTGGGAGTCGCTTTCCTCCACCACTAGCCGGCTCGTCGGCCAAAGACACCTCATTGGCTGCTGTGGGTCCGCAGCAGCGGCTCCGATCCTGTCAAGCATTAGGGGTCTCTAATGGTCTGATTTGGGTCGGAAGCAGACTTTGAATGCGAACCTCAATTGTCAGTGCACGGGATTAGCAGTCAGGGCTAGCTTGTGTTTCCAGATTGGTGTCTGTCGGCTGTGCCGAACCACAAGCCGTCTCGCATGGAGTCAAGCAAGGGCACGGAAGGTTACCCGCCGGCGACGGCAGGAATGATGGCGACGATGTCGCCGTCTGCCAGAATGGTGTCGAGACCCTGACGAGCGCGGATATTTTCTTCGCCAACGAAGATATTGACGCGTGGGCGTAGCTCACCGTCCGGAGCCAGTACGCGACTCAGGAATCCGGGGTAGCGTTCCCCCACCGCCGCCAGCGCGGTGGACACGTTCCCGGCGACAACGTCCACTTCCACCGAGCCTTTCACGAATTCTCTAAGGGCAGGTGGGATCCAGACCTTGACTTGGTTCATCGACAAACAACCATAGGGCAATTATCGGCGACTTTCCGTCTGCATGTGGCTCACCGGGATACGACTTCGAGCACAGGGTTCGATTCGTCTCGCATACGCGCCAGTATGACCCGGTCAAATCGGCTGGTCGATTCCAGCGCCAGTTCCCCTGCAGTCCGCGCCATTTCCAGCCGCTCCTGGTCATCCACCATATTGATGACGGGGACGACGGTATGTCCAGTGGTGCCCTGGAGTAGACCATCGTCGCTGGATAGCAATCGGGCAAGATGTCGCGGCTGGAAAATCTCTCCCAACGCCGCGCCGGTGACGGCGGCGACGTGATCGGCCCGATGGGCAATACGATCTCCTAAAGGCTCTCCAAGCGCTCTGGCGGAGGCGATCACCAGCACCGTGCATGGAGGTGTGGGCAACAGCGGTTCGCCGGAGCGGGGCGCCTTGATCCAGCGCATCCTAGCGCCATCGGCCTTAACGAAAGTCGCGTCGAAACCGGATGCTTCGTGGATCTCCCGAATCCGGTGGGGCGAGACTCCGGCATGGCGGCCGGGTTTGCTGCCCGGGCGGGCATATGCGACTCGGCTTGCTTCATTGTGAGCTGCGACTTTCTGCCCAAGGTGGATCTCATCATCGATGATACTGACGGCGCCCAGGTCATCCGGGAAGAACGTCGTGTAGACAGTTGCGGTGAGGGCGATGCGGCCCCGGTGTCGCCGCGCCAGTGCGTAAAGAGTCGTCTTCTTGCCGCCGGCGCCCACGGCACAGACCAATCCGGAGCGCGCCTCGAAGACGTCAAGCAGGTCGATCGTCATCCGGGAGTCCCGGCGATGGCCTTGACGCAGAGGACACGCGGCAGAAATCCGGCGATCATTTCCCAATTATCACCGCCTGTCGCGCTGGCAAAGACGTGACCTCCGGAGGTCCCGAAATACACTCCACAAGGGTCCAGGCCGTCGACATCCATTGCCTCGCGGAGGACTGTCACATAGACGTTTTCCTCCGGCAGACCTCTGCTCACGGATGCCCATGAGCCACCGGCATCGCGACTCCGGTAGACCCGCAGCCGACCGTCGACAGGCGCGCGCAGATGGGAGCTGGATTCAGGAATCTGATAAATGGTGTCGGGCTCTTGCGGGTGAGCCGCTAGTGCATAACCGAAGTCGCTGGGCAATCCGTCGGTGATCTCCGTCCAGGTCACCGCACCGTCGTCACTCCGGTAGGTACCGTTGTAGCATTGTCGATACAGGCGGTCCGGGGCTGCCGGGTGCATTACCAGCCGATGGACGTTATGACCACTGACCGGAGCCTTCTGCGGCAAGTTCTCTGCCCTTACGCCGACGTTGGCCGGCTCCCAGGTGTCACCGGCATCTTCGCTGCGGTAGACACCGCCGGCTGATACCGCGGCATACATGCGTGCAGGTGTGAGGGGATCGATATGGATCGAGTGGACCGCGAAGATACCGCGTGACGGCTCCCAGGTCTCACACGTCGGGTGTCGGTTGAGACCCGATACTTCGTGCCAGGTCGCGCCCTCATCTTTGCTGAAGAACAGGCCGGCTGGATCGATACCGGCATACAGCCGGCTTCCGTCCGGAGTCCACGCCAGGTACCAGATCGATTTCAGCGGCGAGCCGTATCTGCCCGGCGGATGATGGGGAACGCCCTCGAGACAGGACCAGGTCTCCCCCAGGTCGTAACTTACGTAGATGTGTGCGCCCCATACAGAATGCACGGCGGCGGCATAGACGGCGCGCGGATCCCTTGGTGAGCGGCAGACATGGATCACCTCGAACCCCTCTATGAAGGGCCCTTCGGTCCGCCACGCTTTCTGCCCGCCCGGAGCAGTCATACGGAACAGGCCTTTTTTCGTGCCTACGAACAGGATGACGCCCAAGTTGTCTGGATCCGTTCCCGTCATGGCTACCCGACCCCAGGCTCCCGCCCTGTCATTTCTCGAGCAGTCTTGGCATGAGTTCCACGAGATTACACGGACGAGTCCGATAATCGAGCTGCGCCTGGATCAGCTCGTCCCAGGCGGTCGCGCATGCGCCGGACGAGCCAGGCACACAGAATACGTAGGTGCCGTTCGCAACTCCCGCAAGGCATCTGGACTGCATCGTGGATGTCTTTATCTGTTGAAATGAGATAGCTCGGAAGACTTCACCGAAGCCATCGATCGTCTTGTCCAGAAGTGGTCGCACCGCCTCCGGCGTACCGTCTCTGCCAGTGACTCCGGTACCACCAGTAGAGATGACGGCCTGTACATTTTCATCCGCGATCCATTGGGAAATTGCCGCGCGGATCTGATAGATGTCGTCCGGGACGATCGTCTTCTCCGCCAGCTGATGCCCGGCCTGGCTCAGACGCCCCGCCAGCAATTTTCCGGACTTGTCGGTGGATTCGTCGCGACTGTCCGAAATCGTCAGGATCGCGACCCTTAGCGGGACAAATTCCCGCGGCTGCTTCTCATCGCCGTGTGCCATGTTTCACTCTCTCAAAGTCTTGGCTGTGATGGTTCTGGTCACACCAGTGTGCCGAATGGCTGCACACTGACCTGATCCCCGGGCATGACCGTCTCGCCCTCCATCGGCAGCACAATAAAACAGTTCGCTCTCACCATGGAGGAGAGGACGCCTGCGCCCTGGAAGCCGGCCTTCTCGACGCTGTAGGTCCCGTCCTCATTGCGCTCGAGAATGCCTCGTTGGAACTCCAGACGACCGGGTTTCTTGCGCAGTCGCGAGCGGCAGGTCGCTGTCACATAGATGTCCGGATCCGGGTTCTCGATGCCCTTGAGACGCAGCAGGACCGGCTGCACCAGCTGATAAAAGGTGGCCATGGCGGAGACGGGGTTTCCCGGGAGTCCGAAAAAGTATTTTCCGTTAACCCGCCCGAAGGCAATGGGCCGCCCCGGTTTAATGGCGACCTTCCAGAAGCCTACTTCGCCGATCTTCTCCAGCGTTTCGGTGACGAAGTCAGCCTCACCGACCGAGACACCGCCGGAAGTGACGACCGCATCGGCATCCGCCGTTGCCGTTGCAAAAGCCTCTTCTATCGCGTCGCGTTTGTCAGGGATGATCCCGAGATCGACGACCTCCACCTCGAGACGGGTGAGCATGCCAAACAGGCTGTGCCGGTTGCTGTCGTAGATCTGGCCTTCGCTCAGAGGCTCGCCGGTAGCCTGCAGTTCATCACCAGTGGAAAAGAAAGCGATGCGGGGGCGCCTGCGCACGCGGATCCGCGTCGCGCCGACCGAGGCGAGCACGCCTAAATGGGCAGGTCGCAGCAATGTGCCGGCCTCCAGCGCGACATCGCCGGCGGAGATGTCTTCGCCAGCCGTCCTTATATGCTGCCCGGGGCGATGACCGCTGCCGACCTCTGCTTGGTCGTCGCAGCGGACAACGTGTTCCTGCATCACTACCGTATCTGCGCCCGGCGGAACCGGCGCGCCGGTCATGATGCGGGCGCACTCACCGGGTTCGACCATGCCCTCGAACGGGCGGCCGGCCCAGGCGGTACCGATCACGCGCAGAGTGCAATGGCCGTCGGCAGGCAAATCCTCGCCCCGGATCGCATAGCCGTCCATCGCGGAATTGGTGTGCGCGGGAACGTCGATCTGTGAGCGCACATCCTCGTCGAGGATCCGCCCTAGACCTTCGCGGAGCGCGATAGTCTCCGAGCCGTCGACAGGGCGAACCTGCGCCAGCATCTGTGCCAGCGCCTGTTCCAGCCGCAGCGAGGGTGAACCGTGTGGGTCATCGGAGCAGCAGGGATCCTGAATGTCGTGAGAATGATCGCTCATAGTCTGGTGTCTTCGTCGGTCGCGACCATGAGCGGCAAGTCCGCAATCTGATCTGCTTGATTTACGTTCACGAAGTCCTCTTTGCGATCGCTGAAATCAACGCTCGACAGTGAATGCTGAGTGTACCAGTGCATCACCTTCCTGCCGCCCCCGTCGAGGAACGACTCAAGACTCGGCAACAGTTCACGGCGGAGCATCACGAACAGTGGTTGATAAACCTCCCCGTCATGGGCGACCGCGATGTCCGCTCCCTGTCGGCAGGCTTCATATAGCCGGGCGGCAAGTACGGTGGGCATCAACGGCGTATCGCAGGGGACCGCAAGTATGTAGGGTGTGGATGCTGCTCGCATCCCCGCGGCGATGCCGGATAGGGGGCCGAGGAATTCGTCAGTCGGATCTTCGACGACCGGGAAGCCGAACTCCCGGTAAGCCTCAAGGCTACGATTGGCGTTTACAAGGATCGATCCGACCTGCCCCTGCAGTCTCTGCAGGACATGCCAGATCATGGGCCGCCCGGCCAGGTGGACGAGTCCCTTGTCTACGCCCCCCATGCGCAGAGCCCGGCCGCCGGCCAGGATAACGCCGGTGATTTCGCTGCGCGGATACCGTGCCTGGCGGTCGTCAGGCTGCGTGCCTGCGCACTTGCTCGCGTCCGTATTCAGTCGCTCACTACTCCACGATCATGTCAGGGAAGAAGGCGGGCTGTCCCTGAATTCGGTAAGCCGCGATAGCGTTTTGCCCCGGCTCGCCCACCAGCCAGTCGATAAATTTCTGGCCGTCATCCGATTTCACGTGGGGATGCTTCTCTGCATTCACGAGGATCACACCGTACGGATTGAAGAGCCGTCTGTCGCCCTCTACGTGCAGCACCAGATCACCTTTGTTGCCGAAGCGAACCCACGTGGCTCGATCGCTCAGCGCATAGGCATTCATTCCGCTGGCGGCATTGAGTGTCGCCCCCATCCCCGAGCCTGTCTCCCGATACCATGTGCCACTCGCCCCGGCGGGATTGATCTCGGCGGCCTGCCACATTGACAGTTCTTTCTTGTGCGTGCCGCTGTCGTCTCCCCTGGAGGCAAACGCTGCTTTCGTCTCGGCGATGCGCGCCAGCGCGAGTGCGGCATTGGCCATCTCGTTGATCCCGGCCGGGTCGGAGGAAGGGCCCACGATAACGAAGTCGTTGTGCATCACCGGATAGCGTTTAACGCCGAATCCGTCAGCCACGAACTGCTCTTCGGAGGGCGTGTGATGTACCAGTAATACGTCGGCGTCTCCGTTCCTCGCAACCCGGATCGCCTGCCCGGTTCCCAGCGCGATGACCCGCACTTCGATGCCGGTTTCGGCCGTGAACTTGGGAAGGACCTCGGCCAGCAGGCCGGAGTTCTCTGTCGAGGTCGTCGAGGCGACCGTGATGTATCGATCCTCGTCCGCCCAGCCGGAGCCGGTGATCATCATGATCCCTGCCAGCAGGGTTGGCAACGTCATCAGGTGCTTCAAGGTCTGTCTCATCTAACTGTTTTCCCCCGATCTGAATTCGTCAATATCAGTCAATCAGTTCCCCGCGGATAAAGCGGGCTGCGGCCGGGTCTCTCGGTGCAGTGAAGAATGCCTCCGCCGGGCTATGTTCGAGCAAGCGGCCGTGGTGCAGGAAGATGACTTCCTCGGCAAGGCGACGGGCCTGAGCGATGTCATGCGTGGTCATGATGATGCGCGTTCCCGAAGCATGTATTCGGACGATGAGTTCTTCCACGGCGCGGGCGGCGGCCGGGTCGAGGCTGGCGCTGGGTTCGTCCAGAAGCAGCACGTCCGGGTCGCATACGCAGGCTCGGGCAATTGTCAGTCGCTGCTGCTCTCCGCCGGACAGGGTTCTGGCGGGGCGATCCGCCAGATGAGCCAGCCCGGCGTTTTCAAGGGATGTCAGTACCAGCGCATCCCGGTCTTTACGCCTGACGCCCTTCGCCGCCAGCACATGAGCGATATTGTCGGCGACCTTCCTGCGCAGAAGCACCGGCCGCTGGAACACCATGCCCTGCCGCGCGGCTGCCAGAGCGGCACTCTTGCCCGCCCAGCTTATCCGGCCGCTGGTAGGCTTTAACAGACCGTGGCAAAGACGCAGCAGCAGGCTCTTGCCCGCTCCATTTGGGCCGAGGATCACGGTGCGCAGTCCATGACTCAGTTCCAGATTGATGTCGTTCAGTACTGTCTTGCCATCCGGTGAATAACAGATGCGATCGAGCACAAGAGGAAGTAAAGAGTCCCCCGTCGATCCCCGCTGTGCAGGAGCGGCTGCGGGCAATGTCCGTGCCAGGCCGTCAGCCATGGTGCCGCCGTGCCGTGTCGCTCACCGCGGTTGCCGTGGCGTTGACCGCCACCGCCAGCGTGATGAGTATCAGACCGAGTCCCAACGCCAGCGCCAGGTTTCCCTTGCTCGTTTCAAGGGCGATAGTCGTGGTCATCACTCGGGTCACGTGCTGTATATTTCCGCCGACGATCAGCACAGCGCCGACCTCCGCTATGGCGCGACCAAAGCCTGCCAGGATCGCCGTCAGCAGACGGAATCGACCGTCCCACAGCAGTGTCGAGATGGATCGCAACGCGCCGCATCCGATTGATCGCAGGTACTCGTCGTACTCCTCGTGAAGATCGGTCACTGTCTGCCTTGTGAGCGCAGCGATTATCGGGATGACCAGGATGCACTGAGCAATGACCATCGCTGTGGGCGTGAACAGCAATCCGGCGTGGCCGAGGGGGCCGGCTCGCGACAGGAGCAGATAGACGACCAGTCCGACCACTACGGGTGGGAGTCCCATGGCGGCGTTCAGCAACACAATCAGCACGCGTCGGCCCGGAAAGCGCCACAAGGCGATAGCCGCGCCCAGCGGCAGCCCGATGAGGGCAGCGAACAGCACGGCCAGCAGGCTGATTCTTAACGACAGCCAGACAATTTCCATCAAGTCCGGGTCGAGCCGAATTACGAGCTCGATGGCCGTCAACAGTGCGGTTTGAAAGTCGGCCAAATGAAAGCCCTCGAAAAATTAACCATCAAAGGTGGTCCGTCATGGGATCCTGATCCCGGACGAGCCACAGACAAGCCGACAAATTCTGCAATCAGGATGCCATCTGGACGGACAGGGGTGTTCTCGTTAGTCGGTTTCCCTGCGGCGGTGGCTCAGACCGCGTCCTGGGCAAAAAAGACGCAT
>CP070833.1:1028988-1032909 GCA_020341735.1 Gammaproteobacteria bacterium | reverse complement strand
TTTTGACCCATCGCTTACGCTGAATTCTTCGGCAATCGTTTCTCCGCTATCCAGGTTCACGGTTTCAGTCACGCTGCTGGTGAACGTGTAATTCTTGACTTTATACGTCGGTCGATAATGTCCGATGCTGCCTGCGTTGCCCGGGTCAACCCAGGCCTTCAATTGATTGGCGGCATTGTCGAAATGATCGTAAGCCAGATCGAATCTGAAAAAATAATCGGACTTGTAATTTTCCCAGTCGGTACTCCCGCTCAAGCCGCCGATGATCTCAAAACCGGAATTCAACAGCGGAGCGCCTGAACTGCCCAGCGCAGTGTCTCCGTAGGTCCATTGATCTACTTTCCAGTGTCCAGAAGCGACCGGATGGTAAAGCCCTGAAAAAGTTGCCAGTGATGGTTGCACTTCGCTGAATGCGTACTGGGCATCATCGAAGTCAGGGGAGCTTATGGTGCTTATCAATGTGGGTTGGGTAATCGCCTCGTTCCAACCCAGATATACAGGCGAAACATAAACTGGAATCTTCTCTTCCAGTTCGATTAATGCAAAGTCCAACTCCGCTGAAGACGACAGTAGAGAAGCCCCGGCACGGCTACTCCATTCCAATCCATCATAGGGCTCGCTGTGCAAGAGTCTTCTTTTGCCAAAAGTCACGATAACTGACTTGAGGTCTTGTTCGCTCTCTATGCAATGTGCCGACGTCAGAATCAGGGGCCGGCCCTGTCCCTGCCCAGCATTAATCAACATGCCAGAGCAGGTGTAAGAATCATTAAACGCAATCTGGCAAGTCGAAGAATTGTAATCGTCTATCTCATTCAATATTTCTATCGAGGACTGACCTCCGAGGTCCTGGGCAATAACGGGTCCGGTGATGATCGATAGGCACGTGGCAATACATTTGCCAACAATTGAGTTCATTTCGGTTCGGTGGCTACGGGAGTATGGGCGGCGGAAAGACAAAGCATGAGGCGAAAGTTAAGTCCCATAGCAGTGTATTGGGGGCATGCGAAGAAACAAGGCCGCGGGTGAGGCGACGCATGCGCCGCCAGCTGGACGACCCTGTGCAGACTGATCTCTAGAACGACATGCCGTGGCTGCCAGCTACCGCACCGAGTACCGTCAATATGCTGATCACCAGAAGAATCCGATGAAGTTTCTCTATCAGCCGGAACGTGCTGTTCGGCCTTTCTTTGGCGTTACGGAGATACCAGCGATGCAGGAAGAGCGGTTCCGCGATAAACAGCATTACCGTAAACAATGCCCAGACCAACACCATGGCATGCATCCACCAGAAGGAGACGCTGTTGAAGCGACCCCAAAGGTCCCAGACCGCCGTGATATAGAAGCCCGTTGCTCCGACAAGCACCGTCGTTGCTCGAGCCTGCCAGGCGAACTTGCCCTCAATGCGCTCGAAGAACGAAACGCGTTCCTGCGGATCTTTTGTTCGGCGAACCGCCGGGAGCACGATGGTAGTGACGAAGGACACCCCGCCGATCCAGACAACGACGCCGACTACATGGAGTGCACGAGCAATCGCAATATCGTCCATGCCTGTGCTCTCTTACCCGCTTCCTACTGGGACCACCGTGAGTCCGGGCTCGGTGGCCGTCAACTATAGAGGCACGACCGGGAGGCGTCTATCGCCATACCGCTACGGCGCTGCCGCTCGATGCCGTGCTGATCGATCTGGGACTCTCGGCCAAGATTCTCTGCTTTTGACCAGGAACGGACCTGGAATCAGCCGCTGCGCTCCAGCCGATCGGTGCGGAATCACCCTCCGCGGCGATCCACGGGTTTATTACGCATGGCCAGGATCTCGAGCACCGCGGTGCCGAAAACTGAAACCACCACTGCCCACAGGACAAAATAGCCCCGGACCGGCAGTTCGAAGGGATCGAGTATTAGCCAGACCAGGACTGTTCCGGCACCCAGTAAATTGATTACCACGGCGCCCTCCAGCCCCAGGCCGGTCCATTGAGGTCGCATTCGGTACTGGATCAGTAAGGCAATCCCGATTCCGAACAGAACCGCACCGAGCACCGTCACGGAGAAGGCGGAATCCACGGCAGGGAGTCCGAAAAAATCGATTGTTGCGCGGGGCAAAACAAGAAGTGCCGTACCCAGCACAAGGTTGATCAACGCATCGAGAACAAGCAGGCGCCGCCGCTCAGCTTCCTTCATCCCTCTAGCGTACAAATACTTTGCCTCGATGTCCTGCATCAAAACAGGCGAAATTCAATCGGTGAGCAGCCTGCGGGGGGCGAATCCGACTGTCTGCCTGTTCAGAAGCGGACATTGGCAAGGGCCGACTGCCGGTCCGCTCATCAACCCTACTCTGGCAGCGTCACATCGAACTCGATGGCGGCGAGTTGCTGCGGTGACTTGCCGATGCTTTCGAGGAAAGTCGGCCAGCGGGGGTCCGGGTAAAGATTTTCATATAACGGGTCTACAACGACCTCTGTCAGACCCGCGTCCTTGAGTTCGACCGCCTTGCCGAGCCAGAGGAAAGCCTCGTCGGCCTCACCGCGATAGGCGAAGACGGCAGCAATATTGACGGCAGCCTCCTTTCCGTACTTCTCGATCAATTGCGCCAGTGCCTCATCGGACGCGTCGATCCGGCCAAGATCGAAATAAGCCAGCGGTATTTCCAGCATCTTCCAGTCTGTCTGATCCTTCTTGATCATCTCCAACGCGGTCTCCGGGTCTCCTTTCGCCGCGTACACGCGTCCGAGGATGCCCTGCGTACCGAAGCTGGCCGGACTCAGCGTGAGTGTCGTCTGCAGGGAGTCTATCGCCTCATCGAAGTTACCTGCGTAGTAGTACATTATCCCCAGGCTGCGATGGACCGCGGCATTCACCGGGTCGCGGGCGACCGCGAATTCCAGCAACCTCACGGCGTCATCCGCGCGATCCAGCGCCGAGGCGAGATTGGCCGCCTGGGCCAGGATGGCGCTGTCGGTCGGATCGAGCGCCAGTGCCTTTTGAACGTGACGTGCGGCCACCTCCAGGTCCCCGTCATAAGATCCGGCTATCCGGCCGAGTTGTGCATAGGCGAGCGCGTTATCGGGGTCGGCGGCGACCGCTTTCATCGCCGCCTCGCGGGCCAGCGCGTAGCCCTCGTCGAGCGGCAGCCTGGATTTGTGGACCTGGTCTATATACACCGCAGCGAGGCCGCTCCAGGCGGCGGCATATTCCGGGTCGATCTCCAGCGCTTGCCGATATAATTCACTGGCCTGCTGCCAGCTCTCCTCCGTCACGAGGTCTTTGAAGTGCCGCGCGTTCAGCAGCAGCGTGTAGGCTTCCGGGTCGACCTTATCGGCCTTCGGCACCACCCCCAGCAGGGTGATTTTCAGTTGCGCCACCACCTCTGCGGCGATCTCGTCCTGGATCGCGAAGATGTCTTCAAGCGTGCGGTCGTAGGTTTCAGACCACATGTGATAGCCATCCTGCGCATGGATCAACTGCGCAGTGATCCTCAATTTGTCGCCGGACTTCCTTACCGATCCCTCCAGCACGTGCGCGACCTTCAGAACCTCGCCGACTTCCGAGATCTGCAGGTCCCTGCCCTTAAGTGAGAACGACGAAGTCCGTGCCGCGACACGCAATTCGGGCACCTTGGCCAGCAGGTTGAGCAATTCTTCGGACAGGCCGTCGGAGAAATACTCCTGCTCTGCGTCGGAACTCATGTTCACGAACGGCAGCACGGCGACGGAATTCTCTGGTGCCGAGACAGATAGTTCGGCACCCGCTGCCATCCGATCGATCAGCCTGGCATTCTCTGCTAGGTCCGCAACGTGGGTCTCGACGTCCGGCTGGGTCTCCGGGATCAACCGGTCGACAGCGACGACGCCGATAGTGAGCACCAGCAGCCCGACGATGAGCGCATTGATCTTGCGTCCGGTCTCGCGCGTGATCGACTGGCTG
>CP070833.1:1017673-1028888 GCA_020341735.1 Gammaproteobacteria bacterium | reverse complement strand
GTACATGTCGATCATGTTGACCAGCGCATCCCGCCCGATGGTATATACGTAACGGCCCGAGGCCGACGGCCGGGAGATGTGCACCGCGTAGCCGGTCTCGACGATGGACACGATCTCTTTCGTGTCACCGTCGATCATGGCCACCTGTCCTGAATCGCGCAGGGTGACCGCGAAGAAATTGTCGATGTTGCGATCATGTTGTGGTTTGGTAGGCCGCTTGTCCGGCGGCACCAGCACGTCCCAGGTGGCCTTCATCTCCTCCATGCCGAATTCCGGCGGCTCCGGCGGCTCCTGTTGGAGAAATCGGGCCAGAATGTCGATCTGCTCCTCCGCAATCTCACCCGAGCTGCCAAAATTGGGCATGCCACCGGGAGAACCGAAAGTAATCAGCGCCTTTAGATACTCCGTGCCTTTCTCGCGCGTGATATCCGGGGTCAGCGGTTTGCCTGTGGCGCCTTTGCGCAGCACACCATGGCAGCCCGCGCAACGCTCGAAGTAGAGTCGGGTAGCGGTCGCATACTCTTCGTCGCTGAGCACGGGGCCTTCCCGCGTCATGACCTGGCGGGTGTCCTCCGGAGCGATCGCGGACGGCGCACCCTGGTATCGCATTTCGCCCTCGGGCGCACCGACATGGCGCTCGCCCTCGGCTCGATCCGTTACGCCCGCGCCGCTGCGCACTTGCGCAACCTGCTCGCGGGTGACCGGACCGCCATCGTTACCCCAGGCGTTTAGCGTGTAGGTGAGTATGTCGGCGATTTCCTCATCCGCCAGATAACCCATCGGCGGCATCACGGCGTTGTAATCCTGGCCATTGACTTTGATCGGGCCGGTACGGCCCAGAATTATGGTCTCGATGGCCCGCTTCCGGTCCGCCAGCAGGTAATCGGACTTAGCCAGCGGAGGGAATGCTCCCGGCAGACCCTGCCCCTCGGCCTGGTGACAGGCGGCGCAGTGTGTTTTGTAGAGGGTGCCTCCTCGTTCCATCTGCTCCGCGACGGCACCGGTGCTCGCTTCGGCGACGTGCACCCGGGCCTCGCTTGCCCCGGCCGGTGCTACCACTTGCAGTACCAATGCAGCCACCCCGAGAGTGACTGCTGCCATCGTCGACAGCAGGAGTATTTTCCTAATCATCTGTCATGCCTCCCTTTCACCGGATTCGGGCCGGACTGACCCCACAGCCGGCTGATCTATAAAACCCATCTCAGATCCATGGATACGCTCCGCCCCGGCTCGCTGAGGAGCGGCACGGCCGGATCGCCCGGTGCGAACCCGCGCACCTGGGCCCAACGCCAATAGGTCTTGTCCAGCAAATTCTCGAGACCGGCCCGGACCACCAGATGCTCGCCCCAGCGCGGTGTTATAAAAAAATCCGCGACGCCATAGCCGGGCGCCTCGAACAATTCACCGCCGCTCTCGTCCAGTCGCGAATGACGCCGGGTGAATGTTCCCGCGAGAGTGGCCTCGGTGCTGCCGCTCGGCGACGTCCACGACCCGGCGAGCACTGCCTGGGGCGGACCTACGGAATTCAGGGGCTCATTGGCCTCGCGGTTATCGCCTCGTGCCCAGAAGGCGGCGGCGCGGAGTTCCAGCCCGCTGACCCACGGCTGGAGCGAGATGGCCGCATCGAACTCGACGCCATAGATTCGCGCGCGGTCGATGTTGCGGGACTGGAAGAGGATCCGTCCCGACTCAGGGTCGACCCCGAGGCGCACCTTGGTCTCGATAAAGTCCTCGTATTCGGAATAGAATGCGCCCGCGTTGGCCTGCAGGCGCGGCGATCGCCACCGCAGGCCCGCCTCGATGCCGTCGGACGTCTCCGGTCGGAGATCGGGGTTAGGGATCGCGCGGATGTTGAACATCGGGATATCAAGACCGATGTTGGCGTCCTCGAACGACGGACCACGGAACCCGTGCGAGTACTGCATCCAGCCATCCATCGAGTTTGAGAGTTCGACGATGAGACCCAGCTTGGGAGAGAACTCATCCTCGCTGATATCCACGACCTCAGTGGCCGGATTGTCCTGGCGATAGATCGCGTCCGCGCTGGCGTCGAGTTCATAGCGATCGAACCTGAGGGCACCGATCAGCCGGACCCGCCCGAGATCCATCTCGTCATGAATGTAGGCGCCGATCTCGTCCACGTCGGATTTCGGGAAGTCTCTGACAGGGAAGGTCTCGCCGAGAACCGTTCCCGACATCTGGCCGTCCTCGAGACCGAGTTCCCTTCCGTCGCGCGACTCCACGATGTCGCTGCGGACCCATTCGGCGCCGATGCCAATACGATGAGGTATGGAGGCCAGCGTCATTCGACGGGTCAGATCGAAGGAGACGCCGCGCGAATCCTGGTCATACTCGAATTTCCGATCGATCCGCACGGGCCGGGCAGCCGCCTCGCGAAGATCGACCGTGTCCTGCTCGATATCCGTCGAGGCCCCGAAGACCTGCAGCGTTCCGCCGTCGACCCATCGATCCGCCGTGAAGACGTATTCGAGGGCCGCCATCTCGAAGCGGTAATCGTCGCTGCCTTCGAGCCGGGTCGTGGAGCGGAACCGCCCGTCGCCGAGGACCGACTGGACATCCGTATCCACGTCGGCGTCATACCCGTAGAAGGTGCCACGCAGCCGATTATCCAGCGCATCTTCATAGACGAATTTGGCGAGCGCTGTCCGGCTGTCGTAGTCCTGCCGGTCCGTATCGTCTGCTGCAGCGGCGTCCCGCTCATGGCCGCTGCGGACACCGATCATCCCGATACCGGAGATTCGTTCGCCGCTCAGGGATGCTGCTCCCATCGTATGGAAACTGTCGTCGGCCGAGGCTGCGCCCTGAGACAGGAAGAAACCCCTCCCGAGTGCGTCCGACGCGAGATCCGCCGGATCCGGCGTGGTCATCGACACCACGCCCCCGAGAGCGGAGCTGCCGTAGAGGGCGGAAGCGGGACCGTGCAGAACCTCGATGCGCTGAACGAGGCCGACATCGACCAGGTCGCGGGTGGCGTTGGAAAAATTGCCGATGCCAAACTGTTGTGACAACGGCACGCCATCGAGTTCCAGCGCGACCCGGTTGCCGCCGATTCCCCGGAGGATAAAACCGTCGTCACCGAAGCGCGTCCCGGACCCACTGACGTCGACGCCGGGGACGTATCGGAATATGTCGTCGAGAGACGTGCTCAGACTGGCATCCATGTCCTCCCGCGTCACGACCGTAACGTTTCCCGCGACCTCCCGGAGAGGCCGGTCCTCCCGGGTGGCGACAGTCACGATGGGATCAAGGAGGACCGGATTCGCGGCCGTGGCACTCGAGTCGTCCTGCCCGGCGCAGGGAAGCGCCATCAACAACAACGCGAGAATCGATAGCGGCAGGAAGCGAGAGTGAGCAGAGTGCCGGACACCGCGGCTGATGCGCATGGCTGCGCATGTGAGCGATTGCGTAACGCGGAATTCGCCTGCCATCTGATTGAATTCCTACAGGGCTTCTTTCGGCCCCTAAAGATGCATTGATAGTACATCTTTAAATCAGTATTATCAATACATCTATTGAGGTGGTCGCGGCGGCCGATGAGACTCACTGTATTCACCGATTACGCACTGCGAGTGCTCATCTACCTGGCGCTGGATCCGGACCGGAGAGTGACGATCCGCGATATCGCGGACGCCTACGGAATCTCTCGCAATCACCTGATGAAGGTCGTCAATACGCTGACCCGCGCAGAGCTCGTCGAAGCCTCGCGAGGTGTCAATGGGGGCCTGACCCTGGCTCACCCAGCGGAAGAGATCACGGTCGGGGAAGTCGTCAGGAAAACGGAAGATGACTTTGATCTTGTTGAGTGTTTCCGGCCTGAAAATCAATGCGTCATTACCCCGGAGTGCGTCCTGAAGAACGTCTTCTCACAGGCGCAGACGGCATTCCTGAGCCAACTCGACGACCATACCATCGCCGATCTGATCAGTCCGTCGCAAAGACTGAGAAAACGGCTGAAGATTGCCAGTCCGGCGTCCGCCTCCCCCGCCACGACCTGATCGCCTTCGCGACGCACTCAGCCACGCTCGTCCGGTCGTCACCGCAAGACACCGCCGCCCTGAGATACTGCTCTATTTATGTATTGATGATGCATCTTTAATGGTGTATGCTCGATGCATCAATTAAAAGAGATGCGCGATGCGTCCGGTCAATACAACGTTCCAAGTGACTCTCGGGGGCGATTCCAGCCCCGCTCTGTATGCGAAATCCGGGCAGCTTTTGTCTCGGGGGACATCGGATTCTGACCGTCGGATCGTTGTTCCCTACCGCCGTCCGGCATGCATACGCAATTCGAAAAGTCCGTAAGGAGAGATCCGTGATCGATCCCGTCGCAACACACAATATTCTGGCGGCTGCGGTCGCCGGCGCGCTGGTGATTCTGTTCGGAGCGTTGTACGCGCTGCTATTCGCACTGGCGCGGCTTAAACAACGTCCCGCATTCATGCTCTGGGCTTACCTCTCCTACATGTTTCTCGTGGGGGCGGTCGCGGTCCTCTCCGTGACTTTGAACATGCACGGCTTCTGGCAACTCGTCGCGGCAGTCATGGTAGTGGGCTATTTCATCGCCCCACGGCTTATCTGGCGCTTGTGTGCAGGCACTCACGGCCCGGAAATCTCCAGTGAACTGGGCGCAATCAGGAATTAGTAACCAAGAGACGGAGGAAACTCGAAATGGCAGACACACCCTGGTGGGCCAGCGAAAACGTCTGGCGCAAGTGGGCGATCTGGATCACGGCCTTCATGGCGGTGGTGCTGATCTTCCTGACCTTCGACACCGTCGCCAAGATCACAGCCGGCGGCGAACGCGTGCCGGGTTATGACGTGATCAACAAGCGGATCTTTTACACCTTCAACCCGGACCGCAATATGCAGGAACCGGTGATCGGTGGTGATGCACCCCTGTTTGGCAAGATGATGAGCGCGGCTGAAGCCGAAGAGCTCGTGAACCTGGGCAAACTGACAGTGCAGGCGAAAAACTGCATGAACTGCCACACGCTACTCGGCAACGGCGCTTACTATGCGCCAGACCTCACCAAGGCCTGGCTGGATCCCGCCTGGGGTGCTGAGTCCGTCCGCGAGCAGCTGATGGTCAGCTTCCTCATGGATCCGACCACCAATGCTCGCACGTATGGCACCGGGCGGCGCATGCCGCAACTCGGCATCACCGAGGACGAGGCCAAAGGCGTCGTCGCCTTCCTGAAATGGATGTCGTCCATCGACACTAACGGATTCCCGAAGGGCTTCACGCCGATCCGGCAGGAGGAGTCGTCATGAGTATCGCAGCACTCGACAGCGCCAACCTGAACGCCGGTCAGAAAGTCGCAGTGAAATACTTCACCGTGGCTATGGTCCTGTTCCTCGCCCAGTGCCTGTTTGGCATGCTGGCGGGCCTGCAGTATCTGCAACCGGATTTCCTCTACAACGTGCTGGACTTCAATGTGAATCGCATGGTGCACATCAACGCCATGGTGGTCTGGATGTTGTTCGGCTTCATCGGCTCGGTCTATTGGCTGGTCGAAGACGAGAGCGGCACGGAACTCGTGGGAGCCAAGCTCGCCAACCTCAATTTCTGGATACTGACGCTGGCAGTCACCGTCGTGGTGCTCGTCTATCTGTTTGTCCAGACGGGGCCCGGCACCAAGGAAACCATCTGGTTCATCAACGAGGGTCGTGAGTACATCGAGGCGCCCCGCTGGGCAGACTTCGGCATCGTGGTGTGTGTTCTGATCTTCTTCTACAACGTGGCGGCCACGTTCATGAAGGGCAAATGGAGCGGCATCTCGGGCGTGCTGGTACTGGACCTGGTGGCGCTTGCCGGCCTTTACCTCGCGGGCATGTTCTACACCACCAACATTTCGATGGACCAGCATTGGTGGTGGTGGGTCATCCACCTGTGGGTTGAGGCGACCTGGGAAGTCCTGGTCGGTTGCATCATGGCCTGGGGCCTGATGAAAACGCTGGGCGCGCGTCGCAAGATTGTCACAACCTGGTTGTATATCGAGGTCGCCCTGATGTTCGGTTCGGGCATCCTCGGCCTCGGTCACCACTACTTCTGGATCGGGACACCGGAATACTGGTTCACGATCGGTGGTTTCTTCTCGGCGCTCGAGCCGATACCACTCGTGGCCATGGTCGTACACGCGGTGTACGACTCGGGGACGCACAACTTCCGCAACTCAAACCACCCGGCCCTGGCCTGGTTGATCGCTCACGCCTTTGGCAACTTCTTCGGCGCTGGCGTGTGGGGGTTCATGCATACGTTGCCGCAGATCAACCTCTACACCCACGGTACCCAGTGGACTGCCTCCCATGGCCACCTGGCCTTCTTCGGCGCCTACGCCACCATCATCATCGCGATGATCTACATCGCCGTACAGAAATGGCGTGGTGACGTCTGGATGTCCGGTGACCTGGCCGACAAGGGCTGGAAGTGGAAGTGGTCGCTGGGATTGTTGAACGTCGGTGTCATCGGCATGACCGTCGCACTGCTCATCTCGGGCTATGAGCAGTCCTTCGTCGAGCGCGCTCTGGAAGGCTCGACCTGGGGCGGCTACTTCTCCGCACAGACGCAGCCGTGGTTCGTCCAGGGAATGCACTGGCGGATGCTGTTTGGCTGGGTCACGACGGCAGGTGTCGTCCTGCTGCTGTGGGACCTGGCGACTATCGGCAAGACAGAGACGCGCCGGGCCATCGACCCGACAGCCACGCCCGCTACAACCTGAAGACAGGGCGAGGACAGGCGCCGTGGCGCCTGTCCTCGCTTCATGATTCGCAACACACGGTGATCGAGGATCAATGACATGAAGACACTACTGACCTGCATGCTGACCGCCACATGGCTGCTGACGGCTTCGGCATGGGCAGGCGACGCAGCCGCCGGCAAGTCCAAGGCGGCCAGCTGTGTCGGCTGCCACGGAGTGGCAGGCATCAGCGCAAATCCGGCCTGGCCGAATCTGGCGGGGCAACACGGAGCTTATCTTGTCAAGCAGATGAAAGACTTCAAGGAGGGTACGCGCACGGATCCCAACATGAATGCACTGATGACACCTCTTTCTGACGCGGACATGGCGGACATCGCTGCCTATTTCTCATCACTTGCTTGCAAGTGACTGTGACGGAGATAGATTATGAACGATAAAACCCTGTACGAAAGGCTCGGCGGCTATGACGCAATCGCGGCGGTGGCCGAAAACCTCCTGCCACGCCTGGTAGGTGATCCGAATCTGGGCCGTTTCTGGGCTCACCGGGGCGAAGACGGCGTCCGTCGCGAAGGACAGCTCCTGATCGACTTTCTATGCGACCGTTCCGGAGGTCCGCTGTTCTACACCGGCCGCGATATGCTGGTGTCTCACAAGGGCATGAATATCAGCGATTCTGACTGGACCGCGTTCATCGGGCATCTCGAGGCAACACTGGATCACTTCGGACTGGCCGACCCGGAACGCAGCGACGTCCTGGCATTTATCGACACCACGCGGGACGATATCGTTGAGACCGCCTAGAGTGGCTCATCAGCTTTCGGAGCAATAGCCCTCGGGAAGCACTGCAATGGTGCCGGTGACCGCCGCCTGACGGACCCCTTGTTCGGGATTTCCCATGTCGCACTGCACATGGCGTCTTCGGACATCTTCGTCTATACATGCGCCTTAAAGACTTCGGAAACCTTGCAACGTCAATGGGGGTGACGTCATGCAAGTACTGGCGAGACGAATTGTCACGAATCTCCTCGAGCGCTCCGATATCCGCGTAAACGGCGATCGACCCTGGGACATCAGGGTGAACAAAGAGCGGTTCTTTACCCGAGCGATGCGCGGGACACTCGGAGTAGGCGAGTCCTACATGGACGGCGACTGGGATACGGAATCGCTGGGCGCTTTTTTCAGGCATGCTCTGGGCGCCGGCTTACGGTTTCATCCACTCATCCGCTTCAACAGGATCGCGCAGGATACCTACGCGAGGATCAGAAATCTGCAGACTCGCAGCCGCTCCCGCGCGGTTGCAGAGGAGCACTACGACCTGGACCACAGGATGTACGCGCTCTTCCTCGGACCCTGGAATCAATACACGTGCTGTTTCTTCGATGGCACCGACCAGCTTGAGACTGCCGAAGCGTGCAAGCTCGAGATGTTGTGCGACAAGCTGGAGCTCAGCGCCGATGATCGGGTGCTGGATATCGGCTGTGGTTGGGGTGGGTTCGCCAAGTACGCAGCATCGACGCGCGGCTGCCGGGTCGTCGGCATAAGTCTTTCGGACGAGCAAATCGCGTACGCCATGGACTACACGCGCGGCCTGCCAGTAGAGATCCACAAGATGGACTACCGGGATCTGCCGGCCTCGCCCCATGGCCCGTTCGACAAGATATTGATCTGTGGAATGATCGAACACGTGGGCTACAAGAACTACCGGGGATTAATGCGAGTCGTCCGCTCCGTCCTCAGGAATGACGGATTGTTTTTGCTGCATACCATCGGCAACAGGGACACGACGCCTGTCGTCGACCCCTGGATCGAGAAGTACATCTTCCGCAACTCCATGGCCCCGTCCATGCGCCAGCTGGCCCGCGCGGCGGAAGACCTGCTCATCATCGAGAACTGGGAGAACTACGGCCACTACTACGTGCCGACCCTCCAGGCCTGGTACGACAACTTCAACCGCAACTGGGAAGCGATCCGCAGACTTGATACTACCAGGCCTTTCGACGAGCGCTTCCGCCGAATGTGGAACTTCTACCTGATGTCATCCAGGGCGGCCTTCGAAGTCGAGGATCTGCATCTCTGGCATCTGGTGATGACCCGCTATGGCTCCGGCCGAGGTATTTACGAGCGTGTCAAACGCGGCTCAGCAGGCCGTCGACACTTGCCGGGCAAGTCCATGGACGCGGGATTGGCAAGGCCAGAGACCGACACTCAGAGCCGGATCCAGCACCACTCCTCCGAGTAAGGCACGCGGCTCATTCGGTAGCCGGAGCGCTCGCCGACCACGATCGTGTCGCTCCAGTTAAACCCGCAGCCGCGTTCTGGATCGTAAAGGCCGGGCTCCTCCGAAAAGCACATGTTCTTCTGCATCATCGTGTAGTCTCCCAGCGCCAGATAAGGAGACTGGTGTCCTTCGACCCCGGCGCCGTGAGCCGGCCGATGATAGACATAGGGGTGCACGCCCTCCTCCACCTGGTACTTGTGGATCTTGTAAGCCACCTGTGAGCAGGTGACGCCTTCGACCGAGAGCTCATTCTGCATGTCGCAGCAGTTTCGGCTCACCGTCCAGAGCTTTTGCATGTGAGGATCGAACTTTCCGTCTTCGTCAGCGATGATGTAAGCCCGATAGTTTTCATGCCCATAGCCGCCTATCGAAGACATGCCGGACACCTGCAGGGCCATGCCCCTGCCGATGCGGTTGAAATACGGCTGGTTAGGGTGTGGCACGGCGGTGACCGCGCCGGCGCGAACGTATATGCCGACCCGACTCTTCACGCCGTGATGGACCGCTCCGTCAGCCAGATCGAGATCGGAATAGAGCTGATCATTGATCCACAGGGTGGTGGCGGCAGACACCTCATAGTCGGTCACGTCCGTGCCGTGAGCCAGGATATAGTCACGCGCAAACGCGTGAGCCCGATCGTGGTACAGGTAGGACCGCCGCCAGAGCGCAAGCTCCTCGGGCGTCTTCACCTGCCGCATCTGCATGAGAGTATCGCTCACGTCGACGAACTCCACTCCCGGCAGGATGCCGGTGACCTTCTTCAGCTCAGATGGATAGAGTTCACCATCCAGACCGATTCTCCGACCCTGGATTCCATGCTTCTTGATGCCTTCCAGCATGAATTCGAACAAGTCGACTTTGGCGCCCTGCTGCACCTCACCCTCGTGTGGAAATGCGCCCTCCGCATGGTGATAGTCGAAGTACATCTCGCCGCTACCAAACCACCAGCTCTTGATCAGATCCCGGTCCAATCCCGGGTAGAGAAACCATGGCGCTTCATCGTCGGCATTCATGAAGGTAGCTTCCGGGCGTTCCGTGGTGGTGTGCCAGTAACCGGTCAGATAGATTGTGTTTAATGGATTCCTGACCAGGAAGGCCTGGATATCTTGCTCGGCGAGTAGATCCTTGAACCGCTTTACCGTGCGTTTGTTCCAGTCCAGCGGCAGCCGATCGTAATCCGCGGGTGGCGGCGGCCCTTCCTCACCCGGCTTCGGTTCGAGTAGCAGAGAATCGCTCGTGCCTCCCGCCTGTGCCTTGAGACTGTCCGTTAGAGACATCGGTTTCTGCATCGCGGACACCTCGCCCACTCGCCCCATAAATCCGGCCCCGAGCACCGCCATAGCCCCCCCTTTGAGAAATCCGCGACGCGTCGCGCTCATGGTCGCTCCCCTTGCACCTGTCAGTGATCACCCGGTCCGAGTGTACGTCCCGCAAGTTCCTGACGCATCCGATCTGCCATCTGGGTAGAAATCGGGAAGCTGATCAGGGTGAGCGCATACAACAGCAAGGCGATCGACAGGCATCCGTTGAAACCGATCGACACCGACAGCACGCTAGCCAGGACAGCGCCGGCGACAGATGCACAGCCGTTGACGGCCCATGCCCACGCGATCAGGGACGGCCTGATAGCCGACAGCGACGCTACCGCGGCGGGGAATAACTGACCCATGGCGAACGCCAGGGGCGCGATGAACATGAGGGCCAGAACAATCTTTATTCCCAGCGAGAGGGGGCCGGCAAGCGTCATGAGCCGTCCCAGAAGGAGAAGCCACCCGACACCGAGCACAATGACCGCAGACGCCGCCAGCCTGGCCGCCCGTCCTGCCCCCATCCTCTCAATCGCCTTCGTTCCGCAAAGACTGCCGAATCCTGCGAAGACGAGAAACGAACTGACGACGATCGCCGAACTAAAGATCGGCTCCTCCAGGAAAAGTGTGAAGCGATGGATAGCAGCCAGTTCCACCAACATGAAAGCCAGTCCGATAGCGCCGAAGTAGACAACTGTCTTCAGACTCAACCTGGGGGACGCCATCAATGATACCCTTGCACTGGACGCGGCCAGCGGCGCCACCACCAGCAAGAAACCCAGGACGATGGCCTGGATCAGCGTCGCCAATAACAGGACATACCCGGCTTCCAGCAACGCCATTCCGCCATTGCGTAGCAGCCCCAGAATTTCGGGGACCGTCGACCAGCGCAGAAAATTATGGAAAAACGG
>CP070833.1:1011696-1017573 GCA_020341735.1 Gammaproteobacteria bacterium | reverse complement strand
ATCTCTCCCCAGCTCGGAGAGAAAAAAACCTGGCAACGATTCGCCAGATCCTCGTCACGAACCATCTGCCTCGCCCATTCGTAATCATTACGACCACAAATCACGAACTTGATCACGTCATGCGGCAGAAGACAGACCAGGTTCTCCATCATGTTCCGGTCGGACTCCCCGGACCCGGGGGTCTTCAGGTCCATGACTTTCTGAACGCGCTCATCGATCTCGGCAACGCTCAGGGCGCCACTGGTCTCTACACAAACCTGGAAGCCGGCATCGCAAAGACGGCGCATGAGTTCGGCGCAATTGCGCTGGGACAACGGTTCCCCGCCGGTAACGCACACGTGACGGACTCCGCTGGCCGCGACGCGCTCGATGATCGCATCCAATTCCATCCATTCGCCGCCATGGAAAGCATAGGCGGTATCGCAATAGCGACACCGTAACGGACACCCGGTCAGGCGTATAAATACCGTCGGCCAGCCGGATGTGGTCGCTTCACCCTGGATGGAAAGGAAGATCTCCGTGATCTTCAGCCGCGTTTCAGGCTGAAGCTCGCTCTTGGAGGTGACGACCATCTGTCTCTCGTCAATGGCCTTCCGATTTCATTCGGTCGAGTCGTTGGGTTGACAGGCGTGCCGCAGTGCTCTCCGGATAGGCACGCACGACGTCCTCCAGCGCGGCCCGGGCCTGGGGGTACTGTCCGAGTTCGTACTGACAATATCCAACCTTTAGCAGCGCATCCGGCAACTTGCGCGACTGCGGATACTGGTCGATCACCCTCTGGAATTCCGGCAGGGCTTGTGGATATTGCTGAGTCACATAGTAAGTCTCGCCCATCCAGTACTGGCTGTGCCCCGCAAGATCGCTGTTCGGATAATCTGCGAGGAATTGCCTAAATCCGGCACGGGCCTGATCGTATCGTCCGTCTTTCAGAAGATCGAAAGCCGCCTCGTAACTTTCCCGATCCGAACCGCCGGGCGCGGAAGATCTCGCGGCGGCACCGGCCGTCGCGCCCGCCGCAGAGCCGGCGGCGGCCGATGGCGCCACCCGACCACCGGTTTCGATCGACTGCAGCCGCCTATCGATGTCGAGATACTGGTCTCTCTGACGCGTCGCGGACCCCTCTGACTCGAATCGCAAGGTCTCCACTTCGCCGCGAATCTCACGCACCTCGCGCTGGACCTCCTCCAACTGGCTGGCGAGTTGCATGAGGCTCTCGTTGTTCGTCAGCCTTTCGACTTTCTGCAGCCGCTCATCAATCTCCGTCAGCTTGATCAACACCGGATCTTCGCTGGGGGGCGTGGTGACGCAACCCACCAGGCCCAGGCATGCCAGAAGCGCGCTCGCAATGACGTTGATTCGCATGTTTATCACTCGCTGTAGACGATCTCGACCCGGCGATTACGCTCCCAGGCTTCTTCCGAGCTACCGGTGACGGCCGGCCTTTCCTCGCCGTAGCTCACGGTCGTAATCTGGGTCGCGGACACGCCCTGAAGCATCAGGGCCTGCCTGACCGCCTGAGCGCGGCTCTCTCCGAGCCCGATGTTGTATTCCCTGGAGCCGCGCTCATCGGCGTGGCCCTCGAGACGGACTGCCAGATCCGACTTCACCCCGAGACGCCGCGCGTGGGCCGCCAGCACTTCCGAATACTCGGTGCGGATGCGAGCCGTGTCGAAATCGAAGTAGATCACGGTCTCGGCGATCAAAGCATCGTCCCCGGGCTCCATGCCCGCTTCAACATACTCGGTACCCTGCCCGACTGTGCCGGTCTCGAGCCCGCTCTGACTGCTGTAATCACCAGCGGCGGCCGCGTCGCCTTCGGCGCCCTCGGTGCCGTCGGGTTTGGTTCCACCCTTGGAGCAGGCGGCCAGCGCGAAAACGGCCATGGCCAGCAGAATCAGTAATTTCCTTGACATGTTGTCCTCTCGTTCGAATCGAATGTTGAATGTCTGGGGCGCTATGCTACAGCGCCATCAGTCAGCCGGATAGGGAGACCAGGCCGGTTCGCGGACATCTCCCGCCGCCGAGCCGATGCTCTGTTTTACGCGCCCGTCCGTGGACACCGCAGCCAGCACCCCTCGGCCGCCGCTACCGGTAGCATAGATAAGCATGCTGCCGTTGGGTGCAAAACTGGGAGACTCGTCCTGACGCCCGTCGGATAGGACCTGGGTGGTCTTGCGTTCGAGGTCTATGACCGCGATGCGGTAATTGCCGCGATCGTTATGTACCACCGCGAGAGTTCCGCCGTCCGGCGATATCCGCGGGCGCGCATTATAACGGCCCTCGAACGTCACTCGCTGGGGCGAAGTCGGTCCCTCGACAGCGATTTTGTAGATCTGCGGCCCGCCGCTGCGATCCGATGTGAAATAGATATGCTTTCCATCGATCGACCAGGCAGGCTCCGTGTCTATCGCCGGGTTGCGCGTCAGGCGGCGCTTCTGGCCGGTTGCCGGGTTGAGCACGTGGATATCCAGATTGCCGTCCACACCGGACAAGGTCAGGGCGAGCCATCTACCATCAGGAGAATACGACGGCGCACCATTGATACCCGGGCTCGCGGATACCTGCTTTCGGCTGCCTGTCGAGAGTTCCTGCACGTACACCGCCGAACGATTGTTCTCGAATGAAACATACGCAATCCGTCGGCCGTCCGGAGACCAGGCAGGCGACATGAGCGGTTTACTCGACTCGGCGATGATGACCGGATTGGCTCCATCTGCATCGGCTACGATCAGACGGTAAACATCCTCCTGATCGCGGACCACGCTGACGTAAGCCACGCGCGTCGAGAAGGCCCCCGGGATTCCGGTCAGCTTTTCGAAAATGAGATCCGCTGCGCGGTGCCCCACGGCCCGCATATTCCCGGCCGTCGCCTGGAACTGGTACCCGAGTACCTGGTTGCCGCGGAATACGTCGAACACCTGAAACTGGAGCTGATAACGGTCGAGTCCGTCTTCAACGACACGACCGATCACGACATAATCGGTCTTCAGCAGGCGCCAATCGGTGAAATTCACATCCTGGGCCGCCGTCGGTCGACCGATCATGTCCTCCCGATCAATGGGAGCAAAACGGCCGCTGCGCAGCAGATCATCGGAGATCAGACCAGCGACATCCAGCGGCGGTTGCCCGCGGCCCTCATACGCGAAGGGCACAACGGCCACCGGGACGGCTCCGGACACGCCGCGGCTGATTTCTATCCGTAGCTGCGCATTGCCGGTTTGACTGACGGTCATCAGCGTCACCAGTCCAACCAGTCTAATCAGTCTGAGTAAGGCTGAGTTCATCATTTCTGGATAACTTCCTCATGGATCATGGCTCTGGCCTGAACGTGATGACCAGATTGCGTTCGAATAGCGATGGATCAGCCGGTGGCGGAAGCGGTGATGCCCGCAACACGGCTGCCTCGATGGATCGTCTGACTACATCATCTCCGTTACAGCGCCCGAAGCGGACATCAACGACCTCGCCTCCGGGGATCTGGCTCACATTGACGACGCACTCCAGACCCGCCTGGGCTTCGGGCGGACGGATCCAGTTTCGCTGCACCCGCTGCCTAATCACCTCAACATACCGAGCCAGCAGCCCCGAGTCCTCGGCCTGCCTCCTGCGCTCCTCTTCCGCCATCGCCAACCTGAGTTCTTCCTCGCGTTGCTGACGGGCCCGCGCCTCAGCCTGCTCCCGGGCTCGCTTCTCCTCCGCCTTGCGGGCCTCTTCGGCCTTGCGCTGTTCTTCGCGGATCCTCGCCAGCCGCTCCTCTTCAGCTTTACGTTTACGCTCGAGGTCGGCAAGACGTTTTTTCTCCTTATCTTCCCGGGCTTTTCGCTCCTGGGCCGCCTTTGCTTCCGCTTCCTTGCGCTCCCGCTCCATCTTGACCTTTCGCTGGCGATCCGCCTCTTCACGAGCCTTGCGATCCTGCTCCGCCTGTTGCCTTTGCTGCTCGAGTTCCTTCAGGCGGGACTTCTCTTCCTCCGCCTGGATCCGCGCCTGCTCCGCTTCTTCCCGCCTCTGACGGGCCTCGGCTTGCTCCTTTTTCTCCTGCTCCTCCAGCCTGAGCATCTCTTCTTCAACCAGGCTCTCGTCTACGACCACCGCCTCGATGACCTGCGGCATGGGCGGTGCTATCGGCGCCGATCCGAATGAAAAGCTGAAAACGAGAAAGCCGAACAGTGCCGCATGCAGGGCGACGGATGCCCCCACTGGCCCGAATCGGCTACCGCTCAGAATCGCCATCATGGACCTTCTACCGTGCCTCCCCTTCGTTGTCAGTGAACTCGGCTGGATCGGTCATGATGCCGATCTTGCTTGCTCCGGACCCCTGAAGGAGCGCCATCGCCCGAACTACCACGCCGTGTGGAACAGCCTCGTCGGCTCTGACCAGAACCGGCGTGTCCGGAGATCGCCTCAGCACGGCGGCGGTCCGCGCAGACGCGGTTCTGGCGTCCACAGGCTCCTCCGCCTCGCCCACGTTCAAATATAGCGTCCCGTCCCGATCCACCGTGAGAACCAACGGTTCATTCTGTTGCTCCACGTCAAGCGGCTCCGCGTCCGCCTTGGGCAGGTCCACCTCTATGCCCTGAGTCAGCAGTGGTGCCGTCACCATAAAAATGATCAGCAGCACGAGCATCACGTCGATGTAAGGCACGACATTGATTTCGGCCATGAGGCGTCGTTTTGCTTTTCCCGAGGCCATCGGTCAGGCCTCCTTCACGGTGCCACGTGCATAGCGTTGCAGAATCGTCGAGAACTCCTCCATGAAAGTGTCATAACGACTCTCGAGTCGACCCACCTGGTCCGCGTAACGGTTGTAGGCGATGACCGCCGGGATCGCCGCGAAAAGACCCATCGCCGTTGCTACCAAGGCCTCGGCAATGCCGGGCGCCACCATGGCCAGCGTTGCGTGTTGCACGTTACCGAGGGCCCGGAACGCGTTCATGATCCCCCACACCGTGCCGAACAGACCGACGTACGGGCTGGTCGAACCCACTGTGGCAAGCATCGCCAGACTCTGTTCAAGCCGGTCTACCTCCCGCATCTGCGAGACGCGCATCGCCCGCAAACAACCTTCGATAATGCCGCCGGGAGTGAGCCCCTCCTGGGACCTCAGTCGACCGAACTCGCGGAAGCCGGCCTCGAAAATCCCTTCCATGCCGGTCGCCGCTTCCTCACGACCGCTGATGCGCCGGTACAGGGCAGTCAGGTCGGCGCCCGACCAAAACTCGGTTTCGAACCGGTCGGCGCGGCGCAGTGCCTCGCGTAGCGCGCCTCTCTTGCGGATGATGACGGCCCATGACGCCACGGACGCCATCAGCAAAGACAGCATGACAAGCTGGACTATCGGGCTTGCCTCGAGAACGAGACTCAGGAAAGACATGTCGGTCGTCATACGGGGCGCTCCAGCTTCTCCAGAATCTCAACGGGGATCGGTCGGGGACGGAAACCACTCGCTTCCACACAGGCAGCCTGTACCCGGCCTCTCACAAGTAACTCGCCCTCAAGCGAGTCACGATGGATCTCCTGCACGAACGTCATGGTCGTTCGGCGCGAAGATTCCAGCCGCGCCGTCACGACCAATGCGTCGTTGAATCGGGCAGGCTGTATGTACCGGGCCTCTGCAGACACAATCACAAATATGAGGCCGGCCTTATCGAGCAGACGCGATTGATCCACCCCGAGAGACCGAAGCCACTCGGTGCGGGCTCTTTCCATGAACTTCAGGTAGTTGGCGTAGTAAACGACGCCGCCCAGATCGGTATCCTCGTAATAAACCCGCACCGGCCAGGTAAACATGCTGTGCCCTTCGACAAATTGCATTGGACCAACCGACTATTGTTATCCAGACGGCACTGATGGTCAAAAGTTCATACTTTGCAACTAGTT
>CP070833.1:1005406-1011596 GCA_020341735.1 Gammaproteobacteria bacterium | reverse complement strand
GTGAGCAGCGCACGCAGTTCCTCTTCCGAGAACCACAGACCGGGGAGTTCCCAGTTGGCTGCCTGCGGATCGCTGGTGTCGAATCGATACCCACGCGCCTCACGGTCCCATGCAATGGGTGCGTCCATGCGATCGCGCATGTATTCCAGGTCGCGCTTGAAAGTGGCGGGCGAGACCTCCAGCACGTCGAGAAACTTCTGTCGCGGGACTGCTCGGCCCTTCTGCAGCAACTGCTGGATCTTGTAGAAGCGTTCCGTGCGGTCCATCGCGGTGTCCTGGAGTGTTACCGACAGTGTAGCCGGTATGACGGCTGCAGTGGCTCACAGCGTGAGCTACCGTGCCCGGCAGGCGGTTGCCCGTAGACTCCCGGGCGGCTGCCCGAACAGCGGGCAACGGCTGCAATTCCGGGCTCACGTTGTGAGCCACCAAGGGCGGCAGACTGTTCACAGGCCCGGGGTTCCGTCCGCAGCGCTCACCTCTCGCCGGAGGCCCTGATCCATCTCCAGTTGCGCGACGGAGCCTCGGGACCACCAGTTCACGACCGGCGATCGTTTCTGGCGGTCGGGGAATTTGCTGGAGGGGCGAGCTCTGGTCTGAAGAGGAGAATTCGAATGCAGCGTGACTCAAACATTTCTCTCCGGACCCTGTGTTCCGCCAGTCGTTGCTGTCCCGGTCGCCCGGGTGAACATGAAGTAAGGATGAGTTCATGAGACGAGGGCACCTCTCCACCGCCTTGTTCGCCCTGTTGCTGGTCGGGTCGCTGGCGATCGCCGACGACTGGTTCGGTCTCGACGTCGAATCGTACGAGTTCCAGCTGGACGACTACGCCGATCCGTGGGACACCGAGTACGAGGCGAGCCCCTGGTCTCTCGACAACGCAGACGGTGAAGAGGACCGGCCTGACCGTTTTCAGCTCTACGACGACGTGGGTCGGCGTCATGGACGCGTGGAGCGAAACCCGATCCTCGAAGACACCTACAGCGTCTACGACGAGCGCGGGCGGCGCACCGGTCGTGTCGAACGAAACCCCATCCTGGATGAGGACTTCTCCGTCTACGACGATCGCGGGCGGCGGATACGCGAGATCCGCAAGAACCCGATCATGGACGGACAGTACGAAGTCTACGATTAGCGCGGTATCAGGGTCGGTCGGATCCGTGAGAATCCGGTTATCGACGGCCAATATGACATCTATGATCAGCGAGGCCAGCGCATCGGGCGAGCCGAATCGGACTAGTTGCACGCCGCTGCCGTCCTTCGCAAAGGTTTGATGCCTAAACCATCAACTTCCCGGGCGACTCGGGTTACCATCAGGTAGCTCATCCGTTCAGGCTTTGTCCGTGTGAAGAAGTCCTGATGCATGACCGGCCAATTGCTCCTGGTCGGGGAACACCGTGTAACGGAACACCTGCAATGAACAGACGATCTGTCCCTGCGCTGCTGCTATTTCTGCTGATGCCCACGGCGCACGCGGGTGGGTGCGATTCACTGGATGCGGTGAACTGGCTGCTCGGCAACTGGGTCAGAGCAGATGCTGAGAACATGACGCTGGAAACGTGGCACCGGGTGAGCGCAGACACATTCGAAGGTGTCGGAACGACGGAATCCTACGACGGTGAAATCCTGAGGCAGGAATCGCTGCGCCTGGTCGTCATGCAGAGCAAAGTGTTCTACATCGCAAAAGTCACTGAAAACGATCTGCCGGTGCCGTTCGTGATGACCCGTTGCACTGATGGCGAGATGACTTTTGAGAACCCCGCGCATGATTTCCCGAGACGACTGATCTATTGGCATCACAGCCCGGATTCAGCGAATACGCCCGAGACCATGACGGTCCGCGTGGACGACGGCGCCGACAAAGGATTCTCCATCACCTTTGCTCGACACGATCCACCAGGAAAGACCCATGCCGAATGACGGCTCTCGCCCGGCGAGCCACCGCGAAACCTTCCGTCCTGGCAGTGCGAAGACAAGACCGGTCGGACGGCTACACAGGAATCGACATTGATCACGACGCTCATCTTCGACCTCGACGGCACCCTCGCCGATACCGAGAAGCTCCACTGCCGCGCCTATCAGGAGGCTCTCGCGGAACTGGATGTGACAATTACGGATGCAGAGTACGAACACCACTGGATCCGGCGTGGCAGAAACATCTATGAGTTCGTCGAGGAACATCGCCTGGCAATCGACCCGGATGTGGTGCGAGTGAGCAAGGCGGCGCACTTCCAGCGATTGGCAGAGACCTCCGCAGAGGCGATGGCTGGCGCCCGCTCCGCGCTACAGAGTTTCGTCGGCCGCAAACGCGTGACGCTCGCCACGTCTTCTTACCGGGACGCTGCCGAGGCCGTGCTCGATCGACTGGCGCTTTCGGAATTCTTCGAATACATCGCCACCAAGGAACAGTCGGATCGGGTCAAGCCGGCGCCTGACATTCTGATCCATGTCGCACGGACTCTCGCAGTCGAGCCGGCTGAGTGCCTGGTTATCGAGGACTCGGAGAAAGGCATCCGTGCGGCGGCGGCGGCTGGTATGCATAGCGTGGCGATCCCCAATCGTCACACAGCGGAGCATGATTTCTCGGCGGCCAGTGTGATCCTTGATTCGCTGGAACAACTCACGCCTGAATTCCTAGAATATTTCGAGATTAATATTATAAATAATTGATTTTAATATTTTTTATTTTCGTGATAATTCGTCCCGAAAACGACAGTGACCGAGCCGGCGTCAGGGCGGTCAACGAGTCCGCGTTCGCTTCATCGGCCGAGGCCGACCTGGTCGATGCATTGCGTCGACAAGCAACACCACTGGTATCGCTGGTCGCGGAAGACAACGGGTCTGTCATCGGGCACGTCATGTTCTCGCCGGTTGCACTGTCGGGTCGTCCGGATCTGGAACTCATGGGACTCGGACCCATGGCGGTCGCGCCAGAATGGCAACGGAAGGGCGTCGGATCGGCGCTGGTGGAAGCGGGCCTGGACGCCTGTCTACAACTCGGAACCGGCGCTGTCGTCGTTCTGGGCCATCCGGACTTCTACCCTCGCTTCGGGTTCGAGCCGGCTTCCGGTTTCTCCCTGCGCTGCGCCTATGACGCGCCGGACGAGGCGTTCATGGCGATTGAACTTTCGCCCGCCTGTCTGCGCAACGCCGGTGGCCTGATCCGTTACCACGCCGCTTTCGCCGACGTCTGACACTCCCCCGGTGAGGAGTGACCATGATTGCCACTGGCCCGTTTCCATGGGAACAGTCAGAATCGGGGCTCCGGTGACGAGTGACGGTCCGGCCTGGCCTGAGAGGGATGCTCCGAGCGTGGCGAAGATCCTGCAATCCACCCTGACCTGTCCGGAATGCGGTTTCGCGAGCAGCGAGACGATGCCGACGGACGCATGTCAGTACTACCATGAGTGTCAAGCCTGCGGCTTGCTGCTCAAGCCGCTGGAGGGCGACTGTTGTGTGTTCTGCTCCTACGGCAGTGTGCCGTGCCCCCCGGTCCAGGTGCCACAGCCCAGTTGCATAGACGATGACCAGGCGAGGGACTGATGTTTCGTCACGTGGAAAGGTTCTCGCGTGCCTGGTGGGTCTCGCTGCTCAGCGCGAGTTGTGTATTCGGGCTGCTCACCTACCTCATACTGCGCTGGTTCGGTGTGGTCGAGAACGACCGGCTGGTGCTCTACCTGGTGTTCGGCATCGCAATTGGTGATGTCCTGCTGGCACTGTCGTTCGAGTTAACGACACCCACCCAGGTCATGGTCGGGCCGGGAGAGCGCCTGACGTCGAACTGCGAGCTGAAGGAAACCGCGGTAGTGGTCTCGGGCTTCGAGGGCTCGACCGAGGGTCAGGTCAGGATTCGTGGCGAGTTATGGGCAGCCCGGCGTGCCGATGGACAGCCATCGAGTCTCGCCCCCGGGACGCAGGTCGCGATAGCGGGCCGGGAGGGGTTGATACTTCTGTTGCACGAACGGAGCAAAGACGGCTGAACTCCGCCCCCGACTCGTTGGCGCTCAACCCCCGAACAGTTTCTTCAACCCCTTGCTGACCCCTTCCTTCACCCGGTTCCTGGACTCCTCTTTGACTGCGTCCTCAGCGCCCTTGCTGGCGCCTTCGGCCGCCGAGTCCTTTACGCGCTCACCGAACCCCTGGTTGCTCATGCCCGGCATCGCGGACCGGTAAATCCGGGTATATCCGGCGGGAACCTCGAACAGCGACTCCGGCTGCGGGCCGACCTGGAGATCCTCGAGGCGCACGGTCACCTGGGTCGGACCCTCGTCCATCTCGAAATTCATCTCCATGCGGACCGGGATGCGCTCAGCGGTGACCCAGTAGAAGCCGGTCATCTCCTCACCCTTCTTGTCCCGGGCCACCACGCGATATTTCGTCGTGTCGTAGCCGTCTACGTCATCGTCGCCCAGTTCGGCGAACTCAACGACCTGCATCGTGTCCGGGGACGCCGGCGCTCCCTGGCTGTATGAATCCAGGTCGTCCATGGAAGACTCCATATACATGCCCTGCAGCACCGTCCAGATGACACCGAGATCATCACGGGTGATGGTGGCCATAGCCGTGCCTTCCTGGCTCATCTCGCTGCGGGTCTTCTCGGGCACGTAAAAGAACTTCTGGCGAAATTCCTGCGTGTACTGATCCGAGGCCATCACCCGAGTGGCCGAATAGGACACTTCGGGCTTGTTGAATTCAATCTGAATAGCGGCCGGCACGACGGCAGGCAGCAGGGCTAGCGGCCCCATAACAATCGCCACTCGTGCGGCAGTGATTCGTCCCGGCATGATCCCCTCCCCTGAAGACCCGGCAGACCGACCTCGACCAAGCCCCGCAAATCATAGCATCGGCGTCGATTGAGTCGACGATAGCCGCGCACAGGCCGACACCATGACCTGGGCGCGGTTCGGGCTCGGCGTAGGCGCCCTGGAGGCGGGCGTCAGAGTACTGCTCTCGCTCTCTGCATATCGGGCCGATCGCGACCCCGTGATGGAGCACGTTGTGGAGAGGGTGGAAGACCTCTGAAACGCGGGCGGGAGGCGGCAGAGCCAATCCGGATCGCTATCGAAAACAGGCCCCTGCAGAACCCGCTTCAGGCCGCGCGCTTGCCGTGGCAGTCCGGGAACGTACGGCAAATCCAGAAACGCGATTTGGTCCCCTTGGCGCGTTTCTCGGATCGCAAGATCATGGTGGCGCCGCAGTCGGGGCATCCGGGTGGTTCTTCGATGGGGAATCGCAACAGGCGCCGGGTAACGGACTCCGGCATCGAGGCGGCCGCCTCGGCCAGTTCTTGTCCGCAGATGAGCCGGATGCCCACATCCCGGGCAAACGAGCGTGCTTCCTCTGAGAACGATCCGGAACTCACGAGCAGACCCTTGCGAGCGTTGCGAGCCACCACGATGCCGAACAGTTCCCGCACCGAGAAGACCCCGGTCTCCCGCTCCGGCCAGTGCTTGCAATGCACGACCGTGAGCATGTCATCTTTATGCAGCTGCAGGTCCATGCCACCGTCGAGGCCCTGCACAGTCTCCGACACCTCATAACCCTGCTGCTTGAAAAACGCGGTGCAGAGTCCCTCGAACTCCTGCCAGCTTAGCTGCTCGATCTTATCGAAATTGAGCGCGCCCGCACCGTCGCCGCCAAACCCCGCGCGGCGGTACAGGCTCACGACGGCGGCAAGCATGAACAGGCCGCCGATTGCCAGGCCGACGATCGTCCAGGCGTTACTTACGAGTTCGGTCGTAGAGTTTGCCAACGGAGTGCGGACTGCAGATGTAAACAGGGTTGGCACGACAAAATGGAACAACATGAACATGGCGCCAGCGGCCAGCAGGTTCAAATACCAGGGCAGGCGCACAAGATCGCCAAGCCCGAGCGTCATGCGTCGTGACATCGGAGTCCTTGCTTGTGCATGGGATGCAAAGCGTCGCATAGGCGGAAATCGGCAATCCGCGACGGACGTCACAGACTGGAGACCGAACCCCCTGCCCTTGTTGCGCCGCGACCGGACCGTGCGGGCCGGCGCTAGGCGGGTTTCGGATCGTAAGCCGCAGCGGGCAGCAGCCTGCGCTCAATCAACCCGAAACCACCCTGGACGATCAGTGCAAGAGCCGCCGCCGGAACGGCCCCCTGGAGTATCAACCCGGTGTCGGCCAGGCGGACGCCTGTGAGAATAGGCTGGCCGTATCCGCCGGCC
>CP070833.1:963334-1005306 GCA_020341735.1 Gammaproteobacteria bacterium | reverse complement strand
CCCAGGACGCGCGCCAGAGGATGGTGTATCTGCGCAGTCGCCTGGCGGAATACGAGATCCACGTAGCCAGTTATTACGTCCGCCGTGGGGCTTTCGTCGCCGCCTCCAGCCGCGCCAAGTACGTGCTCGAGAACTTCCAGCAGACGCCTTCGGTCGTGCCGGCCCTGCAGATTATGGTCAGCGCCTACCGACAGATGGGGCTGGACGAGCTCGCGTCGGACTCCATGCGCGTGCTCGAGGAAAACTACCCGGACCGGGCATTCGCCTATGGAGAGCGAGGCACCGACGTCGACGGGACCCTGCTGGAGAGGCTCATCTTGCGCCGCAACCTGAAGTTTTGGGAGAAGGACAGGGACGAGGATAAGGACGCGGCCCGCCCGTGAAATTCAGAGCGTCGCAGACGAGAGCCTAGTTCGCATCGAAACCTGAGGTGATCGGATAGCGCCAGTCCCGCCCGAAGGCTCGGCGACTGACCCGGATTCCCGGCGGAGCTTGGCGGCGCTTGTACTCGTTGCGCTTTACCATCCCGAGCACCCGGCCTACCGTAGCGCGGTCGAATCCCTGCTCTACGATGTCGTCGACCGAGCGATCCTCCTCGATGAACGCACGCAGGATAGGGTCGAGCACCTCATAGGGCGGCAGGGAATCAGTATCCTGCTGATCCGCGCTGAGCTCCGCGGACGGCGGCCGTGTGATCGTGCGTTCAGGTATCACGGCGGACAGGGTGTTGCGGTAACGTGCCAATCTGAAGACCATGGTCTTGCTGCAGTCTTTGATTGGCGCAAATCCTCCGGCCATGTCCCCGTAAAGGGTGGCATAGCCGACGGCCATCTCGCTCTTGTTGCCCGTCGTGAGAAGCATGAGCCCAAGTTTGTTGGATATGGCCATGAGGATGATCCCGCGGCTACGGGACTGGATGTTCTCCTCGGTGACATCCTCGGGCAGACCGGCGAACAGCCCCGACAGCGCTTCCTGGATAGAGGCAAATATCGGCTCGATCGACACGACGTCATACTTCACGCCCAGCCGCCGGGCCATCTCCTCGGCATCCTGAAGGCTGATGTCGGCTGTGTAACGGGAAGGCATCATGACCGTTCTGACCCGGTCTGGGCCAAGGGCATCTACCGCGAGAGCCAGCGTCAACGCCGAGTCGATACCGCCCGACAGCCCCAGCACGATGCCGGGAAAATGATGCTTGTTTACATAGTCGCGGATCCCCAGGACAAGGGCCTCGTAGACACTCGCATCGAGATCCAGCAACGGTGCGACGTCTCCTGCTCTTACCGAGAGACGGTCTGCCTGCCGGTCCAGTTCGATGCCGAGCAGGGCTTCCTCGAACGCTGGAGCCCGCACCCGGATTTCACCGCATCCGTCCACCACCAGCGACCCGCCATCGAAGACGAGCTCGTCCTGACCGCCGACCATGTTGCAGTAAACCAGGGGAACGCGGGTCTCTTGAGCGCAACTGATCATCACTCGCTCGCGCCGGGCCTGGCTCTCCGTGTCGTAGGGTGAGCCGTTGATGATCAGCAGCACTTCAGCTCCGGCTGCCACCGCCGCGCGCGAGGGCCCGGGCTCCCAGATGTCCTCACAGATCAGCAGGCCGCAGCGGACTCCGGCGACCTCCGCGATCACGGTCTCTTGCCCCGGGTCGAAATAACGCTGTTCATCGAACACGCCGTAATTGGGCAGCAGCTGCTTTCGGTAGACGCTGGCGACACGGCCATCCCGGACCAGTGCCACGCTGTTGAATATGCTGTCCCCGACGTATTCAGGATAGCCGACGAGCACATCGATACCTGTGACCCGGGCCTGCAGGGATTCCAGCGCCGCCGCAACCTTGCGACGCATGTTGCCGTGGAACAGCAGGTCCTCCGGCGGGTAACCGCATACAGCCAGCTCCGGAAGCATGATCAGGTCTGCGCCGAGCGTATCGCGCGCCTCGGCGACGGCGCCCAGGATGCGCTCGACGTTACCGTCGACGTCTCCGACGACGGGATTGATCTGACCGATGGCGATCTTTAATGGCACGGGACCAACCTGCGCCACGCTCCGCTCAGCCGCCGAGCTGGCCGAGTATGGTCTCTCCGAGCTCGGCTGGTGATCGCACCGTCGCGACACCGGCGTCGTCCAGAGCCCGGAACTTCTCGTCGGCCGTGCCCTTGCCGCCGGCGATGATGGCGCCCGCATGCCCCATCCGCTTCCCCGGAGGCGCGGTGACGCCCGCGATGTAGGCCACTACTGGCTTTGTCACATTGTCGGCGATGTACTCCGCAGCGGCCTCCTCGTCCGAACCACCGATCTCGCCCACCATCACGACGCCGTCTGTTTCCTCATCCTGCTGGAAGAGTTCAAGACAGTCGATGAATCCCATGCCTCTGACCGGATCGCCACCGATTCCGATACAGGTTGACTGACCCAGGCCATTTGTCGTCGTCTGGTACACCGCTTCGTAGGTCAGTGTCCCCGAGCGGGATACGATACCCACCCTGCCAGCCTTGTGGATGAAGCCGGGCATGATGCCGATCTTGGCCTGGTCGGGGGTGATAATCCCCGGGCAATTCGGGCCAATCAGCCGACAGCTCTTCTCTTTCAATACCGCCTTGACCCTGACCATATCGAGCACCGGTATGCCTTCGGTGATGCACACGATGAGCCGGATGCCCGCATCCGCCGCTTCCAGGATGGCGTCGGCCGCAAACGGGGCCGGGACATAGATCATGCTGGTATCCGCGCCCGTCTCCTGAACGGCCTCCACTACGGTATCGAACACCGGAAGATCCAGGTGACTCTCACCACCGCGACCCGGCGTAACTCCACCGACGACCCGGGTGCCGTAGTCGATAGATTGTTCGGAATGGAACGTACCCTGCTGGCCGGTGAATCCCTGGCAGATGACTTTTGTGTCTCGGTTGACGAGGATGCTCATGAGTCGTACTCCGGATCAGGCAGCGACCGCTTTGCGGGCGGCGTCAGTCAGGTCATCGGCCGCGATGATGTCAAGGCCACTTCCGGCCAGCAGTGCCCGGCCCTTGTCCACGTTGGTGCCCTCCAGCCGGACAATCACAGGCACACTCACGCCGACTTCCTTCACCGCCTTGATGATGCCTTCGGCGATCAGGTCGCAACGCACGATGCCGCCGAAAATATTGACCAGGATCGCTCTCACGCCCTCGTTCGACAGGATCAGCTTGAAGGCCTCTGCGACCTTCTCGGCCGTCGCGCCACCGCCGACGTCGAGGAAGTTGGCCGGCTCGCCGCCCTGGAGCTTGATCAGATCCATGGTCGCCATCGCGAGCCCTGCGCCGTTGACCATGCAGGCGATGTCACCATCCAGCGACACATAGTTCAGTCCATGCGCACTGGCCTCGTTCTCCCTGTCGTCCTCCTGGCTCGGGTCGCGCCACTCCAGAAGCTTCTTCTGGCGAAACAGCGCATTCGCTTCCACGTTGACCTTGGCGTCCAGCGCCACCAGCCGGCCATCGGCCGTCACGATGAGCGGGTTAATCTCCACAAGGCTTGCATCACTCTCGACGAACAGTCGATAGAGATTTGTCACGATGCCGCCGAACTGCTTGAGCTGATCCTTATCGAGCCCCAGCCCAAAACCGAGCTGTCGAGCCTGGTACGGCTGCAGGCCCGCGGCAGGATGCACGGCGACTGAAAAGATCTTTTCCGGTTCGGTTGCGGCGACTTCTTCAATGTCCATCCCGCCCGCGGCGGACGCCATGAACACGACTTTCTCCTGGCCTCGGTCGACCAGCAGGCTCAGGTACAGCTCTTTGTCAATCCGGGAGCCGGCCTCGACCAGTACCTGATGGACCGGCAGACCTTCCGGGCCGGTCTGATGCGTGACCAGCCGGCTGCCGATCATCGCTTCCGCCGCTTCGCGCGCCTCCTCCGGGCTCTTGACCAGTTTGACACCACCGCCCTTGCCGCGACCGCCTGCATGGACCTGGGCTTTGACGACCCACAGGTCCCCCCCAAGCTCCCGCACAGCTGCCTCGGCCGCCTCGGGCGAACCGGCTGCAATGCCTTGCGGCACCGGGATGCCATAGTTTTCGAACAGTTGTTTCGACTGGAATTCGTGCAGATTCATGCGGCACCCGGAGAAAGTTTGCTTGTCGGTTCTTGTCGGCCGTTTTCAGTGCGCCCCGCGCGACCACGGGCTAGGCGGCGTCGGATGCGAGGTGATGCGTAAACAGGGCGGGTATTCTGGATCAAACCTGCATAAGAGGCAAAAGTGCTTGCCGGTTTCATGGCTGCTCTTAGAATGATCGGCAAAGACGCCCACTTGGCCCTCCGGAGTAATGCCCCAGATCATGTCTCGCCGCGCAACGGACAGCTTGCTTCAAGCGGATGACAACGTCGCACCTGACTTCGCCTGGCGGGTACTCCGCCTCGTCAACATATTCCGCACTCTCGTTGCGGTGTTCCTGCTTGCCATGTTCCTGGTCGCTGATGAACCCAGGCTGATCGGCAACGCCAACCCGGACCTGTTCTTCGCCGCCGCCCTCGGGTACTTCGTTTTTGGCGCACTGAATGACTTCGCGGTCGCCCAGCGCTGGCCTTCCCTGGCTCTACAAAGCCTGGCGCAGGTCATCTTCGACATCGCAGGGATCATGCTGCTGGTACACGCTAGCGGCGGACTGGAAAGCGGTCTCGGCAACCTGTTGATCGTCAGCGTGGGCGCCATCGCTCTCATTTGGCCGCGCCGGAGGGCAGTGTTCTTCGGTTCGCTGGCCGCCATCGGCGTGCTGTTCGAGCAATACCTGAACGTCCTCCAGGGCAACGCCTCGATAACCGACTCGACACCAGCCGGCCTGCTTGGCGGCATCCTGCTGTTTGTTTCCTATGCGGCCCATCCGCTGACCCGCCGATTGCAGGAGAGCGAGGCGCTGGCTCGACAGCGCGGTATCGATCTGGCCAACCTGTCGCAACTTAACGACTACATCATTCAGAATCTGCGCGAGAGTATCGTCGTCGTGGACGGCGAGGACCGGATCCGGCTGATGAACGAGGCCGCGGCCAACTACCTGGGCACGGATCGCAATCGGCGCGGCACGCCTCTCAATGACGTGTCTCCACAGCTCATGCAGTGTGTTTCTGCCTGGCGGGGGGGCGGCGTTTACGACAATCAGAGGCCGACATCGATCCTGTCTGCCGACGGATCCACCTATATCAATCCTTATTTCGCGCCGATCGGGCGCGACGAGAACGGTGCCTTGCTGGTGTTCCTGGAAGACGTCTCTGCCCTGGCCGAGAAAGTACAGCAGTCGAAGCTGGCCGCATTGGGACGCCTCTCCGCAAGCATCGCCCACGAGATCCGGAATCCGGTGGGCGCCATGAGCCACGCCGGGCAACTGCTTGCTGAAAGCCCAGCACTGGGCGAAGACGAGAGAAAGCTGACATCGATTATCGAAAACCACTCGCGACGTGTCAGCGCGATCATCGAAAACGTCCTGCAGCTCTCGCGCCGCGACACGACCAGCCCCGAGCGCCTCGACCTGGCCGAGTGGACGAATCACTTCCATGATGAGTTCATGGCGACCCGGCAATTGTCGGATGACAGCCTTGTGACGCTGGCCACGTCTTCTCAAGTAGATGTGAACATGGATCCCAGCCACCTGCATCAGGTGGCCTGGAATCTGTGTGAAAACGCTCTGCGATATGCCGATCCGGAGACCTTTCACTCTCCGGTCGAACTGGTGGTCGGCCGGCGACCAGCCAACAACCGTCCGTTCCTGGAGGTCAGGGACAGGGGCCCAGGGATATCCGAAGAGATTCGGGACCGGGTGTTCGAGCCGTTCTTTCGGGCCGATGAAAAGGACAAGTCCGGTACCGGGCTCGGCCTGTTTATCTGCAGGGAACTTTGCGAGTGCAATCGGGCAGCCCTGGTCTACGAGCCTCGCGGTGGTGGTGGCGGCATCTTCCGTATTATCTTCTCTGACCCCTCGCGCTGGGAGCGCTGATCCATGGCGAAACCGATTGTCCTGGTGGTTGACGACGAGCCCGATATCCGCGACCTGCTGTCGATGACCCTCGAGCGGATGGATCTGCAGCCCGAGACCGCGGCCGACTTGGGCGAAGCCCGGGACAAGCTCTTGGCGGGCAGCATCGATGTCTGCCTGACCGACATGAAGCTGCCGGACGGGGACGGTCTCGAGCTGGTCGAATGGATCCAGGCCAATGCCTCCGGCGTGCCCGTTGCGGTTATCACCGCACACGGTAATGTGGAGCTGGCCGTGCGGGCGCTGAAGCTTGGTGCGTTCGATTTCGTCTCCAAGCCGGTCCGGATCGGCGACATCCGCAAGATGGTCAAGACGGCTCTGCGCATCGACACGCGTGCTACGACACCGAGTCCCACCGTACAGGACCAGCGCCTGATCGGGAATTCCCGCGCGATGGACCGGGTCCGAAAAATGATCGCCAAGGTCGCCCGCAGCCAGGCGCCTGTCTATATCTTCGGAGAATCCGGCACCGGGAAGGAACTGGTGGCGCGCCTGATACACGACTCCGGACCGCGCGCAACAGGGCCGTTCGTCCCGGTCAATTGTGGCGCGATCCCCACGGAACTCATGGAAAGTGAGTTCTTCGGGCATCGGAAAGGCAGCTTCACCGGCGCTGTCGATGACAAGGACGGTCTGATCCGCAGCGCGGAGGGAGGCACGCTGTTCCTCGACGAGATCGGGGACTTGCCGCTCCATATGCAGGTCAAGCTGCTGAGGGTCATACAGGAACGCGCGGTGCGACCGGTGGGGGACACGCGCGAGATCCCGGTCGATGTACGTTTCCTCAGCGCCAGCCACAGGGATCTGGCGGCACTGGTGAACGAAGGCGAATTTCGCGAGGATCTGTATTACCGCATCAATGTTATCGACCTTCGGGTACCGCCGGTGCGGGAGAGGGGCGAAGACGTACTGGTCCTGGCGGAACACATCCTCGAGCGTCTCGCCGGCAGCATGGGCATCGAAGTGCCACACCTGACGGAAGACGCCCGCGGGCGTCTGAGGGAACATTCCTACCCCGGCAACGTCAGGGAACTTGAGAACATCCTGGAGCGCTCGCTGACTATGGCGGATGGCGGAAGCATCCACGCCGACGACATCGAGATCCGGTCGGGAGGGACAAGGGCGGGCCCCGGCGGTTCAGATTCGGCGGAGAGCGACCTGGGGGCCCAACTCGAGGACGTGGAGCGGGACGCACTCGTCCAGGCACTGGAACAGACGCGGTACAACAAGACTGCCGCGGCCAAGCTGCTTGGCATCACCTTCCGCCAGCTGCGCTACCGCATCAAGAAACTCGGACTGGATTGAGTGACCGACCTGGCGGGAGGTGACAGAAATTGTCAGTTTGTGACGCCAAACAATGTGAATTGACCGGGGCTGGAACCATGCTGGGTGAAGTTTTCACAAAATATATTCTTTATTTCATATAGTTACTGAGCGGCCCGGAAGTTGGCACGCCCCTTGCTATAAATCCTGCACAGGCGAAGATTCGCCGTAGTTAACGCGTCTACGACGCATTATTCGCAGGAGTAAGAGACATGAGAAAGCAACAGGGTTTCACCCTTATCGAACTGATGATCGTGGTTGCGATCATCGGCATCCTGGCCGCGATCGCCATCCCGGCCTATCAGGATTACACGGTACGTTCGAAGGTGACGGAAGGTCTGAACGCGGCTGGCGCCGCCAAGACGTCTGTCGCTGACGCCTGGCTGAGCCTCGGCACCTTCCCGGCTGACCAGACCGCCGCCGGACTCGTGGCCGCCACCGAGTATGCCTCGGACTACGTCGTCTCTATGACGTATCAGCAGGTCAACAACTCCGCCGGTAACCTGACCGTGCTTCTGAACGGAACTACCTTGGGTATCGGCAACAACGCCGATGTCATCTTCCTGGGCACGTCCACTAATGCCGGTAGCGTTACCTGGGACTGCAAGGGTGGTACGCTCCTGGACAAGTACAAGCCTGCCAACTGCCGTTAATGACGGCCGCTAGAGAATGGTTGGGCAACGGACGACGCGGGCATAGCGCCCGGGGTAACTCGGAGGCCTGATCACTCGACACAAAGACAGGGGCGCCGTCCGGACGGACGGCGCCTTTTTTTGACAAAATGTGCGCCTGTTCCATTTGAAACCACGCCCACGTGGGGTAGACTCCGGATCAGGCGACTTGGAAAAACCGGCGCTTGACTCCCTCGTCTTTTCAATGACATAGGGATTTAAGCTGCAAAAACTGATGAAGGATCAACATCCAGGATCAACTGCGATGGTGGCTACCGTAACCGACATCAAGCTGCGTGGACTGCCGAGAAGGCTCGTGCAGGAGGGCGTTATCGAGGAAGACGCCCTGCAGGCGGCTACCGGCGACGCCAAGAAGGAAAAGGTTTCGCTGGTGTCCTATCTGGTCAATCACCAGATCGCAGATCCCCGCGATATTGCGCTCGCCGCGTGCCACGAATTCGGCGTCCCCATTATCGACCTTGACTGCCTGGACGTGGACCTGGAGTCCGTGCGTCTGGTCAACCAGGGCCTGCTTGAGAAGCATCGGGTCCTGCCCCTCTACACCCGTGGCAGAAAGCTGTTCGTCGGACTCTCGGACCCGACCAACCTGCAAGCCGTCGACGAAATCAAGTTTCAGACCAGCATGGCGGTTGAAGCCGTCGTGGTGGAGGACGACAAACTACAGGAGGCGGTCGACAAGGCCATGGAGGCCGTCGACACCACGTTCTCGTCGCTGGAGGATGAGGACTTCGATCTCGACAATCTTGACGTATCGAGTGATGACCTGGATGAATCGGAAGACATCACCCGAGCCGACGTAGAAGACGCGCCCGTCGTGCGCTTCGTCAACAAGGTCCTGCTGGACGCAATCAAGAAGGGCGCATCGGATATCCACTTCGAGCCTTACGAACACTCATTCCGGGTCAGGACCCGGATGGACGGCGTGCTGAAAGAATTGGCGAGGCCGCCGGTAGCCCTGTCCGCCAAGGTCGCTGCCCGTATAAAGGTCATGTCCCGACTGGACATCGCCGAGCGGCGCATCCCGCAGGATGGCCGGATCAAATTAAAGCTATCGAAGAACCGGGCGATCGATTTCCGCGTCAGCACTTGCCCGACTCTGTTCGGCGAAAAGATCGTCCTGCGTATTCTGGACCCCAGCAGCGCCAGGCTCGGCATCGACGTCCTGGGCTACGAGGATTTCCAGAAAGAGCTTTATCTGGAGGCCCTGGCCAAACCGTACGGAATGATCCTCGTGACGGGACCAACGGGCAGCGGCAAGACCGTGTCGCTGTACACCGGCCTGAACATTCTCAATACAGAGGACAGGAACATCTCCACCGCCGAGGACCCGGCGGAAATCAACATGCCGGGCGTCAATCAGGTCAACGTCCATCCGAAGGTCGGGCTTACCTTCGCATCGGCCTTGCGCGCATTTCTCCGGCAAGATCCGGACATTATCATGGTCGGCGAGATCCGCGATCTCGAGACGGCTGAGATCGCGATCAAGGCGGCCCAGACCGGCCATCTCGTATTGTCTACCGTGCATACGAATGACGCGCCCAAGACGCTGACCAGGCTGGTCGACATGGGGGTTAAACCGTATGCGATCGCGTCATCGGTCAGCCTGATCATCGCCCAGCGGCTGGCCCGCAGGTTGTGTAACAACTGCAAGCAACATAAAGATATCCCGGCCGACGCGCTTGTTAAAGAAGGCTTCGCAGAGGAAGAGATCGAGGAAGGGCTGAAGATCTTCGGGCCCGTAGGGTGCAACCAGTGTACCGACGGATACAAGGGTCGGGTGGGCGTCTATCAGGTCGTCAAGGTCAGCGAAGAACTTGGGCGGCTCATCATGGACGGCGGCAACGCCATGCAGATCGCCGAGCAGGCTGCCATGGAGGGCGCATGGGACCTGCGCCGTGCGGGACTTCAGAAGGTTAAAGACGGCATCACCAGCCTGGAAGAAGTTAATCGGGTCACCGTTGATTAAAGGCCCCGGGCGGGTCTGAACATATCAGGATGCGATAGGTATGGCTGAAACCGCAGTTGCAAAACAGTCTCCGTTTAACTGGGAGGCGAAAGACGTTCGCGGGACGCGGGTCAAGGGCAAGACCATGGCCGCCAACGAGGCCGCTGTCCGTGCCACCCTGCGGCGTCAGGGCCTGGTGCCCACGCGGATCAGGAAGCAGTCCACTCTCTTCCAGACCGCGCAAAAGATCACGACTGAGGACATCGCGATCTTCAGCCGTCAGCTGGCGACCATGATGGCGGCCGGAATTCCTCTCGTTCAGGCCTTCGACATAGTCGGCGCAGGCCACGAGAACCAGAGCATGCAGAAGCTCATCATGGCGATCAAAACAGACATCGAGGGGGGCGCCACGCTGGCCGAATCCCTGGCCAAACACCCTGTGTATTTCGATGAGTTGTTCGTCAACCTGGTGCAGGCCGGTGAGCAGTCCGGTGCCCTTGAGACACTGCTGGACAAGATCGCCACGTACAAGGAGAAGACCGAAGCGATCAAGAAAAAGATCAAGAAGGCCCTGACTTACCCGATGGCGGTCGTTGCGGTGGCAATTATCGTAACGGCCATCCTTTTGATCTACGTTATCCCTACATTCGAGACCCTGTTTCAGAGTTTCGGCGCCGACCTGCCCAGTTTCACGCGGATGGTCGTCGACCTGTCCCTGTTCGTCCGCACCAAGGGCTGGGCCATTCTCATTGGCGTGGTCGGGACGATCGCAGCCCTGATCTTCTTCAAGAAGCGCTCGCCAAAATTCGCGCATTTTCTCGACAGAACCCAGCTGAAGATTCCCATCGTGGGCGAAATTCTGCGCAAGGCCGCGATCGCACGCTATGCCAGAACGCTGTCGACGATGTTCGCCGCCGGCGTGCCCCTGGTCGAAGCGCTCGAATCAGTCGCCGGAGCGACGGGCAACATCGTCTACCAGGAAGGCGTCCTGATGATTCGTGAGGAAGTGGCGACCGGCCAGAGGCTGCAGCGCGCCATGGAGGCCACCGATCTGTTTCCCAACATGGTCGTCCAGATGGTGGCGGTGGGTGAGGAGTCGGGTTCCCTGGATGACATGTGCGCCAAGGTTGCGGATTTCTACGAAGCAGAGGTTGACGCGATGGTGGACAACCTCAGCAGTCTCCTGGAGCCGGCGATCATGGCCATCCTCGGCATACTCGTCGGTGGCCTCGTCGTCGCCATGTACCTGCCGATCTTCAAGCTCGGAGCAGTCATATAAGACATGACCGCCCAGGCCGTCCTCAGGTCCTGGCCGGTTCCCGAACAGCGATCGCAAAACACACCTGAGACGGCCATCGCGTGGAGCTCCTAGACGTCCTCACCCGAAATCAGCCGGTATTCATCGGCCTCGTGTTCCTGCTTGGCCTGATGGTCGGCAGTTTCCTCAACGTCGTCATATATCGCCTGCCCGAGATGCTCGAGCGCAACTGGAAAGCCCAATGCGCAGAGCTGACGGGTGGCGAACACGTTCAGCCTACCGACCGCTTCAACCTGATCGTGCCGCGGTCCCGCTGCCCGAAATGTGGCCACCAGATCACGGCTATTGAGAACATCCCGGTCATCAGCTACCTGGTCCTGGGGGGGAAGTGCTCCGCTTGCCGGTCGGGGATTCCTATGCGCTACCCGCTGGTGGAACTGGTCACCGGTGTGTTATCGGCGGCCATAGCGTGGCAGATGGGAGCTCACATGAGCACTCTTTTCGCGCTCGTTTTTACCTGGTCGCTGGTCGCCCTCTCCGGTATCGACCTCGATACCAAACTGCTGCCGGACGCCATCACCCTACCCTTGCTGTGGTTAGGACTTTTGGTCAGCCTGAGCGTATTGAAGGCGAACGGCCAACCGGTTTTTCCGCCGTTAGCGGACGCAGTGATCGGTGCCGCTGCAGGCTATCTCAGCCTCTGGTCGGTCTATCACCTGTTCCGGATCATCACCGGGAAAGAAGGCATGGGCTACGGCGACTTCAAATTGCTGGCGGCCATCGGCGCATGGCTCGGCTGGCAGTACCTCCCGCTGACAATCGTCCTGTCAGCGCTCGTCGGCGCCATCGTCGGCGGCATTGCGCTCGCCATGAGCGGTAAGCGTTCCCAGACTCCGATCCCTTTCGGCCCGTTTCTGGCGGCAGCTGGCTGGATCAGCCTGATGTGGGGCGAGAACATCATGAGCGCCTACCTGAGTTTCTCTGGTCTACGCTAGGCGAATGACGAAGTCCGATCGTGACCGATCCGCCCCGCGTCCAATGCTGGTCGGGTTGACCGGCGGTATCGCTTCGGGGAAATCCACCGTAGCGGCATTGTTTGCGGACGCAGGGGTACCGGTCATCGACACGGACATAGTCGCCCGGGAGGTCGTGGCGCCCGGATCCGTCGGATTGCAAAGAGTCGCCGCTGAATTCGGGCCGGCGGTAGTGGCGGAGGATGGGTCGCTGGATCGCGCCCGGCTGAGGGAACGGATCTTCGCCGACGAGGCCGATCGGAAACGCCTGGAGTCGATACTCCACCCGCTCATACTCGAGGAAGTTGCCCGACAGTCCAGGCAGGCGGGGGGCATCTACCAGATCCATGTGATCCCATTGCTGGTCGAAACGGGGTTGCAGGACACGGTGCACCGGGTACTCGTAGTCGACTGCCCGGAGCACCTGCAAGTGTCGAGACTCAGGTCACGAGACAGCGAAACGACGGCGTCCGCCGAAAAGATCCTCGCATCCCAGGCGGTTCGCGCCCGGCGGCTGGCCGCGGCGGATGACGTGATCGTCAACGACGGCGACGCGGCTGAATTGCCCGCTCTCGTGGCGATACTCGATGCTTTTTACCGGGATATTGCCGGGAGCGGTAATTTCTCCGCTCGGGGCCTTCGTTTGCCGTAATCGGACGGCTGTTGGAGAATGTCCCCATGAACGCTCAAGCGGCCAACGCGCCGAGGGTTGACGAGGCAGCAGGAACAGTCACTTACGAGCAGCCGCTCGCAGAGCGGATGCGCACATTCCTGCGCATGGAGTTCCTGGCCCAGCAAGCCAACCATCATTCCTTACAGGCCTCCACGTGGAGCAGTCGGGCCGCCATCGGGAGCCTGCTCGAGATCCTGACCATTCTTGGCCGTGGCGACATCCGCGGCGAAGTGCTCAAGGAGCTCGAGCGTCAGGCGGCTCAGCTGGCACCCTATGTCAGCCGTCCTGGCGTGGACAAGCCCCGCCTGGAGACTCTTCTGGAACGCGTCTCGGACCTCCGTGCCCAGCTGGCGGACGTCGGTGCTCACTACGCCCAGCCTCTGAAAGAGTCGGAGTTCCTGAGCGCCATCAAACACCGCAGCGCGATACCCGGCGGGACTTGCGAGTTTGACCTGCCCGATTTCAAGCACTGGCTCAGCCTGCCGTACGAGCAGCGTGTGGGGGACTTCCAGCTCTGGTTCAGGGCGATCAAGCCCCTGTGCGACTCCGTCGCCCAGGTGCTCTGGCTGACTCGGGAATCCGCTCAGGGCCAGCCACAGGTCGCGAGGCACGGACTTTTCCAGCATGCACTCGAGAGAGGCACGCCAGCACAGCTACTGAGGGTGACCATGCCGGCGCCGTGCGAGGTCTATCCTGAGATCAGCGGCAGTCAGCATAGATTCACGATCCGATTCCTCAACTGGGTGGGCATCGGGGAACGTCCGGTGCAGACCGGGGATGACATCAGTTTCGTGCTCGCCTGCTGTTGACGAAATGACCGAGCCGCGCGATATCACGACTGTGCTCTGCCCCACCTGCGGCGATCCGGTCCACTGGACAATGGAAGCGAAGTGGCGTCCGTTCTGCAGTGAGCGATGCCGGATGCTCGACCTCGGCGCATGGTTTACCGAAGAACGGGGCATTCCGGGTGACGAGGAAGCGCCAGGCGAGGAGACCGGGAACGACCCTGTCCTGGTCCGGGACTGATCTGGCCGCGGATTTCCCCAATGTCTTTGCGATTCTTCAAATGGCTGATCATCGCGCTTATCGCCACGGCGATCGTGATCGCGCTCACCTATTACTCTGCGCCCGAGGCAGGAGCCGGAGATTCACGTAGCGGTGCTGGCCTCAACTACCAGAATGCGGAAATACCTGCCACGCCCTGGGCACCCGCTTTCCAGGCCAAATGGAGGTGGGCTTCGCTGACGCCACCAAGCGCATAGACAGGCAGTGGCTGACCGCTAACGAGTCTCTCGAACCCTTGCCAGCCCAGCGTAGGCGCATCAGGGTGTGAAGCCGTGGCGAGCACCGGACCCAGGACGGCGAAGTCGGCGCGCAACCTGACGGCATCCGCCAGTTCCGACGCGTTGTGAACCGACGCGCCCATTAGGGCAGACTCGGGCACCGGACGGCTGGGGATGGCGGATAAGTAGCGTGACGGAACGTGAATCCCCGCCGCATGCACCTGGCGAGCAACCTCGTATGCAGCCCGCGGTTCACCGTTGATCAGCAGCGAGCAGCTGCAGGCTGAAGTGTCGGCCGCCGCGATGCCGGCGAGCCGCTCCAGGTCCGGGCGAGTTGTGTTCGGCACACGCAACTGAACCAGCTTGGCGCCTCGCTCCAGGGCGGCCCCCAGCCGCATCCGAAGCTCGTCATCGGACCCGATCGTGCCGGTTATCAGGTAGCTTTCGGGCAACAGCAGTGCCAACGCGACCGGCCGATCTGCGGGGAGGAGGTCATGCTCCATCAGCTGATTGGGCATAACCCAGTCCAGCGCCTGGCCCTCTAGACTCCTGGGCTCCCCGCTCCAGGATTCCACCCGCCAGACATCCAGGTCCACTGCGAATTCCGGGTAGGCGTGACGGTAGCGGATCAGGGGCCTGGCCTGCCGGGTCTGGACGCCGAGTTCCTCGGACAACTCTCGACGCAGCGCTTCGAGCGAAGATTCCTGCGGCGCCGACTTACCGCCGGGAAACTCCCAGCTGCCCGCCAGATGCTTACCGGCGGGACGCTGGGCGATCAACACCCTGCCATTGCGGTCTGCGAGAACGCCGGCGACGACGTGGATAACTGGTTTGGCCGTTTCCAAGGCGCGGTTCCGCCGTGGACTCTATCCGAGCCTTCCGTGACAGTGCTTGTACTTCTTACCCGATCCGCAGGGACACGGCTCATTACGACCAACCTTGCGATCCTCGCGTACGAACGGCGTCTGGGGATCGCTGACCGGACCGGGCCTCTGGGTCGGCGTCGCGGGAGAGGCGCTGTTACTGCCTATGGAGGATGCATCGGCGTGCTGGAACTTCAGTCGGGTGGACTCCCGGCGCTGACGTTCCATCGCTTCCACTTCTTCCTCGGTCCGGATCTGAACCCGGCAGATGATGCTGATCGTATCCCGCTTGACCCGGTCCAGCATGTCCGAGAACATCTGGAATGCCTCTCTCTTGTACTCCTGCTTGGGGTTCTTCTGGGCATAGCCGCGCAAATGTATGCCTTGCCGCAGATAATCCATCGCGGCCAGGTGCTCCTTCCAGTGGGTGTCCAGTTGCTGGAGCATGACGGCCTTTTCAAAGTGACGCATCACGGGGACGCCGATGGTCTCGACTTTCTCCTCGTAACGCGCGGATACCTGTTCAGCCACGCGTTGCCTTATGCCATCCGCATCCAGTGAGTGGTCCTCGGCCAGCTGCCGTTCGATATCGACGGGGGCCGCAAAGTCGCTTTCCAGGGTTTTGACCAGGCCCTGAATGTCCCATTGCTCCTCGACACTTTCCGGCGGGACGTACTCTTCGACGACGACATCGAGCACTTCTTCCCTCAGGCCCTCGACCCACTCCGCCACGTCTTCCGCCGCCATCAGATCAGTGCGCATGGCGTAGACGACCGTACGCTGGTCGTTGGCGACGTCATCGTACTCCAGCAGTGATTTCCGGATGTCGAAGTTGTGCGCCTCGACCTTGCGCTGGGCACGCTCTATCTGTCGACTCAGGAGGCGGCTTTCGATCGCCTCCCCTTCGCGCATTCCCACCCGGGACAAGAGCGCCTTGGTCTTCTCCGGCTCGCCGAAGATTCTCATCAGGTTGTCTTCGAGCGACAGGTAGAAGCGACTAGACCCCGGGTCGCCCTGGCGACCCGAACGCCCGCGCAGCTGGTTATCGATACGCCGGGATTCATGGCGTTCGGTACCGATGATGTGCAGGCCGCCATTGGTGATGACCTGCTGATGACGTTCTTTCCAGCCGGACTCTGCCGTCTCCTTGGCCGCGGTTCCGTCCTCCGGTAGCGACGCCAGTTCGGCGTCCAGGCTCCCGCCGAGAACGATATCGGTACCGCGACCGGCCATGTTGGTAGCAATAGTGATCGATCCGGGCCGGCCGGCCTGGGCAACGATGTCTGCTTCCCGCGCATGCTGTTTGGCGTTGAGAACCTCGTGCGGAATCTTCTTCTTTCTCAGAAAACCGGAGAGCAACTCTGAGGTCTCGATGGACGTGGTTCCGACAAGTACTGGCTGACCGCGCTTATGGCAGTCCTCGATGTCCTCGAAGATGGCGCCGAACTTGTCCTTCTGGGTCAGATAGACGAGATCCGGCGCGTCATCGCGAATCATTGGCATGTGGGTCGGGATGACAACGACCTCGAGTCCATAAATCTGCTGGAATTCGAAGGCTTCCGTATCGGCCGTGCCGGTCATTCCCGCCAGCTTTCCGTACATGCGGAAATAATTCTGGAAGGTGATCGACGCCAGGGTCTGGTTTTCCTGCCGGACCTGCACTCCCTCTTTCGCCTCGATGGCTTGATGCAGCCCGTCGGACCATCTTCGCCCGGGCATGGTGCGCCCCGTAAACTCGTCCACGATAACGACCTCGCCATCCTTGACAAGGTACTCGACGTCCCGGCGGTAGAGGGCATGGGCCCGAAGTGCCGCAGACACCTGTTGCATTAAGCTGATGTTTTTCGCGTCGTAAAGGCTCTCACCCTCACCGATCAGACCCGACCGCTGCATGAGCTCGTCTACCCTGATCTGGCCATCCTCCGTCAGATACACCTGCTTGGATTTCTCGTCCGGGCTGTAGTCGCCCGGTCCGTCCGGTTCCGTCTGGGCCTTGAGCTGCGGTATGAGTTTGTTGACCCGCAGATAGACATCGATGCTGTCCTCCGAGGGCCCGGAGATGATAAGTGGCGTTCTGGCCTCATCGATCAGGATCGAATCCACCTCGTCGACGATGGCGTAATTCAGACCGCGTTGAGCCCTGTTCTCCAGCGTGAATGCCAGGTTGTCACGCAAGTAATCGAACCCGAATTCGTTGTTCGTCCCATAGGTGATGTCGGCCGCATAGGCGGCTCGTTTCTCCTCGGGATCCTGGCCGCTGCGGATGACGCCGACCGTGAGGCCCAGCGCCTCGAACAGAGGCCCCATCCAGGCGGCGTCGCGTCCGGCCAGATAGTCATTGACCGTGATGATGTGCACCCCGTCGCCCGGTAGCGCGTTGAGATAGGCGGCGAGGGTCGCGACCAGGGTCTTGCCTTCACCGGTCCGCATCTCGGAGATCTTTCCGTGGTGCAGCGTCATTCCGCCAAGCAGCTGCACATCAAAAGCCCTTAATCCGAGGCTCCGTCGCCCCGACTCGCGGACACAGGCGAACGCCTCGGGCAACAATGACTCCAGATCGGTGCCGCCCGCTAACCGTTCCCGGAATTCCACCGTCTTCGCGGCCAGCGCCTCGTCATCGAGGGCCTTGAGCCCGTCTTCGAGCGCGTTGATTTTGGCCACCAGACGGTCATACTGCTTCAGCAGTCGCTGGTTACGACTGCCAAAAATTCCTGTCAGGATAGACACTTATGCTCCTTGTTCATGCTCCCGGGGAAACCCCGCCCGCAAGCGCAGGCCCGACCGGCGCACGGCAAGCCGCCTATTTTACGATCATCCGGGAGTGCACGGAACCGGCAAATGGTTCCGACTGGAAATATCAGCGCTGAACAAACTTCAGGGGATTGACCCGCCGGCCCTGTCTGAGGACTTCGAAGTGCACGTGCGGACCAGTCGCGCGCCCCGAGCGACCCATCAGGGCGATCTTCTGGCCCTTCTTGACCGTCTCGCCGACTTCGACGAGATTCTGTTTGTTGTGGGCATACCGGGTCACGAGACCATTCCCGTGACTGACCTCCACCATCGTCCCGTAACCCCGGCGTTCGCCTGACCAGGTCACGACGCCCGCCGCCACTGCAAGCACGTCGGAGCCCTCATGGCCGGCGAAGTCGATCCCCCCGTGAAAACGCTTCTTGCCTGAGAACGGATCCGAGCGCTTACCGTAATAGGACGACAACCAGCCGGAGGCAACCGGGCGACCCTCGGGCTGCTGTTCCTCGCTCACACGTCGATCGGTCAGCAGCTGCTCCAGCACTGACAGTTGATCGGAGCGATCATCGATTCGAAGGTCAAGAGTATCGAGCATAGCGGCGATTTCACTGGACGGTGCTGATGCGCCTATCTCCCCTGTGTCCGGGCCGCCGCGGGCCGGCGGTTCATCGAAGTTGAATTCTCCATCGTCCAGGTCCGCCATCGAGACCAGCCGTCGTCCCAGGGCGTCGATCCGCAATATGTGCGCATTTAGCTGCCCGATGCGGGCGGTAAGAGCATCGAGCTGCTCTTGTGACTGCCGATTGGTAGAGGCCAGCTGCTCGTCCCGGACGTGGAGTTCCTCCATCAATTCCTGGACGACCGACGGAGTCGCCCCGTCAAGCTTGGCCGAGGCAAGAAAGTAGCCGCCGGCAAAAACGATGGACGACACGATTGCCAGAGCCAGCAGCGGCAAGGGACGCAACAGGTGGATGTGCCGGGCAGCGCCGCGCCGGCGGGAATAAATTATTAGATTCATCGTGTCGACCCTGTGTCTCGCGGGGGAGGACTCTCCTCCCGCATACGGCGAGCTTCCGAATCGGGCTTGCGCTCCGGCCGGATTCCCCAACTGGCCCCCTGATAAGTAGGGTAAGACTTGTATCGCTCTGTTTTCATTTGCTGGTAACCCCGCTGCCCTAGGCGTCGACACCCTTAGACCGGAAGCTTTGCGTCACCACTTTTCAGTGGTTTTGCCTTTTTCAGTCCGGCACAATATGCCGAAAATCAACTGCCAACTCAAGGGCGTGAGTAGCAACTCAAAACATGGCCCGCGGTAAACCCCGTCTTATCAAGGACCTGCTCGCCGATCGTGGCGGGCTGGCTGGAATTGTGGACCGCGCAGCAGCAACGGACAGGCTCTCGCGGCGCGTTCAATCGGCGCTTCCCGCAGAGATTTCGGAGCATATCCTGGGCGCTAATCTGAGCGGTGACAGCCTGGTGGTTATCGTCGATGGAGCCGCCTGGGCGGCCAGGGTGCGGTTCGAGTCCGGGGCGATCCGGCGAGTGCTGTCCGAAACCCAGGACATCGATCTCGCGCGAGTGATCGTGCGGGTACGCCCGCCGATTTGAGCCAGGTTCAGGCCATCACGGGCGCTGCATAAGAGATGGGTGCATCGGCGACGTCGGCGAAGGTTACCGCTTCCCACGCATCCTGACGCTCCAGCAGCGTCCTGAGCAATCGGTTGTTCAGCCCGTGGCCGGACTTGAAACCGCTGAACTCACCGATGAGGCTGTGTCCGAGCAGATAGAGATCCCCGATGGCGTCAAGGATCTTGTGACGCACGAACTCGTTCTCGTACCTCAGCCCGTCCTCGTTGAGCACCCGGTAGTCATCCAGCACGATCGCGTTATCCATGCTGCCGCCCATGATGAGGTTGCGGCCACGCAGGGTCTCCAGGTCTCGCATGAAACCGAAAGTCCTGGCCCGGGAGACTTCCCGCAAAAAAGATGTGGATGAAAAGTCCATGGACGCGCGGCGCAGATGGCGCTTGAAAATCGGATGATCGAATTCGATCTCGAAATTGACTTTGAAGCCGTCAAATGGATCGAAGCGCGCCCACTTGTCGCCGTCCCTGACCTCCACCGAACGCAGGACCCGGATGAAGCGTTTCGCTGCATTCTGCTCTTCGATACCAGCAGAGTGGATAAGGAACACGAAGGGCGCCGCGCTGCCATCCATGATCGGCACTTCGGTCGCGCTCAGCTCGACGAAGGCGTTATCGATACCGAGCCCCGCGAAAGCGGACAGCAGGTGTTCTACGGTCGCCACCCGGACGCCCTCATGGACGAGCGTGGTACCGAGCGTCGTTTCACCGACCTTGCGCGCATCGGCGTCGACATCGACGACAGGATCGACGTCGCTGCGGCGAAACACAATGCCGGTGTTTGCTGGCGCGGGACGCAGGGTCATCAAGACCTTTTCACCCGTGTGCAGGCCCACACCCGTCGCCCGAATCGAGTTCTTAAGCGTTCGTTGTCTGACCATATCTGTCGGCCCCGGCGATCCTGTATAGCGGTCGACCAGTCGTTCCGATCACAATTGATCGGAGACCGGGCGCCGGTTTTTTTCTAGGGATCCACCAGTCGGACCTGTCCCCTCCCGTGCGGATTTTCACCTATCGATCAGCGGGATACAAATCCCGCGACCGGCGAACCGGCAAGCGCTGAAGCATAGCACATTTTGGTGCACTGCACCATTTTGCTAATCCGCCTGCCGCCGGAGGAACGCCGGGATGTCCAGCAACTCTTCCTGAGGCGCAGGCTCGGGCGAAAAGTCTTCACCCACTGCTCGCTTGCGCCGCACCGCAGGCTGATCCAGTGATTCCCAGTCCGGCGGCGTCGCCGGGCCACGACGGACCACGCGTACTTCGGGCTGCTTCTGGACGGCGGCTGCGCGTCCGAGGCCGGTGGCCACCACGGTGACCCGCATGCTGCCGCCCATATCCGGGTCAATAACCGTACCGACCACAACGGTCGCGTCGTCGCAGGCGAAATCCTTGACTACGGAGCCGACCGTATCGAACTCGCCGATTGACAGATCCATGCCGGCGGTCACGTTGACCAGCACCCCATTGGCGCCAGACAGGTCGATGTCGTCCAGCAGAGGTGAGGAAACTGCACACTCTGCAGCGTCTCTTGCCCGCTCTTCACCCGTCGCTTCGCCCGTGCCCATCATCGCCATGCCCATTTCAGACATCACCGTTCGGACATCCGCAAAATCCACATTGATCAGGCCCGGCCGGGTGATCAGTTCCGCGATGCCCTGCACGGCTCCCTGAAGCACCTGATTAGCGGCACCGAATGCGTCCAGCAGCGTCGTGTCGGCACCGAGCACCGAAAGCAGCTTCTGGTTGGGGATCGTGATCAGCGAATCCACATACTTGCTCAGCTCGGAGATGCCCTGCTCCGCGACTGACAGTCGGCGCGGACCTTCCATGTCGAACGGCTTGGTGACGACAGCCACCGTCAGGATGCCCAGCTCCTTGGCGACCTGAGCGACCACGGGCGCCGCGCCCGTGCCCGTGCCACCACCCATGCCACCGGTGATGAACAGCATGTCCGTGCCCTCGATAACCTCCTGGATCCGATCACGATCCTCCATGGCAGCCTGACGGCCGATCTCGGGATTGGCACCAGCGCCGAGACCCTTTGTGATATTGCAGCCCATCTGCAGTGACGTCTTGACCGACGTCTTTTTCAGCGCTTGAGCATCGGTATTTGCACAAATGAAATCCACGCCGTCAATTCCGGACGCGAGCATGTGGGCGACAGCATTGCCGCCGCCACCCCCGACGCCCAACACCTTGATTACGGCGTTTTGGCTGAAAGAGTCCATTAGTTCGAACATTGCGGTTTCCCCTCGTTTGTTTGCGGGCAGTTTCGGTTGCGGTATCAAAAATTCCCCTGGACCCAGGCCTTCATTCGGTCCAGGACTTCTCTCAGGCCCCCGGTCATGGGCGCCTCGGTCGCACGACGGGCCTGGTCCTCTCTGCCGTACAGCAGGAGACCCACGCCAGTCGCGTGTATGGGATTGCGGACGACATCTACGAGCCCGCTAACGTGCTGGGGCATCCCGAGACGCACCGGCAGGTGAAACACTTCCTCGGCGAGCTCGACAGCGCCCTCCATCTTTGAACTGCCGCCGGTGATCACGACTCCGGCGGCCACGAGTTCCTCGAACCCGCTGCGAGCCAGTTCGTCCCGCACCAGTCCGAACAGTTCCTCGTAACGGGGCTCAACAATCTCTGCCAGCGTCTGGCGGGCGAGCCGGCGGGGCGGGCGGTCACCCACGCTGGGCACCTCGATGGTCTCGTCCGGATTGGCCAGCTGCGACAGCGCGCAGGCGTATTTGATCTTGATCTCCTCGGCATACTGGGTTGGGGTCCGCATGGAGATGGCGATGTCGTTGGTGACCTGGTCGCCGGCAATGGGAATCACCGACGTGTGGCGTATCGCTCCGCCGCCGAAAACGGCGATGTCCGTGGTGCCGCCGCCGATGTCGACGATGCAGACGCCGAGCTCTTTCTCATCCTCCGTGAGTACCGAGTAGTTCGACGCCAGTTGTTCCAGCACGATGTCCTCGACCTGCAGGCCACATCGTTGGACACACTTGACGATGTTCTGGGCGGCCGACTCTGCGCCGATCACCATGTGCACCTTTGCCTCGAGGCGTACACCCGACATGCCGATGGGCTCTCTTATGCCGTCCTGCTGATCGATCAGGAATTCCTGGGGCAGGATATGGATGATTTTCTGATCCGCCGGTATCGCTACTGCGCGAGCGGCATCAATTACTCGGTCGACATCGTCAGCCTTCACCTCTTTATCGCTGATCGCCACGATTCCGTGGGAATTCAGGCTCCGGACGTGGCTTCCGGCAATCCCGGTATAGACGCTGTTGATCTCGCAACCCGCCATCAGCTCTGCTTCTTCCACAGCGCGCTGGATGGAAGCGACTGTCGACTCGATATTCACCACCACGCCCTTCTTCAGGCCACGCGATGGATGACTGCCGATACCGATGACCTCGATCTCGCCGTCGTCTCGCACCTCGCCGACGATGGCGACGACCTTCGAGGTACCGATATCGAGGCCGACGATTAGGTTCTTGGATGGTCGCCTAGACATCTTTCTGTTTTCCTTTGTTGTCCATTACCGCCGACACTCGCGACCCATCCCAGGCGATCGCGAATCCGCGCGTATAGCGCATGTCCACATAGGCCGCCCGGTCTTCCCGGGAGGCGAGAATGGGTACGACGATCTGGAGGAAGCGCTCGAAACGTTCGTCCACATCCTGTCGGCCGAGGCGCACCTCCATCCCTCCGCCCAGGGACAGGCGCCATGCGCCGCGGTCATCCAGTCTTACACCCGTCAGCAGCTGACCGCGCTCCACCAGCGGACCACGCATGTCCAGATAGCGGCGCGCAACGGTCGTCTCGCTTCCTTCCGGGCCTGCCAAGGCAGGCAACTCTGCATAAGCGTGTCGTGTCTCCGGCAGGAACAGCTGCCCGCGGGTATTGAGCAGGCCCGACTCCTTCCAACGAGCCGCCGGAGTCTGTTCCGTGATGATCACCTGGATTTCACCAGGCCAGCGTCGCTGCACTCGCGCTTCATCCACCCACGGCAAGGCTTCGACCCGGGCACGCAAAGATTCCAGATCTGCGGACAGGAAACCGATGCCCTGCAACTCACCCAGTGATGCCTCGACCTGGATTGGCGCCACTCTCTCGAATTCGCCGGACAGGGTGACTGCCCGGATGGGACGATCAAGCACGCTGGCCAGAGCCCAGATGCCTGCGACCCCGGTTGCTGCAAATGCCACAGCGGTTGCAGACCGCCGCAAGGTTTTGACCGTGACCGGCAGGCGCATGCTGCGCTTGGGTCGTCGCCTGCGGTTACGCGCCATGGCCGCCTCCTTCGCGATCTTCGAAACTGGTCTCCAGAACTCGCCAGACCAGCTCGTCAAAGTCGATACCGGCAGCCTTCGCGCCCATCGGGACCAGGCTGTGAGACGTCATTCCGGGGACGGTATTGACTTCGAGGAAACTCGGGGCGCCGTCGTCACCCATCAGAAAATCTACTCTCCCCCATCCTTGGGCGCCGACCGCGTCGAAGGCCTCGAGAGCGGCGCGACGACATTCGGTCTCCAGGCTCTCAGACATGCCTGAGGGGCAGAAGTAGCGGGTATCGTCGGAGAAGTACTTGGCCTCGTAGTCGTAAAAGGCTCGGGGCGTCTCGATCCTGATGATCGGCAGCGCTTCCGATTGCAGCACGGGAACCGAGTATTCGGCGCCAGTCAGCCATTGTTCAACCAGCACACAGGAGTCGAAGCGAACGGCTGCTGACCAGGCGGCCGCAAGGTCGGCTTCATGGTCGACTTTCGTCATACCGACGCTGGAGCCCTCCCCGGCGGGTTTCACCATCAGTGGCAGACCGAGCCGCTCGACGATACCGGCAGCATCCCCGGGCGAGGTCATGACTTCGAATGCCGGGCTGGCCAGACCCCAGGCCGAGAACAATCGCTTGCTTCGCAACTTGTCCATGCTGACGGCGGACCCGAGCACTCCGCTGCCCGTATAGGGAATCCTCAGCACGTCAAGCAAGCCTTGCACACTGCCGTCTTCGCCCATACCGCCGTGGAGAGCATTCCATACCCGATCGCAGGCACGCTCCATGAATACCGCAGGAATGTCCGCGCGCATGTCGATACCCCGCGCATCTACGCCGCGTCTTTGCAGCGCCGCGAGCACGGCCTCGCCGGTCATCAGGGAAATTTCCCGCTCGGCCGAGACCCCTCCCATCAGCACCGCCACCCGGCCAAAGGCAGCCGCGTCGTCTATCCGGATGCGGGCGCCGGCAGTCATGCGGACTCCCCGATGATCCGGACTTCCGGATGGAGACGGACGGCATGTACTTCTTCGACCGTGTCCCTGACGAACTCGATCAGCTGTTCGATGTCCGCAGCCAGAGCCTCGTCGGAACTGATGATGAAGTTCGCGTGCTTGTCGGACACCCAGGCGCCGCCGATGCGATGCCCCTTGAGGCCGGCGGATTCTATGAGCCGAGCGGCATGATCCCCGGGCGGATTCCTGAATACCGATCCACAGCTCGGCAGGCCGATCGGCTGGGTCGCTTTTCTGCGGGCCAGCAAAGCCCTGATATCGTCTGTCGTCGCCCCGGCGTTCGGCTGGAACACGAACCGGGCCGCCAGGAACCATTCATCCTCTGGGCCGATGACGCTGCGATATCCGACCTGATACTCACGCGGTCCGCGCCGATGAACCTCGCCCCGACGATCCATGGTCTCAACCGAAGTGACATGCCGCCATGTCTCGCCTCCGAATGCACCCGCATTCATCGCCAGCGCGCCCCCGACTGTGCCAGGAATGCCGGCGAAGAACTCTGCCGATCCCAGACCCCAGCGGACACAGCGCCGGGCGAGCTTGGCGCACGGGACACCCGCTTCCGCACGGACGTGGCCGTCATCGAGGCGTTCGAGCGACGAAAGGACCCCGTGAGTTGCGATCACCGTGCCGCGGACACCCCCGTCACGGACCAGCAGGTTGCTGCCGAGGCCGACCCAGTGGATGGTCTCGTCCTCTGGGAGTCCGGCGACGAACCGCCTCAGATCCTCGATGCTGGCGGGCACGTAGTAGCGATCGGCAGGGCCACCAACTCGCCAGGACGTGTGGCGGGCCATCGGCTCGTTCCGGCGCAACTCGCCGACACTTCGGGCGGAGGTTTCTTTATGGATCATGCGCCCTCCCCGCCGAGACACTCGCTGATCTTGTCGACGAGACCGGACGCGACAGCGCCAATGCTGCCAGCACCGCACGTCACCAGCAGATCGCCCGGTCGCAACAGTCCGGAGAGGACTTCCGGCAGGTCTTGTACGTTCTCCACGAACACAGGCTCGACCTGCCCACGCGAGCGGATGGCGCGCGCCAGGGCACGGCCGTCGGCACCGACGATGGGATCTTCACCGGCAGCGTAGATCTCCGTCAGCAGCAATACATCCACATCGGCCAAAACCCCTGCGAAGTCGTCCAGCAGGTCGCGAGTCCGGGTGTATCTGTGTGGCTGAAATGCCATCACGAGTCGGCGACCCGGCCAGCTGCCGCGAAGAGCGTCGATGGTTGCAGCAAGTTCCCTCGGGTGGTGACCATAGTCATCGATGACCACGGCCTCCCCGTCACCGAGTTTGATATCGCCCAACATCTGCATGCGCCGGTCGATACCCTCGAATCCACCCAACGCTGCGGCCAGCGCCGAATCGTCTATCTCCAGCTCGTGGGCGACCGCTATGGCGGCCAATGCATTCAACGCGTTGTGATGACCGGCGAGATTCAGCTCCAGGGGGAGCGGATCGTGACCCTCTCTCGAAACGGTCAGACGACAGCGTGGCCCAGCCTGCGAGAAATCCATGCCACGCACATCGGCATCTTCAGAGAACCCGTAGGTGAGCACCGGTCGTGAAACCCGATCGAGGATGCTCCGTACGCCCGCGTCATCAATGCACAGCACGGCGAGACCGTAGAAAGGCAGGTTATGCAGGAACTCTACGAACGCGTCATGAAGGCGGTTCACGTCGCCCTCATAGGTATCCATGTGGTCGGTGTCGATGTTAGTTACGACGGCCATCATCGGTTGCAGGTGCATGAAAGATGCGTCGCTTTCGTCCGCCTCTGCGACCAGGTATCGCCCGCTGCCAAGCCGCGCATTGCTGTCCGTGCTGGCCAGCCGTCCACCGATGACAAATGTCGGGTCCAGCCCGCCTTCTGCCAGGACACTCGCCACCAAGCTGGTAGTCGTCGTCTTGCCGTGAGTCCCGGCCACGGCGATTCCACTCCGGAACCGCATCAGCTCGGCCAGCATCTCGGCCCGCTGGACGACCGGCCTGCGCAACTCGTGGGCACGTTCGATCTCGACGTTATCGATGCCGACCGCGCTCGAGACCACGACAACGCTGGCGGCGTCCACGAGACCGGCATCATGACCGATGTGGACCTCGGCACCGAGACGGGCCAGACGCCTGGTAGCGGCGCTCTCCCGCAGATCAGAGCCCTGTACGTCGTAACCGAGATTGAGCAGCACTTCGGCGATGCCGGCCATCCCGACGCCGCCGATACCGACGAAGTGGATCCGGTGGATGCGGCGCATGCGATCGCTCATTGGCGCACGCTCCCTGCCGTCTCGAGGCATGCCTGAACGATAGTGGCGAGCGCCTCGGGATGGGCGACTGAGCGGGCAGCAACAGCCATGGCGCGCCGCGCTTCCGGGTCTACCAGCAGAGGCTTGAGGATGGCCGCGAGTGATTCAGGCGTGAGATCCCGCTCCTGGACCAGACGCGCCGCTCCTGCCAGCTCCAGGTGTGCCGCGTTGCGGGTCTGGTGATCGTCCACCGCCGCGGGAAACGGGATCAGAATGGAACCGAGCCCTGCTGCAGCCAGTTCGGACACCGTGAGCGCCCCTGCACGGCATACGGCCAGGTCGGCCCAGGCATAGGCTTCCGCCATGTCCTCGATGAAAGTTCTCACATCTGCAGGCACACCGGCAGACTGATAAGCCATTTCAGCGACATCGCGGGTGCGCTCTCCTGTCTGGTGCAACACCTCGGGGCGGATCTCGTCCGGCAGCCTGGCCAGCGCCGCCGGCAGCACCTCGTTGATCCTCATCGCGCCCTGGCTACCGCCGAAAACGAGAAGCCTGACCCTGCCTCGGCGAGTCACGAGCCGGGTCGCCGGCGCCTCGATGGCTGAGATCTCGGGGCGAACCGGGTTACCGACCGTGGCAGCCTCGACCTGTTCGGGGAAGGTGGAGGGAAATGCTTGCAGGACTTGTCTCGCAAGACGTGACAACAATCGGTTGGTCAACCCGGCGATAGCATTCTGCTCGTGGATGACAAGCCGTCTCCTGGTAATCCAGGCCGCAACTCCGCCCGGGCCGCTGACGAAGCCGCCCATACCCAGCACCGTCCTTGGCCGCAGCCTGAGCATGATCACCAGCGCCTGGACTACTGCCCAGGCAATCCTCACGGGGCCGAGCAGTCGAGTAACAAGACTCTTGCCCCGCAAACCGCCCACTGAGACAAAGTTGAGCGGTATACCCGCAGGCGGGACCAGTTTCGCCTCAAGCCCTCTGTGAGTGCCGAGCCATTCGACGGGCACCCCCGCATCCGTCAATGCCCGTGCCACTGCCAGACCAGGGAAAACGTGCCCCCCTGTTCCGCCTGCCATCACCAGGACGGGCCGGTCGCTCATGAGCGTGCCCCTCCGCGACGCGAGGCGCGTCGATTTGCGGCTCTGCGGCACTCGAGGTCGGCGCGCAGGATGATGCCGATTGCCGCGCAACAGATGATCAGCGAGCTGCCGCCAAAGCTCATCAGCGGCAGGGTCAGGCCCTTGGTGGGCAGGAGCCCCATATTGACCCCGATGTTTACGAGTGCCTGCGCTCCCAGCCAGGCGCCGAGACCGAATGTAAGACAGGCGGCGAACACTTGCCCCGCCCGCGCGCAGCGTGCCGCCACCCGGAGCGTCCGCACGAGCAGCAGGCCGTACAGGCTGACAAGCAAGATCACGCCCAACAGTCCGAATTCCTCGGCGAAGACAGCGAAGACGAAGTCGGTGTGGGCTTCCGGAAGATAGAAGAGCTTCTGCACACTTCCGCCCAGTCCCACGCCGGCCCACTCCCCTCGGCCGATTGCGATCAGTGACTGGGTAAGCTGGAAGCCGGAGTTGTACGGATCGGCCCACGGGTCGAGGAATCCGGTCAGACGGCGCAATCGGTACGGCGAGGTAATCGCCAGCACCGCAAACGACGCGACCAGCGGAGCGAGGACGGCGAAGAAATAGCGTAGACGCACTCCGCCGGCGAACAGGACCGCCATGGCAGTCGCCAGCAGGACCGTGGCGGCGCCGAAATCGGGCTCCAGCAGCAATAAGACGCAAGCCCCCAGGACGAGACCCATCGGCTTGAAGAATCCTGCGGCAGAGGACGACAGCTCACGCGCGCGCCGTGACACGTAACCGGCGACGAACATCAGGATCAGCAGTCGCGCGGGCTCGGACACCTGCAGATTTATCGGGCCGACGGGCAGCCAGCGTGTACTGCCGTTGACCTCTCGTCCGACTCCCGGGATAAGAACGGAGATCAGTAGCAGATAGGCGAATATCAGCAGAAGAAAACTCGACCGTTCCCAGACGTCGAGTGGAATCGACAGACAGATGAAGCCGGCGGCAAAACCGATACCGAGATAGAGGGACTGCCGCAGCAGGTAATACAGCGGCTCGCCCATGTCGCGATCGGCCGATGTCATGGATGCGGACGCAACCATAACCAGGCCGAGAGCCACCAGGCTGACGGCGCAAAGCAACAGCAGCCGATCCAGATCCTGCAGCGGACCTGCCTCCGGCCAGCGTTGTGCCCTGACGCCACTCATTCGTCGGCCTCCTGAACTGCGCGTCGGAACGCCTCGCCACGGGCGGCGAAGCTTTCGAACATATCCAGACTCGAGCAGGCCGGTGACAGCAACACTGTGTCTCCTGGCCTGGCGATGTTGCGAGCTGCCTCGACTGCAGTGGCCATGGAAGACACCATCTCAATGGGGGCGATTCCCTCGAGCGCCTCGGCCAGCTTCGCGGCATCCTGGCCGAGCAGAACGATGCCCCTGACCCGACCGCGGAGTGCCGCCGCCAGCGGCAAGAAGTCTGCGCCTTTGCCGTCACCACCGGCGATCAGGACGAGGCGGTCGCCCAGTCCCCGCACCGCCGCCATCGCTGCTCCGACATTGGTGGCTTTCGAGTCATTGATCCAACTTATGCCGCCAGCCTCGGAGACCAGCTGGGTGCGGTGGGGCAACCCGCGATAAGCCCGCAATGCTGCCAGCATTAGATCCATTGGCAGGCCCAGGCCACTGCCGATAGCCAGTGCGGCGAGTGCATTCATGACATTGTGCGCACCGGGAACGCCGAGTTCGCCGGTCGGCATGAGCGCTTCATCTCCCCTTGCCAGCCAGTCGCAACCGTCGCGATCAACGACGCCATAGTCGTTTCGTGAAGCAGGGTCCGGACCGAATGTCACCACGTTGTCGAGACCGGCGACCATTTCCATCACTTCGGGGTCTTCCCGGTTCGCGACGGCCAGGCGGGCGTTCTGGAAGACCCTGGCCTTGGCGGCCGCATAATCAGCCAGGGATCCATGGCGGTCGATGTGATCGACGGACACGTTGAGGACTGTGGCCACTGCAGGGGACAGGCTGTTGGTCAATTCCAGCTGGAAACTGGACAGTTCGAGCAGATAAGCCTCGGCCGGCATCTGCAGGAGATCGAGCGCCGGAGTACCCAGATTGCCGCCGGCCGGCATTTGTCGCCCCGCCCGCCTGGCCATGTCCGCCACCATCGTGGTCACCGTGCTCTTGCCGTTGGAACCGGTGATCGCTGCGACGGGTCGGTCTACGACGCGAGCGAACAACTCGATGTCCCCAAGCACGTCTATTCCGCGACGCCGCGCCTCATCGATGATCGGTGTGTCGGTCGGCAATCCGGGTGAGACCACCACCTGAAGGGTCTCTGGCGGGAGTTCGACGTCCAGAGTGCCAGCCCACACCTCTACCCCGGGCGAGCCGAGACGCAACGCTTCAAGCCCCGGCGGCTGTTCGCGGCTATCCACGATAAGCACTCTGTGGCCGCGCGCCGTCAGGTAGCGGGCACATGACAGGCCGGTCACGCCGAGGCCGAGCACGTCGGACAGACCGACCCCATCAAACCGGCCCGTGCTTTCGCGTGTGGTTGGTGAATTCATCACTGTCGAATCAACGATCATCGAATCTTCAAGGTGGCCAGGCCGAACAGGACGAGGATCACGGTGATGATCCAGAAACGCACAATGACTTTCGGCTCCGCCCATCCTTTCAGCTCGAAGTGGTGATGCAGCGGCGCCATTCTGAAGATCCGCCTCCCGGTCAGCCGGAACGAAGCCACCTGAAGAATTACGGAGACCGTCTCGATCACGAAGACACCGGACATCATGAAGAACACGATCTCCTGGCGGACGATGACCGCAACGGTCCCGAGCGCCGCTCCCAGCGCCAGCGCGCCGACGTCGCCCATGAATACCTGTGCCGGGTAGGTGTTAAACCAGAGGAAGCCCAGGCCCGCGCCGACTATCGCGGCGCAGAACACGAGGATTTCTCCTGTGCCGGCTATGTACGGAATGCTCAGGTATTCCGCAAAATTCACGTTGCCTGTCGCGTAAGCAAAAATCCCGAGCGCGCCGCCCACCAGTACAGTGGGCATGATGGCCAGACCATCGAGGCCGTCCGTCAGATTGACGGCGTTGCTGGAGCCGACGATTACGAAGTAGGTCAAGACCACATAGAAGGTGCCCAGCGGGATCATGACGTCCTTGAAAAAAGGCACCAGCAGCGAAGTCTCTACTGGAAGATCGCCGGCGCCTGTGTACAGGATGACGGCGGCTAACAGCCCGACGGCGGACTGCCAGAAGTATTTCCATCGCGCCGGAAGTCCACGGCTGTCCTGAAGGACCAGCTTGCGGTAATCGTCAACGAACCCGATCAGGCCGAATGCCAGCGTCACCAGCATCACTATCCATACGAAGCGGTTGCCGGGTTGAGCCCACAGCAATGTGCTGATCAGGATGGCGACCAGGATCAGGGTGCCGCCCATGGTCGGCGTCCCCGCTTTTGGCAGGTGGGACTCCGGCCCGAAGTCGCGAACCGTCTGACCGATCTGATGGAAGCTCAGCCGCCGGATCATCCACGGCCCGACCAGAAGAGAGATCAGCAGCGCCGTCAACGCCCCGAGGATAGCGCGCATCGTCAGGTAGCTGAAAACATTAAATCCGGACTCGAAGCGCGTCAGGAACTCGGTCAGGTAAAGCAACATTTGCTATCGCCCCCCTTCCGCTGCCCTGGGCTCTTCGGATGCCGCAGTCAGACCGGCCACGATCCGCTCCATCCCCATGGAGCGGGACCCTTTGACCAGCACGTTCACGTCGTCGGATAGACGCGGCCGTATAGCTTCCAGCAGGCTAGCGACGTCACTGAAGCTTTCTGCGCCGGCGCCGAAATGGTCAGCCAGCACCTGGCTGAGGCGGCCGACCACGAAGAGCTTCTCGACTCCGACGGAACGGGCATAGTCGCCAACCTCCGCGTGGAGGTGCTCGGACTGCTCGCCGAGTTCACCCATGTCTCCGAGAATTGCCCAATGCAGCCCTTCGAGGCCGGTCAGGAAGTCCAGCGCTGCGCGCATCGACCCCGGATTGGCGTTGTAGGTGTCGTCGATGATTCTGCAATTGGCGGCGCCGCGCAGCAGCGCCATCCGACCATCGACCGCGGACATACAGCGCAGACCCTCGCGGACATCTTCAAGCGACGCACCTGCAGCGATCGCAGAAGCTGCCGCCGCCAGTGCGTTATTCACATTGTGCCGCCCCGCCAGCGCAAGCGTGATCGGCGCATCGCCGTTCGGGCTGACAAGCGTGAAACGGATTTGCGAACTGTCGTCTACCTGCTCGGTGATGCCCTTGGCGGTAACGTCGGCACCGGGACCGAGACCGAAAGTCACGAGCTTGCGCCCTGCCGCGAGACGTCGCCACAATCCGGCATAACAATCGTCGGCGTTGACGACGGCGACCCCGTCCTCGGGAAGGGATTCGAAGAGTTCTCCCTTGGCCCGCGCCACGCCCTCAATCGATCCGAACCCTTCCAGATGAGCAGCACCGGCCAGTGTGACCACACCGATATTCGGCCGAGCTATGGCCGCCAGCCTGCTTATTTCCTCAGCGTGGTTGGCGCCCATTTCGATGACCGCCGCCCGATAACGAGCGGAGAGACCGAAGATCGTCAGCGGGACGCCGATCTCGTTATTCAGATTACCGCTTGTGACCAAGGCCGGACCACGCGTCCTCAGTATCGCGGCGATCATCTCCTTGACGGTCGTTTTGCCAGCGCTGCCGGTCACCCCGATGACATCCAGATCGACACGACTGCGCCAGTCCCGGGCGAGGTCCCCCAGAGCACGGAGCGTATCCGGCACCCGGATACAGGGCAGCCCATCGAAACCCTGCGTGGACACGACCGCCCCCGCCGCCCCTTGCTCGGCGGCAATCGGGATGTACTCGTGACCATCGAATCTTGGCCCTTTCAGGGCGACGAACAACTGGCCTGCCTCGATTCGGCGCGTATCGGTACTGACGCCGAGATAGGGCCGGTCTTCGCCGGTCAGTTCACCGCGCAGAACGATGGCCGCCTCCTGCAGGGATCCACTGATCATGACTGCGCCCCTACGATGTCCGCGGCGACCTCACGGTCGCTGAACGAACGGTGACGTTGGCCAACGATCTGGTAGTCCTCATGCCCCTTGCCGGCGATGAGCACAACATCCTGAGGCTGGGCCTGTCGGTAGGCGGCAAGGATGGCTGAGCGCCGGTCTCGCAGTACCGCCGGACGATGGCTCATGCCAGCGACGATGTCCTCGATAATCCTGTCGCCGTCTTCGGTCCGCGGGTTGTCATCGGTGAGATAGACAAGATCGGAAGCCTGCTCGGCGATAGCCCCCATCTCCGATCGCTTGCCCCGATCCCGGTCTCCCCCACAGCCGAACACGGTGATGATCCGGCCCGCCCGGTGGGATCGAAGTGCCTCGATCGTCTTGGCAAGCGCGTCTGGCGTGTGAGCAAAATCGACCACGATCGTCGGGGCAATGTCCGAGCTGCGGAATATTTCCATGCGCCCCGGAGGTGCGTGGGTGGCGGACAACGCTCTCCGCGCCTGGTCCGGCTCGACTGCCAGCACAAGCAGCATGGCCAGCGTCAGCGCCAGATTTTCGGCGTTGAACGCTCCCATCAGCGGCGAGGGCAATACCATCTGGCCCCAGTCGCCATCGAGATGAAGGCGGATGCCCTGCGGCAGCATCTCTAGTCTTTCGATGAGCAGCTGCCGATCGGCGGACGGCGCGGCTGCCGCGCCCACTGCCACGGTCATCGTCCGGCGATCAGTAGCGCCGAGCATTTCAGCGCCGAATGGATCGTCTGTGTTCGCGATCGCCCACTCCAGACCGGGGATCTCGAACAGCGAGCGCTTTGCGGCACCGTAGGCTTCCATGCTGGGGTGGTAGTCGAGATGGTCCCGGCTCAGATTCGTGAATGCGGCGATCCGGAAGCGCACCCCATCGACCCGATGCTGGACCAGCGCGTGCGACGATACCTCCACCGCCGCAGCGGTGGCGCCGCGGTCGGCCAGCATCGCCAGCCTGCGATGGGTCTCGATCGCATCAGCCGTCGTCAGTCGGGCGGCCGTCAGCGATTCCGGCAACCCGCTGCCCAACGTGCCCAGGTAACCGGTCGGACGACCGATGCGGCCGAGGGCGGATGACAGTAAATAGGCGCAGGTCGTCTTGCCGTTGGTCCCCGTGATTCCGGCGACATCCATTTGCCGTGATGGCTGACCGAAAAACCGATCGCCGAGTTCTCCCAGCCTACTGCGCAAGCCCGGCACGGGGAAACACACGGCAGGCGGCGCAATATACGGTCCGGTGTGCCTGTCAGTCGGCTCCCAGGCAACTGCCACCGCTCCCGCCGACACTGCCTCCTGCAAGAAATCCAGGCCATGATGCTTACTTCCCGCAACGGCCAGGAAGAGCGAACCACTCCTGATCCGACGGCTGTCGATGGTGATGTCTTCGATTTCAAGATTGCGGGCATGCTCAGGCGCATCCAGCCCGAACAGCTCACCGACAGTCGACTGCGAAGACTGGGTGGTTGCCGCCATCATGGCTGTCTCATCGCCTGGATCGCTTTGTGTCCGATATCAGGCTCACGCGTTTGATCCGGAGGAATGCCAAGGACGCGCAATGCTCCGGACGCGATCTCTGAGAAGACTGGAGCTGCCACTTCACCACCGTAGTAGTGCCCGGCCGAAGGCTCGTGCAGCACAACTACGACCGCGAGCCGCGGCCGGGAAGCAGGCGCCAGACCGCCGAAGATAGAGGTGTACCGGGATTCGGAGTAACCTCCGGCCGTCGCTTTCCGCGCAGTGCCCGTCTTACCGGCGATGCGGTATCCGGGTACGCTCGCCTTCCTCGCGGTGCCATCGGGCGAGACCACCGTTTCCATCATATCGACGACTGCCCGGGCCGTATCGGCGGCGATGACACGCTCGCCCTCTTCTGCGCCATCCTGAACGGCCACAAGCGATATCGGACGGGCTATCCCATCGGCACCCAGCACGGCGAACGCCTGAGCGAGTTGCAATGTCGTTACGGACAAGCCGTAACCGTATGCGAGGGTCGCCTGGCCGATCTCGCGCCAGTTGTCCGCCGGGGTCAGAAGTCCTGCAGACTCTCCGGGGAAACCGCTAGAGGTAAGCTGCCCGATGCCGAAGCGATCAAGCACCGACCAGAGTTGCTCAGACTCCAGGGACAGCGCGATCCGGGACGCGCCCACATTGCTTGATTTAGTCAGTACCGTGGTAATCGGAATCCGGCCCAGGTTGCGTTTGTCCTCTATGGTCTTGGCGCCGACGATCAGGTAGCCGGGTGATGTATCCAGCACGCTGTCGGGCCGGTAGCGGCCGCTCTCCAGCGCCGCGGCGACGATGAATGGCTTGAATGTCGAGCCGGGCTCGAAAATGTCGGTAGCTGCCTGGTTGCGAAACCTCGAGACTTCGTAACGTCGACGGTCATTGGGGTTGAACCCGGGCTGGTTGGCCATGGCCAGGATCTCGCCGGTATCTACATCGATGATGACGACCGAACCGGCGCGGGCACGATGCTGACCTACGCCGCGCTTTAGGGCCCGGTAGGCAAGATACTGGAGACGAAGGTCGAGGCTTGTGCGCAAATCCCTTCCCGGCCGGGGCGCGCTTATGTTCTCGATGTCCGCGATGGTCTGACCGAGTCGGTCGCGCAAGACTCGTTTGGAGCCGGGCTTTCCGGTCAGCCAGGGATCGTAGGCCAGCTCGAGGCCTTCCAGCCCGCGATCATCCAGATCTGTGAAACCAACAACATGGCCGGCAACTTCACCAACCGGATAGTAGCGGCGGTATTCACGTTGGGAGTAGACGCCGGGGATATCCAACGACAGGATCTCGCCGGCGCGGTGTGGTGGCATATGGCGGACCAGATAGACGAACTCACGCTCGGAATTGCGCGTCACCAGTTGCAACAGCCGATCGCGCGTCCAGCCGAGAGCATCTGCCAACTCAGGCAGCCTGTCCGTGGCCGCAACCAGCTCCACCGGGTTCGCCCAGAGACTATCGACAGGGGTACTGACGGCCAAAGGCTCACCGTGGCGATCCATGATCATCCCACGGTGAGCGGCGATGCTCGCCACTCGAAGATGCCTGGCGTCTCCCTCTCGTGCGAGGAACTCCTGATCCAGCAGCTGAAGCTGGACTGCTCGGGCGAGTACTGCCACCCCACCGAGACCGAACAGCACAGCGACGGTAAAAAGACGCCTGACGAATCGTCGATCAAACTCCTTGATTGCTCTTTTACCGGTCATGGTTCGACGATGACCACCGCGGCCGGATCGGGCTCGCGCATCTTGAGGCGGTCACGAGCCATCTGCTCGATCCGGCCCGGCGACGCCCAGGTGCTGTGTTCGATCTGCAGCCTCCCCCAATCAATGTTGAGCCCGTCGCGCTCGGACGCCAACGCTTGCAATCCGATGAAGAGCTTTCGCGCTTCATGCCGGGCGTAAACCACGCCGATGGCTGAACAGACCGCCCCCAGTGCCAGCAGGCCGGTCGCCAGAGCTGTCAGTCGAGTACTCCCGGCCACCTAGTGAATCCTCTCCGCGACACGCAACACTGCGCTGCGGGATCTCGGATTGAGCTGAATCTCTTCCGTCCCCGGCTTGATCGCCTTGCTCGCGATAGAGAACGTGGGGCGCGCATGCTCAGGCACGCTGTCGAGCGGCAAGCCACGCCAGGCCTCGGCCTCGCGCGCCCGATCACGGATAAAACGCTTGACGATGCGATCTTCCAGAGAATGGAAACTGATGACGCACAGGCGACCGCCGATGCGCAGCAATCCGTGCGCAGCCGCCAGTCCGTCAGCAAGGGACTGGAGTTCGTCGTTGATTCGAATGCGGATGGCCTGGAAAACCCGTGTTGCCGGATGCTTGCCGGGCTCACGGCCGGGAACCGCCGCGGCGACGATCTCGGCGAGCTGGCCGGTCGTCTCGATCTGCGTCTCCTGACGAGCCCGGACCAAGGCCTTCGCGATCCGGCGGGCAAACCGCTCTTCCCCATAGCGACGGAATACATCCACCATCTCGCGTTCCGTTACGGTGCTCAGCCAGCCCTGCGCGGTCAATGTCTGCGACGGATCCATCCGCATGTCCAGCGGGCCGTCGGCCGAAAAACTAAAGCCGCGTGATGCCTGATCCAGCTGTGGCGACGAGACACCCAGATCGAGCAGGATGCCGTCGAAACCATCTCTGAAGCCCGCAGCCGTGGAAATCGCCCCCATTTCTGCAAAGTTCCCCTGTTCTATGCAGACTCGCCGATCCGATGCCAGCCGGTCCCGGGCTGCCGCCACTGCCTCGGGATCGCGATCGATCACCAATAACCTTCCCTGCGGCCCCAACCGCTCGAGGATGGCAATCGTGTGACCACCCCGGCCGTAGGTACCGTCGAGGTACGAACCATCCTGACGAATGGCCAGTCCCTCCAGCGCTTCCTTCAGGAGTACCGGTGCGTGGTCGCCCGACACCGGCATCTCTAGAAGGAGAGTGATGCGAGTTCGTCCGGAAGCCCGTCCGCCTCGGTCGCCTCCTCCGAGAGCCACTCATCACGTCGCTCTTTCCAGCGGGTCTCGTCCCAGAGCTCGAACCGGTTCCCCTGTCCGATCAGGATTGCCTGACGGGTAAGCCCACCGAACTCTCTGAGTTCTTTCGGCAAGAGAATCCGTCCGTGGCCATCCAACTCGACCTCACTCGCGTATCCGATCATCAACCTCTGCAGGCGGCGGGCCTGACGATTCAGCGTCGGAAGACGCACGAGTTTGTGTTCGATGTCTTCCCATTCAGGCAACGGATAGACCAGCAGGCAGTAGTCCCGATCGACCGTGACAACGAGCCTCCCATCGCAAAGAGCGCCGATCCGCTCGCGATAGCGCGTCGGTATGGCCATTCGGCCCTTCGCATCAAGGGTGACTTTGTTTGCGCCGCGGAACATGCCTGTGTCTCTGACCCAGTGGGAATCCCATCTTTTCCCACTTTTTCCCACTTCTCGACACTATAGGGAGTGAAATCGTCCGATGTCAACGCCTGAAAGCCAATTTTTTTATACCGCACAGACACTTAGGCGCGCTTTTGCAGGTGGCAAGGCGCAATCTTACACCACATAAATCATGCGGTTAAGAGCGCTTTCTTCGAAAGCGCTTCAAGAAAAAATTTATTTACGCCGGGCAGGCGCGAAGGTTAAGACAAGAAAAAACGGGAGTCGGCCGATAAGCCGGGTTCTGTCGTGGACAGCCATTCATCTGGGATGTGCGTCGCCACACACCTCGAGCGACCTACCCGAGGACACGCGCGGGCCGCGCGCCGCCATCCCTAAGGACGGCTTGCCCTCCTATTTGGTCTTGCTCCGAGTGGGGTTTACCGTGCCGCGAAGCGTTGCCACTCGCGCGGTGCGCTCTTACCGCACCTTTTCACCCTTGCCGGCGCCGTAGGCGCTTTGGCGGTCTGTTTTCTGTGGCACTTTCCGTGGGCTCATGCCCCCCAGGCGTTACCTGGCACCCTGCCCTCTGGAGCCCGGACTTTCCTCCGCGGCCCGCAAAGACCACGGCGGCTGTCTGGCCGACTCCCGCTAGCTAATTATAATTCACGGCCGGCGATCAGTCCCGCGACAATTTCAGGGCCAGCGCATAGGCAGCCCGGCGATCGACGGGATAGAGCCGGGCCACCGTCCGGGCAGCCGCGCTGGCCGGCAGCTCCTCGAGCAAGATACCTAGCGCTTTCTCGATCTCTGGTCCCGCATCCGTGTCACCGGCATTGCCCTCGACGATCACAACGCATTCTCCACGAGTGGCGTCCGGGTCTTCACTGACCGTTTTGACGAGCCCGCCGAGAGTGCCGCGATAGACCGTCTCGAACACTTTGGTCAGTTCCCGCGCCACGGACGCAGAGCGGCAGGAACCCAGCACAGCGACGCAATCCTGCAACATACTGTCCAGTCGACGGCCAGTTTCGTAGAAAACGAGTGTCCCGGTCTCGGTCGCCAGATCCTCCAGCCGTTTGCGTCGCGCTGCCTTCCTGGCGGGCAGAAATCCGAGGAAACAGAAACGATCCGTTGGCAAACCTGCAACCGAAAGTGCGGCAACTGCCGCGCAGGGACCGGGGATCGGGCTGACCCGGAATTCTGCCCCAACGGCGGCATTCACGAGGCGATATCCCGGATCACTGATCAGGGGCGTCCCGGCGTCGGAGATTAGCGCGTAATTCTGGCCGGCTCTGAGACCCTCGATGACTTCCCCGGCGCGGCTCGCCTCGTTGTGCTCGTGCAAGGACAGCCTGCGCGTGTGAATGCCCAGCGCTTGGAGAAGTCGGCCGCTGTGACGCGTATCTTCACAGAGGATGCAATCGACCTCGCCCAGGACTTTGACGGCGCGAGCGCTGATGTCTTCGAGGTTGCCGATGGGCGTGGCAACAATGTAAAGAGTTCCACCGGTTTCTGGCACTATAGTCACCGTCGCAAAGGCGGCAAAATGGTCATCTGGATCATCGTGCAACGTAGACGACAACATATGCAAACACGCTTCATCAGGGCCATCGCACTTCTGATCGTGGCTAGCGCGGCAATCCTGCTTGTTGCCTGTGGGCCGACTCGCCCGGCCTCACCGGATGTGACCGCGCAGCGAGCGCGCGCGGAGAGCCTGGAGAACTCTGGTGACTACCTGGCGGCCGCGGAAGAATGGCGATCCATCGCCAGCGCTACCGCCGGCCCGCCTCGCGACCGCGCCAGGCTCGCAGTGGCCCGCAATCTGCAGTCGGCGGGCCGCTTGGCCGAAGCGCGGCGCGAACTGGAAGCGTTCGATAGCGCGCCCGCAGGGGCAGAAGGGATTGCGTACGCGCTGCTCTATGCCGACCTGGCGACGGCAACCGGCAGTCCGGACAAGGCAGTCGAGGCTTTGGATCGGCTAGCGCCTGACCTGGACAACACAACCCGGTCGCAGGCGCTCGAACTGCGGGCCCGGGCTTTTTTTGCTGCCGGACTGGGCAGCCCGGCCGTCCAGGCCCTGGTGGATCGCGAGCAGAGTCTTGCCGATGCGCGCGAGGTCGCCGATAACCGTCGGCTTATCTGGAACAGCCTCCAGCAAAATTCGGGTGCGGGAGTGGACTTCACCACACCGGAGGGCGCGGATCCCACCGTCGCCGGTTGGCTGCAACTCGGCCGCCTGCTGCAGTCGGCCGGCGGCGATCCGTCCCGGCTGCAGGTATCACTCAAAGCATGGAGAGCCCGCAACCCGGCCCACCCGGCGTCACGATCTGTCCTCGATTCGGTGTTGGCGAGTTTCCGGCAACTCTCCGCCTATCCGACAAAGATCGCACTAATCCTGCCGTTGAGTGGTCAGCTCGCGGCCTCATCGGAGGCGGTGCGCGACGGGTTCATCGCAGCTCATTTCGGCAACAAGAACACCGAGCCAAGGCCAACGATCCTGGTGATTGATTCGGCGACACTGGGGGCAGCAGGCGCATGGGAGCAAGCGGCAGCCAAGGGAGCCGAGTTCATCGTCGGTCCACTATCCAAATCGGAAGTAGGTCAATTAAAAAGCGTCTCCGGTGGCGTGCCGACGCTTGCGCTGAATGACCCGTCTGACCCTGCAAGCCTGCCTGATTTTGTCTACAGGCTGTCACTGGCGCCGGAGGATGAGGCGGCGCAGGCGGCGGATCGCATTCTGAAGGAAGGCATGTCTCGCGGCATAGCGCTGGTGCCGGCAAACGACTGGGGCATGCGGATCGCGAAGAGTTTCGGCGAAACTCTGCAGGCCGGCGGCGGGCGACTGCTGGATTTGCGCACTTTTACGCCGGGGTTGCCTGACTATTCGGATGAGATCACCCGACTGCTCTATGTTGACGAGAGCCGCGAACGCCACCGACGTCTGGAAGGAGTGCTGGGCGTTCAACTGGAGTTCGAGCCGCGCAGAAGACAGGACGCCGAATTCGTCTTCCTGGCGGCCAGGCCGCGGGACGGCCGCCAGCTGCGGCCTCAGCTTCGCTTTCACTATGCATACGACCTTCCGGTCTATGCCACCTCCTCGATCTACCTGCCGGGAGAGGCACCCGGCCGGGACCTCGACGACACGGCATTCGGCGATATCCCGTGGATACTGAGTGACGACGACAGTGTCCGCGCGCTGCGTGACCAAATGGCCGCTATATGGCCCGCTAGCGTGGGCCGCCGTTCGCGTCTGTACGCCTTGGGTTACGATGCCTATACGCTCGTCCCGCTGCTGAGTAGCCTGCGCCGCGATGCAGTCTCAGGCGTCGCCGGCCTGACCGGTGATCTCAATCTTGTCGAGAGTGGCAGAGTCTCCCGAGAACTTGAGTGGGCCCGGGTGGTGAACGGCCGGATTCGCAGAGTTGTTAATCCCCGGGATGGTTCTTGAGCCGCAGCCTTGGCCACACGGGCGAACGAATAGCCGAAGCGTTCCTCATCACCAAGGGCCTGGGCCTTGTAGCCCGGAACTACGTGTGTCGGCTGGGCGAACTGGATCTCGTCATGGAAGACGATGGCGCCATCGTAGTCATCGAAGTGAGACTGCGGAATTCCGACTCGTTCTGTAGTCCGATAGAGTCCGTGGGTCAGCAAAAGATCCGGAGGATCGTACTGGCAACCAGGCAATTTCTCGCTTCCCGACCCGAACTTGCTGATAGGGCTGTACGTTTCGATCTGGTAGCAATTTGCGTGGCTGACGGCGACAATTCGGTGGAATGGGTCAGAGACGCATTTCGGGCATGACCGGGGCACCATATTGCGGGTGGCATGCCCACGGCCTACCGGGCCCGCAGCCTTATGGGGAGCACGATGGATCCTGAGGACCGTGTCAGAGAGCATTTCGAGGCGAGCATTTCCGTAAAACGGGAGGCCGCCGATCAACTC
>CP070833.1:956549-963234 GCA_020341735.1 Gammaproteobacteria bacterium | reverse complement strand
GATAACCGATGAGCCGGTACGCTACGTAATCCTCGAGAACGGGCAGGGCCACGCGGCATTGGGGTCGAACTACTGGCGGGAGCAGGGCGTACCAGTGATTGCCCACGTCGACGCGGCGCAGGAAATAGAAGAGGGCGCATTCAGCCTGCTGAGCCGCATGCAGGGCTACAACCGCGACAAGGCGGCGGGCACGGAAGTCGTGATGCCCGACATCACGTTCGAGGACACGTACGTAATCGAACTGGGTGGAATGCGGATAGAAGCCCTGTATCTGGGACCGGGTCACAGCCCTGGGGATATCCAGGTGTGGCTTCCGGAGCAGAAGCTGGTCATCTCCGGTGACATGGCGTTCCACCAGCGCTTGCTGCCGATCTTTGACAATACGGACACGAAGGGCTGGCTCGAGACCTACGAGCGATTTCTGGCGCTCGAACCGAAAATCGTGATCCCGGGCCACGGCGTGCCAACGACCATGGATGTCGTCACGACGTACACGCGGGACTATCTGGTCTTTCTACGCGGCGAAGTACAGAAGGTACTGGACGAGGGCGGGACCCTGGACGACGCGTACAAGATCGACCAGTCCGCCTATGCCCATCTCGACACCTTCGAGGAATTGGCGGCGCGGAATGCAGGCGTAGTCTTCGAGGTGATGGAGTTCGAGTAAATCACCTGCGAGGGCTCCATGACATGCAGTCCTCTTGCGCCCCGTTTTGCGAGTCCGGGTCTGCGGTGGAGTCCTCGACCACCAGCCAGAGGATTGGCCAGATTCTCAGGGGCGGCTTCTCGACAAGGACAGCGGTGATCGAAGGGAGTAGGGTGCCACCCTGCCGAACATCGAGCCTTATTCCCGGCAGCGAATGGTCGCTTCCGGACCTACACCAGGGACGATGCCAACGTCCGAAATTGACAACGACATCTCTCCTCGGGTCGTGATCAACATCGGCGTGTCAACGGTCTTTACATTCAGGCCGCCCTCGGCAAAGCACTTGAGATCAAAGGAAACTCGGATCCACTCTCCGGGCGGGAGCGCTTTCAGCAACTTGGTTATATCGGCACTGGACGCGCAGGGATACCCGCAGCCCATCCTGATCTGTACCTTCTTCTTGGGCTTCTTCTCGACTCTGAGAAGCACAACCAGGGCAGACTCCTGGTCGAGGTGACCCGAATAATCAGCCGGATTCTGGTGCGCGATGAAAAACTGTGCCTCGCCCTTGCCGTTCCAGGTAGCCTTCGTCGCCCTTTCTTCGGCATCATTCTCAATGCGCAGGTACCCGGAGGCGCTGCTGATGGGTTCTGCACCGACAAGCGTATCCCACTGTTTCTTGTCGCCGATGAGCATCACATTGCCCTCGGTAGCGGCGCCATTCGAGAGAATAGCCTCATCAGCCAGGGCGTTGCCGGGGATGAAGCAGTGCAAAGCAATCAACAGGATACCGGGCAGGTATCCTGGGAATTGGCGTAAAGGTTCGATACGACTTAGCATTCGGCATTCCTCGATCCGGCTTACTGCCTACGCTATGCAAGGCGACGGCAAGGTCACTTTTCGTGTCTTTCAGTTATCGTCGGTGCATCGATGTGTAAAGGGCTTCCGGCGAAAAATGACAGCGCAGCGCACTTTGTATTCGATTCGCGGGACAGGAACAAGAAGCCGACCGGCGGGCAGGCGACCCGTCTCGGCAATCTGGCTCGCCCGTACAGACTGTCGATACGGACCATAGAATGGACGGCGGAGCCAGCGCATCGATGGTCTGTGTGAGTCACCAGATACTGTTCCATTCGGACGACTTGGTATCAAACATCAGTCACAGGCTCTGCCGTTTTGTATCCTGCCGGTCCGGGAGTTGACGGCGATCTTGTTGCCGGTACGGTTACATTCAGGAGAGACTGTTCGCAGGGCGCGCGAGGCTGTGCAGTTGTGCTCGACCGATCCGATATGACTGACGTGACACCCACCGGAGTCAAGGCACTCGCCAACTCATCGGTGGGGGATTCCGTCACGCCCGTATTGCGCCCCCACCGCGCACTGGGCCTGGTCGCCATGGGGTTTTGGGTCCTTGTGTTGCAGGGGTGCGTGGGAGGAGGGCCTGTCTTGGCGCCGGAACAGGAAGCCGAACTCCTGCCCGACTCGGTCGAGCTGACACGAACGCCGTTCTTCCCGCAGGACGAATACCAGTGCGGTCCCGCGGCACTGGCGACGATTCTCGTCGACGCCGGCCTGGCCGTCACTCCGGAAGACCTGGTGCAAAAAGTCTATATCCCGGAGCGGCGCGGCAGCCTGCAGATCGAGATGCTCGCCGCGACGCGAAGCATGGGGCGGCTTCCATATGTCATCGACCCGGATGTTGGCGCGCTGATGGGCGAATTGGCGGGGGGGAGGCCCGTACTCGTGTTGCAGAATCTCGGGCTCAGGATCGCTCCGCTATGGCATTACGCAGTGGTCTCGGGCTATGACGTCGGATCGGACAAGTTCATCTTGCGGTCCGGAGTCACTGAGCGGAGAGTGATGTCCGCGCCGAAATTTGCCTCCACATGGGACGATAGTGGCAATTGGGGGATGATTGCGTTACGGCCTGGTGAACTCCCTGCGAACCCCGATCCTGCGAGATATCTACAGGCAGCGGCAAGGATGGAAGGCGCCGGCCAGGTCTGCGCCGCGCGACTGGCCTATCTCATAGCAGTCGATACATGGCCTCGGAATTCGACCGCGCGGTTTGGACTCGCCAATACCTACTACGCAGCCGGCGAATTCGCTGAAGCGGAGCGAATCTATCGGCAGTTGCTTGATAAGCAGCCGCTCGATGCCGCAATTCTGAACAATCTGGCGATGGTCCTGCTGCATCAGGGCCGTTGCCAGGATGCCCTGGAGACAAATGACCATGCCCGCTCGATATCCGGCCCTGGCGGGGACCGGAGTGGCGCACTCGAGGAGACTCGCGACACAATTGTCACCCGATGCCACGAGGATTCCCGGACCGGATCTCCGGACAGCTCAGACTCTCGGACGACCCCTGTGCTACCTGACGTTTCCCGGCCCGATCGTCGGGAACACGTTTGTGATGCCGGTCAGGTCGAGAATCAGTAGGACCAAAAACACGACGAGGACCAATTCCAGGGCGCCGCCGCCAGCCGGAAGTTCCTGGAGTCTTTGATCCAGCATTAGCAGTTCATCGTCGGTCAGGTGTGCCACACGTTGTTTCGCGTACTCAGGGTCCACGCCCAGCGCCGTGAGTTGTGCCCGGACGATGTCACGGGTCAATGCGCCATTGATCCGTTCGATGTGTGCCTGCCGTTGTTGGTCTTCCAGGTACTCCGTCGTCCCGATCATGCGGGCCACGGCAGACGTCGGAAGCAAGACGCCCGATAAGGAAAGACACAGAATGGCGACAAGTGTGTTGCGAACTGTTCCAGCCAGCATATTCGAACTCCACGGTCCTGACGGTAATGTCCTAGGAACGCAGGATAGGCCGACGATCTGGTCCGGGGCGGAACTGCGTCACAGTTTTGACATTATGTTGACCCGACCTCGAGCCGCCACAATCGGTACGGCACGTTGTCCGACACCTCAATGCAGCGGGTCATTCGGGAGCGCTGACCCGCGTGTCAAGGGCTGTGGCTGATGACCTGGGAAACGCTTCTGGTGCGATAGATTAAGAATCCACGAGGGTCGCGAGGAGGCGACCTTGTTCTTGACTCCTGCTCCTCCGGGTGGTCCCGAACCAACCACAGGGTGAGTGAGAGGACCACGAAGAGGCACCCCTGGGGTAGGAAGCTCAAGGACCCTGAATGAAATGCCTGCGCTTCTCCGTGATGGTGATGCGGGACCGAACTGATTCCGAACTTGCCCGGCCATTGTCAACTTTCCCGCGGGAATGTTGTCCACTTAATTCAATTAATCAATGGCTTATTGGTATTTTCTAAACCAAATCATCACAATGACCGACTGCTGTTGTCGGTTAGTCTCCCTCCATGTACTCCGCAGGTTCAGTCGAAATGGGTCGCCCCACCGTGAGCGGCACCCTGAAGTCATCGTCCAGTTTGCCGGCGGCGATGTCCGCCCGTACGCCGAGAGCGTCCAGAAGCTAGGTGAAGAAGGCAAGACCGGCGGCAGCAGCAGCGATGTCGAATATCTCAGCATCGCCTAATCCATGTGCCTTTAGCCCCTCGACGTCTTCCGCGGTAATGGCCGACGCGTCATTGGCAATCTTTCTGGCGAAGGCCGCAATGGCGAGTTCAGCTTCGCTCAGCTCAGGGCTTGTCTCGCCGCGCCCCAGCGAGACGACCGCTTCGGGCCCAATAATCCTGCCCAGCTGCTTGCCATGTTCCAGGGTGCAGGCAGTGTTTTTCAATTCATGCGCAGCGGCAAACGTCGCGAGCTCGAATCGTCGGTCATCCATGGGACGGCGGATCTCGGCCAACAAGCGCGCCCAGCGCGCCATTACTTCGGGCCGGTGGCAGAACACCTTTGCGTAATTGGGCACGAAGCCCCAGCTTTTCTGCTGTCGTTCAAACATGGCGCGAACTTCACCTTCGGACTCGCTGGGCTGGATAGTTTTGATAAATGCCATGGGAAGTCTCCTAGCGTGTGGCACGTTGCGGTCGAAGAAAACGACCAACTTTTTACTACACTGACAGGTAATCTTGTAAATGTCTGGGGCACAGGCATTTCGCAAGATCTTGGGCCGGCCCCGATGGCCGGCAAAATGAGAGGAGGGTCCATCAACATGACTACCATCGAGATCGGCACCAATAACGGTGTCAACATAGACGCGCTACTGGATGCCCGTCAGGCTCTTACCGAGGCGCCGGAAGCCGCCCAGTTCCAGTGGCGCGCGAGCAGTCAATGGGTCAACGGCACTCACACGCGCTCGACCGTCGAAAAGTTCTTCGGTCTTGGCGAGGAGCAGAGACACAAGACGACGTTCGTCTACGATACCGACCACCCTGAGGTATTCGCATCAGAGGACAATGGTTCCACACCGGTGGAATTGGTCCTGGTCGGATTGTCAGGTTGTATCGGCGCCGGCATCGCCACGGTGGCAGCTAACCGCGAGATCAAGCTCAATTCGGTCAGGACCACGGTCGAAGCCGACATGGACCTGGCGGGAATCCTCGGTATCGACGGCGACGTGCGCAACGGGTTCAACAACATCCGTGTCAAATACGAAATCGACGCCGACGCGTCAGAGGATGACATCAAGGCCATTGTCGCGCAGTCCCAGAAGCGATCTGCCGTCTTCGACATTGTCACCAACCCCACCGAGGTCGATGTGGAAGTGCACAAGGCCTGATGTCCCAGGAATCGGGACCGAAGGTTGCCGGCGCCGTTGATGCGGTCATCATCGGCGCCGGCCATTCCGGCCTTGCGATGAGTCACTGCCTCGCCGCCCGCGGCGTGGAGCATGTGATTCTCGAACGCGGCGAGGTCGCCAATTCCTGGCGGACGGAACGCTGGGATTCCCTTCGCCTGCTGACCCCGAACTGGCAGTCGCGCCTTCCTGGCTTCGCCTACGACGGCGACGATCAGGACAGTTTCATGACTATGCCGGAGGTCGTCAGCTTCATGCAGGATTATGCTGAGCTCGCTCGGGCTCCCATCCATACCGGCACCCAGGTAACCCGGGTATGTGCAGCTGGCGATGGTTATCGGGTGGAGACCAACCACGGCAGCTGGCTTGCCCGCAGCGTCGTGATTGCCAGCGGCGGGTTCAATATTCCGCACCGCCCGGCCTGCGCCGATGCCGTGCCGGCAGCAATCGAACAGTACACCCCGCACACCTACCGAAACCCGGGCCAGCTTCCCGACGGCGGCTGTCTGGTAGTCGGCGCCTCTGCCACTGGTCTCCAGCTGGCCGATGAGATTCACAGGTCCGGACGGCCGGTCATCCTTTCAGTGGGCGAGCATGTGCGCATGCCCCGCAGTTACCGGGGCCACGACGTGCAATTCTGGATGGATGCGAGCGGGGTGCTCGACGAACGGTATGACGAGGTAGACGACCTGGTTCGGGCCCGCCACGTCCCTTCGCCTCAGCTGGTTGGCACTCCGGATCGAAAGACGCTGGACTTGAATGCGCTGACCGACTCAGGCGTTCGCCTGGCAGGCCGGCTGGCTACCATTCGCGATGGGCGAGCATTGTTCTCCGGCGGGCTGCGCAATATATGCGCGCTGGCCGACCTGAAGATGGACCGATTGCTCAAGACTTTCGACGAGTGGGTTGACGAGCAGGATGAAGATCCCGGCCATGGCCTGCGGGAGCGGCTGGAACGGACCCGGGTGGATAGCCGAACATTGCTCGAGCTGGACCTCAATGGCGGAGAGGTCCAGTCCATCGTCTGGGCCACCGGGTTTCGCCCCGATTATTCCTGGCTGGATGATCCGGTGCTGGACCGCAAAGGCATGATCAGGCATGAAGGCGGCGTGGGCGACGCCCCCGGCTTGTATGTCCTGGGGCTGACGTTCCTGAGGCGGCGAAAATCCAGTTTCATCCACGGCGCCGAGGACGACGCCACGGATCTTGCCATCCACCTGCACGCCTATCTGGGCAAGCAGCGATCCAGGGCGACTACTTCACCTAACCGCTGAAGCGGACGTCGCGGCCCGATAGCAGGACGGGAGAGCGCAACCCTGTCATGTGGAGATTCCTGTCAGGGAACGATCCGGAAATCCGCGATCTGGATCTCCTGG
>CP070833.1:936650-956449 GCA_020341735.1 Gammaproteobacteria bacterium | reverse complement strand
TGGCGCTGGGCTGATTGCGGGTCAGGAGCCGATACGTCGCCTCGGCGTCCTCCAGCTTGCCCTGCTCGACGTAGATCGTCCCGAGATAGTCGTAGGCCGCCGCGTTCTTCGGGTTGGCCTCGATCGCGGCCTCCAGGTTGGCGATGGCCTCGTCCGTGCGGCCCTGCTGCCACTGGACGACGCCGAGGCCGGTGTAGGTCTGCGTGTTGGGGTCCGTCCCCAGCGCCGCCCGCAGGTGGAGCTCGGCCTCCTCGTATTCGCCGCTCCGCGCCAGCGACGCGCCCAGGTTGTAGTGCGCCGAAGCCGATTCCGGATCCAGCTCCAGCGCCTTGCGGTAGGCTTCGGCCGCATCCTCCGGCAAGCCCTGGCGTTCTAGCACGAAGCCGAGGTCGTTGTAGATCGCCGCCTGGGGCTCGATGGCAAGCGACTCACGATAGTGCGCTTCCGCCAACTCGAGCTCGCCGATATCGATCGAGGCGAGCGCCATGTTGTTGTGGGCCTTCCAGTGTTTCGGGTCGACCGCGAGCGCCTTCTCCAGCGCAACCACTGCCTCCTCGCTCTTGCCCTGCTGAAACAGGGCGAAGCCCTTGGCGTTCAGGAGCTCCACGTTCTTCGGCTCGACTTCCAGGCCGCGCTCATACGCCTTTACGGCAGCGGGGTAGTTTCCGGTCCGCTCGTTGGCCATACCCGCCCGGAGGAACGAGTAGGCGTCGAGGAACCGCTCCTCGATCTGCGCGATCGCGTCGGCCGGCAGCGGGACGAACTCCGGAATGTTGGCGGCGCCGTAGGTGCCGGTGAAGCGATCGAGCACCACCGGCGGCGTGGAGTTGCCTTCCTCGTCGATGTGGGTCAGGAAAAGCTGGGTATACGGGGTATTTGCCTTGGACGAGAACACGAGCCAGCGGCCATTGGAAGAGAAGCTGTGCCAAGAGTTCATGCGGGGCGTGTTCGCGCGCAATCGTCGGGGCTCTCCGCCTTCGGCCGGGATGATGTACAGCTCGCTGTCAGGCATCAGCAGCATGTAGTTCTCGGCCTTGGTGAAGACGATCCACTTCCCATCGGGAGAGAACTTGGCGAAGAAGTTGCTCATACCGTTGTGCGACGCGCCCTCGATGGGCTCCGCCTTGCCGCCGCGCCCCTCGTTGAACGGGACACGGTACAGGTCGAACTTGTACGGCTCCTTGTCTTCTATGAATTCGGGGACGTCCTGCTCGTCCAGCAGGATCGTGGTGGCGTTGGCCACCGCTTCGTTGCGGTAGGCCTTTGTCCGGGCAAATACGACGTGCTCGCCGTCGGGGCTCCAGGTCGGGTTGCTCTGGACGTATTCGGGGTCGTCGGCGCCGGGCAGCGGCGTGTAGGAACCGGTCACCGTGTCGTAGACGACGAGGATGCCCTTGATCGGGAAGAAGAGCTGGGAGAACTCGATCCCGGGCGTCGCCACAAACACGGCACGGTCCTTGACGGTGCTGATCACGTAGCGGCCGTCCGGCGAGACCTGGGACAGCAGGCCGAAGGTCGCCTCACCATCTTCCCGCTTGTAGTCGCTCCAGGTGATGATCTTCTCGTCGTTAAGCACCATCTCCTGCGACACGGGAAGGATCGCGTAGCCGCCCTTGTCGTTCCCATAATCGACGTCAAGACCCATGACGCCGCCGTCACCAGAAAACGAGTGGCAGTTGCCGCAGACAGGTAAATCCTCGAGCACGACCGGCGGCTGTTCCACGGAGTCGACCGACCCGAAGCGCCAGCGGATACGCGAAGGATCCTGGACGGCCTCGATGAACGGGAGCGGAACCTCTCGGTAGAAGATCGAGTCTCCAACCTCGTCCTTCGAGGTGCGGATACGGATGCTCGCGGACGATGCGGCCTTGCCGTCCTGGCTGACCCCGACGACCGCGACCTCCGCATCGTGGGAGATAGATCGCCGCTTGATCTCGGCCCAGTCGGACTCCGAGGGACGCCAGCTCGGCTCCGCGGTCGTGAACCGAAACAATTCCGGCTCGTCCACGAAACGCAGCATGACTTCCCACTGACCGACGCCCTCGGTCTCGTCGCTCCAGACAAAGGTCGGCGCGACGATCTCGGGCGGAAAGAGCGTCTCGTGGAGGGGATAGCCGATCTCGAGGCTGCCGGCGGCTCCGTCGGGGAACGGGATCGGTGCGGGTCCGGGTTCCTGTCCGCAGGCGCCGAGAGCCAGCGCCGCTGCGAACAGGAGACAGACCAGGGCGGGGGACATCACGCCGCGAGCGCGTGCGGAGATTCGACCTCGGTATCGTGGCTGCATGGCTTCCAATCAAGTGAAAAAAGAGGCTATCGAATAGGAGGTTGCGTCGGCGGCCCCTGCGACCCGCTCACCCCTGAGTTGCCGGCGATTGTGGGTGACGGGGCGATACGCCGTCAATCGAAACCGCTCGAGCCCGTGAGCCAGATCACATCAGGCGCTGCGTTTCGGCGATTTACCATAATCTGGAAATTGACAGTCCAAGAGGCTGCGAGTGAGAATCATCTGCGGGGGAGTGGCTCTTTTGCCGCCCATCTGACCATCCTGAGTCAGGGCCAGGGACGAGCCCGGAAAACGTCCGGAGAGAACCAATAATGAATGTACGCACCTTCAGTGCGGTGCTCGGAGTCGCCTTCTTTCTGATCTCTGCTGCTGCCAATGCCACCGTTCACCGGGTATACCCGGGCGAGTCCATCCAGGGAGCGATCGACGTCGCCGCGCCGGGTGACACGATCCTTGTGGAGCCTGGTGTCTACCAGGAAGATCCTGGCAGCCGCTACGGCTTGCGCATCACCACCGACAACCTGCGACTGATCGGCAAGGTCAAGAAGGGTCGGGGCGACGCCGGCAAGGTCCGCATTCTCCATAACGGAGACCAGGAAACAGGCGTCTATGCGGCCCCGGCGGGTTGCGATTACGACGTCAAGGATGACAGCGAGCTTGGTCAGGAGTGCCGCAGCAGGGAACTCCAGGGCTTCTACATCCGCGGATTCTCCGTCGAGGAGTATCCCGAGAACGGGATTCAGACGCGTTGGGTGAACGATTTCAAGTTCGTTCGCAACGCGTCTGTCAACAACCTCAACAACGGAATCTACCCGACGCTCTCGGCAAACGGACTGGTCCGCAACAACGTCTCCTACGGATCACTGGATACCGCGATGTGGGTGGCCGGCTCGGAGAATGTCCGAGTCATCGGTAACGAACTCTTCGGCAGCGTGATCGGCTTCGAGATCACGGTGTCCAACGACGTCCAGGTGACCCAGAACAAGATTTACGACAACACCGTTGGCATCGGGCTGTTCCATCCCAACGGCGCGGGGAACCCGCCGCTGCCGGTCATGGCCGACTGGATCATCGAGCACAACGAAGTGTACGGCAACAATCGGCCAAACGAGGCGCCGGATGGCACGTTCCAGAGCATCCTGCCGTCGGGGATCGGCGTACTGCTTCTCGGCGTCAGCGACCATGTGGTGGCAAAGAACAGTGTCGAGGCCAATGAGTTCGTCGGAATCGGGCTGCTGGGCTGGTGCACGGCCACCAACGGTACGCCTGAGAACTGCGTGGACAATCAGCCGATCTGGCCGACCGACGCAAGCAGAAACCTGGTTGCCCAGAACTACGTGGCCGACAACGGCACGAATCCGCAGGCAGGCCCCCTCAATTTCCTGGCCGCGGACCTGACCTACTTCGACGCGGGTGACGGGTCCAATAACAACTGCTTCGAGAAGAACAGGCCCAAGGACGGATTCACGTTCGTTTCATCCGAGCCCGACGGAGATCCGAATCCGCCGTTCGACGGCCCGCTGCCGACTGACGGATGCGAGTAGCGTGCCCTGGTACCACGGCGCGAGCCGGATGTCGCTGCACAAGAACCCGCCGAGCGGGCTCGGGAGCTGATCGCTTATCGCAGCTAAGTTAGGGAATCAGAATACAGGCATTAGTCTGAGCGGCCCGACGTCTGAGACGCCGGGCCGCTTTGTCTCGTCTCAGGCTGAGAAGGTCCGGAGGCTTGTACACTCATGAGTCCCGAATCCGCCGCCGGCCAGAGAATCGAAGTGTCTTCCCACCCCATTTCCGAAACGATCGAGTCGCACGGCTGCTCGATCGTCCTCCGACGGGTAGATGGCCCCGAGGCCAGCGAGCTCTTCTTTCATTGCCAGCCTCCCGCCGATACTTCGGATGCGGGTCGGCAGGCCGAAGCGATCTATCGCGCGATCCTGTCTGTCCTTGAAGCCGAGGGCGCGACGTTCGGATCCGTCGTCTCCGAAACGGTCTTCCTGCGAGACCTGACGACGAACATCGAGCCGGTGCGTGAGATGCGCCACCGGGTCCTCGCGGCGTGCGACGTGGCGACTCACAGGCCCGCCACGACAGAGATCGGGCAACCGCCGCTCAACGAGCGAGCCTGCCTGGAGGTTTCCATGCAGGCCGTCATCCCGAACAGGGCACCGCTCGTATTCGAGATCATCGGTACCGAGTCCGTTTGCGGCTGCGCGGAGTGCGCCCACGCACATGGCCTGCGAGTCCCGGTCGACGGCGAGGTCCGCTTCCATGCAAGCGGTCTGTACGGTCAAGGCAAAAATGCCTACGAGCAGACGCTGGGCATGTTCGGTCTCGCCGAAGACCTGCTGCGGCGGGCGGGAATGGATTTCCACGACGTCGTCCGCACCTGGATCTACCTGCGCGATATGGACCACGACTACCCGGACCTGAATCGCGCGCGGCGCACCTTCTTCGAGGCGCGGGGGATCGATCCGGTCCCGGCCAGCACCGGCATAGGCGCCGGGCTGGTCCCCGAGGCGCACGATCTCTGCCTGAGCGTCTATGCAGTCAAGGCGGGACACCCGCCCGTGCGGACCGTGATGACATCGCCCACGCTCAACGAGGCCACGCAGTACGGCGCCGATTTCGTCCGCGGTATGAAGATCGTGGAGACGAACAAGGTTGCTCTGCACGTATCCGGAACCGCGAGCATCGACGAGGACGGCAGGACGGCGCATCCCGAGGATTTCGATGCCCAGGCGGACCGCATGCTCGTGAACATCGCTGCCCTGCTGGAGGGCCAGGGCGCTGACTTCAGCGACGTGCTTTCTGCTATCACCTACCTGAAGCACCCCGAGGATGCGGCGCGCCTGCGAGCAAAGCTCCACAAAGCCGGCTTCCAGGACTTCCCGCATGCGTTGGTCGCGGCGCCGATATGTCGACCCGATCTCCTGTGCGAAACGGAAGTATTGGCCGTTTTACCCCCGTGAGCCGTGAGGAAATGATCAGCCGACCGACAGCGGCTAAGACTGTTTAAGGAAGGAACTCCTCGTCGGTTTTATCATCTGCCTGACAGGCATGCGGCGTGGACAAATCTGCCGGGGCTCGAGCTTGGCCCGCGTATTTGGCGTATCCCCTTTGTTTGAATTATCCGCTACAGACCGAGCGATGCCCCGCTCAAGTGGCAGCGGCGACGAGAGCAGTCCCGTCTCTCCGCAGAGTGTCTGAAAGTCAGCGGCCTGCCGCAACGTCCCGATGCAGGTGACTACGCTGTTCGCCCTCGGGCGAACATGGGGCCACGCGTTGCCTGCGTACGTGGCGCGCCTGACACGTCATTGCCGCCCCGCCCGGCTGCCGCTCGAGCCGCTATCTATCTGCCGTACGTCACTGTACGGCGACTGGGCTGGCGTCTACTCGTAAAGCGCATCCGCTCGCTGCTCCAGCTGTTGACGTTTTACCGGGTTCGACAGTGTTGCGGCGAAATACCGATATTGCGCATAGATCCGGGCCCTGAGGCTGTCATTCCAGGGCGCGGCGGCCAGGACACTGTCGAACTGGCGGTAGAGGTCGGCGAGCGGGATCCCGCGGAGATATTTCTGAAAGGCTTCGAGATAGGCGAACTCTGCAGCAAAGGTCTGCCGGAGCTTTCCCGGGTCCTCAGCATCCGCCGAGACTCTGGCGAAAAAATCCACATAAGCCTTGCGCTTGAGCCTTAGGATGAATGCCTGATTTTCGATGACTTTCTGTACCTTGTCGGCCGCATATTCCCACGGCTGATAAAACTCGTATCTCGGATGATCGAGGCTGTTGACGGGCGCGCTCGAGACCGCCTCCCTTATGGTCCGCCCGTCGGCAACGAAATGCGGCAACAACGATTCGACCGACGTCAGCCCGTAGGGGGCGAGGCTCTGTATCGCACCACGATGCTCAGCGAAGCGGCGTTCGATCTCGGCACTGTCGATGCTGATCGGTCCTGCTGATCCGATCAGGATCGAATTGAACGGGCCGAGCCTGCGCGCCGGCAAGAAATACCACAGCTGAACATGCGGAAAACTGTTGGCAAAGGTCTGCAGAATCATGCGGTACTGTCGACCAGGCAACGTAGTCGGCACCCACTGCGCCACCAGCCCCCCTTCGGCCAGGTGCTCGCGCAGCAGATCGTAGTAATCCAGGGAATACGAGAATCCGTTGGACGCGTATTCGTCGGCGGTCTTTTCGTCTGCCGAAATCACCCGGTACCGGTCTGTAGTCGTACGCAGGAAGTTGCCGATGTCGTCGTTGACGACAACCAGTCTCGGATCATCGAGCACACCGTGATTATCTTCGCGGAACTGTGCCGCGCCCTGGATGACGCTCGGCTCGATCTCGACGACGGTGATCTCCGCTACGCCTGGATGCAGGACACTCTCGCCGGCGAGGATCCCGGATCCCAGCCCAACGGACAGTTCACGCGACGTGTCGTCGATCAATAAACGTGGCAGGTGTGCCAGCAATAATTGCTTGAATTGGGTATTCCCGGTGCCGCCGATGGTGATGCCGTCCACGCTCATATGCTTTTCGGCATTGGCGGGGTCCAGGAACACCTTGGTTGTGGCCAGCGGGCCTTCGCGGTAGAACAGCGTCCGGTGACGTTCGCGCTCTCCGTGAGAAGGAAACTGAAACCGCAGCGGCGCCTGGCTCATCAGGACCACACTGCTCACCAGAACTAGCGGCAACACGGCCCTCCACAGCGGATGTGCGGGTGCCCGCAACAACCGCAGAGACAGCACCGCAAGCCCCAACGCAACGTTGAGCAGCGCCATCGTCAGAATGCCCTTCTGGATACCGAGCCAGCTCAACAAGAACAAGCCCGGCAGCAGGGCTCCCAGCACGTTGCCGAGGGTATTGATCGCATACACCTTGCCCACAGAGGCCCCCGCCGTGCTCAACTGTCGGACAGCCAAGTGGCCCACCAGGGGAAAAGTCGCGCCGATCAAAGCGGCGGGCATTAGCATCACCAGGAAAGCGATGCCGAATCCGGACAACACCAGCGGAAAGGCCTGCCCGGATATCCCCACCAGCGTCCTGTTCATCGACTGGGGATCATCGAATAGAAACAACAGCGGCAGAGCCATCGCTGAGATCACTCCCAGCGACACCTGGATCCAGCCGAAGATCACCACCCGATCATTGAATCGGTCGATCGCGAATCGCACCAAGTAACTCCCCAGCGCGATGCCAGTCAGGAAAGCGCTCAGCATCGTCGTCAGGGCATAGGTCGAATTGCCGAGGATAAAGACCAGCGAACGAGTCCAGTAGATTTCGTAGGCAAAAGAGGTGAACCCCGAGATACCCAGTCCAAGCAGGACGACTCGCAGGGTCAATGCATCCGTGGCCGCCCCCCGAGCCTTGTCAACATATTGCCCGGTCGGCCCACTAGCGGAGTCAAACGTCACGACCCGCCGCGCGGCGATCCATGCGATAAGGCCGATAAACAGGTTACCGGCGACGGCGGCGAATACGGGCACATGGATGCCATAGCGGCCGATCAGCACAAAACCGGTCGCCAGGACTCCGGTGACCGCGCCGAGCGTGTTGATCGAGTACAGCATCCCGAGCCGGGCGCCGACGCTGCTCGTCGCGCTCAACAGGTACCTGCCAAGCACGGGGAGAGTCGCCCCCATCAAGACGGTGGGCGCCATCACGATGAGGAATGCCGACGCGAACCTGACCAGCGGCAGCACGACCGGGAGGTCGCCCACCAGGTCGTGGAGGATGGGGTACAGCGCTGCCATGTGGTCCAGGGCCAGGTGCGAGATTAGCGCCGCCAACGCGATACCGATCTCCAGCCATGCATAAAGTCGCAGGCGGTTCGCGCTCCGATCGGAAAGTCGGCCGATGACCCAGCTACCGATGGCCATGCCCGCCATAAAAGCGGCCAGAACGGTGCCGACTGCCACGGCAGTGGACCCGAAGACATGGGTCATCATCCGGGACCAGACCACCTGGTAGACCAGTGCCAGCGCTCCGGAAAAAAAGAACAGCAGTAAAACCAGTGCGAACGGCGGATCTGCTGTCTTTGCCCGGCTCATGCGCGGATATTACCGGAAACGGGACCGCCAACAATCACGAGTGCGGCGCTGGCTCCGCACATCAGAAAGCCCTGTTCACTCCACCGACGGGTCAGTTCTTTTCCGCTTTGTTGATCGCTCACGGTCGACCCGGAGGGAGACTGGGTGTGACCGGTGGACTGTGGCAATGGAGATGGCGACAAAAACGCCCCGCCAGGCGAACCGGACGGGGCGGTTTGCGTCCCACTATGTTCGGGACTCAGGCACGTAAGCCGGCCTTCAGCCGAGCTTCCGTAACCTGTTGAATTCTGGAGCGGGAAACGAGACTCGAACTCGCGACCCCAACCTTGGCAAGGTTGTGCTCTACCAACTGAGCTATTCCCGCCGCATTCAGAAGACTGGGTATTGTATTCGGCAACCGAAGCCTGTCAACCGCCCTCCTCGCCATCCGTAAACTGGGGCCAAGCCTCCTTCAGGTACCAGATCATCGACCACAGGGTCAATGCGGCAGCAAGAACCAGCAGCCATAACCCGAACTCGTAGATCGGCACGCCGAACAGTGGATTGCCCTGGCCGTGGAGCATAAAGGCCACGCCGAACATCTGGGCCAGTGTCTTGTACTTGGCCACATCGATGACTGCCACCTTGTGGCGTGCGCCGATGCCGGCCATCCACTCACGCAACGCCGAAATCGTTATCTCGCGACCGATGATGATCGCAGAGACCAGCAAGACGATAATCCGCGGGTCCGTGTGCGTGACAAGCAATAGCGCGACGGCAACGATGACCTTATCGGCCACCGGATCGAGGAAGGCTCCGAACTTGGACATCTGGTTCAGTTTGCGAGCCAGATAGCCGTCGAGACCATCCGTTACCGCGGCCGCCCCGAATATCCACGCGGCCGCGGGCTGCCCCCAATGAAACGGCAGGTAATAAACCAACACGACCAGCGGGATGCACGCGATCCGGAACCAGGTCAGCGTGTTCGGAACATTAAAGGTTGTACTCACTTTATCTAAGATTCCGGGTGCAGAGTCTCGTATACGAGGCGAGCCAAGGTTCGACTGATACCCTTGACCCTAGCCAAGTCCTCTACGCTTGCAGCATTGACGCCATGTAGGCCACCAAACTCACGGAGTAACATGGTACGACGTTTGGGACCGAGCCCCTTGACATCTTCCAGTACCGATCTTTTCCTGCGCTTGCCCCTGCGCTGACGATGACCCGCGATTGCAAAACGATGCGCCTCATCCCGAATCTGCTGGATCAAAAGCAGGGCCGGAGAGTTCGGCCGCAGTATAAAGGGGCGTTCCCGACCTGCCAAGAAGACCTGCTCCTGACCGGGCCGGCGACTGCGGCCCTTGGAGATAGCCACGATTTCGACGCCCTCGATCTGCAGCTCGTCCATGACCCTGACAGCCTCCGCGAGCTGACCCTTACCTCCATCGACCATCAGAAGATCCGGCAGCTGGGCCTCTCCCCTCTTAATCCTCGTGTAACGCCGCATCAGAGCCTGGCGCATCGCTCCGTAGTCATCCCCGGCCGGGACATCGGCGATATTGAAGCGCCGGTAATCAGACTTCAGCGGCCCTTCCTTGCCGAAGACCACGCAACTGGCCACCGTGGCCTCGCCAGCAGTATGGCTGATGTCGAAGCACTCGATCCTCGCCGGCGTTTCGCCCAGGCCGAGCCTTTCGCCTATTTGCTCTAGTTGAGCTTGCATGCCAGCCTGACTCGCAATGTGTAGCTCGACGCCGTGACGGGCGTTCTCTGCAGCCAGTTCGATCCAGCGAGCACGCTCGCCGCGGACCCGATGCCGGATACTTACGCTGCGCCCGGCCCGCTCTGACAGTGCCAACTCGAGCAGCTCGACTTCGTCCACCTGGCCGGCGAGCAGAATCTCGTTCGGAATCGGCCTGCCCAAGTAGTACTGTGCGACGAACGCGCCCAGAACTTCTCGCTCCCGGGTCCCGGGCGACGTCCGCGGCACCCAGGTGCGACTGCCCAGATTGCGCCCTCCCCTGACAAACATCACGGCCACGCAGTGGACCCCGGCCTGCTCAGCGACGGCCAGGACGTCGATGTCTCCGCGATCGCGATTGGCGCCGGCGAACTGTTGCTGGACAGTCTTCAGACGATTTATCTGGTCGCGGAACCGCGCCGCCTCCTCAAACTCCAGCCGCTTGGAAGCAGCCTCCATCTTCTCAGCCAGATCGGTAACAACCTCACCGCTTCTTCCCTCGAGGAATTGAACTGCATGACTCACGTCATCGGAATACTTGTTGCCGCTGACGAGTCCAACGCACGGCCCGGAGCACCGTTGGATTTGATACTGCAGGCAGGGGCGGCTGCGGTGAGCAAAGAAACTATCCTCACACGAGCGAATGCGGAATAGCTTCTGCAAGAGGTTGAGCGTCTCTCTGACCGCCCCCGCGGATGGATAGGGTCCGAATAACCTACCCTCTATCTTGCGTGTCCCGCGGTAGAAAGACAGCCGCGGATAGGGATGTTCTGACGACAGGTGAATGAACGGATAGCTTTTGTCATCGCGGAGCAGCACATTGAATCGCGGCCTGTGCTCCTTGATCAGGTTATTCTCTAATATCAGGGCCTCACCCTCGCTGCCCGTGACCGTCACCTCAATCTTGCGAACCCTGCGCACCAGCTGACCGGTCTTCCCGCCCGGTATCCCGGCGCGGAAATAACTGGAGACGCGCTTGCGGAGATCGCGGGCCTTGCCGACATAGACCACGGCCCCTTCGCCGTTCAGGAACAGGTAGACACCGGGCCGATGAGGTAGCCGTCGGAGGACGGGCCTGGGATTAAATTCCTCAGATTCGGGAGCCGAAATTTTCTTGTCCGTCATGGCTCTGAAATCCCTGGCGACACACTGCCCACACCTGCCATCGCTGCCGCCCGGGCAACGACCGTCTCGAACATCGCCGCAGTCAATCTCCGCGTCTGAGTGTTATATCGGCTGCAGTGGTAGGAGTCGACCAGCGGCGGCCCATCCGGCAGTTCGTGAATCTCACCATGACCAAAGCGCCAGGCGCTGAGCCTGAATCCCAGTGCCCGCACGACCGCATCATGCGCGATCTTTCCCAACGCGAGTACCACCGCGTTCTTTGGTAAAGCGAGCAGCTCGGCGGCCAGATATCGGTTGCAGGTCCGGATCTCCTGTCCGACGGGTTTATTGGCCGGCGGCAGGCACTTGACGGCGTTGGTGATCCTGCAACCCTTAAGCCGCAGTCCGTCATTCGGGGATTCAGATACGCTTGCGCTGGCGAGCTCCAGGCGATGGAGCGTCTGGTAGAGAAGAATACCCGCGTAGTCGCCGGTAAAAGGCCTTCCCGTGCGGTTGGCTCCGTGATAGCCCGGTGCAAGCCCGACGATGAGCAGACGGGCCTCCGGGTCTCCGAAAGCAGGGACCGGACGGGCAAAGTAGTCCGGATTCCTGACCCGTACGTCATCGAGATACGCGGCCAGCCGAGGACACAAGCGGCAGCCAGGATTGAATTCGACGTCGTCAGTCAATCGCTGGTCCCCGGGACTGCCGTGACGCCCATGAGTCCATGCCGAGGCCCGAACTCGTGCCTGTCAATCTTCCATATGCCGGACTACTGCCTCCCCGAAACCAGTCGTACCTACCAGCCTGGCGCCCGGCACCAGCCTCTCCATCTGTTCCTCGACTTTCGCAGCCGCCGTGTCCCCGACTTTCGGCTGACGGATTGCTTCACGGAGACGCGCCAGATCAAAGGTCAGCTCTTTGGCTTCGATGGCCTTGCGGACCCCATGGAAAATGTAGTCTGCCGCCTCCCGCCAGCCGATGTAACGAAGCATCATTTCCGCAGACAGAATGAGCGAACCCGGGTTGACCTGGTCCTTGCCTGCGAACCCCGGCGCCGTTCCATGGGTTGCCTCGAAGACGCCCACCGCATCACCGATGTTGGCGCCGGGGGCAATTCCTATGCCACCCACCTGTGCTGCGAGAGCGTCGGAGATATAGTCGCCATTGAGATTCAGAGTCGCAATGACGTCGTAGTCTTCCGGCCGCAGCAGGATCTGCTGCAGGAAGTTGTCGGCAATCACGTCCTTGACGACGATGCTCCGACCGGTTCGAGGATTTTTGAAAGCAAGCCACGGACCGCCGTTGACCTCCTCTGCGCCGAACTCGTCGCGCGCTACCTGATATCCCCAGGTCCGGAATGCCCCTTCCGTGTACTTCATGATGTTGCCCTTGTGGACCAACGTCACGGAAGACCGATCCTCATCCACAGCGTAATTCAGCGCCTTGCGCACCAAGCGCTGCGAACCCTCTCGGGACACGGGCTTGATTCCCAGGCCAGCGCTGGAGGGGAAGCGGATTCCGCTCACGCCGAGCTCGTCCTGCAAGAACTTGATCAGTTTCAGGCCCTCCTCCGATCCGGCGGGCCACTCGATACCCGAATAGATGTCCTCTGTGTTCTCGCGGAAAACGACCATGGAGACGAGATCGGAGTCCCGGACCGGTGTCTGCACACCGGGGAAATAGCGAATCGGCCGGACGCACGCATAGAGATCCAACGCCTGCCGTATGGACACGTTAAGTGAACGGAACCCCCCACCGACCGGCGTTGCCAGGGGGCCTTTGATGGAGACGACGAATCGTCGCAGGGCGTCAAGGGTCTCGTCCGGAAGGAATTGGCCGCTGCCGTAACATTCGGCCGCCTTCTGTCCAGCAAAGATCTCCATCCACGCGACGCGGCGATCTCGCCCGTAGGCTTTCTCCACAGCCGCGTCGACGACATGACGCATCACCGGGGTCACGTCCATGCCGATGCCGTCTCCCTCGATGAACGGAATGATCGGCGACTCAGGCACCTCAATAGTGAAGTCGCGATTGATTGTGATCGGGGCGCCCCGCTGGGGTAACTGGATCCTGTCGTATTGCATTAAATCGTCCTTCCGTCGGCGAGTGCCGGCCGCGACAAGCGGCCGATTATGGCTCATCGCGGGATTCGTCCTCAACACGCGACCCTCTGAAAAACAAAGGCCCCGACGGTCGGAAACCGCCGGAGCCCGGTAGATGAGTGATCCTCCCCTCAGCCAGTCTTGTCGAACTGGGCCTCTTCCGTGGATCCGCTCAACGCCGTAATCGAAGAGGTACCGGCGGTCACGGTCTGGGTCACTTGATCAAAGTACCCGGCGCCTACTTCGCGCTGATGCTTGGTGGCCGTGTAGCCTTCCTTCTCGCTGGCGAATTCTGCTTCCTGGAGTTCAACATATGCCGACATCTGGCTTTCCTTGTAACCTTTGGCCAGTTTGAACATGTTGTAGTTTAGGCTGTGGAATCCGGCCAGCGTGATGAACTGGAATTTGTAACCCATCGCGCCCAGCTCTCTCTGGAACTTGGCGATGGTCGCATCGTCCAGATTCTTCTTCCAGTTGAATGACGGGGAGCAATTGTAGGCCAGCAGCTGATCCGGGAAATCCTTCTGCATCGCTTCCGCGAAGCGTTTTGCATCGTCGAGATCAGGTACCTGGGTCTCGCACCAGATCATGTCGGCCAGAGGTGCATAAGCCAGGCCCCGCGCGATCGCCTGGTCCAGACCAGCGCGAACCCGGAAGAAGCCCTCAGACGTCCTTTCGCCGGGCTCGATGAATTCCCGATCCCGTTCATCGACATCTGCCGTCAGCAAACTGGCCGACTCTGCATCTGTCCTCGCCACCAGGATTGTCGGGACACCACATACGTCAGCGGCCATTCGCGCTGCCGCAAGCTTGTTGACGGCCTCCTGCGTCGGCACCAGAACTTTGCCGCCCATGTGACCGCACTTCTTGGCTGAGGAGAGCTGATCTTCGAAATGGACACCGGCGGCGCCCGCCTCGATCATCTGCTTCATCAGCTCGAAGGCATTGAGTACACCGCCAAAACCGGCCTCAGCATCGGCCACGATAGGCTTGAACCAATCGATACTATGGTCACCCTCCGCATGCGTGATCTCATCCGCTCGCTGCAAGCAACGGTTGATGCGCTGAACGACCGCGGGCACCGAGTTCGCCGGATACAGCGACTGGTCCGGATACATCTCGCCCGACAGGTTGGCGTCCCCCGCCACCTGCCAACCGGAAAGATAGATTGCGTCCAGCCCAGCGCGAACCTGCTGCATCGCCTGGTTCCCTGTCAGTGCCCCGAGAGCATTGACGAAAGGTTTTTCATGGATGTAAGACCAGAGTTTCTCCGCACCCACTCGAGCAAGGGTGTACTCAATCTCTACGGACCCGCTGAGACGCACTACATCCTCGGCGGAATATGGACGCTGGGTGCCCTTCCACCGCGGCGACTCTTTCCACTCCTTATTCAGCAACTCGGCATTCTTCGTCATCTCTGTCTACCTCTGCAGATGCTTGTAATCGGTCAGTTGATCGCCTCATAGGCGTCCAGTGTGAGAAATTCTGCGAATTCTTCGGCCAGCGAGATCCGGTCGAGAAGCTCGGCTGCCTGCCGGTAGTTACCGTTGTCGAAGGCCGCGTCGCCTACATCGGTGCGAATCTTTTCCAATTCTTCAGCTCTGATCTCGTGATACAGCTCTGCCGTGACGCGGCGACCGTCATCGAGCACCCCCTTTGGATGGCGTATCCACTGCCAGATCTGTGCCCTGGAAATCTCCGCCGTGGCTGCATCCTCCATCAGATTAAAGATGGGCACGCAGCCGTTACCAGACAACCATGAAGCCAGGTAGCGGATGCCGACGTTGACGTTGTTTCGGAGACCGCCTTCGGTGATGGATCCGGACGGCAAGGCCAACAGATCGGCCGCCGCGACTTCTACATCGCGACGCAAGCGTTCCAGCTGATTGGATCCGGGCATGTGCTGGTCAAAAATGTCACGGGCTACGGCCACCAGTCCCGGGTGGGCCACCCAGGTGCCATCGTGACCGTCTCCGGCCTCGCGTTCCTTGTCCTGGCGCACCTTATTGATCGCTACTTCGTTAGCCTCGGGATCACTCTTGATGGGAATCTGGGCCGCCATGCCCCCGATTGCGAGGGCCCCACGTCGATGGCAGGTTTTGATGACCAGCTGCGAATATGACCGCAAGAAATGCGAGGTCATCGTCACCTCTGCCCGATCCGGGAGGACGAACTCAGGGTAATTCTGGAATTTCTTGATGAAACTAAAAATATAGTCCCAGCGTCCGCAATTAAGGCCGACGATATAGTCTCTTAGCACGTAGAGGATCTCGTCGATCTCGAAGGCCGCGAGGATAGTCTCGATCAGGATCGTGCACTTGATGGTGCCATGCCGCAGGCCCAACCGGTTCTCCGAGAACTCGAATACCTCAGTCCACAGACGAGCTTCGAGGTGGCTCTCCAGTTTCGGCAAATAGAAATACGGTCCGGTACCGTTTTCCAGCAATTTGTCTGCATTGTGAAACAGGTACAGGCCGAAGTCGACAAACGCGCCCGGCACGCGACGACCGTCAACAGTTATCTGCTTCTCGGTCAGGTGCCAGCCCCTCGGTCGGACGATCAACACCGCGGTCTCATCCTTAAGCCGGTACTGCTTGCCGTCGGGATTGGAGAAACTTATACTCCGATCAACTGCGTCTCTGAGGTTAATCTGTCCCTGGATCACGTTGTGCCATGTGGGCGTGAGCGAATCTTCGCAGTCCGCCATGAACACGCTCGCACCGGAATTCAGCGCGTTGATGATCATCTTGCGATCCGTCGGGCCAGTGATTTCGACCCGTCGATCCTTAAGGTCGGCCGGAATCCCTGCGATTGTCCATTCGGATTCCCTGATCTGCCGTGTCTGTGGCAGAAAATCTGGCATCTCACCTTCGTCGATCAATCTCTGCCTGTCCTGCCGGGCGGCAAGCAGTTGCTCAATCTTGCCTCCGAAACGGATCGACAAATCGGCAATGAAATCCAGTGCTTCTGGGGTCAGAATCTCATCGAACCCGCTCTCGATCGGGCCAAGAACCTCGATTTTGGACGTGTGCGAAGCCTCTGAAGGGTGGCTCATTGGCTACTCTCCTGATGTATTTCAATCAATTGCTTACGCTTCAATACACAAGCAATTTCTTACTTTAGACGGCATTTATTCTGCACTGCACAATATAGTGGTTTCGCCGGATCAATGCAAAAGTTGGAGTCTCTGTGGCCACGGCGGTATTCGACCGAGATCTAAACAGAAACGGGGCCCCGAAGGGCCCCGCGCCGGTAGGGAAATATCTGGTTTCCCGATGTCAGATGCGGCGACGGATGGCTGCTGCCAATCCACCGAGCATGACGAACAGTCCGCCGGCCAGACCGATCAGCGGTAGCGGGCTGGCAGTCGTGGGCATGACCACTTCTTCAACTTCGACGACCTCGACACGATCGGGAACGACGACAGCTTCAACTACGACGTCTTCTTCGAAGCTGACAAGCGTGAACTGGCCTTCCGGTACATAGATTCTGATGTCCTTGCCCGTCGGGATGTCCGCGAAGCTCACGTAGTCTTCGCCAGTCGGGCCGGGCACCGCCGCCTTGAAGTCTGCGGGCGGCCTGAAGGTATCAACTTCCCAGGACCCGTCCGGTGCGTAGATACGCAGCGTCACGTCGCCATTGTTGAACATACGCTGCATGCGGGCATTGAACTTTGCATAAAGTGTTCCGCCACGCTCGACAACGCCGGCACAGGAGTTGGGAATGTAGGGCCGCTCTGCGATCCAGTCACCCCACTGCAGGTCGGTGCATTGCGGTTCCTGGGCGGTGGCGACACTACCAGTCGCTACCCAGGCTATGGCGCAGATCAGCGAGAAAACAACTTTCTTCATGAGGACCTCCCCGGTCGTGATCTTGTTATTCCTACGCCAAAGCGGCGTATCCTCACCGAGGATAGCAGGCTTGTCTCATGAATTCAGCCCATTTTGAGACCCCGGATAGACTTTGCGCGACCAGAGGACGCCTCGTCTCATACACGATTAATCGGTGTCAGCATGATCATTCTGCTCAACAAGCCTTTCGGCGTGCTTTGTCAATTCACGGATCAGTCTGGTCGCGAGACTCTGGCCGATTATGTGCGCGTTGCCGATGTCTATCCGGCCGGCCGACTCGACCGCGACAGCGAGGGCCTCGTAGTCCTCACCGATGACGGCCGCCTGCAGGCTAGCATCGCTGACCCCCGTTTCGCATTGCCCAAGACCTACTGGGCCCAGGTGGAAGGCTTGGTGGATAAGGCGGCTCTAGATGCGCTACGCAGTGGCGTGCAGATCAAGGGACGCCGCACTCGTCGCGCGGCCGCTGAGCGCATCGATGAACCGGATCAGCTCTGGCCGAGAGACCCGCCGATCAGGTATCGCAAGAATGTACCCACCTGCTGGTTGGAGATCTCACTCAAGGAGGGCAGGAATCGTCAGGTCCGCCGGATGACAGCCGCGGTGGGCCATCCGACGCTACGCCTGATACGAAACCGGATCGGCCTTTGGGGACTCGATGACTTGCGCCCTGGGCAGTGGCGCGAGGTCACCGATGCTGCTGCCCGGCCAGCGGCCGTCAGGCGCGACGATTCCTGATCGCGGCGATCCGCATACCGAGTTCCAGAGCTTGCTCATAATTGAGCCTCGGATCGACTTGAGACTGGTAGGCTCGGGCGAGATCTCCGTCTGTCAGGCCTCTTGCTCCACCGGTGCACTCGGTGACGTTGTCTCCCGTCAGCTCGAAATGAACGCCGCCCAAATGGCTGCCCATCTCGTGGTGGATTTCGAATGCGAGTTCCAGTTCGCGAAGAATCCGATCGAAGCGACGCGTTTTCAAGCCCGATGACGTGGTCTCGGTATTGCCGTGCATCGGGTCACAACTCCAGAGCACGGTAGTTCCCGTGGCGCGTACTGCCTCGATCAATGGCGGCAAACGCTCCTCGATATCATTGACACCGAAGCGATGGATCAGCGTCAGCCGTCCCGGCTCATTGCGCGGATTGAGTCGTGCGATCAGCTCCTGCAGCCACTCGGCGGTCATCGCTGACCCCACCTTGATGCCGAGCGGATTTGAAACACCACGGAAAAATTCGACGTGGGCCCCATCCACATCGGCAGTGCGCATGCCGATCCACGGGAAATGCGTCGACAGGTTGTACCAGCGCCTGCGCCGCTCGATGAATCGAGCCTGCGCCTGCTCGTACAGCAGGTGCAATCCCTCGTGGCTGGAATAAAAGTCTATCCTCCGGGTGTGGTGCACTGGCCCACCGGCAATCGACTCGAAAAAGTCCAGCGAGTCCGAGATCGATTCCACGATCCGCCGATACTCCTTCTCCAGCGGGGAATGACTCACAAACGCCAGGTCCCAGTATTCCGGGTGGTGCAAATCGGCAAAACCACCATCGACCAGCGCCCTCACGAAATTCAGCGTCAACGCCGCGCGCTCGTAACCGCGCAACATGAGGTTCGGATCCGGCAGACGATCATTGGAATCAAACCCGCTCCGGTTCACAAGGTCGCCGCGATAACTCGGCAGGGTTGTCCCGTCGCGGGTCTCCGTATCCGCGGAACGTGGTTTCGCATATTGACCCGCCATACGACCGACGCGGATCACAGGCTTCTTGAGACCGTGCAGCAGAATCACGCTCATCTGCAACAGAATCTTCAGCTTCGCTGCGATTCGGTCAGATGTGCACTCGTCGAAACTCTCCGCGCAGTCTCCACCCTGCAGGAGAAATCGTTGACCCTGCTGTGCCTCTGCCAGCTGTTTCTTGAGTTCCTCCACCTCTCCGGATACGACCAGGGGCGGAAGACGGCTGAGCGTCGCCAAGGCGCGCTCGACCTCGGCCGCGTCCGGATAGCTCGGCTGCTGGACCGCGGTTCGGGCCGTCCAGCTGGCGGGCTGCCATTCGATTTGTTCCATACCGCGCGTCATTCTGCACAATGCTACATGGCAATGCGGCATTGCAAAAGCACCCGCCTGGTGGCACCTGCCGTCACGAATTGGCACAATGCCGGGTTTTCCGCCCCCCCGGGGGATCGAAAACGCATCGTGCAATCCTTAGGCGAAGCATAAATCATGCACCGAGTTCTCGTTCTGGGCGCCGGCAAGATCGGGGCGCTGGTGACCGGCCTGCTTGGCGAGTCTGGCGACTATCGGGTGATGGTCGCGGATGTCGACGGCAGTCAGGCAAAGGCTGTAGTGGAAGCGCACGGCCTCGAATCGGTCAAGGCCTTCGAACTGGATGCTTCCGACAGCGGCGCGTTACGCAGCCATCTACAGAAGCATCCCGCGGACGCGATACTTTCCGGCTTACCTTACTTCTGCAATGAAGGTGTGGCTGCCATAGCTGCCGAACTGGAGACTCACTATTTCGACCTGACCGAGGACGTTGCGGTCACAAATGCGGTCAGGAGCCTTGCCGAAGGCTCCGGCAAGGCATTTGCGCCACAATGCGGCCTGGCGCCGGGCTTCGTCAGTATCGCAGCCAATGAGCTCATGGCTCACTTTGATGAGGTCCGCTCGGTCAAGTTACGCGTGGG
>CP070833.1:933407-936550 GCA_020341735.1 Gammaproteobacteria bacterium | reverse complement strand
GAAGGGGCCACGCATACTGGACGAAGAGATCGCCCCCGGGATCGCCGACCTCCAGGTCTTGCTGGGGATCGATCTTGATGACATAGCCGGTGTCGACCTTTATGTGCACCCCGACGATTCCCGGGCCACCCACGTGGATGCCAGGGTAGTCGCTGTCCGCGTGTGGCTGCTTGCCGAGGCTGTGGCACCTTATGGAGTGGTGGCGCGCCCGGTCAGCGGGTATGCCGACAGAGCGATAGCGCCGCCGACAGGCCGTCTCTCCCGGCACTTGTTGGTGCGAACCTTTCCGGTCTCCAATGGTTCATTCCAGTGAGTATTTCTGCACTCGGACCACGGACCCAAGGGGGATTCATACTGGTCCTGGCGCTCGTCTTTCTCACATTAACCGCTCTGTCGGCGACGATGGCACCGCGATTTGCTGCGTTTGAACTCGTTCGCGCGGCAGCATTAACGACGCGAAGCGCGGCCCAGAACGCCGCCGCGCAGGGACTGGCCGCCGCGCTCGCTCAGCTCGAAATCGTTTCAACAGCACCGGCCGCACTCCTCGACGGCGTGACCGCAGATTCCAGCTTCTCGGTGCGATCACGCTTCCTGGGTTTCCGGCCACCCGTCATTGCCGATGCTTCGCCGAATCTTCTGGAGTGGCACTTTTCACTGACGTCCACAGGTGACGCGGGACTCGGAGCCCGTGCGACGTATGCCCAACAGGTGTTCATTCTGGCGCCAGCCCCAATCGATCCCGCCGCGTGCCGGGCGTCAGGGTGCCCGGTGCCGCCGATCTGTGGTGAAGCGGACGGCTGCGTGCCCGCACTGCGCGTGCCGGCCCAGCCCGTATCCTGGCATCTTCCTGAGGAAGACACATGAGACCTGGTCCATCGCAGACGACGCCCTGGAAGCAAAACTTCTGCCCCGCGTACCTGTCCCCAGGTTTCACGCTGCTCGAGATTCTTGTCGTCATCGCCATCCTGGGTATCCTTGTGACGACGGCTCAAGCCGCTTGGTGGCAGCATGTGGCGGCGGTCCGCAGAACGGACGCGACGGTTGCACTTCTAGGCCTGGCAGCCACCCAGGAGGCACACTATCTTGACGCCCTGTCTTATGCAGACAAGCTCACTGCGCCGCCTCCCGATGGCTTGGGATTCGAAGGAACAGACAACGGCTGGTATGCCATCAAGCTGGAGTTGAACGGGCCTGACGGTTTCCGACTGACCGCTGTGCCGCAGACGGGGTCACCGCAAAACATGGATGACGACTGCCGGGAGTTCTGGATCGATCAGACCGGAGACCGGGGATCCTCACCATCGCCACCATCTGTCTGCTGGGACTGAGGGTGTTCCCAGAATCGTCGTATCAGACGGCTCGCAAGACCTTGGGCAAACTGAATACAACGTTCTCGGGCTCGCCTGCGACTTCCTCGGCGACGTGGCCTCCCCACTCCTGGAGCCTGCCGACGACCCTCTGAACCAGTATCTCCGGTGCCGACGCACCTGCGGTAACGCCTACGGTACGGACGTCGGCGAACCATTCCCTTTCAAGATCCTCCGGGCCGTCGATCAGATGTCCCGGGATGCCCGCTTTCTCGGCGATCTCCCGCAGCCTGTTCGAATTGGAGCTGGCAGGCGAGCCGACGACGAGCACGATGTCGCACAGGCGCACCAGTTCCTTGACCGCGTCCTGCCTGTTCTGGGTGGCGTAGCAGATGTCCTCCTTGCGCGGGCCGGTCAGCTTCGGGAACCGTGCGCGCAGGGCATCGATAACCCTCGCGGTGTCATCAACGGACAAGGTGGTCTGGGTGACGAAGGCAATGTTGTCGGGATCCCGCACCGGCAGTGAGGCAACATCGACCGGAGTCTCCACCAGGTAGATTTCGCCACCGCCGGCGTGATCATACTGGCCCATGGTGCCTTCGACCTCCGGGTGACCCGCATGGCCGATCAACACAACTTCCCGCCCGTCCCTGGCATAGCGGGTGACTTCCATGTGTACCTTGGTCACAAGCGGGCAAGTTGCATCGAACACCTTCAGTCCACGCCTTTCGGCCTCTCTCTGGACGGCCATCGAGACGCCATGGGCACTGAAAATGACGGTTGCTTCGTCCGGCACGTCATCGAGTTCATCGACGAAGATCGCCCCCAGGTTTCGCAGGCGGTCGACCACGAATCGATTGTGCACAACCTCATGACGGACATGGATCGGGGGTCCGAAGAGCTTCAACGCCCGCTCGACGATGTCGATGGCCCGGTCGACACCGGCACAGAATCCACGCGGATTGGCGAGCAGGATTTCCATCGTCAGCTCCTCACGGGTCCACTCGCTCGTGACGCCGGGACGGGATGTGATCGTCCCCTGCCATGAGACTCTCGATCAGCAGGACTGCGGCCCCCACGGTGATGGCCGAATCGGCCACATTGAAGGCCGGGAAGAACCATCGGTCGTAATGCACACTGATGAAATCGACGACATACCCAAGATGCATCCTGTCAATGATATTTCCGATCGCGCCTCCCACCACCAGTGCCAGCGCCGCCGCCAGCCAACTCCTGCCGCGTCGGGGAAGCCGTCTCAACCAGACGATCACCAGTGCGCTGACAGCCAGTCCCAGGATGATGAAAAACCATCGCTGCCAGCCTCCGGCATCACTGAGGAAACTGAAGGCCGCCCCGGTGTTGTGCAGGCGGGTGATGCTCAGCATCGGTAACAGATCCAGGCGCTGGTAGAGATCAAACTGTTGGACGATGAGCCATTTGGTGTACTGATCCAGGACGATGATTGCGGCTGACAGCCATAGCCATACTGCGGCGCCGGGTTTCTGTTTCGGGCTCTTGTCGTTCATGCGAAACGCCGCTTCTCGCCGGTTCCCGTCACGTTGTCTACACACCGACCGCAGATCTCCGGGTGCTCCGGATCGTCTCCTATGTCTCTTCTGCGATGCCAGCACCTGACACACTTCGCGTTGTGACTGGGCCTGACCTCGACGAAAAGGCGCCCGGTGGCGAACCCCTCTATCTCCACCGCGTCTACGGGGCGCTCATCCAGCGGGTGAGCCGTGGCCTCGGAGGTAATGAATACGAAACGCAACTCGTCGCCCAGGACATTGAGCCGCTCGAGCACTGCCGTGTCGCTGTAAAGAGATACCTCTGCCG
>CP070833.1:904556-933307 GCA_020341735.1 Gammaproteobacteria bacterium | reverse complement strand
CAGCGAGTCGAAACTCGGCGCCTTTCTCGAATCGATGACCGGCTTCCAGTCCGCCAACTTTCAGCAACTGGCCGAAAAGTTTGATTTCTCCAGGTTCAATTCTGTCAGCGACATCGGCGGCGCGTTGGCACTGCTCTCTCGTACCGTGGCTGCGCGGCACGAACACCTGTCGTTCCATTCATTCGACCTGCCGCCGGTCGCGCCACTGGCGCAAAAGCAGATCGATGCGGCTGGAATGGCCGACAGGATTACCGTCGTATCAGGTGATTTTTTCGAGGATGACCTTCCCGGCGCCGATGTGGTTACGATGGGAAACATCCTGCATGACTGGAATCTGGAGAAGAAAAAGATACTGATTCGGAAGGCCTATGAGGCCTTGCCGCCGGGTGGCGCACTCATCGCGGTCGAGAATCTCATCGATGACGCGCGTCGCGAGAATGCATTCGGGCTTCTCATGTCGCTAAATATGTTGATCGAATTTGGTGATGCGTTCGACTACACGGGTGCCGATTTTCGTGACTGGTGCGGCGAGATAGGATTCACGAGTTTCGAAGTCATCCCGCTTGCAGGGCCGACAAGCGCAGCCGTTGCCTATAAGCAATGATCGACGGTGAACATTGCCTCAATGAGCCCGTGCATGGCTATCGATGCCCTGAAGGGGACACTGCCGACTCGAATATCCGGGCACAAAAAAGGCGTCCAACAGGCGGCAATCTTCAGAAATCTGCCTCCCGGGGCGGGCTCGAACCGTCGGTCAGGTGATTGGCAGGATCTGAGAGAGCCTGGATTCCTAGACGACTCCCGAGTCGCGCGCGACCTGGAGGGTATCGAGGTATTGTTGGAACTTCACGGCTCGGCCTTCGCGGATCGTCCAGATGTGGGCCACCTGCGCTTTACGCTCCTCCACCTGCCCGTGAAACCTGAGGTAGTAATAGCCGAGGGCCACAACTTTGTCGCCGCCGCTGCACTCAAAGATCTCTTCCGCATCAAAGACGAGTTTGTCGAAACCGGCCGTCAACCGTTCGAAAACGCCTGACCGCATTTCAGCTAGTCCGTGATACGGACTCTTGTCCGCCAACGGCGAATTGTCGGCCACGATCCAGACAATGTCGTCAGCTAGACAAGACATCACTCCCTCGTAGTTGCGATCGTTTAGGTGTCCGTAGAGTCTTTCAATGGCTTCGATGTTGTTCATGTTCGGGAACTCGACCTGCGTGGAGATATCTAAAGCGGAAATTAAACCGCCCGAGGCAGTTAAACAAGCACGTCTGAGCGAACCTCGGCCATCATCTTCCGGTCGATGCAGTGCAGCAGACAAAGAAGGCCGCCATCAGGCGACCTCTCTTGAGAATTTGGCTCCCCGGGGCGGACTCGAACCACCGACCAAGTGATTAACAGTCACCAGTCTTCCTTTAGTCTCAAGTGCTTGATCCAGACTTCTTCTCGATATTCGGAGGGGCCACTTGCGAGATTGCTAGAAGGATCTTTTTGAGACTGCTCTCCAGCGTCCGCTAGGTCCTGAAGCAGATCATCTTCCTTGATCATTTGTCGACAAGCCCCCTGGTTTCCTCCATGATCGGCCGAAGATCTGGGGAGGCTACAAGAATTAGCTCGTCTTTCTTCGAGGAACTCAAGCGACGAAATGTCATCAGGGTGGCGGTGCTCTATCTGGTCGCCTCCTGGCTGCTGTTGCAGGTTACTGACGTACTCTCATCGCTGTTACCTGTGCCGGAATGGGCAGGGTCGCTGGTCGTCATGCTGCTGATCCTGGGATTTCTCCCGGCGATGATCTTCTCCTGGGTCTACGAGATGACTCCGGAGGGCCTGAAGAAAGAGAAGGATATTGACCGTAGCCAGTCGATTACTCCCGAGACCGGTCACAAGATCAATGTCCTGATCATCGTGTTGTTGGTGCTGGCTATAGGCGGACTGATCGCGGATCGACTCATGCCGGAGACCGCGACCGTCGCGGAAACGCCGCTGATCGAGGAGACCGAGCTAAGCGAAGCAACCCCTGATCGCTCTATCGCCGTGCTGCCTTTCGTCAACATGAGTGATGACGCCAGCAACGAGTTTTTCTCAGACGGCATATCCGAGGAGTTGCTCAACCTGCTGGCTAAGATTCCGGAGCTACATGTCACCTCACGCAGTTCGGCGTTCGCTTTCAAGGGGGAAAAGATTGATATCCCGGAAGTGGCGCAAAAACTGAACGTCGCCCATGTCCTTGAGGGCTCCGTAAGAAAGGCCGGCAACCAGGTGCGGATCACGGCACAGTTGATCGAGGCACGTTCGGACAAACACCTTTGGTCGGAAACCTACGACCGCAAGCTGGACGATGTTTTTGCCGTCCAGGACGAGATCGCTGCCGAGGTCGTGACGCAGCTGAAGATCACGCTGCTGGGCGAGGTGCCGACAATAGAGGAGACCGATCCCGAAGCGTATTCACTTTACCTCCAGGCAAGACACGCGCGTTACCAACGCACGCCTGAGTCGTACGAAAAGGCAGTGGCGTTGTTTGAGCAGGCACTGGCCATCGTCCCCGATTATGCCGCGGCCTGGACCGGACTGGGCGAGGTTTACGCTATCCAGTCAGGCAGTGGACTGAGGCCCCGCGAAGAAGGCTTTCGTCTGGCCGACGAGGCGGCCGAGAAGGCACTAGCGATCGCCCCGGACTATGCGCCAGTCCATGCACTCCTTGCGTTTTTGGCAAATTCCAGGAACGATCCGATAAGCGCGGCCCGTCATTACGAGCGGGCATTAGAGTTGGAACCAACCAATGTCGAGATTCTTATTCAGGCCGCCGTCAAGCTCCGCGAATTGGGTCGACTCGACGAGTCTATCCGGATCCTTGACTACGTTGTCGCGCGCGACCCGGTAAATCCCAGTGGCTTCACCAGCCAAGCCACACTCTATCTCTACACTGGGCGATTGGATGAGGCGATTGCTTCCTACCGCAAGGCGCTGAGCCTGAGCCCGGGAGTTGGTCAGGCCCATTCTCTCATCGGTTATGCATTGCTGCTCAAGGGTGAGCCCGAAGCGGGTCTCGCAGAGATCGAGAAAGACCCAAGCGTCTGGCGCCTCATTGGTTTACCGATGGCGTATCACGCGCTGGGGCAGACGGCTGAATCCGATGCAGCACTGGCGGAATTGATCGAGAAATGGGAGCAGGATGCCGCCTACAACATCGCCTATGTCTTCGCGTACCGCGGCGAGACCGATCTCGCCTTCGAGTGGCTGGACAAGGCGGTGCTGTATAACGATCCGGGTCTGATTGATATTGCGACCACACCCGAATTCGACAATATCCACGGCGATCCACGATGGTTGCCATTTCTCGAGAGCATCGGCATGGCGCCGGAGCAACTCGCGGCCATCGAATTCGAGGTGGCGATTCCAGACTAGGCGAGGGCGGGCCAGAAAACGGTCCATGCTGAAGATCCGCTTTTGGCCCGAAGCAGACCTTCAAGAGGCGGTACAAAGAAAAAGGCCGCCATCAGGCGACCTCTCTCGAGAATCTGGCTCCCCGGGGCGGACTCGAACCACCGACCAAGTGATTAACAGTCACCAGTCCTTATAGTTACTGAAATGGATGGCCAAGCTTTCCGATCCTGGTCGAAAAGAGCCCATTTCGGGTCAATAGATGAGTCTCAAACAGAGTTCTCCGAATGTCTGCTTCCGACCCGAAGCGGACCTCCTGCCCGGTGTCTGGCCGAGGCACAGTTCGGGCGACAAGACCAGATCTGCGGAAACTTTGCTTGCGCACCGCGGCAGGCGTAGGGCTATTTTCGAGTAAGTGATTGATTGATGAGCGCTGTTAGCGACAATTGACTGAGACACATGGCATCAGTCGTTCGCGTGGCACATCTTCTGTGAAAAGCCGACGCATAGAAAAGCTTGAGACAACAAACAAGCGCGCTTCCCGGGCAGCTCCGCGAGACCAATGCCGCAGTGGTCACGGACGGCCCCAAGTACGAGTGCGCTTGCACTGCACACGAAGAGGGGGTTCCGGAAATGAAGTCACATCAAGACATCGTCAGTGCCGTTTCGCTATCGATAATTGTCATTCTGTTGGCGTCAAGCCCTGCTCTGGCAGATGTCAAAACAAAGACTGTCACCTATAAAGATGGAGATGTGGCGCTCCAGGGCTTTCTGGCCTGGGACGATGCCCAGTCCGCTAGACGACCGGGCGTTCTCGTTGCGTATGAATGGTGGGGGAATACCGAGGAGAGCCAGGAACGTGCCCGTCGTGTGGCGGAGGCCGGTTATGTTGCCTTCGTTCCCGACATGTACGGCGATGGGAAGTCCACGGGTGATCCAGCGCAAGCCAGAGAGTGGATGATGGGTGTGACCGGTGACAAGGGTCTGTGGAATCGTCGCGCCCAGTTGGGGCTCGATATCCTTACGGCCCAACCCAATGTTGATAGCAGCAAGCTTGCGGTAATCGGCTCGAGTTTCGGCGGGTCGACAGCATTACAGATGGCGTACGCGGGTTTCGATATCAAGGCCGCTGTTAGCATTGGCATCCCCCTTCCGATAGCACCTGACACAGTCACCTCTATCAAGCCACGTCTCCTGGTTCTCCACGGTCACGATGACCAGTATGTCAAACCGGAGCACATCGAGAAGTTCATGAATGCTCTCGATCGGGCTGGTGCTGACTGGGAGATGACTTTTTATTCCGGCGCCGTGCACAGCTTCGCCACTCCTATTGCTGGTTCTCACGGCATAGACAATATGGCCTATGACGAAATGGCGGATCGCCGGGCATGGGTTGCTATCACTTCGCTGCTGGAGGAAGTGTTTCGTTAGCCGCTTCTGTCTTTTCAGATTACTGCCTGAGGGATTACCCATGTTGTCCGGGTCATCCGGCACGCGCCGCCAGCGCGTGTGCGGGGGGCGCCGGTACCATCGCCCGGCTGTGAGGCGTGGCAAAAGGGTACGCCGCACTATTGCATGCGAGTCGGTCTTGGGCGCGTAGCAGGCAAACACCTTTGCCGGAGGAAAAGGGGGGGCGTGAAAGTCTCGTTCCGCCCGTGTTTCCGGCGCGTGCTGATGGCCGAATAAGGATGTCGCAAGGGTGCTCCAAAGAAAAAAGGCCGCCCTCAGGCGACCTTTCTCGAGAATCTGGCTCCCCGGGGCGGACTCGAACCACCGACCAAGTGATTAACAGTCACCCGCTCTACCAACTGAGCTACCGGGGAAATGACCGATGCCGCCTGCGCAGCAGGCGCGGAATTGTCGTCGCCCGAGTCGCTCAAGTCAAGCGGCGAGCCCGGCACCTTGAAGAGCAGACCTGATGCGGCCGACAGCAGTTTCGAGCGTCTCCTCGCCGCAGGCGAACGACAGCCTGATATGTCCGGGCGCCCCGAATGCAGAGCCCGGCACGACCGCGACTTCCGCCTTTTCGAGCAGGAACTCGGAGAAGGGGATGTCCCCGGAGATGTCTGGCAGCGTCTCCAGAGCGCCCGTGATATCCGGAAAGGCATAAAAGGTGCCGGCGCCCGGCAGGCAGCGGAAGCCCGGAATTTCATTGAGCTCGGCAACCAAATAGTCGTGTCGCTGCTTGAAAGCCTCGTTCATCTCCGTCACGCAAGTCTGGTCGCCGGAAATCGCTGCAAGCGCGGCTTTCTGGGCGATTGCGCAGGGATTCGAGGTGCTCTGGCTCTGGATTTTGCGCATGGCGGCAATGATCGCCGCGGGACCGCCTGCGTAGCCGATCCGCCACCCGGTCATCGAGTAGACTTTGGAGACGCCGTTTATCGTTATCGTACGTTCATATAGGTCCGGAGCCGCGGTCAGGAAACTGCAGAAGGGTTCGCTGCCCCAGTAGATGTGCTCGTACATATCGTCGGTAACGATCAAAACTCGTGGGTGTTCCCGGAGTACCTCGGCCAGCGCCTCCAGTTCGGGCCGTGTGTAGGCCGCCCCCGTCGGGTTGCTGGGACTGTTGAGAACGAACAACCGTGTCTGATCCTCGATGGCGCTGGCCAGTTGCTCAGGTCTCAGCTTGAAACCCTGATCCGAACCCGCGGATACAATCACCGGTTCCGCATCGGCCAGCAGCGCCATGGCCGGATACGAGACCCAGTAAGGGGCCGGTATGATCACCTCGTCGCCCGGATTCAGCACCGCCTCGAACAGGTTGTAGAGACTGTGCTTGCCGCCTACTGAAACCAGAATCTGGTCTGGGGCGTATTCAATCTCGTTATCGCGGCGAAACTTATCCGAAATCGCTTCGCGGAGTTCGATGATACCGTCCACCGCCGTGTATTTCGTGAACCCCTGATGGATTGCCTCGATTGCAGCAGCCTTGATGTGATCCGGGGTATCGAAGTCCGGCTCCCCGGCGCCCAGCCCGATGACATCGCGGCCCTCGCGTCGGAGTTCCTGGGCACGCGCGGTGACCGCGAGCGTGGGTGACGGCTTGATACGCCCAACGCGGGCAGAGAGTGAGGGCTTCACGATTCTCCCCTGATGGCATAATGAAGCGTTGCGTATGTTAAGCGATGCCGGCACCAGGTCCAATCCAGAATTTGCAGAAATGGCAGAACACTTCGAACTGAAATCAGATTACGAGCCCGCCGGAGACCAGCCCGAAGCCATCGCCGGCCTCGTTGAAGGCCTGGACAGCGGCTTGATGTACCAGACCCTTCTCGGGGTTACGGGTTCCGGGAAGACCTTCACGATCGCGAACGTAATCCAGCAATTACAGCGTCCCACCCTGGTCCTGGCCCACAACAAGACCCTGGCGGCCCAGCTCTACGGCGAATTCCGCGAGTACTTCCCGAACAACTCGGTGGAGTATTTCGTCTCTTACTATGACTACTACCAGCCGGAGGCGTACGTCCCGTCCTCGGATACCTATATCGAGAAGGACTCCTCCATCAATGCGCATATCGAGCAGATGCGGCTGTCGGCTACCAAAGCACTTCTGGAGCGCCCGGACTCGATCATCGTCGCCACGGTTTCTGCCATCTATGGCCTAGGGGACCCGCGCGCGTACCTGAGCATGGTCCTGCATCTCGATCGCGGGGACCGTACAGATCAACGCAAGATCCTGCGGCGACTGGCCGACATGCAGTACCGCCGCAACGAGATGGATCTCACCCAGGGCACCTACCGCGTCCGAGGAGATGTGATCGACATTTTCCCGGCGGAGTCAGAGCGGGAGGCACTCAGGATCGAGCTGTTCGATGACGAGATCGAGTGTCTGAGCTATTTCGACCCCCTGACCGGAGAGATGCTGCGCCGGGTGCCTCGCGCCACCGTCTATCCGAAAACCCATTACGTGACGCCCAGGGACAGGCTCGTGGGTGCGATGGACGAGATCAAGGATGAACTCCGCGATCGGCTCAAGATCCTGCGCGACGCGGGCCAGTTGCTGGAGGCACAGCGGCTGGAACAGCGGACGCGGTTCGACCTGGAGATGATCCTGGAACTGGGATATTGCTCCGGCATCGAGAACTACTCGCGGTTCCTGTCCGGGCGGGCCACCGGTGAGCCGCCACCGACCCTGTTCGATTATCTGCCGGATAATGCCGTGTTAGTGGTGGATGAAAGCCATGTGACTGTGCCGCAGCTCGGCGGCATGTATAAGGGCGATCGGTCACGCAAAGAGACTCTGGTCCAGTACGGCTTCAGATTACCCTCGGCTTTGGACAACAGACCGCTGCGTTTCGATGAATTCGAAGAACTCGCGCCACAGATGATCTTCGTTTCAGCCACGCCGGCGAAACACGAGTTGGAGAAGTCCGGCCAGGTGGTGGAGCAGGTGGTTCGGCCCACCGGTCTACTGGATCCGGTGGTGGAAGTACGCCCGGTAGCAACCCAGGTGGACGACGTACTCTCTGAGATTCACGGCCGCGTCGAACGGCAGGAGCGAGTACTGATAACCACCTTGACCAAGCGCATGGCGGAGGACCTGACCGATTACCTGGCTGAACATGGGGTGCGGGTCCGGTACCTGCACTCGGATATCGACACGGTCGAGCGCACGGAGATTATCAGAGACCTGCGCCGGGGCGAATTCGACGTGCTGGTCGGGATCAATCTGCTGCGCGAGGGGCTCGACATGCCGGAGGTGTCGCTGGTTGCGATCCTCGACGCCGATAAGGAGGGATTCCTGCGCTCCGGAGGCTCGCTGATCCAGACCATTGGCCGGGCGGCGCGCAACGTGAACGGCTCAGCCATTCTCTATGGGGACAAGATCACAAAGTCCATGAAGCTGGCCATCGACGAGACGGAGCGGCGCCGGGCGAAACAAATGGCCCACAACCGGGCCCATGGGATCAAGCCCGAGACTATTCGCAAGGCGGTCGCCGATATCATGGAGGGAGCCCGGGCCAGCGGTCTCCAGAAGGTGGGTCGCAAGAAAGTCGGCGAGCCCCGGCCCGCCTACGAGACCATGTCTCCCGAGGAGCTGTTGAAGAAAATCGCCAAGCTGGAGCAGGCGATGCTCAAGCACGCCCGCGAGCTGGAATTCGAGGAGGCGGCCAGGATCCGCGATCAGATTTCGGAGATGCGAAGGGTCGGCCTCGGTCTCCCGGACGCCCTGGCGGTGTAGCGGGGTTGCCCCGGACCGCCAGTTTCTGTAGATTTTGCGCCCCTCTAGGCGCGTAGCTCAGTGGTAGAGCACTACGTTGACATCGTAGGGGTCGGCGGTTCAATCCCGCCCGCGCCTACCACATTTTGGAAGTAGGGCGGTCTCAGGTCCCCGCAATGCGCGGTGAGACTACAGGGAGCGCCCTTTTATTATTTGGTAACGAGCGCGGAATCATGCCCGTCATCACTCTCCCCGATGGAAGCCAGCGGAACTACGAAGGGGCGATTACGGTCGCTGCTGTAGCCGCGGATATTGGCCCAGGTCTGGCCAAGGCCGCGCTGGCGGGGCGCGTTGGCGATCGACTGGTCGACACAGACTTCGTGATCGACCGCGACGAGGATCTGGCGATCGTCACCGCCCGGGACGAGTCCGGGCTCGAGATTCTGCGACACTCGACCGCCCATCTGCTCGCCCAGGCCGTCAAGGAACTCTTCCCAACGGCCCAGGTGACCATCGGCCCGGTGATAGAAGACGGATTCTTCTATGACTTTGCTTTCGAGCGACCTTTCACTCCGGAAGACCTGGAGGCCATCGAGGCTCGCATGCAGAAGATTGCCTCCGCGGACCTGACCGTGACACGGGAAGTCATGGGCCGAGACGAGGCTGTGGACTATTTCCGTAGCATCGGCGAGGAGTACAAGGCCGAGATTATCGAGAGCATCCCTGCAGAAGAGCAGATCGGCGTCTACGGCCAGGGAGATTGGAAAGACCTATGCCGCGGGCCCCATGTGCCGAGCACCGGACATCTGAAGTCATTCAAGCTGACAAAGGTGGCCGGGGCCTACTGGCGAGGCGACTCGAACAACGAGATGCTGCAGCGGATCTACGGAACCGCCTGGCCGGACAAGAAGTCGCTCAAGGCGTACCTGCACCGGCTCGAGGAGGCTGAAAAACGCGATCACCGCCGCATCGGTCAGGAACTGGATTTGTTCAGCGTGCAAGAGGGGGCAGGTGGCGGCCTGGTTTTCTGGCACCCGCGAGGCGCACGCATCCGCCGGGTGATCGAGGATTACTGGCGCGACCGCCACATCGATGGGGGCTATGAGCTTCTCTATACCCCGCATATCGCGTTGGAGACGCTGTGGCATACATCAGGCCACACGGATTTTTATCGTGAGTCCATGTACGCACCGATGGTCGAGGATGAGCAGCTCTACCAGCTCAAGCCCATGAATTGCCCGTTCCATGTCCTCGTCTTTCAGGACCGACTGCGCTCCTATCGCGAGTTGCCGATCCGCTGGGCCGAACTGGGTACCGTGTACCGGCATGAAATGTCCGGGGCCCTGCACGGGCTGATGCGGGTACGCGGATTCACCCAGGATGACGCCCATGTATTCTGCCGCGAGGAACAGATTGCGGACGAAGTCAGGGGCGTGCTGGACCTGACCCTGAGCATGCTGAGAGATTTCGGCTTCGAGAACTTCGAGGTCAATCTGTCGACCAAACCCGAGAAGTCGGTCGGTTCGGACGATATCTGGGACAAGGCGACCGCCGCCCTGAAGATCGCTCTCGACGCCAAGGGGCTGGAATATGTCATGGACGAGGGCGGGGGCGCCTTTTACGGCCCCAAGATCGACATAAAGATCGAGGATGCCATCGGGCGGAAGTGGCAATGTTCCACGATCCAGCTCGATTTCAACCTGCCGGAGCGATTCGGTATGGAGTACGTGGCCGAGGACGGCGACCGCCGCCGGCCGATCATGATCCCCCGGGCGCTATTGGGTTCGCTGGAGCGATTCTTCGGTGTCCTGATCGAACATTACGCCGGCCGTTTCCCGCCCTGGCTGGCGCCGGTCCAGGCGATTGTGCTGAATATCACCGACCGCCAGGCTGAATATTGCGTCAGACTATCTGAGTCGCTGAAAAATCAGGGGTTTCGGGTCGAGACAGACTTGAGAAACGAGAAGATCGGCTTTAAAATTCGCGAACACACCCTCCAGAGGATTCCCTATCTCCTGGTTGCAGGAGACCGGGAAATGGAGGCGGGCACTGTGGCCGTGCGTTCGCGTAGCGGAGAAGACCTGGGCTCAATGACCCCGGAGGGGTTTGCCCAGAGGCTATCCGAAGAGATCGCGAAGCGCGGCCGTACTGCTATGGTAACGGAGGAATAAGGTATCTCAGCGAACAAACGGGTCAGGCGAAATTCCGAGATCAATGCCGAAGAAGTGAGAGTCATCGGGGCGGACGGACAACAGGTCGGTGTTCTACCGATCGGAGACGCTCAACAACTCGCTGTTGATCAGAGCCTGGACCTGGTCGAGGTCTCGCCGACAGCCGAACCGCCCGTGTGTCGGGTGATGGATTACGGCAAGTATGTCTTCGAACAGAACAAGAAGGCGCACGCGGCGAAGAAGAAGACCAAACAGATTCATGTCAAGGAAGTGAAATTTCGGCCAGGGACGGATGAAGGTGACTACCAGGTCAAGTTGCGTAACCTGACCCGGTTTCTCACTGGTGGAGACAAGGCCAAGGTAACCCTGAGGTTCCGTGGCCGCGAGATGGCGCACAGAGAATTGGGCGCCAAGCTCTTGGAACGGGTACGAGACGATCTGGCAGAGATTGCCCAGGTCGAGCAATTCCCGAAGATGGAAGGACGACAGATGACAATGGTGCTGTCGCCAAAGAAGAAGTAGGCAGGGACGATATTGTCGCTGCTTCGCCTGGTACGGCAAACGATCGCGCCGGGCTAAAAGGAGTAAACACAATGCCTAAGTTGAAAACCAACCGCGGGGCCGCCAAGCGGTTCCGGAAAAACGGGGGTGGCGGCTACAAGCGTCGCCAGGGCTTCAGGAACCATATCCTGACCAAGAAGAGTTCAAAGCGTAAGCGTCACCTGGGATCGCCCGCGCAGGTGGCTGAAGCAGACGTGCCCGCCGTGCGGCGCATGCTGCCTTACAGCTAGGGAGGGCCTGAACCATGGCAAGAGTAAAGCGTGGTGTCGTCGGACGAACACGACACAAGAAGGTCCTGAAGAAAGCCAAAGGCTATTACGGCGCGCGTCGCAAGGTGTTCCGCGTTGCCAACCAGGCCGTTACAAAGGCCGGGCAGTATGCCTACCGGGATCGCCGTCAACGCAAACGTCAGTTCAGGGCCTTGTGGATCACCCGTATCAACGCCGCCGCGCGGATTCACGGGATGTCCTATAGCCGCCTGATCGACGGACTGAACAAGGCTGGGGTCGAAGTCGATCGCAAAGTCCTCGCAGACGTTGCGGTTCACGATATTGACGGCTTTGGTGCCATCGTCGCCCAGGCGAAGGCCGCGCTGTCCCAGTAACGATACATATAGAGGCCGTCCCGAAGGACGGCCCGATTCGTGAAAAGGGGAAAGGCCTTCCAGCCTTCCCCTTTCTTTTTTGAGGTGAAACCGTGGGTGAATCGACAGAATCCCCGCTCGCAGGCCGCGAGTTACTTGAGACCGGCCTTCGCGAGATCGAGGGCAGCCGGACCGCCAGTGACCTGGATGAAGTGAGGGTTCGCTATCTAGGCAAGAAGGGTCTGCTCACGCAACAGCTCAAGAGCCTGGGGGCATTGCCAGCGGAACAACGGCCGGAAGCGGGTCAGGCGATCAACCGCGCCAAGAAAAAGCTGCAGGAGAGCATAGACGCCCGCAAGCAGTTCTTGCAGAAAGCAGCTCTCGACGCCGACATCGAGGCTCAGGCCGTTGACGTGACCCTGCCTGGAAGGGGCCAGTCGCCAGGAGGACCGCACCCGGTCAATCGGACGATGGGGCGGATGGAAGAGATCTTCCGGCGCGCTGGATTTGCCGTTTACTCCGGGCCGGAGATCGAAGACGAATTTCACAACTTCGAAGCCTTGAATATACCGGAGCAGCACCCGGCTCGGGCTATGCATGATACGTTCTACTTTCCGTCCGGCCACCTGTTGCGGACCCACACGTCACCGGTCCAGATCCGCGCCATGCATCAGGATGGCGTACCCATTCGGATGATCGCCCCCGGGCGGGTATACCGGTGCGACTCTGACCAGACCCACACACCGATGTTCCATCAGGTTGAAGGGCTGGTGATCGACGAGGGAATCAGCTTCGCCAACCTGAAGGCGGTCTTGCACGGTTTTCTCGAGACTTTTTTCGAGCGCCGGGTTGAGCTGCGTTTCAGACCGTCCTACTTCCCGTTCACGGAACCGTCGGCCGAGGTCGACGTAAGCTGGGGTGAGGGATGGCTCGAGGTGCTGGGCTGCGGCATGGTGCATCCCCGCGTCCTGGAGCATGTTGGCGTAGACGCAGAGCGCTACACCGGATACGCATTTGGCATGGGCGTGGAGCGCCTGGCCATGCTCCGTTATGGCGTCGACGATCTGCGGCTGTTTTTCGACAACGACCTGCGGTTTTTGAAGCAGTTCTGCTAGCGGAGTGCACAGATGATATTCAGTGAGACCTGGCTCCGGGAGTGGGTCGACCCCCAGATAGATACCGAATCCCTGGTGCACGAGCTGACCATGGCTGGACTGGAAGTCGATTCGGTGGAACCGGCGGCGGACAGCTTCAGCCAGGTGGTCGTCGGTGACGTGACTTCCTGCGCACCGCATCCGGACGCGGAGAAACTCACCCTGTGCCGGGTCTCGACGGGGCAGGGCGATGAACTGCAGATCGTGTGCGGCGCTCCCAACGTTCGTGCGGGGATGAAATCCCCGGTCGCGCTGGTCGGAGCCCGACTGCCGGGTGATTTCAGGATACGCGAAGCCAAACTTCGCGGAGTCGAATCCCAGGGGATGCTGTGTTCGGAAAAGGAACTCGGCCTGGGCGAGGGGGCGGACGGAATCATGGAGCTGTCGGACGACGCGCCGATCGGGGCTGATGTGCGTGAATACCTTCAGCTTGATGACAGTATTATCGACATCGATCTGACGCCCAATCGCGGTGATTGCTTCAGCCTCCTGGGCATCGCCAGGGAGACTGCGGTCATGAGTCGGCTCGATCTCAACTGGCCAACACTGGCCGAGGTGGCACCCGCGGCGGAGGACGACTTTCCAATCGAGGTCCTCGCACCTGGCGCCTGTCCGCGTTTCTGCGGGCGTGTCGTCCGCGGTATTGATCCAACGGCCAAAACGCCGCAATGGATGCGAGAAAAGCTCAGGCGCAGCGGACTGCGTCCCATCCATCCGGTAGTCGACGTGACCAACCTGGTCATGATGGAGCTAGGGCAGCCTCTGCATGGTTTCGACCTGGGACAGCTGCACGAAGGCATCATCGTGCGCTTCGCGAAAGCCGGGGAGTCGCTGACGCTTCTGGATGGCCGGGTGGTTGAGCTCGACGAGGATATGCTGGTCATCGCCGATCATAGTGGGCCAAGGGCACTGGCCGGGATTATGGGCGGCGAAAACACCGGCGTCAGCGAGGCGACGGCCGACGTATTCTTCGAGGGTGCTTTCTTTAGTCCCGACGTAATCTCAGGTCGCGCGCGGCGCCTCGGCCTGCACACGGATGCCTCACTGCGTTTCGAGCGTGGCGTAGACCCGGAAGGTCAGAGACGGGCGGTCGAAAGAGCGACGCAACTACTCACGGAGATTGCGGGCGGCCATCCGGGGCCATTGCTGGAGGTCGTATCGGAAGATGAACTGCCGCGACGCGAACCGGTCACGCTGCGGAGGGACCGTCTGGCAAAAGTCATGGGAACCACCGTAGAAGACCAGGAGGTCGAGCGGGTACTTGCTGCGCTGGGCATGTCGACGGAGAAGACTGATCTGGGCTGGACGATCAGCCCGCCTTCGTGGCGATTCGACATCGCCATCGAGGAGGATCTGATCGAAGAAATCGCCCGGGTACATGGCTATGACTCGATCCCGGAAACACCGGAACGCGGGGATGTCACTTTTCGTCCGGTCACCGAGTCACGGGTTCCGGAAAACCGGCTCCCGCGCTGTCTGATGGAAAGGGGTTATCAGGAAGTCGTCACGTACAGCTTCGTGGATACCCGAATCCAGTCACTCTTGTTCCCGTCCGCATCACCGATCAGCCTCGACAATCCGATCTCGTCCGAGATGGCAGATATGCGGGTATCGCTCTGGCCAGGCCTGCTGAATGTCTTGCGACAGAACCTCAGCCGCCAGCAGGACCGGGTGAGGGTGTTCGAATCGGGACTGCGATTCGAGCTGAAAGGCGGCGAAATCCGCCAGCTTCCCACACTCGGGGGATTGATCGCAGGACCGCGTTATGCGGAGCAGTGGAGCGCAAAAGCGGATTCTTGTGACTATTTCGACCTCAAGGGCGACCTGGAGGCGTTGTTTTCGCTCACCGGAGAGCCCGACAGATTCCGCTTTGAGGCGGCCGAGCATCCGGCGCTACACCCCGGGCAGGCCGCCAGGGTATTCCGAGGCGACGGGGAGGCTGGTTGGGCGGGTGCGGTGCATCCACGCATATTATCTAGCATTGGAATTAATATACCCGCGTATCTATTTGAATTAGATGTTAATATTGCTTTCCAATCGGTTGTTCCTGAATATCGGGGAATCTCACGCTTCCCCGCGGTGAGACGGGACATCGCGGTCCTCGTAGACGAGCGTATCCCCTCGGAATTATTGGTAAAAGAAAGCTACGAGGGGGGCGGTTCGCTGCTCCGGGAAGTAAGGATTTTTGATGTCTATCGGGGCGAGCGAATAGATTCCGGACTAAAAAGCATCGCTTTAGGCTTGATTTTACAGGAAACTTCACGCACCCTTACCGACGGTGAAGTAGACGATATCGTGTCAGCGGTGATCAGCCGCCTGGAGCGGAATCTAAAAGCAAAAATAAGAGACTGATCATGGCATTAACCAAGGCAGAAATGGCCGAGGCCCTGTTCAACGAACTCGGGCTGAATAAAAGGGAAGCACGAGAACTCGTCGATCTGTTTTTCGAAGAGCTGAGAGCTTCGCTTGCTCGGGGAGAACAGGTGAAGCTGTCAGGGTTCGGGAATTTTGATCTCCGCGATAAGCGTGAGAGGCCCGGACGGAATCCCAAGACCGGTGAGGAAATTCCGATCAGCGCACGACGTGTTGTGACTTTCCGACCGGGACAGAAATTGAAGGCGCGAGTGGAGGCTTATGCTGGAACCGGGGAACAGTAGCGAATTACCGGCAATTCCGGGTAAACGGTACTTCACCATCGGTGAGGTCAGCGAGCTGTGCGGCGTGAAACCGCATGTGTTGCGCTACTGGGAACAGGAATTTCCGCAGCTCAAGCCGGTCAAGCGCCGCGGCAACCGGCGTTACTACCAGCGTCGCGATGTTCTGATCATCAGGCAGATCCGCAGTTTGCTGTATGAGGAGGGGTTCACTATCGGCGGGGCTCGGCAGCGCCTGACCGGTGAGGAAGCTCGTGAGGATCTGAATCAGAGTCAGCAGATCGTCAAACAGATCCGCATGGAACTCGAGGAGATACTGAAGATACTGCGGCGCTGATGGCGTCGCTTTCGCGTTCTGGCTGCATCGGGTATCCTACGCGGCCTTCCGTGTCAGGGGACGATTAACGGAAGAACCCGTTTCCGGTCGGGGCGTGGCGCAGCCTGGTAGCGCACCTGCATGGGGTGCAGGGGGTCGAAGGTTCGAATCCTTTCGCCCCGACCAACTAACGTAACGATAATAATAAGAAAATATTGAGCCGCCTTCGGGCGGCTTTTCTTTTTTTTGACGTCGGGCTATTAAGTGGGTTGCTGTTTCTGCACGGCCCCAGGCAGATAGTCATTCGGGCTGTTTTCGCGGCAACATGCCAACCCGCGGTTCGCGCGCTCACTCGCACATCTGGCGAGACAGGTGAATCGGCGCCGTTGCATTCGGATAACATACCGACCTCCGGCCGGCGCCAACGTTCTATCAGAGACGATATTGGTTAGTGCGTGAACTTATCTGAAGAGATACGCATGTGAAAAGTATCCTGAAACTTTTTGGCACAGCATTGTTGTGCATGCTCGGGTCGTTCACCGGCTCTGTCGCTGAATCGAGCCAGATTACCGTCTTCAGAAACGTCCGCCTGTTTGACGGCGAGCAGCTGATTGAATCGGCGAATGTCGTAGTTCGTGGCACCAGGATTGACCGCGTTTCGGATGTCGGCAAGCCCCTGGACATTCCTGATGGCGCTGAGCTGATCATCGGCGATGGTTTGACACTGGTGCCGGGCCTTATCGATGCGCACACGCATTCTTTCTCCAGAGGCAATCTGGAGAGGGCGCTGGATTTCGGCGTCACGACCAGCATCGACATGTGGACGCCGGTTGATTTCATGCAGCAGATGCAGGCAGAGCGCGAGCAAGGCATCGCGTTCGGCCGCGCTGACATGCACTCGGCCGGAATCGGCGTCACTGCCCCGAAAAGTCACGGGACGCAATTCGGTCCTGTTCCCACGCTAAGCAGACCTGAGGACGCCGATGCCTTTGTTGCAGCACGAATCAACGAGGGATCAAAGTACATCAAGATCATCTACGACAATTTCAAGATGTTCGACAGGCCGATTCCGACCCTGGACTACCCGACCATGGAGGCCGTGGTTGAGTCTGCGCATAGAAGGGACAGGCTGGTCGTTGTCCACTCTCGCGACGTTGACGCATACGCGGATGTTGTGCGTGCCGGAGCCAACGGCATCGCGCATATCATGGTCGATGAGGTCCCGGGTCGTGAGTTGATAGACGGAATGCGCAGGCAGGGCATGTTCGTGATCCCCACGTTGTCGATCTCCACCCCGAGCGGGGCGGACATGGCGAACGATGGTGTTTTGGGCCCGAGGCTCAGCGAGAAAGAATCAGCCAACCTGCGCGGATACGCGCCCAAACACCGTCAGGGAGGCGACAAGATCGCGATGGAGTCTGTTCGCGTTCTCAACGAAGCCGGCGTCACAATACTGGCGGGCTCGGACTCACCTAATCGCGGCACTGCCACCGGCGTGAGCATCCATCAGGAACTGGGCATACTCGTACAGGCAGGCTTGACGCCGATTCAGGCGCTCGTCTCTGCAACGTCTGCCCCGGCAGACGTATTTGGCCTGGGTGACCGAGGAAGGATCAAAGCCGGCCTCCGTGCCGACTTGCTTCTTGTTAAAGGCGACCCCAGTTCAAAAATCAGCGATACGAGAAGAATTATCGGCGTCTGGAAGGCCGGCCAGCGTCATGCTCTTGATCAATGACGTTGTTCTGGCCGTTTATTAAGATCCGTGTCGCAGAGCAAGACCTCAGGCTTCTATTTGCAACAACTTGGCGCTCCGCCTCTATCCGAAAGTGATCGTCGGGCGGACGACTATGACCCGGGAGACCTCCAAAATGCCTTGTACGACTACCCGTTGCGCGGCGATCGCACTGCTATTGTTTGTCAGCATGGGCAGTCACCATGCGCTTGCAGATGATCACCGTGACACCAAACAGCTGTCCGGTGATTCAGTGAAGAAGGCCTGCAAGGCGGCGGCCATAAAGGACGGATTCTCGGTGGGGGACTTCGGCGACGTGAAGTTCGATTCCGATCAAAACGTTTGGGTAACCAAACTCAACGTCCAGGGTCGGGCCGCGAAGATTAAGGCAAGATGCGAATGGGATGGTCAGGCGGTTGCCGAGTTGTTCGCATGGGGTACCCGCCATGATATCGCGCCATTCAAGTACACCAAGGTCGATGTGACCAAGTCCTGCAAATCCCAGGCACAGGCCCGGGGTATGGAGGTCGGAGATTTTGGTGACACGAATTTCGATGAAAAGAGCGGGCTTTGGATCTCGAGGATGATGGTCAAGCAGCCAGGGAGAGAGAAGTACAAGGCTACCTGCCGCTGGGATGGCCGACGGGATCCGGTGATCGAGTAATTCGTTCTCGCCTGTCTTCCTCAGATACCGGGGACGCGCTAGAAACGGGCCAGGGCGTAGTCGCCAATATCTATCTCCGCCGGCACTCCGACGATGCTATCCGCAACAGCTTTGCCGGATCCTGCTGCCATGGTCCAGCCAAGGTGCCCCTGTCCTGTATTCAGGAACACCCCGGGTACCTGTGTCGAGCCGAGAATGGGAACGCCATCGGCAGACATGGGACGGAAACCACACCAGGGCTTCGCCGACCTCCGATCGAGCCTGCTTGCGAACTCTGGATAGACAGCATCCAGTAACGAATACAAGTTCTCGATCCGTGCCGGCCTCAGCGTCGCATCGTGTCCGGCAAATTCGGCAGTGCCGGCGACACGAATCCGATCGCCCAACGGTGTCACCGCGGTGTGTAAATGGTCGTCCGCCACCGGGATACGCGGCCCGTCGGGCCAGTCCCCTCGCGGCACGGTGATCGAGTAGCCCTTCACGGGTCTCACCGGAACTCGCAGATCGAGCTTTCTGGCCAGCGACGCGGTAAAACTGCCTGCCGCCAATACGACTGCATCTGCCTCACGTTTCTCTGCACCCGACGACTCGATGATCAGCTTGTCATCCGACAGGGAGATGTCGATCACTTCCACTCCGAATCGAAACTCCACCCCGGCCATGGCGGAAGCCTTGCCGAGCTCTTGACAGAATAGATGGGCATCACCCGATTCGTCGCCGGAGTAATGGATGCCGCCGACCAACTTTTCCGCCACGGCACCAAGAGCCGGTTCAACCCGGATTACGCCGTCCCGATCGAGAACCTGGTAATCGACGCCGTGGGTCTTGAGCAGTCCTCCCAATTCGGTGGCACGATCGAGAGACGCCTGGTCGCGACATGCGCGGAGAGTTCCGCCGCTCCCCTGGTCATACTCCAGGTCGAGGTCTGCGCGTAATGATCTGAGCAGACCGAGGGAATAATTCGCGAGGACGACGTTCTTCCGGGTGTTGCTCCTGAACGGAGCCTCTCTTGAATTTGCCAGGAATTCCATTCCCCACCGGGCCAGGGAGGGGATGGCTCGCAGTCGCAGGAGCATTGGCGCATCTTCCCTGCCAAGCCAGCTCAACAGCTTGGCGAGCGTGCCTGGCGCGTTCCACGGATCCGCCATACTGGGCGTCAGCATGCCGGCATTGGCAAAGCTTGTTTCCATGCCGGCGGCTTCTGCACGCTCGACTACCGTGACTTCCGCACCGTGCTGCCGGAGATACCAGGCAGTGCACGTGCCGACCAGCCCGGCGCCGACGACTAATACTCGCATCGCGGTGCTCCGATGATCAGACCTGATCGCATGGTTCCATTATCCTGAACCAGCCGCGGGCCTGGAATAGCATTTCATAATGCTTGCCCGAGCCCCCAGGCGTGCGCGGTGTGACGTGCCAGGAGTAGTCAGTTCAGGAAGCACCACTGGACACACTATCTGTCATTAACTCGTCAAAAAGAAATCGGGCCGGTTTCCCGGCCCGATGGATAACGTGTGCGAGGTCCAGGAATCAGCGCTGAATTTCGAACTGGCGGTATTCCAGGTAGAGCTGCCGTATCCACAGGTACTCGTAAACTGAACCCATCTCGTAATAACGGAAGTCCACGTTCGCGCGCAGATCGATGGCGTAGAGCAGGTTCGGCCAGACCAACGGCTGATCGCTGGCCCAACTTCGATATCCGAACAGGTCCAGGTAATACCAGACAGCGTAGTCGACGCCCAAGCCGGTGGCGTCCCGGAGGCTCGATGGGCCAAAGATTGGCAGCACGAAATAAGGGCCCGGACCGACGCCCCAGACGCCGAGGGTCTGGCCAAAATCCTCTCGCTGGTAGTACATGCCCATCTCGGTCGCCGGATCGAAAAAGCCGGCCAGACCGAGAGTGGAATTCACCGCGAAGCGGCCGGTGCTGCGTCCCGCGGTGCGGAGCCGGGCCTGGAGCAAAGCATTGTAGACGTTCAGGACTTCACGGATGTTGCGCATGAAGTTGTGGACGCCGCTGCGCATGAATTTAGGCAGGAAGCGCTTGTAGCCTTCTGCCGCTGGTGCGAAGAGATAGCGGTCGAAGCGCGCGTTGAAATTATACATCCAGCGGTTATAGCCCTCCCACGGGTCGTAGGTTGAGGCGAAGAGCGTCGTGTCCTCAGGCGCCATGACGTCGCCGAGCTGGCGGCGGGCCGGATCAGCGCCCTCCTGGGGTCGGCTGGCGGCGCAGCCAGAAAGGATGACCGAGGATGCGACAAATGCGGTAACAAGCAGACGAATGGCATTGATGTTCATTTATCGGCCCTCCGGCAGCGAAGCGCCAAAGAAAGCCAGCATATGTTCGACATTGTCCCGGTAGGCCATGTTTCCGCAGTGACCACCGCGAGGCCAGATCTTGCCCCGATCGCCGAACACGTCCACGAGCCAGTCGATCTCGCCCTCCTTCATGATGATGTCGTCGACGTTATGCGACAGGCCCACCTTGTCCGTCGTGCGCAGAAACTCCTCGATGCTGTAGAGCGACGCGCGCTGGATCAGGTCATCGTCTGTGATCTCGGGATTTGAACGCTGGTAATAGGGCACCAGCAGGTCTTTGAAGTACAGCCGGAACGGAGTGCGCCCCGACACAATGAAGTAATCAGTGACATCCGCCGTGAGCTTGGCGGTCGTACCGACGGGCACGATGTAGCCCGATTGCGTCAGGACGTCGGCCATGGTCACCATGTTCTGGGCGGTGATGGCGAAGGCGAGACCGATCAGGGTCGCCAGGTTCTCATCATCCGGGCGCCTCTTGCGATAGACCTGATAGAGAAAGTCCGGTCCCAGGTTCACCGCTCCCCGGGTGTTCGCGTATTCCTCGCCCATGGCCCTTGTCAGGTTGTCCCAGAACAGCATGGCCTCGGTGCCGGTCGTGATGTTCTCGCGCAGATAACTGTCAAGGAGCAGGGCGGAGTTGTACAGGCTGACCGGCGGATTGATCATCAGCCCCTTCTTGAAATTGAAGGCCTTCTCCTGTTCGTCGAGCATCATGACGTAGCCCGTCTGGGCACCGCCCAGGCTGTAGCCCGTCACGTAAAAGTCGGTTACCTCGAGTCTCTTGCTGAGTTGCTTCTCCCAGGCCATCTTCATGACGCGATAGAGGTCCCGTGTGTCGTCGTCGAGGACACCGGGTACTCCGGTGGACGATGCCGTGACCATGAACTGGAATGATGTCGGCGACGGTAATCCCACCACATGGAAACCTGCCAGGTAGAACGCCGCGTAAAGCGTTGTCATATGTGGGCCGTGGTAACTGCTGCCCGTGCCGGCGATCAGGAAGATGAGCGGTGCCGGACCTTTCTGTGGGAAGACCAGGTAGCGAAGCTTGTCGTGATACCAGACGTATTTTGGGATCTCCCGATCAGGAAACACCTCGAGGCTGCGCAACCGGAAAGGCCGGCCCTTGATCGAAAGGTCTGGCTGTAATGCCTTAGGAGTGGCGATGACTGTCGCGGCGAAACCGTCCAGGTCGGGAAAGCCGTAGTCGTCGTCTGCAGCCAAGGCCGATGAGGAAGTCATCACCACGGCCGCGATCGCAACGGAAAAGCGGAATTTCATATCAACTCCCTGAGGGGTCCTGCGGGCTCTTCGAAAGTGAGTGCCAGAAGGTGCATTGGGCGTGCATAGCACTGAAACCATAGCTGAATCCCGAGGGAACGGCCACGATTCTATTGTCTGAACCGGACGCGCCGATCGCTCAGGATTCTTGCCCTACGGCGGCTATGGTACGCCTATCCTCACAAGCGAATCTTGACTCTTCGACGGCCCGTCCCGGCGGACCAAATGTGGCCCTCGATCAACCCAGGCCTCGTCTTATCCGGGACTCAATTCCGGCTGCGGTAGAGATATCGATCCCGTCTGGTTGTTCGGGAGCAAGAATCGTCGCAGAATTCGCATTCGCAATGCAGCCGGGAGCCGACTATGGGCGGGACCGTGGAAACAAAGCTTGAGGCGTTTTCGGCCGTGCCGATCTTCCCGACCATGATCTGGGCGAGTCAGCTCCGACCGGACGTAGTGGCAAGAATCAATTCCGCTTTCACAATGGTGCTCGAAAAAGCCCGTCGCAAGCAGGCGAACCTTGAGCCCAAGGGAAAATGGCAAACCGACCAACGTCTGCACACGCTTCCGGAGCTTGAGGAATTCGTCACGCTCACTCTGGGTCTTTGCCGACACGTGCTTGATGCGGACAAAATCCGCTACCGGGACCTGCAGATCACGGGTTGCTGGGCCAACATAGGATTTCCCGGATCCAGGCATCGGCCACATGCGCATCCGAATAACTACTTCAGTGGTGTGTATTACGTCAAGGCGCCACGGGGTGGCAACACGATTACCTTCATCGATCCCAGACCGCAGGCAGGCGTCATGGTCGCTCCCGCGGACCAGGTATCACCTGGTCATGCACAGAATATTACGGTTGATGTGCATCCCGGTTCGCTGATCTTTTTCCCCTCGTGGCTGTACCATTCCGTGGACGACAACCGGTCAAGGGAAGAAAGAATAAGCATCGCCTTCAACGTGATGTTCAAGCCGTTCGTCGAGGATATGAGCCCCCCGCAATGGGAGGGTAACCTGAAGGTCTCGCAAGACTAGATTCCAGGGAAGTCCGAGCGCCCGGTTCAGGCCATACTCGCCCCGCTCGCAAACGCGGCAGGGAGCTTTGGCGCGGGTTTCGCCCAGACCTATGCAGGTGGATCTGTGGTCAGGATTGCTCGAGTTCCTCGATGACGGAATCGAGTCCTTTCTGCCTGACGTCTTCGCCCATCAGATTTCGATAGTGAGTGACGTAGGAGAGCCCTTCGATGATGACGTCGAAGACTTTCCACTTCCCGTCCGTCCATCGCGTTCTATAATTCACCGGGACCAGGGTGCCTTCCGTGGTCTTGACTTCTGTCTTGACCGTCACGAAATCCTCTTCGAGACTGATCAATCCGCTGTGCGGGAGCACTTTGACGGTGTCCTCGCGAAACTCCAGTAGCCCTCTCGCATAGCGGCGCACCAGGGACCCGTACAGAGCGGTCACAAAACGGTCTCTCTGCTCCGGCGTCGATCGTGGCCAATAGCGTCCCATCACCAGGCGGCCCGCATATGCGACGTCGAAATTGGGCCGCAGGATGTCATCCACTACCGAATACAGGGCCTTTGGATTTGACTCCAGTTCCGGACGACGCGTTTTGACGACCTCGAGCAACTCATCCGCGGTTGCCTGGATTATCTGATGAGGACTCGGTCCTGTCGCTGCAACGGCGGATGCCGACCAGATGGTCAGGGCAACCGCGGTGAGAACTGGTGCCAATCGGATCACGCGAGACTCCTGGACAGCCCGCCGGAATACGGGGCGTCAGATTAAACCACAAACGCCTTTCGCTGTCGTACGCGCCTCAGCGGGCCTGCTCCAGCTGATCCAGGCTTTCAGCGCACTCCTGTCGGTCTTTGCGGAATGTATCCCTGCTGACGAACAGGCCGGCCGGACCCAGCGCCGCGATCCGGGCAGCGGCACCAACGATCCTCGTTCCGGTCCGCGACACGTCAAGCGTCGTCTCCGGCCGGGCCAGCGACCCGCTGAGCTTTACTCGCGCGCCATGGGCAATGACCCTGGCGCGCTTGGCGCGCGGGTCGAACAATAATTTGATCTTCTCCTTGCCAAGATCCACTGTCCCGGTGCCGATCAGCAGCATGTTCGGCGTATCGACGGCCATGACATGCGCGCTGGCCACGCCATTATCGATTGGCATGTCCACCATCGCACATTCGATGTGGATTGCCTCTGGTCGGTCGAACCCTGGCATCAAGTCCAGCAATACGTCGGTAGCATGCAGGGGCAGCGACTGCTCGGGAATCAGGCCCTCGGTCATCAGCAGAATCAGGCGCCCCTGGCTGCTGGCGGCCATCGCGCCGGAGGATTCCCCCGTGGCCGAGACGTCTATCAATAGGTCGAACTTGCCTTTTGCATCCTCTGAGATGCCTGCGCGGCGCGCCAGGTGCCCGACGTCAAGCCCCAAAGTCTTGCTGCGAAACTCGAGCGAGGGCGTCTGCCGACCATCTATGCGCAGCCGGCCGTGCAGGTCGGCGTCGCGGTAGCGAATCTTGAATCGGTCGACATCCAGGATGCCGTCGTCGACGCGCAGGCGTCCCTCGAGTATCTGCAACGAGCCGTCACCAAATTTCAGATGCAGTCCGGTCAGATCGGTATTGATCGAGTACCCATTGAGCCAGGCCAGTGGCAGCGGGTCCTGGGAGAAGACCCGGCGCGGCGGACCAGAGACTTCCCGTGTACCGGGGATGTCGGCTTCCTCTTTCGAGAGCCAGGGCGTGAGGTCGAGTATGCCCTGGCCGAACTGCCCGCTGATGGCGGACAGAGCGCCGGCATCATCAAGTCCGATGTCGAAACGCCCCGTCAGTTGGCTATCGCCGATACTGAGCTGGCTGACGTCCACATCGAAGTGACCGGGCCCGCCGGACATCAAGAAGCTGGTGTCGACCTTGCCAAGTTTGTTCCAGAATTCGCCGCCCCACGGAAGCAGGGGTGTCAGGGTTGGCGCGCTCGCATTGACTGCCAGATCGATTCCGCGGCTGGCCAGAACGTCGTCTATATCACCAGACAGGTCCAAGCTGACATTATCCGTGACCAGCGACCCGGTTATGGCCTGCAGGCGCGGATGTTCCCAGGTGCCATCCGCGCGCCCCCGGATCGAAAAGGATCGCGATCTGGGCCAGGACAGGCCCAGAGCCGCGCCCAAGGCGGAAAGATCGTCCCCATCCAGACTCGCGTCTGCAAGGAAGCGCTGCGAATCCATCACGTCCGGGAACCGCCCCTTCATTTTCATCGTGATGTTCCCGAGTCGAGCTTCGGCATCGACGTTCTCGAGGTCCGGTGAGATGGCGGCGCCCTGGAGCCGGCCACTGACCGCAAAGCTATCCGTGTCAGGGAGCGGCTGCCCAGCGACGTCGACGTCCTTGATGGAGGTTCCGGTAAGCCGGATTCCGAGATCGAGCTCAGGCACATCGGCCAGATCGAGGATCCGGCCCGAGCCGGTCAATTCGAGTGACCCTTGGGTCATCCTCGCACTGTCGACGAAAAGCGTCATGTTATGCCTGTCGCCCGTCAGTCGGCCCGAACCACGAATCGAATCGGTTTCGATCAGTTCGGGCACCGGCAACAACTCGGCCAGGTCGTTGAAATCCTTCCCGACAACCTTGTAGCTGAGATTCAGTCCCTCGAGGTTTTTCAGATTCTCAACGTCGCCCTTTATGCCGATGCGGAGAGTGCCCTCGACCAGTTGCGCTTCAAGACGAGCAGCCCGGGTCTCAAGCCACGTGCCCTCGATGCGCCCTTTGATATCTGCCGAGTCGATGTCCGGAATCGGCAGGCCGGTCACTTGGGCTAACCTTTCGGTGTCGCTGCCGCTGATCTCGACATCCAGGTTCAGATTGCCCTCATGGAGCAGATCAGTGATGGTGCCAGTCATCCTGATCCCTGATCCCGCCAGCCGGGTAAAACCACTGGCATCTTCGAGCCTCAACTCAGGGAAGTCTCCAAGCAAATGTCCGGAGCCCTCGAAACTGTCAGTCCCTCGCCAGCTCGCATCCATCGCGGGAAGCAATTCCTTCAGCGATTGACCACTTGCCTCCACTTTCAGATCGATTCCTTTCAGCATCACCAGGTCATCGACCCCGCCCGCCATCTTGATCTGGTAACTCTGCGCAGCCAGTTGGCCATCGAAGTCCTGCAAGGTAATGCCGGTGGAACTGCCGATCAGCCTGCCCTGAAATTTGAACTCGTCAACGTGCGGGACCGGTGCTTCGATCAATTCCATCAGCAGCTTCGGATGCTGGCCGCTGACGGATATATTCAGGTCAACGCCGTCGAAGTCGCGGAAGTCCGAGTCATTCAGTCTCCCCGTCGCCCTCAACTGGCTGGCGCCGAGACCTATTTCGAAATCGACCGGGACAGACCTGCCCTCTGTGATCGCAAGAGGGCTTCCAAAGCGGCCCTTGAGGTCCAGCTCGGTGTCCATGACTTTGCCAATGGCGCTCACAGTGAGGCTGTCTTGCGGGCCCGAGGCCCCCATGCGAAGGGAATTCACGACCAAGTCACGTGTGATTCCCCGTCTATTGTTGTAATACGCAACTTCCAGATCGGAGCCGGTGACGGCTTTTATCGTGATATCCCGGTCTTCACGGCCGGTCTGGGGCCGATTGTCGAACTGCCAGTTGCCGGCACCCTCTGGGCCATTCTCGAGGAACACTCGCGCCCCACTAATCCTGACCTCCTTAAGCACGAGATGTCCCGTGAGCAGACTCAGTAGCGCCGGCTGCAATTCCAGAAGTTCCACGCTGAGCATCTGGGGACGAGTGCCCCATGCTGCATTGGCCACCGTAACGTCCTGAACCGTTATAGCAGGCAATGGCGCGAGGGTTACGTTGATGGGGCCGGACATCAGAATTTTGCGCCCGATCTGGTTACCGAGACCCGACTCGAGTACTTGACGTACGTTCTCAGGATCCCTGGTTTTGAGGTAAGCGTAACCGCCAAGAACGGCGGTGCCCGTGATGCCAGCGAGCATCAGCAAGACGATGAGGAGACGTTTCAAAGGCGGGTCCGCAGTGTCCGGTAAGGCTAACGCAATCATAGCAAAAGCCCGTCCGTCTACCGTGGTCTGGACGAGGTGAGGGGAACAGGGTCATATTCGCCCCTTGACACCTGTGTTTTGCTATTCTCGGCGCCCAGATCTAAAACCCAAAGCCGCCGGCGCCGGAAACCAGCCCGGCGGAAATCCGGGGCAAGGCGCTGCCCGCGCGCGAAGGAGTAATCATGGCCGTCGACCCGGCACAATTTGGCTTCGAGCCGTTCCAGTTGGCGGAATTGCGCACGGACGAGGCAGGATTCAAACGTTCTATTGCCACCAAGCTGGCCTATTCCATTGGCAAGGACCCGCTGACTGCAAGTCGATATGACTGGTACTGCGCGCTCTGCCTGGTCCTACGCGATCGGCTCGTCTCGCGTTGGCACGACACGCAGCACCGCATCCGGACGAACAAGACCAGGAAGGTCTACTATCTGTCCCTGGAGTTCCTGATGGGTCGGGGGATGACGAACGCGGCTGTCAACCTGGACCTGGATCACGAGCTGCGGGACCTGATCAAAGAAGTCGGCGATTCGCTGGAGGAGGTCGCTTTACTCGAAGGTGACGCCGGACTCGGCAACGGCGGCCTCGGACGCTTAGCTGCCTGTTTTCTCGATTCCATGGCAACACTGGATTTAGCCGGATTCGGGTATGGCATCCGCTATGACTATGGCCTCTTTCGCCAGGAGATCGGCAGCGACGGCCAGCAGATCGAGCTCCCCAACACATGGCTGAGAAGACGCAATCTCTGGGAGCTCAAACGAGAGGACGTGCGGTACAGGGTTCCGATCGGTGGCCACTGCATCGCGTACCGGGATGATGCGGGCGACCTGCGCTACGAGTGGCGGGACGCCCAGATCGTCGAGGCGGTCGCTTATGACACGCCTATCCCGGGAAACAACATGAAGACGGTGAATCATCTGCGTCTCTGGGGCGCCCGCGATCCGGACGAGATCGACCTCTCACGCTTCAACCAGGGTGATTTCCAGGGGGCCCTTGCGGCCAAAAACGCTGCCGAGTCGATCAGCCATGTGCTCTATCCGGACGACTCTACCGAAGAGGGCAAGCTCCTGCGGATCAAACAGGAGTATTTCTTCTGCAGCGCCAGCCTGCAGGACATACTCCGGGAGCACCTGGATGCCGGCTACGCATTGATGGAATTACCGGACAAAGTAGCCATACAGCTCAACGATACCCATCCAGCACTGGCAATACCGGAAATGATGCGCCTGCTTTGCGACGAGCATGGGATGGCGTGGGGAGAAGCCTGGGACATCACCCGACGGACATTCAGCTACACGAACCACACATTGCTCCCCGAAGCCCTGGAGACGTGGCCGGTGTTGATGCTAGAGCGGGTGGTGCCGCGGCACCTCGAGATCATCTACGCCATCAATCGTGATTTTCTCGATGAGGTACACAGCAAGTATCCGGATGATCATGAACTGCGAAGACGGATGTCTATCGTCGATGAGGCCGGAGCCGATGGCCGCTATGTGAGGATGGCCTGGCTTGCCGTGATTGGCAGTCACAAGGTTAATGGCGTCGCCGAGCTTCATTCCCAACTCGTGCGGCAGACCATCTTCAAGGACTTCGATGGCTACTATCCTGGAAAATTCGTCAACGTCACCAATGGCGTAACCCCGAGACGCTGGTTGAAGGTCGCCAACCCGGGGCTGGCCGCTCTGGTGACCAGCAGGCTGGG
>CP070833.1:883723-904456 GCA_020341735.1 Gammaproteobacteria bacterium | reverse complement strand
CATCCGGTCTTCCGACCAGACAAGCCCCGCTTTCGGCGGGGCTTGTTTTTTTTGCCTTTGTGATCGATGAAATCGGATTCAACGCGAATCGCCATCGCGGGCGTGCTACTTTTCCAGACCGTACTCGGCCGTTGCTTACCCGATGACTGAAATTCCCGAGATCGATCTGGAAGCGGACCGTGGACTGCCAGAAATTTTCAGGCCAGTCCTGCGCGAGCACTGGAACCGGTTCGTAGATGCGAATCCGGGCAAGGCGGCCGATCTGTGCGCAAATACTGAGGTATTCGGGACCCTGGCCCGGGCCTGGGCCTGCAGTGAATTCATTTGCAATAGCATGCTCCGATACCCGGACGACGTGGATTTTCTGCTGGGGTGTGACGGCTTGGAGACGGCATGGCGTGCAGGCGCGCTTGCGCCGCAGCTTGCGCTGGCGCTCACGCCGGAGACCAACGAACCGGATGCGATGCGGCGACTGCGTGTGTTCCGCAGGCGTCAGATGCTCCGCATCGCCTGGCGCGACCTGGCTGGCTGGGCAAGCCTCGAAGAGACCCTGGGGCATCTGAGTGAGTTGGCCGACGTGTGCATCACGGCTGCCGTCGATGTCGCCCGGAGACAGCTGGAGAAGGCCCATGGCCAGCCGCTGGATCCCGAGGGCCGGCCCGTCGGCCTGATAGTGCTGGCAATGGGCAAGCTTGGCGGGCGCGAGCTCAATTACTCCTCGGATGTGGACCTCGTGTTCCTGTTCGAGAATGGCGAGACGACGCCCGGGCCGCGACAGATGAGCCGGGAACAGTTCTTCATCCGGATGGGGCAGCGTGTCATTCGCCTGCTGGACGAGGTCACCGAGGACGGCTTCGTGTTCCGCGTCGATATGCGCCTGAGGCCGTTCGGTGACAGCGGACCACTGGCCGTCAGCACGGCTGCTTTGGAGGACTATCTCCAGCGCCACGGGCGGGCCTGGGAACGCTATGCCTATGTCAAAGCTCGACCCGTCATCGGTCACCGGCCAGGTATGGGGCTATACAGCGAGTTATTGAGGCCGTTCGTCTATCGACGCTATCTCGACTACGGGGTGTACGAGTCCCTGCGCGAGATCAAGCACCTTATCGAAACCGAAAGCGCGGAGACGGACCTGCGGGACGATATCAAGCGCGGTCCCGGTGGCATCCGCGAGATCGAGTTCGTCGTGCAGTCCTTGCAGATTCTCCGCGGCGGATCGATCAAGGATTTGCGATCGGCCTGCCTGATGCAGGTGCTGCCAAAACTCAGAGGCGGCCGGCTGCTCGCTGATACCGTGGTGGACGACCTGCTGGCCGCCTACGCATTCATGCGCAGGATAGAGAACCGGCTGCAGCAGTGGCAGGACCGACAGACTCACAGATTGCCGCGCTCAGAAGACGACCGCATACGACTCGCCTACTCACTGGGATACCCGGACTGGCAGAGCTGCTCGGCGGATATCGACCTGTACCGCGATACTGTCCGCAAGCATTTCCTGGCCCAACTGGAGGGATCACTAGGGGCAACGGACAGCGATGATTCCGACCGCGTCGCCGGTCTGTGGAGCGGCGCCGTGGCCCGGGATCGCGCTGATCAGGTTCTCGCCGCTTTCGGTTACACGGATGCGCAAAGGGCATTGGCCGCCCTCGACCACCTCCGGTCGGCAGGATTCGCGCGCCGTCTGGACGAGAGCGGGCGGAAACGGCTGGACGGCCTTGTGCCGGTGCTGATCCGTGAATCCGGTCGTCACGGGAATCCGGAAGTCACGCTCGAGCGCTTGTCGGGAATACTGGAGGCCGTCGGTCGGCGCTCCGCCTACTTCGCTCTGCTAAACGAGAACCCGGGAGTACTGAAACACCTGACGCGGCTCTGCTCGCGGAGCGAGTTCCTGACGCGCCGGATCGCCACCCATCCGTTGCTTCTCGATGAGCTCATCGATCCGCGCGTATTTGAACGACTGCCGGACAGGGAAGCCCTGGAAACGGACCTCCGCCGACGGCTGTCAACGGTAGGCGCGGATGACCTGGAATCCCAGCTGGAAGTACTCAAGCAGTTCCAGCGCAGTGCCGTTTTCCTGGTCGCGGTGGCCGACTTATCGTCCAATTTGCCGTTGATGAAAGTCAGCGATCGTCTGACGGAGATCGCCGAGACGGTTCTCGAGTCCTGCCTGCAGCTGGCTTCCCAACAGATGCATGCCCGATACGGGCGTCCGCGGTGCGGGCGTGGCAGCGAACGCCGGGAATCGGGTTTCGCTATCGTCGGGTACGGCAAACTGGGGGGGCTGGAGCTGGGTTACGGTTCGGACCTCGACCTGGTGTTCATTCACGATTCGGAAGGGGATGAGCAGGTCACGGAAGGCCCCACGTCCCTGGATAACGGATTGTTCTACGGCCGCCTGACCCGGAGGCTCGTGCACCTGCTGACGACCCAGACAAGCTCAGGACTGTTATACGAAGTCGACACCCGACTGCGGCCCAGCGGCAAGGGCGGTTTGCTGGTGACCAGTCTGGATGCCTTCGAACGCTATCAGCGGCAAGAGGCCTGGACCTGGGAACACCAGGCGCTGCTGCGGGCCCGTGCCGTTGCGGGGGCTCCGGCGGTGCGCAGGGCTTTCGAGACCATGCGCCGGGATCTGTTGTGTACTGCCGTGCGCAAGGACTCCCTGCGCCGGGAGGTCATGGAGATGCGTGAGAAAATGCGCGGCGAGCTGGGTAGCCGCGAGCCGGGGCTGTTCGATGTCAAACAGGATCATGGTGGGCTCGCGGACATCGAGTTTCTGGTGCAGTACATGGTGTTGCTGCATGCGTCTGAACACCCGGCGCTGGTGGAATACTCCGACAATGTGCGACAGCTGGAGAGTCTCGTGGGCGCCGGGATCATGGCGCCGGACCTGGCGGAAGCACTGAAATCCGCCTATCTCGACTATCGGGCACGGATACACTGGCTGGCTCTCGAGGACCGGGAGGCTCGCGTGTCCGACGACGAATTCGCAGATCAGCGCGACCAGGTAGTCGGTGCCTGGGACATGGTGTTTGGAAGCTGACAGCGCCGTGTCCCCGCGCTGATATACTTTCCGGAGAATTTCTGAAGGGGACCGAGCCGATGTCTTCGCAACAGGGAAGGATCCAGGCCAACGCCGAAGATCACTATGAGGTAACCCGGGAGCAGCTGCCGTTGAGCTGTCCTACGTCCGAGATGACCCTCTGGAATTCGCATCCACGCGTCTATCTTCCGATCGAGACCACCGGCTCTGCCACCTGCCCGTACTGTGGCGCAACCTTCGTTCTCGCAGACGCGAAACAGAGCTGAGCGAATGGGTCCGGCGCCGCTGGCCCGGAGCTTGCGTCCGCCGGGTCGCGTACGGTGACTGTCGCGTCCAGAGAATCACAATTCCGCCGTAAAGTTTGCCATGTGAACCTGGCAAGGGGATTCCGTGGCGGGGAGCGCCAGACGGAGCTTCTGGTGCGTGCGCTGGCCGAATCGGGCTGGGCACAGCGCGTGGTCGCTCGCGCCGGCGAGCCTCTGGCCGCGAGACTGCGCGGGCTGTCCGACATAGAAGTTCGCGAGTGCCCCGGCACGCTCGGCGCCGCACGCACAATCGGTCGGCCCGACCTGATTCATGTCCACGAGGGACGGAGCCTGCGCAGCGCATGGCTGAACGGTATCTTCACCGGTGCGCCCTACGTCGTGACCCGACGCGTGCAGAAAGGGCCGCGCGCACACCCATTCAACAGGATGCTCTACCGCAGAGCCGCGGGCATCGTCACCCTGAGCCGGGCAATCCGGTCAAGCATTCAACAACTGGACCCGGCATTGCCCTGCGTGGTCATACCCAGCGCCTCGAGTGGACTGCAGGCAGACCACACGGCTGCGCGGGCCCTCCGACAAAAATGGGGCGGAGACTTTATCGTCGGGCACGTGGGCGCGCTGATCGCAGCTCAGAAGGGTCAGATGCAGATCGTCGAGGTAGCCCGCGCGTTGTCCGGCTCCCATCCCGGCATGCGGTTTGTGCTGGTCGGATGCGGACCCGACGAAGCCCTGCTGCGCGAGGCGACGAGGGATCTTGCCAACGTGATCCTTGCCGGCCAGGTCACGGATGTGGGTACCTATCTGGCCGCGTTCGATGCGTTCCTGTTCCCGTCGCGGTTCGAGGGTCTCGGTTCCATACTGCTTGACGCCCTTGAGTTCGGATTGCCGATCGTCGCGACGAGGGTTGGCGGTATCCCGGAAGTCGTCGAAGACGGCAGCAACGGTATATTGATTGAGGACGGCGATCTTGAGGGTATGAAGGCCGCCCTGTCGCTCCTGGCGAGCGATCCTGGGCTCTGCCTGAGGGTCAGCAAGACCAATCTGGAAAAAGCGGAGGGTTATTCCCCGGAGCAGATGGCACGTTCATACCTGGCGGTCTACGAGCAGATCGCGTTCGATGGAATAACTAATGGACTGTAAGGGGCCATGGGGTCGCGGAGGATGGCTTTGACACAGCGGGTTCTGGTCGTCGGACCGGCCTGGGTCGGCGACATGGTGATGGCCCAGAGCCTGTTCCTGATGTTGGCGAATGACCCGGATACGACAATAGACGTGCTGGCGCCATCATGGTCGATAGCGCTGACCAGCCGGATGCCGGAGGTTGCCGACGCCATCGAACTGCCTGTGGCTCACGGCCAGCTTGGCTGGTCGGCACGGCGACGCCTGGGCACCAAACTCAGGAAGAAAGACTATGGCCGCGCCATCGTGCTGCCGAGGTCCTTCAAGTCTGCGCTGGTGCCGCTATACGCGAGGATTCCTATCCGCACAGGCTATCGCGGAGAGATGCGATTCGGATTGTTGAACGACATCCGGCCCCTGGACAAGAGCGTGTTGCCGCGCAATGTAGAGCGTTATGTCGCCCTCGGGCTGTCCGCCGATGCATCTCTGCCGCCCGAGGTGCCCCGCCCGAGACTGCAGATTGACCGTCAGAACCAGGCGCGTCTCGTGGACCGGCTGGGTCTCGACGTCGATCATCCGATTCTTGCCATGATGCCGGGCGCCGAGTACGGGCCCGCGAAACAGTGGCCGCCCGCCAGTTTTGCAGCGGTCGCCCGGCAGATGCGGGAAAGGGGTTACCGGGTCTGGGTCCTTGGTTCAGAGAGCGACACTGATGCGGGGCGCGAGATCGCAGAGGCGTCACGAGGGGCTGCCATCAATCTCTGCGGACAGACCCGTCTCCTCGACGCGGTTGATCTTCTGGGACTGGCGGACAAAGTCGTAGCCAACGATTCCGGACTCATGCACGTTTCGGCCGCCGTGGGATGCCGGGTCGTGGCTATCTACGGGTCCACCAGCCCGGCGTTCGCGCCGCCACTGACCGATCGCGGACAGACCCTGTACCTGGGCCTGGATTGCAGTCCCTGCGGTCAGCGGGAGTGCCCGCTGGGTCACCTGCGTTGCCTGACAGAGCTCTCCCCTCAACGGGTCGTTGCTGCACTCGTTGCGGTGTAAGTCCGCGGCAGCCTGCCCGGGACCGCGACCAACACGGGTGCGGTGGTCGCCAGTGATACACTGCTGCTCCCGGCTCGCCGTCCCGGACGGTGAGTGAGCAATTCCCGAACACGATGCAAGAGCGCCACATCAGTGTCGGTCCGGTCGAGATCCTGGCCGATGCCGACATCGACCAGGACTGGACAGCCGAGCACTTCAGCACCGGATACTGGCAGCGACAGGGACATCTCCTGACGTCAGCGGCCGGCGGCAGGGGTGCCGTCGCATTTGTCAGGGCCAACGGTGAGCAGTGGGCGATCCGAGACTATCTCCGTGGCGGGCTGGCGCGACGCTTTTCACGCAACCGCTATGTCTGGCAGGGGGCTGCGAGAGTCCGCTCTATCCGCGAATGGAGGCTTATCAGTCGGTTGTTCGAAGCCGGACTGCCGGTTCCGCGACCCGTGGCGGCAGCATTTCGTCGCACCGGTCTGAGCTATACGGCCTCGATAATCACCCGGAGAATCGAGACGGCCCGGCCGCTGGCTGACCGCCTGCAGGAGGGTCCGCTGGACGAGACCGGGTGGAGGACCCTGGGCGAGTGTGTCAGGCGTTTCCACGATGCCGGTGTCTGGCATGCGGACCTGACCGCCCACAATTTACTGCTCGACGCTGACGGGAAGCCCTGGCTGCTGGATTTCGATCGCGGGCGCCTGCGCGCGCCAGGCTCGTGGAAGCAGGCGAACCTGGAGCGCTTCCTGCGATCGTTACGCAAGATCTCGACGCAGAATCCCGCGACACAGTTCGCCCAGATCAACTGGCTGTCTTTCCTGGAAGGCTATAGTCAGACGTCGGCGTAGGGATCCGGCTGGCCGGCCTCCGCCGGTTTGAACCGACGGTGAATCCACAGGTAGTCTGCAGGCGTCTCCCTGACGCGTTGCTCCAGCAGTTCGTTGATCCGCAGCGTGTCGGCGACCGGGTCGTCAGACGGGAAATTGTCCAGGGCCGGGCGGATGATCAACCGATATCCGCTGCCGTCCTTTCGCCGCTCCGGGAAGAATGGCACTACCGCGGCGCCCGAGATGCGGGCGATGCGGGAGGTGGCCGAATTGGTCGGCGCAGGCGTCGAGAAGAACGGCACGACGATCCCGTACTTGCCTCGATAGTTCTGGTCGGGCGCGTACCAGATCGCGTGGTTGGCACGCAGTGCGCCGACCAGACCTCGCACGTCGCGCTTTGAAACCGCACGCTTCGCGGACGCTTCCCGACCCCTGCGCATGATCTCGTTGAGCAACGGATTCTCATGCGGCCTGTATATGGCGGTAACCGGCGCAAGCATAGTGAGGAATCGGCCACCCAGGTCTACGGGGTTGAAGTGCCCGGTCAGCATGAGTACGCCATTGCCACGCGCCAGCGCGGCCTCCAGGTGGTCCCGGCCCTCGACATGCAGGAGAGGGCGTATCCTGTCGTCCGCCACCCACCAGCAGACTCCCGTCTCGATCAGCCCCATGCCCAACGACTCGAAGTGCCGTCGCAGGAGTTCCTGTCTCGCCTGCGAGGTCAGCTCCGGGAAGCATATCTGCAGATTTCTGACCGCGATGCGTCGACGTCTGCCTGCAATTCGAAAGGCCAGTTGGCCCAGGGTGCGCCCGATCCTCATCCGCGACCGATGCGGCAACATGACCATGACGCGGAGCACACCTAGGCCGAGCCAGGTGAGCCAGTGGCGGGGAGCGAGGAAACGATAAAGCGGTACAGCTTGGTCGGCCATGATCTTCCGATAGCGGCGGAATCCTTACGACCGCTGGGTGCGCCGATTCTAGCCCATGGGGCACCGTGCAGGAGGCCTGACGCTGCCTCGGGTCGCCCGTTCGCTGTGATACCATCCGCGCCAAAACCGGAGCCAGGCCATGACCCTGCTCGTCCCCGAATTCCACAAGGCCAGAGTTCTCGTCGCCGGCGACGTGATGCTCGATCGCTACTGGTTCGGTCCGGTCGAACGCATCTCGCCCGAAGCACCGGTTCCAGTCGTACATGTCCGGGATATTGAAGAGCGTCCTGGCGGAGCCGGCAATGTTGCCGTTAATCTCGCCAGCCTGGGCGTGATCACCCGACTGGCCGGTGTCTGCGGACGAGACGAAGCGGGTGACCGGCTGGCGGCGTTGCTGTCAGGCAGCCGCATCGATACCCATCTGGCCCGAGACGAGCGGCTGGCGACCGCCACCAAGTTGAGGATCCTCAGCCGTAACCAGCAACTGATTCGTCTGGATTTTGAAGAGATTGACGGCGAACTTTCCCCGGCCGCGCTGGAGTCCACCTTGGCCACCGCGTTGAATGGCATCGATGCCGTTATCCTGTCCGACTATGGCAAAGGCGCTTTGCTGGAAGCGCGGACCATCATCCAGCGATGTCGAGCGGCTTCGATTCCGGTGCTCGTGGACCCGAAGGGACCGGACTTCGAGCGCTATAAGGGGTCCACGATAGTCACCCCGAATCTCGGCGAATTCGAGGCCGTGGTTGGGCACTGCGCAGACGAATCGACGCTTGTCGAACGCGGGCAACGCTTGAGGAGAGACCTGCAGATCGAGTGGTTGCTCATCACCCGCAGCAGCCGCGGAATGACTCTGATCGGACCCGCGGATGCAGTGACTCATCTGGCGGCCGAGGCGCGCGAGGTCTTCGATGTCACCGGCGCTGGCGACACGGTGATCGCCGTCGTCGGAGCGGCCATCGCGGCGGGTCTGTCGGCGGAATTGGCGGCTGGGTTGGCCAATCTGGCGGCAGGCCTGGTGGTCCGCAAGCTCGGTGTCGCGTCCGTGACCACGGCCGAACTCCGGCTGGCTCTGCACCGGCGCGGCAAGGGCGGTCGCGGCTTGATGGCAGAGGCGGACCTGATCGATGCCGTCCGCGAGGCCCAGAGCGAGGGTCAGCGGGTGGTGATGACCAACGGCTGCTTCGACATCCTCCACGCCGGCCACGTGGCCTTCCTGGAAGAGGCGAAAGCGCTCGGCGACCGGCTGGTCGTCGCCGTCAACGAGGATGAGTCCGTGCATCGTCTCAAGGGCAAGGGCAGGCCCGTATGTGGCGTCACCGACCGCATGGCCGTACTGTCGGGTCTAGCCGCGGTGGACTGGGTTGTGCCTTTCATGGAAGACACGCCTGAGCGGTTGATCGGAGAAGTCAGGCCAGATGTCTTGGTCAAGGGTGGGGATTATCGAGCGGCTGATATTGCCGGCGGTGCAAGCGTCCTGGAGAGTGGCGGCGAGGTAAGGGTGCTTTCCTACCGGGAGGGACATTCGACCAGTGCCGTCGTGGACCGGGTGCGGAGTCTCGACGGCGACTGACGGTGAGACAGTTCTACCTTATTCTGTCTTACGTACTGGCGCCGCTGGTCGTCCCGATCCTTATCTACAAGGCCCTCAGGAATCCCGCTTATCTGGACCGCTGGGAAGAGCGCTTCGGCTTCGGTCGCACGCGGACGGATCGGCGAGCGATCTGGATCCATGCCGTGTCCGTCGGCGAGGTGGTAGCGGCGTCGCCTATCGTCAGGATCCTGCGCAGCCGCTTCCCCGATATCCCGATCGTGATGAGCACGGTGACGCCGACCGGCGCACAGCGAGTCGCCGGGCTGCTGGGCGAGGAGGTCATCCACACCTACGTGCCCTACGACATGCCGGGCGCGGTAAGACGTTTCTTCGATCGGTTCCGGCCGCGGCTTGCCATCATCATGGAAACCGAGTTGTGGCCCAACCTGTACGATGAATGCGGCCGTCGTCAGGTACCCCTGGTGCTGGCCAACGCGCGTGTATCGCCCCGTTCAGTCCACAAGTACCGCCGTTTTGTCAGCTTGTTCCGCGAAACCCTGTCCCACGGAATCGTGCTCGCTGCGCAGAGCGATCGTGATGCGGAGCGATTCCTCATGCTCGGCGCCGATGCCCATCGCACGCACGTGGTCGGGAATATCAAGTTCGACATCCGCCTGCCCGAGGGTATCGCTGCCGAGGGCAAGGCGTTCCGCGATCGCCAGGCTCTGGATCGGCCAGTATGGATTGCTGCAAGCACTCACGAGGGAGAAGAGGAGGCTGTCCTCGAAGCACTGGAGGCCGTCCGTCTCCGGTTTCCGCAGACACTGCTGATACTGGTGCCGCGTCATCCGCAGCGTTGTGGCTCCATCGAGGCCTTGTTGATGCGGAAGAATCTCTCGTTCGTCAGACGCAGTTCAGGAGAGCAGTGCAACCGTGAAACGGATGTCCTCCTGGTGGACACGCTGGGCGAAATGTACCTTTTCTACGCGGCTTCCGACGTGGCTTTTGTCGGCGGCAGCCTGGTGCCGGTGGGTGGCCACAATCTGCTGGAGCCGGCGGCTCTCTCCATGCCCATCGTGACCGGACCGCATAATTTCAATGCGGAAGACATCGTCGAGATGTTGCACACGGCCGGGGCCGTGAGCATTATCCAAGATGCCGAAGAGCTGGCAGATGAAATTACGTCGTGTCTGGCCCGCCCCGAGCAGTGTCGGGAGAGAGGCAGAGCAGGGCGCCGGATCCTCGACGAGAATCGCGGCGCGCTGGATCGGCTGATCAGCCTGGTGATGCCTCTCGTCGATGCAACCGAGATAGAGGGCCCGCCATCAGAGCCTCTGCCCGGGTCACTCCGATAGCCAGCCGTTTACTTCACGTACATCCGCTTCGCCGAGCGTGCCGGCCGCCTGCTTCAGCAACAGGGCATTGACGACATAGGTATAGCGACTGCGCGCATAGTCCCGCTGCGCCTCGAACAGGTTACGGCGCGAATCCAGCACATCCACCGTGGTCCGGGTACCGACTTCGAATCCGGCCTCGGTGGCCCGCAGCGCCGTCTGGTTCGATTCCACCGAGCGCGCCAGGGCCTGGACCCGGGAGATCTCTGCGTTAACGCTCAGGAAGGAATCCCGCACTTGCCGCTCGGTCTCTCGCGCCGATCTCTCCAGGCGCTCGGTCGCGGCGCGGTGCTGGAAGCCTGCTTCCTTGACTTGCGAGCGAACTGACCCGCCGCTGTAGATCGGGACATTCAACTGCACACCGATGGCATCACGCCAGAAATCCGAGTCTGCCGGGCCGTCAAAACCCTCTGTCAATTCGCCCCCGATCTCGCTCGGCTTGTTCGAACGCTCGGCGTCCAGGTCGTCGTTGAAGCGTCTGGCGAAGAAGTCCACCGTGGGCATGTGGCCCGCCTTGCGTGAACTGACCTCGTCGCGGGCGATGGATGCCGCCAGACGGCTCGCCTCCACGTTAAGATTCTGCTCGAGTGCAGTCTGCACCCAAAGCTCGACGTCGTTCGGGTTGGGCGAGATGAGCGGAATATCCGGCCCCGCATCTGCCAGATCACCGTAGTACTGACCGGTAATCTCCCGCACGAACTCGAAGGCAGTGGCCAGCGTCCGCTTGGCCTCGATCACACCGGCGACAGCGGAATCATAAGACGCCTGTGCTTCCTGCACGTCGGTGATCGCAATCAGACCGACCTCGAAACGTTTCTCGGCCTGTTCCAGCTGTCGGGCAATAGACTCCTTGGCGGACTCGGCCGCCTCCAGCGTTGCCTTGGCGGCCAGGGTATCGAAGTAGCGTTGCGCGACACGGATCATCAGGTCCTGCTGCGCCGCCCGATACTCCGCTTCGGCTTGTGCGACCGTCTTGTCGGCTTGCTTGAGGGCGACCCACTGGTCCCATCGGAACAGCGTCTGGGTGAGTTGGAGCTGCCAGAACTTGCGTGGCTTGGTGTCCTGGCTGAAGCCGGTAGTACCGGTGCCGATGGTCGAGCTACCCGTACCCTGATCCGGGATGAGCTGGGTGAATGTCTGACTGCCTGAATCCCAGTCCCGCTCATAAATGTACTGACCCGACACCTGGGGTAGCAGAGCGGCAAACGCCTGCGGTTTTGATTCCAGCGTGGCCATGCGATTGGCCGCCGCCTCCCGCAGTGTCGGATCCGCACCCAGAGCATCCTCGTAAACCTCGATCAGGCTTTCTGCCGTCGCGGTCTGCCCCAAAAGTACTGCGGTGGCCAGCGCCAGCGCGCCCGTTAGTCTTTTCATTGTCGATTCCCCCTCGGGATCTAGGCGCGCCTAGTGTATTAGTTAACTATATCACCATATCTCTTGAGTGCAAACCCGATCCAACGTTTGCCGGCCAGCACTCAGGTCAATATTCCGGCACCGTCGGGTCGACCTCTCTCGACCAGGCTGCGATGCCGCCAGCGAGGTTCATAACAGACTCGAACCCACTTTGTTTAAGGAATGCGGCCACCTGATAGCTTCTCGCGCCGGTATGACACATCACCACGATTTTCTGGTCCCGGCCGAGTTCCTCCAGCCGGTCCGGAATCTGCGCCATCGGGATGTTCAGCACACCGGTGACGGCGGCCAGGCGCAGCTCCCAGGTTTCCCTCACATCGAGGAGCAGTGGAGCGTCTTCGCCTGCCAGCAGCGGCTGCAAGGAAGTCGGTGATATTTCCGGCACCATGTCGAAATGACCGAGTCAGAACACGAACGTGGCGGGAACCGGCGCGTTGATCATCGAGGGCAAATCGGTCTCGAAGACGCTCTCCCTGACAAATCCGTCTTTGCCACGGGTAACCAGCCACGCCTCGCGGACGGGCGGCAATCCGACGACGATGAACAATCGCCCTCCTGGGTTGAGCATTTCCTCGAAACGGGGCACATATTCGGGCAGCGCGCTGGTGACTGCGATCACGTCATAGGTTCGCGTTGACTCCATAGCCAGAGCATCAGCGACCTGCATACTGACATTGTCGAAGCCCAGGTCGGACAGGCGCCGTGACGCGGTTTCCACGAAGTCGCTGTGAATGTCTACGCTGTGGACCTGTGACCCCATGCGGGCCAGGCAGGCCGCCAGAAATCCGGTGCCGGTGCCGATATCGAGGATGGTTTCATGGGCTGCGGGCTGCAAGGACTGCAGCAACCGGCCCTGAATTTTTGGCGGCAGCATGATCTGGTCGTGACCGATGGGGATGGAAGAGTCTGCAAAGGCCAGCCCGGCATAGGCCGCGGGGACGAAACGCTCTCGGGGCACTTTGGAAAACGACTCGAGTACTCGTGCGCTCAGCACGTGCCAGGCCCTGAGTTGCTGAGTGATCATTTGTTCGCGAACTGAGTCGATGTCCATATTTGTCCCCCCTGAGGGAGTGCCGATCGATGATCGCCAGAGGTGGAAAACTGTAAGTGCTTCGCTGCGGAGTGACAAGGCGGGCTCCCGACGTTATGGTGAATGATGCTTCGGACCCGCCGCCGTTTGGGCTAAGCTTGCTGGATGCGGTCAGCGGGTAACCGATTCCCTGTTGAAAAGTCTTTTCGTCGTCCGCGCCCACGTGGACTGACGCCGAGAGGTATGCATGAGCGCTGATCCCAAGGACCTGTTCGAGCAGACTGCTCGCCTGAGCGAGGAAGTTACGCGGCCGTTTCCGAATTCCGAGAAAGTTTTCGTTACCGGGGAGCGTCCGGATATCCGGGTGGGAATGCGTGAAGTCGCGCAGACGGACACCCCTTCGGAGGGTGGTGGTCTGGAAAACCCGCCAATCACGCTTTACGACACTTCCGGTCCCTATACCGACCCCGGTGCGCGAGTGGATCTGACCCGCGGCCTGCCGGCCACGCGCGGGCGCTGGATCGAGGAGCGCGCGGACTCAGAGATGCTAACCGGTCGGAGCGCGGACTATGCTCGCGAGCGACTGGCTGACGCTCGGCTGGAGGACCTCCGTTTCCCCGCGCTTCCTGTACCAAGACGGGCTCGATCCGGCGCCAATGTCACCCAGATGCACTACGCGAGAAACGGTCAGATTACTCCGGAGATGGAATACATCGCGATCAGGGAGAATGCCCGTCTCGCCGAGCAGCGGGACCGCTACGCAGAAGCGGGGATCGTTGCTCGTCATCCGGGAGCAGGCTTCGGAGCCGTGCTGCCTGATGTGGTCACCCCCGAATTCGTGCGTGAGGAGGTGGCGGCCGGCCGCGCCATCATCCCGTCGAATATCAATCATCCCGAACTCGAACCGATGATCATCGGTCGCAATTTCCGCGTGAAGATCAATGCCAACATAGGCAATTCCGCTGTCTCATCTTCTATCGCTGAAGAGGTCGAGAAGATGGTCTGGGCGACGCGCTGGGGCGCCGACACCATTATGGATCTGTCGACGGGTAAGAACATCCACGAGACTCGCGAGTGGATCATCCGGAATTCACCGGTGCCGATCGGAACGGTGCCGATCTACCAGGCACTCGAAAAGGTAGACGGTCGACCCGAGGATCTGACCTGGGAACTCTTCAGGGACACCCTGGTCGAGCAGGCTGAACAGGGTGTTGATTACTTCACTATCCACGCGGGAGTGCGGCTGGCTTTCGTGCCCATGACAGCTGGCCGGATGACCGGAATCGTCTCACGAGGCGGCTCAATCATGGCGAAATGGTGCCTCGCTCATCATCAGGAGAATTTTCTCTACAGCCGATTCGAAGAGATCTGCGAGATCATGAAGGCTTACGACGTGGCCTTCTCACTTGGCGACGGGCTGAGGCCCGGGAGTATCGCCGATGCAAACGACGAAGCTCAGTTCAGTGAACTGATGACTCTCGGGGAATTGACCCGAATTGCCTGGGATCACGACGTGCAGGTCATGATTGAGGGGCCGGGCCATGTCCCGATGCAGTTGATCCGGGAGAACATGGACAAGGAGCTGGAGCATTGCCTGGAAGCGCCTTTCTATACGCTCGGCCCCCTGGTGACAGATATCGCGCCAGCCTATGACCACATCACCTCCGCCATCGGCGCGGCACAAATTGGTTGGTATGGCACGTCGATGCTTTGTTACGTCACTCCCAAAGAGCATCTCGGACTGCCCGACAAGAACGACGTTCGTGAGGGAATCATCACCTATCGGATCGCGGCTCACGCCTCCGACCTGGCAAAGGGGCACCCCGGCGCCCAGATCCGTGACAACGCCTTGTCCAAAGCGCGCTTCGAATTCCGCTGGGACGATCAGTTCAATCTCAGCCTGGATCCGGCACGCGCGCGAGAGTTTCATGACGAGACCCTTCCGAAGGACGCCCACAAGGTGGCTCATTTCTGTTCCATGTGCGGACCCAGGTTCTGCTCCATGAAAATTACTCAGGATATCCGCGAATACGCCCGTCGGAAGGAGATCGTTGACGCCGGAGAAGCAATTCGCAAGGGCATGGAGGAGAAGTCGATCGAATTTGTCAAAGCTGGTGCGGAGGTCTATCGGAAGACCTGATAGATAGTAGCCACGATGCCTGTCCTTGAAACACTCACCATCGCTGCCGGTCTGGGCGCATTCGCCTTCCTGGCCTATTATGTGAAGCGGCGATTGGCGACCCGGGGCATCGAGGAGACGACCGGGAGTAACCTCACTGCCGCGGATTCGGGGCAACGTGGGGCCCCGACCCGGCCGAAGCAGATCGCGTCCCGAGGTCCGGATCATCCGCTGGCTGTCATGATGGAGCAGGGCCTGTTCGAAAACCTTGCAGATTCCCTCGATGCGGCGGTTCTGATTCACGACAAGAAGATTCACTACGCCAACGCATCGGCTGCCCGGGTATTCGCCGTTCCGGTCGCCTCCCTCAAGGACAGCCGTCTGGAAGACTACGTGCACCCGGAGCAGCGCGACGCGCTGAAGACACATCTTGAGCGGCGTTTCGCGGGTAACGCGACGCAGGAGATCCTGACGGTTCAGCTTATCGATCCTGAGGACCGTTCGTCCTGGGTGGAGATCAGGCCTTTTCAATTGGCGTCCGCAGCCGGCACGAGCCTGCTCGGCTCCGTCATCCGTCCGAGCCCGGCCCATGCGCTGGAGGAAGCCCGCGAAGCCGGCAGAAGCCTGGCGCGCAGGACGCTGGATGCAGTGGGTGAGGGGATCATCACGACCGACCTGGACGGAAAGATCGACTATGTGAACGGGGCAGCCGAGCTCATGATCGGGTGCCGACGCGACATGGCAGTTGGCCGAATGCTCAATGAGCTTGTGAATCTGGTGGATGAGGCAGATCGTCGACCGCTCGGAGACCCGGTGGCCCGATGCCTCGAAGAGGGCGCACGGATCGACCTCGGCCGTCGTTCGCTTCTGGTGGCCCTGACTACCGGCGATGAGCACTCGATCGAGCTGAGCGCATCCCCGATTCGTTCGCCGGACCGGGAATATCTGGGAACGGTCGTCCTGCTGCATGACGTTTCGGAGATCCGCGGCTTGGCTCGCCAGATGTCATACCAGGCCAGCCACGATCCATTGACCGGTCTCGCGAATCGGCGGGAGTTCGAGCGCCGGCTCCAGGATTCGATCGACAGCGCCAGGTCAGGCTCCAACACGCACGTGCTTTGTTATCTGGATCTGGATCGATTCAAGGTCGTCAATGACAGCTGCGGACACATGGCGGGAGACAATCTCCTGAGAGAAGTTGCCGGTCTGATCCGTCAACAGGTACGTGACTCGGACTCGGTGGCGCGGATCGGCGGGGACGAGTTCGGGATGCTGTTGACCGGCTGCCCACTGGAGAAGGCTCGGCAAATTGCTGACGACGTCTGTAGCGCGATCCGGGACTATCGGTTCGTCTGGCGCGACAGGATCTTCACGGTCGGCGTCAGTATCGGGCTCCTCGAGATCAGTCACGAGGCCGGCAGCATCGACGAATTGATGGGCGCCGCGGATTCCGCATGTTACGTGGCCAAGCAGAAGGGTCGAGGACGCGTCCACGTATATTCGGCCAGGGACGAGGCAGTCGCCCGGCAGCGGGGAGAGATCCTCTGGCTCCAACGGATCCAGAAGGCTCTCAAGGAGGACCGATTCGAGCTCTATCTACAGCCCATCGTGTCCGTTTCGGGGCGCGTAGATACCGGGCCGGCGTACGAGGTGCTGCTCCGGATGCGTGGAGACGACGGCGCCACGATCTCACCCGTCGACTTCATGCAGGCGGCAGAGCGCTACCATCTCATGCCGAATGTGGATCGCTGGGTGTTGCAGTCGGCCCTGTCCGCGATCGGCAGCGGGACACTCAAGCTGCCTGATCAGCGTAGCTGCACTATCAATCTATCCGGGCAAACTATCGGGGACCCGCAATTCCTGGATTTCGTGGTCGATTGCCTCGATCGGTCCGGGGTCGCGCCCACGCAGATCTGCTTCGAGGTCCGGGAGGCCTCCATCGTGGCCAATCTGGCCCACGCAGGGCGGTTCATCGCTGTACTTCACGGTATGGGGTGCGAATTTGCGATGGACGATTTCGGCAGCGGTCTGGGAGCCTTCTCCAACCTCAAGAGCCTGGCGATGGACTACCTAAAGATCGACGGTGCCATCATTCGCGGGCTGGACGAGGATGAAGTGAATCAGGCCATGGTGTCGGCGATGATCAGTCTGGCCAGGACCATGGACATTCGCGTGGTCGCCGAGCATGTCGAAACCGACACTGTCTTCGAGACCGTGCGTCGCATGGGCGTGGATTTCGCCCAGGGCTATGCGGTAGGCCGCCCGGAGCCCTTGAAAATTCATTGACCCCAGTCGGCGTTGGCCGGCGTTTGTGGCTATAATAACGGGCTCGATCCATCCCGGCCGTTCCTCGTGAAGGTCGCCGGAATGCTCCGAATATAAAGACTTGCCCGTCGCCAGGCGGGCTTTAGAGAAAGGGACAATTATGAGCATGAACTACCTTCCGCTCTCAATGGGCGGTCTGGGTCTCGTCGCGGCATTTGTCGTCTACCGTCTCGTAGTCAGCTACCCGGCTGGCGAGGGCAAGATTGCCGAGATCGGAGCCAAGATCCAGTCGGGTGCCATGGCATTCATGCGCCGCGAATATATTCTCCTCTGGGCGGTCGCGGCACTGACCATCGTGGCCATCGGCCTTTCGGATCTGGGTTGGGATACGGCGTTCGCCTTCTTCATCGGTGCGCTTTGCTCGTCTCTCGCCGGCTTCATCGGCATGTTTACCGCGACGCGAGCCAACGTCCGGACCACGGTTGCGGCCCACGAAAAGGGCGCCGGCACCGCGTTGTCGGTGGCTTTCTACGGCGGCTCGGTCATGGGAATCACGGTCGCAGCAATGGGTCTCGTGGGATTGGGTCTGCTTTACATCATGTTCGGCAGTGATCCCGGTAGCGCCGAGACCATCCATGGCTTTGGCATGGGCGCATCCCTCGTGGCTCTGTTCTCGCGTGTCGGTGGCGGCATCTTTACCAAAAGCGCTGACGTCGGCGCGGACCTGGTTGGCAAGATCGAGGCTGGCATTCCGGAAGACGATCCGCGTAATCCCGGCGTCATTGCCGACAACGTCGGTGACAACGTCGGTGACGTGGCCGGCATGGGATCCGACATCTTCGAGTCCTATTGCGGTTCCATGATCGCATCCATTGCTATCGCATCGACGATGGCGGTCGCGCTCATGGATGAGAGGCTGGGAGGCACTCTGAGCGGCGAGCTTCTGCGGGCCAACCTGATGGCGCTGCCGTTGTTGCTGTCATCTGCCGGCCTGGTCTGCTCCTTGCTCGGCGTTCTGATGGTGAGGATGGCGACCACCATGCCGCCCGAGAAGGCACTGCGGGTAGGAACGATCGGCGCCGCCGTGCTGTTCATCATTACCGCATGGTTCATGATCGAGCAGCTGGGCATCTCGAGTGGCGTCTGGATCTCCGTGCTGGCGGGTGCCATCGGCGGAATGATCATCGGCCTCGTGACCGAGTACTACACGGGTGGCGGACCGGTTAGGAGGATCGCGCGCGAGGGAGAAACCGGGCCGGCAACAGTGATCATCGCCGGACTTTCAATTGGCATGCAGTCGGTGGTGATCCCTATTTTTGCCATCGTGGCAATCATCTATGTCGCCAACCTGAATGCCAGTCTGTTCGGAGTCGGCATTGCCGCCGTTGGCATGCTGGCTACCGTCGGCATGACCATGGCCATCGACGCCTATGGCCCGGTGGCCGACAATGCCGGAGGTATCGCGGAGATGGCCGGGCTGGGCAAGGATAGCCGTTAGATTACGGACTCGCTCGATGAAGTCGGAAATACGACGGCTGCTATCGGCAAGGGATTTGCCATCGGTGCGGCGGCGCTGGCGGCTCTCGCGATTATCACCGCGTTCATCGAAGTGATTCGTCACCACAATCCAGGCTTCAGCCTCGAGATATCCAATCCAACCGTGCTGATCGGCATGTTTATCGGCGGAGTGTTTCCGTTCCTTGTCGCCTCGCTCACGATGAGCGCGGTCGGGACGGCTGCTTACGACATGATCAAGGAGATCCGCCGGCAATTTAAGGAGATTCCGGGCCTGCTGGAAGGAAAAGCGGAGCCGGACACCGTCCGCTGCGTAGACATCGCTACGCGGGCCGCCCTAGTACGGATGCTACCGCCCGGCCTGCTGGCCGTGTTGGCGCCGGTTGTCGGCGGGTGTGGTCTAGGGGCGGAAGCCCTGGGGGGCATGCTCGGCGGTGCGCTTCTGGGTTGTGTCCTGCTGGCCTTGACGATGGCGAATGCCGGCGGCGCCTGGGACAATGCCAAGAAGTACATCGAGAAGGGGAACCTCGGAGGCAAGGGTTCAGATACTCACAAGGCCGCGGTCGTGGGTGATACGGTGGGCGATCCCTTCAAGGACACCTCGGGACCGTCGATGAACATCCTGATCAACGTCATGGCGATTGTCAGCCTGGTGATCGCACCGCTACTTTGACCGACCGTGAAATTCGGCTTTCAGGGGACGGGGGCATTTTGCCCCCTTTCTCGTTCCACCCGTGACCACCGGCGGCGCTCGATCAGCCTGCCGATTCAGGTAGCCCGCGGCCATCCTGCAGCATCTCCCGAATATGGCCCCAGGAACCGGGGGCTGAAAGAGTGGCCTTGGCCGAACTGTCAGCCGAGGGCTTTGAGGGTGATCAACTGCTCCTGGGTCTCCATGCCTCGGCCACCGATGCCTGGCCCGACGCGCTGGCGAGTATCGCCACGGCCTTGGTGATTCAGTTGGAGACTCCGGACCCGGGCAATTCCTGGACGAAAGCGTGATCGAACCCGGCCAGAGTTTCACGCATCGCCACTCTCCCCGGTTTTCCTGACCGACAAGCCTTGTGGCGGAACCGCTAAGGATCAGTCCACTACAAGTGCTCCGAAGCTAACACGCGCCTGCCGGGATTCGTCAATCTGGAACGTCGAACTTCCGTCTCAGACGCTTGCGCACCCGGACATTTTTCAATGCCACATAGTACGGCAGCCCGTTCCTGAATGGCGGCGGATCTTCGCCCTGGATCAAGGGAGCGAGGTAGCGCCTGCAGGATTCCGTGATGTGGAACCCGTCTTTCGTTATAAACCTGCGCGGCAACTTCTTCTCTTTGTTCGCCACCTTGCGCAATTCGGTAGTACCCACATTCCAACGATAGGGCGTATCCGACTCGCGCACGATCGTTGTCATGATCGCATTGTTTCCGGCCAGCGCCATTTCCACTGCCTTCTCGCCGACGGCGTAGGCCTGGTCGACGTCTGTCTTGGAAGCGATATGGCGCGCCGAACGCTGCAGGTAGTCCACGACCGCGTAGTGATATTTGAAGCCGGTACGGTGGCCTATGATGTTGGCCAATACCGGCGCTACGCCGCCGAGCTGAGTATGCCCGAAGGCGTCTTTCCGGCCGACGCCGGCGCGGCCGACGAATTGGCCGCTGGGCCAGCGGACACCCTCGGAAGCTACGATGACGCAGTTGTCATAGCGTTTGACGCACTCCTTGACTCTTGCGACCAGCGCCACTTCATCCAGCGGAATCTCGGGGAACAGGATTGCGTGCGGCGGCTCGTGTTTCTTGATCCCTGCCAGACCGCCGGATGCGGCAATCCAGCCCGCGTGGCGCCCCATCACCTCCATGATGAATACCTTGGTCTGTTTCATGGACAGGACATCGATGGCTGCCTCCTGCGTCGAGGTGGCGACATACTTGGCAACGGACCCGAACCCGGGGCAGTTGTCGGTGCCGACCAGATCGTTATCGACGGTTTTGGGAACGCCCACGCAGGTGATGGGGTAACCCATTTTTTCGCCGATCTGGGAAACCTTCCAGGCCGTATCCATCGAGTCGTTGCCGCCATTGAAGACGAAGTAGCCGATATCGTGGGCCTCGAAAACGCGGATCAGACGCTCATACTCGGACTTGTTCTCGTCCAGTCCCCTGAGTTTGTACCGTGACGATCCGAAGGCCCCGCCCGGCGTATGCCGCAAGGCCGCGATGGCCGAGCGCGACTCCCGACCTGTAT
>CP070833.1:879881-883623 GCA_020341735.1 Gammaproteobacteria bacterium | reverse complement strand
CCAGAAAAAACGAAAATTATAAGCCTTCAAAAATAAACAAAATATCTGATTTCCACACAAACCTGGGAATTTACATGCCGGAAATTTTAAAAACTTAAGACATGACAAATCACCAGGAACCGCGAGAGAAAAGGAGCCTTCTGAGCCATCCCCTGACGAACGTCATCGTCGGCTTCCTTCTTACTGGTGTCGTCGGGACCGCGTTGACGCAGTATTTCTTCGATCGGCGACAGGACGAACAATTGCGTGCCCAGCGGGCGCAGGCGCGCCAGGATGCCCTCGATATCGCGATCCAGATCACGGCGGAAAGCCAGATCCGCATCGAGCGCCTGGCGGAGGCGCTCCTGGGCGACGAGCCACGTGATGAGATTGACCGTCTCGCGAAGGAACAGGAAGACGCCGCGGTCGAGTGGCGCAGAGAACTGCCGCGCCTGCTGCTGTTGGCGAAAGACCTTCTCGCTGACTCCGATTACAAGGTGTTCCGCAAGAACGTAGAGAACAGGCTGAAGGAGGAGAAGCTCGACCCGCTGCGCCAGTGCCTGAAGGATGCGCTTGCCCACGCGGGCGATGTCGACAGCATAAGGCGTATCGTCGGAGACTGCCGGTTCCGGGAGGGGATGGAGGCGGCGGCAGTATGCACGGAGGCACTGCTCAGCGGGCTGCACGAGATGACGGCTGCAGACGGCGGCGTGGGCAGCGGTATCGGCGAAACGAAGCGAAGGGACATCGCCGAGCACTTGAAGGACGCTTGCGCCTGAGGCAAGTCGTGGCGGACTCAGTTCTGGGTTACTAAAATTGAGTGTGGGAAGGTCGTCTCGGAATGACAACCAGATGACCGCAACATGCTGAAAATAAAAGGGCTTCTTGCTGTCGCCGGAGCCTTTCTAATAATCCAAGCTGGACCCGGAGCTATTCTGGCAAACGCGGTCGAGTCATCCACGACCACCGGACCGCCGAGTGAGTTCCAGGCAGCCGACTCGCAAGACGTAGATCCAGCCGACGAACTCGTCATAAACAGCCCTGCTTCAATCGCGGAGCAATTCCGCCGCGATACGGAGCCGCGGGAATCCCTGTTCCAGATACCGGGAATGGACCGCTTCTATGAGCCTTGGGCGAATCTCAGGTCCGATCTCGACGAGAAGCACGGGTTTCGTCCCGGGTTCTCATTCACCCATGTCTACCAGAAAGCCAACGAGGTCGTCCGACAGGAGGACGACGCGGAAGGATACGAGATCACCGTCTTCGGCGACTGGACGTTCGCTGAAAGAGAGGATGGCTCGGAATCGACCATCGGGTTCGAGTATCTGCGGCGAGACTTCTTCGGCGATGTCCCTCCGGTAGCACTATTCACACAGGTCGGATCGCTCTACCCGACGACAGTGGCATTTGGCGAGGTCGATCATACGATTGGCCAGCTGTGGTTCCAACACGAGTTCTCCAACCGCATCGGCTTCCGGGCAGGCAAGCTGTTTCCGCTCTCGGCCTACGATTTCTTCCCCCTGAAGAACTTCAGGATCGATTTCATGGACGCTATTCATGCGGCCAACTTCATCATCCCGCTGCCCGATCGCGGTCTCGGCGGTTTCGTGATGTATCGGCCGCGACCCAATGTCTATCTCCGTGCGGGATTCCACGATGCTAATGCGGACGCGGAGAAGTCCGGACTCAACAGCCTGTTCGACGAGGGTGAGCTATTCAAGATCTTCGAGATCGGATTTGATCCGGAGCTCATGCCGAGACAACCGGGCCGGCCGCCGTTCGGTGATGTGCACCTGTCCGTCTGGCATCAGGATGAGCGCGAGGACGAGAACCTCAGCGCTTGGGGATTTGTGCTATCCGGCTCGCAGCAGTTCGGACGATTTCTGCCTTATTTGCGATATGGCTACACCGACGTCGACGATGACGGCGTACTGTTCCGCCGCGTCGGCTCGACGCTGGTCGAACCGACTCCTATCGAACACATGATCAACGGCGGCGTGGCCATCGACAACGTGTTTGGTCAGAACAGGGACCGTATCGGTATCGGCGCGACCTGGTCGCGGCCGATTGACTCCGACCTAGATGACCAAGGCGCGCTGGATCTGTTCTACCGGATTCAGGTGACGCCGAGGATCGCGGTCTCTCCGACACTCCACGTCATTTTCGATCCGGTGCGCAATCCGGAAGAGGACCGAGTCTATGTCTGGGGCATCCGGTCGCGTTTTAGTTTTTAGGCGTTTAGCGGCATCGAATTGGGGCATCGCCGCAGCCACGGACAAGCTTGAACGATCATCAGTCATTGCCCGATTAAGAGGGTTTATCATGAAAGACTTCCCCTTCATCAGACTGTTCCTCGGGCTCTCAGCATCCGCCTTTCTGGTTACCATGCTCGGTGCGGCCGCGACGAGGCCTGAGGTGTCGCCGGTAGCACCCCTGGCAAATCAGACCGTCTACTATCCGGGCACCGAGGCGCTCGGGCCCGACGAGATGCGCGTCGTCGCCTGCGGCACGGGTCAGCCGTCTATCCGCCCGAAGCAGGCGGCCGCGTGCTGGCTGGTGGAGCTCGGTAATGGCGACAAGTTCCTGTTCGACATCGGCGCCCAGTCGATGACCCGCATATCGGCCATGAAGATCCCGATGGATTTCCTGGACAAGGTCTTCATCGGCCACCTGCACATGGATCACATCGGTGACCTGGCCACGTTGTGGATCGGCGGATTGAAGGCCAACCGCACCTATCCACTGAGGATCTGGGGGCCGAGCGGCGCCACGCCCGAACTCGGCACAAAGGTCGCCGTGGAACACATGGAGAAAATGTATGCGTGGGAAATCGCCTCCATCGCCGGCAAGGTCGATCATCGCGGCCTGCAGCTTAAGGTGACTGAATTCAACCCCGAGGGCGTCAACCAGGTGATCTACCAGGAGAACGACGTCACGATTCGCTCGCTTCCGGCGATCCACATCATGGACGGCGCGGTCAGCTTTGTTCTTGAGTGGAACGGGTTGAAGTTCGCCTTCTCCAGCGACACTTCACCGAACAAGTGGTGGATCGAGCACACGAAGGGCGTCGACATCGCGGTTCACGAGAGTTTCGCGACGCCGCAGGTCATGATCGACAAGCAGAATTACCCGGTCGGATTCGCGCTAGCGCTCAGCACGCTGGCGCACACGTCCCCGATCCAGTTCGGCAAGATCATGTCGCTGACCCAGCCACGGGTGGCCGTCGGCTATCACTTCTACAATGACCACGACACGCTGCCGGGGCAGATTGAGGAGATTCGGCGGGTGTACGAGGGGCCGCTCGCCATGGCGACGGACTATATGGTCTTCAATGTCACTAAGGACGACATCCGGATCCGGATGGCGGCGATCGACGAGGACATCTGGCCGCTGCCGGCCACGCGACCAGAGGAGCCTGACCCGGATCAGAAGGGCGGTAGCATGTCGGATTTCATCAAGTCCGGCGATTACTTCATGGAGGAGGAACTGCGCCAGATCTGGGACGAGGTCAACCGAAATAACGGAACAGACGTCCAATTGCCGTCGAGTTCGGTGTTCTAGGGCTGCACGATTCGAAACTGCCGGACTACGGGAAGTGACCGGCGAGTCAGAATGTCTGCTTCTGGCCGAAAGTAGACGATCAGCCCCCGATAGGTTCACAACCTTGGCTCGGCGGTATGATCGAGTTGTTCTGCGGGCTTGTCATTGTTGTTGGTTCCCAGACCTGCTGGCCGCATTCCTTTCGAGCGGCACCAAGGCCGCT
>CP070833.1:876794-879781 GCA_020341735.1 Gammaproteobacteria bacterium | reverse complement strand
CTGTAGCCGAAGCCAGTCGCCGTGAATGTCTACTGCATCGAACACTTTGTTCTTCAGGTTACGATCTTCAGCCAGAGTGGCGAAATCAAATCGTACGCCCATACCCTCTTGGTCCATATTCTCGGTGGTGTAGTAGAAACTGACGTGCTGGTCGAGGGCGTCCGAAGCGCCCTGGATGGAGTCCCGCCAGTACCCGACCACTGCCTGCGCTGCCTCGTACTCCGCTCTTTGGTTGCCGAGCAAGTCGATCAACACGGGATCGTCGAGTTGACGCAGGCGCCCCGTGGCGACCAACTCGTTGTAGCCGGCAAACACCAGTGGATAGCTGGGAACCACATCGATATATGCAATCGCTGATTCAATCTTCGCTGGGTCCTCTCCAGCCATTGTCCCGGCCTCCAGCGCCCGAAATAGGGCCTTGACGTTGGCCAGTTCCCGCTCCATCGCGCTTAGTGTTTGCTCGAACATCGCGAGGTTGCGCGCTGTGTCGGACTTGAGCCGCTCTACGATCTGAGCGGTCTAGATACGATCCAAGCGTTCTTGATTCCAGCGGTCAACGGCGAGCGCTAGCAGGATGCCCACGATGAGCACGGACAATTCCAGCAACAGCGCGCCGTAGTCGGCCTTGCGGATTGTTTCCGTTAAGCGTCTATTGATTGTCGGCTCCCTCGTCTATAGGTCGATTCCAGCGAACAAGTTTCTGCAACTGCGGGGCTTGGATAGCGGAAGACCTGAGAGCGATTCTACTTATATCCCAAATCTGCTTCTGGCCGATAGAAAACGTTCAAGGGAACCCATCTCAGCATCCAGTCACGAGTCTTGGGCCATACAGAAAAAGGCCGGGCAAAACCCGGCCTTTTTCACGATGCTTAGGACGAAATCGTGTCAGTCAGAAGCAGATTCCGCCCCTTCTGCTTTTTCCACAAGCTGAACGATCGCCATCGGCGCGGCGTCGCCGGCACGAGGGCCGGTCTTGAGGATACGCAGATAACCACCGGGACGATCCTTGAAGCGCGGGCCGATCTCGGCGAAAAGCTTGCCGACGGCTTCCTTGTCGCGCAGGCGATCGAAAGCGCGACGACGGCGTGCGACCTCGTCGGTCTTGGCCAGCGTGATCAGCGGCTCGATGACGCGCCGCAGCTCTTTGGCCTTGGGCACAGTCGTGCGGATGGTCTCGTGCTTGATCAACGAGGCGCTCATGTTCCTGAACATGGCCCGCCGATGTGGGCTGTTGCGGCTCAGCGGCCGCCCGGAGTTACGATGACGCATAGCTTGGATTCCTGGTCAGTGGGCCGTCGGCTCAGGCCACGCGCTCTTCTTCCGGCCGCAGGCTGGCTGGCGGCCAGTTCTCGAGGCGCATCCCGAGAGTCAGCCCATGACTCTCCAGCACCTGCTTGATCTCGGTGAGCGATTTCTTGCCCAGATTAGGAGTCCTCAGCAACTCCACTTCCGTGCGCTGCACCAGATCGCCGATGTAATTGATGCTCTCGGCCTTCAGGCAGTTGGCGGAACGGACCGTCAGTTCCAGCTCGTCTACCGGGCGCAGCAGGATCGGATCGATCTGCGACTCTGCACTGGCAGCCGAAGACTCCGCCTGTCCCTTGAGATCCACGAACACGGACAGTTGATCCTGCAGGATATTGCCCGCGCGGCGAATCGCCTCTTCCGGATCAATCGTGCCGTTCGTCTCGACGTCGATGATCAGCTTGTCCAGATCGGTGCGCTGCTCGACGCGGGCCGCCTCGACGTTGTACGAAACGCGGCGAACCGGGCTAAATGAGGCATCTAGCTGCAGCTGGCCGATCGGGCCGGTCTGCTCTTCGAAAGCGGGGCGCAGCGTGGCGGGACGGTAGCCCCGACCGCGTACGACTTTTAACCGCAGGTTCAACTCGCCTGCACTGGTCAGATTCGCGATCACCAGTGACGGGTTGACGATCTCTACATCGTGATCGACCGTGATGTCCCCCGCCGTCACCGGACCTGCGCCTTTCTTGACGAGACTCAGCTCCGCCTCGTCACGGGCATGCATGCGGATCGCGACCTGCTTGAGGTTGAGCAGAATGTCGACGACATCTTCCTGCACCCCCTCGATGCTGGTGTACTCGTGCAGCACGCCTTCGATCTCCGCCTCGACAACGGCGCTGCCGGGCATCGAAGAGAGCAGGATTCGGCGCAGGGCATTACCCAGCGTATGCCCGAACCCACGCTCGAAGGGCTCGATGGTGATACGCGCGACCGTGTCCGATTCAGCCTGGACTTTGACGACGCGCGGCTTGAGAAATTCTGTAACAGATACCTGCATGGCGATAGGCCTCGAGGATTACTTGGAGTAGAGCTCGACCACGAGATTCTCGTTGATGTCGGGCAGGATCTCATCGCGATCGGGGAACTGCTTGAAGGTCCCCGTCATCTTCTTCTCATCGACCTCCACCCATCCGGGGAAGCCGACCTGGCTGGCGATAGATAACGCATTCTGAATACGCATCTGCTCGCGCGCCTTCTCGCGGATTGCAATGACGTCGCCGGCGCTCACCTGATACGACGGGATGTTCACAACCTGCTCGTTTACGGTGATGCCCTTGTGTCCTACAAGCTGCCGGGCCTCTGCCCTTGTCACGGCAAAGCCCATCCTGTAGACCACATTGTCCAGCCGCCCCTCGAGCATCTGCAGCAGGTTCTCGCCAGTCGAGCCTTTCTGCTTGGCGGATTTCTTGTAATAGTTGCGAAACTGCCGCTCCAGAACGCCGTACATGCGACGCAGTTTCTGCTTCTCACGGAGCTGAAGGCCGTAGTCGGAGAGCCGCGGGCGGCGCTGGGGAGCTCCACCGGGGGGCACTTCGGCCTTGCACTTGGACTCCAGCGGCCGCACGCTGCTCTTCAGGAACAGGTCAGTTCCTTCGCGACGCGACAGCTTGCACTTCGGCCCGAGATATCTAGCCATTCTCTGCTTACTCCGTTAAACCCGGCGCTTCTTTGGCGGCCGGCAT
>CP070833.1:874176-876694 GCA_020341735.1 Gammaproteobacteria bacterium | reverse complement strand
GGTGTCGGCTACGTCAATTTCAGAGATTCCGTTCCAGTCCGCTTCCGTCGATATTTGGGAGAAGAAGTATCGATTGGTCGCCAAGGACGGGTCGGTTATCGATCAGACGATGGACGAGACCTACAAGCGCGTCGCCCGTGCATTGGCTGACGTGGAAGACAAGGATGACCGCGAAATCTGGTTTGAGCGGTTTGTGTGGGCGCTTCGAAACGGAGCGATTCCGGCCGGTCGTATCATGTCGAACGCCGGGGCTCTGGCGCACAAGCCGGCGACGTCGACCATCAATTGCACCGTATCCGGAACGGTCGATGACTCGATGAATGACATCCTCGGCAAAGTCCATGAAGCCGGCCTCACGCTCAAGGCTGGCTGCGGCATCGGATACGAATTTTCCACTCTTCGTCCACGCGGGGCATACGTCTCCGGAGCCGGCGCCTACACATCCGGCCCCCTGTCCTTTATGGATATATACGACAAGATGTGTTTCACGGTGTCGTCTGCAGGAGGCCGCCGGGGTGCCCAGATGGGCACGTTCGATATCGGACATCCCGATGCCATGGAATTTATCCGAGCCAAGCGTGAAGACGGTCGGCTGAGGCAATTCAACCTGTCGCTGCTGATCACCGACGACTTCATGAAGGCGGTCAAGGAAGACAGCGTCTGGCCTTTGGCTTTCCCTGTGAGTCGGACGGAGGTCGAAGCCGAAAATCTTGATCTGGACGATAAGGATCTCTTCGTCTGGCGAGAATGGCCGGCCCGAAAGAATTACGTCTGTAATGATGACGGACAGGTGGCCTGCCGGATCTACAAGACGCTGCCGGCCCGGCGCCTCTGGGATATGATCATGGCGTCGACCTATGATTTCGCGGAGCCTGGCTTCGTGCTCATAGACCGAGTCAATGAGATGAACAACAATTGGTTCTGCGAAAACATTCGCGCGACCAATCCATGCGGCGAGCAACCGCTGCCACCTTACGGGTCCTGTCTGCTGGGTTCCGTCAATCTGACCCGCTTCGTTATCGAGCCTTTCACCGAGAACGCCAGTTTCGACTGGGAGCAATTCCGTGACGTGGTCAAGGTCTTTACCCGGATGCTCGACAACGTCGTAGAGATCAATGGACTGCCCCTCGACAAGCAGCAGGATGAAATATTCAGGAAACGGCGTCACGGCATGGGATTCCTCGGGCTCGGCTCGGCACTCACGTTGTTGAGGATGAAGTATGGTTCGAAGGAATCGGTGAATTTCACGGAGAAAGTGGCGCGGGAACTGGCGCTGGCCGGATGGGAAAGCGCCCTGGATCTGGCCAAAGAGAAGGGCCCGGCGCCCATCATGATGGAAGAGTTCACCGTCACCGAGGAAATGTTGCACAAGCGCCCGGAGATGCGTCGTGACGGCTGGCGGGTCGGAGCGAAGATCCCCGGACGGATACTGCATGCCCGTTACAGTCGATATATGCAGCGAGTGGCGGAGGTTGCGCCCGAACTCGTTGACCAACTGGCGGACACCGGCGCCCGTTTTACCCATCACAGCTCCATCGCCCCGACCGGAACGATTTCCTTGTCGCTGGCCAACAACGCCAGCAACGGTATCGAGCCGAGCTTCGCGCACCACTATTTCCGCAATGTGATCCGCGAGGGCCGCAAGACGAAAGAAAAAGTGGATGTCTTTTCCTTCGAATTGCTGGCCTATCGTAGTCAGGTGAACAAGGACGCCATGCCCGAAGCAGAGCAGGAAGACCAGAAGCTGCCGGAATACTTCATCACTGCGGACGACATCGGGCCACGCCAGCATGTGGACATCCAGGCGGCTGCGCAGAAATGGGTCGACTCATCCATATCCAAGACGGCCAATGTCCCGACCGACTATCCCTATGAGGACTTCAAGGACATCTATATGTATGCCTACGACAAGGATCTGAAGGGTTGCACCACCTTCAGGTTCAATCCCGAGGCATTCCAGGGAGTTCTGGTCAAGGAGAAGGACTTGAAGAACACGACCTATGTGTTTGCCCTGGAAGATGGCAGTGAGGTCGAGGTGCGCGGCGACGAAGAGATCGAATACGAAGGCGAGATGCACACTGCCGCCAATCTGTATGACGCGCTGAAAGAAGGGTACTCCTGGACGGGGAGATCTCGTCGAACTCTTGCGATCACGTGCGGCGATCGGCCGACGTGTTTCGCAAGAAGACGGAAATCGCCTTCCACGGATTTCTCTCCATTCCGCGCAACCCACGGGAGAGCCTGTACGGGTACTACCTCGAGGAACTCCGCAAGCTGCTCGCAGGGATGGAGGAACAGTTCGGGGTGAAGACCGGACCCGATGAGCTGCGCGAGGCGATTCGTGCGATCAACGCGAACCGAGATCGACTTAGAACCATCAACGAGATGCGGGGTGAGGACAAGCCGAAGCTGTCGGGCGCCGAAGCCCTTTCGGTTCACATCGCCTCGCAAATACTGCCCCCTGCCGTATTCATCGACCTTGCGGACCGGCTCATCGAGGCGCTCAAGGCGCGTCCCG
>CP070833.1:869423-874076 GCA_020341735.1 Gammaproteobacteria bacterium | reverse complement strand
TTCTTCCCTTCCGGACAACGGATCATCGAGGCTGGCAAGGTCTCCGATCATCTGTTCGTCCTCGACAAGGGCATGGTCGAAGAACGGGAATCGCCAGCCAGCGGCGGCGAGGCGGCCGTGGCCCATTACCGGGACGGCGAAGTGTTCGGATCGCTGGCGCTGCTGCGTGGCCGGGCGCGGCATTCCTATGTCGCCATGGAAGACTGCCTCTGCCATGTCCTCCCGGCCGAACTTTTCCGGGAACTCGTCTACGCCAACGCGGAGTTCGGCGAATTCTTCCATCGCGACCTGGCCACCAAGACCAAACTCGTCGCGCGTAGCGGCGCGTACCGTGATCTGGTCAGCTTCAACCTGGCGCGGGTGGATCCGAGCTGCATGCGCACCGCGGTCGTCCTGCGCCCGGAGGACACGATTCGCGAGGCCGTGGAGATGCTGCGCAGTACTCGTTCAGACTGCGTGCTGGCCAGTCGTGATGATGACTACGGCATGCTCACCCGGACCAACATGCTTGAAGCCATCGCCCTCGGGGAGCGCAGCCTCGACGATCCGGCAGCAGATGTCGCCACCTGGAAGCTGATCACCATCGAGGAAGGTGAGTTCCTGTTCGATGCGCTCATCCGCATGATCCGCCACGGCATCGAGCGTCTTGTGGTGGAACGCGAGGGGCACCCGATCGGGCTCGTCGAGATGAGTGACATACTCGGCTTCCTGTCCAGCCACTCCCACGTCATCGCTCTGCGGATCGAAGGCGCCGAGAGTTTCGAGCAGCTGCAGCGCGCCTGCGGTGGCGTCGTCGACCTGGCCCGTTCGTTGTTCGCCCAGCGAGTCAGCGTACGGTTCATCATGGACCTGTTGGCGGAGATCCATCGGCGCGTCATCGCGCGCAATTACGAGCTCCTGGTCCCGGAGGATGTGCGCAAGGCAAGCTGCCTGCTGGTGCTGGGCAGCGAGGGGCGGGGCGAACAGGTCATGCGCACGGATCAAAGCAATGCCCTGATATTCGAGCCCGGGCTGGAGTGGCCGGACAAGCAGCAGGTGCTCGAAGAATTCAACCGGCGCACGCAGCTTCTGGGCTACCCGCCGTCGCCGCGTGGGATGGTGGTCAGCAATCCTTCGTGGGCTCTCGATCAGGAGAGCTGGCAGAAACAATTGACGGCCTGGGCGAAGGCTTCTGATCTCGAGGCGGTACTGGGACTCTCGGCGATCCTGGATGCCACACCGGTGGCCGGCGACTTTCAGATCTTTGCCCCGCTGCAAGAGTGGCTGTCGGGACATCTCCCGAGGGAGACCGATTTCTTTCGCCGCATGCTCCAGCCTTTCGTCCAAGCCGTCGAAATCCCGGTGCTGTTTGACGCCCAGAGCCGCGCGGGTCATGAGATAGACGTCAAGGAGCACGGTATCTTCCCCATCGTCCACGGTGTGCGGATCCTTGCACTGGAGGCGGGCCTGTCGGCCTCCAATACATTCTTGAGACTCGAGGGCCTGAAGACCCGCGGCCTGCTGGACGATAGCCTGATCGACGATCTCGGCGAGGCCCTGGTGCTTTTCAATCGACTGCGCCTAGGCGCTCAGTTGGCGCGCCTGGAGGACAGCGAGTCAAATCTGATCCCCGCGGACGTTGCCAACCACGTACACACGGGCCGGATCTCCGCCGGGGAAATGGCTCTGCTGCGAGAGTCCTTCCGTACCGTCCGCGCATTGCGCGCGGCCTTGGTTCATCGCTACCTGCCCGGATGAACCCGATTCAGTAAACGGCGGCGAAGGCTCCGCAGGTTCACCTGGAACAGGCGTGCGGCGAGTCGCGACAACGCGGGCGAGACGTTTGCCTGATCGAAATCCTGATCAGGATTTAGTAGCCGCCAGATCGGCGGCAAGCGATCGTGCAGATGCACCATTCCACCGGCGGCGTCGGAGGCCAGATACCGGACGCGCCCGACGCCAGCTAATTTCAACCGGGACAGGCACATAGGGCATGGCTCCAGGCTGACATAAAGGGTCAGCGAGGCCGGATCCTCTTGCGGGCGCCGGCGCTCCAGGTCGTTCAGGGCGACCATCTCGGCATGACCGTCGCTGCGGAACGTCGGCTCGAATACCTGATTACGCGACCGGACGATGATCTCTCCGTTGCGGCCCGTGATGATAGAGCCAACACCGTAATTGCCCTCCTCGAGAGCCTTCAGGGCCTCCCTGCAGACCTGAATGCCCATCGGATCGTCGGCATACTTTTCCGGGCGCGATCGGAAAGCATCCAGCCTCGATGCCATCCACCGGATCCGGGCCTGGCTTATCGAATTCATCGGGTGCTTTGCCCGTGCAGTAACCGGACGTACAGCGCTGCAGTGAACACTGCATCTGCAAGTGCAGAGTGGCGGCCACGCGGGACGGGCAGCCCCAGCCGGTCGGCAATCGTCTCGAGCCGCAAGTCCGCTTCCAGGCCGGCGCCGGGACGTCCACAGCGCTTCAGATAAACCTCGGACAGCTCGACTTTCCGATTCGGCAGGCGGAATCCGAACAGTGGCTGAATGTGCCGATCGAGTATGGCGACGTCGAACGCGACGTTGTAACCAAGGATAGGTCGGTTGCCCACGAATCGCAGGACCTTGTCCATCGCGTCCTCAACCGGTATCCCGTCGCTGAGATCCTGGCGACGCAATCGGTGGACACGCACCGACTCCGGATCGAGGGAATCCGGCGCCGCGAGGGTGATGTCCAGGGCGTTGCTGGTACCGATGGTACAACCTGTCACCTTGACCGCGCCGACAGAGATAATGGCATGGCGCCGCGTGTCCAGCCCAGACGTCTCGCAGTCGAGGCTGATGACCTCGTCCCCCTGATAGGGCTCGAATATCTCGCCCCAGTCACCGTGGCGATGCCGGCGGCGGTCAAGCGCTACTCTCAGTGGACGGAGCACTGCCTGCCCCCCCCGGCTGCGTATCGCCGGCGGTTATGGCGGAACAACGCGGACCATCCCATCGCCTTCACATTTCCAGGTGTAACCGGCGAGCCAGCGAGGACTGGAAGCTCTTGACGATGCTGAGCGCCCGCTGTAACTGGTCACGCTCCATCCGCGACATCCCTTCCTGGCGTATCCGATTGTCCGGTTTGCGTCCGCTCGCTGCCGCATCGAGTTGCTGTCGCAGGCGCAGCAGCATCAGCGTCTCCAGAGCTGCCTCCAGGTCCTCGCCCATCGACGGCGCCAGGGCTCGACGTGATACCAGGCTGTGAATCCGCCGGAACGTGTTGGTCTCCTCCATCCCCGCGTGCAAAGCGAGCGTACGGACGCCGTGTACCAGCGGGAATATCCCGCCTTTCTTCAGGTCTATGCCCTTCTTGCCCTCGCGGACCCGCCCGAAGATATTCAGCGGAACGATGAACCGGATGACCGGTTGGGCGAAGTTCGAGACGAATCCTGCATCCGCCTGGAACCGTTCCAGGAACCAGTCGCGAACGGCATAAAACAGATCGACGTTACCGGTAATCGGGTGAGCGTCAGAGAACACCGTGAGATCCAGCATCGCCTTGCCGTCGGCCTTGCGGATCCATCGGTCCAGTTTGACCCGCCACTCGCTCACGGTCATCACCCAATCAGGGTTACTCACCATGAAGTTTCCCGGGCAGGGCGGATACCCCAGTTTCTCCAGCTCATCGGAGAAACGCTTCAGATGTCGCTCACGATCGGGCCAGTCCAGCCCGTCCTCCATAACGATCGCGTTGTCCTGATCAGTCTTCAGGATCTGCTCTCCACGGCCTTCGCTGCCCATGACGATGAGGCAGACCCTGCCCATGATTTCGGCAGGCATACACATAGAGAACAGACGGCTCATCAGCCGTGCATTGAGGGCCGCGAGCAGCGCCACGATCCGCGACACGCTTACGCCTCTCTCGACCAGACCGCGCGTCAGGCCATCCGTTGCCTTCGATACTTCGCGGAGCTCCTCGACGGTCTCCGCCCGCTCGATTCGAATACCCAGGGAATGTGACTGTGTAGAGAACAATCCGAGAACGTCCGTCAATTCGAGGATGCCGATCAATTTCCCATGATCCATGACGACCAGACGCTCTATGTGAGCCCGTGTCATCCTGATCAGCGCGTCGAAGAGATACTCGTCGGGCTCGATCTCGAGCAGTTCCCAGGTGGCAATCCGGCTCATGGGAGTAGACAGGCCGTCGTCCGATTCGGCCGCCTCCAGGAGATCGGTGCCCGTGACCATCCCCAGACCGCGTTCACCGCGCACCAGGATGCAGTCTGCTCTGCGCTGCCGGATCGTCCGCACGCCGTCGGCCGCAGGCGAATCGGCTGCCATGACAACCGCCTTTCGCACAGCTGCATCGCTGACTCTCGCCAGCGTGATCGTGTCCGCATCCGTCCGCGATGTATCCGACCTCAGGCTGAGAGCCGCCTTGCCCGACATCGCCAGCCTGAAAGACTTGTTCTTCTTTATTATCTCCGAGACGGCACCCAGCTCGAGAGCGATACAGGCGGTGTCCTCCAGAGCGACAAAACTGCGACTTCGATCGCCACTGACGAAATCACGGGGACCGACAAGCTCCTGCGGCCCGTACAACCTGGAGCCACCGTCCTCACCTTCGGCGCGAGCCTCCACGCGACCACGCAATATCAGGTAGAGACAGTCCCAATCGGCACCGGCGTCA
>CP070833.1:858914-869323 GCA_020341735.1 Gammaproteobacteria bacterium | reverse complement strand
CGGTAGTTGATCCCGAGCAGCAGCGAGTCGGTGAGCGCATACTGAAGCCCGACGATCGGTTGCACACCCGTATCGTCCGCGTCCTTAATCTTGACCTTGCCGTCGGGCAGCAGCCCCAGGTTGAGCGCAATGTCCTGTTCGTAGGTGGCATGGATCAGCGATGCGCCGAACCCCACGGAAAGGCGGTCGTTGACCTCGTAGCCCAATGACCAGGTGGCGCCGATACCGGTCAGCGCGATGTCGATGGTCCCATAGCGTCCGGCGAAGTTGTCGCCATAGTCCGCACCACCGCCCTGCAGGGCGGAGAAGCCGAACCCGAAGTGCCATTTGTCGGTCAGCGATTGCGCGTAGTAAAAGCTGGGAACAACCGCGGCATCGCCCGAATTGCCGCCCTCGACGCCGCCTTTCTCGGCGATGTCTGTATCCCACTTCATGGTCGGCGCGATGACCTGTAGCCCGGCGAACATGATGCCGTCCTCGAGGTGAACAAGGCCGGCAGGATTCGTCCATGTAGCATCCGGACCGAACGTATTGGTCACGTTGGCGGCACTTGCGGTACCCAGGCTCAGCGGTGTACCGACCTCGGAAATATAGAAGCCGGCGGCCTGCGTCCCGGTGCATGTCGTTGCGAGCACGATTCCGATGCCATGGAAGATCGCGGATCGCCACCTCCCGTTCAGACTTTTCACTCGCATGTTTCTGTTCCTAAGTGTCGTTGTCGCATGTTTGACCAGCGTACTCGGATACACGGGGTGTGGCCACCGGCTCCGATCCATTCAGGTGCACCAGGTGAGTTGTTCACTCACACGGGTCATCCGTGTGACCGTTATCGCCAAAATGGACTACTTGCCGAACGCGTCCGGATGCTCCTTCTTGAATCCCTCGACCACCGGCGCCAGCGCCTCCTTCACGCCCTCCCAGCGGCCCTGCCTGATGAAGTCGGTCATTGGATCCGCGACGCCGGCTTTCAATGGAGCCGGTGCGGGTGTCGGTCCGGACACGGCCCAGGCCTGATTCGTCGAGACCGTCATCCGTTCTACGATCTTGTCCTTCGAGATATTCCAGACCATGTTGTCTGCGGCCATGGACACGGGCCCGTCGTAGGTCTGGCGGATACCGTCGTAGATGGCGTAACGCGTGGCCTCCTCGTTAAGGAAGTGATAGGCGATGGCATGGCGTGGTTTGAGCGTGCTCATAACCTTGCCGAAGGCCTGCGGAGCTGTGTGCACCGCCGTGCCGACACCCAGGGCTTGCTGGGGCGATTGGCCATACCACTGGACAAGGGTATCCGGCGTCAGGAAGCATTCGTGGATGGCGATGTCCGCATCCTGAGCATGCTTCATGAACCATTTGTTAGGGAAGGTATCGCCGCCGATGACGATTTTCAGACCGGCATACTCCAGCGCGAAACTGACCGGGCCGTCGCCGGCGTGGATCGCAGGCCAGGAACGGATCGTCACGTCATTCTCCTGATAGATCACCTGGTTCTCGCCCTTGTAGTCGAACTCCTTCACCGTGATTTTCCCCGGCTCGGGGTTGAGCTTGAAGTTGCGGGTCGCGGCGTCCCAATTGAAGGCCTTCAGAAAGTGATCCACGGCATACTGGGTGCCCATCTCCGGTGTGGCACCGCTGGGTCCCCATATCCGTAACGGTTTTGTTCGGCCGGCCGTCCATCCACCGGCCCACAGCGTCGCCAGATCGCCCCAGTGATCCGTGTGCAGATGGGAGATGAACACCTTATCGAGGAAGTCATAGGGAATCATGAGGGCAGCCACGTTCATCATGGAGCCCGTGCCCACGTCGAAAAGGAACTTGTCTCCGTTGCCGGTCTCCACAAGGAAGCAGGTCGCCGCCTGGTCCCGACGCGCGGCCGGCATGCCGGTTCCGCAAGCGAACAGGCGGATCTCATCCTTCGCCAGGGATTCCGTCCCCGGGTAGTAGACGTATCGGTCCGGCGCCACTGAGTTCGGCGTCTTTACGATACCGCCGGCTCCGAAGGCCGACAGCGGCAGGGACATGGCGGCCACGGCCAGGATCACGATCTTCGAGCGTCCCATGATTCTCTCCTCCTCTATTCGTTCTTCATGACCGATCATGCACGCAGCCCGGGTGAGCTGCGGGTGCACCCGCAGTCAGAATCGATCAATCATCAGGATCCGGTTGTCCTGACGTCAGGAATCGATGCCTTTCCTCGACCAGGCGGTCTTTCAGTTCGGGAGCCTGTTCGGCAAATAAAACAGGGTCTGCCATCTCGTAGTAAAGGAATAATCGGGCCCGGTTTTCTGCATCCATGTCGGTGAATCCGAGCTCCTGGAACAGTCCGCGGATGTACTCCAGACGGATCTCGTCGGTTTCGCGGACGACTTTCCGCGCCATCGGGTCGTGCAGCGCCCAGGCGCGGAATGCCACGTCATATTCCGCTGCTTTCCGGTGCCGTATGGCCCGGCTCAGCGCCAGCAGTGTGGTGCGTGGGTCCAGGCGAAGGGCCTGCACTTCGTCCCTGATCCTGATGGTGAGTTCTGACTCCCAGAAGTCCAGCATCGCTCGCAGCAGGTCTTCACGATCCGCGAAGTGATGGTAGAAACTGCCGCGGGTGACTCCGAGGATTCGAGCCATCCGGTCGATGGTGATGCCGCGGATGCCGCCGTCCATCAAGACATCGATGGCGGTTTCTAGCCACTCGGTCCGGTCGAGGCGGGATTTCGCTGATCTGCTTGAGCGCTTCATGGGAGGAGACAGAACACACACTAATGTATGCTTAAGAACCAATATAGTATTTTTTAGGTGCGCATGTGTATGTAGGCTAAATCACGGCTAATAGCTTTTGCCCCATAACACTGAGGTAAGAATATAACTAATTGTTTTTAATATAATTAATAGCGTTTTGAGCGAGCACTGGAATGGACGGGATTGACTGCCGTCCCCGGCCAGTCGGCGCTATGCCGTGGGGTTCGTACTAAGATTAGGAACAGTACAACCGGGGTATTCGGCGACATGAGCGGCAAGCACAAGCGACTGATCAGATCCATCTACCGGGAGCCGGCGAGCGGCAATATCCACTGGCGGGAGGTGGAGTCGCTGCTGAAGCATCTCGGAGCCGAGGTCGACTATAGTCACGGCGCACGGGTGCGGGTCGTTCTGAACAGAGTCGAGGGGCAGCTGCACCGGCCCCACCACAGCGGCTCCTGTGGCAAGCACGACGTACGGCACCTGCGGGAGTTTCTGGCCCGCGCAGGCGTCACGCTGGCGTCTTACGAAGGGAGATCCGGCGGATGATGGCCGGGCGGTTCGGGCTTCCCTCGTCCAGGCACCCCGGCCGGACCATCCTCCAGGCGGGTTACTGCTCGTAAACCCAGCGCAGCAGCCTGTCCTGCAATTCCTTGCCGGGCCCGCGGTGCACGTCCTTGTCGTTGTGGAATTCGACGACGACGTAGCGTGTGCCGGATCTCGCCTGGACGTAACCGGCGATCGCGTAGACGTCGTCGAGTCGCCCCGTCTTAACATGCATGCGTCCCGCGAGCGAAGATCCCCGAAAGCGGTTGCGCATCGTGCCGTCCAGGCCGGACAGCGGCATGGAGGCAATGAATTCCGCCATATACGGATGCCGCCAGGCTGCCAGTAACATGTCAGCCATCACGCCTGCTGGCATCCGGGTCTCGCGGGAGAGTCCGGACCCGTTCTCGACATACAGGTCAGCGTGATCCAGGCCCATGTCGGCCAGCCATCGGTCTATGACCAGGCGGCCCTTCGCCGCCGTGCCGGGCTCGCTCATCTTCTCGGCACCCATGGTGAGGAGGAGTTGGCGAGTCATGACGTTGTTGCTGAACTTGTTGACGTTCCGCACAACTTCAGCCATCGGGATCGAGTTGAAGCGGGCGAATCGCTTCGCGTCATCCGGTACGACGCCCGTTGTAACATGGCCCGACAGATTGCCGCCGAGCTGTGTCCAGAGAGGCTCGAACACGCCGTAGGCGAACTCCGGTGGCGTCATCACCGTCCGGTAGATCGAGTATTCGTGGCAGCCTGTAGGAAAGCGTCCGGACAGTTGTACCGTGTTTCCGTCCAGGCCTTCGGGGAGATCGATGGCGACGCCACGCTGGAAACCCTGACAAGGACCCTTGACGCTGCCGATCCTGTTATCGATTTCCAGATTGGCGAGCACCGGATCGGTCATCACTCTCGGACTGCCGCCGGCGACGGGCCGGTAGACGCGAAACTGTACCGCCTTGAGATTGACCAGCAACGCATCCGGCGTCACGTTGTAGGTCCGCCAGGGCTGGCCGTCGAAGGCGCCGGGATCTTCCGGCTCCGGCTCGAAATAGGAGTTGTCGATGATCAGATCGCCGTCGATCTGCCTGAGCCCCTTGGCACTGAGTTCTCGCAGGAACGTCCAGAAGCGTTCGGTTGTCAGGTAGGGATCACCGCCGCCCTTCAAGACCAGGTCGCCCTCCAGCCGGCCGTTAACCAGCTGGCCCGCAATCCAGGCCTCCGTCTGCCAGGTGTAAGCAGGCCCGAGCAGATCCAGAGCGGCAAACGTGGTCAGCAATTTGATGGTGGAGGCCGGGCTGCGCGGTACGCCTGGATTGAGTGACAACAGCGGCCGATCCGCGTCTACGGCATGGACGACGACACTCAATCCGTTATGCCCGAGCCCGTGGCCTTCGAGAATATTCTGGACGGACGCCGGCAATGCCCCCCCGTCCTCCGCCACGCCGGCCAAAGGCAGCGAACAGACAACCAGCATTAGCAGGGTGAGGGAAACGAGTCTTTTCATGGTGCTTTTCGACGAACGCGCTGGATTATACAAACGGAGCCGATGACAATGTCATCACAACTCCGGGGGGCCGGCGAGCTGATGAACTTCTCCGAGGGGCATATTGAGAGGACCGTGGCACTCCTCGTGCTGGCGGCTCTGGCAGTCGGATGCCTGGTCGTCCTGTTGCCTTTCCTCGCGCCCATCCTCTGGGCCTTGATCATCGCTCTTGTCACCTGGCCCGCATTCCTGCATCTCGAAACTGTCGTCAAGGGCAGGCGTACGCTGGCATCTTCGCTCATGATCCTGCTTCTGATTTCGGTTCTGCTCGTGCCGCTGGTTGTGCTGGCCACCAGCCTTGCCGAGGATGCGGCCGGGTTCGTCCAGCGTGTTCGAGCCTTTTTTTCGGAAGGTGTTCCCGATCCGCCGGCATGGCTGGTCGGGCTGCCAATGGTCGGGGAGAAGCTGGCCGCCATTTGGCACGATCTGGCCGCCGGCACCATATCGCTTGGTCAGTACGTCCCCAAGGCGATCCAGCCCGTCGGCAACTGGCTGATACAGGCAGGAGCGCGAATCGGCGAGGCGGTCTTCGACCTGACAATCGGCCTGCTCACTCTGTTTTTCATCTACCGGGACGGGGAAGAGGCCGGCCGGGACTTCGTCAGCATCGTCCAGCGCATCGGGGGACAACAGTCTGGCCGCGTGCTCGAGGTGGCGAAGAGCACGATGAAAGGCGTCGTCTACGGCACGGTCGGTACCGCCTTCGCCCAGGGTGTGCTGACGGCGATTGGACTGGCCATCACCGGCGTTCCGGCTGCGACAGTCCTTGGCACCATCGCTGGATTCGCCGCATTCTTTCCCGCCGGCCCGATTATCGTGTGGGGCCCGGCCGCAATCTGGTTGATTGCTCAGGGGCACTTTTTATCCGCCATTTTTCTGGTGGCCTGGGGCGGTGTCGCGGTCGGCATGTCTGACAACGTACTAAAGCCGCTATTTATCGGCCGCGAGAGTCAGATGCACTTTCTGATGATCTTGCTCGGTCTGCTTGGCGGCATGATCGCTTTCGGCTTTCTGGGGATATTTCTCGGTCCCACGCTGCTTGCCGTGGGGCACAGCATCCTGACCGAATGGATGCGTGCCAAAGCGGAGACTCTGCAGGCAGAGGACACGGCGCCGACAAGCGAGCCGCTCTGATCTAAGGACGGGCCATCCTGTCCGGAGCTTGTATAAGGCAGCCGGATCGTTACCCTCTACACCCCTGACCATCACCTTCCGCCCATGGATCGAGCATCATGACCATTATCGGCGTCACTCGCAGGCTCAGCGCCCCGACATTCCTTGCCTCGTTCGGCGTCGTCATGATCCTACTGCTATATCCGGGGGATGGCCGTGGTGATGAGGAGTCCGAGGCTGCTCTGAGGCGAATGCAGGACCTGAGTCTCGCCGTCGAGGCGTTGGCCAGGAAGGTCAACCCGGCCGTCGTGGAGATCATGGTCAGTGGCTATGACGTCTCCGTGGACCGCAAGGTCGCCTCCGGACGGATTTCGAAGAAGGTCGCCGGCGGGTCGGGTGTTCTGCTCGATGCCGAGGGTTATATCGTCACCAACGCGCACGTCATCGAGGGGGCAGAAGACATCCTTGTCAGGCTGACACCCGCCGATACGCGCGCGCCCGGTCAGGGCTCGATACTTGGTAGCAGCGGGGATATTTTGCCAGCGACCCTCCTCGGTCAGGATGCGGAGACCGATCTGGCGGTCCTAAAGATCGACGCATCGGGGCTGCCATATCTGGAACTCGCGGACATCGCCGAGCTGCGTCAGGGCCGGTTGGTATTCGCTTTCGGCAGCCCGCTGGGCCTGGAGAATTCCGTGTCGATGGGGGTTGTCAGTTCCGTCGCTCGCCAGCTCGCGCCGGAAGCTCCGATGATCTACATCCAGACCGACGCGGCCATCAATCCGGGCAACAGCGGCGGCCCGTTGGTCGATATCCATGGCCGGGTCGTCGGCATCAATACGATGATATTCAGCCAATCCGGGGGCAACGAGGGCATAGGTTTTGCGGCGCCGAGTCATATTGTCGGGACCGTTTACAGCAATATTCGTGAAAGTGGTCGGGTCAGGAGGGGCTTTATCGGCACATCAGCCCAGACGATCACACCACTGCTGGCTCTCGGGCTGGGGCTGCCGGTCGACGAGGGCGTGATCCTGTCCGATGTCTCACCGGGCAGCCCTGCAGCCGAAGCGGGCCTGCTGGTCGGTGACATCGTCACCCGCCTGGACGGTCGTCTCATGGAGAATGGCCGTCAGCTGGACGTGAACCTTTATTTCAAGGAGATCGGTGGCACCGTCCAAGTGGGTTATCTGCGTGGTGGCGAGGCACACCAAACCAGCGTCAAAGTCATCGAGAGACCCGAGGCCGCCAGCCCGATCGATGAGCTTCCCAATCTGCAGACGAACCTGATCTCGGGTCTGGGAATTGTGGCGGTGACGCTCACTGCAGACCTGGCCCGGCGACTCAAGGGCCTGAGAGGAGAATCCGGCGTCGTCGTGGTGGCTCTGGCCGGTTCGCTGGGCAATGCCTCGACGCCGCTGCGTTCCGGAGATGTGATTTATGCGGTCAACGGTACCCGTGTCAGCTCAATCGAAAGTCTCAGGGCATTCGTCGAGGGCACCACTGTCGGACAGCCTCTGGTGCTGCAGGCCGAGCGGCAGGGCCGCCTGTTTTTCATGGTGACGCTCAAGGGCTAGCAGAAATCAATCGGTGCCGCTCGCCGCGCAGCGCTGCATTTGCCGGGAGCGTGTCGGGTCCGCGAGCCATCTGTGCGAGAATCGCCCATGCGCCATGTCATCGGCGGTGTGGAGGCGAAACCGCTGACCCTGCGGCGGCGAATGAGGGAAAGGAGAGGAATGGACGCTACCGAGAATCCCGTGCTGGAGCGAATCGCAGCCGGTGATCAGTTAGCCGTGAAGGAGTGCATGGATCGTTTCGGCGGTCTGGTATGGACGCTCGCCCGTCGGGCGCTCTGGTCACCCCAGGATGCCGAAGACGCGACCCAGGATATCTTCCTGGAGGTATGGCGGAGCGCGCATCGTTACGATCCGAAGAAAGGCTCGGAAACTGTCTTCGTCGCCACTATCGCGAGACGTCGACTCATCGACCGATTGCGCAAGCAGGGCAGGCAGCCGTTCACCGAATCCGTCGATGAGCCGGGCTTGCACCTCGCGGGGGAGATTGAACATACCCAGGAAGTATGTACTGAAGCCGAACTCGCGGCGAGAGCACTGAAGACCCTCAAGCCGGCACAACAGCAGGTGCTGGAACTCGGCCTTCTACGAGGCTTGAGCCATAGCGAGATTGCCAACCAGACGGGCATGCCTCTCGGCACCGTGAAGACACAGATGCGGCGCGGCCTTATCGCGATCAGAGAGAAGATGGAAGTCAGTAAAGAATCCGGTCCCGGGGGATCAGACACATGAGCGCACATTTTCTCGAAGATGAGCGCCTATCAGACCTGCTGGTGCAACGCGCTGTGGAAGGGCTGGACTCGGCAGCAAGTGCAGAGTTGGCGGAGCGCGCCCAGCGCTATCGCGATTACGACGACGACGCGGTAGATCGTATCGCGGCAGCGCTATCCATCTCCGGTCTGGAGGTGGAACCAATGCCAACGCACCTCCGGGATCGACTGGAGGCGAAAGCCAACGACTGGTCCACCGAACAGGCCGGGCAGTCGGCTCGGGTGGTGGCTTTCCCGGAAACGCCAAAGGCAGCGGACATCAGCGGCGGCTTTCGTTGGCTGGCAGCTGCCAGCGTCCTGGTCGGCGTCCTTGGCTGGTACCAGGCCTTCGATAATGGCGCGGAGAGGGACCGGCTGGCCACTGAGCTGGACGGCGCAAAAAAGACTCTGGCCGACACTCTTGATTCGTTGGAGTCGCAGCAGGCGTTGGTTGCGAGTCTGCAAATTCAGCGCGCGCCGGATTTCGGGCAGCGGATGAGTGTGCTCGCCGGTGGCGGCCGTGCCCGGGTCATCGCCTGGACACACACCGAGGATCCTGCCGCGCTCGGGGCACGCGGCGAGCTTGTCTGGGACAACGACACGCAGGAAGGCTACATGCGCTTCAGCGGCCTGGCCCCCAATAACCCTGAAGAGCTGCAATATCAGCTGTGGATCTTCGACGAAACCCGGGATGATCGACACCCGGTGGATGGCGGCGTATTCGATATGCCGGCCGGTGAGAGTGAGGTGGTCGTGCCCATACGAGCCAAGCTACCAGTGGGCAAGCCCGTGCTGTTCGCCATCACTGTAGAGCGCCCGGGTGGTGTGGTCGTATCCAGTCGCGAGCGCATCGCGCTGCTTGCCAAGCCCAACCAGGAAATCTGACCTGGAAGTCCGGTTCGGGTCGAGATAACGGTAATACCGCTGCTGACGTTAGAATCCTGTGATGGGTACGCAGGAATCTCATGAGGCGCGATCGGTGTTGATGATTCGACCGGTCGCCTTTCACAGCAATCCGCAGACTGCGTCGTCGAATCGTTTCCAGGACGATCCCGGCACGGTGGACCCGGCCCTTGAACAGCGCGCGGCAGCCACGCAGTTCCAGGGTCTGGTGGACTCATTGCTGGCAGCGGGCGTCGGGGTGGTCGTCGAGCCCGACACACCGGATCCTGTCACGCCCGACTCCATATTTCCCAATAACTGGGTAAGTTTCCATGCCGATGGCCGCGTGGTCATTTATCCCATGATGGCTCCGAATCGGCGCGCCGAAGTGCGCCAGGACATCATCGAGCGTCTCAGTAGCGATCGGGGGTTCCGCGTCGATCGTATTGTCGACATGACATCCCATGCCGCGCGAGGGCACTACCTCGAAGGTACCGGGAGCATGGTGCTGGATCGGGTCAGACGCGTGGCCTACGCCTGCATCTCGCCGCGGACCACACTCGACGCCCTGGCCGATTTCGGTCAAAGGCTCGACTACGACATTGTGACTTTCTCCGCTGTGGACAGGAATGGCGCGGCGATCTATCACACCAACGTCATGATGAGCGTTGGGGAGGGGTTCGCCGTTATCTGCGACGAGAGTATCCAGGACCCTGAGCAGCGTGAGGCCGTGTTGCGCAAGCTGGAGGACGGCGGCAAGGAAGTCATCTCGATCACGCGTCCACAGATGCGGCGTTTCGTCGGCAATTGTCTGCAGCTCGAGGCGGCCAACGGTGGCCGCGTGATCGCCATGTCCCGCCAGGCCGAGGAGGCCCTTGGAGAGGATCAGTTGACGCGTTTGCGGAATCATGGCCGCATCGTCTCGGCGCCCGTTCATGATATCGAGCGCAGCGCCGGGGGCAGCGTCCGATGCATGCTGGCCGAGATCCATCTTCCCGTTCGCTAGGCGGGAACCGACTCCGTGTCCGGAAGCTGGTCGAGGAACTCGACGGCCCGCCGCAGATGAGGGACGACGATCGTGCCGCCGACGACGAGCCCGATGCCCAGGGTCTCGACAATCTCCTCCCGCCCCACACCCGATCGGGTCGCTTCCAGCAGGTGGTAGCGGACACAGTCGTCACAACGTAATACCAGCGATGCGACCAGGCCCAGCAGTTCCCGAGTCGATCGCGGCAGCCGGCCAGCGGCGGTGTAGGCGAGCGAATCGACCGAGAAGACCCG
>CP070833.1:854059-858814 GCA_020341735.1 Gammaproteobacteria bacterium | reverse complement strand
TGTCGCCGTAAAGCCCCGTGTCGTCGCCGCAATCGTCCGCGGTCGGGTTGGTGAGTTCGGTGACGCCGCGCCAGGCGATTGCGACCGTATACACGCCGGTGCCGCCGCCTCCCGGACCGTCCAGGCAGGCCGTGGGGGACAACAGGCCACCCGTGGCATTACCGTCCGCGTCCTCGGCGGCGACGCCGTCGAGCCGCTGCTCCCACTCCCAGAGGTCGGCGTTGGCGATGTCGATACCGTCGCAGTTGTCCGCGAGGCTCGTGCACTCCGTGCCAGGTTGCGCTCTCTGACCGCCGCCCAGCTCCATTTGGCCCTGGGTATAGCGATTCAGGCGGCCCTTGTTCACGCGCATGCGCTCGAGCATGTCGAGAGCAAGGAAGGACGCCGTCGTACGCTGCACGGCCTCGTAGTTGGCCCGCTTTGATACGGTCTGCAGCGCGGCCACGGTCAGTAGCCCGACGCCGAAGATCAGCAACGCGATCATCACCTCCAGCAGGGTAAAACCATGCTGCCGGTTGTTCTTGCCAGAGATTCGGATCATGTCGGACAACTCCCCGTCAGCTTCTGTGCACGCGGCCGGCCGGCCAGGTCCATGATGATCTGCTTGCCCTTGGCCGAGCCGCGGACGTCACAGAGACGGAAAGTGCCGGTCGTCCCCGCCAGGGCGCGGCCGTTGCGCCGGTAGGTCACCGCACTGTTGTCGAAGCCGAGATCGAGGTTATCGAGCCCCTCCACGACCCGCAGCACGGTGTCCGTGCCGCCATCGACCGACCCGTCCGCGTCGAAATCGCTGAAGATGATCCAGCCGACGTCCCAGGTCGTGGCACCGGTACAGCTGGTACCGTTGGTGCTTGGACACAGCGATACCGTGTTGTTCCTGGCGATGGCTTCCGTACGGCCGTATTGCAGGCTTGCGACCATCTCATTGAGCGCCGACGCCTGCCGGTTATTAAAAATGAAATCCCTGAGCCCCGGCACGCCAATGCCGACGATGATGGCCAGGACGGTGAACGTCACCAGCAACTCGATGAGGGTGAATCCTCTCTGTTCAGGCATTCGGTCTCTCCCTGTTCCCGCCCGGTATTGGCTGTGTATCCCGGACGGACAGCATATTAGGGGGGAAACCCGCCTCGAAACCTTGACCCAGTTCACGCCCGATCCGCGAACGTTGCAGCCGGGAAGCAGCTCCGACAACGCTTCCATGCGCTATACCGCGCCGCAGCAATGACCCTAACTATTTGTTATTAATAGATTATTCTGTCGCCCGTCCATCGACGACCGGGCGTCCGCATGCGCCGGAAAGGCCGCCGAGAGCGGTCTCGGCTCTACCGACAAACGGTCATCGGCAAGCGACAAACGGGAGGGCTTTCTTTTGATTTTTCATGACTTTCCGCAGTTTTTCCGTCACGGCACTCGCAGAACCAGCTTGCCCCGGGTGTGAAATGTGCGGCTCCGATCCAGAGCTTCGGCGACGGACTCCAGTGGCAACACCTCGTCGACATGGACCCGGACATGGCCCGTTTCGATCAACCTCGAAATCGCCTCCAGATCGCTGCCGTCACTGCGCACCAGCACCAGCCGGCACCGCCGGCCACGGGGAAACAGGACTGCGGACAAAGCCGTGGCGATGTTAGCCACGATGTCCGCTCCCTTGGGGACGGTCGTGACGTAGCGGCCCCCGGGCGGTAACAAGGTGCGGCAGCCAGCCCAGGATTCCTTGCCGATGGCGTCGTATATGACGTCCCATTGCCGCTCGCCGCCGGTAAAGCTGTGGCGGCCATAATCGATGATCTCCTCCGCGCCCAGGCCGCGGACAAACTGCACATTGCGCGCGCTGCAGACGCCGGTGACGCGGGCGCCGGCGACGGCAGCAAACTGGACGGCAAAAGAGCCGACTCCGCCTGCGGCGCCATTGACGAGCACCTTCTCGCCCGGCACCAGCCGGGCGTCGGCGTGCAGCCCCTGCCATGCGGTAAGGGCGGCCAGCGGTACGGCAGCCGCGTGTTCCATGTCCAGGTTGCCGGGGATAGCGGCCAGGACGCTCTCGTGTACCGCGATGAACTGGGCGAAAGCGCCGAACCCGCCGAAGGCACGCTGCATGCCGTACACGCTCTGGCCGACCGAGAAATGGCGGACCGCAGACCCGGTGGCCACGACCTCACCGGCGAAATCGCCACCGAGCACGATGGGGAAGCGAGGCAGTGTGAAGCGGAACGGGTAGGTCCCGCTGCGGACCATCCAGTCCCTGGGATTGACTGCTGCGGCCCGGACGCGCACGAGTACCTCGCGGGTCCGGATCTGCGGCTGGGGTCGCTCGCCGAACTCGAGAACCTCGTTACCGCCGAACTTTCTGATGAAAACGGCCTTCACAGACGGTCTCCACGAAATCCGGGGTTGAAATGTCGGCCGGTGACCAGAAACATGGGGTATTCGGCGGCCGTGTGCCGTTTCAATCCAGGAATCTTCAAATGCAGAATCTTCTCGACAGGCTGACGGCCTGGTTCTCCGGCCTCTGGCAGCGGCTGTCTCTCTCGTTGCCGGAGGGCGGAGGTTTCCGCTCGCGGCTCGCGGCCATCCTGGTAGCGGTGTTTCTTGTCGTGCAAATCGGCCTCGCCTGGTACTGGTCCAGGGAGCCGGATCCCTTCTGGGTCCGCTGGGACAACCGGCAGGCGCCGGCCGTCGCCGGATTCGCCACGACCGACACGCTCATAAAGGCAGCCCGAACGCTGCTCGAGAAGCCCGGAGGCTACCTGTCCAACGATATCGGACCGCCCGGCGTGTTGCTGGACAACATCCCCAACTGGGAATTCGGCGTGCTGGTCCAGGTTCGCGATCTGGCCCGGTCGCTGCGCAACGATTACAGCCGCTCCCAGACCCAGTCCCTGGAAGACCCGGACCTGGCCCGCGCCGAGCCGGCATTCAACTTCGACAGTGAGTCGTGGATCCTGCCCACCACGGAGAGCAAGTACCGGGAAGGCATCCGCTACCTGGAACGCTACCGGGAACGGCTCAGTGACACGAGCACGGAAGAAGCCCTGTTCTACGCCCGCGCGGACAATCTCCGCGACTGGCTGGCCGTCGTCGAGAAGCGTCTCGGCGGCCTGTCGCAGCGTCTCAGCGCCAGCGTCGGTCAGCGGCGGGTCAATACCGACCTGGCGGGTGATGCGTCCGCGGCCGGCGCAGCGCCGAGGCCCGACGATATCGAAGTCAAAACGCCCTGGTTGCAGATCGACGATTACTTCTACGAGGCCCGCGGCGCGACCTGGGCCCTGATCCATTTCCTGCGCGCTGCGGAATACGACTTCCGCGACGTGCTGGAAGACAAGAATGCAGTGGTCAGTATCCGGCAGATCATCCGCGAGCTGGAGGGCGCCCAGGCGCCTATGCGCAGTCCGATCGTGCTCAACGGCAGCGGCTTCGCGATCTTCGCCAATCACTCGCTGGTGATGGCCTCCTACCTTTCCAGGGCGAACTCTGCGGTCATCGACCTGCGGCGACTGCTCGACGAAGGCTGACAATCACACGGTCCCCGGGGGGTGACTCATAACTCGTCCAGGTATTCCTGGATGAACTCGTACTCTGCGTCCAGCTGGGCATCGGTGCTCTCGGCAACGAAACCCTCCAACTTGCGACCAATCAGCGGGATGCTGCATGCGATGTCGATCACGACCTCGTTGATGCACCCCTCGTCGGTAGGGATCAGGGTCATTGAGCCGGTAACCACCGCCGGGACGCCTTCCGAGTTGATCTCCAGCTCATTGAGATACTCGCCATCCTCGCCTTCCACCCACTCTTCGTTCTGGATGACCGTGGTCCATGACCCCAGCAAGGTCTTCAAGGTGCCTGGCACATCCAGCGGGACGTCCCGTCGCGTCTCTATGGTGAACACGCCATCTGCGCTGTCGCTGGCCAGTACTTCTACGTCGCGAGCGCCAATGCCCTCGAATTTCTGCAGGTAAAAGTCCGGGTCCGTGAAAGCGCCAATCACCGTCTCGATCGGGTGGGCATATTCGTGGCTGACTTCGACGCTGGTCGTCATCGTTAACCCCCTCCAGGGCAATAGCGGATTACGCAAGCTTAGTCGCGCCCGGCGGCACTGCCAACCGGCTCAGGCTTCCGACAGCGACAACACCGGATCGTCGCCATCGACGGCGACGATCGCCAGCTCTGCCGTGTCCAGCCAGTCCAGGAATGCTGTTATCTGGGCCGCGCTAATTTCATCAAGGAATGTCATGTGAGTCTGGAAGACCAGTGCGCCGGACTCCACGCTGAAAGTTCCTACGTTGAGCTGATCATTGAGAGCGTACGAGAGGCGATGGAGGTCCTCCTCGCTGCGACCCGCCGCAGGTGCGTAGCTCCTCGTCGCCATCAGCCGGTCCAGGCCCTCGGATCGCGTAATCGGCGTCAGAAGTGTCGCCATCCCGCGCCGATAAACGAATACGGATAACCCATCGGACCCGCCCTCCGCCGGCATTCCGAGATCACGCAGGAAAATCTCCAGCGCAACCGCGGCAGCCGCATCATCACTGCCCGGGATCTCCAGCATGTCGCCTCGTTGCGGCAGCGACGCACAGGAGAGCAACAGCAAAGTAGACAGCAGAAGGAAGTGGCGATGCAGTACCATTGGCAGCCCGAGTTTGAAACGGGGGCCTAGGGTACACGCCGACGCCCCGCGACGTTAACCCGCTGGAGGATTATCGTGAGCACTTGTCTTGTCACCGGCGCCAATCGCGGCATCGGCCTCGAACTCTGTCG
>CP070833.1:851139-853959 GCA_020341735.1 Gammaproteobacteria bacterium | reverse complement strand
TTATCTGGGTCCCGTGTACGCTCTGATCCTCGCGCTGTGTTTTCCCCTGGTCTACGGCATCCAGGATCTGGTTCGCCAGAAGCGCTTCAACTTCATCTCGGCTCTGGGCGTGGTGAGTATCCTGTTGACTGGCGGCATCGGCCTGTTGCAGCTCGACCCGAAATGGATCGCCGTGAAGGAAGCCAGCGTTCCGGCCGTGATCGGCCTGGTCGTCGTCCTGTCGATGAAGACCCGGTTCCCGATCGTGCGCTCGCTGTTGTACACCGACAAGATCATCGACGTGCCCGCAGTCGAGGCGGCTCTGGACCGCTACGATAGCCGAGATGCCTTTGAGCAGGCGCTGAAGGTCTCCTCCTGGCTGTTGGCGGGTTCTTTCTTTCTGTCAGCGGTGCTGAATTTCATCCTCGCGCGCGTGATCGTAAAGAGCGACGCGGGTACCGTCGCTTTCAATGAGGAGCTTGGACGCATGACCGCCCTCAGTTATCCAGTGATTGTCATTCCATCGATGGCGGTGATGATGATCGCGCTTTGGTATCTGTTCCGCAGCATAAAGCGACTGACTCACATGGATCTTGAAGAGATATTTCATCCACGCCACCGCTGAGGCGCCACCACCGGAGGACACCGCCATGCAGGGATTTTTCCTCAGACTTCTGATCACCGCCGGCGCTATGTGGCTGGCCTCGCTGATCGTTTCCGGAATGAGTTTCGCCAGCGGCTGGACCCTGCTGTGGGCGGCATTGTGGCTGGGCATATTCAATGCCCTGGTGCGGCCGCTTGTCGTTCTCCTGACGCTCCCGCTGACCCTGGTCACGCTGGGGCTTTTCCTGCTCGTCGTGAACGCCGCCATGCTCGGTCTCGTGGCCGCATTGCTGGCCGGGTTCACTCTGAGCGGCTTCTGGTCTGCGTTTTTCGGCTCAATCCTGATCAGTCTGTTCAGCGCCCTGGCGTCCAACTTCATCGGGCCTTCTGGCCGTTATGACGTGCTGATCGTCCAGCGACACTGACATCTCATGGACCTGAACCAGGTGACGATACACGCCGTCGACGTAGACACTTGCGTGGAGTTCTATCGCAAGCTCGGCCTGCGCCTGATCGTCGATTCCCGACCGCGTTATGTTCGTTTCGAGTGTCCCGAAGGCGGTAGCACCTTTTCAATTCACCAGGTTGACGAGGTGGCTCCGACCGGTGGTGCCATCATCTATTTCGAATGCGATGACCTGGACGGGCGGGTCGCGAGCCTCAAGGAATCAGGCATCGAATTCGACAGCGATCCCGAGGACATGCGGTGGCGATGGAGGGAGGCCCGACTGAGAGATCCTGCCGGACACGAGATATGCCTGTTCCGGGCCGGCGACAATCGACGCCATCCTCCGTGGCGGGTGACGGATTGACAGGTCGTCAGCGGGCCTTGCCGTAGAACGCTACCAGCGCGACTCCGGCGATTATGACGGCCATGCCGGCGAGCTGGGTGCCCTGCAACGACTCATCGAGGGCCCACCAACCGAGAACGGTGGCGATAGCTGGATTGACATAGGCGATGGTCGCCAGCCTGGCCGGAGTCGTCTCGTGTATCAGCCAGATGTAGGTGCCGTAGGCCAGGCAGGAACCGAAAATCGTCAGGTACAAAAGTCCGCCGATCCCGGCAACAGTCCAGGCAACCCGATCGAGCTCACCGGCGAGGATGCCCCACACGGCCAGGATGATGCCGCCGATCAGCATCTGCATCGCCGCCAGCATCAGTGGGCGCACCGCTATGCCGGATCCGCGTCCGTAGATCATCCCGCCCGACCACGCGATTGCCGATAGCAGGATAGCCGCGAGCCCACGCATCTGGGCAGCATCCACCGAGCTATCGGGCCAGACCATCAGAATGACACCGCAGAATCCCAGCGCGAGGCCGACCTTGGCGCCCACATTCAATGGCGTCCCGCGCGGTCCCATGGTCCCAAACCAGGCCGTCCACAGCGCCGAGCTGGCGATCAGCAAGGCAGCCGTATTGGAGGCTACCCACTGCTCCGCCCAGGTGACGAAGCCGTTGCCGATGACTACCAGCGCCAGGGCCATGACAACGATGACGTACCAATCCCGCCGGGACCCGGGAAGAAGCTGTCCACGCCAGAGGGCCGCTATACCCAGCGCGACCCCTGCCAGGACAAACCTGATGCCGGCCAGCAGTCCGGGCGGGACGTCATGAACAGAGATGCGTATGGCGAGGTAGGTGGAACCCCATACCAGGTACACCACAGCGAACGCCGCCAGCACCGGGAGAGCGGGCCCCTTAACTACACTCGCGGCCGTCATGTCCTCAGGGCGCCGTCTGCCTTCCAGCCGTCATGTCACGGGCCGACTGGCGCTGCGGTACATCCAGAAGGCGATGGCAGCCACGATCACCAGGCCGGGCGTCCCGCCCAATGGTTCGTCGGCGATGGCCAATACGTCAGGCCGGCCCGTCATAACGATTGGCACGGCAAGGAAAATGCCCAGTAGAGCCTCGCCGGTGATCAGCCCGGCCGCCGTCAGCACTCCCAGCCTCATTGCGCGGTCCCGATCCCCCTCCGGGCGCGACGCCAGTTTTCGCGTGACGAAATGCGCGATGAGGCCGCCGAGGAAGATGGGCACTGATAACTCCAGCGGGAGATAGATTCCGACTGCCACGGCCAGCACAGGCGCGTGCCAGGCAGCCCCTGTCTTCTTCAGGTATTCATCCACAAGGATAATCGCAATGCCGATCATCGCGCCCAGTCCGACCATGCCCCAGGGGAGTCCAGCGCCGAAGACACCCTCGGCCACCGAGGCCATCAGGGTCGCCTGGGGCGC
>CP070833.1:847849-851039 GCA_020341735.1 Gammaproteobacteria bacterium | reverse complement strand
CGCGCAGTCCGCGAGCGGCATCCCTGACCACAGCCGACAGCCACTGGTGCTCGCCACACTCAGCCGTCCTCGATCACGCGGGGCTCAAGCCACCGACGTCGGCAGGCCCATCTTCTCCAGGAACGCCGGCCAGCGTGGGTCGTCGTGCAGACTGGCGAACAACGGGTTACCCAGCATCTCCGACAGACCGCCGTCACGCACCTCGTAGGCGTGTTCAAGCCAGTCAAAGGCTTCATCCACATCGCCTCGGTGGGCATATATCGTGGCGACCTGGACGGCCATGCGGTCCTTGTAATCTTCTATGTATCTCTCCAGCAGTTGCTCCGCATCGACGTGGCGACCCTGCATATCCAACGCCATTATCTTGATTTCATCACGCCAGGACGGATCTGCCTCATTCTCGACCACGGCAAGCGCGGCCTCGGGATCATTCTTCAGAAGCAGGCAGCGGGCGATAGACCCGTGTGCACCGGGCTGGACGGGATTGAGACTGAGGATATGGCGCGCCGCTTCCATCGCCTCGTCCAGTCGGCCCAGTGCAATCAGAACGAATGTGCGATTGTTGTAGCCGGCGGTCACCAGGGGATCGAGCTCGATGGCCTTGTCGACCAGCTCCAGGGCTTCCTCGTAGCGACCCTGATTCGCGACCAGGAGGCCCGCCCGTCGCACGCACTTGGCATTGCTCGGGGCGAGCTTCAGAGCTCTGTCTATCGCCGCCTGGGCGCCGGCCCAGTCCCAGTCGAAAACCATCTTGATGAAGGCGTCGCCGGCGTGCGCCTCGGCCAGGGTGTCGTCCAGTTTCAGCGCCCGGGCACCGGCATCACGGGCCAGGTCCACGCCTTCCTTCAGGCCGAGCTGCCCGGTATTGGTCTGCTGTATATAGGTTCCCGCCAGCCCGTCCCAGGCGGGCGCATAGTCCGGGTCCAGCTCCAGGACCTGCTTGAACGCCTGGTGCGCTTTCTCCAGGTTCTCGGGATCGCCGAGATCGAAAAAATGCGCGCCGTGCAGATAGAGCGCGTAGGCCTCGGGGCTGGTCTCACGAGCCTTCGGCACTGCACCCAGCAGACTGACCTTGAGCGCATCGACCACCGACTCGGCGATCTCGTCCTGCACCGCGAAGATATCCTCCAGGGTCCGGTCGAAGGTCTCCGACCACAGGTGGTAACCATCGACCGCCTTGATCAGCTGGGCGGTGACACGCACCTGGTTGCCGGCCTTGCGCACGCTGCCCTCCAGCACGTTGGCGACCTTGAGCTTCTCCGCCACCGCCGGGATGTCGATCTTCTCGCCCTTGAAGGAGAACGACGAGGTGCGCGCGGCGACGTGCAGCGCGGGAATCTGGGCGAGCAGGTTGAGCAGTTCCTCCGACAAGCCGTCGGAGAAATACTCCTGCTCGGGATCGGAACTCATGTTGACGAAGGGCAGCACGGCGATGGACTGCTCCGACGGCGCCGCTGCCGGTGATGGTGGCGCAGCCGACTCTGGCGCGCTCCCGACGGGTACGGCGACTGCCTGCGCCGACGATGAGTCTGGCGTCATCCCGACCGGAGTAGTTTCGGGTCGTGCCGCGGGTTCGGTGGCTGGCTCGTCAGTGCCCGCAACCCCTGGCCCGGTATCACGCTTCAGCCCCTGGGGCGTCATCTCGAAGGCCCAGGCGCCGATCACTACCAGCGGAAAACCGAGCAGGATGAAGATGGTGAACATCTGCACCACCCAGTCGGGGGCGCCGAAGGTATCCGCCGCAAAGGCCGCCACCTCGGCCAGCACCCAGCCCACCGCGATGTAGATCGCCGCGACCTTGATCACGTGCCGTCTTTTGAGTTCCTCGATGAACGGATGCATAGGTGGCAGTATGGCCTCGGGCTTGCTGGCGCACGCCGATGATATATCAGCCCGGGCGGGCGGCGGGCGCCTTTGTGCTGCCCATCAGCTCGCGGATTGCTCGCCATGGCAGGCGGGATGGAAGAGGCAGTGGCCGATTGCCGTTAAACTGCCTGCCGTTGCGGGTTAACTCCTGTCCCACCGAGGCGCGATATGTTCAAGTTCACAAGCGAACGTGCTGAGCACCCTGTCCAGCGTGCCGTGTTCGAATTCCTGATTATCGTCACCGGCGTGCTGGTCGCTCTCGCGGTCGACGAGTGGCGGCAGGAGCGCGCGGAGATCCGCGAGCTCAATCAGCACCTCATCAGCCTCCTGGATGAGGTCGAAAGTAATCTGGAGTCGATTACCTACATCAGGGTCTCGTTGACCCAGGTGAAGATCCCCGGCCTGGAGACCGTTATCGCCCACCTCGAGTCGGGTGAAACTACCGTGGATGACGCGGACGAGTTCCTGAAGGCGTTCGCGGACAGCACTCTACTGGCTGTCCCCTGGTTCGAGAGGAACCGGTTCGATGCGCTGAAGAACTCGGGCAGTCTGCGCGTGCTGCATCCGGAGACCGCGGGTCATATCTCCAGCGCGTTCGAGGCGCCGGAGATCCTGCTCCCCCAGGTCGTACACCTGCAGGGCGGTTATCCCGTCTTCGCCCAGCAATTCATCCCGGCAGACGATCAGAGCGAGCTCAACTCGCTCCGCTATTACCTTGTGGACACGAACGCGCCGGAGTTTGTGTTTGATATCAGCGCGGACGAGGCGATCGACCTGATACACGAGAATCGAGAAGAGTTGCTGCTGCTCGCCCGTGGCGAAGCCGCGGCAGTCACCGCCAAGTGGTACGCGCTCAAGCGCCTCGAAGTCGAGTTCTCAGCATTGAAAGAGTTGCTGGAATCCGAGATCGTCGCGCACCAGGGGTGACGGCGGGACCCAGGGGTCCGTCTCTCTGTCCGGGCTGACGACGCCCGCCGGTCCGGGTCGGGACCCGCATCCGGACATCCATGCGAAAAAGCGGCCATAATCATGAGCCGGCTCCCGATGACGAGAGGATTGAATGGCGGGCGGTTTCGCAAAAGACGGCGCGGTCCAGGACCAGATCGATGCCACGGTGGAAGACGCGGTCAGTCGCGTCCGCAGTCGTCTCCGCAAGGGAGACAGCGCGCGCGAGTGTGCCGAGTGCGGCAAGCCCATCCCCGAAGGCCGTCGCCACGCGGTGCCCGGCGTACGCCTGTGCGTGGGCTGCCAGAAAATGGAAGACCAGCAGCAGCAGAAGGCCAACGCGGGCTACAACCGTCGGGGCAGCAAGGACAGTCAACTG
>CP070833.1:843019-847749 GCA_020341735.1 Gammaproteobacteria bacterium | reverse complement strand
GGGAGTGGGCTACGTTTTTCGCTCAGATGGTCAACTGGACCGACGGTTGTATTGCGTTTACCAACAAGGATATGGACCGCGACTGGGATGCCATCGATCCCGGCACGCCGATTGAAATCTTGCCCTGAATTGACGGGTGGCGGGGCCTGGAAAACTTCTGCGACCGATTACATGCCCATTGGCGTGAGAGTGATCGCGACCTCCGCATACTTCTTCCTCTCATCGGCACTCATCGGTATCAGGCCCTCGGTCCGCAGGTAACCGGCCTCCCCCCAGGCTTCGTCGCTGGTGAACTCGGCAACAAACTCTCTGAGTCCCGGATAGAGCTCGGCGCTGGACTTTTTGACATACAGGTAGAGGGGCCGCGAGATCAGATAGCTGTTATTCGATATGGTCTGGAAGTCGGGCGGGATGCCGTCGATCGCCAGACCCCGGATACGGTCCGAATTCGCCTCGAGGATCCCGTAGCTGACAATGGCCAGGGCATTGGTATTCGCCTTCAGGGCTTCGACATTCAGTTCATCGTTCTCGCTCACCTTCAGGTTGACCTGGTCGTCTCGGAATGTGCGGCACACGGAGCGGTATTGCCACGGGTCTTCCTGTTCCTGCTCGATCATGCCGTCGAGCGTCCGGCAGCCTTCTTCCATGGCGAGTCGCGCAAAGGTATACCGGGTACCCGAGCCCCTGGACGGGCCCCAGAACTCGATCGGTGTTGCCGGCAGGCTGGCGTTGACGTCTTTCCACGTCTGGTGCGGATTGGCAATGAATGTCTCGCCGTCGCCTGGGTTCGGAACCAGTTCTGCCAGGGCCAGGTAGATGTCCCGCCGACTCACACTGAGGCTCTCGGCGTCAGCGGACTGGGCCAGGACAATACCGTCATAGCCGATCTTGATCTCAACGACGTCGTTCACTCCATTCTTCCTGCACTTGTCCAGCTCGGACCGCCGGATCGGCCGTGATGCGTACGTTATATCCGGATCCAGTTCATCGCTGCCGTTGCAGAACAGGCTCAGACCTCCGCCAGAGCCGGTCGGTTGCACCATCGGCGTCTTGAACCCGGATTCATCGACAAACCGTTCGACCACCAGTTCGGAGAACGGATAGACCGTCGTGGATCCGACGATCATCATGTAGTCGCGCCGGGTCTCGGCGGACACCCCGCTGCCGACGAGCACCGACGCGGCTGCCATCAAGGTGACAATGATCCTGAGCATCTGAAACTTCCCCTGGATTTGCACCGTCCGGGCTCCCGGACGCGACGCACAGAGCATAACATTACCGACAGCGTCGGAGATCCATCGGCGGGGCTAGCCTCTACAGGCGCGGACCGTGGCGCCACCGCTGAGAGCCGACTGATCCGACAGCTCTCTCCCGGTCCGTCATAAGCAGACATCCGGGGCACGACATTGGGGGGACCGACCGCAGGAGCGGCTGGTGAGAGTTTGGGAGATCAAGTAGGATCAAAAATATTCACAGACTCTAAACCGCTTCACGCGGAGAGCGACGATCCCGAGTCAATACGGACCGTTGTAGCTGCTTGCGGATGACCGGCGCATCTTCCGGTGACCCACGAGAAGAGCTGCGCTCGTCTGTATTGACTCGAGAAGACAGACCCAGGCGGGGATCAGGACATGCCAATGAGATTACTGTGGCCAATGCTGGCATTGCTGTTGGCCGGGCTCGGCGGGTGCGCGACGATCGACTTCGATGCGCCGAAGGAGGAGTCCTACGCGCCGATCGAAACCGAAGCCACCCGGCTTGGCCGCTGGGTGACAGAGTTCTCCGGTGAGCGTGCCGGCCAGTCAGGATTCCTGCTGGTTCCGCAACCGCTCAACGCGATGGCGTTCAGGTTGTCGGGAGCGGGGCAGGCCGAGAACACGATCGACGCCATGTACTACCTGATCAATGCCGACAAGGCGGGGCTGCTGTGCATAAATTCGCTGATCGAGGCGGCGGAACGGGGTGTACGGGTGAGATTGCTGCTGGACGATATCCTGACCGGAGGATATGACCGCGGTTTACTCGCCCTGGATGCTCATCCGAACATTCAGATCCGTATGTTCAACCCGTTCGCACGACGTGGCGGAATTTCGCGGGGCCTGAACTTCCTCGGCGATTTCGGACGCCTGAATAGACGCATGCATAACAAGGCGATGATCACTGATAACCAGGTCGCGATCATCGGTGGACGGAATATCGGCGATGAGTATTTTGCCGCCCACGAAGTAGCGAACTTCGGTGACATGGATGTCCTGGCGCTAGGCCCGGTTGTCAGGGAAATTTCTTCGATGTTCGATCTCTACTGGAATCATCGCCTGGCGGTGCCGGTCAACCTCGTGATCGAACCTCCCGAGGAGCCGTTCCAGGAGATCGCTGAACTGCGGGCCCGCATCGCGGTCGTCTTGCAGGGCGTGGACGTGGCCCGCTATGAGCGCGTCGTCGATGAGATCAGGGAACGCGAAAGGGTTCATCACGATCAGTTGTCCTGGGTCCCCTACGACCTTGTTTACGACAGCCCCGACAAGGCTGACAAAAAACTGGCGGCCGAAGCCGAGACCATGATTCCTCCTCTGCGAGATACGATCATGGCCGGCGAGAAGGAGCTGATGATCGTCTCTCCATACTTCGTGCCCCGCAGCACGATGGATGGATTTCAGCAGCTGCGGGATCGCGGCATGAGTGTAAAGATCATTACCAACTCGATGGCGGCCAACAACCATCTCGTTGTGCACTCCGGTTATGCTCCGTCACGCAAGCCTCTGCTCAAGATGGGTGCCGAGATATACGAGGTTCGGGCGGATGCGAAGGTGCAGGGCGTCGAGAAGACCGGCGTGGCCCGTTCCGGCGGGACGCTGCACGCAAAAGTTTTCGTCGTCGATCGCGAGGAATTGTTCGTCGGGACATTCAACTGGGATCCTCGCTCGAAGAATCTCAACACGGAGATGGGCATCATCCTGCACGCGCCCGAGCTGGCTCGCCCACTCGCCGAGGCGATCATGCGGGTAGCCCCCGAAAGGGCTTACAGGTTGAGACTCGATGACCGTGGCAAGATCGAGTGGGTCACTCAGATCGACGGCGAGGAAGTCGTCTTCAAAAAAGAGCCGGACAGCACATGGTGGCAGCGGTTCAAGGTCGGTTTCTACAGGATACTGCCGATCAAGGAGCAGCTCTGAGGTCCACCTGATCGGTCGCTTAAACGGAGACTGCCTTCCGGCAGTCCCGTACGAGATTGCTGATTCCAGGCAACCGCCGACGCTGCGATTGGCGGCGAAGCGAGCGGCAGGCGAGGCGTCAGTACCTGGCGGGGACGAAGGTTCTCCCTTCCAGCGAGGCACTGTCGTCGTAGGCGCCCTCGAGTTTCCTTTTGCCGAGCTCGACCTTCTCGCCATCGACATCGCCATAGTCGATCTGGCTCAACAGGTGCGAGATACAGTTCAGCCGCGCGCGACGCTTGTGATTTGAAGGCACGACATACCATGGAGCGAAGTCGCGATCCGTGGCGGCCAGCATGTCATCTCTAGCCTGCGAGTACTCGTACCAGCGCTGGAAAGACTTCACGTCCATGGGGCTGAGTTTCCAGATCTTGCGCGGATCCTCGATGCGATCCTGGAAGCGCTTCTCCTGCTCTTCCATGCTGACGTCGAACCAGTACTTGATCAGCTTGATTCCGGAATCCACCATCGCACGTTCGAAAATCGGTGCGCCCTGGAGGAAACGGATGTATTCCTCCTTGGTACAGAATCCCATCACCCGCTCGACACCGGCCCGGTTGTACCAGCTCCTGTCGAAGATGACGATCTCGCCCGCGGCCGGGAAGTGGCACACGTAGCGCTGCAGGTACATCTGCGTCTTCTCTCGGTCGGTGGGTGCGGGAAGCGCCACCACACGGAAGGTCCGCGGACTGACGCGCTCGGTGATGGCCTTGATCACACCACCCTTGCCGGCAGCGTCCCGGCCCTCGAAGACCACGACAAGCTTCAGACCCGTCTCCTGGGTCCACAGCTGCAGCTTGACCAGTTCGGCGTGGAGCTTCTCCAGCTCTTTCTCGTATTTCTTTCTCGAGAGGTCCTTCTTGTGCCCGTCGCTTTTCTTGTCGCCCATCGTGCCTTTCCATCTGTTGCGGATTCTCGTCTCGATCCTATCCTAGGACATGTCTGCCGCGTCTGCCTCGCAGCGGCACAATAGCCGCCGATCCAATATCCGGGTGTGGCGCTGATCTGATTGAGCGTATCTGCCTGCTGCTCTACCATGGCCACCATCCACGCAAACACCGGAGTAGATCACTTGGTGCAATCTCTCCTGCCCTTGCTATACGTGGGTGCCGGCGGCTTCATCGGCGCCGTGTTGCGCTACCTGGCGTCGGTGGCTACGGCCGGATTCTCCCTGACAATCCCCTACGGGACCCTGCTCTCGAATGGATTGGGCTGCTTCGTCATCGGTGCTTTCGCCGCGCTGGCGGCGGAGACGGAGGCCGTCTCGCCGGCCGCCCGGTTGTTCATCGCCACCGGCATCTGCGGCGGCTTCACGACCATGTCATCGTTCGTCTATGAGCTGGCACAGTATCTGCGGAGCGAGCAGTTCCTGCTCGGGGCCGCCTACTTCGGGCTCACACTGTTCGGTTCGATCCTCATGTTCTACGCTGGTTCGGTGCTCGTCACGCTCGTCCGCGCCTAGGAGGCAGCATGCATATTGAAGGCGAAGCGACCCTGTTGCGCATTTTCATCGGAGAG
>CP070833.1:839664-842919 GCA_020341735.1 Gammaproteobacteria bacterium | reverse complement strand
CGTGCGTATAGAGCGCGCGGATGCCAACAAGGGCGACACCAAACAGGAGCAGCGCGACAATCGCGACCCACAAGAGACGCTTCGGGCGAACTCGCACGAGGTTCTCGATCGCGAACGTCCCGATCAACGCGATTGTTCCGTAGTGCATGACGGACACGAAGGTTCCGAATCGGCTGACGATCACGTCAGTTGACAGGAACAGCTGGAAGAGATTGCGGGGCAGCCCGGCAAGTTCGAGCGTGAAGGGGATCGCGATCGCGGAGCCGCCGAATAGGCTCGCCAGGCCGCCTGACAGCACTCCCGTGTAGGCGTGCGTCGCAATCGGCGCTCCGATGTACCACCCGGCGAAGAGCACGAAAGTCAGAGACAGCACGGCCCCGATGGTCGGGAAGCTGAAGAAAGTCGGGATCAGCACGTCGACCGATGAGGCGGCTTCTTCCTGATCCTCCGCGATAGGGCCCAACGGGCCGTCCGGCCGGCTCTCGTCGATCAGGTCCTTGCAGATCTGGGCCAGCATCGGGAGCACGACCAACGAGCTTCCGGTCGCGAAAGCGGTCACCAGCGGCGTGCGCAGTCGCTTCAGAATCTCGCCATGATTCAGCGGAGTCACGGCGCAGATCAACCCGGGGAGCAGCCATAGCCCGACTATGCTCAGGATCGTGACCATGATCACGACGTACACCTGCAGTCGGGCCAAGTCGCCGAAACTCATGGTGCCCGTCGCGTACGCGATTAACGCGAAGACGCCGTAGGGCGCCAGTCGGGCGATGAAACTCGTGATCTTAGACAGGACCTCCGCGGCCAGCGACAGCGGTTCGATCAGGATGGCTTTCTTCTCGAATCCGGTCAGTGCGAGCCCGATCATGATGCTGAATACCACGATTGCAGGGACGATGCCGTTGGCCATCGAGAAGAACGGATTTGACGGTATGTAGAGCTGGAGGAACTCCGGGGCCGGTACCGATTCGATCGAGCTCTTCTGGAACAGGGACCGCGACGGCCAGTCAGGGAAGGCGAGCGGCAGCATCACGACGAGCGTGATAGCGACGCCCCATAGCAGTAAGAGAACGCTCCCACCCTTGGCGGCGAGTCGCTTGACGTCTTTGAAGTCGAGCCGGCCGAGCCCGGTGATCAGGGCGACGCTGATGTAAGGGAGGACCGTGATCTGCAGCAGCCGGATGAACGCGTCACCGGCGATCTTCAGCGGTGCGACGATCTGGCCCAGGAAGAGGCCAGTTAGAGCGCCGATGGCCAGACCCACCAGAACTTGCGTGGCTATCGGTACCCGAGGGCCATTGCGAGTCTTCTTCTGTTTTTCGTCTTCTGGTTCCGCCAATTTTCGATCTGTCTCGGCCGCGAAGAGCCTCACTTTTTCGGGCCCTATTACGACAGTATCCCAGACTCGCTTCTTGGCATTCTAAGTGCTTTCGCCGATGGAACCTACCAAGACGCGGGGTTCAAGCACCGGCATACGGCTCTCAGCCGCCAGAACGGCGAGGGCGGGCTATTCGAACTTTCGGTTTGAAACGCGTTGTTTTGGGGGGAGAGCGCAACTTGCCATTTTCTCCACGCATCGACTGCCTAGCCGGAGGGGACGCCTACGGACCAAGGTCGGCGGCGGTTCGGCAAGGTTCGGTCGGATTCGGCCAGAAGCTCAAAGGCCGCATAGTGACGGCCGCCAACCGACTGAATTGGATGAGGAAAAATTCACTGGCCAGCCTATTCCAGAATTACAGGTTCGGTTTTCGGCTCGGCCCGAGGTTCGGTTGCCGTGATCAACGAAAGGGCAAACCGGAAAACCCCTTAGCCCTCTTAGACTTTCTGCGCCTAACCCGATGATTTCGTGGTTCTCATAATCCCTTGGTTCCAGGTTCGAGTCCTGGCGGGCCCACCAATGCTTTCAAGGGCTTAGCAAAGCTATGGGAGAGACCAGGGGATTGGAATCCCTTGGTCTGGGGCATTGAATCCCCGAGGTCCGCTTCGAGCAACGGGATTTCAGCGGTCCGAATATCCAGCCCAGATCTGCCGACCCGCCGGACCTCTGATGTCTACTTTCGGCCAGGAACGGACATTAGCCATGCAAGAAAAACCCGGCACGAGGCCGGGTAATTTCTTGGTGAATGCTGGCCGCCCTAGTCTATTGGCTGCGTCGGCGGCGGAATCATCTCCTTGACCTTGCCCTGCTCCAGCCACTCGGACATCAGGCCAGTCGCTGGCTCGCCACGCGGTGCCGTATCCCACTCCGTACTGGTGCCCTGGGGCCAGGAATCATGATTGATGGTGGCCTCCCGCACCTCGATGTGATCTTTGGTCACGTTGATGACTGTCAGGTCATCCGCCATGGTCAATGGGCCGTCGTAGGTACTGCGAATTCCGTCGTATATATCGAACTCGAGATCACGATGATTCCAGTAGTGATAGGCAACAGCCATGCGCGGCTTCACCGTGGACATCAGCTTGCCGAACCCCTGCGGGGGAGTATGTATGACGGACGTGACCCAGTAGGCCTGCTTGTAGGGAAAGCCGGCAATGTCCATCCAGTTCTCCGGCGTAAAGAAACATTCGTGTACGACCACATCGGCACCGGACGCTTCCTTTATGAACCATTTGTTCGGGGTGCTGTCTCCGCCAAATACAAAACTCAGTCCGTTCCAGTCCAGCCGGTAGCTCACAGACCCGTCCCGAATATGAATCGCCGGAAAACTGGTGACCTTGACTCCATCCCCTTCGTAAACCACGGCTGTCTTCGAGAAGTCGAACTCGTGCGCCTCAATTTCGCCACCGGCGTTGGGCAAAGTACCGGCGCGGGAGGTCACATCCCATGCCCATGCCTGGCGTATGTGGTCTACGTGCGCTGCGGTACCGAGTTCGGGACTGGCTCCCGACGGCCCATAAACATGTAGCGGTGTGTAACGCCCATTGATCCAGCCGGCCACCCACAGCGTCGCCAGATCGCCGACATGATCGGTATGCAGGTGGCTGGCGAAAACCTTGTCCAATTTCGAGTAATCAGCTTCGAGACCGGCCAGTCGATCGGTCGACCCGGTCCCAATATCGAAAATGAAGGAATCCCCGTTACCCAATTCCACCAGGAATGACGCCGCTACGTTGCTTGGCGACTGGTTCGGCATGCCAGTACCCAGCGCGGTGATCCGCATCTCATCATTTCCCAGCTTCTCGGTGCCCGGGAAATAAGTCCGGGGATATTTGTTGTCATTGATCGTTTGCGGTACTCGGCCTCCTGGGACGTTGACG
>CP070833.1:837037-839564 GCA_020341735.1 Gammaproteobacteria bacterium | reverse complement strand
GCCATCCAGCGCTACAAGGGCTTAGGTGAGATGAATCCCGATCAACTGTGGGACACCACCGTCAATCCGGAGACCCGCAGGCTCATGCAGGTCCGAATAGAGGATGCGGTTGCGTCAGACGAGATCTTCACTACCCTGATGGGTGACCATGTGGAGCCGCGACGGGATTTCATCGAGAGAAATGCCTTGTCGGTGAGCAATCTCGACATCTGATAATTTTCCGAAATTCGCAGACTTTAGAGACCGTAAAAAGAAGAATTCCGCATATTCACCGAAGATACCGGCTTTCCCCGAGATAGAAATTATTATCCGGGGTATTAAAGAAGAAGCCGGCCATTAGGTACTTTTATCTAAATTTCACTGAAAATATACGTATATAGCCGAAGATGTCGGCTGTTTTTATGCAAAGGTATCGACCCGTCAGGGAGCTGTGCCGTTGGCTCTGTAGCCACTACTGATCCGCCGCATGGTGCTCTCTATCCAATCCTGGACCTCGAGATTGATCTCCTGCGGCTCCTTGCCAGCCGTGTCCACCGGTGGTCCGATGACGATCCGGATCGTGCCGGGTTTCTTTCGGAGACCACGGCGAGGCCAGTAGTCGCCGGCGTTGTGGGCCACTGGCACGATCGGGCGGCCGGCGTCTCTTGCCAGTAGTGCGCCGCTGATGCCGTATCGCCGTGTAGTGCCCGGGGCCATTCGTGTACCTTCCGGGAAAATGAATATCCAGAATCCCTGCGCCAGACGCTGCTTGCCGATCCTCACGACTTGCCGGACGGCTGAACCATGAGCCTTCCGGTCTATGGGAATCGATTCGATAACTGAAAGTGCCCAGCCGAGAAGCGGAATCCACATGAGCTCACGTTTAAGTACCCAACAGGTGATAGGAAAGAGCTGAAAGCCGAAGATTGTTTCGAACGTAGACTGGTGTTTCGTCAGGACAACGCAGTTTTCGGCCGGGATGTTCTCACGACCCTCGACCTCGTAGCCGAGTCCGCAGAGAAGTCTCAGTAACCGGAGATTGAATGTAGACCAGGCACGAGCTGCCTTGAAGCGGGTTTCTCTCGAAAACAGTCCCGATATGACAACAATGATCGAGAACACCAGAACCGACAGGATAAAAATCACCGTGAAGACTATTGAGCGCAGGTAGATCACAAGCGGTGCTCGTCGATCAGCGCATCCGCCACTGCCCCAAGGTGATCGAATGATTCAGGCATACGAGCGGACTTTTCCTGCAATTTCGTCAATGCTCTCTGCCCATTACCAGTCATAACAAGAATAGGTCGAGCCCCGGCTGCCGTGGCAGCTTGTATGTCCCTGATCGAATCGCCAACGCAGGGGACGCCTCGAATATCTATGCTCATCCGCTGTGCCACTGCGTATAGCAACCCTGGCTCCGGCTTTCTGCATCGGCAATGTTCATCCGGATGATGCGGGCAGATTTCGATGAGCTCAATATCGCCTCCGGCCTGCCGGATCGTCGTGAGCATCTTTTTATGGATACTTTCAAGCGCAGCCTGGTCGAACAAGCCTCGGCCAAGACCGGATTGATTGCTGGCAACCGCGATCCGGAACCCGGCCCGCGTGAGGCGCGCGATTGCGTCAACACTCCCGGGGAGGGGCCGCCATTCCGCTGCTGACTTTACGAAATCGGGGCGGTCTGCGTTGATGACACCGTCGCGATCCAGAATGATCACCGGCATGCGCCTATCCCTGAAGCCTGGAAAGGTCCGCCGTGTGTAGGAACAATTCCCGCATCTGGCTCAGCAGCGCCAGACGATTGGCTTTCTGTGCGGGGTCCTCGGTCATAACCATGACCTCGTCGAAGAATGCATCCACCGGCTCACGCAGAGAGGCGAGACGTTCCATTGCGGCTTTGTAATCGCGCTGCTCCAGCAACGGGTCGACGTCCGACCGCAGGGCCTCCAGCGCCGCATTCAGTTCCTGCTCTTCCTTCTCTGCCATCCACTCCGCGTCTGGCAACCGGGTTTCCGTGACCCCCGCCTGCCGCAATATGTTGGCTACTCTCTTGTTAGCGGCGGCAAGGCTGGCGGCTGCAGGCAACGAGGTGAACTCCAGGACGGCGCACAGACGGCGGTGGAAGTCGAGCGCTGATACCGGGCGTCTGGCGTGTACTGCCTCGAAGACATCCACCGGCGCCTTGGTGCCGCCGACGCCCTCCTGGTAGTAGGTCCGCAACCGGTCCATCATGTAATCGAAGACTTCGCCGGCCACCGCGTCGGCATCGAACTCTCCCGGCTGCTGGGAGGCAGCGGCCGACAGCAGGGCTTCCAGGTCCAGCTCGAGTTTACCTTCGATGAGGATGCGAAGGGCACCCAGGGCGGCGCGCCTGAGTCCGAATGGGTCCTTTGTGCCGCTCGGGCGCTGGTCGATGGAAAAGATGCCGGTGAGCGTGTCGAGTTTCTCCGCAAGCGACACGATTTTTCCGGCATCGGTCCGAGGTAAACGGTCGCCAGCGAACCGCGGCAGGTATTGTTCGCGAATCGCGTCTGCAACCTGGTCGGGT
>CP070833.1:834041-836937 GCA_020341735.1 Gammaproteobacteria bacterium | reverse complement strand
TCGCCGGTCATTCCCGTGGGCATCGGGAAACTCGTCGGGACGTTGAGTGTTGGCAGGTCCAGTTGAAGATACCCGAACAGCGGGGCATCGGAGCGCCTGCCGCGCAGAAGGTCTTCCCACGCCTCCACTGCCCGCAGGTCACGCGAAGCATCACCTTCATTGTCATGATCCTCGAACTGGACCAGCCCGGCGATGTCAGCGAAAGCGGTCCGATCCAGATGTGCCGGGCTGCGCAACGTGTATCCGGCAACGACGCCAAAATCGTAGCCAGCGTCCAGAAGTGACTCGGTCAGGATCGAGGGGCGCTGGATGTTGTAGAAGGCATCGAAGTAGCTGGATGGCAACCCATAGAGCAGCGAGAAAAGCCCCATCCTGCTGGAATTTCCCCCACTGTAATGGTCGAGGAACTGCAGCGCCTCAGAGGCGTATGCTGACAGGAATGGCATCTGATCCGCGGTGATCGAATCGAAGCGCAGGCCGTCGAGAAGAATGACGAGGACGTTCGGGTGGGCCGGGTTTTCAGCGCACTCCAGAGGCTCCAGCGGATACGACAATTCCCCGTCATCAGCGTTGCCCACTCTGCGCGCCATACGCGCTTTTCTCGCCGCTTCCAGGTCCACCCATCCGGCCTCTGCCAGGTACCGTTTCGCCGTCAGCGGATAGTAGAAGGGCAGGTAGCGCGCGTAGGCGGTGACCCTGCCGTCATAGCGCGCGTCGGCCCAGGCATGCATGACGTGACCGGCCAGTAGCAGCACGAAAGGCAGGGCAATCAGGAACCTCCTGACACGGGCGCTCCTCGATTCGGCCAGCCTGCTGGCGTTGGCGGACAGCACTGCGAACATGACGCCGAAGACGATTAACAGGCCGACTCCGAGCAGCCAGGTGGATGCGTCAAACAGCGCAGCGGTAAAGGGGTCGATGTGAAATCTGTGCTGGACGAATACGATCGCGTCCATCACCAGCAGCGTCAGCCAAGCGGCTGCAGCGAGGATCAACAAGGGACGCGCCAGGAAGCGTAACGGAGGAAGCAGCCGGCACGGCAGCCAGACCACTACGAGAAGGCCGATCGTGATGGCGGACAAGTGGCCGATCGTCGCTACGAACGGAAAAATGAGACCGGTTACCGTGTCCGGCAAGCGGTACTCGAAAATATATCTGAGACCGACAATGGACACGACAGCACTGGCGAGGATGCAAAACCACGACATCCATCCGGCGGGTATTGCGGGTTTTCTGCCCCGTCCGATCCCGCTCACGAGGCCGGTCCTGCGCCGGTGCGGGAGCGATCCGCAAGGGCCACGATGGTCTCGGCTGCTGCACTGGCGCTATGGCCCAGGTTGTAGACGCACTCGGATCGCAGGCGGGAGATTTGCCTGCTGAATGCGTCGGGTTCGGCAAGCAGCGAGCGGATCGTGTCGGGCATCCGCTCGAGTTCATGCGTTCCCAGGATGCGCCCGATCTTCGGGCGGATGGATATCTCCAGTGGTTCGATGCCGAGCGACTGCCATGAATTATTGCGTGACTTCGGCGGCAGATCGATGAATACGACCGGCTTTTCCAGGCCCAACGCGTAGTCCATCGCCGCACCGGACCAGTCGGTCACCATCACGTCGCTTGCGAACAGGGAATCGTTATCACTCATCCGACTCTCGAAGCGGAAGTGTTCATGCGACCCATACTTGCTCACCAGTTCACGGATGACTCCAGGGGCACTTTCCTGACTCTGCCAATGAGGCCGCAGCGTCACGGCCAGGCCGCTATCGAGCAACACGCCGACCACTCGGTCGCCGCAGGTGTGCAGAATCGTATTCTCACCCCACGATGGCGCCAACAATATGTGGGGGGGGTCGGCAGGCTCATGGGGCGGCCTGGCGTTTCGTTCCTCCATCAGCTGTTCGATGCGGTGATGACCGTGCGGAACCAGGTTCTTGGGCGCCAGATTCTGCATGTCCTCTCGCCTGCGGATCTCGCGTAACTGATGCGGGCCGGCGCACAGGATGGTGTCATAGTGATCGTAGGAGCTCTCGAAATCCGCCATGTGTGTGCTGATCAGGGAGTGAAAGATATAGACGTAGTGGACAGGATTGATCGACCGCTTGAGCTGCAGGTTGTGAAGATCGATCATGGTCATCACCATGACGTCGGTTTTCAGAAACTGAAAAAACGTGGTCCGGGTGACTCCGTTCCCGATACAGAACGCATAAACCGACGGGTCATCCGTTGATAGCCCCGGGTCCTCCGGGTCGGAACTGACATAGCAAAGGCTGCGCGCGAATCGCGATGTGAGCTGATCGATCACCGGCGCGAAATGGTGCCAGTCCTGGCCGCTCTCCGAGTAGAAGACAATGGACTTTGCCGACGGGGGCAGCCGCTGGAAACTGCGATAGTCTCTCCAGTTTCTCAGCGCGCCCATGCCGGTCCAGGCGACCGGTCAGACGCCGTCGCGACCGGCGTGATCCTGCTCCTCCGGTTGCGGTTTACTCTGCTGCGGTTCCGACTCCGTCGCACGCCCGCGAAACAGCCGCTTGAGGCGATACCAATAGGTTTTGATCGCCAGCGCGGCGGTCGCGAAGAGGCCGATGATGGCTGACATGATCATGCTGCCGGTCCCCGGATCCAGGTAGGCGAGCGCGACTGGCGCGTAGGCCAGTGTCGCGAGCAGGATCAGGCAGCGGCTCAGTATCGGTGTGTTCATAGTCTGGCAGCATCTCGCGAGGGTTCCGGTTTCCTGGCCGGACACCGCAAATCCATGGCACCACGGGTCTGTTTTGGGGCGATCATCGTGATGGTATCAGAACCTGCTGCGGCCCTTCGTCAGTCCAGGCGGGGAATCCGCGGATAGATTGTCCGAGCCCGCTCCAGATGAGCCGTATCGTCGATCTCTGCCCAGATCAGG
>CP070833.1:819492-833941 GCA_020341735.1 Gammaproteobacteria bacterium | reverse complement strand
TTGAGCCGATAGTGTCGATAATGCTGTCGTAGATCATTTTGCGCTCCCCTGACGAACCCTCGAATTCAATAGACCCGTGCAGCCGTGCAATTGTTGCACGTTGACCTGACCGAACCTCTGCCCGCAATCCGCGTCGACCAACCCTCACTTCACGGCGGTATGCCCCGGGCGCTCCGACGCTTGCGGTCGAGGCGATGCGGATAGCGGCCAAGGATACGACGAAACGGCGCAGCAGCGACACATATTCGAGCCGTGCGCAGACCGGAAGTTCGCTCGAAAACCCTTTCATAGCCGGGCTATACTGGAAGCGGGCTTGAACCGGCCGCCGCGGTCGGGCGATCGCGTCCGAGAACCGGTCTATGACTGAAAACAAGAGACAGGACAGCGCGGCCCGATTCGAGTGCAGCGCCGCCGCCAACCAGATCGAGATACGACTGGGAGGCGATTGGTTGCTGCACCGGTCATTTCCGGATCCCGGGGAGATTCTGACCGCGATCCAGGCCAATCCGACGGCCAGCCTGGTGTTGGCGGACGACCAGTTGGGACACTGGGATACCGCCCTCCTGACCTTCCTGAAGCGAATCATCGACGATGGTCAGGGCGGGGCGAGGCAGTTCGACGCGACGCGCCTGCCGGGCGGGGTCCAGGCCCTGCTTGATCTGGCCTACGCGGTCGGCGAGCGCGCGGGGGCGCGCAGGGAAGCGAATCGCGAGAGTTTCCTGGCCGCTGTCGGCAGACGCAGCCTGGATTCATTCGGCCGCATGCGCGAGGGCGTCACTTTCCTCGGCAGCGCGTCGCTGGCCCTGGCCCGTTTCGTGACCGGCCGCGCGCGATTCCAGGGCTCCGAGTTCCTCCTGATAATCCAGGACGTCGGTGCCCGCGCGTTCGGTATCGTCAGCCTTATCAGTTTTCTTGTCGGCATGATCCTGGCATTCGTCGGCGCCGTGCAACTGTCGCAATTCGGCGCAGGTATCTATGTTGCAAATCTCGTGGGGCTGGCGATGGCGCGGGAGATGGGTGCGATGATGACCGCCATCATTATGGCGGGACGTACCGGTGCGGCGTTCGCCGCCCAGCTCGGCACCATGCGGGTGAACGAGGAAATCGACGCACTCTCCTCGATGGGCATCGATCCGATGGAGTTCCTTGTCGTGCCGCGGATGATGGCGTTGATGCTCATGATGCCCCTGCTGGTGTTGTATGCCGATCTGATGGGGATTCTGGGTGGCATGGTCGTGGGTGTCGGTATGCTCGACCTCGGCGTCTTCGAGTACATCGAACAGACCCGGCGATCCGTCTCGTTAACGCAAGTGAACATCGGCCTCGTTAAGGGCGTCGTGTTCGGGGTGCTGGTCGCGGTCGCCGGCTGCCTGCGCGGCATGCAGTGCGGTAACAGCTCTCAGGCCGTCGGTATGGCGGCGACTTCGGCGGTCGTGACCAGCATCGTGCTGATCATCGTCACCGACGGATTGTTCGCGGTCGTGCTTAATGTGCTGGGGATGTGAGGGAGACACGGGTGAATAGCTCGGGAGAACATATCCGTGTCGACAATCTGACCATGGCTTATGGCGATTTCCTGATTCAGAAGGATCTGCAATTCACGGTCAATCACGGCGACATATTCATCATCATGGGTGGGTCAGGCTGCGGCAAGAGTACCCTGCTGAAAATCATGATCGGGCTGAAGTCTCCCGCTACCGGCGAGGTCTTCTATCACGGAGATGCTTTCTGGGCGGCGAGCGAGGGCCATCGGGAAGACCTGAAGCGTGGTTTCGGCATCCTGTTCCAGAGCGGCGCGTTATTCAGCTCCATGACTCTCGCCGAGAACATCGGCTTGCCGTTGCAGCTCTACACGGAACTGTCCGCCGCCGAGATCCGCGAGAACGCGGCGCTGAAGCTGGCGCTGGTCGGCCTGGGCGGCTTCGAGGATTACTACCCCAACGAGATCAGCGGCGGCATGAAGAAACGCGCCGGCCTTGCCCGCGCGCTGGCGCTCGACCCGGACATCCTGTTCTTCGACGAGCCCTCGGCGGGACTCGATCCCATCAGCTCACGTCTGTTGGATGAACTGATACTGCAGCTGCGGGATGCTCTGGGTAAGACGGTCGTCGTCGTCACCCATGAGCTGGCCAGCATTTTCACGATCGCTGACGACTGCGTCTTTCTGGATCCGGACACCAAGACCCAGATCGCGACCGGCGATCCGAAGAGGCTGCGTGACGAATCCCCGGATCCCAAGGTCAGGAACTTTCTATTGAGGGGCGAACTGGAAGCATCGAGGAACAAGGACAAAGTGACGTGATGAGCGCAGAACATCCGCGCAACGGAGAGTCGATCTCATGAGCAAGAAAGCGAACCCTACCGTGGTTGGCGCCTTCGTACTCGGGGCCATGGCGCTGGCCCTCGGCGGCATGTTTTTTTTCGGCAGCGGCAAGTTCTTCCGCGAAGTCGACACGAACGTCGCCTTCTTCGAGGGCTCTCTGAAGGGCCTGGAGATAGGTGCGCCGGTCACTTTCCGGGGCGTCCGCATCGGTACCGTCAAGGATATCCGTGTCGTCTACGACACGGACAAGGCGGAGCTGAAGATCCCGGTCATTTTCGAAGTCGACCTTGATCGCCTGACCGTCATAGGGGACAGCGATCCGACGGCAGACGACCATGAGGACGGTGACATCCTCATCGAGCGCGGCATGCGGGCTCAGCTGGAACTCCGCAGCCTGGTGACCGGGCAACTGGCGGTAAATCTTGATTTTTTCCCGGGCACCAAGGCGGTCTACCACGGTGGTTATGAGGGTCACGACGAATACCCGACGGTGCCGTCGGAGGTGGAACAGTTGCGCGGTGCGGCCCAGAAGATCATCAGGCAGATTCAGGATGTCCCGTTCGACGAAATCGCCGACGCGATCCAGGCCACGCTCGAGGGGATGGAGAAGATCGTGACCTCCAACGAACTGGCCGGCGCCATCAGCGGCGCCGACAGGCTCATGAACTCGCAGGATCTGCAGGCATCCCTCAAAGGACTGCGACGCGCCCTGGACAGCGCCGATGCCGCCATGCGCAGCGTCCGCGAACTGGCGGACCACGCCGATGACCAGGTCGGCCCGCTGGTGGATGGGCTACGGCAGGCCTCGGATGAGTTCGGTGACATCCTGCAGAAGGCCGCGACGGTTCTCGAGTCCGTGGAGCTGTCTCTGGACGAGGATTCGGATCTGCGAGTGAGGACGATCACGGCCATGGAGGAAGTGGCCGCCGCTGCGCGTTCCGTGCGAGTTCTCGCGGACTATATCGAGAGGCATCCCGAGGCTCTGATCAAGGGTAAGAAGGAGGCAGGGCGATGAGATCGACGTGGGTACAAAAATTAATGGTCGTGCCGCTGCCATTCGTACTGGCCGCATGCATCTCGAGTTCGCCTTCGGCGCGCTTCTATACTCTGCATGCAGACACAACCCGCGTAGATTCGGGCAGCCAGACTTTCGGGGACGCCTGGGTGGGCGTCGGTCCCATCGACGTCCCTGATTATCTTGACCGTCCTCAGATCGTGACCCGCGGGGACAGGCATCGCCTGAAGATCCACGAGTTCGATCGTTGGGCGGACCCGTTCAAGAACCGGATCCTGGACGTGGTGATCGAGAACGTAGTCGCCATCAGCGACTCAAAGCGGATAGCTCCGTACCCATGGTCATCGGCGTTCCGGCCGACTCGCCGAATGGTCGGCGAAATCACGGCTTTCGAGGCTCGTCCGGAGGGCGATGTTCTGCTCAGAGTGCGATGGCTGGTAACGGTGCCGGGTGAACAGGAGAGCGAGGAGATCCGGGTCGGAGAATATGTAGAGCCCGCTGCTGCAGGAGACTTCAATGCCATGGCGGAGGCGATGAGCCGGGCACTGGAACGCTGGAGCCAGGATATTGCCGCAGCGCTGGCCATCGGCAGTTCCTGAACGCCGTCTATGGCGCGTTGCAATATCGAAAGACAGATTAGTGCGCGTCGCTCGATGCCCGGCCCGAGAGTGCTCAACAGCACGCCCGGATTCGCCAAGCCAGTGCCACGGCCGCTTCCGGGATAAGTTATATAAATTAGTTAGTTATTGTTTATAAATCCGATGCGGGACTATGCTCTGGCGGGCACGTTCGCATGCGCGAATAGTGATCGAGCCGCGATTGGCTATAGCCCATCGACTCGGATAACCTATCCATACAAAGGCCAATGGAAAGTCCTGGGCAGGGCGATGTCGCCCGAGCGTCAGAGAATCCTTGGGAGGAATAATGACTGTCAAACTTACGGTCAAGACGGCAATTGTCGGACTCGCCATCTTTCTTGTGGCATTCATGGTCCTCGGCTCGGTGAGTATCGTGGGGTGGCAGTTCTCGAACAGCAACTGGTTTTGCTCGAACGCGTGCCACCAGGTTCATCCTGAGGAGCCCATTGCACAACAGCTCAGCGCCCACGCCAACATCAACTGCGTGGATTGCCACATCGGTCGCCTGAGTTTCTTCCCGTCCCTGGTCAGGAAGACAGGCCACCTCAAGCACGTCTGGTATCTCATAGTTGGCTATGAGCGTCCGACCTATTCATCATCAATGGCGCACGTGGGCAATACCTGCGAAGGCTGCCACGCCGAGAATACCCACAAGTACAACCTGCTGGGGTCCAAGCAGCGCTTCGCGAAGGACGAGAAAAACACGGAGACCCGGCTGACGATGACGCTGAGGAACGTGGGTCGAATCTTCGGCGGCGAGGATCGCCGCGGCATGAACTGGCATTCCAGTGGCAACGTCCAGTTCGTTGCCACCGATGTGCAGAAGCAGAATATCGAGTTCGTCGAGGCGACTTTGCCCGGTGGCGAGGTCGTCACCTACAAGAGCGTCAAGGCGACGATGAGCGATGACGAGATTGCCGCGGCAGAGCGGCACACGATGGCCTGCGTGGACTGTCACAACCGGGCCGGACATCCATTCCGGGATCCCGAGTCAGTAGTCGATGCGGCCTTCGCTTCCGGTGAGCTGAACAGCGACCTCCCGTATGCGAAGAAATATATCTTGGATATGTTCGACAACCCGGTTGAAAGCAAGGAAGCAGCCCGCGAAATCGTCGACCAAGCCTACGCAACCTATCGAGAAGCGTATCCGGACGCCGTTATCCAGGACCCGGAAGCTTCGGAATCGGCCAGACAATTCATAGAAGAGCGTAAGGAATTCCTGATCGATCTGATGGTCAGCAGCGATTTTCTGGAGGCGGAAGACGTCACTTGGAGGTCTTTCCCCGACAACCAGGGACACAAGAATTTCCCTGGATGTTTCCGTTGCCATAGCGGTCGCCTGCAGGACGCAAAAGGAACCCCGATCCCGGTGAATTGCTCGACCTGTCACAGCCTGCCGCTGGTGACCCAGCGCGACCGGATACCCGGCTACTATCTTGCCCTCCTCGACCAGAAGAAGCCCCGGAACCACCGCAAGCCGGACTGGATGTCCAACCACATGGACTATCTCGGCGATCAGAAGTGCAGCTCGTGCCATGAGGAAATCAAGTTCGGTGTCAACGACAAGTCGTTCTGCTCCAACTCTGGTTGCCACGCCGTCGACTGGCAATATCTGGATCTGAGTGCCCTGCGCAACGACTGAAAAAGATCGCCCGAGGGCACGCGGCCGGCGCTCGCCCGGCCGCTGGTCGGTGCTACTGATCGTCTGTGTGCTCGCTGCATGCAGTTCGAGCCCACAGGTGCAGCGTGCCCTGGACTACGAGGACTTCAGTCTCGCGCCCGGCGACTTGCGTACGCACGGTGTGGCCTTCGTGACGCCCTCGTCCATCACCGGTCACGAACAGGATCGGCAGACCGTGGCATTCGTCTTCGCCCGTGTGCTCAGAGATGAGCGGCCCGAAATCCCCGTTGTCACCCTGGCCGAGACGTTGAGCAAGATCAACGAGTCGGACCTGGAAGACGAATACCGGGACATGCTGAATCACATGGATGCCACAGGGGCACTACCGGCGGAAACGCTGGCCAAGATTGGCGAAGCGACCGGTGCCCGGTACATGGTCATGCTGAAACTGGCTTCCTTCCGCTCCGAGTCCTCCCGGCGGTTCGGGCTGTTCAGCGTACGTCTCGTGACGACAAAGATCGCCACGCTGAGACTGTTTTATCAGGTCTGGGACACCGAGCAGGGGGCTATCGCCTGGGAGGCAAACCAGGAGATGACGGTGGCCTACGATACGTTCAGGGAGAGCGTCGTCACCTTCGAATCGATGGTGAGCGCGGTAGCGCGCGACCTGATTGCAAAGATGCCGTATCCCTGTGTGGATGACCCGAGCAAGGAGTGCCCGGGACCGAACTGGGCAGACGAGGATTCTGCTGAGAAGAGCGACGACTAGGTGGGCCTGCAGTTGTGACAGCCCGGCTTGGAACAGGTGCCGCCGAAAAAACGCGATTGTCTGCGGTATTCACCTGTGTTCTGTTACTTCTTGGAGGCAGCGGTTGCGGTTCGGAGTCCGCGACCGGCAGCGAAGAGAAGGGACGGGTAGTGGAAAAAGAGCGGACGGACGCTGGAGCGGATTTGCCTGGCGGCAAGCTGGGTGAGCAGGTTCGGAGCGCGATGAACGATCTGACCGGTCGGCTCGGATTGGATGATGCCGAGGAGATCAGCCTTGTCTCCGCCGAAACGGTGACCTGGCGGGATGCTTCCATCGGTTGTCCGTTGCCTGACCGGGGTTATATGCAGGTGCTGACGCCCGGCGTCCTGATAGTACTGAGGCACGATAAGCAGACCTATTCGTACCACGGCTCGCGGACAGGCAAGCCGTTCATCTGCGAGCCACCTGGCCGCGTCCAGTCGCCCTTGCGCGGTCGCGATGACGGTACCTGACACGCCCAGTCCGTATACCGCCATGTCTCTGTCCCGGGTCTTCGCCTGGGTCGTCACCGCCACACTGATGCTCACAAGCTGCGGCCCGGGTCCCGGCGGAGATGCCCGATCCCGTGACTTACCCGTCGCCCAACTGGAAGGGGTGGGTGACACCGCTGCGAGCCGCATCCGCCTGGCGATGGAGGCCGCCGGCAGTGAGCCGCGCCAGGCACGAGCCGTCGGTGAGTACGCGATGATCCTGCACGCCTATCAACAGTTGGACGCGGCGGACCCCGCTTATGAGCTGGCTCGGGCGCTGCAGGAGGGCCCGGACCCCTGGGCGCTGTACCACGGTGTCCTCCTGCTCGACACGGATCGCCCTCGCGAGGCGCTGCAGGCATTCGAGACGGCAGAGGGCGGGCAGGTGGCCGACGTCTACCGCGCCCGGGCCCTGCTTGCGGACGACCGCCCGTCCGAGGCCGTGGCGCTTCTGGAGCAGGTTCTGGAGACAGCCCCGGATCGCATCGACGCCCTGCTGGAGCTGGCGGCGATCAGGCAGCAGTCCGGTGACTTCGTCGCTGCCGAGAACTACTACCGCACGGTTCTGGATCAGGAGCAGGGTCTGGCCGAAGCCCACTATGGCCTGGCCCAGGTGCTGCGGGCGACCGGCCAGGAGGCGGCGGCGCTGGCCGAGCTGGAGCGGTTCGAGAGCTACCGTGGCCGAGAGTGGCGTTCGCAGGACGATCCACGCCGCGCCATCGCAGAGCTGGTCGTGTCGGAACGGCGTTACGTGGACGAAGCCAAGGCCAAGCTCGCGCAGGCGGATTACGAAAGCGCCATCGCGTCACTCGAAGAGGCTCGCGGGATCAATCCGGAGAACCTGTCGACACTGACCAACCTGATCGCGCTTTATGGCCGTGTCGGCCGCCTCGAGGAGTGTGTGGGCGCCTATCGGGCGGCTGTAGCTATCGACCCGAACTACTATCAGGCTCATTTTAATCTGGGCGTCGTGATGGCCAGCATCGACCGCGGACAGGAAGCGGAGTCGGCTTTCAGGCGCGCTGCGGCGATCGATCCGAGTAGACCGGATCCCTACATCGAATACGGCGGTCTGCTGTCCCGCCATGGCGAGCCGCGGCTGGCGGCCGAGGAATTCCGTAGGGCCCTGGATCGCGACCCTGGCAACATCAGAGCCAGGTTCCTGCTGGGACGAGAACTGGCGATCCTCGGCGACAACCCGCAGGCCATCCGCTACCTGAAGGAACTCGTCGGCAAGGATGATCCGGCGGTGCCTTCCATGCTGCGCGTGCTCGCCGGGACCTACGGACAGGCGGGCGACCTGGAGTCGGCGCGCCGGACCCTGGAGACCGCACTGGCCGATGCCATGCGAAGAAACCAGGAATCAGTTGTCGGACAGATCGAAGACGACCTGCGCCGCCTGGCGGCGATGGAGGCCGGCGGGTGAGATCCTCGAGACGGCGTCCGGTGTCCCTTGTCCTATTCCTTACCGGCACCGTTGCTGGTTGTGATCCCGGCGGCCAGGAAACCGCTCCGCCGACGCAGGAAGTCCCGCCATCGGGCTTTCCATTCGAGGACGTCACCGCAAGCGTCGGTGTCGATTTCCATCAATATCCCGGGGCCACGGGGCAGTATTACTTCGTGGAGCCGGTGGGGTCGGGCGTCGCGCTACTGGATTTCGACTCCGACGGCGATCTGGATATCTACCTGGTACAGGCTGGGCCGGTGCCCGGCGCCGCCGAAGAAACCCCCATCATCCCTCTTGTCGAGGCCAGCACCCTTGGCAACCGGCTGTACGAAAACCGCCTGATCCCTGACGGTGACCTGAGATTCGTTGACACCACCGACCGGGCCGGCGTGGGCGACGATGGTTACGGCATGGGTGTCGCCGTGGGGGATGCGGACAACGATGGTGACCCGGACCTGTTCGTGACCAACTTCGGCGCGGACGTCTTCTATCGCAATGACGGCGATAGCCGGTTCACCGACGTGACGTCGCTGGCGGGCACGATCGACGATCGCTGGAGCACCAGCGCGGCGTTCCTGGATTACGACCGCGACGGCGACCTGGACCTGTTCGTGGCGGCCTACGTCCGGTTCAATCGTTCGACCAACAAGACCTGTTTCACCGCCGACGGACGTCGGGACTACTGTAGCCCGGAGAGTTTCAATCCCACTGTCGACCGCCTGTATCGTAACGACGGCGGCTGGCGCTTCACGGATGTCACGGATGCCGCCGGCATGGGTGACGCGGCGGGCAACGGTCTCGGCGTTACGGTAGAGGACTTCAACGCCGACGGTCGAACCGACATCTACGTGGCCAACGACCAGGGCGCCAACCATCTCTGGCTGTCCGATGATGACGGCGGTTTCCGCGAAGTCGGGGTCATGTCGGGAAGCGCCTATAACGCCACCGGACAGGTGGAAGCCAGCATGGGCGTCAGCGCCGGCGACTTCGATGGCGACGGCGACCCGGACCTGTTCATGACCCACCTGAAGGGACAGACGAATACGCTGTACCGGAACGATGGTACGGGGCATTTCATGGACGTGACCGGCATGCTGGCACTGGGCTCGGCCAGCCGTCCGCACACCGGATTCGGCACGGCCTGGTTCGATCTGGAGAACGACGGCGACCTGGATCTATTCATCGCCAATGGAGCCGTGACGCTGATGCGCGAACAAGTCGGGGACTCCGCTTATCCTTATGCCCAGCGGAACCAGTTGTTTCGCAACGACGGCGGCGGCCGCTTCGAGGACCTGAGCGGGATGGCCGGGCCGGTGTTCCAGGTCGAGGAGGTGAGCCGCGGCGCCGCTTTTGGCGATCTGGATAACGACGGCGATACCGACATCGTGATGAGCAACAACTACGGACCGGCACGAGTGTTGCTGAACCGGGCGGCGGATGGCGCCGCGTCGTTGTCGGTGACGCTCACCGGCTCGTCGTCGCCACGGGATGCGGCCGGAGCGACAGTCGGCTTGAGGCTCGAAGACGGACGCGTCATCTGGCGGCGCTGCGGCACCGACGGCAGTTATCTGAGCGCCGGGGACGCACGAATCCTGTTCGGCGTAGAGGGGCTACCGGAACCTGCCGAACTCCTGGTCCGCTGGCCGTCAGGGAGGATCGAGAGCTTCCCGCTGGAGGCCGCCACGCGTCGAGTGTCGCTGGTCGAAGGCCAGGGCGAATCCGGAGCCTGAGCGCCGCGCTCTCGGTGTAACGATGCTCTCCCGAAGCCGCCCGGTCCGAGGGCGCTACCGGTCGTGTGCGGTCAGGTCCGCGGTTCGACGCCGCGCGTAGATAAGCATAAAAAAACGGGGCCGCTTTCGCGGCCCCGCTCGAGATCAGGCGTTGACCGGGGAATGCCCCCGGTCGCCACCGAAGTTTAGCCCTGGTTGCCGTTACCCCCCTTGCGGAGAGTGACCGTCACCGAGCGCTCTATGCCATCGGGCAGGATCGCCGTGATGGTGTAGTCGTCGGGCGTGAGGCCCCTCGTATTGAGCTGGTAGCGGTACTTCTCGCCACCGATCTTCTCGAAGGAGTCCTCGAGTACCGTATCGCCAGCCGAGTTAGTGATCCGCAGACCCACTGCTTCGGTCGCCGGTTGTCCGGTCTCGCCATCTCTCAGGCGGAACTGGATCGGCACCGTGCGGTTGATCTGATGGACCGACCCCTCGACCACCGGTGGCTCGAAGCCGCCGAATACGTACTTAGATACCTCAACGAAGGCGCTGGAGGATTCCTCCATGGTCCCCGGTGTGTCCACGTCGCTGGAGACGATGAACTCCACGGTCGAGCCGGCGCCGCCGGTCGCGTAGACCTGGAAGCTCAGCGGTGTCGGGTCATCCGGGATACCGGCCAGGTCGTAGCAGACGTTCAGACCGTCGAAGATCGAGTCGGTCAGGGTATTGAACGCGTACTCGTTACCCGTTTCACCCGTGGGACTCTCGACACCGGTCGTAACCGTGTTGGCACACTCCGGACAGGCGCCGTGGTCGATGTTGGCGTACCCGAAGATGATCTCGTACGGTCCGATGAAGTTCTCGGACGCGGAGATTACGGCTTCGAAGTCGTAGCTCGCCGTCTCGGTCTCCCAATCCGTGGCGTCATCGAACTCGATCACGTTCAGGCAGGGCGCGCCACCGCAGGTGAAGCCGGCGGCGCTGACGCCCGAGCCGGTCCCCTCGTCGAGCTCCGTGATCAGGTCCTTCCACAAGGGCGCGATCATGTCATTCGGGTCTGTCGGAGTGGGGATCGGGTCGTTGGCGAAGCCGTCGGTCGGACCCGGCGTGGAGTCGAAGAACATGAAGCCGTTCATGTTCACGTTGATCGAACCACTCCGATCGGACCCGTAGAAGTCCATGGGCTGGAGTCCGGAGATCGCGAACGTGTCGTCATCGCCACCCACGATGGGGTCGACGCCGAAGTCGTCCAGGTTGATGTACGAGCCCAGATCGAACGGCATGGTGCACGCGGCATCATAGTCGTCGCGAGCCGGATCGTTAGTGGCCTGGCGATACTCTGGCGTCTGGCCGAGCAGGGACTCTTGGGTCACGGTGAAGCTCACCGCAGAGCCGTCGAAGCTGCCGCCGGAAGCATCCGCCGAACCGGCCACGTAGCTCATGCCTTCAGGAATTGGCACGGAGACGCTGTAGGTTCTGGCCTCGCTGGTGAAGTTGGCCTTCACGCTGGCTGTCACGTCGATCATGCCGCCGATCTGAACCAGTTCGGGCGCAACGGCGATCGAGACGTCGTCCTCACCGCGTACCGCCCTGATGTTGCTCGATCCGAGGAAGGATGCTTCCGACAGATCCGGCGAACCGAAGTAGTCGAGCTGACCGTAGAACAGGTCGCCCGGCTCCATGGTAGCGCTCCAGAACACGCGGACGTCGAACTCCTCGAGCGGCTCGACAGGACCGGCCGGTCCCTCGACCGACAACGTACCCGTATCCATGTCATCCACGGCGGTCACCGCCAGAGTGAACGCGTCTTCCGCGTCCGGTGCCGAGGCTGCCCAGTTCTGGACCAGCACCCAGTAGGGCTTACCTGGGAAGTTGGCCTCGATGAACTGCAGGACATCCTGCTCGACGACGACCGTCTCGTCCGCCGAAGCGGTGGCGCTGGAATCCAAGATGCAACAGTCGTCAGGGCCCGTGTCGAGCACGTCGACGCCGACGAACAGGTCCAGGTCGGGAGACTCGGAGTCGAAGGTCTCGACGATCAACCGCTTGGCCTCGGCCGGTGAATCGATGTACTTCCAGTAGACACCCTCGGGGCTATCGAATGGATCGTCATTGGTGGGGTCTTGCGGGAGGGTCTGACGCTCCTGGTCAGCCTTACTAAGCCCGAAAGCCACGCTATTGAACGAATCGAAGCCGACGGAGGTCAAGCCAGTCAACAGCCTGCTGTCGGCGTCACGGCCGGCATCGATGCTGATGTTGTCGGGAATATTACCCCGGTTCGGTTGCACTGCAGCCGTCATGTGCTGTGTGGCCGTTTCGGGGTCAGACGGCGTCATGTCGACGAAGTCGAAGACATAGACGTCGGCCTCCTGACCGGTGACGTCGGCCGTCAGCGTCAGCGTCTGGCTCTCGCCCACCGCCAGCGAGAACTCGCTGGGTTCCGCGGTGACCACGCCGTTGCGACTGCTCACCGTCCAGCTGCCGTCGCGCACCGCGGTGACGGTACGTTCCCACCCACAGGTAATCACACAGGTCTCGCGAACCAAGTGCGGTACGTTGAGCGATGCGGGATCGCCGTCCGCGCTCGGGTCGGCGTCCGCGAAGTTCTGTGGTGTCTCCTCGAACACCAGACCGACATTGGCCGCGACGGATGGCTGCACGCGACCGCCGCCGAAGTCGAAAGGATCAGCCGGCGTTTCACCGTCTTCCTTGCGCATCTCGGTGACACCGGTGCTCATCAGGGCCGAATGCAGTGCAGCCGTGCTCCAGTCGGGATACAAAGCCGACAGCAGCGTCAGTGAGCCCGCCGCGTGCGGGCTGGACATGGAAGTGCCGCCAATCTGTCCGAACAGGGCGTTCACTGATGGCGCCTCGTTGCCCTGGCCTTGATGCTCGAACAGGTTGCCCGCGCCCGCAGCATAGATGGCATCGCCGGGGGCAGAGACGTGCGGTGCGAGCAGGTCGAAGCCGGTGAATGGTCCGCGCGAACTGAAGCCCGACAGGATGTCGGCCACCGCCGGGTTGGAGACCGCCGGCTCCGAGGCCGTGATCTCGCCCGCATGGTCGCTGCCGGACGCCAGCCATGCGCGCAGCAGGTCTGCGTGATCCGCATCAATATGGATGGCCGGGATCACATGATTATCCGCGACGACGCTGGTGGCGCCGCCCTGAATGTTGCCCAGGATGAAAGCGGCTGCGCCGCCGTCACGCACGTTCTTGCCCTTGTCCACCCGGGCGATCGTGCCCCGGTCGCAGAGCACGATGGTATCGGCCGGGAAAGTGCCCTCGGGGAACGGCGCAAGGCACTGCTCGGGCTGGGTGTCATTGTCCGAGCCGTTGTCGGTGGGGTAATCGGCCGCATACACGATGTCGCCGATGAACCCGCCGGTGATGGCGAGACCCGACATGTCCGCCGGAGGTGTTGTATCGCCACCGGACATGTTCTGAAGGAACTTTGGCAAAATTTCGCGATCATGCGTGCTGGAAGCGACGCCGAGAACCCAGGGCGCGCTGTTGGCGTTGACCGTGTTCGAATTCGGTCCGTCGTTGCCCGCTGAATTGGCCACAGCCACGCCGGCGGCGTGGGCGCTCAGGAAGGCTTGCGCCGTCGTCGATCCCCACGGGTCGTAGGCGTTGCCAATCGACATATTCAGCACGTCAACGCCGTCGATGATGGCCTGCTCGGTAGCCGCAGCGATGTCAGAGAAGAAACAGCTGAAAGCGCAGACCTTGTAGCTCACGACGTTGGCATGGGGCGCCACGCCGGAAATCTGTTCCAGAATGGTCCCGGGAATGAAGTTCCCGTCGGCATCCACGGCCGGCAGATCGAACAGGAAATTACCGGCGGCGGTCGAAGCCACGTGAGTACCGTGGCCGTCGGTGTCCTTGACGTTCCAGATGCGATCCTCGTTGGGGCTGTAAAGGTCGCAGCTCTCCACCGAGCAGTCGGCGCCGTCATTGTTGTTGGCGCCTGCGGCGTCCAGGAACTCGTAATACCCAATCAGCTTGTCGTTGCAGTATGGCGCTGCCTGGGGCAAATACTGTTCCACGTTGCCCGGGTCGCAGGCACCGAGGTATACGCCTTCACCGAGTGGGTTCTGGTGGTCGTATCCATCGAAGAGGAATGCCAGCGGGCTGTCCGAAGGCACATCGGCGGGATCCACGAAGGACAGGTGGGTGAGCGGGCCGACGAAATCTACTGCGTCATCAGGGTCCAGCGCGACGCCAATGGCGATGCCGGAATCCAGGATGCCGACGATGACGCCCTCACCGAACGTACCTACGCCACCGGTGGCGCTGCCATCCCAGGTTTCTGGGGCTCCTATCCAGATTGGCCCGCGATCTGTGTCTGGCGTGACGGCCCGGTTGCGCTCGACGTAACGAACGTTAGGCAGCAAGGCGATCTTCAGCGCATC
>CP070833.1:815834-819392 GCA_020341735.1 Gammaproteobacteria bacterium | reverse complement strand
CGTCGCGGTGACCACGGACGGCGACCACTACGACCCCAAGACGCGGATGGTGCGGCTGCAGGCGGAAAACTTCGATGGCCGCTCGGTCACGGCGGTGGCCATCGCCGCCCACGAGGTCGGCCATGCCCTGCAGGATCACCGCGGCTACAAGCCGCTTCGATACCGCACGAATCTGGTCAAGGCGACTCAGAAATTCGAGAAACTGGGCGCCGCGATCCTGATGGCCTCACCCTTCATCGGCATGATCACCCGCGCGCCCTCCGCTGGCATCCTGATGTTCCTGGGCGGCCTGGCCAGCCTCGGCACCGCGGCGCTCGTTCACATGGCGACGCTACCCACGGAGTTGGACGCCAGCTTCGCCCGGGCCATGCCTATGCTGGAGAAAGGCGAAGTCCTTCTACCCGGCGACGAACCTCACGCGCGCCGGCTGCTCACAGCCGCGGCGTTTACCTATGTGGCTGCATCGCTGATGAGCCTGCTGAACATCGCCCGCTGGTGGGCGATCCTGCGACGCTGAGTCTCTGTAAACCATAAAATAGATAAATAACAGATATTTATGTCATTTATCTATAAACTTTAACAAGTATTACGCGCTGCATCACTACGGCCATCGGGCGATGGTGGCGGCCGATCCGAACCGAGTCCCGATACGTCCGCTTGCCGAACCTTGTACTCCTCTAGCGGTATCCCGCCGCTTGCAGATGAAACAGGTGCGCATAGTGCCCGTTGAGTCCGATCAGCTGCTCGTGGCTGCCGTGCTCGATGATGTGTCCGTCTTGGACGACGACGATCTGGTCGGCCATGCGCACGGTCGAGAAACGATGCGAGATCAGGATGGCGATCCGATTCTCGGTCAGCTTGCGGAAGTGTTCGAACACCGTGGCCTCCGCCGCGGCATCCATCGCCGCGGTCGGCTCGTCCAGCACCAGCACGTCCGCCTCGGTGCGCATGAATGCCCTCGACAGCGCGACCTTCTGCCACTGACCTCCCGAGAGTTCCTGACCGTCCTTGAACCACTTGCCGAGCTGGGTCTCGAAACCCGCCGGCAGGTCTTCGACGATCGGCGTCGCCATACCCATGTCGGCAGCGTCCTGCCAGCGGGTCGCGTCCTCTAAGTAGCGCACGTCACCGGCGCCGATGTTCTCGCCGACCATCAACTGGTAACGGGTGAAGTCCTGGAAGATAACGCCGATACGTTGCCTCAATGCATGCTCGTCCCAGTCCACTAGGTCCAGGCCATCGAGCAGAATCCGCCCCCGATCGGGCGAATAGAGTCGCGTCAGCAACTTGATCAGCGTCGTCTTGCCGGAACCGTTCTCACCGACCAGTGCCAGCGACTCTCCTGGCCGGATGTGCAGATCGATGTCCTTGAGCGCCGGCCGGGGAGCGCCGGGATAGGTGAACGTCACCCCTTCAAAGCGGATCCCGTCGTCGGGGCTCGGGCCACGCGTCGTCTGTCCTTGCCGGGAGGCCACTGGTGTTTCCAGGTACTCGTACAGCGTGGACAGGTACAGGTTGTCTTCGTACATGCCGCCGATCGCCGACAGGATGGCGGAGACCGCGGCCTGCCCCTGGCGGAAGAGCATCAGGTACATGGACATCTGCCCGATGGTGATGCGGCCGGCCACGGCGGTGGCGGCGATCCAGGCGTACGCGGCATAGAGGGTCACCGTGCCGATCAGCCCGAGCCCGAAGCCCCACGTGTCCCGGCGGATGGTCAGCGCCCGGTCTTCCTTGTAGAGCTTGCGGAATATGTCGCCGTAGCGGTCCAGCAGCAGATGACCCAGCCCGAAGAGCTTTACTTCCTTGGCGTGGTCCTCCCGCGCCAGCACGGTCTCCAGATACATCTGCATACGCGACTCCGGCGATCGCCAGCGGAACAGGCGGAACGCGTCACCGGAGAACTTGGCTTCGGCGAAGAACGACGGCAGCCCGGCGATCATCAGGACGACGACCGCCCACGGCGAGAACTGGACCAGCAGGAATCCGTAGCTGACCAGTGACACGCCGTTCTGGGCCAGCCCGAAGGTACGCGTCACCAGTGACAAGGGCCGGCTCGAGGCCTCCCTGCGGGCGCGTATGAGCTTGTCGTAGAACTCCGAGTCCTCGAACTGGCTCAACTCCAGCGTCAGAGCCTTCTCCAGGATCATCACGTTGACCCGCTGTCCCAGCAGGGCGCGCAGCAGCGACTGGCACATCGAAATGCCGCGCTGGGCACCAGCGAGGGCCGCAACGATCAGCCCCTCGATGGCAACCAGCGTGAACACACGCGTAAGAGACGCTTCCCCAGCCGCCTGCATCTGCTGGGCTGTCTCGATAACAGCATCGATGATCAGCGCCCCCACCCAGGCCATGGCAGCCGGCAGGACACCGGCGAGGACCGTGAGGATGCCCAGCGCAATCGTCAGACCACGGCTGGTCGTCCACACCAGTTCCACGGCGCGGCGGCTGTAACGGAACACACCGAGGAACCCGCGGATGGTTTCCGCCGTGCCCGTGTTTTGCGTCATGCCGGAGTGTGCAGCCATCAAGATGTCCAATCGACCTGAAGACGTCTAACTCTGGGGGACAGTATGGGGGCTATTCCAGACCACCACCCCGATCTCTCCGCCCCCGGTGCCCATCCGCGCCGGATCACGTGACCATCAACGGCCCCCGTTCAGCCTGGGTTCAGCGCTGCCGACGCATTCTCTCAGGCGTAGCAGCCAGAAGAGAGGATGCCGAAATGAGGAAAGCAATCATCATCGCCATATTGAGCGCGGGACTTGCGCTCACCGGCGCAAACGCGCTGGCCCATGACGAGGAACACTATTTCGCGATGGGATACCTGGCTGGCAGCACGCTGGGCCAGCATAGCCTTCATCGTGATGCATCAGACTACCGTCACCGCGACTATCGTTCTCGTCTGTACCGTCCCGCCCGCATCCCGCGACACCGCTACCGGCACTGGCACGGGAAGCAGCATCGCCGTGCAGCATACCGTCGCGATCACGATCGCCACACGTACGATGGACGGTACCGGGATCGTCACACCGACTGCCGCACTGTGCAGCCAGGACGGCATGGGCATTGAGGGATCCGAAACTACGGACCCGGTCGTCAGACCGGGTCCGCCAGGTATCCTCTTGTGCGCCTCGGCATTAGGCGGTCAGATCTTGGCTTTGAGCAGCTCGACTTCGAAAATCAGAACGGCGTCGGGACCGATGTGGGGCCCTGCACCGCGCTCCCCGTAGGCCAGGTCCGACGGGATATACAGCTCCCACTTGTCGCCCTCTTTCATCATCTGCAATGCCTCTGTCCAGCCCGCGATGACTGCGCCGACCTTGAACTCGGTCGGCTCTCCGCGCGAATGCGAGCTGTCGAACTCGGTGCCATCGATCAGCGTGCCCCGGTAATGGACCTGCACCGTGTCTTCCGCGGTGGGTGACTCGCCGCTACCCTCGACAAGGACCTTGTACTGAAGGCCGCTGTCGGTCGTCATCACGCCTTCCTTGGCCATGTTGGCTTCGAGGAATTCGGCGCCTTCCTGCTTGTTCTTCTCAGATTGCGCCGCGCGCT
>CP070833.1:810102-815734 GCA_020341735.1 Gammaproteobacteria bacterium | reverse complement strand
GCCAAAGATGTGTTTAGCGAGGATTCCGTACACGTGACCGCAGTCACTACAGAAGACCACGTTGAACCAGGGTTTGCCGTCTTTCGACTTCTCGCTGCTGTCCCGCGTAATCAGATGATCGATACCGACCACACCGCAGTCAGGGCATTTGGGGTCGCTCATCGTCTTTATCCCTCCTTCCCGTTGTCTTCGGATGCCGCATCCTGCTCGACTCGTTCGACCGTGAAGGTCGGGCGGTCACCTTTCCGGTAGTAGGCGAACGGGCCAAGAAGCTCTTCCAATTTTCGTTCGCGGGCTTCCTGCGTGTCGAACCACTGGTATTCGTGCCAGTCATCCCCAAGCAGCGTCCGCATCGGATCCCCGAGCGGCAGGCTCAGCTTCAGGCCGAAGCGCCGAGAGTGTCCTCCAAGGCCCGCGCGGCGGTTGTGACGATGACAAACTTCCATGAGTTCACCCGGGTGAATATCGGTATTCTGGACCTTAGCCGCAAGCATGCTTGCCGGGCAAGGATCAATCGAAGTGCCGGTCACCCGCGCCCTCTCGGTCACTCCAACCGAAAATCCGGCGAGTGATGAACAGATATACCGGCTTGCCGGTGCGCATCCAGGCACGCGACAACAAAGAGGGGTTATCGAGGATCCGCTTCTCCCGGGCTGTCAGCTGGTCTGCGCAGTAGTATCGCTTGTGCTTGAGGGCATGGCGGATGTCCTCGCGGGCCAGGATGCGAAACGCCATCCCACGCCGCCGGGGCGCCCACGCCAGCTGGAAGTCGATCAGAGCCGGAGACTCATTCTCCGTGACCAGCCAGTTGGGCTCTTTCGCGAGATCGTTGTGCACCACTCCAGCCGTATGCAGACGCCTGACGAGACGGCTCGCAGCCCGGAAATAGGCGGGATCCCGCGGTCTGTGTATCTGCATCGGACGACCGGCGAGCCAGCTCCTGAGCAGCACACCGTCCTGCCAGTAGAGCAGTCGGGGAACTCCATCGAATCCCTCGAGGGCGGCCAGGGCGCGCGCCTCGCGGCCCGCCAGCCAGCGAGCTATCGGTCGTGTCCACCACCGTGCGGCGCGAGTATCTCGCCGTACCGCGAGATCGCCGTCTTGCCCACCAGTGGATGATCGGACAAGCTCTACCCGGCCAAACAGGTCCTGCTTCATCAGTTGCTGAACAACGAGCTCGCTGCTGCTGTTTTTCATGGATCAGCTCGTCGTCTGGTGGGGAACATAATCCCGCCAAGTGTACTACCGGGACGTCCACGGCTGGCACGGTAGAGACAAGTCGGCGAGAATCACGGCTGAGGGCGACAGGAATACATGTGACAGAACCGACGGACAACACAGTCACCGAGCTTCCGCCGCCGGCTGAAGAGCGTGGCGAGAGCTTTTACGTCGTGGGTGGACCCGTCCAGCCTCGCAGGGGCTGCTATATTCCGCGGACGGCGGATCGTCAGGTTCTGGAAAAGCTGCAGGAGGGCGAATATTGCCATCTTCTGGCGCCTCCACAAACCGGCAAGTCGAGCCTGGTAGCCCGGACTGCAAGAGAGTTGCGACGTGACGGATATCTGACCGCGGTCGTGGATTTCGGTCAGACCGTGGGACGTGGCCGGGAACGTGAGGCAGGACGCTGGTACTACGGGCTCGCATACCGCATCGTGCGCGACCTCCGCCTGGGCGTCGACCTGCAGCACTGGTGGCAGGAGAAGAAACCACTCCCGCCGTTACAGCGTCTCAACGAATTCTTCTGGGAACTCGTGCTGTCCAGTACCCGTTCGCCCATCGTTATCCTTCTGGACGAGATCGAGAGTGTCGCGGATCTCGAATACTCCGCGGACCTGTTCATGGCGGTACGGGCTTGTCACGATGCCAGGGCCTCTGAACCCGACTACGAGAGACTGCGCTTTGCCTTGTTCGGGACCGTGCTGCCCTCGGAATCCAGCGCTCCGAATTCCGGTTCCCTGTTCGAGGTGGGCCACAGGATCGAACTGCCGGATTTCACTTTCGAGGAAGCGCGGCCTCTGTGCCGAGAGATCGGGCTGGCGCCCGGCGATGCGGAGAGGGCGCTGTACCGGATCTTGTTCTGGACCGGCGGACATCCCTACCTGACCCAGAAGTTATGCCGGGCGATATCCCGCAATCCGGGGACAGTGACATCAGACGATGACGTCGATGAGATCGTCAATAGCCGGTTTCTCGTCGGCAGCGCGCCGCAGAATGAGCCCAATCTGCGGCGAACGCGCCGGCTGGCGGAGCGGCGCGATCCGCTCTCCTATGCGGCACTGCGTCTTTTCCGCAAGCTCAGGAGAGGGAAAAAACGGAAATTCGATCGTCACAACTACGCTCACGAATGGCTACGAATATCCGGTCTGGCAGGGGTCGGCCCCGACGGCATGTTGCAGCTCCGGAACCAGATCTATGCACGAGCGTTCCCATCCCGCTGGATACGCAAGCTGGTTCCATTCGATTGGCAGAGAGTCGGAAAGGCTGCCGTCTTGGCGTTACTCGTCGTCGGTCTGCCTTACTGGTACACACAGGTGCTGCCGAAATCGTTCGTATCAAGACTGGAGTCGCCGGGTATTGACTTGGAGGCTGCAGAACAAGCCTACGTTGGCTTGCGACGACTGCCCGGGTTCGGCGATCAGGCCGAGCGGCTGTTCGCTGTTGTCTTGGAGCGCCAGAGCGCAGCTGCCGAAAGCTGGGATAGCGCACTGGCCACTGACGTCCAGCTGAGAGCCTTGTCGGGCTACCGGGAACGGGCCGACGAACTGCTCGCGGAATTCTGGCAAAGACAGGCGGCCTCAGCGGAGGCTGCAGAGTTAAGAGACCGAGCGCTGATCTACCGCTTGCGATCCCTCGATGTGCGCACGGCCGGGCGTGAAAACAGGGCGAGTTCGCTGATCGGCCAGGACTATCCAAGCCTCGTAGCCGGAATCCGGCCGGGTGCCCGGATAGATGCGCTGGGAATCGACGCCTCGGGATCCAGTGTGGTGACTCTGACGGAGGGGCATCTTGTGCAGATGTGGGATGCACGGACCGGAAGGGTGAGGGGTCAGCCCGGAGGTTTTCTGGCCCTGGCTGAGGAGTTCGTCACGGTACGCCGGAGGGTGAGCATCGAGACGCCCGGGAAAGTCAGCAATGCAAGATTGACCGTAACGATGCGTCATCCGCAATCCGGTGATCTGCAAGTACGCCTGGTAGCGCCCTCAGGTCGGGTCGCGGTGATGCCCGTGAGGCGTCAGCCACCGGACGGAGGTACTGAATTCGTCTTCGAGTCCGCCAGCGATGACGCCATCAAGTCGCTGAACGGTGAGAATGCCCAGGGAACATGGACCCTCGAGGTGGAGGACCAGCTGACCGGGACGTCGGGATTCCTCGACGGCTGGGAGCTGATCCTGTCGAAGAAGGACAGTCACCGCGTCGAGGATCTACTCAGCAATCCCATCCTGCTGGCCGATCCGCGCCCAACATCTCAGGTTGAAGTGGTGCTCAGTCCCGATGGCAGACGCGTGGCCGCAGTCAGCGCCAACCACGCGACCAGGGGGTTTCTGCAGATCTGGGATACGGCCCAGGGGACGGTCACCGCACGGATTCCGGTGGAGGCGGGCCCCAGAGTCATGGCTTTCGATGCCGCCGGGCAGTTCCTGATCACCGGCTCTGCCGGCGTTCCGGGGCACCTCAGCGTTTGGCGGGCGGCTGCGGGTCAGGAACTTATGTCGGTGGATTCCGAACTCGGTTTCCGCACGGCGCCGGTCGTGTCCGCAGCCGGTAGCGTACTCGCCGTGGCTGAGGTCGTTACAGGCGGAGACAGTCAGGTCCGCCTGCTCGATCTGGTGGCCATGGACGAGCGCAAATCCATCGGTCTCACGGGCGAGGTGACCGGAATCGCTCTCGGTCCCGACGGGTCCTTGCTGGCGACCCTGGACAGGGAGAACGTGATCGGTGTCTGGGACACCGATGCAAAGCGGCTGTTGACCCAACTGCCCCATGACCTGCGGGTCCAGAGAATGGTATTCGATCCGTCGGGACGCTGGCTCGCCACCGTCGACGGAGGCGGGATTTCGCGTGTCTGGGCCCTGGACGCCACCGAGGAAACCGGGTCACGGCTGATCGTTTCCCGTGAGAGCTGGGACCCGCTGTCTCTGACTTTCTCGAACGATGGCACACTGCTGCTCCTGCGCGGCCGTGGCCGGACGTTCGAGGTGCTGTCGCTGCCTTCCGGGATTCCGGCGACGGCGGCGCTGCGACATTCCGGGGACTGGCGGCCCGACAATGACAGGAACGCGTCCGGACACCCTGTTTCCAGAGCATTCGGCGATCAGGACGGTCGAATCGTCACAGGCCGCGGCGGCGCCATGGCCCGGGTCTGGGCGATACCCAGTCGGGATTCGGCCAGCGCCTCTCCTGTAACGGGAATCACCACGGCCCAGGAGTTCGCGTTGAGCCCGCGAAAGGATCAGATGGTCGCAGGGGGCCTCGACGGATCGATCCAGTTCCTCGATCGCGGGCAGCCCTGGAATCCACCGCCAGAGGACATGGCCGGTCACGCTGGCGCCATCACTGGTCTGGCCTATAGTCCCGACGGCAGGCGGCTTGTCTCCGTTGGTGCCGACGGCAGCGTGCTCGTCTGGAATCCCGAGACCAGGACCCTGGTCGGTGAGCGGTTCCACCATGGTAGCGGTCGTGTCCGATCTATTGCGATCGATTCGGATGATCGACTGGTACTTACCGGCGGGGAACTCGGAGCACGGCTCTGGCATATCGATTCCGGAGAGGCAGGGTCGGTGCTCGGTCCCGGGCGCCAAGTGTCGAGTGTGGCGTTCAGCGATGGCGGCGCGCTGGCCGCCACGGCCGCCGCCGACGGCCTGATCCAGATCTGGGACACGTCCAGCGGCGAGCCGGTCTGGTCAGGCAATATGCCTGGCCCTGTGACCACCATGAGCATCGACAGTCGCGGTAGCCGGGTGGCTGCGGGCAACGCCAGGGGCGACGTCTACGTCTGGGATACTCAGAAACCCATAGGCGGCCGAAGAAGAATACGAATAAACGGCTGGGTCCTTGGCTTGAAGCTCACTGATCCGGGCCGTCTCCTGTACCTGCAGACCAGCGAGTGGATGCACATGTTGGACGTTACCGATGAACCACGCATCACCGCCAGCGCGCTACTCCCCGGTACATCACCGGCCCAGGTCTGGCATGTTGACCCGGAGCAGGTTGGCGCAGTGCGATTGCTCAGCATCGACATGGATGGGCACCGGATCGTGCAGATGGATCTGCGACGCCCTCTCCCGGGGGCAATGCCCTCGGCTGAGATCGGTCCTGTAGACCGCTGGCTGGATTTGTTGAAGCTGAGCTTTGGCTCGACTGGCGTACTCTTGCCGGTGGAAGGCGGCCAGCAGGGCATAGTGACCAGGCCCGAGGCAGATACCGCGAGCGTGCAGCCGGATGCCCCCGAGCCGCTCTAGCGATTAGCGCAGGTCACCACGCAACGCTGCCACGCGTTCGCGCAGGTCGTCTACTGAAACTGCTTCCGGCAGGACCGGTTCGCCAACACGAAGGGCGATCCGCGCTCTGCGCAAACGGGGAAGACGACTCAGGGCCTTGCCGCCGCGCATGCTGAAAACGCTATCCCACAGTC
>CP070833.1:803762-810002 GCA_020341735.1 Gammaproteobacteria bacterium | reverse complement strand
TTCCGCCGGGTCAGTGTGGAACTGGTGCCAGGAAGCGATTGGAGTGAACGTTTCGATCGGCTCATCGAGGCCGCGGATAGCCTTACGGTGGCGAGTGACCATTATGCCGCTGGCAGCACCTCGACCTTCGAATACGCAAACCTTCTGCTCACAGGCAGCGGTCGTCTTCGCGCCGGAGTGCTTGGGACCTCGGTCGTGGGACTGGCGGTCTGGGACGGTTGTCCGGGAGACGGCGGGGGAGGGACCGCGTCCGCAATCGATCTGTGGAAGGGACAGAACATCGATGTAGAGCATGTCGACCTGGCGAGTCTGGTATCCGCATCCGCGTCAGACTCGCGACAGCCGCAGCGGCGAGCCGTGACAGAATTCGGCAGTGGCTACGGCAGCGAATTCACCCACGAGATCAAAGCCATGCTGTTTGCTGACGCGGTCGGTTACAGCAAGATGACTGAAGATCAGATACCTATCTTCATCCGGCGTTGTCTTGGCGGTGTGGCCGCACTCAATGACCAGTCGCCGCATCGTCCGGTCCATACAGAGACAGCGGGCGACGGCCTGTACATGGTGTTTCCTAGCGTGGCCGATGCCGGCTTGTATGCGTTGGAGTTGAGCGACCTGATTCATACGGCGGACTGGGAGGCCATGGGCCTGCCGGCGGACCTTGATATCCGCATCGCGCTGCATTGTGGTCCCGTATTCTGCGGCCAGGACCCGATCACGGGGCTGCCGATGTACACAGGGCCACATACCAGCCGGACCGCGCGCATAGAACCTATCACGCCACCTGGGCAGGTCTATGCGAGCAGTGCGTTCGCTGCGGTCGCAGCGGCGCTAGGGGTATCCGGCATGTCCTACCGGTATATCGGTAGGACGAATCTAGCCAAGAAATACGGCGCGGTCGCACTGTTCCACATCAGCAGAAGTGCCGCATCCGGTTAAGTTGGCAGCCTGCTACGTGGGAGATGTGTGCAAATTGCATCCGAATGCCTTCGGAGGCAGTCAGGACGGTTACAATGCCGGCCGTCGCTCGTGGTCCACCAACCCGCCGTATTGACGTTAGGGATGGACGGGCCGGACGTCGACCGAAGCCTCAACTCGGATAAATTAGCGGTCGCCGCGATGACACGTCTTGTAGTAATCACCAACTTTCAGGCCGGCAGGAATCGAACCCGCCCGGAGACCATTCGTGGTCTGCTTGAGGCCGCTGGTGCGGATATCCTGGAGGCGTCTGACCTGGCGTCGATCCGTGCGGCAACCCGAGACGCGGTGGCGCGGGATCCCGAAATTCTTGCCGTGAATGGCGGTGATGGCACTGTCCATGGTGTATTTACGGAGCTCATGCGTGCCACAGATCGGCTGCCAGATTTGGCGGTCATTCCCGGTGGAACGACGAACATGACGGCCAACGACCTGAATGCAAATGCTCCACTTGAAGATTCCATTCGTAGTCTGGGCATCCAAACCAGACGGATGGCGGCGCATCGTCGTCGAGTGTATCGACCTTTTCTTAGAGTCACCGGCGTGAATGACGACCCGCAATATGGGTTTTTCCTCGGTGCCGGTGTCATCCTGGACGGGATGGAGCACTTTCGCAGCAAGGTGGGTTCCCTGGGCCTGCGCGGGGAGGTCGCAGCAGGTATCTCGCTGCTCCAGGGTCTCGCCAAACTGTCGAGATCCGGCGGCGAATCGGCTGAGGGGCATAAGACGGCATTTCAAGTGGACGGCAGTCAGTCACCGCGTTCCGATCAGATCCTGGTCATGGCGACGTCACTCGAGCGCATGTTGCTAGGGCTTACTCCCTGGTGGGGAACGCAGACCGCGCCGATCCACATGACGGCGTTGCGTCGGAAGCCGAGGTCTCTTTTACGACGCGCCCCAGCCTTGCTCAGAGGAAGGCCGCACTCGAAGATGTCTGATGGGGATGGTTACTACTCAGAAAATGTCACAGGCTTCGAGCTACGGCCGGACGGGGCTTTTGCACTCGATGGCGAGATATTCGCTGTCGGCGCAGAACAGCCGGTAAGAGTGGTCGCCAGCGATCCGGTCGCTTTCTTGCGGCTCGATCACGACGACTGAGAAGGCCCCCGACAGCGGCAGGAATTTTAGGTCAACGACAGACGGTAAATTCGGGATCGACGCATGTTGACGATGGGGAACCTCGACCAGATTCCGTGGACGGTCGTGTTGTCCTCGAGCTCATGGTTGCCCTCCACGAATTTGACTCCCCTGGCGCGTAGGGTATCGAACATGTCTGCGAGGCCGATCGCCGTCAGCATGCTGGTCGGGTGATCGGGCAGCGATCCCGCCAGGAGAAAGTCAACGGTCTCGGGCCGGCGGTAGTCGCGTAGGATGTGGTAGATGCCGAATGGCAGAAGCCTGCCGTTTGCCTTGCGGAAAGCATGGCTCAAGTTCGGCATGCCAACGAGGAACGCAACCAACTCCCCATCGCGGTGAAACAGGAGCTTGACGAAATCAGGATCAAGGAAACCGAAGTACTTCTTGGCGTAGTATTCCGTCTGCCTCCGGGTCAGAGGCATGACTCCGTACAGAGGCGCAAACGCAGCGTCCAGCACCCGCCACAAGCCATCGAGGTGGCCGCGCAATTCCTTGCTATTGCGGCAAGTGACGACCTTGTATTCTTCCTGGTTCGCATATCGTTTCTTCATCCGCTCGAAGAACGGGATTTCATCGGGGACCGCAAAACGGTAGTCGAGGTAATCGACATCCTTGGCGAAGCCGAAGTTCTCTAGTAAAGCCGCATAATACGGGTAGTTATAGCTGCCGCTGATGGTGGGAGTGCAGTCGAATCCGTCTACCAGCAGCCCCTCTAGATCGAGATCCGTGAAACCGTGCGGTCCCGTCATCTCAACGCATCCCTGCGCGATCAGCCACTCACGGGCTCCATTGAGCAACAGATCGGCTACGGCCTGATCGTCGATACTTTCGAACCACCCGAATCTTCCGCGTCTGTAACCTAGCTTTTCGGTTTCCAGAGAGTGGACGATCCCGCAGATGCGGCCCACGGGACGGTTACCATCGATTGCGAGGAATAGCTTTACTTCCGCAACCTCGAAGGCTGGATTCTTGCTACGGTCGAAGTAGGCCAGCTCTTCCCTGAACAGCTGCGGCACATAGTGGTGATGTCCTCGATAGTGCTCATAGGGAAAACGGACCCACCGTTTCAGGTCTTGCCGGCTTTTTACTTCTAAGAGGTGCAGGCTCATGACCCGAAGTCAGGCAACAGCCACGCCGAGAGTTCTGTGGATAGGCGGCGCCCACGTGAAGTGATCAGCATGCCGCTTACCCATAATCCAGCGCGACCAACATCAATAGAATTTGACTTTCTTACCGATGACTTTGTCCCGAACCTTCCAGAACAGCGTGTTCGGGCTGACTACAACGATGAAAATTTTGCGGAGACGGTCTTCCGGACAGCGGATCTCGCGTACTGCGTGCCATGCATGGTCAGTGCGCTCGAAAATCAGGCTGTTATTGCCCAGTGAATTGCATGCCGCCTCGCTCTTGAACTCCTCTATCCCCGGGGCCGATTCGAAATCCAGTCGACCGCCGTCATCAAGTACGAGTGTCTCGCCTCCCCAGGAAGGGTCCCAGTCGTCTTCCGTATTGAAGTAGAACAGTTGTGAGCCGTGTTCACGCTTGGAATCCACGTGAGGAGAAACAGAGCAGCCGTTCGGCGTGTAGTGCCAATGGAACCGGAATTCGACCTTGCGGCCGCCCATCAGGCGGGCTACAGCATCTCGGTAGCGGTCGCTGCGAAGCTCGGATATGAAGTCCTCCCAGGGTTGCGGTACGTCAACGTCAGGGGTCCACTCCAGTGCATACCGGTTATGCGGCTCCTGACCGCCCAGCCGGCGGTAGCCGAAGATTTTTTCGAACTTTGAAACATCGGGCATGTTGGCCCGCAATTCCTCGTATCCTTCATCTGTCAACAGTCCAGACGGGTTGATATGGGGAAATGGTTTGGTCGATCGGAACGCCGCCACATCGATGGCTTCCAGCTTGGCGAAATCCAGATACTGCTTCATCTTGCTCACGCTGCTAGTGATGGTGTGCGCTCCACGAGCTGTAACGCATCGTGGCGCACATGGTTCTGTCTCATCTCGTCGCGGACCAGGTCCTCGCCGATGATGCCTTGCTCCAGGCACTCTCGCAGAAGCCCAAAGAAAAATTGTTCTTGCCTCGGATCCGGGTGCGAACGGTATCGTCCCAGAAGGCCGTATTCCCCAAAGACGCGGATACGGAATTCGTTGAGCTTGGCGAGGACCGGGTACTTGCGAAGTTTGTCAGCGGGGACGAAGTCTACGGGCAATCCCGTTTTCCACGGTTGCGTCCGACGCTTTGTGTTGTGCAGGAGCTTGGTGTCGTCCGTCAACCGATCGAAGTCATTCCACTGGTCTTCCAGGACTCCGATATTCTCTGCGGGTTCCTGTCCCAGGACGATCCAGTCCTTGTAGTCGCGTTCGAAGCGGAACAGCTCGTTGAACTCCGTCTCGGGGTCCCAGTGAGTAAGTCTTGCACAGTCCATCAACATCACACTGGTCGCGATTTGCCAGGACTTGTCCTTCTTATTGGACCGATGCCTTCCCATCACCGCTTTACCCTGCATATCGCGGTCCAGCAGTTCACATATATCACCGACCGCGAAAATATCCGGATCGATGACGACTGCCCGTCCCTGATAACCCATCAGCTTCGGGGGCATGAATCGCAGGGGCGTGAAGGACTGCAAATCATTCATCCGCCAGATGCGTGTCGTGCCGCCACGCAGGAATGGCTGTCCTTCTTTTTCGTACAAGAACGGGAAGTCCTTGACGTGCATGATTTCCACGTCGAAAGCGTCCGGTGTCGATGAATTTCGTTTCAACGAATATGCTGAGACCAGGGCTCCCAGCCACTGCCTCTCGTTCGTCTGAATAAAAACTTTCATCCTCATTACGCAGCGCTCCCCGTATCCGTGACGCTGTCCGCGCGAGCTTCAGCATCGGTATAGCCGAAGACAGGCAACAGGTTTTCGTTCACGATGGCGTCGATAGTGGCGATTTGTTGGTCATCAAAGTAGTCGCGGTATCCGCCGACCTTCGCCTTGCGCACTTTGTAAGAATCCGGGTTGCTCGTGTCCCGAGCCTGAACCCGGCTGCCGCTGCGCCAGAAGTAGTTCTGCGATTCCATTTTGCGCATGTTCTCTACCGACGCGAACTCGACGGCCCCCTTGACCGCGTCAGCGCTGACGTCCTCGTCGAGGAATTCCATGATCCGGGCGAGTTGAGTCTCCGGATCAGCGCGCAAGTCCTCATAACGAACGACGAGGATATTGTCGAAGTTGTCCAGCTCCCGCGCCCACCCATTCAGGAACTCGATAATCCGCGGAAGCCCCTGATGTTCGTGCATCACGAAATCGTATACCGAAATGTCCGAGCCATCCTCCGGGTACTTGTTGAGCGCTTTCTTGTATGGCCGCATGCGGAACTTCCACTGGAAGAACTGGGAAGCTGCCACGTCCTGGGGTTTTCTCACCAGCAGGACGGTCTTATGACCATAGAAGTCTTTGCGTGAATCTGGGTTCCCCAGGTACGCCCTCAGGTAGTTGTCATGGGTGAAGAATATCTTCGGCACCTTGCGATTCAACTTGTGGAAGTTGTCGAAGCCCATGATGATCCGGTCCGGCAGATGATAGGCAAGCTGGAAGTAGCGCGAGACCATCACGCGCACCCAGGTCCTTCCGCTTTTGCCATAGGAGGCGAAAACGTAATTGCAACGCCGGAACTTCCAGTGGTCCTCGCGGCCACGCCTCCAACGCTCCAGGGCCAGCGCCTTCTCCTCTGATAGAAACAGGGAGATGAAGCGCACCAGCCATTTTGTAATCCGCTTGGCGACGATATGCATCTGGCACCTCTTGCGGGGGCCCAAAAAGAGCATTTTATCAAGACTTGGGGTCCAAAAGCGCATCCGGGCCGGGAACCCTTACGCCCGCCCGTGCAGAGCCTCGCTGCCCGGCCTTCAGCGCCGCTGTATTGTTGCCGCGTCCTGCCACATGGACAGGGAGAGTGCCCCAAGGTATCGATCTCCCAAAGGCCTATAATCGTGTTCAGAATGCAAAGTAGCCAGGATTGGTGAATGAAGAAGGTCGGTGAATTCTGGGTGCCTGACGTCGATCTGAGGCGGTGGGCCAAGTGGGGCAAGATGCGGCGCAAGACCCTCGAATACTACGGGGAACGTGGT
>CP070833.1:797867-803662 GCA_020341735.1 Gammaproteobacteria bacterium | reverse complement strand
GGCTGGATACAACGCTAGCGGTCCTTTTGCCGTTAGGAGTGGTCAAAGCCAGTCGCCAGTAAGGATCATGGGCAAGGCCGATTAGATTAACTGGCCGGCTGACGCAGTGGCAATAGGTGGTGAGGCATCAGCCGCGCCGTTTCTTCGAGTGTGTCCGGGGCGAGGTGGCATTCGCTATCCAATACGTGGCTGCCATCGGCACGACGCCGAGTATCTGTCTGCGCATAGATCTATCTGGCAGGGTCGTCTCAACTGCTGAGCAAACCGTCTACCCGATTGCAGCCCCCGTATTGGCCCAGATGGATCGGACCGGGTTGGCAAATGCAGCCTCTTTCCATAAGGTGTCGCTATGCCGGAACCCGGATCACTACCCGCGTGGAACAGCCGTTGGGCGTCTTTCCTGGATGTGGACGGAACGCTTCTGGACATCGCCGACCATCCGGACGCGGTACGCACGACTCCACGCCTCAAGCCTCTGCTGCGACGCTCGGCGGACGGCTCCGTGCACTCCTGTGCCGAACCCGAAGGCCACTTGCAACACCTCAGGCGTGAGCTGATGGAATTTGTCGAGGACCGTCAGGGGCTGCTGATGGAGGACAAGGGCAGCGCGATCCTTCAGTTAATGCAGGAGCCTCCGTCCGCCGGCCGGACCCCGATCTTCGCCGGCGATGACGTCACCGACGAAGACGGCCTCGTCGCAGTAAACGGCTTGGATGGCGTATCGATACGGGTTGGCGACGGGCGGGACACGGCCGCAAGTTACCGTGTCGGCTCGGTGACGGAATTGCTGGCCTGGCTGGAGCTGAACCTGCTCGGAGACACGCCCGGCAACAAGGAGACTGCGCATGTCGACGCTTGATCTGGCCATCATCGGCAACTGCCAAACGGCGGCTTTTGTGAACCGTCGGGGCAGGATCGTCTGGTCCTGTTATCCGGGCCTCGACGGTGATCCGGTTTTCTGTGATCTGCTGAACGGCAACGAGCAGCGCGAGCTCGGTTTCTTCGATATCGTGTTGGAGGATTTGGAGTCAACGGAACAGGCCTATCTGACAAACACCCCGATTCTCGAAACGGTGCTGCGCGATCGCCATGGCGGCGCGGTCAAGATCGTCGACTTTGCGCCCCGCTTCCTTCAGTTCGATCGCCATTTTCGTCCCACGACCATCGTCCGTTATGTGGAACCGCTGGAGGGCAACCCCCGAATCACCGTTCGCTTGCGTCCGGCCAGCGAATACGGGTCTGAGAAGCCCACCATGACTTTCGGCAGCAATCACATCCGGTACGTTGGCTCCCAGATCACGCTGAGGTTGACCACGGACGCCTCGGTCAGCCACGTATTGTCGGAGCGCAATTTTGTCCTTAATCGACCGCTGGCATTCATCCTTGGTCCCGATGAGAGCGTGCGCGATTCGGTGGTTACGCTCTGTCGGCGCTTCTACGAGCGCACACGGGACTACTGGCAGGCCTGGGTACGCACCCTGTCTATCCCGTTCGAATGGCAGGATGCGGTCATCCGTGCGGCCATTACGCTAAAGCTATGCACCTTCGAAGATACCGGTGCGGTGGTCGCCGCCATGACGACCTCGATCCCGGAGGCGGCAGGCGCTCAGCGAAACTGGGATTACCGCTTTTGCTGGCTGCGCGACAGCTTTTTTGTAGTCCATGCGTTAAACCGGCTCGGCGCGACCAACACCATGGAGGCCTATCTCCGCTATATTCTCGATCTGGCGGCCGGCACCGATGGCGGCCTGCTCCAGCCGGTCTACGGCATCCGCGGTGAGACGGCCCTGGTCGAGCGAACGGTCAAATCACTACCCGGCTATCGCGGCATGGGGCCTGTGCGCGTCGGCAACCAGGCCTACGAACAGATCCAGCACGATGTCTATGGTTCAGTGATCCTTTCGGCCACCCAATTCTTCTTCGACAAGCGGCTCTCGATCACCGGAGGCGTCGACCAGTTCGAGTTGCTTGAGGTCCTCGGCCAGCGCGCCGTAGAGTTCCATGATCAGGCCGACGCCGGGATCTGGGAATACCGCGGCCGGGCAAGAATCCATACTTTCTCCAGCCTGATGTGCTGGGCCGCCTGTGACCGGCTCGCTCGCATCGCCGCTCATCTCGGACTGGCGGAGCGCAGCGAGTACTGGCGCGAGCATGCGCGACAAATCCGGGCATTGATCCTGACTCGCGGTTGGAATGAGAAACGCGGCTGCTTCGTCGACAGCTTAGATGGCGATGACCTGGACGCGAGCATGCTTCTGGTCCACGAACTCGGATTCCTGCCGGCCGACGACCCGAAGTTTCTCGGCACCATCGCCGCGGTCGAGCAAGAGCTGCTGCAGGATGGCCATGTATTCCGCTACCGATCAGCGGACGACTTCGGCGAACCGGAGAACGCATTCAACATCTGCACCTTCTGGTACATCAATGCGCTTGCCGATTGTGGCCGCACCGGCGAGGCGCGGAAGCTGTTCGAGAACATGCTTTCGAGCCGAAACCCCAGCGGGCTGTTGTCCGAGGACCTCGACACCAAGACCGGCGAGCTGTGGGGGAATTTTCCCCAGACCTACAGCATGGTTGGCATCATCAACGCGGCGTTGCGGTTGAGCGAACCGTGGGAGGACGCGTTTTGAGCCGTCTGATCGCCGTATCGAACCGTGTCGCCGATTCCAGTAACGGCAAGACAGCCGGCGGGCTTGCGGTAGGGCTGTTGGCCGCGCTGCGCAAACAGGGGGGGGTGTGGTTTGGTTGGGGCGGCAGGACCTGCCACGGCGAGCCCACCGATCCCACTGTCATCAGGCGCGGCAAGGTGAGTTACGCCACGATCGACATCGATGAAGTCGAATTCGAAAATTATTACAACGGCTATTCAAACGGCTGTTTGTGGCCGCTATGTCACTACATGCTCAACTTCTTCCACTACGAGCGATGCTTCGGCCGGGCTTACGTGCGCGTCAACGCCTTGTTCGCACGCAAGCTGCGTCCCCTGCTGCAGGTCGATGACGTCATCTGGGCCCACGACTATCACCTGATTCCGCTGGCCGGCGAGCTGCGCAAGGCAGAAGTCGAAAACCCCATCGGCTTTTTCCTTCATGTTCCGTTCCCGAACATCGATGTGTTGCGTACCCTGCCTGGACACCGTCTCATCCTCGAGATGCTGACCCGTTATGACGTCATCGGGTTCCAGACCACCAGCGACGTACGTAGCTTTATCGAGGGTTTGTCACGAGTCGGTTTCCTGGAGTCGCGCCTCGGTCACGATCGCTTCCGCGCCTGCGGTCGCGAGTTCACGGCGGCGGCATTTCCTATCGGCATTGACGTGCCGGGCGTGATACAGATGTCCGAGCGGGCGGTCGGCAGCGCGACGGTCAAGCGCATGCGGGACGGATTGGTCAGCCGGGACCTGATCACCGGCGTGGACCGGCTTGACTACAGCAAGGGCCTGCCCGAGCGCTTCCGCGCGTTCGAGGAGCTTTTGGCAAGTTATCCGGATACCCGAGGCCGACTGGTGTTTATGCAGATCGCGCCGCCGACCCGCGGCGGCGTGCGCGCCTATCAGGACATCCGCGCGGAGCTGGAGCGGCTGTCTGGCAACATTAACGGCCGCTTTGCCGAACCCGACTGGGTGCCGATCCGTTATCTGAATCGCGGATTTTCGCGCAGCATCTTGATGGGTATATTCCGCGCCGCCCGTATCGGGCTGGTGACACCGCTGCGTGACGGTATGAATCTGGTGGCCAAGGAATTCGTCGCCGCCCAGGATCCCGATGATCCCGGGGCGCTCATCCTGTCTTCGCTTGCCGGCGCTGCCGAAGAGCTCGATGCCGCCGTGATCGTCAACCCCTATGACATCGAGGGCGTGGCAGAAGCGATCCAGCGCGCCGCAAACATGCGGCTGGCAGAACGCCAGGAGCGCCACCGTTCGATGATGGGCCAGCTGCGACTAAACGACATTGGCGCATGGACTGACAGATTCCTCGGTGCGCTGGAAGCGGTCCGCCAACAGGAATGCCGCGGCGGATCGATCACCGACGCTTAGAGCGATGTCGATTCCCGACCGCGGTTCCGTGAAGGCGTCAGGCGGTTTCGCCTCGGCCCAACCCGGGTTTCTGCCGGGAAAACCGAGGGTAGTTGCCGACTTTCCCATCAGGCGGCTCTATCCCTCCTGATCACAGAAAAATAATTAACTGACTGAATTATAAATATTTTTAGTCGGATTCCCCGAGGAAATGATTTGACATCGATATGTTGCAACGCAACAAATCATGCTAGGGTGTTGTTATGCGATACACCAATGATTACGAGGAGCACAGGACGCTGTCGGATGGTACCCGGCTGCTCCTGCGCATGGTGCGACCGTCAGACAAGCAGGCCTTTGCGGAGGGGCTGGCCGGGCTGTCCGAGCGCACCCGCTACCAGCGTTTTATGGCGCCCAAGAAAGGGTTCACGGACGCGGAGCTGGTGTTCCTCACGGAAGTCGACGGCGAGAATCACCTGGCCATCGTCGCCGGCCGGGAGCGGCCCGGCGCAGAGCCGGAAGGCATCGGCGTCGGACGCCTCGTGCGCATGGAGGATGATCCCGAGAGTGCTGAACTGGGTATCGTGGTTGCCGATGCCTGGCAGCGCCGCGGCATCGGCCGGCTGCTGTTGGAGCGGACCACGGCGGCCGCCGCTGAGCGGGGGATACGTCGTATTCGCGCCCAGTTAATGGCGGACAATGGTCAGGCGCTCGGTTTGCTGAAGGGCTTCCGTGGCGATAGCGAGGAGCAAACGGATCATGGCGTACTGACCCTCGAGTTCCCGGTGCCCGAACAGAATCCCGATGAATCGGTCGATGCGCTCATGGGCCTGATCCGGGCCATCGGACAGGGCGTGGCGATCACGCCCGAGCAGATCAGCGAGATGGCGGCTCATCCGGTGGATTCGATGCTGTCGATGGTGACGTTGCTGAGGCAGACGGTCACCAGTCCATCACCGTCGGATAACGATCGGTGCCGGGAATGGCATTCCTGAATTCGGGACCGCACTCGATACGGCTGTACACGAGACATATCGCATCTGGCAGCGTCGACTGAGGACGCCGTGTTGCGGATCGCTCCGGGACGTCCGGGAGCAGTCCCGATGCTCATGCCTCATGGCGATGACTGGTGGGCTGATTTGCATGTAGGATCGTGACGATCGACACCTGGGCGGGTGTTGTTCAATGGTAGAACCTCAGCTTCACAATACCATTGCGCACCTCATCCAGCCCGAATCCCCGTCGATAAGTCTCTAACCGACAAAGCTCCCTGACTGGCTCCCGAACCAGTCCTCGTCATAGGGGTCCGGTCGAAATTGGTCGATATCTGAACAAATCCACCGGATTTACGAATTGATAAGGGGTCCGTGGGGCTAATTTTTGAGCGCCTGGCCGTTGTCTTCGAGCCAATCTGGTCGGATATTGGTGACAAGGGGAATACCGACCCCTGTTATCTGGCCCGGGTATTTATCTGACGGACGAGGCCTCGACCAGCTCTCTGTCGGGAAGACGACCTCAGAACTTTCCCTCGGGACCGGTGCTCGATCAGGTAGACGTGTTCGCTGATTTGCTGGTCGGCCGGGTCGGTTCCGCGGCCGGCGGTAGTGCAGACCCCGGCCTGGCGCCGGGGTCTGAAAAGCTCACTGTCTTATTGCGAGCCGCAGTCTTGGCCGGGGTTGTATGGCAAAGGCCCGGTCACGTCCGTGACACAGAAGGTCACTGAGACGTTGCCCTTGGCGACCCCGTCTGTCGTGAAGATCACGCTGCCCGTGGCGTCAGT
>CP070833.1:792877-797767 GCA_020341735.1 Gammaproteobacteria bacterium | reverse complement strand
ACGCCGCGTAGAGGGCGATCCGCCAGGCATGGTTGCTGACCTGCCAGACGACAGCGCCCATGGGCTCCCAAAGAGCGAAGAGCAGGATCAGGGCCAGGCTGGAAAACAGGACGTAGGTACTGCGCTCTGCAGCCTTGGGAATGACCCGCACCCACCATCGCTTGAAGCCAGGGCGCGCCATAACGCTATGTTGCACTGCGAAAATACCCAGCAGGCACAGATTGATGACCAGTGCCTGGCCGAAAGGCGCCACCGGCACCGAATCCATGGCCTTCGGCACCCAGATATTGCCGACGAAGCCGATTGCGTAGAGGAAGGTGGCAAAAAAGATGGCGTAACTGATGACGCCGTAAATAAAGATGGACACGCGTTTCATGACCTGACCTCCTGATATCTCGTAAGTAACTGATTCAGCCAGACTTCTGGCTTGCCGGGCAGTGTGCGCCTACAATCGGCCCGGAATCCTGATCACCGGGAAACCATTTCCTGACCATTTGATGACCCGGCCGGAATCGGGATCATTTGATGGTCATATGCGGCCAGAGAGCGGTACAGGAGCCAGACAAGGAAAGAGATGTTTTCCGGCCTGATCATGGAACTGCAGCGACGCCATGTACTTCGGGCGGCAGGCGTTTACCTGGTCGCAGCATGGTTGATCCTGCAGGCCGCCGACATCATCGTGCCGGCCCTGCGCCTCCCGGATTGGGTCCTGACGCTGGTCCTGGTGCTGCTCGTGCTCTGTTTTCCCCTGGCGATCGTCGTGGCGTGGATCTTCGACCTGACTCCCCAGGGGCTGAAGCGGATGGATTCGGAAGAGCTGGCGTCCGCCACGACGCCAGGCCCGATGCCGGCAGCGCCGGGCTATCGATTCGCCGATTTCGAGCTTGATCTGCCCGGTCGCGAGCTCCGAAGAGGCGGTAAACCGGTCGTAATGCAACCGCGGGTCTTCGACCTGCTGGTCTACCTCGTGGAGCACCGGGATCGGGCCGTCTCCAAGGACGAGCTGCAGGATGCAGTCTGGGCCGGAGTGATCGTGACCGACGCATCTCTGACCCGAGCGGTGATGAAATTGCGCCAGGCGCTGGAGGACGATGCGGGCACCCAAGGAATGGTCAAGACCGTCCACGGACATGGCTATCGGTTTGTCGCCCCTGTAGATTCGCCGGACTCACCGGCTACCCCGACGGTGCCGGGCCCCGCGACGACGACTCAGGTAGAAGCAACACGAACCGGGACAAAAATGTGGGCACTGGTCAGCCTGATCGGTGTGCTGATTATCGCGGTGGGACTCGGGGTGAGATCACTGATCCCGAGGAACGTCACCGGTACCCGGATCGCGGTGCTGCCGGTCGTCAATACAACGGGAGACCAGGATCTCGCCTGGGCGAGGCTCGGATTGATGAGCTTTGCAAATGAGCTGATCAGCGCAGTCGCGGATTTTTCTGTCGTAAAGGACAGTCAGATCGTCCGGCTGACCGAGAGCGCGGATCCGGACGACCTGCAGCTCATCGTCGAACGCCTGAGGCGCGGCTTCGGCGCTACCCATGTCCTGCAGATGGAACTGGAGCGCGCCGGCGGCATGCTGAGGATGAGCTATCGACTTATCGATGCTCATTCAGAGGAGATGCAAGGTTCCATGGTTGATGAGGACGCGACCGTTCTCACGCGAGGCGTTGCGCGAAGCGTGGTGGCCAATGTCGCAGGCCAGCGCCGCATGCGTAGCGGTGCAGATGCCGGATCGTCAGATCCGTTTCTTAACGAGGCATTCGCAAGAGGTCTTAGCCTGTCGCTAGAGGGCCGCTGCGCGGACGCCCGCCCGTTATTCAAGGTCATCATCGACCAGGAACCGGAACTCTTCGAGCCAAGATTTCACTACGCAGCCTGTTCCCGGATTCTGGGCGAGCAGGAGATCGCGGAGAACATGCTCAAGAGACTGGTGCAGGAGCAGCGGGCAATCGGCCCGAGCCGCAGGCTGGCGCGGGCCTTGCAGACACTCGGGGTGCTATATAACCGGACCGGGCGGCTAGAGGAGGCAGAAATCACCGAGACGGAGGGGCTGGAGATCGCGGAGACGATCGGCGACGAGGATCTGGCCGGCAGCTTGTTGATTAACCTGTCCATCGTCGCCGAGGACTATGGTGATTTTGCCCGTGCCCGGGAATTGCTCGGTCGGGCTCTTGTTGCTTATGAGCGTTCAGGGCGAGAGATCCTCCCGGGACAGGTCTACTCGGCGTTGTCCAACCTGGCGACGGACCAGGGTGAGTATGACGAGGCCGGGGAAAAACTCGAGCAGGCACTTGAATCCTTCCGCTTCGTAGGTGACCGGCGCAGTGAAGCGATGATGCTGAACAACAAGGGACTTCTGCGTCGTAATCAGGGTCGGCTGGAGGAGGCGGAAACACTGCATCTGGAGTCCTATGCCCTTCGAGAGGAACTAGGGGACCGGGTCGGTATGGGCCGGGTCCGGAACCTGATGAGCGGCCTGTACCTGTCCCGCGGGCAGTTCTCTCAGGCGCTGGATGCAGCGCGGGAAGCCGCGCAGATCGCCGGCGAGACCCGCGACCGACTCTTCGAGGGCACTGCCCTGGCGGCGATGGGCAGCGCCGAAGAGGGCCTGGGAAACCTGGATGCCGCCGAGCGCCATTTCAGGGCGTCGCGAGCCGTTTTCGCAGACATCCAGGACCGGATGCGCACGATGGAGGCTGACATCCTGCTCGCCCGGCTCGAATTGGAGCGAGGATCCCCGGGGGTCCGGGATATCGCGCTGCGTGTTCTGGACCAGGCCAGGGGCGAGCAATACAACCTGGTCGAGGTGGAAGCGCTCGAGCTACTGGCCGATATCGCGCACAAGGAGGGGAGGACCGTTGACGCGATCAGGCGATACTCGGAAGCGCTGGATCTGCTTCAGGAGATCAGCTGGGGCAGCAAGGAGAACGAGATCGCGGTGAAACTGGGCGAACTCCACATCCTGGGCGGATCACTGGACGAAGCGGAACCCCTGGTGGGCCTGGTCGGTCAGCAACCTGACTCGCTGGCCGGACTGCGGCTGCGAGCCCACTTCGCCTATGCGAGAGCAGATGCCGCCAGCGCCGCTGAATTCATGCACGCCGCCAAGGCACTCGGCGATGGCCGCTGGAGCCAGGAAGACGAGCGTGACCTCGACCGATACCTGGCGGAGGGTCGCTGACCCGCGCGAGCGGTCAGTCGCCTGGCATCGTCAGGAGGCCCTCGGATGCAGCCACTTTGGCAGGAACGAGTAGGGATCGGCTCCCTCGGTCGCCGCGATCTCGACTCCCGATTCCTTCAGCATCTGCTGCAGGCGACCCTCTCCGAAAGCGTCGAACAACTCGGTACAGCCCCCGATGTGCTCTCCATTGACATAAATCTGGGGAATGGTGGGCGCTCCGGTGCGCTCTCTGAGCACCGCGCGAATCTTTCCGCCCAGATCGTCTTTCTGATACTGCACTGAGTCCAGATCGACGGAGCGATACGGAATATCGAATGCAGCGAACAGCTTTCGGACCGACCAGCAGAACTCACACCACTCCAGCGCGAACATCACCACGGGTTCCTCTGAGGAATCGACCGCGTCCTCCACGAATCGCACGGCCGCGGGATCCAGCTCTGCAGACGCGGCCGCAGGCGGAGGCGCGGAAGGTGTCGAGACATCGAAGCGGTAGTTGGGGGTGGATTGCGAGATGTCGATCTCTGCCTCCGTCATATCTTCCGGAATATCCTCGAACAAGGGCGTGGTCAGGTATCGCTCGCCGGTGTCCGGGAGCATGCAAAGGACGGTGGCTCCGGCTTCCGCCTTTTCGCAGATCTTCAGTGCGCCGGCCAAGGTGGCGCCACCGGAAATTCCGGTGAATATGCCCTCCTTCACCGCCAGTTGCCGGGAAAGATCAAGCGCGTCGGCACCGGCGATGGGGACGATCTCGTCGATCACCTCCAGATCCACTGCGTCCTCGGTTAGCTTCGGGACGAAGTCCGGTGACCAGCCCTGGACCATATGCGGGCGGAAGTTGGGGTGACTGCCTGCCGGACCGCCGTCGGGCGTCCGCTGTTGCCTGATTCCGCTTCCAAGCAGCTGGGAGTTGTCCGGCTCGCACACGACGACTCGGGTCTCCGGCCGCTCCTTCTTCAGCACTCGCGCTACCCCTTTCAGCGTGCCGCCCGTCCCGAACCCGGTGACCCAGTAGTCCAGGGGCTCTCCCTCGAAATCCTGCAGAATCTCGCGCGCCGTGGTCCTGGAGTGCATGTCCGGGTTGGCTTCGTTCTCGAACTGGCGACACAGGAACCAGCCGTGAGCCTGCGCCAGCTCCGTCGCCTTGGCCACCATCCCGGTTCCCTTCTCAGCCGCCGGCGTCAGGATCACCTGGGCGCCGAGGAAGCGCATCAGCTTGCGGCGCTCCACCGAGAAGTTTTCGGCCATGACCACCACCAGCGGATAACCTTTGGCGGCACACACCATGGCCAGGCCAATTCCCGTGTTGCCACTGGTGGCCTCCACCACCGTCTGGCCGGGCGAGAGCTCACCGCTCGCCTCCGCCGTCTCGATCACGCCGAGCGCAAGACGATCCTTTACCGATCCGAGCGGATTGAAGGCCTCCAGCTTGGCATAGAGATTGACGCCCTCCGGCGCCAGGGAATTGATGCGGACGACAGGCGTGTTGCCCACCGTCTCCAGGATGCTGTCGAATTTTCGCGACATGGATACTGACCTCCCCCAATGTCTCCAAGGTCCGAAGATGCGCCTGCCCGGGCGCGTCTCCAGCGCTGCGTTCATAAGGATAGACCGCCGGAGACGACTAGTCGTGCGGGAATCCCGCCAGGCGCAGGCCCTCGATATAGCGATCGAAATGTTCCTGCTGGCGAATCGGGATGGTGCGT
>CP070833.1:788634-792777 GCA_020341735.1 Gammaproteobacteria bacterium | reverse complement strand
GTTCTCCTCAATCCCCGTGACCAGACATGTTTCTCAGCCCGGCACGAGCTCCGCAGGCCAGCATTGTCATGCACGTCTTGGACAAGCTCGCGTCTCTGGTCAGTCAAAGATCACCGGCTCGGACAGCCGGTTCTCGACTCCCGACAGCCTGGCCACGATCTTGATTTCATCCTGGGGCAGCAATCCGGCTCGGTGCCATGCGGGCATCTGTCATCTCGCCAGAGCACTCTCGAGCGTTCCGCCGCCCTCGAGGCTGTGGGCCTGGCTGTCAACATGGACCGTGATCGGAGCCACGGCTGGCTTGACGCTCCGCAGGACCAGCTTGCCCTGGCTGATCTCAAGGATTAGAAGATGGCGCTGATATCTGATCCGCATGGTGAAGTGCTCGATTTCCGCGGGCAGCGCCGGATTGAGCCATAACGCGCCGTTGCGGACTTCGATGCCGGTGTAGCCACGCTGCAGCATGTCGACACTGCCGGCCATCGCCCCCACGTGGATTCCCTCGGCCGTCGTGCCCTTCTGCGAATCCGCCAGGTCCGCTATCAGGGCCTGCCGGAACAGGCTCCAGGAACGTACCCGATCGCACCGCGCCAGCACCCAGGCATGGACGACCCGGCTGAGGGTCGACCCATGGGATGTCCGCTGAAGATAGTAATTGACGTTGTCGACGATGCCGTCGGGTTTGAACTCATAGCCGAGACGCTGGAACAAGCCCGTTAGCTCCTCCGCAGAAAGCAGGTAGAACAGCATCAGCAGGTCCGACTGCTTGGATAGCTTGTAGCGGTTCGGCGTGTCGTTCTCCGCCTCGAGGATACGGTCCAGCCGGTGGATGTCTCCGTACCTGGCCCGGTATGCCTCCCAGTCGAACTCCTCCAGCTCCTCGTAGCCCTCGAACTGGCTGAGGAGTCCGTCTCGGTGGAAGACGACGCGCATCTTCCTCGAGATCCTGTCCCATTCATCCAGTTCTTCCCTGGACAGGTCGATAGCCGCGCACAATTCGTCCCTGCGATGCCCCGACAGGTGCTCGAGCAAGGCCTGCGCCCGTTCCAGAACCCAGACCGTCATCACGTTGGTATAGGTGTTGTTGTCCAGACCCGGCTGCTCGCGGTCAGGATAGCCCTCGTGATACTCGTCCGGACCCATCACGCCATGGATCTCGTATCGGTCCAAACCGGAATTGAAGCTGGTCAGGCTCACCAGGAAGCGGGCGATTTCGAGGAACATCTCGGCCCCCTGGTAAGCGAGGAACTCCTCATCGTAAGTGACTTCGTGGTACTGCCAGATGTTGTAAGCGATGGCGATATTGACGTGCCGCTGCAAACTACTGTGGTCAGGCAGCCAGCGACCGGACTGAGGGTTGAGATGTACCTGCTGTGTTTCTTCGCGACCGTCACTGCCACTCTGCCACGGGTACATGGCGCCACTGAACCCTGCTTGTCGCGCATTCTGGCGAGCCCGTTGCAGGCGCCGATAACGGTACTTCAGCAGTGAGCGTGTAATCTCCGGAATACGAAGGTTCAGCAGTGGAAAAATGAACAGTTCGTCCCAGAAGATGTGCCCCCGGTAAGCTTCGCCATGCCAGCCGCGCGCTGGCACACCGACATCCAGGTCCTCGGTATGCATCGAGACAGTCTGCAGCAAGTGAAAGATGTGCAGCCGAACATTCAGCTGCACATCCTTGTCCTCTGCGCGGTCCGTCAGTCGCCAATTGGTGCCAAAACGCCGCCACAGCTGTTGCCAGGCGAGTGTGTGCCCCGCGAGCAACTGTCGGAATCTGGGAGAACTCTCCACGGCCTCCCGCGCCGCCAGGCCGCATTCGCTGATGCCGGTATCCCTGGAGGTGTAGAGGGCGACGATCTTCTCGATCCACAGCGTGTCGCCCTCGGGCAATGCGAGCCTGGCTGTTGCAGCGACAAAGTCAGAACGGGTCTCACCGCGCCAATCTGTCTCGATCTGATCCTCACCGCCATAGATCCGCATCCTGGCCGCCTGAGCCACCTCCAGCCCGGACTGGCTGGTCTTCATCTTCAGATACAGACATTCGTCCTTCGATTCGCCCGCGACAGCCACGAGGTGACGGTTTTCCAGTTGCCGATATCTCTCCACATTGCCGTTGACAACGGTGCCGTCCAGCGCGGTTTCGATCTCGAGGGTACCAGACCAGTTCTGCGCCGTGACGGCCAACTCGATGGCTGCCAGATGGGGAGTGCGCATGTGGACCAACCGGCGCTCCGCAAGATGGGTCCGCCGTCCCTCGCCATCCTCGAAAGTGAGGATACGGACCAGCAGACCCTGCTGGAGGTCCAGCAGTTGCCGATAGTCGAGCAGCTTCGCACGATCGACAGCGAACCAGTCCCCTTCCTCGATGCGGACCCTTAGCGGCAGCCAGTTGGGCAGGTTGACCAGGTCTTCATTCTCTATCAGGCGACCGGCCATCTCCGTCTGCAGCCGATTGTAGCCGCCCGCCAGGTAGGTCCCGGGATAGTGAATGCCGTCCGCGCTGCACTCGAGTGCGGCGCCTCGAGTCGCAAAGTATCCGTTACCGAGCGTGAACAACGCCTCCCGGTGGCCTTCTGCCTCCGGCGTGTAATCGTCATATTGCAGGTCCCACTGCCTCACGCCACCGCTCCCTCGGCCAGGCGTGCCAGGAATCGGCGTACACCATCGGTATCGCTCAGTCGGTGCGTCGCTGCGGTCGGGCGATCTTCCTCGCTGACCAGGACGCCGATGCCTGCGTTCTCCAGAGCTCGGAAGGCATCCTCGTCGGTGTCGTCATCGCCTATGTAGATGGGCAATGCTTCAGTCTCGCGCTGATTGACGACTTCGAGCAGCCAGGTCACAGCCCTGCCCTTGTCCCAGTCCAGATCGGGGCGCAGTTCGAACACCTTCTTGCCATGCCGTTTCCTCAAGCGGGGGTGCCTCTTGATGGCCGTGTCGACAGCCGCCTCCACTCGGCGAACGTCCGCAGAAGCCACCAGCCGATAATGAACCGAAAGTGAGAACTGCTTGTCCTCTACGAGAGAACCCTCGACGGACTCCAGCTCACTCTGCAGTTCGGCAGACGCCTCCGCGACGTCCTGCACATAAGCTTCCCCGAGGGAGCGACTGATGCCGGTGCCCGCGGGCCCTTCGATCTCGAGACCATGATTACCCGCGTAGACGATGCCATCGACACCAACCATGTCGCGAACATCGGCCAGCGCCCGTCCGCTGATCACCGCGGTGTTCCAGCGCCCGCTCAATTCATCCAGGACTATCCGCATTGCAGGCGGTAACACGGCGTCCTCCGGACGCGGCGCGATCGGCGACAACGTGCCGTCGTAGTCCAACAGGACCATAAGCCTGCGGCCACGGAGCGACTGCAAGATGTCATCTGCCTGTTGTTCGGGAGATCTCAATGCCGATTCCCCATCGCTACTCAGTGAAGGACTCCAGACGCTCGCTGTTCCCATCGCTAGCGGCCTGCCGACAAGGGCACCAGGGGTGCATTGTTGGCGCCAGGGCAATTTTCGCCCGCTTTCGGATAAACACCAAACCGATGTCACACACAGCGGCCAGCCGCAGTCTCAGCTGATCTTACTGGCGGCACCCGGGCCATATCATGGCCGGCCGCGGGAATGCCGCGAACCAGAGGGCTACATCAGCTCGCGGCAGGAAATCATGCGTCGTGGCCATCGGTTTCAGCCGACCAGCTCATCGAGATCGCGAACTACCAGATCGGCACCCGCTATCCGCAGGGCCGCCTCGTTACCTTTTCGAGCCACGCCGATCACCAGTCCGAAATCGCCGTTACGGCCCGCCTCGACGCCCGAGATCGCGTCTTCGACGACGACGGCCCTGGACTTGTCGATGCCGAGCCGGCGCGCGGCCTCCAGGAAGGTATCGGGCGCCGGCTTGCCCGGAAGACCCAGGTGCGCGGCGACCGATCCGTCCACGGTGCAGTCAAAGTAGCCAGAGATGCCCGCAGCCCCCAGGATGATCGGAGCATTCTTGCTGGATGAGACCACGGCCATCGGTATCCCCGCCGCGGCCAGTTCGTCGAGCAGGCGTAAGCTGCCCGCATAGGGGGTCACACCGTCGCGATTCAGCCGCTCATGGATCAAGACGTTCTTCCGATTGCCCAGGCCGCATACCGTCTCGGCC
>CP070833.1:784093-788534 GCA_020341735.1 Gammaproteobacteria bacterium | reverse complement strand
GTCCTCAACGTGGTGTGCGACGCCTATGTAGGGTCCGTCGATCTCGGCCGCGATCCGCGGCGGCAGGTAGGCCCCCAGCTCCTCTGCCGTCCCCAGGAGCACGGCGTCGCTGTCCGGGCTATTGTCGAGCAATGCGACCCGACCCACCGGCACCTCGTCCGGCTCAAGCGGCGCCGTTCGTGCGGTGCCGTGCGCGACCTTCAGCGGCCGGTACCGCAGCATTCCCGCCAGCGCCTGGCTGACCACCGTACCGGTTGCCAGCTCCGCCTCTCCGAGCGTGCTGTCGGCGGTCAGTACGGTTACGCGGTACGGGACCCAACCCAGCGGATCCACCATCTTCGTCAGGGTGGACAGGCGGTGGGAAACGGCGCGCCGGGTGTGGACCAGCCGCAGCCGGGAGGCCGTTGTGTCGATCTGGGTCCAGAGCTCGGCGGCTGTCGGGTCTTCGCATTGCTCCACATAGTGCTGGGCGACGTGAAAAGCCAGTTCGTTATAGCCGGGTTCCAGCAGTTCAGGCGGCAGGTTGACTCGCAGCACGCCCTCCGGCTGACTCGGCTTGAGTGGCGCCTGCGCGAGGACCTTGCCGTTCAGCCGTACTCTGAGCTGGGAGCGCGACTCCACCAGCGAGATGGAATTCGTGTAGACCAGGGTGAGCGTCGCCTGTTGGAGACGGGCACGCGGAGACAGCGGGATGTAGAACGCGTACTGATCCGCCGCGCTCCTGAGCATCACGCTCTCCGAGCGGCTCATCAGCCGTTCGAGCGGAAACTCGGTGACCTCCGCCGTCGTCTGTGCTGTATCAGGCGGTCGAACGCTGGCTTGCGCGTTCGCGGCCGAAACCGCCAACAGCACCACGACTGCCGGTATCAATTTTCTCGATAATTTCGAGCTCATCACCTTCTCTCCGAATGCGGTCAGGCATGCTGCGCGCCGTCGGGGCCAACTGGTCGAGACCGGCAAGCAGGAATCGTCCTGCCGCTCTCACCAGGAATACAAAGTGGTCTGTCGCCTGCCTGATGGCGAGCGAGATGAATAACGCCATTCCGCCGAGAATTCCTGGCGTAGTTCGATCGCGTTCAACGCCCCACGCCATGTTGTCGCTATTGCCGTACGCGAGGGCGATGACCCAGCGTTTCACGGTGGTCGATCTCCGCTCCAGGGCCAGGCTGACGCCGTTTTTCCCGTGATCGCGAACCATTCTTACGGGCAACATGGCGTTACCGCCTGCACCGGGAATCGGGACTTCCAGCACACCTCTACCTTCGATCGGCAGGTGTGCCACATCGTCATCGTGGACGCGGATCCTCGCGCCTCCCATCGAGATGTCCAGCAGGATGCAGCCGACAAACACACCGTTTATCTGAATGACGCCGTCCAGCGGCTTCGCGAGATAGACTCTGGGTGCCTTGCGAAGTTGCCGCCTCTCGAACAGGGCGCCCAGTCCCGCCATGAGGATGACCAGGTTGAGCATCGCCCAGCCGGCGGTGATCAATACGACCTCGCGCTGTCCCGGTGCCATCTGAAAGCGGAAGTAACCCACAACGATACTCGCGATCAGCACCAGAAAGATCAGGTAAAAGGGGCCCACCATCGGCGAGACAAAGTCTTCTTCGAGGCGTTCACCCTTGTCCGTAACCGTGAAGACGGGCGACCGGGGGTTCAGCAACGTCCGCGTGACCGCGAGGGACGAGAACACCGACTGGACCATCTCATAAAGCTCGGAGACCAGCGTCCAGCGTGCCCGCCCGAACAGCAGGTTTGCGGTGATCAGTGTCCCGACCAGGTGCGGAATCGCGTAATACAGGAACTGTTCCAGATTCGCATCGTAGATCTTCAATCCCAGCAGGAGGAACGCACAGGGCGCCAGCAGGAAGATCAGGCGCGCGTAGGAGAAGAACCAGAACAGCGTGGTGTTGAGGTATCCAAGGCGCTGGCTGGGTCTGAGTCCGGGCTTCAGCAACGGGTAGTGCCTCAGGAACAGCTGCACCATGCCCTGGGCCCAGCGACAGCGCTGGCCGATGAATCCGGTGAAGGTCTCCGGCTGCAGCCCTAATACCATCGGCTTGCCCACGTATGCGCTCTTGTAGCCTTTCGCGTGCAGGCGCAGCGCCGTCTCGGCGTCCTCGGTACCGGTCTCGCCGGACAGGCCGCCGATCTCGTCCAGGTGCCGTCGCCGCAGAATGGCCGCTGAACCGCAAAAGAACGAGCTGTGCCAGGCGTCCAGGCCGTGCTGGACGATGCGATAGAAGATTTCGCTCTCGCCAGGCATCTTGCGGTGGACTTCGAGATTCTTTTCCACCGGGTCCGGCGTGACGAATCGGTGGGGCGTCTGGACCAGGAACAGGTCCGGGTCTGCCTGGAATTCGCCCACCGTGTTCGCCAGGAAGTCCGCACTCGGGACGTGATCGGCATCGAGTAATAGCACCAGGTCGCCCGAGATCCTTGGCAGGGCGGCATTGATGTTCCCGGCTTTCGCGTTCCGGTTATCGTCCCGGGTCATGTATATGGCGCCGGTCCGTTGGCAGAGCGCGCGCAGGCGGATCTGGCGGTTCCAGGCCTCGGCAGTCGCGTCGAGATCCTGCTGCTGGCGCTTGGCAAGGGTGCCGCCGTCGTCCAGCAGGTAGACCCGGAAGGAGTCCTCCGGATAATCCATCTGTGTCGCGGCGAGCACCGTGACCTCCAGGATCGCATCGTCCTCGTTATAGGTAGGGATCAAGATGTCGACGGTCGGGATGTCTGACTCGTCCAGCGGTCTGTGTGGTCTGTGAAGCGGTTTGGCATTGACAACGGCGCCAAGGAAGTACATGACGATGCCGTAGATTTCGGCGGCCAGAAGCGACAGCGCCCCGACGAAGCTGGCCAGGTCGTGGAAATTGACCGTGTAGAGAATCCGCCAGCTGATATAACGAAGTGTAAGGACGAGCCCCAGCACCAGGACGATGGTCCGGAGATGATCGAGGATCGCGTCCCGTCGGCGCCATCGTTTGGCGACGCTGAGCATGAGCGCCATCGCAACCAGCGTCACGGAGGCGAAGATCAGCTGGACAGGATGGGGGAGCGAGACCGTCGTCAGAAAAACCGTCAGGCAGCCCGTCGTTGCCCACATTATCAGTGCGATCGGCGCTCCGAATTCCTTCGGCGTCTCGGCTCTCTCCGGCGTTGGGCTTGTCTTCGCCGACTCATTTTTCGGCCGCCCCTCGGTACGAGCGGGAGCCTGCCCGTCTGTACTGGGCACGTCAGGCGTCCGTAACACCCGAGAAAATTTGGCTATGACTCCCGCTAACATACTGTAAAACCGAATAAAACTTCAGGCTCTCCGGTTGTATGCGTAGACGGCCATCCGCGCATGCGGGTAGCCGAATACTCGTTGGGGGGAAGTATCGGGCAGAGACGCCCCAAGAATCCGGACCTAGTTAACACTTTTGTTACATAATGCGAAAAGCCGGAATCAGCGCTGAAACGCGGCAAATGCCGCCGCGGGGAGGCTCGATCTGATAAGATTCACCGGTTGGGTCCGTGGACGGATCGGGGGTGTGGGCACGGCCTCGAGCCTGCCCCCTGTCGTGTTGACAGGGTATCTGGGGTCAAGCAAAATTAAGGGCTTGTGTCTCGGAGGGGTACCCAAGCGGTCAACGGGGGCAGACTGTAAATCTGCTGGCTAAGCCTTCGGAGGTTCGAATCCTCCCCCCTCCACCAACAAGCATCGAGTCTTGGCCTGGTTTTCGGAGGGAGGATTCTCGGGAATCCGGGGCTCGGCTGGGGAGCTTTGCGGGCGTAGTTCAACGGTAGAACCTCAGCCTTCCAAGCTGATGATGTGGGTTCGATTCCCATCGCCCGCTCCAAACATCATCGGTGCCGGCAGGCGGAGGCGATGCTCACATAGCTCAGGCGGTAGAGCACTTCCTTGGTAAGGAAGAGGTCACCGGTTCAAGTCCGGTTGTGGGCTCCACTTAAAGCCTGGCGGGCAGGAGCCGGCCGGCCAGGAGAACGAAAAGTCAGCGTCAGGGCCTCGGAGTAAGCGCATCGGGGTCGAGCGATGGTAGATCTGGAGTAAGGATCAAATGGCCAAAGAGAAGTTTGAGCGTACGAAGCCGCATGTAAACGTCGGGACGATTGGTCACGTAGACCATGGAAAGACGACGCTGACGGCGGCTTTGACGAAGGTGATGGCGGCGAAGCACGGTGGTGAGATTCGTGAGTTCGACCAGATTGACAATGCTCCGGAGGAGCGCGAGCGCGGCATCACGATCGCGACGGCGCACGTGGAGTACGAGTCGGACACGCGTCACTACGCACACGTGGACTGCCCGGGGCACGCTGACTACGTGAAGAACATGATCACGGGGGCGGCGCAGATGGACGGTGCGATCCTGGTGGTGAGCGCGGCGGACGGGCCGATGCCGCAGACGCGGGAGCACATTCTGCTGTCGCGGCAGGTGGG
>CP070833.1:769456-783993 GCA_020341735.1 Gammaproteobacteria bacterium | reverse complement strand
GTGGATAGGAGGCCGTTTACCCATAGACCAGAGCGTTTTCATGCTCATAATGAGCACAGTGCTGCTCGCCTCAGGTATCACCATGATCGCCAGAGTCCCCGGCCACTCTGAGCCGCGCGACGTGTCCGGCAGGCAAGCCTGGGCAATCGGTTTGCCCGCCGGCGCGCTTCTCGGACTGACCGCTGGAACCGTTGGCATCGGAGGTGGTGTAATTCTCGCCCCGTTGCTGCATCTGACAGGACTGGCCGACGCTCGCAAAATCGCCGCCACCGCCAGCGTATTTATTCTGGTCAATTCCGCGGCCGGGCTGCTTGGGCAGACGATGAAACAGGGCACGTTTGTACAGTCCGGGATTCTCGCCGATTTTCTACCGCTGTTTGTCGCCGTGTTCATCGGGGGCCAGATTGGCAGCCACATGAGCTTCGAAGTATTGCGGCCCCGGGCGCTGCGCGTGATAACTGCTGTGCTGGTAATCTACGTCGCGCTGCGTCTCCTGTACGCCTGGCTGGGGATGATCGGCGCCTGATTGGAGCGGCGACATATGCGAAAACTGATAACGGTGGAAGACGCCGAATCGCGAGTCCGTGAAGTCAATGCGAACTTCGGAACCGAGCAGGTCCCGGTCGCGGAGTCCGCCGGCCGGATTCTGCGCCAGTCGGTATTGGCCGAACGTGATCTGCCCCCATTCGACCGGGTCATGATGGACGGTATCGCGATCGATCACGCCAGTTGGGAATCGGGCTGTCGCGAGTTCCTGATCAGGGGAGAGGCCCCGGCCGGGAAGCCACGACAGACGCTGAACGATAAGGAGGGGTGCATCGAGGTTATGACAGGGTCCGTCATGCCTGTCGGCTGCAACAGCGTCATTCCGGTTGAACGGATTTCGATCACAAACGGCCGTGCCCGGATAGAATCGGGCTTCCAGCCGGAACCCGACAAGTTTACTCATCAACGCGGTTCTGATCATCGCAGCGGCGCCCGCCTGCTCGAGTCCGGCACCCGACTATCAGGGCCCGAAGCCGCCGTCGCGGCGGCAGCTGGCCTATCGGAGGTAACGGTCTCGACGCTCCCGGAAGTGGGTGTCATATCCATCGGGGACGAACTCGTCGAACCCGGCGGAAAAATCCTCGATCACCAGATTCGACGTTCCAACGACTACGGCATCGAGGTCGCCACGCGAATACGTCGAGCAGGCACCGTTACTCGGGTATTCGTCAGTGACGATCGGGACAGCATGATACGGATTATCGGCGAGCGCCTGGAAGCGTCAGACGCCCTGGTACTCAGTGGTGGCGTCTCCATGGGTCGCTACGATCATGTGCCCGCGGTACTGGACGCGCTGGGTATTCGACTTATCTTCCACAAGGTCAGTCAGCGTCCGGGGCGTCCAATGTGGTTCGGGTGTTCAGGCGAGGACAAACCTGTGTTCGCGCTGCCCGGTAATCCGGTATCCGCGACGGTGTGTCTATCGCGTTACGTACTGCCTGCCCTGGAGCGCGGAATGGGCATGCTGGAAGAGCCGGCAAGATGGGCCAGGTTAGCTCGCGACGTGAGTTTCGCCCCCGATCTGACCCTTTTCCTCCCGGTCCGCGTTCTGTACGACTCGGAAGCGACGCTGATGGCGGAACCTCGGTCACCCAACACTTCAGGCGACTTTGCATCGCTTGCCGGCACCGACGGCTTTGTCGAGCTACCTAGAGGACGGCGGGAATTCGACGCGGGTTTCGTGGCCAGGTTCTGGCCCTGGTAGTCAGGCGCCTGCCGCCTCCGGCTGCCGTGAACTCTCGGATTCATGGGAGTGCCCATGGGCCGCGCAACGCTCACAGTTCACCCAGCCGGAATCGCCAGCCACGTAGTGTTCTTTTTTCCAGATCGGCAGACGGATCTTGACCTCGTCGATAATGTACCTGCAAGCCTTGAACGCCTCGTCCCGATGCGCAGCGCTCACGCCGACCCAGACTGCCACGTCGCCCAGTGCCAGGGCGCCGTGACGATGAACGCACGCGGCACCCGTCACCCCAAAGCGCTCGATAGCCTCGGCGAGAATCCTCTCGCCCTCGCTCTGTGCCAGGGTCGCGTAGACCTCGTACTCCAGCCGGAGCACCTCGTGGCCCTCGTTGTGGTCCCTGACCCAGCCTTCGAATGCCGCATAACCCCCACACGTCGGGTCGGCCATCCGACGGCGCCAGAGTTCCGTATCGATCGCTCCGCTGGTAAGTCCAAATTCGATCATCCGCCCGCCACCGGTGGTATGAAAACAATTCTGTCGCCGTCACTCAGGGATCGATCCCACGACGCGAATTCGTCGTTGACCGCCACTTTCAGGCGGTCCGCCCCCAGCCCGAAATCATGTCGCGCCTTGAGCTCGGCATATAACCCGGCCGGATCGGTCGCGTCTGTCTCGACCGTCTCTTCGTCCCGGCCCACCTGATCCCGGAAAATCGCGAAGTATTTGACATGAATTTTCTTCATGCCGCCGATTCCCGGGACCGGTAATCACTCTTGCCGCCGGTCTTGGTGATCAAGCGGGTTTCGCCAATCACGATATCGTGTGACAGCGCCTTGCACATGTCGTAGACGGTAAGAGCGGCCACCGACGCACCAGTCAATGCCTCCATCTCGACACCAGTACGATGATGGACGGCCACATGACAGTCAACGATCACATCATTCACCTCGTCGGGGTCGAATTCCACGGTCACCCGACAATTCTCGATCCCCAGAGGGTGACAGAAAGGAATCAGTTCGTGAGTCCGCTTGGCCGCCATCACTCCGGCAACAATCGCCGTATGGAACACCGGTCCTTTCTTTGTAACTGCACCACTGGCCTTGAGCTCTCGGGCCACCGTCTCCGGCAGATGCATTCGGGTGCGGGCGTGTGCTTTACGCAGAGTGGCGGTCTTCTCGCTCACATCGACCATGGTGGGCCGGCCATCGCTGTCTACATGACTGATCATTAACCGCCGATGTAATACATCTCTATACGCTGCGGCTCTTTCTTCGATGAGCGCAGGCTGGCACGCAATTCACTGTAGCGGTCCGCCCTGGCCTTCCAGGAGTCGGAGATCATATTTACGAGCTCGTCATTGGTGATGCCAGCGCGAATCACGGATCGCAAGTCGAGACCCTTGTTGGCGAACAGGCAGTTGAACAGTTTCCCGTCAGAGGACAATCTGGCCCTGGTGCAATCGCGGCAGAACGGTTCGGTCACCGAAGATACAAAACCGATTTCGCCGGCTCCGTCGTCAAATGCATAACGATCGGCCACCTCCCCTCGGTAGGAGCGATCGACGGCCTGCACGGGCCAACGTTCAGAGATCACCTCCAGCAATTCGCGTGAGGGCACCGTATCTTCCGGTTGCCAGTGGTTCATGGTTCCAACGTCCATGTACTCGATGAATCTGACCGTGACTCCGGTTCCACGAAAGTATTCGATGAGGTCTAGAACGCCAGCATCATTGACCCCGCGCTGTATGACGGCGTTGACCTTGACCGGATCCAACCCGGCATCGATGGCCGCGCTGATGCCGTCCAGGACCCGACTGACGCCGCCGCGCCCGCCGGACATTCTCTCGAATGTGTCTCCGTCGACCGAGTCCAGGCTCACGGTCACGCGGTGCAGACCGGCTGCCTTGAGGGCGGCTGCGTGCTGGGCCAGTAATATGCCATTAGTCGTGAGCGCGATGTCTTCGACGTTGTCGATCAGGCTGAGCTCGCCGACCAGTTCCGAAATCTGGGGCCGCAGCAGCGGCTCCCCACCGGTTATCCTGACCTTGCGCACCCCGAGATCCACGAACAGCCTTGTCAGACGCAGAATTTCCTGGAACGACAATCGCTCGCTGGAGTGGAGAAAGCGAAAGTTCTCGTGATATTTGTCCGCAGGCATGCAATAGGGACAACGGAAATTGCAGCGGTCCATGACCGAGATGCGAAGGTCATGAAGCGGACGACCGAGTCGATCAACAGGGGCTCGGGCGGGCAGATTCAGGGGTGTGGGACGGTTGGATTCGCGGGTCACGCTTATACTCGTTCTAATAATTTCGGGCCATTATTCCATGGTCTCGCCAGAATACTCCAGTGGTTCACGCCGGTTTGGGTTCGACGAGCGGTTGCGAGAGCGGCAATTTCAGGTCGCTCCCGACCCCATTTGTCTGGATCCATGCCCGCGCCTCTTCGATCTCACCCGCCATCTGCTTCGAGAGTCTCTGCATATCCCTCAAGCGCCTGTCTCGATCGTACGGACGGCTCGGGTCCTTGGCGTGCCGGGAGAACAAATCCCCGGATGCAATCTCCGCGACCCGCGCCTGTCCGACACGGGCGCTCGAGAATTCGAGTGCCGCGCTGAGAACTTCCCTTGGTCGCGAAAACAGCTCCTCGCAGTCAAGACTCCGGAGCGACTCGCGATGGGCCAGCGAATACTCGAAGCGCCTCATCTGAGCCAGCCAAAGGCAGGCCGCCGCCTGAGCATCTGACAGCTTGTCGATCCGGACATCACCCAGCCCCTGGGTTGCGTGAATACCGCCGGCAAGCTCACCGGTGACATTGCGCACCCATCTGCGGTGCCGGGGCGTCTTGAGCACGGCCGGAACATAGTCATCGACCCCGGCGTAGAGCAATATTCCCGTCGATCCCTCATGCAGAGCCATGAGTTCATCGATGATGAAATTGACGGGCACATTGGCCTTCACAATCACCGGCTGTTCGGCCGCATAGCGTCGGCCAAGCAATCCGGCCGTCAGTCGCAGGCAACGATGCCAGAAGGACGGGTTAGGCTTATCGTCGCCCTCCGAGGCGGCCGCCCCCCCGAGCTGCCTGAGCACGAAGGGCTCGCGGATAACAAGCGTACGCTCCGGGATGTCGAGCGCGCGCGCAAGGAGGGTCGACCCGCAGTGGGCGATGTGAAAAACGTAGCAGACAGGGTATTGCCGGCCGCCGCTGTGCTCAAACTCTGCCAGCACCTCAGCCGTATCCAGTCTCCAGCCAGTCCGCGCGGCGCCGACGATGCGCCCACGGTCGGTGAAGATCGACCGGCGATAGCTGTCTGCCGTCATCGGGACAAGATCGAGGTGCCGTGAGCCGAATTCCAGCGGGAAGACATCCGGGCGCTCAAAGAATGTCCGGTGGTCAATTTGCCCGGTCGCCTCCGGGGCGCTCATCTGGACGCGCGCCTCCGCGCCGGGACAGAGTGGTCTGATAAGATCATGACCTGAGAGTCTAGCCCGAGCATGAGCCGGCGGCGACCGGCTTGTCGAAAACCAAATGATCCAAACCACCCCTCCGAACGGCTCGAGCAACTACTTGTCTATCGAGTCCGCTGACGGCGCGCTACTCGAGAGCCTCAGCGAGGCAGACATCATTCCTGCTTTTAAACGTCACGGCGCACTGCTGTTTCGGGGATTCCGATTCGACCTGAACGGGCTGTCACAATTCACCTCTCGTTTTTGCTCTCGCTTCGTTCGCAACGAAAGCGGACGTCGGTCGCAGGTATCTGCTGACGGCACAACGCAGTCGGTCAATCTGGGAACCGAGCCATTCCCCCTCCATCCGGAACTTTCGCGGGTGCCCTGGCGGCCGGATGTCGCATGGTTCGCGTGTGCCAGCCCCCCCTCGGCCGACGGGGAGACACTCGTGTGCGACGGCGTACAGATTGCGGAATCTCTTGCCGAGACGACCCGGTCCGCTTTGCTGGGGCGCGACGTCTTGTATACGGAAGAGACTCCGATGGGCGCCTTCACGGAGTGGCTGGGTATTGCGCCGCCTGACGATGCGATGCTGACGCGATTGTCATCAGAAAGCCCGTTCAAATTCCAGCGGCGCGACGGCAGGATCTTCCGGGAATTCACCCGGCCGTTCCTGCATCGCCCGCTTTTCTGCGAGCGAAAGGCGTTCGGGAATTTTCTGCTATTCGCACGTTACATGCTGGGCACCCAAAAGTTTCCGACATTCGAAGACGGAAGCATCATCCCGGAAAAAGTGGCCGAAGAGATCAGAGAGGTGTCGGAACGACTGACCGTCGCCCACCGATGGCGGACCGGCGATGTCCTCATGCTGGACAACAGCCGGTTCCTGCACGGCAGGAACGGCGTCCGGGACCCGGCCGAACGACAGATCTGGACCCAGTTTGGTTATGCGGCTTTCCTGGAAGAAGACGATCCGAGACTGGCGGAACCCTGGCGCTACACCGATGACGCCCTCAGCATCTTTTTCGGCCCCCATGCCCGTGACCTGGCCGGCACCGCTCGGGCCGTTTAGCCCATCAAGAGACAATCATATTCCTGAAGACATCTGCTAGGTGCTTAAGGGCAACGTGCCGGCAACAAATATCGATCCACGAGCCCTTGGCGAGTCCGATGATGGGGGGCATGTACACAACATCGTGGGGGAAGCTTGCGGTCGTGGACTTAGCAAACAAGTGCCTGCAAGAGACGCTTTTCGCCCTTTCCGATCTGGAATTTTTGACCTTACAAACAGTACTCTTGCAACACTCTAAGCCTGCGCGTTTCATACATTGTTACGGTCACAGGAAAGCCCTCGATGACAAGGTTCTTGAATACCGCCAGGAAGATTGCGTTGGTCTTGATTGTCAATCTCCTCTTGCTCGAAATGCTGTCATTCCTTGTCGTTCACTCCTTGGCGATCATAAGGCCGAACCTGAGGCTTGATCTGACGCTCGGCCAAAAGTTTGACACGCTAACTGATGATGACCTTGCGTCATATTGGGCCCATCGTGATGAATTGCTCGGTTGGGATAGAGCACCGTTTGAGAGTAGACAAGCGACGAATTCCGCAGGTGAAAAATATTCCACGACGTTTAGCTCTGATGGGGCTCGGATGGACCCCAAAGATCACGATGCGACTCTGATCGCAACTTATGGAGATTCATTCACTGAAGGAGCGGAGGTTAACAATGATGAGACTTGGCAAGTCTACCTGGAGAATCTGACTGGTCATGACGTCAAGAACTTTGGCGTCCTGGGCTACGGAATCGGACAATCATTCCTAAAACTGAAGCGGCATCTCGAGGACGGGCGTGTGGCTCCGATAACCATGCTTGTCATCTACTCTAATGACCTCAGGCGGGCCGTTAACAATTATCGGTGGTTTTTGAACGGAAGCGATGGAGCACTCTTGGCCTTCAAACCAAGTTTCAGGCTTATCGGCGGTCAGGTTCGCTTTTTTTCGATCGACCACGTTAACGAGTCGATGACATTGAATGATCTAAACTCGCTCGCAGTGGAATCGGCCAAGTACGACTTCTGGATGCAAAAGACAAAATTGTATTTCGTCCCTCAATGGCCCTACTCCTATCAGATCATCAGAGCTCTTCCAAAAATAGTCGACAAGATTGGTACTAAATTTCAAGCAGTGAAAGATGACCGGTCTCTTTGGACCACCCAAGAAGGTCGATTGGTTGCGCAGCATATTGTTCAGGAGTTCTACACAGCCACAATAACGCGTGGTTCTATTCCTGTCGTCTTGTTTATTCCCGATATCAGAGATTGGAAAGACGGTCGCAAGATTCCCCCATATCATGAATTTCGGACCCGCCTTTCGGAACACGAAACCGAGGTCCCGTTCACAATAGACATCTACGAAGCCGAATTTGATGAGAGCAGGTTCTCAATCCTGCCGTTTCAAGGCCATCCCTCTCCTTATGGGAATCAGGTCATCGCGTCCCATGTCTTCAGCGAATTACGGGAATTGAATTTAATTGAATAATTGAGGTGCTGAGACGCCACGCTGCTGGACAACAACCGGTTCCTGCACGGCCGGAACGTCGTCCGGGACCCAGCCGAACGACAGATCTGGACCCAGTTTGGTTATGCGGCTTTCCTGGAAGAAGACGATCCGAGGCTGGCGGAACCCTGGCGCTACACCGACGACGCCCTCAGCATCTTTTTCGGCCCCCATGCCCGTGACCTGGCCGGCGCCGCTCGGGCCGTTTGAATCGACCCGGAAGGACTCCTCATCCACCCACTTGTCGGTTCGGTGAGTCTCATTGTCGAGTGGAACCACTTCTAGTTCGTGTCCGGAAGCAGTGCCTGCCCGAACAAGCGGTGAGCCAGGCATGCATCGGATGCGACTCTCGCGATTGATGCTTCGGCGCCGTCGTCTACATCGCGCCCACAAAGTTGATGAAGGCACCGCGATGGTCATAGCTGAGATCGGTCAGGTCATCGGAGAAGTCAGTGAAGTTGTAGCCGAGCCCGACTTTCAGGTTATCCCCGAGATACCGGTAAAGAGTCACGAGAGTACCGCTGCGGCGCTCGTCGAAATCGGGCATGTCCAGAATCCGGCCCTCAAGTAAACCCTCCCAGCGCTTGCCGAAACGCCAGTCGGCGCGCGCCACGTACAGATGAGCGTTGTTATCGAAAAAATCCTGGTTCTCGCGATCAACGCTCATTTGGCTCAGTCGGTAAGCGTACTTCCCGCCAACTGACCAATTCCGGGTGAGATCGTAGCTGACGTCCAACGCCGCAACATGGCTCTTCTGGATAAATTCGGCGGCCACATTCTGGCCGGTCTCCTGCTCCGTTGTCGGGATGTTGTAGAAGTACGTGTACTTGGTCAGTACGTTCAGACGATCGTGCCAAACCGGACGGTACGCGTAGCCGAACACCGCCTCCGTATAGCCCCCGTCGAAGTAATCTCCCTGGGAGCTATCACTGTCCGAATGGTTCAACTTACCGACAAGCCTCCAGTCCGGCCCCATCTGGAATTTGAAGCTATTGCGGAACAACCAAGTGGTACGGTCCGACCAGTTTCCGTCGAGCATCTCCGTATCGTCGTATCGATATTCGACCGCACTCGAGAACTGCATGGCCTCAAAGCCATAACCCACCCGGAGTCCGCCTGCCCGACGCTTGATCTCGGCACCAGTCTGGCGGTCCTTGAGTTCACCAATATCCGTATTCAACCCGAAATTCCAGTGATCGTTCGGGACCAGGCTTACGCCGGTTGCGTGCGTGAGACCCGTGGCGGTGTCCGCGTGTTCGTAGCGCTCCTCGTGAAATACGCTCGTGCTATCGGAGAGTCTTGTGCGTGCCCCGGCAACAAGGTTCCCGCGACGATCACGCATGCCGTTATCCGTCCTCTCGTTCTCCAGCGCGTAGTTGAGGTAGAGACTCGTGGCATCCGAGAAGAGGTAGCTGGTACCAACTCTGGCGGCAGCACCCAGATCCCCGTCGGAGACCTCGCTGTCGAGCAGCAAACGGTCATTCAGGCGATAGGACATACCGGCGCCGTAACGGCCGTTATCCTCACGGCTATCATCCTTGGACAGCGTGTCTTGTACGAAGCCATAGCCGCGCCATCGGTCGCGTGAGTCATAGCCGAGCTGCACGACTGCGTCGGTGCGCTGCCCTTCCTCCTGTGTCAGCGGTACCAGAAGAGAGCTGTCCTCGCGATCGTCGTGCCGCAGGCCGGTGCTTAGGCTGACGCGCTCGGTCAATTCATAGGCGACATCGACCTCGGCCGTCACGGTTTTTAGGCCCTCATCCTGGTCAGACATGTCGGCCTTCGCATTGACGAACATCTGCTCGGCGACCGGTAGCCGTAAGGTGCCGCCATACTGCCTCAGCTCGGTCAGGGTAGTCTGGCCCGGCGCCGAGTAGCCGGCCCCGAGTTCCTGCATATATAAAGTCACACCACCCTCACCCGACTCGAAGACGTCGCCGAAACCGAGACTGACATCGGCGCGGTAAGCGTCGGCATCGGCTTCGTCGAGCACGGACTGGTCGATGCCCTCGAAATCGAAGCCGCCGTCGGATGATCGGAGGGTATTGGAGACCTGTCCCTCGCTGCGGCCGGCTTGGAACTTGAACCAGGTCTCAGTGCTCTTTCGCACCGTCACATCCGCCGCCTTCAGGTTGGCGTTGCCGGTGTCATCTTCGTCGTCGTTACTCACCGCAACGCCGATCCGGACGGCGTCGTTGAGCCATACATGACCCTGCCCGCCGGTCGACAGAGTCTCTATATCGTCGAATCCGGGCGTGTACTCGTAATGGACGACCAGCCACGCTTCATTACCGCTGATGCCGCCGTTGCGGACCAGTAAATTATCGTCTGCCGTCGATGCCAGCGGTTCGGACAGCAGGACGCGCCCCTGGAGATAGTCGATGTCATAGTCCATGACCGGCCGCAAGTTGACGACGCCGGTGACGATGCCGGTATCCTTGTCGCGCGTCTCTATGAGCAGACGCTCGGAGCCGACGAGGAGATCCTGTCGACCCAGGAAGTAAAGCGAGCCACCGGTCCCGCGGAGTTCCTCTCTGCGCGAGACGGTGCCCGGTTCCGCCGCGAATCCGTCGATCGTAATCTGCTGCTCGCCATAGCTGGTGGTAGATTCCGACTCGTAGTGCAAGTTAGTGCCGTACAAGCCCCGGGTGACGCGAGCGAGTTCGTTGTCCGTGTAGTCGACCCGGAAGTTCCCCCACAGGGCGTGGTTTTCATGCTCACTCAGCTTGAGGTAGAACTTCCCGTTGGTGGGCGCGGCCTCGTCTACGGTTCCGTCATCACCGAAGGTCGGATAGTGATAGTCAGGGTCGATTCTGCGGAACAGCGACTCAGGCGACTTGTCCATGAAGTTGCTGAAGATATCCTTTAGCGGGCCCTCTTCGGTGTCCGCGCTGGCGGTCAGATGCCAGTCCTCATTGAATTTGCCAGTGACGTAGAAGGCCAGACGGCCATCGGCGCTGGACTCCGGATCGTAGTCATTAGGTGCGTTACGACCCTCCAGTTCGTCGGCCGGACCGCTGGTGTCATTGGCCGACAGGGTGACATCTGCCATCCCGACGTAGAACCAATCGTTGTTCTTGAACTCCAGGTCGCGCAAAAACAGCTCGCCGTTTCCCTCCTCGTCGAGAACCGCGACTTCCACGGTATGCATCCCGGACGGCAGGATCGTCTCCGCGACGAAATTGCCGTTATCGTCGACCGGCACGAGGGCGCCTGCAAGCCAGACGTTGTGTGCCGGTGGAATGCCGCTACCTCGGACATTGACGGTGCCACTGCCCAGGGGGATGTTTTGAACCGCCAGTTCGTCGTCGCCGTAAGCGGCTAGCAGCAGCCCGCCAGGCTCGTCACGCACGGGACTCTCCGGCTCAGCTGAATCCTGCTGCGTTACCACCGGGATCACGTCATCGTCCCGCGTGCCTTCGCGTATCAACCACATCGGCTCGGGCGCCGTTTCGTCGAACTGGCCTTCGGCGTTGTAGGCACGAAGTACATACTTAAGCTCTCGGGCCGGCCCGTTAAAGCGTCCCACCTCGGGCTGCCAGCGGGCCTGGCCGTAATCGTCGACTTCTGCAATGACCAGCGGCTCGGCCTGAACGGACTGGTCCGGCTCGAAGATACGGATCTCCGAGCGGTCGATGAAGCCGGCATAGTTCGTGTAAGCCTGGAAGCTGATGAACGGCTGCTCCTCCAGATCGTCGTTGAACAGCAGAGCGTTAGGCTGACTGGAGACGCTGAGACGCCGCTGCGATTCGAGATTGTCGAAACGGAACTGGATATCCGCCCGCTGCAGCGCGACGTCCGTGCAGCGCTGAATGTCGGCTGAGCTCCTGCCAGGATCATCGATCGGCTCGCCATCCACAGTGATGCGCATAAGATTAAGGCCGAGAGGGTTGCTCGCGCTGAATTCACGGGTGATCGGCGTCACCTCGATTCCTTCGTAATCGTCGACAATGGCAAGCTCGTCATAGACGACTTCTACCATCACGTGTGAAGTCTCGCCCTGAACGAAACCCGCATTGACCACGTCGCTGGAATGCACGTAGCCACGGCCCTCGAGTTCGACCTGCGTATCCTCGAGGCCCAGTTGCTCCTGAATGCTCTCCATCGTCCGCCGCGCGCGAGCAGCAGACAGCCCGATGTCGTCGCCGTAAATCAGCGCGGTACGCCGCTCGAGGCGCTCGTTGCTGGTGTAGCCCACGAATCGGAGCCGCGGGTTGGTCCTGTCACTGACATCGCTCAGCGCGCGCTTGAGGTCGACCGCATAGCCTGGCGGCATGACAGGCTGCCCGCCCTCGATGTACACGGGCGGGATCTCGCCCCACGGCGGATCGTAAACTCGGGTCACGACCTCGGCGCCGGAAGCATCCGGGCACAACTGAGGCTCGTCCGGCAGCTCCTGAAGCGGATCGTCATGCCAGAATTCGACCTCGATCCGGCGATTGAGGGTGCGGCCCTGAGGCGTCTTGTTGGACGCGAGTGGCGCCAGCGCGCCTCGGCCGTCACTCACGATCGCCGCGGACGGCAGAGCCAACTCCTCGCGCACTGCGAGGGCGACGCGGCGTGCCCGCGCCTTCGACAATGCCAAATGATTCCCGTAGATGCGCTCGGCCCGCCCGCTTAGCGGTACGTCGTCGGTGTAGCCGATGAATTTGACGGTCACATTCCGCTTGTCGCTCAGGTTCGCCAATCCTTCACGGATCTGTTGGAGGAAACTCTCCGAAACGTCGACACGCTCTTCCTCGTAGCGCAGTGGCGGTACGAGATTCCGCACCCGGGCGCGACGCTTGTGCCCTTCCTTGTAGCGAAGCTTGCACACGGTCTCCACGCGACAGACCTTGACTCGCCGCATCTCCTGGGTGACGACGAACTCCTCCAGTGCGAGGCGATTGGTGTTTTCGTCATACCAGACTTCGACCTCGACCCGGCGGTTTTGCGCCCGTCCCCCAGCCGTATCGTTGCTGGCGACCGGCTGTGTATCGCCGACCCACTCGAAGGAAATCGCCTCGGGTGGAAGGGCCAGGGCGGTCTGGATGAACTCTGCAACCTGACCGGCCCGCTCACGAGAGAGACCGGCATTGTCTCCGTAGACACGTGCCAGTGAGTCCGACAGCCGCTGGCTGTCCGCATGTCCGACGAGGTGCAGGCGCACGTTCTGCAGATGCCGCATGCCGTCAAGAATGTTGCGCAGCGTCTCGATGTAGCTCTGTGAGATATCGGCGACTCCCGACTCAAAACGAATCGGTGGCACCAGACCAGTCAGCTTGATCGTTTCCACATCCTCGGCCAGGACCTCCCGCGTCTCCAGACGGTCGCCCGCCTCGGTCGCGAGTAGCGCCGGATCATGGGCCCACTCGGTAACCGGCTCGTCGCCGGACAGGTGTCGCTCGACGGCCTCGCCAATCCCCTTCTCTTCAACGGGTTGGGCGGCCGATGTCGCCCAGACGAGCGTTAAGCAGCAAATCAGAAGATGACGTTGCCTAGTCATGTCGGTCACCTGCTCGCTCGCGGACGACGGACAGCGGCGGTGGCTCACCGACCCGCCAGAATATCTCGGGCTCGATGGTCAGCTGGTAACAACAGTCCAGGGCACGCCACGCGTCCATGATCTGCTGCTTCACCGCCTCCAGGCGCCGCTCTACCAGTGCCTCGTCCTCTATGTCCGCCACATAAGACAGGCGCAGCGTGGCCGGTGATCTTCGCAGCTCCTTCAGTAGCAGCCCGATTCGGGGCTTCCACTGCGGACGCATCTCTGTGCTATCGGGCTCGAAGACGGCATCCGCCATGTCCAGACCAACGACGCGGTGGATAGACGCGCCGAAGTTGAAACGCAGACTCTTACCACGCGTCGCGCGCTTGATCTCGACCGGCTTGGTCGACATTCGGTAACCACTCGGCAGCGTCCGATCGTCGAGCTTGAGAACGAAATTGCTGCCCCGGGCTTCATGTGGCGTGGTCGCACAGGTGATGTGGTAGCGACCGTGCTGATCAGTGGTCGCCGCCAGGCCGCGGGTCGTCACAAGGCGGACACCCTGCAGGCCGCGCTCGCCTTGGTCCTGACGGCCGTTGCGGTTTGCATCATCAAAGACCTTGCCGGTCACGTCGGTGCAGTCGAACGTAGGATCGGGCACGACGCGCACGGTGGCGGTCGCCTCGCCGGACATCGCGCCGCCGGTCACGCTGCTGACCACCTGCGCGCGGTTCATGTATTCGGCCTCGGTGACGCCGGCGCCCACGGCGAGCAGCAGCTTCACCGTGCGCACCTCGGTGCCCGCGATGACGAGGCCGTCCCAGCGGAGCTCGCGGCCGAGGACCGACGGCTCGGTCGGTACGCCGTCGAGAAGCGCGGAGCCCTCGACGTAGCTGAATCCGGCCGGGACGCGGTCGATGATGCTCACGTCCGTGAGCAACATGCCGGACACGTTGTTCACGGTGATCACGTAGGGGACCTGCTGACCGCGGGTCACGTTGAGCGTCGGCGTCGTCTTCGAGATCGCGATCGCGCCGGCGACCAGCGGGTCGACCGGGAGGTGGTTGTTGAAGATCTGGCTCGTGCCGGGCGGCTGGCTGCCGTCCAGCGTCAGGTGGACGTGGTGGACGGTGCCCGCGCTGCGTGCCGGAACCGACGTGGCCGGCGGCAGCTCGGAGGTCTGCACCTCGCAGTACAGGGCCGTGCTCGGAATGACGTCGCTGCCGTTGGCCGGGCAGGCCGGCACCGAGAAAGCCGCCGTCGTCGCGTCGGATGCCGGCGGGATGATCTGCGAAGTTCCGGCCTGGTAGGTCGTCCCCGAGGGCGCGGTCAC
>CP070833.1:764721-769356 GCA_020341735.1 Gammaproteobacteria bacterium | reverse complement strand
TCCATCAGGCGATCATCATCGCTTTGACCGGTGATCTCGGAAGCGGCAAGACCGCTTTTGTACAAGGTTTGGCAAAAGGCCTGGATGTTTCCGCAAAGTACTATATTACCAGCCCAACGTTCACGCTCATCAATGAATTCCCGGGCCGTCATCCGCTTTACCATGTGGATCTTTACATGATTTTTATATCTATCCTTCTGTTTCTCGGCTCTTTGGCCCCCGCACACGCGCAAAATGACCCGGTGTCAGAGGCGCTGCACGCCCGGCTGGAGGAGCTGCAGTTCGCCGGCGACCTCCAGATCGGCGGCGCCAGCATCGCCGGCCGCGAGATCCTGCCGGCGGTGTACGCCAACCGGGAATTCCAGCCCATGTGGACCGATGCCGATCGCATCGAGGACTTCCTGGCCATGGTCGAAACAGCGCCCCGGGACGGCCTGTTGATCGAGGACTATTTCGTCAACGAATTGCGCGCCCGGATGGACCGGGCGGACCACTCCGGGTCGCCGCTGGACAGAGCCGACCTGGACATCCTGTTGACCGAGTCACTGGTGCGCTTCGGCTATCACCAGCTGTTCGGCAAGGTCGATGCCCATGCGCTGGACTCGAACATCAATTTCACACGCAAGTTCCTGGACGGGCGCAGCGCGGTGGTGGCCATCCCGGAGATCATCGCCTCGTCGACGCCCTTTCAGCAGCAGCTGGAGAACGCCGTGCATCGCAGTCCTTTCTACCGGGCGCTGCGAAAACACCTGGCGGACTATCGCCAGATCGCCGCCGACGGCGGCTGGCCCCGGGTGCCCGAGGGCGAGACACTGCATCCGGGCGACACCGACCCGCGTGTCGCGCCCCTGCGGCAACGCCTGATCGTGACTGGCGACCTGCCGGCCGGCAGTGACACCACCTCGACGACTTTCGATGTCGACGTCAAGGCGGCGGTGATCCGTTTCCAGGAACGCCATGCGCTGGGCGCGGATGGTGTGGTCGGCAAGAACAGCTACGCGGCCCTGAACGTACCCGTGGACACCCGTGTCGATCAGCTGCGCCTGTCGCTGGAGCGGCTGCGTTGGGTGCGCGGTGAGCGCGAGGAGCGCTTCATCGCCGTCAACATCGCCGGCTTCCGGGTGTACTTCATAAGCGGCGACGGCATCGCCTGGACGACCCGCGCCATGGTGGGCAAGACCTATCGACAGACGCCGATCTTCCGCGGCACCCTGAGCTACATGGAGGTCAACCCCACCTGGACGGTGCCGCCGACCATCCTGCGCAAGGACGTGCTGCCGGCCATCAGAAAGGACCCGGGTTATCTGCAGGCCAAGAACATGAGCGTCATCGATCGCAATGGCCGCAAGGTCGACCCGGCCACCATCGACTGGCAGGCCGGCAGCCTGCCCTACTCGATCCGCCAGGAGCCGGGGCCCAACAACGCGTTGGGCGAGGTCAAGTTCATCTTCCCCAACAAGCACTTCGTGTTCCTGCATGACACCTCGCACCGCTCGCTGTTCTCACAGCCGGAGCGGGCATTCAGCTCCGGCTGCATCCGGGTCCAGGATCCCTTCACGCTGGCGGAGCTGATCATGAACGACACCGCCAAGTGGGATCAGGCGGCGCTGACCAAGGTACGGGATACCCACAAGACGCAGCGGATCAACACACCCAAACTGCCGGTGCTGATCCTCTATCTGACCGCCTCGCTGGAGCCCGACGGTCGGTCACGCTTTCTGAAGGACGTCTACGAGCGTGACGCGAAGCTGTTGGCGGCGCTGGATGGTGAGGTCGTGATCACGCCGCTGGGTGCCGAATAAAAGGGCGGGTATCCAGGAACGATTCAGGAATGGTGGGCTTTCGACCTGGACAGCCGCTATGCGCTACAGACCAGCATGCGACATGCCCAATACGACGAGTACGCCGGTCCGGATCTGCTGACCAGCGGGTAAAAACGCAATCTGCGCATACTCACCAATATCCATCGATCGACCGGCGATGAGGACCAACGGGTGCTGCTGCTGATGGGGGCGGGTCACAACCGCATCCTGTGGGTCCTGATCGACACCTCGCCTCTGCTCTGCCGGGTCGACCCCCGGCCGTTACTGGTCGATTGAGACGAGTACCCGCGGCAGCCACAGAGCCGCGGTCAATTCCTGCAGCGGCGGCCGTCACCGGTGGTATCGCGTGCATCTGCCGCACCCGGACTCGCCGGCGGCCCCGGCCACAGGTGCACCCGCGCGATCCGTGCATGGTCTCCGCCACCTATCCTTATGCGGCCACAGCTCAATCAGTTATGCTGCTCCGACCGGCGGCGTGAATGAGGCCCGCCAGGGGGAAGATCAATGAAATATTACGACCGGATTCTGGCCGGCCTGCTGGCGTCGGTATTTGCCGTCACCGTGCAGGCGCAGACGAATGCCGATGAGACGGGCGGCAAGACTGCCGGTGCAGTCACGACGGAGGCCACCGCGACCACCGACATCGATCCCGAGGCACTCGAGATTTTCAAGGGCATGGCGGATCTTATCGATGCCGCCGGCCAGTTCGGCTACCAGGCCGAGTACTCATACGACGCGGTCCAGGAATCCGGGCTGAAGGTGGAGTTCGGCGCATCACGCAAGATCCTGGTGTCGCGGCCTGACCGGATGCGGGTGGAATCCCGGCGCCGTGATGGCATGCGCGCCCTCATCGTGTTCGACAGCAAGAAAATGTGGCTATTCGAGCCTGACGAAAACGTCTACGCCACGGCAGAGCAACCGGGCGATCTCGACGAATCCATCGAGTTTGTCGTCACGGGATTGCGCATCAAGGCGCCCCTGGCCGATCTGATAGAGAAGGGTCTCTACGACAAGATCACCCCCACACTGACCCGCGCCCTCTATCTCGGCGAGACGGTCGTCACCGGGGTCGCCTGTGAACATCTGCTGATGAGCAATGACTATGCTGACTTCCAGATGTGGATCACCAGCGGCGATCAGCCGGTGCTCAAGCGCATCGTGATCACTTATCGGGAGGAACCCGGCCAGCCGCAGTTCCGCGGGCAGTTCCTGAATTGGGACATGTCGCCCGGGGACACCACGGGCCAGTTCGAGTTCACGCCCCCGGAGGATGCCGAGCGTATCCGCATCTACGTGCCGGCCCCGGTGACGGATATCGGCACGGACAAGGAGGACAAGTCATGAGGGCGGCAAGCACCAAGTTGATGACGGGCCTGATGATCGCGTCAGTGGTCTGTCTCCTGGCCGTGGATTTCGCCGAGGCCCGACGCGGCGGTGGAGGCGGTCGCGGACACAGCATGAGTCGAGGCGGACCGGCCGCCAGCGGTTCGTTCAATCGTTCACGGGCGCGACCGTCGGGCGGCTCGTCGATGCGGCACAGCAGCCGCGACATGAACCGGAACAGGAATCGGGACATGAACCGGGATATGAACCGGGACATGAGCCGGGACACGGATCGGCAGATAGACCAGGATCGCCTCGATCAGCGCCAGGACAACCGTCAGGACCGCTTCGACCAGCGCCAGGACAACATCGATGAGCGCCAGGAGTTCCGCAAGGACGCGTACAACGATCGCAAGGAGTACTACGATAACCGCAACGAGTGGTACGAGGATCGCTGGCGGTCCGGTGCCTATCTGTCGGTCACCTCGTGGAATCGCATGAACTGTGCGTACACGACGGTCAGGGTCAACAGCATCACCTATTACGAATGCAACGGCGTCCGCTATGAGCGGGTCTATCGCGGCACCCAGGTCACCTACATCATCGTCAATTAGTCTGTGGGTCGCGGCCTGTCGGTGTACGCCTTGATCGGCCGGGCCGTCTCGACCGCCTGCTACTGGCTGCCCGCGCTCCTGCTGGTGGCCGTCGCGACCAACCAGTTGCGACTCGCCGGATCCGCGTCCCTGTCGCCCTGGTCGGGCGGCGGGTTCGGCATGTTCTCCTCGGTGGACTCTCCCGGCCATCGACATCTGCATGCCTTCGTCCTGAACGAGGACATCCGGCGGGAGGTTGCGCTGCCGCGTGACATGAAAGAAACCGTGCTGCGCGCGACCACGCTGCCGACTCCGGAGCGACTTGGCGCGCTGGCCACCGAGCTGGCGCTGCTCGAGTCGGGCGGCACCATCCGCTGGGAAGAGATCGAGCTGCAGGTGTGGACGGTGGACTACAACGCCGGAAGCCTGTCGCCGAGTGGCCGCCTGGTCAGAAAAGAGCGCTTCGACATTGCGCCTCGCTGAGAGATTGCCGCTCAACGTCTCACGCCATGCAGGACCGCTGGCTATCGACCTGGCGCTGCGGCTGACGCTGCTGGATCTGCTGCTGCGCCCGGTCGGCAGCTGGGCGATACGTCCGTTCATCCTCGGGCTGGCCGCCGCCGCGCTGTTGCGCCCACGCTGGCTGCACCAACCGCTTCTGTGGCTCGCCCTCGCCGTCCTGGCCGGCACGCGCGTGGCACTCGACTGGCCGCTGGCCGACAATCATGCTTACTTGCTGTCTTACTGGTGCCTGGCCGCCGCGCTGGCGCTGATGGCACAGGATGCGGAAAGACCGCTGGCGTTCAACGGCCGTCTGCTGATCGGTTTGGTCTTCCTGTTCGCGTGCGTATGGAAGTTCGTGGTCTCTGACAACTACCTCGACGGCACGTTCTTCG
>CP070833.1:758402-764621 GCA_020341735.1 Gammaproteobacteria bacterium | reverse complement strand
GCCCAAAGCTGCCTGCCCGAGGCCGCCTCCACCAGCTGCGCATTGATGCGGATTGCCGGCCCGGCTCGACGGACGCTGCCGAGCAACACGTATCTCACCCCCAGCTCGTCCGCCACCTGCTGGGGCGCGACGACCCGATCCTTGTAGGTGAATACCGTGCTGGAGGCCAGCACGAATAATCCGGGCACTTTCGAGAGGTCGGTGATCAGGTCATGTGTCATGCCATCGCTGAAGAACTCCTGCTCCGAGTCTCCGCTGAGGTTGTCGAAGGGCATCACCGCGATAGAGTCCGGCATGACCTCCGGGCGCGCGTCCTTGTTGACCGGGTTGACCGGGTCTGGCGGGAGTTGCCCACCACTGGCATCAGCCGTCGTCCCGTACGCATCGTCCCTTGTTGCCCGTTTTTCAATGTCTTCCTGCCGTGAACCTCTTTCTACGAGCAGCAGACCCACGGCGACCGCGAGCATTACGATGAGCGTGCGGTCGAATATCCGCGTACGTGAAGCGTCGGGAACGACCGCCGCGCTGTCGATCTTGCTCTGACGCTGCACGCCCTCGGGGGTCAATTCGAATATCCAGGCCAGGATCAGGGCGAGCGGGAAGAAGAGCGCCAGCAACACAACGAGTAGCGTCATGGTCCAGTCGGGCAGACGCAGAGCCGGCAGGACGATATCGGCTACCTGTAGCATCAGCCAGGCGACAACGACATACATAGCGGCTGTACGGAACACCCTGCGTTCCTTGAGCTGCTTTATGAAACCTGCTGCCATATGCCCTGCGCACGTTGCCTGAAGCGCCTGTTAGTCTACCTTCTTTGGGAACTTGGCAATGCCTGCGCGGCCTAGACTCAATGTGCACTCTGATCTTAACGAAGGTCTGGATAGCATGATTCGATCGAATGCGGGAGCGCTCTTTCTCACAGCATGGCTATCTGCCATGGCGCCGGCCCATGTCTCCGCGGAGAGCCTGTCCAGCGCCGGTATCGGTGAGTTCAGCGGCGGTCGAGATACCGAATACCCGGACTGGTTCAAGGAGAGCTTTCTGGAGCTCGAAGACGATGTGGCGGAAGCCGAGGAAGCCGACCGTCGTGTGCTGCTTTTCTTCACCCAGGATAACTGCCCCTATTGCCACGCCCTGATCACGCGGAATCTGTCGCAGAAACAGATAGAACAGAAGATGCGCGAAAATTTCGATGTCATCCAGCTAGACATATGGGGTGATCGCGAAGTCCTCAGTCTAGAGGGCACCCCGTACTCAGAGAAGGCGTTCGCCAGAGCTCTCAAGGTCCAGTTCACACCGACGCTGATCTTCCTGGATGAATCGGGTGCCGCGGTACTTCGCCTCAACGGCTATCAGTCGCCCCACGAGTTCGAGACGGCGCTGGATTTTGTCGTCGGGCATATGGAACAGCAGATGAGCTACCGCGAGTTTCTGTCCGGACGGGCATCCGCACCACCGAGCGACGGCCTGAATCCGGAAGACTTCTTCTCGACTCCGCCGCATGACCTGGCCGCAATGTCGACAGCCGGTCGGCCCCTGGCCGTTTTTTTCGAGCAGACCGACTGTCCGAACTGCGACGCACTCCATCAACAGGTACTCGCGGATCTTGAAACGCGATCCTTGATTAACGGGTTCTCGAACGTCCAGCTGGATATGTGGTCGGACCAGGCGATCGTCACGCCTTTGGGGGAACAGACCACAGCCAGGGCCTGGGCGGATGAACTGGGCATCCAGTACGCGCCCACAATTGTGCTGTTTTCCGCCGATGGCGCGGAGATTATCCGGTCAGAGGCCTATTTCAGGATTTTCCATAGCCAGTCTGTATTCGACTACGTCCTGAGCGGCGCATACAGGAGTGAACCGAGCTTCCAGAGATACATGAACGAACGCGCCGATCGCATCCGTCAACAGGGGCGAGACGTAGACATCTGGAAGTAAGCGGCTGGCAGTATCAGGAAAACACGGGTTCCGGGACCACATTCTTCCAGCCAAGGGCACGTCGGAGTGACCGCGGTAGCGCGAGGTTGGAGTCAACGACATGGTGATGTCGCCACGGTTGCCTGTCGGAATCAACCTCTTTACCATGCTGCGGTGCTACTTTTCGGGTCGTTCTGACCGATGACGCATAACCCCAAGCCTCGTGGATGCATGATGCGCAGCCTCAGCCTATTTCTCATAATACTCCTGGTTGCACCGGCTGCGTGGGCTGGGCCGTGGCTGGATCCGGGTGATTCAGCGCTGAGGCATGACGTGCAGGTCCTTGCCGATGCCGGCGTCATCCCCGGGCCCGTATCGACCTGGCCGCTGGCCACCGGCGATATCCTATCCGCCCTCGAAGCCGATCCTGCCGCGCTGGAGCCCGCTGCCCGTGCGGCGCTGTCACGCCTGCGGGAACGCCTCGAGACTGAAACCGCGGTAGGTCGGGTCCGCATGAGCGCGCATGTGTCCGCAACGCAACACCCGCGCGATATTCGCGGTTTCGAGGACGGACCCCGGGAGAGCGGCGAAGTCGGCGCCGGACTCGAGTGGACCGGCGAGCGCTTCGCAGCGCGGGTTCAGGGTCAGTGGGTGAACGACCCTGACGACAACAAGGACCTCCGCCTGGACGGCAGCTACCTTGGCGTCGCTCTCGGCAACTGGATGCTCGCGGCATCGACCTCTGACCGCTACTGGGGGCCGGGCTGGCAGAGCAGCATGATCCTCAGCAACAACGCACGGCCCATACCGGCCTTCACCCTTGAGAGGAACAGCACGACGCCGTTCAAGACCAAGTGGCTGAGCTGGCTGGGACACTGGGACATGGCGGTGATGTGGGGGTTTCTGGACGATGATCGGGCCATTCCCAGCTCCCGCGTATTCGGTGGGCGCTTCAATTTCAGGCCACTGAAAAGTCTGGAGATCGGCATCACCGGGCTAGGGCTCTGGTGTGGGTCGGGAAACGACTGCGGACTGGACGAACTTGGCGACATGGTCACGGGAGCCGGCAGCAGTGACGAATACGACCGGCTGGGCGGCTACGACGTACGCTGGTCCAGCGCCATGTTCGGCACGCCGTTTGCCCTGTATACCCATCTGATCGGTGAAGACTTCGGCGACGGTTCATCCCGACTTCTCTTTCCTTCTAAAGTGCTGGGCCAGTTTGGCGCAGAGACCTGGGGCCACCTGGACGGGCTCGGTAGCTATCGCGTCTACCTGGAGTGGGCCGACACCGAATGCGATTTTAGTCTCTACCGTAACGTCACCGGCGACGGCGGCGGCGGCCAAACCGGCTGTGCCTATCGAAACGCCAAGTATCTGTCCGGACAAACCTATCGCGGACGCAGTTTCGCCCACAGTACCGATCAGGATTCCAGTGTCTACACGATTGGCACGGTGCTGAACGACCTGAGTGACAATTCCTGGCTCGCGACACTTGCCTTCGGAAACCTGAATCGGAGGGGCGCCAACCGCAGCACCGTCGTTGAAAACAAGAACGAGTATGCGGAGATCGAGATCAGTCACCGCAGGGCGCTTGGATTCGGTACGGTGAACCTTGGCCTGGGCTATGAGGTCCGCAAGGACCAGGTGACCAACGAGGATGACGACGACTTCCGCGCTTTCCTCGAATTACGCTTTCCTCGGTGAACGGAGAGTCGCGGCCGCACGCTGCATTCCTGTCTGACTCGCACGTTTGACAATTGACAGCGCCCTCTCCGATGATTGATCACCAGCTCGGTCCACATGCGAGACCATGCAATCCCCCAGCCTCGAATCCTTACTGAAATCAGCCGTCGCCAGCCATCAGGCGGGCCGGCTGGACGCGGCCGAGAAAGGCTATCAGTCAGTACTCGCCATCGCGGCGGATCATCCCCACGCCCTGAATCTGTTTGGCGTCCTGCAGCATCAGCGAAGACGCAACAGCGAGGCACTTGAACTCATCGACCGGGCCATCGCCCTGTCGCCAGACAGCTGGGAGTTCTACTGCAACCGATCCCTGGTGCTGCATGCCCTGGGCCGTGGCGACGAGGCGATCGCGTCGCTGAGAGAGGTCACGGCAAAAACCAGCGAAGCGGGTCCATCGCTGGAGCTGGCTTTCCTGCTGGAGGATGCCGGGAGGAGAGAAGAAGCTGTCGAAGTACTGACCCGCCTGCTGGAGAACAAGCCCGGGGAAGATCGCGCCTGGTCCCGCCTCGGATCGCTACTGCACGGTCTCGGTCGGCTGGACGAAGCTGAACACGCCTGTCGCAAGGCCTGCGAATTAGCCCCTTCCCGACCGGAAGTATTCAATAACCTTTCAACCGTGCAGCGATCGGCAGGTCGGCTGGAAGATGCCGTATCCAGCGCGCGTAAGGCGATCGCCGTGCGCGGGGACTTCGCCCCGGGCTGGGACAACCTGGGACAGGCCCTAATGGCCGGAGGTGACATTCCCGGCATGTTCGAGGCCTTCAAGATGGCTGCGGTGCTCCGGCATCCCGCAGAAGGCCCGATGCCTCCGAGACCGAAGCCCAGACTGGCGCGCCTCCGGCATGACCGGGAACAGATCGAGTATCTGATGGCGACAGGCCTGCTCGATCATAGCTTCGAGTCTTGTGTACAGGCGCTTGATACCATCTGTCAGCGAGCGCCATTGGATGGCGATCAACTCAATCCTGCCGTACAGGTTTTTCCTGCGGAGCAGGAGCGCCTGGCACGGTATTACAACCGCATGCTGGTCAACCAGCCTGTTCCGGCGATCGACGGGGGCGCTCTGAATCCGGATCTGGATATGGAGGCAATCCAGCGAACGTTCCTGGATCGGGATGCACCATACGTCGTCGTCGACGACTTCCTGAAGCCCGATGCGATCAACCAGCTCTATCGCTACGGGATGTGCTCGACTGTATTCTTCAAGGAGTACAACAACGGCTATCTCACGACGAAGATGACCGACGGTTTCTATAGCGATCTGCTGGTGCAGATGGTCCAGGAGATTCCCGAACGGCTACCCGGGGTCTTCGCTGACAGCAGGCTGAAAGAAGCCTGGATATTCAAGTGTGACAGCCGTATGAAGGCTCTCGATACCCATGCAGACTTTGCCGCGGTAAACGTAAATATCTGGCTGACCCCGGATGCGGCGAATGCCGATCCGGAATCGGGAGGGCTGACGATCTTCGACAAGGCGGCCCCGGAAGACTGGTCGTTCGAGTCCTACAACTCCAGAAGCGACATGATTTCGAAATACCTCCAAGAGTCGGGTGCGGTACCGAGACACGTTCACTATCGTCATAACCGGGCGCTGATTTTCCGCTCCAGCCTGTTCCACCGCAGTGAAGCGATTCACTTCAAGGACGGTTACGAAAATCGGCGGCAGAATCTGACGCTGCTGTACGGACACAGGCAACAGGCAACATTGCCAGGCTAGGCCAGGGGAGGCCGGGCAGCGCATTCCGCCCCACTCAGTCCCTGACGAAATCCAATACGTGCAGCGCCACGGCCAGTGCGTGGGCGAGGATGAGCACGGTGAGCGCGCGAACCGCGAGGAAATGATGGCCACGCCAATCCAGCGCCTCAGGCGTGCCCTGTGTCCACAGCCAGGCGGCGCCGGTCAGACCGGCCGCAAGGAACGAAACCAGCGTCAGACCTGCAAGCGCACCAAATAGTCCACCGCCCTCTGCGGCCGGTATCCGGCCCCGAAACAGGCCGCACAGGTCGGACCAGACGACGTGGGACTGGCCGGACAGCCATGGAAAGCACAGCCGCCAGCCGCCCTTGCGCAGGCAATCGAGACTATAGGTGACGCCGAAAAACAGGGCGGTCAGCCCGATGTATAGGTGGGCGTGGTCGAAGATGCCCGGCTCGCGTGGCATCCGCCTTAGCATGGCCACCCACGGGCTCGTGAGTATCAGCCAGGCTGCCAGCAACGTCACGATCAGATGCTGCCTGTCGCGGACCATTTTTACCAAACCGGCCACTCGGTTATGACTCGGCCACGTCCGCGGTCAGGGCCGCGACCTGCCCGGCGAATGCCCGCACCCGATCCCAATCCGTGAACTCGATCTTCGTGTGCAGGTCGGTGGGGCCTCCGGTTAACGTCATGATGAAGCGGATGATATGGCGATCCATAAATCGGTAGCGCTGGTAATCCAGGTTGCCCCCGAAGACGCCGACGAGCCTTGGTTGCCAGGGCGAACGCGCGAGGAACGCCTTCACATACGGGTTGGTTTCGGCGGTGTTCTTCTCCGGCTTCCTGGCCACTAGGTT
>CP070833.1:739169-758302 GCA_020341735.1 Gammaproteobacteria bacterium | reverse complement strand
GCGCGTGACGAGGACCGCCCGCAGCCCCGGTTTATCGATCACGTCGTACTTGCCGGCCACCTGCTGATCATCGCCATAGTCAGCTACCTGGTCTTTGCTTCGCCACCGGAGGCTCCGTCAACAACGGCTGCGCCCGAGCAGCGCCGAACGATGGCGGTGCTGGTCTTCGAAGATGTATCTCCGCCGTCGGAGGAGGAGCGCATCGGCGCTGCGCTGGCGGAGGAACTGCGCCAGGGACTCACGCGAACGGCGGGCCTGCGGGTCATGGGCCCGAAGACAAGCGATGTCTTGCGGGCGGCAGGTGACGCAAGAACAGAGATCGCCGAAGAACTGGAAATTTCCACGCTGCTGGAAGGCACGGTCAGAAGTGAGGGTGGGCAGCTGACAGTGGACGCCCGTGTCATAGCGATCCCCGAGGGGCATCCCATCTGGCAAGCCAGCTTCGCAGGACCGATCAGCGACGCCATCCGCCTGCAGCAAGACCTCATGCGCTCAGTCATCGGCGCCGTCGCCCCCAGTCTGGACCCGGATCCCGTCAACGGCCCACGAGCCGAGGCCGGACAATGCGCTTCGGTCTATGACCTGGTCCTCCGGGGCAGGCAGCTATCAGCGACTTCTTTCACCGATCCGGACAAGGACACCAAGCGACAGCGTGGCCGGGAGCTGATCGAGCAGGCCACCGAGGTCGACCCCGACTGCGCCCTCGCCTGGGAAGCGCAGGCATTGATCGACTGGAGCTACTCCCTGGGCGGGTACGCCAAGGCCGGCGCCTCGGCCCGACGCGCCCTGGAGCTGAATGACACTCTGGCCGAAGCGTGGGGCATCCTCGGCGAGATCGCCGAGCAGGAGGGCCGCTGGTCGGATGCGGAGGAATACTTCCTCAAGGGGATCTATTCGGACCCGACCAACCTTCGGGTCAATCTGCAGTACTCCGAGTCGCTCATGACGCGCGGCCGTGTCAAGGAAGCGCTCCGCCACGCCCTCGACGTCTATCGACGGGAGCCGGCTGACTGGGGCGTCAATTGGCGTGTCCAGTTCGCGGCCACCTATGCGGGCGAGTGGGATCTAGTGCTGAAACATGTCGGACTTTACGAGGAGTTGAGACCGCAGGGCCGATGGCTGGTGTGGTGGAACAAGGCCTACGCGCTGCTGATGAAGGGCGAACGCGAAGAGGCGATGCAGATCTTCACCGAGTACCTGACAGGAGACGTCCCCGACTATGCGCAGTGGTATCTCACCTGCGTGAAAGCCCGGGAAGACGAATCGCTGCGCCCTGGACTCCATGAAGCCATGGCCGCGACCATCGAGGAGTACAAGGACAAGACCACGGAAGCAGACATATGGGCCTTCCCGATCAACTGGGCCTGGCCGGTGATTTCTTGCGGCGCCTGGATGGGTGACGTCGATTTGGCCGTCGAGCCACTGATCTTGGTCGATATCACGGAAGCCCAGTGGTTCGCTTTCTTCATGTCAGAGTGGAAGGTGCTGCGACAGCATCCCCGTTTCCGGGAAGCTGTCGTGGAACGGGGGCTGCTCGATTACTGGCGGCAGTGGGGATGGGCGGACTATTGCGAACCCGTCGGCGACGACGACTTCCGTTGTGACTGACAGCGGCGCGCCGGGCTGCTCTCTCAGCCAGATCGTCGAAAAACCGGCGCTGACCAGTGGAATCGTTGGTCGATGATCGAGCGAGTTGGCAGCGAGCTGAAACGCAGACGCGTTCTACGCGCGGCGGTGCTCTATGTCATCGCCGCATGGCTGGCGCTGCAGGTCGCCGAGGTCCTCTCCGAAGCGGGTCTCCCGCCTGGATTCGTGCGGTATCTCCTCGCCGTCCTGGTCGCCCTCTTCCCGATTGTGATTGTCATCGGCTGGTACTTCGACATCACCCGGGACGGCATCAGAAGGACGGCGGCACGATCGCCCGGCGAGGAGCAGATCCGATTCGCCTTTTTCGACTATGTGCAACTCGCGGGCGTCCTGCTGGCTCTCTCCCTATCCATTTACGTCCTGACGACGCACGAAGCACCGGACGAGGCACTGGCCATCGCCGTGTTGGGATTCCAGGATGCGGAGACGACGGACGACCAGCAATTCATGGGAGAAGTGCTTGCCGACGAAATCAGGCGGATGCTCGCCGTCGAATCGGGCCTGAAGATTATCGGGCCAGCGACCACCAGCATGCTCAGGGCGGCCGGCCAAGATCGCTTCGTGTTGTCCAAAGAGTTGGCAATTTATGCGTTTCTTGATGGGGACGTGGGCGTATCGCAAGGTGTCATGAGTGTCCAGGCCCGTATCGTCCGGGTCAGCGACCGGAGAGAATTGTGGTCGACCACCTTTGAGCGGCCGACCGTGGAGGCCCTCCAGATACAGCGTCAAATCGTCGACGCGGTGATGGCCGCACTGGGAGCGACACTGCCGGCGCAATCGGGGACCCGGACCGATGGCGCCCCGGACGATTGCGCAGGGATTTACGATGTCTATCTCCAGGCACGGCGTCTGGTTTCCAGCCCTCCGCGTTCCGAAGCTCATGCTCGCGGCATCGAGCTTCTGGAGAACGTAGTCGCCCAAGACCCTGACTGCGCGGTCGCCTGGGAGGCCCTGGCCGGGGCCAGTGTCGATTGGACGGACGCCGGCTTCGCCAAGGCGGGAGCCGCAGCCCGTCGAGCCCTGGAACTCAACCCTCGTCTCCCGGGCGCCTGGGCGGTCCTGGCGGAGATCGCGGAACAGGAGCAGCGCTGGATCGACGCCGAAACCTATTTCCTGCGTGCCCTCGATATTGATCCGGCAGACTCCGGCGCGAATGCTTACTATGCGGAAACTCTCATGGCTCGCGGTCGAGTGAGCGACGCCAGGCGATATGCGCTCAAAGCCTACGAAGCGGATCCCGCCTCGCGGTCCGTCAATTTCAAGGTCGCCGCCGCCGCAAGCATGAGTGGCGACTACGATCTTGCGATCAAGCATCTCGAAATCGCGGATCGCCTGAGTTCGGACGCGAAAATCAAGGCATGGGTCTATCTCGCCGGCACTTATATCCGGAAAGGCGACAACGAGACCGCCCTGGTGATCCTGCGACGCCACGAAGACATGGTGCCGCCATTTACCGAAAGGTGCCTGAAAGCCCGTGATGATCCGGCTCTGGCGACCGGCCTGATGAACGAAATCAGGGCCACCAACGATGCGATCGTGACGGGTGAAATTACTGGGCCCAGGGCCGGGTACTACGGCGAACTGCTGGTGCAATGCGTGATCTGGATCGGGGCGGCGGATTTTATCGTGGGAGAACTGAGTGCGGACGACGTCTTGACGGAAGCGCGCTGGCTCTTCTTCTTCGATCCGGAGGCGACCGTGTTCCGCCAGCATCCGGGGTTTCGTGAGATGGTGATCGAGGACGGACTGCTGGATTACTGGCGAAAGATAGGGTGGTCGGATTACTGCGAGCCCGTCGGCGAGGATGACTTCCGCTGCGACTGAACGTCGGCCAAAAGGCCTGTGTTCGATTTGCGCCGAGTCGCCGGACCAAGGAGTGCATTGCCCTCCTCGCCCGCGACCGGTCCCGGAGTCGCAAGCCGCTTAGAGGATTCTGGAGCGCTCAACCCGAACGGAATCTGTCGGACGACACTGATCGTCCCCGGATACAAGTTCACCGAGCACGGCGTGCAGCGCCACATTATCCCGCCTGGCAACCATGCCTCGTTGACCACTTCCGGCCCGCTCCGTAAAATCTCGTTCCCCCTATCGGGCGATTAGCTCAGCGGGAGAGCGCTCGCCTCACACGCGAGAGGTCGCTGGTTCAATCCCAGCATCGCCCACCAAGTACGATCCAGAAAGGCCGGCCTGACGCCGGCCTTTCTTTCTGCTGACCATGGACCTCGGCCTCCAGCCACCAGCCGTTTTTAAGTTCAGTACCGTTCGCCGCCGTGTTGGGATCGCTCCAGACAGTTCATGGCGATCTCGGGTGCACGCTGCTGTCTGTCAGTGTAAGTTGTGCGGGTCACCAGCGACGCTCGCCTATCCACGCATTACGAGGCGTTGCCAGGAAATATCAATGGCAAGAACCAGATCCAACATCTCGGACAGCGGAGAGATTCTTACTCACTACCGGGCCTGCAATCTCTGCGAGGCGATCTGCGGTATCGAGATCAAAGTAGAAGATGGCCGCATCTCGTCCATCCGTGGCGACAAACAGGATCCGTTCAGCCGGGGACATATCTGCGCCAAGGCGGTTGCGCTGAAAGACGTCCATGAAGACGCCGACCGGGTCAGGAAACCGCTTCGTCGCAGAGGCTCGGATTTCGAGGAGATCGGCTGGGATGAGGCCTTCGATGAAGCGGCGGATCGTCTGCGGAGGTTGCGCGATCGTCACGGTGCCGAGTCCCTCGGTGTATATCTGGGCAATCCCAACGTGCATAACTGGGGCGCGATGCTCTTCGGGCCGCTGCTGATCAAGGCGCTGCGTCCCGGTAACCGCTTCTCGGCCACATCTGTGGATCAGCTACCGCACCACCTGTCCGCCTACCTGATGTTCGGGCACCAGCTGCTGTTGCCTGTACCGGACCTGGATCGCACCGACTTCATGCTTGTGATCGGCGCCAACCCTGTCGTCTCGAACGGCAGCCTGATGACCGCGCCGGATATCCGCCAGCGCCTCAAGGATCTGCAAACCCGTGGGGGACGACTGATCGTCGTGGATCCGCGACGCAGCGAGACGGCTCGCATCGCGGACCAGCACATCTTCATTCGTCCGGGTGCCGATGCTCTCCTGCTTGCCGCTCTGGTTCACACGATTTTCGACGAAGACCTGGCGCGACCGGACCGATTGGCGGCCTTCACGGAAGGCCTGGATCAGCTACCCGGCGTCCTGCGCCGATTTGCCCCGGAAAACGTCGCTGGGGCTCTCGGAATGGACGCCCAGCAGATTCGTGCACTTGCGCGAGATTTCGCCACCGCCCGTTCGGCCGTCGCCTATGGACGCATGGGGGTCTCCGTGCAGGAGTTCGGCGGTCTCTGTCAGTGGCTGGTCAATGTAATGAACATCGTCACCGGCAATTTCGACCGCGTCGGTGGCGCCATGTTCACCAAGCCGGCCGTCGATCTCATGAAATTTCAAGGCCGGGGTGGCTACGACCGATTCAGGAGTTCGGTCCGGGGGCTGCCCGAGTTTGGCGGCGAACTGCCGTCGGCCACCATGGCCGAAGAGATACTGGCCGATCGTGGTGGTCGTATCCGCGGCATGCTGACGGTTGCCGGCAACCCGGTCCTGTCCACGCCGAACGGTCGGCAGCTCGATCGTGCGCTGGCCAGCCTGGACTCCATGGTCTCTGTCGACTTCTATATCAACGAGACGACGCGCCATGCGCACGTCATTCTGCCGCCCACGGCGGCGCTCGAACATGATCATTACGACGTTGTCTTCAACCTGCTGGCCATTCGCAATGTCGCGCGCTACTCGGAAGCCTTGTTCGAACCCGGCCTGGACACCCGCCACGATTGGGAGATTGCGCTGGAGCTGAGCCGCAGGCTCCAGGACGGGCCCTTGTGGCAGCGTCTAAAAGCCACGCTTGCCCGTTGGCAGATGATGTCGATGGGACCGACTGGCTTGCTGAAACAGGCGTTAAAACGCGGCCCCTATGCTCAGACCGTAGATTTTCGTGCGTTGACCGCGGCGGAGCACGGCCTGGACCTCGGGCCATTGGACCCGTGCCTGCCGCAGAGACTGGCAACAAAGGACCAGCGCATCAAGCTTGCGCCAGAACCGATGGTCCGCGATCTGACGCGGCTGCGCAGTCGGATGGAACCAATCCAGGCCGACATCTCGGCAGACCCGTTGCTGCTGATCAGTCGGCGGCAACCGCGCAGCAATAACTCCTGGATGCATAATTGCGAACGGTTGGTGAAGGGTAAAAATCGCTGCACGCTGCTGGTTCATCCTGCTGACGCCGACCGACTCGGACTTGTGCAGTCCCAGGACGCGTTGATCAAGTCACGGGTGGGCGAGACCGTGGCGCCGGTCGAGGTCACTGACGAAATCATGCCCGGAGTCGTCTGCCTGCCCCACGGCTGGGGTCACGACAGAGAGGGCATCCAACTGGAGGTCGCCAGCCGACACCCGGGCGCCAGCATCAACGACCTGACCGATCATGACCTCGTGGACCCACTCTCGGGCAACGCGGCCTTGTCGGCAGTGCCGGTCACCGTAAGCCCTCTGCGCGGACCACGATCCAGCTCCGATCGTGGGAACACGTCGGAGTCGTTAGGCGTCAATGAGTCGCCCGAACACTCTTTGGCCGACACACGCTGAGAGGTACGCTGCAAGGTGGGCGTCCATGACGAGGATCTGAGCACCGCGATGCAGGCCCATCGGGCCGGCCGTCTGGACGACGCTTATGCAGCCTATGTAAGAGTCCTGAGCAGGCGACCGGACAACGAGATAGCGAGATATCACCTGGGCATCCTCGAGATGCAGCGCGGCCACACGGACGACGCCCTGCGCCATCTCAAGACTGCCGCGCAGATAGCGCCCGGAAATGCCGCCATCCAGTTCGACCTGGGGCGTGCCTTGCTGCAGACCGGGCAACTGGAGCCGGCCGCCGGCATATTCGAGTCACTGTCGCAGCGCGCAGGCGAGCATTCGGAAATCCGCTACCACCTCGCCCTCGTACGCGAGAAACAGGATCGACTCGAGGAAGCCGAGAGGGAACTACAGCGTGCCCTGTCGCTGCAACCGGACCATCTGAACGCCCTTCTCCACAGCGGACAGCTGAGCCTTCGCCGCAATGACAAAGCGACGGCAGCCGCCCGCTTCGAGTCAGCCCTGGAGCAGTCGCCAGAAAACGGGGATGCCCTGGTGGCGCTGGCTCGATTACGGGAAGATGCGGGCGCCCTTGACGCTGCCGAGGACTTGTTGAGGCGGGCGATCGATGTTGCCGCTCCCGACGTGCCCGACGCCCACGTTTGCCTGAGCCGCCTGCTCGAGTCAAAGAACCGCCCAGAGGAGGCACTGCGCGTGGCGGAACTCGCCACTCAGCATTGCCCCGGACACGACATCGCCTGGCGGCAGCTGGGTCAACTGCTCAAACGCCAGGGTCACCTGCAGGAAGCAGTGGCGGCATTCAGTCGAGGTCACGCCCTTCTGCGAGACCCGGACTCGGGCTACGGTCTGAACCGACCCGAGATCCGCCGCACAAACAAGGCAAAGCTGCGTCACGATATCGAGCAGCTGCGCTATATCCGCTCGCTGGAACCGGATCGGGACGATCTGGACAGGATCATCCTCGAGCACGAGGCGCTGCAGGGCGCACTGCCGGAAGACCTTGGCGAGGGCGATGTCATAGGACTGCATCCGGCGACCATCGCCAAGCTGGGCGGCCACTACAACCGATGCATCCGGCGTATCGATGCGCGGATGTTGCCTGGCGGGGCACTGAACCCGACCCTCGATCCGGACGCGATCACCGAAGACTATCTCCGGCGCGGTCCCGGTATTACCTGGATCGACGGCTTTCTGCGCCCGGAAGCCCTGGACTCCCTGCGACAGTTTCTTCTCGAATCGACGATCTGGTACGACGCCGACCATCCTAATGGCTACGTGGGCGCGTACCTGCATGATGGTTTCGACTGTCCCCTGATCCTGCAGATCGCCCGGGAACTCCCCGCGCTATTGCCCGACATCTTCGGCAACCGTCCGTTACTTCAGTTGTGGGCCTATCACTATGATAGCCGGCTCTCGGGTATCGACATGCACGCGGATTTCGCGGCAGTCAACGTCAATTTCTGGCTGACGCCAGACGATGCAATGCTGGAGCCGGACTCCGGTGGCATGCGCATCTGGGACAAGGAGGCACCCGCGAGTTGGGGTGCGAGTGACTTCAACACCGCAGAGCCCGAAACGAAGGCGCGCATCGACGAGTACCTGGCCGCCGAGGGGGCCCAGGAACTCGTGGTGCCGCACCGCCAGAACCGCGTGGTCATTTTCAATTCCGACCTGTTTCATCGGACAGACGACATCCGCTTTCGCGATGGCTTCGAGAATCGCCGGATCAATGTCACTATGCTCTACGGAACCCGTGAGCAGGGCTGAGTCTCTGGGCGAACATCGGCGCTTTGAAAGCAACGATTGGCGATCCCGGACGAAATGCCCCTGGCGGTCCCGCCTGAGTCATGCCCTCCCTTCGATTTCACCGCCAGATGGGGTATCCGCCCCATGGAGAAATCGCCTGGAAATTGCGCCAGATCAAGTGCTTCTGAAGGATTAACTGCTACTTTTCTAATAAACGGGGTGCCGATAGCGGCTTGATCCCCAGGCTCCCGGACGCCCCGCCGACATACTCGGGAGCGCGCAATGACCGACCGATCCCCTGCCCGACCCATGTCCGTCAGGGAGGCAATGGACCGGGTTCTCGCCGCGGAGCGGGAGGCCCAGGGACAGATCGAAACCTGTCGCTCCGATGCGGAGCAGATTCTCTCGGACGCCCGGGACAGGGCACGTCGGATCAAAGAAACCACCCAGCGCCGGATCAGCGACGTACACGCCGCATCTCACAGGCAGACAGCGGCGCGCATACGTGAGATGCGCCGCGAGGCGGCCCAATTGGGCGCGGCCATTGACTATGAGCCGGCCCAGTCAAAGGCGGTCAGCGAGGCGGCGAAGCACCTCGCTCGGCGACTGACGAGCCGTCACCATGACGACCTCTAACCGTTTCGCGTACGTGCAGGCTCGCCTCCAGGCCCGCCACGGCAGAAGACCCAGCGACGATCGCTGGCGCCTGCTCGAATCGACGCCGGACATCGCCAGCTACCTGCAGGCCGCCCGCGCGACCTCGTTGCGACCATGGATCGTTCATCTTGCATCCGAGGCCGACAGTCACCAGGTGGAGCGATCACTGCGGGTGGATTGGGGCTTGTATGTGTCACAGATCGCCTCCTGGATGCCGGCCAGGTGGAGGAGCGCCGTGCAGTGGCTGTCGACTCTCCCCTATCTGCCCCATTTCGTTTATCTGGTCCGCAACGAGCCCGTCCCCCGCTGGATGCTGGACGACCCGGTGTTTTCGGGGGTATCGCAGACGGATCTCGACAGCCGGCGCGAGGCTCTGCAATCGACCCTGCTGTCACGGGCCAGCTTCGAGATCGACTGGGACGTCCCGCCTGTCACTGCATGGTTCGATGCCTGGAAGGATCTGTGCCCGTCGGCGGATGAAAGTGACGAAGCAGCCCTGGACCGGATAAGAGTGGATTACGAGAAGCACACTGCCGCTATCCAGGATAATCCGCTGGCGTACCCCGTCGGCCCGCCATTACGGCGTCGCCTGGCACAACGATTCAACAGTATTTTTCGACAACACTCGGGGCGCATCCCGGCGGTATTCGCACACCTGGGCCTGATGGCGCTGGATGTCGAGAGACTCCGCGGTGGCCTGGTACTTCGTGCTCTGTTCCCGGTCCCGGCGGAAAGACCGCTATGGGCCTGAGACCCGCCGCCGCCCAGTGGTTCGAGATCCTTACGCCAAGGGAGGAATTGACCCGCGCGCTACGTTGCCTGGCCTCGACCGGCGCGGTCGAGCTGCAAACCCATAGCCTGGCGACGAGTCGTGCCCAGCTCCCCGATCTCCACCACGGACTTGACGAGTATGGGGAGCTGTCCAGACGTTTCGGCGACTGGTGGCCAGAACCACAGCCTCAGCGGGTCGAGACGGCGGCCGAGCCCGCCGAACAACTCGAGACGGCCCTGGAAACGACAAAGCGCTGGGCCGACGAGGCAGCGCCGCTCATCGCAGAGATCCAGAACACCCGGCGCATGCGTCACGACCTGGAAACCCTGAGGCAGGCGATGGCGGTCGAGGATGACGAGCTACCGGATTTGCATCAGCTGGCCTCGAGCGGACCCTATCTCGCCGGCCGGCTCTACGTCGTACCGGAGGATGCCGAGATCCAACAAGTGCCGCCTTCAGTCCTGCTTCAGCCGGTCAGGACTGAGGCGAGTCGCTTCCTCTTTGCCGTCGGCGAGAAGGACCAGATTCAGATGCTCGATGAATATCTGGCGGCTCTCAAGGCCCGTCCTCTCGAGCTGCCGAGATGGTTACCCGGTGAACCATCCGAGGCACGCGCGGCCATCGACCAGAGGATAGACGCAGCAAACACGGCGGATGATCGGCTGGCCGCATCGCTCAGGCAGCTGGCCGACAAGTATCAGCTCGCGCCGGCACTGGGTCGACTCCGGCTGCTGGACTGGTACGTAACTCACGTACCAGAGCTCCCCGTGACAGAGCGTTTCGCATGGATCACCGGCTGGACCAGCGACCCGGACGCAAAAACAGTCGACATGAAACTGCACGACAAGGGCGTCAATTATCTGCTTCGGCTCAGCGATCCCCCGGCCGACGTGGCTCATCCGATGGTGATGCACAACCCGCCGTGGGCACGGCCCTTCGAACTGTTCGCGGCGCTGCTGGGTACGCCCGGGGACAGCGAGGTCGACCCCACGCGCATCCTGGCGTTCATGGCGCCGCTGATGTTCGGCTTCATGTTCGGGGATGTCGGCCAGGGCGCGGTCCTGCTTGCGATAGGACTGTGGCTGCGAAAGAAGGTCCCGGTGCTCGCCCTGCTGGTCCCGGGCGGAATCGCGGCGATCATCTTCGGCTTCGTATTCGGCAGCGTCTTCGCCAACGAGCACTTGATCGCACCACTCTGGTTGCACCCCATCGAGCAGCCGATCCCGGTGCTCACCGCCAGCCTGATTTTCGGCGTCGCGGTGGTCACGCTCGGCCTCGGACTGGACGCTCATCAGTGCCACTGGCGCGGCGAGGACATGGAGTTCTGGGGTGCCCGTCTGGGTTTGCCGATGACCTACTTCGGCATCCTGTTCGCCATTGTTTTTGTCGACGCCCGCGGCGTGTGGTTCGGGATGCTGGGCACCGTGTGGTTCATCCTCGGATCCGCCCTGCGCCGCCGGCCCGACGTCCTGCCCGCAGCCGGGAATGCTGCCGGCGAATACATCGAGACCGTGCTGCAACTCCTGGTCAACACGATTTCCTTCGTCCGCGTAGGCGCCTTCGCGCTGGCGCATGCAGGACTTTCGGCCGCGATCGTCGGGATGGCGGACGGTTTCCAGTCCACAGCCGGCAAGGCGGCCGTACTCGTGCTTGGCAACCTACTGATCATCGGGCTCGAGGGCCTGGTGGTCGGTATTCAGACTACGCGTCTGGTCCTGTTCGAATTCTTCATCCGCTTCCTCCGGTCCAGCGGTCGGCAGTTCAAGCCGCTACCGAGCCCGGACGAGGCGGAGCCCGGGAAACAAAGGAGAGAATCATGAGGCTTTCGGCCATCATCCTTATAGGCACCGCTGCCATGGTTGCGGTCGCCGCCCTTGTCGGGACGCTCCTGCTGGCGTTCCCCGACGCCGCTCTCGCCGAGGAAGCTGTCGCCGTACTCGGCGGCGATCCCAGCGTGACCCAGTGGGGGTTCGCCGCGGCTGCCGCAGCAGCCGGGCTGTCAGCTGCCGCTGCCGGATATGCCGTGGCCCACGTCGGCAGCGCAGCCGTTGGCGCCCTGGCGGAGAAACCGGAGCTGATGGGCCGCGTGCTCGTCATGGTGGGACTGGCCGAGGGCATCGCGATCTACGGCCTGATCGTGTCCATTCTGATCCTCAATCGGCTGGGTTGAGATGAGCATGCCGGTATTCATCGGCGACGAACTGACCGGCGCCGGTTTCCGGCTCGCCGGGCTGCGCGTCTTCGAAGCGGAGCCCGGCGAGGTCGAGCCCTTGTTCAGGCAAGCGCTGGATCAGGCCCCGCTGGTCATCATCACCGCCCGAGCCTCATCCGATCTGCCTCCGAGCTTGCTGGAAGACGCAGTCAGGCGGGCGCAACCGCCTGTAACCATCGTCCCGGAGGCCTTCGGCGGACCCGCTCTCCCGGACATCGAACATGAAGTGCGAGCCGCTCTCGGGGTCGAATCATAATGGAATTCCAGAGCATCGTAGACGTTCAGGTCCAAGCCATGCTCAAGGGCATAGAAGAAGACCTGCAGAGTCGTCGGGAGGCGTTGCTGGATGACGCGAGGCAGCAGGCCCGGGCGTTGCTGCGCAATGCGCGTCGACAGGCACGATGGCGGATGTCCCAGGCGGTGGCCGAGGAACGGGACCAACGAGATCGCAGCCTGCAGCGAGCGGGGGCAGCACTGGCGTCCCGAATCCGACGAAAACGGCAAGCGCTGGACAAGGAACAACTCGCCCTGGGTCATGAGAGCTTGCGTCAGGCGCTGCTCGAGCGCTGGAACGATGCAAAAGCCCGTTCCGCGTGGGCCGACACCCTGCTGGCAGAAGCCGCCGCGCTGCTCTCGAACAGCGACTGGCAGATCGAGTTTCCTGCGGCTCTCGACCCGGATGAGGCTGCCCGCATACTGGGCGCCCCGGGCCCGGATGTCAGCGTTCAGCTGACAGCCTCTGCGGACATAGAGGCGGGATTCAGGTTACGACATGAAGACGCGCAGCTCGACATGAGCGTCACGGGACTGCTGGCCCAGGTGGACGAAATGGCAGGCGAGTTGTTGGCAGAAATCCATCGGCAGCAAGAAAAAATTGGAGCGGACAAATGAGTACCGCAGCGATCCATTGGGTCGGTGGCCCCGTCCTGAGGGCCGACGTCACGGGGCGATTTCACGTGCACGAAGCCATCAGTGTCGGCCCGAATGCCCTCCTGGGAGAGGTTATCCAGCTGGATGGCGAGCAACTCGTGGCCCAGGTCTACGAGGACACGACCGGACTGAAGCCGGGTGATTCGGTCAAGGGCTCAGGCCTGCCCTTGTCCGTCCCCCTCGGCCCGGGACTGCTGGGTCGGATACTCGACGGACTGTTGCGGCCGCTGGCGGACGAATCAATCCACTTCTATGCGGCAGGTACTGTCGGGCACAGAGAAGCATCCCTTCGTTTCGTCCCGACGGTCGAACAAGGCGAAAAACTATCCGAAGGCGCTTTCTTCGGTCGTATCCGACGCGACGGGCCTGCGCTGCGATGCATCGTCCCGCCCGGCATGTCCGGCCGGGTGGAGACCATCGCTGCGGAAGGCGACTACCCGGAATCAGAAGTCGTCTGCACCCTCAGCGATGAAGAGGGACAACAGCATGCACTCTCCATGGGACACGTCTGGCCGGTACGAAGGCCCCGGCCCGTCCAGCAACGGATCAGTCCGGAAGCCCCGATGGTGACCGGCCAGCGCATCCTCGACACTCTGTTTCCGGTCGCCCGGGGCGGCCGCGCCGCGCTACCGGGTGGCTTCGGTACCGGCAAGACGGTGCTGCAGGAGAGCCTCGCCAAGTGGTGCGATGCCGACGTCATCGTCTATGTCGGCTGCGGCGAGCGCGGTAATGAGATGGCCGAAGTCCTCGACGAGTTTCCCGGCCTCGAGGATCCCCGCACAGGGCGACCGTTGATGGAGCGTACGGTCATCATTGCCAACACGTCGAACATGCCCGTGGCTGCGCGAGAGGCCAGCATCTACACGGCGATCACGGTGGCCGAGTACTTCCGCGACATGGGCCTGCACGTCGCCCTGATGGCCGACTCGACCAGTCGCTGGGCAGAAGCGCTCCGGGAAGTTTCAGGACGCCTGGGTGAACTGCCGGGCGAGTCCGGCTATCCGGCCTATCTGGCCTCGAGGCTGGCGGAGTTCTACGAACGCGCCGCGCGGGTGAGGACACTATCCGGTGACGAAGGTTCGGTCACGATCATCGGGGCGGTCAGCCCGCCGGCCGGCGACTTCTCCGAGCCCGTGACCAGCCACACCAAACGTTACGTACGCAGCTTCTGGGCGTTGGACAGAGCGCGTGCCCAGGCGCGCTTCTACCCAGCCATCCATCCACTGGTCTCGTACGCCGAGGACGTCGACACGCTGGCGCGATGGTGGCAGATCCAGGGCAACCCGGACTGGCGCGATCACCGGCAACGCATTCTCACGCTTCTCGAGCAACAGGAGAAACTGGAACGGATGGCGCGGATCGTCGGCAAGGACGCGCTGCCGGACGAACAGCAACTCACGCTCATGTGCGCCGAACTCATGAATGAAGGGTTCCTGTATCAGTCCTCGTTTTCCGCCATCGATCGCTACTGCTCTCCGGAGAGACAGTCGGCCATGCTGAGGCTGTTGATGCACTTCATCGACCGTGCAGGAGAAGCCCTGGGCACCGGGGCGACTCCGGAAGCGATCGGAGGGGTGGCGGTCCTGCGGCGGCTTCGTCGACTCGGCGAGGAACTCCCCGAAGATTCGCCAGACGAGGTCACCCGCCTCTGGTCGGCGATCGATAGTGAACTGTCCGAACTCGAAACGGGAGGCGAAGACGATGCGCGGTGACCTTACGCTACGCGGCGCGGTACGCCGCATCGAAGGACCATTGCTCTACGTTCGTCGCAGTGCCAGCGTAGGCCTCAACGAGGCCGTTCAGATCATCGACAGTGAGCAACGCCAGAGAGTCGGCCGCATCGCCGCCCTCGATGAAGACAAGATGGTCATCGAGGTCCTGGAATCGACGACCGGGCTTGGCCTGGATGACACGTTGATCCGGCTGCGGGCAGAGCCACTTGTTTTCGCCGTCGGCCCGGGCCTGATGGGCCGGATATTCGATAGCGTCGGCCGCCCTCTGGATGGCGGACCGCCGGTGCCCGCCCGACGCCGCATGCGGATAGACGGTCTCGCGATCAACCCCACGGCACGAGCGCTTCCGCGCGATTTCATCGAGACCACGGTATCTACTATCGATTTGATGAACAGCCTGGTCAGAGGACAGAAACTGCCCTTGTTCTCCTGCGGCGGCCTGCCCCACGACCGGATTGCCACGGAGATCGCCCAGCGCGCCCGGCTTCGGGGCGGCGAAGCCGGTCAGTTCGCTACCGTATTCGTGGGTATCGGTGTCCCACATGACACGGCGGAGGCGTTCCGTTCAGCCATGGAATCCAGTGGGGCGCTGGAACACACGGTCATGTTCCTCAACCGGGCCGACGAACCCAGCACCCAAAGGCTGCTGACCCCGCGTTACGCTTTGACGGCGGCCGAGTACCTCGCCTTCGAGGAAGGCCGCCATGTCCTGGTGATCATTACAGACATGACGAATTACTGTGAAGCGCTCCGTGAGGTGTCCGCCAGCCACGGGGAGATACCAAGCCGCAAAGGTTATCCGGGTTACATGTACTCCGACCTGGCGACCCTCTACGAGCGGGCCGGGTGTATCAAGGGACTTTCGGGGACGGTTACCCAGCTACCGATCCTGACGATGCCCGGAGACGACATCGGCCACCCGATCCCGGACCTGACCGGCTACATCACTGAAGGCCAGATCGTTCTTGGTCGCGATCTCGATCGCAAGGGCGTGTATCCCCCGGTCTCGGTACTGCCGAGTCTTTCCCGACTGATGGACAACGGTACCGGTGAAGGCTACACCCACAAGGATCATCCCAACCTGGCCCACCAGCTGTTCGCCGCCTACGCCCGTGCCACCCGGGTTCGGGTGCTGGCCAGCGTCATGGGTATGGAGGGCCTGTCAGATACCGACAAGCGTTATCTGAAGTTCGGCGATAGGTTCGAGGTCGACATCGTCAATCAGAGCGGCCCGAGAACACTCGAGGAGAGCATGGAGATCGGCTGGCGCCTGCTGCAGATGCTGCCGGAAGTCGAGTTGTCTCGGCTGAGCGACGCACAGATCGAACGTTACATCCGCGAGGAGGCCACCGTTGCCTGACGGCGCGCAGATTACGCCGACCCGTAGCGCTTACCTTGAACTCAAGGACGAGCGACTGCTGATCCAGGAGGGCTACGAATTCCTGGACGAGAAACGCATGATCGTGGCCCAGGAGATGCTTCGCCAACTCACGGCCTATCGGGAGAGCCTCGCGGCCTACCGGGCTGCCCACACCAAAGCAGTCGCGGCCCTGGCCGGAGCGGCAGCCCGCCACGGGCTCGAGGAGCTCTCGGTCTTTCCCCGGTTCGAGCTCGATGGCTGGGGCTGCGAGCATCGGTACTATCGATTCCTCGGCGTAGAGTTGATCGACCCGAAGTGTCCCGACATCGGCTGGGGTCCGGTACCGCCGCCGGCGGTGCCGTCGCCCGAGGCGATCCAATGCCGGGACCGGTTCGCGGAGTTGCTGCCGTTATCGGCGGAACTGGCCGCTCGATCTGCCAACATGCGGCGGCTGATCGCCGAGTACATCAGAACAGAACGACGCGCCCGCGCGCTCGAGAATGTCCTGCTCCCGGAGATAGATGACAACATTCGCTTCATGGAGGAGCAGCTGGAGGCCGTCGACCAGGAAGAAGCTCTGCGGGTCCGCTTCGCTCGCCCAAGCGCCTGATCTTCTTGCGGTTCTGTGACGCGCGACTGTGCATTATGTTCAATAGAATTTGTTCGTAAGAGGTTTGCGAACTAGATTGGAGCTACACGGAACTCCTGAAAAGCCACACCCGTCGCGAGGCGGGGTCGGAAAAGCCAGAGTCTCCCCCAGAGGCTGTCAGCTCGCCGAAAGAGTTGGGAACAACACTCCCTGTTCGTTCCCGCCGTGAGGCAGGCAACGCAAAAACGTTGCCTTGATCGGCAAAACCGATCGCTCGCCTGGGGGACCGACGGGACGGAGGCAACTCCGTCCCGTTTTTATTTTTCCGGACCCGGCCAAATCCTCAGTGATTAGACCTTCTTGTGCCTTCGGAGGAGACGGAGAGGTCGCATATGAATCGGCTCGTACCCCAACACGAGGTTCGCCTGGGGCATGGGTTCTTACGAAGTTGCGCGCAAGACGCTCAGAACGGGCGCTCGAGTCTCTCAGCCGGGGCCGCCTCGCTGTCAACCAGGTAGCTGTCTGCGTCCGGATCGAAATGGCGCCGCATCGGATCCTTGCCCAGGGCTCGCATGATCAGCCCGGTCGGAACGATTGCGATGAAAAACGTGGCCGTGAGGATAAGCGGTGTGACGATCCGCCCCATGACCCGGCCGAAATGCATCCAGCCTCGGTAGACCCGCTTTAGCGTGGTCGGTGCAGCCAGCGCCCAGACCACGAAAAGTGCCGCGAGGAGCCAGGGCCAGGCGGGCCACGGTTTCTCGAACCACCAAGGCAGAAACAATCCGAACAGCAAGGCGATGGCGGCCGCCATGATGAATCCGAACTCGCGCAGCCCTTTGGCGTCGAGCTCCGGGATCGGCGCTTGCCAGTCACTCATGACCCAGGCTCCATGATGCTGAGAACCCACCACGACTTACCTCGGCTGCATAACGGTTGCCGATCGGGGGGCGCAGCATCAATCCAGCTCCAGGGACTCACGCCAGTCATCGCTCTCGCCCCACTCCGGTTGTGCGTCTTTCAGCATCAGGCAATTCTCTATAACCAAGGCGTCCATCTCGGTCCGCATGAAGCATCGGTAAGCATCCTCCGGCGTACCCACAATCGGCTCGCCGCGCACATTGAACGACGTGTTGACGATGACGCCACAGCCTGTCCGCTTCTCAAAGGCCTTGAGGAGTCCCCAATATCGCGGATTGGTCTCGCGGTGGACCGTCTGAATGCGGGCGGAATTATCAACATGAGTCACCGCGGGAATCTCGGAGCGCGCGACCGTCAGACGATCGAGACCCCCTCTTCCCAGATCCTCATCGGACAACGGGCGTCGCAGGCTCTCGCGGACATCAGCCACGATCAGCATATAGGGACTCGGTCCGTCCAGCTCGAAGTAATCCTGCACCCTCTCGGCCAGGACAGAAGGGGCAAATGGCCGAAACGATTCCCTGAACTTGATCTTCAGGTTCATCACCTTCTGCATATCGCGGTTGCGAGCATCACCTATAATCGACCGACCACCCAGGGCGCGAGGGCCAAATTCCATCCGACCCTGGAACCATCCGACGACCTTGCCCTCTTGCATCAACGCAGCCACGCGGTCAAACAGACTGGCGTCGTCGTAGGTTTCGAATACGGCCTTGAATTCGTTCAGCGCGCGGCGGATCTGCGAGTCGTCGAACGCGGGGCCGAGGTACGAACCCTGCATGGCATCCGTCGGTTCCGTGACGCGTTCCTTTTTGAGGTATTGATGCCACGCGACCATTGCGGCGCCGATTGCCCCGCCGGCATCACCGGCGGCCGGCTGGATCCAGATCTTCTCGAAGGGACCTTCGCGCAGCAGTCGTCCGTTCGCCACGCAATTGAGGGCCACACCACCGGCCAGACAGAGATTGTCGGACCCGCAATGAGCGTGCAGTGTCCGCGCGAGGCGCAGGACGATTTCTTCGGTGACCGCCTGTATCGAGGCCGCCATGTCCATCTCGCGCTGGGTTATCGTCGACTCGGCCTGGCGCGGCGGGCCTCCAAAAAGCTCGTCAAACCGCGCATTCGTCATCGTCAGACCGGTACAGTACTCGAAGAAATCCATGTCCAGACGGAAACTGCCATCTGGCTTGAGATCCATCAGCTTGTCGATGATCAGATCCCTGTACTTCGGCTCACCATAAGGCGCCAGACCCATGAGCTTGTATTCGCCCGAGTTGACGCGGAATCCACAATAGTAGGTAAAGGCTGAGTAAAGCAGCCCCAGCGAATGGGGGAAGTCGATCTCCCACAGGGGGGTCAGGTCGCGGCCCTTGGCGCGCCATGCTGAACCGGTCGCCCATTCACCAACACCGTCCAGGCAAAGGACCGCCGCATCGTCGAATGGGCTTGGGAAGAACGCGGAGGCGGCGTGGGACTGGTGATGCTCCGCGAACAGAATTTTGGGCAGGTCTTTCTTGTCACATGAACCAAGCTCCGTCAGCTCCTGCTTAAGCGTGGATTTCAGATAGAGCTTTTCTTTCAGCCAGATCGGCATGGCCGCAACGAAGGATTTGAAACCCTTCGGCGCATAGGTCAGGTAGGTCTCGAGCAGGCGCTCGAACTTGACCATGGGTTTGTCGTAAAAGACGACATGGTCGATATCCCGCATGGATATGCCGCCCTGCTCCAGGCAGGAGTTGATGGCGTTGCCCGGGAAACGTGCATCGTGCTTTTTGCGCGAAAAGCGTTCTTCTTGGGCCGCAGCGACGATTTCACCATCGCACACCATGGCGGCGGCGCTATCGTGGTAGTACCCGGAAAGGCCGAGAATCTTCATGAGTCTTGCATCCGACTTTGAGGCGAT
>CP070833.1:727393-739069 GCA_020341735.1 Gammaproteobacteria bacterium | reverse complement strand
GGCACAGCCCGGCCCCGGCCTGCACGTGCTGGGCGTGACTACGGTGACGTTGCTCACGGGTCTCACGCCGGCCTTCCTGATAACGCTGTTAGCACAGACCGTGACCAGCCTGCTCGTAGGTGATGTGTCTGGAATCGCGCCCAGTTGGGTGGTGTCTTCCCTGGTCCCGGTGCTGGTCACGGAATGCTGGCGCAGGCTGGTGCTGCGCTGTCTCCCGGCGGATCCTTTCGTATTCATCTTCGGCAGCGCCTTCTTTGGGGCTGCAATCGCAGCTGCATCGGCTCACCTTCTCGCTATGATGCTGTTGGGGTCGCCCACCGAGATTTGGCCCGGGGCCGGCCCTGCCTGGCCAGGCTTCATACTTCTCATCGCTTTCCCTGAGGCTTTCATCAACGGCACCTTGATAACGTTGCTGATCGTGTACTGTCCCGATGCCGTACGCGGCTATGCCTCCGCCTACGAAAGCCGACCCCGCCTGTGAGCCAGGTGCGGCCGCTGGCATAATCCATGCCTTCTTGAACATCGTTCAACCCGGAGGCGGATGTGCAGACCTATTTCACCGATGAAACGCGGCCTGATGCGAGACCTGTCCTGGTGCTGGATGGCGAAGGTCTTAAGCAATGGCTGGCCGACGCGTCCCCTTTGGCCAGGCGCTGGGTTGCAGAGACCTGCTTCGAGGCGAAACCGGGATCGGTCTGTCTGGTGCCAGACGAGTCCGGTGGCATCGGCAGCGCTTTGCTCGGGGTTGGGCCGGCCGGCGGTGGGCTGCGGGAATCGGCCTCGGCTGCAAGTCGATTGCCCCCGGGGCATTACCGTCTAGAGACCGAAGGCGTGCCGTCTGCAGACTTGTGGGCGATCGGGTGGGGCATCGGTCAGTACCGATTCGGTCGTTACCGATCAGCAGATCCTTCCGGGCCACGGGTACTGGCGTGGCCGGATGGGGCCGATCGCGAAGATATCCTGCGGCATGCGGAAGCCGATCGGCTTGTCCGGGATCTCGTCAACACACCCGCCTCCGATATGGGACCCATCGAACTGGCTAATGAAGCCGAACGGCTGGCGTCCGAATTCGAGGCCGAGTGCCATGTAACTGAAGGCGAGGACTTGCTGAAGGAGAACTTCCCGGCGATTCATGCGGTCGGAAGGGCCAGCGAGCAGGCCCCGCGACTGGTCGATATCCGCTGGGGCAATCCGCAACATCCCGCCGTAACGCTGGTGGGCAAAGGGGTCTGTTTCGATACCGGCGGCCTGGACATCAAACCGGCCGCCGCCATGCGCAACATGAAGAAAGACATGGGTGGCGCTGCCCATGTGCTCGGTCTTGCCCGATCGGTGATGGCAGCCGGGTTGCCTGTCCGATTGAGGGTGCTGATTCCCGCCGTCGAGAACAGCATTGCAGGGAACGCCTATCGGCCGGGCGATGTTCTGAGTACCCGGAAAGGGATCACCGTCGAGATCGGAAACACAGATGCCGAGGGTCGGATCGTGCTCTGTGACGCACTCGCGCTGGCGGACGAGGAGGAGCCGGAAGTCATCATAAATATGGCCACTCTGACCGGAGCGGCCCGGGTCGCGCTTGGGCCGGAGCTTCCGGCGCTCTACAGCGATGACGACGAGGTGGCGCGGAGCATCAGCGACGCCTGTGCCGCGGAGCAGGACCCGGTCTGGCACATGCCGCTGTGGCAGCCCTACGCCGAGACCCTGTCGAGTCCGGTCGCCGACGTGAATCACATTAGCAGCGGGCCGCCCATGGCCGGATCGATCACCGCTGCCCTGTACCTGAAGAAGTTCGTCGAGCAGGCAGGTGAGTTCGTGCATATCGACCTGTTCGCCTGGAATCCCCGGCGTCGCCCTGGGCGGCCGGAGGGTGCGGAATGCCAGTCGGTGAGGGGCTTGTTCCGGTGGCTGGAGACCCGCTACCCGGCCCGCTGAGTGACCGCGCGTCGAGTAGCCCAGTCGCTGGCCCAGAAGATCAGCCACAGGAAGATCATGGCGAGCACCGCCATAGCTACGGCAATGTAGCCGAATAGGAACGGGGCCTTCATCAGGGTCGACATGAGCGAGTCCTGGTAATAGAAGAACCACTGGTTGTTCTCCGGGAATACCCAGTCATGAAAGGCGTAGAAAACGTCCCGTGGCCCGATGGCCACGATGGCGACCGTTATCACCCCGACGCCGACTGCGACCCTTGCCATCATGCCCCCGGGTCTCGGTAGCAGTAGCTTCCGCCGCCTCAGGAAAACGATCTGGAAGGACACGATCGCCAACGCGATAAGACCGGCGATCTCCAGCCAGCGTACAAGCCGGGCCACGTCCCGGAGATGAATGATCTCCGGCGGACGCAGCAGAACGCCCATCTCACGACCATCGGCATCCTCGTACATCAACGCCTCGAGACCTCGACCCTGGTTGCGTACCGCCGCTGCGATAGCGGCGAACAGCGCCTCTCGTTCATGCCGTGTGGTTTGTTCGAAGCCGCGCTTGTAGCGGTTCTGGGGGCCGAACTTGTCGATATGCGCGCCGATATCGGCGATCTCGTAGAACGCCGGATACAGGAAGTCCAGTGCCGCCATAAGGCGCCATGACAGGTAGAGTGCGCCGAGCAGGCTGGCGGCGACCAACACGGCAATCTGTATCCCGCCCGCCTCGCGACCTGGATGTCTTGGCGATATCACGGGGCGAGGTTATCACGACCGCCGTGAGGCTCGGCCGGCATTGGCCGCTGTATCTCGCCGACGGACGCTCGTTCATTGTGGTTCCTCTCCCTCATCGTCTCGAGCGATCAGGCGATCCTCGATTTCAGCAGACCCCGGAGCCGGCTGTACGGGGCCCGACTGATATCGCTCGATGGCAGGAACATCAACGCGCCGAGCACCAAGACCAGCTTCTGGATCGATCCCGCGCCACACGAGATTGTCATCGCCGCCGGCATCAGTGCCCCAATGCAGGCCGGACGAGCCCCGGCGGGCCGCATCGGAGAGGACCCCGGCAAGGTGAAGATCGAGACCGAGTCCGGCACGCGCTACAAGATCGCGACCCGGATCATCGATCAGCGCGGCGCCTGGAACCCGATGATATGGAAGGTCGAGGATCTGTAGCAGAGATCCGAGTCGGGCCTCAGTCGTGACCCTCCAGGCGCCGGCGGCTGCCGGGCGGCGGCGGTGCCATCAGGCTGCGCCTGTAGGGCAGCACTTCGAGCACCTCATCCGCCTTGTGGCGTTTCTTCATCTGTCGCCAGAAATCCGCCGTGAGCAGATCGCCATGGCTCTCCAGGAGGACTTCCATGTGATCCGGTTCCAGTCCCAGGAAGGAAATGAACTGCTCGGGGAAGACGTCGTCGTCACCCACATAGAACCAGGCCTCGGCCTCCATCTCCTCCTCGAGCGTGGATGCTTTCGGAAGGTCACGGAAATTGCAGTCTGTGACCAGGCAGAGTTCGTCGTAGTCGTAGAAGATAACCCTGCCGTTGCGCGTCACCCCGAAATTCTTCAGCAACAGGTCGCCGGGGAAGATATTTGTCAGCGCCAGGTCCCGGATGGCCTGACCATAGTCGATCACGGCCATGCGTGCGTCCTCGGGCGGCGCGTCGCGAAGATACAGATTCAGTGGCGTCAATCGGCGCTCGATATACAGGTGTTCGATCACCAGATTGTCGCCCTCGATGCGCACCGTATCGCTGGTCTCGGCGAGCAGTTCCTCGAGCAGTGACTTTTCGAAACGCACCGTCTTGAATTTCAGCAGCCGAAACTCCTGGGCGTCGACCAGGCGCCCCGCCCGGTCACGTTTGAAGACGAGCTGGTATTTGTCGAGAACGTCACGTCGAACCACGGTTTTCGGGTAGGCGAATCGATCGCGGATGATCTTGAAGACGATGTCGTAGGAGGGCAAGGTGAAGACGGCCATCACCATACCCTTATCCCCGGGCGCCGTGATGAACTTGTCGCTGGAGTGAGTCAGGTGGCGAGCGAAACTGCGATAACGTTCCGTCTTGCCCTGCTTGGCCCGGCCGAGGACGGTGAAGATTTCGGCGATCGGTTTCCCCGGGAGGATACTTCTCAGCAGGACGACTACGTCGGCGACAGTCTCGAGATCGGCATGGATGTAAGACCGGGTAAAACCAAACAGTATGCTGACGTCACTGCGGCTGGTCAGGACTGCGTCTACCGCGACGCCCTCCGCGGTGCTCATCAGGGCGATCACGAGTGGTTCGTTGCGACCGTCCTTACCCACCGCGCGACCGACGACGTAGGCACGCGTGTTCTGGTAGAACACCGTCTGCAGGCATTCAATGCGCCCCAGGGCCTCCAGTCCGCCGAGTGAGCGCCAGTGGACACGCAACTGACCCACCAGGAAGCGCACGCTGTATTCGAGATTCTCCCAGCCGATGCCGAACGCGAAATGCTGCAGAAGATCACGAACCCCATCCGAGGGCGGGTCTCCGATCGGGAAGACGTCCAGCGGCGGCGACTGCGAGATGTGTTCAATGGGGCGATCTTCCAGGTCCACGAACTCGAGATCCGCATCTACTCCCACGGTGTGGAACATGCGCCGCGTTATTGAGCTGAAGTAGGTCTTGGTGAACTCCTGATCGAGATAGTCCTCGATCAGGCTCGAAAAATCAGACTTGATCTGCAGCCACAGGGCACGGTCGTGGCAGCGATCGTCGAGCCGGTCATTGAGCCAATCCACGAGCCGATTGACCCAGTGATCGTAGAGTTCGATTCGCTCCACCGCATCCTTGCGGCCGTTGATCCAGTCGCGACGCTCAAAACGCCCGCGAGCTCGACGCGTGATCTCGCGGAAATCTGAGTTGTAGTCGAAAAAGCCGTCGCGAATCGCCCCGGCGCATTCATGCGCCAGGGCGAGATCTGAACTTTGGTCCATCGGAAGCCTAGAGGTTGCTGATCAGGGCGTCACCGAATTCGCTGCACTTGACCTGCTTCGCGCCCTCCATCAGGCGCGCGAAGTCGTAAGTGACAGTCTTGTCACCGATGGTCGCGTCCATGGCCGAGATGATGGCGTCAGCGGCTTCGATCCAGCCCATGTAACGCAGCATCATCTCACCCGACAGGATCAGAGAGCCGGGGTTGACCTTGTCAAGGTTGGCATACTTGGGCGCGGTGCCATGGGTCGCCTCGAAGACCGCATGCCCCGTCTTGTAATTGATGTTACCGCCAGGGGCGATGCCGATACCACCAACCTGCGCGGCCAGCGCATCGGACAGGTAGTCTCCGTTCAGGTTCATCGTCGCGATGACGTCGAATTCCTTCGGCCGGGTCAGCACCTGCTGCAGGGTGATGTCGGCGATCGCGTCCTTGATCAGAACCTTGCCCGCTTCCAGAGCTGCCTGCTGCTCCTCGTTGGCTGCGGCGTTGCCATCCTCAGCACGCGTCCGTTCCCACTGGTCCCACGTATAGGTGTATTCCGGGAACTCGCGCTCCGCCAGGGCGTAACCCCAGTTCCGGAAAGCGCCCTCCGTGTATTTCATGATGTTGCCCTTGTGGACAAACGTCACGCTCTTGCGGCCCTGCTTTACCGAGTATTCGATCGCGGCGCGGACCAGCCTCTCGGTTCCCTCCTGGGACACCGGCTTGAGACCAATGCCCGTGGACTTGGGGAAGCGGATCTTTTGGTACTCGGCAGGGAAGTGTTCTTCCAACAAGCTCAGGAAACGGGTGTTATTCTCCGCACCGCGCTCGAATTCGATGCCGGCGTAAATGTCCTCGGTGTTCTCCCGGAATATGACCATGTCCACGTCCTGCGGCGCGCGGACCGGCGAAGGAACACCCTTGAACCAGCGCACCGGACGCAGGCAGACATACAGGTCCAGAAGTTGGCGCAATGCCACGTTCAGTGATCTGATTCCGCCGCCGATAGGCGTTGTCAGCGGCCCCTTGATAGAGACCAGGTAGTCGCGGCAGGCCTGGACCGTCTCGTCGGGCAGCCAGGAGTGGAACAGGTCATTGGATTTCTGACCCGCATAAATCTCCATCCAGTGAATCTTCCTGCTGCCGCCATAGGCTTTTTCCACGGCGGCGTCGAGTACCCTGACCGTGGCCCGCCAGATGTCCGGCCCGGTTCCGTCTCCTTCGATAAACGGCACGATGGGGTTGTCGGGAACATTGAGTTTCCCGTCTTCGATGGTGATCTTCGACCCCTCTTCCGGGATCGTCAATTTGACCTCTGCCATATCGCTCTCGCTCCTGTTGTTCGTGCTTCTGCGAAGCGGCGTTTGAACTGGCTATGATACCTGTTGTGATCGCGCGGCCGCCACGGTGCATGCGCTGGCCTTGCCGATCAGATATTAGTTGCAGAAAGGCGGCCTCGCCGTACCCGGGTCCGGGTCGCCCGGCGCCGGGCGGCCGATGCCTGCCTGATCCGCGAGGTCTGGTGGGCCCAGATCATCCGGATGGGCCACCTTGACGCAGGATGCGCGCAGCCCTTCCCGGCAGGAGCATGCCGGCCCCGCTTACTCAGCGGCAGGCAACAGGAAGTCTTCCATCCGCCGGACGATTTGTTCGTACTTGTACACCGGCAGGCGGTATATCCAGCCCGAGAATCGAGCATCCTGGCGGGCGACCTCTTCGGCGTCGAGGCGGTCGGCCACGGGCTCCGGCGCAGCGCCCTCTTCGCTGGGGGGGTCCGCATCCGTCTCGGGCTCTTCGCTCTCGGGATCCTCAGCAGGTGCCGGCGGTTCCGCCCCGGCCGAGGATTCGACCGGGTCGAGCGCTACCTGGACGCTGACCCAACGCTCGTCCTCTCTTTGTTGGGCGAGGATAGTGATTCTGCGTCCGTCATCGAGATGGAAGTGAGCGCTAGCCTGGGGATCGAAGTTCTCGAATTCCGACCGTGGCAGGACGTCATCGAAAAGGAGAGAGGACAAGGCCCTCGACACCGGCTGCGCCGCTCCCGGGCTGGACAGATTCCGGCCCTCCGGGATGCCGACGATAACGAACTGATCTCCGACCCGCTGCAGGACCACTTCCTCTCCATCCTCATGGATGATTTCCACTCTCCGTACCGACTGGCTGTCAACGTCGAAAAGCTGGCGATCCAGCCAGTTGAGTGGATCCGTGTCCAACTCGATATCCGCATCGATCAGATAGCTGATGTCTTCCCCGGCCCTGCGCGCGTAGGTGCCTTTGCCGGCCCGGCTCTCTCGCTTGCCGACGATGAGGCGCACGTCAACCGGCTCACCGATCTCGAGCAGTAGCCCCGCGCCCTCAGCCGAACCCGGGTCGGCAACGCCAAGGCGGGCGTACAGGTCCGGATTGGAAGTTTTCGTCTCGACGATGATCGCATCGGACAAACGAAGCAGCAGCTGGCGGATCTTGCCGGAGTCTGCACGGTAGCCGTATTCCTCTACAACGATCCAACCGGCGTCTTTTCTTTCGACCGTGACCGCCTCGTTGCCGTTGCCATCCGTTATCTCGATCGACGTCGTCTCGTTGAGTCCGGCCGACAACGCGGGATACAGCAAGTCGTCAATCGCCGGGGGCGTCGACGCTTGTCTGTCTTCCAGGAAGGCGGCGCCGATGGCCGCGAGCACCGCGATCGCGGCGAGTATGACAAGGGTCCTGGCCTGCATGCGCCTCTCCTCAACTCCGCCGCCGGGCCCGCACCATCGCCATCAGGATGACGCCGATGGACAAGAGGACGGGGACCAGGGCGATATTGATGATTTTCAGTGTGGTACCAAGGTTCTCGATGTTGCGGTCCAGGTCCCGACGGACGTCCCGGAGTGCCTTGCGGATGCGAAGCTTTTCGTCCTGGAAGCGCAACAGTTCTGCCTGTTGCTCCGGGCTGATGATCAGCAGGTTCTCCTGATCCTTCGCCGACTCCAATTCCGACAGCCGACGCTCAGTCTCCTCCAGTTCCCGCTGCAGCGACTGTTCTTCGGCCCGATAGCGCGCGTCGGCGTCGGCCCGCAGCGCTTCGACACGGTCAAACGGTCGGGAGTAGGTGCCGCGACTCCTGACGCTGATCAAGTCGCTGCTGCCCAGGAGGTTGTCGAGTGCATTGACCACCAGGGCGCCATTTCCAGCGAAGGCATTGAATAGCCGTTGACCGAGGAAATTCTGGACCTGGACCCACATCCGGTCCGTCAGGATGTCGGTGTCGGAGACGACGATCAGGTTCGCCGGCGCGTCAGTGGCGGCGACATGGTCGGGCAGTTCGGCCGACTCCTCGACGCCTGCTGGCGGTGGGCCCTCCGGGAAAGCTGTCTTCAGCATGCCGGCAAAGCGGGCGGCCATCACGTAGCGCTCGCCGGTCGGGACAAAATCGTCCTGTAACGTGGCCGGGTCGGGCAGGAACTTCAGCCCTTCCGCCGCGACGATACCCGCCGAGTCGCTGCTCTCTACCAGCGCCACCATTTCCAGCCCGCTCTCCGAAGCCGTACCGAGGTATCCGGCCGACCCGAGATTGACCCCGCTGAGATCCGCGGTGATGACATCGTCGGCCGCCAGGCCCTGTTCGCGGATTCCCAGCATGGCAAGGTGTCGTGAAGGCGGTTGTCCAAGGCCGCTATTCACCGTAAGGGCATTCAACTGATCGAGGACCACGTCATCCGCGTCGTATTCAATGCCCCAGGCCTCGAAAAGGCGGTCCAGGTCCGAAGACCGATCCTGGAAGAGAGCGGCACTGGCGCCGGCCATGTCCTGGGGCAGCTCCGCATCGGACAGAGGATCGACGAAGATCATCAGCTTGCCGCCTCGCATGACGAACTGGTCAATCGCGTACAGCGTCTGGTCGCTGAACGCCTTCGGATGTACCAGGATGAGCAGGTCCACGTCGTCATCGACGGCAGTGAGACCGGCGTCCAGGGAGCGCAGTTCGAACAATTGCTCTATCTGGCTGGCGACGACCCACGGCTGCCGGGGTTGCCCGGTCGCCGGGTCGAAACCGCTGGTCATGGGCAGACTGCTCAGTAGCGCCACAACGGGCTTCTGCGGTTTTGCCAGCGTGTACACCAGCTTGGCCACATCATATTCCAGGAAAGTTTCCCGGTCCGGCTGGAAGAAGCTGATGATCTCGAGGTCGTCGATCGAGTTGGTGCCCGCGAGCCCGAAGTAGATCGGATCGCCTGTGGTGCCCAGTGACACTGCCTGGAGGCCGTACTGAGAGGCCCGGTCCTCGTCCTCCGAGAACGGAACGGGATCGATTTCCGTCAGGCGGAGTCTGCCGTCTGATTCCAGCACGAACTCCTGCAGGAGTTCACGCACACGCCTGGCATAGGTCCGCAGGTAGGGGATGTTCTCCGCTGCCTTGTCCGAGTAGAACAGATAGAGGTTAACGGGCTCATCGATCTTGGCCAGGATGTTGCGCGTACCTTCAGAGATCGTGAATAGCTGGTTCTCCGTCAGGTCGAGTCTGATGCCGCGAAAAACCACCGCGTTCAGGATCGTAAGGATGAGGAACAGGGCGCCCAGTACGACCAGTCCGGTGCCACCGAGTGATTTCTTGTGGGTTGTCATGCCCTTCTCCTAGTCCGCTTTCCTGAGATCGAGGACGATGGCGTTGGCTGTGAGCCAGAATCCGATGACGAGCCCGAAATAGACGACCGCCCGCAGGTCAACTACCCCGCGTGACAGCGTCGAGAAATGAGTCATGAATGACAGCTGGGCGATAGCGTCGGTAAACCACTGCGGCGTCCATCCCTGAAACAGATCCAGCACCAGCGGGAAGCCCGACAGCAGGAATCCGAAGCAAATTACGACCGTCAGGATGAACGCGATGACCTGATTGCGAGTCGTGGCGGAAATGCAGGCCCCGATTGCCAGAAATGCTCCCGCCATCAGCAGGCTGCCCACATAGGCGGCCAGGATGACGCCGTTGTCCGGCTGTCCCAGGTAGTTGACCGTAATCCACAGGGGGAAGGTCAGGCCCAGGGCGATACCGCAGAACGTCCAGGCGGCAAGGAACTTGCCCATGACGGCCTCGCCCTGTGTCACCGGCAATGTCATCAGAAGTTCGATGCTGCCGCTCTTGCGTTCCTCGGCCCACAGGCGCATCGATATAGCCGGCACCAAAAAGAGATACAGCCACGGGTGAAAACCGAAAAAAGGATCAAGATCTGCCTGGCCGCGCTCGTAGAAATTGCCCAGATAGAACGTAAATGCGCCGGCCAACACCAGGAAGATAACGATAAATACGTAGGCGACAGGCGTGGCAAAGTAAGCCGCCAGTTCACGGCGGAAAATGATACCGATATTTCTCATGTCCTGGTCTCCTGCCCCACGTCAGCGGAGGTAATCTGCCGGAAAACCTCGTCGAGCTGTCCGCTTTCGACCTGAAGTTCACTGACGTCCCATCCGCGCTCCAGCGCGAGGCGCCCCACGGCCGGCAGCAGTTCCGCGCCGCCGATGGGCAATACGGTCATGCCGCCGTCATCGTGGGTTTCGATACCGGCTACGCCGGCCAGGGATTCCAGGGCGGGCCTGACGGCATCGATGGCCGTATCTCCCAGACGCAGGGTCACGGCGTTGTGACGTGGCGAGCGTGCCTCGAGTCCGGCCGGCGTCTCGTCGGCGAGAATCCGGCCCTGAGCGATGATGATCGCGCGGTCACACACCGCGTGGACCTCCTCGAGGATGTGAGTCGAGATGATGATGATCTTGTCTGCAGCCATCTCGCTGATGAGTGAGCGCACTTCGTGTTTCTGATTCGGGTCGAGACCGTCCGTCGGTTCATCAAGGATCAGCACACGCGGATCATGGATGATGGCCTGGGCGAGTCCGACTCGACGCTTGTAGCCCTTCGACAGGGTGTCGATCGGCTGCAAAAGTACGGGCTCCAGATGCAGTCTCGAGGTCACCTCGTCCAGCCTGCGGCGTTTATGGTCGCCGCGAAGGTCGCGGATGTCGGCGACGAAATCGAGGAAGGTGGCGGGGGTCATCTCTCCGTACGTGGGAGCGCCCTCAGGCAGATAGCCGATCTCCCGCTTCGCTTTCACCGGCTCTTTCTCGATGTCGAATCCGCAGATGCGGGCGATGCCTTCGGTGGGCGCGAGGAACCCAGAAAGCATCTTCATAGTCGTCGACTTGCCAGCCCCGTTGGGACCAAGGAAGCCGAGGACCTCACCCTGGCCCACCGAGAAGCTCAGGTCATCTACGGCCAGAAGGTTACCGTAGCGCTTCGTGAGTCGCTCAGTCTCGATCATCTGATGTAGCTCCGTATCTGGAGACCGGGGAAAGGTCGTCCCCGGCTGCTTGGCAGCCCAACTTTTTACCACGCCGAGTTATATTTTCAAGGCCCGCCGGTCTGAGCTCGAGGAAACCCTTGCCTGAACTGCGAGCATGTGATCGCTAAAGCCCGAAAAAGACGCCCGGCTGCACATCAGTGCGCTCCTGACGCGTGCCGCGGGTGAGGCGCTCTCGACCGGCGCCGGTTGGGCGTTAGGAGTCCGGCAAGAGCGATGATCAAGCAGGACTCCGACGCGGCAGTCGTCTCGTCTTCCGGGCGCACCCGGTCATGTGTCAATCGCGAAACCAAGCAGGCGGGAACGAATCGCCTCCGGCAGCTTCGCCTTCTGGTGGCCTCTGTAGTCGTAACAGACGATCCGTCCGGAGCCTTCCGCTGCCGTGTTCTGGCGGGCGTGGCTGAATAGCGAATATCGCATCACGAACCGATCGTCTTCGATGTCTTCCACCCAGGCCGCGACGGTGACGGTATCAG
>CP070833.1:723260-727293 GCA_020341735.1 Gammaproteobacteria bacterium | reverse complement strand
TCTCGCTGCTGTTCCTGAGCCCTTCGCTGCGCACGCTGATCTCGTTCCAGTCCGCGATGCTGCGCATGGGCGGCGGCACGTTCGTCGTCTCGCCGGAGATGTCCATTCATGGCCTGGAGTCCCGCGCCGGCATCGTCATGGACGGCTCCGCCGCCGAGCATATCCGCGAAGCGGTCCCGGTCATCGCCTCTTACGGCGACGCGATCGGCATCCGTGCCTTCGCGAGACGGAGAAACCTGGAAGACGAACTCAATGACCGCGAGTTCCTCGAGCTGGCATCCCTGTTCGACACCCCGTACATCAACATGGAATCGGCCATCAATCATCCCTGCCAGAGCCTGGCCGACTGGAAGACCCTGGACGACCTGGACGTTCCTGCCGCCGGTGGCCGATTCGTGCTGTCCTGGACCTGGCACCCGCAACCCATGCCGTACGCGGTGCCTGCGGCCACCCTGCACATGGCTGCCATGCGCGGCATGGACGTCACCGTCTTGAGACCGGAGGGTTATGCGCTGCCCGATGCCGTCATGGACAAGGCCCGCCAGGCAGCCGAGGTCAGCGGTGGATCGCTCACTGAGACAGACGACCGCTCTGTCGGGATGCGGGACAGCCAGGTTGTCTACGTCAATTCCTGGGCGTCGGCGCGCCACTATGGCAACAAGCACGCCGAAGACAAGATCAAGTCCGCTTTCCGTGACTGGCGTGTGGACGAGTCCTGGTTCGAGACCGCGGCCGAAGGCTGCCGCTTCATGCACCCTCTGCCGGTACGCCGCGGCGTTACGGTGACCGACGAGATACTCGATGGGCCGCGCAGTGTCGTCATCGCCGAGGCGCAGAACCGCATGCTGGTGCAGATGGCCGTGCTCCACCGGATGCTGTCCGCCCCGCAGCACTGATCGTTCCCATGATCCGACCGGTGCGGCTTCGTTTGCACCGCCCAATGACCGGGGTGAACCCCCGCAATAACTGAATGTCGGTCGTCACGCCGAGCGAAAACCGGGCATATCGGTGAAAAACCCGTCCCCCGCCGCTGGCAAGAAAGTGAGATGCAGTCGATGGTTTTGGATCGATCCGGCTGTTAACTTCTTCGACAGAATGGGGGAGGGTCTAGATGTCTGTATTCTCAAGATTTTCCAGTGCTTTCGGCAGTCAACCAGAATCGAACGAACCGATTCGGCGAGACCAGCGCGGGCAATGCAATGTCGTAGAGATAGTCCCTGGCGAATCAACGCCCGGGGTGCCGCTTACGGGTGACGACCAGGTGGCACGCGAGCGCACCTATCGCCCATATAAAGACCGGCGGACTGAAATCCGGCGCTATCTGGATGCCGGCACCGGGAACCAGATGTTCCATGTGTATTGCCGACGTTCGAATGCCAGAGGCAGACGAGCCGAGGATCTAAATCAGGATTGACGTTCATGCCGCCCTGGCAGAAGTGACTGTCTGCCAAGAGTCTGTCATCGGAAATAGACTGAACAGCTAGCGGGCTGCCTCGGCCCGACCCCAAAAGTTGTAGCTAAGCATCCTGATGCCCGGGATGTACATTCGTTCATCGGCGGTCAGTGTGAAACCGCCCCTGGCAAGCAGATCCGGTATGTCGCGATGCAGGTTGCAGCCTCCGGCCACCCGGCTCCAGGCCGGGTTCAGCCGGCGCTGCCACCGACGCACACTCTTGTCTGGCGCGAGACCATGCTCGCAGTAAAGCAGGCTGCCACCGGGTTTCAGCACCCTGCGCATCCCCTCCAGTGCGGAGACCACATCGGGTATGGTGCACAGGGAGTACGTGACAAGCACCGTGTCCACGCTGTCTGCTTCCAGTGGGATGCTCTCCCCCGGCAGGTCGATGAACTCCACGTCCAGACCCGTTGACTCGACCATGGGTTGCGCCTTGCGCCGCATTCCCGCCGATGGCTCCAGGCCCCAGATTCTCCGGACTCTACGGGTGTCATAGAAGGGCAGATTGAGCCCGCTGCCGAAACCGATCTCGAGGACATCACCCTCGGCAAGCGGCACGATTTTTTCACGCTGCTTCTGACTCGGCCTGGTGGAACAAGCGAAGTCGATCAGGTGCGGCAGAATGCGTTCTTCATAGAAACTCATTGATTCACCAGGCCGATAAAAAAGTAATGACGCAGCCTGCATCGCAACCGCCTGCCCGACCCGCAATGACCTTTGGTTTGCAAGCTAGTCTCGCGATGCAAAGATCAAGTGCACGAAGCCCATGCCGGCGATCGCCAGGTGCCACAGCAGCACCAGCAGGTACACCAGCTCTACGAATTTGATAGATCCGACCAGGCCGAGTACCAGCTGGACAACGGCTATCGCGGAACCGATTGCAGGAGCCAGCCTCTGGAGGCGCGACGGAGAATTTAGTTTCCTGGTTTTGAGAAGAAAGAACCCGGCATCCATGAGGTGCACAAGCCCGTACAACAGCATCGAGGTACGCCATGCCGTGGCTGGCTCGAAGGCCCGATGCAGAATCAGTGGTACCAGCGAAAACAGTAATGCGAAGGCGCTGACCTGCAGAAGTATTCGCAGATTGAGCCTTTCCAGGGCGCTGAAACTCGCCGCAGTCTTCCCTGTCAGTGCTACGACTACACCACTGAAACCGGCGATGGCGACCGCGATGCTGGCGATTACGGTCAGCGTTGGGGTGGAGTATGCGATCGAGTCCACTTTGACTGGCTTTCTATAGGAATGGAGCCGGCGACAGGAGTCGAACCCGCGACCTACTGATTACAAATCAGTTGCTCTACCAACTGAGCTACGCCGGCAACCAAGAGTGGCGATGGTAGCCCCTGACCCTTCCTGCATCAACGCGGGCGATTGACCGGCGACCGGCCGCAAACGGGCGTCAGCCGCGAACGGTTTCCCTGGCCAGCCTGGCCATCCCCTCCAGCGTCAGCTCCGGCCGATGGTCCACCGACTCATCAAGGAGCGGCATCAGGCGGTCGGCATCACCGCCGCTGATGACAAGAGCCGGGACACGACCGATCTGGCGCGTCATCTCTTTCCAGCTTCTCTGTATCAGGCTGGCCGCCGCAAGAATCGTGCCGCGGACGATAGACTCGTGAGTGTCCGTGGCAAACACCTTCATGCCTCCTTCAAGAGGCTGCTCCGAGAGCTTGCGCAGGTTGCCTGTTTCGGAAAACAGCGCCCCCCGCATCATCCCGACTCCGGGCGCGATCAGTCCGCCCAGGTGTCTGCCCTTCACCAGTCCGTCCACGGTCAGTGCGGAGCCCGCATCTACGATGCATGCCGCCTCGTAACCGCGGGCGTGAGCGCCGATGAGTCCCGCCCAACGATCGGCCCCCAGTCGTGCGGCCTCCGGGTAGGCATTCGTCACGCCACAGGCCTCCCGCGTCGCTACGACGAATTCGGGATCGACATGGAAATGATCGCGTATGGCGATCTCCAGTTCGCGGCGAATCGCCGGTCCGGCCACGCAACAGACCAGAACCCCGCCCACCTTCCCCGGGATTCTCTGGCCCGCCTCCAGCGCAGGGCCCAGGCCGACGGTGCGATGTTCGACGCTACCGAGTGGCTCGAGGCGTCCCTCCCTGAGCATTGCGGCCTTGATATTCGTGTTTCCTACGTCCAGCAACAGGTTCATTCTCTTCGCCTCACGCTCACGTCACCGGCCGTCACCCGACACACGACGCCGCCTTGATCCAACAATAACGCGCCATCCCGGTCGATCCCCGCGGCCACGCCTACCAGGGTATCGCCGCCCATCTCTACGGCGATACGCTGACCCTCAAGCGCGTCTGCGTCCCGCCAGGCCGCAATCAGGCCATCTGCACCACCGGCCGCAAAAGACTCCAGCCCTTCGACCAGGACGAGGATCAACTCCGCCGCCAGGTCGTTTCTTGACGGCAGGCTGGCCCCGCGATGATGGGCCAGATCCGTCGCGGCCAAGCCGCCGGCGGATTCTATTTGCTCGAAAGCAGCCGAGGCGAGGAGATAATTGATGCCAACTCCGATGACGATGTGGACGGGCCCATTACCCTCCGCCCGTATCTCGACCAGGAT
>CP070833.1:720475-723160 GCA_020341735.1 Gammaproteobacteria bacterium | reverse complement strand
GGGTGGAAGGCGCGTCGGCCCCGCAACGCCTGACGCCGGTTGTCTGATCCAGGCAGCATCGGTCGTGGGATTTCTGGTTCGTAATTCCAACCCGCCGCTGGCGGGTTCAACCAGCCTGAACTGGTTCGACCGTCGGTACCAGCACGGTCTCCGATCCGGGGGCGGGCCTGCGGGGGACCAACATTGCCAGCGCTGCGGATGCGCAGGACATGGCCGCCCCTGCCAGAAATACTGCCGCCGGCGACACCAGCCATAACAATCCGAAACTGACCGGGATGATCACGGCCGCAATGTGATTGATGGTAAAGCCGACGGCCGCGGTGGAAGCGATGTCGGCAGGATCTGCGATTTTCTGAAAATAGGTCTTGATGGCGATCGCCAGGGCAAAAAACATGTGATCGATCACATACAGCACGGCCGCGAGTTCGGGAGAAGATACGAACGCGTAGGCCATGAACACGCCGCAAAGTCCCAGGTACTCGAATACCAGCGCCCGCCGCTCGCCCCAGCGGTGGATCAATCGACCGATCTTGGGCGCAAGAAACATGCTGATGACGCCATTGGCCAGAAACAGCAAGGCAATGTCATCTACTCCATACCCAAAACGCTCGACAAGCAGGAAGCCCGCGAAGACCATGAAGATCTGCCGCCGTGCGCCCGACAGGAACGTCAGTCCGTAGTAGAGCCAGTATCGGCGCCGCAGGATGATCTTGCGATGCTGGACGACTCTCTCGGGATAACGGGGGAATGCCAACCATGCCACGATGGCGATGGCGGTCGTCAGGCCTCCCGCTACCAGGTAGGTCATCTGATAGCCGAGATCGAGGAACTCGAAGGAAAGCCAGACCAGACCATATGCCACCAGACCGGTGAACGACCCCACGGCGATAAGTCTGCCGAAGGTCTCCGGCGCCCGCTCCTTTTCGATCCACTGTAGCGCCAGTGAACTCTGGATAGTCTCGTAATAGTGGAATCCCACGGACATAAGCACAGTCGTGCAGTAGAGGCCGATGACCGTGGGGAAAAATCCCGTCAACGCGACGCCGATGCCGAGCAGCGACAGCGACAAAAGGGCAAGGGTCTGCTCGCGCATGACCAACAGTACAAATACGACTGCGAACGCCAGGAAGCCCGGCACTTCCCTGAGACTCTGCAGCACGCCGATCTCCGCACCGCTAAATGCTGCCGACTCGATGGCAAAATTGTTCAGTAGCGCCTGCCAGGTGGCAAAACTGAGCGGCACGCCCGCGGCCATGAGCAGCAGCAGCATCTCGGGCCGGCGAAACTTGCTGGCGATTCGTGACTGCATAGGCGCCATATTCTACCCGACGGGGCTCCGACGGCCGCCGAACTGGATGCCGCACGCATGATGTCCGATGTACACGGTCCCACGGCGCACTGCCCCGAGATGGCGAGGATAGGGGATGCCGGGCTATCCAAACCGGATGATCTGACTGGGGATGATCGTCACAGATTCGTGTGGTTCGTGGCGCAGTTGTTTTTTATCGTTGAGGGCCTCTAGAGACAAAATCGGAGGGGGTTTCTTTCTGATGAATCCTGGCGCCCCTGCGTCACCCTGAATTCCGGCTTGCTGGAAAACGAAATCGTCGCTAGCTGGTGGCAAAGCCGTGTCTCGCCCTACTCCATGGAATTCAGGAACTATGTGAATCGAGAATGGACCGAGGGTGCCGGAGCCACGTGGCGGTACACTAATCTAAGCGAACTATGAGCCGATCTCGCCATTGCGGCAGGCGAGCAGAGACACCTCCGCGATGCCGTCGGGCAGCCGATCGATACCGGCTTCGGTGTAAGATCGGCGGGTCTGCCGCTGGACGACCCATAGATGAACCTCGAAACAAAGCTTACGCCCCAGGAAACACGTGTGATCGGTTCCCTTATCGAGAAACAGATCACAACGCCTGATCAATATCCCCTGTCACTCAACGCACTGAAGAATGCGTGCAATCAGAAGAGCAGCAGGGAACCGGTCATGGACATGTCCGAGTCCGAGGTGCAGTCAGTCCTTGACGAACTGGCCAAGAAACACCTCGTGATGGAGCGTTCCGGATTTGGCAGTCGCGTTCCAAAGTACAAGCAGCGCTTCTGTAATACAGAGTTCGCCTCCTTACAGTTCTCTCCCCAGGAATTGGGCATCATCTGTGTCCTGTTGCTGAGGGGACCGCAGACACCCGGACAACTACGCAGCCATACTCATCGACTGTGCCGATTCGAAGACGTCGGTGAAGTCGAATCGGTACTAAGCGACCTAGCGGTGAGGCCCGACGGTCCATTCGTGACCAAGCTGCCGCGCCAACCCGGCCGGCGGGAAGCCCGCTATGACCAGCTGTTTGGCGCTGAACAGGAATACGTCGCGGAAGAACCCGCCGTGACCGCGGCGATTAAAGCCGAGCCGGAATCCGGCCGGGTGACGGATCTGGAAGAGCGGGTGGCGGCACTGGAGGATGAGCTCGCCGTCATCAAGGATCGTTTGTTTCCGGATCGCGGAGACCAGAAGTAAGCCACATGCACATTTTCTACCCTGTGATTGCAATGGTTGCGTTAACCGCGGTTGCGGTGTTCAGGCTCGGGTATCTGCGCTTTACTGGCGTCCGCGACAGACAGGTCGATCCGCGTTTCTACCGCACCTATCAAGGAGACGGAGAGCCGGAGGCCATCGCCGTCGTC
>CP070833.1:708003-720375 GCA_020341735.1 Gammaproteobacteria bacterium | reverse complement strand
GTCGCAGCCATTCAGATCCCGGCCCGATCGGGAACGGCATGGTCGGGTCGGCACTTAGGGAGGGGTTTCGTGTCATGAAAGAACGGATTCGCGTTCTCTGGCTAGCAATCGCAATTGGGCTGTTTGCCGCCGCCGGGCCGGCTATCGCTGATAAATTCCCTGAGGGCTGTGTCTCCTGCCATGCGCAGACGTCCGGCGAAGCGGACTTCCGGCTGAATGCCCTGCTCACACAGATCGGCCATCGCTGGATCAAGACGTTGAAGCAAATCCCCGAGGATTGCGGCAAATGTCATTCCGGCGATGATCAGGAGAAGACATTCATGGCGATGACTCATGAGATTCATTATGACGTCCCGAAGGCCAATCTGTTCACGACCCGTTACGGCGGCGAGTGTCTCCACTGTCACTCTATGAATGTTGAAACGGGTGAGGCCGCCCTCAAGGGTGGACCGAAGAACTGGTAGGGGAACGCCGATGATCGCCAGAAGTCTTTCGATAAGAATGCCCGCCATTCTGCTCGTCCTGACAGCGCTGAGCTTCGGGCCGATTGCAGGTTATGCAGATGACTATCCTGACGGCTGCATCAGTTGCCACGTTTCCGAGAAGCTTAGCGGTGCAGCGGCCTCAAGAATCGATCTGCTGCTTGCCAGCGTCGGTCACAGCAAGGCGGGCGAACGGACGCTGGTGATACCCGATGGCTGCCAGCGCTGCCACGCGCCCGATGACAACGGCACGGCCACGTCGCTTGGGAAGCTGATCCACGTGGTGCACTTCCGCGGGGGCGTCGAGAATGCATTCCTCAAGCGGTACAAGGGAGACTGCAGTTCATGTCATCGGATGGACACCTCTGACTGGGAGGTAGTCGCCAAAAGCGGCGAGCGCAACTGGGGGGTAAAGGTCGGGGCCTCCGACTGAGGAGAAGTGCGCCAGCCGATCGGGCTTGTCGGCAGGCATAACGCTTCCCCACCATTTTCATCGTTTCCACGGGCCGTTCCGGGCCCAGAGCACTCCCCTGGTCAATTGATCGGGGCCCCAGCTTTCCAGGGGTCATGCATGTTTTCGTTCTGATTCGGGCTGTTCCGTTTCGCTCAGCCGGCGTGTGCGGGGAAGGCAGTTGCCTAAGGCCGCATGCCGAGCTTCAGATTGCTTGATATCTACGATTGCGGTCGGGAATGCGGTGTCTGAAAGCCGCTGATCCCGGGCCGCGCCGGCTTCCGGCACAGGTGACCGGTATTCAGGTCGGGAGCAGGCGGTTGACCGAAAATGCACAAAACTTGACAGCAAGTGGCGAGAACGAGATTCAGCCGGACCTTAGGATTCTGGGCCGCGGATCGGGAGATGCCGATCCCGAAAAATCTACCGACTCCAGGAGCCGAAGATGCAGTTGACAAAAGACATTATCCGAATCGAAAGCGCCCTCAGGAACCGGATGGATAAGGGTTGGCTCGACGGAGAGCCGGCGTCCGTCACTGTCCGGCCCCTGATGAACCGACGCCGTTGTTACATGGTCAGCTTTCGTAACGCAGATGGCCGCCAACGCTGGCTCGTAGATGCCGCAGAATCCGGCATTGTGCTGCGGGACCCCGGGAAGCATCGTGAGTTTTCGGCCAGAGCCGATGTACTGGTTGCCGGGGTCATGCGACTGTTGAAGACGCGTATCACAGAAAACGTGTTGAGGTCGGAACTCGCGCGCTTGCAGGAGTCTGCCACGTTCGAAGGCTTCGACTTCCAGACTATCTACGAGGTTGCGGCTCGCCAGTGTGTCGGATTCCACGTGGATCTCGAGACGCTCATGAGCGAGGAGCCGCGGTCGCTGGCCGCCTGATCCGCGTCATCCCCGGCAGTTCCGCCTTATCGGCCACGGACGGCTGCGGACCAAGGATGGCCGCGGGCCAGGGAGGGCCCCAACCGCCCTTTGCGATGCGTAATTCGATGCGCCGCTGGATTCATAAGTTGTTGTTTCTTACTAATATGAGTTTAGGGCGTACCGCGAAAAATATTTTGCATCGCACAAGTTTCCATATATGCTGTATCGCGTCATCAAACTGTAGAGGAGACGGGTTATGGCTGGACGGAATGCCCTGGTCACCGGAGGTACCGGCGCAATCGGTCGGGTAATCTGCGAGGTGCTGGCGGACGCTGGTTACAACGTAGCAGCCAACTGCCATCCCACCGATCAGTCAAACGCGTCGAAATGGCTGAAGAGTCTGAATGGTTCGGGAGAGCGTATTCACCTCGAGGCATTCGATGCGGCCGACTACGAAGACAGTGGTTCGGGGGTGGAGAGGGCGGAGGACTCCATCGGTCCGATCGATATCCTCATCAACGCAGCCGGCATTACCAGGGACGCGACGCTGGTCAAGCTGGAGCCGGAGAACTGGTCGGCCGTCCTGCGTACGAATCTCGACAGCGTTTACAACGTCACCCGACGGGTCATCAACGGCATGATGGAGCGCCGTTTCGGAAGAGTCGTCAACATCTCCTCGGTCAATGGGCAGCGGGGTCAATTCGGCCAGGCAAACTACTCTGCGGCCAAGGCCGGAATCCATGGGTTCACCATGGCGGTGGCCCGCGAGGTGGCGCGCAAGGGTGTGACTGTGAATACGGTGTCTCCCGGCTATATCGAGTCACCGCTGGTTCACAAGGTGCCCGAGTCGGTGCGCGACCAGATCCGCGAGCAGATTCCTGTCGGTCGATTCGGGCAGCCCTACGAAATCGCCCGGGCCGTACTGTTCCTCGTGGATGACGCGTCAGGGTTCATCACCGGCGAGGACCTGTCCGTCAACGGCGGGTTCCACATGGACTAGGCCTGCCACAGTGACCGTTCACGTCATCCGCAAGTATTCCAATCGCCGGCTCTACGACCCCGAGCAAAGCAAACACGTGACCCTGGATCAGGTCCGGGAGTTGATCGTGTCCGGCGAAAGAGTGCGGGTGGAGGATGCCAAGACCGGCGAGGACATCACCCGAAACATCCTGCTGCAGATCATCGTCGAGCGGGAGGAGTCGGGGCGACCGCTCCTGAGCGCCGACGTACTCGAGCAGCTGATCCGTTTTTATGGTGGAGCCATGCAGGAGCTGTTCGGGGATTATCTCGAGCGCAGCGTGTCCGCCTTTACTGAGCAGCAGGAGACGTTTCAGGACCAGGTGCGCCAGATGCTGGAGGACAACCCGATGGCGGATATGGCGAAGCGCAATCTGGAACTGTGGGATCAGCTTCACGAGATGCTCGGGAAAGCCTGGTCTAGCGCGACGCACAAGAAGGGTCCAGACGATAAAGATAGTTAACTAACTGTAAATCAGAGAGTTTTTAATCTGCTTATAAAATATTTTTGCAATGCAAAAAAATTCTGCTACACTTTAATTGCTGCGATGCAAAATTCCAAACAGGGGAAGCGTGATGACTAACGAAATACTGGACATTTTCGACAAGGGCCGAAAGGCATTTGAGCCCTTTGGCAAGCTTGGTGAAGTCGGTATGGAAGCCGCCGAGAAAATCTTCAAGGTGGAAGCCGATATCGCCAGCGACTTCATCGACCTCACCGTAGACCAGCTGCGCGCGTTCGGCACTGCCGAAGACGTTGGCGGCTACACGCGGGAGCAGGGCCGGTTGGCCACTGAATACACCGGGCGTGCCCAGGAGCGCACCGTCGAGCTGATGGAAGCCTTCACGGGTGTCCAGAAGGCATTCGTCTCGGTAGCCAAGACCGGTTACGAGGAAGCGCTCGCCGCCGTAGGCAAGGCTGCGCCGGCGAAGGCGAAGGCGACACGAAAGAAAGCGGCCTGAAGTCAGGCCATCGGAACGGCGGCCCCTGTGGCCGCCGTTTTTTTACCAGTTCGTCTAATGGAAAGACCCTGTCCGGACTGGCAGGCTTGGGCGACTCGACACATGCGGACAGGGGACAAGAAGAATGGCCAATAATCGCGAGATCGTGGTTCTGAGTGCGGTACGAACGGCGATCGGTACTTATGGTGGAAGCCTGGCGGGGACGCCGCCCACTCAACTGGCAGCAGAGTGCGTGAAAGCTGCCGTGGAAAGGGCCGGTATCGAGCCCGCTGATGTAGGTCACGCCGCCTTTGGCAATGTCATCCACACGGAGCCTCGCGACATGTATCTGGCCCGTGTCGCCGCAGTGAATGGTGGCCTGCCGGTCGAGACGCCGGCCGTCACGGTCAACCGTCTTTGTGGCAGCGGCCTTCAGGCGATCGTAAGTGCAGCACAATTGTTGCTGCTCGGTGACGCCGACTGCGCGGTCGCCGGCGGGGCAGAATGCATGAGCCGCGGCCAGTACTGGCTGCCCGGCATGCGTTTTGGCCAGCGCATGGGCGACGCCCAGGTGGTCGATGCCATGGTCGGCGCGCTCACCGATCCGTTTGACGATTGCCACATGGGCATCACCGCGGAGAACGTGGCGGCCAAGTGGGAGATCACCCGCGACGAACAGGATGCGCTGGCCGTCGAGAGTCAGCAGCGTGCCGCCCGTGCTATCGAGGCGGGATACTTCAAGGATCAGATCGTGCCTGTCGAAGTCCGGCAGAAGCGTGAGACGGTGGCCTTCGATACCGACGAACACGTCCGCGCCAATGCGACCGTCGAGTCGCTCGCCAAGATGCGGCCGGTGTTCAAGAAGGATGGCTCGGTGACGGCGGCCAACGCCTCCGGAATTAATGACGCCGCGGCAGCGCTCGTGCTGATGGACGGCAAGGTCGCCGCCAGCCAGGGCCTGAAACCCATGGCTCGGCTGGTGGGCTATGGTTTTGCCGGCGTCGAGCCGAAGTACATGGGTATCGGGCCCGTACCCGCAACCCGCAAGCTGCTCGAGCGGCTGGGCCTCGGCATCGACGATATCGATGTCTTCGAGGTCAATGAGGCGTTTGCTGCTCAGGCGTTGGCGGTGGCCAAGGACCTGGACCTGCCGCCCGAGAAGACCAACCCCAACGGCAGCGGCATTTCTTTAGGGCACCCCATCGGTGCGACCGGTGCGATCATCAGCGTCAAGGCGATCCATGAGCTGCAGCGCACCGGCGGACGCTACGCCCTTGTGACCATGTGCATCGGAGGCGGTCAGGGGATCGCGGCTGTATTCGAGAGACTGTAATGAGCGAGGCTGTCGTGCTGGAATCACTCAAGCCCGAGAACATGCGGGCCCAATATGAAACCACCCGGCTGCTTGCCGGGATGTCCGCTGACGTCGGCAAGCTGTATCTACGATGGCTGGCCAACATGGCGGCTCACCCGGGGGCGCCGATCAAAACCGGTGCGGGCCTTGCAGCCGATTGGCTTGGAATCACCCGCGACATGTTGCTGCGTATTTCCGGTGAAGACGTGGCGCCGCCGAAGCTTAACGGCGATCGTCGGTTCAAGGGCGAAGCCTGGCAGGAGAAGGCGCCGTTTCGAGTGCTGCTGCGTGCGTACCAGGCCTACGCGAAGGCCGCGCTGAGGCTCGCGGAGGAAACCCCCGGCATGGACGAAGAGGATCGTCGCAAGCTGCGATTCTTCACCGCCCAGTTGCTGGACGCGTTGGCGCCCGCAAATTTTGCTATCAGCAATCCGGACGTCCTGGAGGCCGCGGTCCAGTCAAAGGGGCGTAACTTCGCCCACGGCATCCGCAACTTCTGGAACGACCTGGATCTGAGTCGCGGCCGGCTGAACATCAGCATGTCGGACCTGGGTGCTTTCGAGGTCGGCAAGAATCTTGCGACGACCAAGGGCGAGGTCGTCTATCGCAACGAGATCATGGAACTGATCCAGTACACGCCGACGACCAAGCAGGTCTCGCGGCGTCCGTTACTGATCATTCCCCCGTGGTTCAACAAGTACTACGTGCTTGACATGCAGCCGGCCAATTCGGTGGTCAAGTACCTGGTCGATCAGGGTCAGACCGTCTTCCTCATCTCCTGGCGCAACCCGGATGAGAACATGCCGGACAAGTCCTTCGACGACTACATGCTAGAGGGTCCGCTGGAGGCGATGGACGTCATCGAGGAGATCACCGGCGAGTCAGAGGTCAACGCCATGGGTTACTGCCTGGGCGGCATCCTGCTTGCATGTACGCTGGCCTGGCTGGATGCGAAGGGACGCAACCCGATCCGTTCCGCGACCTATCTCACTACCCTGATCGACTACACCGACGTCGGTGACGTCAAGGTATTCGTCGACGAGAAACAGCTGGATCGGCTCGAACGCCTGGGCAAGAGCAAAGGCTATCTCCCCGGTGACAACGTGGCCTGGGGATTCCGCCTGCTCCGAGCGCCGGACCTGATCTGGAGCTTCGTGATCAATCACTACATGCTTGGGCTCGATCGCGTCCCGTTCGACTTGCTGTTCTGGAACGAAGACGCCACCAATATGCCCCTGTCCTGCCACATGTTCTTTATGCGGAACATGTATATCGACAACAAGCTCCGGGAGCCCGGTGGCGTCGAGCTGGCGGGCGAACCGATCGACGTCTCCAGGATAGAGACCCCGTCCTACATACTCTCGACCCGCGACGACCACATCGCGCCGTGGAAGACGACTTACGAGAGCACTCAGCTGTTCTCCGGTCGCTGTCGCTTCGTCCTCGGCAATTCCGGTCACATCGCCGGTGTCATCAACCCGCCGACCCGCGAGAAGTATGGCTATCGTGTCGCCTCCGGTAATCCCCCGGATCCGGAAGACTGGTTCAACAGGGCGAAAGAGAAGCCCGGGTCATGGTGGCCGGACTGGGTGCACTGGCTGCGCCGCTACTCCGGCGGCAAGGTGGCTGCCCGTAAGCCGGGCAGCAAGGACTACAAGTCCCTCGGGCCTGCGCCCGGGGCCTACGTCAAGGAAATGATCCGCCCGGACAAGCGTTCACTCCTGTAAAAAATACCGGCGACCGCAACGCGGTCGCCGGGCACTAAGGAGTGAGAAAAAACGATGATCAGTACATGTGCTGACCGCCGTTGACAGAGACTGTGGATCCGGTGATGAAGTCCGCCTCGTCGGAGACGAGGAACATCACCGACCGGACGATATCACGGGTTTCCCCCAGCCGTCCGACCGGGATGCGCTGGATGATTTTCTCCAGGACCTTCTCCGGTACGGCCTGCACCATTTCCGTATTCACGTAGCCGGGCGCCACCGCATTGACGGTGATACCGGCCTTGGCGCCCTCCTGGGCGAGTGCCTTGGTGAAGCCATGGATCCCGGACTTGGCAGCGGCATAGTTGACCTGGCCATATTGACCGGCCTGACCGTTGACGGAGCCAATGTTGACGATCCGGCCAAAATGGTTCTCCCGCATGTTCTCGATAACGGCCCGGCACAGGTTGAAACAGGAGGTCAGATTGGTGCGGATGACGTCATCCCATTGCTCGTACGCCATCTTGTGCAAGGTACCGTCGCGAGTGATGCCCGCATTGTTGACGAGGATCTCGACCGGACCGAGACGCTCAGTGATGGCTGCCACGCCCTCCTGGACGGCAGCGAAATCGCCGACGTCGAATTTGAAGGTCGGGATGCCGGTCGCGCCTTCGAACGCCTTTGCTTTCTCTTCGTTACCGCCGAAGTTGGCCGCCACCTTGTATCCGGACAGGTGAAGAGCCTCTGAAATTGCTCCGCCGATGCCCCGGGTACCCCCGGTCACCAGAGCGACACGTCCGACCATCTCGTCCTCCATTGCGAGTCGTCCCCGCCCTTCGTTATTACGGATTGACCATGATCCCCGGCAGGGGACTGGCTGCCAATTGGCCATTCGTCTAAGCCGGTCACGGACGTTTTGTCCAGCCTGGCGGGCAATCGGGTCCGAAGGGTCAAACCGACGCTATCTCTGCGGCCGAGAAACGCCGATTCGGTCGTGTGGCCATCGGTTTTCAGGCGGTGATGCGTCGCGTGGATAGCGGAAAAAAATTCATTGATCTGGGTCAGGGACTTGTCCGCACGCCCCCGTAAACTTGGCAATCGGGAGGGCAAAATCGTCCCAGGGGAGATAAAGTGCATCACATTCATATCAAGCCATTGCTGGTATTCACAATCGTCATCCTGGCGGCCTCACTGAGCATCGGCCGACAGCAGTCCGAGGCTATTGGCACGATCCCGGACGGTGCGGTGACGGTTCAAGACAGCGAGCGTCCCTTCCTGGGAGACCCGCAGGCGCCGGTCGTCATGGTCGTGTTCACGGATTACCAGTGCGCGTACTGCAGGAAATTCTTCGAGGAGCGGCTGCCCGAACTGAGCGATGACTTTGTCGATTCGGGGCAGCTTCGCGTGGTTGTCAGAGATCTGCCGCTGAGGCGACACAAACACGCCCGTGCGGCCGCGGCCGCGGCCGCCTGCGCAGGGCAACAAAATAGCTACTGGCCGATGCACGAGTCACTTTATGCACGCCAGGCAACGATCCCGGAGCTTGAGTTTTCAGATCTCGCGGCCGAGCTGGATCTGGATGTCGAGCGTTTTGATGCCTGCATGTCTGATCCCGCGATCCAGGACAACATCGATGCGGACGTCGCTGCGGCGAAAGCGGCGCGGGTAGCGGGCACGCCGGCATTCCTGATCGGGGCTCCGATCGATGGCCGCGTCGCGGGTACCGTTTTCACAGGTTTTCAGCCGCTGAGCGTCTACCAGACTGAAATCCGTGAGTACCTGGAACCGGCCGAAGGATCCTAGCCGTCGTCGCGCCAGGGGAAAGTCTCTTCCTGGGACTCTGATCAAGAGGCTGAAGCACTGGTGGATTAAAGTCGGTGAGTCCGGTCCTCCTGATCAGTCGGCATCAGGCGCTCCGCACAGATGTGTTTCGTATTTCAGGCAATCGATGCCGTCGAAGCGGATCAGGCCACCAGATGTCATACCGAGTTTTTCCGCGACCCTGATCGAAGCAAGGTTTTCTTCCATGATCAGGGCGATAACGTAGTCCATCCCCAGGTTCCGCCGCGCATAGTCGAGCGTGGCGCGGGCCGCTTCGGTGGCAATGCCTCGGCCCCAATGCTTTCTGGCCATGCGATAGCCGATCTCGTTCAAACCCAGTTCCTTCAGGAACTTCATCCCGCAGAATCCGATCAGTTCGTTCGAGTGCTTGAGCAGCAGTGCCCAGCGTCCGTAACCGTACTCCACGTAGTCCGACAGCGGACCGTTTCGCAGATGGCTGACACTTTCCGCCAGCGAGGCCGGTGTCACGCCCTCGGCGTAGCGGACGACCTCCGGGTCGCTGTTGATTGCGAACACGACTGGCGCGTCATCGAGCTCGAACTGCCTGAGCACCAGTCGTTCCGTCTCCAGGATCTTCACTATTTGCAGTCCTCCGTTGTATCCATCGGGCATGATAACTACGAATACAGGGGGTGAAAGAAGACAGGCTGGCGCATGCAGCCAGCAGGCACATCATTTATGGACATCGGTCGAGACATCGAGGCACCTGCCCGCCTGGTGTGGGCGGTCATGACCGACGTGGCGATGTGGCCGCGGTGGGGGCCCTCCGTCAGCACGGTTGAAAGTACTGACCGCCACATCAAATTCGGCAGCACCGGCCGGGTCAGAACACCGCTTGGCTTGTGGTTGCCGTTCGAGGTGACGAGCATGAGTCCGGGACGCTCATGGTCGTGGCGCGTCGGTGGTGTCGCCGCGACCGGTCATCGGGTCGAGCCCTTGGGGAAGAGCCGATGCCGCCTGGTTTTCGAGATTCCCTACTGGGCGGCCCCCTACGCTCTGGTCTGCCGGGTCGCGGCCGGCCGCATTGCGCAGATTTGCGCGGACCGCCTCAGGGACTCCGGTAACGGGCTTACATAACGTTCGGCAGCCGGGTTTAGCGTTATACGACATAAAGAATCCTGCCTGGGTCCTGAGCCTGCCCAGGGAGGGTTCCGAGCATCGCGGCGGCTACGTGATGGAGTTATGTCAAAGTGAATATGTAAGGACCGCGCTTTACGACTTATGTGACACGCGTCCATGGCATTGCCGAAGGACATCGAGCCATCTAGTCTGAGCACACTGGGCGAGGGAGGGAACGACCAGTCGGAGCAGAGGCCTCTTTACATCGCAGGGAGATCGGTGATGAGGCGGATGCTGTTTACAATCATTTTTCTTTTGCCGCTGGCAGCGAATGCCGGGGTGAACACGGACCGTGGCGTGTGCGACGGACTCAGGGACGCGACTCCGGGGCTGCACGGACTGTGTGTCGCGTATTGCGAGGCACAGGGACTTGGCGACGCCGTCAAGGCCGAATCGAAGAAGTCCTCGCTGAGTCTGTTGCTGGCCTACGAACGGAAACGAGGGCCGGAAGATCCCGACATGCCCTGCATGGAGTCTTCACCGAACCGTGGCACTCCGCCGCCCACGGCGCAGTGCGGTTGCTGGACAGTCGATGACCTGAGGACGGCGCTGCCGAACCCCTCGGCCTGTGTCACGAATGGCGACTACCACGATGCCAGCCAGACGGACAAGGGCAGCAGTGCGGTGCTCTATCAAAGCTCGATGCTCTGCGACTTCCAGGGCGGAGACAGCGGCATTGCGTCGAAGTCATTCCACATCCTGCAGAGCGCGGAAGAAGCGGCCGGCTGTGCTGTGCTCTGGAGTTATCACGCCGAGGAGACCGGCTGCCTTTAGATTCCGGCGGGCTGACTGTCGTCAGCCAATTCCAAACAGCACTCGCATGACGATGGCGCCGATGATCCCGCACGGGATCATCGGCGTCGACGTGCATCGGTCCGCAATGTGCCCGGCTGTGACGCCCCGGGGATGCAGCAGGCGATGATGATCCCGTTGATACAGGCCGAGTAGTCCATCGCCGCACCGGCCCATCTTGCGGGCCCCGACCGGTGAGCTGGGTCATGCACTTGGTGCGGCGCATTATGCGTATATTCGAACTATCTAAATATTCGCGATAACCGTCGAAAACCTTCGGAATCCTCGGTCAGTTGGCGGGGGCAAGCCTTCGTTTTCCTCTGAAAAACTAAGTTTCAACAAGTTGGAAGTGTGTGGTCTATCCTTTAAGGAGCCAGCCTCAAGGATGGGGAGAGATGGATTTCGCGCTGCAGCATGGATTCAAGCTGGCTGACCTGGAGGTGCATCCGCTCCGGGGAGAGGTCGTTCGGCCTGATGGCCTGGTCCATATTCAGCCCAAGGCCATGGAAGTTCTGGTCTGCCTGGCGGAGAAGACCCTCCAGACCGTGACCCGCAACGAACTGATCAGAGAAGTCTGGGGAATATCGACAGAGCATGATTCTCACGCGGAGGACAACCTCACGCGGTGCGTCAGCGAACTGAGGCATGCGCTGGGAGACAGCCCCACCGATCCCCGCTACATCAAGACCCTGCCACGAGTCGGATACCGGCTCGTTGAGGTCCCGCATCTGATCGACAGATCCGCCGACATGGCGTTTGGCTACGACCCTTATCTGGAGGATGATCCGCCGCCTGACAGCGTGCCCAACGGACTGGATGTGGCCGGCAATTCCGCAGCCCTCAGGCATGCCCACGGACCGGTTACAAAACCCGGCTGGAGCATCGATCGAATTCTGGGTGAGATGCAACGGCGGCGTGTGTTCCGGGTCGCGGTCGCCTTTCCCGTCATCGCCTGGGGTTTTCTCGAGGTGGCGGATCTGCTGATGGAGAAGATCGTCGCGCTACCGGAGGCCACCCAGACGGTAGTCATGCAGATGCTGTTCGTGTTTCTCGTGCTGGGATACTCGCTGGCCCTGTATCTGGCCTGGATCACACAGCTGACTCCGGCGGGGATGCGGGTCGAGCCGGGCGCGCATATTCCAGCCATTTTTCAAAAGGGAAGGCTGGGTTGGGTTTCTGGCGGAATTCTTATGCTGGTGGTCACAAGCATCGTCATCGCTATCCGGTTCGTGGGCTCAGAACGCCAAGCGGCAGAGGCTTGCCCCGCCACCATTGGCGTAATGCCGTTCGCCAACTTCAGTCCTTCACCGAGTGATGACTACCTTGGCCGCGCCTTGTCAGAAGAGATCGCTCACCTGCTGGCCACGACCGGTCGTCTCAAGGTCGCGTCTCGCACGGCAGCATTTTCCCTGGATACGACTGACCTGAGCATGCAGGACATCGGTGAGCGCCTGGGCGTGTGTAACGTCCTGGAAGGCAGCGTGCGCAGGCAGGGCGACAAACTCAGGATCACCGCCCAGCTTATCGATGCAGGAACCGGCTATCACGCATGGTCAGGTACATTCGATCGCCAGGTCAGCGATCTGTTCGTTGTGCACGATGAGATTTCTCGAGCAGTGATTCGAGCGCTCGGCGGTTCCACGGAGGGGGCCGTCCAGATGACCTTGGTCAAGCATTCAACCAGCAGCCTCGATGCCTACGAACATTATCTCCAGGGCCGTAGCATCCTGGCGAAGGCTGACGACGAGGAACGCATGCTACGAGCGGACGCACTGTTCCGGCGTTCCCTGGAG
>CP070833.1:704527-707903 GCA_020341735.1 Gammaproteobacteria bacterium | reverse complement strand
GCAGGCGACCTTCGATCTCGGGCGAGCGATCGAAGTTCAGCGAGCGTATCTTCTCCGGATAATCGAGCACCGGGAACTCGATCTGGACAGTTTTCGCCTGCGGTAGCTGACGGACGGCGTCGTCGCCGAACTCATCGATGATCCGGTCGACATCTTCTCGGCATTCAGAGATCAGCCGGTCGCGGGCAGCAGGCAGGTCCAGTGATTCCGCGGTGCCGCGGAGCAACGCCCTCCAGTCGGTGCGGTCGGACACATGCCGGGCCATCGCCGCCTCGATCAGTCCTGAGACCCGACGGGTGGCAACCTCGAACACAGGCAGGGCCTGGCCGGCCCCCTGGTCTATCCAGCGGGTCATGACCTGGTGCGCCCGGGTGATTCCCACCTTCAGCCCCGACGTGTTGGCCAGGTAGACGATATGCTTCTGCATACAGTGCTCGTCGCCCCAGCCAGGCTCGCGGCATGTGCCCATATGGTAGTGGCAGCGGCTCGGCTGCAGGACGCACAAATCGCAGGCCGCCAGCCTCTGGCTGCACGGGAAGCAGTGCCCTTGGCTGTAACTCTTGCGAGTCTTGCGGCCGCAGTTGGCGCACAGAATCTCGCCTTCGAACTTCAGGCACAGTGTCTCGCCGACCCGCTCACTGAGATCCACCAGCGAATCGCCGACTGGCAGGCGGTATGAGACCGGGGTCTCGGGCTCGGTACGCATTTTTCTCAATGGGCCGGTGATCATCGGGATTGCCGGGGTCATGGCTGTGTGGCGCACAAGTATATCGGCAGCCGCGCTCTCAGGGACGACCGCTAACCTGCAGGCCATTGACGGAGAATCCACCGTCCACCGCGAGGCACTGACCGGTGACATAGCTGGCTGCAGGCATACACAGGAAAGCCACGACCGAACCGACTTCCCTCGCCAGCCCGACCCGGGCCATGGGCGTCCGATCGATGACCGCGCTCCGATAGGCCGGGTCGGCCAGAACCTCACGCGCGAGCGGCGTGTCTATGTACCAGGGCGCTACAGCGTTGACCCGGATTCCGAACCGTGCCCATTCCACGGCCAGGTTGCGGGTCATCTGGATCATCGCCGCCTTCGTCATCGCATAGGGTGCACCAGTGCACAGGTGGGTCAGGCCGGCCACCGAGGCCACATTCACGATGCTCGAATCGCGGTCTTTCATCGCCTCAAGGGACAGTTGACACAGATGGAAGGCGGACTCGAGGTTGCTGCTCAGCAGAGACTGAAACTCCCCGCTACTGTATCGCACCGCCGGCTTGCGCAGGTTGGTGCCGACGTTGTTGACAAGACAGTTCAGAGACCCGACGTCCAGAGCATCTGTCTCCATAAGCATTCTGCGGCCGTCGGCATCTGCAAGGTCCGCAACGATGCCTGTAACGTCACCGCCGGCCGCTCGCCATTCTGCCTCCCGATCCCGGACCTCTTCCACGCCGCGAGCCGCGAAATACACTTTCGCACCCAATGAAGCGAGCTCATCTACGACTGCGCGCCCGATCCCCCTGGTAGCCCCGGTGATCAGCGCGGTCTTGCCCTTCAGTGTCCACATATCGGCCGCCACTTTCCAAACTCCCCGACGATGACAGGCGTTATGACTCAGGATCTTCTGCCGTTTCATTGTCCACCGGCTCGTGCGAAAATATCCAGCCCCGTCAGATCGGAAACGCCGAATTCCCATGAATAATTTCAAGGGCATACCCGTGCGTCGTAGTGGAGCCAAGTTCCGCACGGCAGAGGGATTCACCGCAATCAAGAATGGTGTGAAGGCGAGCTCACATGCGCGCAGCGAGCCGATCGAGCGCAAGCCCGCCTGGATCAAGGCCCGTATGCCCTCCGGTCCGGGTTTCCATCGGGTGAAAGACAACGTCCGCGAGCATCGGCTGGCCACGGTCTGCGAAGAGTCCATGTGCCCCAATATCGGCGAATGCTGGAATCACGGTACCGCCACTCTGATGATCATGGGCTCCGTGTGCACCCGGGCCTGTCAGTTCTGCGCGGTGGACACCGGCAATCCCCGGGGCTGGCTGGACCCGTCGGAGCCGGAGAACTCGGCGCGCTCGGTCGAGTTGATGGGGCTGCGCTATGTGGTCATCACTTCCGTTGACCGGGATGACCTGGACGACGGCGGGGCTGGGCATTACGCGGCCTGTGTAGGGGCGATAAAGCGGCTCAATCCGACGACCGCTGTCGAGGCCCTGACGCCGGACTTCCAGGGGCGCTTGCGGGACGTCGAGACGGTTCTGGGTTCGGGAGTGGATGTTTTCGCGCAGAATGTCGAGACAGTACGCCGGCTCACTCATCCGGTCAGGGATCCGCGCGCAGGCTACGATCAGACTCTCGCCGTACTCGCCCACGCCAAAAAATTCCGGTCCGACGTCATGACCAAGACCAGTCTGATGGTGGGATTGGGCGAAACCGAAGAGGAGGTCTTGCAGGCTCTGCACGATCTGCGCTCGGTTGACGTGGACATCGTCACGCTGGGGCAGTACCTGCGCCCGACTGCCAATCACCTGCCGGTGAAGAGATTCGTGACCCCTGATGAGTTCGGCGACTATCGCCAACGTGGACTGGAACTGGGATTCTTGGAGGTCGTGGCAGGGCCGCTGGTCCGTTCCAGCTATCGTGCAGACCGGGTATTCGAGAAGAATAACGTCGGCTTGTCCGACGCTGCGGTCACCTGATCGCAGGATATTGCAACCAAAACCCCCTGGTGCGCGTCTAACCCCACGTATAGCCCCAGGAGGTGCCCGCACATGAACCGCCTACAGAAATTTAGTTGGAAGCTGGCCTGTTCGAATGGCTCCCCCGCCGCAAGGCGGCTGGTGAAGCGCAACGTGCCGAAGAGCCGGCCCAATATGATCCGTCGCGTCGTGGAGCATCTGGAGCGCCATCCCGACCGATATGAGCGCTAACGCAACGGCGGTGCACCGCCCGACGGTGTAGAGCGCCGCCGTTGCCGGTACCATAGCCCGTCTTCTGGCAATCCCCGGGGCAGAGACGAGCTGTGAGTGAATTCCTATTAGATTACGGCCTGTTCCTGGCCAAGACCCTGACGGTCGTCATCGCGGCCGTTTTCATTATTACTGCAGCCGCGGCGGCGTCCCGCAAACAGCGAGATGGTGGTGGGCTAACTGTCCGAAATCTGAACGACCGCTATCGCCAGATCACCGACGCGCTCCGCAAAAGTGTACTGCCGAAACGCGAATTCCGCGCCGAGACGAAGGCCCGTAAGGCAGAGATCAAGGCCCGCCAGAAAGCGGACGGAGATCGGAAGCGGCTGTTCGTTCTGGATTTTCATGGCGACATCAAGGCCACGGCCGTGGCCAACCTGCGTCACGAGATAAGCGCCATCCTGGCCGTGGCGAG
>CP070833.1:699009-704427 GCA_020341735.1 Gammaproteobacteria bacterium | reverse complement strand
TCGGAGCCTTTTCGTATTCCCCCGTCTGGTCATGGCAGACCAGGCAGTCGATATTGGAGGGATCCGCGAAGTCGAAGTCCGGGCCGCTCCATCCGATGCCGATGTGGCACTGGGTGCAGCGGGCTTCGTTGGTCGGTACCGCGACGCAGAAGTTGTTGATGATGTCGGCCTTGCCGTGGGTCCCGGCCTCAAGCCCCTTGATACCTAGAGCCTGGCCTTCCCAGTTCCAGTGACCGGTTTTCATGATGTCCTGACCGATCGGCCCGTGGCAGGCCAGGCAGTCGTCCGTACCTTCATACGGTTTCTCTTGAAAGTAGGCCTTGTGGAACTGCTCCACCGCGCCGCCACCCCCTGGCGGCCAGTTGGCCAGCGCGTTGCAGTCGAGAACATCGACGTCGCCGTCGCCGTTCAGGTCCTCCGTGAACGGAGGATCCGGGAGGACAAGATCCGGCTCTCCGTTCCCATTGAGGTCCCAACACGCGAGACCGGCAGGGCCTTCCGCCCCGTCGGCTCCCGCCGGGCCCGCCGCTCCGTCGTCGCCATCGTCGCCTTCACATCCGGCGATACCGATTGCGAGCATGGAAACGGCAAGGAGTGCGGCAAGCCGGAATTTACCAAGCCTGAGTGCATCCATCGTGACTGCTCCTGAGTTGTGTGAATTTGTGTGCGCGTGTAAAAGGCGGACCGGCATGGTGTCCAGACCAATCCACCGAATTCGTTTCGGAAGGGCGGCTTCCGGTGGAGAAATTGTTGCGAGCGATCGTCATTGCCTGCCGAGTAAATGCAACTGATTCTTAATTAGATAGATCTACATTAGATGCTTCTGGTATATTTTCTGCGCCGCAACACGGCGATCATTGATCGAGGTCAATTTCCGGCCCATATAAGGAATCTTCCTTATCTGGCCGACCGTTCCGTTGAATGTGGCGGATGGTCATCCGCGGCGATGGTCGCGTCCGCCTTGTCAGGCTAGGGGTGACCGAGAAACGTCATGAATCCCGTCGGGGAATGTCCGCGCGGGCGAACCCCGACCGCGCCACGCAAAAAGGGTGGAGGCAAAGCCGGGGCTTGGAGGCAACTTATTGATTCGAATTGGCTTTAAAGCCCAGCGTCGGGTCTAGTACATAGCCCGTTCGCGCTCGGTGACGAGCGGCTTGCCCCTGAGGAATCGCTTGACCTTCTTGACGAATAACTTGCGTGGATTGACGTCCTCGAAGACGACGATGAACACTTTTCGCAGCGCATCTTCGGGGCAGTGGATAGGGCGTACTCCGTGCCATGAGTTACCCCGACGACCGAAGATCAGGCTGCGATTGTTCATGGTTTCCGCAGGGAAAGCGGCATCGAAATCCTCGAATGCAGGACTGGACTCCAGGTCAAATCGCCCATGATCGTCGAGGACCACGGTTTCTCCGCCCCAGGACGCATCCCATTCGTCCGGTGAATTCATGTAGAAAATCTGCGAACCCAGTTTTCCCCGGGAATCGCAATGAGGTGACACGGAACAGCCATCGGGCGTGTAGTGCCAGTGAAACCTTAGCCGGAAATGGCCTCGCCCCAGCAACCGGCGAACCAGCCCGCGATACTCCTCGCTTTTCAATTCCTCGACGAACTTCCTCCAGGGTGTCGGAATCTGGACTTCATCGGTGTATTCGAGGACATACCGGTCATGGCTGCGCTGACCGTAATTCCGTTGCTTGCCGAAGAAGGCATTGAAAGTCTCAACCTTCGGCATGTTGGCCAACAGCTCGGCAAAACCCTCGTCCGTCAAGAAACCTTCAGGATTCATCCACGGATAGGGATAGGCGCTCCTGAAAGCCTCAGCGTCGATGCTCCGGATCAGTTCTGAATTCAGGTACCGCATTTGCATGTCGCTCGAAGATCGCAAGTTTTCATGCCCTGCCCGGCTGTCCCGACATCCGTCGCAGCCCTAAGATTCCGACCTGCCGGCTGCGACGTTCGATGAGCCGGAATCAGATGGACACTGGCGTTTTCCCCATTTTACTGGATTGTTGGCTTGTTGGGAGTGGCGCGGAGGATAATCGCCTGAAGAAAGAACCAATCACCCCAGGAGGCTTTCTCGCCGATAAAGACGAGTCGCGAGGCCGGTCAGCAACAAGCCCAGGACAAGCGTGCTGGTGAATGAGATCAGCAGGTAAGAGACGGGTACAGATTCGGCCTTCATGAGTCCGGTGATGACAAGGTGCTGACTGAGGCTGGGCACCAGCATCAAACCCGTAGACGGGCGCATCGCGTTCAGTGCCGCGAACAGGATCGGCAGAGTCGGCACCAGCAGGACGACAGTGAGGTAGGTCTGTGCCTCCTTGTAGCTTCTGGTGAAAGACGCCACGCAAGTCATCAGCGCCGCACCCAAGAGAGAGAAAGGCAGCATGAGCACGAATATCCGGACCGCGGTCGCGGGACCGAAGTTACTCGTCATCCCCAGGTCCTCGAGCGGTACGCGAGTCAATACGACAGCAAACACGATTAGCGTGACTGCCAGCGCCGTGACCATATATGCGGCGGTCGCCAGTATCTTCCCGACAATCAAGTCGGCTCTCGACACCGGCAGCGTCAAGAGCGGCTCCAGCGAGCCTCGCTCACGCTCTCCGGCCGTGCTGTCGATGGCCAGATAGAGCCCGCCCATGAGCATCGAGAATATGATGAAGTAGGTCATCATGCCCAGCAACAAGACCGACCGGGCCGCCGGCGTCGATACATCCACGTCATCGATCGCGATCGGGATCGTGACCGCCGCACTGACGCCCCTGGCCTGGAGGCGCATCGCGCCGATCCCGCCGGCATAGGCTCCCAGCATCATGCGCACCCGCCGCACGCCCTCCTCCGCCGCACTATTGGCGCTGTCCGAAACAAGCTGAAGGACCGCCGGCCGCCCTGCTCGAAATGCTTCTCCGAAAGTCTCCGGGATGAGCAGGATAACGTCCTCCCGACCCGCCGCGACCATCTCCCTGGCCTCCTTCAGAGCTACCGCCATCGGAACGATGTCCGCATTGGCGCGCCGCAGGTGTTCGATGAGCTTGGGTGCATGCTGCCCCCCGCTCACGACGACGCGGATATGCGCGTCTTCACTGGAAACGACACGATCCAGCGCGAAGGAGATCATGACCGCAAAAAGAACAGGCCCGAAGAGTGGCCCGAAAAGCATGGCCGATGTCAGGCTGCGGCGATCCCGGAAGTTATCGAGGATCTCTTTGCGGAAGACGACACCTAGCCGCCGCGTCATGCCAGCCCGTCCCCACTGCCCAATACGGATACGAATGCGTCCTCGAGGGAGTCCTTCCCTGATGCGGCTCGCAGCCCATCGGGAGAACCGCAGGCCGCGACATGCCCCTTGTCGATGATCACGATCTCATCGCACAGTGCCGCGACCTCCTGCATGACGTGACTCGAGAACAGCACGCACACACCCATCGCACGAACCCGGCGCAACATGTCCCGCAGAGATCGCGTCGCCATGACGTCGAGGCCGTTGCTCGGTTCGTCCAGTAGCAGATTCGGCGGTCGGTGCACCAGCGCACGGGCCAGCGCGACCCTGGTCCTCTGGCCGTGAGAGAAACCCTTTGCACGCCGATCGGCGAATTCTGACATGCCCAGTACATCGACCAGTTCATCGACGCGGGCGACCAGGTCACGGCCCCTCAAACCGTGGAGACGTCCGAAATACTCCACGTTCTCGCGTGCGCTGAGGTTCGGATAGAGGCCGGCGCCATCAGACAGGACACCGATCTTTTCCCGGACCCGCAGGCTGTCCTTCTGCACATCAAGCTTGTCGACGGAGGCCGTTCCCGAATCGGCACGGATGACCGTGTACAGGATGCGAAGCGCGGTCGACTTGCCCGCGCCATTGGGCCCGAGCAGGCCGGTGATCTTTCCGTCCGGGCAGGAAAACGAAACGTTCTCCAGGGCCCGCACGCGGCCGAACCGCTTCGAGAGATCGTGAACCTCGATCATGCCTCCCCCGTCACGGGCCCGGACCGGAGAAATCGAGGAAGAACGGCGATGCACCCTGCTTGTCGAGACAGCTGGCATCCAACGCGTCTAGATCAGTGCCGTCAACAAACTCAGCTATCAGTCGCGGCATGCACCCCACATGAGCCACACCGTGTCCCTGCCCTGCGACGACGAGATGGCGAGCCAGCGGCAGGTCGGATGCGAACCGACTGCCGTTATCTGGCGGCGTTACCGGATCTGCTTCGCCCGAAATGAGCAACACAGGAACCATAGACCGGATCGGCTCACGAAGATCCGCATCCACCGGTCCGGCCGGCCAGATCTCGCAGACGGCTTCGAGTACGTCAACCTGATCTGTGCCCAAGTAGGTCGCCCCGAGCGCCTGCCTGTCGATCTCCAGATGCGCAAAGTGCGGCACGTCTTCGCTGCAAACTACGCTGTTATGCATGCCGTAGCTCAGAGCGCTGCCCAAGTCCTCAACGATCATGTGAGCCTGTGCGGCGAGTGGCGCGGGGTTCCCGTGGGAGGCTGCGTCGATCAGCAGCGGGATCAGCGCCATCGTCTCGGGTCGGTAACTAAGTATGCGGATGGCCGCGGCAACTTCCAGGGGGCCGAGGTCAACAGTCAAAGGGCTACCTGTCGTCGGATCGGGCATGCGGACCCGGATCGTCTCCTGCTCCAGAGCCCCTCTGAGGGTCGAGAATCTCTCGGCGAGATCAGGGAATCTACCGTGACAATCGCTGTCACTCGCGCAACGCTCGAAGATCCTCTCCAGAGCCAGTTGTGCGTCCAGCGCGATCTGCGGGCCCAGCACCTCATCCGGTGGCAAACTGCCGTCGAGGATCACGCTACGAGTGCTCTCTGGATAGCGACGCAGATAGTGTGCAGCCACGCGAGTGCCATAGGACGCGCCGTAGAGATCCAGGGCTGGGTAACCAAGAGCCAGGCGCACGGCATCGAGGTCACGGACTGCCGCAGATGTGTTGTAGAGTCCCGGATCGCCGGACAGCCCGGCGAGGCATTCGGCAGCACTGTCGCGAGCCGATTCGACCGACCAGTGCCGGGTGCCGATCTCTTCAGGAACAGGACAGTCGAGTCGATGACTTTGACCGGTGCCTCTCTGGTCCACCAGCAAGATATCCCGATCACGGTTGATGCGGCCGAAGGCCGACCTGTAAGCGACGTAGAATTCCGAAGATGCAGCGCCCGGCCCACCCGCGATGACAGTCAATGCCGACTCCGCGGGCCTTCGGGTCAGAGCCGGGACAACGGCCACGAACAATTCGACGGAATCGCCTCCCGGGTCGGCATGATTCTCGGGCACTTGCACTCGACCGCAGCGAGCTGCAATGCTTCGCACACCAGCCGAATCGCTGATCCTGCAGTCATCAAGCGAGACTGCCAGACCGATGCGGGGAAGCACGATCAGAACGCCTAATGCAATGA
>CP070833.1:693125-698909 GCA_020341735.1 Gammaproteobacteria bacterium | reverse complement strand
GGGCGAGATCTGCAGCCCGCGATCGTCTTCGAGATATTCGATCGTGATCAGCAGCCCGCCATCGACTCGGCGCGCTCTGCCCGGCAACCCGACCCGGATCAACTTGCAGAGGCGACCGGAGTCGAGGATTCAGGCTGGGACTGGCCCGACTATCGTCCCCTGGTTGCCCAGGCGCTGCGGGACGGTCTGCCGATCGTCGCGGGCAATGCGCCTGCGGCCGATACGCGCAAGGTCGGCATGCAGGGCCTGGACGCGCTTCCGGTCGATCGCCGCGCGCTTCTCGAGCAGACGGGACCGCTGCAGGCCCCGGCGCAGGACGCCCTCACCCAGACCATCGTGGACAGCCACTGCGGCCACGTCACCGGCGACATGGCGGATCGTCTCGTCGTGGCCCAGCGGCTGCGCGACGCCACCATGGCCGATGCCATGCTGACGGCCGACGGCCGTCCGACGGTGCTGATCGCCGGCGCCGGCCACGCGCGCAGGGACTATGGCGTGCCGTTCTATGTTCTGGCGCGAAAACCGGGCCTGGCCCTTGCGTCCGTCAGCTTCGTCGGGGTGCGGGATGGCCACCTGGATCCGCAAGCCTACGTCGATCAGATCGAGACTCTGCCGGCGCCCTTCGATTACCTGTGGTTCACGTCGAGGGTGCTGGCCGACGATCCCTGCGAGCAGTTCAAGGACAGTTTCAGGAAGTTCGGTGAGCATGCCGGCCGCGACGACGATTGAGTAGCGCGGGGATCCGCCGGCGCGGAGACCGTATGCATCGGTGCTCCGTCCGGTGTACAGTCCAGCGGGTTCGCCCGGGGAAGATTATAAAAACAGGGAGATTCCATGCGCCTATCCATCTGCTCAGCATCAGCTACCGCAACCGCAGCCTGCCTGTGGCTTGTCGGCCTGGGCACGGCCTCGGCGCTCGAGACCGCCGAGGAGATCCGCGAGTGCAGCCATGCTAATTTCCCGGAGAGCACCAGTATCCAGTTGATCGAACTCAAGTCGCTGGACCGGGCGGGCAGCGAGCGGGTCATGGACGCGCGACTTCACTGGAAGCGCCATAATGACGGCCATGTGCGACTGATGATCCGCATCCTGGGCCCCCAGGATCTGAAGGGTTCCGCCTACCTGGTCATCGAGAACAAGCCGAGGGATTCTGTTTACCTCTATGCCCCCGCCATCGGTCGTCCGCGCCGTATCGTCGGCGGTGGTGGCAAGGGCATCTGGGGCACGGATTTCAGTTACGAGGACATACGTCTCCTGCAGATGAGCTCGACCGCCACGCCGGCAGAGCGACTGCCTGACTCGGAAGTGGCGGGCAGGGCGACCTATGTCATCTCCCAGTCGCCGGATGCGGATCGGGAGTCGGTCTATGTCAAGACCGTGTCCTATGTCGACAAGGAGACCTGCGTCTCATTGCAGACGGAGTACTACGAGGCCGAGGACCAACCGCGCAAACGCCTGCTGGTAGATCCCGAGACCGTGAAGCAGGTCGGCGGAAAGTGGACCGCCCATGACCTGGAGATCACCGATCTGGGCGAGGACACCCGCAGCTGGATCCAGGTCAAGGACATCAGCGTCGACGAGGATATATCGGCGCGGTTCTTCAACACCGTACAGTTCTACAAGAACTGATCCGGTTGAGCGGGCAGGGATCCGGGTGAAGTGAACAGCTTTTCGGATGCGATATCCCGGCGCCCCGGCCTGACCCTGACCGGGTTACTGCTCGTCACCCTGCTGGCCTTGCATCAACTGGTCGATTTCGAGACCGGCCGTGTCAACCTGAGCGTGGATCCCTCCGTGGGCCGGCTGCTGCACGAGGACGATCCCGAGCGCGTCTTCTACGAGCGGGCGAGGCACATCTTCGGCAGCGAGGAGTCCGTGGTCATCGCCCTTGCTGCGGGGGACTCATTCAGCGCAGAGAACCTGGCCCGGATCGAAGCCATGACGAGCCGGCTGCAGGCGCTGCCCCGCGTCCGCCAGGTATTGTCACTGACGACCGCCCAGTCGCTGCGCGCCGACGAGTTCGAGATCGAGTTCACGGGCGTCGGGGAGCGTGATTTCTCGGATGCCGAGGTTCGCGCCCAGCTGCGTGAGGACATATTCGAAAACCCCCTCTACCGGGGCACGCTCGTGTCTCACGACGGTGGCGCGTCGGCCCTGGTCGTCTACTTCAAGGGCCTGAGCGACAGTGATTTCATCGAACTCGGCATTGCCGCCCAGGTGCGGACCATCGCCGAGGAGGAGCGCGGTGACGCGCGCTACTGGATAAGCGGTTCGCCGATCGTCAAGGCAGCATTGTCCGACGCGCTGATGGAGAGCCTGCAGCGAACCACTCCGGCGATCCTGGCCATCGTCGCAGGACTCATGTTCCTGGCATTCCGCAGCCTGCGGGCGGTCATCCTGCCGGTGATCGCCATTCTCATGGCGCTGGTCTGGACCCTGGGCGTGCTCGCTTGGCTGGAGCAGCCGCTCAACGTGGTGACCACCCTGGTCCCCCCGTTGATCATCACCCTGGGACTCGCGTACGCCATGCACGTGATCTCGGAGTACTACGCCGCGAGTTCCGAAGATACCGACAGGCGCAGCATCGTGGCGCGGGTGGTGAGGCATGTCAGCTTGCCGCTGATTATCAGCGGCGCAACGACAGCGGCCGGCCTGCTGGCGCTGCTGCTGAACTCCCTGACGGCGATCCGGGAATTCTCGCTGCTGTCCGCGATGGGCGTGCTCCTGACCGTGCTGGTGGTCCTCACTTTCATCCCGGCGGCGCTGAGTTACCTGAAACCGCCCGCCGGCAGGGCCCGGCGCACCGGGACGCGGCGATTCGAACGCCTGGCGGTAAAGCTGGCCGATGCCGTGACCGGGCGCCGCCGGCCGATCGTGATCGCCGGGCTGGCGGTGCTCGCCGTCGCCCTCGTGGGCACCGCGATGATCGAGGTGGGCACGGAGTACGTCGGCGGATTCAAGGAAGACGTCGAGGTGCGCAAAGACTTCGATGTCATAAACCGCACATTTGGCGGCGCCAACTCTTTCTACATCGTGATCGAGTCGCCCGACGACGATACCTTCGTCGAGCCGGAGAACCTGGCCCGCATCGATTCGCTGCAGGCCTGGCTGGAGGAACAGCCGGAGGTCGGCAACACTACGTCGCTGGTCGATCACATAAAGCTGATCAATCAGTCGATGCACGACGGCGAGAGCGAGTTCTTCGCTGTCCCGGAGTCCAGGCAGCTGGCCAAGCAGCTTCTGCTGTTCGGCGGTACGGAAGAAATCGACAGCTACGTGGACAGCGCTTACCGGATCGCCAGCATCCTCGTACGGATCAACATCGACGACACCCGCGACATCTCGGCCCTGGTCGAACGTACGCGGGAACGGCTCAAGCAGCTGCCATATCCGCTTCAGCCCGACGTGACGGGCAACCTCATCCTGGTCACGAGAACGGTCGACGATATCGCCGCCGGACAGCTGCTGAGCATCGGCGCCGCGCTGGCGGTCGTCCTGCTCATCCTCTCGGCGCTGTTCGCGTCCATTCGAGTCGGCGCCGTCGCGATCTTCCCCAACCTACTGCCGGTGGCCGTTTACTTCGGGACGCTGGGGCTGCTGGGCATCACGCTCAGCCCGACCACCAGCCTGATCGCCTGTATCACCCTCGGGATCGCGGTGGACGACACCATCCATTTCATGGTGCGTTTCAACACCGAAGCCCGGGCGACAGGCTGTGAGGGGACCGCCGTCGAGCGGGCGCTGGCGGGCGTCATCCGGCCGGTCACCTATACGTCGCTGGTTCTGGTGCTGAGCTTCCTGGTGCTGACGACGACCGAATTGCGCACCCAGGCCCACTTCGGCGCGTTAGCGGCGTTCACGATCGCCGTCGCCTGGCTGATGGACCTGACGCTGACCCCGGCGGTCAGCGCCGGCATGCGTGTGGTGACACTGTGGGATCTGTTGCGCCTGGACCTGGGCCCCGCGCCCCAGAACACGATCCCGCTGTTCGAGGACCTGAGCCTGAGGCAGGCGAGAATATTTGCCCTGATGTCCGGCGTGAGAACCTACGCTGAGTCCGACCGAATCATCACCGAGGGCGAGAAGGCGACCGACGAGGTCTTCGTCGTCATCGAAGGACAGCTCAAGGCAACGATCGACAGAGACGGCCGGGAGAAGGAGCTCTCGAGGATGACCCGGGGGGCAGTCGTCGGGGAAGGCGGGGCGTTCGGGCGAGTCCGCAGCGCCAGCGTGACCGCCCTGTCTGAGTCGCGATTGTTGCGGTTCACGGCTGAGGATCTCGAGATACTGCGCCGCAGATATCCACGCATCGCGGCGATCGTCTATCGCAACCTGAACCGGGTCCAGTCGGAACGGATGGCAAGGGACATCAGCCGGGTCAGTTGAGCGTCGGCCATGTCGCAGGACACCTGTCCGGCAGCCGCGACCGCCATTCCGTACCCATCTGGACGTATTACTTGGGCGTGCGCAGGAATTCGTTCAGGTAGTCGAGCCCGTCGTTGGCGATCACGACACCGAAGTCAGCCCGATAGGTCCTGACGTAGGAAACCCCCCTGGCTATGACGTCCCAGATCTTCCAATAGCCCTGGATCTGGACCATGCGGAAGTCCACCGGAACTTCCGTGCCGTCCGTCATGACTATCCGGCACCTTACGGTGGCCTTGGCGCCGTCGGGCGCATCCTCGGCATCCAGCACCGTCAGGGTGTCGCGCTTGACCTGCAGCAATGCGTGGCCGTAGACGCGTACGAGATAAGCTGCGAAGGCATCGGCGAATGCCTCGCGCTGTTCCGGTGTCGCCGTTTTCCAGTGTTTGCCCAGGATGAGCCTGGACGCATACCTGAATTCGAAGTTGGGAAGGATCTGCTCGGTTACCAGCGCGTCCAGCCGCGCCCTGTCTTTCTCCAGACCCTCGCGGTCCCACTCGAGGTTGACGAGGACGTTGTCCGTCATCATCTGAATGGTTTCTTCGGGCGTTTCAGGCTCGATCGTATCGGCGCTGACCGCGCCCGCGAATATCGCCATGCCCAGCCCCGCGAGGCACGCCACAACCCTCGGTCGACGCGTGCCTGCGACGCCCAAGAGAGCAGGACAACCGATCACGTACAAAAGGACGCACCGCTGTCGGCCTGGCAGATCGAGGGCAGGCCGAAAGCCTCCCAGTACTGGTCCAAACCTATGGAACGAACCAGGTCCGCGAATCGCGGGTGGGCGCGAAAGGTGCGCGCCTCGCGGGAAAACAGGAACTCGACGTCGAAAATGGTCGGATCGTGGATCAGCTGGAAGGCCAGATCCATGGCGCGGTCGGTCTCGTTCAGATAGATCCAGGCGCCAAACAGGTGGGCACGGCTGATGTTTCCCTTTTCGCCCTCGGCCACGATGGCCTCAACGGCGGCGGCCCGCGCCGCGGGATCGCGAATTCCGTTGATGAATGTCTCCACCCATGCCGAGGGCCGGCCGAACATTCCCTGCATGGTCGCGAGGATTTTCGCGGCCTGTTCATCATCGCCATTGCGCAGCAAGGACACGAGGTGGCCTTCAGGGTTGGCACTGGGGCCGAGGCCCAGTTCCGAGGCCAGATCGAATTGCCGTTCAGCCTCCAGGTCGGCGTCCATCCATAGATAGGCGACGGCCAGGCGGTCGTTGACGACCGGAGACAAGGCGTCGAGCTCCTTGGCGCGGAGTGCATGGGACAGTGATTCGTCGAGCTGCCCGACGCTGGCAAGGAATTGCGAGTACCACTGTTGGAGATTTGAGTCATTCGGTGTTTGCAGCAGTGCTCGCCG
>CP070833.1:688621-693025 GCA_020341735.1 Gammaproteobacteria bacterium | reverse complement strand
TGCTGGTCTTCCCGCAGCACGATAGCCGTGGCCACCTCTTCGCCGAGTTTGGGGTGCGGCATGGCGAAAGTCACGACCTGCTGGACCGCTGGGTGGTCCATGAGCACGTCATCCACTTCCCGTGGTGAGATCTTCTCACCGCCACGGTTGATGATCTCCTTGAGCCGCCCGGTGATGGTCAGGTAACCTTCCTCGTCCATCACTCCCTGATCACCGGTGCGGAACCAACCGTTGGTGAAGTTCTCGGCATTCGCCTTCGGGTTATTCTCGTAACCAAGCGTGACGTTGTCACCACGGATTACAATCTCGCCCACCGAGCCTTGAGGCAGCAACTCGCCGCTCTCACTCATGATGCTGACCTCCGGGCCGGCCGCAACGCCGACGGTGCCTGGCTTGCGCGGGCGCGGCGGCAAGGGGTTGGAAGTCATCTGATGGGAGGCCTCCGTCATGGCGTAGGCTTCCACGACCGGCGTACTGAAGGTCTCCTCCAGAGCCTTCATTACCTGGGGCGGCAGCGAGGACGAGGATGAGCGCACGAATCGCAGCTTCGTCGCGGCCACGATGTCCTTGCTGCGGGGAGCACGCGCCAGGATCGCCTGGTGCATGGTCGGCACCGCCGTATACCAGCTCGGCTTTGCCTCATCCAGCCAGCCGAAGAACTTGAGGGCATTGAAGCCCGGCGTACACACGACGCTGGCGCCAGAGCTGAGGCTGGCGAGGATCGCCGCCATCAGGCCGTGAATGTGGAACAGCGGCATGACATTCAAGCAGCGGTCATCAGCGGTCAGCGCAAGGGTTTCTCGGATGTTTCCTGCCGAAGCGTACAGGTTCGCGTGGGTGAGCGGCACGATCTTTGGCCGTGAAGTCGTGCCGGATGTATGCAGCACCAACGCAATATCGTCCCGGCCCGCGAGCCCGCCGTTGTCCGCGGCGCCGCTCGCCACCGTGGCGTCGGCGAAGCGGAAAGCGCCGGCGGCACTGCCGGCGATGATCTCCAGCAGTGGAACGCCGAGTTTTCGCGCGGCACTGACCGCCGGTGAAGAGCTCCCCTGCTCCACCACCAGCGCCTTGGCCTTGAGGTCAGACAGGTAGAATTCGAACTCCTCTTGCCGATAAGCGGGATTGAGGGGGGCGGTAGTGGCGGCACAGGCGATGGCCACGAACGCGGTCGCCATTTCGGGACCATTCGGGAGCACTATTGCCACCCGGTCGTTGCGGCCAAGCCCGACCGCGTTGAGAGCGGCGACGGTCTTCTTTACATGGCTGCGCAACCCCGCATAGGTGAGTGACTCGCGGCCTGGTGCTCCGATAGCGACGGCCTCGTCGCGTCCGGTAGCGAGGAGGTCTGAGATGGTGAAAACTTCTGCCATGGTAGCGATGTCTCCCGTGAATGCGGTCTTGCGATGAGTGGCGGGCGCTAGGCGTCTGCCCCCTGGGCGAGCGTCTTGATCCGATCCTTGATCATCTTTATCACCGGCAGCAGGAATAGCACGATCGCCACCACCATGATGGGCCCGGCGACCGCGCGCTCGAAGAAGATGCTGAAGTTCCCATGGGACATGAGCAGCGACTGGCGCATGGAGGTCTCCGCCAGCGGCCCGAGGACGATAGCCAGCACTGCCGGCGCCATCGGGTAGTCCAGTTTCCGCATCAGGTAACCCACGACGCCAAATCCGAACATGAGCCAAACATCGTGCATGTCCTGGGTAGGCGCGTAACCGCCCACGACGCAGAGGATGAAAATAATCGGCACCAGGATCGTGAAGGGCAGCCTCAGCACCCAGATGAACATTGGAATGAACGCGATGTTGATGAGAACCGCGAATAGATTGGCCGCGTAGAGACTGGCGATGAGCGCCCAGACGAATTCCTGGTTGTCCACGAACAGGCGCGGTCCGGGTTCCAGCCCCCATATGACCATACCTCCGAGCAGGATCGCCGTGGTGGGCGAGCCCGGGATGCCGAGAGTGAGCATGGGCAGCATCGAGCCGGTGCTGGCGGCATTATTGGCCGCCTCCGGCGCCACGACCCCCTCCACGTTACCTTTGCCGAACGAGTCCGGTTCTTTCGACAGGGTCTTGGACACTCCATAGGCCATCAGCGAGCCGGGGGTGGCACCGGCGGCCGGCAGGATGCCGACGAAATAGCCGAGAAACGACCCCATGAACATGCTCTTGATAGTGCTTTTGAGATCCTTGAGGCAGCCGATAATTCGTCGCACCGACACCGTCGCCTGAGAAACATTGAGCTTGCCTCGGCTGCTCTCGATGGTCCACAGCATCTCTCCGATTCCATAGATGCCGATGGCCAGCACCAGGAAATTGACACCGTGCATGAAACCGGGAATGCCACCGAAAATCAGGCGCGGCTCTCCGCTCACGATATCCAGGCCCACGGCACTCAGTACCAGTCCGATGAATATGGAGAAAAAGGTCTTGGGGATGTCGTCGCCACCGAGCCCGATGAATGTCGCAAACGCGAGCATCATGAGAGCAAATTCCTCCGGGGCGCCGAAGGCGAGAGCGACGTCGGCCAGGGGCGGCGCAAACATCGTGAACAGGATGACCGAAATGGTGCCGCCCACGAAAGATGCCGTGGCGGCTGCCACCAACGCCCGATCCGCAAGCCCCTGCATGGCGAGCGGGCGACCGTCGAATGTGGTGGCCACCGCCGTGGAGGCTCCCGGTATGCCGAGCATGATCGACGATATCGCCCCTCCGTACATGGCCCCGTAGTAAATGGCCGCAAGAAATATGATCGCGGACGCCGGCGGCACAAGGAAGGTCATGGGCAGTAGGATCGCTACCCCATTGACCGAACCGAGCCCGGGCATCGCCCCGATGAACAGCCCCAGCGCACATCCGAAGACGATCAGCCCCAGGTTCATCGGCTGCAGTGTAATCGCGAATCCGTCGATCAGGTGGCTAAGAATTTCCATTTTCAGTCACCGGCAAACCCGGCCGGTTCCGGCGCGCGCGTTCCGGTACCGTGTCGGTACCGATAACCAAACCAGGTGATTAATAGACAAGGTCATAAATGGGATAGAACATCGGCTCGGTGAAGCCCTTGGGCAGCGTAATCTTGAGAGCCAGCTCGAAGAACAGGAACGTGATGACCGGGGAGAGGATCGCTATCGTCCCGGTCTTCATCCACGTGTGTCCACCCAATACACGCATGTAGAAGATCAGGAACAGGGGCACCGATCCGTACACGCCGATGACATGGATGAGCCCGATCATCACGCCCAGGGAACCCGCTCCCAGGAGGAACTGATTCAGGGAGTGGCGGTCCATGTAGGACTCTTCAGACTTCACCAGTGGCCCCACGCCCCGCAACCAACGCAGGATGATCCATCCGCAGCACGCCAGCATGCCGGCAGCAAGCCAGAAGGGGAAGGCCCCGGGTCCCGGTCCTCTCTCCGGGATCCAGCCGACGGGCAGCTCGGAACTCTTCCACATGAGGTAGCACGAAAAGACAGCCAGTACGACGGCCATCACCAGTTCCGCCCTGCGCATCTCGAGGCGCCCCCCTTGTCGGTATTGCTACAAGCGACCTGAATCCATCGACGCGTTACAGGTCACCGATGTCCTTCAGCATCTGCTGGTGAAGCGCGCGCCCGTTGATCCAGTACTCCATCAAGGCGTCACCGGTCAGGAAGTCACCGCGCAGGCTTTTCTTCTTCATGTACTCCTGCCACTCAGGCGACTCGTAAACTTTCTTGAATACGCCCTGATAAAAGGCGGCCGCCTCGGGACTCATGCCCGGAGCACCGACCACGCTGCGTTGCATGAAGTAGCTGTGATCTACGCCGAGTTCCTTGAATGTCGGCGTATCGGGGAACAACGGAAGTCGCTCGGGCGTGAACGAAGCCAATGCCCGCACAGTACCAGCCTCGTAAAAACCCAGTGCTTCGGACGGATTATTCACTGTGGAGTTCACGTGCTTGCCGGCAAGCTGCTTGGCCACCGCACCACCGCCCTTGAAGGGCACATAGTTGATATCCAGGCCGTAAGTATTGTTGAGGAAGCGGGTCAGGAGTTCATCTTCCTGGGCGCGTCCGGTACCCGCCATCTTCCACTCCTTGCCTTGCTGCTTCGCCGCGGTGACGAACTCGTCCACAGTGGTGATCCCTGAGTCGGTATGGACCCACAGCAGGAACGTGTCCTCGGCCATCCGGGCCACGGGGGTGTATGTGGAGACATCCACCCCGAGCGCCGGCTGGCGCAGCGGCGTCGTGTAGAAGCTGTTGAGCGTGACCATGATCACGTGGTCATCACCGGTCTTCTGCTTGAGATAGACGAGGGCTTCGGCCCCTGAGCCGCCCGGCTTGTTGACCGGGATTAATGGCCTGGGCGAGAGGTCGTGCTTTTCCACGATGGTCTGCATCAGCCGGGCCATCTTGTC
>CP070833.1:676904-688521 GCA_020341735.1 Gammaproteobacteria bacterium | reverse complement strand
GCGACGCGGTAAAACATCCTCCGACGCCGGGTGTTTTTCCGGCACTCGTCAATCGTTCACGGAACGATGCGTCGGCCCCGTGTTAGCATCCCCGCGGATGCTAGTGCCCGCGACGCAACAATTCCCGGTAATGCCTGCCGCCATGCGTGTCGCCGGGAGCAGTGGCGCGTCCCGGTCGCTGACGCATCTCTTGTTGTTGCTTGGCTCGCTGATCACGGTACCGGCACTCGCCTGGAACCCGAGTGAGGACAGCCCTCGACTCGAGGCCGACGCGGTGACCGCGGAAGCCGGGCTCGGAGAGGGCGATTCCAGTGTTGATCGCGAGGACGGTGCTGCCGCGGGGTCCACGGTATCCGATGACTCCGGCGCGGCCGACACGGCTGAAGAGGTCATCCACCCGGAAGTGCCGGAAGATCTCGATCACCCTCACCACAAACCCAACGGCTTCCAGCGGGCCATGGACATGATTCACTCAGGGATCTCGGCCGGCGTCGAGGGATCCGCCAAGCGGGTGGACTCGTTCTTCGCCGACGATCGCTACTACACGGACGCCACCGACACTTATGTTCGCGTCAGCGGGGAGACCACCTTCGAGGGTGGCGAAGACAATCAGTCGCAGGCGCGAGTGCGTGCGCGCTTCGATCTGCCGGGTACCCGTGAGCGCCTGAGGCTGTTTGTCGAGGGCGGGGATCCGGATGAGGTTGAGAGCGATACATCAGAGTCGATCCCCGAGGCGCTGGATGACAACGACTACAACATCGGTCTCGAGACTCAGATCCGCGACACCGGCAAGTGGGATCTGCGGCCCGGTCTCGGTGTCAAGGCATCGAGTTCGCCGGACGCTTTCGTGCGTCTGCGCGCGGTCCGGTACGAACGTCTCGACGGCTGGCTGCTGCGTTTCGCCACCGGCGTATCCGAGTTCGTCGACGACGGCACCGAGGTGGGCGCACGGCTCGATTTTGACCGCAAGATCAACCCCAAGTGGCTGTTTCGAACCACCAGTCGCGCCCGTTACCTGGACAGCAAGGACCGGATCGAGGCGTTGCAGCAGTTTTCCGTCTTCCAAAAGTACAACGATCGCGTCGGCTTCGCTTACGACATCGGCGTGCTTGGCGATGATGATCCCGACTGGGAGGTGGACCAGTACTTCACCCAGGTCCGGGCTCGCTTCCGAGCCTACAAGAAATGGTTGTTCGTCGAACTGAAACCGCAGGTGGTTTTCCGGGAGGAGGATGATTACGATCCGAGCTTCCTGTTCTCGCTGCGGCTCGACCTGATCTTCGGTGAGCGTTACCGCGAGGGTCGTCGCCAGACGCTACAGCCGGCGAAAGCCGAGGATAGCCCGGCGTCTTTTCTACCCGGACCCTGAAACGCGACCGGTACAGATCCCGTAGCGCTCACTTTTTCGACTGTTCCAGCAGGGTCTTCTGCAGCCGCAGTCCTTTCTTGCGCTGGGCGTGGACCAGCGCCAGCTTCTTTTCGAGTCCGGCTATTTCCTCCGCATCCGTCTCGTCCGCCAGCTGCGCCTTGAGCTTCTTCTCGTGATTGCTCAGTTTGCGCAGCACCTGCTTAAGGTACTTCTTTTTCTCCTTGCGATCGCGCTCGTCCGAGTCGAGGTAAGACTCCGCCTTCCTGATCAGCTTTTTGATCTTCACCGCACCCTCTCAATCTTGGTCTGCGTTTCCGAAAACAGGTCATCCATCTCGTCGATATCCAGCGCCAGGCTGCGTTCGATGGATCGAACTCCCGCATGGCCGGCGGAGAACAGTACCTCGCCCATCTTGACCAGGTTCTTGGTCACATCATAGGCATAACTGCTGTCGTTGATCAGCGACGTGGCCATGTGGGCGCTGATCTTGTTCTTGCGGACCAGCTTATCCAGCCGATCGAGTAACCGGGCATCGTTTTCCTTCATGTCCAGCTTCAGTCCGTCCAGCGACAGGACCGCGGCGGAATCATCGCCCTGATCTCGCACCCGGTCCAGCCCGCGCAGGACGGCGGCGAGTTCCTTGCGGATGGCGTTGTAGCGCTTGGCGATCGCCGGGTTGTCGGAGTGCAGATAGAGGTCCAGGTTCTTCTGCAGATGCTTGGTGTCCTTGATGGCTTCGACCAGGTCCTTGCCGGCAGCTCTGAGGGCGAACAAGTCATCGATCTGGTCCGGTGTCATGGCGCTCTTCACGCGGCTTATGTAGGCGATGATCTCGCTGTAGAGGCTCTTGACGTTCAGTTCGTAGAGTTCGTCGATATCGACATGGGCCACGTCCCCGGAGTCCGCGATCACTTCCTTGAGGGGGCGTTCGGAGCGAATGTCCTCGGGGCGCAACCGCAGCCCGCCGGCGATGATATCGAAGGCGTTGTCATAGAGATGCAGCGTCTCCTTGCGCACGGCCTCGATGGCGGTGTCCGCAAGACTGGTGGCAGAAGCATTCAGATAGAGGGGTTGCGCCGCAGTCCGCTCCCTGGCTTGCAGGGTCCTCTGCAGGAAGTCCACCAGCGGTCTGATCACCGGCAGCATGATGAGTACGCCCAGCGCGTTGAACACGGTATGAAAGATCGCGAGTTTCAACGTGTAGTCATCTTCTGCGATACCCAGCCAGTGACTGATCGCGTCCACACCGCGCGTCAGCTGATAGATCATCGCGATCGCGATCACCGCCGTGGTCAGGTTGAAGATCAGGTGGGCGCCGGCGAGGCGACGGCCATCCACGTTCGAACCGATAGAGCCGAGGATCGCGGTGATCGTCGTTCCCAGGTTGGCGCCGATCGCCAGTGCCAGGGCGTTCTCGTACGTGATCTGCTGTGCCGCCAGTGCGGTGATAATCAATACCAGGGTCGCGTGGCTGGATTGCATGATCACCGTCGCCACCAGTCCGATGGTGGTGAACAATATGACCCCCGCATAGCCGGAGACCGCATAAGCGGTGAGGTCGATGCTGTCCCTGAAGGCGTCGAAGCCTTCTTTCATGTAGTGGATGCCGAGGAACAGGAAGCCGAGACCCGCCAGCACGTAACCGAAGCCTTTCAGCTCCTTGCTCTTCTGGAAGATCAGGATGACCCCGAAGACCACCATCGGCATCGCATAGGCCGCGATATTGACCTTGAGGCCGAAGCCGGCCACCAGCCAGGCGCCGGTCGTCGTGCCCAGGTTGGCGCCGAAGATGATGCCGACACCCGCGATCAGCGGGATCAGCCCGGCCGCGAGAAAGGAGATGGTGATCACCGAAACCAGCGAACTCGATTGCATCACGGTGGTGGTGACGACGCCGAAGCTCAGGCTCTTCCAGAGTCGGTCGGTGGTCCGGCGCAATAGCCTTTCCAGCAGCCCGCCGGTGAAGGCCTTGAAGCCCTCCTCGAGGCTCAGCATGCCGAACAGGAAAATGGCGACGCCCGCGGCGATGGTCTTGAAGTCCGGGCTGAGCCAGAAGCCATAAGCCAGGATCGCGAAGATCGTGGGCAGCAGGATTTTGCGGATCATGGCGCGCGCTACGCTCGGCCTGTCAGGCTGGCCGCTCCGGTATTTTTTCTACCAGCGCCTTGAAGCGCGGGTCGTCCCTGATGTTGTCGAAGTCGGAGTCGTTGTCGATCCAGTCGCGGTAGATCGTGCCCATCACCGCCATGCGACGTTCCAGCATCTCGATGGCCTTCTCGACATCGCCGATGTTCGAGTAGTAACAGGTCACGTTGTGCAACACGCCGCCATCGTTAGGGGCCAGCTTCAGCACCCGCTCTATCATTGCCCGGCCGTCAGCCTCGCGTCCCGCCGTGTGCGCCACGCAGCCGCCCAGCATCAACGCCCGCTGGTCGTCCGGATTGAGCGCCAGACGGCGGTCGATGGCCTCCAGGGCGATGGCGTTCGCCTCTAGCGCCTCGTCCTTGCGGCCCAGCCCGGAGAGGGCGCCGACCCGCAGCGAGGCGGCCTGAAACTCGTCCGGCCAGGCCTCGTGGGCACGCCGCCACAGATCGGCCGCGTGCTCCAGCTTGCCCTCGCCGAAGCGCGAGCGGCCGTAATGATAAAGGGACTCATAGTGCATCGGGTCAAGCGCGAGCGCTCTCTCGAAATGCTCGGCGGCGGCCTCGTAATCGCCTTTGACCGACAGGGCGGAGCCGCGCGAGGCATGGGCCTCGGCCAGGTCCGGTGCCAGCTCCAGGGCCTTGAGACTGGCCGAGTCCGCCGCCTCCACGTGTTCGGCCGAGCGATCGATCCACTGGGCGATCACGCCCTCGGTGTCGGCCAGCCCGGCATAGGCGCGGGCGAATTCCGGATCCTTGTCGATGGCCTTGCGGAACATCTCGCAGGCGAACTCGAGATCCCTGGTGGTGAGCTGGTGGTAGTACTGCCGACCGCGCAGGTAGTAGTCGTAGGCGTCGATGTCCTGGGTGTTGCCGCCGCAGTCCACGCAGGTGTCCGGGTCCAGGTCCATGGCGTCGACGATGCGCTTGGCGATGTCGGTCTGCACCGCGAATATGTCCTCGAGCTCCCGATCGTAGCTGTCCGACCAAAGGTGGGCATCGTTGGCGGCGTCGATGAGCTGGGCGACGATCCGCACTCGCTTGCCGGCGCGGCGAACGCTGCCCTCCAGCACGATGTCGACACCCAGCTTGTTGGCAATCGTCGGCACATCCAGCGTCGTGTTCTTGAATGAGAACGAGGAAGTGCGCGAGACCACCCGCAGGTTCGGCTGGCGGGCGAGCAGGTTGAGGATTTCCTCGGCGATACCGTCGCTGAAGAATTCGTTCTCGGGGTCGCCACTCATGTTGGTCAGCGGCAGTACGGCGATGGCCCGGCGGTCGTCCACGGGGCCGGCCGGGACCTCCGGGTCCACCATCACGGCACGCGACGGCAGCGGTGTGTGCTCCCCCTCGGAGGCGGAGGCGCTGTTCGCGGCCGCGTCGGTGTCGGCCCGTGGCCGGTCCCGCTTGATACCGTCGGGCGAGAGCTCGAAGGCCCATGCCAGCACGATAGCGAGCGGGAATCCGAACACCGTCAGGGCGATGACCAGGGTGACCGCCCATTCGGGCAGGCGCAGCGGATCGAAGGTGACCTCGGCGATCTGAATCAGCAGCCAGGCGACCACGACGTAGACGATAGCGACCCGCACGACCTTGCGTCGCCGGAGTTCTCTCCAGAAGGAATTCAGCCCCGTCTCCGCCACTGACCACTGCCCCCGCGTGTCGTCATGGGTCGAATCATATCAACGCTGGGGACGCTCCGGCCGATTTTCAATTCGAAACCATACCGAAGCAGCGTCGTCAGAGCATCTGTTCCGCCATCCTCGCGTGCCGGGGCATGCCGCAGTTCTCGTAAATCGCGATAGCCTTGGTGAGGAGGCTCTGTGCGCGCTCGGCATCGCCCGGGGCGCTGCGGGTCATGAGCATGGTCGCATACCAGCGCCGTACCTCTCCCTGCTCCGTCACGTAGGGCAATTCGTCCGCCTGTTGCAGCGCTTTCCGGAAGTGGGACTCCGCCGCGTCCATGTCACAGGCGGCCGTCGCCCCGATACCTGCGGTCTTCTCGATCAGTCCGGTATGGAACTGGTGGACGAACAGCCGCTGGTCTATCACCTCCCGTACGCGCGGGTAGAGATGAGCGGCATCGCCCATCCGTCCCATCGTTGCCAGGCTCTCGACCGCGGCGAGCAGGATCTGGATTCTGCCGGCGGGCAGATCTACGATGCTCTCCGGTATGGCCGGTCGGAGCTGTTCCCATACGGCATCGAATCGAGACGGCGCGATTATCGCCATGCCGAGAAGCGAATAGGACAGGTCGCCGTGATCCCAGCAGGTTCCCGACACGGTCGTAGCCTGGGATTTCTCGTAGGATTCGAGCGCGCTGTCCCAGTCCCCCGCGCGCATCTGATAGTCCGCCAGCACCCCGTAAAAGTGCCCGCCCCACGGGAACCCGTGCTCATCGTTGATCTCGACGGTGCGCCTTGCAATATCGATCGCGCTTGGCAGGTCGCCTGAGGCCGCATGCTGCATGCCGAGAGTAAGGCCGCACATCATCTGTGCCTGGCTGTCCCCCTCCCTGATCGCGATCTCCAGGGTCTCGTTCACAACTGGCCAGGCCTCCTCGAAGCGCCCCATCAAAGAGAGTCCGAGCACGTAGTAGGCAAGGCCATTGGTCAGCTCCCAGGCCCGATAGCCAGAGCGGTTGAGTTCCACCGCCCGGCCGCCGGCGTGGATCATGCCGGGGGCGTTGAAGGACTGCCAGTAAGAGACCGCGCGATTCGCCAGCACTTCGGCGAGCAGCTCCGGGCTATCCAGCGCCTCGGCCATCGCCAGGGCCTCCTGGTGCCATTGGGTCGAATTAGCGACGTCACCGGCCAGGGCATAGGCCAGGCCCATTGCGGAAAGAATGGAACATCGGCCTTTTGATGCTTCCTCGCCAACCACGGCCAGTCCTTCCTTGCACAGAGCCAGGCCTTCCTCCACATGACCCTCATAGGTGAAGTGGAAGCACAGTCGGACGATGATCTGCGCGATCTCCTCGCCACGTCCGTGACGCCGGTAGACATCCAGTGCGGCACGCAGCTCGCTGTCGGCCTTCGCCACTTCGACGCTACTGCGCAGCAAGCCACAGCGGAGCAGCAACGCAGCTCGCTCGAGATCATTCTCCGCGGGCACAAGCGTCAGTGCTTTCTCGAGGTGCTCTACCGCTTCATTGCTGGCGGCAGCCTCAACCGCGCGATCGGTGGCGAGCATCAGGTAATGGACGGTCTTGTCCACGTCGGCGGCGTCGCCGGACAGGTACAGGTGACGGGCGATGTCTGCTGCCTTGTCGCTGCTGTCGCCAAAGAGTGTTTCCATGGACTCGGCGACGGCCAGGTGAATGCGATCCCGGCGCAGGGGCGAAAGCGCCTCCAGCAGCGCCTGTCTCACCAGCGCGTGGGTGAACTCGAATCGATTCTCCCGCTGGCCGACTGCCGGCAGTATCAGATTGGCGGCCTCTGCCTGTTCGATGGCTTCGATCACCTCGTCCCGGGACTTGCCGCTGGCGGCCTCCACGATCCGATGATCGAAGCGCAGCCCTATGACCGCAAACAAGTTGAGACAGATTCTTGTGGCCTCGCTCATGCGCTCCAGCCGCCGGTCGATGACCAGCCGCACGCTGTCCGGCACCGCCAGAGTAGCGGCGTCGATGTCGGTGAGCCAGCGGCCCTCGCGGTCGAACAGCCGGCGTTCCTCGTCAAGGTGCTGGTAGACAGACTGGACGAAAAAGGCGTTGCCTTCGGTCTCATGGAAGATCACATCGACGATCTCATCGGGCGGCCTGGCGCCGCCCAGGCTGGCCAGGAGCTCAGCCACGTCTTGCCGGCTCAGATCCTTGAGCGGGATGCGGGTTACGAAGGGCAGGAGGCTGAGCCTCGAAAGGGCACGACGGAACGGCTCGTCCATGTCGGCGGCCACGTCGCGGTAGGTGACCACCATCAACAGTGGCAGGCGAGGCAGGTGAGGTGTCAGGTGCTCGAGCAGCAGAGTGCTGGATTCGTCCGCCCAGTGCATATCGTCGAGCAGCATGACCACCGGGCCGCAGCGGGTGAGGCGCGTGGTGAACTCGAGCATGGCATTGAACAGATATCGTTGTTGCTGCTCCGGGGGCAGTTCCATGGGTTCGGGTATGTTGGGGAAGCTCCGCCGCAGGTCCGGCAGCAGTCTGGCGATCTCCGGCGCCGTGCCGCCAAGTACGTTGCGCAAGGCGTCCGACGGCAGGGTTCTGGAGATCTCCTCCAGGATTTCCGAGGCGATGATGAACGGTGCTCCGTGCTCCTCGTAGGCGTGCCCCACGAAGGGCAGCATGCCCAGCTCGCGGCCCATCTCCAGGGCTTCCTCGCCAAGTCGGGTCTTGCCCACGCCGGGTTCTCCGCCGACCAGGACGATGCCGCCCCGGCCATGAACCGCCTCTTCCAGGCGCCGGCCCAGGACTCCGCACTCTTCCCGGCGGCCGATGAGCGACGTGAGCCGGGGCCGCACCAGCTCCAGGTCCGCGGTGTCCACCGCAGCGGGTTCGGAGAAGGTGAAGTCGGCGGGTGCTGCGGGCTCGTTGCCAGTGTCGGCGACCAGCCCTTCGGGCGAGATATCGAAGATCCACGCCAGGATCAGCGCCAGAGGCAGGCCGACGATGACGACCACCACCAGTACCCGGCCGACCCATTCGGGCAGGTTCAGAAGGCTCAACACCGTGTCGCCGAACTGCAGAAACACCCAGGCGAGCACGCCATAGGCGATCGCGACCCGCATCACCCTGCGGCGTTTTAGCTCACGCCAGAAGTCTGTCGCCCGGGACTCGGCCAAAGAATGCCACCCCACTTGGTGTCCTGTGGTCCATGATAGCAACGCACCGAAGTATGGCAAGAAAATTCAATGGGTTAAGTATTATTTTTGGTATGGTTTCGCGAAACGCCTCTGGCGCTTCTGCCTGGGAAATAGTGGTTGAGGGACCGACCCGGGCCGCCCCGTCATCGAGCGGGGGGTGCTTCCAGCCTGCCGGTTCGTCCGCAGGCGAGAGAGCCGATGTGCGACGACCGGAATCCGGACTACGCCGATCGTCGAATTTTTGATCAAACGCCAGCAATGATACGGTCGCACCATGAAGCACACGCTCGACACGCAACTCTGGGTTCCGCAGACACGGGAAGAGGTGTTCCCGTTTTTCTGTGACGCGTACAACCTGGAACGCATCACGCCGCCCGAGCTCAACTTCCATATTCTCACGCCGCGACCCATCGACATGCGCGAGGGCGCGACGATTCATTACCGCCTCAGGCTGTGGGGCATGCCGTTCGGCTGGGAGACGCTGATCACCTGCTGGGAGCCGCCACACCGGTTTGTGGACGAGCAGGTCGCCGGCCCGTTCGGACGCTGGGTGCACAGACACGAGTTCGTACCCACCGGCCGCGGCACGCTGATCTACGACCATGTCGACTACGTTCTGCCGTTATCGCCGCTGGGTGATCTATTCCACCCGCTGGTGCGTCGTCAGCTTCTGCGGATCTTCCGCCATCGCCATCAGGTAATGCACAGCATGTATCGCCCTGATGGGTTCACCGAGTCGCCCATCCTCATCGACATGTCGCCGGCACAGCCGAAGCTGCCGAAGCCCGGGGAGCCTGAGAGCCCACCGGTCACGACGCAAGCAGACGGCTGGCATATCAAGCTTCTCTACGATGCCGCCTGTCCCTTTTGTCGACGCGAGATCCACTGGATCAAGCGTCGCGACAAAACCAATATCCTGGCGCTGGAAGATATCTCGGCGCCGGAATTTGATGCCGGCCGCTACGGACTCGATTACGAAACCGTGGACGGCGCCATTCACGCCATCCTGCCTGACGGCAGCATCATTACCGGCATGGAGGTGTTCCGCCGCCTCTACGCGACCATCGGCCTGGGCTGGCTGCTGGCGCCCACCGGCTGGCCCGGACTGCGCAGGCTCTTCGACTGGGGTTATAAGGTGTTCGCGCGCAACCGCGTGCGCCTTGGCGGAGCCGTGGGGCGCAGATGCGACGACGCGACTTGCGAGACCGGTTCCTGAACCCCTGACGCGTCGTCCGGCCGTCGACAGCCATACGCTTTCCAGAACCAAAAGACATCGTACCCGAACGATGGATGATGCGAATCTGAGCGGGCCGCGCGAAGATCTTTGCTAACAAGCGCCCCGGACGTGTATTGGACCACCGCGGTTTTGCAGGACTACACTGTTGAAATCGGGGTCGTTGTTTTCGAATAGACCCCGCCAAGGGGAAGTTCATGGGGACCCGTCGCCCGGTCGTGATGCCGGCCGTGTGCATCTCTGTTCTCGGCGCCGACGTCGGCTTCGCTAATGAGGATGTTGCCAGCGACTGGCTGCCGCCGGTGGGTGTTGAGTTGAGTGACAAGGATCTCGCTGAGATCCGGACGGACATGATCGGTCACGCGCCCGTGCTGGCCGCCAGTCCCGGGATGAAGGCCGCGACTGCGTACCACGATGCCAACGGCACCCACGCCGACGTCGTGTTTTAATTTGCGAGGAGACGGGCGCAGCGGCGTCTATCCCGGCTGCAGGGAACGATTAGCCGGGGATGGATGCAGCAGCCGACGCGACGGCGATCATCGATGCTGGCTATCAACAAGGACAACAAAGAGGCAGCCTGCCATGCACACGAGACACGCTTCCTGTTCCTGCGGTCAACTGCGACTGGAGGCCGAGGGCGACCCGATCCGGGTATCGGTGTGCCATTGCCTGGCGTGTCAGAGACGCACAGGAAGCACGTATGGGGCGCAGGGAAGATTTGACCGCGACAAGGTCAGGATCGAGGGCCGTAGCACCGAGTATGTTCGTGTCGGGGACGAGGGTTGCCGGATCACGTTCCATTTCTGCCCGCAATGTGGTGCTACCGTGTATTACCTAATCGACCAGTTTCCCCATCACGTCGCGATCCCGGTGGGGGTCTTCGCCGATCCGGATTTTCCGCCACCCGCGTTCTCTATCTACGAGGCGCGAAAACATGGCTGGGTGAGCGTGCCGCAAGACGCCCAGCACGCAGACTAGGAACAATTGAGCGCACTCCGGCCGAGGCGCCGGGGAGGACAACACAATGACTACCGCCCTGAAAGAAATGACTGATGAGGAATACGAGGACTATGTCGCCCACTCGATTCCCAACCATGCGCGCAACAAGATCAATTCCGGGGAGTGGCCGGAGGAGACGGCTGAACAACAGGCCCGTGATTCATTCGCCGAACTTCTGCCCCAGGGTCTGGCGACGCCGGGGAACTACCTTTTCCAGATCATCGACGAGTGGGACGAAGTGCCGGTCGGCGTGATCTGGATCGCGGAGCGGGACCGGGCGGGGCAGAAGGCCGCCTATATCTACGACGTGTTTATCAAGCCCGAATACCAGGGCAAGGGGCATGGCTCGCGGGCCATCAAGGCGGTGGAGGAGAAGGCGCTCGATATGGGTCTTCCCGGTATCGGTCTGCATGTGTTCGGACACAACGATGGCGCCAGGCGCCTGTATGAAAAGCTCGGTTACGAGCCGGTGAATATCTTCATGTACAAGCAGCTCGTGCGCAGCGGGCTTTAGATCCCCGACCCGTCCCGCCGGAGAGCGGTCCGTCTCCGGCGCGACGAGACGGTAGCATCGCCGCCTTTGCTCCCCGACGCGAGGCCTCGTCTATACTGGCCGCCCGATCATTCTGAACGGACTCGTGCAGCATGGTGGCGCCCGGCTAAATGGATTCCGACGACGCGACTTCCGACGACGGTGCCGGGGAGGGCCCTGATGAAACCTCCACGTTCCGATACCGTGCCTTCCTGAGCTACAGCCACACCGACAGGAATTGGGGCCGCTGGCTGATGCGCAGGCTGGAGACCTACCGTGTTCCGAAGCGACTGGTGGGGCGCAAGACTCACCGCGGCGTCGTGCCCGCGAAGCTGGCACCGATTTTTCGCGATCGGGATGAGCTGTCCAGTGCCAGCGATCTCGGCGATCGCATCCGGCAGGTGCTCGAGGACTCAGCCGCACTGATCGTGATCACCTCTCCCGCATACGCCCGGTCACGCTAGCCCTACGCCATGGCGTGGTACCGGCTGGGTCACCGGAGGCGTGTCGAGACACAGTCGCCTATCCTGGTGGCCGTT
>CP070833.1:653436-676804 GCA_020341735.1 Gammaproteobacteria bacterium | reverse complement strand
GAAGACATTCTCGATCGCGGCATCGAGTTCTGCATCAACTCTCTTCAATTTAGACAACTCGATCGCCTGGCGTCCGATTGTGATCACCACAAGTACAAGCAACAGCGCAGCAGCGGAGCGCCACGGCCGCCACATCTTTTCGATGCCGGTTTTCGGAGCAAAAGGGCCCTGCAGGAGATTCACGCCGGAACCGCTGATGGCGCCCGCCGCAAGATGCGGGAGAGTCCCGTCTGGCAGCAATTTCACATCGAGACTGACGAGGCTTTCGCGAAGAGATTCGAGCTCTGCTTCATATTGACGCCGTTCATCCACCCCGAGGTACACCGTGAGGTGCGATGCCTGTTCTGCGTCCCGCTGATCCTGCCGCGGATCGGCAAACACCAGAAAGTCGTCTACAGAGTCTCCCTCTATCGCGATCGGCGGCTCGCCGGGACGCCTGGCCAGACACGTGTCGCGCTCGAGCATCCAGACGCTGGCTGTGGGAGACGATGGCATGCCGCCATGCTCCGCGTACAAGGCGGAGGGCTCTATTCCTACTTCAGCGAGTTGCCCCAGCCAGGCTTCCAGGTCTTCTCGCCTGACAATAGCCGCCGGTACGGTGCCGGATGGGTTACGACGACCAGATGAAAAATGCAGCTTGTCCAGATCTTCTGCCACCTGCTCTTCGAGCGCGAACGGCAGCGCCTGCCGTAGCTTGGCGGCATTCCGGATCGGAAGATTAACCGACGTGAGCAGTACCCGGTTTGCCGGCGCGAGAACAACCACTCTGCGGTCGCCTGCTTTTTCTGCGGCAACTGACATTGGACCATGCTCGACGGAGCCCGACCTCGCTCCGGCGGGATCAACCGGTAGCCAGCTGACCTTCTCTCCATCGTTCAGGCGGATGACAAAAATCTCGGCCATTCTCAATCGATTCCAGTGCTACGGAGAATCGTGCGGACCCCTGCGGCGCCTTCACGTTCAAGCAGACTGTACATGGTGAGTTCCACACTGCCAATATTGACTCGCACCGCCAGTTTGAAATATTGGCTGCGGACGGACAGTGGCGCAGATGTTTCCTCTGGCAGCACGTCGGCGAGTTCCGTCAGATCTTCATAACCGTCTTCCGGACGATCTTCGATAATGCTTGCAGCATCCGAAGCCGAGATGTCCTCGGACAAGGACATCAGGACGGGCACGGTGGCCGTATTCACATTTATCGAGGTCCCTCTTGGCAGTGCGGTGACATGGGGAGCTAACACGGCGAATGTTTCCAGATCCATCTCTGGCAGCGCCAGAATCTCGCTGACGCTGGTCACGATGCGATTCGCCGGACGATAGGGAGGATCCTGGCCCAGATACACCGTATCTTCCGCACCGTCGGGGAAATTTGGATTGATATCGGAATCAATCCAGTCGGCCAGGAGTCCCGCCCATCTACGATCCAGGTCGAGACTCTCCAGGAGCCGTTCCAACTGAGAGACGGCTTCCGAATCGGTCGCGCCATCTGCGTCAACAAGATTGTTGATGTTGAATCGACCGTTGAGGTCTGACAGCGCGCCATCGACGCTGCCGCCGTCGATAGGCAGTGGCGGCAGATTCGTGGCCCAGGCTTCCTCGGGATGATCCACGTCACCGTCCTCCGCATCCTCGACGAGGGCCCGCGCCGCCCATGCCTCCGCGCCAACGGCGAAATTGAAGCCAAGATCAGAGTAGAGGAGTGACTCAGTGCGACGCTGGTCGAGATGGAAGTCCCAGATTGCCGCTCCGGTAAGGATGGTTGCGAGCGCGACGATGAGCATGGCCGTGATCAAGGCCACGCCGGACTGCTTCCCGGCGGCTTTGACCAACAAGCGGTTCACCCCGGAATCTCCATAAGGCGCGTAATCTCGCCCCAGTCATTCAGAACCAGGACGATCTCTACAGCGCGCGGCAACAAGGGTGTGTCGTCGCTCATATCTGGCGCGGGCCACTGCTCGACCCATTCACCTCGTGCGTCCAGGAATCTGAGTTGAAATGACTCGACACCATCGAGCAGTTCGGACTCGGTGCCCTCCTGCTCCAGCAGACGATCGAGGACCGGCCAGTAGTTCCTGATGAGCACGCCGTCCTCTACCCGGTAGGCGACTCTCTGCAGGGTGGATCGATGCCTGCCCAGCGGGTTTGACCAACCGGCCCGTGTGAGCTCCGCAGAGTCCAGATCCCGCCCGTCGGCTATGAGGGCGGGCTTCCAACCTTCACCGAGCTCTTCGCGGACCGACCTGGGCTGTATCTGTCCGAAATCCGTGCTCAGCTGTCGCACGGCGAACTGCACGGCCCGAAGACGACTGGCCGAAGCTTCGAGCACTTGTTGCTGCTTGAGCACAGCGCCAAGACCACCGTAGGCCATATAGGCGACGATGGAAAATATCGCCATGGCGACCAGCACTTCCAACAGTGTGAAGCCGGCCTGCAGCGAACGCGTGCCGTGCCGCATTATCCGCCGTCTCCCTGATCAGAAGAATCGGCGCCTTCCTGCGATGATTCGCCCGTCCCGTCATCTGCCCTGGCATCCGTGTCCTGCTGATCCGAGCCCGCCGCAGGTCCAGCCCATGCAACGCCGCCGAGCCTGGCAGTCGGTTGAGGGGAAATGAACCCGACAGACCGACCAACGACTCGATCCGGGTCGTCCGCATACGCGACGTCCAGATCGATGCGTCTCAATTTCTCTACTCCTGTCTCGGAGATGGTTGCCCGCCAGCGGTAGTTGCCACCAGCGAATTCCACATCGCCGTCGAACTGGCTGACGTCCGGAAACTCTCCGCTCAAACGCAGGCGCGCTATCTCGTTGGATGCGATCCAGCTCGCGAGCGTCCGGTCTTTCATCTGCAATGATCCGCTGCTTATCTGAACGATCAGATTGAAGGCCGCGATGATTCCCAGACTGACCACCGTCAATGCGACGACCACCTCGATGAGCGTAAAACCCGGCGCCGGGCGAATATCAGCTTCAATACGCATCTTCGCCCTCCGAGATTATCTCTATCGTGCCATCGGCCTCGCCGGTGATGATGTAGCGGGTATCAGCGAATTCTCTCTCGATTACGAGCTCGAACGGAATCAATTCACCACTGGAAAAAAGCGCAATTTGAGGGACGATGTCCTCTGGATCATCTTCTGGATCCAGGCTTACAGGCTGGTCTTCGACCGTGAGCGAGACGTACAGGCCCTCCGGAAGACTACGCTGGCGAAAAGTCGTGTCGCTGGACAACGGGTTCCACAGTTGGGAGTCGGGCGAATAGACGTAGAAACCATAGCTGCCTTCCTCAACATAGAGGCCGAGATCTCTTCCCTGGAACAGGGCTTCCTCATTTCCCAGCTGAAGCAACGCCACGAGACGGCGTGCCTCCCGATCGATTTCCTCGTCTTTTCCCAGAGTGCCGATCGACAAAACCGCGGTGGCCGCAATGATGGAAAGGATAACAACGACGACCAGTAACTCGAGGAGAGAGAAACCCCTCGGAACAGCTGTTGGCAGAGTGCCGGGGCGTGCGATCAGTCGATGTTCCAGTTGCCGATATCCCCATTGATCCCTTCGCCGCCAGGCTGCTGGTCGGCACCGAGGGTATAGACGTCAAATTCCCCATTCTGCCCGGGGTAGAGGTACTCGTATGGCGTACCCCATGGATCGACAGGAATCTTGTCCAGGTAACCGCCCTGTTTCCAGTTGCGGATCGACGGGTCTGCTGGCTGGTTGACCAGCGCATCGAGTCCCTGATCCGTAGTCGGATACCGGAAGTTGTCGAGCCGGTAGAGATGCAGGGCACTCTCGATGGCGCGGACATCCTGTTTAGCGCGGTTGATCTGTGCGTCATCGATGCGGCTGATGACGTTGGGGGCGACCAGCGCGGCAAGGATGCCAAGGATCACGACGACGACCATGATCTCGATCAGGGTAAAACCCGCTTCGCGGTTGTTGCGTCGATCTGCAATACTCTTCGAAAGTCTCATAATTGGGTCTGTCAATCTCGGTTGGGACCGTGGCAGTGAGCCCACGGAAGTCGGGCTTATCGCGACTATGATATCAGGAATACCGACCGGTCAAGCGCCAACCGAGCCTGCCCGCAGCGGGCGGACCGCGTGGCTCTTTCTCGCCGTGCTGGGAGTCCTGGTGCTCGGCTTACAGGCCGGTGGAGACAGCCTCCGTCAGTGCCTACAGTATGACCGGGAAGCGATCCAGGTGGGAGAGTTGTGGCGGCTCCTGACTGGCCATGTCGTGCATCTGGGTTGGCGACACGCGATCCTTAACCTCACCGCACTTTTCCTGCTTGCGGCCGCCTTCCACGGAGTTTTCGATCGCCACGGCTGGATTCTGGTTACTCTTGGCTCACTCGTTGCCGTCGATATAGGGCTGTGGGCGCTGGCGCCACAGGTCGCCTGGTACGTGGGCCTGTCCGGGGTCCTGCACGGACTGGTGAGCGCTGCGGCCGTCGGTCTGCTGGCCCAGCGGCGCGTGCTTGGCGCTATCGCTCTGGGCGTGGTTTCCCTGAAGATCGTCCGCGAATTGTGGTCTGGTGCTTCGCCGGCGGCAGAAGCGTGGCTAGGTGGAGATGTGGTCGTAACGGCCCACCTGTGGGGAGCAGTCGGAGGAATTCTCGTCGCTGTCAGTCTGATCAGAACGCGCGGCCACACCAGGTCGTTATAATCGCCAGCGCCGCTCCGGGTCGGCAGCGATCGAGTTTGGAGGAGACATTCGAATGTCATTTGCGATGACTTTTCCTGGTCAGGGATCCCAGTCTGTAGGGATGCTCTCGGATCTCGGCCAGTCGATTCCAGTCGTCATGCAGACGTTCGAAGAAGCGTCAGAAAATCTGGGATACGACCTGTGGCAACTGGTCCAGAAGGGGCCCGAGGAGATCCTGGGCCAAACAAGTCGGACTCAGCCCGCGTTGCTGACGGCAGGCGTCGCCGTGTTCCGTGCCTGGCTTGCGCGAGGAGGACCCATGCCTGTTTCCATGGCAGGGCACAGCCTTGGCGAATACACCGCATTGGCCTGCGCCGGCTGTCTTCGTTTTGACGAAGCCGTGAAGCTGGTGAGCTACAGAGGCGAAGTCATGCAGGCAGCCGTGCCGCTGGGCACCGGCGCCATGGCCGCAATTCTGGGGCTGGACGAAGAAGATGTCGTCTCGGCCTGCGCGGAAGCGACCGATCAGCGGGTCGTGGAGGCCGCCAACTTCAATGCCCCCGGTCAGGTCGTGATCGCAGGTGACAAGGCGGCTGTAGACAGGGCGGTAGAGCTTGCCAAGGCTCGCGGTGCACGGCGCGCTGTCGTCCTGCAGGTGAGCGTGCCATCTCACTGCTCCTTGATGCGGGGCGCCGCCGACACGCTTGCGGAAAAGCTCGCAGAGACCCGCATCGAAAGTGGTCGGGTTCCTGTCTTCCAGAACGTAGACGCCCGGACTCATCCCGAGCCCGACGACATAAGATCAGCACTCAGTCAACAGTTGTATCGACCCGTGCGTTGGAGCGAATCCATCAAGGCGATGCAGGATACCGGCGCCCGGACGTTCGCGGAAGTCGGCCCGGGCAGGGTGCTGACGGGGCTGATGCGACGCATCGACAGATCACTGGAAGCCATGTCGCTACATGACGAGGTCAGTCTGGATAGCGGACTGTCGCGCATGCAATCAGGGGAAGAAAATTGACGGCGAAAACACTTGAGGATGAAGTCGCGCTTGTAACCGGCGCCTCACGCGGAATCGGCCGCGCCATCGCACTTGCTCTCGGGCAGCGCGGATGCACGGTCATAGGAACGGCCACAACCGAGGAGGGCGGCCGAAAGATTTCTGATGCACTCAGCGAACAGGGAATCAGCGGGCGGGGGGTACAACTGGACGTCGCAGACTCCGATTCCGTGGAACAAGTAATCAAGGACATCGCTGCGGCCGAAGGGCCGGTCAGCATCCTTGTCAATAATGCGGGCGTGACCCGGGACAATCTGTTGCTGAGAATGAAGCCCGATGATTGGGACGCAGTGATAGAGACCAATCTCACCGCCCTTTATCGCACCTCGCGGGCATGCCTGCGAGGCATGATGAAGCTCAGGCGCGGCCGCATCATCAATATCGGTTCCGTGGTCGGCCTGATGGGCAATCCTGGCCAGGGAAACTATTGCGCATCAAAAGCCGGGATGATCGGATTCACCAAGTCGCTTGCCCGGGAAGTCGGATCCCGGAATATCACTGTAAACACTGTGGCGCCGGGCTTCATCGAAACAGACATGACTCGTGAGATGGATGCGTCACAGAGAGAGGCGCTGGCCGCCCAGATTCCGCTCGCACGCCTTGGTTCGCCTGGGGACATCGCTGAAGCCGTAGCGTTCCTGGCTTCGCCGGCCGCCGCATATATCACCGGCGAAACGCTCAACGTAAACGGCGGGATGTACATGAACTAGTATGCGGACAGGCGATCGCCGAGCTGATCGCGGGGCAGGCGCCGCCGGCACCACTGGCCCCGGATATAGATTGACTCCATGATATTCAATACAATATCGCTCTTGGCCCGAAGCCAGAGGGCGGCGGGGTCATTGTAGACCACCGAATCTTGAGGACCGACAAGTAATGAGCAGCATCGAAGAACAGGTCAAGAACATCGTTGCGGAACAGTTGGGGGTAAAGGAAGAAGAGGTTACCGCCGATGCGTCCTTCGTCGATGATCTGGGTGCCGATTCCCTGGACACGGTAGAACTCGTCATGGCGCTCGAGGAAGCATTCGAGTGCGAAATTCCTGACGAAGAGGCGGAGAAAATAACTACCGTCCAGCAGGCAATTGATTACGTCAAGGAACGCGCCAGCGACACCTGATCGCAGCGCTCCTAGGGGCCTGACGTCGTCGGGACAGACGCTTCGGGTCGACGACTGACGCCTTTCGAGGTGAAACGCTTGTCCAAACGCCGTGTTGTAGTAACCGGGCTCGGAATCGTGTCCCCTTTGGGAAATACGGTCGAATCCGCGTGGAGCGCTGTCCTGGACGGTCGCAGCGGCATCGGCCCCATCACACGACTGGACAGCAGCAAGTTCAGCACCCGGATCGGGGGCTGTATCCATGACTTCGATATCGGCGAATACATGTCTCCCAAGGACATGAGAAAAATGGACGCCTTCATGCACTATGGGGTTGCGTCCTGCGTCCAGGCGATCGATGACGCGGGTTTCGATGTCACGGACGAGAACTCTCCCCGCATCGGCGTCGCTTTCGGCTCCGGTATCGGGGGCCTGGAGACAATCGAGACTAATTTCGAAAAATATCTGCTTGCGGACAAGTCGCCGCGAAGAATTTCCCCGTTTTTCATTCCCGGTAGCATCATCAATATGGTCGCCGGTCACGTTTCGATCGCCTACGGCATCAGGGGCCCCAATCTCTCCCTGGTGACGGCATGCACGACCGCGACCCACAACATTGGCGTCGCCGCGCGAAGCATTGCATATGGTGACGCCGATATCATGGTGGCAGGCGGATCTGAGATGGCGACCACGGCACTGGGTCTGGGTGGTTTCTGCTCAGCAAAAGCCTTGTCGACTCGAAACGACGATCCCGAGAGAGCCAGTCGGCCGTGGGACCGTGACCGCGACGGTTTCGTTCTCAGCGATGGCGCTGGCGCTCTGATCATCGAAGAACTCGAGCACGCAACGTCCCGTGGCGCAAAAATCTACGCCGAATTGTCAGGATTCGGCATGAGTGGTGATGCACATCACATCACCGCGCCGCTGGCGACCGGCGAAGGTGCCAGGCTTTGCATGGAAAACGCCATGCGTGACGCCCGGGTGGCCCCCGAGGATGTCGACTACATCAATGCGCACGGGACATCGACACCGCTTGGTGACAAGGCCGAAACAGTGGCCATCAAGAGTGCCTTCGGCCAGCGGGCAGGCAATGTGGCAGTCAGCTCAACGAAGTCCATGACCGGGCATCTGCTCGGCGCCGCAGGTGCCGTGGAAGCCATATTCTCGATTCTCGCCATCCGCGACGGAGTGGCTCCTCCGACGATCAATTACGATACGCCCGACCCCGAATGTGACCTCGACTACGTACCGAACGAGGCGCGCGAAATGTCGATTCGGGTAAGCCTTTCGAATTCTTTTGGTTTCGGCGGGACGAACGGCACGCTGGTGTTCCGCGCGCCGGACTAGTCGCCGGGCAAGTCCGGCCGTCGATGTCAGGTCTATGGGGAACCGAGATACTTAGAGCCATCGGGTATCGCGATGACCTCGCTCTGGCTATTCACGAGCACGCCCCGGAGCGCTACCCGTTTCTACTCGAGAGCCCGGCGAAAGGCACGCGCCAGGGACGCTTTGATATTCTGTTTGCCTTTCCCGGCGAGACCCTGACTCTCGATCACGAGGGCGTACTGCAGGGGCAGATCTGTGACGGGGCACACGACTTCCTGACCGCCCTCAACGGCTGGTGGCAGCACGAGCATGTGGAACTGAGCTCATCCGAAAGCCCATTCCGTGGTGGTTGGTTTGTTTTCCTCGCCTACGAACTGGCGGATCAGATAGAGCCAACTCTCGGACTGGATGGCGGAGGACCGCTTCCCGTCGCACTGGCCGTTAGAATCCGGTCCGGTATCGTGTTCGATCATGCCACCCGCGCCGCATGGGCATTCGCGGAACCGGATCACGAACATCTCCTCGCCACCATGGTCGACGATGCTCAGGCTGCCCGCTGTGACAGGCCATCAAACACCGGCGTTGAACCGCTATTGAGCGGCAATCTTATCGAGGAACCGCGGGATCTCTATCTTGACGCAATCGACAGGGCAAAGTGCTACATCAGGGACGGGGATATATTTCAGGCCAACCTTTCCCGTCACTGGGAGGGCCGCCTCGCGGAGGGGGTCGAACCGGTCGATGTTTACAGGAGATTGAGATCGAGCAATCCGGGTCCATTTGCCGGCATGATGCGCTGGGCAGGTCGCTGCGTTTTGAGTTCATCTCCAGAGCGGTTGCTGCGGATCCGCGACGGAGTGGCAGAGACTCGCCCAATCGCCGGAACCCGTCCGCGAGGAAGCGATGATGCCAGTGACCGTATCCTCTCGACAGAACTCATCAGACATCCGAAAGAGCGAGCAGAGCATGTGATGCTCATTGACCTGGAGCGCAACGATCTGGGGAGGGTATGCATGCCGGGAAGTGTCGACGTCGATGAGCTGATGGTCGTCGAAAGCTATGCTCATGTTCACCATATCGTTTCTAACATCCGCGGTCGCCTGAGATCCGAGGTTCTACCCGGGGACGCATTGCGGGCCGTCTTCCCCGGGGGCACTATCACGGGATGCCCGAAAGTCCGCTGCATGGAGATTATCGACGAATTAGAGCCTCTGCCGCGCTCCGCATACACCGGCTCTTTCGGGTATATAAACCGTGACGGCAGCATGGATACCAATATCCTTATCCGGACACTGCAGCTTGACGGTCGTAACCTGAGTTTCCGCGCCGGAGGCGGCATAGTGGCGGACTCCGACCCGCTGGCAGAGCTGGAGGAGACGCGTGCCAAAGCCCGCGGGTTAAGGCTGGCTCTGGAAGGGTGGCCGGAGTGAGCGGGATCAGCGAATTCAGGCCAGCCAAAATACCAAGCGATGATCGCGGGCTCTGCTATGGAGATGGACTCTTCGAGACCATGCGCGTGCGGCACGGCCGCGTCCCGCTTTTGGAAAGACACCTGGACCGGCTCTTGCGAGGTTGCGAGAAACTCGGCATATCTGCGCCCGGGCGAGACATCCTGATTCGGCATATCGAGGCTGCGGCAGCCTCGCTTACAGGGGAAGGCGTCGTGAAATTGCTGCTCACTCGAGGCAGCGGCGGTCGTGGATATCGACCGGCTCGATCCGGACCCAGGCTCGTGACCTCTATTCACCCGATACCCGGACAGCGCAACGATCGTTATCACTCAGGTGTCGAAGTTCAGCTGTGCACGACGAGGGTCGGCCGCAATCCAGCGACCGCCGGTTTGAAGCATATTGGCAGGCTGGAGCAGGTTCTGGCAGCGATGGAGCTGCGCGATGAAGCGGACGAAGGGCTGATGCTGGACGAGCTGGACCAAGTGATCGAAGGCACCCGATCCAACCTCTTCCTGGCCGGCAATGAAGGGCTGGTCACGCCTGTCCTCGATTACTCGGGAGTTGCGGGCGTGATGCGAGACTGGGTACTCGAAGCCGCGGACAGGCTGGGTATGCGGGCACAAGAGTCACCCGTTTCACTCGATGATCTGGCATCAGCAGACGAGATTTTCTTGACCAATTCCGTACTCGGGATCTGGCCCGTGATATGCATCCGTGAGCTTGGCTGGGAAAGCGCCTGCGGACCGATCACCCGGAGATTGATGAATGCCTTTAACGAGGAGATCGGGGCATGGGACGACTGACCCGAATTCTCGCCCTCGTGCTGGGACTGCTCTTCGCAACGGGCATCATCGGCATCCTGTACGTGCGGCATTACGTGCATTCTCCGCTGCCTCTCGCCCAGTCCGAGATTTTCTCTATATCTCCAGGTCAGGGCACAAGTTCTGTCGCCGGACAGCTCGAGCGGGATGGCCTTCTGAAGCACTCTCGCCTGTTTTCTCTGTACGCGCGTTATCTGGGAGTGGCCAGCAATATCAAGGCAGGCGAGTACCTGATCGATGCCGGACAGACGCCTGCAGGTCTGCTGTCCCAGTTCGTTGAGGGGAGGGTGGTACTGCATAGTCTGACGCTGGTAGAGGGATGGACCTTTCGTCAGGCTCTCGACGCAATCCGGTCGCACCCCGCCGTCGATGCCGTCCTGAATATCGATGATGGTTCGACCATCGTGCGTCTGGCGAAATTGCCGACGGACTCTCCCGAAGGTTGGCTGTTGCCCGAGACCTATCACTTTCCTCGCGGTACGACCGACATCGAACTATTGAGCCTGGCGGCCAACGCGATGAGGGACAGTCTGGCAGATGCCTGGGACGCTCGCGATGAGGGGCTCCCATTGAAGAATTCCTACGAGGCGCTGATCCTCGCATCGATCGTCGAGAAGGAAACCGGTATAGAGTCAGAAAGATCGCGCATCGCCGGCGTCTTCGTTAGAAGGCTCAAAAAGGGCATGCGACTGCAGACGGACCCGACGGTCATCTACGGGCTCGGTGCAAGCTACACAGGCAACCTTCGCCGCTCAGACCTTGAACGAGACACCCCCTTCAACACCTACACACGACACGGATTGCCGCCTACGCCGATTGCCCTTCCCGGGATGGGCGCATTGCTTGCCGTAGCTCATCCTGCGGATGAAGATGCTCTGTATTTCGTGGCTACCGGCAAAGGCGATGGCACACATTACTTCTCCAAGACGCTGGAGGAGCATAATCAAGCGGTAGCCAGATACTTGGCTCGGCTGCGCGAATCCAGGGGAAAAGCAAAGTGACCGGCAAATTCATAACTCTTGAGGGTATCGAGGGTGTCGGAAAGTCCACCAATACGGATTTCGTCGCGGACCTTGTCAAAGCTGCCGGACATGATGTCGTCGTTACCCGTGAACCGGGGGGAACCCCGCTGGCCGAACGACTGAGAGAAATTGCCCTGCATCATGACGATGAGCCTGTTCCCGCTCTGGCGGAATTGCTCATCATGTTTGCAGCCCGGAGCCTGCATCTGGACAACCTGATCAAGCCTGCGATCGTCAGAGGCGAATGGGTTGTTTGCGACCGATTTACCGATGCGACCTATGCCTATCAGGGCGGGGGCAGGGGACAAGATGTCGAGCGCATCTCTGCCTTGGAGGGCTGGGTCCAGACAGGCATTCAACCTGATCTCACGATTCTGCTCGATGCGGATCCAGAGATTGGCATGTCGAGGGCGGCGCAACGGAGTGCTGCAGACCGATTCGAGCGCGAGCGTCAGGAGTTCTTTCAACGAGTCCGTCTTGCCTACCTCGCTCGCGCCGACAAGTACAAGTCACGCTTCCGGGTCATCGATGCTGCACAACCGCTTGACAAGGTTCAGGAAAATATCAGAACAGTTCTTAATAAAGAGTTATAACTGTCTGTCAATGAAGAATTTATTTTGGCACGAGAAGAACTGGAACACGGTCCTGGGAGCCCATAAGCAGGATCGTCTGCCTCACGCGTTGCTGCTGGAAGGTCCCGCGGGCCTGGGGAAATCTCTGTTTGCGGAGCGTCTTGCCAGATTACTGCTGGATCTGGGTACAGCGGGGCCCAGCTCGCCTGTATCTCATCCGGACCTGTCACGTGTTGGAGTCCCGGAGGGGAAGAAACAGATCACGGTCGCCCAGATCCGTGATCTGTGCGCCGAACTTTCGATGACGAGTCACGCATCCGGCTACAAGGTCGCCATCATCGATCCGGCTGACAAGATGAATATCAACGCTGCAAACTCTCTCCTGAAGACGCTCGAGGAGCCGACCCCGGACACGCTGCTGATACTTGTTCGAGCCAGACTGGACACCTTGCCTGCAACCATAGCCAGTCGTTGCCAACGGCTCCGCTTTGCTGTGCCTTCCAGGCAAGCAGCCCTGGACTGGCTCACCGACCATGACGAGACTCGTAACTGGGAGCCTCTTCTGGAGATGACGGCTGGTGCTCCTCTGGCTGCGCTGAATGCTGCGGAGGAGGGCCTGGACGAGCTTGATCAGCGTCTCCTGGCGGACCTCACCGGCATCGTAACAGGCCGACTTGACCCGATTCGTGTGGCGGCCGAGTGGAGTAAACTCGAGCCGGCGACATGCATCGGCTGGCTTAATACCCGGATCACGGCCGTGATACGGTCGAAATCGCGATTCACCACGGCCGCGGATGAGGGCTTGCAAATCCTGGCCAAGGACCTACCCTTGGAGCGGCTTTTTGGGTATCTGGATTCGGTCCAGGAGGCCCTGAGGCGTACGGACGGAGCGTTGAACCTGCAGATGTTGCTGGAGAGCCTGCTGATACCCTGGGCCTACGGGCTGCGGGAATGCTGACTGGAGTGTATCGGTGACGAACAAGCCTGGACTACTGACACTGACGATCAAGGACAAGAGTGCCCTGTACTTGGCCTACATGCCTTTTGTCAGCAACGGCGGGTTATTTATCCCTACGAACAGCCAGTATCGCTTAGGTGACGAAGTTTTCATGCTTCTGAATTTGATGGGCGAGGACGAGAAGCTGCCAGTCGCGGGTCGTGTCATCTGGATCACGCCAAAGGGTGCCCAGGGCAAACGGACCGCCGGGATTGGCGTTCAATTCAGCGAACAGGATCGGGGCGCGACCCAGCGCAAGATCGAGACCTACCTCGCGGGCGCCCTCGGGGGCGACAAACCGACCCACACGATGTAGCGCTCGGCGACAAGCCGCGCTTCAGTCAGCCGATACCCCTTCGGCTTCGTTTTTTGGACGATTCCCGGCGAGCTGGTTCAGACCACCCTTCAAAACGTGAGCGTTAAATCCACGCTCGCTGAGTATGTAGGCTGCCGCCGAACTACGTCGGCCGGTGTCACAGCAGACAACGTAGGCTGTGTCCGTGTCCAGTGCCTTCAGCTTCAGGCGAATGAAGTACAGCGGGATATTGATCGCATCAGACTGATGAAAGTTCTCGAACTCGCTGGGCAAGCGGACATCCAGCCACTTTCCGCCCTTCGCGATAATGTCTGAAGCCTCATCGAACTCGACCCAGTGCAGCATCGGTTCGTTCATAAGGGTATGGAAATCGTCTTTACCCAGCCGCACGAGCGATCCGTCCGTCAGCATCGTCACGGTCGCATTACGGGTTGCTTCGGAGATCAGCGCTTCTTCCCCGAATGTATCGCCCACCTCGAGTTCGGCCAGCTTGATACCTTCCTTGTTCAGCGGCGTCTCGCGGGTCACGACGCATTTGCCGTCGGTCACGACGTAGAAGAAATCACCTTGCTCGCCTTGCTTGATGATGACGTCGCCAGCCTTGTAATTGACTTGTTCCATCCGCATGAAGATGGCCTGGATGTTGGCGGCGGGAATGCGATGGAATGCCTTCGTCTGCAACAAGGTCGTCATCCAGTCTCCGGCATCAGCCATGATCTCACTGCGCAGTTCACTGACCTCGTATGAGCCTGTCTGATCCCAGGTAAGCATGACGTCGACAAGATCCGAATCGACGGAGATGAATTCGACCGGGCTTCGGGCCCTGGCGCTCACGGTACGCGGGATAACCGGCGCAATCGGTGATCTGGCTTCCCGGGAACCGCCATGGATGATGGCAACGACTTCTTCTTCGTCGCGCAACTCTACTTCGCCGGAGACAATGAAAATCGAGCGCCGCTCGGCGTCGCCTTGCTTGAAGATGAACCTGCCCCCGGCAATCTCTTCGATAGAAGTCTTGCGAGCGAGCGCCTTCAGATTCTCCATCTTCAGGCCGTCTAGGGGAGAAAACGCCTTGAGCTGGCTCGGCTCTACTGGCTTCCTGGGCATTCCCTGCACCTTCGCATTTTTGTTTGGTACCCGGTCGTATTGCATAAGAGTGTCGGAGCACCCAGCTCGTTCAGAAAATGGTAACACACCACCGCCCCCGTCCAGACGGACGGAGTTCACGACTTTCGAGACCGATCAGCGGATCTCTTTCCAGCCCTCGTCCGGTTGGAAGCGATCTCCCAGTCGCTGACGCAACTGCTCCAAAGTTGCAGTCACGTCATCGATGCCACGATGGCGGGCGTAATTCACCGGGCCACCGCGGAAGGGCGCGAAACCCGTGCCGAAGATGACTCCTGAATCGAGCAAATCCAGATCGTCAACCACGCGGTCGCGATATACCGAAACAGCCTCGTCCACCATCGGCAGGAGGAGCCGGTCTTCCAGTCCCGGGGGCACGCTCTGGTCCGATTTCTCTTTGACCGGCTTGCCGTTTTTCCACTCGTAGAATCCCTGACCAGTCTTCCGTCCGAGCTTCTTCTGCTCGACCATCCGGCTGAGCTGCTCCGGCACCGGAAATCCGTAAGCCTCGCCCAGTATCTTGGCGACGTGGTGCGCGACGTCCAAACCTACCGTGTCGGCCAGTTCTACCGGCCCCATTGGCATTCCGAACGCTTTGGCGGCCTTGTCGATGACCGGCAGCGGTACGCCTTCTTCGGCTACCAGCAGGGCTTCCATCATGTACGGCATCAGCACGCGATTCACGACGAATCCGGGCGAGCTGAGGCAAGGCAGGGGAAGTCGATCGATGCGCCGAGCGAAAGCGATGCCTTTCTGTATTTCCCCTTCGGGAGTTTCCGCAGTATGGATCACTTCGACCAGCGGCATCATGGCGACCGGGTTGAAGAAGTGCAGACCGATCAGGCGGTCGGGGTTCTTGAGCGCGTCTCGCAATTCCTCGAGGCGAATGCTGGAGGTGTTTGTCGCAAGTACCGCTCCCGGCTTCATCATCGGTTCCAGCCGTGCGTACAACTCACGCTTGGCATCCGCGTTCTCGAAGATCGCCTCGATCACGACATCTGCCTTGGGAACGCCGGTCCCGTCGACATCCGGCATCAGGCGGTCCATCGCGGCCTGAACGAGGCGCGGTTCCCGCAGCTTTCGCTTGAACAGTTTGTGGGCTCTCTTGATTGCCGGCCCAATATACTCCGCAGCCCGATCCTCCAGCGTGACTGTCAGCCCCCGCAACGCGCACCATGCGGCGATATCTCCGCCCATGACGCCCGCACCGACCACATGGACGTGGTTGAACGGATGCGGCTTGCCTGTCGCCAGCGCCTTCATGCGGTCCTGGAGCAGGAACACCCGGACGAGATTTCGCGAGGTGTCCGAGCACATCAGCGACGCGATGGATCGCGCCTCTGCCACATACATCCCGGCGGGATCGTCCGCGTGGCGTCGCCAGAGATCCACAATTGCGTACGGTGCCGGATAATGGTCGCGCCGGGCTTTCTTGGCCACCTGCTTCTTGAGCAGCGACGCGACGATGCCGCGGACGGGACCCAGTGACAACAGCCGCTCCCTGAGCGACTGACGTCGCGCTGCGGGCGGATTCATGGCCATCATCCTCCCGGCTCGGTGCAGATGTCTCTCCGGAACGATCTGGTCAACCAGGCCCATGCGATACGCTTGCTTGGGCCGGATATTTCGGCCCGTAAGCATCATGTCCATAGCGGCAAAGACACCAACAAGCGCGACCGAGCGGACGGTTCCACCGAACCCCGGGTGGATTCCCAGTTTGACCTCGGGCAGACCCATTACAGCTTTCGGATCGTCGACCGAAATCCGGTAACGACAGGCGAGGGCAAGCTCGAGACCGCCACCCAGCGCGAACCCGTTTATCAAGGCGATCGTGGGGCAGGGCAGGGCTTCGAGCCGGTCGAGCACATGCTGTCCCTTGCGGACCAGATCGAATGCCTGCTCCGGGCTCTCAAGACCGGTGAACTCCTTGATGTCAGCGCCCGCTACAAACCCCTTGCTCTTGCCAGAATAAACGATGACTGCTTTCGGGGAGGCTTCTTCGATCTCGGACAATCGGTCGTTGAGGTCGGACATGACCCCCGCCGAGAGGACATTCGTTCCCGCGTCGAGCTTGTCGAAGCAGAGCCAGGCGAGCCCGTCGCCGTCAAGCTCGAAAGTCCAGTGAGTCGTCTTAGTATCTGTGGTCATCTTTTACTCCGATCCCCGACTCAGCAACATGGCGCCGCCCTGTCCGCCGCCGATACACAAAGTGGCGATTGCCTTCTCGCCGCCCGTCCGTGCCAGAACATTCAGGGCATGCAGCGCAATGCGGGCGCCGCTCGCTCCCACGGGGTGGCCTATGCTGACAGCACCACCGTCGATATTGAGCCTGTCCTCGTCCAGAGACCCGAGGGCGCCTTCCAGCCCGAGTTCGTCCCGGCAATAGTCGTCGTCCTGCCAGGCCGCCATACATGACAGAACCTGGCCTGCGAAGGCCTCGTTGATTTCCCAGTAGTCCACGTCGGCAATTTCGAGCCCATGTCGCTGGAGGATGGGGGTCGACGCATGGACCGGTCCGAGTCCCATCTGAGCGGGATCCAGCGCTGCCCATTGACAGTCGAGGATCCGGCCCAGGACCGGAAGATCATGCTCCTCTACGGCCCTCGCGCTGGCGAGCAGCATCAATGCCGCGCCATCTGTCACCTGTGAACTGTTGCCCGGCGTCACCAGCCCTACCTTGCGGTCGAAAAACGGCTTCAATGTGGCCAGCTTGTCTTCACTGGACTCGCGCCGAAGACCATCGTCTGTCTCGTAGACATTGCCGCCGGAATCATAGGCCGCAACAACCTCATCCATCAGGCCCGCGTCCACGGCTGCGGCCAGTCGCAGATGACTACGGACGGAAAATGCGTCCATCTGCTGTCGATTGATCCCGAAGCGATGGGAGATGACTTCGCAGGTCTGTCCCATGTTCAGGCCGACAAGCGGATCCGTCAGCCCCTTCAGCAGCGCGATCACCGGGCGCAGGTGTCCAGGTCTCAGCTTGGCGAAATGCTTGAGTTTGGCCACCGGCGTCTTCGCGCGGCCGAGGTCCGCCAGCCAGTGCACCATTTCATCGTCAAAAAGAATTGCGGCTCGGCTCATGGCCTCTGTCCCGCCGGCCAGCACAAGGTCCGAGGCGCCCAGCGCTATATTGCGGGCCGCGGAATCCACAGCCTGCATCGCCGAGGCACAGTTTCGCATGACCGTCCATCCCGGCACCTTGTCGCCACACCCTAAACGCAGAGCCACGATGCGACCGATATTGGCCTCGTCCGGGCTGGGCATGGCACAACCAAGGATCACCTCATCCAGCAGATCCGGAGCGAATTTCTGTCTCGCCAGAAGGGGTCGACCGGCCGCCACCGCGAGATCCGAGGCGCTGAAAGGCCCCGGACGCCCTCTAGCCTTGAGGAAGGGAGTCCGGGCTCCGTCGACTACGTAGACGGGCGTGCTGCCGTAAGGGGCACGGGTACTTTGCATCTGACGCTCCTGTTGCAGGATCTGCTGAATACTAAGCGGTCTAGCCGATTGCATGGGTTCCGGCGCAGTCAGCCGGGAGCCCTGCTGGGCCCCGCCCACGGGACCAGGACTGCGGATCGGGACTTAGTCGATCTATCCTAAAAAGTTTGGCTGTGCGGCGCAACAAATGCCAGTCAGGCGGCGCGCTCGGAGCAATCGGATACCTGGAAATCACAGATCAGCGGGAGGTGATCCGAGTAGCCAACGCGCGGTATCTGGAAGTCGACCATCTCCACCCCGGGACCGTAGAGGATGAAATCGAGTTCCTTTCGCGGCGCCTGGCTTGGATAGGACGGCAACTTCTCCACATTGGCACTTCGCATGCCACTGGCCTCCATGAAGAGGTACAGCTCGTCTTCGCCCCAGAACGTGTTGAAGTCTCCGGCAACGATCACGGGCTTGTCACACGCCGTCACCAACTCATGCATCCGCCTGAGCTGGCTCTGCCGGTGCCGGTATTTCAACGACAGATGCACCAGGAAGATGGCCACGTCCTCAAGTTCGAGTTCGATGATCAGGCGCTTGATCCCGGTCTCGAAATAGTGGAATCGCTCTCCATGGACGCGGGGAGCAGCGAGGAATGCGTTCCCCTGTTTTCGCACTATCGGCAGCCTGTTATTGAGCGACGCCTCACCATATTTGGACTCGTAGACGGTGTAGTGACCTAGATGACCGGCGATAATCTCTGCCTGATTCACCATTCCGGTTCTGATAGAGCCGGTATCTACCTCGATGAGACCGACCACATCGGGGTCCATGGACTTGATGAACTCCCTGATGCTGTTCAGATTCTGCCTGTTGTCCCTGAGGTAACCGGCGCCAGGCACCGGCAAATTGAAACCCGGACCGGTTCCGGCTGCGTAGCGGATGTTATAGAGAAGGAATCGCATCAAGTCTTCTGCGCTGTCAGGCAGGGGCGCCGTTGTCCCGGCATCTTAATGGAGCCGCCTCGTGAAGTTAACCGCGATCGAACGACTTCATTGCCGGCGGTTCTGTCAGTTAAACTGTTCGCAGGTGCAGTCAGGAGAAAACATCGTGTCTGAGAATAATCCCCACCGGATATTTCCCAGCCATGGCTGGGTAAAAGACGAAGACTATCTGCGGCTGTTCGAATATCTGGAGAGCACGACCAATTTCTACTACAGCAACGTCTGCGATCCGGACACTTCGCCTGAGGGAGAGACTGTCGCCCAACGACGTACCCGGGTCATTGCCGGGATGAAGGATGCCGAGGTTCTCATCGTGCTCTCGGGCATGTACGAGACGCAACGGCAATGGGTCGACTTCGAGATCCAGGCCGCCAAAGCACATGACGTCCCGATCATACTTATCGAACCATTCGGTCCCCTCGACGCGCCCGAGGAACTCAAGTCCAAGGCGGACCAAGTGTGTGGTTGGAATTCGCGCACCATCGAAGATGCAATCCGGATGGCGGCTCGCCATGACGACACCAAGCGCTTTGACATGATCGAATTTGACCTGTCCTGACCGCCAGCATGCAGCGCAGACAATCAATCGCATCCGATTGAGCGTGCCGGCCAGTCCGTTGGGAGTTCCAACCGTCCGCCGTGAAACGGAAGCTCATGGTCGCAGGCCGACAACCGTCATCGATGAAATATACAATCGCACCGTTCTCGGCGATTTCCGGGGAGCGTGACTTCAATCTGCTGCTCGAGGCTATGCACCCAGACTTCCCGCTCCCCGGAGAGATGGTCATGATGCGACCCAGGCGTTGGCACAAGATGGTCCTGTTAGAGAGTCGGGCTCTGATGCCGCGACACTCGGCAGCGGGTGCCTCCCTTTCCGATAACTGACCAGGATTGAGTATCACCCCCGATCCCGGAGATTCACGCTATTCACGCAGAGCGGCGGAGTTTGCAATGAGCGATGGCCAACTTGAGACGAATGTCCTGTTCGGGACACCGACCTGGCGTTGTCCCGTGCCCGACATGCATCGGTTCCATGGCGAGATAAAGACACAACTGCGCGAACTCTGGCGCCAGGGTTACTTTCAGCGTCACGGCAGTGGCTATGGATACCAGACGACCGAAGAATTATTCACGCCCGTCAACCTCGAGAAGATCGAGTACCTGAGAGTGTTAAAGAAGGCGTTCGTTGACGCATGCACGCGAATATTGGCTCACCGACATGGCCATTCCAAGAACATGCCGTTCGACGTCTACTGCGTCCAGGGCTGGGTACTGATCCAGACAAACGAGTCCTGGGTAGATGGCCCTTGGCATCACCATCACCCGGCAACGCTGAGCGGCTGCTACTACGTTCAGATCCCTCCGACGCGTGACCCCACCGAGGGTTTGTTGATGTTCCAGAGGTCGGAGCCGACAAATGTTTTCTGCGAAAACATGGCCGCGGTACGCCCCATCGAAGGCTGCCTGACTATTTTCCCCTCGTATCTGATGCACCGACCCATGCCGACGCCAACGGCAAATGACTGGCGCATCGGCATCTGTATGGATGCCTTTGTCCACTGGCACAAGAAGAGCGAAGATCCACTCAGGAGCTTCGAGGATCTGGACGCTTATGAGGCCGCTCGCAAAAACAGCCTCGCGGGCCGCTGATACCCGGATAGAGCCGAGTCTCTCGGCGTGATCAGAAGGGAGTTCGTATGGAATTAAAGGCGCTGATCATCGTGTTCGGAACAGTTTTCCTTGCCGAACTCGGCGACAAAACCCAGCTGGCAACCGTATTGTTCGCTGCCGACCAGAACACAAGCCTGTGGACTGTATTCATCGGCGCATCGCTGGCGCTCGTGCTGAGTTCGGCACTGGGTGTTCTCGCGGGGGGGCTGATCGCAAATGCCGTCAATCCAAAACACCTGTCGTACGTCGCAGGACTCGGTTTCATTGCGATCGGCGTCTGGACGCTCTGGTCGGCCTGATTCGACGATGCCTGCTGGCACAGTTCAAAACCGTCTCCAGTCCGGTAGAATGAAGGACAGATCAGGTTCGGGTGGGAGGATCCGGTGGCCAGTAAATTGCTAGTTCTGCAGCGCTTGTTCCTGGGCGTAGGCACCGTTCTTCTGGTTGTCTGGGCTGCAGCGCACGCGCACCGACATCTGGGCATGAAGAGTGATCTGGCTGCTTTTGAGGCGGCGCAGCAGGCCATGTCAGAACAGCGACTGAGGCTGGCTGCGGCCGATACTTCAGGGATAACATCGGACGCCGCACCACAGCAGCCGGCAAGCGAATCAGGCGAGTTGGACGGGGATTCCGAAATCCCGAGCATTGTGGTCACAAACGCGCTGGCCGAATCCGCGGCTGCGGAAGATATGCCTCCGCCTGCAGTGTCACTCGACATCGAACCGGACTACTCACTCTGGTCTCCCACACGGGTAACGGACTATGAGGAGACTCTCGCGATGAATCTCGGGGCGCCGCAAGCGCTGTTGAATATCCCCTCTATCGGCTTGCAGGTGCCTGTGCTCGAGGGTATCGATGAGATCACCCTGAATCGAGCGGTGGGTAGAATCCCGGGCACGGCACGTCCGGGAGGCCTCGGGAACGTCGGCATCTCGGGACACCGCGACGGGTTCTTTCGCGGTCTGAAGGACATCGGGCCCGGAGACGATATCGAGATAGTCACCTGGCGAGAACGCATGCGTTACGAGGTCCGCGAAATTATCATCGTCGACAAGCACGAAGTCGATGTACTCAAGGCGGACGATGAGGGACTTCTTACGCTTGTAACCTGTTATCCCTTTTACTACGTCGGACACGCTCCAAAACGGTATATCGTGAGAGCAAAACTGGCCGACTCCGAAATCATCTGAAGTACCGCAGCAGCTGGAACAGGCAGCCGCCCGGTTTCAGGCGGACTGCCCGGGAGCATAACTGATGAGAATTTCCCTGATAGCCTGCGTCTGTGGACTGGCAATGTTCGCGGTTGGCGCCATGGCCCAGCAGGCGCAGGTTGTCACGGTCCAGCAGACCGACATCAAGCGCATCGCGGGCGAGGTCGTCCAGGTGCGTGGCAATCTTCTGACATTGAGACATCAGGATGGCAGCGGCAGGCAAGCCTATCGCATCCCGCGAGGCGCATCGATCAAGGTCCAGGGCACCGAGACGCGGCTTCTGGACCTGCAACCCGGTCAGATGATCCGGATCTACTATCGTGAGACTTCTCGCGGCAGAGTCATCGTGCTGAGCCCGCCCATCAGATCCGACGAACCCCGGATCGTCGTAGACGACTCACCGGCGGAAGTGATGAACGAAGGCTCGCATGAAGTGCCCGAGGAATCTCTACCCGAGATGCTGCCGGAGACGGCAAGTCTCGTTCCGCTCGTGGGCATTCTAGGCAGCTCGTTCCTCACTCTCGGCCTTGTCCTGGCTGGCATTCGCCGTCGGCTCGGGTAACCGGTTCTGGAACCCGCTAATTGGTCGGGCCATACTCTCTGCTGTCTCCCGAATCGGGCTGCTCAGTCGAGTGAACTCTTGCGCAACCGGAGCGCATTCGTAATTACAGAGACCGAACTGGCGCTCATCGCCGCAGCGGCAATCATCGGACTCAGTGTGACGCCCAGAAAGGGGAAGAGGGCGCCCGCGGCCACCGGCACGCCTACGCCGTTATAGACGAACGCGAAAAAGAGATTCTGACGTATATTGCGGACCGTCGCGTCACTGAGCGCACGCGCCTGGGCCAGTACCGAGAGATCTCCGCGGACCAGGGTTACGTCGGCACTCTCCAACGCCACGTCCGTACCCGAACCCATGGCGATTCCGACGTCGGCTTGAGCAAGCGCCGGTGCATCGTTGATGCCGTCTCCAGCCATCGCGACCTTTGCGCCTGATTGCTGCAGCCTGCGAACAGCCGTCAGCTTGTCCTCGGGAAGCACGTCGGCCATCACGTCCTCGATGCCGAGTCGTCTGGCAACCGCGGTGGCCGTCCTCTCGTTGTCACCGGTGAGCATCACCAGCCGTAGCCCTTCGGAGCGTAGGTATCGCACGGCGTTAACGGCGCTGCTCCTGACAGGGTCCTCGATCACCAACAGTCCCGCCAGGATGCCGTCCATCGCCACGCCCACGACGGTTTTGCCTTCCGTTTGGTGACGGCGTGAAGCATCTTGGAGATCCTCGCGGATCGCGATGCCATGCATCTGCATGAACAGGTCGTTACCAAGCACGATACGATGCTCCCCCAGGACACCGGTCAAGCCTTTACCGGGGGTCGCCTCGAACTCCGCCACGTCCTCAACTTCGACGCCCCGATCGGCTGCTGCGGCACTGACGGCTGCGGCCAGTGGATGCTCGCTGCCTCTTTCCAGCCCGGCGGCGATGGCAAGAACCTTGTTCTCCGCAAAGTTATCTGCCGTGATAATTTCACGAAGCGCCGGACGGCCTTCGGTGAGAGTCCCGGTCTTGTCCATCACCAGGGTGTCCACTTCCCTGAATAACTCGATGGCTTCAGCGTTCCTGAAGAG
>CP070833.1:643121-653336 GCA_020341735.1 Gammaproteobacteria bacterium | reverse complement strand
TGTCGCCGGCGTGCTTTACGAAGACTACGACAGCGACGATTGGGGCGTCGACGGTGTCGCTCCTGACACGCTGCCCAATGTCCTGACCTGGGGTGGCGTCAGCCCGGACTACGAAGTCACGCTCTTCAGTCTCGGTTTCCGCTACAACCTGGGTGACCCGGAGCGACGCGATCAGGTGCTCTACGCTTTGCCGGAGTAAGCGGCATGCGAGAACGCCCGGAAGGCCGCCTGAGGGCGGCTTTCTTTTTGTGGGTTTGCTGGAAGTGTTTTGTCTCTGGACTCACTCGGCCCGGGGGACCCGCAACGATCAGGTGAGCGGAGTAAGCAGTCCGTCCTCCGGGTTCGAGTGAGCTGCCGCAATATTTCTGACCGACGTGAGGTTTCCCGGACGGGTCACGCGCGGTCGTTTGCTGCATCTGGCTACAATGTGTTCAGGCCCGACGGGGAGTTTGCCGTGATGAAATCTCGATCGATACTGCTGACAGCGCTTGCGACAATATTCTTGATGTCCGTAGCGACTGCAGCCCAGCCCGATGTGGAGGATTCTGACGAATCCGCAATCTTGCGCCTCGTAGAGGATGACAGCGAGGCCCTGTTCCTGAGATGTTGTTGGGCAAAAGGGCGGGCCGGCTTCCACTTCTGCGAACAATATGGCATCTGCGAATCCGACCCCGAGGCGACCTGCAAAGGCGTCGGAGCTGCAGAAGGTCGGACGCTGAGCTGCAAGGCCGGGCCACCGGCTTCTTTGAGTGAGGCCGGCGGATAGAACGGCTCCAGCCGGGTTGCGGGCCCGGGCCCCTATCCAGCGCGCCCCTGGTCCGCGATCCGTTTGTCAGCAGCGCGACTCTGCCTGATGCGGCTGGTAGTCGACCTCTCGAATCCTTGCTCTAGACGACGGTCTGGCCGCGGGTCGATCCCGTTTTCACAGTCCACGAGTATCCTGTCCGCGCAGTTCGATCACATCGATCTCCTTGTCCAATAACATCGACAGGTCTGCGGCCTGAAGGGAATCGGGTTGAGACTGGTAGAGGAATTCGATCACCCAGGGTGCGTCGGTGCCCCTTACCTGGCTTCCCTCGAGGAGAGTCATCACCAGCTCATAGTCCTGGCTGAAGCGGATCCGCCCACGCCTGCCGATGACTTCCAGATCTGCCTCGGCCGTCGGATATTTTGCGGAGAACAGGCGCAGATACTTGCCGGCAAATGCCCGCGCGGCCTCTTCGGTCTCGAACGGTTGCTGGACGCCGATCTTGAATATCGTGTGACTGACCGGTGTCGTAATCAGCAGCACCTGCGCGATGTCATCGGGTTTGACCGGCGCCTGTGCGACAACGCGATCCAGGCGGGAAGGGGGCGTCCCGGGGACGGCAATCCGTGTCGAGTCGTCGAAAGGATATTGCTCCCCGATTGAATATCCGAACAGATGGCCGGAGGTGGCATCTGCTGCGTGACCGGCAAGCGGAAGCAAGAGTCCGCAGATCAACCCCACCAGAGCCCCGGACCGAAGTCTCCAATTCATCAATAGATTCCTTTAAAACAGTCTTCAGGTTGAAGTCCGGATTCAGACCGGCCCACCACCATTCCAGCGGGGAAGGCTAGTGCATGTAGATCCGTCAGGCCAGCCTGTTGCGGGTGGCCAGGCAGGTAGCGCCTCTGCGGTTGTCTCAACCGCCGGCGTAGCCGATGGTTTTCAGCGCAGTCTGTATCTCGTCCAGGACCACCGGATCGTCGATGGTGGCGGGTGTCTTGTAGGGTTTCGAGTCGGCGATGTTACGCATGATGCCCCGTAACACCTTGCCCGAGCGGGTCTTCGGCAGACGTTCGACGATAGCGACCTTCTTGAACGAGGCCACCGGCCCGATTTTCTCGCGCACCAGCTTGACCAGTTCCGATTTCACATCATCCGGGTCGCGCTCCACGCCTGACTTCAGGACGACCAGACCAATGGGCAATTCGCCCTTGAGCTCATCGGCGGCTCCGATAACGGCCGCTTCGGCCACGTCCGGGTGATAGGCGAGTACTTCTTCCATACCGCCGGTCGACAAGCGGTGTCCCGCGGTATTGATGATGTCGTCGATGCGGCTCATCACCCACAGATAGCCGTCGTCATCGCGGTAGCCTGCGTCACCGGTCAGATACCAGCCGTCCTGCGCTGACAGGTAGGCATCCACGTAACGCTCGTCGTTCTGCCACAGAGTGGTCAGTGTGCCGGGAGGCAGCGGAAGTCTGACCATGATGCTGCCGATCTCCCCGTTCGGCACCTCACGGCCGTCATGATCCAGGACTCTGACGTCATACCCGGGGACCGCCCGGGTCGGCGACCCCGGCTTGATCGGTAATACCTCGATGCCCATGCAATTAGACGCAATCGGCCATCCTGTCTCCGTCTGCCACCAGTGGTCGATCACCGGCACGCCGAGGATTTCGCTCGCCCAGTTCAGCGTATCCGGGTCGCAGCGTTCTCCTGCCAGGAACAGGGTCTTCAGTCGGCTCAGATCGTACTTGCGCACGTATTGCCCGCCCGGATCCTCGCGCTTGATTGCACGGAATGCGGTGGGGGCGGTGAACATGACGTCCACCCCGTGTTCCGCAATCACGCGCCAGAACGCGCCGGGGTCAGGCGTCCCTACGGGCTTGCCCTCGTAGAGGATAGTGGTGCAGCCATGAAGCAGCGGCCCGTAGACGATATACGAGTGCCCGACGACCCAGCCCACGTCTGAGGCAGCCCAGTAGACATCTCCCGGCTCGACGCCATAGATATGCTTCATGCTCCAGCTCAGGGCCACGGCGTGGCCCCCGTTGTCGCGCACCACGCCCTTGGGCTGGCCGGTGGTGCCGGAGGTATAAAGGATATACAGAGGATCGGTTGCGGCTACCGGGACGCAGTCGGCCGGCTCGGCCGACGCGACGCTGTCGCTCCAGTCGACATCCCGGCCTGTGGCGAGTGGGGCCTCTGCCTGCGGGCGCTGGAAAATCAGGCAGTGCGCCGGCTCGTGACTGGCCAGTTCCAGCGCTTCGTCCAGCAATGGCTTGTAGGGGATGACCTTGCCTACCTCGATACCACATGACGCGGACATGATCAGTTTGGGCTGGGCATCGTCGATGCGAGTCGCCAATTCCTTGGCCGCGAATCCACCGAACACGACAGAGTGGATGGCGCCTATGCGGGCACAGGCCAGCATCGCCATCACGGTTTCCGGAATCATCGGCATGTAGATGACGACCCGGTCGCCCTTGGCAACGCCAAGATCGCGGATGGCGCCGGCCAGCACGGCCACCCGGCGGGTCATTTCCTCATAACTGAAGGTAGCCTGGGTGCCCGTGACCGGGCTGTCATAGATCAGCGCCGCCTGATCGCCGCGTCCGCCCGCCAGATGCCTGTCGAGGGCATTGTGGCAGGTGTTCAGCGTGGCGCCTGAGAACCAGCGATAGAAAGGCGGGTGGCTCTCATCGAGGACCTGGTCCCACGGCCCATACCAGTCGATGGATTTTGCGGCATCGGCCCAGAATTCATCGGGCTGCTCGCGTGAACGCCTGTAGATATCGTCGTATCCCATTGCCCCCTCCATTGACCGGGCACACTGCGTGTCCGGCCTTAGGCCCAAGGCTAGTGACAGTGGCGGTCTGTGTGAATCCGACCTTGGTCTATCGGCGCGAGGCCCATGGACGCCGTCGAGAATTACTCGGGGAAAAGTACGCCTTCGAGGACGTCTCTGACGATACCGGTGGCCTCTTCGATAAGGATGACCCTTCCATCGACGATGACACGCTCATAGCCCTTGCGTTCTGGCAGTCTGGAGGCCAGATCTTCAGGTAGATAGTTCTTGGCGAGGCCCGGTGGCAATGGTTTGCCACGCTGAAGATTCTTGGCGATGCCGGGCGGCAGGGATTGACGTCCGGCGGCCCCTTTTTTGCCGTTTTTCTTTCTTCCCGATGACTTGCCTTGCTCGGAATGATGCTCTCTCGCATATTCCTCGAGGACCCGCTTCTCGGCCTGGGTGAACACCTCGCCAACGTCGGCGTCGGCACCGGCAAGCGGGCTTGCCAGGGCAAACAGAAGCGCGATCCAGGCCGGTAGTGTCTTGTCGACAATCTTCATCATGTCATTCCTGGGAACTTTAACGATCAGCATAAGCAGGCATCTCGCCGGGCAGAGGAACTGGGTCACACTCCGGACAATACGCCCGCGCCGATGCCGCTGCACTTACAGCTTTGTGGCCACGACTCCAACGCCGCAAAAGCACAATGCTAGAATCGCCGGACTCCACCATGTCAACTGGCGCAGAGGCAACTTGTGACCCCATACGAAGCCCTGGAAAACAGTTTTCGCGATATCAGCCATCTGTTGCACGTCTCTGCCGTGCTCTACTGGGATGAGGCGACCATGATGCCGCTGGGCGGTGGCTCGGCACGGGCCAATGCCATGGCGGCCCTTGCAGGGATCCTCCACGAGCGCATAACTGCGCCCGAAATCGGCGATCTGCTGGATCAGGCTCGATCGTCAGCGGACGATCTGGGTGTCTGGGAGAGGGCAAATCTGCACCAGATGGAAAGGACCTGGTCGCAGAACACGGCCTTGCCTCATGAACTGGTGAAGGCAATTCAGCTGGCGGCCACGACCTGTGAGCAGACATGGAGAGCCTGTCGGCCATCGGAAGACTGGACTACGGTCTTACCCAAGCTCGAGAGCCTGTTCAAACTCCAGCGGGAGGTGGCTGAATACATGGGGGAACAGCAGGGCCTGGCTCCCTATGACGCCCTGCTCGACTCATATGAAGAGGGTCTGCGCGCGAATTTCGTCGATGAGACCTTCGCTGACCTGAAAGCATTCCTGCCAGGCTTTCTGGAAAAGGTGCTCGAGCGGCAGGCGCAAAAACCGCCCCTGCCGCTGCCCGGCCCCTTTCCGCTGAATCAACAGGAGCAGCTGGGTCTCAAGCTTGTTCAGACCCTGGGCTTCGACTTCGAGCATGGGCGACTGGACGTGAGTCATCATCCGTTCTGCGGTGGTGTACCCGACGATACCCGCATCACCACGCGATACACCGAGGATGATTTCCTGCATGCGCTGATGGGATCGCTGCACGAGACCGGACACGCGTTGTATCAGCAGGGTCTGCCTGCTCAGTGGAGGGAACAGCCGGTGGGAGAGGCGCTGGGAATGGCGATCCACGAGAGCCAGTCCCTGCTCATGGAGATGCAGGTCTGTCGTGGTCGATCGTTCCTGAACTACGCAGCGGGGGCCGTGCGTGAGGCATTCGGTGCGAGTGCTGATGACCCTGTCTGGTCCGGAGAAAATCTGCACCGCCACTACACCCGGGTAGAACGGGGGTACATCCGCGTGGATGCGGACGAAGTGACGTACCCGCTCCATATCATCCTTCGTTATGAAATCGAGAAGCAGCTGTTCTCAGGCCAGCTCGAGCTGAGAGATCTGCCCGATGCCTGGGACGAGGGCATGAAGAGCCTGCTCGGCCTGTCTACTGCCGGAAACCTGAAAGACGGAGTCATGCAGGATGTGCACTGGTTCGGTGGATTGTTCGGATACTTTCCCAGCTACACGCTAGGAGCGATCACCGCCGCCCAGCTCTTCGCGACCGCCCGACGAGAGATCGACGGCCTGTCCGATTCGATCGAACGCGGAGATTTCACTCCTCTGGTTGGCTGGTTGCGCAGCCATGTGCATGGGCAGGGCCGCCTGATGAATGCGGACGTCCTGGTACGAAACGTCACCGGGGAGCCGCTGACTACCGCGGCGTTCAAGTCTCACCTCCAGGCACGCTACCTGCCCGACTGAATGAGCCGGGCGGGCTCCTTATGACCGGCGCACAAGTAGCGTTGAGTTCCGTCTGGTCAGGACCTGGAGGCTCGGCGGGGCCTCGTGAAGTTCTTTTATCTGCGCGATCCCGACTCTCATCATTGCCCCGGAATCTGCCAGATTGCGTCACTTATCGACAAAATCCGACCACGGTGAGGGGGCACAATGCCGCTCATCCGGCGAATACGACCGCTGGTCGCCGACGAGTCGACCGAAAATTATGTTACGTGGACATGATCGATTGCACCGCGCAGAGTTTGGGCCATGAGCATCGACCCTGACAACGTAAACCTGGCACTCGCCCGATGTGACCTCGAACGCGTCATCCGCGATCACATCCACAAGGATGTCCCGCCGAGACGCCTCATAGGTGAGCTTCTCGAGATCTGCGCCAACCTGAACATGCTTTTGAGCACAGAAACCCAGGAGCAGCGCTTATCGGACGGGGACGCCGATACGCCTCAAGAGCCTTGTACTTATGCAGCTGGACCCGGCCATCATTCGCAGAGATCGACGGGTATCACCGGGCTGCACGTGAAGTGGGTGAAACCGGTTCCCTGAGGACGACGGCGTTCAGGCCGTGATGACCATGTAGAGCGCGAAACCGACGCCGACCATGGCCTCGCCAACAATGAGTCCGGCCGCGACCGGGGTTGCCACATCATCGACGAATTCCCGTCCGAGTACTTTGTCGACCACCAGGCGGGTGATGGTCCCGAGGGTATAGGTCAGAACGATGCTGAACGGCAGGTAGAATCCGAGGCCTACCATGATGCCGAGGCCACCGCTGGCGATACTCAGCAACGCCCCAAGTGCGGCGCCAGCAAGGTACTTCTGACTCGGAATGTCGTTACCCAGGATCCCATCGATCATGCCGGCAAGCGCCTGTCCCTGCGGAGCCGGTAGTTTGTCTGTCCCTAGCCCATAGGCTTCATGCAAGACGAACACCAGGGCGATGACGATGATCGGTCCAAGCCAGGCGCCCATGAACTGGCCCGCCTGCTGCATTCTTGGCGAGGCGCCGACCAGGTAACCGGTTTTCAGATCGATCATGAGATCCGTCGCCTGGGACATGGCGACACACACGGCTGCACCGACCATCACAGAGGAGATGATCGCCTCACTCCGGCCCAGCCCGCTGGTAATAAGGATCATCAGGGTCACGGCGACCAGCGTCATGCCGGAGAGCGGGGACCAGTCGGTGCGACCGACGCACTCCGCCAGGATGACACCCGCCAGCCATATCCAGCCAGTGCCGAGAATGGCCAGGGCCAGGCCACGGCCAATCCCGATGTGTTCAGTGGACATGGCCGCCATTGTGAACAGTAGTACCGCTCCTCCGGCCACTGCCATGTAAAGCAGCCGGATAGGCATCTCATCCCGAGACGCCGGGGATTTGACGACGGCCGCGTCATGCATGCTTCTCACTGCCGTGAGCACAAGGGGAAGGGCGATGACGATGCCCGAGAGAGCGCCGCCGATCAGCATCCCGATGCCGACGGGCCTGAAGAGATTGACCCGCAGCATCGTCGGGTCCGTCAGCAATACCGATTCACCATCGACGATGGTGGACGGGAAACTGCCGGTTGCAGACAGCAGTGGCGCGATAAACCAGTAGCAGACGAAACCGCCGACGACGAACGCGAGACCGCCGCGGCCCGCAATGAAGCCGACGCCAACAGTCAGCAATGACAGGTACCAGACGCCGTTCATGTAGCTGGGCATGCCGACGGTGGCACCCAGGTCCCAGTTCTCTACGCCCCCCATCTTTACGACAAAGTGGATCCCCGCACTGAGGAGGGCGCCCCCAAGCAGCAGCATGGTTTTCCGAACACCCGCGCCCGGTGACTTGAGCACCGTAGCCACGGCGATGCCGTGAGGGTAGGTGAGGCGCTCGAAGTCGATCATCTGTTTTCGCAAGGGGATGATGAACGCGATACCGAGAAAAGCCCCTGCCACACAGCCAAAGGCCATCAGGTAAGGGTCGAAGTCCGTCTCACCGAGGATGAACAACGCGGGTACGGAGAACATAACCCCGGCCGACGCCCCGTTGACTGCGCTGGCGACGGTCTGCACGACATTGTTTTCTACAATGCTGAATCGTCTCAGGACACCACGGAGAATGCCGAATCCGAGGATCGCGGCCACCATCGACCCGGTAATGGAGAATCCCAGGATGAGTGCCGCGTAGCTCAGGCTGGTGGCGAGGATAGCGCCGATAAACCAGCCGACCAGGACGGCGGGCCAGCCGAGTTCCGGATAGTTTCCCTGTCGCACCGGTCCCGTCGCCTTGGTTAGGCTTTCCGCCATGCCTGCTTCCCCTCGCGGTTCGCTGTCACGGGACTATTCCCCGGGGCGCGACTAGCTATATCACTTTTCGCGACGGTCTGGAACTCGGTTGGCCAAGCCGTTTGCCTTGGCAAGGTTCGTTCGGGGGAACTGGAACAGTCGCATCATTTACAACAATTGTCCGCTTATTATATTGCAGCGCAACAATTGAGCCGAAGCAGGCTTGCCGGCTTCTCCGGCCCACTGGATGCTCAACAATGGCGATGTCCGCAAATCGACCGATTAGCGAGTTCATGGGAATCCGCTGTTGCCCTCCATGTCGAATTTACCAAGGCAGCACACATGGAGGAGGGAAATGTCCAGATTGGTTCTGATTGCATCGTTGACCGTCATGATGGTTCCGGGACTGACGAAAGGCGACGACAGCTGGACGATGACCGACCTGCGATTGGTCGGTTTCTACGCCCGTGGACTGCCGTCGCCGGTCGAGAAGGGCAGGAGAGTGGCCACGCCCGGGCAGCTGAATTTCCTGCTCGAACACTTCCAGACAGGTAGCCGTTACGTGTGCGCGGTCGACACCGACTTGTCCAGCAGCAGGGTCATCAGGGAGCGATGCGTCCGCGTGCGGCATGGGGAGTTGCCGGCACCGCGGGTCGCCGAGCTGCGCCGTTAAGGCGACGCCAGACTAACAGGATGGAGTTGCGGTGAGAGTCATGCCCCGGGTTGTGTCTGCCGGAGCATGCCGGGCCAGAGGGCCGGCCGACAGGATGCCCGAGCGTTGTTCCTGCCACCTGCACATCCCGATCATCCGCCTCGCTTCGGCCTCGGCCATCGGTCTCGGCCATCCACCATCGAATTCCACGATGGCAGCCCGTTCCTCGAAGGCCTCATGTTCGTCGGGCCTCATCCTGCCGATTCCATCCATGTGGAGAACATAGTGGTGCAGGTGGTTCATGAGGCGCGCCAGGAGGACAAGTTTGATCCGGGAGTCGAGTTCATCGCTCTCAGCCGAGCGTCCCAGAGCTTACCAGGCTCACTGAGCTGGCCAGAGATCTTGGATGAAAGCGGCCCTGGTCCTTTTTCATCTGAACAATTCGGTTGTTTTGCGCGCCACGAAACCCTACTGTTAGCCCGGCTCCGGCGACCTCGGTCGTCCGATGAATCTTGAGTCGGCCGACTCGATACATGCCGAACAATCGAAGGTAAGGAGAATTCGAACGTGCGAAAGAAGATAGCAACGGCCCTGTTGGCGGCGTTGATGACAATATCTCTACAGGTCACGAGCGCTGATACGTTTGAGGCGGGCAAGGATTACATGGTCCTGGAGTCCAGGCAGCCGACATCAACGGGCGAGAAGGTGGAAGTTCTGGAGTTCTTTTCTTACGGATGCCCGCATTGCGCGCATCTGGAGCCCGTGCTTCAGACATGGAAGCAGGAGACCAAGCCTGAAGAGGTGCAGTTTGTGAAGGTGCCGGTCGCCTGGAACGAGGGCTTCGAGACCTTCGCCAGGGTCTACTATGCAGCAGAACTGGCGGATGCCTCAGACGAGGCGCACACGGCGATGTTCAATCTGCTGCACGAGGAGAAGCCGAAACAGCTGAATCTTCAGATCGTGGCGGACGTGTTCGGCAAGCACGGTGTCGATACCGACAAGTTCATCCAGTACTTTGGCAGCAAGGAAGTCACCAATCGGGTAGCTCAGGCGAAAGAGCTTTCCAGACGTTACAAGGTTACCGGGGTACCGACGATGTTCGTCGATGGCAGGTACGAGGTACCCAGCCCCAAGGGCGGGGATTTTCCGAGAATGATGGAGACCGTGACCTATCTATCGAAAGAGGCCGGCAAGACGCCCTGAGCGCTTCGCGTCGCACTAACGCCTCAAAGAAGGCTGCCAGGTGAGGCAGCCTTTTTTTGTGCCCGTGCCCGTGATCCCGATAAAAACTTTCAGATTTGTGGAACAAGTCCGCCATTATGTCCAATTAAATCTGAGACCCGGTCGCGCGTGGGCTAGTCTGAAGCGGTGATCTCGAGGGCGAGGTCGCAATTTTTTGGCACGGATGCGCCGCAAACAAGAGAGGGCCCGAAGAGGTCCGAACGAAAGAGGCAGGTCC
>CP070833.1:633416-643021 GCA_020341735.1 Gammaproteobacteria bacterium | reverse complement strand
ATGCAGTCTGTGCCTGGATCGCGGTCGTTTTGGCCGGCGTGGCTATATATCTGGGAAGAAGTTACGAGCAGGCCAGCGTGCGTGAAACCGTAGTAGCGGTCTGCCAACATTGCGAACACCGGTAACGCGTCCGGGCCGAGGTTAAGAATGGATTGGACAAGACAGGATCTGGATCGACGAACGCTGCTGAAGTTGATGGCCGCCGCCGCGGGTGCCGCAATCCTCCGCAGCCTTCCCGCGGATGATTTGAGCGATACCATCCGGTCAAGGCTGATTCCGTCGTCGGGCGAGGCTTTGCCCGTCATCGGATTGGGAACTGCTCACGTGTTTGATGTCGGCCAGACGGTCGAGGAACGCGAGCCTCTCTCCGAGGTGCTCGGGCTGCTCACCCAGGGTGGCGGCAGCGTCATTGATACTTCACCCATGTACGGTCGCGCCGAACGAGTAGTCGGTGACCTGGTTTCCTCAGCAGGACTGGCTGACCGGGTCTTTATCGCGACGAAGGTGTGGATTACTGGCCGGACAGCGGGCATCGAACAGATGCAGGAGTCGATGCGTCTGCTGAAGGTCGACAGGATCGATCTGATGCAGGTGCATAACCTGGTGGACTGGCGTACCCATATCGAAACGCTGCGCGCCTGGAAAGAAGAGGGGCGAATCAGATATGTCGGTATCACTCACTACAGGACTGATGCACACGATGAGCTGGAAGCCGTCATGAGGGCCGTGCCACTGGATTTCGTCCAGCTGAATTATTCAATGCTGACACCGGATGCAGAAAGCCGGCTATTACCCCTGGCTCAGGAGAAAGGGATCGCTATTCTTGTAAACAGGCCCTATGAACGCGGTGCCGTTTTCTCGAGGGTGCGAGGCAGGGAGCTCCCCGGATGGGCGCCAGAACTTGGAATCGGAAGCTGGGGGCAGTTCTTCCTCAAGTGGGTCTTGTCCCACCCGGCGGTGACCTGCGTTATCCCTGGTACATCGAAACCACATCACATGCTGGATAACATCGGGGCGGGTTTCGGAGTATTGCCTGATGCCGAGGCGCGCGGGGCTATGAGAGAGTACGTCCTCGGCAATTCTTGAGCTGGGTCGAGGTTGTCAAGTGGACAGAATTCAGCTGCAGATCACTCGCACGCTTTTCTGATCTGCTCCACGAGTCGGAGGCGGCCGCTGCGCTGAACACCTGGCGTATACAGCACCGCAACCTGTATTTCTTCATCGTCCCTTCCCAATAGGCAACGGGTGAGGGTGGTTCTAAGATTGGCGGACTGATCGACCTCGAGCACACGGAACCCCCTGGTCTGCCCGATCAGCAGGGCATATACGCCAGCCTTATCGACGATTCGCTCCGGAGACCGGAATGGCCCTGTAAAGGAGTGACGTCCGACGTAAACGGTCACGTTCGCCCGATAGCTCCTCTCAATTGAAGTCGAGTCTTTCCGGAAGCGCCGGTCAGGCCGCCTTGGGGCCGGCTTCCAGTATGTCGACGCTCGCACCCTCGGAATAGGTCTCGAAGTTCTGCCTGAAAAGATCCGCAAGACGAAGCCGCGCATCATCATAACGACGCGGATCATGCCAGGTGTTTCTGGGTAGGAGTATTTCCGTCGGAACCCCCGGGCATTCAGCGGGCACGCTGAATCCGAACACCTCGTCGTCGACCGTGGGCACATCTTTCAGGGCACCGTTGTGGATCGCGTCGACGATGGCCCTGGTATGCGTGAGCTTGATTCGGGAGCCGACTCCATACGGCCCTCCTGACCAGCCTGTGTTGACCAGCCAGGTATTCGCTCCATGCTTGCGGATCTTGCTTGCCAGCAGCTCGGCATACTTGGTGGGGTGCCAGACCAGAAAGGGTCCGCCGAAGCAGGGCGAGAAAGTCGCCTCCGGATCTTCCACTCCCACTTCTGTACCTGCCACCTTGGCGGTGTATCCGCTGATGAAGTGGTACATCGCCTGCTCAGGACTGAGTTTGCTCACTGGCGGCAGCACACCGAACGCGTCGCAGGTCAGGAAAATCACGTTTTCCGGGTGTCCGCCCATGCAGGGGAGCTTGGCGTTCTCGATGTACTCGATGGGGTAGGAGCCGCGTGTATTCGTCGTGACAGAAACATCGTGATAATCGACCACCCGGTGGTGCTCATCGAAGACTACGTTCTCGAGGACGGCGCCGAATCGAAGAGCCCGGTAGATGTCGGGTTCAGCTTCCTCGGTCAGATCGATGACCTTGGCGTAGCACCCGCCCTCGATGTTGAAAATTCCATCATCGCTCCAGCAGTGCTCGTCGTCACCGATGAGTCGGCGTTTCGGGTCCGCCGACAAGGTGGTCTTTCCGGTACCTGAAAGGCCGAAGAGGATCGACGTGTCCATATCCTCTCCCTCGGTAGCGGAGCAGTGCATGGACAACACCTCACGCTTCGGCATCAGATAATTCATTATCGTGAAGACGCCTTTCTTCATTTCTCCGGCGTACTCTGTGCCCAGGATCAGAAACTCCTTGTGCCCGAAGTGAAGATTGACGCTGGTCTTGGAGGTCATACCCTCGGTGAACTGGTTGGCCGGGAAGCCGCCCGCGTTGATGATCGTGTAGTCCGGTTCCCCGAAACGGGCGAGTTGTTCTTCCGTGGGACGTATGAGCATGTTGTGCATGAACAGCGCGTGGTAGGGTCGGGCGCAGATGATGCGGACTTTGATCCGATACTTCGGATCCCAGCCGGCGTAGGCGTCCACGCAGTAGAGATGGTCACGCGTGTTGAGATAGTCGATTGCCCGCGAGCGATTGATATCGAAACTGGCTTCGTCGAGGGCGATATTTACATTGCCCCACCATATCTCGTCCGTGCTGCTGGGTTCGTCGATGACGCGCTTATCCAGAGGGCTGCGCCCGGTCTTTTCGCCTGACATGGAGATGAGGGCGCCGGAGTTGGTGATGGCCGTGCCCTTGTCATAGCGGAGGGCGTGCTCGTAGAGCGATGCCGGTGCCAGGTTCCTATAGATCTTTTCTACTTCGATGCCATAAGGCTTTAGGGAAAAGTGATTCGACATCAGCTCATTCTCCTGTGGCTCACGCACGGCGCAAGATTTTGGCACCGATGACGCATGAACGCCCCATATGAGGGAAGGTCTCCGTATGCTCGAAGCTTAGCCCAGATCGCTAATTCTGTTGGGCTCCGAGGCAACATTCGGGGCCGTTATGATATCGGACCGGACGGCGTTTCACAGCCCCCCAATTAGTCGGATTTCGCAAAGTTCCCAAGTTGCGCGAGAATAGGCTTATCAAACAGCGGGAGTCGCTATGGACGACGCTGCAGAAATCTTGCAGACGGGGGCCGTGAGGCGAACCGGTGAAGGGCCTTCTCCGGCCGTTTCTGCGCGCGAAGCGCGCCGCCAGGTACTGTACGAACTATTGAGCGGTGTGAGTGGCCTGATTCTGGCGTTGTTCATGTGGGGCCACATGTTCTTCGTCGGATCGATACTGCTGGGAGAGCCAGCGTTTGACTGGCTGGCAGAGGGACTCGAGGTGACATATGTCGCCCAGCCTACCGTGGTCATCATCCTTGCCCTGTTCATTCTTCACGCGGTCCTGGCGGCCCGGAAAATACCTGCCCAGCTCCGTGAACGCAGGCGATTCGTTGCCTTGGCCAAGGAACTTCACAATGCGGCTGGCGAGTGGCGCTCCGAAGGAGAAGAGTCACCGCTGCGGCCTCACGTCGAGTCATGGCTATGGATCTGGCAGGTCCGTACCGGGATGGTGATGCTCGTCCTCGGCAGCTTTCACCTGGTACTGATGGGGCTGGACATCCTGACGCCGCTGTTCGGAGAGCGTGTGGGAATCGAGGCCGCGACATCCATTGCCCGGACCTCGGCAGGGCTGGTCTGGGCCTATGGCTTGCTTCTGCTATGCGTAGAATTTCATGCGGGTGTCGGCCTGTATCGCCTGGCCATCAAGTGGGGGGGCGGTTCACGGCTCCGCAGGAAGACCCTGGAGCGTGTCGAGAAATTTATTTTCTGGTTCTTCCTCGGGCTCGGATTCCTCGTGCTTTTGGTGTTGGCGGGGTGGATACCGCCGCCGCTGGCGTTCCTGTTGGGAGGATAGGCCTTGGAGCGAATTGAAAGCACTGACGTGCTGGTCATCGGTGGGGGTCTTGCCGGTGAGCGTTGCGCCATGGAGGCTGCAGCCGCTGGACTACGCGTGTCCATATTGTCCCTGGTCCCGCCGCGCAGAAGTCACAGTTGCGCAGCGCAGGGTGGCATGCAGGCGGCGCTCGCCAACTGTTTCATGGCCGACGGAGACAGTCCGGATCTGCATTTCCTGGACACTGTCCGTGGATCCGACTGGGGCGCAGATCAGGAGGTGGCGCGAATTTTTGCTGACAACGCGCCGATCGCAGTCCGTGAACTAGCCCATTTCGGTGTGCCCTGGACACGCGTCAGGTCAGGGCCAAATCAATATCACATAAAGGGCGAGAAAGTCGTAATCGATGAGCCGGCAGAGAAAGCCGGACTCATCATGCATCGGGATTTCGGCGGCACTGCAAAATGGCGGGCGTGTTATGCGGCAGCGGGGACAGGGCATGCTGCGCTGTACGCGGTAGACGGGGAGGTCGTCCGGCTGGGCGTGAACGTCAGGGATCGTGCGGAAGCGCTTTCGCTCGTCCATGATGGCGGACGCTGCTGGGGAGCGGTCACCCGTTGTCTGCGGACTGGACGCCCCGGGGTGACCCTGGCGCGCTCTACCGTGATCGCAACGGGAGGCTACGGGCGCATCTACGGAAAATACACCACCCATGCCACGATCAACGAAGGAACCGGGGCGTCCCTGGCGATGGACACCGGCCTGGTGCCGCTTGGCAATATGGAAGCCGTACAGTTCCACCCGACGGGCTTGTGGCCCAGCGGCATTCTCGTCACCGAAGGCTGCCGGGGAGACGGAGGATACCTGCTCAATCGTGACATGGAGCGTTTCATGGTCGAGCTGGAGCCGGCGAAGCAGGAGCTTGCAAGTCGCGATGTCGTTTCGCGGCATATGATGCAGCAGATCATTGACGGCAAGGGTGTCAATCATCCGGCGGGGCCTCACTTGTGGCTGGATCTGCGTCATCTTGGGGTCGATCATCTGACGACCAAGTTGCGAGAGGTGTACGAGATCTGTCGCGACTTCCTGGGCATAAAGCCGTGGGAAGAATTGATCCCGGTGCGTCCCACGCAGCACTACTCGATGGGCGGCATCCGCGTTAACAAGGACGGGGAGGCCTACAGCTTGGCCGGTCTGTATGCGGCAGGTGAGGCCGCATGCTGGGACATGCATGGATTCAATCGGCTAGGTGGAAATAGCCTGGCCGAGACCCTCGTTGCTGGTCGCATCGTTGGTCAGAAGGTCGCCGAATCGACTCGACGGACGCGCCTGGAAATAGATACGAGTGTCGCGAACGAGTTTCTGGATCGTGAACATGCCCGGGTACAGAGCTGGCTGAACCGTAGCGGGGCAGGGCAGTCCGTCTACGCGATCCGCGACGCCATTGGCGAGATAATGATCAACAAGGTAGGGATTTTCAGGACCGGTTCTGATCTCGCCGAGGCCGTCGAGGAGTTGCGCGTGTTACATGACGAGGTTGATCGGGCTGTGCTCGGCTGTCGTGATCCGGGGGTCAATCCCGAACTGTCTTTCGCGCTTCGCCTCAAGGGCATGGCGCGCCTCGCCCTGGTTGCCGCGAAGGGGGCCTTGGCCCGAACAGAAAGTCGCGGTGCTCACTGCCGGGTCGATTTTCCGGATCGCGACGATTCGAATTGGCTAAACAGAACCCTTGTCCGCTGGGGGCGGGATGACGCCGATCCGGCTTTCGAATATGAGCCCGTCGGACTCCTGGACCTGCCTCCTGGTCATCGTGGCTACGGCAAGGCGAGTCACGTTGAGATGACCGAATCGTTGGACGCCTATAACGAGGCCGTGATCGATCAGCAGCGTCGTCACGGCATGCGGGATCCCGGTGAGCCGGTAGGGTCCGCACTGAAACCAGGAGCCTGGAGGGATGCTGAAGCGAGAGCTGGCCTGAAGGCGATTGAAGCGGGACAGAGCAGATGACGGCCAGAAAACTAACTTTCGAGATTTTTCGCTACAACCCGGAAGATCCCGAGTCCAAGCCCCACATGCAGGAATTCACGCTGGCAGAAGAGCCGTACATGACATTGTTCCGGGCTCTGAACATGATCCGCGAGGAACAGGATACAGGGCTTCAGTTTGATTTCTCGTGTCGTTCGGCCGTTTGCGGTTCCTGTGGAATGATGGTCAATGGGCGTCCCACGCTTGCCTGCAAAACCCTGACGTCTGACCTCGCTGATACGGTGCGCCTACATCCCTTGCCGGCGTTCAAATTGATCGGCGATCTGTCCGTCGACACGGGAACATGGTTTCGCGCAATGGCTGAGCAGGTGGGCGCGTGGGTGCATGAGCGAGCTCCGTTCGATCCAAAGGCTGTCGAGGAGCCGATGGACGACGAGCTGGCTGCCGCGATTTATGAGTCTGACCGCTGCATTGAGTGCGGTTGCTGCGTTGCCAGTTGCGGTGTGGCCAACGTTCGCCCGGGATTCGTCGCCCCCGCCGGAATGAACCGCATTGCGCGGTTCATGATGGATCCGAGGGACGCCCGGTCCGATACGGACTGGTTCGATGTTGTCTCCAACGACGACGGCGTATTCGGCTGTATCGGGCTGATGGCTTGTCATGACGTCTGCCCGAAGGAGCTGCCTCTACTCGAAGTCTACGCTTACCTGCGCCGCAGGGCCCTCGGTACTGCATTTCTAAAGAAAGCCTGACGACCACGCGGGGCTCGCGGGTGCCGAGGGAACCCGTCCGCCGTCGACATAACGGCGCCTCTGCGGCGGTGATCCAAAATATGCTTTATTACATAATCTAAGGTAATTTGGAGCAGGCCGTGTGCTGTGCTGTATCTCCGAGGTGGGGCGAAAGTGACAAAAAACGATGACAAACTCCCGTTATTGGAAGCTGAAGAGTGGCAAACGGCACGCGACGGTATGCAGGCCTATGCCCGCGTTTTAGGGAAAATTCGTGGCGCCGTGGCGCCACATCAGAAACACTTTTGGCACGGCAGTCTCCGTACCCACGCGAGAGGCCTGACGACCACCACCGTGCCGACGCCCTGGGGCGCGTTCGAGATCCGCCTCGACTTCCATGATGGCCACGCAACTCTTATCTCCAGCACCGGGAAAGCCGGACGCCTCAGCCTGTTCGGTCTGAGCGCACGGCGTCTAGCGACCCTGTTTCTTGCCAAGTTGAACGAGTGGGGCATCGAACTTGACCTCACGCCGGAAGCCTTTGACGAGGTCGCTCTGGTTCAGGAGGACCGGTCGGCTATGCGCGAGGTGTGGACGCTGATGGTTTGGGCAGATGGACTGCTGAAGCGCCTGCGTGCCGGGCAGCGAGGTGAAACCTCGGAAGTCCAGATCTGGCCGCACCATTTCGACATCGCCATGCTGTGGATCTCGGGGGACCTGGTGGCAACGAAAGATCCCGAAGATCCAGAGGTAGCCGACGAGCAGATCAACGTGGGTTTCTCGTTAGGGGACCTGGGGCACCCGCGACCGTATCTGTATCTCACTGTCTACCCCGGACCGGACGGTTTTCCGGAGAAGCCCCTGCCAGAATTCGCTGAATGGAATACTGACGGATGGACGGGTGTTCGAATCCCTTACGACAATCTTCGGGACAATCCTCGAGCCGTCCGCGAAGTGCTCGATATGTTCAACCTCCTCATCGATAGCGCGGCCTCGCTGTTGAAAAAACAGCACTGACCGATTCCGAAGTATCGCTGTTCCCTCGGGGGATCGGATCGCAAGTTTTTTGGCACTCCTGATCTGGCCGCCGAACCGAGCCTGCAGGCGCATGGCACGCAGAAATCCGGCGGGTCTTCGCAACGCCCGGGGAACATGACAGCGCTTCGCATCGCCCGATGTTGCGCCCTGGATTCTCGAATTCTCTGACAAGAAACGGATGGTCTTCAGATCAGCCTCAGGGTCAGAATACCTCTCAATATCCCAATGGCTGGAGACACACATGCTGTTTCGGATCACCGGACTGTCCCCGAAACCTTTCCGACACCTGTTCGGGCTATCGGAGGCCGAGCTCTTGGCGAAGGGGGTTGAACGCCACGTCGCTGACGTTACCCCCGGTTATCCGGACCGAGTCGAATTACGGGACGCGCTGCCGGGCGAGTCTGTCCTGCTGCTGAACTACACACATCAGCCGGCGCCCAGTCCATACCGATCCAGTCACGCCATTTTCGTTCTGGAGGGTGCGTGGGCACGATACGATGGCGTAGACCAAATACCCGAGGCTTTGCGTTGCCGGCTGATCTCTTTGCGAGGATTTAGTCGTGAGGGGCACCTTCGAGATGCCGACGTCGCTGATGGCCATTGCCTGGAGGCGCTGATAGAAAGAATGTTCGCCAACCACTCTGTCAGCTATATTCACGCTCACTTCGCAAAACCGGGCTGCTATGCGGCCCGAATCGACCGGGTCGGGTCAGCATGAAGCCGCTGCCGGAAAATGAGATGCGTAGCGCCGTTGAACAGCGCGACAGGGCGTATGACGGCAGGTTCTACTACGGTGTTATCACCACCGGGATATTTTGCCGACCGTCGTGTCCGGCACGCCGCGCACGTCCCGAGAACGTCCGGTTTTTTACCAACGAACAACAGGCTCTGCTATCCGGATACAGGCCCTGCAAGCGATGCCGCCCTGCAGAGACGCCTGAAGGCCTGACCAGGCTTGTGAAGACTGCCAGGCACATCGAGGCCCACGCAGAAGAGAAACTCACTCTGGCGTCACTTGCCCGCCGCGAGGGCCTTTCGCCGTCGCGACTTCAACGCGCATTCACAGAGGCCTTCGGCGTATCGCCAAAAGCTTATCAGGACATGATTCGTGCCAGGCGGCTCAAGGCAGCGCTCAGGAGTGGTGACAACGTCACAGGGGCAATCTTCGCCGCCGGCTATGGCTCGACCAGTCGCGTCTACGGCAGGGCGACCCGCAACCTGGGTATGACGCCGTCATCGTATAGACGCGGTGGAGCTGGGGAGACGATAGCCTATTGCTGCAGGCATACGGTGTTAGGGCCGATGATGATGGCTGCGACCCGCAGTGGCGTGTGCTTCGTCCAGTTCGGCGAGAGCCCGAAGGTCCTCTTGAACCAACTGCGGAAGGAATTCCCAAAAGCGGATCTGGAGAAGTCGACCGCGCAGAATTCGCCGGAACTGGACTCATGGATCGCCGCTCTCGACAAACACCTCAGCGGGGATGCCCCGCGGCCCGACTTGCCTGTCGATCTCCGGGGCACGGCCTTCCAGGTCAGGGTATGGCGGTTTCTCATGAGTGTGGAGGAGGGCATGGTGATCAGCTACGGGGAACTTGCTTCTGGCATCGCCAAACCAGGTGCGGCGAGAGCTGTTGCGTCCGCATGTGCCGCCAATCGTATTGGCGTGCTCGTGCCATGCCATCGGGTTCTGCGTGGAAATGGCGAATTGGGCGGGTATCGCTGGGGCGTGGAGAGAAAGCGAGCGCTTCTGGACGCGGAAAGAGCGCGAAAAAGCGG
>CP070833.1:630280-633316 GCA_020341735.1 Gammaproteobacteria bacterium | reverse complement strand
GTCTGCTTCCGACCCAAAGCAGACATTTCAAACAAGGGTGAGCGACAACCAGCTTTTGCTGGTCGTCGCTCGGTTCCAAATCGGGCTTGGTTAAAGCGGCACTTATGGGCCGACGTCGTACACCGTTACTTCGCCAGCATGGACTGCGACACGATCGCCAAAGGCCTGGAAGTGGAATCTGCCGTCTGGGTCATTGGGATAATCATCGTCGCCGAGTTCGTCCCAGTCACTGGAGCAGGAAAACGCGACTCGGTAACTGCCTTCTGGCAGAAAGGCGAAGTGATACCGGTACTCCCCGTTTCCGTTCTGCAATTCCACGCGGTCCATGGCGAAGGGGCCGGCAGCACCATCGGTATCCGTGGACGACAGGTCATCCGGCTGTGTCGCGTCGCCGGGGAAGAGATAGGCCCAGTTACCCCCCGCAGCCGGGTCGCAGTCCGGATGGTTAATGTCGATCAGACTGCCGTCGATTGTCCCGGTCAGGCCGCCGGCGTGCTCCACATCCATCAGCCGAAGCCCATGATGCAACTCGAATTCGCTTCCCATCATGCCGCCCATGTGATGTTGATGGACAGCGTTGCGGAGGTCGAAATCCATTATGAATTCGGTGTGTTCCTGTTCATGAATCGTGAATTGCTCCTGCACCCTAAACGCATCCGCGTCTGCGAGTCTCATCCCGTGACGGCCACCGCCCCCGAGACCGATCTCGGAATGATCGAGGTCCACGCCCAGTTCCATCCAGTGATATTCACCCGCCGGGAGGCCGGCATGGTCAACCAGGTCATGAGTGATGCCATTCTGCAGGGCGACCATGTCGATATCGGTCGGCCCGCCGTGAAGCGCCAGTCGGGTGACATCACCATTTGCATGTCCGAAATCAAGGTGGGTGACGTGGAGTATTAGTTCGTCGATATCTTCCATCGGTCCGTCGGTGATCGCTACGGTGACGATGCCGGTCCCCGGCCCGGCAGGATCATTGGGGGTCGGATCTGCAGCCGCTGGCGCTGATCCTCCGGAGCCTCCACCGCCGCAGCCGGCGATGAGGAACGACACTAGAAGCATGCAACCAAGTCTCTTGTCCGACGTCATCATGAATTACTCCTCGCCAGTCGGCGAGCGTCATGGGTCAAATTGTGATCACAGCGGATGCAATCGTAACGGGCCTCCCAACGAGTTAGATTGATCCAGATCAGAAAGTCCTAATATTTCTGCTGCGGGGCAGCATAGATCCGCTTCTGGCCGAAAGCAGCCGATCGACCTCTGCCCTCAGGAGTTCTCACTCCCATTGGCCCTGAGGGCAGACTGCTGTCCCACGCCGTGACACGTCCGGGTGAAGACACGATACTTCCTGCGTCATGTGTGGATTATCCTGTCGGGTAAGAAAGGTATGCACAGGGATGGACGCATCGAGATGAACACTAAAACCAAATGGCTTCTGGGGCTCGTGGGGCTGCTATTGGCGAGTTGCGTCTCGTATCAGCCTATGGAAAGTAACTACGATGCGATCAGGGCCGAACTCGAACCCGGGGATCGGGTTGACCTCAGGCTGAACTCTGGCGAAGAGATTAGCATCGAGGTCACCGAAATTCGTGAGACAGAGATATCGGGCGATACGAACACGAGTGTCGTACGCGGAGAAATTGTTACGATCCCACTTGCAGACATTCAAGAACTTGTTCTTGTTGATCGTGGATATGAGACAGCGGCGCAAACCGGGATGACGCTATTGGGTGTCCTCTCGATCGTGGGCATCATCATCTTTTTCACTATCTTTCCGTAAACCAGTCTTTGATTCGACAGCCACGAGGCAGAGCGGTGCGTCAGTGCCTATTTGTGGCAAGGCTAGAGAATGCCTCCGCTCGTGGCCGGAAGCAGGCATTCGGCTGAGCCTTTGATCGACCGTCTCACGGGCTGATCCTGACCGGCTGCTTCCGACCCGAAGCAGCCGGCCCCTGCTGCGTCAACCAATTGTGCGGGGGTGGCGGGGTAAGTCCCGCTTTTCTCATCTAGACACCAGTCGACCGAAGGCAAAGCCCATGACCATTTCGCCCCAAATTTGATCTCATAAATCGAGATTTAGGAATTTGTTCTATGCTTGAAAAGGACAAGGTTAAAACGATCATCAGAATCAGTAGCCGCTCAACGCAAAAAGCCCGAGTGGGGGGAATCACAAATGCAGACCCAAAAACTATTGGAAAGTATCGCTGTGGCCGTTTTCTTCGCCGCAGCGGCTACAGCGCCTGCTCATGCCGCCTCTTTAGAAGAGATCATCGCGGAATTCTGTGGGGAGGTAGCTTTTGCGGCAGTGGATGCAGGCGAGGAATTGGCAGAGGCGAAGGAGGATCTGGAGGATTGCCCGGTCGAGTTCGACGATTGCCTGAGCGGATTTGGCGTCAACGATCCGGTGCGCTGCACTTCGCGTTACTTGGACTGCAGCGACGACGCCAATCGAGACGCGGTCCGGGCCTGCGAAACTTTCAATCGGCGGCTAGAGGACGCCTATGAGGACGCATTGCGCCGGGCGCGGCGTGAAGGCGGAACGGGAACTGAGAAAAACTTTCAACGATGGTTGTTGACCCAGGGCGAAGAGTGCCTCCAGCCGGCTGTCCTAGTCGGCGACCTATGTGCGCTCGTGCCTTGATGGTAGAGATACGACCACATTGGCTGGCGCTGCAATTACTGATGGAACAGTAGTAGGGAAGAACGAAACCGTGTCGCCCTAAACAGGGCCGTAGGTATCAATCGAGCCCCGCCCTCGTGGCGGGGTTTTCTTTTCCGGACAAAGGTCCGCTTCTGGCCGGAAGCAGACATCAGAAGCCCAGCGGATCGGCAGATCTGGGCTGGGGATTTGGGAAGCTGAAATCCTGATGCTCGGAGCGGGCCCCCGGGGATTCAATGCCCCAGACCAAGGGATTCCAATCCCCTGGTCTCTCCCATAGGCTTGCTAAGCCCTTGAAAAGCTTGGTGGGCCCGCCAGGACTCGAACCTGGAACCAAGGGATTATGAGTCCCCTGCTCTAACCAATTGAGCTACGGG
>CP070833.1:621467-630180 GCA_020341735.1 Gammaproteobacteria bacterium | reverse complement strand
GCTTCTTCTTCGCCGCAGGCTTCTTCTTCGCCGCAGGCTTCTTCTTCGCCGCAGGCTTTTTCCTGGCCGCAGGCTTTTTCTTCGCTACGGGCTTTTTCCTGACCGCAGGCTTTTTCTTCGCCACGGCGCGCTTGCTCGCAGCCTTCTTAGTGACCTTCTTCCTGGTGGGCATCAGCAGCTATCTCCGAGCCAATCCGTTGCATTCACGGCTCTGTTGTGGGAGCCGACGGCGCCTGCAGCGCCGCTGGCTCGCGTATTAGGCGTTCCAAGCCGGCCTTTTTAGCGACTTTCCGCGCCGGAGTCCAGTCCCCCGGTATTTGATAAGGGGATATGAGCATGTCACGGGAGGTGAACCGGCGCCGCTGCCTGCCAACTCTCGGCCCGGTAATCAGCCACAACCGTCGTGTAAATACCGCCCCGGACGTTGAATTCCGCCGTGATTCGCATGAATCGCGGATCAATGCTGTCTACCAGGTCAGACAGTATCTGATTCGTGACGGCTTCGTGGAAAGCGCCCTGATCGCGGAAAGACCACATGTACAATTTCAGCGACTTGAGCTCTATACAGAGTGCTTCAGGTATGTATTCCAGTCCGATAGTCGCGAAATCCGGTTGGCCTGTTTTCGGGCATAGACAGGTAAATTCGGGTATCTGGATTCTGATCGTGTAATCCCGTTCCGGGGCCGGATTTTCGAATGTCTCCAGTGTTTTGCTGGGACCTGGACGCTCAGGCAACTGGTCTTGTGAAGGCATGCTTTGGGGTACTCTGAGTCTGGCTCTCGGCGCGAGTGTGAAATAGGGCAAATTAATTTACACTACAGCGTTTGTCCCGGCCATCCGGCCGTGATTTCTGGGGAAGTATGCGTCTCAGCAAAATCAAGTTGGCGGGGTTCAAGTCCTTCGTCGACCCCACTACGCTGCATTTTCCAAGCAATCTGATGGGGGTCGTGGGTCCGAACGGCTGCGGAAAGTCGAACATCATCGACGCCGTACGCTGGGTCATGGGAGAGTCCTCCGCGAAGAATCTCCGCGGCGACTCTATGGCCGATGTCATTTTCAATGGATCCAACGCCAGAAAACCAGTCGGGACCGCGTCGATCGAGCTGATCTTCGATAACTCGGACGGCAAGATCGGCGGCCAGTATGCGGGTTACGCAGAGATTTCGGTCAAGCGAGTCTGCTCCCGGGACGGCACGTCAACCTATCATCTCAACAATACTCGTTGCCGCCGGAAGGACATCACCAGCATCTTTCTTGGTACCGGTCTTGGGCCCCGAAGCTATTCGATTATCGAGCAGGGAATGATCTCAAGACTGATCGAGGCGAAACCCGAAGAGCTCCGGGTGTATCTCGAGGAGGCGGCCGGTATATCCAAGTACAAGGATCGGCGCCGAGAGACCGAGAACAGAATTCGGCATACCAAAGACAACCTGAGCCGTCTCAACGATCTGCGAGAGGAGATCGACAAGCAGATTCGCCACCTGGAGCGGCAGGCTAAGACTGCAGAGCGCTACAAGGGTCTGAAGCAGAAAGAGCGTCAACTCAAAGCCGAACTTCTGGCGTTGAGGCTCGAGGAGCTGGAGACCCAGGAGGCGGAGCAGGGTACTGCGGTGAGCGAGCGCGAGACGTCTCTGCAGGGTGCAATTGCGCGACAGAGGGAGGTGGAGTCGGGCATAGAGAAATCCCGGGAGGAACACGCGGCCAAGACCGAGGCACTCAATGAAGTGCAGGGGCGTTTCTATCGGCAGGGTGCCGAGATCGCCAGACTGGAACAATCGATCCAGCACGGCCGTGAGATGCGCAAGCGGCAGCAGGGTGACCTGGAACAGGTCGAGAGCACGCTTCGCGACCTGAAGCATCACATCGAGCGGGATCAAGCCCAGATAGAGGACATCAGCGTGTCTTTGGGCGAACTCGGGCCGGGCCTCGAGTCGGCAAGGGCGGCAGAGGCCTCTTCTGCAGAAGCGTTGGCTTCTGTTGAGAGAGACATGGATAGCTGGCGCTCCCATTGGGAGTCGTTCAAGGAGGAAGCCGGGGATACGAGTCGTGTTTCTGAAGTCGAGAAATCTCGGATTGAACAGAACGAAAGCCAAATGAGCAGGCTCGTCGACCGCAGGGAGCGCTGCGTCGCCGAGATTACCCGGTTGACCAGCCGTCTCGAGGGCAGCGACGTCGGGGACATTGAGTCGCGTGAACGCGCAGCCGAACAGCGGGCCACCGACCTTGAGTCACGAATAGATGAGATCCGCTCGGAGATCGAGGCCTGTCGAGGTCGTGAGAAGGACAGCGCCACTGGTGTGGATTCGGTTCGGGATGATCTCCAGAAAGTCAGTGGATCATTGGTATCACTCGAGGCCTTGCAGGAAGCCGCGCTGGGCCGAAAAGACGACGCCGTTATCGAGTGGCTGGAAGGGCAGGGGCTTCAGGGTCAGCCACGTCTTGCCGAGCAACTCGAGGTCGTATCAGGATGGGAGCGAGCCGCGGAAACCGTACTGGGCGCATACCTGGAGGCCGTATGTGTCGATGGCGTTGATGATGTGGCGCGGGTGCTCGACAGCCTTAGTCATGGCAGTTTGAGTTTCCTGGAGTCAGGCGGAGACAAAGAGGACGTGCATGGCCGCGCTGACGGATACCTGAGTGCGATGGTCTCGGGTCCGGCTGGCTTGAAGAGACTGTTGACCGGTGTACGAGTGGCGGAGTCGCTGCCCGCCGCCCTTGCGATGAGTGCCAGCCTGGGACCTGGTGCATCGGTAGTCACTCGCGACGGCATCTGGATCGGGAAAGGCTGGCTGCGCGTCCATAGAGCTGCGGGCGACGACAGTGGCTTACTGCTGCGTAAACAGCAGATCAGCGAGCAGCGCCAGCGACTCGGCGCCCTCCAGGAGATGCTCGAGAACCAGGAGGCCGAACTGACTGACGCCCGCAATCAGCTGGCCGATCTGGAGCGGCAGCGGGACGAGGTTCAGCAGCGAATTAATGAAGCGCATCGCGAGCACGGTGACGTTCGCGGCGAAGTGTCCTCAGCGCGGGCCCGCCTGGAACAGATGCGCGATCAAGAGAATCAGTTGAAAACGGAGGCGGCGGAGATAGACGTGCACCTCCAGGAGTCAGAGGCGGAGCTACGCGAATCACGGCGGGCCCTCGAGAATTCCATTGGTCAGATGTCGGTGATCGAAGCTCGCCGTCAGGAACTCGAACAGCAGAGGGCGACTCTCGCCGAGAGTCTCGAGACGGCTCGTCAACGTGCCAGAGAGGACCGTACGGCTGCACACGAGATTGCCATCCAGGTTGAGTCGCGCCGGTCGACGAGAGATTCTGCGCAGGTGGCCCTGGAGCGGCTGAGGTCACAGCTCGAGAGTTATTCTCAACGCGGCGAGGAACTGACGGAGCAGCTGGCCTCAGGGACAGGTCCGCTGGACGAACAGCAGAAAAAACTGGACCAATTCCTGGAAGAGAGAGTGGGTGTCGAATCTGAACTGGGGACTGCCCGAGATCAGGTGCAGGCCGCGGAAGATCAACTCCGAGCTCTGCAAGAACAACAACAGCTGCGCCAGCGAGAGGCCGAGCAGATCCGCTCAACGCTGGATGAGTTGCGGCTTGCTGCGAAAGAGATCCAGGTGCGCAGACAGACTGTCACCGAGCAGTTTGCCGAGACTGAATACGAACTGGAGACTCTTCGAGCCGAGTTGGACGAGTCGGCCTCGATTGCCGATTGGGAAGTGCATCTCGAGAAGCTGTTGTCGCGGATCCAGCGTCTGGGTCCGATCAACCTGGCGTCGATCGATGAGCTAAAGGAGCAGTCGGAGCGCAAGGAATATCTCGACGCTCAACTGACCGACCTGACCGAGGCATTGGAGACGCTGGAAAATGCCATCCGGCGCATCGACAAGGAGACCCGGACCAGGTTCCGCGAGACGTTTGACAGGGTCAATGACGGCTTGAAAGAGATATTCCCGCGGCTGTTCGGCGGCGGACATGCCTTCCTGGAACTCACCGGCGACGACATGCTGGATGCCGGCGTCACGGTTATGGCGAGGCCGCCAGGTAAGCGAATCAGCACGATCCATTTGTTGTCAGGTGGTGAGAAAGCTCTGACCGCGGTAGCGCTCGTCTTCTCGATTTTCCATCTCAACCCGGCACCCTTCTGCATGCTCGACGAGGTCGATGCGCCGCTCGATGATGCCAACGTGGGACGATTCTGCGATATTGTTAGGGAGATGTCTGAGCAGGTTCAATTTGTCGTCATCACCCATAACAAGGTCACTATGGAGATGACCCATCAACTGGCAGGTGTGACCATGCTCGAACCCGGGGTGTCCCGTCTCGTCGCAGTTGATCTCGACGAGGCAGTTGAAATGGCTGCCATGTGAGCGGCGGGGCGATGCCGGAGCTTCGTTGGATTCTCGGCCTCATCGGCATTGGTGTCCTGATCGCTCTCTATGTGAGAGGCAGGCGCCGGGCGGCATCACCAGAGCGCGAGCCGGACCCGGCGCGAGTCGAGCCCAGCCTCGAAGGACGGGCCGGATTGCTGTCCGACCAGGACGTCCCAGATATCCGTCGGGACAGCGCGGGCTGGGATGGCGGTGCTGAATCTGGGATCGACATCAGTTCAAGTCGGCAAATGGAGCCTGATCGTGGGAGTCAGGGGGACGCGGCTGAGAACGATGAACAAAAGAAGATTCTTGCGCTGTACGTCAGAGCGACAAGGGACGATTTCCTGGGTCCGCAATTGCTGCAAGCATTCCAGGGTGAAGGGCTGGCTTTCGGGAAGTACGGGGTTTTCCATCTTCCAGCAGACTCTGGCGAGCCAATCTTCAGTATCGCTAACATGGTCGAGCCCGGGAGTTTTCCGGAAGAAGAAATGGATAGCTTCACCACTGGAGGAGTGACAATTTTCATGGTGCTCCCCGGTCCTGCTGGTATCGATGGTCTGGCGAGGATGATCGCCTGTGCCCGAAAGCTCGCCAACGTGCTTGGAGGCGAAGTGTTGGATGAGACAGGTTCGACTCTCACGAACCAGCGTGCGACCCATATGAGGGAAGAGGCAATCGAGTTTCTGCGACGGACTCGGATCGAAACCGGTGATCCCGAATCACCGTGGCGCCATTGATGATATGGCGGGGAAGCCGAGCCCCAGTCAGCGTGCCAGACAGCTCCGCGAGGAGCTGAATTTTCACAACTACCGATATTACGTTCTTGACGATCCGGAGATTCCGGATGTTGAGTACGATCGCCTGCTCCGGGAACTCCAGAAGATCGAGGAAGATCACCCGGAACTCGTAACCCCCGATTCACCGACACAGCGCATCGGGCATGAGCCGGTTGCCGGATTTGAAGAAGTCCAACATCTCGAACCTATGCTCTCGCTCGGCAATGCGTTCACGCGTGAAGAATTGTCTGACTTCGACCGCCGTGTCCGAGACCGACTCGGTATCGATGAAGCAATCGAATACATGGCCGAGCCAAAGATGGACGGGGCCGCAGTCAGCCTCCTGTATACGAATGGACTTCTCGTGCGAGGTGCGACTCGAGGCGATGGGGCGACAGGAGAAGAAATTACGCACAACGTGCGAACCATAAAGTCTATTCCGCTACGGCTCCGTGGCGAGAGTGTGCCGGAGTCGTTGGAAGTGCGGGGCGAGGTGTACATCTCCAAGGAGGGCTTCGAGAAACTCAATGAGCAAGCCAGAGAAAGCGGCAATAAAACCTTCGTCAATCCACGGAATGCGGCGGCCGGAGGTCTCCGTCAGCTTGATCCCCGGCTCACTGCGAAACGTCGACTCGAGTTCTTTGCGTACGGGATCGGCGGTCATGATGGGGTAGAAATGCCCGACCGGCATAGCGGCATTCTGAAGATGCTCGGTGACAGCGGGCTGCGGATCTCTCCCCTGAATGAAGTCGTCAGCGGTATCGCTGGATGTCAGGGCTTCTATGAGCGGATTCAATCGGATCGGGACTCGTTACCGTACGAAATCGACGGTGTCGTCTTCAAAGTTGATCGTCTCGACTATCAGGCACGGCTCGGCTTTGTGTCCCGCGCTCCACGCTGGGCCATCGCCTACAAGTTTCCGGCCCATGAGGAGATGACGGTACTGCGAGACATTGAATTTCAGGTGGGCAGGACGGGAGCCTTGACCCCGGTAGCCAGGCTGGAGCCGGTATTCGTCGGCGGCGTCACAGTAAGCAATGCAACGCTGCACAACATCGACGAACTCAGACGAAAAGACGTGCGGCCGGGGGACACGGTGGTTGTTCGGCGTGCTGGCGACGTGATTCCGGAGGTGGTCAGCGTAGTTCTTGGGCGCCGACCAAAAGATGCGAAGCCAGTGGAACTTCCCAAGGAATGTCCGATCTGTGGATCCCAGGTTGTTCGAGAAGCGGAAGAGGCGGTGGCGCGTTGCTCCGGCGGGCTGTTCTGTCCGGCTCAGCGCAAGGAAGCACTGCGGCATTTCGCGTCGCGGCGGGCCATGGACATTGAGGGCTTGGGCTCAAAGCTTATCGATCAACTAGTTGACAGTGGCCTTGTAGGTACGCCGGCGGATATTTTTACATTGGATGCAGAAACGTTGAGCGGGCTTGAACGAATGGGGCCAAAGTCTGCCGCAAATCTCGTCGATGCAATTGCACGATCCAAGCAGACTACACTGCCTCGCTTTCTTTATGCTCTAGGCATCAGAGAGGTGGGGGAGGTGACGGCCAAATCGCTGGCTACGCATTACTCTGACCTTGAGCGACTGGCGGCCGCGAGCCTAGAGGAACTGAAGGAAATTGATGACGTCGGGCCGATCGTAGCTGCAAACGTCAGGACCTTCTTCGAGCAGGTGCACAATCGTGAGGTCATTGACGCGTTGTTGAATTCGGGAGTTTTCTGGCCGATGCAGTCAGCGTCTGGGAAGGGCAGCCGGCTCGAGGGGAAGACGTTCGTTTTGACTGGAACATTGGAAGGGATGACGCGAGACGAGGCCAAGGAGCTCATCGAGCATCAGGGTGGTCGAGTCACGGGGAGCGTTTCGCGAAAGACTGACTATGTCGTCTATGGAAAAGATCCAGGATCAAAGCTGAGTAAGGCAAGGAGTCTTGGGGTTGCGATACTAAGTGATAAGCAGTTTCTTCGATTCGTCTCACACTAGCAACTGATATTAAGGAATTATGAATGTCCACTAATGTACGTATGGCTCTTCTGACCGCATGCAAGATGTTCATGCAGCCAGTCGCGCGTTACTTGCTTAGCAACGGCATCGGATTCAAGGAGTTCTCAGAGGTCTCTAAAGCGGCATTTGTACGGGTGGCTACCGAAGAGTATGGAATCAGGGGGAGACAGACGAACGTATCAAGAACAGCTGTTCTTACTGGATTGACAAGGAAAGAAGTCAAACGTGTTCGCGATCAAATACGATTGGGAACAGACATTGAATCACCTACGCTCGGGCGCCAGGCTCAGATACTGGATATTTGGCACCATGATCAAGAATTCGTTGGCGCGGATGGATCTCCGCGAGAGTTAACTATGGAAGGTGCTGGCGGCTTTCGCGAGCTTTCGCGTCGAGCAGGAGGAGATGTACCGCCGGGCGCGGTCTTGACCGAACTAAAGAACGCCGGGGCTGTAGAAGAATCATCAGAGGGGAGGTACCGATGCTTAAAGCGCTATTTCAATCCCGCCGGAATCGACTTTTATACTGCCATACGGTACGGCGAGGTTATGAGAGATCTTGCTACCACGCTGCACTTTAACTCTACGCACGCTGACGAATCGGAAAGACGTTATGAGTATCGAGTGTGGAATGACCACACCCCCACCCAAGAACTGGCAAATTTCCACAAGCTCGTTCGGCAAAGAGGAACTGATCTACTGGAATTTCTTGATGACTGGCTCGCTGGGCGACAAGCAGATGCTCAAAATCAACGTACGGTCTCCGGACGTTGTGGCCTCGGTCTTTACTACTTTGAGAGCGACTAATTTCTTGGGGACTGTGTACGCCTAGTTGGTAAGTAACGACTTTCCACCGGATATGAAAAAGGGGGGCAACTCTATCCAGAGTCGTCCCCCATTCTATTTCGGTTGCTGAATCGCTAGTTATCAATAACCAAGCTAGTCGCCGTTGCCTCCATGCTCGGTTGCGGTAGAACCGCAGTGATTTCAACGTATGAACCTACCTCTAGATCGCTCTCTTCGGCGTTAAGTTCGACGACATTAAATACAGCTTCCCCGATAGCTAATCTTCCCGTAATCAAATTTATGTCAGTTATTGTTCCTGCGGCGAAAACTTCGGATACACCCGGTATGAACACCTGCGGACTTACGGTTATCGTGGACGCGAAAACGGTGCCGCGAGTTGTCAATCCTGTCACAGTTATCCAATCGCCCAATTGGTAGTTAGTCGCTTCCCCTTTCGGAGATCTCGTGGCTTCTGTCAACACGACGCTTTGTCCGAGAACAGTAACTGAGGAGGTGTCTTCGTCGACCGCCGCTACCGGGCCACTCAACACGGGACCGAATACTGAATCGGACTCAAATGCATTCTTGCCGGAGCCAACAATGGCATTCTTGCCGGAGCCGACGATGGCGTCGGTTTCCAGTTCGGATCCGTTCTTACCGGAACCGACGATGGCATTCTTGCCGGAGCCAACAATGGCATTCTTGCCGGAGCCGACGATGGCGTCGGTTTCCAGTTCGGATCCGTTCTTACCGGAACCAACGATGGCATTCTTGCCG
>CP070833.1:607054-621367 GCA_020341735.1 Gammaproteobacteria bacterium | reverse complement strand
CCGTAACATTACTTACTCATGCGGCCGAATCCGCGCAGCCGGGATCGCTGCGCAGCTTGCGGACTTTGGGAATGAATCTTCCGACAGCGCGAGTCCGCTGCAGCTGTCCATAAGAGGAGTGCCCGGTGGCACCGAACCTGTGCCATCAGTCGCTCGCGTATCCAATAGACCTGGTTTGAACCAGGCGACACGGACTTGTCACTCTGGCCAATCCGCGTTTGCCAATCTGATACGCGGATCACGCTGGTGTGGGATCAATACAATTCCGATCGCCCACGGCATCGAATACAAGTCAAGTCCGCCCGGTTTAGTGTTCAGCTGGCACTTTGCCGGCCTTTCGGTGCCCGAGTTCAGGTCAGGCTTTGTGCGGGATGCCGTCAGAGGAGTACCGTTGTACAGACAGATCCGGATGAGCAGCGGGAAGTCCGACGCCGTACCAGATGAATGGGAAGAGGGGATTGGGCAGCCAATAAAGCCAGGCCAGTTTGCTTATCTTCGGCTGTCCCGGGATGACCAGATCCATCCAGACATAGAGGAACTTGTAGATGCAGAGACCGGGCAGGATATTTACCTTGAAGTCATCGCACATCAGATACTTTATCCGGATATAGAGGTTCCCTTCGAACGGCGTAATACCTCAGCCAATGGGGCCGTCGGCCAGGACGGTGCCGGAACGGTTATGAGTAATTTTTAGTCGCGTATTCGACATGGGCGGGTGCGATCGGCACGGACTGTCGCTGTGGAATGAAGCCAGGGTGTCAGACCCCAGGCTTGTGAGTCGGTTCACCGACCAGTCTATCCCGGCCTGAATCGATCGGATACAGGTTGACCCGGCTCAGCAAAAAAAAGGCGGCCCACCCGGGACCGCCTTTCTTGCCACTCTACGAACGTCATCAAGACGCCCTGTGCAGCTTAGGCTGCCTGCAGATTGCCTGCAGCCTGCTTGCCACGCTCGGTCACGACCTCGTAGCTGATGCGCTGACCTTCGGTCAGCGAACCAAGGCCGGCTTTCTCGACGGCGGAGATATGAACGAAAACGTCCTTACCACCTTCTTCCGGCTCGATGAATCCAAAACCCTTGGCGGGGTCAAACCACTTAACAGTACCTGTAGCCATTTATTTGGCCTCCATAACATAGTGTGCCGCGCGCAAATCGGGCGCGGTGACGAACAACCTGATCGCAGTGGGTGTCTCGAAAGCACCGTCCGTGATCCGGACGGGTATCTGAAAGGCAGGCCAAAACGTAGATCGCGAGCGAATGCTGAGGCAAATTTGCCTCAAACGCAAGCCTCCGAAGCGCCAGCGAGGCGTCCAACGGGAGTATCGAGCTGCCATCGAGGTGAATGCCTGCTTCCCAGCAGTCCCCGTGAATCGCGGTTGGCCGCGCCGCTCCGCAGCGATTTCCAGACGAAAGCCCGTCTAGGCGTGGTGCACGTGTGGCATGGGGATATGTCGGATTCGACTGGCGAGCGCCTCGAACTCGGACCCGAAGCGGTTTACAACCGACTCCGGATCAGGCAACAGATTCTCGTCTGCGATCAGGCCTATCTGAACCTCGCCGCGGTAGCTGAATATACTGATCCCTATACCGACCGTGCCGGCCTGTGGAACCCAGAACAGGAGCTGCTCGAGTTCGGAGCCCGCAAAATAGAGCGGCTCTCGCGGACCGGGTACATTCGTCATCACCGTCGTTGCCTTGGTCGTAAAGAACTGGAGCATTGGTTTCTCGACCGCTTCCGGTAGCCGGCCCATCAGGTTCAGCATTAGGTAGGCCGCAAGCGCTTGTCGTGAATGCTTCAGCTCCTCCATCCTCCGATGGACCTCAAACAAGCGCTCGAAAGGATTTTCTATCCTGATGGGCAAATCGAGCAGCACCAGCCCGAACCGGTTACCCAGGCTGGTGAAATCCTGATCCGGCGGCCTGATGTTGACCGGGATCTCGGCGCGGAACTCGAGTTCATCGACATCGTCGCCTACCGACACCAGGTAGGAGCGGAGTGCCCCCGCCGCGCAGGACACGAGCACGTCGTTGATCGTGCATCCCAGCGCCTTGCTGGTCAGCTTGATCGCATCTAGCGGCATGGGTTCTGCCCAGGCAACGTTTTTTACTCCCGACAGCTCACGATGCAGGCGATTTGGCGCATCCGCTGGGGTCAGCACTGTACTCACAAGGTCTGTGAGGGTCTCGGCCGCTACCGACGCCATGTCGATGGTCTCCGAGGGATGACCGAGCGCATGCATGCTCCCGGTCCACACGTCCGCGGCCATCTGCAGAGTTGTGCCGATCGACCCGACCAGTCCCTGCCGGCCTTTCAATGTTCGTTCCACGGGGAGTCTCGGCGGCTCCTCTGCAACGCGAGCCCTGTCGGTCATGGCCAACAACACCTGAATGAGCGCGATGCCGTCTGCGTAACAATGATGGATCCTCAGGATGACCGCGCTGCCGCCCTTGTAGTGAGGTACCAGGTGCATGCGCCAGAGAGGCCTTTCGGGATCAAGCGGTTCTGTCGCCATCCGGCCGACCAGCTGCTGCAAGCCGCGCTTCCCCCTGACGGTGCCGGGCGGGACGGCCGTGACATGATTGGCGATGTCGAATTCGGGATCCGCCTCATAGGAGGCCCCGGCCAGATGCCTGACAATTCGCTGGCGGAAGCGTTCGAGAATCAGGAACCTGGCTTCTACCGTTTTACGAAGCCTCGACAGCGTGACCGGTTCCCGGAGCAGAAACACGCTGGTCACGACCATGAGATTGGTATCGCTGTCCATCCTGAGCCAGGCGACATCCGTCGAGTCCATGGGGTCGAGATTGGAGTTTGTGATCTGTTCCAGCATGTCGTGCCTCCGTTTACATAGGTATAGCAGGATTGCCGGCAGCGGGGGTCTGGGGAGCGCCCGCCGGGGAACGGCCGGTATCCACGGCACGGCTCGTAACGCAGACCGCGGGTCGGTGCCGGAAGAAATGCTGCTGCTACGAGATCCCATCGCATGGCCGCTCCGATGCTGTGCATGGCTAGCAGCTTGCGATCAACCGATTCCCGCTGTGGGCCGGTGTGCCTGGACACCGCAGGGTTACAGAATGTAATGGGCTGAGCTGTTCGGCTCTCCCTGGCCCGTCACCACCATCGTCCAAGATGCACAGCGAGCGTGACGTGGGTCGACGCCCCGCTGGAATGAATCTCGAGGAATACACGCGTGTCTCCGAGGCGGGATCTGCCAACAGAAAACTGCGCTCCCATTCCGGGCGCGTCTGCGATCCAGCCGATCCCAAGCATGTCTCTGTAGAACTCCACGACTTCCTCGTAGGACAGGTCGGTCTGAAGATCCAATACGTAACCCATGCCGTCCTCGAACAGGGTCCGTCGACTGGAGAGGACTGTTCCTGCCACGATCGGGACATCGGTAGGCAGCCCTGGTGGCAGGGCATTGCCGTAATCGGCGTGGTTCCTGCTCAGATAGACCACAGCCGCAGTCATCACAAGCGCCGCGATAACAAACACGCTCTTCATGCGACTAAAGGGGCTCCAGTCCCGGTTCACCATAACGACGGCGACATCTCTCTACCCGTCACAATCTTAGTGGTGTCCGCCCCGGTAATAGTTCGCGGTCGCTGTGGACTTGTCTCCTAATCCCAAGCTTCCCCAGGGCAGGGTATCCCGGAGACCCGGTTCAATCAGCAGCGCCCTCTAGGGCTCATCGTGCGAGTCGGATACTTCCAGATAGCCTCGTGTCTTGCCGGTCGTGGAGTCGGTGGTCGCCATTGCTGCATGCAGCTTTTCCATGGGTACCCATGAGTGGGGATAGTGATGGCTTGCGGTATCCATGACCAGAACGAGATCACTCTCACGATCGTAAGCCGCAAGCGGAGAAATGTGCCCGACCTTTGTCTGGCCCAGTACCTCGCGCTGGTAATTCACCAGCAGAAAGTCATCAGGTTGCGACAGGTTCTGCAAAACTACCTCCCTGAACTGCTCGACGGTGAACGAGTCGGCGTGATGGATCGCTACCCGGACGCCATGAGCGCGTAATAGTTCAGCCAGGTCCGCCAGGGCCATGCCGCCCAGGGTCACGCGGAGACGCGAACGCACGCGACTGGCGTCTTCCGTAAAAAAGCTGTCCTGAGTTACAGGCAATCCCATGGCAGAGAGGACCATCGCGCCACTGGCCACGCCGCAAAAACTCTTCAGGCTCTGGGCCTCGAAGCTGCCTGCCAGCAAGGGATAGTCGGCAGATGCCTCGGCCTCGGCCAGGAGTGCCCGGCCCTGGGGAGCGACCGCCGAGACGATGTCCGTCGGCAAGGGGCGCGGTTCGGGTCGCGGTTGCAGTAGCCACCAGACATAACCGGCGAACCCCAATGCGAGCACGGCGATACTGGAAGCCAGGATTGCGAGGACCTTCTTCAGCATCGAGACTCCCCTCCGTGTGATCGAACTGTCTCATCTCATAACGCGTCTAGTCGTAAGTCACGGACAGCATCATGCGCAACTCTCTTTCCCGTTCCGCTCCGTCCGCGGGGCCGTAACGCACGAGCAGGTCGGAGCGACCGTCGCCGTCGAGGTCCCGTGTCTCTACCATCTGTCCGTTCCGCGGCAGCGAAAGCGGGAAGGTCCGCCCGGTATCGCCGAACAGCGTCGGATTGGCGATACCCGAGTACAGGGTCAGTTCGTCCGCGTCTTCCTGCAACAACAATTCAGCGGATCCGTCGCCATCGAAGTCCGCGATCGCCACCGCCGGATAGCGAGTCAGGCCGGTCTTGAGATCGAACTCGACCTTGAACCGGGTGCGATAGTCAGACTCTTGCGGGTACTGCCCGCCCGGCCGCATCCGGTACACATTCAGATCGACGCCCATGCGTCCCGAAAACAGCGCGCCGACGATACGCGTGACACTGAGGCGTGTCGACGGCGTCGCGATGTCCAGTCGGCCGTCGCCGTCGACGTCCATGACAATCGGGTCGAACTGCACGCCGTCGGAAGTGATGCTGCCATCAGGCTCCGCCGCATACCGAACTGAGGAACCGTCTCGCCGACCGAGATAGAGATGATATTCGCTGCGGCGATTGAACACGCCCTCGCTTATCGATCGGTCCGTCAAAAGGTCGAGAATGCCGTCGCCGTCGAAGTCCTTCACCAGCTCGACCTCCTCGATCTCCAGTTCGCTCTGGTCTATCTGGCCGTCGTCTCGCTGCCACTGAGCTCGTTGCTTCTCGGTGGCCAGGGGCGCATCGACCTGGTCGCGCCGCCCGTCTCCCGAGAACAGCCCCGGCGATTCCTGGATAAACGATACGAACTCGGTGTCGATCAGAAACACCAAGTCGTTCAGGCCGTCGCCGTCCATGTCGCCGATCTGCGGCAGCCGGGGTTGGTAACTGATGCGGGTCTCGTAGACCGTCACTCGGGGTCGGGCCTTCAGCAGGTAATGGTCGAAACCGCCGCCACGCTGACGGGCCAATAGCCAACCTTCGAACTGTGGCACGAGGATGTCGTCGGCCTCGTCACCGTCGACATCCCGGACGAAATCCGACCGGGCCGGGCCCAGTGAAGGCGAGCCGTGATAGACGCTGGCGACATCGACGACGCGAGACAATTCACCGCTGGCAGGATCCAGGGTCGAAACACCGGATTCGTCGAGAAAACACACCCGGTCAGCACCAAGGCCCTGCGGATCGCCGGCATCGTAGAAGAACGCCTGCGAAGGGACGATGCCGGATGCGACGATGCCGCCGTCGGCGATGGAGATCACGCTGAAGCGCCAGTCATCTCCTTCTCGGCCAATCGCCAGCAGGCCCTCGCCGTCCGCCAGGTGCATGCCGATGGGTGGCGCGTCGATCGGATGATCGAGGCGGATCAGCAACTCGCGAAACTCATCACCGGCCAACGTCTGTGATGACACGAAGGTGACGAGCAACGGCAGAGCGAGCCATCGGCTCCGCCGATCGCCTGGTCGTGGGCCAAGGAAGCCCGTGTGTTTGCGCCGGTTACGTCTCACTCGGCCAGCACGCCGCGGGTCCAAACGGACGGCAGTTGCATTGGGTGGGGCAGGACCCCGGCGATATTGAGGATGCTCCGGGATGTCGCGAGATAGACCATCGTGATACTGGCGACACTGCGGCGTCTGAGTTCGTCGAATAACGGCATCGTTGGTTTCGGCCTCCCCACGGCTCGCCAGATGATGGGCGAAGCTCGAGGATTTGTCGATTGGAGCGCCACTGCCCGCGTTGGATTCCGGCCCTCTTTCAATGAGTAATAAAGCTTGAGGACCCGGCCAGCGCCACCTACGCTCCTGTTATATGGATGAGGTAGCCCGTCATGTCCCGTCACCGGTGCTGGTCACCGGTGCCACGGGTTTTATCGGGCGACGGCTCGTCGATCGTCTGATCTCGGCCGGTTTCCGCGTTCGAGTGCTGGTCCTGGCTGACGATCCGGTCCCGACACACTGGCACGGCGGCGCCAACGTTATCACCGGGGACATCTCCGATCCGGAGTCCGTGCATACTGCCATGAACGGCTGTGGCACGGTCTTTCATCTGGCGGCGGTAGTGGGGGACTGGGGTCCAGAGTCGCTCTATCACAGGGTGACCGTCGACGGCACCCGATATGTATTCCAGGCGGCGATGGAACAGGGCACACGTGTGGTGCTCGCGTCGAGCATTGTCGTGTACGGTCACCACCTGCGGCGAGAGAGATGTGAAGAGTCTCTGCCGATGGGCAAGCCCTACGGCCCCTATAGCCGGTCAAAACAACACCAGGAAAGGCTGGCGGCGGAGTTCGCCGACTCTTCCGGTGACGTCCGCATCGTCCGGCCTGCAAATGTGTATGGCCCGCATAGCGGGCCATGGGTGGAGGAGGTGGTCAAGTTGCTGGCGGACGGGATGCCTTCGCTGGTCTCCGGCGGCGCCAGAAACGCGGGCCTGGTCTATGTGGATAACGTAGTGGACATCCTGTTGCGTGCGGCCGGGCCGGCAGCCAATTCCGGTGATGTATTCAACGCCTGTGACGAACTCCCGGTGACCTGGGCGCGTTACTTCGGCGACCTCGCCAGCCTGGTGGCAGCACCGCCACCGAAGTCCGTGCCCGCATGGCTGGTATGGCCACTTGCCTGGATGATGGAGATCGGCGGTCGGGCCATACGGCTGAAGTCACGGCCGCCCCTGACCCGGGAGGCCGTTAACCTGATCTCGGCAGACTATGATGTGCCGGCGCAGCGTGCCCGCGACATCCTGGGTCATCGTACATTGGTGGATTATGACGCCGGCTTGCGCGAGATCGCGGCGTCTCTCAAAGGCTGAAAATCAAACGCTGCTCGCCGCCGTCCCAGGTGTCCGCGACCGGCTCCCTGCTTGTCCATTCCGTCTCACGCGCTGACTCCCAGCTCGCTGGCCGTCTGGTCCAGACATCGCCAAGCCAGATCGACGAGCTCGTCGATCTGGCTTGCAGAGATGATCAAGGGTGGAGAGATGATCATGCTGTCCCTGACCGCCCTCATGATGATGCCGTTGTCGATGCAGATATCCCGGCACAGACTGCCGGTCGTGCCAACCTCCGGAAATCGCTCGCCGGTGGCCTTGTCCTTGACGAGCTCCAGCGCCGCGACCAGCCCCGCGCTACGTGCCTCTCCGACGAGAGGATGGTCCGCCAGGGCTTCCCAGCGCTCTGCCAGGTGCGGTGCGGCCACGTCGCGGACGTGCTCGACGATATTCTCGTCTTGCAGTATCTCGATATTCTTGATCGCGACCGCGCAGCAAGTCGGGTGCCCGGAGTAGGTATACCCATGGAAGAACTCGCCCCCTTCCCAGAGTGTCTCCACGACACGGTCAGATACCATGACGCCGCCGATGGGAAGATAGCCCGAGGACATGCCCTTCGCCATCGGCATCAGGTCCGGTCTGATGTCGTACAGATCGGAACCAAACCACTCGCCCGTGCGGCCAAACCCGCAGATCACTTCGTCCATCACCAGCAGGATGTCGCGTTCGTCCAGAATGCGCTTGATCTCCGGCCAGTAGGAGTCGGGTGGGATGATGACGCCGCCGGCTCCCTGGATCGGTTCGGCGATGAATGCCGCTACCTTATCGTCGCCGAGTTGATCCAGCTTGTGCTCCAGCGCGCGGGCCGCCTTGACGCCATACTCCCGCCGCGACAGGCCCGCGGAGTTTTCGAACCAGTATGGCTGTTCGATATGGACGATGCCCGGGATCGGCAGTCCGCCCTGGGCGTGCATGGGTTTCATACCGCCCAGGCTGGCGCCGGCCATCGTGCTGCCGTGATAGGCGTTCTCGCGGCTGATGATGACGGTCTTTTCCGGCTTGCCCTTACAGCCCCAATAGTGTCGGACCATGCGGACCACGGTGTCGTTGGCCTCGGAGCCCGAGCCCGAATAGAAGACGTGATCCAGCCCTTCGGGTGTGACCTCCGAGAGCATCTCGGCGAGTCGGATGCCGGGCTCGTGGGAGGTCTGGAAGAAGCTGTTGTAGTAAGGCAGATCACGCATCTGCTCGGCGGCCGCCCTGGCGAGTTCCTCGCGGCCATAACCGATGTTGACGCACCACAGGCCAGCCATTGCGTCGAGGATACGATTACCGTCGGAATCCCACAGGTAGATGCCGTCCGCGTGGCTGATGATCCTCGCGCCCTTGTTGCTCAGCTGTTTATAGTCGGTGAACGGGTGCAGGTAGTGGGCCGCATCCAGGGCCTGAAGCTCTGCCGTGCTGAGGTTGAGTCGTGCATGCATGTGCGTCTTTGCCTTCAGGAAAAATCGCCTGGCTATGTGGTGGTCCGTTCAGACATTGAGTAGCAGGTACTCGCGCTCCCACGGGCTGATCACCTGGAAAAAGGTCTCGTACTCGCTTTCCTTGACGCCGCAGAACATCTCGACGAACTTCTCGCCGAGGATCTCGATCAGCGGCTCACAGCGCTTCAGGCGGGCCAGGGCCGCGAACAACTCGCGCGGGAGCACGAAGGGCTTGGTATAGGCGTCCTCGTCAAGCGGCGGGGTCGGCTTGATCTTGTCTTTCATCCCCAGGTAACCGCAGGCTAAAGATGTGGCGATGGCGAGGTAGGGGTTCACATCGGCGCCAGCGATGCGGTTCTCGACTCGTCGATCGCGTGATTCGGACATCGGTACGCGCAGGCCGACGGTGCGGTTGTCATAGCCCCAATGCACATTGATCGGCGATGCGTAATAGCGGGTAAAGCGACGATACGAATTCACGTAAGGCGCTACCAGTGCGATGGCTTCGGGCAGGTAGCGTTGCAGTCCTCCAATATGGTGTTTGAACAGCCGGCTGTCCCGGCCGTTGCGGGCCGCGAACAGATTGCGACGGCCCTCCAGGTCCTCGATGCTCTGGTGGATATGCAGAGCGCTGCCCGGCTCGCCCTGCATGGGCTTGGCCATGAAGGTGCAATAGATCTCATGACGATGGGCGGTCTCACGCAAGGTGCGCTTGAACAGAAACACCTGGTCGGCCAGGTCCAGCGCGTCTCCATGGACGAAATTGACCTCCATCTGCGCCGCGCCGCCCTCGTGGATCAGCGTGTCCAGATCGAGTTCCTGAGCCTCGCAGAAGTCGTACATCTCCTCGAATAGCGGGTCGAACTCGTTGACCGCGTCAATGCTGAAGGTCTGACGGACAGTCTCCGGTCGGCCGGAACGCCCGATGGGCGGCTCCAGTTCGTAGTCCGGATCCAGGTTGCGCTTGACAAGGAAGAACTCCACCTCCGGCGCCACCACTGGTTTCCAGCCTTCCGCTTCGTACAGCGCCAGAACCCGTCTGAGTACGTAGCGAGGCGATGTCTCCACCGGCGCACCACCATGGTGGAAACAGTCGTGGATGCACTGGGCGGTCGGATCCGTGGCCCAGGGGACCAGCCGGATCGTGGCGGGATCCGGGCGGCAGACCATGTCATGCTCGATGTCGTCACCGACCTCGGCGTAGTCGCCTGTCACCGTTTGTTTGAACAGGGATTCGGGCAGCCGCATGCCGTCTTCCTTGCAGAATTTGCGCGCCGGGACAATCTTGCCCCGCGGCGTGCCTGCGATATCAGGAACCAGGCCTTCCACCTCCGTGATGCCACGGGCGGTCAGCCAGTGGTTGATGTCTTCATGCATGGCGTTTGTCCTTTGCATAGGCGCGGGCCGCATCGCCGAAGCGGGTGAAAAGGGCGATCGAGTCTTCGTTCTCCATCACTCTCCACTCCGGGTGCCACTGCACGCCCACAGCAAAGGTGGGCGCATCAGCCACTCGGAATGCTTCGATCAGACCGTCGTGCGCGACTGCCTCCACGGCCAGTCCGCGACCCAGGCGGTCCACGCCCTGGTGGTGCAAGGAATTGACCGTCAGGCTGTCCTTGCCGGTGATCTGTCTGAGTATGGCATCTTGCGCGAGCCGCACCTCGTGAGCGGGGCCGTACTGGGACTCCAGCGGTTGCTCGGCATCTTCGTGATGGGTGTCGAAAGGGTCCGTTTCGTGCACCTTCTGGTGCAGGCTGCCGCCGAACGCTACGTTCATCTCCTGGTAGCCCCGGCAGATCGCCATCACCGGGACGCCGGCCGCTACCGCCGTGGGGATCACGGTGAGAGTGGTTTCATCACGGTGCGGATCGTGCAGTGTGCCCGGTTCGCTGGGTTCGCCGTCGTAGTGTTGAGGATCCACCATCGAGGGGCTGCCGGGGATCAATAGTCCATCCAGCCTGTCCAGCAGCACCTCCAGTTCCATGGCCGCACCCAGGGCCGGGATGATCACCGGGATACATCCCGACGCACCGGCGATGGCCGTCAGGTATTTCTCGCCGGCGATATGGAAATAATGGGGGTCCAGCATGCGCCGGCAAGCCGGAACCCCGATGACGGGCTTGTGTCGCGACATGTCTAATATTTTAAGCGGTTTCTCCGGTAATCACGGGTCTCCAGAGTGTCGTCCGAATCCTGTCCCGGACCGCTCGTCTTTGTGGATTCGCTACAATATATTACCGTCTCCGAGTAACACAAGCGGGCCAATGGTGTTTGCTCGAAGCGGTTTTTTTCGCCCTCTCCGTGACCTGGCATGCAGCCGGGTCCAGGACGCCGATCAGAAAATTTTGGACATCAAGCAGAATCCTCATGGCTGACCAACGGCCCTTGCCTGAAGAGGCGCGGGCATTCCTGCAGAGCAACGATAGCGTAGGCAATATCGATCTACTGATCACCGATGCCAACGGTATCGTTCGTGGCAAACGCATCCGCCGGGATGTGCTCTGTAAAGTTTATGAGAAAGGCGTCTGCCTGCCCGGATCCGTGTTCGGATGCGACATCTGTGGCGACACGGTCGAGGCTACGGGCCTGGGATTCGATCGCGGCGACTCCGATGACATCTGTTACCCGGTACCCGGCACGCTCAGCCTGACCGGCTGGCGGTCCGGAGCAGACGCCCAGCTGATCATGAGCATGTTCGAAGCCGACGGCACGCCGTTCTTCGCCGACCCGCGCCAGGTGCTGAACCGCGTGCTCGAACGGCTGCAGGCGGACGGGCTCGAGCCGACGATCGCCGTGGAGCTGGAGTTCTACCTCCTCGACCGCAGGTGCGCGGAAAGCGGCGATCCAAGGCCGCCGGTCTCGCCGGTGACCGGCGAGCGCGAGTCCAGCACCCAGGTCTACGGCATGGCCGAGCTCGACGGCTACAGTGAGTTCCTCGACGAGGTCCATCGGCTGTGCACGATCCAGGGCGTGCCGGCGGACACGGCCGTCGCCGAATACGCGCCGGGCCAATACGAGATCAACCTGCATCACGTCGCGGACGCGCTGGCGGCCTGCGACCAGGCCACGCTGCTGAAGCGCATCATCAAGCGGGCGGCCGAGCGCTTCGGGATGGACGCCACGTTCATGGCCAAGCCCTACGCCGATCGTTCCGGCAGCGGGACCCACATCCACGTCAGCATGCTGGACGGAGACGGCGGCAATATCTTCGAGGATGCGGATCCCGAGGGCAGTGCACGGCTCAAGCATGCTGTTGGTGGGTTACTCGATGCCATGCCCGAGTCCATGGCTATTCTGGCGCCGAATGCCAACTCTTTCAGAAGGTTTCAGCCAGGCAACTTCGTGCCCATGACGCCCTGCTGGGGGGTCAACAACCGCACCACCGCGTTGCGGATCCCGGCAGGCGATCCGCCGGCTCGGCGGATCGAGCATCGGGTGGCCGGCGCGGACGCCAATCCGTACCTGGTGGTCGCGGCGGTGCTGGCGGGCATGCATCACGGTATGTCGCAGGGCCTGCAACCGCCGCCGGCCCTGGAGGGCGATGCCGCCGCAGCCGAGACAGGCACGCTGCCGCCGAGCTGGTTGCATGCCATCGAGGCCCTGGAGCAGGGCACCGTCCTGCCCGGCTACCTGGGTGCGGACTTTGTCCGCGTGTTCGCCGCCTGCCGCCGTCACGAGCGGCAGAGCTTCGAAGCCGGCGTGACGCCGCTCGAGATCGACTGGTACCTCAGGACCGTCTGAGGGCCGGTCAGCGGAGATCGCCCATGACTTCAGCCACGCACGTGGATTCCTACTACGCGTCCAGCGCCAACCCCGCGCCGGAACACCCGCGTGTGCAGGGGACCGTCGAATGCGACGTCTGTGTCATCGGCGCCGGCCTCACCGGCACGTCGGCGGCACTTGAACTCGCCGGTCGTGGTTACGACACCGTGATGCTCGAAGCCCATCGGGTCGGCTGGGGCGCTTCCGGCAGGAGCGGCGGGCAGACGATCTTCGGCTACGCCTGCGAGCAGGCGAAGATCCGCAAGATGGTCGGCAAAGAGGACGATCGGCGGCTGTGGGACATGTCCGTCGAAGCCATGATGCTGCTGAAGGACCGGATCGCGAAGTACGAGATCGACTGCGACTACAAGCCCGGCCACATGCACGCCGCCATCAAGCCGCGTCAGCACCGCGAGCTGCTGGAATGGCAGCGCGAGATGGAAGACGATTACGGCTATAGCAGCCTGCGCATGGTCGATCGTGACGAACTCGCAAGCCTGATGGCCACCGGACGCTACATGTCGGGTCTCCTCGATGAGGCCAGCGGTCACCTGCACCCACTCAACTACACGCTGGGACTGAACGCGGCGGCCCGGGAGGCCGGAGCGAAGGTGCATGAGAACAGTCCGGTGCTGGCACTGGAGGAAATCGGCGAGCACATCCTTGTGAAGACGCCGGAGGGCGAGGTGCGCTGCCGCTTTGTACTCCTGTGCGGCAACGCTTACCTGGGCGATCTGTCGGAGCCTATCCGTACGAAGGTCATGCCGGTCGGTACCTACATCGTCGCCACCGAGCGCCTCGACGAAGAACTGGCCACATCACTGATCCGCAACGACATGGCGGTGGCCGACATCAACTTCGTGCTGGACTATTTTCGCCTGTCCGCCGACAGGCGCATGCTGTTCGGCGGGCGCGTGAGCTACTCGACGATCCCGCCGCCGAGCCTGTCCCACTCCATCCGTGCGCGGATGACGAAGGTGTACCCGCAGCTCAAAGATATGCGTATCGAGTACGCTTGGGGCGGTAACGTCGCTATTACGATGAACCGCGCGCCCCACTTCGGGCGCCTGTCCGACAAGGTTTTCTACGCCCAGGGCTTCTCTGGTCACGGCATGGTGTTGACGGGATTCGCCGGCAAGCTGCTGGCCGAGGCGGTCGCCGGCAGCGCCGAGCGGCTGGACGTGTTCTCCCGCATCCCGCACCACCCGTTCCCGGGTGGCAGGCTCTTTCGGACGCCGGCGCTGGTGCTGGCAATGGCGTACTACCGGATACGCGACCTGCTCTAGTTGCCGTTCATTTCTGCTCGAAGACGAAGCGGCTTCCGGTGATCCCTTTCCCGAGCCGATCGGCGTAGAACGCAGTCAGTGGATCTCCGGGTCGCTGCCGGTGCAACGCGATCATGGCCTCTGCTGCGCCGGGGTCGTTATCGGTGAGTCCGCGCAATGCTGCGTCATGCCCTGGCAGCGTCTCGGGCTCATACTGGCCTGCCGGCAATGGCTGGTGGGCATCCACACCGGCCTCCTTGCCGTTGAGCATCAGGGTGCCGATCTTGCGGCCGGCGATGTCAAAACAGACCCCGTCCAGGAGGTCTGAGTAGCTTGTGCCGCAAAAGCTTGCAGCAGTGTCGACGTTGAGATCGTCTTCCTGAATATAAGCATGCAGGATCTGCCTTATTGAGCCGACAGATCCGCCACGGAGGCTCATGGCGATGAGTGGGACGCGTCGGTCGGTTTCAACTCCGGCAAACCGGTGTCAATAAGCGGCTTCTTTTGACTCATCCAATTTTCAAAGGTCACCTCTAGCTGGCCGCGACTACATGGAGCT
>CP070833.1:597159-606954 GCA_020341735.1 Gammaproteobacteria bacterium | reverse complement strand
TTGATATCGGCCGACTGCAGCCTGGCGACGACTGAAGGCCTGGTTAGCTTTGGTAATGGCATCAGAATACGTGTTCATGTCTTCTTCGGTCTTGAAGGCAAATCCGAAGGCATCGCTGGATTCGGCCTTCGTCTCCACAAAGTCCATAAACGGGAGATGCAGGGTGATCAGGTCACGCTCCGAGTCATAGAATTCCTGCAGGAACGACAGCCTTTCGGGAGTCGAATCTCGGTAACCGGCGATCAGTGCTTCCGTGTAAGGCTCGCTGCTCGGGACAACGGCCATCCGTTCGGGTAAGGACTCCACGGCGAAAAAGTGATCCGCACGCTGACTCTCGAGCCAGAGGAGGTACTGATTGAGCTCGCCGCGGACTAGTGGCGCGGGTTTTTCGCGGAGATAGATGCCCGGGTCGTAAACATCAGGAAGTTGAGCGGATCGTTCCTGAATGCGATCGAGGCGGGAATAAGAGTCGACTTCCGCTCTCATGGCTACGTCGAGAAGAGGTGTACGCTGACTCAGCGCCGGTTCGGTGGCGCCCGCGGGACTCGTGCAGATGAGAATCAGGCCCAGGGCAAGGCCGTAAGAGATGACCGCACCTGCCGCGAAACGCCAAAGCCGGACAGACATGCCATGCCGCTTGTCACGTGCAGCCGCTTTGAAGCAGGGGGCTCCGTACCTGACTCTGGTTTGCATGCGCTGTATCTGAAAGATCCATGAGCAGAGAACAAGAAACTAACCGATGCAACGTAGTCGACGCCAGCCTCCTTACTGCCCACACAGCCACTCCGGCGAGATCGATCATCCTCTGGCCGCAGTGGGGGCCCGGGTATTCAAATCAAGCGTCGAGGAAATGCGACTCGGATTGAAGGCGCGTGGTAAACTAGGAAGTCTTGTCGCTGCCCAACGGCATGTGATCGCGATGACGTGACAGGCGGGCCGGATCCCGCCGGTTGCGCCTACAGTCAAGCTGCCGGGGCGATTGGCCCGGGGCGGGGGGTGGCGACAGCAAATTGGATTCAGTCAAACCCGGGTTTCCCTTTGGAACTCGATCACTCTTTCGTTGAAGCAGGAGGAGAACATGCGTACAGTGAAACGCCTGATTACGCTGGTCGGCATCGCCGCCCTGACCCTGATGTCGGCCGCTACGGCGGTTGCCGATTCGTCGCCGGTGCTCGATCGGATCATGAAGAACGGCGAGATCCGTGTCGGCATGTCCGGCAGTCAGCCGCCTTTCAATGCCCGCAGCCGCAATGGCGGACTCATCGGCCTCGAGGTCGATCTCGCCAAGCAGCTCTCGGCGGCGATGGGCGTAAGCCTGAAGATTGTGGACAAGCCGTTCGGCGATCTTCTCAATTCACTGGAAAAGGGTGACGTTGATGTGGTCATGTCCGGAGTGGGTATCACCGCAAAGCGCACGGCCAAGTTTGCTTTCGCCGGGCCGTACATGATGTCCGGGAAGTCGATCCTGACCACCTCGAACAGTCTGGCGGCAGCCAGCGGAGCAGCCGATATCAACCAGGCAGACGTCAGTTTTGCTGCGCTGGAGAATTCAACCAGTCAGGAGTTTGTAGAGAAATATCTGGGCAATTCCAAGCTGGTGAAGATCAAGGACTACGACGAGGGCGTCAAGATGGTCATTGACGGCAAGGTCGATGCCATGGTGGCGGATATGCCCATCTGTGTTCTTTCCGTCATGCGATATCCCGATGCAGGACTCGCGACACTGAAACGCCCGATGACCGTCGAGCCGGTCGGCATCGCACTGCCGCGGGGTGACGCGCAGCTTCTGAACCTCCTCGACAACTATCTGGAGGCTCTGGAGGGTATGGGCTACATGGGCGAACTGCGCAAGGTCTGGCTGCAGGACGGTTCCTGGATCGCGGCGTTGCCGTAGGGCGCGATCCGAATCTGACGTAACGCCCGGGACGGTGCTCCGCCCCGGGCGCTTTTGTAAATCGCGGGCGGCTGCGGGCGCAGTCGCGTCGGCAGTGACGGACTCTGGTGCAGTCCCATTGGGGCCCCGGAGCCTTCCTTATTTGATCGTTGGCGGGAGGCCGACATGAAACGCTGGCAGGAGATTGCAGACGCAATCAAGGAACTATCGGACGACGGGGAGATTGAGATCTTTGTCGGTGAGCATCCGGTGGGTTTCGACGTAGGCAGTGACGACGAGGGTGTCTACATAACACTCTGTTCGGACTGTCTGGGCGAAGCTATCGAAGTTGCGCTCGGGGCAGCCCAGGAGACCGTCCCGTTGCAGCGGCAACTGCACTGATCCAGGTCAAAACAGCGCTGCACAAGCAGTGTATACTTGCTATTGCCTTGGGCTGGAAAGTCATGGCGATGGCTGATGAAGCCCTTACGATGAGTTAAAAAGGCCTTCTAACTTCCGGTAAAACATCTGATTAATGGGCCGGCGGCAGCGTCCGTCGGACCCTGGACTATCGCTCGTAAACAGCAGTGGAAAATACAAGTCGCGAAGATTCCAAAGCCCCGCTTCTGGAGGCTCATGACCTGGAACTCTGGCGGGGCGACCGCCGACTTTTTGAGGGCATTAGCCTCGCGGTACATGAAAGCGAGCTGCTGCACATCACCGGACCAAACGGCTGCGGCAAGACCAGCCTTTTGCGGGTGCTCTGCGGGCTTACGTTGCCCGAGACCGGGAAGGTAATCTGGAAGGGCCGGCAGGTCGCGCGCAGCCGCGCTGATTATCACTCGGAGATGTGCTACGTCGGCCATCGTGAGAGCCTCAAGGCCGACCTCAGTGCGTACGAGAATCTCGGATTCGACCTGGGCCTCAGGCGGGATGCCGGTACTGAAGTTATCCGATCCGCGCTGGAGGAGGTCGGTCTGACTCGAGCAGCTGATGTCCCCTCTCGCAGCTTATCGGCTGGGCAGAAACGCCGCGTGTCTATTGCTCGCTGTCTGGCGAGCAAAGCGCGTCTCTGGGTTCTGGATGAACCCTATACCAATCTTGACGTTGCAGGCAGGGAATTCGTCGATGAAATGATGACCCGCCATCTCCAGAACGATGGGCTGGTGCTACTGGTGGCGCACCAGAGTCACGGTGTCGCAGGTCATACCGTGCGTCAGATGGAGATGGCCTGATGGACATCCCCGGTCTCGGTACGGCATTCATCCTGCAGGTCAGGAGGGATCTCCAACTTGCGTTTCGTCATGTGGGGCAATTGGCCAACCCGTTGATGTTTTTCATCATGGTGACCACCCTTTTTCCGCTCGCCCTCAATCCCATGCCGCGCCTTCTGGAAGCGATCGCTCCGGGTGTTCTCTGGGTAGCCGCGTTGCTGGCTTCGCTGCTTGCGGCGGAGGGTCTGTTCAGGCAGGACGTTGATGATGGAACCATGGAGCAGCTTGCGTTGTCTCCACAACCATTGGCTTTGATGCTGCTTGCCAAGACCGTGGCGCACTGGCTGATTACCGGATTGCCACTGGTGATTATGTCGCCTGTGGTTGGCTATGCGCTTTTTCTGCCGCGCGATGCTGTACCGACGACTATGATCGCTCTGGCGCTCGCCACGCCGATTCTTAACCTTGTTGGCGGAAGCATGGCAGCCCTTACGGTGGGGCTTAGACGGGGAGGCGGCCTGTTGTCGCTCCTGATACTGCCAATCGTGATGCCGGTGCTGATATTTGGAGCCCGGGCGACGGATATGGCGATGACCGGCGTCGATCCCGCCGGCGCTTTGTACTTGCTAGCTGCGTTACTGCTTCTGGCCGTCAGTCTGACGCCATTTGCCATGGCGGCGGCAATGAGAATTAGTCTCGATTGAGACAGCAAGGAAGCTGGTGTTAAATAGGTAGGATATATGTGGACATGGTTTCATAAACTAGGCTCGCCGCCGCACTTCTACCGGATCGCCACGCGGCTGACCCCGTGGTTCGGATGGGCGGCGTTGCTGTTGATCGTAGCCGGGGTCTACGGCGGCCTATACGTGGCGCCGACCGACTATCAGCAACTCGATGGCTTCCGCATTATTTATGTCCATGTTCCGAGTGCCTCACTGTCACTCTTTATCTACGTGAATATGGCCCTGGCCGCTGCGGCCGGCCTGATCTGGAGGATCAAGCTGGCGCACGCGATTGCCGCTGCTTGCGCGCCCATCGGCGCATCATTCACTTTTCTTGCGTTGGCTACCGGCTCCATATGGGCGAAGCCCATGTGGGGGACATGGTGGGTCTGGGATGCCCGGCTGACGTCCGAGCTGGTCCTGCTGTTCCTGTACTTCGGATTCATGGCGCTGCGGGCCGCGATAGATGACGAGAACCGTGCCGACAGGGCGAGCGCCTTGTTAGCCATTATCGGCGTTATCAACGTTCCGATCATCAAGTACTCGGTCGACTGGTGGAACACGCTGCATCAGCCAGCCACGATTTCGAAGCTCGGCAAGCCCTCGATGGATTCGGACATGCTGATCTGGCTGCTGATAATGCTGGCCGGATTCATGTGCTACTTCGTTGCGGTCGTTCTTACTCGGGCCAAAGCGGAAGTGCTGCAGCGTGCAAGGGATCAGAAGTGGGTCAGACAAGCCCTGGAGGGAAAATGAGATGCCCGAATTTCTGGAGTTCGGCAAACACACTACCTATGTAGTGAGCTCTTTCTCACTGACGATGATGGTCCTTGTCATCAACGTCGTCACCGCTCGACTCAGGCTGGCCGCGCGGATCAAGCGAACGCGGCAGAGACTGGCTTTGGAGGAAAATTCATGAAGGCACGGCATCAGAGGCTTATCGCAATCGGACTGGTGTTAGTCGGACTGGGCCTGGGGACTACATTCCTGTTGCGGGCCATGAACGAGAACATTCTCTTTTACTACAGCCCCAGCCAGGTGGCTGCCGGCGAGCCTCCCGAGGGACGCCGATTCCGCGTGGGTGGCCTGGTCGTCAATGGAAGTATCGATCGTGCACCGGGGGACCTGGAAGTGCGTTTCGTTCTGACGGACAACGCCAAGACTGTTCCGGTGGTCTACTCGGGTATCCTTCCCGATCTGTTCCGAGAGGGACAGGGCATCATCGCCCATGGGGAATTAACTAAGGATGGCAGCTTCCGCGCCGACGAGGTGCTCGCGAAGCATGACGAGAACTACATGCCTCCCGAGGTCGAGGACTCGCTCAAGCAGGTACACGGCGGCGCGGAGACCTAAGACATGATTCCTGAAATTGGTCATTTTTGCCTGATTCTCGCCCTTTGCCTTTCGGTTGCCCAGGCTTTTTTCGGCCTCGCCGGGCCGCTCACCGGTCGCCATTCCTGGACCGCAATAGCGAAGCCAACTGCAACTGGCCAGTTCGTTTTCGTCGCCATCGCATTTGGCTTCCTGGTTCACGCGTTTGTGGTCAATGACTTCTCGGTCGCTTACGTAGCAAATAATTCGAATACGGAACTGCCGCTGATATACCGAATCAGCGCGGTGTGGGGGGCGCATGAAGGTTCTCTGCTCCTATGGACGCTTATGCTGTCGATCTGGACGGTGGCGGTCGCATTCTTCAGTCGCCGTCTGCCGGAAAACCTCGCCAATATGGTTCTCGGTGTGCTCGGTCTCGTGACCATCGGTTTCCTGTGGTTCACGCTCGCCACCTCGAATCCGTTCGATCGCCTGATCCCCGCCGCCCTGGAAGGCCGGGATCTGAACCCGCTGTTGCAGGACCCGGCGCTCGCGATACATCCGCCAATGCTCTACATGGGATACGTCGGCTTCTCCGTTGCTTTTGCTTTCGCCGTTGCCGCCATGCTGGAGGGCCGGCTGGATTCAAAATGGGCCCGGTGGACGCGGCCTTGGACTACCGCGGCCTGGATTTTCCTGACTATTGGAATCACGCTGGGTAGCTGGTGGGCGTACTACGAACTGGGTTGGGGCGGCTGGTGGTTTTGGGATCCAGTGGAGAACGCCTCGTTCATGCCTTGGTTGGTCGGTACCGCTCTGATGCACTCGCTTGCGGTCACGGAGAAGCGAGGCCTCTTCCGTAGCTGGACGCTATTGCTCGCTGTCGCGGCCTTTTCGCTAAGCCTGCTTGGAACGTTCCTGGTCAGGTCTGGCGTGCTCGTGTCCGTGCACGCATTTGCCACCGACCCTGCGCGCGGTGTCTTCATCTTGATGCTGCTGGCTTTCTTTATCGGAGGGTCCTTGATCCTGTACGCATGGAGAGCCCCGGCGATGGCACAGTCCGGTGGATTTCATACGGTTTCTCGCGAGTCTTTCCTGCTGATAAACAACATGCTCCTGGTGAGTTCGGCTTTGCTCATACTGCTTGGTACCCTGTATCCGCTGTTCCTGGATGCTCTGGGGCTCGGCAAGATTTCCGTGGGACCGCCATATTTCTCCACGGTATTCCTCATTCCGACGTTGCCAATGATCATGATGATGGCTATCGGCATGCATGCGGCCTGGAAGAAGTCGTCCGCCTCGGATCTGCTTCACAAGCTGAGGCTGCCCGCTGTCATCGCGCTGGTGCTCGCCCTGGTCGTTCCATTCGCCGTATACGGGGGCAACGGTGTGGTCCTGACGGCGGGACTGTTCGCCGGCATATGGCTGGTGGCTTCCAGTTTGTATGAGCCGGTCAGATGGCTGGTGCGGCGGCGCAGTCTTCGCGGTTATCCACGCAGCATGCTAGGTATGAGCGTGGCGCACTTCGGGGTCGCCGTATTCGCGATCGGGGTTGGCATCACATCTGCATTCAGCATCGAGCGCGATATCAGCATGCTGCCCGGAGAGACTTCGGAGATCGCGGGATATGAATTCGAATTCCGTGGTACGCGGAATGTCGAGGGGCCGAACTACTCCGCCGTCGAGGGAGAGGTCGCAATCTCCCGTGACGGTGATGAGATCGCCGTTCTGAGTCCGCAAAAACGCGTCTATCGAGTACAACGCAGCCCGATGACTGAATCCGGGATCCAGCCGAGACTAACCCGTGATTTGTATGTTGCTCTCGGTGAGCCGCTGGGCGGCGAAGCCTGGAGCCTGAGGATGCAATACAAACCTCTCATCCGGCTTGTTTGGCTAGGCGCATTACTGATGGCCTTCGGTGGGATGATCGCGATGTCCGACAGACGTTATCGGGCAAGGGAGCAGGCCGAAGACAGGGTACGGACTGGCGCGGAGGCTGCCACCTGATGCGTTATGTAATTCCTGCTGCAGTCTTTGCCGTTCTGGTCGGATTCTTCTGGATAGGTCTGTCCAAAGACCCTTCAGAAGTGCCGTCTCCTTTCATCGGGAAACCAGCACCTGCCTTTGAATTGGCCGAACTGAGAGACCCGAAGACATTGGTTAGCCAGCACGATTTGACTGGTCGACCGAGCTTGCTCAATGTCTGGGCAACCTGGTGCGTCGGATGTCGGCAGGAACATGAGACGTTGCTGCAGTTGGCGGCCATGGACATCGTGCCCATCTACGGCCTCAATTACAGGGACAACCGAGATCAGGCGCTGCAATGGCTGGCTCGTCTCGGAGACCCTTATGTTGCGACAGGTTACGATCCTGATGGCGCGGCAGGACTCGACTGGGGCGTGTATGGTGCGCCGGAGACCTTCCTGATCGATCCGGAAGGGATTGTCGTCTACAAGCACCTGGGGCCCATGAGCTTGCGCATCTGGCAGGAGGAATTCATGCCAAGAATCCGCTCAATGTCCGGAGACCAGGGATGAAGATGCAGATCGTCGGTGTGTTGTTGAGCTTGTTGTTACCGTTCGCGTCGTTCGCGATCGACTCCGACGGGCCCTTACCCAATCCCGAGCTGCAGGCCCGCTACGATCGTCTGACGGACGAGCTCAGGTGTCTCGTCTGCCAGAATCAGACAGTCGCCGACTCCAATGCCGATCTGGCCAAGGACCTTCGGGCGCGAACGCGTGAGATGCTGCTGGCCGGCGCCTCTGATGCGGAGATACTCGAGTTCATGACAGATCGTTATGGCGACTTTGTCCTGTACCGCCCGCCGGTTGCAGGCCGGACGGTCTTGCTCTGGGCGGCCCCGATTCTTCTGCTGCTGATAGGCAGCGCCAGCGCGTTCCTGGTGATTCGTGGACGAAGTCAGGCTGGAGAACTTCCTGAAGAAGGCGAAGATCCTTTCAACTCCCACGGTACAGACCGTCACGTATGACTACATTTTTTATTATCGCGCTGGTCATAGCACTGGCCGGATCAGCCATCGTGCTCGCTCCGCTGTTGAAGCATTTCTTCAAGGGTGGGCATAAGGAGAGTCGACCCGGGCTGACGTTGAGCACCGGCATTCTGGTGGCCTTGTTGTTACCCCTCGCGTCTCTGTTCCTGTATTCGCGCTGGTCTACCTGGGACTGGGCGGCACTGCCCGGGCCGCAGTCGACGGCGACCGCAGACGAGACGCACTCCATGGAAGACGCGATCGCTTCGCTCGAGCAGAGACTCGCTCAACAGCCGGATGATATTCAAGGCTGGCAGATGCTGGGCCGGTCCTACATGAACCTGCGGCGCTTTGCGGATGCGGCACGAGCATTCCGCCGTGTCGTGGATCTTAGCGGGCCTGACGCGACGGCGGCCCAGGCTGACTACGGAGAGGCGCTGTTCCTGAGCGATGCTCGTGGCATGCAGGGTGATGCTGGAGAATTGTTCCGCGATCTCGTGGATCGGGCGCCGGATAACCCCAAAGTCATGTGGTACGGCGGACTCGCTGCGTTCGAGATTGGAGACGATGCTGAAGGCCGTCGCCTGTGGAGCCAGCTGCGTGGTATGGACTTGCCTCCGGAAATGCAGCAGATCATCGAGGAGCGATTGGGCGCTACTGATGCCGCGACCGCTTCGCCGGCTATGGCGAGTACCACTGGGAGTGGCGCACAGAAGCCGAATGCTAAGCCCGTGGCTGCAGGTGACATACGGGTCAGCATCGAGTTGGATCCCGCGCTTCGCGACCGGATCGTGGGGACCGTACCTTTGTTTATTTTCGCCCGCCGTCCCGCAGGAGGGCCGCCTCTCGCCGCTGTTCGACGCAGCTCGTCCGAAATTCCGCTGTCCATCGATCTGTCAGATGCGAACGCAATGATGCAGGGCATAAAGATTTCGGATCAGGAGCAATTGACGCTGATAGCACGTCTGTCGATGAGCGGCTCACCCAGAGAGCGACCGGGCGATCTGTTCGGCAAGATAGAGTATTCCAGGGACAGCGAACCAAAGGTGACAATACGAATCGACCAGGTCGTGCCCTGAGCCGCTAAAATGGCGCGTGGGCGAGATAAAAAGAGGGGAGAGATCATGTCAGAAGACCTAACCGCACAGTTCAAGCAGGCAGCAAAAGATGTAAAAGGCCTGTCATCCAGGCCCAGCGATGACGATATGCTGGAGCTTTACGCACTCTTCAAGCAGGCTACCGACGGAGATGCAAGCGGCGACAAGCCCGGATTCTTCGATTTTGTCGCACGGGCCAAGTTTGAGGCCTGGGAAGGTTTGGCGGGGACCTCCGCGGACGATGCCATGAAACGTTACGTCGATAAGGTCCGGGCACTGGGTGCCTGAAGACCTGTCGCGGCAGGCGGTCACGCTACAGTTTACCCGCCCGCCGTCTGTCGTTACCGGTTTCCTCAAGACGCTGCTGGACAGGCGGCCCGGTCGCCTGGAGGAGGGGCGTACATGCCCGCGCATTGAGGGAAGGGTGGACAAGCTGGGGTGGCCGGCCGGCTCGGTGCGTCGATATGTGGACGTGTGTGGATTTCCGGCATCCGTAGGCATCCCATTGCCGTATCCGCACATTCTTGCAGCAGGTCTGCACATGCAAATGCTGCTCCGCCCGGAATTTCCGGTCCGCTTGCCCGGCTTG
>CP070833.1:594054-597059 GCA_020341735.1 Gammaproteobacteria bacterium | reverse complement strand
CCCCGTCCAATTTTCCCCGCCACTCCCTAGGTAGGAGTCCTTCCCTCCGTCCCCGGCTGTCGAGCCTTCCTCGGGCCAATTCTGAACGTCCGCCTCCGTCCCGCAGCCGACATTGGTCCTTTGCGCTATCACCGGCAGCAAGTGGCCCAAAGAAGACTTAGTTGTCGGTAGCTTTGGTCCACTCCAGAGCGCATACCCCCCCTTAGCGCGCTCCGCACACGATTTCAGACAATAGGGTCAGGTTAGCAATGACCACCACAGCGGTGCGGTGATCAACGAGAGCGGCACCCCAATCCCAATCAGCAGCACTACGAGGTCCGGCTCCAGATCGTGATCCAAGGCAATGATGCTGGCGCCCAGCATCGGCGGCATGGCCATTTCAAAGATCGCCACCCGGGCGACAGAGTCGTCCAGGTCGCCTAGCAGCGCGTACATCGCCATAGTTGCAGCCGGCGCCAAGGCTAGCCGATATCCCAGACCGACACTGAGTGGCGCCAACCGTCCGGCGAGACGGTCCAGCCGCAGGCTGTACCCGACGGCCGCCAGGGCCAGAGGCGTCAACGTCGCCGCCAGAGTCGAGAACAGGGTGTCAAGCCATTCCGGCCTGTCGAAATGGTTGGTCGCAATGGCGATTACGATGGCGATAAAGGGTGGAAAGGTGATGATCCGCATCCCGACCGAACGCCAGCTATAGGCATCGCCGCTGCACACAGTGGCAATCGCGATACCCAGGATCGAAAGCGCCAGATAAGACCCGAAGAGGTCGATGAACATCCCTAGCCCGAGCCATTGGGAGCCCGCGAAAGCAGCGATCATCGGCAGGCCGACGAAGGATGTGTTGCCCCACCCCGCGACCAGAAGCAGTGCGCCGATGCGTTGCCGAGTCCATCCCAATTTCCGGCCTAGCGGTAGGAGCAGGACAATCGCCAGCAAAACCCCGATCCATGGGGTAGCTGCGGCCAGAACCCAGCTCGCGTCAACGTCGACGTCATGAACTCTCCGCAAGGCCATGGCCGGCAGGGCGACGTTGATGACCCAAGCGCCTAGCACCTTCGGCGTATTGTCAGGCAATCGGCCCGATCGCCGCAGCAGCACCCCGATAGCGAGACACACGAGGATGATCAAAACTTCATTCACGACGATGGCCCCTCAGTCCGCCCGCGGTCCAGTCTTATCTCAGTCGGACAAAATGATCTCGAACCGATTGCGAATCATAAATGAACCCCTGCCATCCTACTCGGCGAGCATTCGGCGACAGCGGTGATTCGAGCTTGAACATCCGCGGCTGTTGGAGGTCGCCCGAAAGCTGAGGTCCGTGGCCCGTCGACGCTACGTCATGTCCGCATCTGGCCGAAAGCTGCCGTCCCACGGAAGGGCAAAAAGTCGCCCTAAGGCGACCTTCCTTGTAATTTGACTCCCGGCGCCGCAACCGGAGCTGAGTGCTAGACAGACGTGCCGTTCGGGCTGGAGGACGGTTGTCTGCGTGAGAGTCCCGCGGTGATATATTGCGTCCCATCGCGCCGTCTGAACTGACCAGGAGACACGCTGTTGGAAGAGATCACGGCGATCGCCAAGGAATACGCGCTGGCCGCGGTGGCCTACGTGAGCCAACCGGCGCTCCTCATCCAGATCAGCCTGATCCTCCTGCTCTATCCGCCAGCCGTCTTCATTTCCGGCCGGATCAAGCCGAAGCTCGAAGACAGGGCCCGCAAGATCAAGGGCATGCCAGGCGTGCTCCGCTTCATCGTCGCGATGCTCCGGAGGCTGACCTGGCTGTTCTACGCGATCCTGCTGCTCGTCGCGCAGACCGTCATGAACGCGATTCTCGGGATGGAAGAGACCCATCTCGTCCACAGCGCCATGCTGCTCGCAGGTGCCTGGTTCCTGATCACCATGGTCTCGCAGGCCATCCGGAGCCGCGTGATCGGCCGCCTGTTCGCGTGGATCGCGTGGATATATGTAGCCGCCAGCGTGCTCGGCGTCGCCGACAACGTGGCAGCGATCCTCGGCGGAGCCGGTATCCAACTGGGCAACTTCCGGCTGTCGGTGCTGAGCGTGATCCGCGGCGTTGTCTTCCTGGGCGTCCTGCTCTGGATCTCCTCGGCGCTCGGCACTTTCATCGACAAGCGCATCCAGTCGGTCGAGGAGCTCACGCCGTCGCTGCGGGTACTGATCGGCAAGATCCTGCGCATCGCCCTCATCATCCTCGCCGTCCTCGTGGCGATGTCGGGTCTCGGCATCGACCTCACGGTCCTGACGGTCCTCTCGGGCGCGGTGGGTGTCGGCATCGGCTTCGGCCTCCAGAAGGTCGTCTCGAACTTCATCTCCGGGGTCATCATCCTGATGGACCAGTCCATCAAACCCGGCGACACGATCACCCTCGGCGACACTTTCGGCTGGATCCGCGAGCTGCGCGCCCGATTCGTGTCGGTCGTGACGCGCGACGGCCGCGAATTCCTCATACCGAACGAGGACTTCGTGACGACCCAGGTCGTGAACTGGTCATTCTCCGACGACTTCGTGCGTCTTGACGTTCCCTTCGGTGTGTCCTACGACTCCGACCCTCACGAGGTGACCCGCCTGGCGATAGAGGCGGCGGGCACGGTCGGGCGAGTCGATGCGAGCAACCGCCGTCCCGTGTGCTGGCTGACCGAGTTCGGCGACTCGTCGCTGAATTTCCTGCTGCGATTCTGGATTCGGGACCCCCAGCAGGGGCTGACGAACATCCGGGGCAAGGTACTGCTCGCGCTCTGGGACACGTTCAAGGAGCACGGCATCCAGATCCCGTATCCCCACCGCGAGGTGATCATGAAGACGCCGGCGACGGTGGCCCGCCCCGAGCCCTGAGCGTATCGGCAGAAGCGACGGTCTTCCAGTTCTGCATTCTCAGATTCTCCGCCAGTCACCGTAGCAGCAGTTGTATTGGTCCGATCGTTTGTGGACCGAGGCAGCATGCCTTTGAATACAGCTGCTTCGTCCGGAGCAGTCGCGCGGGACACACGCGT
>CP070833.1:589689-593954 GCA_020341735.1 Gammaproteobacteria bacterium | reverse complement strand
GCAGAGACTGCTCGGGGATGACGGGGAGCTGACATTGGCGATTGGTAGCAACCACATGCGAGCCGAGGTGGGGGACATCCTGTTCACCACGAAGCTCATTGACGGTCGCTTCCCCGACTACAAGCGGGTCATCCCAGAAAGCGGCGAACACAGCATCGAGGCAGATCGGGAGGAACTCCGCCAAGCGCTCTATCGGGCCGCTATCCTGTCCAACGAGAAGTACCGCGGCATTCGCATGGAGCTCGGAGACGGTCGTCTGAAGATCCAGGCGCATAACCCGGAGCAGGAAGAGGCGGAAGAGGAAATTGAAGTTTCGTACGGCGGGGATTCCATGGAGATTGGCTTCAACGTCAATTACCTTATGGACTCGTTGGGTGCACTGGACGGGGCTGGCGCGTCATTGCAGGTCAATGATCCCAGCAGCAGTTGCCTTATCTGGGATGCCGATACGGAAGGTTGCCGGTATGTAGTCATGCCGATGCGCCTGTAACGCATCGCGCAGATGTCCCTTATTCGGCTTCGGGCGGAGCATGTCCGTTGTCTTGAGCGCGTCGAGCTTGAGCCGACGGATATCAATCTGATATTCGGTGAGAACGCCTCGGGCAAGACGAGTTTGCTCGAGGCGATTTTCATCCTCGGCCGCGGTCGGTCGTTCCGTGGGCCCGGGCGGAGCGCAGTAATCAGGGACGGGCAGGAAATCCTGACGGTTTCCGGGAAAATCCGCCGATCGAGCCGGGACGTCCCTGTTGGGATTTCGATCGGTCGTGATCAGCCGCCCCAGATCCGTATTGACGGAGAATCCACGGAAGGCCTTGCGGCCCTGGCTGAATGGGTCCCGGTGCAGATCATCGATCCTGCCATCCATAACCTGGTGGACGAGGGACCCGGGGTCCGACGCCGATTCATGGACTGGGGGGTGTTTCACGTGGAACACCGGTTTCTCGATGTCTGGCGCCGATATCATCGATGCATGCGACAGAGAAATGCCGCTTTGCGTGGCGCGGAGGGCCAGTTAACGGCCTGGGAGGAGCAACTGGCCGAGGCGGCGGAGGAACTAGCCATGATGCGGGACCGCTATCTGGAACGATTACGACCGCATGTGGAGGCGGTCGGGGAGCGGCTTCTCGACGGTCGGCCCACCATGGAACATCGTCGAGGCTGGCCCGCTACCAGGAGTTTCAGTGAAGCGCTCGAGAGTAGCAGGGACCGCGATGTGCGCCACGGTATAACGCATGTTGGTCCCCACCGGTCGGATATCACGTTGGGCCTGGATGAGAAGACGGCGCGGGGACGCGTGTCCAGGGGGCAGCAGAAGCTGCTGGCGGCGACCCTGATCCTCGGTCAGCTGACGCACTTGATCGACGACGTGTCCCTGCGGCCGATCCTGCTGCTGGATGACCTCCCGGCTGAGCTGGACAAAGACAGCCTGACCCGGGTGCTGGATGTGATCGGGACCCTGGATGCGCAGGTTTTTGTGACGGCCCTTGATCCAGGAAGGGTGGAGCTATCTGGACCGGTCTCAGTGTTTCACGTGGAACAAGGCAAGGTGCGAGCGGTGGTATAATGAATCGATTTTGCAACGGACTTTCCGAATGACCGATTCCAGCGGATACGAAGCGAAAAACATTAAGGTTCTCAAGGGCTTGGACGCCGTGAGGAAGCGGCCTGGCATGTACATCGGCGACACCGATGACGGTACCGGGCTACATCACATGGTTTTCGAGGTCGTGGACAATTCCATCGACGAAGCCCTGGCGGGGTTCTGCCGGGTCATCCAGGTCGTCATTCATGCGGACGAATCGGTCACCGTGACGGATGACGGGCGCGGTATCCCTGTCGATATGCATGCCGAGGAGGGCAAGTCGGCGGCGGAAGTCATCATGACCGTGCTGCATGCAGGCGGTAAGTTTGACGACAATTCCTACAAGGTATCCGGCGGCTTGCACGGGGTCGGCGTGTCCGTGGTCAATGCGTTGTCGGAGATTCTGGAGCTGACGATCCACCGTGACGGCAAGATCCATCGCCAGACCTACCAGCTCGGGCACCCGACCGGGCAACTGGAAGTGATCGGAAAAACCGACCGGACCGGAACCACGATCCGATTCAAGCCGAGCGCTGAGATCTTCACGAACATTGAATTCCACTACGACATCCTCGCCAAGCGCCTACGCGAACTGTCCTTCCTGAACTCCGGCGTGCGGATCGAGTTGAAGGATGAACGCAGCGGGGAGGAGACCGTCTTCGAGTACGAGGGCGGCATCCGGGCATTCGTCGAGCACTTGAATCGCAACAAGAACCCGATTCACGAAAATGTCTTCTATTTCACGACAATTCGCGACGAGATCGGCGTAGAAGTCGCCATGCAGTGGAACGATTCCTACCAGGAAAACATGTTCTGCTACACGAATAATATCCCTCAGAAGGACGGCGGCACGCATCTCGCCGGCTTCCGCAGCGCCCTCACGCGGACGCTGAACGCCTACATAGACCGGGAGGGCCTCGCAAAGAAAGAGAAGGTCTCCACCACAGGGGACGATGCCCGGGAAGGGCTCACGGCCGTGCTATCCGTGAAGGTCCCCGATCCGAAGTTCTCGTCGCAGACCAAGGACAAGCTGGTCTCTTCGGAAGTCAAGGGCATCGTCGAGTCGGCGATGGCCGAGAAACTGGAAGAATTCCTCTTGGAGCAGCCGCAGGACGCCAAGGGTGTGGTTGGCAAGATCGTGGAAGCCGCCAGAGCACGGGAAGCGGCCCGCAAGGCCCGCGAAATGACCCGGCGCAAGGGAGCTCTGGATATCGCCGGTCTGCCGGGCAAGCTGGCCGACTGCCAGGAGAAGGATCCGGCGCTATCCGAGCTGTTCCTGGTCGAGGGTGACTCGGCCGGCGGGTCCGCCAAACAAGGCCGCGATCGACGGACGCAGGCTATCCTGCCCCTGAAGGGCAAGATCCTGAACGTCGAAAAAGCCCGTTTCGACAAGATGTTGTCGTCGGCTGAAGTAGGGACGCTGATTACTGCCCTTGGCTGCGGGATCGGGCGGGAGGAGTTCGATCCGGACAAGCTGCGCTACCACCGCGTCATCATCATGACGGACGCCGACGTGGATGGCTCGCATATCCGCACGCTGCTGCTGACCTTCTTCTACAGGCAGATGCCGGAGCTGATCGAGCGGGGCCACATCTATATCGCCCAGCCCCCGCTCTACAAGATCAAGAAGGGGAAGCAGGAGCACTACGTAAAGGACGACGCGGAGCTGGACGCCTACCTTTTGAGCCTCGCGCTGGATGGCGCCGCGCTCAATGTCACGAGTGACGCGCCGCCGCTCCAGGGGCCGGGACTGGAGTCACTGGTCCGTCGATTCATCGAGGTGGATGCAATCATCGGCCGTCTCTCGAACCGCTACGACGCGGCATTCCTCGGAAGTCTGCTCGATTTGGAAGCCGCTCGCGAGGCCAGCCTCGATGACACGGACTTCATGCGACGCTGGACCGGGAAGGTGGAAGAGCGCCTGAACCAGTCCGTAGCTGCAAACAATGGTGGATATACCTTGAAGTTCGAGCCGAACGATGAGCCCGGGGAGTGGCACATCCGGATGATCCGGCTTCACCACGGCATCGAGACCGTCATAGACATTCAGAAGGCCTTCTTCTCGTCCCCCGAGTATCGCCGGATCTCCGGGCTGGCCAGCGACCTGTCCGACCTGATCGGCGAGGGCGCGTCGGTGCGGCGCGGCGAGAAGGTTCAGGACGTCACCAGCTTCCGGCAGGCTGTCGACTGGCTGATGGAGCAGGCGCGACGCGGCCAGTCTGTACAGCGCTACAAGGGGCTTGGCGAGATGAATCCGGGCCAGCTGTGGGAGACGACGATCAATCCCGAATCGCGTCGCTTGATGCAGGTGCGGATCGAGGATGCCGTCGCGTCCGACGAGATCTTCACCACCCTGATGGGTGACCACGTTGAGCCGCGCAGAGAATTCATCGAAAAGAACGCGCTGTCGGCGTCAAATCTGGATATTTGACGGGATCCTAGAAGTTAAAAGAATTAAATGAGTTTTCGCCGATTTTAGGCTCTTACTTTGGCCGGTCGGCGCGCTCCGCGCAGCCTGATTTGGCCGGACTGGGCATTACCGACTAATGGGTTTTTATATCAATATAGAGGGCATTAACCGAAGATAAAGCCAATTCAGGGCTTTTAACGTCATTTATAGTTCTCGCTTATTCGACCCATTGTGCTCTCGATCCACTGCTGCGCTTCGGCATTGACGTCTGCG
>CP070833.1:586543-589589 GCA_020341735.1 Gammaproteobacteria bacterium | reverse complement strand
CGACTCGCCCCATGTAGCCCGAACGTATCCGCTGCTAGTCTGGCTCCCGGCCGAGGCGCCGCAACCCGTGGACCAGCAGTACCAGGCAGAGAAACCCGCCAAACCCGAAAAATGCCTTGCCGATGCGGCCGTTGGACTCGGCCGACAGGAACGGGATGCCGCCCTGTATCTCCTCGGGCGGCGCATTGAAGGCGACCCAGAAAGCCACCGTCATCAGGCTGGCGACGACGATCAGCCCGGCCAGGTTGGTCACGGCACGGTGACTCTCGAACAGCAACGCGCATCCGCAGCCGATTAACGCCAGCCCACAGACGCCGATGACCCAGAAGGGCGCGTGGACACTGGCGGGGTCGACCGGGATGACTTGAAGACCAACCAGCAGGATTCCGGTGCCCATGATTGTGGCGAACAGCCCGGCGGCCAGCCTTTTTCCGTCTGCTTTCATCGCTCGTAATGATGACAGCGGTCTTCGAGACGGTGCGACGACCGGGTTCACAGACTGAACGAGGCGTTATCGTTGCCTCGCGCCTAACCGAGTCTGCTTACGACTCGGGGATATCCATGGCGAGCAGGACGAAGGCGTACTCTTCCGCGACGTCCTGATAGGCTGCCAGGCGCCCGGTCTTGCCAAAGTGTCCGGATCCCATGTTGGTCTTCAGCAGCAAGACGTTAGTATCGGTCTTGGTGTGGCGCAGACGCGCCGCGAACTTGGCCGGTTCCCAGTAGGCCACCCGAGGGTCATTGACGCCGCCGGTCAGGAAGATCGGCGGATAGTCTTTCGCCTCGATCTGGTCGTAGGGCGAGTAGGCAAGCTGCGTTTCGAAAGCGGTCTTGCTCTCCGCCGGGTTACCCCACTCTGGCCACTCCAGCACGGTCAGTGGCTGCTCGTCGTCCAGCATAGAGTGGACGACGTCCACGAAGGGCACGTGCGCCGCCATCGCGCCCCACAATTCCGGCGCCTGGTTGAGAACCGCCCCCATCACCGTGCCACCGGCGCTGCCGCCTGATGCCGCGATTCGGCCGGGTGCGCCGAATCCCTCTTCGACCAGGAATCGGGTGGCGTCGATGAAATCATTAAAGGTATTCGGCCGCTTGTCGCCACGGCTGTCCAGGTACCAACGCCGTCCGAGTTCGTCGCCGCCGCGGATGTGCGCAATGGCGACGGCGAAGCCCCGATCCAGCAGCGACAGGCGGGAGGTCGAGAATCCCGGATCGTATGAATCGCCATAGGTACCGTAGCCGGTGATGTACAGCGGCCGGGAGTTGTCCTTCGGGTAGTCCCGGCGATAGACGACAGTCACCGGAACCTGTTCCCCGTCACGGGCCGGCGCCATGAGACGAAGCGTCTCGTATCGAGTCGCGTCGTAGCCGGTGGGAATCTGCTGGACTTTTCGAGTGACCAGTTCGCGCGTGTCGACGAAATAGTCGAACACCGTATCCGGAGTCACCATGGACTCGTAATTCAGGCGGACGAAATCGGTGTCGAAGATCTCGTTGTAGCCCAGCCCGACCGTGTGAGCTGTCTTCGGAAACGCGACGTCGTGTGCGCGCCCGTCAAAATCAAGGATGCGGATCTGGTCGATGCCCCCCGTGCGTTGCTGAATCACGAGAAAGTCGGCGAATGCATCGATTCCACGGATGTAGTCTTCGTCGCTCCCGGCGATGAGTTCCTGCCAGTGGTCGCGCCCCGGGGTCCTGGTCGGCGCCGTGACGACGCGGAAATTCTTGTGCAGATCATCGATGCGGATATAGAACCGATCCCGGGCATGAGTCACCTCATAGTAGATTTCCGGAATGCGTTCCGCGATCAGCACGGGTTCAGCCAATACATTGCCCGCGGGCAAGAACCAGGTCTCGGTGGTTTGATGGCCACCGACATCGATGAGGATGAAATCACCCGAGCGGGTTTCGCCCAGCGTCACCCACATGTCCACGTCCTCTTCCTCGAACACCACCCGGTCTTCGGACAGGGATGAGCCGAGCCTGTGCGCGCGCACCTGGAAGGGTCGCCACGTCTCCCCGAGGACTGTGTATAGCAGCGTACTGCCATCCGCCGACCAGGCCGTGTCGCCAGAGACGTTCCGGATCGATTCGCCGACAAGCGCCCCGGTATCCAGGTCCGTGATCCGCAATTCGTAGCGCTCCGATCCGTCCGTATCCACCGACCAGGCCATGTAGCGGCCGTCGCGACTCACGTCCATGCCGCCGAGCACGAAGTACTCGTGGCCTTCGGCGAGGGCCGGCTCGTCGAGGATGATCTCTTCGTTGCCGCCATCGACCGGCGTGCGGGTCCAGACCCGATACTCGCTGACGCCCGGATATCGCCACTGGTAGAAATACTCGCCCTCGCGCCAGGGCACCGACTCCAGGTCCGGCGCCTGACGGGCCTTGAGTTCTTCGAACAGGGACTCCACCAGCGCCTGGTGGGGCTTCATGACCTCATCGAAGTAATCGTTCTCGGCCTCCAGGTAGGCGACCACGTCTTCATCGTCCAGCTTCGGGTAATCCGGGTCTCGCAACCAATGGTAGGGATCATCCAGCGTCAGCCCGTGATATGAAATGCTGTAATCCCGCCGCTCCGCGACGGGTGCCGCCACCGTGGCCTCCAGCCGACCGGATCGGGCGACCGGTTCGGTCGGGGAGGGTATCTGTGGATCGGCGCAGGCAGTGGTCATGGTGACAGCGAAGAGTATTGCCAGTTGGGTCGGCTTCATCAGGCTCCCTGAGTTCTCCGGGTCGAAAGCCCGCGGATCATACGCGAAACCGCGGGCATTCGCTGATGCTCCCGGGCCCGTACCGATGTCCCTCGAGAATGCTGATCGGCCCGTGGGCCGCCCGCGGCAATTCTTGGCGGGTTCAGGGCGCGCCGGGGAGTGCGAGTCCCCGCGCGAACCGGCGCAGGAAACCGATGAACAAGGTCAATGCCCTTAACAGCGGTATGCCGAATATGTAGATGATGAAGTGCGTGAGTCTGGCGAAGAAAAGGGACCGGTGCCCGGTTGAGGCGTCTGCAGCAATGCAACAGAATGCAGCGATGCTGGAGCTG
>CP070833.1:570643-586443 GCA_020341735.1 Gammaproteobacteria bacterium | reverse complement strand
CGCAGCCCTGCGGCCCGCCTTCCGGCGGGCCGTATCTATTTGCTCGTCTGAACCCTTGCTTTCGGATCGCTCGAGGTGTGCTGTTAGTTCGCATTGGTGCAGACATCCGTCATGCCGCAAACACCAACATCCGGCTTTCTGGACGGTATTTATTTATAGGACGCTCTGTCCTGTTCGGGTCAGACCGGGACCCGGTTCACTGACGGGCCGGACGATCCATGGAAAGGATCGGGGGGTAGCCCACCCGGTCAGACCCTCTCGATTTGCCAGCCGGTTTCGACCGGCCCCGTTTGTGGAGCGACGGAACCAGATCGGCGCTCGATTGCCGTCGTGAGGCGCTCCGGGGAGCGGGCGCCGCGCACGTCGCCGGGCTGGCTCCGGCGTTCAGAGATCCTGCTCGAGCCGCAGATACGGGACACGGCTGAAATCGCCATGGAATCCTCTTCATTCCCGCCAACTTCACGGCGCGCAAGCTCACCCTGTGGACAACCGCACTGCAATGGATCGCGCCGCAACTTACCTGCCCGGCTGCCAGAATGCTGCCAGTCTTCGAACTGGTCATAATAAAATGCCTCGCTGCGATTGAGCAGAGAGGCGGGGACCCGCAACCATCACCATCGGAATCAAGAAATGAGCAGCATTGTCTGGCTAGCTTCCTACCCAAAGTCTGGTAATACCTGGGTCCGGGCTTTTATTCACAATTACCTCGAGGACTCGCATGAACCCGCAGACATAAACTCGCTCGACAAGTATTTCGCTGACGATTCCAAGCCCTACTGGTATGAACCACACACAGATCGCCCGTTGAGCGAGCTATCTATAAAAGAGATCTGCGAACTCCGATGCAGGGTTCATCGCGACATCGCCGCCAGTCGGCAAGGATCGGTGATCGTCAAGACGCACGGGTACCTGGGCGAGTACGAGGGGATCCCTCTGCACGAGATGGCGGTGACTGCCGGCGCGATCTATGTGGTGAGAAACCCATTGGACGTAGTCCTGTCGCTGGCTGACCACTTCGGCATCTCTATAGACGAAGCGATCGCTTTCATGAACGATCCGGCGACTGGATCGCCAACGGATGAGGCGAACGTGGGAAGCGTCCTTGGATCCTGGTCCGGCCATGTCGAGAGCTGGACCGGCACGGAGGGCGCGAATCTTCACCTGGTGCGGTATGAGGACCTGGTCGATCGGCCGGCCAAGGCGTTCGCCGGCATCGTTTCATTCCTGAACCTCGGCAAGAATTCCCCGGGCATCAAGAAAGCGGTGCGTTTCAGCTCTTTCCAGACTTTGCGGAACCTGGAAGCCAAGAGGGGTTTTGTTGAAAAAAGCCCTAATTCGAAACGTTTCTTCCGTTCAGGCAGGAAAAACCAGTGGCCGTCCACGCTCTCCCGGGATCAGGTCGCTGCGCTGGTCGACGCGCATCGCGAGCAGATGTCCCGGTTCCGCTACGTGCCGCCCGGCTACTGATCTCGCCAACTTCAGCGTGGTCTGGACAGTATTTATATAGCAAGGATGCAGTTTTGCGAGATAGCAATGCAGTACGAATACGAACACAGATCGGGCGCCAGGGTCAGCAGATTCTGGGCAACGCTTCTTATCTACGCCGGTGCCGGTCTGGCGGCCGTGCAGACGCTGCTGATCGCGCGGGAACATTTCGACCTGCCGCAAACAATAGCTAGCGGTTTCATTGCGGTTCTCGTTGGGGGCTTCCTGGCCACGTTCATGCTCCTCAAGACCCGCATCGCAGGCGGCGGCTCGCCGATACTCCACGCTCTGCAGGCCGTCGCGGTGATTCTCCTGTTCGCCGCCGCCGGATTGCTCATCGCGTACTGGCTCGAGCCAGCCGTTCCGGCCCTGGTGGCTGTCCTGGTGTAGTGTAGGCACCGAGCAGCCGTACTCCGAGACCGCATTGAACGACAGGAACAGCCTGGACAGACGCGCGAAGACCGTCAGATTCTGGACGGCCCTCATCATATACGCCGGAGCGGGCTGGGCGACGGTGGAGGTGCTCTTGGCCGTTCGCGAGCACTTCGGCCTGCCAGAGGCACTTGGTAGCGTGTTCATCGCATTGTTCGTGGCTGGCTTCCTGGCCACTATCATTCTCCTGAAGACCCGCATCGCGGGCGACGCGCCACCGGTTTTGCACGCCCTGAGGGCCTTCGCCGTGGTCTTGTTGTTCGCCGCCATCGCCCTGCTGGTCGCGTACTGGCTGGCGCCGGAAGCGGGCACGGGAGAAAGAAGTTCCTTACTCGCCCTGCCCTGCGAGTACGACGGCGACGCTGACCATCGGTACTCGGGACCGACACTTGGCCAGGATCTTCTGGTCGTGACTGAGGCCGTCGATGAACAGGTTCAACGCCGTCAGCCGCTGCTCCAGACCGGCGCGCATCTTCTACCAATGACGCGTCGGGATCGTGCACTCGCGCCATGCCTGGCCTTGCCCGGCTCGCGGATCAGCTCGTCCTAGAACTGGCCGGGATCGTACTTGTTCCAGTCGGCTCTCATTGGCCGTCCTGACCAGGGAGATCGGTCAGCATCGCATCGGCCAGATCGATATGCTTTGGCATGCCGATGGCTTGGTAAACCTCACGGGCTTGCCTGTTCCATTCGTCGTTTCGGGCGAAACGTTCGAGTATGGACACCAGTCAATTGAGTCGCACCGGGCGGGCCCTGAGCGGCCCAGCCCACTCGGCCCCGGCGCCGCGCCTCTCGCGAACGCAACGGGCCTGTCCGGCCGGCCGACTGATCCGTTACACTCGTCCGCTCTCACCGACCCACCGGCGGAGCCCAATGGAAACTCTCATCGGTGCGCGGCCGGTATTCGAGTTTCGCTCTTCTGACTGGAAGGAATCGGCACCATGAGCTGGACCGCTTACGACGGATCGACATACCTCGACTTTAAGGCAGTTGAAGCCTTCTGCCGCGATCTGGCCGAAACACATCCCGACTGGGTGACCCTCGAAGAAATCGGACGCAGCCACCACAATCGACCGCTTCTGCTGCTGACCATCAGCCGTACCGACGGCGAGGTGTCCCGCCGACCGGGATTCTGGCTGGACGGCGGCACCCATGCGGCGGAGTTTACCGGCGTCATGGCGGCGCTGTATTCCGTCAGCCGCTGGATAGAGCAGCTGATAAGCGGCGATGCGACGGCGACAGACTGGTTTTCTCGCCGGGCCGTCTACGTCGTCCCCTGCATCAGCCCCGACGGCTTCCAGGCCATGTGCGACGGCGCGCCGTTTATCCGGTCTTCACTGCGGCCACCGCAACCCGGCGCCGTTCGCTCGGGACTCGATCCTTGTGATATCGACGGTGACGGAGTCGTACGCTGGATGCGCTGGAAACACCCCGCAGGCCCCTTCGTACCCGACCCCGACGTGCCGCTTTTCATGCGGCCACGAACTCTGGCTGACGACCCGTCCGATGCCTACTTCCTGTGCGATGAGGGCGAGTTCATCCAGTGGGACGGCGGCAAGTGGCGCAGCGCGCCGCTGGCCTTCGGCGTCGATCTCAACCGGAACTTCCCGGGCGGATGGCAACCCTTTCAGATGTTCGGCATGGATGGCGGTGCCTTCGCGCTCAGCGAGCCAGAGAGCCGCGCCGTCGTTGACGCCTTCGCGCACCGACCGTTCATCGGCGTGGGGCTCACCAACCATACCTACACGGGCTGTCTGCTGACCCAGCCCTACGCCAAGAACCCGCCGATCTCTCAGCCGGATATAGACCTGATGGAGCACCTGGCCAAGGAGGCCGTAAAAGACACCCATTACAAGGTCTTCAAGGTCAATCCGGAGTTCACCTACGACCCGGACAAGGTAATCGTCGGCGTGTGGGCGGACAGCATGGTGACCGTGTTCGGCGTGCCGGGCTACACGCTCGAGCTATGGGATCCACTCACCGAAGCCGGCCTCGAACTCGACAAGCCTCTGGACTTCCTCCTCAAGCCGGAGCCGGATCAGATGCGCAAGGTGTTCGCCCATTTCAGCGGCGAGGATCACGCGGTTGAACCGTGGCGGAGTTTCGCTCATCCCCAGCTCGGCGAGGTGGAGATCGGCGGCATCGACTACCTGCGCACCATCCGCAATCCGCCGGTGGCCAAGCTGCGGCACGAGTGTGAGGCCGGGTTCAAGGTGGCCGATGCGCTGCGGCGATCTCTCCCGGACGTGGATGGCAGCCTCGAGACCGAGCATCACGGCAAGGCCTGGACCGTCGAGCTGACCATCGAGAACCATGGCTATCTGCCCACGTCCGGCACGACCCACGGTGCCAACCTGGCCGCCGCGCCGAAGATATCGGCCAAGCTCGAGTGTGCCGAGGGCGCGACGATCGTTTCCGGACCCGACGAGATCGAGCTGGAGCATCTCGATGGCTGGGGTCAGACACTGGTCGGCTCCGGCCGCAACCCGGTCTACGCAAGCCTGCCCGCTCACGGCCATCGCACGGTAGCCAGATGGATGGTCGAGGGCTCGGGCGAGATCAGCGTGAGCTGGTGCGCCGGCCGCGCGGGTCAAGGCCGGGTGTCCGGCCAATTGGACAGGGACTGACCAGCGGGTGTCGCCCCGCCGGGCTCACGCTGGGGCGGGGCGGCGCGATCAGTGGTTCGCGGGACCAGTATCTCTGGACTACGCTGGGTGTAACGCTGTTGCGGGGAGAGACGGTATGAATGAGCAACAGACCTTGGCCGAGATGCCGGCGGAAGTGGCGGCCATCAAGGACTGCGGGTTTGCCATCTGGGCCAGCGACGACGTGGCCCCCGAGATGCGCAAGAACTTCGACAGCGAGCGCATCCCGGTATTAGGCGTGAGACACGTCAGGGTCTGGGGTATTCAGGTGGATGACGAGCGCGCCCTTCCCGGGCTGGAACGCACGAAGATTCCCGATGAGGACCTGTGGGAAGTCAGCCTGCAGGCAAAGAACGGGTCGTCTTTCGCCTTCGATTCCCACCTGCTCAAACCGGCGGGCTAGCCGCCCGGACCTGCGACCGCGACAGGCGTCCCCGGGGTCGTCTGTCTATCCGTTCAGGCGCCGGGCAATTCTGCCCTGATGGCGTAACGCAGGATTGCCACGACCTGTTCCGGTGTCTCGGCGACGGCGAGAGCGGCTGCATCCACCTCCTTCAACGCATGGGTCAGCGAAGGATCGTGCAGCGTAACCACCGGCTTGCCCAGGGCCGAGGCATATCCGGCGTCGAAAGCAGCGTTCCATTGCCGGTACTTGTCACCGAAACGAACCACGACGACATCTGCCTCATCAATGAGGATCCGGGTGCGGATAGCGTTGACCTTGGCGCCCTTGTGATCCTTCCAGAAGCCGGTGTCTTCATCGCCCAGTATGCGGACGCCACAATCATCACTCGAGGCATGATCCGTGACCGGGCCAGAGAAGCTCACCGGCAGCCCCGCCTCCCCGGCGCCTGCTTCGATACGGTCACGCCAGTCGGTGTGGATCTCTCCGGAAAGATAGATTTTCCATGTCTGCGGCATTTGAAAGTCCTTGCTTAGAATTCAATACGATTGATCTTGCCATCACGGCCGACAATGCGACCCGTTCTGCCGATCCACTCCTCGACCATCATCGCGGCGAGTACATCCTGATCTCCGGGCCGGGTGTTGGCCCAGGCACGCTTGCCATCGGCGGTCCGGCCGCAGAGGATGCCCGTTTCGGGACGACCCTCACGATCATGCCATACGGTATACCCCTCCACGATTAGGGATCCCGTCGGCTCAGCGTCGATCTCCAGGGGCTGGGGCAGGTTCAGGGCGGCCTGGAACCTGTCGGAAGCGATGCGTGACCAGGGTCGGGCCGGCGGCGCCGCGGAATACACGCCCGCGGAATGCTTGGTGCAATACCAGCCGTTGGCGGTCACCAAGGCAAAGGCACCCGGATCGTCTCGGCAGCCACTCACCGCCTCGGCGATGGCATGCATGCTGTAGTTGCTCCCCGGCCCACCGAAGTACGGCAGACCGCCTGTGAGCGTCATCGGCCGCGGATCTTCCGGCGAGATCCCCAACGTTTGCTGAGAAAGTCTCGGCATGCAGGGGAAACAGCTGTAGAGATCGAACAGGCTGACCTCATCGAGGCCGATGCCCGCCTGACCGAGGGCGTCGCCAACGCAGGCCGCGATGGCCGGCGACTCCGCCAGCTCAGGGCGGTGGCTGACGAACCAGATGTCATGTGCATCTTGTCCGCCATGGAGATAGACCCACCGATCCTCCGGAATACCCAGGGTGCGCGCAGTCCCCGTCGTGGTCATCAATACCGCCGCGGCCTGGTCCACGTTGATCACCGCATTGAAGTACTTGGTGTAGGGGAAGCTGACCATGCGATTGTCCCGGCTCGGCTCCACCGCCTCTGCAGCCGAGCGTTCGATCGGAAACCAGGCGTATGGATTGTCAGCCGCTACCCGGCTGTAGGACTCGGCAAATCGGCCCAACGCCATCCGCTGCTGCTCTACCGACAACCCCAGCCGGGCCCGTAGCGCATTTTCGATGATCGGATAGACCCGAACAGGCAGATCCGCGCGGTGATCAATCTCCACCGGATGACTGCCCAGGCGGGTGTCACCGACCATCGGCGTCTCGAGGGCAGCGATCACCGCAGCGGGATCCAGCCGCGCTCCGCGCGTACGGGCTGCAGAGCACATGACCTCACACCCTGTCAGCAAAGCTAACCGGCTCCGCCCCGAGACCAGGTTGTCGGCAACGCGGTTGACCAGCCACTGAGGTGAATTGCCACCGATAGCGGTGTATTCGCTTAGTACGGGCCGGATCCCCAGTGTCGCGGCCACTTCGGCCGGCGGGTCGCGCATCGCCTCGGACAGGATATTTACGACATGGACGGCGTCCACTTGGTCCAGTAGTTCCATCGCACCGGCATCCATTGCCGCCTGTCGGGCACAGCCCGCCATGAAACGTGCCGCAGACAGCGAGTCGTCACCGCTACCGGGACGGATCGTGCTCTGCGAGACGCCGACGAGGATCGGCAGGTTCTTCTTCACTGGTGCACCCCGGGAATCTGGATCATGAGTCGATCAGTAAGAGCGCGGCAATCCCAGCATGTGCTCGGCAATCTGATTCAGGATCATCTCGTTGTTGATCGGCGCTGTCTTCAAAAGGCGGGCCGCCGCCCACAGGTTGATGAGGTGATTGTCACGGATAAAGCCGCCGCCGCCATGGGTCTGTATCGCGGCATCGATAGCGTCGACTGCCAGCTCCGACCCGGCGAGTTTGGCCATGTTGGCGTAATGGCCGACCTCGTCGGGCGGCAGATGCTGGTCAAAAAGCCATGCCGCCTTGTGGGTCAGCAGCCTGGCTCCTTCCTGGGCGATGCGGACGCGGGCCAGCGGATGTTGTACCGCCTGGTAGGCGCCGATCGGCGTGTCGCCGAACACGCTGCGTTCGGCGGCGTGGGCCACCGCCTTCTCGAGGGCGAACTCGCTCATGCCGATCGCCGTCGCGGCCGCCAGGATCCGCTCAGGATTCAGCGCCTGGAACAGGACTGCCACCCCCGCCTGCTCGTCGCCGATGCGCCTCTCCAGAGGCACTTCCACGCCGTCGAAATACAGCATGAACTGGCGGAAACCCTCGATGCCGGCCGTGTTCATTACCTGCTTCTCCAGACCGGCCGCATCCGCGTCGATCAGGAACAAGCCGACGCCGTGGGTCCGCGGCAGACCCTGCGCCTCGATCTCCTGCAAGGGAACCGTCCGGGCCACTACCAGTATCTGATCCGCGACGTCCGCGCCGGTAATCCACCCCTTGCCTCCGCTCAGCCGGTAGACCTCCCCGTCGCGTTGCGCAAAACTGCGCATGCGGAATGAGTTGGTGCCGGCGTCAGGCTCCGTGATAGCAAACGCGCACTTCACCTTGCCCTCCGCGATCCTCGGCATCCAGTGGCGTTTCTGCTCCTCGCTGCCGCCCCGCAGGATAGCCATATTGGCCATCGTCGTGAGCACACAGAAGGCGTTGGCCAGCCCGTGGGTCGCGAATTCCTCGAGGGCGATCGCCATGCCGAGGAGACCGAGGCCCGTGCCCCCATACTCCTCGGGAACCAGCGCACCGAGGATGCCGACCTGACCCATGTCGTCCCAGAGCTCCTCCGGGAAACTCTGCTCCTCGTAGATGGCGCGCAGATATTCGTCGCGCCTGCCCTCCCGCTTCCGCAACAGGTCGCGGACCACTTCGATGAGCATGGTCTGGTCGTCGCTCAGTGAGAATTCCATGATCAGAGCACCTTTCGGGGAAGATGCTGGCACCATAGCAGAGGGTTGCTGCAATGCAACCGCGTCAATTCCATGGCCGAATGAGGTCTGCGATCCGGGTTGCCGGCCGGACGAAACGCACGCAATGCCCTGACTGCACCCGACGTGTTTGCCGACCTGACCGCCGTCGAGACGTGGTCGAGTGCGATCGACGGATTCGGGGGCGGATGGGCTTTCCGTTATCCTAGGTCAGGTATTCCAATTCGGATCGGGGAGACACCATCAGATGACCGACGAGGCAACCGAACGCGAGTTCCGTCGCGTGGCCGACACCTTCATAGATCTGGCCAATGAGCACATCAAGAGCGTAGCGAAGGAAAACGTGGGCATGGCGCTGCTCTTCGCCGCGTCACGGTTCAACGCCTTCGTGGTGGCCTCACACTCGAAGACGCTCGAGGACTATGACGGAGAACATGACAAGGCCGTGGAATTTTTCTCGGCGGAATACGTAAAGATGTTGAAAGAGAACATGGTGGACTACCGGCGCGCTTACGAGGCCCCCGCGGAACAATCGGACGAGACAGACCAGCACTGAGCCCGACCGGAGCGTCAGACAGACTGGCGGAAGCGACTCAGGCGCACCGGTATCCGTTGCGCACCGAACGTTCCAGGACGGGCGTCGAAGTGACCGGCGAGCACTGCTCCACACTGGCTGCAGCACCCGTCCCCATCAAGCTGCCAGCGACCCAGTCGGTACCAGTCCCGCTCGATCAGCAGCTGACCGCACTCCGGGCACCAGGTGCTGGCCCCGTCCCTGTCGTGCACGTTACCTGTGAATGCATGACGTACCCCGTTCTCGAGAGCGATTCTTCGGGCCCGGGTTAAGGTCTTCGCTGGTGTCCTTGGCACGTCGCGCATCTTCCAGTCCGGATGGAACGCGGTGAAATGCATCGGCACATCCGGACCCAGATGTTCCACGACCCACTGGGTCATCGCCTGGAGTTCCCCATCGGAGTCGTTCTCTCCCGGGATCAGCAACGTCGTCAGTTCCATCCAGACGTCAGTCTCCGTGTGGATGTATTCCAGCGTCTCCAGCACCGGGGCCAGGTGGCCGCCGCAAAGTTTGTGGTAGAACCGGTCTGTGAAGGCTTTCAGATCCACGTTCGCCGCGTCCATGGCGGCGAAGAACTCCACCCTCGGCTCCGGGTCGATGTACCCGGCCGTGACCGCCACGGACTTGATACCGCGCTCCCGACACGCGTCAGCCACGTCGATCGCGTACTCGTGAAAGATCACCGGGTCGTTGTACGTGAAGGCGACGCTGCGGCAGTCCATCTCATCCGCAGCCCGGGCGAGGTCCTCGGGCGTGGCGCGATCGGCTAATGTGTCCATCTCCCGGGATTTACTCATGTCCCAGTTCTGGCAAAACTTGCAGGCCAGGTTGCATCCGGCCGTACCGAAAGACAGGACCGAGCTTCCCGGGTAGAAGTGGTTGAGGGGCTTCTTCTCGATTGGATCGACACAAAATCCGGACGAGCGCCCGTAACTGACAAGCTTGACCTGGTCGTCCAGCCGTTGGCGGACATAGCAGAGCCCGCGCTGGCCCTCCCGCAGCCGGCAGTGGCGCGGGCAGAGGTCACACTGGATGCGGGCATCGTCCAGACGGTGCCAGTATTTCGTGTTAACGACGGTTGAGTCCATAACTTGCTAAATGGGGGTATTGCCCCTACATATCAATTATGGATGGGAAGCGAGCTAAGCGCCTCCAGGAGTCAGCCATGTCCACACGCGAACCCGCCGTGGCGGGGTTGTTCTATCCCGGCCGCGCCCAGCGCCTGCAACATGATGTCGAGTCACTCCTCGGTGATGCCGCAGGGCAGCCACCCGGGCCTGCGCCGAAGGCCCTCATCGTCCCCCACGCGGGCTATGTCTACTCCGGTCCCGTCGCGGCATGCGCATATCGCCGGCTGGCAGGCATAGAGTCCGCCATCGACCGCGTCGTACTGCTAGGACCTGCTCACCGGGTATTCCTCGACGGCATGGCGGTGCCGGAGACCATGGCTTTCGCCACTCCTCTCGGCGAGATTCCGCTCGACCTGACCGCCATTGAGGCTATCTCGGATATGCCTGGCGTATGCCGATCTGACGCCGCCCATGCGCGGGAGCACAGCCTGGAAGTGCAGCTGCCCTTCCTGCAGACCATGCTGGCGGACTTCCGACTGGTGCCGGTAGTCGTCGGTCGATGCGAGGCCGAGCGCGTGGCCAATCTGATCGACGCTCTGTGGGGCGGGCCGGAAACCCTGATCGTGATCAGCTCCGATCTGTCTCACTTTCTGCCGTATCTCAAAGCCAGGGAGGTCGACGGAAATACCTGTCGTCGGATCCTGGACAAGGATGGCCAACTGACCGGTGACGAGGCATGCGGCGCTTACGCGATCAACGGCCTCCTGCGTAGCCGCCATTGCCAGACGCTGACCATCGAGGCCGTAGATCTGCGTAACTCGGGCGATACGGCGGGTGATCGACGCAAGGTGGTGGGATATGGCGCATTCGCCCTTCACTGAGTTGCAGGCCGACGTGCGGCACCGGCTCCTGGGTATCGCCCGGGATTCGATCAGCTACGGCCTGGAGCATGGAGTCCCAACCACAGTCGGCGAGCAGCGCCTGACCGGCGTCCTCGCAGAGCCGAGGGGTAGCTTCGTCACGCTGCGCCAGCAGTCGAAGCTGCGCGGTTGCGTCGGCACCATCGAGCCGGTTCACCCGCTGGGCAAGGCGGTGGCGAAAGCCGCATTCAATGCAGCCTTCCGTGATAGACGCTTCTCTGCTTTGCAGGAAAGGGAGTTGGCGGCCACGTCGATCGAAATCTCCGTCCTCTCTCACATGGAAGTCATCGCCGCTCCATCCGAGGCGGCGCTGCTGGAGACGCTGGAGGTCGGCGTCGATGGGCTGCTGCTGCAGGAGGGCTGGCGCCGCGCCACGTTCCTGCCGAAGGTGTGGGAACAGATTCCCGATCCTGCAGACTTCCTTAGTGCTCTCAGAGAGAAAGCGGGGCTGCCCTCGCGTTACTGGTCTGACAGCCTGAGTTTCCAGCGCTATCAGGCAATGTCGTTTGCCGAGCCTGCGCTGCAGCCCGTCATCAACGGTTGATCTCGCCGTTAGATCACGGTCATCCGCCGGCAATTGTCGCCATGTGCCGCTGAAAGGCGCGCATGACGAAACCATGCGCCGTCGCCTGCGTCGCCTGGTAGAAGTTCCACGGCAGCGCAGGGGCGAAGTCGTGGATAGCGACGATGGTGTATCGACCGTCCAGGATGTCGTGAAATTCCATCCTTCCCCCCACATTGCGACTGCCCGACGCCAGCAGCCCGCCTGTGATGAAATACATGCGCCGATCCGGACTACTGTGGCCAGGCTGGAAGCTCAATTCCAGCAACGTCAGCCCCAGGCCGCGAATCTTGATCTGGTAGGAGCCACTCTGGTCCGAGCGGCAAGCTACGAAGGGCCAGACGAACTCCTGCAGCCAGCCGAAATAGGTTTCGGCCATCCACTCGGCATTCTGTCCGGCCGGCAGCCTGATTCGCTGGATGGAGCGTACGTTGCTCGACTCGCGCAACTGCTGCTCGTAGACACCCATGATGCCGCTGCGGGGGTTGGCGAGACGCGCCCGGTCACCGGCGTCGAGATATGGCCGGATCGCCTCCCGGCACTCGATAGCTCCCCGGCTGATCAAACGCTGTAGCGGGTTGTCTCTCGCCAGGGAGCTGTATTGCAGATCTTCAATCAACAAGCGGATGGTAGCGGGATGCGTCTTCGGGCTCCGGCGCCTCAACCACCACGCATAGACCCGTCGCGGCAACCATCTCAACGGGACGAATACGGGCTGCCTCCTCTGAAGCTCCGCGGCCTGCTCCAGGATTTCGCGCCAGTTCAGCACCTCCGGCCCGCCGATGTCGAAGCTGCCCGTAAAGGCCTCCGGCTCCCCGAGGCAAACTTGGACGGCCCGGATCAGGTCATCGACAGCCACGGGTTGCTTCGGACTCAAGGTCCACCGCGGGATCGGCAGGAATCGACCGCGGATGACCTGGCTGCCGATCAGGTTTACGGCTGTGCTTCCCGGCGCTACGACCAGGCTTGCGCGGATGACGGTAACCGGCGTCCCGTACGCGCCCAAGGTATCCACGACCTCGTTGCGGCGTTCAACAGCCTCCGCCGGTAGCTCCTCGACGGGGAGCAGTCCCCGCAGGCAGAGGATCTGTTTTACGCCATTGATGCTCGAGGCCCGGGCGAAGTTATCGGCGATGATCAGGTCCATGTCTTCACACTGGGCCTGGTCCAGTCGCGCGCTTGGCAGGCGAGTGTGGACCAGATAGATGGCGTAATCCGCGCCGGCCAGGGCCTCCTCCATCTCCGTACGGGAAAACAAATCGCAATGCCGCCACGTCACCGGAAGGTCCGGATCCGGCATACTCGCCCGGGCTTCCAGGTGGGTGATCGCCATTACTTCGAATTGGTGTGACAACGCGTGACATAGCGCCGTTCCGATACTTCCGGAAGCGCCTGCGATGACGAGCCGCTTGCGCGCCGTCTGCGATTTGGTATCGGTGTCTTCGTCTTGCATTGCTGCCGCCATAACGAGAACCCGGGCACGGGTTCAAATAGCCGTGCCGGGAATATTCGTCTCTATAGGGTCGCGCCCTGCCGCGTCGACCGCAACCGGTCGATATCTTGGCGCCAGGATTTTTGTGAATGTTCGGCGCGTGAGACATCCTTGCCGCGGTCGCCAAGGGAGCTGGCTGAGAACATTTCCATGTACTACATTCTCAGGTAAGGGCCGATGGTCAGGGGAAAGTTATGGCCGACTTGGGCAGGTTGTATAAGGACGGCGAGATAATCGTCCGAGAGGGTGATTCAGGGGACTGCATGTACGTGGTTCAGAAGGGCCGCGTGGATATTTTGACAAAATCGGGCGATCGTGAGGTCGTACTCAGATCTCTCGGCAGGAATGATTTCTTCGGAGAGATGGCCCTCTTCGAAAGGGACTTACGCACATCTACAGCCCGCGCGGTCGGTGACGCGCGGATCTTAACGGTCGACCGCAGGACCTTCCTGCGCGGCATCAGCGAAGACCCGTCCCTGGCATTGCGCATGGTGAGAATCATGTCGCATCGGATCAAGGACCTGACCGCCAGGCTGACCGCCTACGAGAACACGCCTCACGCGGACCCGACATGAGAGACATGCCATCGCCTCGGACTTTCGGGAGGAAGAGGTTGTGATTGCAGCAAGCCGTGGCTTTGCGAAGCGATGGGCAAGGCTGGCTGAGTCTGACCAGTACAGTCTCTCGCCCGGATCCCGCGTCGCCGTGATCGGCGGCGGTCCCGCGGGCTCCATGTTCAGTTATTTCCTGCTGGATTTTGCCGAGATCGCCAATCTCGACCTGCAGGTCGACATATTCGAACCGCGATACTTCACCCACTGCGGTCCCGCGGGTTGCAATCATTGCGGGGGCATTGTCTCTGAGTCGCTGCTGCAAAGGCTCGCTACCGAGGGGATTGAACTGCCCTCGCACGTAGTCCAGCGAGGCGTGGAATCCTACACCCTGCATATGGACGTCGGCACTGTCCGACTGAACGCACCGGGGCTCGAGAAGCGGATAGCCGCCGTCTACCGCGGCAACGGGCCTCGGGAGTCGGAACCGCTCCACCAGATCAGTTTCGACGGCTACCTGAACGAGCTGGCTGTTGAAAAGGGTGCTCGAATGGTTCGGCGCATGGTGACCGCCATGGAACGGACCGGCGACTGCATCGAGGTCAGATGCGCAGACGGTCATCACCGAAATTACGATCTCGCAGTGGTCGCAACCGGCATCAACAGCCATTTTGTCGAGTCTATCTGTGGCAGCACAGCCCCGATAAGACAGCCCAAAAAGACAACGACTTTTATCTGCGAATTCCGCCTGGGCCGCTCAATGATCGAAGAGACCCTTGGTGACTCGATGCATGTATTCCTGCTCGATATCCCGCGGCTCGAATTTGCGGCGCTCATTCCAAAGGGCGACTACGCGACCCTCTGCATGCTCGGCGACGATATCGACGACGATCTCATCCAGAGCTTCTTCCGGTCGGCAGAATTCAAGCAGTGCTTTCCCGATGCGATCATCCCCCCCCACGCCTGCCACTGTCTGCCCCGAATCAACGTTCAGACGGCCCGATATCCATTCGACGACAGGATCGTGATGATCGGCGACAGTGGCACGACACGCTTGTTCAAGGACGGGCTCGGCGCGGCTTACAGAACAGCCAAGGCTGCCGCGCGTACGGCGGTTTTCCACGGCGTCTCGGCCAAGAATTTCGAGCAGCATTTCTGGCCCTTGTGCCGGAAGATCGATTCGGACAATCGCATCGGCAAGTTCGTTTTCTCGGTCAGCGGACTGATCCAGAGGGCGCGCTTCAGCCGACGGGCGGTGCTTCGCATGACGGCATTGGAGCAAGCTGGCAACAACCCCAGGAAGCGCATGAGCGAAATCCTTTGGGATATCTTCAGTGGCAGCGCACCCTATCGGGAGATCCTCGGCCGCACCGTCCATCCGGCGTATGTCGGTGGATTGATCTGGAATCTGGCTGCAAGCAACTGGCCGTCTGCCCGGCGACGCGACGCGGATACCGCGGGACAGGGCGTATGACGTCACACTCCAAAGATCGCTCAAGGGCCGTCTCCGGGCGTGGCACACGCGGTTGTTGGCGAGCAAGATCATGAAACTCTGGAATCGCAAACCGCAGTCATCTCTTCCGGGGGCCGATTCGGCGCCGGATACTCACGACTTCTCGATTTGTCCGGAACAGGTGCAGAAGGCCCCGCCGTGTCAGATGCAATGCCCGAATAGTGGCGACATACGCGGCTGGCTGGGCATCATCGCCCAGCGGGACAAGACCGGCCTAAGTCTCGAAGAGGCGTACGACAAGGCCTGGCGTCGACTCGTGGAGTTCAATCCCATGCCGGCCACCATCGGCCGTATCTGCCCTCACCCATGTGAAAGCGCATGTACCCGATCAGACAAGGACGAGCCGGTCTCGATCAATGCCATGGAACGCTTCCTCGGTGACTGGGGTCTCGAGCGCGGGCTGCATTTCACACCACTCGAGGGTCCCAGCCGTGAAGAATCCATCGGCGTCATCGGCTCGGGTCCGGCAGGAATCTCCTTCGCTTACCAGATGGCCCGGCGGAACTACCCGGTGACGGTTTACGAAAGGTCGACGTCCCCCGGAGGCATGCTTCGCAACGAGATTCCGTCTTACCGGCTTCCGGTCGATGTGCTGGAGGGAGAAATCGAAAGAATCGTTGGTCTCGGCGTAGACCTTCAGCTCGGCGTGGAGATCGGCGAAGGCCTTACCCTGGATGATCTGCGCGAGCGGCACGAACTTCTGTTCCTGGGCATGGGGGCCCAGCAAGCCAAGGGACTCGGCATCCCTGGCGAGGCCGGTGCCGGAGTGTGGTCCGGCATCGAGTTCCTTCGCCACCGCAAGGAGGGCCGTCACATTGCGCTCGGATCCAGAGTCGCGGTCATCGGCGGGGGGAACACCGCCCTTGACTCGGCGCGCTC
>CP070833.1:564861-570543 GCA_020341735.1 Gammaproteobacteria bacterium | reverse complement strand
TCACATCGGCACTATCCACGCTCTCGCCATGGGCAATCTGTGCGAACTGGGCGCGGGACTCGTCATGGAATCGACGCTGCCGTCCGGGCTGAGATGGATTCCGAAAGGCATGTCGATCTCCTACGTGGCCAAGGCTGAGACAGACATTACCGCCGTAGCTACTCTGCAAGAGCGGACCTGGGATGCCGCGAGGGACGCTCCGGTGGAGGTTTCAGTGCGCGATTCACACGGCAAGGAAGTCGTCCGCGCGACCATCACCATGTACGTCTCTCCCGGAAAACCGACGCGGACCGGCGCATCCTGAGCTGCGGCAGGGGGCGTTCGGAACATGGGGCCCCGGGTGCCCGTGCGGGGGACTCTAGAGAAGGCTCGTCAGTTCACGCGTAAGCTCGGCTGCCGGGATCTCCTTGCAGCCGGTGGCATTCTGCCCACACCAGAGTGGCGAGAAGTCATCGCACTTCCTGGCCTCCGCCCGCTGCCGAAGAACGCCCATGGCGGCGGCCGCAAGGGGGAAGGAGGGAGCTTTGTCGTTGAGAGGTCCGATCTCCCGGATCACCCGATTCACGATACTTCTGGCGGGACGCCCAGAGAAGAGGTTGGTCACAGCCGTGTGACGGGCACGATTACTCTTCAGTGCGGCCCTGTGTAGCGGGCTTGTCAGCGTCTCACGGCACAGCAGGTATGCCGTTCCCACTTGTACGGCCTCGGCTCCCAGCGAGAAGGCCGCCGCCACGGCGGCGGCGTTACCGACACCACCAGCAGCGATCACCGGTATATCGACTGCGCTGACGACTCGGGGCACCAGCGCAAAAGTGCCGGCTTGTGTGGTCAGATCCCGGGAAAGAAACATGCCACGATGGCCTCCCGCGTCAAGGCCCTGCGCGATGACTGCATCCGCGCCATGACACTCCAGCCACAGCGCTTCCTCTACCGTGGTTGCAGATGCGAGAACCGTCGCGCCCCACCCTTTTACCCGGGCCAGAAGATCGCGACTCGGCAAGCCGAAATGGAAGCTGATCACAGGTGGGCGGAATTCCTCCAATATGTCTGCCGCGTCGTGACTGAATGGCTGTCGTCCTCCTCCGATCGGCACGTCCTCGTCACTGATCCCGTACTCGTCGAAATAGGGACGCAGCAGTTCCCGCCATCGAGACTCCGCATCTGCGTCGTATCCGGGGGTCTGGTGACAGAAGAAATTGACATTGAAAGGACCGTCACATTCAGCTGATAACACGGCCAACTCGGACCGCAATTCTTCCGGGCTGAGCAGCGCACACGGGAGCGATCCGAGCGCGCCCGCCGACGATACCGCGGCGGTCAGTTGCCGATCCTGAACACCCGCCATCGGAGCCTGGATGAGGGGGTAGCGGGCACCGAGGAACTCCGCGCCCGTCATGATCGCCGGCCTGGCGTGACGCCGTTAATAAATAAGTGGAATTCCGCTGCCCGCAACGCCCTGAAAATCTGGAACATACGCAGTTGTCGACCTGTGATTTCGGTCAAGGATTCGTCATCGAGTCGGGAGTAATATAGTCCATCCCGAGAACTCAGATGACTACTCTTCCGATACTGAACGCATACCCAGATTGGGACCGCTATGAGGTCTGCCGCCGGCTGGTGCGCTCTCACCCGCTCAAGATTTCCAACCCGGCAGTCAGCACTGGCTGCATGGAAGCCCTCAACGCCAAGGCATTCTGGATCAGCGTCGCCGAATATCCCGATCCTCTTCAGGATGTCCTGTTCGTGATAGCCCATGCTCAGGGCTTCGAAGCTTCCCTTGCGGCCCTCGATCGGGCGATCCGGGAGGAAATCTCGGCGTGCCGTCGACCCACCAATGTCGTCCGCCATCCGGCGGTCTCCCGGATCTCGCAGATGGCACCCGAGCCGGATCCGCGGGTCACCCGCGAGGCTTCTTGAAAATAGGGCGGATCTTGCGCGTGCCTCTGGCGATGTCGAAATAGCGTTCGGCACGCTTTCGGTCAGGATCCGGGATGCTGGGAACGGATCTCAGACGCGCCTGGTACTCCATGGGCAGTCCGTGGATACGAGCGCCGCTGCTCACAATCGCCACATACCAGTCGTAGGGCAGAAGTGACCCGTCGATCCAGCTCTTGTCCGCGACGAACGAGTAGGCCTCCTTCGACTCGTCCTCGATCGTGACGCTCAGATCCACCCCGTGATAGCCGGTGCCCGCGCCTTCTGCCTCATCGAGATGTCTTCGTTCATGGACGTGAACTTCGTATAAAACGCCATGAACGACGTCGCTGGCACGCCCCGTGTAATGGGCATCGCACTTGCCGGAAACATGACCAGGGGTCATGGAACGTTTGTGGAACCGGAGGGTGTGTCTGGCAATCGACGCGTTGCCCAGCACGCGACATGAGGGTGTTCTGAGCCCCAGGCGCACAGGATGCATGTTGGAGCCGTAAGCGAAGTAGCGGAAGAAACGCCCCATTCTGGCGAAGTCGCCTCAGACTGCAAAGCGGAATCGATCGATATTGACTGGCACGACTTTGGCCGACTCGACTGTCTGGCTGACCCGATAGACGATGTACTTGCCGGCATCGCCGACAGCGAAACCGACAATGAAATGCAGCGACCCCCGCACCTCCGAACCCTGGGGATTGGTCTCTGCATCACACTTGACGAAATACGGCGGGTATCCGCCGCCTGTCGGAAACGCGCCCTTAGCCTCCAGCTCCCCGAGGAAAGTCTCCACCTGGTTGCGCACGCGCGCCCTCAGGGATTCGCCCGGGACCTCGAATACGACCCAGCGCGTGCCGTGCCTTAGTGCCTCCTCGATCATCAGCGCGAGCCGCCTTACCCGTACTGAACGGAAAGTCGGTACGGCCGCCTCGACCCCCGCCAGCGTCTTCTCGCCAGTCAGCGCGTAGCGGCCCCCCGCTGCCCGCCGGAAAACATTGACGCCCAGCGAGATGAGTCGCTTCGCATCCTGGTCGCCGATCTCTTCGGCAGGTCGGGTGGCGCCACGCAACAGTCTCGGCGCTTTCGCCCATGGCGTCCATGCGTCGGCGCCCCTATCCGATCTGGCCAGCAATCCCGCCAGTGCGCCGCAAGAGGCGCGCGGCTGGTCTGGCGGACGATCCGTGCCACCGATCAGCCGCGGGAAGGCGACGATCGCATTCTCGCTGTTCAGGTTCAGGTATTGAAGATAGCCGGCCATGTCGTCCGGCGACCGGCAGTCGGACGGAGAATCCATCAGCAGCAGGGCCCGGCGCTTGCGGCACAGCCTGACTCCAGCGAGCAAGGCCGCCGGCCCGATGTCGGTCTTTTGTGAAGGGGGCGGGATGCACAACATGTGGAATGCCGGGACCTTCTGCAGCGAGAACATCCCTCTCATCTCAGTGGCCGAGCCGATGATGTCGTAGTCTGTCAGCGGTTCGCCGTCCTCCCCGGGGAGACCCGTGGCCACCCACGCTACCGGTGAGCCCACCCCCGGGCCAACCGTCCTGTCGGGTCGCTGATCCGGAATGGCCCCGCGAATCCGCATCAGCCTCGATTCAAGCACCGCGTCGCCCACATAGCGACTCGACGACGGGTCCACTGACACCCGGGCATAGATTTCCTGATCGGAAACACGCTCGGATTCGGGACCGGGCACCCGCTGGATAACGAGATTGAAGCTCAGATCCTCACGTGGGTCGATATTGTCGTAGTCGACCGATGCGCGCAGCCACTCCTGGCCGCCGGGGTTGACGGCTTCAAGCACCAGGCCGGACCCTGCGGCCGGCAGACGGAGTTCTGCGCGCCGGCCGCCGTTGATAACCCTCACTACGATGGCTCGCCGGCCACCATTCTCGAAGTAATCCTGCAGGCACGGCCCCAGGGTCGATCCCTCCCATGGACCGCCGAAAATTCGGTGGAATTCATCGATACTTTCGATGAGCACCGGTTCGTCGACCGGCCCGCGTACCGTTCGGCCGACAAAGGCAGCCACGGTGACGACCTGCGAAGCGATGGATTGTTCGCCGCGGGGGGCTTCTTCGACGAATATGCCGGGAGTCAGCCTTTCGGGCACCGGGAGCTCCATCCTTTGGGTTCGCGAGAAATTAACATAAACCGAAAGCATTCGTGCAATGGTAAGTTTCAGCGCTCGCCTGAACCGGGTCGTGAGCGGATAATCGGAAGCGTGAGAGAAGGAGAAACGCGATGTCTTCCGGTGGCACTGGTCGTCACAAATTGATCCCCAGCGGCGAGGGATTCCGGCGCGCACTGCGCTGGCTGTCGGACGAGCACCGGCACGATCCGGCCGCCGTTGAAGAAGCCTCAGTGCGATTCAATCTCTCCCCAACGGAAGAAGAGTTCCTGTTGTCCGAAGCCAGGCGCCTACGCGAGGAATCAAGGTGACCCTCAGACTCAGACCGGGCAGGGCCTCGCACAGTGACCTCCAGCGCGGTGAGCAGGGCGAGACGATCTGTCGTCCGACGATGGATGACGAATTTCTCAGTGCTGAGGGTGTCCACATCCTGGAATCGTGGCACGCCAGCGAAGATCGGCAGTTGTCGATCGCCCGCGCGAGACTGGCTCCGGGGCAATCCAGTCAACCCCACCGGCTCGCCAATACCGTCGAGCGATATGTGATCGTCAGCGGGTCCGGCGAGGTACGGGTCGGCTCCCTGCCGTCTACACCGGCGCAGCCCGGCGACATCGTCTATATCCCCGCGGGAGTCCGCCAATCGATCGTCAACACAGGTTCAGTCGATCTGGTGTTCTACTGTCTGTGCTCTCCACCCTTCGATGCGGCCGATTACGTGTCGCTACCGGACCCGTCGGCCGACCCGGAGGCATGTGCGTGATGCAGGCGACCTCAAATTGGCGACTCGGCCTGCTGTTTGCCTCGACGACGGCTGCAGCCTGGGGGTGCCTGCCGATCGCGCTCAAGGCCATGCTCCGGTACATGGATCCAGACACCATCACCTGGTATCGCTTTCTGGTCTCTGCGATTGTCGCGGGCATCGTGCTCTGGATCACGGGTGGACTGCCGCGCCTCCGACAGCTGGGACCGCGCTCTCGCGGAATCCTCCTCTTGGCGGTCGTCGGGCTGGTTGGCAACTATCTCCTGTATCTCATCGGCCTGTCTTTTGCTTCACCGGGCTCTACTCAGGTCCTGGTCCAGCTGGCCCCAATGTTTCTGCTCCTCGGTGGCCTGATTATCTTCAAGGAGTCTTTCAGCGCACTGCAGTGGCTCGGCCTTGCCACGCTGCTCGGGGGCCTCGGCCTGTTCTTCCATGACCGCTTCGCGGCGATGGTCGACCTGGACGCGGAGCTTGGCAAGGGTGTTTTCTTGATCGTGCTGGCTTCACTGGTGTGGGCCATCTATGCCATCGCCCAGAAGGTCCTTCAGGTCGAGATCACGCCACAGGGAATTCTGCTGGTCATCTACGTTTCGGCCAGCATTGCGCTCCTGCCGACCGCCGAACCGGCAACCCTCGAATCGCTGACGCCGTGGGCGCTCGTCTTGCTGGTCTTCTGCAGCCTGAACACTCTCGTCGCCTATGGCGCCTTTGCCGAAGCACTCAGACACTGGGAGGCATCCCGGGTTAGCGCCGTGCTCGCCCTGACTCCGCTGCTGACCCTCGGATTCGGTGTTCTCCTGGCGGCCCTGCCGACTGGATATATCAATAGTGATCCCTCCGATCCAGTTAGCCTCGCCGGCGCGGT
>CP070833.1:545774-564761 GCA_020341735.1 Gammaproteobacteria bacterium | reverse complement strand
GGGACTGGGACTGGGACTGAGACTGGGACTGGGACTGGGACTGACTCTGGCTGCTCGGCGACTGCTGCGGCGTGCTCTGCGAGCTTGACGGCGGCGGTGGCGGAGTCGGCATCTTGGGTGTCTGTTGACTCGGCGGCGTCTGGCAGCCGGCGACTGCCAGTATCATTAGTAACGCCGGACCCCGGACGATCGGCTTGAGTGTTTTCATGGTCGATGATTCTTTGAGTGCTGCGTCCCGCCGGCGCGCACAGGTCACCGGCCCCCTTAGAGATTGGACGGAGTCTAGGGAAACTTGTTCCCTAGACTATACGACTTTCAGGTCGACTCGTCAGTCTCAGCAACCGGTTTAATCGGCACGCTTGCGCGCTGATACAGCAGGAACAGGGCCGGAATCACCAAAAGCGCCAGGGGCAACAGACTGATCACGCCGCCCACCATCGGGGCAGCGATCCTGCGGGTCACCTCCGCTCCCGTCCCTTTCCCCAGCATCACGGGCAGAAGGCCCACTAAGGTCGCGGTCACCGTCATCAGCACGGGCCTGAGCCTCAATAGCGCCCCTTCCCTTACCGCCTGTTGCACGGTCTCCAGAGTCAATTCACCACGCTCCCGGGCTGCCTGCAGCGCCTGTCTGAGATACACGAGCATGACGACACCGACCTCCACCGCCATACCGGCCAGGGCGATAAAACCGACGGCAACCGCCACCGAGACCTGAAAATCGAGCAGATAGAGCAGCCACACGCCGCCGACAACCGACAGCGGCAAAGTACCAAGGACGATCAATACCTCCGCGAAACTTCTCAGCTGGAGGTACAACAGAAGCACGATGACAGCGATCGTGACGGGCACCAGCACCCGAAGGCGGGCCTTTGCCCGTTGCAGATATTCATATTGCCCGGACCAATCCAGTGAATATCCGGCAGGGAGCTGTATTTTTTCGCTCACCCTCCGTCGGACTTCCTTGACGTACCCGCCCAGATCCGCGTCGGCCACGTCCACGAAAATCCATCCTGCCGGACGGGCATTCTCGCTGCGGATCATGGCCGGACCCTTTTCGACCCGGACCTCCGCCACATCGCCCAATCCTATCCAGCCTCCGGTCGGCGTGCTCAGAGGAAGATTACGCAGCTTCTCCGGACTGTCTCGCCAGTCGCTGTAGAACCTGAGTCGGATCGGGTATCGCTCCAGGCTTTCCACAGATTCGCTGATGGCCATCCCACCCACGGCCAGCGCGATCACCCTCTGGATGTCATCGACGGCGAGGCCGAACCGTGCCGCGGCGATGCGGTCGATGTCCACCACGATGTACCTCCCGCCCAGCACCCGTTCCGCATAGGCGGACCGTGTCCCAGGGACTTCCAATACTACCTTCTCGATCTCAGTCCCGATCTCCTGGATGACGCCCAGGTCTGCACCGGAGATCTTTATTCCGAGCGGTGTCCGGATACCGGTCGCCAGCATGTCGATTCGAGTCTTGATTGGCATGACCCACGCGTTGGCGAGCCCGGGGAAGCGAACCCTGTCGTCCAGTTCCTCTTTCAGGGCATCCAGCGTCATGCCTTCCCGCCACTCCTCCCTCGGTCGCAACTGGATGACCGTTTCGATCATGGTCAATGGGGCAGGGTCGGTGGCTGTATCTGCCCTGCCCACTTTCCCAAAGACGCTTTCAACCTCCGGGATGGTGGCGATGAGACGATCGGTTTGCTGCAGCAACTGACGGGCTTCGCCAACGGAAATACCGGGCAAGGTGGTGGGCATATACATCAGATCGCCCTCATCGAGATCCGGCATGAACTCGGTCCCCAGACGGGAGGCAGGCCAGACGGTAACCACGACCAACAACAGTGCTCCGGCAATCACCAGTTTCGGGAATCTCAGCGAGACCGCCAGCACCGGGCGATAAAGAAACCGGAAAAAGCGGTTTAATGGATTGGCGTCTTCAGGCCGGACCCTGCCGCGGACGAAATATCCCATCAGCACAGGTACCAGCGTGATAGCGAGCAGCGCCGCTCCGGCCATGGCGAATGTCTTTGTGTAGGCCAGCGGTGAGAACAGGCGGCCCTCCTGGGCCTGCAGCGCGAACACAGGAAGAAAGCTTACGGTGATTACCAGCAGGGAAAAGAAGATGGCCGGACCGACTTCCGCCGCCGCGTCGTGGACTCGCTGCCAGTGCATCCGGTCATCGGCATCCTGCATGTGTTTGTGCAGGTTCTCGACCATCACAATCGCGGCGTCCACCATCACGCCGATAGCGATCGCAATGCCACCGAGAGACATGATGTTGGCGTTTATGCCCAGTTGATGCATGGCGATGAATGCCACGAGGACACCGAGAGGCAGGCTGATGACCGCCACCAAGGTGGAGCGCGCGTGGAACAGGAAGATTGCGCAAACCAGGGCGACTAAAAGCAGCTCCTCAACAAGCTTGCCACGCAGGCTGTCCTGGGCGCGTTCGATCAGCGCAGATCGATCGTAGACCGTAACGATCTCGACCCCCTCCGGCAATCCGGACTGCAGCTCTTCGAGCCGGTTGCGAACGGTATCGATGACATCGGTGGCGTTTTCGCCCCATCGCATCACCACGATGCCGCCGACTGCCTCGCCCTCGCCATTCAGGTCAGCCACGCCGCGACGCGGCGCAGGGCCGAAACGCACATCCGCCACGTCCCCCAGCAGGACCGGAACGCCTCCGGCGGTCACGTTTAAGGGTAGGTTCCGAAGCTTGTCCAGGCTATCCACATACCCGGTCGCCCGGACCATGTATTCGGCCTCCCCCAACTCGATGACCGAGCCGCCGACTTCCTGGTTGCCGCTGGCAACGGCCTGGCGGACCTGCAACAGGCTGATACCCCAGGCGCGCAGGCGCTCAGGATCAAGCAGTATTTCGTATTGCCGGACCATGCCGCCAACCGAGGCAACCTCAGAAACCCCGGGCAAGGATTGCAGTTCGTACTTGAGGAACCAGTCCTGCATGCTGCGTAGCTCGGCCACGTCGTGGCGGCCGCTGCGATCTACCAGCGCGTACTGGAATATCCAGCCCACGCCGGTCGCATCCGGACCCAATGCCGGCTTGACGCCCGCAGGCAGGGCCGTCGCGGCCTGACTCAGGTATTCGAGGACTCGGGAACGAGCCCAGTAGAGATCGGTGCCGTCCTCGAAGAGGATGTACACATAAGAATCCCCGAAGAAGGAGTAGCCGCGCACCGTCACCGCGCCCGGCACCGCCAACATCGACGTGGCGAGCGGATAGGTCACCTGATCCTCGACCACGCGTGGCGCCTGGCCGGGGAAACTACTGCGGATAATCACCTGAACGTCAGAGAGGTCCGGGATGGCGTCGACAGGTGTCTTCTTGAGCGCATAGACGCCCCAGGCTGCCAGAATCGCCGCCAGCATGAGTACAACGGTGCGATTGGCCACGGACCAGCGGATAACGGAATTGATCATGACAGCAGCCTCAGTGTCTGTGGTCCGGGCGTGTACCAGCCGGGTCTTCATCCGGCGGTCCGCTGATGCGCTCTAGTTCACCACGAAGGTTGGCCTCCGAGTCGAGCATGAACTGGCCGGACACAACCACCCGTTCGCCGGGAACCAGCCCTGTCCTGATCGCGCCCATGTCGCCGCTCTCGTAAGCCACGTCGACGATCCTTGGTGCAAACCGGTTTGGGGCGATTTCAACGATGACCCGGGTCTGATCACTTGTCCTGATGAGTGCCTCCAGGGGCACGATGAGCATCGGCACAGGATCAGGCTCGGAGATTGTCACGGTGGCGAAACTGTTCGGCTTCAGTGCCTCGCCCGGGTTCTCGAAGACGAGGCGTACTCGAATAGCCCGCGTTCGAGGATCTGCTTCCGGGTAGACATAGGTCAGCTCGCCCGTCAGATCGCGGCCCGGAAGCTGATCGAGCTTCACCAATGCCGGCACCCCGCGCCCGAGCCAGGCCGACTGTCGCGCGAGCACGTCCGCCTCGATCCACACATTGCTCAGGTCCGCCAGCACCACCATGTCGGTATCCGGCTTGACGAACATTCCGTCCCGAATCTCCAATCGGGTCACGACACCGTCACTCGGGGCGCGGTAGAGGATTCGGCCATCCACCTTGCCCGCATCCCGCACGCGTCTTATCTCATCGTCACTGATCCCGAGCGCTCGCAGACGGGTCTCCGACGCGCCGATCAGCCCCTCGCCTCCCATGCGAAGGGCTTGCAGATATTCCTCCTGTGCTGTCACCAGGCGTGGTGAGTAAAGCTCTAGCAAGGGGTCTCCGCGGCCGACCCGGTCGCCGACGGAACTTACAAACAGTCGCTCGACCCAACCCTCAGCCCTTGCATGAACATGACGAACACGGCTCTCATCATAGGTCACGTGGCCGACGGCACGGATTGTCCGCGGGAGCAATCCGCGACCCACCTCCGCTATCCGGACGCCGAGGTTATTACGGACTTCCGCACTGATCAGAATGCCTTCACCGCCCGCCCCGGCTTCGGCGTACACCGGCAAGTAGTCCATCCCCATCTCGTCTTTGGTGGGGACATCTGAAGTGATCTGCGGATTGTGGGGATGACGATAGTAGAGAACCTCGCGGTCTCCACCGTCCCCTATCTCCTGTTTACGCTTCACGAGATCCATGCCGCAAATGGGGCAGCTACCCGGTTCATCGGCGGTCACCATGGGGTGCATGGGGCAGACGAAACCGGGTTGAGCATGCGCCAGGGCATGATCCCTTGCCGATTCTCCGACGGGCGGATCCGAAGGCCCGCAGGCAACCAGCAGGGCGACGATGGCCGACAAAAAAATCTGGATTTGACGGTTCATCGTGAAACTCCCGTCAGGTAGAGCAGCTCCGCAGTCGAGAGCGCGTGATCCGCACGCAGCCTCAGCAGGCGCATCCGGGTGTCGAGCAGGGATTTCTCCGACCTGACGAGCTCGTCAAACAGCACGACATCATTGCGATACGCCTGGCGTGTTGCTTCCACATTCGCCAATGCAGAAGGAAGCACACGGTTTTCGAAAAGATCGATACGCTGCTCCAACACGTTCTCGTCGGCCCATGCGGACTCGAATGATCGTCGTATGATTCGTTGCCGGTCCCTGAGCAGGCTCTTCATCTCCAGTTCAGTAGCCATCGCGGCCGACACTCTCCTGTCCTGCCTGTTCTTAGGAAATATGGGCATTTCGAAACTGAGCATGGCGGAAAAGAAGTCGGGCCGATCGTCTCCCGCACGGTCCTCCCCCTGGCGAAAGCCATAGGACACGTCAATGGCCCAGTTGGGACGAGACTGTTGCTTTGCGAGGTCTACACCGACCTTGCCGGCCTCCGCCCGTCGCGTCTGGGCCGTCAGCGTGGGATGCCCGGCAAGGGTGACCGTAGCCATCTGCTTCGGCGGCAGCGATGGCAGTTCCGGGATATCAGACGGGTTTGCGGCATCGGCTTGCGGTCCTAGCCACCGACCAAGCTCCGCATCCCAGGACCTGCCCATCTGCCGGAGTCTCTCCTTGTCCTCCTCCAGCAGTTCCCGTTCCATGGCGATGCGGAACAACTCATGCTGACGCCGTCCGCCAGACGCGTAGGCTGCCGTCGCCGCATCTTCCAACTGAAGGAACCATGACTGCTGTCGCTCCACGATCGCAATCGCCCTCTCGACGAATGCGCGTTCGATCCACGCACTCCTTACCGCACGAACAACCTCACGACGGCGCTCTTCGGCCATTTCGAATTCGGCGGCGGCCATCGTCTCTGTCTGTTCTCGACGCAGGCTGCGGGTCTTGCCCCGCGGTATGCGCTGACGCAGCCCGACGAGGATCTGCGTCATGTTCTCATCATCAAGAGAGAAGCTGTCGACGGGCAGATTGACCGCGCCGAACCGCAGCTCGGGATCCGGCAATTGCTCGTCCGCCACGGCCGACTCGCTCAAGGCGGCGCTGCGTTCTTCGATGCCGGCGACACCGGCGTCTCTCGCGACAGCCAGAGACTCGGCCTCTTCAAGAGACAAAGCACCGGCCAACCCCAGTGGGCAAACGACCAAGATGCCGATGATGACAAGGCGCAACGCGCCGGTAGATGAATATTGCATGGGACACTCCTTCCGCGAAATCCGAAATCCGGGATCGGCAGGAAAGGGTGTCTATTTCAGGTAGGCGCAGTTCCTTACGAACAACGGCGGGCCGGTATGCCCGGGACGCAGGCAGGCGGAGGGTGGGCCTATCCAGGCGATGGGTCTGAGTTCTGGCAGGCTGACCGGGCCGGACACGACTGCCAGCACGTCAGCTTGAAGATCGGCAAGCTGCGCAGACCGGCCATCGAAATCGAATCCATCGATATAGGCGCAGGCGCCCGCGGTTTCATCCCCACAGTGGGCGTCCGGGATCTGCGGGCAATGAGGACATCCGCCGTCCTGGTGCTCTCCTGGCAGGAGGGGCTCGGCGGCCATCAGGCAGGGCTGCAAGGCCATGTTGATCCACACAGCGGTAAACAGGATCACCGTCGCCGTCGCGCCACGCTTGCCGATGCGACGCAGCCGATTCAAGACAGTTCCTTTATGGATCAGTAGCTTGCTCACAAATGAAGGCTACCGCGAAGTACGGGCATTTGACAATGACCCACGTCACGGGTCTCGCCGCGGATTGTTATCATGGCGGCATGACAATTCGTGTGATGACGGCTCTTGTGTGCATGGTTTGCATCGTCGCCTGCTCTACGGAAGAAGCGCCGGGAAACAGCGTAGTGCGAGAATTCCGCTCACCCGCCGCGCAGGGGAGCAGCCTGCCGCGACTTAGTGTTGGGCCGGATGACTCCGTGTGGCTGAGCTGGGTGGAGTCGCTGCAAGGTGGCCTGAGCAAACTGCGATTCGCCCGTTATGACCAGGACCGCTGGACCGGGCCGCGGACCATCGCCGAAGGCACGGAGTGGTTCGTCAACTGGGCGGACTTCCCGTCTGTCATCGTTGCGGGCCAAGGCCGGATGCTTGCCCACTGGCTGGTGAAGAGCGCCTCAGCGCCCTATGCCTACGATGTCGTGATGGCCCTCAGCAAGGACGGCGGCGACAACTGGAGTCAGAGTTTTTCTCCCCATGATGATGGCACTCCCACCGAACACGGCTTCGTGAGCCTGTTCGATCTCGGCGCAGACTTCGGTGCCGTCTGGCTGGACGGTCGCAACACGGAGCCAAATGCAACGGGTGCATCGGGGCATGGCCATGGAGGCATGACTCTTCGCTCTGCACGGATCTCCCAGGACGGCCGGATCAGCGCGGGCGCTGAGATCGATGGCCTGACCTGCGACTGCTGCCAGACGGGCGCAGCCGTGACGGAATCGGGGCCAGTGGTCGTCTACAGAGACAGGACGGAAGACGAGATCCGGGATATCTACATCGTCAGCTACCGAGATGATGAGTGGGCGATTCCCCGCCGCGTAGCACGTGACGACTGGCGTATCGCCGCCTGTCCGGTGAACGGACCGGTGGTTGAGGCTGCCGGATCCCGGGTGGTGGTGGCTTGGTTCACCGACAGTGGAGGTCCCGTGATCCGTGTTGCGTTCTCGGACGACTCGGGGGACACGTTCTCCGAGCCGGTAGAGATTTCCCGGGATCGGCCTTTAGGAAGGACGGACCTTGCCCTGCTTAAAGACGGCAGCGCCGTCGTGAGCTGGCTGGCCGGTTCGGCCGACGGCGGCGAGATCCGCTATCGGCGAGTCGACCGGTCCGGGGGCCTGGGACAGGCTATGACGCTGGTAAGCACGAGCGACGCCAGGTCCTCAGGCTTCCCTCAGATGGTGGTGGCTGACGAAACCTTGATCTTCGCATGGACGGACGTCGGCCCACCGACGAGTATCCGCACCGCCAGCACCGGCATCCCCATTGACTGAAGGTCTACTGCTCTTCCTGTAGCGCCTTTCTGAGCTCCCGCATCTCTTCCCCCAGGCGTCGGAGCATATCTTCCCTGCTGCGGCCGCCTGCCGCCGAGGCTCCACCAGGAAGTAGAACTCCTCGCCACCGTCGAGTCTGAATCGAACCGCCAGAGGCGCAGGCTGCTTGGATGTCGGCTGAGCGGCGGGGATCTCCTCGTGGCCGACCAGTACGAGGCGGGATTGACGGTACAACACCAGCAGCCTCGAGTCGCCACCGGTCTCACCAGTGCCTGACCGAAGTCGCTGCCCTCACCGGACTGAGCGCCCTCCCGAAGCCGCCGGAGCCAGTCACCGGAGTCCCAGACGTCGCTCAGGCCCCAAAAGGCCCCCGCCGAACGACTCCTTGAGCTGCAGCGATATCACGTGGTCGGAAGAATCACCGGAATCGATGTTGAAACCGACAACGGTCACGGGGGCTGCCACGGTGTGGCCGGAGCACAACACCAACAGGCCGGCAGCCACACGGAGAATGTTCATATCGCGATCTCGTGATGGAGCGATTGCGAAGGAAACCCCGGGGCGAAACCTCACTCCCCGGGGTCGATCTCGTAGATTAATGATTTAGCGTAAAGCTTATGTTGCAGTACGTGAGGTGTCAGCTCGAATTCCGCAGCGCGGCGATTCGCGCCTCGATTGGCGGATGCGACATGAACAGATGAGCGAACCCGCTGCCGATCTTGCCGGAGATACCGAAGCCCCGCATCTGATCTGGCAGCTCGCTGGGCGCCCCCTGACCCAGCCGCTCCAGGGCCGCAATCATGTTGGCGCGTCCGGCCAGTTTCGCACCGCCGGCGTCGGCACGGAATTCCCGATAACGCGAGAATGCCATGACGATCATGCTGGCGAATATGCCCAGCACGATCTGTGCCACGATCACCGTAATGAAATAACCGGGACCGTGACCCCTCTCGGTCTTGAATATGGCCCGATCCACGGCCACGCCGATGATGCGCGACAGGAATACCACGAATGTATTGACCACCCCCTGCAGTAGCGTCAGCGTCACCATGTCCCCATTGGCGACATGGCTCACCTCATGCCCGAGGACCGCATCCACCTCCTCCCGCCGCATGTTCCGCATCAGGCCTGTGCTGACGGCCACGAGAGCCGCATTGCGCCGGGCGCCAGTCGCAAAGGCATTGGGTTCCGGCGCGTCGTAAATCGCTACTTCGGGGGTATCGATACCGGCCTGCTGGGCATGCTGCTTGACCCGGCCCACGAGCCAGGCTTCAACTTCGTTCGCGGGCTGTTCGATCACCTTTGCTCCGGTACTGCGCTTGGCGATCCATTTGGACATGGCCAAGGAGATCAGAGAGCCACCGAAACCGAGGACTGCGGAGAACACCAGCAACGCGTTCGTGTCGATGCCGACGCCCTGCTCATCGAGGATGGAGTCCACGCCGAGCAGCCTCAGAACGATGCTGAGAAGCACCAACACGGCGATGTTCGTCGCCAAGAAAAGCAGGATTCGCTTCATGCCTCTATCTCCCCTCTGTTTAGTCTTCGGCGGTCTGTCCACCGAGCCGAGCAGTATTTTGTTGGGTCGTGTGGCGGGATCTTCAAGTCCTCATGATCCCGTCGCTGGTATCTCGCCCGGCTTCTTTCTCGTGGCGATGCGCAAAACCACATACCCCAGGATCCCGGACAGGAGCGACCCCTCGATGACCCCCAGGCGCACGTGGGCTCCGTAATCGAATTCGCCGTGCTCGAACGCCAGCGTGCCAATAAACAGACTCATCGTGAAGCCGATGCCGCAGAGCAACGCGACTCCGTAAATATGTAGCCAACCGACGTCCTCCGGGAGTCTCGCGAGTCCGAGTTTCACCGTTAGCCAGGTCGCCACAAATACTCCCACCTGTTTGCCGACGAACAGGCCAAGCATGATGCCAAGCGGGACGGGCCCTGTAAGGTCGGAAAACGTCAGTCCGCCGAAGGAGACGCCAGCGTTAGCGAAAGCGAAGATCGGCAGGATTCCGAACGCGACCCACGGATGCAAGCTGTGTTCGAGATGCTTGGCGGGAGAGTGTCCCTGGGCGTCCGTAGCGCTCAGAGGGATACAGAATGCCGTCAGGACGCCCGCGAGGGTGGCATGGACACCTGATTTGACCATGAAGACCCACATCAGCGTTCCGGGCACCGCGTAGGCGGCGATCCTCGTCACCCCACGATTGTTCATGATCATCATGGCGACGAATCCGACGCCAGCGAGCAACAGTGCCGTGGTGGACAGATCGTCCGAATAGAACACGGCGATGATGAGGATCGCGGCGATATCGTCGATGATGGCGACCGCGGTCAGGAAGACCTTGAGCGCCAGGGGCACACGCGAGCCGAGCAGTGACAGGACGCCCAGGGCAAAGGCGATGTCCGTCGCGGTGGGGATGGCCCAGCCGTTTATTGCATCGCCGTCATCATAGTTGAGCCAGACGTAGAGCAGCGCCGGCACTGCCAGGCCGCCCATGGCGGCGATCGCCGGCAACACGATCTGCTCGCGACTGGAGAGTTCTCCTTCCAGCGCTTCCCGCTTGATCTCCAGGCCGACGAGCAGGAAGAAGACGGCCATGAGACCATCGTTGATCCACAGCAACAGCGGCTTGCTCAGGCCGAACTGACCGATAGAGACCGTCACCGGGACGCCGAGGACTTTCAGGTAGAGATGATCCAGGGGCGAGTTCGCCAGGACCATCGCGATCATGGCGGCGATCACCAGCAATATGCCCCCAGCACTCTCCAGCGCGAGAAAATTAAGCATGCTCTGTCGGATCCGGCCCGAACTCTTCTGATTATCCATGTCCTAATCCTCGTGTATGCCTTCACCCAGACGCGACAGCGCCCTTGTTCAGGCCCTCGTAAGCCCGTACCTCGTATTCGGCCGTCTTGTCCCGTTCCTTCAACAGACGCAGGACGTAGTCCGCAATGCATTCTACGGTGGATTCCGTGTCCAGCAACTCGCTGCGCTGGGCCTCCAGCAGTAGTTCGAATTCCCCCTGCGGCGCCCGGTATGCAAATCGTCGATAGCTCACCCCGTCCAGCATCACTTCTTCGGTGAGATCTTCGCTGCATCCAAGATAGATATCGCGCCAGCGGTCAGCGAGCCATCGCTCCGTCGCCTCGCAACGCTGCCCGTCCCTCAGGATCCGGATCCTCGAGCGATGCCCGTGAGCAATGCGCTGGCAATTGCCCTCATGCTGACGCAAGCCGTGTGCATATCGATACCAGGGGCCATCGATCGACTCTTCACGCAGCCCCAGACGTAATCGTTTGACGTTATCAGGCAGCTCTGGCAGGACAGCAGACTCCAGGTGCCGGCCGACCGCGTCCGCGGAGATCGACTCCGAATCGATAAGGCAGACCGCCTCGGGAGGCGATCGGTGGCGAAGCTGACGATCACCGTAGCGGAAAAGCAGGCGGATCTCCCATGTGTTCCGTTCTATCTCCAGACGGGGCGCACCGAGGGGCACGAGCAGCCGGTGATCGACAACTTCGTCGAGAACTGCCTTTATGGTGGGTTTGACCTTCGCGAAGTCGAAGATCATGCCCTGCTCGTCAAGATCCCCCTCGAGATCCGCATCGACGATCCAGGTGTCGCCCAGCAACCCGCGATCTCCCTGGAGCCAGGCAAAGTCGATGGTGCAGAGCTGTTCGACGAAGAGTCGGGGCATGTCTGTTCGCTGGGTCTGATCGGAGATCGAGGAGGACTATTCTAGCCCGCGTGACGGATCACCATAGTGGTCGGCTGCGGACTTCGGCGAGACAACGGTCCACAGGCCCATCGACATGGAACATCCGGGATTGAGAAGGCCACCGGGAAGACGACATCCACGGGATCCTGAAGGAGAGATCGGTTTCACCGTACTTGATGTGTCCCGAAGCGCGGGTTACTGTTCGCGGACTTATCACATCCCCCAAGGTGAAATTCCACCATGAAACCCCATGTATTCAATCACTTAGGAAGGTTTATCTGGATCAGTGCCATCCTCGGCGTCATGGCCGCAGGTAGCGCGTCCGCCAAATCCGCACAAGAGATCGATATCGAAGTGAACGCGACCCTGGAAGCGTTCGCTTCTCAGGTGAAGGGCGGAAGCGAATTCCTGCAAAAAGCCAAGGGGGTCCTTGTTTTCCCCAAGGTCGGCAAGGCAGGTCTCGTGGTCGGCGGAGCCTATGGTGAGGGCGCAATGCGGATTGGCGGCAGGACCGTCGATTACTACAGCACTGCGGCTGCGTCCATCGGCCTGCAGATCGGCGTACAGACCCGCTCGGAGATCGTCGTCTTCCTGGCACAGGACGTCCTGGACAAGTTCCGGGCCAGTAAAGGATGGGAGGCCGGTGTGGACGGCTCTATCGCGGTCGTTCAATGGGGCGCCGGAGAAGATCTGGGTACGGTTGAGATCAAGGATCCCATCGTCGCCTTCATCTTCGGTAACAAGGGCCTGATGGCGAACTTGAGTCTGGAAGGATCGAAATACACCAAGCTCAACCGCACAGCCGCCGAGAAGAGCCCTGACGAGACCGAAAGCAAGTAGTCGGTAGCGGAGTTTTCAAGGAATGCCCCGCCGACCGGCGGGGCAAGATCCGAGCTGCTAAGTCGCCGTCGACGATCCCCGCCTGGCGTCGCTGCTTCGGATCAGACGCTGAGGCTCAATATCCTTTCGTGGTATCCACTACCGATAGCATCGGTTCGCCCGCCACATACCTCCTCAGGTTTTCCCGCATGACGATCCACAACCGCTCGCTGCGGAGATCCGAGCCCGCCGCGATATGCGGAGTGATAATGACGTTCGGCAGCTTCCACAGTGGGTGACCGTCGGGCAGCGGCTCCGGATCGGTGACATCGAGTCCGGCCCCGGCCAGGTCGCCACTTTGCAGGGCCGATACCAGGTCGTCGGTCACCACGCTACCGCCGCGGCCCACGTTGATGAAATAGGCCGTGGTCTTCATGGCGGCGAAGAATTCCGCGTCGAAGAGATCGTTAGTCGCCGGTGTCAGCGGCGCTGCATTCACGACCACATCTGCCCTGACTACCAGTTGAGGCAACTCGTCCGCGAGACCGACGTAGCTGACAAAATCCGGGCCGCGACGAGAACTGTTCCGGGTGGCGATAACGTTCATCCCGATGCCGTGACCCAGCCGCGCAACCTCTGTTCCTATGCCGCCAAGGCCGACCACAAGGAGCGTCTTGCCCTCCAGTTCCCACAGGTTTTCCTCAGCCACCAGTCCACGATCCCAGGTGCTCCGCGCCTGCTGGGGGATGTACCTGTACAGGCCACGTGTAAACGACAGAATCATGGCCATCACGTGCTCGGCGATCTCCGGCCCGTAGATGCGCTGGGCATTGGTCACCAGAATGCCCCGCTCCCGGATCGCGGGGATCGCTAGGCAGTACTCTGCGCCGGCGTAAGGTAACTGCAGCCAGCGGATTCCGGTCCCCGCTTCGAGAAGCTCCGGCGCACAGAATCCGACCACACCGTCGGCCCCGACAGCGACAGCTATTGCTTCTTCTGTAGACGATGCAGGCACGAGTTCGACGCCCGGGGCCGCCGGCTGCAGCCAACGGGCCCGGTCCGCATCGCCGCGGACCACGATCCGGGACGGGCGTTTCCACCCCGGTGCCTCGCGGACCGGCTTCTCGCTTTCACGCAGGCCCAGTCGCTCGATCACCGGTCGAGCCTGTTCGGCCAGCGCTTCGGCATCGCCGGCCCGGGCCAGCGATTGCGCCAGCAGCGCGACGGCCAGAGAAATGAACCAGATCCGCGATTGCGCGGGTAGTCGATGAGGAGAACGGTCTATGCTCATGAATTTGCTGCTCGGCCGGGATAGCGAGAGGGATGCGAGAAACGAAGAATACAACAGCCTAGCCGGTCGCTACTGGCAAAGACGCTACCAATTGAGCTACATGTTAGGTAGCAGGACCTGCCAGCCGCCGGTGCCTGCGAGTCGCATGGGAGAAGCAAACATGACGGTCACCTGGGTTGTAACTGCGGACAGTTCGAAAGCGGATTTCTTCGAAGTCGATCGAATCGGTGGGGATTTCAGGCCGGTGAGATCGCTCGCACATACGGAGGCCACGCTCAAGGGTCAGGATCTGACCACGGACCGGCCGGGTCGGTCGTTCGACAGCGCCGGACAGGGCAGGCATGCCATGTCATCACAGGTTGATCCCAGAGCACACGAAGCGGACGTGTTCGCCCGTGAAGTATCCGAAACCCTGGAACTCGGTCGCACCCGGGGCAACTTCGGACGCCTCATCGTGCTAGCCCCACCTGACTTTCTGGGCAGACTCCGCAAGACCATCTCGCCGGCAGCCAACAAGCTGGTTGTAGAGACCGTGCCGAAGAGCGTCGTCGGACTTGGAGCCGAGGAGATCAGGAAACGTCTGAAGACATTGATCTGAGGTCCGGACCGGGGGCTGATCTGCTCAGTACCGTCGTCAATCTGAATAACGGCGTGTGCTGTCGGTTGAAAACACCGCCGGGTCACCCGGCACGACGCTCCCGGAAAATGGAAATGGTGGCTATGGGTGGACTTGAACCACCGACCCCGAGATTATGAGTCCCGTGCTCTAACCAGCTGAGCTACATAGCCACGACCCGGATCGGGCAGGCGCCCGTGGGGGGCGAAGATTGTCGTCGGCCGGTTTTCCCCTGTCAAGACAAGACATTGCCGATGCCGCCCTCAATTACCGCGGCCTTTCGTCGCAATCCGATCGGCCATAGCCGTGTAGCGAGCCCGCATGACGCGCGCCGGCCTCATCTCGACAGTCCGCGATAAGCATCTGTAATCAATCAGTTTTCTTTTGGGATCCAGAGCCGGCATGCGATTCTGCCATGCTATGATCCCACGACGCGCTAGGCCCACCGGATGTCCACGTGGAACAGAACTCTCAATCATCAGCCCCTGGTCCATTGACTGCCTCTCAGGTCAATGAATTCAGAACAAACGGATTCGTGATGATCAGGCAGCTTTTCAAAGCGGATAGGCTGCCCGAGTTGCAGCAATGGACGGCCGAGATTCAGAGTTGGCCGGAAGTGCCGGGCGCCCACATGATGTACTTCGAAAATGCCATGGACGATCCGGGCCGGCGCGTGCTCAACCGGGTCGAGGACGTCGTGTCCCATCATCCGGGAATGGCGAACCTGATGAAAAGTCGCGAAATGCTCGGCGCCGTATCCCAACTATTCGATGAACCGGCGATCCTGTTCAAGGACAAGATCAACTTCAAAATGCCCGGCGGCGACGGCTTCGCCGCGCACCAGGATGTCCAGGCCGGCTGGGATCGATACGGCAGCCTGCATATCACAGCGATGGTCGCCGTCGACCCCTGTACCGAGGACAACGGCTGTCTCGAGTTCGCACCCGCCGCACATGACAGGGGACTCATCGGCAACCAGTGGACGCCACTGACTGACACGGAGTTGTCGGACGAGGCCTACAGGAAACTGCCGATGGCACCCGGTGATGGAGTCTTTTTCGATTCCTACGCACCACATCGGTCCGCCCCCAATCACACGGACAGACCCAGACGCATCCTCTATTTCACCTACGGCAGGGCCACGGACGGCGACCAGCGCGCTCGGTACTACGCGGACAAGCGAAAGAGCTATCCACCGGACATAGAACGGGAACCCGGCAAGGAATATGTTTTCCGCGTCTGACGTACAGCACACCGGCAGGATCGCAAGGATCGTGGCTTGAACGACGACACCGCAGGCACGGGTGCCGGGCGGCCGGTGAAGAACACGGATTCAGCTCGCCGAACGAGCCGCTTCAGGGCGCTGTTGCTGTCGGGGCAAACAGAGTTTCTCCTCGAGGCGCACAACGGCATCAGTGCCCGCATCGGCGAGGAAGCCGGATTCAAGGGCCTGTGGGCCAGCGGCCTCTCTGTCGCCGCGCAGTTCGGTGTCCGCGACAGCAACGAGGCGAGCTGGACCCAGGTGCTTGAGGTGGTCGAGTTCATGGCTGACGCGACTCAGATCCCGATCATGCTCGATGGTGATACCGGCTACGGCAATTTCAACAACATGCGCCGCCTGGTACGAAAGCTCGAGCAACGGGACGTCGCCGCAGTCTGCATCGAGGACAAGCTGTTCCCGAAAACCAACAGTTTCATTGCAGGCAATCGCCAGCAGCTCGCCGACGTCGACGAGTTCTGCGGCAAGATCAAGGCCGGGAAGGACGCCCAGGGCGACGATGATTTCTGCATCGTGGCGCGGGTCGAAGCACTGATCGCCGGCTGGGGTATGGACGAGGCGGTGCGTCGGGCAGAGGCCTATCACGCTGCGGGTGCCGACGGCATTCTTATCCACAGCGCGATGAATACCAGCGAAGAGATCCTGGAGTTCATGAGTCGATGGGAAAATCGATCTCCGGTCGTCATCGTGCCCACCCGCTACTACGCCACGCCGACCGACGTCTACAGGGATGCGGGCGTGTCGATGGTGATCTGGGCAAATCACATGCTGCGCGCCGCAGTGAGAGCGATGCAGGAAACGGCCGAGCATCTTGCCACTCACGAGAACCTTCTCGCCCTCGAGGACAGGATCGCACCGGTTCAGGAGATATTCCGACTGCAGGGTGCAGCGGAACTGGAATCGGCAGAGGAGCGTTATCTGCCGGGCGATCAAGGGAATGCCAGAGCCATTGTGCTGGCCGCGTCCCAGGGTCAGGCGTTGGGCTCTCTTACCGCGCAGGTGCCGAAGGCCATGATCGAGATCCGCGGCAAACCCCTCCTGCAGCACATCGTAGACGCCTATCGTGGCGCCGGAGTTCGTGACATCTCGGTAGTGCGCGGATTCGGCAAGGAGCGGGTGTCTATCCCGGGCCTCGCCTACGTGGACAACGATGACTACGAGGAGACCGGGGAACTCGTCTCGCTGTCGATGGGGCTGGCGGCGAACCCGGACGACGGTCGCGATCTGACCGTATCGTTCGGCGACGTGCTGTTCAATCGCTACATCCTGCAAATACTCGAGCTGCGGGATGAAGATTTCGTCATCGTGGTGGACACTGACTGGCAGGCGTCCGTCAACAGGGACCGTGACGCTGATTACGTGTCCTGCTCCGAGGCCCACGGCCGCGCGACCTTCTATCACAGGGTGTTGCTCGAGGCCTGTGGAGAGGAGCTGCCGACCGAGCGGATAAACGGCGAATGGATGGGGTTTTTGCGCATACGCGGCAGCGCCATACAGCGGCTGCGCGGGCACGTCGATCGCTTGCTGGCGGCACCCGCCGGACGGCAGATGAAGCTGCATCACCTGCTGGATGCGATGGTGAGTTCAGGCGAGCACGTCCGAGTCGTCTACACCACCGGCCACTGGCTTGATGTGGACACTGTGGACGATGTGATTTCCGCAGGCAGGTTTGGCTGATGATCCCGGCGACGGCTTTCGCAGAGGCGGCCCGACGCCATGGTTTCGGACTCTATACCGGCGTGCCCTGCTCTTTTCTCAAGCCATTGATCAACTTCGTCATCGACGATCCGGACCTGCGTTACGTCGGCGCTACCAATGAAGGAGACGCCGTGGCAATCGCGGCGGGCGCGGAACTCGGTGGCCTGCACTCCGTCGTGATGCTGCAGAACTCGGGCCTCGGAAACGCGGTCAATCCGCTATCGTCGTTGACCTGGCCTTTCCGCCTGCCGGTGCTGCTCATAGTTACGCTGCGTGGCGATCCGGACGCCCCCCCTGACGAACCACAGCATCACCTGATGGGACAGATCACGGCGCCGCTTCTTGAAATGCTCGACATCACCTGGGAGATCTTTCCGGAGGATGAACAGCAGATCAGTGGTTGCCTGGACCGTGCCAGCAAGACGATGAGCGAACGCCGCAGGCCGCATGCGCTTCTTATGAAGAAGGGGACCGTCCAACCCGTAGCCATCGGCCCGCCCTCGGAGGATAGGTGGCCGGTCGCCTCGACCGTCGGACAGGTGCGGGCGACGCAGCCGCGACGTGCCTTTCTTCGATCGATCCAGTCCGTGCTCAGGCCAACCGACCTGGTCATCGCTACGACCGGGTATACCAGCCGCGAGCTGTATGCGTGCGGCGATCTGCCCAGCCAACTTTACATGGTGGGCTCGATGGGTTGCGCGTCCAGTCTCGGTCTCGGGCTTGCCCTGGCCCGACCGGATCGGCGGGTCATAGTGCTCGACGGCGACGGCGCCCTGTTGATGCGCATGGGGGCCCTGGCCACGATCGGGCGATGCCGGCCCGGCAACCTGTTTCACGTGCTGTTAGATAACCAGGTTCACGAGTCGACCGGCGGTCAGGCGACCGGTTCGGGCTCGGTAGACCTGTGCGCAGTGGCCGCCGGCTGTGGCTCCGCGCGGGTGAATTGCACTCAGGATCCAGGTGCGCTGGCCGACCTGCTCGCCGAACCCGGCGGGGGCCTGCGCTTCGTCAGGGTTATGGTCGAAGCCGGCATCCCAGAGGACCTGCCGCGACCCGATATCCAACCGGAAAGCGTTGCCCGGAGATTCATGTCATACCTGAGATCAAGCGATGCGCGGGCGGACGCTGCTACTTAATCCTGGGCCAGTCGTGCTGAGCGACAGGGTTCGCGCCGCGCTCGCCGGCGGAGACGCCTGTCATCGCGAGCCGGAGTTCGCAGCCACAACGGTCGAGGTCCTTCAGCGGCTCTGCGACGTCTATCCGCAAAGCGGCAGACGGCACGCCGCGGTTCTGCTGTCCGGTTCGGGCACTTGCGCTGTGGAGGCCATGCTCGCGACCCTGGCGCCCCGGGATGGGACCACGCTGGTCGTCAGCAACGGCGTCTACGGGGACAGGATGGCAGCCATGTTGCGTGCGCAAGGCAAACCGGTGGCGGAACTCAGTTTTCCATGGCTTGATGGGATCGACCTCGACACGGTCGATTCCCGGCTACGCGACGACCCTGCCATCAGTCACGTAGCCTCGGTTCATCACGAGACGACGACAGGCCGACTGAATGATATTGCCGGGTTGGGACGACTGTGCCGTGGGTACGATCGTCCGCTGCTGCTCGACGCCGTAAGCAGCTTCGGAGCCGAGCTCATCGACCTCGACGAGTGGAACGTGGCCGCTGTCGCGGGCAGCGCGAACAAGTG
>CP070833.1:542242-545674 GCA_020341735.1 Gammaproteobacteria bacterium | reverse complement strand
TGGGTCACTTCGAGCAGCGAATGTCTGCAGATGACGAGCGGGGTCTGCTGAATCGCTCGGACGAGCTGTTTAATTTCGCACTGAGCGGGCTGCTGTCGGGCGATCGCCAGGCCGCGCTGGACCGACTCCAGCGCGCCATCGATGCCGGCTGGAGTGACTATTACCTCAGCCATCATGACCCGCGATTGCAGTCCCTGTCGGAGGATCCCCGCTACCGGCAGATGATGATGGACGTGAAGGCGGACGTTGATCGGCAGCGTGAAGACGTCACGTCCATTGAGTCGGAGGACGAGTTGCCGGCCTTGATGGAGCGGGTCCGGGCGATGCGGCGGTAGAGGGATTCCGAAACCCGAAATGCGAGTTAGCGAAGGGGTCGGAGTGCTTGCACTCTGACCCCGCGGATCGACGACACCGTACCGTGAGTCGGGCCCGGCCGTCTCTCATCAAAGCCCGCGCTGCCATTCCTGCCGCAGCGGAATGGCCCCCGGTCTGCGGATCGCCGTCCTCACCGTCTCCAGCAGGCGAGCCTTGTCCCTGTTCAGCGTGCCCTTTAGGACCAGGTAGTTGGACGCGTGGTCGCTGCGGAAGATCGTGTTCTCCAGGTCGAGCGTATCCAGCAGCCACTCCATCTCCCGGAACAGCCCCTGCTGGTCCAGCGGCTCGAACTCGCCGCGGAAGCCGGCCTGGTAACGCTCGGTACCCATCGGGAAACTGACTACCAGCGTGGCGAGATACTCCGGCTGGGCCTCGTTCATCAGCAGGGCGGAGTTCTTCGCGTGCTGCTCCGAGTAGCGCATGCCCCCCATGCCGTTGAGGATCATCACCGAACTCTTCGAGCCCGCCGCCTTGATTTTCTTCAACGCATCGAGTGACGTGGCGAAAGTCTCGCCCTTGCTGACCCGGTCCAGCACCAGGTCGTCGCCGGACTCGCAGCCCACGTAGAAGAGACTCAGGCCCAGCTCCCTGAGCTCGGCCAGCTCGTCAGGCGTCTTGTGGCGCAGGTTGCGCGGCAGGCAGTAGCTGGAGACCCGCTGCACGTCGGGCAGGTGACGACGGATGGCCTCCAGGATCTGGCGCAGCCGCCTCACCGACAGGGTCATGGCGTCGCCGTCGGCAAGGAAGATACGCCGTACCGGGATGCCCGCCGAGGCCAGGCCGGCCAGTTCCCTGTCGATCTCCTCGATCGGCTTGAAGTTGAAGCGCTTCTGCGGCTGCGTGTACATCTCGCAGAAGGTGCATCGGTTCCACGAGCAGCCGTTGGTCACCTGCAGGATCAGTGAGCGCGCTTCGGAGGGCGGGCGGAAGAGGGGCTCGATGTAGTGCATTACGATCTCACGGGCTGGCGATGATCCGGTACAAGCCACCCGAATAGTCGACGATGTAGGCTTCGCTGGCTATATCCTGTGCGAATGCAGAGACCGAAAGCCCGCTGTCCATAACTTCGGTAGCTGCCGCGGAACCATCGACTGGTAGGGCCCAGATGCGACCGGAGACGAAGTCGCCGAACAGGTAGAAACCGCTAAGTCCGGCGATCGAACGACCGCGGTACACGACACCGCCGGTAATCGACTGTCCCTGGCTGTGATCGTATTCCCACACCGGGTCGGTCAGGCCCGTGTTGTCGCAGTTGGGCTGGATGTTGTCGTTGCAATGAGCGCCTTCCCGAATCCGCCAGCCGTAGTTGCCACCAGCCTCGATAACATCCACCTCTTCCCAGTCTGCCTGGCCCACGTCGCCCAGCCAGAGCACGCCTGTGAAGCGATCGAAGCTCCAGCGCCACGGATTGCGCAGGCCGTAGGCGAAGATCTCAGGACATGGCGCTCCACCGGATCCCTGTGTGCAGGGTGCGTTGCCCGCGAAGGGGTTGCCCGCGGGAATGGCATAGGGTGACCCGCCGTTCACATCGATCCTCAGCATGGCGCCGAGCAGATTGCTGGTGTCCTGTGCCCGGTCATTCGGGTCATTACCGGACCCACCGTCGCCCAGCCCGACATACAGGAACCCGTCCGGACCGAAGGCGATGTTGCCGCCATTGTGATTACCGAAGTCCTGAACGACCTGCAGCAATATTTCTTCGCTAGCGGGATCCAGCGTCGCGCCACCGTCGATGCTCCGGTACCTGGCGATGACAGAGGTCAGCACCCGGCCCGGGTTGCCCGTGTATGACAGATAGACCTCGCCGCTGGCTCTGAAGTCAGGATCGAACGCCATTCCGAGTAGTCCCGTCTCGCCACCTGAGGTGACGACTGCAGAGATGTCGACGAACACCGATGCCTTGTCAGTCGCCGGGTCGTTGGCGAATGTGCGGACCACGCCCCCTTGCTCGACCACGAACCAGCGACTGTCATCGCCAGGCGCCTGCAGCAGTGCTACGGGCCGCTCGAAGCTGAGGGCGGAGAAGACGCTCTCGATCTCAATGGCCGGTGGTTCGGGCGGTGGCATAACCACCGGCGGCGGTAGAGATGATGAGCCCCCACCACCTCCGCCACAGGCCTGGAGCAGCAGCATGGCTGCAGCGGTAGAGGTCTTGGACGAAGTGCGTATCTGCATGATTTCTTCTGGCTGGTCGTAGGCGATGGAAGCGACGCGGGACTTTATGACTGTTGGACACAATTAGACTCGATCGGTTGCCCGTAACCAAGTGGGTGGCCTGCGAATGATTTGCCTCGATGGCGAAAGGGCCGGACAAACAAGTGATAGATATTAGCTCTCGATAAGAGAGAATTAATTCATTGGAACAATTTAACCGTCGACCCTAACATTCTGGCCCGGACTGTTGGAGAACGACCGTGAATCACATCGAGGTCTCAGGACTGACGCCCAAATCAAGACTTGACACGGATGACAGCTTGCGCGCCGAACGACTGCGTCGGCGCCGCCAGGCCAGGCGCCTTCGCAGCGTCCGATCGCGCCGTCATGACGAGTCACGACCCTGAATCTGAGAGAACTACGAGAGGACACGCAAATGCAGATCGATATCGGAATCGCCCCCAAGCAGCGCGCCGAGATCGCCGCGGGCCTGTCACGCCTTCTGGCGGACAGCTACACGCAGCCGCGTTGCGCGAGGATGGCGATGCAGAACGGGCCGACGCGATTTTCGCGACGATCGCCGATAGCATCCAGGCTGAGCAGGACAAGGGGCTGGGACGCTCGCCGGTCTTGTTGTTCCTGATCGCCCAGAATCATGCGGTGGCCGGCAACCGGAGCGCTGCTATCTACGCGCTGGAAAAGGCGATCGACGCAGGCTGGCGTGACTACTACTGGGTCATCAACGACCGGATGAGGTGGGCCTCTTTCCAGGGAGAGCCCCGATTCGACGCACTGATGGAACGCGTGTTCGAGAACATCGCTGCGCAGCGCGAGAAGGTTGAGGCGCTGGACAGGGAAGACAATTTCCGGGCTCGTCTGGGAAGGGGAGGGACGCACTGATCG
>CP070833.1:537102-542142 GCA_020341735.1 Gammaproteobacteria bacterium | reverse complement strand
GACCAGCGCCAGAAGATCCACGCGGCCGTGGCCAAGGCGATCGAGTCACTGGCCGGCGATCGGCCCAATCGTAAAGCGTCCGTCATCGCTCATCATTACGAACAGGGTGGCGAAGTGATGGAGGCCGCCCGCTGGCATCAACGCGCCGCCCGCTGGGCGAGTCGCAATGACCTGCCGGCCGCCTACGAGCATTGGGAGAAGGTCCGTGATCTGGTGGCGATGCTCACGCCATCATCAGAGACCGACCAGCTGGCCTTGAAAGCCCGCTGGCGGATGCTCAATCTGGGCTGGCGACTCGGTATCGAGGAGGAGAACGCGCAGCAGCTGTTCTCAGAAGGAATGGAACTGGCGACCCGGCTGGACGATGTGCCGAGTCAGGTGGCGATCCGGCTTTTCTTCGGTGTTACCCGGATGATGGCCGGGCGCATCGAAGAGGCCCTGGATGTCTTCGCTGAAGCCCGCAGGATCGCCGAGGCCACGGGCGACCCGGATCTGGTGCTGGAACCCCTCGGCCCGCCGATCCATGCGCTCATCTCCACGGGCCGACTCAGTGAGGGGCTGACCGAGGCTCAGCATGCGCTGGCCGCACTTAGCGGCAAACCCGAGGCCGGAAGGGAGTTCTTCGAATTGACGCCATCGCTTTATCTGCGCTGTTGCAAGGGTGAGATTCTGTCACTTCAGGGCGATACCCAGACCGGTAGCGAGGAACTGCGGCGGGTCGTACGCGACGCTCGGCGGACCGGCGACGCGGAGATCCTGGGCTGGGCCCTCGGAAGCCTGGCGCGCACGGCGGCTCTGGAAGGCAACGTCGATGCCGCACGGGCGTGGATAGGTGAGTCCATCGGGATCGCTCAAAGCGCGGGCGCCTTGTCGTCACGGGTACGCGCCGCCGTTAACCTGAGTCTGGTCCATCTCGCGGGCGAGGCCTACGATGAGGCGGCCGACGCGGCCAGGTCCATCCTTCCTCTGGCCAGGGAGCGGCGTATCGGGCTGGATCATGAACCGTTTCTGCTGGCCTGCATGGCCCAGGCGCTGGCCCGACAGGGCGTCGGAGCCGAGGCAGTCAGCGTCGCGCGCGAGGCACTGGCGAAGGCTCGTCAGTACGGCACCCGACTTTGGGAGATCCCGGCGTGTCTCAGTCTGGCGTGCGCCCTGCGTGCCGAGGACAGTGAGGCCAACAAGGCTGATATCGACAAGGCCCTGAGAGATGCTCGTAGCCTGATCGATGAGACGGGTGCGAAGGCATTCGTGGGCTGGCTGGAGACTGAAGCAACAGGCAGCGCCGCCGCGAAGACTGCATGAGCCCGGACGGTTGCGAGGCGGCCGCGAGGCGCAGAAGACCTTCCGGGTTAACAGCCTGGCGGCATGGCTTACACTGCGTGGAACCGGCCGGGGGGACGACGAAGTAAGGACGCCGATGAAGAACGACGACTACGACTGGCTTATCGTTGGCTCCGGTTTCGGCGGCAGCGTGTCAGCCTTACGCCTGGCGGAGAAAGGCTACAAGGTTGCCGTATTGGAGAGCGGCCGTCGCTTCGAAGATCAGGATTTCGCGCCATCTGCCTGGAATCTTCGCCGTTTCCTGTGGGCGCCATTTGCCGGTCTGCGAGGGATCCTCCGGCTGACTCCTTTCCGCGACGTGTTCATCGCCAGCGGCGCCGGCGTGGGCGGCGGCAGCATCGTGTATGCCAACACCCTTTATCGGGCCAGGCCGAGTTTCTTCGCTCACCCCCAATGGTCGGACATGAATGACTGGGACAGTGAGTTGTCTCCCCATTACGACACCGCAGAGCGGATGCTCGGGGTAGCGGAGGTCCCGTTCGAGAGTCCCGGAGATTCGCTCTTGCAGCGGATCGCAGAAAACGAGGGCATGGGCCACACGTTCCGGCGCACGCCGGTCGGCGTTTTCTTCGGCGAGCCCGACGTCGAGGTGCCTGATCCCTACTTCGACGGCGACGGCCCGCCGCGTACGGGGTGCACTCGCTGCGGGGCGTGCATGGTCGGTTGCCGCGTCGGCGCCAAGAATACGCTGGTGAAGAACTACCTCTGGTTCGCGGAGAAGAAGGGTGCCGAGATCCTTCCCGAGTCACAGGTGGAGGACATCCGGCCAGCCGGTGCGGATGATGGCAGCGACGGTTATGTGGTGTCTGTTCGGCGCCCGGGCGCCTGGATCAGAAAGCGTCGCCGCACGCTTCGCGCTCGCGGCGTAGTCGTGGCGGCCGGTGCCCTGGGAACCAACCGTCTGCTGGGTAACTGCAAGCATCGCGGTTCTCTGCCCAGGCTGAGCGATCGACTCGGCGAACTCGTGCGCACCAACAGCGAGTCCATCCTGGCGGTCACGCTGCCCGACGCTTCGATCAAGCCCTGGAACAGTGTCGCGATCAGCGCCAGTATCGACGTGGACAAGGACACTCACATCGAGTTCGTGACCTACGGAGAGCGCGGTGATTTCATGGGCAATCTGTTCACCTTGTTGACCGGCAAGGGAACACGGCTCACTCGGCCTTTGCTGCTTTTGGGCAACGTGTTCCGTCATCCTGTCCGCTTCCTCAAAACGCTCTGGCCGTTTGGCTGGGCCAGGCGCACGTTGATCCTCCTGGTCATGCAGACACTGGACAATGCCATCGCGTTTCGAACTAAACGCCGTTGGCTCGGTCTTGGTACCAGCCTGAAGACAGAGCAAGACCCGGAGAAACCCAATCCCACTTATATCGATGCGGGTAACCGGGCCGCAGCCTGGCTGGCTGAGCAGACCGGTGGTGTGCCGCAGTCGGTGATTCTGGAGGCCACGGCGAATATCCCGATGACGGCGCATATTCTCGGCGGAGCCGTCGTGGGTCATGACGCCGGCGACGGGGTCAACGACGAAGGGCATCGGGCGTTCGGCTACAAGAATCTGATGATCTGTGACGGCTCGGTCGTGCCGGCGAACCCTGGCGTCAATCCATCCCTGACGATCACCGCCATGGCGGAGCGGGCCATGAGTCTCGTGCCGGCGAAAGAGCCGGTCACAGCCAGAGAGCCGGCCCAGGGCGATCTGTTCTGAAGCCCGAAACGAGGACAGTGCTCGGCATCGAGCCTGATGTCGAGCGCGATCGCGAATCAGGTGTGCCTGTCCAACAGCTGTGATACTGCCGGCTTGGTGGCTGCGCCGACGAGGCTCTCCTGCGGTTTGCCGTCCTTGAACAACATCAGGGTAGGCAGACTGCGGACGCCGAATCGGGCCGCCACCCGGGGGACCTGATCCAGATCGGCTTTGCGGAACTCCACCCTGCCGGCGAACTCATCTGCCAATTGTTCGATGATCGGCGTGATCATGCGGCAGGGTGCACACCAGTCGGCGTAGAAGTCGATCGGAACCGGACGCCCGGCATCCAGTACATCGACTTTAAAACTCTGCTCCGTGACGGATCGCAATTTGTCTGACATGGTGATCGCTCCGTTGTGTCATTCAGGATCCGCAGCATTTCAGGCTGCGGAAAATAGTCGCCCAGCCTCCTCAGGTCGGGATATCGATGACTTCACCGCGGGCCGGATAGTCGTTGTTGAGCACGAAGTCCAGCGCCTGAAGCACCTCTGAAAAATTCGGCCGCGCAAAGGGCATGGTCTGGATCGATGCGAAATAGAGCGTTCCATCGGTTCGCACCAGAAACAGTCCGGGCTCTACAAAATACGGGGTTTCCTCGACGCCAGCCGATGTCATGCCGCGACCGCTGGAGATATACAGGCCCCAGTTGCGTGCCACGTCCAGGCCGAGGTCATATCCGATCGAAAGATCGTCCACGTCCCATTCCGCCTTTGTCCTCTCAGCTCGATCTTGGGGATCATTGGTGACGGCGATGACGTCAACGCCGAGGTCTGTAAACCTGGGGAGTTTTCGAGTCAGACCCCTCAGATAGCCGGCACAGATGGGACAATGCAGTCCGCGGTAGACGACGATCAATGTGAAATGCTCGGGCTGCTGCTCGGACAGTTTCCAACGCCCGCCGCCCACCAAGGGCAGTTCCAGTTCGGGAGCCGGTTGGCGTGGAAAGCGGGGTCGGGGAAGGCTCATCTGAATGCTCCTTTCATGGTTCCAGTGAGGCAACGGCCGCCCGCAGGCGACTGATACCTGATAGACAGTTGACAGCTACATTGCTCCAGATATCCCCACCCATTCATTCCACAGGGGTCGAGTGACCAGTCTGCGCTGGCGCAGATCATCCCGATAGCCGGAGAGGTAAGGAGCCTGCGGTCCGGAGAGGCGCAGACGAGAGAAGCAGACAGACTGATCCGATTGAGCCCGTCGCCGGTTCCCGGTTCGGCTAAGCTTTGTCAGGAGCAATCGCGAGGAAAGGAGTCATGGCTTATCTGATACTTGGCATCTTGTTGTGGGCCGCAGCTCATCTTTTCCCGGCGATGGGCGTGGACAGACGAGCCCGAGTGGTCGAGCGATTGGGGGAGGGCCCGTATCGTGGTCTGTTCTCGGTTGTTATTGCGGTGGCGGTCGTATTGATGGTGTTCGGATGGCAGTCGGCGACCCCGACGCGGATCTACCGGGCGCCTTCTCTCGGTCCGCCGCTGACCGGGATGATCATGCTTGTCGCACTGGTCTTGTTCTTCGCAGCGCGTCTGCAGACGAACATCAAGCGTGCGCTACGCCATCCCCAGTTAACCGGCGTGCTCGTGTGGGCGTTCGCGCATCTTCTGGCCAATGGTGACAGTCGTTCGGTAACGCTGTTCGGCGGGCTAGCCGCATGGTCGGTCGTGCAGATCATCGCGATCAATCGCCGCGACGGGCCATGGAAGAAACCGGACCCCGTCCCTTTTAAGAGGGACGCGCTACCGGTCGTAATCGGAGCCGTGGCGTACGGAATCCTCCTGTGGGCGCACCCCTGGCTGTTCGGTGTGTCGGCGGCCCATTTTTAGACGGCGGATGGCTCTCAGGGCGGCGATCTTGGCGGCAACCACGGGTGAGTCCGTTGCAGTACCGATCCCGAGTCATGCGAGGAAGGCAGGACCCACTTGATCCTGGTCAAGGTCGCGCGAGGAACTGATCCG
>CP070833.1:526814-537002 GCA_020341735.1 Gammaproteobacteria bacterium | reverse complement strand
GTGCCTAGATCAGCGACCCGGATAATCACCGCGACCCGGTCTGCGCCCGCGCTCACCAGCGCCGGCAGCTCTTTGGCTTCGATCAGGTCAGTCATTGCGGCCGGCTTCTCACCGCCATCCCTCAACGCATCCGCGACAGAGTGCACCGAGATTACCCGGCTATCCCGCGAAACAGCGGTCGAAAAAGCACGCAGGGCGGCGAGGCTCTCGGGATTCAGGAGGCTGCCGCCATCCGTGCGGTAGATGACGAGCTCAGGCCCCAGCAGACCGCCGAAGTGCGATTCGAACCGGCGTTGGGCGGCGGCCACCGGGTGCGAGGATCCCAACTCTTCATTGAAACGCTGATCGAAGCGAAGTTGGCCGAGCCCGGCCAGGGCACCGATGAACAACAAGAGTGCGACGCCGGCCACCGAGACTGGATACCTGATCGCCTGTCGGCCGATCAGGAGGCTCCATCGGCGAGCGAGCCGGACACCCGGCCCGGCCGGCATCTGGATCCGGGGCTCGCGTCTCGCCAGAAGAACAGGCACCAGGACCTGATTGGCCAGGTAGGCTAGCGCCACCCCGACGATCGCCGACAAGCCGAAATCCCGGATTGCCGGCAGGCCAGCCGCCTGCAGCGCGGCGAGGCCGCCCATCGTCGTCAGCGTCGTCATCAGACAGGGGACCGCCATCTCCTGAACCATCAGGCGCGCCGCTCCCCGGGGGCTCTGGCCGGCCCGTCGTCTGTGATCGTCGAAACACGAAATCATGTGAATCGCGTCTGCGACGCCGATGACCATGACGACGGTCGGAACCATGCTACTGACGAGGGTGATGTGCTGATCCAGTGCCGCCATCAATGCGAGCACCAGGATCGTAGCGCAAGAGGTGCCAGCCATCGCGATGAGAACGCGCTCCAGACGGCCCCATAACAGCCAGATCATCAGAGCGACGCCGCTCACCGTCAGCGCAACGCCGACGAGCAGGTATTTCAGCACCTCGTCCGCGTAGACATCCTCCACAACGGAAACACCCGTGAAGTACGCCGGCACTCCTGCCGGAAGCTCACGCTGCACGGCTTCCCGAAATGCCGCGACCACCGGTCGCCGACCGCTCAGATCGGCCAGTGGAAGACCCAGGCGGGCCAGGAGAACCGTCGTCCGGCCGTCATCGGTGAGGAGGCGTTCGACGGGAGACCGCTGGGATCCGGGTCACGGAGGTCGTGAAATAGAGACCACGTCCAGGACGTGATCGACTCGACTGACGCGCTCCGAAATCTTCTCGATCAGAGCCCGGCCGGGCGGCGCATCCCAATCGTCCGCCACGACGATGGCGGCGATCCAGGCACCGGAGATCTGTCCGAACTCCTTCTCGAATTCTTCCGTCTGGGCAGCGATGGCACCATCGGCGACAAATAACGGCCGGAAACTCATATCCAGGCGAATTCCGGATGCGCCGACGGTTGCAGCCGTCACCAGCAACAGCATGGCCGCCTGTGGCCACCATCCCCAGCTCCACAACCTGTCGAACAGGCGACCGTAGGCGTCACCGATGGATGACCTCATGTCCCCGCGCTGTCCCGGCAGCTGTGCTGGTCATCGACAAAGACACTGATCAGGTCCCCTACCGACTCAACCCTGCGCATGTCATCGCCGTTGATCTGCAGGCCCGTCTCCTCCTGCAACCGGATGACCAGTTCGACCAGGGCAAACGAATCCACAACGGCCTCCCTGATCGGCAATGCATCCGGCAGACTGTCCAGTGGCTGGTCAAGCTGCGCGGCGACGAGTCGCCGTATTTCGTCAGGTTTCCTCACGATGCCCCTCCCTCACGACCACGTGCGAACAAGTCCTCCATCCGATCCCTGTGCTCGGTGACCAACTGCCGATAGACGAGCTCGTCTGCCGCTTCGAACCTGTCTCGCGCCTGCTTCACGGTATCGGCACCGTAGTCGCGCTCCATCTCACGCAGGGCGTGGCGCACCCATAGCAGGTGTCTGCGCTCGTCGGTCACGATCCGCTCCAGCGTCTGTCGAATCTCCGGCTGCACGTCCTCGAGCTGTAGATGCCGCGCATACTGGCCCATCACTCGCCGCTCGAACGCGTGAGTCACGGCCAGCACTTCCATGAAATTCGCCGGCAATCCGGCCGCCTTCAGATAGCGGTCCTGGTAGCTCTCGCCGAGTCGCATCGGTTCCGCACCCAGGCTCGCCAGGCAATCCGTCCAGTAGCAGGCATGCTGGGCTTCATCGGCGAAATGCCGGGTGAGCGCCTGCTGCATGCCGGCTGCCCGGGTGGTCCGCGCCAGTTGCCCGAAAAACAGGGCCCCGCCAATTTCGGAGGTGCGGTAGAAACTCAGCAGCCATCTATTGTTCTCATCGATCATTGAACTTCTCCTGCAGGGGATTCATGCGATGGCGCGAACGCCGGCGCGGTTGCCACAGGCACCTGTCGCCAACATCCGCTCGCAGAGTCTCGACAGCAGCGCCGCCATGTCAGGAAACGCGCGGCCGGTGAGCATCGACACCCGTCTGGCAACGAACTGCTTGCGCAGAAACAATTGCGGGGCAAATGGCGCCAGGCTCCCCGCCACCTGCTCCGACAGGCTGCCGCCGTGCCGGCGCAGTCCCTGAACCAGTAACTCGAACGCGTCCCGTCGGCAGAACGGCGGTCGCTGGATTCGCCTGCGGCGAAACTCCGGGCATGCCTGGAACGAGTCCATGGCCACCGTGAGCAACGTATCCAGCGTCGGACAGGACTCGACGGGGGCACACGCGTTGACGAAACGCCCGACGAACGGCCCCTCCAGAAGCCGTACGGCCGCTTGCGCGACCATGTCTGCGGTCACGAGGCATACGGGCACGGAGGGTTCGCCGGGGATCACCGACAACAAGCCCTGATAGAGCAGGCGCAGCGTGTCGTGAACAACGTTGAGTTGCCCGCATGCGCCACTCTCATCGTCCGCGATCACGGTCGCCGCCCTGAGCACGGTCCACGGGAGCTCTGCATGATCCTCCTGAAGGACCTGCTCGGACTTCCATTTGGACCACTCATAATTGTTTGCGAAACCATCGGGAGCGAGGGGCCCCTCCTCGATGCTGCCTTCGAGCAGGCCGGCAGCGAATGCCGAACCGAGAAACACGAACCTCTCCAGTCGCGGGCATCGCTGTGCCAGCGCGGCCGCTGCCGACGTCCCGGCCACGTTGACCCGACGGGCCGCCCTTCGGTCAACATTGAAACGGGTCACCGCGGCGGCATGAACAATCGCGGAGATCCCGAGCCGGTCGATGGTCGAGAATGCGTCGGGATCCAGGAGGTCTCCACCTGCACACTCCAGGTCTCCACCCAGGCGTTCCTTGAGCGCGTGGCTTCTGTGCTCCAGCTCGATCGGGTTGCGGGCGTGGATCCATGCGATCACGTCGCGCTGGTCCGCCAGGCAGGATGCGACGATCCGCGATCCCAGGTACCCGTCCGCGCCGGTGACGAGTACGCGGTTCATGTCAGCGTCTCCGGGTCGGGCCAGCCGCAGGCATCAGGGCCGTGGCGACGGATCAGCGCAAGCAACCAGCGTTCCAGGCCAAAAGCCGCACACCCGGTCCAGGCAGGCTGACCGCAAACTCGGATAGAGAAGGTCTCACCGAAGAAACTCTGGTGCGAGTTGAATGACCCGATCGCGAGACCGTCGCTAAGCAGTTCGGTCTTGAGCGGCAGAAGACGCTGCATCAGCCAGCCGGGGCTCGACGCCGGGTCGAAGAACGGGTCGGTCGCCCTGTCCAGACGGATCGGAATGCCGAGGATCTCGCACCAGGTCGACGCCGTTTCCCGGGCTGTTTCGAGAAACCGGCTGACGTCTTCATCTGCGCCCACGCAGACCACCTCGCGCATCGAGAATGACCACTGGCGCTCCAGGGGCAGGAACACGTCCTCGTTGCGGAAGCAGGTGGCGCGCAGGGTGAGGAACAGCGGCCGGTTGAGGTGGCTGTCCTCCAGTGTTGGATAAACGTGATAGCAGGCGGCCGGCGTCAGCAAGCTTCTGACCGGGTCCTCTCCGTCGTCGTCCGCCACCGGCACGGCCATCGTGGCGTGATGCGGGAACGATGATAGGTAACCGCAGCGTTCGGGTACGCCCGGCGGCAGGCAGGGGGGCGGCAGCAATGGCTCGGCCCCGAGGCTGGCCGCCCAACGGGCGAATGCCCGATCCAGGCGATCGGCATACCGGGCCAGCTCGCCGGTCAAAGCTGCCTGGCCGCTGTCGTTCCAGTGCAGCCCCCGCACCGTGGTCAACGCCTTGATGGCTTGCGATTGGACAGACGGGTTCACGCTCCCTCCTCCGGCCGGCTCTGCCCGCCGAGAAAATTTTCATAAATCGTTCGGATGCTGCGGAAGGACGCCGGCAGCAACTGGTCCGGCCGGATCGGGCGACCGGTCAATTCCTCGATGAGAAGGACGAGTTCGACCAGCTGCAGGGAATTTATCAGTCGCGATTCCAGCAACGGCGAGTCGTCATCGACCGGACCGGCCTGCTCCCGAACCCAGTCCCGCAACTTCATCAGCCTGGTGCTTGCCGTCATCATCCCTGCTCCTCCCTGATCGCGCCGAGACCCACTAGAAACCTGATCGAAGGGGCGATCATTTCCTGCCGCCTTCTGACGGCCTCCTCGGAAGCCCAGGCGGTACGCATGACGGCATGTGGGTCAGCCAGCCCCGCGTCGCGGTAGACGTCGGGGTTGAAGTACTCCCGCCATGCGACGCCCGGGTAGAGCCGGAGACTGTCGCTGACCCGCTCCCGGGTGGAGCGCGACCAGCGTGCCGAGCCCTCGCGCCACAGGTGTCTGAGCAGCGATCGCCCGAATGCCCGGTGACGCACCTCGTCCGCGTGATGCAGGCGGTTGATCTCCCGAGCGACGGGCACCAGCGCCTCGTCCGCTGCCATCTGCGCGTTGTATGTGTCGACGATGTCCTCGAACATCATGATCCGGGCGAAGAACAGGAAGTCCTCCACATCTGTGGGCAGAGATTCCGCTGCAAGGGTGACAAGCCGGCTTGGATAGATCCGCCCGTATCGGCGGCAGAATTCGCCAAACCAGAACAGGTGCTTGTTCTCCTCATCGATGAAGTGCTGGAGATAGGGGCTCGCGTCTCGGAAACGCTCCTCATGAAGACGTGCGGCGATGCCCTGAAGAAGCTGTTTCTCCCCGTGGATGTTGAGGCTGAAGAAGTTCAGCGCTTCAAGCAGGCTGAGCCGGCGCATGCCAGCTTCACCCAGCGTGCCGGCGACGGCGGTGCCATGTACGGACAGCAGCCTGGGGGAGAAATACCAGCCGTCCGGATCTACAGACTCCGGCCATCTGATGCGGCTGTAAGGATCGACGAAGTGTTCCCTCGACAGATCGCAAAGCCGACGGGAGACGGATCTGATGGAAGCGCTCATGAACCGCTCCTCGCCAGGGCCACGCACTGCCAGTTGCTGCCATAACCCGCCATCGGCAGAAGTACGTGTTGGCCCGGCTCCGGCAGGCCTCTTTCGAGCAGATGGGTGAGATTGATAACGTTGTCGGCGCTGATCACGTGACCAACCTCGCTGAGGGTGTCGAGGCAAACCTTCTCGAAGGGGAAACCCAGCAGGCTGCACAGAACCCGCCAGGCGTCCCGGTGAGTGTTCTGGGGAACGATCCAATCGATGTCGTCGATGCCGAGGCCCGCCTTGTTCAGGCAGGCCTGGATGGTGGCGCAGGTCTGCGCGAAGTAACTCCCCAGGGTCTCTTCGTCGCTGGCGGAGACCTGGGCACCGTTGGTCACGTGGTGACAGGCAAGGATGCGGAAGTCGGCCGGCTGTTCGCTGACCACGCACGCGGCCGCGCCGTCGGAGATCAGGTTGTAGGCCTGCTCGTAGCGCGCACCCTCCGGGAAGCGGTCTGCCGTGACGCAGAGTATGCGCGTGAACTCGGGCTCGCTCAGGATAAGACTGCGGGCCAGCCGTAGCGCGCCCAGCATGCCCGTGCAGGCCTGTTGATCGAGCCCGAAAACGGGGCCGGAGATATTCATCTCCGCCTGCAGATGACTGGCGGGAAACTGCATCAGGTCGCGGACGTCGCCGGAAGATGCGAATGCCTTTCTGTCGCACCGACTGCCGTTCTCCGGGATACAGGTGGCGTATATCAGCGCATCGATATCGCTGCCCCGCAGCCGAAGGGCGCGGGTGGCCTGGAGCGCCAGATCGTAGGCGGACGCTGCGGACGAACAGTAATAGTGTTGTTCGAATCCGCCGTGCGTCATCGCATCCTCCGGCGATGCCAGCAGTCCTCGTCGGGCTGCGGAGCCCAGAGACTCACGCTGGTCTCCCAGCGCATACGCGAATTCCCCGACAAAGACGTCCCTGGTCATTGCGCCGCTCCGCCAAGCCGGGGAAAGAATCGACCGGCGGTCCTCATGTAATCGCGATAGGTGTTGCCGTGTCGGGAGACCAACAGACGGCGCTCCTCGCGGGCTGCCGTCAGGTTCATCGCCAGCGCCCCGTAGACGAGGCAGGCCAGGGTCAGCAGGTGCGGTGCCGCCATCGCGGCGCCCAGGAATGCGAGGATGAAAGCGCAGTAGAAGGGGTGACGAATCCTTTTGTATGGACCCGTAGACACGACCCGCAAGGGCTCATCGTCTTCCTGGTGCCACAGAGCAGGAGCACTCTGGTGCGTGCTGACGGTTGCGACGAGCAGCAGTATGCAGATGAGGGCGGGTGCCGCCGACAGCATTGATATCCAGTGCCACGGTGGCGAGCCGAGGTCCACCATAGGCGCAATCCGGTCCAGTCCGACTGACAGCACCACGATCGGATCGATAAAAAAGGGGATGGCGGTCGCCCACCAGCGCAGATTGAATGATCCACGCCGGAAGAAAAGCAGCGGAAGCAGTCCGATGGCTGTAAAAGCCATGAGCTGGGCGATCATGATCGCGCCGGCCATCACGAATTGCCCCCGGATTGTTCGAGCCAGGCGCCAAGCGCCCTGCGCCGTAATTTGCGGCTGGCAGTCGCTGGCAGGGGCTGGCGCCTCACGATGACGCGGGTCGGCCTCTTGAACTGGGCCAGTCCGGCGCAACATCGGGACACTTCCATCCTGAGCGCCTGCTGCAACACCCGTGGGTCAACAGGATCATCGTCGGCCGTCGGCACAACCACCGCGCACACTTCCTCCGAGCCGTTGTGCAGCGGCGATCGGGAGCGCATGCCGATGACCCCGCACTCGGAGATTCGAGCCGAACGCAAGATCGCCGTTTCCACTTCCTCAGGCTGCACCTTCTCCCCGCAAGCCAACACGATCCGGCTGCTGTGACGGCCGTTGACGTAGAGGTAACCGTCCTTATCCAGCTCTCCGAGATCGCCCGTGTGCAACCATCCCTCGGCATCGATGGCGGCCGCGGTAGCGCGCACATTGCGGTGGTATCGCAACATGACCTGCGGACCGCGAACCAGGATCTCCCCCTCCTCGGAAGTTCGCACCTCCGTGCCGGGGAGCGGTCGGCCGACCGAGCCGATGCGATTCGAGTGCGGCCCGTTAGCCGCGACCACCGGACTGGCCTCCGTCATCCCATAGCCCTGCAGCACCTGCACCCCCAGACTTTCGAAAAACCTGGCCAGCTCGGTATCCAGTGGCGCGCCTCCGCAGACGAAATATTCCAGTCGACCGCCGAATCGGCGCAGCAGGGGCCACATCAGGAAGCGCCGCAGACGCATGGAACGCGTCGCGAGCGCGGATTTCCTCAACAGCAGGAACAGTCCGCGCCTGAGACTACCCGCGGCGTCCAGTTGCCGTTCAATCGCGGACTTGACCGCGGACAGGAACAGCGGCACCACGACCATCGACGTAGGACGAGCATGCGCCATCGCGTCGAGAACTGATTGCGCCGTTGGCTGCTCGGTGCGGAAAACGCTGCCGCCCCCGGCGAGGACGGCAAGCAGCCCGGCCGTGAGTTCGAACAGGTGACTCGGCGGGAGCAGAGAGACGACACGCGTCTTCGGCCCGTTGTCCATGACGATTCTTATCGCCATCAATTGAGATATCAGATTCCCGTGACTGACGACGACGCCCTTCGGGCAACCTGTGGTTCCCGACGTGTAACAGATGACGGCCGGATCGCGGTTGTCCCTGCGACAGGGCAGTCTCGCTGCGGTGGGTCCGGAGGGCGCCGCTGCCACCGGGCTGCTCATGTCATCTACCCGCAGGCGGCGACATCCCGGAGAGTACTTCCCGGTGAGACCGGCCGCGGTCAACTCGTGGCTGGCTGACAGCAGAATCAATTCCGCTCCGCAGTGCATGAGCTGCTTGCCGAGTTCCGCCAACGGCAGATTCGCATCGAGCGGCACCGCCACCGCACCGATGTGTACGACCGCGATAAAGGCGGTACACCAGCGCGGACCCGCATCGACGAGGATGGCGACCCGATCGCCCGGCAAAACGCCTGCTTCCTGCAATCGGTCTGCCAGCAGGGTCACTTCGTGTTGCAGTTCACCATGGCTGAGGTTCTGGCCATCGGCGCCGCCCCGGGCGATCGCGGGACGATCACCGTCACTGTCAGTCGCGGCCAGCACCAGCGAGGCAACATTGCCCCGCGTCCCGCAGGCAGCGAACTTTCTCTCTCGCCGCAGCCCCAGGCGGATCCTGTCGGGTGTGACCTGCCACAGCGCGGTATTCAGATTTGATGTCGCGGATATCATCGTTGATCCCCTTCTCCGAGCGACGGTCGACAGACGCGTTTCGCGATGCCCTGGCGGCCGTCTGCTGCCCTGTTCGTACGGTTTCCAGACTAGGGACCGTGCCTTGAGGAGTCCTGATGGAGCGCTGATGTTTTTCTTATGGATTCTTATGAAACAGTTACTTGCGTACGCGCCCCCGACGTTTTGGTATTCTTTGGCTCACTGGTCTTCACGGATGGCAGAGACTCACACGAGCTATGGAACTGCAAACGAGCTTCCGTCTGGGGAAGTGGACGGTTCATCCGTCACGCTGCAGCCTCTCTGCCGGAGGGCAAGCCAGCCATATCGAACCGAAAGTCATGGGCGTTCTGGTGGCGCTGGCCAGCAGAAACGGCGACGTCGTCACCCGTGAAGAATTCATTCAGGAAGTCTGGATGGGCCGGGTCGTCAGCGACGAGGTCCTGTCCCGGTGCATCTCGCTGCTTCGCAGCGCCTTGGATGACAACCCGCGTGAGCCCGAGTACATCCAGACGGTGCCGCGGGTAGGTTATCGACTGGTCGCGCCGGTAGAGGCGGCGGACCCACCGACTGCGGCCTCCGATGCGAGCGAAGCAGAGCCAGAGCCCCAGGCGTCGTCGCCGCGAGCAGAAGCACGGCCCGAGGCGCCTCCGCCGAGACTGCGAACGCGACGTCGCTACCTGAAAGAACTCCAGCGCAGGAACATTTTCAGGGTTGGGGCCGTTTACGCGGTGATCGCCTGGATCGCGATCGAGGTCACCGCCGCCATTCTGCCGTCGCTGGGCGCGCCCGGATGGGTCCACAAGGTACTGACAGCATTAATAGTGCTCGGATGGCCGGTGGCCCTGGTGCTCACCTGGGTTTTCGAGATCACCCCGGAGGGACTGCGACTGGAGAGCGACGTCAGGAAACGCGAGCGGGTCACTCGTATTCGGGGCCGAAAGCTCGAGTACGTCATCCTGGCCGCGCTGGCCATTGGCTTTCTCTATCTGACCGTGGCCCGCTGGACCGGACCGGAGGAGGCGACCTCCACCCCGACGGCCGGGCCGGCTGAACCGACGCTGGCCGTGCTGCCGTTCGTCAACGTCAGCGAAAACGAGGATGACGACTATTTCAGCGACGGGCTGACAGAGGAGCTGATCGACGCGTTTTCGCGCGTGGACGGTCTGCGCGTGATCGCGAGGACCTCGTCATTCACCTACAAGAATCACAGCGAGGACGTCCGCGACATCGGCCGAAAACTCGGCGCCCAGTCAATCCTGGAAGGCAGCGTTCGGAAATCCGGAGACGAGATCCGCATTACTGCCCGTCTCGTCGACGGCGAGCGAGGGCACCAGCTTTGGTCTGACAGCTACGACGGGCGGCTCGAGGATGTTTTCGCTCTTCAGGACCGCATCACCAGCGCTATCGTCATGGAGCTCATGCCGAAACTGAGCGAGCGAGGAGCGCTGAGTCAGGTCGCTACCGAGAGGCCGACCAGCGATCTGCAGGCCTACGAATTTT
>CP070833.1:516179-526714 GCA_020341735.1 Gammaproteobacteria bacterium | reverse complement strand
TGGGGCGACGGGCCCGATGACAACACCGCCGATTCCGGCCTCGAGGAGTACGCGGACTGGTCCTTCGGGCTGACCAAGTCGATCTGGCACCTGGATATGGACGTCAGGTACGTAGACACCGACCTGGACGGAGACCTGGAGGTCAGCAACGGCGCAGGCACTAACGACGACCGCGTCATCTTCTCTGTTTCGACCACGTTCCCCTGGGAGTGAGCGCATAGCGAAGTCCCGTTCGATGACGGGGGGTGATTGACGAAATGGCCCGCTCCGGATGGAGCGGGCCATCTTCTTGCCGGCCAAGCCAACAGCCGGGCCGCAGGATTGGAGCCTGCCGAGCGGCCGGCTTACTTCATCGTGGGCATCGTATATTCAGTCTTGGCCGGAACCTGATCAGGCCAACGCGCCGTCACCGTCTTCAACCGGGTATAGAAACGCACACCATCCGGCCCGTGCATGTGTAGCGGTCCGAACAGCGAGCGTTTCCAGCCTCCGAAGCTGTGAAATGCCATCGGCACCGGGATCGGCACATTGATCCCGACCATGCCGGCCTGCACCGCGTTCTCGAAGCGTCTCGCGGAACTCCCGTCGCTGGTAAAAATAGCCGATCCATTGCCAAACTCGTGCTCGTTCACCAGGCGTAACGCTTGGTCAAGGTCGGTGGCCCGAAGTACGACCAGCACAGGACCGAAAATCTCCTCGTGGTAGATCCGCATCCCCGGCTTGACGTGATCGAACAGACAACCGCCCAGATAGAAGCCCTGCGGATGTCCTGGCACCTCCACATTTCTGCCATCGACTACCAGGTCGGCGCCTTCTTCCACGCCGAGTTTCACGTAGCCGCAAACTCTGTCGCGGTGTTCGCTGGTAACCAGAGGTCCCATCTCGGCGCCCTCGCTGCCTGCCGGGCCCACTTTGAGTCCGCGCACCATCGGCGCAATGGTCTCGATGAGTCGATCCCCGGCATCGCCGACGGCCACGGCGGCCGAGATCGCCATGCAACGTTCACCAGCGGAGCCGAAGGCAGCGCCCATGAGCGCGCGCGCTGCCTGCTCCATGTCGGCATCCGGCATCACCACCATATGATTTTTTGCGCCACCCAGCGCCTGAACCCTTTTGCCGTGGGCCCCCGCCGTCGTATAGATGTACTCTGCAACGGGCGTCGAACCGACAAAGCTGACCGCACCGACACGGGGATCCGTCAACAGGGTGTCCACCGCGGCTTTCGCACCATTGACCACGTTGAAGACGCCGTCCGGCAGGCCAGCCTCGCTTAGGAGCCGGGCCAGAAACATAGGCGCTGAGGGATCCTTCTCGGACGGCTTGAGAACGAAGGTGTTACCGCACGCGACCGCCACCGGGAACATCCACATCGGTACCATGGCCGGAAAGTTGAATGGCGTGATGCCGGCACAAACGCCCACTGGCTGACGCAGGGACCAGCTATCGATACCGGTGCCGACGTTCTCGGAGAACTCGCCCTTGAGCATCTGCGGAATGCCGCAGGCGAACTCCACCACCTCGAGGCCACGGGTCACTTCACCCAGCGCGTCGTCGAGCAGCTTGCCATGCTCCGAAGAAATGATTTGCGCCAGGTCTGCCGCGTGCCGATCAAGCAGATCGCGGAATCGGAACATCACCCGCGCGCGCCGCAGCGCGGGTGTGCCGGCCCAGCCAGGTAGCGCAGCCGCCGCTGCAGCGATGGCGGTCAGCGTTGTCTGATCATCGGCCAGCGCGACTCGCGCCGACAGGCGCCCGGTCGCGGGGTTGAACACATCACCGAAATCGCTACAAGGATCGGCGGCTTCTTCGCCATCGATGAAATGTCCGATCGCGGCCACTGGCGCCGCCTCAATCGACACGGTGCTCGTCCTTAGCCTCCGAAGGCCTGTTCCGGTGACACGTAGTCATAATTGAGATCCCTGGCGACCGCTTCGTAAGTGACCTGGCCGCGGTGGACATTCAACCCGGCTCTTAGATGCTCGTCTTCCTGCAACGCCTTCTGCGTACCGAGACCCGCCAAGCGCACGACGTAAGGCAGGGTGGCATTAGTCAGCGCGAAGGTCGAAGTCCTGGCCACTGCGCCCGGCATGTTTGCCACACAATAGTGCACGACGCCGTCTACGACGTAGGTGGGATCCTGGTGGGTCGTCGGCTTACTGGTCTCGAAGCAGCCACCCTGATCGATGGCGACATCAACGACCACCGAGCCACGTTTCATCATCGGCAGCTGATCGCGGCGCACAAGCTTCGGCGCCGCCGCTCCCGGTATCAGCACGGCGCCGACCACCAGGTCAGCCCGCGTTATCTGGTCCTCTATGCTATCGGCCGGGGAGACCAGCGTCTTCATACGCTGGCCGAACAATTCATCGAGTTCCACGAGCTTGTCCTGCGAGCGCTCCATCACGACGACGTCTGCCCCAAGCCCCAGGGCCATGCGTGCCGCGTTCACACCTACGACGCCGCCGCCGATGACGACGACCTTGCCCGGAGATACACCGGGGACGCCGCCAATCAGGGTCCCGTTGCCGCCCTTGTGACGTTCCAGCGCGTGAGCTCCGGCCTGGATTGACATGCGGCCAGCCACCTCACTCATGGGCCTCAAGAGCGGCAAACCGCCATGGTCGTCGGTGACCGTCTCGTAGGCGATGGCTGTAGTGCCTGACTGGATTAGCAGCTTGGTCTGTTCCGGATCGGGCGCCAGGTGCAGGTAGGTAAACAGGGTCTGTCCTTCCCGCAGCATCCGACATTCGCCGGGCTGGGGTTCCTTTACCTTCACGATCATCTCGGCACGGGAGAAGATTTCCTCTGCGTTGTCGACGATCTCGGCGCCCACCGCGGTGTAGTTTTCATTGTCCAATCCGATGCCGTGGGCGGCATTGTTCTGGATCATCACCTGGTGACCATGGCCGGCCAGCTCGCGCACGCCGGCCGGAGTCAGCCCGACGCGATATTCGTTGTTCTTTATCTCTTTGGGTACGCCAATAAGCATGTCATTCACCGATCGGGAATTTCTCTGTTGATTATTCGGATTGTCGAACGGTCGCCGTCAGTCCACTTCCTTCAGTACATCTCCAATCACGCCAAACAGCTCATCGATGTGTTTTTTCTCGATGATCAGCGGCGGCGAGAGAGCGATAATATCGCCGGTAAAACGCACCATCACACCCCTCTCGAAACACTTTACGTGAACATCGAAAGCCCGCGCTCCCGGCGCGCCGTCCCGCGAGGCGAGCTCGATACCACCCACCAGGCCCAGGTTACGGGCGTCTATCACGTTCGGCAGGCCGCACATGCTGTGCACGGCCTCTTCCCAGTAGGGCGCCATCTCTGCCGCACGCGTCAGCAGGCCCTCTTCGGCATAGATGTCCATCGCCGCGAGCCCCGCCGCACATGCCACCGGATGTCCGGAATAAGTGTACCCATGGAACAGTTCGATGACATGCTCCGGCCCGCTCATGAAAGCGTCGAAGATTTCATTTCGCACGAACACCGCCCCCATGGGAACGGAACCGTTGGTGAGACCCTTCGCGGTCGTGATGATATCCGGCTGGACGCCAAAGTAATCTGCGGCGAAAGGCTCACCCAGACGGCCGAAGCCGGTGATGACTTCGTCGAAGATCAGCAGGATACCGTGGCGATCGCAGATCTCCCTCAACTTCTGCAGATAACCGACCGGCGGCAGGATCACGCCGGCGGATCCGGCGACCGGCTCGACGATGACCGCGGCGATCGTAGACGGATCATGCAGTTCCGCGATGCGCGTCAGATCATCCGCCAGGTGGGCACCCCATTCGGGCAGTCCCCGTGAGAACGCGTTGTGCTCCAGGTCCAGCGTGTGCCGCATGTGATCGACACCGGGCAGCATGGCGCCGAAAAACTTGCGATTGTTGACCATGCCACCGACGGAAATGCCGCCGAAGCCGACGCCGTGATAACCCTTCTCGCGGCCGATCAGCCGCTGTCGCGCACCTTCGCCACGGACTCGCTGGTAGGCGATGGCGATCTTCAGGGCCGTGTCCACCGATTCCGAACCGGAATTGGTGAAAAAGATCTTGTTCAGCCCCGTGGGCGCCATCGCGGAGAGTCGTTCGGCGAACTCGAACGCGATGGGATGGCCCATGTTGAACAGGGGGGCATACTCCATCTCCTGGATCTGCTTCGCGACTGCCTGGCTGATCTGCTCGCGGCCATGGCCGGCATTGACACACCACAATCCCGCGGTGCCGTCGAGGATCTCCCGACCTTCGGGCGTGTAGTAGTGCATGCCCTTGGCCCGGGACACGAGTCGGGGGGCGGACTTGAACTGGCGGTTGGCCGTAAACGGCATCCAGAAGGGCTGCATGTCAGGTGCGACTGCCGTACTGGGAACGTGCTTGGAAGGGGTGCTCATGGGACGCCTCGCTGCCCGGGGCCATCGCCCCGGAAGAAAGAACAATCAGAAGAAATTCGACACGGAGCGGAATAATTGCCCTGTTTGACAATTTTTCTTCTTAGAATGTTAAATATCTTATACATATTCGACGGGTCGAACAATGAATATTGACGTCGGTGCGCGGCTCAAGACCATCCGCAAAATGCATGGTCTTTCGCAGCGCGAACTCGCCAAACGGGCAGGCGTGACCAACGGCACGATCTCGCTCATCGAGCAAAACCGGGTCAGCCCTTCTGTGAGTTCCCTGCGCAAGGTGCTGTCCGGTCTCCCGATGTCCCTCGGCGATTTTTTCACGACGGATTTCAGCGCCACGCCAAAGGTCTTTTTCGACCAGGACGAACTGACCGAACTGGGCGACGGAGAGGTACAATTGCGGCTGGTCGCGGGTCAGCGTCGCGAGCGATCCATGTCGATCATGCATGAAGTCTACGCGCCCGGCGCAGATACCGGCGAGGACATGCTGGCCCACGACGGCGAGGAAGGCGGCGTGGTCGTCCAGGGGCAGATAGAGGTCACCGTCGGCGGCAGCAAGCGTGTGCTCGGCCCGGGCGAGGCCTATTATTTCGACAGCACCCTGCCTCACCGTTTTCGCAATCCGGGCGACGAGGAATGTGTCATCATCAGCGCCAATGCGCCGCCGAGTTTCTGATCGCTCGACTCCGGTCGCGTTGACCGGACGTGACGGGCATCATCCCGGAGCAATACGGAGATTAACGATGTCGCATCCCGCCTCCCTGGCCGAGTGGAAGGGCCTGGTCGACGGCCTGTCCATCCGCGGTCAGGCGTTCGTTAACGGCCATTATGTCGATGCCGCCAGCGGCGAGACCTTCGAGTGCGTCAATCCGGCCGATAACAGCCTCATCACGAGTGTCGCCGCCACCGATTCCGAGGACGTGGACCGGGCGGTCGCCGCCGCCCGCAAGGCTTTCGACAGCGGCGCGTGGTCGCGGATGGCACCGGCAGAACGCAAGGGAGTTTTGTACCACTTTGCCGACCTGATCCGCACACACCAGGACGAGCTGGCGGCGCTCGAGACCATCGACATGGGCAAACCCATCGCCGACAGCACTACCATCGACATACCCGGTGCGGCGCGCTGCATCGCCTGGTACGCTGAGGCCATCGACAAAGTCTACGACGAGGTGGCGCCCACCTCCCACGACACCATCGGGCTGATTACCCGGGAGCCGGTCGGTGTGGTGGCCTGTGTCGTGCCTTGGAATTTCCCGCTGCTGATGGCCGCCTGGAAAATCGCCCCGGCCCTGGCCAGCGGTAACAGCGTGATCCTGAAGCCCTCCGAGAAGTCACCCCTGACCGCTCTGCGCATCGCCGAACTGGCCGTCGAGGCCGGCATTCCCGAGGGCGTGTTCAATGTCCTGCCGGGCTTCGGACAGACCGCCGGCAAGGCGCTGGCCCTGCATGACGACGTGGATTGCATCGCCTTCACCGGCTCCACGGCGGTGGGCAAGATGATCCTCGGCTACTCGGGCCAGTCCAACATGAAGCGCGTCTGGCTCGAATGCGGCGGCAAGAGCCCCAACATCGTGTTTGCCGACTGCCCGGACCTGGATGCCGCGGCCCAGGCGGCCGGCTTCGGTATCTTCTTCAACCAGGGCGAGATGTGCTCGGCCGCATCGCGACTGCTGGTGGAGAACAGCGTCAGAGAAGCATTCCTCGAGAGACTCGTCACCTTCGCCGGCACCATGCAGCCGGGCAACCCCCTCGATCCCGACACTCGCATGGGCGCCATCGTTGACCAGGTTCAGTTCGACACGGTGATGGGCTACATCGAGAAAGGCCGTGAGGAAGGCGCGACCCTGAGAGTCGGCGGCGGCCGCGCCCTGGAGGAGACCAATGGCTGGTACGTCGCCCCGACCATCTTCGACGACGTCAGGAATGACATGACGATCGCCCAGCAGGAAATCTTCGGACCGGTGCTCTCCACCATCGCCTTCGACTCCGCAGAAGAAGCGCTCGCCTACGGCAACGACGTACGCTACGGGCTGGCCGCGGCGGTCTGGACCCGCGACATCAACAAGGCCCATCGCGTTGCCAAGGGCCTGCGTGCCGGAACCGTCTGGATCAACTGCTACGACGCCGGCGATCTTACCGTACCCTTCGGCGGCTTCAAGGAGTCCGGCAACGGCCGCGACAAGTCGCTGCACGCGCTGGACAAGTATGTCGAACTTAAGACCACGTGGATCGATCTCGGAGCCTGAGTCGGCCGCGGGGACTGCCGCGCGGTCAAGACACCTGCCCAGACGCGCGGTGGCCAGCCGAATCGTCGTGATGCTCATTGCGCTGATCCGGATGGGAGCGGAAACCCTATCCGTTGGCCCGCCGCAGCCAGACGGATGAAATCAGTCCCCGCGGTCCGTCGCGGTGACCCCGGAGCCGGGCCGCGACCTGTTGGTGGTATCCCGCCCGACAAAGCCACTGGTTTATGAACCTAGGGCAGGGCCAGTCTGTGTGGCCTGGAGGGGCCCAAAGAAGCTGACGCCGCAAAACGGTTCGCAATTTGCGTGGCGCGGCGGGTTTCTGACTGCCGCATATCGCGACTATCCGCCGGGAGATAGCTCACGCAAGTCGAATTAGCTGCTCCTACTATATGAATTACTTATAAAAATTCTGACTGGCATGGAACCTGCGTGATTGCTGCGATCAGGGAAATTGTTCCCTGGCTATAAATCGTCCAAAAATTGGGGGCAGTACAATGAAGATTCTATGCAACAAACCACCCTGGCTTATTCAGGTACTCATAGTGATGGGGCTGAGCACCAGCGCGGCTGTCGCGCAGGTCGCGGAACCGGTGCCGTTCGAGTGTACCGGTGAGGGGTTCTTGGTTCAGGAAAATCCGGCCAGTCTGTACCAGATCAATCAATCGGTGAACCCGTTCACCTTTGACCTGATCGCGGGGCCTTTCACAACACAGCTCAACAACCTGGGTTACCGGTCCGGCGAGAACGTCCTCTATGCCATGGAACTGAACTTGACGGGCCAGACGTTGGGCAACTCCGGGATCGTCAAGATTGACAGTAACGGCACGGTCTTCCCGGTGGCCACCACAGGCGTATCGATACCGCCGGGCATCCGCTATGCCGCCGGAGACGTCTCGCCCGACGGGAACTGGTTTTACATCAGTTCCCAGACCCAGGACGGCGTCACCACCCAGGGCGACAGCACGCTCTTTATCGTTGATCTGGATACGCTGGTCGTGACCTCAGTAGAAAGAGTCAATAGCAGCGGAGTGTCATTGAACGTCGCCGACTGGGCCGCCCATCCGACGGAGAAAGCGGCCGATGGCATGCAGCCGGTCCTGTACGGCGCCACCTTTCAAGGCAACGTCTTGAGACTGGACCCGTCCACGGGCACTGTCACCCGGGTCGGCGCCAGCGCTGTCCTACCGGCAGGCATCCAGCAGCCCGGGAATGCCTACGGCGGCGCCTTCTTTGATGCTGCCGGTCAGTTTTTCGCCTATCGAAACGGCGGGCCCACGGTCGGCGACAGGCCCGGCGAGATCTATCAGGTCGACCTGGCCGTCCCCCAAGTCGTCAGTGCCCAGTTTGGTGGACCGAGTTCCACGTTCAACGATACGGCGGCCTGTGCGGCGGAGCCGGAGGATCCCGCTGGGCCTGCCATCGACCTTCAGAAGTCGGTCTGCCTGGGTGGTCTGGGTTCTCTGGAATGCGCCTCCGCCGCGGACGGCAGCGAGTTTGTCACGGGGATGTACGGCGATCTGGTCACCTATTTCTTCGTCGCCACCAATACGGGTGACGTCGATCTCGATCTTTCTATGTTGAGTGACACCGTGCTCGGAATTGTCGGGGACGACCTGATACCGATGCTCAGCACCATCACGACGCCTCTCGCGCCGGGTGATAGCGTGGAGTTTGCCTATGAGGCCACCATCGATAGCACGCTTTTCGGGGGAGGCAGCCTCATCAACCAGGCGTGCGTGGTTGCATTCACGGACGAGGCAATTCCCCAGGAAGTCTCGGACTGCGACACGGCCATTGTCCTCGCGCCTGATCTGTGCGAGGGCGGCGGGCCCATGTATGAGGGCTGCACTCCAGGCTTCTGGAGGGGGTCGCTGTCAACCTGGGGGCCCACGGGCCTCAACCCGGGTGACGATTTCGACACCACCTTCGGCGTCGAATTCTTCTCTAGCGACAAGACTCTGGAGGAGACGATCAATCTGGGCGGCGGAGGCACCAGGAAGCTGGCGCGTCACGGGACGGCCGGTCTTCTGAATGCCCTGCACCCTGATGTCGACTACTCGTACACGCCGGAAGAAGTGATTGATATCGTGCAGGGTGACACTTCGGTAGGTGTCGTGAATGACTTGGTGTCGGCCAACGAGCTGTCCGGGACCTGCCCGGCCAAGTAATCGTTAGCGACGGTGTTCGGGAGCACATCGCCCCGAGCAGAATAGAGGGTTCCCGCCGGCTCTCCTGGGCCGGCGGGACCTCACTTACCGCGATTTGACGGAGCGGGCTGGAAGACTCCGGTCCGCTCTTTTCTTTCGGTTCTATGATCCTTGTTGCCGCTCATGGTGTAGCCTGTTGCGAGCCCCGCCAAGGGAAGGTGGATCGCCGTATCGCCTCCGTGGCCTGGTTGAAATATCCGTCAGGGCGGGTGCAGCCAGATGCCAGGCGGTACGACAGCCCTTGAGTCGGGCAGTATTGCCGCGAACCATGTTCGAAGCGTGGGGCGGGGACAACGATGAATACTTTGAAAACTGGCCAACGGACCGATCCGGCCGCCCACGTCAGTGTCAGCCTTCCGACGCCCGCCGAGCCGCAGCGGGAAACTGTTGCCAGGTGGTGTCTGTTGGAGACATTGCAACACACATGAATACCCTCCTCGTTGAAGGCATGACGCTCGAACCGCAAACTTCTGCACACGCGGACGAGATGTTCGCTGTCCTGAGCGACCCGGCGATCTACAAGTACGAGAACGAGCCACCGGCATCCGTAGAGTGGCTCAGAAATCGCTATCGGCAACTCGAGACACGGCGGTCTCCGGACGGCAGCCAGCAGTGGCTAAACTGGGTGGTGCGGCTGCCCGACTCGCGGCTGGCCGGCTACGTGCAGGCGACCGTCGGGGCGGAAGGCCATTGCCATATCGCATACATCTTCGCCAGCGCCTTCTGGGGCAAGGGATACGCGTTTGAATCGGTCGAAGCGATGATCGCGGAACTGGCGGCATCCTACGGCGCACGCACCCTTTGGGCCGTGTTTAAGGAGGACAATTCTCGCTCGTATCGACTCCTCGAAAGACTCGCCTTTCATCCCGCCGCGCCGGCCGACTATCGGCGCCATGGCGTCGAGTCCGACGAGATGCTCATGACCAGGGTCAGCTATCTCTGACCCCCGTAGCCCAGTCACGAAGTTTGCCTCGGCAGGTGCGCCGAAGGCCGGCCTTCAGCGCTTGATTCAGGTCATCGCCCGAACCGGACGCACATGCTATACCGATACACGGATCGAGAGACGAGGGTCGGGACCGGGTCAATAAATCGAGCGGCGTTGGGGCATAAGCCACCGGGGGGGTCTCCCTGACTACGCAGATCGTCACACCACTCAAGTCTGAACGATCGAGTCTTTCTCCTGAACAGGTTCTGTTCCTCGACATTGTCACAGCGGTAATCATCACGATGGACGACAAGACACATCAAGCCTACGTATTTTCATTCGAAGCCGGCGACGGCAAGGACAAGCAATTATTGGGCGGCAAGGGCGCCAACCTGTGCGAGATGACCCAGATCGGGCTCAACGTCCCGCCCGGATTCGTGATCAGCACGCAGGCCTGTCTCGACTTTCTCGAATGCCCTGACGACGGCCTGCCGCCCGGCCTGAGGGAAGCCGTCGCGGCAGAACTCAGGGCCCTGGAGGAGAAGACCGGCAAGGGTTTCGGGGATCCAGATAACCCGCTGCTCGTTTCGGTCCGCTCGGGATCGGCGCTGTCCATGCCGGGCATGATGGACACCATCCTCAATCTCGGACTGAACTCGGAGACCCTCGCCGGCCTGATCCGGCAGACCGGCAACGAGCGCTTCGGCTATGACGCCTACCGGCGCTTCATCCAGCTGTTCGGCAAGGTTGCG
>CP070833.1:509877-516079 GCA_020341735.1 Gammaproteobacteria bacterium | reverse complement strand
TGCAACTATTCGCATGATTGAGGCGGAGCTTGCTAAGTAGAGTTCGAAAAGCTGTCTGCGGGTCCTCGCCAAAGGCTGCTCTTGGCCGAATGCAGATTTTGAAGCGCCTGCCGCGTCCTCGAATTCTGTGATGGGACGAACAACTCCCGGGTCACTTTGCCTACCCGACCCCGATCTGTTTCCTGAGCAGGTCCTCGTCGATCTCGGCGGTGCGACGGATATGAAGTACGGTCTCCTCGCATGCGGTGGCCACGTCCCGGGCGAGCGCCGCGTCCTTGATTCTCTCGTGCTCATCGTGCACCGAGCGCGGCGTATTGGTCGCCTGAATCGACATTGAACGATAACGGCGATGCTGGTCGAACATCGTCTCGTAGAAACGCATCAGCCATCGCGATGGACAGGCAGACAGGAGCGCCTCGTGGAATTGTCGGTTCGCCATGTCCCACACGGCAAACTCGGGTCGCTCCCCGGTCTCGACCTGGGTTAGCCGGTGAAAGCTCGCAACGACTCTGATTTCCCATTCATCATCACCATTCTCGATACTGCGCCGGAGCGCCTCGGTCTCCAGAAGGATGCGAGTATTGGTGATGTCACGCAGATCATCGAGGCTCACCGAGGGCACTCGGAAACCGCGTTGGCCAATAGATACTATGAGACCCTCGGCGGCCAGGCGGCTCAGGGCTTCGCGTAACGGACTGGCGCCGGTGCCATAAGTCTTGCGCAGATCCTCGATTCGCAGCCTCTGGTCAGGCTCGAACAGGCCGTTGGTTACGTCGGCCTTGATCCTCTCGTAAGCCGCGCTCGCAAGGGTCTTGTTGCCCTGGTCTCTTGACCCCTTGTCGTCGCCGTCGGGGGTTACCGGTGTCTTGGCTGCCATATTACATCGATACTTGCGATTAAAATCGATATTTAATACGATCTTCGACGGTTAATATAACTCATTGCGGGCTCCGGCAGTAACCAGAAATCGATCTTGAGGCATTTGGCGGAACACCTCCGCCCTGCGGCCAATGCCGGCAAAGAGTTATTTTTCCCATTGAATTTCATATAGTTATTGGACCCGACGTCAACGACGTCGGGCGGGGTGAAGTTTCTCGCAAAAAGATCGGGCCGCCCTCGTACTGAGTTTTCAGCGGCGGCGACGATCGATGGGAAACATCAGGCTGCGCGCTGAGACGGGACATGAGAAAAATAAAGCATTTCATCGATTCCGGGTTCGTCGAGTCATCCAGCGGAAAGACCTTCGATCAGGTGGCACCGGCAACTGGCCAGGTTGTCGGGCAGGTCTCCGAAGCAGGCCGCAACGAGGTCAACCAGGCGGTCGAGGCCGCCCGCAATGCGCTCACCGGCGAGTGGGGCAAGCTCAATGTCGAGCAGCGGTGCGAACTGCTCTATCGCGTTGCCGACGGCATCAACGCCCGCTTCGACGAATTCCTGGCCGCCGAGTGCGAGGACACCGGCAAGCCCTACTCGCTCGCCCGACACATTGATATTCCCCGGGGTGCTGCCAACTTCAAGATCTTTGCCGATACGGTGCGCAACGCCGCCAATAAATCATTCGAGATGGCGACGCCCGACGGTGCGGGAGCCATCAATTACTCGGTCCATGTGCCCAAAGGCGTCATCGCCGTCGTCTGCCCCTGGAATCTGCCGCTGCTTCTGATGACCTGGAAAGTCGGACCTGCCTTGGCCTGTGGCAACACCGTCGTGGTCAAGCCGTCGGAAGAAACGCCGGCGACGGCCACGCTCCTGGGCGAGGTCATGAACGAAGCCGGCGTCCCCGCCGGCGTTTATAACGTAGTCCACGGTTTCGGCCCGAATTCCGCCGGTGCGTATCTGACTGAGCATCCAGGCGTGGACGCGATCACGTTCACCGGCGAGACCGGTACCGGTGAGGCCATCATGCGCGCGGCTGCGACCGGTGTCCGTGACGTCTCTTTCGAGCTGGGCGGCAAGAATCCGGGCATCGTGTTCGCGGACTGCGATATGGGAAAGGCGATCGAAGGCACGATGCGCTCCGCGTTCGCGAACTGCGGCCAGGTCTGTCTCGGCACCGAGAGAGTATTCGTCGAACGCCCGATCTTCGATGAGTTCGTCGCCCGTATGAAATCCGGCGCGGAGGCGCTGAAACCAGGTCATCCAGAGGACGCCGAAACAAACCTCGGCCCGCTGGTCAGCGAGATCCACAGGAAAAAGGTGTTGAGCTATTACGAGTTGGCCGCCGAGGAAGGCGCCAACGTCGTCACCGGCGGCGGTGTCCCGAAGATGCCCGGCGATCTGGCTGGGGGATCATGGGTTGAGCCGACGATCTGGACCGGCCTTGACGATGATGCGCGCGCTGTCCGGGAGGAGATCTTTGGCCCCTGCTGTCACATATCGCCCTTCGACGACGAGGAAGAAGTCATCGCCAGGGCGAACGATACGGAGTACGGACTGGCGGCTGCCGTCTGGACCGAGAACGTGTCCCGTGCTCATCGTGTCGCCGGTCGTCTGGAAGCAGGTATCACCTGGGTAAATAGCTGGTTCCTGAGGGATCTCAGAACGCCTTTCGGCGGCATGAAACAGTCGGGGATCGGTCGCGAAGGCGGGGAGTACTCGCTGGAGTTCTACTCCGAGACGAAAAACATTTGTATCAAGCTCTGATGGGAGCCGCAATCTGATGGAGCAGACCAAGATCCAGGCATACGGCGACGAGCTTTACGATGCCTTGCGTCAGCGACGCATGGTGGAACCGCTTACGGACCGTGAGCCGTCGATGACCATAGAGGATGCCTACGCCGTCTCCCAGCGACTCCTCGCGCGGAGGCTGGCCGACGGCGAGCAGGTGATCGGCAAAAAGATCGGCGTGACGAGCCAGGCCGTGCAGAGCATGCTCAATGTGCACCAGCCCGACTTCGGTTTCCTTACCGACGCTATGGTCTACAACAGCGGCCAGGACTTACCCATCAGCGAGCAGCTCATACAGGCGCGCGCCGAGGGCGAGATCGCCTTCATCCTCGAACGTGATCTCAAGGGCCCGGGCGTGACCGGTGCCGACGTGCTCGCCGCAACACAGGGCGTGATGCCCTGCTACGAGATCGTGGACTCCCGGGTCCGGGACTGGAAGATCAAGATCCAGGACACCGTCGCAGACAATGCCTCTTGCGGTCTTTTTGTCTTGGGCGACTCGCTGGTCAGTCCGCACGATATCGACCTCACGACCTGCGGGATGGTACTCGAGAAGAACGGCGAGATCATCGCCACCGGGGCCGGTGCAGCCGCGCTTGGATCGCCGGTCAACGCCGTCGCCTGGCTTGCCAACACGCTTGGGGAATTTGGAATCCCGCTGGTAGCGGGTGAAGTGATCCTGTCAGGTTCGTTGGCGGCGCTGATACCGGTACAGGCCGGCGACTCGATGAATATGAGGATCGGCGGGCTGGGCTCAGCCTCAGTTCGCTTCGTGTGAATAGATAAAGGTATTGGAGACGACACGATGAAGGTCAATGCCGCCCTGATCGGTTCCGGCAATATCGGGACCGACCTGATGTACAAGGCCCTGCGCAGCGAGTGGGTCAATCCGGTCTGGATGGTCGGCATCGACCCGGAATCGGACGGCCTCGCCAAGGCCCGCGAAGCCGGACTCAAGACGACCCATGAGGGCGTCGATGGCATCCTCGACGACATCGAGAGAGACAGGATCCAGATTGCCTTCGACGCCACATCCGCCTACGTGCATGCGGAGAATTCACGGAAGATGAACGCCAGAGGCGTCATGATGATCGACCTGACGCCGGCGGCAATAGGACCCTACTGCGTGCCGGTCGTAAATCTGAAAGAGCACGTTGGCAAAGAGGAGATGAACGTCAACATGGTCACCTGCGGTGGCCAGGCGACGATCCCGATGGTCGCCGCGGTCAGCCGCGTCCAGCCTGTGGAGTATGGCGAGATCGTCGCCACGGTGGCATCGAAATCGGCGGGACCCGGCACCCGCAAGAACATCGACGAGTTCACCCGGACAACAGCCAACGGCGTCTCAGAGGTGGGCGGTGCTGCGAAAGGCAAGGCGATCATCATCCTCAACCCTGCCGAGCCGCCACTGATCATGCGCGACACCGTGCATTGCCTGACTACCGAGAAACCTGATGAAGACGCGATTCGGGAGTCGGTGAACTCCATGATCGAAGAAGTACAAAAATATGTGCCCGGGTACCGACTGGTGAACGGGCCGGTATTCGACGGTAACCGGGTCTCCATGTTCCTCCAGGTCCAGGGCCTGGGCGATTACCTGCCCAAGTACGCCGGGAACCTGGACATCATGACGGCAGCCGCCCTGCGGACAGCAGAACTGTTTGCCGAAGAAATCGACAGCGGAACGATCCAGCTGCGCGCCGTGGGCACTTGAGCGAGGGATAGATCGATGAATTTTGAAGGTATGAAGGTCACGCTTCATGACATGTGCCTGCGCGACGGCATGCACTCGATGCGGCACCAGATCAGCGTTGAACAGATGGTCGCCCTGGCGACCGCACTGGACGAGGCGGGCGTACCACTGATCGAAGTGACCCACGGTGACGGCCTGGGCGGTGCATCAGTCAACTATGGGTTCCCGGCAGCAAGCGACGAGGAATATCTCCGCGCGGTGATCCCGCACATGAGAAACGCCAAAGTCTCCGCCCTCCTCCTGCCCGGCATCGGCACGGTGGACCATCTGCGGATGGCGCTGGACTGCGGCGTCCATACCATCCGCGTCGCCACCCACTGCACCGAGGCCGACGTTTCCGAGCAGCACATCACCCTGGCCCGCAAACTCGAGATGGACACAGTCGGATTCCTCATGATGGCCCACATGATCGAGCCGGCGGATCTGCTCGAGCAGGCCCGGTTGATGGAGAGCTATGGCGCCAACTGCATCTACTGCACCGACTCCGCCGGCTACATGCTGCCCGACGAGGTGAAAAGCAAGTTGGGGACGCTGCGCGACGGACTGAAAGCGGAGACGGAACTTGGGTTCCACGGGCACCACAACATGGCCATGGGCGTGGCCAACTCGCTGGCCGCTGTGGATGCCGGCGCGACGCGCATCGACGGATCGGTGGCCGGACTCGGCGCCGGCGCCGGCAACACGCCGCTGGAGGTCTTCGCCGCCGTACTCGACCGCATGGGGGCCGACACGGGCGTCGACGTATTCAAGCTGATGGATGTCGCCGAGGACGTGGTCGTGCCAATGATGCAGCAACAGGTCCGCATCGACCGGGACTCTCTCATACTCGGATATGCCGGCGTGTACTCTTCTTTCCTGCTGCACGCCAAGCGCGCGTCTCGTAAGCACGGCGTTCCGTCTTCGGACATCCTGGTCGAGCTGGGCAAACGCAACACCATCGGCGGCCAGGAAGACATGATCGAGGATGTCGCGCTCGACCTCCTCAAACGACGCCGCACCGGATCAGCGCAGACCGCTTGAGGAGAAGCACATGTCCACACTCGACCAGGCCACCATCGAGAAGCTCGCGGAACACGTAGAGAACGCCGAGCTCAACCGGCAGGACATCGTCAAGATCACCGACGAATATCCGGATATGGACTGGGAGGATGCGTACGACATCCAGTACGCCATCCGCGCCCGCAAGGAAGCCCGCGGCACCCGTATCGCCGGAATGAAGATGGGACTGACCTCGCATGCCAAGATGAAGCAGATGGGCGTCGAGCAACCGGTCTACGGATTCCTGACCGACTACGGCGCCTGTCCCGAGGGTGGCGACATCGACACGAACCGGTTTATCCATCCCCGGGTGGAGGCCGAGGTTGCAGTCGTGACCAACAAGACGCTGAAGGGCCCGGGCTGCCATGTCGGCACGGTGCTGGCGGCCATCGAGATCGTCCTGCCCGCGGTCGAGATCATCGATTCCCGTTACCGGGACTTCAAATTCGATCTGAAGAGCGTCGTCGCAGACAACACCTCGGCGGCCGGCTACGTGGTTGGCGGACGCAGCGCCCGCCCGACCGATCTGGATCTGCCTACGCTGGGCGTCGTCATGGAGAAGAACGGCGAGATCGTCGAACTGGGCGCTGGGGCTGCGGTGCTGGGACACCCGGCGGCGAGCGTTGCGATGCTGGCCAACATGATGGCCGCCCGGGGAGAGGAGATTCCGGCGGGTACGTTCATCATGACCGGCGGCATCACAGCCGCAGTCGCGGTCGAGGCCGGCGACAATATCAACGTGCG
>CP070833.1:507140-509777 GCA_020341735.1 Gammaproteobacteria bacterium | reverse complement strand
CGCGGAAGCGCTGGACGCACATCGGATGACCTGGGGGCTCTAGAAGAGGCTGCAGATACGAGTTCGAATTAAGGGCCACGGATCAGGCCGTTCTCTGCGCACGAATAGCGGCCGTGTCGCGAAATTCTCTTGTCTGCCCCTCTTCCGGGATGACCCCGATAGCGTAGATGACGCCATCCGGCATCGGCATCGCTGAAGCAACGTTCCGGATCACTCGCACTTCGTCGAAGCCGATCGTTAAGCTGATGGTGATTCAGCGAAAACAGGCTCGCTGCGATAGAATCGCCGCAAAGAGCATCGAGCATCCATCGGCCACCCGGATCGGCACAGAGATAAGGAGCGAGGACGTTTGAAAGGGCTGTTAACGCTGCTACGTGCCATGCTTGGCAGCCTGCGGGACCTTGCCCCCATCATCCTCGTCATCGCCTTCTTCCAGCTGGCCGTACTGCATCGGCCGTTGCCGGATGTCGGCGGCCTGCTTACCGGACTGATCTTCACCGTCCTGGGCCTGACCTTCTTCATCCATGGACTGAACATGGGGCTCTTCCCGCTTGGGGAGTCCATGGCCAACGACTTTGCCAACAAAGGCAGCCTCGGCTGGCTGTTGGCGTTCGCTTTCGCTCTCGGGTTTGGCACCACGGTGGCGGAACCCGCTCTGATCGCGGTCTGCGGCGAAGCCGCTAACGCGGCCGCCAATGCCGGATTCATCGAGAATACCTCAGCGGCCAAGCAACAGTATCTGACCGGACTTCGGATTACGGTGGCCCTGTCCGTGGGCCTGGCGATTGTTGTTGGCGTGTTCCGGATACTGAAGGGCTGGCCGGTTCACTACATGATCATGGGCGGTTACGTCGTCGTCGTTATCATGACCGCCTTTGCGCCCGACGAGATCATCGGCATCGCCTATGATTCTGGCGGCGTCACGACATCCACCATTACGGTTCCTCTGGTGGCTGCGCTGGGTGTCGGTCTCGCCTCGTCCATCCGCGGTCGTGATCCCCTCGTCGACGGATTCGGGTTGATCGCCTTCGCCTCACTCACCCCCATGATCTTCGTCATGGCGTACGGGATGATCGTCTGATGGAGACGCTCACGCTCGCGCTACGGACCGTCACGGGCACCGTGCACGACGTGCTGCCTATCGCCGCGGTCATTATCGGATTCCAGTTGCTGGTGCTCAGGCGACCGATTCACAACTTCCGCCGCGTCGCGACCGGGTTCTTCTACGTTCTTCTGGGCCTGGCCCTGTTCCTGCTAGGCCTTGAGCGCGCCCTGGTCCCTCTAGGGCGCCTGATGGCGGAGCAGCTGACCTCGCCGGGCTTCATCGCGGGGAGCGCGGCAGAAATGTTCCTTCCCCACGGCTGGGGAGATTACGTCTGGGTCTACGTTTTCGCCTTCGCGATCGGCTTCTCTACCACGATCGCAGAACCCTCGTTGATCGCCGTCGCCATCAAAGCCAACGATGTGTCCGGTGGTGCCATCCGCGTGACCGGGCTGCGCGTTGCCGTGGCCATCGGCGTGGCCGTCGGCATTGCCCTTGGCAGCTACCGGATCGTGGTCGGACATCCGATCCACTGGTACATCATCTCAGGCTACCTGATTGTCATTGCCCAGACCGGCTTCGCGCCGAAATCCATCGTGCCGCTGGCCTATGACTCGGGTGGCGTGACCACCTCGACAGTGACCGTGCCTCTGGTCGCTGCACTGGGGCTGGGCCTCGCCGAGACGGTCCCCGGAAGGAATCCGGTCATCGACGGTTTCGGCCTGATCGCATTCGCCAGCCTGTTTCCCATCATCGCCGTACTGACCTATGCCCAACTCGCTACCTGGTGGACAAACCGGGGCAAAGGATCAGACGAACACAACAGAAAGATTGCCCCGGACATGCCGGACTATCGACAGGAGTAATTGCCATGCACTTCAAGCTTATCGTCGCTTTCGTCGACGACCGCTGGACCGAGAAGGTGATGGACGCCGCCCGGGATGCCGGGGCCACCGGTATCACCGTCATCAGCTCGGCCCGGGGCGAAGGCGTCAAGCCGGCGAAGACTTTCCTGGGTCTTTCCCTCGAGACCCAGAGGGATGTCCTGCTGATGGTGGTCGAGGAACACCTCTCCCGGCATATACTTGAGACAATCGACAAGACCGGCGAGTTCGACGCGGAACCGGGTCGAGGGATCGCCATCCAGGTGGACGTGGAGGATGCCGTGGGTATTTCTCATCAGGCCGCTGAGCTGATATCCATGGTGGAGGAAGAAATATGAACGGCGAAAAGATCATCCGGGCCAGCGACGTCATGAGTCAGAACTTTGTCCTGGTGGACGGTCTCTCGACCGTAACCGACGCGCTGAGGGGAATGAAAGCCAAGGGTGCCCGTTGCGCCGTCGTCGAAAAACGCCATGAGGACGACGAGTACGGCATCCTGCTGCTGTCGGATGTCGCCAAGAAAGTGATCGCCGAGGATCGGTCCCCCGATCGCGTCAACGTCTATGAGATCATGTCCAAGCCGATCATCGCCGTCCGGCCGACGATGGATGTGCGCTATATTGCACGGCTGTTCGAGAATTTTGGGCTGACGCTGGCGCCAGTGCTGCACAGTAGCGAGGTGTTGGGGATTGTGAGTTACGACAATATCGT
>CP070833.1:499274-507040 GCA_020341735.1 Gammaproteobacteria bacterium | reverse complement strand
CGGGATCACTCCGCCGGCTTGTGCCATAAACGCGGTAGCCTCTTTGGCCCAAATGCACGGCGCAAGCGCGGCCGATGCCGGATGAGGCTCCTGTAATCAGGACCGAATTCATTGGGCGACTCTATACGGCTTTGGGGACTGTTGTTTTCGGGACGATCGACGGCGTAGATTCATACCCAGCAACAGCAGGCTCAGCCCTGACAGGGCAGTCAATGGATTCTCTACCGCATAGACGAGTGGCCAGAGTGCGCCGCGTGTCATTGCGCGCAACGATCCGTCGCGCGCGATAACGTCCGCGATCGGCGGACTAAACCGATAATATGCCGCCACAAAAGCTCTGCCCGGGGCGGTCGGGAGCAATATCTCGTCACGGAACTGACGCAGGCTGGCTACATGAGGATCCATGGGGCTACCGAAGGCGGCCGTGGCGATGAAACACAGGTCATTGCACAGGAACGGGCAGTCATCGTCGTCGTCACTGACTCCATCGTCTTCCTGCCGGCCTATTCTCACGCTGGAATTCTCCGGATCGACCGAGGACAGCAATGTGGGATTGACGATATAAACGAAGAAGAAACGGGTGGCGGGGCCCTTGTCCTCATCGTCGATCAGTTCGACCTGGAACTCCTCTACGGTGTCTCCGTCTTCGAATCGCAGACGTTCGGTGACGGCCACATAGTGTTCTCCTGCGATCGCCGCATTGCTGGACGTGCCGTCGGCGGTCGCAAAGTCCACGGTCACCAGTCCGCTGCTGCCGTCGCGGCGTGTCACCCGGAACGTCAGCGGATCGGAGGACTCCGGGACATTGCTGTCACCCAGCACCTCGAGCGTGAACTCTCCCGGCTGCGCAGGTTCGTTGTCCTCGATGATGACCAGACGGGTCCGGTCGCTGGCGACGACCCGGTCGGTCGGTTCACCGTCGCCGATCACGAGCGTGAGTGTCTCATTGCCCTCGAGTTCATTGTCCTCGATGGTCATAAGCGAGAAATTCTTGCTGCCTTCGGTGTCACCGAATTCCAGCGTCTGGGTCACGTCGGTATAGTCCACGCCCAGCGTGGCCGAGCCGGGTTGCCCGGATACCACGATAGAGGCTTCCCCGCCTTCACCATCGCGAACGACGTCGACAGACAGATCGTTGCCCTCCGTGACGCGACGTACTTCATTGCCACTGTATTTCAGTTCCACGGGCGCCTGCTGTGCGTCGATAACGTCCAGCGTAAGCGCAGTGGCTTCACCCAGCGTGGCGCCGGACGGTGAACTCAGCGACAAGGTGGCGAATTCGGTGCCTTCCCTTTCGCCGTCGTCAAACGCATTGACCGCTACGTTGGCGAACAGGTCACCGGCCTCGATCTGGACCACTCCCAGCGGCAGATCGATCTCGAAGTCGGTGCCCAGGATCGCTGTGCCGCCGACACCGACGCCGAGGATGGCGGAGACCGCTTCATTCGCACTGCCGCTGCGGATCACCGTTACGTACGCCGTATCCCCTTCGTCTACAGCCAGCCGGATCCCGCCGAACTGCAATACGCCGTCCGCGAGGGCTGGAGCGCAGCCGAACAGGGCGATGAGGGCGGCGAGACAACGTAAGGCTCTGGACTGTGTGGGCATCATTTTTCCATGGGTGGGCATGTGGCCATAGCGGATTCTAGGCGGCGAATGCCCCATATCCAAGGGAGGCAACCTTGAGCTCGAAGTGTGATGTGGTTCGCAGCCGATGGGCAGAGTATGACGCAATCTCGGTAATTATGAGCAAGCCCTACTACGCCAGTTTCTTCGTCCATAACGCTCACCAGGAGGCGGTGACTCAGTATTGTGGCGTTATCGAGATGCGACGACGAAACAACAAGGAGATTGGTCCTCGGGAGCTTGCCGTCCTGCTGGCCAAGAATCTCGACGTGGAAACTGATGACGTCGAAGTGCTGCAGTGGGGACCGGTCCACTAGCTTCCCAAGGCGTGATTCCATACCGCGTGGCGGTAGTCGCCTCCGTGTCATTCCACCGCCGATACCGATTGCCGGCGGGCCGGGCGACACCTTTGCCCGCCTGCGCTGTCCTACCTGGTCGTGAGTACCAGGCATTTCAAGGACGCTGACCGTGCACTGGCGTGCGGACCTGTGACCCCGCGGTCGGGCCCACGTGATAGAGTCGCCGCCGAACTGCTCAACTGACTCGGGACCGTGACTCGAAAACTACCTCGAATTGGGTTCATCGTATTGGGCTGGATACTGCTCAGTGGTGATGCCGTTATCAATTGCAGCAGCGATCCGGGCAACCTGGGTTCATCCAATCGACCCCCGGTTGCGTCCGACGGCTTCTACACGACCAGCGTGAGTAACCCGGTGGTCGGTTTTATGCAGGCGACAGACCCGGATGGAGACGATCTGACCTATCGGATTACCGCCGTGCCGGGCCTGGGCAGCTTGCAGAACGTGGACTTCAATTCGGGCCAGTTCACCTACGTCCCGCGGGAAGCCGGCACCGATAGTTTCTCTTTCCGCGCCAGTGATGGTCGGCTGGAGTCGAACACCGGCGTCATAAGCATCCGGGTCGAGAGCGATGGCGCCGCCAAAATCTCCCCGGCGGCAGTTGTCACTGTCCGACGGGACCCGCTCGTGCCGGATTCACTGCTTGTGCTCTGGAGCGACTCCGCCCGAACGCTCCAGCGGATCCGTCGGCAGGCGGCTTCCGTACCGGTCACGCTGGCAACCGGTGTCCAGGGCTTCACTACCGATCCGCTGCGTCCGGGCTCGATGAGGGTGCTGGCGGAAGATGGGAGCCTGCGGGCCAGTGTCGACGGCGGCGCTACATGGGCGTCGGTCTGGAACGGGGAAATGCACCCGTGCCCGGGCGATGATCCGGATGGACTCAAGGCGGACCAGAACCCTGTTCCCTGCCTGCATCAGGATGTTTACAAACGCCTTTCACACGGTCCCCTGACCCGCCTGCGAGTGGGCGCTGACGCAGCCGGACTTGTCTTGCAGGCCAGCCACGATGCCGGATTGAGCTGGCGGCCGCTCGCCGGTCCGGACCTGGCATCCGCCCGGGTGGTGTCCTTGCGCGGTGAGCCCCTTGTCGCATCCGAGTGGTGGCTGGCGATCAGTGGAGACACGACCACGGTCCTGCGCACGCGGGACGACGGCCTGAACTGGAGCAGGATGCTGGACCTGCCGCTCGCCGATCTGGAATTGGTCGACTGTGCGCCCGATCTGGTCTGCCTGATGAATGCAAGCCGTACCCGGCTTTGGCGATATCCCGTCGACCGTTAGCGTTCGGTGTTGCAAAGTCGGCCCCGGCTGCCGAGGATAGGCCGACCATGTGCCCTGACGCGTCCCGACACGGATCCACTGATCGCCGACTGTCTGCGATGATCTCCGACGAGATCGCGCAGCATCTGCGCACGGCGCGCGGGGCCCTCTGTGATCACCCGCACCTCGAAGAAGAAGCCGTACACAGGGCCAGGAAGACACTGAAGAAGGTCCGTGCCGGCCTGAGGCTGCTGGAAGATGCAGGCGCGGACGTGCCGGGAGGCGCGACGGCCCTGTGCCGGGACGTAGGACGGCTGCTGTCTGATCTGCGCGACACCGACGTCTGCCTGCAAACTCTGGACCGGCTGTTTTCGGCCCCCGAGGAAGCACCTGACCGCCTGGTGAAAAAGCTGCAGGCGGCGCGCGCCAAAATCCATGAAACGGACACGCCCGGGTCCGCCGCGAGGAACGCGATCGCCAAGGATCTGGAGGGTCTCGAACGAATTCTGCTTGGCGTCAAACAGAAGAAAGCGGGCGACAGATCGATACGCAGGGCTGTGAAGAAGACCCGAGCCATCGGCCGGAGGCGCTACAAGAAGCTTCAGGATTGCGACTCTCCGGAAGGGTTCCACGACCTTCGCAAAGCGGCCAAGCGAGAACTCTACCAGGACAGATACCTCTTACAGGGAGCTGAGCCGGATGAGCGTCTGCAGGCGGTTCACCGACTCACGGAGCATCTGGGCCTGCAACAAGACCTGGTCGTGCTGGAACAGGTTGCCCAGTCGCTTGATGAACTCAGCGCTGACCTGCGCCGTCGTATCGAGACCGCTATGCGTGCAGAGAAGGATCAGGCGATGGCTGTCGCCCAAACGGTCTACGGTGAACGACATTGAGTTCCGCTTTTCTCTCTCCGGGTCCAGTGTGTGTCCCCGATGCATGGCAATATCCCCAGGCATGGGGGGCGGCGCAATGACGACCGATAATGATCTCCGTCTCGGACTGCCCGACTGGGTCTATCGGGACAGCAGGTTCTACCAGCGCGAAGTAGAACAGATCCTTCTCCCTTCGTGGCAGGTGGTCTGCCATGAAAGCGATCTCCCCGACAAAGGGGACTTCCAGCGTCTGGATTTTGTCGGCCGCCCGATTTTCGTCGTTCGCGGCGGTGACGGACGCCTGCGGTCTTTCTACAACGTCTGCCGCCATCGGGCCTCCAGGCTTGTCGACGGCGACGAGCACGGAAAAGGGCGGTGTGAGAGAGAGCGTATCGTCTGTCCCTATCACGGCTGGAGTTATGACCTGGAGGGCCGCCTCTGTGGGGTCCCTTCCCGAGACAGATATGGTGACCTGGACCCGGCAGATTGGTCGCTGCGGTCTCCCGAAGTCGAGATCTGGGAGGGGTTCGTTTTCGTCCGCTGCCGAACCGGGGGGGCAAGCGTCGCGGAGATGATGGCACCCTGGCAGAAGCTTCTGGAGGCATATCGTTTCCCGCAGATGAGAGCGCTCGGACGGGTGACGCTCAGGCCCCGTGCGGTCAACTGGAAGACAGTGGTGGACAACTACTCCGACGGGCTGCATATCAGGGTAGCTCACCGCGGGCTGTCCGCCCTGACCGGAGACACTTACCAACTGCAGGCGCAGCGAGACGTCATGCACATGACCGCAGAAGTGGATGAGCGGCACGCCGGATCCTGGTCTTGCCGGGCCTACTGCCGTTTTTTGCCGGAGAGCGAACATCTGCCAAGGGGACTGCAACGGCGCTGGAACTACTTCCTCCTGTGGCCCAACCTGGCTTTTGACATCTATCCCGACCAGATCGACTTCATGCAGATGATCCCCGTCGGCCCGGGCAAGACGCTTATCCGCGAGATCCCTTACGGTCATGTGGATGAGCGCCGGGAGATGCGTCTGACCCGCTACCTTAACTGGCGCATCAACCGTGTCGTCAACGCCGAGGATCGCAATCTCATAGAGCGGGTCCAGGCGGGTATGGACAGCGGCGTATTCGGTGCCGGTCCCCTGTCCCGGGACGAAGTCTGCCTGCAGGCGTTGGCGGACAGGGTTCGCGATGCTATTCCGGAGGCCGCCAGCCCCATCCCGCCCTGGCGGGATGCCGGGTGATACCGATACGGGACGACAACCCCGCAGGCCGGACCCCGGTCGTTACCTATTCGATCATGGCGCTGTGTGGACTGGTATACGTGATCCAGCTCGGGTCGGGCGAGCGAGGATTCCAGTCTGTCTTTTACAGTTTCGGTCTGATCCCGGCAGTATTGACGAACAAGGCGGTCCTGCCCCCGGAATTGTCGCTCGTACCCCCCTATCTGACAGTTGTCACGTCGATGTTCCTCCACGGCGGATTCCTGCACCTGGCAGGCAACATGCTCTATCTGTGGATCTTTTCGGACAACGTCGAGGACAGGCTGGGACGAGGTTCATTCGCCGTTTTCTATCTGCTCTGCGGGGTTGGCGCTGCTTTGGCTCAGATCCTGCCCGATCCGGGGTCGCGAATCCCGATGGTAGGTGCAAGTGGCGCTATCTCCGGTGTCCTTGGGGCTTACCTGATCCTGTTTCCCCATGCCCGCGTGCTGGTCGCCCTTCCCCTCGGGCCGCTGATACACATGCTGCGGATGAGGGCGGTCAGCGTCCTCGGGCTGTGGTTTCTGCTACAACTAGTCAGTTCACTGATGGCATCGCCCGGGCAGGGCGGAGTCGCGTTCCGGGCCCACCTTGGCGGCTTTGTCACCGGTATCATGCTGTTGCCTTTGTTTTCATCGCGGGCCGACCGGGGATGAATGCCTCGGCCGACCGTTACAATCAACCGGCCGCCGGGCATCGCCCGGCATCCGTGGATGATGTCCGGGAAATGCCATGCTGCTCATAAGAGAAGCGAGACTCCTTGCCTTCGCTACGGGTCTGCTCCTGGTATGTCTGTCCGCGGGCGTCCAGGCACGGGTCCTGGATCTGCAGATAGAGGAGCGCGAAGTCGTGGCCGGCGGAGCCCGGTTCGGCGACCGCGGAGCGTACGAGCGGCTGCGGGGCACCGTCCGGTTTTCGATCGATCCCGACAATGCCGCAAACGCGGCGATTACCGACTTGATGCTGGCGCCCCGCGGCAATACCGGCGGGGTCGAGGCTAAGGCTAATTTCATGGTGCTCACGCCGACGGATCCCGCGCGCGCTTCCGGCGTGGGCCTGCTCGAAGTGAGTAACCGTGGCGGGAAGGCGGCGCTCGGGTATTTCAACGGCGCTCCATTTTCCACCGAGCCGATTGCTGCCGACGACTTCGGAGACGGCCTGCTGATGAGGATGGGCCTGACCGTCATCTGGGTGGGATGGCAATTCGACGTCGCAGGCGGGGCCGATCGCCTGCGCCTGCAGGTACCCGTCGCGATCGACGGTGACCAGGTGATCACCGGCCTTGTCCGCAGCGATTGGGTTGTGAATGAGCTCGAAACGCAACTCCACCTTGGGCACAAGGGCCATGTGCCATACCGGGTGGCAGACCCTGATGATGACCGCAACGTTCTCTATGAGCGCTCGGGCAGAGATGCCACGCGCCAGATCGTCCCGCGGAACCGTTGGCGATTCAGCGCCGGCGATGATACCGAAGCCGGGTCTGGACTGACGAACATTACGATGGAGGGCGGCTTCAGAGCCGGCCGGATCTACGAACTCGTGTACGTCTCGAGGGATCCGGCCGTCGTCGGTCTCGGGCTGGCGGCGATCCGGGACATGATGTCCTATGCCCTGTATGACAAGTCATCGCCGTTTGCGGTGTCTCACGGGATCGCCGTCGGCGTGTCCCAGACGGGCAGGTTTCTGCGCCACTTCCTTTATCAGGGATTTAATCGGGACGAGAGCGACCGCAAGGTCTTCGACGGCATGTTGATCCATACCGCCGGCGCCGGCCGGGGCAGTTTCAATCATCGGTTTGGCCAGCCGTCTCGCGATGCACATCGTTTTTCGGCTTTCTTCTATCCCACGGATCTCTATCCATTTACCAGCATGCCGTCCCGCGATGCGGTGACTTCCCGCGAAGAGGGGCTGCTCGATCGACTTGCCCCCGAATACCGGCCGAAGGTCATGGTGACCAATACCGGGTATGACTACTGGGGCAGGGCGGCGTCGCTGATCCATATCACGCCATCCGGCGACCGAGACGTGGCACCAGCGGCCGATGAACGCATCTATCACCTGGCGAGTGGGCAGCACTACGTGAGCCGCTGGCCGCCGAACCCGGACCACAGGCTGGTGACGGAGGATGGGTGGCGCGGCAATCCCCTGGACTTTCTGGTCAACCTGCGTGCGCTGCTCAGTCGGCTGGTCGGGTGGGTGCGGGATGATGTGTCGCCGCCAGCAAGTCGGTACCCGAGAGTCGAGGCCGGATCGCTGGTCCGGTCTGACAGCCTGGCATTTCCTGACATCCCCGGCGTTTCTCTGCCGGCAAGCCCGCACCTCGCCTACCGTGCCGATTACGGGGCAGAGTGGGGCAGAGGCATCGTGAGCAAGCAACCGCCCTGG
>CP070833.1:491838-499174 GCA_020341735.1 Gammaproteobacteria bacterium | reverse complement strand
TGAACGTCAGCGGAAGCTGGAGTTCCGGTGGCAGCGGCAGCTGCGTCACTGATGGCGATGGCAGTTGCGTCATCACCCGTTCGAATATCAAGGGCAACGTCTCCTCTACGACCTTTTCGGTAACCGATATCGTCGATGCAACGGCCTCTTACAGCTATGCGTCTGGCGATAACGAAGTCGGATCTGTGAGCATAAGTCAGCCTTGAGCATCAGGTAGAACGCGATTCAGACGACGGGGCCGCTGGCCCCGTCTTTCTTTCCACCCGATGACCTGAAGGTATTTCGCACGAAACTGTCCGGGGGGTACACATCGACGGTGTACCATTGGCAGGATCAGAACCCGAACATGCCGTCTTTGACAGGCAAGCATTGACCGCGAGGCACCTGCCAATGCCACCCTCAGCCCTAAACGATGGCGATTCCGCTGTTCACTATCTTACTCTCACTGAAGTGGCCGCCCTGTTGGAATCGCGACAGGTTTCGCCGGTTGAACTCGCCCAGCACATGCTCGAGCGCATCGATCAGATCGACGGACGCTTGAAGAGTTACGCAACCGTGACGGCCGACCGGGCCCTGGCAGCCGCCAGGAGAGCGGAGCAGGAGATCGCCGCGGGACGATATCGTGGTCTGCTGCACGGTGTGCCGATTGCTGTCAAGGATCTGTGCTTCACGAAGGGAACCCGAACCATGGGCGGCCTCTCCGTCCGACGCGACTTCGTTCCGGACCATGACGCCACCGTTGTGTCCCGGCTCGAAGATCAAGGAGCGGTGCTGCTCGGTAAACTGGCGCTCACCGAAGGCGCGATGGCCGGATATCATCCGGACTTCCCGATTCCCGTCAATCCCTGGAATGAGGACTACTGGTCGGGTGCGTCTTCCAGTGGGTCGGGCGTGGCAACGGCCGCCGGTCTGTGTTTCGCAGCGCTGGGTTCGGATACCGGCGGCTCGATCCGCTTCCCTTCAATGGCAAACGGCGTGGTTGGGCTGAAACCCACGTATGGCCTCGTCAGCAGGCACGGCATCCTGCCCTTGAGCGAGACGCTCGATCATGTCGGCCCGATGACGCGAAGCACCGCAGATGCGGCGATTGTTCTGCAGGCCATGGCGGGACACGATGACAGCGATCCCACGTCGCTTGCGAATCCGGCGCCCGACTTGCTCCGCGGACTGCACGCAGGCATCAGCGGTGCTCGCATAGGGTTCGACCGGGAATATGCCTGCGAAGGCATCGACGCCGGACTGGTCGCTTCTATCGAACAGGCGCTGCTCGTGCTCAGCCGACTCGGCGCGACGATCGTGGACGTGCAGATGCCGGCGGGTATCAAGGACATCGAGCCCACCTGGTTTGCCATCTGTTCCGCAGAGGCCTATGCCGCGCACAAGGCGACGTTCCCGTCGCGGGCTGACGAATACGGTCCACACTTTCGCGAATTGCTGGAGATGGGGGCCGCTATTACGGATGAGCAGTACCAGGCCGCGACTCAGCTGAGGGATCAGTTCAGTGAGCAGTACGAGGCTGTTCTGGGCACCGTGGATGCGATGGTCTGTCCGTCTGGCGGGCTCACCTTCCCGGTTCCCCCGGATTTGCAGTACGGTGATACGGAGACCCTCCAACCGCTGTTTCAGGCGGTACAGATGTACTTCACGATACCATCGGACTTTTCCGGCACGCCTGCCCTGACCGTGCCCTGCGGCTTTTCGGACTCAGGATTGCCTTACGCCCTGCAGTTTGTCGGCGCACGGCTGTCCGAGGCCACCTTGTGCCGGATCGGCCACGCGTACGAACAGGCCAGCCCGTGGCACGATCGCCATCCGCAAATCTAGGACAATGGCTCGGAGAGTCTGCTCTGCACACGAACAACGCCGGACCGATACGGTCGAAGATTCACTCTTGATGCCAAGGGGGCTGGTGATGCATCAATTGACCGTGGTCAAGGCAACGATCCGTGTTGCGTGTTAACAAAGGCGCAATACACGGGAGAAATTGCCAATATGTCCAGTGTCCAGCGATCGAGGTTTGAAATTGTGGCGCGAGAGGACTTTTCGGATGCCACATATCTACTCGAAGTACATCATCCGATGATGGCCAAGGCGGCCCGGCCGGGCCAGTTCGTAATCGTGATGTCTCACGAGCATGGTGAGCGAATCCCCCTGACGATCGCCGACTACGACCGCGAGGACGGAACGATCACGCTCGTCATCCAGGCGGTCGGCAAAAGCACGCGAGAGATGCAGCAGTCCTGCACGGTGGGCACCAGTCTGTACGGGATGGTGGGACCGATGGGGATGCCCAGCCCGCTGGGTCAGGCCAGCAAGGTCCTGTGTGTTGGCGGTGGCCTGGGTGTCGCGCCGATCTATCCTCAGGCGCGTGGCTTCAAGGAAAATGGCGCGTATGTCATCGCGGTCATCGGTTTCCGAACCAATAGCCTGGTGTTTTGGCAGGAGAAGTTCGAATCATGTTGCGACGAGGTCATCGTTTGTACCGATGACGGCTCAGCCGGCATCGAGGGACGGGTGACGGAGGGGATGAAGCTGGCGATCAGCAGGCACGCCGATATCGACGAGTGCGTGGCGATCGGGCCGCCGGTCATGATGCGCGGCGCCGCGGAAGTAACCCGGCCCTACGGGATAAAGACGATGGTGTCGCTGAACCCGGTAATGATCGACGGTACGGGTATGTGCGGGGGCTGCCGGGTCAAGGTAGGCGACCAGGTCAAATTTGCCTGCGTCGACGGTCCGGATTTCGATGGGCACCAGGTGGATTTCGATGATCTCATGGCACGGCTCGGGCGTTTCTCCGTGGAAGAGAAGGCGGCCATGAAACGCTGGTCGGAGAGCTGCCGGATGGCACAGCAGGTGCCGGAGACTGGCAAGCCCACTGAATGACCCTGGAGACAGGCTCAATGGCAAGAAAAAAGACTATCCGCACCATCCCGCAGGAACGAACGCCCGTCGCCGAGCAGGATCCAGGGGAGCGGGTCAAGAATTTCGCCGAGGTCTCGCACGGTTACAGTACCGAGGAGGCCCTTCTTGAATCCGAGCGCTGCCTGATGTGTCCTGAGCAGCCCTGCGTCGCCGGTTGTCCGGTAAGCGTAAATATCCCGGACTTCATTCAGCGACTCAGCGACAAGGACTACCGCGGCGCGTATGACGTGATCACCGCCACCAACCTCCTGCCTGCGGTGTGTGGGCGAGTCTGCCCGCAGGAGACCCAGTGCGAGGGCGTTTGCACCGTGGGCGATACGCTGGAGCCGGTGGCTGTCGGTCGACTGGAGCGCTTCATCGGCGACATGGCCATCACGGCCGGTTGGGCCAGCATTCCCTATATCGAACCCAGTCCGTTCCGCGTGGGCATCGTCGGGGCCGGACCGGCCGGTATGGCCTGCGCCGCCGACATGGCCAAGGCCGGCTGCGAGGTAACCGTGTTTGAGGCCTTCCACGAGTCGGGCGGTGTGCTGCGCTATGGCATCCCCGATTTCCGACTGCCCAACGAGGTGATCGACGCCGAGATGGGCAACCTGGAGAAACTCGGGGTCAATTTTGAGTGCAATACGCTGGTGGGCCGTCTCTTCACCATCGAGCAGATGATCGACGAACTCGGATTCGACACCGTCTTTATCGGCACCGGGGCCGGCTATCCGAGCATGCTCGGCGTGCCGGGCGATTCTCTCAACGGAGTACTCTCGGCCAACGAGTTGCTGACTCGCTGCAACCTCATGCATGCCAAGGAATTCCCGGACTACGACACACCCATGCCGCCGGCGAAGCGGGTGGCCGTCGTCGGAGCCGGCAACACGGCGATGGACGCCATGCGTGTCTGTCTCAGGCTGGGTGCCGATGAGGTTTACTGCGTCTACCGTCGAAGCCGTGCAGAGGCGCCGGCCCGCGCGGAAGAGGTGCACCACGCCGAACAGGAGGGTGTCCGCTTCAAGTGGCTGACCAACCCGGTGGAAGTCCTGGATGACGGCGAGGGCGGCGTCGGCGGTATTCGCTGCGTCCAGATGGAACTCGGCGAGCCAGATGACTCGGGCCGTCGCCGACCGATACCGGTGGCTGGCAGCGAGCACGACATCGACATCGATCTTGTAGTGGTCGCCATCGGCACCAATGCCAACCCCATCATTGGTCAGACTTCCAGGCTCGCGCTCAACAAGTGGGGATACATCGAGACGGACGAGCAGTTAGCGACTTCCATGCCAGGTGTATTTGCTGGCGGCGACATCGTCACGGGGGCGGCGACAGTGATCGAAGCAATGGGTGCTGGCCGCAAGGCGGCGCGCCGAATGAAGCACTATCTCGGCATTCATGATGTGGACACGCCATATTTCGTCGAGGGAGCCGAGACGCTGTTCGGAATCGATCTAAGGGAGCGGAACTTCGTGCGCGTTCGGGTTCCGGAGTCAAGCGTATGAGTCAGGCAGACACACTGAAGCAGAGCGTGCCGGGCGTCGCCGGCCGGGTCCGATCTCCCGCCGCCAAGGCGGTGACCGAAATTGAACAACAAGTGGTGGAGATCATCAGCGACTCAGGCGAAGGGGCGCAAAGCTGTGGACAGTCGCTTGGCGCCATCGCAGCGCGGATGGGCAACGGTGTCTGGACCGTAGAGATTATCCCGGCGGAGATCCGTCCTCCAGCGAGGAGCGTAGCCGGTGCTAGCGGCAACCGTATCCGCTTGGGTTCCAGACGCGTAACGAATGGTGGCGATGAAACCGATCTAGTGGTGGCTCTGAACGAGCAGGTACTTCTTGGCCGGGTACGCGCCGGGGAACTAAAGCCGGGCTGCACGATCTTGCTGGAGAGCAAGTGGCGCGACGACACCGACCCGCGTATCGCATCTTCCTACCTTCAGACCCATGAGCAGCTGGTGAGCTCGGGGTATCGCGTCGTCGAGGTGCCGATGGAGCGGGAATGCAAGACGGCCGTAGCGGATGCGCGCCGGGGAAAAAACATGTTCGCGCTGGGCATGCTCTGCAGCATATACAGTCTCGACATGGGCATGGCTCGGGAACAGGTAGCGCTGACCTTTCGCAAGAAATCCCGCGAGGTCATCGACAACAATGTTTTGCTGCTCGAGGCCGGGCATCGCTGGGCCGAGACGAACCTCGAGTTCAAGTACCGTATTCCGGCAGTCCCCAGCAGCGAAGCGCAGATCGTCGTCAACGGCAACACGGCGTTGGCACTGGGCGTTCTCGCCTCGGGGATGGAAGTCTGCGCCATGTATCCGATCACCCCGGCGACCTCCGCGTCTCACTACCTGGCAGACGTCTTCGAGAAAGTCGGTGGCGTGGTGCATCAGGCGGAGGATGAGATTGCCGCATGCGCCTTCGCTATCGGAGCCTCGTATGCGGGCAAGTGTACCGTCACGATCACCTCGGGCCCGGGCTACGCGCTCAAGCAGGAGGCTATCGGATTGGCCGCCATGGCCGAAATCCCGCTGGTCGTGATCAATGTGCAGCGCGGCGGCCCGTCAACCGGTCAACCGACGAAGGTGGAGCAGGGCGATTTGTTGACGACCATGTTCGGCAGCCATGGAGACGCACCCAAGGTGGTGCTGGCCGCAAGCACCGTCGAAGATTGCTTTTATTCGGTCATCACCGCACGCAAGATCGCCGAGACATTCAACATGGTGGTCGTCGTGCTCTCCGACGCCAGCCTGGCGACCGCCCAGACACCGTTCCCGCGGCCTGAATTCAAAGACGCCTGGGTGGCCCCACCGGTTGATCAGACTCCGGTCCCAAGCGGCATGCGGCCCTATGACTGGGATGCCGAAACGGGACTGGCACGACGTATCGTGCCGGGCCAGCCGGGCGGTATGCACACGATAACAGGGCTTGCCCATGATCGTGACAGCCATGTCGCCTACGATCCGGACATCAATGAGGAGGGCTTGCGGGCCCGCAGCCTCAAGCTTGCCGCGCTTCAAAAGACCCTGAAACCGCCGACCGTGTTCGGGGACGAGACCGGTGACCTGTTGCTCATTGGCTGGGGCAGCACGCGCGGCACCATCGAGGAAGCCGTGGAGCGCATGCGGGCCGAGGGACGCAGGGTGTCTTCGCTGCACCTGAGATTCCTGCAACCCTTGCCGCCGGCCATCAACGACATCATGGCTGGCTTCGACAAGGTAATGACGATCGAGACCAACTGGAGCGACCAGCCTGACGAAGCGATCATCGATGAGCACAACCGGCGCTACTCGGCGTTGGCGATGCTGCTCAGATCACGTTATCTGGTGGATATTGACTGCTGGACCCAGGTGCGTGGAGCGCCAATCAAGCCCGGCGCCATCTGCAAGGTGATACGCGAAAAACTGGATCAATAGAGGGAAGAGCTCGGGGGCCTAGCGGCCCGGAGGAACAAGCACATGGCCACGGCTGCAAGTCACTGTCTACTGAAACTCTACGAAGAGCGTCACGAACTCGAGGACTACCAGAGCGGTGTGCCGCGATGGTGCACCGGCTGCGGCGACAATGCCATTCTGGCAGCGGTTCAGAGACTGTGCCGGGACGAACAACTGCGTCCCGAGAAGACTGTATTCGTGTCTGGCATCGGTTGCTCGAGCCGGTTCCCGCACTACATGAAGACGTATGGTTTTCACGGTATCCATGGACGAGCGTTGCCGGTGGCCGAGGGGATCCGCATGGCCCGCAAAGACCTGCACGTGTTCGTCAACACCGGAGACGGCGATTGCTGCAGTATCGGCGCGGCTCACTGGGTCCATGCCATCCGTTACAACATGAACATGACTGTGTTTCTCCACGACAACCAGATCTACGGTCTGACAAAGATGCAGGCCTCGCCGACCTCACCAAAAGGACTGAGGAGCAATACGACGCCGCGCGGGGCGTTCCTGGAAGCGATGCAGCCACTGACCGTGACGCTGGGCGTGCAGAATGTTTCCTTCGTGGCCCAGGCAGTAGACTGGATCCCGGAGCTGCTCTACGACATCGTCTCGGCCGCCTTCAGGCATCGCGGATTTTCCTTCATCCGCATCGTGCAACGGTGCCCGGAATGGCTACCCAGCCTGTTTGAGCCCTGGCTTCACGACCCTGAGCGGGTTCGTCTGCTGCATCACGACGCCGGCATACAGATCAGCCCCGCTCTGGCCCGCGTGTATCGCAATCAGGAGCACCATGATCCGGCTGACATCGACCGGGCACGGGAGATCGCTTCATGCATCGATCCGATTCCGGTGGGCATCCTTTATCGTAATCCGGAGGTTCCTTGTTACGAGGACCTGCGAGAGACCGATCACCTCCGCACCAACGAGTTTATCAAGTCGGGACTGGAGGCGGAATTCGACAAGTTTACGGTCTGGCCATCGGCCTGACAGAGCAGG
>CP070833.1:487759-491738 GCA_020341735.1 Gammaproteobacteria bacterium | reverse complement strand
TGTTCAACTACGGTCACCACAAGCGCGATTTCACCTACATCGATGACATCGTCGGCGGGGTCATCGCCGCGACGGACACCATCGCCACCCCCAACCCGGACTGGGACAGTGATGATCCGGATCCCGGAACCAGCAAGGCACCTTACCGGCTCTACAATATCGGCAATTCCCGTCCGGTCGACCTGATGAAATACATCGGCCTGCTCGAGGAGTACCTCGGCCGGGAGGCAGAGAAGAACATGCTGCCGCTACAGCCCGGCGACGTGCCGGATACCTGGGCAGACGTCGAGGATCTGGCCCGCGATGTCGGATATCGGCCCGAAACCCCCGTGGAGGAGGGCGTGAAACGATTCGTGGACTGGTATCTGGGCTACTATTCCCCCTGATTTTCGCGGGGTGGGTAGCATGATCGAGAAGAATACGGCGCCGGAGACACTGGCGACCTGGAAAGCGCTCAGGGCACACCAAAAGGAAGTCGGCAAGAAAAGCCTGCGAGAGCTGTTCGCCAAAGACCGTAAACGGGCCGAGCGCTTCTCCGTCAAGGCCTGCGGCATCCGACTCGACTATTCGCGTCACCTGGCCACCCGCAAGACCATCAAGCTGCTGGCGAAGTTGGCCAGAGAGGCAGGCGTCGAAGACTTGCGGGATCGCATGTTCGCTGGCGATCACATCAATACGACAGAGGACCGGGCAGTACTGCATGTCGCGCTACGATCGGCACAAAAGGATCGATTCCGGGACGGCGATCAGGACTGCACGGCGGATGTCCATGAAGTCCTCGACAAGATGGAGCGGTTCGTCCAGGCGGTCCACTCCGGGGAGATCCGTGGCTACGGCAGCCGACTGCCGTTCACCGATGTCGTCAACATCGGCATCGGCGGATCCGATCTCGGTATCGAGATGGCCCTCAAGGCGCTGCACCACCACCGGGTCCGCAGCCTGCGGGTCCACACGGTATCGAACATCGACGGCACCCAGCTGGCTGACGTGCTCGAGCAGATCAACCCGAGAACGACGCTTTTCGTCATCTGCTCAAAGACCTTCACTACCCAGGAGACGCTGACCAACGCTCGGGCGGCGCGCAACTGGCTCCTCGAGACGGTCGGTGAAGAGGCCGTGGCCCGAAATTTTGCCGCCGTATCCACCAATCATGAGGCGATGGACGCTTTTGGCATTCATCCGGACTATCGCTTCGGCTTCTGGGATTGGGTCGGCGGCAGGTACTCGGTGTGGTCGGCGGTGGGACTCTCCGTCGCCCTGGGGCTTGGCATGAAAAATTTCCGTGCCTTTCTTGCAGGTGGGCGGGCCATGGACCGCCATTTTCGCCGGGCCCCTCCGGCCGAAAATCTGCCCATGCTGCTCGCGCTGCTGTCGATCTGGTACAACGACTTCTTCGGCGCAAGCAGCCAGGCCATACTGCCCTACGACGCGCGATTGGGGCGATTCCCCGCATTCCTGCAGCAGATGCACATGGAGAGCAACGGCAAAAGCGTCCGCAAGGGTGGGAAGCCCCTTCGGGTCCCCAGCGGCAACATCATCTGGGGCGAGGCCGGCAACAACGCCCAGCACTCTTTTTATCAACTGCTCCACCAGGGCAGTCGCTTCGTTCCCGTCGATTTCATCGCTCCCGACGAGGGCTCGAGCCGGTTCCGGGACCAGCACAGGCTGGGGCTGATCAACATGCGGGCGCAGGCGGAGGCGCTGGCGTTCGGCCAGACGGCCGCGGAAGTACGCGCGGATCTGGAGGCTCGCGGAATGAGCAGGCAGGAGATCTGTGCGCTTGCCATCCACAAGGTCCATCGGGGCAATCGTCCCAGCACCCTGATCCGGTTCAGGCGCCTGGACCCGAAGACGATGGGCAAGCTGGTTGCGCTCTATGAACACAAGGTGTTCACGGAGGGCGCAATCTGGGACATCGACTCCTTTGATCAGTGGGGTGTCGAGCTGGGGAAAAAGCTGGCGCAGCAGCTGGAATCCGCCGGTTGAGGTATCCCGGTCCCCCCACTCATTCTCAAGCGTTGCTATTTGCCTTCACGCAGCATAGCTGCCGGAGGAATACAAATTCCGCGATCGCCGGTTGCCTGCGGGCCCGCTTGGTCCGTATCATTCCGGGATTCGGGGGCGGGGATGGGTTGAAACGAAGTGAATCCGTGCCGGTCTTCCACCAAAACTGCCGGCGTGCCAATGGCTTATCTCAATAGATTCTATTTTCTCCTGATCGTCTTTTTGTTCTCGTCCGCTTCACTAGCGGATCCCTGGGCGCCGCCAGGCGACCTGATCCTCAGACATGATGTCCAGATGCTGGCGGACGCCGGCGTCATCCGTTCACCCGTGACGACCTGGCCCATCACCTGGGCGACGCTGAATGCAGACGTGGCATCCGCGCCCAACGGGGTGATCGAGAAACTCGGGCAGCAGCAGCGTGCTGCTCTCAGCCGGGTTCGTGCGCGGATCCAGAGAAACAAAGACAGCAACGGATTTCAGCCCAACGCGGAAGTCAGCGTCCGCACAGATGATTTCTGGCTGCGAACTTTCGAAGACACGCCTCGAGAAGAGTCGGAATTGCGGGTCGGCGGATCCTGGATGGGCGGGCGGTTCGCAGCCCGTGTGCAAGGAAGCTACATCGATCAACCGGATCCGGACGACCAGGAATGGAGGATGGACGGGTCCTATATCGCCATGGTCATCGGCAACCACATCGTCTCGGCCGGCGCGATCGACCGCTGGTGGGGGCCAAGCTGGGACAATACGCTGATCTACTCCAACGCGGCCCGTCCCGTGGGCGCCTTCGCGCTGGAGCGCAACGTCGCGAAAGAGTTCGAGACCAAGTGGCTCAGCTGGATCGGCCCGTGGACCTATTCCCTGACCTGGGGGTTCCTGGGCGACGATCGGGTCGTGGAGAATACCCGCCATCTGGCATTCCGGGCCACTTTCCGGCCGTTTCAGTCGCTGGAGATCGGGCTCAGCCGGGCGGCGCTCTGGTGCGGATCCGGACGACCGTGCGATGCCGATGCTCTCTGGGACATCATTAAGGTCGAGGACAACACCGATGAAGGCGGGGTCACGCCGGACAACGATCCGAGCAATCAGTTGGCGGCGGTAGACGCAAGATGGGCATCACCGATCGGTGACGGACCGTGGGCGCTGTACACCCAATGGGTCGCCAACGACGAGTCGAATAACTTGCCGTCCCAGTGGTTCGGACAGGGCGGCGTCGAGTGGTGGGGCGAGTTGCAGACCCGCTGGATCTCCGGTTCCTATACCGCGCACCTGGAAGCCACCAGCACGATCGCCGAATTCTGGGAGAGCGCGCCCGCCTACGACGGCGCTTATAACCATGGGACGTACAGGACGGGCTACCGGTACACGGGCCGTTCATTGGGGGCGGCGGCTGACGGCGACAGCATCGTCGTGTCGGCTGGTATGGCGCTGGTGGAGAGCGATGATCGCAGCTGGAATGCCCTCGTCAGATGGTCGAATCTGAACCGAAAGGGAGATGGTCTTGGGCCTGACGCCGTTCACTCGGTGGCTCCAGAGGAAGAGAAGGCCTGGGGCCTGCAGCTGTCTCACCGTCGAGGCATCAGTTATGGGGAGTGGGATCTGGGATATGTGTCGCTGGGCGTGGGGTATCAGCACACCGAAAACGAGATCACCGGCGGTAACGAGGATGACTTCCATGGGTTCCTACAGTGGACCTGGGATCCACAGGGGGTCTGGTAGACGTATGCGCAGTGACCATTTGTCAGGACGCATTGCGTGTTTGGCCTTGCCCTATACGGCCGGCGCAGCTTTTCGTGCGAGCACCACAACGGCAGCAGTCACCGCTCGAAAACATAGTGATCGGCGACACCGAGACGGGAGGTATTGTGGGGTCGTCGGATAGGGGTTCAGCGACGTGCCTGGGTCTGTACAATAATCGAGAACTCGGATGCCTTTCGAGGATGGCACGGCCCGTGCAGCCCCGCCGGGGCAACTTAGG
>CP070833.1:483644-487659 GCA_020341735.1 Gammaproteobacteria bacterium | reverse complement strand
TCGAACCAGATAGATCAGGATATCCGCCATCTCCGCTTCGATCCTCTGTCGTCTCTTCGGTTCCGGATCATGGCTCTCCTCCGCCGTGAGCCACTGAAACTCCTCTACCAACTCACCGGCCTCGACGATCAGCGCCATGGCGAGATTCTTGGGAGAATGAAACTGGTCCCAATCGCGCCGATCGGCAAAGCGGCGCAGTCGTTCCGTCAGATCACTGAGATATTCGTCCGTCATCTCTGTGCATTATGGACCGTGGAGAAAAAAAGGGCGCCCCTGAGGCGCCCCTGGCCGCCAACGGGTGGCGGCTGTACATGTGTTGGTTTCTACCTCGGGACCCGGATGTTTATTTCGGCTCCCACGCCCGCATGATCAGACGGCCACAGACCTGTAGGAGACTTCTCCGCCGGATCATCGCCGAGGACATCCGCACGAACACCTCTGACCACCGGTCCCCCGTAATGATCTGACGGCGGCCTGACCCAAATCAGATCGATCCGCTCATCGAGTTCCGATTCCTCGTTATCCAGAAGGTCGGACTGACAACACGTGTCGCCTTTGTCCCAAGGCCCTCCACGGTAATCCCAACTATCGACGTATCCGGCGAGATGCAGGATCTCGTATGGCGTCGGGCAAGGGAACACGGTCGGATCATCAAACGACGGTACCGGTATCGCGCACTCCACCACCGGGCCGTCCTCTGCCGAAGAGTTGAAGTCGCCGACCGCGACGATGGTCTCATCGATTCCGCCGAGGATGGTGGCCATTTCCGTCGCCTGCGCCGCCTGGACCGTTCTGGCAAACGGGCTACCGCTGACCTCCAGGTGGGTGTTGAAAAATACGAAACTCCGCCCATTGATGGTCGCCTGTACGGCGGTCCAGCCGCGGGTAAACTCGAAATCACCGCCGGCGGTCGGCACGGTCAGGTTGGTGGAGAAGTTCATCGCCAGGGGGTTGGCGTATTGCACGTCGGATCGGACAAGGATCACATCACGGTCGACCAGTCGGATGTCGAAAAACGGCAATCCCGCATCCGGAGTACAGCCCGGCAACACCGGCTGAGGAGGACTGCCGGCGTAGGCAACCGCCGGTAGTTCCACATCCGCATTGATCACCTCCGCACCAACCTGGTAGTCCAGCCCTCTGGCCGCCAGCGCCGCCAGCAGGATTTGCAGGTAATCGGCAAACTCATCGGTGGCCGGCTGGCTGCCGCCGATGGCGGCGTCCCCCGGGCACTGAGTAAACAGGTCCGAGACCTCCTGCAGTCCGATGAGGTGCGGCCGCTGCTCCTCGATCAGGTCAGCGATAGCCTCCGCCCTGTCGGTGAAGTCGGTGGCCAGTATGTCTAGGAAGATTTCCGTAACCTTGCCGGGCACCTGTTCGGGCGTCTGAGCCTCGAGGATCTTGAACAGATCGGCACCGACGTAGATGTTCTGGGTCATCACGTTGGCCTGACCGGCACGGAAGCCACGTTTTTCACCAGCTGACGCCGCGGTTGTGAATAGGAGCAGGCACATGGCCGCAAGTATCAGGCCCCGCATGTCGTTTGTTATTTTCACGTTGGGTCTCCTCCCCAAAATTGATCCCTACGCTGCAGTATAGCCGTGAGTGAACCGCATCAGGATCATTGGGGACTTATGTAAAACTTAAGCAATTCGGGCAGTTACGGGACGTGCACATCGCCACAGAGCGAATTCCCGCCCTTCCGCGAGAAACAGCGCGACGGGTCCGACCGCTGCCACGCCCAAGGGTCACCGTCGCCGTCATTTCCCCAGGCACGCCCGCACGAGACAACCCCGGCCAATCGGCGACGGAGTTGGGGACGCACAGCAAGAGGCATCCGCTGATGGCAGTGAAACCGGCGCTCATGGAAAAGCCCCTTGAAGACGCATCATTTTCAACACACTCGAGTGCATTGGTTATGCTTTAGTCTTATAACTTTAAAAATAAATAGTACTTTAATAACATATAGCATATACTGCGCGCCTCGAATCGTTCCCGGAGGCTTGTCGTGGCCCGTCGCAGCTACAAGCAGGCCTGGTCTCTCGCGCGCGCGCTCGATGCCGTCGGGGACCGTTGGACGCTACTCGTCATACGGGACCTTCTCCTGGGTCCTCGCCGTTATGGGCAACTGCAGGCCTGCCTGCCCGGAATCGGCACGAACCTGCTCGCCGACCGACTGAAATCGATGGAGAAGATAGGGCTAGTGCGTCGCCGGCCCGTGGACGCTGGCCACCAATGGGAACTGACGGAAATCGGGCTGGGACTCGAGCCGGCGCTGATGGCGATGATTCGCTGGGCGATGGCGACCCGATTACCGGCTCATGGTGACGAGCTCAGCCGTCCGGAGTGGGATCTCATTGCGATGAAGGCCCTGTTCGACCCGCACCGGTACACCGGCGCGCCTGGCCGGTTCCGCCTCGTGCTTAACGGCCTGGCGGGCATCCTGGAAATCGTTGGCGAGGCGCTGCACGTCAGACAAGAAGATGGTGGGGCCGCGCGCGCCACGATCGAGATGGATGCGACGACCGGCTGGCAACTGGCTACGGCAAGGGCGGGCTTTGAGGATGCTCTGGCGGACGGTCGACTCAAGGTCTCCGGGGACACGGGAGCGGCACGCCGGCTGCTCGAGGCCTTCAGGCTTGGCAAGTAGGATGACTAACGGGTCTCCAGATGCTTGAACTTCTGCTCTATGGGCTGGGCGAACATGGAGTCACCACCGGGCATCAACGCTTGCTCCCAGGTACCGTAGATCGGGTTCGGCAAAACGAACCAGACCGTCCCCCAGCGCCCGCTGTGGGACTCGGCCAGCGCTACCCGATCCTCATCGGTCGCCCCCGCCGGGATACTTACGAAATCCACCAGATCATCCCCGACCAGCTGCAGCACCGAGTAACGCTCCGCCACATACTCCCGCCGGCTCGTCTTGTCCCGGGTCCATTCCGGGCGTTCCCTGCGCGTCAATACCACATCGATGTCGGTTCTTAGCGGGCACCCGACCGCGATCAGATTTCGGCGGGTCGCTTCCTCCAGGTCATGTTTGCGATTCGTGACGTAGAAAATCGTCACATCCATCGCCGCCGCGGCCTCCAGGTAGGGCACGGCGCCGGGCACGGCGGGTGCAGCCGATTCCAGCACCCACGCCCTCCAGGTCTCCCGGCTGTAGCCGCGCCGCGCCAGGATGCCCCTGGCCGTGTGCCCTGAATTCTCGAGGACGGTCTCGTCCACATCGACGATGATGGCCGGCGGCCGCTGGTCCCCGGGCGCTCCCACCGCACGCTCGGCGTGCGACAAATCTGCAATGGAGTCCTCGAGACGTTCAGTCGCGATCGAGTAGACCTGACGTGCAGAGACTTGATACTCGGCGCTGGTCTGGACCCACAGTGTACTGTGCAGGCGTTCGTCCGCTGGGGGCGCGGCACAACCGACGGGCAGAGCAGAGAACACGAGAGCCACCATGAATCCGGGTATCGCCGGGGACCTCCGTGTCAGTCGGGGATCCCTGGCATCTTCTGTGACGGGGCAGACGCGAGTCATCCCGGCTCCTGACTAAATATGGAGCCTCGATTATAGGGTTCGCAGACCCGTCAGGCAGCTAGTTCCCGCAGCCAGTAGCCGCTCACCGTCTCGCCTCACGCCCCTTGCACGTTACGTCTCCACGCCTCAGCGTCGTCGGCCTCGCGTGTATTCCAAGACGCCCGGCCGAACCTCGGGGACGCCCAGCTTCACGCCAGGCGCGTTTTGTCTGCGTCGTGAGGCGGCGTTACCCTTGACTGCCCCCCGGAGAGGAGAGCAGCCATGAACGCCGATGTTATTAACGCCGATGTCCGTGACCATGTTTCGGACGAAGAGTGGCGCATCCGGGTAGATCTGGCCGCGGCCTACAGGCTGGTGGCTCATTACGGATGGGATGACCTCGTATTCACCCATATCTCCGCGAGGGTCCCCGGGCCAGAGCATCACTTCCTGGTCAATCCTTACGGCATGCTGTTCGATGAAATCACGGCCTCCAGCCTCG
>CP070833.1:473775-483544 GCA_020341735.1 Gammaproteobacteria bacterium | reverse complement strand
GGGTGTTCCTCGTGACCTTGTCCACCCCGTGGCTGACGCGGTGCTGCGGAAAATAGAGGGATTTCTGGCATCGCGAGAAGAGGCGTAGAAACGGGGCCGCGACGACTCGGGGCCTGGCCGCGCTCCCGATCCACGGTCCGAATTCGCCCTCTGTTCATCGTCCGGCTGCAACGATCGATCGCGAACTGCTCTACCGACGCAACTATAATTTAGCCGCTATGACACCAGCCAATCACAAATCTCTGCTCATGCGCGGCATGGAGGCACACAGGGACGGTGACCTCGCAGCGGCCGCGGCAGCCTACCGGGACGTACTCGCTGCCGACCCCGATGATGTGGACGCGACCCACTACCTGGGGATGATCTCCTACCAGCGTGGAGACCTGCCCGAGGCGGTCGGCATGTTGGGAGAGGCGGTAAAGGCGCGGCCGGATGACAGCGCGATCCTGGCAAATCTTGGCCTTGTCATGCTGTCCGCAGGTCGAACGCGGGCCGCGGCCACAGCGCTGGAAAGGTCTCTGCAGATTCATCCCGACCAGCCGGAGGCCCTCGTCAATCTCGCGCTAACCCGGATTGCACAGGACAATGCGGACGCGGCAGCGGATTGCTATCGGCGCGTATTGGAAATCACGCCGGGCCGCCGTGACGCCCGCCTGGCCCTCGGACAACTGCTCGTGACCGCGCGTCGATATCCTGCGGCCCAGGAAGTGCTCGACGCGGGTCTGGCGCTGGATCCGACAGATTCCGATATGCAGATCGCACGGGCCCAGATACTCGAGCTGGAGGGCGCGGTCGACGAAGCGAGCTCGGTCTATGAGCGCATAGCCGCAGAGTCTGATTCGCTGCGTTGCCGTGCGCTGACGCGACTGGCTGCCACACTTCGGAAATCCGGCCGGCCCGCCGCCGCCCTCATGGCTGCTCGCTCCGCGGCGTGGAGCGATACACGCAACTACGCTGCCCGTCACCAGATTGGTCAGGCGCTGAAAGAGCTGGGGTGGCTGGAGCCGGCGGCCGACGCATTCCGGGAGTCTCACACGCTGTTCAGATCCCTCGGTGTCACCTCGACGCCAGAACTGCCGACCTTTACCCGAACCTCGCGGGCCAAGCTGCGGCATGATACCGAGCAAATCGGCTATCTGTTGGGCCACGAACTCGTGGAGTCGAGTGTGGCGGACATCCAGGACATCTACCGCAACGTGATGACCACCATTCCCGAGGGCATCCCCGACGGCAAGACAGTCCTGCTGCCCGCACCCGTACGGCAACGGTTTGCGCCCTTCTACAACCGCTGCCTCCACTACCGCGAGACTCCGGGGATGGAGGGCTCTACATTGAATCCGGAGCTCGACTGCGCCGCGATACAAGCCGACTATGAGCGCCGCGCTCCGGGGATCACCTGGGTCGACGATCTGCTGGTGCCGGAGGCGCTGGAAGCGTTGCGCGCCTTTTGTCTCGAGTCCACGATCTGGTATGACTTCGAGCATTCCAACGGCTACGTGGGCGCCTATCTGCAGGAAGGATTCAACTGCCCGTTGCTCATCCAGATTGCCGAGGAACTGCCAAGGCTGCTTCCCGCCATCTTCGGTGATCACGTTCTCATGCAGATGTGGGCTTACAAGTATGACAGCAAGCTGGCCGGCATCGACATGCATGCGGATTTTGCGGCCGTCAACGTCAATTTCTGGATCACACCGTCAGAGGCGAACCTGGACCCGGGAAGCGGCGGCTTGGTGCTTTGGGACAAGGAAGCGCCGGCCGAGTGGGGTATCGATGACTACAACACCTATGATCCGCAGCGGCAGCAGGACATCCGCGACTATCTGGAGAGCAATCAGGCGCAACGGGTGGTCGTCCCACACCGTCAGAATCGCTGCGTCATCTTCAACTCCGACCTGTTTCACAAGACCGACGACATCGAATTCGCGGAACGCTACGAGGATCGGCGCATCAACATCACGCTGCTCTACGGCACTCGCGACGAGGGCGATCGAGGGCGTCGCAGCTAACCGCTACCGTTCTCTGCGATCACCCTCTCGATTGCCGCTTCCCAGGTCAGGCGGACACCTGATGCATGTATACATCCTGTTGCGGAAACGGGATCGTAATGCCTTCCTGGTCGAATCGTTTCTTGAAGCTCTCCATCAGGCCGAAATACACGGGCCAGTAGTCGGCCGATTTCACCCACGGCCGCACCGCAAAGTTCACGCTACTGTCAGCCAGTTCCAGAACCCCGATCGTCGGTTCAGGCTCCCCCAGTACCCGGCCGTCGGCAGCGATGACCTCCTCTATGACTCGACGCACCTTGTCCAGGTCATCGTTGTAGCTCACGCCGATCACGAGGTCGACGCGTCGTGTGTCCTTGGCAGAATAGTTGGTGATCGTTCCCGACGTGATCTGACCGTTCGGGACGATGATGGTCTTGTTGTCGCCCGTCCGCAAAGTCGTGGTGAAGATCTGGATGGCTTCGACGATACCCATGGTGCCGCCTGCCTCCACGAAGTCACCACTCTTGAAGGGCCGGAAAATCATTATCAGCACGCCAGAGGCGAAGTTGCCGAGTGAGCCCTGCAGGGCTAGTCCGATAGCGAAGCCCGCAGCACCGAGCACCGCTATGAATGAAGTTGTCTGGACACCCAGCTGCCCCACCGCGGCCAGGATGACGAAGGTCAGCAGGCCCATGTAGGTCAGGTTTCGGACGAAGCCGATCAGCATCTTGTCGGTGCCGGCGCGCTGCATCCCCTTCTCGACCAGTGCGGCGAGCCTGCGCGCCACCCAGCGCCCGATGATGAAGATGGCGAGAGCCGCAAGCAGCCGGATGCCGAAGTCGGCGCCGAGCGCGTAGGCCTTTCTCAGGGCATCTTCACTCAGCAGACCATTCAGCTGTTCCATGCTCTTATCCCCTGCCCGTGTCTTGAAGGCGGGTGAAACTAACAGATGGTGAGGCGCGGGTCCAAACGATACCGAGGCAAAAACGCTTGTCCCGGTGGGCCCGTGATCAAAGCGAGTATGGCAAGAGGCATCCGTCTCGGGGGCCGGCCCGGTCGCCGGGTGGCACGGCACATCCAGCCCTCTGGGCCGCTTTTGCTTCCCCTCCGGCCAGCCCACGTCGTATTCTGGTCATCCGTCACTCCGGATCAAAACACTTGGGGGCTAAACATGGAGTTTTGGGTACTGCTGGGAATCATCGTCGTCCTGGCCGTTTACGGCGTTTCCATTTACAACCGGCTGATCGACCTGCGGAACCGAGTCAAGAACGGCTTCTCCCAGATCGATGTCCAGCTCACGCGGCGCTACGACCTGATCCCCAATCTCGTGGAAGCCGTGAAGGGTTACATGAAGCACGAGAGAGAGACTCTCGAGGCGGTGATCCTGGCCCGCAACGCGGCGGTCGACGGCCTGAAGAAGGCCGCCGCTGATCCAACCGATCCGGCCGCCATACAGGAACTGGCCGGTGCTGAAGCGACGCTGGGTGGCGTCCTGGGCCGACTGTTCGCCCTTGCGGAGTCGTATCCGGATCTCAAGGCCAACCAGAACATGATGCAGTTCCAGGAAGAACTCACCTCCACCGAGAACCGGGTTGCATTCGCGCGCCAGGCCTTCAACGATGCTGTCATGACCTACAACACGGCCAGGGAGAATTTCCCCAACAACGTCATTGCCAACATGTTCTTGTTCAAGGCCGCTGAATTCCTGGAGATCGAATCGGAAGACAAACGAGCGGCGCCTGCGGTCTCGTTTTGAGCTAATGTTGAACTGAGGGCGCCCCGCCGAGGGCATGGACTTTTTCGATCATCAGGAGCGCAGTCTCCGCCGCTCCCGCTGGCTGGTCCTGCTGTTCGCGCTGGCGGTCATCGTCACTGCCGCCGGTGTCACGCTGGTGATATCGGCTTTGGCTTTCGTCCTCGGCGCTCGCCCTGATGTTTCCATCGGGGTGCAAAGTATCCGAGCCGTCTTCGATCCGGATCTCGTCACCGTTTGTGCCGTAGTGACGATCTTATTCATCGGCGCCGCCGTGCTGTTCCGGCTGTTCAAGCTTCGTGCCGGCGGGAGCACCGTGGCCGAGAGTCTCGGTGGCGCACGTGTGGATCCGGGTGACCCCGACCCGGCTCGACGCCGTCTGTACAACGTGGTTGAAGAAATGGCGATCGCTTCCGGGCTGCCGGTGCCACTCGTCTACGTGATGGAAAGAGAACCCGCGATCAATGCCTTCGCCGCCGGGAATACGCCGTCGGATGCTGCCATTGCTGTCACACGCGGTTGCCTGGTGCAGCTCGATCGAGATCAACTGCAAGGCGTCGTCGCTCACGAATTCAGCCATGTTCTGCACGGCGATATGCGAATGAACCTGCGGCTGATGGGATACCTGTTCGGGATCATGTCGGTGAATATGCTCGGAAGAGCCATGATGAGGACGGCAGGACGCCGCCGGTTCGGGCGATCCGGTGGCAGATCCGGGCTGGTGCTCGTGCTGGGCGGATCGGCCCTTTACACGCTTGGCCTGGCCGGCGTGCTCGCCGGCCGGCTCATCCAGGCCGCCGTGTGCAGGCAACGCGAGTATCTGGCCGACGCGTCGGCGGTTCAGTTCACTCGCCAGACGGATGGGCTGGCAGGCGCGCTACGGTTGATCAGAGGTCGGGCCAGCATGTCCCACATGCGGGCCGGGCGGGCAGAAGAAATCGGCCATATGTTGTTCGTGGCCGGGCGTAGGGCGTTCGCCAGCCTGTTCGCGACTCATCCACCCATCGAGGCGCGACTGCGGGCGCTCGAGCCGCATGGCGCCGGTCGTCTGGGCGGCGACGCCGGCTCGGCACCAGCGCCGGTTCCGACAGCCGATGCCAGAGCGGAAACGGCCAGCGACACTGCGGGGAGCTCTTCCTTCGTAGCCGCGGAGGTGACAGATGCTGTCGGTAACCCGGGGGAACCACAGGTACATTTCGCCGAAGGCCTGGCGGCGATCGTGCCACCATCCCTGTGGGAGGCCGCCCATTCCATGGACGGCGGTCTGCCGGTTCTGCTGGCGCTACTGCTGGATGCGGATCCTCAGATCAGCGCTCATCAACTCGGCCTGGTAGAAGTCCGATACGGTCTCCCCATCCGGACCGCCACCGAGCGCTCCCGCGAAGATCTGTCAGGGCTCAGCCGCACGCTCAGGCTAGCGCTCGCCGACGTGGCCTTCCAGTGCGTCCGGGGCATGAAAAAGGCTCGCCGCGACTTCGTGGTGGAAACGGCCCAACGAATGGTGGAGGTCGATGGTCGCGTGGATGCCTTCGAAAAGGCAGTCATGGCGGCTCTGGCTAGCCGCGTCCGTGATCTGGAACCGCGACGCAAACACCGGCCCGATACCGGCGCTGTGAACTCCGCGGCCCAGTTCCTGCTGGCAGCCATGGCATTGACCGGCCATCCGGATCGCGTCTCGGCAGCGGCTGCCTATCGCGCGGGCCTGGCAGCATCGCGGCCCTTGTCCGACCGCATCGAATCCGAATTGCCGGAGGATGCGCCGGATCTCGACAAGATTCGCGAGTCGCTCACTATTCTCGACGGGCTGCCGCCACATTCAAAACGGCGGCTGGTGGCCGGCTTGTCGGCTGCGGCAGCCAGCGATGGTCAGATCGTGGGACGCGAGGCCGAGATTCTGCGGGCAGTCTGCAGCGCGCTGCATTGCCCTATTCCCCCGCTAGCATCAGCAGGATGATCGTGATCAGGATGACTTGCGACGATAGAGATCGAAAAGCAGCGACCCGGCAAGAAGCGCTACGAGGAACACAAGCGGCTCGATGAAGCCGACGGCCGCCGCGGTAAGGGCCGGGCCGGGGCAATAGCCCGCCATGCCCCAGCCGGCTCCGAATAACGCGGACCCCAGCAGCAGGCTGCGATCCAGCTTTGTGGCTGTCGGCAAGTGGAAACGATCCTCGAACACCGGCCGATCCCGGCGTTGAACGATCCGGTATCCCATGAGGGTGGTCCCTGTTGCGCCGATGATCACTAACAACAAGGTAGGGTCCCAGCGAGCCAGGTCGAGGAATCCCTGCACCCGCCGGGGGTCGATCATCTGTGAAAGCACGAGACCGAAGCCGAACAGCCCGCCTGCGAACCATGCCGCTGCCAGTTTCGCCATCACAGGATCCCCACAACAAACCGCAGACCGGCGACGACGACCATGCCGGTGAGCGTGAATACCAGGGTGGCGGCGATCGACCTGGGGGACAGGCGGGCGATCCCGCAAACTCCATGACCGCTGGTGCAACCGCTGCCCAGACGACTGCCGAAACCGGTCAGCAGTCCGGCGGTGATCAGGATGCCCAGTGGGTATCCGGAGCGTTCGGCTGCCTCACCAAAGCCGGCGAGTATCGCCAGCCACCCTCCGGATGCCAGTCCGGCGAGGAAAGCCACCCTCCAGGCGCGCTCTCCGCGGGCGCCGCCGTAAGCGCCGCCGAGAATGCCGCTGATACCGGCGATCCGTCCGTCCAGCAGTAACAGTGCCGTCGCCGCGAGCCCGATCAGGACTCCGCCGGCGAGAGCTTCGAATACAGGTGTGCCTTCCATTGGTTGTCAGAGTACGTCTATGGGGATCTTTAAATAGACCAGGCCGTTGCTCTCTGCCGGCGGCAACTGACCCGCGCGGATGTTGACCTGGATTGACGGAAGAATCAGGGCCGGCATGTCCAGGCGGGCATCGCGAGCATCCCGCATGGAAACGAACTCGTCCTCCGAAATGCCCTCACGGATGTGCACATTGCCAGCCTTATGCTCTGCGACGGTGGTCATCGGTCGAGCCGCCGACCCCTCGGCCGGGTAATCATGGCAGAGAAACAGTTTTGCCTGGTCGCCCAGTGCATAGATTCCCTGAATGGATTGATACAGGCGCCTCGCGTCACCGCCGGGGAAGTCACAGCGGGCGGTACCGTAGTCAGGGGCGAATAAGGTGTCTCCGATGAATGCACAGTCCCCGATGACATAGGTCATGCTGTCGTCGGTGTGCCCCGGCGTATGCAGGACCCTCAATTCGAGGTTGCCTAGCGCGATGCGGTCCTCGTCATCGACGAGTCGGTCGAACTGAGTCCCGTCGGTCGGGAAGTCGGCCGGCAGGTTGAAGACCTTGCTGAAATGAGCCTGCACGGAACGGATTCCGGCGCCAATCGCGACAGAGGCGTTGAGGCGACCCTTGAGCCGGGCCGCCGACGTCAGATGGTCTGCGTGAGCGTGAGTCTCAAGAATCCACCCGACGCTGAGGTTCTCCGCTGCAACGAAATCGAGAAGGATATTGGATGACTCCATACTGGTCCGGCCCGAAGCCGGGTCATAATCGAGAACGGGATCGATGATGACAGCGCTGCCCGTCTGCGGATCCCACGCAACATGAGTCCAGGTAAATGTTGATTCGTGATAGAAGGACCGTATCTGGGGGTTTGAAGTCATGAGCTGTTCACCGGAAACTTGCGTTGAAGTTTAGCAGACGCTAATTTAGCTGGTAAGGCCGTATTGAGCTATAGTCGAAAAGAGACGCATTTAGAGATCAGTTATGGCTAACGCAGACAAAGCGAGCGCTTGCGCCCCGTCAACTACGATGCCGGCCGAAGAACTGCGTGCACATGCCAGCGAGGCCACCCGGCTTCTGAAGGCTCTGGCAAACGAGTCACGCTTGATGATCCTTTGCAACCTGACCGAGGGCGAATTGACAGTAGGACAGCTCAACGAGTTTATCCCACTCAGTCAGTCTGCCCTGTCACAGCACCTTGCCCTTCTGCGCCGGGACGGACTTGTGAAGACAAGGCGCCAGTCACAAACCATCTTCTACTCCCTTGTCGAAGGTCCGGCGTCACGCGTGATCGCCATCCTCCACGATATCTACTGCCCCAACCTTTGATCCCCGGGAAAACCGGTCGCCCGGAATCCGGTTGACCGCCCGTTCCGAATCTTTCCGTGACGCGTAACTCGAGCGTGGGAGGGTATTCGGGATTATGTCTGGCCCGGAATCCAAGGCCGCTTGTATAAGAACTGATCAGCTTTCCTCAGGCGGCCCGGATTTGGTTCCATTCTCCGCCTGATGCCATATCCGGCAGCCCTTGTAAGGTTTGAATCCGTTCCCCGAATGCCCCCGAACTGCGTTGAAGAGACTCAAAAGTGCCGTGGGTGTTCAGGGTATGTTCAAGTTGTTACTCCGTTTTGGGCTATCGATTTTGGCGACAGGGCTGCTGGCCAGTCCAGTCCTGTCCACGAACGCCTGGGCCAGTCCGGAGAGCACCGCACCTGGCAGCTTCGGCGTTTCGGCGCCGGAAGGACTTGCCGCCGTTGGCCGGGGATCTCTGTCCTGGTTCGGTCTGGAGATCTATGACGCCATCCTCTGGACCGAACGAGGAGACTTCACAGGCCCCGGATTCGATCAGCGACTGGCACTGAGGATCGACTATCACCGGAACATAACGTCTTCGAAGCTCGCGGAGAGGACTCGCAAGGAATGGCGTCGGCTCGAAAGAGACGTGCGCCTCCCCGAAGATGCGACCGTCGAACAATGGCTTGTCGCTCTTGAATCTATGTGGCCGGACGTGGGCCCCGGCGACTACATTTTGACAGTAGTGGAACCGGGCGGGCCGACCCGCTTCGAGGGCGCCGGGGGCGAACTCGGGGTCATCGAAGACCCCGCTTTCGGGCCCGCATTCCTGTCCATATGGCTGCATCCACGGACCAGCCGACCGGATCTCCGGACGGCGCTGGTCGGCTCCGATCGCGGACAGCGGTAAATGGGGATAGTGCCCCTAAAATCTCGGTTTCGGGTTCTGCTCCTCGCGACGCTTTTGGGTTGGGGCCTCAGCGGGTGCGCGGCCCAGGTTTCCGACTACGCCGGCGAGAATCCGAAGCTGGACCTCAGGGAATTTTTTAACGGACCCGTTCATGCCTGGGGGATGGTCCAGGATCGCAGCGGCAAAGTGGTCCGCCGGTTCGAGGTCGACATGGTCGGCCACTGGGAAGGCGACCTTGGCGTTTTGGAGGAAGACTTCACCTTCAATGATGGCGAGACACAGCGACGCGTCTGGACCTTTCGGAGACTCGACGAACATCGCTACTCCGGTACAGCCGACGACGTGGTCGGAGAAGCCAGCGGAGAAATATACGGCAATGCCCTGAGGTGGCGTTACGTGCTGGCACTCGAGGTCGACGGGCGAACATGGCATATCAACTTTGACGACTGGATGTACCTGCTGGACGAGCGGACTCTGTTCAATCGAACCGTGATGAAGAAATTCGGATTCCGGGTCGGCGAAGTGACGCTCTTCTTCCGCAAGCCAGGCGACGCAGGCGAGGTCTGACTCCATGGACGCACCTCGCAATCGACTCGATGAACCAGTTTTCCCGATACGGACGGTGGCCGAACTCACCGGCATAGCATCCGGTACGCTGCGCGCCTGGGAGCGCCGTTACGGGTTCGTTCAACCGGAGCGATCCGCTAGTGGCCATCGACTTTACAGCCGTCGTGACATCCAGCGACTTCGCAATGCCCAGCTGTTGGTAGACGGTGGCGTCTCCCTGGGCCGGGTTGGCAATCTGTTGGACGACGATGACATTTGCGACGCGCTGCCCGACGATGTCGCCCGCTGGCCGCGACTTGCGGGGGAGTTAATCCGAACGCTGGATTCGTTTGACGCGGCCGCACTGGAAGAGGTGCTTCGGCAGGGCCTGCTGATTGCGCCACCGGAGGATGCCGGGCGGCACTTCATGACCCCCGTGCTACATGATCTGGCCCTGAGGTGGAGACTAAACCGACGAGTGGCGG
>CP070833.1:470120-473675 GCA_020341735.1 Gammaproteobacteria bacterium | reverse complement strand
GCCCGCAAAGTCAGGAAGAAGCTGAAAGTCAGCCATGTCATCGAAGGCAGCATTAGCAAAGTGGCGGACGAACTGCAGGTCACGGCCCAGGTCGTCGAAACGGCCACCGATTCGATCCTGTGGTCGGAATCCTATGAGCGCCGTCTCGCCGACATATTCGATATCCAGCAAGACATCGGCTTGAAGATCGCTCACGCACTCGGCCTTCGAGTTCCGGTCGGCGATCTCCGCCCGGACGTCACATCGAATGCCGACGCCTACGAGTACTACCTGCGGGGCCGCGGCTATTTCATTAGGACCAGCGCGACGAATCTTGCTCATGCGGTCACGATGTTCTCCCGCGCCACCGAACTGGATCCGCGATTCGCTCAAGCATGGGCGGACCTCGCCAGGACTTACGCCTTGCAGGCGATCTATTACGAAGGCAGCAAAGCGGAGCGCGAGGCGGCCAATGAAGCCAGCGAACAGGCGGTGGACCTCGCCCCTGACAGCGCCCGGAGCCACACGGCCAGGGGAATAGCGCATCTCGCCAGCCAGTCGTACGACGATGCAGCAAGATCGTTTGAAACCGCTATCCAGCTGGATCCAGGATTGTGGAGCGCCTATCACAATTACGGCCGCTCCAGCTTCCACCAGGGCCGCATGCGCAAGGCGATCGAGTTCTTTGAGAAGGCGAGCGAGGTGAATCCGGACGACTACCAGAGCCCCGTGCTGGCAGCGCCTCTCTACCAGGCGCTGGGTGACGAGGAATCATTTAAGCGCAGTGCAGCCAAGGGCGTCAGACGGGCAGAACGGCTGTTCAAGAACTTCCCCGACAATCAGCGCGCCTACTACATGGGTGCAATGGCGCTGAAGTACCTGGGCAAAAGAGACAGGGCCCAGAGGTGGGCAGAGAAATCCCTGGCTATCGATCCTCTGGACCCGGCTATCCGCTACAACATGGGATGCTTCTATGCCCGTGCGGGCGAGATCGACAAGGCCTTCGAGTGCCTGGACGACTCCATCACCTCGCGCACCTGGGTCGTGAATGACCCGGACCTCGAATCCCTGCGCGAGGATCCCCGCTACCAGGATTTGCTCCGCAAACTGGAAGACTGAGGGACGCGTTCTGGCGTCACGAGTTTTGCGCATTCACATGCGCGACAGGGAAAGCGCTCCTAATTCCTGCCCGTAGTAGACACCGGCCAGGACCGGCATTGTGTCGATGACGGTCCCGGCCGGCGACATTCGCGTAATCGCTTCAGTCGCCGTGGCGGTACATGTGCACGTCCCGCTGCGGGAACGGGATATTGATTCCGTTGGCGTCGAGAGTTTTCTTGATAAGCTCCGTGACGTCATGGGATGCCGGCGCGTAATCTGCAGACCGAATCCAGGGGCGCACCGCCAGATTGACGCTGCTGTCGCCGAGGCTGGCGACGGTCACCTTGGGCGCCGGACTCTCAAGAACGTAATCGCTGGTCTTCAGGGCACTCAGCAGCACCTCCTTCGCCGTGTCGATGTCGTCGCCGTAACCGATTCCGACTTCCAGATCGAGTCGCCGGGTCTCCGAGTCCATGAAATTGGTGATCTTGGCGTCCATGATCTGGCCGTTTGGAATGATGATCTTGGTCTTGTCCGGCAGACGCAGTGTCGTGGTAAATACATCGACTTCTTCGACGAAACCCACGGTGTCCGCAACATTGACCAGATCGCCGAGCTTGTAGGGCCGGAAGATGATCATCAGGACACCCGCCGCAAAGTTGGACAGCGAGCCTTGCAACGCCAGCCCGATGGCCAGGCCAGCCGCACCGAGCACGGCGACCAGGGAGGCGGTCTGGATACCGAGCGAGCTGATGGTGGCGATGACGACGAAGATCATCAGGATGGCGAAGGCGATGTTACGCAGGAACTTGCGCAGCATCTCGTCCATGTCCGATCTCTTCATGAGCTTGTCGATCACCTTGACGACAACTCGGGCCACTATGCGGCCGATGAAGAAGATCGCGATCGCCTTGACGATGACGATCGTCCAGGTGATGCCATACTCCTGTATTTTTGGCAGAAGCTCCTCGATATTCATGTTTTTCGCCCTCGCACGCGTTGCCGGACCGCAGATTCTTGCACAGGTCGGTCGCCCATTCCCACTGGGGCAAATGCTTACAACGGTACCGGCTTGTCGGGCGCAGCATTGCGGCCGTGCTCGCCATTGTCGACAATGCCGCAAGTCGCTCCGAAATGGTTTTTGCCGGAAGCGACCCCGGGCGGCAGAGGATAAGGATGGCTGATCCAGACAAAGGAGCCGGGAACATTCCGGTGATCGAGACCCAACGTCTGCGCATGCGTCCCTTCCGGATTGCGGATCTGGATGACTACGCGGCCATGTGGGCGGACCCGGTCGTCCTCAAGCACATCGGAATCCCGCCCTCTCCCAGGGAGCAAACCTGGACACGCCTGCTGCGCGCCCATGGCCATTGGGCTCTGATGGGATTCGGCTTCTGGGCTGTCGAGGAGGTCTCCACCGGCCGATTCGTTGGCGAAGTGGGGCTCGCCGAATTCATGCGTGACATTCAACCGTCGCTTGTCGGGACACCGGAGATCGGCTGGGTGCTGTCCCGGTGGTCGCATGGCAGAGGCTTTGCTACCGAGGCCGCGACGGCGGCGATCGCCTGGTGGGACGAAAACCACGGCGGCTCGCGCACGGTCTGCATCATTGACCCGGACAACGCGGCATCGCTGCGGGTCGCCGACAAGTGTGGCTACACCGAATTCGCCCGCACGACCTACAAGGAAAGCCCCATCCTGGTGCTCGCGCGCTAACCACCGCTGACGTCATGTCCACGCGATGCAAGAATTGTGACACACCAATGGAGGATGCTTTCTGTCCTCGATGTGGGCAGAAAGATATCGACCTGGAACGGCCGATACTAGAGCTCCTTCGGGAGGTAGTGGAGGAAACGTTCGAGGTCGACGGCCGGGCCGCCCGTACGCTTCGAGCACTATTACTCAGGCCGGGTGAACTGACATTCGAGTATCTGCAGGGCCATCGCCGGCGCTACACGCCGCCGGTCCGGCTCTACCTGATCGTCAGCGTGTCATTCTTCCTGCTGGCCACCTGGCTGGCGTCGCGAGGCCTGCTGCTCGAACAGGGCCAGGAACTGTCGGCCGACGCGCCACAGCAGGCACGCTTCCTCGGCGACCAGCTTCCCAAGCTGATGTTTGTATTGCTGCCGGTTTTCGCGCTGCTGCTCAAACTGGGCTACCGACAGCGCCTGTACTTCGATCACCTGATCTTCTCCCTGCATTTTCACAGCACCGCGTATATCGCGATGGCCGTGATGCTGCCGCTCGAGGACGTCTCCGGTCGGCACTGGCTGCCGCTGGTCGCGCAACTGCTGGCGGGGATCTATCTGCTCGCCTACTTCGTGATCGCCCTTCGTCGCGTATACGGCTCGGGGTGGCTCGGTGCCAGCCTGAAGATGGTCGCTCTACTGCTCGCTTACATGGTGATCCTGTCGGGAGTGATCGAGTCCACCAGCAGCTTCCTGATCATTGCTGACTGATCACGCCGACCCTACG
>CP070833.1:466170-470020 GCA_020341735.1 Gammaproteobacteria bacterium | reverse complement strand
GATCGGCGACGAATGACGGCATGGACGCCGTGGCATCCGACAGGACAGCCTGGCTCCCGTTCGGTCGGCTTAGAGTCCATGCATAGGTGATTGCGTCACCATCCGGGTCGGTGCTGGCGCGCCCATCCAGGATCACCGTCGACCCCGCATCTACCGTCTGGTCGGGCCCTGCGACGGCATTGGGCGCGGCGTTTGCAGTGACCGCTACGGTGTCCGCATCCTGCAGGCGTCCGTCGCTGACGGACAGGGACACCGTATAGTTGCCACCGATGTCCGGAGTGAAACTCGGCGAGGCCGTTGTGGGTCCGGTTAGCGTCGCCTGGCTGCCAGTCGGGCGGACCGAAATTGTCCAACTGTAGGTGAGTGCGTCACCATCGGGATCCGTGCTGGCTGCACCGCTAAGCGTCACCCGGACGCCGACGTTGGCAAACTGATCGGCGCCTGCATTGGCAACCGGGGCGCGATTTGTAGACGCCGGTGGCGGCGTCGAGCCGCCTCCCCCGCCACCGCCGCAGGCGGCACCGGCGAGGGCCAGAACCGCGATCAGCAATCCGCGCGTGGCCGAAACACGTAAACGCAATCCCTTCCTCATACCTGCATCGGCGCCTCCTGCAACGCCGCTGCCTGCTCCTTGAGGGTCAACACATGCTCTTCCCAGGTACGGGTCTCGCTGAACCAGGGGAATGCCATGGGAAATGCGGGGTCGTCCCATCGGCGGGCGATCCACGCATAGTAGTGGATGATCCTCAATGCTCTCAGAGCCTCCACCAGCCATAGCTCCCTGTAGTCAAAATCCGCAAAATCCTGATAGCCATCCAGTATGTCTGACAGCTGCCTGCGCATCTCGTCTTCGTCCCCGGACAGGAGCATCCACAGATCCTGAACGGCCGGACCGTTGACGCAGTCATCCAGGTCGACAAAATGTGGACCGTCGTCCGTCCACAGGATATTGCCCGGATGGCAATCACCATGGATGCGGATCGTCTCTGTGCCGCCGGCAGCTTCGAATCGCCCATGGACCATGTCGATTACGGATTCGGTGACCGAGTCGTAGGCAGATTCGAGGTGCGGCGGAATCCATTCCCGCTCCAGCAGCCAGTCCCTGGATGCCTGACCCAGCCGCTCGATGTCCAAAGACGGCCTGTGGCGGAACGGGAAGGCGGACCCTACCATGTGAATCCGCCCGAGGAAACGCCCGACAAGGGCGCGTTCCTCCATCGAGGCCAGTTCCGGCCAGCGTCCTCCGCAAGAGGGATACAGCGCGTATCTGTATCCTCCGGACTGCAACAGAGTGCGCCCGTCCACGTCCATCGGTGCGACGACCGGAATCTCCCTTCCGGCCAACTCCTGCGAAAATGAATGCTCTTCGAGGATGGCCTCGTCCGACCAGCGCCCGGGTCGATAGAACTTTGCCACCATCGGCCGGCCCTCCTCGATACCGATCTGGTAGACCCGGTTCTCGTAACTGTTCAGGGCCAATAGCCGGCCGTTAGTGACATAACCGGCGGCTTCGACCGCGTCGAGAACAGTGTCAGGGCTCAGGTGCTCGTAGGAAGTGTGCTCCATAAGCGCCCATTATCTCAGGCTTCGGACCGCCAGACTCGCGACGGACAGCACATTTCATCTCGGCCGACGCTGGTATTATCGCGACGCGCTGAGGAACATGAACGGAGTCCGCCCCATGCCCAACTCACCCATACTCGTCACCGGCGGTGCCGGCTACATCGGCAGCCACGTGGTACGCCAGCTCGGCGAGGCCGGTGAAACTGTCGTTACGCTCGACAATCTCAGCACCGGGTTCCGCGAATCCGTCCTCTACGGCGAATTCGTGAAGGGCAACGTGGGTGATCGCGCCCTGGTGTCCCGACTCCTGGCCGAACACGGCATCCGCACGGTGATGCATTTCGCCGCCCATACGATCGTGCCGGAATCGGTCGAGAACCCGCTGAAGTATTACGGCAACAACACCTGCGCCACCCGCAACCTGCTGGAATGCTGCCGCGACGCGGGCATAGAACACTTCGTATTTTCATCCACCGCTGCGGTATACGGCATCCCCGAGGGCGGCATCGCGGCGGAAGACTCGCCGACAGCTCCGATCAATCCCTACGGCACGTCGAAGCTGATGAGCGAATGGATGCTGCGCGATCTATCTTTCGCCACCCGCCTGCGTCATGTGGCGTTGCGCTACTTTAATGTCGCGGGCTCCGACCCGCAGTCCCGCATCGGCCAGTCGACAGAAAAGGCAACACTGCTGGTCAAGGTCGCCAGCGAAGCTGCCGTCGGCAAGCGTGACAAAGTCTATGTTTTCGGAACCGACTATGACACGCCGGACGGAACCGGTGTCCGTGACTACATCCACGTGGAAGACCTGGCGAGCGCCCACCTGAAGGCCCTCGAATACCTGCGGGCAGGGGGCGACTCGGTCACGATGAATTGTGGTTATGGTCATGGCTACTCTGTCCGCGAGGTTCTGGAGGCCGTGGCGGACGCCAACGGCGCGCCCTTGAATATAGAAGAAGGGCCGCGCCGGGCTGGCGACCCCCCGACGCTGGTCGCCCGGGCGGATCTCGTTCGGGACGTGCTGGGCTGGACTCCCAGATACGACGACCTTGACACCATCGTCACCCACTCCCTCGCCTGGGAACGCAAGCTGGTCGAACGCGCCGAGTGACCGGGGCAAGTGCCCGGCCTGGCGCGACAGGTTCGCTCGGCGGTTGGCAAACGACTCTGGCCACCTTCCGGCGTGATGCGTAAATGCGGTCCGATCGACGGGCAAAAACCCGAATGTGTTTATCCGAGCGGTTCGTTGTCTGACTGTGAGCCCCGCTCGCAATCCCCACGAAAGAACGGAAAGCCACACTTAATGGGAGGCTCCATGTCTCGATCCGGAACCTGCCAAAATCCCCCCAATTCTGCGAACTCCGCTGTGCTTGAAATCAGTCAGTTATTAACGCTTTCAGAGAATTTTGCGCAACTATCGCCGTCAACCGTCGACCCCCGGCGGCAGAAAATGGAGACCGAATTATGTCGAAAAAGTACGCATAATTAACATAAATGTAATTATATATTCTATTGTTTTTACTATATTTTTATGTATCTAGCTTCAGCGAAAAGCTACGATCCTCTTTCGCCGACGACAGGCCCGCAAACAAGAAACTGTGAAACAGGGGCTTGCCTTATGTCTCGTCTCCGGCTAGCTTCAATGCCGACTGAAAAAGGCAAACCCGTTGAAAGACGGGGACGCAAAGCCACCGGTCTAAGGGACGAGTCCTAAGACAGCGGGGTTGCCAGGCGGAAGGTCCAACGGCATCGTTCGTTGACCCGGGTCATCCGACCCACTCCATCTGACTACCCCCTTACCCGAAGACCCCAGGCTGTTCAGTCAGGGATGGCTCGCTGCGCTTCGGCGCAACGGGTCGGGGTAAACGACAGACCAGCTGAAAAAGGCAAACCCGTCGAAAGGCGGGGACGCAAAGCCACCGATCTAAGGGACTTGTTCCTATGACAGCGGGGCCGCCACTGGGACAGAAACGGTCCGGCAGGATGCCAGACCGGCCCGTCGGATAAGACGGGTCCACCTCGCAAAGGCATGTGCCTGCGCAGGGCCCTTCATCAGCTGATCTGCCAAGTAAGCGGCAGGCGCTGGAAGGCCTTGTCGCGAAGCGAGGTAGACCAGAATGAACTTCGTCGGCAAATGTGCGAGTAACGCAAGACAACTACTGATTCTCTTTCTCTTCGCCGGGATTACCGCCTGTGGCGGCGGGGGTGGCTCGAGCGCCTCACCTCCGGTTGGATCTTCCCCTCCCCCCCCACCGGCCCCACCGCCGCAGGACCCCGGCGAGGAGAT
>CP070833.1:443942-466070 GCA_020341735.1 Gammaproteobacteria bacterium | reverse complement strand
TCTCCATCGCGGATACGATGTTCGCGCCGGTGGCCATGCGCTTCCTGACCTATGGCATTCAGCCACAGGACGCCGCAGGGGAGTGGATGCAGGAAATCCTGGCACATCCGGCCATGCGCAGTTGGATCGCGGCGGCAGAACGGGAGCCTGAATTTATCGCTGCCGACGAAAAAGGCTGAGGGCCCGGATCAGTTCTTGCCCTTGCCCCTTTTTCCTTCACCACTGCTGCTGTTGCCATCCGAGTCCCTGCCGGTACGTCGCTGTGACACCGCATCGGCGTCGTAGTCTTTCTGCCATCGCTTCTTACCGGACTGCTTCTCGCCCTCCTCCCGGTACTGCTCTTTGATTTCCGCACTCTCCTCTCGCTGGCGACGCATTTGTTCGCTGACTTCCTGTCCTCGTCCTTCCTCGCCGGCCCACTCAGGCTTGCCCTCCGCTGCGCGCTCCCGATACCCCTCCTCTACCTGGGCACGATCCCGATCGCGCGGCTCGGATTCCGAGTCCTGGCGCAGTTCTTTGCGCTCGTGGAGGGGATCTTCTGCCGTCTCACGGCTGCGCTCTTCAATGCGCTTCCCGGCGCGTTGCTGCTCCCGGATACGCTCGGCCGACCCTTCCTTGGGTTCCGGTTGAGTCCGCACTTGCGCGACGGCCATTTCGGGTGGCGCAGCGGCGACGGGACCGACGCTGACCCACAAGGCAAAACCGACGGCCGCGATCAGAAATCTGGGGCTATTCCACATTGACTTGTCCTCCGGGATGATGGGCCTTGTCACACTGTTGATAAACATTGGTCACGCTCGAAGCTATACAGGATATTACCCAAGTCTGCTGCATGAATCGGTACGCAGTTCAGCGCGTACACTAGCCGAACTATGGCGGATGGCGCCGCTCGACGTGTGGAGCAACGCAATTGAATAAACACAATTTCTCTCCCGGATACGGCTTCGCATTCCTCGCACTGGGCCCGGTTTGCACGCCCGGCGTTGCCGGTCGATATGCGTCCGAAGCGTGGGACATCCTTAAACGGCCACGGGGGCAACAGTGAAACAGGTCACCATAGCTCGACATGGCGATGCCTCCCGACTGACGGTCCGCGAGGTGGCACTGCCGGAACCGGGACCGGGGCAGCTGCGAATCACCGTCCGGGCGGCTGGCGTAAATTTCGCGGACATCCTTATTCGCCGCGGGCTTTATCCAGGAGCACCCAAGCTTCCTTGCGTCGTCGGCCACGAGGTTTCCGGCGTAGTCGAGGCCGTCGGCGAAGGCGTCGATCCGATTTGGATTGGACGGGCAGTTCTGGCGCTGACGGACTATGGCGGGTATTCCGAGTGTCACGTGCTCGATGCCCATCGCGTGCTCCCGAAGCCAGACGGGCTCGATCATGAACATGCCGCAGCGCTGCCGCTGAACTACGTGACTGCGTGGGTCTTACTTGTGGTCATGGGATCACTGCGCGCGGATCAGACCGTGCTGATACACAACGCAGGTGGCGGCGTCGGACTCGCCGCGATCGATGTCGCCCGCCACCTTGGCGCCCGGACCATCGGAACCGCCAGCCCGGGCAAGCACCCGTTCCTTCTATCGCGCGGCCTGGATCATGCAATCGACTATCGGCAGGACAATTGGCAGGAGGAATTCTCGGAAGTCACTCGTGGGCAAGGTGTGGACCTGGTCCTCGATCCGCTGGGACCGGCCAGCTGGCAGAACAGCCTGACGCTTCTCGGCCCGGCGGGACGGCTCGGCATGTTCGGCATCTCCCAGCTCGCGGCCCCCGGCCTGCGTGGCAAGCTCCACCTCGCGGCCGCGATGCTCACAGCCCGGCGCTTTCATCCGGCACGGCTGATCCGGGGCAATCGCGGTATATTCGGCTGCAATATTCACCAGATGTACGATGCGCGTACCCGCCTGAACACCTGGTTGGGTCAGATACTCCGCGGCGTCGGCGAAGGCTGGGTTCGTCCCCATGTTGACCGGGTGTTCGATTTCGAATCAGCGTGCGACGCGCACACATATATCGAAGAGCGCCGGAACACGGGAAAAGTCATTCTCTCTATGAGCGCTCGGGACCCGTTGTAACGGGTCGGCGACGGTCCGTGATCCACTCACTCCAGGAACCGGCATACAGGCGCGCGCCACCCAGTCCAGCCATCTCCATTGCAAGCAGAGTGAGACAAGCCGTTACCCCGGATCCACACATGCATGCGGCGGCCTTGGGTGGGTGATCGCCCAGTATGTCCTGCCAGCGACGTCTCAGATCTCCTGTCTCCCGGAAGAAACGGTCGGCGTCCAGGTCGTCCAGATAACAATGGTTGACCGCACCGGGAATGCGTCCGGCAACTGGATCGATGGGCTCTGATGCGCCGAGGAATCGAACCCGCTCCCGGACGTCGATCAGCATTAGATCGCCGTCGCCGATGGACTCTATTTCTCTGGTCTCGACAATCATGTCGGTCTGCGCACAAGGTACGAACGATCCGCTGGAACACGTTTCCTCCCCGGCACAGACGGGATAGCCGGCATTGACCCAGGCCTGATAGCCGCCGTTCATTACGGCCACTTTCTCGTGACCGAGCCAGCGCAATAGCCACCAGAGGCGTGCCGCGATCGCTCCTCCGGCGTCGTCATAGACAATCACCTGTGAGTTATTGTCGATTCCGGATCTCTCCAGGCGATGCGCAAGCAGCTGCGCGTCGGGCAGAGGATGCCGCCCGGTACCGGCGCCTGTCGGGCCGGAAAGATCGTCCTCCAGATGCAGGTATGCGGCACCCGGCACATGACCGGCAAGATACATCCGCCGGCCGGCATCCGGCGCTGCGAGGCGGAAACGCACATCTATCACCCGCAAATCGGTGTCCCGTAAACGCGCGTAGCCGTTCGCGGCAGATACGACGGTCGAATACCCGTCCATTGCAAGCTCTCCAGAGTTGTTTCTGATATGGCCTTGCCCCCACCGCCCTGCGTTCGGCGAAATCCTGACCGCTATAGCGCCGGCGGCCGGCGCCTAGCTATCCTAGTCGGACTTGTCTCCATCGCGACAGTCAGCCACAGGAGCAGAGCATGCAGTTCAGTTCGCAGCGCAAGCTGGAACACCGGCTGAAGCCGGTGCTAGAACTCCTGCGACGCCAGGATCTGGTCCAGCAACTCGTTGACCGGAGCCAGGACAGTTCCGACATCGCGACCGATCTCGTTCACCGGCGGCACCATCAGGAACTGTCGGCGGCCTTGGCCAAACTTCATCCTGCAGACATCGCGCATCTGGTAGAGATGCTCCCGCCTGAAGAAAGGAACACCGTCTGGTTTTGCGTTTCGGAGTCGATCGGCGGCAGCGTTCTGGCCGAGGTGAGCGATTCGGTGGCAGCGGGTCTAATAGACGATACACCTGCAGAGCGGCTGTTCGCCATGGGCGAATGCCTGAGTGCCGAGGACCTGGGCATCATCGAAGACCTGCTGCCCGAGGACATCAGGGAAAGACTGGTGTCCGGTCTTCGGGAAGGGGATCGCAGCTGGCTCGAAACCACGGTCATCTACCCGGAGGACACGGTCGGTCATTTGATGACGCGGGACGTTCTGGTCATCGATTCCGGTGCCACCATAAAAGATGTGTTGCGCTACTTCAGGCGGTTGGGCGAGTTTCCGGATCACACCGACAAGATCTTCGTGGTGGACCAACGTCACCGTCTGGAGGGGATCCTGCCCCTGAAGGCGCTGTTCCTGCATTCCCCGAAGCAGCCGGTAACGGAAGTCATGGGAACGGATATCGTGGCGTTCACGCCCGACGAAGATGCGGATGCCGCAGGGCTGGCCTTCGAGCGATACGACCTGGTTTCCGCACCTGTCATCGACAGCCGTGATCGACTGCTGGGGCGACTGACCGTCGATGTAGTGATGGATTTCCTGCGTGAACAGGCCGAGGAAGACGCCTTCCTCCGAGAGGGGCTGAAAGGGGACGAGGATCTCTTCGGGCCTGTCTTCGAGAGCGCGCGCAATCGCTGGCTGTGGCTGTTCCTTAATCTTCTTACCGCCCTGGTCGCATCGCGAGTCATAGGCATTTTCGAAGGTTCCATCGAAAAACTTGTGGCACTGGCAACGCTGATGCCAATCGTCGCCTCCATCGGCGGTAATACGGGGAATCAGACAGTGGCTCTTGTCATCCGCGGCCTGGCACTCAACCAGATTCACCGTGGTAACGTCCGCTATCTCGCGTTCAAGGAACTCGGCGTGGCACTTCTCAACGGCCTGATCTGGGGCTCTGTAATGGGCGTGGTCGCTTTCATGCTGTACGGCAATCAGAGCCTGGGCGTGGTGATGGCAGGCGCCACTCTTCTGAACCTCTTGGTGGCTGCAGCTGCCGGCATAGCGGTGCCGCTTTTGATGGAGAGGCTTGGTCGCGACCCGGCACTTGGCTCCAGCGTATTGCTCACATTCGTTACCGACAGTATGGGGTTCCTGATCTTCCTCGGCATGGCGACGCTGCTGCTCCTGCCGTGACATCCAATTACAGCGACCGATGACGCAGAGGAAGGCTTCGACAAGGCGAATGCCGAACAGAGCCCGGGTTGCGCCGTTGGCGTTTATCGCGGCATTGATCCTGTCGCCGCCGGCATTCCCGGCGGGCGCCTCGGGCACTGCCTCCCGCGCGATAATGATGGCCCGCATCTACACTTCGGAAGTGCCACCAACGACCGGCAAGGAAGCCAATTTCATTCGTATGGCCGTGATTATTCCGCCCGGCAGCATGGTCGCGAAGGTCGAGGCGTTTATGGCTCTGGAAAATTTCGGTCGCTCCACGGGTGGCTGGAGGCCTTGTGACCTGGGCAACGGAGTCTGCGAGATGGCAGAAGGGAGAGTCCATGGTCTGCGCCGGATTCGGTACCCGGACAGGGACGAGGTGCTACTGGACTTCTGGAACGAGCACCCGGACGCCTCCCGCTTTGCCAAACTTCGTGTGACTTTCCTGCCGCAAGGCAACCTCAGGAAGACCTACGTCCCAAAGGAATGCTGGCTCAAGGTGGAATGCGGGTATGCCGGCTGGATGGACGAGATTAGCAGCGGTGACCGCGGCGAGGCATCACGTGATTGACCGCCGCAAGCCGGCGGGCGGGCGCGGTGCCAGCTCGAATCCGCGCAGTCGCTTCGACACGCTAGTCATCGAGCCCGTCCACGACGGCTGGGATAGCGACGGGGAGAGCGATGCGGCATTGAAGACCGAGCTGATAAAGGATGACAGCAAATCGGTCATAGCAAGGAATTCTTCGCCGGACGTTCCCTTCGACCAGTCCATCAATCCGTACAGAGGCTGCGAGCACGGCTGTGCTTACTGCTATGCCCGCCCCACCCATGCGTGGCTAGGGCTCTCCCCGGGCCTCGATTTTGAAACCAAGATCCTGTTCAAGCCCGACGCGGCCCACCTGCTTCGGGAGGAACTGAGTCGGCCGGGTTACAGGTGCTCCACGATAACCCTGGGCACAAATACAGACCCCTACCAGCCTGCGGAGAGCACCCTCAAGCTGACCCGTAGTGTGCTCGAAGTGCTCTCGGACTGCCGACACCCGGTGAGCATCGTGACCAAGAGCGCGCTCATCGAGAGGGACATCGACCTTCTGGCTCCAATGGCAAACCTAGGACTGGCCTCGGTGATGGTAAGCGTCACGACGCTGGATGACGATCTCAAACGCCGCCTGGAACCCAGGACCGCGTCGCCATCGCGACGTCTGAAGACTATCAGGACCCTGTCCGAGGCCTCGATACCCGTGGGCGTACTCGTGGCTCCGGTGATCCCGGCGATCAATGATCAGGAGATCGAGGCAATTCTGGCAGCGTCGGGCGATGCGGGCGCCTGCAATGCAGCCTACATCCTGCTGCGGCTTCCTCACGAGGTTGCGCCACTCTTCGAAGAGTGGTTGAGACTTCACTATCCGCGACGTTCCGACAAGGTCATGAGCCTCGTAAGCCAGGCTAGAGGCGGGCGTCTGAACGACCCTCGTTTCGGCCACCGCATGAGCGGGCATGGCCCATGGGCAGAAATGATCAGACAGCGTTTCCGGAAATCCTGCCGCCGTGCAGGAATCCCCATCGGCGAGCATCGTGATCTCGATACAACCGCATTCTCCAGACCACCCGCACAGAGCGGCCAACTCGACCTCATCTGACAACCGGCCTCGATCGCCCAAGGCGGCGGCGGAACGGAACCGGCATAGAACGGCAGGGTCGAAAAATTTAGAGTCCGGGGCTGGATGCCCGCGACCGCTGCCGGACCTGCTGATTGAGAGGTCCGTGACACATTTCTTCGAGCATCGACATGACCGTGAGCAGGACACCATGAACTGGAAGCTGGCCATCGGGGGACTCATCGCCATATCAGTAGCATGGGCCTCGCTGAGCCTGGCTCCTCGAGAAACCCGCGCACCGGCGAGCGATTCGTCGGCCCCCGTCATCGCAGGTCAAGGCAGCGCTCATCGGAGCGGAATTCCTGCCGACGATACGGAGATCAAGGCCCTTTCCGGACTGCTGGAGAGAGAGGTCGAGGAGCGTCTGCGTCTGCAGCAACAGGTAGACGAACTGCAGGCCCGCCTCGACCGACTCGATGTCACCGGCGATGGCTTGTCGACAGGCTCCCCTGATCTGTTGTCATCTGATCCGGATCGCGAGACCGGCCGTCGGAGCGCGACTGGGGGGGTCTCCGAGGCAGCTCTGACCGCCGCAGGATTTTCACCATCGGAGGCCGCCTACTTCAGACGTCTGCACGATCAGGCCGCGATGGCACGGCTGTACCTGCGGGACCAGGCGGAGCGAGAGGGGTGGATGGGCACCCCCCGTTACTTCGAATCACTGCAGGCGATCCGGACTGACCTGCAGTCCGTCAGGGACAGCATGGATGACGAGACCTTGTCGCGTTATCTCTATGCCCTCGGCCAGCCCAATCAGGTCACCGTGCAGCGGGTCCTGACCGGGTCCGCCGCCGCGAACGCCGGTCTGGAACCGGGCGACGTACTGATCAGCTACGAGGGAAGCCGGGTATTCGCGGTCTCTGACGTTCGGCGCGCGACCCGCAGCGGGCAGGCGGGTGATACGGTCACGATAGAGGTCCTGCGGGATGGCCAGCGTATCCAGGCCTACCTGCCCCGGGGCCCGCTCGGCGTGACCATGAATTCCGCCAGCGTTCTGCCCGGCGAGGAAAGCTAACCGGACAGATTCCCCGGACAGCCCTGACACGCGCCCCTCGCACGGGGGCGCGAAGAAGTGCGTCCGGGCAGATCAATGCCCGGACGTCAGAAGCCCCTGAAGGCATTGACTTGCTGACCGGCGACCTGGAGGGGTTCCCTGGTGTGGGCCGTCGATGCGACCAGCACGAGGACAATGAATAAAACGATGGCCAGCGGCCTGAGCCATTCGGCCGATCCGCGAAGATGCAGCGAAGTTCTCATGCCCCCTCCCGGCTTCCGGTAGACTCACAAACAAGCCCCGGGCCGACGGGATAATCATCGGCCCGTCTTCATAATTTGACCGCGCGGCAAGGGGATGATTCCGTGGAAATCCTGACGAGCGCTTTGTTTCCGAGCATGGTCTGGACCGGGTTGTTCGACGACAGGCAGACCTTCAACGCCCACGTGCTGGATCTCGCCTACAAGATGCGGGACAGTGACCCGGACGGCGTCGCCAACACCAACATCATGGGATGGCAAAGCAAGAACATACTCCAGCAGCTCGAAGAGTTTCGCGAGCTCAACGATCGCATACTCGCGATGTGCAGGCAGATAGGTGAATCGCAGAATTTCGTGCCGGGTATGGAGTACCGACACCAGGCCTGGATCAACATCAGCCCGCCAGGTGCGTCAAACCGTATCCACGTACATCCAAACTCACATCTCAGCGGCGTTTATTACGTGAGCCTCAAAGCGCCCGAGTGCGGCAGCATCTTCTTCCGTGATCCACGTACGGCTGCAACGATGCTGCGACCCCCAATTACCAAAGAGACGCACTTTACTGCTAGCGAGGTCCGGATGCGCCCCGAAGAAGGCCGCATGTATGTGTTCCCGTCCTGGCTGGAGCACGGTGTGGAACCCAACCAGAGCGATCGCGATCGCGTCAGTATGAGCTTCAACGTCCATGTCAGCGAACCTGTCACGGGAGATGGTCCAAGCACCTGAGCCGACTTCAGTCTGCGAGCATCTCGCGTGTCACCAGCACGACGCCTTGCTTGGTCACGAAGAAGCGCTCGCCGTCTTCCTCGTGATTCTCACCAATCACCGAACCACCCGGTATCTGGCATTTATTATCGATGACCACGCGACGCAGCCTGCAGCCAGGGCCGATGTTCGTATCGGGCAGGACGACAGCACCGTCTAGGTCGCTGTCATTCTCTACGACCACGTTGGAGAACAGCAGCGAGTTGCGCACGACCGATCCCTGGAGGATGCATCCGCCCGAAATCATCGACCCGATCGCGATACCGTTCATGCCATCGTCATTGGGCACGAACTTCGCCGGCGGTAATTGCGCCTGATAGGTCCAGATCGGCCAGCTTGAATCGTAGAGATTCAATTCCGGCAGCGGCGCGACGAGTTCCATATTGGACTCGTAAAAAGCATCCACGTTACCCACATCGCGCCAGTACTGCTGAACACCGGTGGCCGCATCCTGGAACACATACGCCATGACCCGGTCCCGGGCGATACAACGCGGCAGCACGTCGTTACCGAAATCGTGAGCCGAGTCGAGATCGGCGGCATCCTCCGCCAATACCTCCTTCAGATACTCATAGTTGAAGATGTAGATACCCATGGAGGCCAGCACGACGCCATCGCGTCCCGGCATTGGCTCCGGGTTTTCCGGCTTTTCGGCGAACCGCAGGATTGTCCTATCTTCATCGACTGCCATGACCCCGAACTCGCGTGCCCGATCGACCGGAACTTCCACCGTCCCTACCGTGATGTCAGCTTCGGTCTCCACATGCTGGGCCAGCATCAAACCGTAATCCATCTTGTAAACGTGGTCGCCAGCGAGCACCAGCAGGTAGGCGGGGCCATGTCGAGAGATGTAGTCGAGATTCTGATAGACGGCGTCTGCGGTGCCTTTGTACCAGGAAGAATCGATCTGCTGCTGGGCCGGCAATATCTCTACATGCTCTCCGAACTCGCCGCGGAAATAGCCCCAGGCCCGCTGCAGATGGATAAGGAGATCGTGCGACTTGTATTGCGTCATCACGCCTATACGGCGGATCCCGGAATTTACGCAGTTGGACAGAGGAAAGTCGATAATCCGGTACTTGCCTCCGAATGGCGTCGCCGGTTTGGCGCGGGCGAGCGACAGCTGCTTCAGGCGGGAGCCCCGTCCTCCGGCGAGTATGACGGCGAGCGTATCGCGAGTCAGGTTACTGACGTAGCGGCCAGATTTTGCTGTGGACATTTGCTGTTTCCTGATGGCTGCGACAACAGTCGCCGGTACGGTCGTGTGAGGCTAGACTAATCAGAATATAGGGCAAGCGCTGCGCTACTGTTAAGCACAATTCACCAGCACCTGTCCCTTTACAGTGAACGACACACTTGTGGCACCGCGCACGGAGGTGAGGGGATGCCGGTCGACCTGAAGATCCTGTTGGCGACTGCGGAGGTGTTCCCGCTGGCGAAGACCGGCGGACTGGCTGACGTCTGCGCCTCGCTTCCGGCCGCCCTGCGCGACCTGGGTCTGGATGCCCGGATTCTGACACCGGCCTACCGCGGCTCGACCGGAGAGTTGGCCGCGAAGCCGGTGGGCAAGCCGTTTCAGCCCATGGCTGGCGCGCAGAGCGTTCGGCTGCTCAAGGGCACACTGCCGGGGACACGGGTACCGGTTTACCTGGTTCATTGCCCGGAACTCTATGATCGCCCCGGCGATCCGTATTGCGATCAATACGGAAATGATCACCCGGACAATGCCATCCGTTTCGGCGTACTGTCGAAGGTCGCGGCCCTCTTCGGAACCGGGGCTGGCCGGGCGGATTGGAAGGCGGATGTAATCCACGGTCACGACTGGCATTGCGGACTGGCTTCTGCGTACCTGAAGTTCGATCCCCAGTCGACGGCGGCAAGCGTGTTCACCATTCACAACCTGGCCTACCAGGGCAATTTCGACCGCAAGGTGAGGCGTGCCCTTGGTATCGACTCGCTGGCATTCCATATGGACGGCCTGGAATTCTACGGTCATTTGAGTTTCATGAAGTCGGGTATCTTCTATGCCGATGAAGTGACCACGGTTAGCCCGCGCTACGCGACCGAGATCCAGGACAGCGCTTTCGGTTTCGGAATGGACGGTGTTCTGCGCAGCCGAGTGAATAATCTCACCGGCGTCCTTAACGGAATTGATACCGACAGCTGGGATCCGACATCGGATGTCAGTATCGCCGCTAACTTTTCAGTGGCCGATCTCGCACCGAGGGATGAGTGTCGGCGAGATTTGCTGCAGGACTTCGGCATGGACGCGGCCGCGGATCAAATGGTGATAGGAATGCTCGGTCGCATGTCTCCGCAAAAAGGCTGGGAGCTCCTGCTGGGGGCGGCCCCTGTCTTGCTGAGTGAAGGTCTGCGCATGATGTTGGTGGGCCACGGCAGTCGTGCCTATGTGCGCAAAATCAAAACTTTGCAGGCGGAGTACCCCGGACAGATCGGCTTTTTCGAAGGTTTCAATGAGGCAGTCGCCCATCGGATGATCAGCGGCGTCGATGTGCTCGCCATCCCGTCTGTCTTCGAGCCATGCGGGCTGGTACAGATGTACGCGCAGCGTTTCGGTACGTTGCCTGTCGCGCACAGGACTGGCGGGTTGGCCGACAGTATCCTCGACCCCGCCGATCTCTCCGGCGAGCCGGCGACCGGATTCCTGTTCGATGCTCCAACCGAGTCGGCGCTGGTGGCAGCGCTGCAGCGCGCCGCCCGGCTGCGGATCGAGGACCGTGGGCAATGGCACCGTATGCAGCGGGCCGCAATGAATACAGACTTTGGCTGGCAGGGCTCGGCATCGCGATACGCCGACGTGTATCAGTCGGCGTTCGACACGCGGCTCAAAAGAGGCAGTGTTCAGTAATCGCTAGTCATGGAAATACCTGATTGCTTGTGGATCGACAAAGGACTAATCTTGACGAAGTTCGGAACGTCAACCCATGTCACCTGCAATATCGGTCGATACCTTCCCGAGCGCTGCGGTAACAACAGTGCTCCGCGAGTTGTGTGCTACTTATCAGGTCGTGCTCTCGTTCGATTCGGGGGCCCTGAAGCGCTTCGACGTCAGCCCGTCCCAGGCGGATGTCATCCTCTCGCTTGGATGTGAACCCGGCCAGAGTTGCAGGGAGCTGTCCGAGTCAACGCTGCTGACGCGTGGCAGCCTGTCGAGCACCCTCGACCGACTCGAAGCCCGTGGACTCGTGAGCAGGTCCCTGTCCAGGATAGATCGACGTAAGACTCTGATACGGCTGACCTCCGCGGGGGAGGCCCTGTTCGAGAGACTGCTCCCGGAGAGAGCCACCCACATCGCAGATCGGCTGAGCCTTCTCGACGCTGGAGCGCAGAGAACCATCGTCGATTCCCTGCGCGCTTTGCAGCGGGTCTTCGAGTAAGTGCCTTCCGACCGCCGTCGATGGCGGTCAGACAAGGGTCGCGGATCGGCCACCGGGCGCCGGTAACACGGAGACGAGAAACCTGCTCTGCCAGCGCACGGTGGCGATGGCCGGAGGCGCCCACCTCACAAGAACCCCTTCTTGCCCGGCGCGACCGATGACCGATCCGCTAAATTGGTCGCCTGATGTCGATGGCAATCCGGCTTTTTTGACCGGTCTGCCTGAATCTGGCGGGTCGACTAGCATAGCGGTTTTTGGCAAGCGATGCCTAGTTCCTGTAGATCGGAAGAAAAAAACGGGAGTCTATTCAATTATCTAAGGAATCCCCGAGTAGGCACGGGCCGATGGCTGCCATGCTTGTGCAGCGCACCATCGCGGCCTGCAGGAAAGCGCGCCATTGACAAAATACCCCCTCCGTCTACCCTCGGCCGGGGCAGTCGGGCGCGACTCCATACCCCAACCAAGCCGGCCACGGGTCGACCACCTGCGGTGTTGCGAATACCCGGAGAGGACTTCGTGAGTTTCAGAAGTGGCTTCATATTCCTAGCCGCAGCAACCTTTGTGGCCTGCGCAAGACCAACCGCCGCCGTGTCGGCCGGCATGCCCGAACACCTTCAGGAGAGTAGCCTGGCCATCGAGACTGCGGACGGTCGCCGACACGTCTTTCGAGTTCGCATCGCCAGGTCCCCGCAGGATCGATCCCGCGGCTTGATGAGGGTGACCAGCCTGCCGGAGGACGGGGGCATGCTTTTCGACCTCGATGGTCAGGCCATGGTCAGCATGTGGATGAAGAACACACCGCTATCGCTGGATATGATCTTCATTCTCGACGACGGCCGCATCAGCAGCATCGCCAGAGAGACCACTCCGTTCTCACGGCGTTCGATATCGTCGCTGGAACCCGTGCGGGCAGTGCTCGAGATCGGCGGCGGGATATCCGACCGACTGGAGATTCGCGAAGGAGACCGGGTCGTCCATCCGTTGTTCACGGATAGCAGTAGAGAAGAGAGCGATGGCTCCGAATCAGGTGGCTAGCAGCCACGGCGCGTGGTAACGGGCTGTCATGAATATCCAGAAGAAAACGGCCAGGGCCGCGAAGAACGCCGCACCCCGCTGAAATTGGGTGCGGCCCCGTTTCAGAGCGATCGTGCCGAGAACTATGTAAATCACCAGCCCCAAGACTTTCGCCGTCAACCATCCCTGCACGAACGGATACTGCCGAATGACCAGCGTGAGCGCGATCGCGCTGACCAGCAGGATCGTGTCGATGATGTGCGGAACGATCCTTGCGAAGCGGGCTTCAAGCAAACGTGATCCAGAGAACATCCATGCGCCTCGAAGCAGGAACAAGGCTAGGGTGGCTGCGACGCAGCCCATATGGATCTGCTTCAGTGCAAAATACACGGACGACAGATCAGATCACTTTGGAGAATCGTCCTGACTGCCGTTCGGCGGGCAGATATTCATCGAAAGTCATGGCAATGGGACGTAACAGAAAGCGCCCGCGCGCGGTCACCCGGATCGCGTCCTCGCTAACTTCGACAAGGCCGTCGGCTTCCAAGGGTCGGAGGGCCTCCAGTTCGGCGGCAAAATGGCTCCTGAAATCGATGTCGAACCTTTGGCCGATGGCATTCATGTTGACAACGTCCTGACACATGAGCCCCTGAATCACCTGACGTCGGAGCACGTCTTCGGGCCCGAGCTCCACGCCGCGAAATACAGGCAGCTGGCCCGCGTCCAGCGATGCATAATAGTCTTTGCGCAGCTTGAGATTCTGGCTGTAACAAGTATCCAGCCTTCCGATAGAGCTGACGCCGAGGGCGATCAGGTCACAGTCCGCGTAGGTCGAGTAGCCCTGGAAATTCCTCTGCAGGGTCCCTTCATTCCTCGCGGTGACCAGTTCGTCTTCCGGCAGGGCGAAGTGATCCATGCCGATGTATTCATAGCCCTTGTCGGTCAGGTACTCGACGATATGGCGCAGCAAAGCCAGTTTTGTCTGGGCCGATGGCAGGGTCTCCTCCCGGATCAATCGCTGCGCCTTGAACATCCTGGGCAGGTGAGCGTAATTGTAGGTGGCTATCCGATCCGGGCGCGCCTCCACGATCAGATCGAGCGTCTTCTCGAATTGATCGAGGTCCTGGTGGGGCAAACCGTAGATCAGGTCGACTGACACTGACACGAAGCCTACATCTCTGGCCTGACGGATGAGGCCAAGGGTGTGATCCACCTCCTGCACCCGATTAACGGCTCGCTGAACCTGCGGATCGAAATCCTGGATACCCATGCTTAACCTGTTGAACCCGAGTTCGGCCAGAAGAGGCAACATCTCGGGGCCCGTAGTTCGGGGATCGATCTCGAGGGAATATTCACGATCGCCCGAGCTAAGCAGAGGGTAGTAACGCGACAGCCCTTCCATCAGTAGCCGCATCTCGGCGTCAGACAAATAGGTGGGCGTCCCGCCGCCGAGATGGAGCTGGAGTACCGGCCTGTCCTGATCGTAAAGCTCTGCGTGCAGGGCCGCTTCCTTGAACACGTATTCGAGGTATTGAGCGGCCACGCCGGGCGTCCTGGTCACGATCTTGTGGCAGCCGCAGTAGTAGCAGAGCGAATGACAGAAAGGGATGTGCACGTAAAGGGACAACTGCCTCATGTCGCTCTTGGCGTTACTCAGTCGAGCAAGGCGAGCATAGTCGTCCGCGGCGAAATCCTCATGGAACTGTACCGCCGTAGGATACGACGTGTAGCGCGGCCCCGGCCCGTCGTAACGCTTCACCAGTTCGGTATCGAAGACAATCTTTTCCATAGATAATTTACCTGTTCCCTCGCAGGGGACAGCCTCATCGCCGGCACGGCAGTCAATGATTCCTGATCCAGCCCGGTAATGGACTCGCCTATCGCTGGGGCCTGGATGCCAACGCTATTTTACTCTACGGCCGGTGGGTCGCCGTGATCTCGGTCAGTTCGGAGCCTCTCGGGGCGTGGTTGCCCCTACTGTGCCGGAGCCGGTGGAGGCGCCGACGCACAGCGCAGCAGATAACGCAGATCCATGTCGTGGAAATTGGGTTGACCCGGGCTGATTGGCTCACGATCCACGATCTCGTAGCCGTCTGGACAGAGTCCCTGACGATCCAGCCAGTCCTGCAACCAGCTCATTCTAAGTTCCTCGGCGGATTCGCTGTCGTCTGGAAAGGCAGCGCCGGCGCGCGCTTCGAACACGAGCATGGCGGAGTCCTGATATGAGGTCCGTAGGATGCTGTTGTTGTGCCTCTCGAAATCGGCCCGCGACTTTTCCTCGAAAGCGCAGCCGGAAAGGAAGCTCAGAACAATGGCAGCCGCGCAGATGACAGACGGTCTCATCGGGTATCTCCTCGTCCCGACCGGCGCCGGGATCCGGGCGCAATGATAAACCACCAATGCCCCCCGGGTCCTGCCGTGGTTACAGGATCGCCTCTGGCTGCATCGGGCTGATCCCGCGATTTACTGGCCGCGGGACGCCGTCTCGCCTAAAGTTACCCTGCGCTTTCTGACGGCAGGGGGGGCCGCCCATGAAGTTTGAATCAACCCGACTGCGAATTTTCCTGCTCGCCGCACTTTGGCTGGTACTACTCGGGCCGGCGTCGGCGGTAGCAGAGCAATGGCGCTGGAGCGGCGTAGAGCGCATCGTGGCCGTAGGTGATGTGCACGGTGCCTTCGATGAACTGACCGGCACCCTGAAGAAGGCGGGCATCATCGATGCGGACCTGAGATGGTCGGGCGGTGCCGCCCATTTTGTCAGCATGGGGGACCTGGTGGACCGGGGCGCGCGGTCGCGCGAAGTTCTGGATCTTATGATTCGCCTTCAGAGTGAGGCGGCCGCGGCTGGTGGTGCCGTCCACGTCCTGCTCGGAAATCACGAAGCCATGCGTGTCACGGGCGAGCTCAAGCATGTCATCGACGCCGAATATGCCGCATTCCGGCAGGAAGAAGATCCGGCGACGAGGCAGCTAGCGTATGAGCGATTTCTGCAGCGCGAATCCAGATCGGATACTGAAGCGGCCAAGGCCGACTTCCTGGAACGCCATCCGCCGGGGTTCTTTGGCTTCCAGGCGGCATTCTCCCCGACCGGTCAGTACGGGGCCTGGATACTTCAGCGGCCGGTCATCATCGTGATCAACGATACCCTGTTTGTTCACGGAGGCCTTGTCGACTCGCTGGCGGAAGGTAGCCTGGAAACGCTCAATAGCCAGTACCAGACCGATCTGGGTATTTATGCGGCTTCTCTGCAGGCGTTGCTTCAGGCCGGCGCCCTGGACATAGGGGTCCCCTTCCCTGAGCGCGCCGGAGACGCGGCCGCCGCTGCCGCCGCCGACCCCTCACTCGTCGAGTGGTCTGAAGGGCTAAAGCTGTCAGGACGATCGCCACTGTTCATCGCCGACGGTCCGCTCTGGTATCGCGGCACCGCATGGTGCAATCCGAACGTCGAGGTGATACGTACCGATCGTGTACTCACACACTTGGGCGCCAAGCGCGTTGTCCTCGGTCACACGCCGACGATTGATTCACGGATCATTCAACGCATGGACGAACGCGTTTTCATGATCGACACAGGGATGCTGGAGGAAGTTTACAAGGGTCGGCCCGCGGCATTTTTGCAGGGTTCCGGCAGCATCTCGGCGCTCTATCTGGATGAGGGGAGTGCTGTCCCGGTGACGGCAGAGCCTCGCAGGGTCGGACCGCGTGCTGATCGGCTTACAGACGGCCAGATTGAGGACATCCTGACAAATGGGAAAATCGAGTCAATCGAGGACGTGGGCCAGGGCGTCACGAAACCTCAGAAAGTCGCCATCACCCAAGGCGATCACAAAATCGAGGCCATTTTCAAGACCGAGTCCACACCCATTCAGGCAAGCAGCCGGCGTCAGGCCCAAAAGCTGATCAACCTCTCCGATCGTTGGGAGCATGAAGTTGCTGCCTACCGACTGGACCGACTCATCGGCCTGGATCTCGTGCCTGTCACGGTGGAGCGAACCATCAATGGCAGGAGAGGATCTCTGTCATTCTGGATCGACGGCCTCATCAGCGAGCTCGATCGCGAGACCAAGGAGGTTCCCGCGAGCGGCTGGTGCTCCCTGTCCGAACAGTGGCCCATGATGTTCGTATTCGATGCTCTCATCTACAACGAAGACCGCACCAAGCAGAACATGGTGTACGGCGAAGAAGACTGGATGATGTATCTGATCGATCACTCGAGAAGTTTCCGGACCCAGAAAGGGAGGCCCAAGGACATTCGCAACGTCGAGCTCAAGCTCTCCCCGCTGCTCGCCGGCCGGCTCGAGAAGCTGGAGTACACCGACCTCAGCCAGGCCATGAGCGGACTGCTCGAGAAATCCCAGATCCAGGCGCTGATCAGACGCAGAGACGAGATTCTCAAAGACTGGAGAAAATCCCTCTGATCCAGCATCGAAATACGGTTAAGACGGCAGGTTTGTGGATTTGCCTGCTATGATGATTACTGTAGTATCGAAGTAGATTCGGACGGGCCACTGTGGCCGCCCGAAAAGTCCCGACGCGGGGACCGAAAGAAGCAACGATCAAACGGGCCCGCGAACACAACCCGGGAGGTGGGCGTCATGAGAAAATCACTGCTTGCGCTGACTGTATGCGCAATCTTTATCTGTTCCGGTGCACAGTCCTCGGAGGCCCCCGGCCAGTGGTATGTAGCACCGATGGTCTCCGCCTTCTGGGGCGATTCGAGTCGCTTTACGGATGATGACTTTGGCGGCCACCTGGCCCTGGGTCACGCTTTCGAGAAGTGGAACCTGGAATTCGGGGGCTTTTACTACGACCTGGACGGCAACAACTCGACAGAACTCTGGGGCGTCGGCGTTGACGCCGTGGGGGTCTGGTATCGGGACCGCCGCATAACGCCGTTCATGCTGGCTGGTGTCGGTTACACCGAGAGCAACAACCAGGACCTTCGTGGCGACAGCCAGAACATGTATGCCAATGGCGGCATCGGACTGCTCATCGACCTGACCAAGGATCGCGGCCTGGCACTGCGAACCGAGCTGCGTTATCGCCTCGACTTCCAGAGCCCGACTCAGAACGACTGGGTTGGTAATGTGGGTCTGCAGATCCCCTTCGGCGGCAAAGAAGAACCCGTGGTCGCGATGGTCGATCCGGACAGCGATGGCGACGGCGTTCCAGACAGCCGCGACAAGTGCCCCGGAACACCTGCCGGGGTCAAGGTCGACAACAATGGCTGTCCGCTGGACTCTGATGGTGATGGCGTGCCGGACTACCTGGACAAGTGTCCGGGAACCCCGGCCGGCACCCCAGTAGACGCCAATGGCTGCCCGCTGGACTCTGACGGCGACGGTGTCCTCGACGTGGACGACAAATGCCCGGGTACGCCGCCCGGCACCCGTGTGGACAGCAAGGGCTGTCCGATCCAGGCAGTGACGACCCTGGAGGGCGTGGAATTCGGCAGTGACTCTGCTGCGTTGACGCCCGCATCAGAGGTCATCCTCGACGCCACGGCAGCGGAACTGGCCAGGCATCCGGACATGAAGGTCGAAATTGCGGGTCACACATCGAGCACCGGACCGGCTGAGTACAACCAGGCGCTCTCCGAGCGGCGAGCGCAGGCCGTTGCCGATTATCTGATCTCGAAAGGATTGAGTGCGGACCGGTTCACGGTCAGAGGGTATGGCGAGTCAGATCCGATCGCCGACAATTCCACCCGCGAAGGGCGGGCCCGAAACCGGCGCGTCGAGATGCGTGTAGAACCGACCGTGATGCGCGAGGGCGGCAAGACCGTCATCCGCAACTAGCTGACTCTGGTATTGGCATGGTTGTGAGTAGCGCCACCGAGGCGGGAAAACCGGCCTGACTGATCACTCGCGAAGACCCGGCAGCACACCTGCCGGGTCTTTCTTTTTTACGTCGCGCCGATCGCTCATCTGGATTCGGACCGATATGAAACGCGTCGCCGTCCTGACAAGCTCACGCGCCGACTTCGGGCATCTCCACTGGCCTCTGCGACGGATGCTCGATCATCCCGCGCTCGATCCGCGACTGATCGTTGCCGGAGCCCACCTGTCGGCTGAATTCGGCGTCACGTTGGGCGAAATCGAAAATGCCGGTTTTCGGCCCGACGAAACTATCGAGTGCCTCATCAGCTCCGATAGCGATATCGGAATGGCGAAGACGATCGGCATTGCGACCCTGTCGCTGGCAGACCTGCTCGGCAAGATGCGTCCGGACATCCTTCTGCTGATTGCGGATCGCTACGAGATGCTGGCACCGGCTTCTGTCGCCCTCGCGCTCCGGATTCCCGTCGCTCACATCGAAGGCGGTGAAATCAGCGAGGGAGCCATCGATGATGCCGTCAGGAACGCGCTGACCAAGATGGCTCATCTGCATTTCACACCAACCGAGGACGCCAGCCGCAGGGTCATGGCCATGGGTGAGGAGTCCTGGCGGGTACACAGAGTGGGCGCACCGTCTCTGGATCACCTGATCCAGGGCACTCTCCCCGATGAGGCCGAGCTTGCGGACGTTCTCGGATTCCTGCCAGACAAGCACACCTGCGTGGCGGCCATCCACCCGGTCACGCTGCAGGATGACCCGACCGCGGATGCCGAGGCCATGATCGCGGCGCTGGAAGAGGTCGGGCAAATCGCTTTCTGTTTTCCGAACGCGGATGCGGGCAGCCGATGGCTCATACGTCGGGTCAGGGAATTCTGCGCGTCTCGCCGCGATACCCATCTCTACATCAATCTCGAACCACGGCTCTACTGGGGCCTGCTTAGTCGCGCCGGCGTTCTGGTTGGGAACTCTTCCAGCGGCATCATGGAGACCGCCTCGATCAAGCTGCCGGCTGTCAACGTGGGCGAGAGGCAACGCGGTCGCACACGGCCGAGGAACGTCATCGACGCGCCGGCGGAGGCGTCCGCGATCAGACGCGCTATGGAACATGCCCGGTCGCCAGACTTCCAGCGCAGTCTCGAGGGCATTGAGAATCCCTATGGCGACGGTAAGGCCGGGGAACGAATCGCTCAGATCCTGGCCGAAGCGCCTGGGCATGATGTGCTGTTGAGGAAACGGGCATTGCCGCTGTCGGGTGACGGATTCGCACATGACTGAGATCGTGCCGCTCGCCCGTCCGTCGATCACGGCCGAAGATCGTCAGGCCGTGATGCAGGTGCTGTCGAGCGGACGACTGAGCGGAGGTCCGAGAACCTTGGCTTTCGAGCGGCGCCTGGCTTCAGCCTGTGGTGTAGCAGGGGCGGCGGCAGTGAGTTCCGGAACCGCGGGCCTGATGCTGGCTCTGGAAGCCTGCAAGATAGGCCCGGGTGACGAGGTCATCACTACGCCATTTACGTTCGTCGCCACGACCAGCGCCATACGCCAACTGGGGGCGACAGCGGTGCTGGCAGATATCGACCCCGACTGTTGGAACATAGACCCCGCAAGGATCGTCGAGGCCATCACACCCGGAACCAGAGCGGTCCTGCCGGTACACGTTTTCGGTCGACCGGCGGACATGACGGCCATCCGTGAGATTGCGCGCGACCACGACTTGCGGGTCATCGAGGACGCTTGCGAAGCACTGGGCAGCCGCAACGGCGGGCAGGCATGCGGCAGCATGGGTGATGCCGCGGTATTCGGTTTCTATCCAAACAAGGTCGTGACCTCCGGCGAAGGTGGCGCGGTGACCAGTGACGACCCCGCCATACTCGAGTGGTGCCGCAGGCAGAGGAATCATGGTCGCCTGCCGGGGTCGGCAGCTGGCGGCCCGGTGCCAGGCCACAATTTCCGCATCAGCGAACTGCAGGCTGCGCTGGCTGAAAGCCAGCTGAAGAGGCTGCCCAAGCTGGTGAAAAGGCGCCAGCAGCTTGCCGGTGAGTATGCCCGCCGATTATCAGAGCATGAGGATCTGCGACTGCCCGCCGCCGAACCCAGAGGCACCACAGTGGCATGGTTCGCCTACGTAGTCCGTCTGGCCGATCGCTTCGATGCGCAGGCCAGGGATCGTATACGGAAGCGAATGTTGGATCTGGGCGTGGAAACAGGACACTACTTTCCGGCGGTTCACCGACTGCCATCTAGCGAGGGACCCGGGATAAGGGTTCACGACACAACCACACACGCAGAGGCCCTGGCCGACCGCGTGATCGCGCTTCCCTTCTTTCACGATCTCGACGACGACCAGATGGATCGGGTGACTGAGGCCCTGCTCAGCTCGATAAGCCAAGAAAAGCTACGCTAGCTCGGATCGCGAAGCGCTTGCTCCAGAGGTCCCAGCCAGTGTCGATAACGCCGATGCTTGCCGACCGACGTGTGATAAATCGGTTTCCGTACCTGCTCAAAACTGGCGGTCCGGACGACGCGTTCGGTTTCGAAGAACCGGAGGCAGGCTGGCTGCCAGTCCAGGCCCACGAATTCCAGCAGGCGCCTCATGCCGGCTTCCGGAGCCTCGACCAGGGCTTCATAGGATACGTCGAGTATGGGAATCTGCAGGACCGCCTTCCAGTGTTCCATGATGCGGCGGTACTGACGGTAGTAGGCGCCGATATTCTCCAGATCATAGGAGAACGATACCCCGGAACCGAAGAAGTGCTGGAAGAAACAGGACAGGCCGGTATCCATGGGGTCGCGGACACAGTGGATCACGCGACTCTCAGGAAATAGAAGCTCAATGAATCCAAGGAATTCGAAGTTCTGCCACATCTTGTCAGTGACCCGGAGAGCGCCGGGGGCGAGTGCGTCCAACCTCCGCTGGTAGGCCGTCGCCATGGCGGTGACTTCTGTGGCGCTTAGCCCGCGCACGGATTCCGGGTACTCGACCCCGCCCCCGCCGGTGGATAGGGCCAGCAAGCCCATATCGCTCAACTCGCCAGCGCCGAATGCCTGGCTATGGCTCGCGATGACCTGCTCCACCAGCGAAGTTCCGGAGCGCGGCATGCCCACAATGAACACCGGCCGGCGATCGCCATGACCGGCCCTGGGCAGCCCCTGTATCGATTCCGCATCAAAACTTGCCAGAAGCCGGTCAACCAGCCCCTGGTAATGGAGCGGATCGAAGCGAGCGTCCTTCAGGCGGTTGGCGGTCAGAAAGTGCTCCATCGCCGCGTCGCTGTCGCCGGCGACATCGAGCAAATAACCGAGCCGGAAATAACCCGCCGGATTATCCGGAGCAAGCGCAATCATCGATTCGTATGTTTTTTGCGCCTCTGCAAACTTCTGCTGATACAGGTAAGCGTTTCCGAGGACCATCTGAGCCAGATAATTTTCAGGCTGCACCGCTAGGACCGCTTCGCTTTCTTTTTGGGACGCTTCAAAATCACGTTCGCGCTGGTAAATTTCAGCCAGCAGAAGTCTCGCCTCTGTGAATTTGGGATTTAATTGGATCGCCTTGTCAAGCGCCGTCTTGGCAACCCGCGGCCCGCCCTGGCCCAGATGGGCCAAACCCTTGAAGTAATGGGCCTGCGCCGATTTAGGCTCCTCCACAATCAGTTGGTCAAATAGGGAGATGGCTTCGTCAAACTCGCGTTTGGCGA
>CP070833.1:440541-443842 GCA_020341735.1 Gammaproteobacteria bacterium | reverse complement strand
TCATGGGTCGGCCGCGTGGACGGATGTTCGTCTGATTGCGATGTCGTAATCGTGCTCACAACCACCAAAATGCAACTTCGGTGCCAACCCTAATCCATCGGGATCGCGGGCCCGCCCTGCCCTCTCCCGATGCATATTGCATTGCAGATTGCGGTGAATAGATTGCAGACCGCCACTCACCGTCTGCAAACGGCATGAGTACGGGTTCTTACTTTGTGGCACAGAGGTTGCATGACTTCTGTCATGGGCACGCCATATAGTCTGATTCCTCGAAAGCGTTCACGAAAGCCGGCCCCCGTTTTGCGCTGGACAGTCGCCCTGATTGCGGCGTCTGCCACGCACTCCGTGCAGGCAGACGACTGGATCAGAAACCTGCGGTGGAGCGCGGATCTGTCAAGCCAGGCCCAGTATGTGACGGAAGGCAGAGACGGACTCGGCTTCCTGAACTCCGCGGGCATCGACTTGCACAGCACCATCACTCGAGGGAATCGAAACTTCGCGACCACGGTGATTCAACTCTACGTGGCAAGAGCGGACGACCTGAACCGTTATCCCCCCTATTTCTCCTCAGGCAATGATTGGAAGTTCCTCACCAAAACGAACAGCATCAATTTTCACGTCTCCGGAGACGGACGATTCAATCTTCTTGCCGGGCATGCCGTGGTTCCCTATGGGTTGGAGACCTCGATCGACACCACCGGGACGCTAAGGCAACTCGCTACAGGCCCAAACCTGGGGCTCAAGGCGGACTGGGGCGTGGGCGTCAACGGTGATGTGGGAGACGTGAGCTATGCGATGACCCTGACCCGGGGATCAGGTCTGGATTACTACCACAATGGGAACCCATGGGCGGTAACCGGTCGGATCGGCAGCCGGCAGGGTAGCGAGGAGTTCTTCGGGATGCCCGGAATCGGCTTGTCCGTATTCACCGGCAACATTCGCCTGCCGTCGGGAACCTTCGTCGACAGGACGCGACTCGGCTTTGACGGGCAGTGGTACCGGGGTCCATGGGTCTTGATGACGGAGATTTCAGTAGGTGAGGACGACGATTACGACGTCATCAATAGCTTCCTCGAACTGAACGCGCTTTCCCGCACTGGTTCGACCGCCGCCTACGCTCAGGGACGCTGGTTCAGGCGCAAACCGGGTGGTGACTGGCAGGACACGAAGTCCTGGACGCTTGGCTTGCGTGTAATGCCCGATCGCCACTGGTCGATCAGTTTCCAGTACACCCATGAGATCGAAGTGTTCGGCAGCCGGGAGGAGGAAGGCGTGCTCGATCTGCAGCTACGCTTCCGAAGCTAAATGAAAAAAAGACATCGTATTACGCTGTTGACGCCGCTAATTGCAGCATTGGCGGCGGCCATGCTCTACGTTCCTCAGGCGTCAGCGGTTGCTTACTGTGCATTGCGCGATCCCGTCGCGGCGATCCAGCAGCTTTTCCCTGGCCGCACAACCTACAAGACTTTTGTGGGGACGGTCGGGCGAAATATTCGCCCAACGCTGGCCACTGAGCTTCCCTTCGATTTTCATTTCGACGAGTTCGGAAGACATTCGCTCTATGCCATCTTCCGGGACGGTCGACCGGAGGGGTTCGTGCAGGCCCGCTCGGAACTCGGCCAGTGGGGCCTGGTAGAGATCGTCTGGGCGCTGGATCTCGATCTGAAGATTCTCGACTTCGTGTTTCAGAGAAACCGAAACCCCGCTTCCCGGTACATCGAAAACAGTGATTTCAAAGACCTTCTGCGGGGTCGGGGTGTTGACGAGCTGGCGGTGCTACTCACCCAACTGGAGTCGGGCACACTCGCCGAACCCGATATCCCCCAGAAGGCGATGCCACTGGCGCGGATTGTTATCGAATCCGCCATGAAAGTAATTGTCGTGGCCGGAGTGGTGTGGGAGCAGGACATTATGGATGTCAGGGCATTGGCCGCGGCAACCAGAGAGTTTTCCGACGCAGATCACGTATCAATAAGACCCGATCCTTACGACGAGGCGCGGTTCGGCCGACTGGGGGCCTCACAGTTGCCAGAAGACAGCGTGTTCGACAGAAGCACGGTCAGGTCGTTCGCAGTCCTTGACTCTGGCGGAGACTTCCTCGGTTCCGTGCTCAGTACGGAGTTCGACACGCCGACCAGCCACGAGTCACTCTGGTGGGTCGTTACAAACGACGGACGCGTCAAGTCGGTCAATGCCCAAGGGGGCTGGTCCAACCTGGAGGCCCGGGCGTCTATCGGCTCGCTGGACAGAACGATAGAGGAGCTGAGTACTTGTGCCACTCCCGGCGAGCTGGCGTTGCTTGAGGTGATGCTGGTCGCGAGGATGACGAGGCCCTGAGATGCGCATCGCGTCCTACCTGGTAGCCGCGTTGATGGTGTCCGCAGTTGGCGGTCTGGGTGTCTCGTCGACCATTGCCAGTGGATACAACTATCTGCGGGATCTCGAGACTAGCTTTGGCCGGGACTCCGTGGCCGGAGCCCGAATCAATGGATTCCGGAACGCTACCGAGCAATTGCTGGTGACCGGCGATCTTCTTATGGGGAGTGAAGTCAGGTATCTGGCGCCCGGCGTTAACAAACAGATCGACAGACTCTTTGCGACGCTGGATGAGCTCCGCCAGTTTTCATTGTTGAGTCAAGACGCGGAAGATCTGGATCAGATACAGGAAGCGCTGAAGCTAATCAGCGAGGCTGTCAGTGCATTCATGTCTTCAGGGCCAGAGATCGGCGAAGTTTTGGACGACTATGACACGGCGGCCTTGCATCTGGCAGAGCTGGTAGACACGTTGGAAGAGGAGGCGTTGAATCGCACACAAGTCGCGCTGGCTACTCTCCGCGTGGAACGCGAAAAACACGGCCGGACCCGTTTTCTGCTGTTCTCGGGCTATAGCGTGTCGATGTTATTGCTACTAGTTACGCTGCTGCGCCAGATCGCTGCCCCTGTCCGGAAACTGACGATAAATGCAGAAGACGCCATGGAACTCGGGCATCGATTTCAACCGGTCGATCGTGGACCCCGCGAACTGAAGCAACTCGGTGGGACAATCTCCCGCTTCGTCGGTGATCTGGAGACCAAAGTCGCAGAACGGACGGCCGAGCTTCGGGCCCAAGCCGAAGAGCTAAAAGTAGAAATCGAAAGCCGTCGTAAGGTCGAGGAGCAATTGAGATCCGCCATGAAAGTGGCTGAGACTGCCAGCCAGGCAAAGAGCGAATTCTTGTCTGTCATGAGTCACGAGCTTCGCACCCCCATGAACGCTATTCTCGGAACACTGACACTGCTTGGTGATACACCGCTTGAGGGC
>CP070833.1:417081-440441 GCA_020341735.1 Gammaproteobacteria bacterium | reverse complement strand
GGGGTCGATGATGCGCGGATAATCCTCCGGATCGAGCCATCCGACCCAGCCAACGCCTCCGCCCGACCAACTCGCCGGTCGTGACGGGTCATAGCCCGACCGCCGCGGGATACGCCCGGCGATCGTCCAGGCGACGCGACCCTCCGCGTCGGCGATGACTATGTTCTGGGGGGGGATCCCGATGAGATTAGCAATGGCGACAGCGTCGTCAACTCCGGTTGCCGATTCCATGGCAAGCAGATCGATGTTGACCGCCTGGGGCTCGTGGGGCAGCCACTTCAAGGCGCGTGCTCTCCCCAGATCATCGGGGGGCAGCACCGGACCCCAACGCGTCTCACAGATCTGTTCCTCGACAACCCGGGCACCATCGACCTGAATGAGTTCTTCAAAACACTCAAGGTCCTCCCATCCATCCGCTGTTCGGTATCGACGGCTATCCTCGGGATCGACGTCCAGCAGGATCACATCGGTCCAGTCGCCGTAGCTGTTGGTGAATCCCCAGGCTACCTTCTCGTTGCTGCCCGCCACGATGACGGGCGTTCCCGGCAGGCTGACTCCGGTTACCGCAGCTCCGCCGGTCCGTTCCAGTCGCAAACGGTAGAAGATGTTCGGCACTCGCAGTGGCAGATGCATGTCATTAGCGACGATTGCATGGCCATCGGCCGTCGTCGATCCGGCAACTGCCCAGTTATTGCTTCCCGGCATCGCCTCCGACGCCATTGGCCCCTCCACGAGCGCCGCCGCAATCCGGCCTGGATCCCGCTCGACAGAAAACACTTCCGGTCCGGGGGTCCGGGAGAGATCGTGCGCCTCCCCGCGCATGGGCGCATCCCACTCGGTTCCCGTCGGCGAGATGAAGTCAACCATCGCCTTGGGCAGCGTACGATCCAGCAGATCGAGTCCGGTTTCGCGGTCGCCTTTGCTGTCGTTGAGCTCCAGGAACATGGAGTAGAGCACCAGCAGGCTATCTTCCGGCCTCCATGCTTCAGGCGAATTCCCCAGTATGTAGTACTCCCAGGGGCGGGCCCCGAGATCGGCCAGACCCGCGTTTACGCCTTGCGCATAGGCGCGCAAAAGGTTCCTGTCCTGCTCGCCTGCGGCCGCGAGGACACGTCTGGCGCGCGCACGGAAGCGGTGCAACCTGAATCCCCGGTCGGCATCCAGAGCCACCGGGCCGAACAGGGCAGAATGTTCCCCCGCCGCCTGGCGTCTCGACAGGTCCATCTGGAAGAAACGCTCCTGGGCGTGTACATAGCCCATGGCTATGGCCAGATCCGCCCGCGTTTCGCCCCGGATAGTGGTGACTCCCAGGCTGTCACGCTCGACCACGACGCGGTCTACCAACCCCGCCACAGACTCGCTGCCGTCCAGTATGGCGAGGCTGGCGTTCAGCAGATACCAGACGGCAGCGGACCCCGCGCCGGCCAGGATTACCGCCGATATCAGTAACCTCTTTAGAATTCGCATGGCCGCGATGCTAACCGACAACGCTCCCGCTAGCGTAACCGCCGCCCGCGTGAACGCCGACTAGAGTCCGTCAAACAGCGCGCCGCTCGCCGTCCGCGATGGCGACCCGTCAGGGCTCGAGCACATGCAGAATCTTCATCGTGTTGGTACCACCCGCCACACCGGAAGCCATGCCCTCGGTGAAGACAACAATGTCCCCCGTAGCGACGAGCTCGCGATTGAGCAACTCTGTGCAGGCACTTGAGAAGACGGCTTCCGGCTCCGTGTCAGTCACGTCGAAAGCGATCGGGTAGGCGCCACGATAAAGCGCCACGCGGCGACGCGTGCCCTCGTTACGAGTGAACGCGTAGATCGGTATCCCGGATCGGATCCTGGACATCCACAGGGCTGTTGAACCCGACTCGGTCAGGGCCACTATGGCCTTAACGTCCAGATGATTGGCGGTGTACATCGTGGCCATCGCCACCGCTTCATCCACGCGCGTGAAATAATCGTCCATGCGGTGTCGTGAGTGCGTCGTCACTCTCTGCTTCTCCGCCGAGATGCAGGCGTTGCTCATCGCTTCGACGACTTTGACCGGGAACTTGCCGATGGCGGTCTCGGCCGACAGCATCACGGCGTCAGTGCCGTCGATAACGGCGTTGGCGACATCAGACACCTCCGCTCGTGTCGGTATCGGCTCACGGATCATCGACTCCATCATCTGGGTGGCGGTGATCACGACACGGTTCATGTCACGGGCAACCCGGATGATCGTCTTCTGCACCCCCGGCACCTCTGCATAACCCAGCTCGACGCCGAGATCTCCGCGAGCCACCATGATGATGTCGCTGGCCTCGGTGATTCTCTCGATGTTGGCAACCGCTTCGGCGCGTTCGATCTTTGCCACCAGCAGAGCGTTCCCTCCCGCTGCCTCGAGCAGACGACGTGCCTCGTCCATGTCATCGCTGTCGCGCGGGAACGAGACGGCCACGTAATCAAGTTCCAGTTCTACTGCAGTACGGATGTCGGCTTTGTCTTTCTCGGTCAGGGCCCGGGCGGACAGACCACCTCCGAGCCGGTTGATGCCCTTGTTGTCGGACAGGCGTCCGCCCACGATGACTTTGCAGTGGACACGCGGCTTTTCGACGGCGACGACACTCAGCGTAATCGCACCGTCGTTCAGCAACAGGATGTCGCCGACCGAGACATCCTCTGGCAGCGCTTTGTAAGTGACACCAACCCTGTCCAGATCGCCGTCGGCCTCGCCCAGAGCCACATCGAGGGTGAATGATGCCCCCTCCTCCAGCTCGATTCCGCCATCACGAAACTTCTCTATCCGGATCTTGGGGCCCTGAAGATCACCTAGAATCCCGACGTCCTTGCCGATGCGTGCAGACAGCTCTCTGATCAGCGCAACCCTTTTGCGATGCTCCTCGGGGCTGCCGTGGGAAAAATTCACCCGGACTACGTCGACGCCAGTCCGGAACATGGACTCGAGCACCTGCGGGTCGTCAGTCGCCGGACCGAGGGTGGCGACGATCTTGGTCCTCTTCATGGGGGTCCCCGGCATAGTGCTGCTTTACCGTGCCGCGGGCTCAGCCCGCCGCCCGATCCTCAAGCATCGCTACGGCAGGAAGTGTCTTGCCCTCCAGGAATTCCAGGAATGCGCCACCGCCCGTCGATATGTACGACACCCGGTCGGTGATGCCGAATTGATCCAGCGCGGCCAGCGTGTCGCCGCCACCCGCGATAGAGAAAGCCGGGCTGGCGGCGACGGCCTCGGCCAGAGCCCGAGTACCACCGGCGAAAGCGTCGAACTCGAATACACCAACCGGACCGTTCCATACTATGGTTCCGGCTGACCTGAGAAGATCCCCGTAATGGGCCGCCGTGTCGGGTCCCACGTCCAGAATCATCTCCCCATCGGCCACGTCCGCGGCTGACTTCACCTGTGCGGCGGCCGTCTCGGAGAACTCGGTGGCGACGCGGACGTCTGTCGGCACCGGTATGTCCCCGCCACGGGAGCGCGCTTTCTCCATGAGCCTGGCGGCATCATCCACGAGGTCTGGCTCGTAGAGTGACTTGCCCACGGGATGGCCGCTGGCCGCCAGGAAATTGTTGGCAATCCCGCCGCCGACAATCAGCTGGTCGACTTTTTCGGTGAGCGCCTCCAGTACGGTGAGCTTGGTTGACACCTTTGAGCCACCGACGATGGCCACCAGGGGTCTCGCCGGTTCATCCAGGGCGCGTGACAACGCCTCGAGTTCCCGGACCAGCAGGGGCCCGGCACAGGCCATCGGGGCGAAACGCGCCACCCCATGAGTACTGGCCTGTGCCCGGTGGGCGGTGCCGAATGCATCCATCACATAGACATCACAGAGCGCGGCCATCCGGCGGGAGAGATCCTCGTCGTCGTTCTTCTCGCCCGCATTGAACCGCACGTTCTCGCACATTACGATCTCTCCGTTGGCGATCCGGACGCCACCCAGCCAGTCCCGCTCCAGCCGTACCGCATGACCTAGCAGCCCCGCCAGATGATCGGCGACCGGGCGCAGTGAGAACTCCTCGGAGAACTGCCCCTCCGTCGGACGGCCGAGGTGCGACATCACCATGACCGCCGCGCCGCGTTCCAGCGCCAGCCGGATCGTGGGCGCACTGGCGCGGATTCGGGCATCACTGGCAACTTTGCCGTCCCTGACGGGGACATTGAGGTCCTCGCGGATCAGCACGCGCTTACCCGCAAGCTCCAGGTCCTGCATGCGCAAGATGTTCACCGAACTACTCCTCTCCAAGTGACAGGGCTCAGGCCGCCATCAGCGCCAGGGTCGTATCGAGCATCCGGTTCGAGAAACCCCACTCGTTGTCGTACCACGAGCAGACCTTGACCAGGGTACCCTCGGCCACGCGGGTCAGGTGCGACTCATAGATCGACGATCGCGCATCGTGATTGAAATCGATGGAGACCAGCGGGCCGTCATTGAAGCCGAGGATACCCTTCAACGGCCCCTCTGATGCCGCCCGCAAAACAGTGTCGATCTCTTCCTTGCTGGTCTCACGGGCCGCATGGAAGGTCAGGTCGACCATGGAAACATTGGGCGTCGGCACACGAATCGCGAAACCATCCAGCGTGCCTGCCAGCTCCGGCAGCACGAGGCCGACCGCAGCGGCGGCCCCGGTCTTCGTCGGAATCATCGAAAGCGCAGTCGCGCGTGCGCGCCTGAGGTCGCTGTGATAGACGTCCAGCAGCTTCTGGTCATTGGTGTAGGAATGGATGGTCGTCATCAGGCCGCTCACGACGCCGATGGCGTCGTTCAACGGCTTGACCATCGGCGCAAGGCAGTTCGTCGTGCAGGACGCGTTGGAGATGACGGTACAGTCGGCATTCAGCACATTATCGTTGACCCCGTAAACGATGGTGGCATCCACGTCCTTGCCGCCGGGCGCCGAGATGACCACTTTTTTGGCGCCTGCGCGCAGGTGTGCAGAAGCGGCCTCCTTGGTCCGGAACAGTCCGGTGCACTCCAGCACCACATCCACACCAAGCTCTGTCCACGGCAGCTTCGCGGGATCGCGCTCGGCCAGGACGCGCATGCGGTCGCCGTTGACGACGATGGAGTCGCCGTCGATCTCCACCGTGCCGGGGAATTTCCCGTGCACCGAGTCGTATCGGGTCAGATGCGCGTTGGTCTCCACGTCACCCAGGTCATTGATGGCGACGATGTCGATCTCGCCCGTCCTGCCCTGCTCGTGGAGCGCCCGCACGACGCAACGCCCGATGCGGCCATAACCATTGATACCTACCTTGACTGCCATTCTTTGTCTCCCTTTCTTGTCACTCGGCGGGCTAAGCGCACAAGCGTCACCCGCCGCAAATTTCCCGTTAGTCTATCCGAGTTGCGTTACGGTCTTTTTGACGTTCTCCACGCTGAAACCGAATTTCCGGAACAGCTCACCGGCGGGCGCCGACGCGCCAAAACTGCTGATCCCGATCACGGCACCACCTGTGCCCACATAGCGATGCCAGAAGTCGGGCACTCCGGCCTCGATCGCCACCCTCTTGCTTACGGCGGGTGGCAGAACCGAATCCTGGTAGTCCTTCTCCTGCTGGCCGAAAACTGTCGCACACGGCATGGAAACTACACGCACCCGGATTCCCTCGGACCGTAACTCTTCAGCAGCCGCAACGGCCAGCCCAACTTCCGAACCGGTGGCGATCAGGATGACCTGTGCTTCACCGTCACAGTCGTTCAGGACATACCCGCCGCGGGCGACATCCGAAATCTGTCCGGGTTCGCGCTGCTGGAATGGCAGCGTCTGTCGAGAGAAAACAAGGCTGTGCGGTGTCTCCTCGCTCTCTATGGCCAGCCGCCAGGCTACCGCCGACTCGACGCTATCGCACGGTCTCCAAACGTGCATATTGGGAATAATCCGAAGGCTCGCGAGGTGCTCGACCGGCTGATGGGTCGGGCCGTCCTCACCCAGCCCGATCGAGTCGTGGGTATATACGAGCGTCACCGGTTGTCGCATCAGCGCGGCCATGCGGGCAGCGTTCCGCGCGTAGTCGGAGAACACCAGGAAGGTGGCGCCATAAGGGCGGAATCCGCCGTGCAGGGACAGGCCGTTAAGGATCGCAGTCATGCCGAATTCACGCACGCCGAAGTGCAGATAGTTCCCGTCCGCACTGGCGCCGGTGATCGTTTTCGAGCCTGACCAGAACGTGTTGTTGGAACCAGTGAGGTCAGCCGAGCCGCCGATCAATTCCGGCAGAAACGGTCCGAAAGCCTCGAGCGCCACCTGCGAAGCTTTACGGGTCGCCATGTCCCCGCCCTTCGTGTTGATCTGCGCGAGGGCCGCCGCCGCCCGGCTCGCCCAGTCTTCCGGCAACCCACCCTGCATCCGGCGGCCCAGTTCTTTGGCGAGCTCCGGGTGCTCTACCGCATAGGCTTCGTATCGTCGGCTCCAGTCCGCTTCTCTCTGCTGACCGGCCTCCCTCGCATCCCAACCCGCCCGGATATCCTCGGGAATTTCGAATGGTGGATGCGGCCAGCCGATATTCTCGCGTGTGCGGGCGACCTCGTCCTCGCCGAGGGCGGCGCCGTGAGTGGCTTCCGAACCCTGTTTGGTCGGAGCGCCCCAGCCGATGATGGTTCTACAGCAGATGATGGTGGGCCGTGCAGTCTCAGCTCGCGCCGCCTCCAGCGCCGCTCGAACCGCGTCCGGATCATGACCATCTACATCCGCAATTACGTGCCAGCCATAGGCGGCGAATCGCGCCGGGGTGTCCTCTGTGAACCACCCGCTGACATCGCCGTCAATGGAAATGCCGTTGTCGTCATACAGGCAAATCAGCTTGCCCAGCCCGAGAGTGCCTGCGAGGGAGCAGGCCTCGTGTGAGACGCCTTCCATGAGGCAACCGTCCCCCAGAAATACGTAGGTGTGATGGTCGATGACATCGAAACCGGGGCGGTTGTACCGGGCTCCGAGGACCCGTTCCGCAAGCGCCATTCCCACTGCGTTGGCCAGCCCCTGGCCGAGGGGTCCGGTCGTCGTCTCGACACCCATGTCGGGCTCGTACTCAGGATGTCCGGCCGTGCGATACCCCAGCTGGCGGAAATTCCTCAGCTCGTCGATGGAGACGTCGTATCCCGCGAGATGCAGCAAGGAGTACAGCAACATCGATCCGTGCCCGTTGGATACGACGAAGCGGTCCCGGTTCGGCCATTCGGGGTTGGCCGGGTTGTGCTGTAGGAAGTCGTTCCACAGCACCTCGGCAATGTCGGCCATGCCCATCGGCATGCCCGGATGTCCAGAATTCGCCGCTTGCACGGCGTCCATGCTTAAGGCGCGAATGGCATTCGCGAGCTGTCTTCTTGCAGACATTGGAACTCCCAGATTGGGCAGGACAGAAATGGAATTTTCGGAGATGCGGGTCACCGCGGCAAGGGCTGGTCAGGCGAAAGTTGCCCTCAGCGCCATTTTATCGAACAACCGATGCTCGGTATCTGCTCGGCCGGGCCATTGCCAGTCTTCGCGATCGCGCTCATGGCCTCGAACAAGTCGCGGCGGGCGTCCTGCGGAGCGGGCTCCACTCTGCTCGCGTCGAGCCGGCCGCGATATTGCAGATCCAGATCGGCGTTGTAACCGAAGAAATCGGGCGTACAGATAGCCCCGTACGCTCTGGCCACTTCCTGGGTGGCATCGATCAGATACGGGAACGGGAAATCATGCTGCTGCGCGATGCGCGCCATCTGCTCGGGCGCATCTTCTGGATACTGAGCGGGGTCGTTGGACATGATCGCGGCACTACGTACGCCCAGCCCCAGCAACTCTCTCGTGTCCCGGACGATCCGGTCGATCACCGCCTTCACATAGGGGCAATGATTGCAGATAAACATGATCAGAGTGCCGTTCTCGCCACGGCAGTCCTGTAGTGTCCAGATCTTTCCGCCGGTGTCAGGCAAGGAAAAATCGCTGGCCTTTGCGCCGAAATCGCACACCGGGGTTTCTTTAGCTGCCATCGGGAGCCTCTTATCGCTTGGGAAGGTGGGACCAGGATCACGGAATGAACCTCACTATTATAGTAGTTATAATCAGTTCCTTTTTTACCCGGCGACTGGAGCGCTGATCCATGTCAGAGAACTACATTTTTACGTCCGAATCAGTCTCGGAGGGCCACCCCGACAAGATCGCGGATCAGATCTCCGATGCGGTCCTGGACGCGATCCTGAGAGACGACCCTGATGCCCGTGTCGCCTGCGAGACGCTCGTCAAAACCGGCATGGTCGTGGTAGCCGGCGAGATCACGACCCAGGCGTGGGTCGACCTGGAAGACCTGGCCCGGACGGCCATTCTCGACATCGGTTACAACAGCTCCGACGTGGGCTTCGACGGTGCCACCTGTGCCGTGCTCAACGCCATCGGGAAGCAGTCGGGCGACATCGCCCAGGGCGTCGATCGCGAGGAGAGGAAGAAACAGGGCGCCGGTGATCAGGGCATGATGTTCGGCTATGCCAGCAACGAAACCGATGTGCTGATGCCTGCGCCTATCACTTACGCCCATCGACTGGTTCAGAGGCAGGCGGAAGAGCGCCGCAGAGGAACGCTGCCGTGGCTGCGACCGGACGCCAAGAGCCAGGTCACACTGCGTTACGAGAACGGCAGACCGGTCGCCGTGGATGCCGTCGTGCTGTCTACCCAGCATGATCCGGACATCCGACAGCAAGATCTGCGCGAAGCAGTTATGGAGACCATCATCCTGCCGACCTTGCCGGGCGACTGGCTGCACGAGGGCACCCGTTATCACATCAATCCGACGGGTCGGTTCGTCATCGGTGGGCCGGTCGGAGACTGCGGCGTCACGGGACGCAAGATCATCGTCGACACTTACGGCGGGATGGCCCGTCACGGAGGAGGAGCGTTCTCTGGCAAAGATCCCTCCAAGGTAGACCGATCGGCGGCCTATGCCGCCCGCTACGTCGCCAAAAACGTCGTGGCGGCCGGGCTTGCGGAGCGTTGCGAGGTGCAGCTCTCTTACGCTATCGGGATCGCCGAGCCGACCTCGGTACACGTCGAGACTTTCGGCACCGGGCGGGTGCCGGACGAGAGATTACGCAGCCTGATCAGGCAGCATTTCGATCTGACGCCTTATGGCATCGTCGAGATGCTGGATCTGATCCGGCCGATCTACAAGAAAACGGCGGCCTATGGACACTTTGGCCGTACAGATCCGGAATTTACCTGGGAACGAACAGACAAGGCGGAAGTTTTGAAGACGGATGCTGCAGCTTGAACTGCGTGCCCGCCGACCATATCAGGAGATAGGACATGACTCAGACAGCACAAGTAATGGAACCCGACTATAAGGTTGCTGACATCGGGCTGGCCGAGTGGGGACGCAAGGAAATCGCCATCGCCGAAACCGAGATGCCGGGACTGATGTCGCTGCGCCGGGAGTACGGTGAGGCAAAACCGCTGGAGGGGGCAAAGATCGCGGGCTGCCTCCATATGACCATTCAGACCGCCGTGCTTATCGAGACGCTGGTCCACCTCGGGGCTGAGGTGCGCTGGTCGTCCTGCAACATTTTCTCCACTCAGGATCACGCCGCGGCCGCGATAGCCGATCTGGGGATACCGGTGTTCGCCTGGAAGGGCGAGACCGAGGACGAGTACTGGTGGTGCGTGGAGCAGACCATCGTCGGCCGTGAAGGCTGGCGGCCGAACATGCTGCTCGACGATGGCGGTGACCTGACGCAGCTGATGCACGACAAGTATCCGGAGATTCTGGAGGACGTGCGCGGCCTGTCGGAAGAAACGACGACCGGAGTACAGCGCCTCTATGAGATGGAAAAGGCGGGGATGCTGCGGATACCGGCTATCAACGTCAACGACTCCGTCACCAAGTCGAAGTTCGACAATCTCTATGGCTGCCGTGAATCGCTCGTGGACGCGATAAAGCGTGCCACTGACGTGATGATCGCCGGAAAAGTGGCGGTCGTCTGTGGTTACGGGGACGTCGGCAAGGGCTCAGCCCAAGCGCTGCGCGGCTTGGGCGCCACAGTGTGGATCACCGAAATCGATCCCATCTGCGCCCTGCAGGCCGCGATGGAGGGCTACCGCGTAGTGACCCTGGACGACGTCTGCGACCAGGCAGACATCTTTGTCAGCGCCACCGGCAACGCGAAAGTCATTACCATCGAGCACATGCGCAAGATGCGCGACCAGGCCATCGTCTGCAACATCGGTCACTTCGACAACGAGATCGACGTGTCCGCCTTGCGCGAACTGGATTGGGACAACATCAAGCCACAGGTGGATCACATTGTCTTCCCGGACGGCAAGCGACTGATCCTGCTTGCAGAGGGTCGGTTGGTGAATCTCGGCTGCGCCACTGGCCACCCAAGCTACGTGATGTCCAATTCCTTCACCAATCAGGTGTTGGCGCAGATCGACCTGTGGCAGAACCCGGGCAAGTACAGTCGCCGCGTTTACGTGCTGCCAAAGCACCTGGACGAAAAAGTCGCAAGACTGCACCTGGAGCGGATTGGCGCCAACCTGACCCGACTCACGCAGGAACAGGCCAAGTACATCGGCGTCAAGGTAGACGGCCCCTACAAGCCGGACTATTACCGCTATTGATCCCGCTGCAACCGGGAATAGCTACCAGGGAGCCGCCTTTCGGGCGGCTTCCTCGTTTCAGGGCCTCTTGCGAGCCAGCGTCAATCCGTCACCGATGGGCACCATGCTCAGATCTACGCGTTCATCCGAGTAAAGCCGCCGGTTGAGGCTTCGCAGGGCATTGCAATCGGGATCCTGATTGCGCTCGTCGACCAGGGATCCTGACCACAATACGTTGTCGATGGCCATCAGTCCTCCGGGGCGCAGCAGCTCGAGACAACGTTCATAGTAGCCCTCGTAACTCGTCTTGTCGGCATCGATGAATGCAAAGTCGAAGCCCCCGGCCCGACCGTCCCGGAGTAACTGATCGAGGGTGTCCGTAGCAGGGGCCAAACGCAGATCGATCTTCTTGGCCACGCCTGCCTTGTCCCAGAACTTTTTCGCGATCGCCGTGAACTCTTCGTTTACATCGCAGGCGATAATTTTCCCGTCATGTGGCAAGGCCGACGCAACAGCCAGGCTGCTGTAGCCAGTGAACACCCCGATTTCCAGGCAGCGCCGTGCTCCGATCAGCCGCACCAGCAACGCCATGAACTGTCCTTGCTCGGGAGAAATCTGCATCCCCACCATGGGGTGCTTGGCCGTGACCTCACGAAGTTCGGCGAGAACAGGTGACTCGCGCAGCGAGACATCCAACAGGTAGTCGTAGACCTCGTCCGTCATCTGTATCGTGCGATTCGACATATTGTGGGGCTCCACAGTTATCGGTTCGTGTCCGCCAAGGTTACACTAGCCGCTCGATATCCCAGTGAGCGCACGCACAAGAGAAAGATGACGCCGTTCTACGAACTGCTTCAGCTGTCGGACACCCACATGTTCGCCAGCCGATCCGAGGTCCGCGAGGGAGTGGAGACCTACAGTTGCTTCGTGCGCACTCTGGATGACGCGATGCAAAATACCGATCCCGACGTTATCCTGCTGACCGGCGATATCGCCGAAGACTATTCCCGTGAGGCCTACGAAGCGATTCGCGAATTGCTCGAACCCCTGGGCAGACCGGTTTACTGCCTTCCGGGGAACCATGACCATCTGGGTCGCATGGTCGAGGTGCTCTCCGAGGAGCCCTTTCATTTTCTTGAGTCCCTGCGTCTGGGCCCCTGGCTGCTGCCCATGTTGAGCACCTGGGACGGTGACCGTGGCGGCGGACGACTGGGAGAGGATGAGCTCAAGCGGCTGGCCGCAGAGCTGGAATCCACCGATGCCGACCACGCGCTGGTCTGTCTGCATCACTGTCCGATCGACGTAGGCAGCCTTTGGCTGGATGCCGTAGGACTCGACGATGGCCATGACCTGCTGATGCTGGCGAAACGGTTCCCGAGGGTGCGGGCGATCCTGTGTGGACACGTCCATCAGGAACTGGACACGGTCGTCCACGGAGTAAGGTTGTTGGCTACCCCGTCTACCTGTTACCAGTTCAAGCCCGGCAGCAAGCGATTCACGCTCGACGACATGCCGTCCGGCTACCGCTCGTTGCGCCTGTTTCCGGACGGACACATCGAGTCTCGCGTGAGCCGGGTAAAAGATTGAACTCTGGGTACGGGAGTTCTCCGCCGCCCGCCGCCGGTCCGGCTGCACTGATGGCCTACTATCGTCTGCTCCGCAGGCACGGCCTGAACGACTCTCATAGCGGCAACGCATCCTGCCGGGACGGAGCCCGGGTGTGGATCACGCCGACTGGCTGTTGTGCGGACACCGCCACTGCAGAAGATCTCGTTCTTTGCGACCCGTCGGAAAGAGCGCCCCCGGGCGCCTCCCTGGATGCGAGTCTCCACCTCGCTGTCTATCGCGGGTCAACTGACACCACCGCCGTCCTGCATAGCCACGGACCCTACGCGGTGACCATGAGTCGGGAAGTGGACGAGTTCCGGCCGGATGACTTCGAGGGCCGATACTATTTCGATCGGGTGCCGGTTCTCAGCGTGGAAGACAAAGATTACCTGAACGAAGCGCCGGTGAGAGTGGCAGCGGCGCTGCAGGACTCCTGCGTGGCTATTATCCGGGGGCACGGCATCTATGCTCGCGGCGATACCCTGGACGAGGCCTACAAGTGGACCTGTTCACTGGAGGCCTCGGCACGGCTGGCTTGGTTGGCGAGAGTAGCGGGCATAAGGGCAGACAAGCACCCATGAGTGCGTGCGCTTCGCACCGGAGGATCACCGCTGTTCTCCTCTCGGTTTGTTTGTGGCTCCTTGCCCCCGCTATGGCGCGCGCCGATGGCCCCGCGGTCTGGGAGATGCGCGGTCCCGGGGCGACGGTCTGGCTGCTGGGATCCGTGCACCTGCTCCGGGAAAGCGATTACCCCCTGCCCGGGAGCGTGGACCGGCTGCTGGCCGGGGCGGAACGACTCGTCCTGGAGCTGGATCTCGACGAAGTCGATCCGGCCACCAGCCAGATGCTCGTATTTAACCTGGGAAGACTGCAAGAAGGGCAGAGCCTGTCCGACGTCATGGGCAGCCAAGCATACCGGCTGGCCGCCGAACGGGCGGAGAAGCTGGGCATCGACCTTGGCATGCTGTCTGGACTGAAGCCCTGGTTTGCCGCACTCACCGTCATGAATATCGAGATGCTGCGGCTCGGTTTCAATCCGGAACTCGGGCTTGAACAGCACCTCGCACGCCAGGCCCGCCAGAACGGTAAGGAGATACTCGGGCTGGAGACGCTGGAGTACCAGCTTCGGCTGTTCGACGAATTATCGTATGAGACCCAATCCGCGCTGCTACTGCAGACGCTGTCCGAGGCCGAGACTCTCGAACAAGAAATGTCATCGCTGGTCTCTGCCTGGCGCCAGGGCGAGACCGAGGCATTGTCTGCCGCGCTGACTCGCAGCTTCTCGGGCTACGTGGACGTCTATCGAAGCATCGTCACCGACCGCAATGAAGCCTGGGTCGACAGGATCATGGATCTCGGCAGGAGCAGTGGTGACAGCCTGGTGGTCGTCGGCGCTCTTCACCTGGTGGGGGACGACAGCGTCGTCGAAATGCTCAGAAGCAAGGGAGCAAAGGTCCGTCGACTGGACTGAACGCCCGGCTGTTGCAGATCCGGGACAGCGGCCTCAGATTTCTACCATTTCGAAGTCTTCTTTCCCGGCACCGCAATCCGGACAGCGCCAACTGAGCGGGACGTCTTCCCATCGCGTGCCCGGAGCCACGCCCGATTCGGGATCGCCCTGCTCCTCTTCGTAAACGTAGCCGCAGATGACGCACATATATGCCTTCATGGAAGTTCTTCGCTCTCTCTGTTGTTCCCTACCCCCGGGCGAATGCCGTATTCTCCCACGGGCCGCCTGCTTGACGAAACCCGCCCATGGTAAAAACAGTCCCACCCTGCGTACTTATCATCTCCGGTAACGACCCTTCCGGCGGTGCCGGGATGGCCGCCGATATTCAGGCCGTGTCCGCCCTCGGCGGGCATCCCGCCCCTGTGTTGACCTCCCTAACGGTCCAGGACACGAGCAACGCGTACCGCGTATCACCGGTCGACCCCGAACTGGTGACCGAGCAAGCGGCCACGGTGCTGGCCGATCTGCCCGTGCGCGCGGTCAAAATCGGGTTGCTGGCAACAGCAGAGATCGGGACTGCTGTCGCGTCGCTTCTCGCCGAACACGGCAACCTGCCGGTGGTGCTCGATCCCGTCCTGGTGGCTGCGGGCGGCGCCGATCTCGCCGAACGGGCGCTGGAGAAAGTGATCGTCGAGCAGTTAGTCCCCCTGGCGACACTGGTCACACCAAATGCACTGGAACTGACGCGCCTGGCTGGCAGTCAGGCAGAGGATCGGGAATCCCGCGCACGAGCCCTGCTGTCCTCGGGCTGCGACTGGGTGCTGGCGAAAGGCGCAGACGAAGACACCGTCGGCGTCGAGAACGTGCTCTTTGGACGGTCCGGTTTCGTCGAGAGTTTCCGGTGGACCCGCCTGCCGGGGCAGTATCACGGGTCGGGTTGTACGCTGGCCGCCGCTCTGGCCACGATGATCGCAAAATCTGTTCCTGTGCCGCGCGCGGTAGCGGATGCACAGCGATACACCGACTTCGCCCTGAGGCACGCTTTCCGCCCCGGTCGCGGGCAGCACATCCCGGGGCGCATGGCCCAACCCAGCGACGTCCGCCGATCATGAGGCGAAAGCTGCCCGAAGGGCTCTACGTCATCACGGATCCCGACTGTTGCGCGGTCCTGGGGCTCGAAAGCTCTGTGTCCGCGGCAATATCCGGCGGCGCCGCCGTTATCCAGTACCGGGCAAAGACCGCCAGCGCGGACCAGCGCCTTCGCGACGCCAGGGCTCTGCGTCTCCTGACTCATCGTCATGACGTCACCTTCATCGTCAATGACGACCCGGAGCTCGCCGCTACCGTCGACGCGGACGGCGTGCACCTCGGCATGGACGATGCCGACCCCGGTACCGCCCGCGCGCTACTGGGCGATCAGACGATCCTGGGCGTCTCTTGCTATGACTCACTGGACCGTGCACATGACGCCCAGTCCGCCGGCTGCGACTACGTTGCGTTCGGCAGTGCCTTCCCCTCGACGACCAAACCGGACGCGTGTCGCGCCTCGCTGGACCTGTTCGTCCGCGCGAGCCGTCAACTGGAGATCCCGATTGTCGCGATAGGCGGCATCACGCCTGCGAACGCTCGACAACTGCTGGCGGCAGGCTGCCATTCGCTGGCGGTCATCACGGGTGTTTTCGGTGCGCCGGATATACGCCGGGCGGCGGCGGCCTACGCCCGACTTTTCGATCCGGATTCGTACCAGGATCGGCTAGAATAGCGGCCCCTTACAGCGAACCAGCGAGTCAGGCATGTCGAGCATCGAGCAGCTGTTCATAGAAGCCCAGCAATACATCCCGGGTGGGGTGAATTCCCCGGTCCGGGCTTTCGGATCTGTCGGTGGTACACCGATCTTCATTCAGCGGGCGGAAGGCGCGTATCTTTACGGGGAAGATGACCGCCGCTACATCGACTATGTGGGCTCCTGGGGCCCTATGATCCTCGGCCATGCGGATCGAAGGATAATCGAGGCGGTCAAGGAAGCGGCCGACCGTGGGCTCAGCTTCGGGGCACCAACCGTTATCGAAACCGAGTTGGCCAGGCGCGTCTGCGAGATAGTGCCCTCAATCGAGAAGGTACGATTCGTCAGTTCGGGCACGGAGGCGACCATGAGCGCCATCCGCCTGGCGCGCGGTTTCACGGGCCGCGACAAGATCGTGAAATTCGAGGGCTGCTACCACGGTCACTCGGATTCACTCCTGGTGAAAGCGGGGTCCGGGGCTCTGACACTCGGCGTCCCCACGTCCCCGGGGGTGCCCGCATCGGTCGCCGAGCATACCGTCACGCTCTCCTTCAACGACCTGGAGCAGGTGGAGGAGGCATTCCGGGATATCGGCGATCAGATCGCCGGGATTATTGTCGAACCGGTCGCAGGCAATATGAATATGATCCTCCCGGTAGAGGGATTCCTCGAGGGCTTACGACGCATCTGTGATGAATACGGCAGTCTGCTGATATTCGACGAAGTGATGACCGGCTTCCGCGTGGCGCTAGGCGGCGCCCAGTCCGTATATGGCGTCCGGCCCGACCTCACGACGCTTGGCAAAATCATCGGCGGCGGCATGCCGGTTGGAGCATTCGGCGGCCGGGCCGATGTCATGGATCATATCGCTCCAACGGGTCCGGTCTACCAGGCGGGCACGCTGTCGGGCAATCCGATGGCGATGACCGCCGGACTCCGGACCCTGGACCTGATCTCCGCTGACGGTTTCTTCGACCGCCTGGGAGAAAGGACGTCCGGATTGACGAGCGGCCTGGCCGGGGCCGCCGCTGAGGCGAGCGTGCCGTTCAGCAGCCATTGTCTCGGGGGCATGTTTGGCCTGTTCTTCAGTGCGGAAGACCCGGTGCGCTATTACAGTCAGGTGACAGCTTGCTCTCAGGAGACGTTCAAGCGCTTCTTCCATGGCATGTTGGCCGAAGGCATCTACATGGCACCCTCGGCGTTCGAGGCAGGCTTCGTCTCAATCGCACATACGCAGGACGACGTCGAAACCACGGTGGCGGCCGCGGGTCGAGTCATGGCTGGCCTGGACAACTAGTCGTCAAGCGTCGACCGGGACACCCAGACGGGACAGGGTCTCCCGGTATATGGAGAGCGCAGAGGAGCCGAAGCAACAGAACCAGACCTCGGTAGGATTGGCGCTGTCATCAAAATCTGCAACTTCGGCCGCGGCAATCTCGGCCGCCCTCTCCATGGGATAGCCATAGGCTCCGCAGCTGATTGCGGGAAAAGCGATCGATTGCAGATCCAGGTCGGCTGCCATGCGCAGCGACCGCCGGTAGCACGACGCCAGTTTTTGGGCTTCGCCACCGCCACCGCCCTGCCACACGGGTCCGACGGCATGGAATACCCAGCGTGCCGGCAGATCGAAACCCGGTGTAGATCTGACTTCGCCCACCGGGCAACCGCCGATCGGCCTGCAGGCCTCAAGCAGCCGGGGCCCTGCCGCCCGGTGAATGGCACCATCCACGCCGCCACCGCCCAGCAAGCCTGGATTCGCCGCGTTGACGATGGCGTCTACCGTCAACGTCGTTATATCGGCGTCTGTAAGGCGGATCTGGCGAGCCATCTCAAACGTCGAGTGTCTGCAGCAATCGGCACAGCCGGGAAGTGAGCATGGGCTGGATCAGATACCCGAAAACCTTGTGCGGATTGGGAGTACCGTCGGGCTCTCTGTAGGGATTGAACAGGCCTCTGAAGTCGCGCAGCTCCAGACGTCCATGCCGCTTGCCGAGATCCTTGCGCATGTCAGCGAAGAATTCCTTCTCCATGTCCAGATCATGGCAGACATAGTCGCCGATTGCGGAGTAATTGTCCCAGCGCCTCAAATTGGTCAGCCACGCTCGGCGCCGACGGGCCGCGTTACTCGCCTTTCGTTCCCGAAGCCAGCGGCCGCTGAGCATGACGTCCTGGATCGTCGGATCCGCGAGCGGCGTACCCATCGTGACCAGTAGTTCCACCTGGTGCCGGCGATAACGCCGGAATTCAGGCTCGCTACGGTGGGCGAATCGCCACAGAACATCGTAGGCAACGGCGGCACCGAGCGAATGGGCCAGAACAATGGCACTCCGGCCGGCATCCCAGCATTCCCTCAGGCAGTTTTCCAATGGGCTGCGTATACGGTCAGCCACTCCGCTGTCGACGTGGTAACGCTGCAGTTCCCATAGATGTTCACTGAATGCCTCTGCCCTGACGCTGAGTGACGTAGACAGCGCCTCGATCACGTCTGCGCCGAAGCGGCGGACTCGCTTGCTGGTCCAGCCGTCGCCGTCGATGTGCAAGGCGGCACCATATTTGCGCCTGATCGCCAGCGCCTTTTCAAGTGAGCTGGCCATTCCCTTTACCGCATTCGGAAGGTCGGGGAGGTGGTCGGGTACGGCATCCGCCCAGTAGGCTGACTCGATGAGCGCCTCATCGTCGCAGATCCTGGTGGCGAAACGGCCGGCATCCAGCTCCAGACTGCCGACAAGGGCATCGCTCCAGAGATCCAGCCAACGGGACTCGTCCGGCTTGCCGGCCATACCGTGGACCAGAATGATCCGCACCTTGTCTGAAAGCAGTTTTCCGCTCATCAGCTCCGGGCCCTCTCGCAACTCCAGCAGATCTCGAAACTCGCGTCGTTGACCTCTCCGCACTGGTCGCAATGCCATTCGTGACCCGCGGTGGCCCGAGCCCGCTCATAGCGCTGGATCACAGCCTCGGCGGAACCGCGGTGCTTTTCCGGAACGAGGACCCTGACATCACACAATTTCGGAATTCCGCTGTATGCACCGACCAGACTCTCCCCAGTCAATTCTGCCGGGATGTCCTCATTCATCAACAACCCGCGGATGAGATTCGCCTCGATCGGATCCTGAAGCCGATGCACGCACACCATTTTCGCCGTACCTCGCAAGGACCTATTCCTCGCCAAGACGCTTGTGAGTGCCGTCACACAAGGGCGCATTGGCTGTCTGCTTACAGCCGCAGAACCAGACGGTGCCCGAACGGTCCGCCTGATAGCGTGCCGGCTCCAGGCCGCTACCGCGATGGGATCCGTCGCAGAACGGTTGACGGTCGCTGCGGCCGCAGCGACACCAAAAATATTCCTGCCCTTTTTCAACCTCGACAGCATATGGACTCAAGCTGGCGATCTGCGGCTTGCTCATGGCTCACGTTCCTCGTCGGGGCCGGACACAACCGGCGCACTATTGCTTCAGATATTCCACCAGTGGCGTCAACACTTCCATCCGCTGGACCGGATCGATGAGCTCCAGACACATCTGTTTCTGCTCCAGGCTCAGGGGCAGTACCTCCGCCAGTCGGCAGCCGACCCAGCTGGCGTCCTCGTAACACTTCTCGATGTATCGGTACTGGGTCTCGAGTCCGGTGAGAATATTCTGCAGCAGGTCGATGAGCGGATGGAACTGATCCGGCACGGCCATCTCTACTTCCTGCTCCAGGAAGTCGACCCGGCCCAGATTCAAGCCGTCTTTCTGTTGGCGCAGGGAGCGCAGCAGGAATTTTGTCTCGCCAAGCGCGGTGATCCCCAGTAGACCGTCATCAAACTGATACCAGTCCACGATCCGGGCCTGGGTCCCCACCTGGTGGATCTCCGCGGCGCTGGACTCCTCTCCGCCGCGGATCGCCACGACTCCGAATCCACGGTCCTCCTTGAGGCACTTCCCGATCATGTCGGTATATCGTGTCTCGAAAATCCGGAGCGGCAAAGGTCCGCCGGGAAACAATACGGTCCGGAGCGGGAACAGCGGGATTTCTACGGTCGAGTCGGTCACGGCTGATCTTCGAGGGTAACTAGATCTCCTCCCTTTCGCTCCCCCACGGGGTCATGATGGACTGCTGGATGCCGAGATGGTCCAGTATTCGGGCGACCATGAAGTCGACCAGGTCTTCCACCGACCTTGGGCGATGGTAGAAACCAGGTGCGGCAGGCATGATCACCGCCCCTGCTCTCGAGAGACGCAGCATGTTTTCCAGATGGATCGCGGAGAATGGCGTCTCCCGGACAACCAGCAACACGGGCCTCCCTTCTTTCAGCGCCACGTCGGCGGCACGCTCGATCAGTGATCTGCTTGCGCCGGTCGCCACGGCGGACACGGTCGCTGTAGTGCAGGGACAGATGACCATGGCATCCGGTACAGCAGAGCCGCTGGCAAGCGGCGCGGTCCACTGATCGCGACCGTAGACGGTTACCCGGCCCGGCGCCCCCGGAAATTTGTCTCGTAGCGCCTTCTGCAGGTCCGCCACCCGACCCGGCAGTGCCATATCAGTCTCCATTCCAACGACGACCTGGGCCGGCTTGGAGACCATGAGAGAAACCTCGCAACCCGACTCTAGCAGACACTCCAGCAGCCGAATGCCGTACTGGATGCCAGACGCGCCCGTCCAGGCCAGTGCGATGCTTTTTGACTGTCGATGCGGCTGACTCAAGACTCGCCTCTTTCCCGGAGTGCATCCAGGAGCCTGTCGTGGATGCCTCCGAATCCGCCGTTGCTCATGATGATCACATGATCCCCGGACCTGAGCTCGGAGACAAGACGCGTTACCAGATCGTCAATCTCGTCGCTCACCACGGCCGCCGGATCCATGTTTCCGGCCATCGCCTCAAGATCCCAATCGAGGCCGGGGGGCCTGAACAAATAGATCCGGTCTGCTCCGGAGAAAGCTGTCCGCAGCGCCTCCCTGTGCACGCCCATTCGCATGGTGTTCGATCTTGGCTCGAATACGGCGATCAACCGGCCCTGCTGCGACACTGTCGCCGCGCCCGCGATAGTGGCCGCGATCTCAGTCGGATGATGAGCAAAGTCGTCGAACACGGTCACCCCGGCCTGCCTGCCACGGACCTCCATGCGGCGTCGCACACCCTTAAACCGGCTCAAAGCCTCGATACCCGACTTCAGAGGGATCCCGGCATGCCGGGCAGCCAGCAGAGATGCCAGGGCATTGAGTTGATTATGTCTGCCCGGCAGGCTCCATTCGACAGTGCCGCAACAGGCGCCAGCTCGCATGATCCCGAACCCGGACCCGGTCCCGCTGGAATTAATCTGCCAGTCGCCCTGCTCCCCGGGCTCCGAGAATGTTTCTGTCGGCGTCCAGCAACCTCGATTTACAACGTCGCCGAGATTGCCGTCCGCGGCATTCAATATCACCAGTCCCGACCCGGGCACGGTGCGCATGAGGTGATGAAACTGGGTCTTGATCGACTCGAGATCGGGAAATATGTCGGCGTGATCGAACTCCAGGTTGTTCAGGATCAGGGTCCGCGGCCGGTAATGCACGAATTTTGAGCGCTTGTCGAAAAATGCCGTGTCGTACTCGTCCGCCTCGACGACGAAGAATCGACCACCGCCGAGTCTTGCCGAAACAGCGAAATTGGCAGGTATACCACCGATCAGGAATCCGGGATCCAGACCGGCATCCTCGAGGATCCATGCCAGGATGCTCGATACAGTGGTTTTGCCATGGGTGCCGGCTACCGCCAGGACCCAACGATCCGCTAGCACGTGGCGAGCCAGCCAATCCGGTCCGGAGAAATAGGGCAGGCCTGCATCCAGCATCGCTTCCACGACCGGCATCCCCCGGCTCATCACGTTGCCGACGACCACGCAGTCGGGCGCGGGGTTCAGCTGGGTCGCCTCATAGCCCTCTACGATGTCGATCCCCAGCGACTGGAGTTGTGTACTCATCGGCGGATAAACGCCACGATCCGATCCCGTGACGCGATGACCGGCAGCCCGGGCCAGAGCCGCGACGCCGCCCATGAAAGTACCGCAAATACCGAGAATATGGACGTGCACTTCAGGCCTCCGCGGGAAACAGATAGGCGAAAGTGGCCACGTTGAGAATGAAGTACGCGGCACCGAGAACCAGCCCGCCCACGAAGGGAATCTCAAGCGCACGGTGCAGGATATGCCCGGTGACGGCGATAGACCAGAGAACCACAAGATACAAACCGACCACCGGCAGTGAACTGCCGATCCCATTCGCGTCGTCCCAGCGCAGCCAGATTGACAAGGGGAGTGCAATCAACGCCAGTAGCGCTCCCGTACCCAGCAGAGCCGTCATCGTCTGGCCCAGGCGGGCAGCCTTTCCGTACAACACCAACAGTCCGGTGACGAACGCCACGAGCAGTCCGATGTCGGCCGCCAACTGGAGAAAGGCGTCGCCGATATCCCGTGCATAGAACGATACGGAAATCTCGCCGGTCACCAGGTAGGCGACAGCCGCGAACCCGAGAAGGAAACGGGAGGCCGGGAGATCCTCCGGCCCCAGCCTTAGCATGGCAATGTCGAAGAACGCGCGGACGAGTTGCAGCATGGCCAATGTTTCAGCGTGCGGGAGTCTCGCATCATAACCGCAGTGAAGGCTGGTGGCATGAGCGATTGGCCGATCTGGGATAATAGCCTGATGGACCGGATAGAAGTCATTGCTGGAGAAGATGATCTCGAGGCTCTCGCGAGGGAGCTAGTAGGCACTCCCGTGATCGCGGTAGATACTGAGTTCATACGCGAGCGCACCTACTATCCGCGCGGCTGTCTCCTCCAGCTCGCATGGGGTGATCATATCGCCTGCGTTGACCTGCTCGCGATCGGCGGGATAGGGGCGCTGTCGGGCCTCTTTTTCGACAGCCGTTCGCTCAAGGTATTCCACGCGGCCCGCCAGGATCTCGAACTCTTCTATGCGATGAACGGGCGAGTCCCCTCACCGGTTGCAGATACGCAGATCGCGGGCGCGCTCCTCGGCTATCCGGATCAGTCTGGTTACGCGACGCTCGTGGAGGCGACCCTTGGCGTGCAGCTCGATAAGCAGCATGCCAGAACAGATTGGAGCCGGCGCCCTCTTTCGGATGCGCAGCTGAAATATGCGGTAGACGACGTTCGCTATCTGCTGCGGATGCATGGATTACTGGAGGAACGCCTGTTATCGAAAGGCAGGTCAGCATGGGCCACGGATCTGTACGAAGCATTGTGCCGCCCTGAGCTATACGCGCCGAATCCCGGATCAGCGTGGCGGCGTGTCAAGAACTGGAGCCAACTGGACGGCCCTCAGCTCGCTCGGCTCCAGGCGCTGGCAGCGTGGCGCGAGAATCTGGCAGTAAAACAGGATCGACCACGTCGCTGGATACTCGCCGACGATGCGCTGATACATCTCGCCCGCCGCAACCCAACGACAACGGATGGCGTGAGAAATTCAGACCTGCCGCCCAGGGTGGCGCGGCGCCATGATAAGACGATCGTCGACTTACTGGCGAGCGTAGCCGAAGATGGGACGCCTCGGGACGTTCCGGATACAAGCCGCCTGACCCGCGCGCAGACCGGTCTGACCCGCCGACTTGCTAAACGGCTGGATGAGATTGCCGACCGCGAAACTATCGCCGCGGCATTGCTGGCAACCCGAAGCGATCTCCGCGATCTGGTTCGTGGGCGCCGGGACCTTCCGGTGCTGAGCGGCTGGCGTCTGCAAGTGGTCGGCCGGCAACTTCTCGAGATACTGGAAGCTGACGAATCCGATCAGCTGGCGGGCAACTCCGATTCCAGTGCAGACAACAGCCGCGCGTAGACCTGATCGATCTCGCCTTCGGCTGGAACCACCTTCAGTTTGCCACGGCCTTCGTAGAAGGCCACCAGCGGAGACGTTTGCGCTTCATATACCTTGAGCCTCTGGGTGATCGTCTCTTCATTGTCATCCGCGCGATGG
>CP070833.1:414107-416981 GCA_020341735.1 Gammaproteobacteria bacterium | reverse complement strand
GTAAGCCAGCAATCCCAGCCGACCAGAGGAGATCACCGGTACCCGGATAGCGGGGCGGGGCTTGCGAGAGAGGTTCTCCCGGCGGTAAGCCGCCAGCTCATCCGCCGCCCGGGACAGCTCCCCTTCCGCCACCATGAGCGACCACCAGCCGTCGATAAAAACCAGATCTGACTCGATGCCGATGGCCTGCAGCACCAGTCGGCCGTCGGTACAAGGCTCGCGGTTACGGCTGCGCATCACGACGACGATGCTGTCGGTCGAATTCATCATGACGGTTACGATGCGCTACTGCGATGCCGAGAGCAACGCGCACCAGAAAACGAAGGCCGGAGCAGCCTTGCGCCACCCCGGCCCGCGACAGCTGGCCGCAAGATCAGCGGCCTGACGCTGTCGTCGTCACGCGACTTTGAGCACGCGACGTTTCACGCTCTTCAGCTTCGGGATGACGATCTCGAGGACCCCTTCCTTCAACTGTGCCTTGGCCTTGTCGATCTCAACGTCGATCGGGAACATCACGGTCCGCTCGAGGGCACCGTGAGCCAATTCGCAGCGATAGAAGCGATCGGTCTTCTCCTCTTCCTTGAGCTCCCGATCCACCGTAATGGTCAGGCCTTCGTCCGTAATGGCCAGCTCGATCTCGTTTTTCTTGACACCCGGAAGCTCGGCTCGAACGACCAGTTCGTTGTCACGATCGACGAGGTCAACGAGCGGATACCGCATCTCGAGCGGGCTTTCAAACTCGCGCATCATCGGGCGTTTTACATTGAACGGCTCCATCCAGAAGCGGTTGAAGAAGTGTTCGAACATATCTTCCACGTTCTGGGTGAGAGGCCAGGTCGTCGAATGCCCGCTTTTCGGAAGTTTCCCGACTTTCTTCGGGATCAGTTCGCGTACAGTCGACATTTGCTTTTCCTCCATGAAATAGCATCCCTGCCGCCGGGGGAAACTCTCCCTCGGCATCTCAAAGATAGGTCCGTCGCAATAGTTACCAATGCGGAGTAATACGTATTGACCAAAGCTGGGCCATGAGCGCCGGAATCCGAGTTACTCGACGATGGTGTGGCGGTAGTTCTCGATGTCTTCAACGTGCCAGACTACGGGTTCCCATTCATCCCTTCGACTGCCGGTCAGGCGGGCGCCGATGTAATAGCGGCGGCCTTCCTCGACAAACAGTTCCAGGGCACCGGGTTGTTCGCCGCGGGGCGTGAATGTGGTGCCGCTCGCCAGTGTGCCGGTCGCATCGCGCAAATCGGCGACGACGCGGATCTTGTGATCGCCGGGTGGCAGCTGGAAGGTGTGCTTGCGTGCAGCGAGCCCGCCGACAGCCGAGGTTGACTGCACGCTGTTTCCGTCGATCACGGCGATGAAGGCAGGATAGATCTTGGCCGGCACATTCGAAGTGAAGGTAGTGACTACGCCGTATGGCCTGTCGGGGCTGGCCATCCTCGCTTCCATGCAAGCGGAAAGTCCAGCGACGATTGCCGTCGCGACCAGAAGCCTCAGTGCTGTCAAAGCAGCTCCTTGTTGTGTCATCGGTAAGGTTTCCGTGTTCCTGCCAGCCGCTAACCGGCGTGCTCGCGGGCCCATGCAGCGTGTACGTGCAGGGTAATCGCTCAGAAAATCCCTGGATCTTTGGACCGACCCGCACGCCGATGGTTTCGCTGCGGACTTCGGACCGCCGCGAATGCCAGCGTCCCGAGGACGAGTATCGACGCCAGGCCAATGCTACCGCCGCCACCCGTCTTCTCATGCCCGGGCTTGTAGGTCACGACGGCTACCTGATCCTCCTTGACGCGGGTCTTGAACCGGTCGAGTTCGGCATCGAGGTTGACCGTCATATCGCTCATCGCCCGCTCGAAGCTCTCGTTCATCGTGTCCCTGCGGATCTCCGCGGTGTCCACCAGCGTAGACTTACTCTCCATCCGGTCTGCCCCCGGCGCCCTGAACAGAAGCGAACGCGTTCCGAGGTCGAAAACAGCGGTGTCCACGAAAGTCTGGACCTCGTGCTCGCTGCCCTTGACCACATAGGCTCCCACGATGGTCCAGTACCAGAACGAGGAGCCCGCGTCCCCGACGAAGGCGACCTGGTCATATGACACCAGCGCCATCACGTCCACCCGATAGAGACGAGCGACGCCCTCCAGCGTCTCGAATCCCTCGCCCTGCCTAAGGTAGGTCTCGGGCACAATTTCGATCGCCTCGATGAAGTCCCGATCCATGAAAGCGGCCTTGACCTTGCCGAGCAGATCCTGCCGCTGCGCCTCGCTCAGCCCCTGCCCTCCCGACCCGGGAACAAAAGCGAGCCCAACACGAACAGGCAGATTGAGCTGCGGGACCGTGTCATCGGGCGGCGGAGGGATTTCACCCCTCGGGTAGAGGTAGTCCACCAGACTGCTTGAAACGCCGGTCCTGCTATCTGTATCAGTGAACAGCCAGGAACAGCCGTTCGCCAACACAACCAAGAGTCCCGCGATCACCAGCCGGGTTGCAGACCGCATAGCATTTTCTCCTCCGCCACCCGCATCGGGCCGCCGCACGCGGCCCGTTTAGCGAAACCAGCTTCTACATCTGGATATTTGGCTGGCGGCCCACTATTTCAAGCCATGACGGAGGATCTTCGGAGCACAGGCTGTCCCTGTTCGGAGCCGGCTCCGAACACGGTGGGCGAACTGGTTAACGCCTGGCTGGCGAAACTGGCAGGTCCTGGCGGAAAAGGTGCATAGCACCACAACGCCCTTTAGCGCCATCGGTGCGCTCAGGACCGATGTACTTGCCGCCCTCACATCCCCCGACTGAAGCCTGGCCGATCCCACCTCGGCCCTTGGCGGCGTGCTAAAATGGTCTGCTATTCGACGCCCCGCTCGCGGCGGCACC
>CP070833.1:408534-414007 GCA_020341735.1 Gammaproteobacteria bacterium | reverse complement strand
GTCCAGGTCGGTGTCTACGTACCTGACGTCCATATCCAGGTGCCAGATCGACTTGGTCAGCCCGAAGGACCAGTCCGCGTACTCCTCGAGGCCGGAATCGGCGGTGTTGTCATCGGGCCCGTCGCCCCAGGTATAGCCATAGTGAGCAGTGACGCCGATGCCCCACCAGGGCAGGGCGTAGCTGGCATTGGCCTCGGTGTAGTAGCCGTAGTCGTCGTAGCCGAACCACTCCCAGCTAACCCACTGCTTGATACCGAAGTCCCACTTGTCATCGGCGCCGTAATAGGTGCCGCCCAGGTAGACCTCGGGATAGTCAAGATCGTCGGCACCGGGATAGGTGTAGTAGGTCACCCCGAAGTCCCACTCGACGGTCTCACCGGCGGTGAATCCCGCATACCAGTCGATCTCGTAATCCTCGTCACAGCAATCGTCGAAGTCTACGTTGCTGCCCCATACACCCAGGTACCAGCCGCTTTCCCCGGAGACATTGGCGTCGACCTGGAGAGCTGGATCGTCCGCGGTCTGTGATACGCCGCGAAAGTCATAGTCCGTCGTCCCGGTGATGGTGGCTTCAGCGCCGGCCATCGCCGCGGAACTGATCAGCAGGCCGGCCAACGCCAGAAATGTTGTTGTAAGTTTCATACACATTCCCCTCGTAAATATGGATTCGATAAATACACTCATCAAGATGCAGAGATTTTAGCATGGACGCCTCCGTTCCGTGTCATCCTGCATGACGGTTGTGTCCAATAAACAACACATTTGTTGCAACGCACTAATCCCTCCGGAAACCGCAGTTCCCACGGGGCCCAGATGGGCCACCGCCGGCGCAATACCGGCCACGCATTGAGCGGAAAGCAGGATTCGTACCAGTTCGCCACTGTGCCCCGAAATCAATCCGTTGAATGTCTCGAGGGGCGTTCCGTTCGGCGAGATCGCACCGTCCCGGTGCCCGGTCCTCCCCGGTATGCTCCATTTCGGGGCAGGCGAGGCTACCCAGCGGCCCCGACCCATTGCACAATGCCCGTGGGAGCAGGTGAGCGCGGAGTTGCGGAGACACAGGATGGAGCAAGACAGGATTCTGATCGGCGGAGAGTCGAGGCACGTCCATCTCGTGGGTCGCTATGCGAATCGGCATGGTCTTATCGCGGGCGCCACCGGAACCGGCAAGACGGTCAGCCTTCAGGTCCTGGCGGAAGGTTTCTCCAGCATGGGAGTCCCTGTATTCCTGGCGGACGTGAAAGGCGATCTCTCGGGAATCTCGCAGCCTATCGAGCCGGGTCGTCGGGTCCAGGAACGCATCGACCGGATAGGCATCGAGGGCTATGCGCCTGCCGGCGCGCCGGTTATTTTCTGGGACCTGTTCGGCAAGGACGGACATCCCATCCGGACGACGATCTCCGAGATGGGGCCGTTGCTGCTGTCGCGGCTGATGGAGCTCAACGAGACCCAGGAGGGCGTACTCCACGTCGCATTCCGCGTTGCTGATGAGGAAGGCCTCCTGATACTGGATCTGGACGATCTGCGCGCCATGCTGGATCACCTGTCCCGCAACACAGCCGAGTACTCGAGCCGTTACGGCCGGGTCAGTCCGCAATCGGTGGCGGCTATCCAGAGGCGCTTGCTTGTGCTGGAAGACCACGGAGCGGCGTCGGTCTTCGGCGAGCCCGCCCTGGAACTCACTGATATCCGTCGCCGGGACATGAGTGGCCGAGGTGTCGTCAATGTGCTCGACGCTCGACAGTTGATTCACCGGCCGAAGCTCTATTCGACTTTTCTGCTCTGGCTGCTCAGTGAACTGTTCGAGGAACTGCCTGAGGTCGGCGATCCGGATCGACCCGAACTGGTCTTTTTCTTCGACGAAGCCCACCTGTTGTTCGACGACGCGCCCCGGGCGCTGCTGGACAAGGTGGAGCAGGTCGTCCGCCTGATTCGGTCAAAGGGAGTCGGCGTCTACTTTGTGACGCAGAATCCGCTGGATATTCCGGACGACGTCCTCGGGCAGCTCGGTAATCGGGTGCAGCATGCGCTGCGCGCGTTCACACCGCGGGATCAGAAAGCCGTGCGCGCTGCTGCTTCCACATTCCGCCAGAATCCGGAATTGGATACCAAGACCGTGATCACCCAGTTAGGCGTTGGCGAGGCGCTCGTGTCCACTCTGGAGGAGAAAGGCATTCCGGGGATCGTCGAGCGCTGCCTGGTGTGTCCTCCGCGCTCTCGTATCGGACCGGCCACCGAGGCCGAACGAACTGAGGTCATGAGTCGCAGCCCGGTCGGCGGCCGGTACGATACGCTGGTGGACCGGGATTCGGCTCACGAGATGTTGATGCGCAGAGCTGAGGCGGCCCGGAAGACGGCGCCCGAAGCCAGGCCGAAAGCTGAGTCATCCAAGAAGAGGGGTTCGAGCCGGCAGGGTTATGGAGAAGCGATGACCAAGAGCGTCATACGCAGCCTCGGAAGCAGCTTCGGCAGGACTCTGGGCAGAGAGCTGCTCAGAGGAATCCTGGGAACGCTGTCCCGCCGCTAGACACGACCGACGCGGAGCGCCAGCGGCCAGCGCACCCTGCGGGCGCCGACCGACTCGCCCCAGAGATATTTCAGCGCAGGCGCTACAGCCGCAACAGGATCATCTCCGGATTTGTCCCGATAACGATTCACTGCCGACCAGGTCTGCAGATAGCCAAGTAGCTGACGAAACTCCCAGTGAGCCTCCATCTCGAAGTGCGGAGTCGCCAGCTCCTCGAACGGGAACGGGATGGTGCGATATTCTTCATCCACGTAGCGCCGCTCGGCCGGCCAGAAGTCGCCCAGAATGTCCTCGTAGAGTCGGTCGATCTCCCGGTCGATTTCGTCGTTGATCCTGAAGAGGCCATAGCTGGCGGCGGCGAGTTTGCCTCGGGGGCGTGCGACGCGTCTGACCTCGCCGAAGAACGCGTCGAAGTCGAACCAGTGAAGGGCCTGGGCGACCAGGATAAGGTCTACGCAGTCATCATCGATGGGGACCTCTTCGGATGTCGCGACCTGGTAGCGCACGATAGGATGGGCGCGGGCGTGGCGAATCTGCTCCGGGCTGGCGTCCGTGGCCACGACTTCCCCGAAGTAACGGGCCAGGCCGAGGGCGGCTTGCCCGGTGCCCGTCGCGGCGTCCCAGGCGCGTTCGCGCCCGGGAGAGATCTCGGCCAGCCAGCGAAAGACAGAGTCCGGGTATTCGGGTCGGAATCTGGAGTAGCCGCAGGCGGCTGATGAGAAATGATCCTTAAATGCCATTGCCAAGGTCCGGTGGATTGCAAAAGAATACGCGGATAGGCGTTCCGAGGAAGGCCTGAAGGCAGGCCGGTCACGACAGAGGATGAATATGACGGAAGCTGAAAACAAGATACTCAGCGATTTGCGCAGGACGCTAACTGAAGTCGACGGCCGCATCCTCGAGTTGGTTGCAGAGCGGCAGCGGCTGGTCGAGGAGATCGGCCGCAGCAAACAGGTCAAGGGCCAGGCGACCCGCGACTTTGCCCGAGAGAAGGACGTCATCGAGGGCGCGGTGGCCAAGGGGCAAGGTCTCGGTATTCCTTCCGACACGGTCGAAATGCTGATGCGACTCCTGATCCGCTCGTCCCTGACTACGCAGGAGCAGCATCGGGTCAGCAGCGAGGGCCGCGGTTCCGGTCGGCGCGCACTGGTGATCGGCGGGGCAGGCCAGATGGGCCGCTGGTTCGCCGAGTTTCTTACCTCACAGGGTTACGGCGTGGAAATCGCCGATCCCGCAGCAGAGTCTGGCCAGCCGGGTGCGAGAAGAGACTGGGAGGAAGGTCCCCTGGACCAGGATCTGATCGTTGTGGCTGCGCCCCTGGTGAAATCGGGACAGATTCTGCAGGGACTGGCTCGACGCAAGCCGGGCGGGCTGATTTTCGACGTCGGGTCACTCAAGTCGCCGCTGCGCGGAGGTCTGACGGCCTTGGCCGAGGCCGGTTGCCGGGTGACTTCGGTCCATCCGATGTTCGGTCCTGATACCCGCCTGCTGTCTGGCCGTCACGTGATATTTGCCGACGTGGGGCATGCCGGCGCGACTCGGGAGGCGAGAGCATTGTTCGAGTCGACGATGGTCGAGCAGGTCGAGATGTCCCTGGAACAGCACGACCGACTGATTGCTTTCGTGCTGGGCTTGTCGCATGCGCTGAACATCGCTTTTTTCACCGCGCTGGCAGAGAGCGGCGCCGAAGTACCATTGCTCAGTCGTTTGTCCAGCACGACATTCGATGCGCAGCTCGAGGTCTGCAGCAGAGTGGCCGGCGAGAACCCCTGGCTGTACTTCGAAATTCAATCTCTCAACGAGCACGGTCCAGCAGCGCTCTCTGCACTGGCCCGGTCAGTCCAGCGCATTCGCGACGCGGTTGATAGCGGTGACGCAGAAGGATTCGTCCGACTCATGGAGCAAGGGCGCGACTACCTGGCCAGCCGTCGGCCGCCCGAGGGTGCCTGAGGTCGTTTCTCAATCCAGAGAGGCGGCGTCCGGCGCGTCCTTCCAGAGTCGCCGTGCAACCAGGGAGAAGTCTTCAGGGTCGCCGCTGGTGAAAAGCTGAAGTCCGCCGCATTTCCCAGCGGCCAGTTCGTCGTCGGCGAGTTGGCGCCGGAGTTGTCGAGCCACTGCGGTCCCGGTATCGATGACCCGGATATCGGGACCTGCTGCCCGCTCGATCAGGCGGCGCAGGAACGGGAAATGGGTGCAGCCGAGGATCAGCGTGTCTGCCCCCGAGCCGACCAGTGGCTCAACATGCGCAGACACGCGATGTTGAGCTTCTTCACCGGTAAGTACGCCGCGCTCCACGAGATCGACCAGGTCAGGGCAGGGTTCCGTCAGGACTTCGACGCCGTCCCCGAAGCGATCCAGCAGCCCGGCGAAACGGGCGCTCGCCAGGGTGCCGGCGGTGGCAAGGACGCCGACGATCCCTGAGCGCGTCGCGGCGGCAGCCGGTTTGACCGCCGGTTCCATGCCGACGACCGGGATCTCGAAGCGCTCGCGCAGTCGGGCCGCGGCGGCGGCGGTGGCTGTATTGCAGGCGATAACTATCGCCTTTGAGTCGCGATCGACAAGGAAGTCGGCTAGTGTTTCTGCCCGGGTCCGGATGAATACGTCATCGTGCCCGCCGTAGGGCACATGGGCGGAATCGCCGACGTACAAAAGGGGCTCGTCCGGCAGCAATTCGCGGATCGCGGCGGCCACCGACAGGCCCCCGATTCCGGAGTCGAATATGCCGATCGGTCGAACAGTTTTCACCATCGTTTCTCGAGCACAGTCACAACGGTCACATGATAGGTGCGAGCGCGGGGCGCGGCCAGCGTGGAACGAGGGTATATTCTGGGGGCCGCCTAACCGGGTCCGGGCGGTTCGAGCAAAGGAGATTCGATTTTGAAAGCATTTGTTTCCGCCCTCGCGCGGCTGCTGTCGAGAGTGATGTTCGGGCTGGTGCTTGTCATC
>CP070833.1:400847-408434 GCA_020341735.1 Gammaproteobacteria bacterium | reverse complement strand
GTAGAGCACCGGGCTTTTAACCCGTTGGTTGAAGGTTCGAGTCCTTCACGGCCCACCATCCCGAACCCTCCCCTCCGCCAGCCCCTTGAGCCGGTGACCGCTTGCCGGTTTTACCAACTTTCTATGGTTCTGACAGTATTTCCTTACGCAGGGGATGCAGACGGATCAGTATCTGTTCCACTCCGCACTGTCATGATTGGGGCGTCTTCGGGGCGCCTTTTTTTTCGAACCGCATTCCGGGATGCCGGTCACGGGGATACCGTGAGTTGTGGCAACTGGAACGCGGGTCTCAGTCCGTTCGGTCGGCGAATTCGAGTTCCGCCAGAATCCGGTCTGCGCCGTAAACCTTCTCTAGTGCTTCCAGCATGATCGCCGGGTGGACGGCGATAGCGCGGTTCTTGTCGATGTCGTACCAGTAGCTGCCTGAGATGGAGTGCCTGTTGCCGTCGAATGCCAGCCCGACGACGTTCCCCTCGGCATCGATCACCGGACTGCCGGAGTTGCCTCCTGTGATGTCGAGGGTGCTGACATAGTTGAATCGGGTGTCCATCTCGAGCTTGGGCATGGCATCCAGCCATTTCTGCGAAAGGGCGAACGGTAATTCTCCCGTGGCCCGGGCAAATGCCTTGCCCAGGGTCGTGAACGGTGTGACGTTCTTGCCGTTCTCCTCCCAGCCACGTACGTCGCCGTAGGAGATACGGAACGTAAAGGTTGCGTCCGGATAGACGCTGGTGCCGTGGACGGCGAAGCGGGCCGCGGCCAGGCGCTCCTGTGCCTCTGCGATCGGAGCCTGGTACTCGTCCTGATAGCGTTCGAGCAATGCTCGCGAATCAGCTTCCAGCGCACGCATCAGCCGGATAACAGGGTCTTTGGATTTCCTGATCGCCTTGGAGCCGCCGTCCCAGAGTTTCCTGCGCACCTCCGGATCGAACAGTCCGGTATCCCGCACAAGCCGGGCAGCCATGCTGCGGGGAGACTCGTTGCCCAGCGTCTTGCGTACCAGCGGGTCATCGTGGCCGAGCCACTCCTGGAGTTTCTCCAGGCCGAAGGCGATCTCGAGTTCCTCCACGCGAGCGTGGACAGGGGCTCCCGACAGGACGAACTGCTCCAGCCCAGGCAGGCTGGACTCGGTATAGCCCCGCAGGCGTTTCCCGTTCGGTTTGTCGCGCTCCTCGGCGGCACGGACGAGTATGCGGCCGAAGCCCAACAGCCGTCCCTGAAGGCCGCCGCGGCCCTCGACGAGGATGTAGGGCTCGAGGAATGTCAGATAGGCCTGCTGTGCCGTCTCGATCTGGTGCCAGGCATATACTGTGGACGCCAGCTCCGAATCCGAGGTTACCGCCTCGCGCAGCTCCGCTTCTTGCCGTTTCTTGCGCTCCATCTGGTCATCGTCGAGAAGCGCGTGCAGTTCGTTGCGACGCACTTTGATGGAGTTTTCGATCAGCTTGAGCTTGTCCTGGACGATCCGGTAGGCCTCTTCGTCCTGTGAAGCGAACTGCCGGTATCGGCCTCTTAATTCCACGTAGCGGAGCAGCCAGTTGGGCAAGGTTACGTTGCGCAGGAACTCGTACTGCGCGACCGTGAGCTGCCGCTGCGTCGAACCTGGATGACCGGTGATAAACACGGCCTCGCCCAGGTCAGCGCCCGCCGCGCGCCATCTAAGGTGACTTGGGCTCGCGATTGGTTGCCCTTTGTCGTAGGCGCGCAGGAATGACATGTCCAGCGTCCATCTCGGGAAACTGAAGTTGTCCGGATCACCACCGAACTCACCGATCTCGATATCCGGTGAAAAGACGAGACGGATGTCGTCATGGCGCTTGTAGGCGTAGAGAAAGTACTGGCCACCGTTGTAGAGAGCGACGACTTCGCACTTGAGTGCGCCTTGCGCGGCTTCTTCGCAGTCTTGCTCGAGTCGGGTCAGGGTCTGCTTGCGGACCTTGTTGGCCTCGATTTCGCCAAGGCCCCGGGCAGCCTCGTGCACGGTGGTCGTGACATCTTCCAGGTCGTGCAGGTATTCCACATGGGTTGCGGAGCAACGCAGCTCTTCACCGGGATGTTTCGCGTAGAACCCCTCTTGCCAGGCGTTGTATTCCTCGCTGGTATGTTCTGAGACACAGGCATCAACACAGTGCCGATTAGTGAGAATCAACCCGTTCGGCGAAACGAAAGAACCGGTGCAACCGCCGGACGGTGTGCTTAGTCTGACCGTGGAGAGCCGCGCGTGATCCAGCCACGCCTGATCGATCTCCACATCATATTTTTCCTTGACCATGTCCGACGGGAAATTGTCGGGGGTCCACATGCCTTCGTCGGCGCTTGCGACGCTGGCGGTCAAAATCAGCAGTATCGGTATGCGTCGCATATTCTTCTCCCTGGCAATTCGGCAGCGCGGGGATGGTGCACGAACCACTGATTATCCTTGCGAATGCCGGACCAAACAAACATGCAGGACAACACCTGTCGCCAAAGCCGAAGACAGACGCGGGCGGCGCAGGCCGCCCGCGTCGTGCTGTCAAACCTTATATCGAGAATGGTTAACGTGAAGCCAGGCGTTTCCCGGCCCGAGTGCGCAGTTCGTCGGCCGTACCCAGGCGACCGTGCGCGTTCGCGACAGTCTCGACGTCCAGCCCCAGTTTCGAGAAGTTGTCCCAGAAAGTCTGGAAGTTCTCGTTCGCCGGAGCCGCCGGACCGTTCGGCGGGAAGTTGAACACATCGGCGCCGAACAGGATCTTCTCGGCCGGCAGATACACGATGAAGTAGTCCTCGGCGTGAGCGTTCGGTACCCGGTATATCTCGACCCGCCGCGTCGCCGACTCGACCACATCGCGATCCTTGACCGTCTCGAACTTCGGCGTCACGGGCTCGACGGTGGTGGCGTTGGCGCCCGCCGTCGACCGCGAAGCGATGATACCGGTCAGATACTCACGACTGTCGGCCGTCGTGATGAAAGTGGTGCCGGCCGCCGCCAGCGCATCCACACCGGCAGTGTGGTCGCTGTGATGATGGGTGATCACGGAGTAACGAAGAGGTTTGCCGTCGGCCAGGCTTTCGAGTTGAGCCAGGTCGCCCTTGATTACAGCGGTCCCGCCGCCGGCGTCCACCGACAACAGGTAGTCGCCCATGTCGACATACAGATTCTGATATGCGCCGTTACCGATCCAGACACCCGCTGTAAGCTCGCGGAGCTCAGAGGCGGGCGGTGGCGCGGCGTCGACGGCGATCACGCCTTCCGGGATTTCGAATTGCGACGACACATCGCCGTTGTAACTGATCTCCTGGACATAAGCGTCGTAGGTCTGCTGGCCTGCCATTCGCTGCCAGCGATGCATGGGTGTCGGGATGCCGTCGATGGTTTCGTACTCGTCGAAGTAGCTTTCAGCGATCGTGTCGCCGACGACGAAATCGTTGGCCAGGATGTCATAGCGTCGGATGAGTCCGGTCTCGCTGTCTACGTGCACCATGTACATCTGGCCCGTGTCCCAGGCGATCGAAAGCACGTCGTTGAGACGATCATTGATCCGCGACTGACCGGCCCAGGTGACGTTCTGGGCGCGCTGGTAGAGCTTGTTTGCCAGCAGCGCGGGCACGATGCGGTTGATGAAATGGGTGTTCTGGTCGATAGGCGCTGCCGCCGGCGTCGAGACCATTCGGGTCAGGTCGATTTGCTGACTCTCGTCGCCGTGCCGAATCTGCATCGTGGGAAACGGTCCGCCGAAGCTGGCGCGGAAATGTCCGTTGGCGCGGTCGAAGGCGATGTCCGTCGAGCCCTCTACGATGTCGAACGGCGGTCCCAGCTTACGACTCTGATAGCGCTGACGGATCTTGGTCGTCTCGTGGATGTGGAATGTTTCGATGCTGCCGATTTTCTCCGGGCCGCCATAGGCATTCACGGCCTTGTCGATGACAGGCTGAGCCTTCGTGTAGGCATCGAGGAAGACTTCGGCTTGTGAGACGCCGATGGCGGCGAGACTCAGGCTGACGGTTGCCGCCACGTAGCCGGCAATGACATAAACGGGGTGTCGCTTCATGAGGATGCTCCCAAGGGTGTAATCACGTCTTTCGTTCATACCGAAACAAGCTTGACCACTGGCCGCGCCTTTTGCTCCATGCGAACTGACCTTTATCGATGAGGTGAGAGATGGTCGCGACCAGCGGTTCCAAGCAGCCGGAATGGCAGGAGCGTCCGTACGGCAATGCGGCACCGCAACATGATTAGAAAGGCTACATGGGCTAATTTTCGTGGGCGGGTCGGAAACAGGGCCGTACTCCTGCACGCTGCGGGAGAACGAAGACTCGCTCAAAGGTTGGCGCCAATTGGTTGCGGCAGGGGGAGCCGACATGGATGGAGAAAGACGTCTCGTCTTGGCGATACGAACCGCGCTTGCCGCGAGCGCAGGGCTCGCGGTGTATATCCCCGGCGCGGTCGCTCAGGACGACGTTGCAGTCCAGCAGAAGATCACCGTCACCGGCAGCCGAATCAAGCGAGTGGACTTCGAGGGGCCGCAGCCGGTTACCGTCATCGATCGGGAGGCCATCGATCGGTCAGGCAACCTCACCGTCGCCGACGTCGTCCGCAAGACCACTTACAACACCTTCGGATCATTTCGTCAGAGTTCCGGAAACACCAGTCAGAGCGTCAATGCGATCGATCTGCGTGGGCTCGGTCCGGACAAAACCCTGGTGCTCGTGAACGGCCGCCGCATGGCGGGCGCACCCACGGAGGCCGGCTCTGCCCAGAACCTGACCATGATTCCGATGGCCGCCGTGGAGCGGATCGAGATCCTTCGAGACGGCGCATCGGCGATCTACGGTACCGATGCGATCGCCGGCGTGATCAATGTAATCCTGCGCAAGGATTACGAGGGCATGCATCTTTCGGCCGACTGGGGTCGCCCGACACAGACGGGTGGCGACGAGGATTCCTACAGCATCACCGGTGGTGTCAGCGGCGCACGCGGCAACATCACCTTCGCTTTGAACAGCGAACGGCGCGACCTCGTCTTCAACGCAGATCGCAGCTTTACTTCGGATAACACGAGTCCTGCCGGTTATCCCGGGTCGTATTTCGCCTACCTCTCCACGGAAGACCCGCGAAATCCCACCGGACAATTCGTCCCGCTGGGGATCTTCCCGGATCCGAGATGTCCGACGGAACTCGACAGCGATCCGGACTTTCCCAACTCTCTTCGGGCTGACTTCGGCACCCCGGATGGCCAAGGGCTCTGCCGCTACAATTTCTCGTCGGTGTCGGCGACCGAGGCCGACAATGATTCCAAGAGCGTCTTCATCAACGCCAATTACGATATTACCGAGCGGACCACCTTCTTCGCGCAGGGACTGTTTACTTACAACGAGTCTTTCGGCCGCTATGCGCCTTCGCCGGTATTCGGTGTCGAGTGGGACCGGAACGATCCCAACAATCCGACCAATCCGGCCAACCCCACTAATGCCCTCGGCGACGCTTTCTCGGGACAGCAGTTCGGATTCGATGATGATGGCGATGGGGTCAACGATTTCGAGGTCGAAGGACCCTTCGACCTGTCCGTGCTATACCGGAACGTCCCAACCGGCCCCCGTGATAGTGTCTTCGAAGACAAGCTCCTCGACTACATAGCCGGAGTCCAGGGTTCCGTCGACTGGCTGGGTGGGATGGACTGGCAGCTGGGCACGCAGTGGAGTCAGCAGACTTCCAATGCAGACGGTGTGGGCTTCATTCTGGGATCGGCTCTGGATAGGGCGATCGGGAGCGGCGAGCTGGATATCTTCGGCGTCTCCGATGCCTCTCAAGAGACAATCGAGGAACAGGCGGGGGGGATCAGTTTTACCGAGGTACAGAACACCCAGTTCCGAATCGCCGGTGCCGACGGGCAAATCAGTTTCGATGCCTTTCAGTTAAATAACGGGCCGGTCCCGGTGGCATTAGGTTTCGACTACCGTGACGAGGAATTCGACCAGTTCTTCGACGATCAGACCAAGGCCGGTGGATCGCTGGGCGCTACGGGGCAGGCTGTCCCCTTGTCCGCCGCCCGGGCAGTCAAATCTCTGTTTGCCGAGACCGCGATCCCCGTTCTGAGCAGCGTCGAGCTAAATCTCGCCGCCCGCTATGACGACTACAACGACTTTGGCACCACCTTCAACCCGAAAGCCAGTGTCGCTTTCCGGCCGCTGGATGTACTGCTGATGCGGGCGACCTACGGACGCGGCTTCCAGGCTCCGGATCTGCCGGATCTCTATGCGGCGACGCGCACCCGGCAGGGTTTCAACGTTATCGATACCTACCAATGTTCCCTGACTCCGGAGGACTCCAACGGAGATGGCCGAGCCGACACCGTGGATGACACGGACGATCTTCCCTTCGGCCACCCCTGCAGAGATTCTGCGGGGTCCAATCCGTTCACCGCGGTCAGCGGGGGTAATCGGGACCTTGATCCGACAGAGTCCGAGCAGTGGAATCTCGGATTCGTCTGGAACCCGCTTCAGGACCTGTCCCTGTCGCTGGATTATTACAATATCGACATCGATGACGAGGTTGCCGCCCTGACTTACCAACAGAAGCTCGATCAGGAGTTCCGACTCAGGCAGGCAGGCGAGACTGGCCTCATGGTCGGGGACGTCATTCGCCGGGCGGGTGGCCGGCTCCAGAGTGTCGAGAGTCGGGTCACCAATACCGCGACAAAGAAGACGGACGGCCTGGACTTCGATCTGTCCTACGGATTATCCATGGGGCGGTTCGGCGACCTGAACACGACGCTGAACTGGACCCACGTGTTGAATTTCGAGCAATCAGACATTGACGATCCCACTCGGACGAGGAATGAGGACGGAGATGTCTTTTTTCCGAAAGACAGGGGGCAGCTGACGCTGGCCTGGAACATGGGTGATTACTCTGCCACCATCGTCGGTAACTACATTGCGCGACAGTCAGGCGGACTAGTCTGCGCCCCTGACGATGACGATTGCTACCTGGCGTCTTCGACAGTCTGGGACGTCCAGGTCAGTTACGCGACGCCCTGGAATGGGCAGATCACCGTGGGCGCCCGGAACGTGCTGGACAAGGATCCTTCTGATTCCGGCGGTTTCTATGACAATTATCAGCACGATGTGTTCGGACGCGTCCCCTACATCCGCTGGGAGCAGGAACTCTAGCAACTGACGCCCGGGCGAATCCGGCGCGCGCTACTCGTGGGAGTGCTTCTCGACAGGGCGCTTGTGCACGACTGACCTGAGCGTCTGTTTGTCGCTCGATGCAGCCGTTGTTCAAGGCTTGTTGGCCGGATTGCGACGGGTGCATTCCTGCCGATCCACCGGCCCCGGGCCGCCCTCGAGTTGCGCATCTCGATGGGTCGATGGTGCGTCGCGATATGCCTGGATGGAGCGCATCGGCTATTGTTCTCCGGTCGGCGCCGATTGGACCGACGTGGCGGAGCGGTCGGAGTGTCGATCGCGACTGGCCGGGGCAGGGCCATGCAGGGACTCACGATTGGGGAGGTCACGTGGGGAAGGAGCAGCTTTTGGGTAGAGCGGTGCGCGCCGCACTGACGGTGGGGGCCGGCGCCGCATTTGGTATTTCCGGCCCGACCGTTGCCC
>CP070833.1:390591-400747 GCA_020341735.1 Gammaproteobacteria bacterium | reverse complement strand
GCTTTACCATCCGGTCGCTTCTGGACACTGGAAAGTAGATCAATGGACCTACGGAGACACTGCGCTGGGCAGCTCCGGCGCTCCGCTGTTGAATTCCGGTTTTGAGATCATCGGCGGCTTGAGCGGAAGTACCGACTGGGAAAATGACAAGTCCGATTATTTTTTCAGATTCGATCTGGCTTACGATCATTTCGACAATACCGCCAATCAACTGAAAGCCTGGGTTGACCCGGGCAACGCAGGCAGCATCGGACACTATCGGCCGACGCATAAAGTCAAGAATTACACTTTCACCAGCAGCGTGACTGAAACCGTGAACCTGGATAGCGGAGAAACGATTGCCGAAGAATTCAGCGTAAGCGATGGGTCAAAAATCAATGGGGTATATATAACCGTGGGCCAGATGAGTAACCATCCAGGCTCAACATTCACAGTTGCCCTGTCCCAGGACGGTTCCGAATTATCTGCTGTAGAAACCAGCGCCTCCGAACTTTCTCAATATTCGGAGAATTACATCCCGTTTGTCATACCTCCCTCGCCGAATGGCAACGTTTCAGTTTCACTGAGTTTTAGGTCCGTTGATCCTTCTGCCTACATCGCCATTCCCAAAACAAAAACGAGTAATTCGACCAGCTACTTGCTTGCATTGAATTCAAGCAAGCCATGAATTCGACACCATTCCGAATCTGTGGACGCCAAGAAAGATCCTCTTCTCCAATCCAATCCGTCCCAATCAACGCTTTCTATGCGGATGTGGAAAGCTCAACGGCCCGCATGATTACACTTGATTATCAGAAAATACCATTACAGATAGATCCATCTCCTTCTGCAGATTGCGCTATCCCGTCTCCGCAACAGTATCGATTGGATCGTTTGCCTTTCTGTATGCCGGAACAGTCCTCAGGGCAGGACAGACAGTCCTCACCTTGGTCACAAACACCATCATTTCCGCAAAAACATGCCGGGTGAACAGCACAATCTGAATCCTCACAATCTGTGAATGAGTCACAGTCATTGTCTATTCCGTCACTACAAGATATGGCCTCTAAAGCCTCACTGGCTGGCGGCGCACCGCAGTCTGCCTCACAAGAACAGCTGTCTTCCCCGAGGTTACAAAAAGCGTCACCGCAGAAAGGAACGGAATCTTCGACTGACTCACAGTTGAAATAGCTGTCGTTACCGCCACCACCGACGCACGTATCGGTATGCCAGCCACCGTCGATGTGGTCGTCACCCAGTCCGCCGTCAAGCATGTCGCCGTGATTTCCACCCTCGAGCGTATCGTTGCCACCCTCGCCGTAGACCGTGTCTTCGCCACTGCCAGCGTCGATACAGTCGTTGCCTTCGCCACCATAAATGGTGTCGTCGCCGCTGCCGCCTTTGGTCAGATAGCTGCTGCCGGCTGCAATAAACGCTGTCTGCAGTTCACAGCCAACCCCCGAGGCCGGGGCAGAGCCGACCCCCCCAAAGATGACGTCGTTGCCGTCCTCACCATAGATAAGGTCGTCGTCGGCGCCGCCATCGATGGCGTCGTCACCCTTGCCTCCACGGATAAAGTCGCCATTGCCGCCACCGGCGATGAAATCGTCGTAATCGCTACCGATGAGCGTGTCGCTACCCCCGTTGCCATAGATGTCGTGCCTGGTGGGAGAGGAACTGCAATCGATTATGTCTGCGCCGCTGGTTCCTTCGATCAGTACAGGATCATCAGGTACCGGGTCTCCATTCACCGTGCAGCCCTGAGCAGAGCTGCTGAGCGGGATGAGAGCCATCATGGTTGCCACCGTAAGCGTAACCGCGGTTTTCATATTGTTGCCTCCCATCTGGGGCAGGTGCCTGAATTTAGCCTTCACAAACACCCGCTGCCGCGTGACTTCTATGCTTAGTAAAGTGCCTTTTTGCGCAAAAGGCCAGTGCAGAACTTACGTTCGGGGTGACCGGCTTTGTCATTGCGGACAATCGTTGGAGACAACAATGATCGAGCACCGCTCCCCACGTTTCCCGGTTACAGCCCCTTCCCGAAGAAAGTCTGCTGTCGCGTGCTCTGGACCATCTGTGATCCAGCTGTCGTTTCTGCTGTTGTCGTTGCGGTGAAAAGCTGAACCCCGCATTGTGATAGCGTATTCTCCCCGGCCCGGGCTGTACCGAGCCCGAAAATCTCTCGGAGCTGATCTAGCGTGCAGACAGAAGGGCTTGAATCTCCTCGCGGCATGAGCCGCGGCCGGCTGCTGACCATCACGGTCGCGCCTATCGCCGCTATCCTGGTCGTGATCCTTGGGGTCAACCTGGTGACCAATACCAAGCGCGCGCTGACAACCAGCGAACGCGAGATGGCGAACACGCTGGGGACCTTGTCACAGAGTTTTGACGGCGAATTGCATCGAGTCGCCCAGGTCGCCGAGCAGACGGCCAAGGCTGTCACGACGCTGGGACAACTGAGCGAAGCAGAGGTCTACCAGTTGCTCGAGAACGGCGTGCTCCAGGATCCCCTGATCTATGGTGCCGCTATGGGCTTTGTCGCCGGTGGCTTCGATAATCGGCAGGCCTTTTGCCCGTATGTCTATAGGGACGGTCTGATGGGCGAGAGCGTCAACCGGCTCGATATCGCCGGCGCCTATGATTATCTCGGCGATCCGGAGATCCGCTGGTGGCACGATCCTGTGACCCTGGGTCAGCCGGTCTGGAGCGAACCCTACTTCGACGAGGGCGCCGGCAACATCATGATGTCTACCTACAGCGTGCCGTTCTATCAGGACGGGGAGCTGCGTGGCGTCACCACCATCGACATTCCCATGGAGCCGCTTCAGGACTTCATCGGCACCGATCTGGACGTGGTCATCCTGACGTCCGAGGGCCGTTTCATCCACCGCACCCGAGGTATCCCGAAGGGCAATCCAACCATCCTCGAACAGGCGGTGGACCGTCCGGATCTCCTGGAGTTGGCTCGGCGGATGATGGCCGGGGAGACCGGCATGGGTTATGTGGACGACGGGGGGGCAATACAGCAGGCATTCTTCGCCCCCTTGCCTTCGGCCGGCTGGAGCTTTGCCGTCTTCAAGCCCAAGGATCAGGTGCTGGCTGGTGCTCGCCGCGAAGCCTGGTGGCTAGCCGGGACCATGCTTCTGTCTCTGGCGCTGATCACACTGGCCATGTGGTTTGTGTCTGGACTGGTGTGGCGCACACAGGCCGAGAGCCGGGCGGGTGAGCGACGCTTCCGGCGGCTGATGGAATCGGCGCCTGATGCCATGATCATCGTCAACCAGGCCGGTCGGATTGTCATGGTCAACGAGCAGGCCGTAAAGGCTTTCGGATACCCGGCCGAGGAGATGACAGGGGAGTTGGTGGAGATGCTGGTGCCGGGGAGTCTCCGTGAAGGCCATACCGAACAAGTCAGGCAGTTTTTTACTCGGCCGGTACGTCGCGAGATGGGTTCCAGCATGCAATTGCGCGGCGCGCGCGCGGACGGTAGCGAGTTCCCCATCGAAGTTGGATTGAGCCCATTAGAGACGTCCGAAGGGCTGCTGGTCTCCAGCGTCGTCCGCGACGTGACCGAGCGCCAGCGGGCTGCCGCGGCACTCGCCGCGGCTGAGGAACGGCAGCGGCGGGTGCTCGAGTCAACCAGCGACGGGATTTTCGGCGTGGATTCCAATGGCCGGGCGATGTTCATAAACGGGGCCGCTGCCTCGCTGCTCGGCTACGAACGAGAGGAATTGCTCGGTCGAAGTATCCACGATGTGATCCATCACAGCCGGGCGGACGGCAAGCCGTATCCGGTGGAAGAATGCCCCATGCATGCCGCCTTCACCGACGGCACTGCCGCGAAGATCGACGATGAAGTGTTGTGGAAAAAAGACGGCAGCAGTTTCGCCGTTGAATACTCGAGCACGCCGCTGCGGAAAGACGACGAACTTGTCGGTGCAGTGATCGTGTTCCGTGATATCACCGAACGCAAGACTGCCGAGTCGGAGCTGTTGCAAGCCCGCGATGACGCCCACGCTGCCAATCGCGCCAAGAGCGCATTCCTCGCCAACATGAGTCACGAATTGCGCACGCCGATGAACGCGATCATCGGTTACAGCGAGATGCTGGAGGAGGAGATCGAGGACGAGGGTGACGAGCAATACCTGCCGGACCTCCTCAAGATTCAGTCGGCCGCAAAACACCTTCTGGCCCTGATCAACGATATCCTCGACTTGTCCAAAATCGAGGCCGGACGCATGGAGCTCTATCTGGAGCGCTTCTCGGTGGGCGAAGTCCTCGCGGAGATCGGGGCGACTGTCGGGACACTGGTCGCCAAGAATGGCAACCGCCTGGCGATAGCAGGCGGTGAGACTGCAGGTGCCATGGTCGGCGACCTGACCAAGGTCCGGCAGACAGTCTTCAACCTGATCTCCAACGCCGCCAAGTTTACGCAGGACGGCGAGATCACGCTGTCGACATGGCGAGACAGGGATGACGAGGGTGGTGATTGGATCATCTTTGAGGTCAGCGACACCGGCATCGGGATACCGGCGGAGAAGATGGACGATCTGTTCGAGGAGTTCACCCAGGCTGACGTGTCCACTACCCGCGAGTACGGCGGAACCGGCCTCGGTCTTGCCATTACGAGGCGCTTCTGCGAACTGATGGGTGGTTCGATCAGTTGCACGAGTACGCCGGGTGAGGGCTCGACTTTCACGATTCGGCTTCCCGCGGAGATCGGTCAGCCCCACCGCATCAGTTCTGCGCTCAAGGCGGCCGACGAGAGCACCGCCGTTGCCGAAACCGGCGCGCGCCCGTTGGCAGCGCATTCGGCTGGATCCTCCAGAGGGCGTGTCCTGGTCATCGACGATGACCCGACCATCAGGGAGCTGCTGGCCCGCAATCTGAGCCGTGATGGTTACGACGTGATGCTGGCGGAAACCGGCGAACGCGGGCTGGAACTGGCCCGTAGCGAAGAGGTCGTAGCGATCACGCTGGACGTGATGATGTCGGGCATGGACGGTTGGTCGGTTTTGCGGGCTCTCAAGGAAGACGAGGCCACCCGTGCCATTCCGGTGATCATGGTCACGATCGTCGATGACAAGAACCTGGGATATACCTTGGGAGCCGCCGAGTATCTGACGAAACCCGTGGATCGCAAGGCTCTGATCGCCGCGATCCACAGGCTCGAAGCCGGTGGCGAGGTGCTGGTCGTCGATGATGAGCCCGACATTCGTAGTCTGACGCGTCGTACCCTGGAGGCGGAGGGCCTGCAGGTCAGGGAGGCGGCCAACGGGCAAGAGGCGCTGGACGAGATCCGACGGCGTCAGCCGGGACTCATCATCCTCGATCTGATGATGCCGGTCATGGATGGTTTCGAGTTCCTGCGGCAACTCAGGCACGATGCAAAAATAGCCGATCTTCCGGTGATCGTCGTGACGGCGAAGGACCTGACTGGGGAAGATCGTGCCCGCTTGGACAGTCTGGTAACCCAGGTGTTGCAGAAGGGCGACTTTGACCAGGAGGACCTGCTGATGCGGGTCCGTCGCTCGATTGGCGCCGCCGGCGCCGCAGAGCGTCACTGACAGGTTCTGCGAGCTGCCGCCTCCGGGACAGCCTGACCCCGTGGCGAATGCGTCATCGGGCTTCGCAGCCGATATTCCGGCACCCTTCGACTACGCGCAGCGATCGGGCTTCAACCTCGCTCAGGTCGCGCACATACAGTTGTGTCGTTTCGACCGCCGCCGCTCCCGCGCACACAGGCCGATTGCCGTCAGGCGTGATCGCCACCGCCAGGATCGGCACCGCCAGTGCCGAGGACTCCGGAAACTCGACAGGAGCATGATCCGGCCGCAGGATTTCGTGGCGACGTTCTGTCCTGTCGGCCGAGCCATCGGACAATCCGAGAGAATATTGGGGAGCCAGCCCCAGCAGTAGGCCGGCCATGACAAAAAGGACAATGGCGATCTGCGACTTGACGCCAAGCCACTTGCCGGTCACTGGCCGGCGTGCGGTGGTCGACACTCCATGACAGGCCCAACAAGACAGACCTGTCTTGCAGATGACCCGACCGCCAGGGAAGCTTTTGCGACGCTACCTGTGGCGCCGAGTCGCCAATGACGGGTCGCGGCGGATTAGAAAAGCTGTAGACTGACGTTGGTATAAGTGACAGATTTTTGACCCAGACAGGAGCCAGGCATGGCCAGTGGAAAGATCGACAAACTACAGGGAAAACTCAAGGAAGCGGGCGGTGTTCTGCTCGAAGATGACAAGATGAAGAAGGAAGGCCAGGCGCAGCAGGCCGTCGGCAATATCAAGGAAACGATTGCCGACGCCAGCGATGCCGCCGCGGACCTGGTCGACAAAGCGGCCGACCTGATCAAGGGCAAGAAGGACGCCTGAACCGGGATTGCGGCCACACCCTCAGAAGGACGGCTAGGGCAGACCGCTGGAGTCCGGACCCATGTCGCCGCGAGTCAGATAGCAGCGAAAAGCGGGCAAGGCGGTCGTCCCCACGCCGACCTTAGGCCGGCGGCACCTGGCTGTTCTGATCATCGTTGTGGGCACGCCAGGCCTGTGCCTCGATAAATACGCGGGTCACTTTCGGGTGCGCCTTCTTGATCTGCTTTTCCATCCGGGTGATGGCCGCCTCGATCTCCTGAGATGATAAGCCGTCCCTGAAGTCGACGCTCAGGTTCAGCAGGATGTCATGCGCGCCGACATGCATGGTCAGGATCTCATTGGTGCCCGAAACCGTCGGCTCCGCACCGAGGATCTCCCGGACGCCTTGAACCACTTTGGGATCGGCCGATTCACCTATCAGCAGAGCCTTGGTTTCGAAAGCGAGCACTGCCGCTGCGCCGGCCAGAATGCAGCCGATGATGATCGAGGCCACGCCGTCCAGCGCCGGTATGCCGAGCGTGTCGCTAAGGAATATGCCGAGGAATGCGACGATCAGGCCCAGCATGGCTGCCGAGTCTTCCATCAGCACCGTCAGGATCGAGGGGTCCTTGACTTCGATGACGGCTCGGAACCAGGAGCGGGTGCCCCGGATCTTGTTGAACTCCTTGTAGGCAACCCACCATGCAATGCCTTCGAAGATCATGGCGAGTCCAAGCACGATGTAATTGATGATGGGTGAGGTGACCGGTTCCGGGGCGGAGATTCTGTGGATGCCTTCGTAGATGCTGACGCCGGCGCCGACGGCGAACAGCAGGATGGCGACGACGAAGGCCCAGAAAAAGACCTCCTTGCCGTATCCGAACGGATGCTTGTCGTCGGCCCGACGATCGGCACGCTTGAGTCCGAACAGGAGCAGCGCCTGATTGCCGGTGTCGACCACAGAGTGAACCGCCTCGGAGAACATCGCCGAAGACCCCGTGTAGGCCGCGGCGCTGAACTTGGTAATGGCGATGAGGCTGTTGCCGACAAGCGCCGCGATAACGACCTTCAAAGATGACGCGTTGGCCATTGTGACCGCCTTGTTCCCGGACCGGTTGAGGAGGAAGGATTCTAACGCGTCCGCACAGTCGGTTGTCTGTCTGGACCGCTGCGGCCCGGCTGCCCGGATCGGTTTAGGGTAGAAATTCGCAGCCCGCCGGCAACTCTACACCTGTCAGCTCTTCCGCGGCAGGATTGCCGGTCTCCGCGACGCTGTTTTGTCACGGTTCTGCTCATTGCCCCGATTGAAGAACGGGCGCTCCCGTCTGACCGGTTGCGGCAGTCGCCTTGCCCGCTCTCGTCCGCAGCCATCCAACATGCGTGCACGGGCCGACTTGATCCTGGTCAACGAAAGTCGGCCGCCGGCGTGTTACAAATCCAGGGACTTTGGGGGTAGTGGCGAATGTTTTGCCCCCCTAGGAACAGCAGATTACGTGGTTTTGTGAAATCCACGTCTGTTGGGAATCGGGGCCGAAGAGCTGGGGGATTGGTATCGCATCAGATGCCTGCCGTGGGGAAACCCGCACGCCCAACGGCCCAGAGGCCGCTTCGAGTAATCGGGCAGAGAAACCGGAGGAGCTATGAAGAGCCATGTGCTGCGTCCACTATGGGTGGCCATAGTCGTGGTCGCCTCGGTTCTTGTTGCGCGTGTGTTCATGGTGCCCGATGACTTCGGCGTCCACGGAGACAGCTTCACCTATAACTTCTATCGCCTGGGCAACGTTCAGGAGTGGAAGGACTTTCCGGCCAAGTACCAGGGGCGCGAGCGATGCGCGAGGTGTCATGAAGAAAACACCGAGGAGATCGCTAAATCCAAGCACATCAACATGCAGTGCGAGAACTGCCATGGTCCGGGGGCCGGCCATCCGAAGAAGGTCAAGAAACTACCCATAAACACGTCCCGGGACCTGTGTCTCAGGTGTCACCATTACCTTGCTTATCCGTCCAGCCAGAGAAGCGAGCTTCCGGGCATCGACGGCAATAAACACAAGAAGAACAAAGAGTGCCGCAAGTGCCATAACCCCCATCACCCGGACCTGGGAGACATGTGATGAGTTGTTCTCGCCGCGAGTTCCTGAAAAAAACGATGGCCGGCGCGGTGGCGGCGGCGATGCCGGCATGCTCGGTAATCATGCTGGCGCCGGGCGAAGCCAAGGCGATGACGGATGGGTCGAAACTCAGATGGGCCTTCCTGGTCGACACGGAGAAGTGCGTGGGATGCGGCCTGTGTGTCGATGCCTGCAAGACGGAGAATGAGATTCCATACGACGCCCCCGTCAGCCGCACCTGGGTGGAGCGCTACGTGATCACCAAGGATGGCGAAACCCATATCGATTCACCAAAAGCGGGGCGCGATGGTTTCACTACCGGTGAGATCCGGGGCGAGGAGATCGATCCGGAAGATATCGACAAGGCTTTCTTTGTTCCGAAGCTTTGCAATCAATGCGACAACCCACCGTGCGTGCAGGTCTGTCCCGTCGGCGCCACGTATCAGACTGAGGACGGCGTGGTACTGGTGGATCGTAAGTGGTGCATCGGCTGCGGTTATTGCGTTATGGCCTGCCCATACGGCGTCCGCTTCTTCCACCCCGTCCACAAGACCGCGGAGAAGTGCAACTTCTGCTACCACAGGATCACTGATGGAAAGCAGGCGGCCTGTGTCCAGGCTTGCCCCTTCGAGGCACGCAAGATGGGAAACCTGCGAGATCCGGAGGATCCGGTCACCAAGGTCATATCCAACGAACGCGTGCAGGTTCTCAAGGACGAGTACGGCACGAAGCCACACGTTTTTTATCTCGGTCTCGACGAGAAGGTGAGGTGATGCCATGTCCGCGGATCTCGTAGTTCATGGCGCTGAGTGGACAGTAAAAGAACTGTTCGTTTATCCGAACGAGTTCATCTATTGGAGCATCCAGATCGTCATGTATCCCTACATGACCGGCCTGGTTGCCGGCGCTTTCGTGCTGTCCTCCCTGTACCACGTGTTTGGTCAGAAGGACCTGAAGGAGATAGCGCAGTTCTCGCTTGTCTTCTCACTCGCGCTGTTGCCCGTGGCGGCCGTCCCCTTGTTGTTGCACCTGCAGCAGCCTTTACGCGCCATGGAACCGCTGCTGACGCCACATTTCACGTCGGCCATTGCAGCATTCGGCATCGTATTCTCCACCTATGCCCTAATCGTGCTGAGCGAAATCTGGTTCGTCTATCGCGGCTATTTCGTGGCCCAGGTCCACGCTCTGCGCGATCAGCCGGGCATCGGCAATTCGCTGCGACGACTGGTGTACAGGGGCCTGACGCTGGGCGCCTATGACGTCAGCGACGAGGCGCTAGCCACCGACCACAAGGCCGCCAAGGTCCTCGCCGCCGTCGGTATTCCCGTGGCTTGTTTCCTGCACGGTTACGCCGGGTTCATCTTCGGCTCGGTCAAGGCGAACGCCCTGTGGATGTCTCCCCTTATGCCCGTGATTTTCATCATGTCCGCTGTGGTTTCTGGCATCGCGCTTTGCATGCTGACCTATATCGTGATCATGGAGTGGCAGGCATTCCGTAACCGCCGTCGCGGAGGGGACGTCCAGGCCAGCGAGATCCGCGGCGCTGAAGCCGACGTCATCAGCAAGTCCACCCGCTACCTGCTCGGTTTCCTGGTCGCTGCTATCAGTCTCGAGATCCTCGACCTCATTTTCCGCGGCTACACCGCCATGAAGTCATGGGACATCCTGCGCTCGGTCATGTACGGCAAGGACTTCATCAACATCTT
>CP070833.1:375222-390491 GCA_020341735.1 Gammaproteobacteria bacterium | reverse complement strand
CTTCGACAAATTCAGGGATGTCAGCGGATGGCCACCGGAAAAAGTCGCCAGGAGGATTCACGACGACGGCGTGGACATCCTCGTGGATCTGAAGGGACACACGCTTGAGGCGCCGACCGAAGTCTTTGCTCTCAGACCCGCGCCGATCCAAGTGAACTACAAGGGCTATCCCGGGACTATGGGTGCGAGGTTTATAGACTACATAGTCGCTGACGAATTCGTTGTACCGCCCGATGCCCGCGAGAGCTGCGCAGAGAAGGTGGTCTACCTGCCTGAGACGTATTGGGTGGACGACAGTCGCAGGGCTCTGCCCACCGCACCACCGCCTCGGGAAGAGCTCGGTCTTCCGAAGGACGGATTCGTCTTCTGCGGTTTCAACAACAGCTACAAAATCCGCCCGGAGATCTTTGCCGCCTGGATGAGAATCCTCAAGACTGTGCCGGGCAGCGTACTCTGGCTGCAGAACAGCAATCCGAATAGCAGTCTGTCGAACAACCTCCGACGCGAGGCGGAAAACTGTGACGTGTCCAGAGATCGGGTCGTCTTCGCTCCTCGTCTGCCCCTGAGGCAATACCTCGGGATGTTTCTTGCCGCGGACCTGTTCCTGGATACACGACCCTATAACGGGCATACGACGGCGAGTGACGCCCTCTGGACGGGTCTGCCAGTGCTCACTTGTCCGGGTGAGACCTTCGCCTCCAGGGTCGCGGGCAGTCTGCTTAGGACGCTGGGGCTTGATTCATTAGTCGCGAGAGACATGGACAGCTATGTCGAGATCGCCTCTCGCCTCGCCGCCACGCCACTAGAGCTGAAATCAATCAGAGACAGGCTGGAAGTCGGGAAGGAAAACTCGCCGCTTTACGACACGGCCCGACTCACACGTCATATGGAAGACGCATACCAACGCATGTATCAGATTCATATGAGCGGAGAATCGGCGCACGAATTCACGGTTCCCCCTCGACCCCGATGACAACGTGAGGGAATAAACTTCGGGGTACTATCTGACTAGGCTTGACGGCGGGAGAACAAGCTGCGGTTCTTGCGCATTGTCGCCTGGAGTTCCTTGCGCCTGGTCTCCAGCCAATCCAGTCTCGAAACGTGCCCCACCTCGATACCCGCACTCCCTCTCCGAGAAGACTCCTGATCGCGGAATTTGCAAAAGTCCAGGTAGGCTTCCAGTTCTGGCCGCAGATTCCGGCAGGCGAGTTCAACCATGACGGCGTCATCGAGATAACCGATACCGGGGACGTCATCGGGAATAAGATCCTCCGGGTCCGAAAAGTAGGCGAGCGCGTGCAGGACCCGGGCAACGTCGTCTGCAGGCAGGCTCCAATCCTCGTCCGTTACCATGTCGACAAGCGGACCGAGTTGCTCAAGCATCGACATAATGTAACGCGGCGTGCTCGCCTGTCTCGCGGCCCGAATCAATTCGCGAGTCGCCTCAACGACGTCCCTGATCTCGAGGTCTCTCTGACCCAGCTTTTTCTCTTCAATGATGCGCTGGAAGTAAGCGAGATCATTGTCGTCGAGTTCCAGTTCAATCTTGATGCCCATCCGCGCTCTCCCGCGAAACCAAAGCCGCAGGAACGGAGACTAGCCGTCAACGGCGGACCGGGTCAATGGACTGCTGTGACGCGTATTTCAGAGGCTATTACGAAACCGCGACACCGTCCCTTGACAGTCCAGACACCCTTATGCAAGCGTTGATGCTGCAGCAAAAGGCAAAGCCGTCGAAAGACGGTCACGCAAAGCTACCGGTCTAAGGGCGGATGCCTATGACAGCGGAGTTGCCTGCGATGAATCGATCGTGGAGTCGACATCCCGGGTTCCCTCCCCTCGGCTGAGGTAAGGACTCTCTCGCAATACCGGAAGCCAGCCACTGCTCTTTGCTGCGTGGCGGGCGCCACATCTGGGCGTCCATGCATGGGAGAGCGGGAGACAGACATGGGAAATGTAAACCACAGGAAGCCGGATCCGGCTGAGACCAATCATCGCCTCAAGGTCCTCGAACTGGAGTGGCGGGAGCGCAAATCTGCGCGGATTCTCCAGGCGCTGGATGAAGCAGCTGTGCGGCTGAAGGCGCGTTTCGCGGGTTATACGTCGGTAACGATTGAGAAGGGTGACCGGGCTATCATTCTTCGGATAAGTGATGACCGTGAGCTTAAGCTCTATCTCGAACTGAATTTTGACGAGCGCGGCCAGCTGTCACAGAAGTTCAAGGTCCGCGATCGTCAGATACGCAGGCGGCCCGCTTACGAGGAAGTCGACCAGGAGCACAATTTCGTGACCCTCGAGATGGCCGTAGAATTCCTGGTGCGTGCCTGCGAATAAGCATCGGGGCCCGCACCAGGGAGACGGAGCGGGCCTTATTTTCGCTCTCTAACGCGGAACGCCCTGATGAAATCCATCAGGGTGTGGAACTTGAAATCCCTGAACTCACCCGCGTCAAAGAATACGCCGTAACATACCGAGCAACCCTCGTACCAGATGTGCGGCTGCTCACTGTCGACCATCCGGATCATATCGACATGACATGCCGGGCATTTGACCTTTTCTTCCGTGTTGAACAGCTCACCGACTTCCGGATCTCCCACATCGATAGCCTCGGACCCATCCATCGCCTTGAGGATCTGGTGCTCTCTGGAATCGAACCACAGACCTTTGCACAATTTACAACGATCGACCTCGACGTCGTTATAGACCACTCTCTCCATCTCGTGCGCGCATTTAGGACACTGCATGCGGTTGTCTCCATCGAGCTATCCCGTTTGACACTAGCCTAGACTAAATCTCCGGGCCAGCAAAAGCCCCCCTGTCCCAACGCTCACCGGTGATGCGCCGGTGCGCGCTTACGGCACCAATGGATCGATCTCGACATCCTGGGGAAATTCTCGGTCAATCGGCCGCGTGCCGGCTGCCGAAACAATGGAATCTGGTCAGCGCCTGCATCACTTATGCCACGATGGCTATCAATCCCGACGATTCGGCGCCGACCGTTCAGTTCTATCGGCGAGGCCGCGAACGGAAGCGCTCGCGGTGCACGAATCGCTCGTACTCGGCGATCACCTGGGCCCCGGCGAGGACGATGACCGCACCGACTTCCAGCAGTAGCAGCGCGATGATGACCGCGCCGAGTGACCCGTAAACCACATCCACGGCGGAGATGGACGACAGATACCATGACAGCACACGCCGGATCGCATCCCACAGGGTTGCAGCGAAGACCCCGCCGACCAGCGCCGCCGGCACGCTGATCCGCCCGACCGGGACGACCAGGTAGAACGAGCTTAGAAGAGCTACCTGGAAAAGATAAACCGAGATAAAACCCAAGCCCGAATGGAAGACCTCACGGAGCGCGAATCCGCCCACCTTCTCCGGAAGGCTCTGCTCGAAACCGGTGACGACCCCCGCGGTGATCGTGAGCAGAATCAGCCCAAGTCCTAGCACCAGCATGTACAGATAGGGGATGATGAACGAAACCAAGGCGTGACGGCGCAGCAGCCTGGTGCGATGCTCAAAGATCCGCTCCAGCGCCCTCTCGAGAACGAAGAAGGCCTGAGCGCTGAAGAACACGAGCAGAAATACCGCTAACCATCCCAGACCCTCGCGGCCCGCCAACAGCCCCTGCACCTGTACCAGAATTACGGCTGATTGGCCGGGTAGCAAGACTTCTACAGTCTCCTGCAGGGTCTCGAGTAGACCGCGCTCATCCATGAAGTAGGACACTGCGAGAAGGATGAGCGCGATGAACGGTATGAGACTCAGCAAGGCGTTGTATGCGACGGCGCCGGCCATCAGGAAGACCTGATTGCGGCGCATGCCTCGCCAGACCCGGAGCAGAAAAGCCAGTGGATGCTTCAGGATCAGTCGCGGACGATTCTCGGGCTTGAGTATAGGACGGTTTGGTGTATCCACAGGAGCCGGTAGGAGAGCCTCGCCTTGAAACGTATAGTTGGCAATTTTACGCCAGCCACGCCCGCCCGACCTCTTTTGGAGATGGCGCGAGCACAAGACCGATGCGTCGTATCGCACCTTCTGCTAGCCTTCCCGGGACCTACGGGTGCAGGGGATGCGTATGAGCGGGGACAAACAGGGATCGGGCGGCATCCTCCGGGAGCTGCAGCGTCGCAACGTTTTCAAGGTTGCGATGGTCTACCTGATCGCGGCCTGGGTACTGATCCAGGTGGCGGAGACGACGTTCCCGGCGCTACAACTCCCCGACTGGACCGTGACCTTCGTCGTGGTCGTACTGGCCATACTGTTCCCGATTGCCGTCATCTTCGCCTGGGCTTTTGAGCTAACGCCCGAAGGGCTGAAAAAGACCAGGGAAGTCGATCCGGTCGAATCTATCACCTCCACGACCGGTCAGCGGATCAATTTTCTGATCATCGGTGTTCTGGCGGTCGCGGTCGTCGTACTGATCACTACCCACGGAGGCCTCTCCGGCAAGAAAGACACGCCCTCTGCAGATAGTGCGACAGAGTCCAAATCCATCGCCGTCCTGCCCTTCGTCAATATGAGCGGTGACGCCGACAACGAGTACTTCTCCGACGGCCTGTCCGAGGAGCTGTTGAACGTACTCGCACAGGTCGACGGCCTGCGGGTAGCCGCGAGAACCTCTTCATTCCACTTCAAGGGCCAGAACGAGGACCTGCGGACCGTGGGCGACAAGCTGGGCGTGGAACATGTGCTGGAAGGCAGCGTGCGCAAGTCCGGCAACCGCATCCGGGTCACCGCCCAGCTCATCAAGGTGGAAGACGGGTTCCACCTGTGGTCGGACACCTATGACCACGAGATGGACGACGTTTTCAGGATCCAGGACGAGATCTCTCTCGCCGTGGTGGACGCACTGAGGGTCAATCTGCTGGGTGCAGACCGCCAGCGGATCACGAAGCGCGCCACCAGCAACGTGGAGGCTCACAACCTGTATCTGCGCGGCCGGCAGTTCCTGCATCTGCGCACGCTGGATTCCATCGAACAGGCGGAGAAACTGTTCGAGCAAGCGGTACGCATGGATCCAAACTATGCACTGGCCTATTCGGGACTCTCGGATGCCACCAACCTGCTGGCATCCAATCACGAGCTGATGCCGGAGGAGACGGCCTATGAGCGCACCGCGCCCCTGCTGGAACGCGCTATGGGCCTGGATCCGGAATCCGCCGAGGTCTGGGCATCTCGCGGGCTTGCGGAGATGAACATAAACAACCTGGACGAGGCCGAAGCAGCGCTGCAACGCTCGATGGAGCTCAATCCGAGTTATGCGCCCGCCTATCTGTGGTACGCAAGCGCAGTGAGCCAAACGCCAGGCAGGACCGAGGAGGCCATCGAGGTCTTGCGCAAGACCCTGGAGATCGATCCGTTATCCCGGGTGGCCCAGAACAACATCGCTGCCAACTACCTGGAACTGGGGCGCTACGACGATGCGGCCACTCAGTGGCGGCGCCTGGTCACGCTGGACCCGGACTACCCCACCGGTTATCTGGGGCTCTATAGACTGAACCGGGGGTACTTTTTCAAGCTCGACGAGGCCCATCGCTGGTTACTGAAGGGCCATGAAGTATCCGAGCGCGACGTCCGGAACACGATAGAGTTCGTGTTCCTATACAGCGACCTGGGAATGCCGGAAGACGCTCAGCGCTGGACCCGACGGATCATGCTCGAGTCGCCCAATCATCCGCTTGCACGGATGCTGCCGGTTTTCAATGCCGTCTATGAGAAGGACTTCGCGCTTGCGGACCAGATTGCCACCCCGTTGATGGACACCGACCTCAGCAATTTCGGCGGATTGCGCGCCACGCGCATCCTGAGCCTCGTCATGCTCGATCGGACCGCGGAGGCACTGGACCTGGCGAAGACATGGTATCCCGACCTCCTGTCCGAGGATCCTGTCGTGACCACGAGCAATCACGCCATCAGCACGGAGGTGATGTTCGCGCTGGCGAGAGCCGGCGATAGAGACAAGGCGCGACGCCTGCTGGCGGCCGAAGAGGCTCACCAGGCCACGGATCACAGGGATCGCACGTCAGCAGAGGCCGCGGTCATCATGAGCGTCAATGCCGCCGCAGCAGGAGAGCATCAGCGAGCGATATCCCTGCTCAGGGAAGGGGTGGATCAGGGCTGGCTGGGATCGGCCGAATGGAGCTGGAAATTCACCGATTCCGAATACCTGGGTGACGCCGCCAGCAGTCCCGAAGTCAGAGCGTTACAGGACCGCCTGGATGCGGCGATCGCAGACCAGCGGCAAAAAGTCCGGCAGCAACTCGCCGAACTCGGTGCCGGCGCGAGATTCTGAGCCACGGTCAGAGCGTTACCACTCTCCCGAGTTCGGCATCGACGCCCAAGGCTCCTGCTCGGGCAACGCATCGCCTTTCTGCAACAGTTCGATGGAGATGTTGTCCGGCGATCGAACAAAAGCCATGCGTCCATCGCGCGGTGGACGATTGATCGTGACGCCGGCATCCATCAGCTTCTGACACAGCGCGTAAATGTCCTCCACGGCATAAGCAAGATGACCGAAGTTCCTTCCGCCGGAATAATCCTCCGGATCCCAGTTGTAAGTCAGCTCGACCTGAGCATCCTGGTCCCCGGGGGCGGCCAGGAACACGAGCGTGAATCTGCCCTGCTCGCTTTCATGCCTTCGCAACTCCTCGAGACCGAGCTTGTCGCAATAGAAATCCACGGATGCCTCGAGATCCGAGACCCGAACCATGGTGTGCAGATATTTCATGGGATGTGCCCTCGGGACCTTCTGGAAGACGCGATTCTACGTCAGATTCCTGCTTCGAAAAAAACATTAGACTTTTCTTACATTGTTGATATCATATTAGATATTACTGATATATAGTCCCCCCAAAGTCGTGACATGCTCTGAATTCGCCCGGGTGTATCTGCATCCGGGCGATTCTTTATTCGGCTTCAAATGCTTTACTTAAGTTACTGTTTATAATGGCACTATGATTGCCGCCTGGATCGGAGCCGTCGCGATAGGTCTGAGCCTCGGGCTACTCGGCTCGGGTGGTTCAGTGCTCACTGTACCGGTACTGGTCTACCTCGTAGGCCAGGATGAGAAAGTCGCGATCGCCGGATCACTGGCAGTCGTCGGATCGATCGCGCTCGTCGGCGCCCTTCCCTACCTGGCTCGTGGGATGATTGACTGGCGCAGCCTCGGCCTGTTCGGAATACCGGGCATGATCGGAACGTGGCTGGGCGCCTACGTGGCTGGGTTTGTAAGCGGGGAAACCCAACTGCTGGTCTTCGCGATGGTGATGCTTCTGGCTGCCGGCCTCATGCTCCGGACGCAGCCCGTCGTGAACAGGATGCCGGTTCAGCGGCACGCCTGGAAGGTCGTTATCGATGGCATAGTTGTCGGGGTTCTTACCGGTTTCGTCGGCGTCGGCGGGGGCTTTCTGATCGTCCCGGCGCTGGTCCTGTTGGGCGGACTCGGCATGCATCGTGCCGTGGCTACCAGCCTCGCCATCATCGCGCTCAAGTCGTTTGCTGGCTTCTGGAAATATCTCGACGTCCTTGACGACCAAGGGCTCGAACTCGACTGGGGTGTACTGGCAACGGTCACATTTCTTGGGATTATCGGCAGCCTGGCCGGGAACCGGCTCGCGGTGCGCCTCCCGCATGCGAGATTGAAGCGCGGTTTCGGCGTCTTCCTGGTTTTCATGGGCGTGTTCATTATCTGGAGAAATCTGCCTGTGCTGGTGGGCTGAACTGAATGAGAGGAACTGATTCGTATGAGCGGACTCACAATGGAACAGTTGCTGGCGGCAGCCAGATCACGAATTCGGGAAGTATCTGTAGAGGAACTGCGGTCGGGCGTTGAAAAAGATGCTGTCATCATCGACGTGCGTGAACCGGAGGAGCACGCAAGCGGCCATATTCCCGGCTCCATCAATATCCCACGTGGGGTGATCGAATCGGAGGTTGATCCCCGCCCTGAGATGGGCGGCGTGATCGCACCGGAGTTGCAGGATCGTAATCGGCCCATCTATCTGTATTGCCGCAGCGGAGGCCGGTCGGCGCTGGCCGCGGACACCCTGCAGAAGATGGGATTTACTCGTGTCGCGTCAGTCGCGGGCGGAATGCTGGCCTGGAATTCGACGCGCTAATCAGCCGACATCGATAATCTCCGATGGCTCGTCCGGCGGTGTTCTCAGGTCTCTGGGCCATGCTCGCAGAACCGCCTGTATCACGGTCGCCAGGGGAATCGCGAAGAACACTCCCCAGAAGCCCCAGAGGCCGCCGAACAGCAGGATTGCGGCAATGATAGCCACCGGGTGGAGGCTAACGGCCTCGCTGAAGAGCAGCGGCACCAGGAGATTACCGTCGAGAAACTGGATGATCCCGTAAGCGATCAGGACCCAGTAGAACTCCGGTTGCAGTCCAAACTGAAAGATGGCGACGCCAGCCACCGGCAGCGTCACTATGAAAGCACCGATATACGGCACCAATACAGAGAATCCAGTGATCACCGCCAGCAGAAGGCTGTATTGGAGACCCAGGAACATGAAGACGCTGAAGGTCACCGAGCCAACAATGAAAATCTCCCAGGTCTTGCCGCGGGCATAGTTGCCGATCTGACCGTCTACCTCGGTCCAGACCTGATCGGCAAGCACGCGGTCAGCGGGCAGAAAGTCGGTGATCCAACGGATGATCTCGTCGCGGTCCTTGAGCAGGAAGAAGACCAGGATCGGCACAAGCACCAGGTAGACTCCAACCGTTATTGCGGTGATCAGCGACGACAACGAATAGGACAGCAGCGTCTGCCCTACCCCGAGGATCTCTGAATTTATCCCGGACAACAATTCTTCGATCTGGCGTTCGGTGATCATTGAGAAACGCTGCGGCAGGTCCATCAGGACTGTCTGCACCTTGGCGATCATCGTCGGCACCTGCTGCGCGAACGACGTTAGCTGGCGAACCAGCATCGGCAGCAGTCCGAAGGCTGCGAACAGCAGGAAAGTGAAGAAACTGAGAAAGACGATCAGGACGGCCCCGAGATGGGGCACGCCTCGCTTCTCCAGCCGACTCACGATGCCCTCCAGCAGATAGGCGATGACCACGGACGCGAAGAGCGGCGCCAACATATTGCCGAAAAAATAGACGGTCACGGCCAACGCCAGAATGATCAACCCCAGCGTCACAATCTGCGGGTTGGAGAGCTGTCGGTCGAACCAGGTACGGATACTGCTCACGGGGGCGACTGATCACTCGTCGACTGGGTTGGCGCTAGGATACCAGCACTATGCCGGGCCCGCCGATGTTACTCCCGTTTCCTCCCGCAACAGGTAACGGCACATTGCAGGCACGACGAGAAGGGTAAGTATCGTCGACGCCATCAACCCCGAGATGATTGACCAGGCCAAAGGCGGCCAGAGGGTGCTCTTGGTCAGCGTGAGGGGTGCCAGGCCAGCGACCGTCGTCACCGTCGTCAGCAAAATAGGCCGCGTGCGTCGTGCCACTGCATCGCCTATAGCATCCGGCAATGACTGACCAGATGCGAGATTCGAGTCGAGCACGTCGATCAGGACGATTGCGTTATTGACCACGATCCCCGCCAATGCGATCACCCCCAGCAATGCCGTGAAACCGAAAGGATTGCCAGAGAGAAGCAGCCCGGGCACGACGCCGGTAGTGGCCAGGGGAACGGTGACCAGGACCATCAGCAACCGTCGGAACGAATTGAATTCAAGAAGCAAAAACACGAGCAACAACACGATGCCCACGGGCATCGCCGAGAAGATCGCCGCATTGGCGTCGCCAGAACTCTCGAGCTTGCCGCCGAATTCCAGAGTAACCCCGGCCGGAAATTCGATCTCACCCAATCGTCGCTGAAGTTCTGATGTCACGTTGCCGAAAGCGTATCCCTGATCCAGCTCAGACAGAACGATCGCGACCCGCTGAAGGTCCCGATGCAATATCGCAGATGGCTGCCAGACGAGCGACTGCCTGACGAGCTGCGCCAGGGGTACGACCTCGCCCCCGGATGCGAACACATAAGCGGTGTCCAGATGGTCAGTTGAGAATCGCTCTCCTTCCGGCGAACGGATCATGATCGGAACCGGGTCCATCCCGGCGCGGTACTGACCGATAGTGACTCCCAAGGTGCGGCCAAGCAGCGCATCAGCCACGTCGCTTCTATTCAGTCCATAGCGGGACGCCGCGGCGTCATCCACTTCGAACACCAGCGTAGGAGTGCCAGTACCCAGCGTCTCGCGGACGTCTGTCGTACCCTCGGTCGCGCGTACCACGTCCATGACGCTTTCACTGGCTGTTCTGAGTGACTCGAAGTCGTCGCCAAACAAGCGTATCTCGATGGGCGCCTGTACCGGCGGCCCTTGTCCGAGCCTCTGTGGCACAACTTCCACATCTGGCAGATTCTCATGAGCGTATTCACGAACCCACTCGAAGATGCTCGACAGGTCATCGGCACTGCGGCCGATCACAGCAATTCTGCCGATATGCGGACTGCGCGGATTCTCGGTCAGGTTGTAATAGAAGGTCGGCCCAGAAAAACCGGCCCAGGCATAGACATCCCTGACCTCCTCCAATTTTCCCATCGCCTTCGCCATCGCGACAGCCGCCGAAGATGTAGTGCTTATGTGGGTTCCCTCGGCAAAGTTCAGGTTCACCACCATTTCGTCACGAGCTGTGTTGGGAAAGAAATCCCGGTCGACGAATCCGGCACCGAACACCGCTGACGCGACCAGCAGGACTGCCCCTGCCAGTACAGCTGCGCTGTGACGCACAGACAGCTCTCCTAGTCTGCGGCCGAGGCGGGACACAAAACCTTCCTTCGTCCGGCCCATTGGCTTCAGGACAAATTCAGACAGTGTCGGCGTAACCAGTATCGCGTAGAAATAACTGGCGGTAAGGGTGAGCATCACCATGCCCGGAATCATGCGGGTAAAGTCAGCGGTATTGCCCTTGGCGATGAGCATCGGTACGAAAGCCGCCAGGGTCGTCCCGGTCGCAGATCCCAGGGGCCCTGCCAGTTCCTTTATCGAGCGTATTGATGCCTCGCGCGCAGATGCTCCACGATCAAGGTGCCATTGGATGTTCTCCACCATGACGATCGCATTGTCGACCAGCATGCCGAGCCCGATAACCATGCCGGCGATTGCCATCTGATGAAGCACGCCACCTCCGATGGCGTAAATCGCGAGTGCAGACAGCGTGACCAGCGGCACGATCGACGCAACCAGCAAACCTAACCGCAGGCCCATAGAGAGGAAAAGAATTGCAGCGACGATCACGACGCCGATCAGCAGTGAGGTTCCCAACTCCGCCAGTCGATCTTCCACATGGTGCGGTTGAAACAGAATGACATCGAGACTCAGGGGGGCCATCTGCGGTTTCTCGGCTTCAATCAGGGCCTCCAGCCTGCGCCCCCACTCCACGACTTGAACCTTGTCCCGTTCAGCGATGATTGCGAGCCCAACCGCCGGCTGCCCGTTGACCCACATGAATTCCCGACCCGGCTCCGCGGGACCATGACGGACTTCGGCAATCTGGGAAAGGGGAACGGTCTTTCCCGACCCAAGCAGGATCGGCGTAGATCGAATCTCCTCGATCGTTCGGAACTCGGTCTCCGGACGGAGCGTCGCTGTCTTGCCGGCGACCAGAACGGTTCCACCACCCCTCACCTGGTTGCGGGCGTCAAGCTGCGCAGCCAGCGACTCCGGCGTCAATCGCAGCCGTTTTGCGACGGCATCCTGCAGAGCGATCGTAACCTGCTCGCCTGGATCGCCGACGATCTCGACCCGGGATACGCCGGGCAGCCTGAAAAGCTTCTTTTCCAATCGCTCGGCGGCATGGGAAAGGGCCATCAGGTCTTCTGATCCTGAAATAACAACCGTGGCTGAGGCGTTGTCTACCAGCCGGTCATCGACGATCGGCTCGCCGACTCCATCTGGAAATTGCTGCTGCGCGCGGGCGACGGCGGTTCGCACCCGATCCCACTGGGTCTCGGTGTCATAGACGTAGTCCTTGAAACGCAGCCTCGTGCTGGCTTGACCGGACCGGACCGTCGACTGGATGTACTCGATCTCCTCGATCTCGGCCAACTCTTCCTCCATCGGCTCGAGTACAAGCCGCTCGACCCGCTCAGGATCGGCTCCGGGGTATGCGACGAGGATGAATCCTGCCCGATATGGAAACGAGGGATCTTCCTGGCGGATCATCCCCTGCCACGCTGCCATTCCTACAAGTGCAAGCACGGTGGCGACCGAAAGGAACAATCGCCGCTGACGGGCGGCGGCATCCAGCAGGCTCATCTGAGTTCCTCTACCCTCTGCCCCGGTGTCAATGAACTCAGCGCGGTGACCACGACGCGATCTCCCGGGTTCAGGGGGCCGGTTACCTGGACGAGGTTGCCACTCAACTGACCGACGGTGACGAAAACGGGCTCTATCCGCCCGTCCGCGATGCGGAACACGCGTGGACGACCGGTTCCCGGATCGAGTATCGCCGCCAGTGGCACGATCAACCGTGGCTCTACGGGCATCCGAAGAATGAGTTCGGCAGTCATGCCGGGGCGCAAGTCACGTTCCCCTTCCATACGGATCTCTACGGGGAAAAGCCCGCCGGACCTGCCACCTGCGTCACCCACATGAACAACGGTTCCCTCGACGGTTCGGTTGCCCAAGAACGGAAACGCCAGCGTGACTTCCCGCCCCGGCTCGAATCTCGAGATCAACGACTCCGGGATCTCCAGTTCCACCTCAAGACCACCCGTGCCGCTCAATTCCAGAACGGGCTGGCCGGCGGCGACAAACTCGCCCAGCTGGAAATGGATGATGTCGACAGACCCTTCGAAAGGCGCCACGATGCGTGCCTGTTCCAGCTGGTTGCGCGCCTCCAGAAGAGCGGCCCTGGCGAGATCTCTACTTGCTAGTGTCGCATCCCGCTCGGTAAGTATCCGTTCAGCTTCCTCCTGGCTGATCAGGCCCCTGCTACGCAGATCCTCTCCGCGTGTCACGTCCCGGCCCAATTGCTCCAGCCGTGCATCCAGTTCCCGAATCCTGGCTTCCCCGCTGGCCACGCCCGGCACCAGGCTCGGGTTGTAAAGCCTGACCAGCAGATCGCCGGCGTCGACCGATTGGCCGAGCTCCACCGGTCGTTCAGCCAAAGTCCCGCTGACAAGAAAAGCGAGAGTCGCCCGGCGGACCGCACGAGTGACGCCCGACAAACGGATTTCCCGGGACCCCGCTGCAACACGGACTTGTGTTGTTCGAACGGCACGCGGCTCCATCCTGGATGATTCTGATCCGGAACTGGGGTCGCAGCCTGCCGTGGATAGCAGACCTATTCCGAGCATCATCGGAAGAAAAATTCTGAGTCGCATTTAATTCCACCGCTACGCTCGCAGGCGCGCTATGTTTGCAGCGTAAACATCTATGTTTTCAATGTCAACATTCGTGCTAGACTCGGGCCAGGATCCGGACATGATGAAAAACTCAGGACACACTCGGAGAGAGCGCCCCTATCACCATGGCGACCTCTATTCATCCTTGGTGAAGGCAGCCGAGGACTTACTCGAGGAGAAAGGCGCGAATGCCCTCAGTCTCCGCGAGGTCTGTCAGTGCGCAGGGGTCAGTCACGCGGCTCCCTACCGACACTTCCGCGACAAAGCAGCGCTGATGGAGGCTGTCGCCAAGGCTGGCTTCAATCAACTCGGCGAGATGATCAGCGAGGCGAGAGCAAGACATCCGGGCGAGCCTGAGATGCAGATACTCGATGCGGGTCGCGCTTACGTGGCCTGGGCGACAGAGAACCCGGAACGGACACGGCTCATGTTCGGGGGCATGATGAAGTCCGACACCATCGACGAAGATCTGCATCAAGCGGCGGAGGCCGCCTATGATGAGATCTACAGAATCATCGATGAAGGCAGATCGACAGGCGTCTTCGGCGGTCGCGATACCGACAGCGTGGTACTCTCGGCATGGTCTGCCGTCCACGGGCTCACGATGCTGATACTCGGTAGCGGAAAGCTGACTCCGGAGAACCCGCGCGACGTCAGAGCCCTGGCGGACATCATTGGAGATACCGTTGTTTCAGGCATAAGATCACGATAGCAGCAAATCCGGATATGACACACCGTATGGACAACGCATCCGATGCCGAGTCTCAGGACAATTCTTCAACGACGCGGCTGCCGGGGTGGCTGCGTCGGGAATTGATCATCGCCGGTGTTTTCATCTTGATGGGAGCCATACTGTTGCCCATCGCGATCTACCTGATCGGCCAGTCTCTGCTCGGCACCTACTCCGAACAGGGCCACGGCATCGGACGCCTCTATGGTGATATCTTCTCTGACCTGAGGTCAGGGTTCCCTGCTGCCTGGATCCTGATTCTGAGCCCGTGGTTGGCTGTGCAGCTGCTCAGACTCTCCATATTGCCGTTGCGACGACGGAAAACTGAGGCGGATCTTCCAACAGACGGAAATGTGACCGAGTTCACGAAACCCTAGCTGGCGTGGCTTTACACTCTGTCTTGGGGACGTGTGTTTGGCGAACCCGAAGTTCTCCGGGGGGAGGATTCAGAATGTTCGGTCGCAAGAGCAAGAAATCAGGCGGTAATCCGTCTTCTGATCACGCAGTCGAGGGAATCGTTCATCGCGGCCTGGCCGAGGCTTCGGGCAGATTGCCGTCGGAACGGGTGCGCAGGCGAACTCCCCCAGAGGGTTCGAACCCTTACGACACGATCGGAAAATCCGCGAAGCGCACGCCCCGCGCCGCCCCGAAGAAGAAATCACCAAGTGAATCGACCGGTGCACACAATCCATACAACTCCGCGCAGGAGCAGCCGGTAAAAAAGAAGAAATCCTGGGACGATGTCCATTTTGACATTTCCGACTGACTAGTCGGGAATTCGGCGTGTTTCAGGACCGACGCTGCCTCTGGTTGTATGCTCGCAGGGATCGAGATGCGTCTTCGAACCGGCCACGCCCGGCGACTGAGAGTTGGCCACGATCCGCAAACTGGATCAATCGGTGAGTGATTCGCAGCCGATTGCTTAGGGCTCTTGCTTCGTTCATTTTTCTCTCGGATGAGACCTTTGCCACTTATGGTGCCAGACTATCGCATCGCAACATAAGTTTCAACGAATATATCAGGCGATTTTTCAGTCGCCCGGCGTCAGACCAGCTGCCCCTTGGCGACGCCTTCGCGGGTGAGGCTCATGGCTTCTGTCAACGCCTTGATGACCAGTCGACGCACCGCTTTCAGGTCATGCGGATTTCCCCTGTATTGGCG
>CP070833.1:371983-375122 GCA_020341735.1 Gammaproteobacteria bacterium | reverse complement strand
GGTCATTCTGCTCGTGGCATTTCTGACAAGTTGTTCAGCCTCGGCACAAACGCGGGATCCCGCGCCGGCAGCAGGTATGTTCCTGGTGGCCTCGCGTGACCTGCAGGGACCGATCTTCACTCGCACCGTGATACTGCTGTTGCAGTACGATCGCAGCGGCGCCATGGGCCTGATCGTAAACCGACCGACGGAAATCGCCTTATCGGACGCGATCCCCGGCATCGAGGGTGAAGGCGCCGCAGATCATCACCTTTACTTCGGCGGACCCGTGTCGATGGAAACCGTGTTGTTCATCACAAGAAACGGCGACCCGCAGCCCTCCGGTGGCATGGTGCTCGAAGAGCTGCAGGTGTCGGGAGACTTGTCTTCGCTGCAGGCTCGGCTGGCCGGACCTGCGGATCCGGCCGGCCTCAAAGTGTTCGCGGGCTACTCGGGCTGGGCACCCGGCCAGCTTGAGGCTGAAATCCGACGCGGCGGCTGGCACCTCGTGCCGGCCCGCGCCGAGCAGGTGCTCCAGGCGGATGGGGAAGCTCTCTGGCGGCAACTGGCACCGCCACCCACTCCGCTGAAGGCCGGGCCGACAGACAAACATGAAGGATCGGAGTTCCCCGCTGCACGGCTGGCGCGGGCCTCAACGACGGACCATGTTTTGCCCCACCCGTCGCTCTGATTTGGTGTAATGAGGGATTCGGCACACGAAACCCCCGGGAACAGGAAGTAACAGGACAGGAGCCCCCGGTATGACTGAGGACGCAAGACAATTCGACATCGTAGTGTGGGGCGCGACCGGTTTTACCGGTCGGCTCGTGGCGGAATATCTGCTGGGGGCGTATGGCGTCGGCGGCGACCTGAAATGGGCTATGGCGGGTCGCAATTTGCAGAAGCTGGAAGAGATCCGTAGCGGACTCGGCCCGGAAGCCGGGGAGATACCGTTGGTCACCGCCGACAGCCATGACAGAAAATCTTTAGATTCAATGGTCGCGAGTACCTCAGTGGTCTGCTCCACTGTCGGGCCGTTCGCCAAGCACGGCACCGAATTGGTAACCGCCTGTGCCGAAGCCGGCACCCATTACTGTGACATCACCGGAGAGGTGCAGTGGGTACGGAGGATGATTGACACCTGCGAAGAGACGGCGCGCAAATCTGGCGCTCGGCTCGTGCATTGCTGCGGCTTCGATTCGATACCTTCCGACCTGGGAACACTCTTCACGCATCACCAGATGGAGCGCCTTCACGACGGCCCATGCGAAGAGGTCAAGCTCCGCGTCCGGCGCATGAAAGGCGCCTTCAGCGGCGGGACTGTCGCCAGCCTGCTGAACGCCCTGGACGAAGCTCGGGCCGACCGCGACGCGCGGCGCACCATGGGAAATCCGTATGGCCTCAACCCCAAAGGTGAAGAAAGCGGCCCGGACGGTCCGGATCAGAAGGACGTCCGCTGGGACGCCGACGCGGACTCCTGGACCGCGCCCTTCGTCATGGCAGCGATCAACACTCGCGTGGTCCGTCGCAGCAACGCCCTCATGGACTACGCCTACGGTCGCGACGCCAGATACGAAGAAGCCGTCATGACCGGTCGCGGCGCAGCCGGCTGGGCGCGTGCCGCGAGCATGACTGCGGGCCTTGGCGCTTTCCTGGTGGCCGCATCGGTCGGCCCTGCGAAAGCGCTCATGAACAAGCTGTTCCTGCCACAACCAGGTGAAGGTCCGAGCCCGGAGGCACGGGAGGCCGGCTACTTCGACATCCGGCTTATCGGCAAGAAGGGACCGCACGTCGTGCGGACCCGGGTGACGGCCGACCGGGATCCCGGATACGGCGCCACCTGCAAGATGCTGGGCGAGAGCGCGGTCTGCCTGGCGAAGGACTCGCTGGACGTACCCGGCGGATCCTGGACACCCGCGTCGTGCATGGGCGAGAAGCTGATCACGCGCCTCGAGGAACGCGCCGGAATGAACTTCGACCTGCTTTAGTCAGCCCGCCGGAATCTTCAGCGAATCAGGGGACTTTCAGCCCGCCCCCGGGAACGCCGCCGCCCGGCACACCGCCGGCGGCGCCGCCGCTGCCTGGCACGATGATGGAGGACGCCGCCTCGCGTCTCATCTCTTCGAGCCGCTTCATGGTGTCCTCGATGGCGACCTCCGCCGATTCGGCAAACTTCCGGGTGGCCTCGCCGAGGGAACCGGCGTCGATCTCGAAAGTAATCGGCAGACCGCCGGCCGGCGTCAGGATCTGCGTCTGGCCGACGTAGATTACGCTGCGAGTCGTGTCGGGTCCGCCATCCTTCGTGACAGGCGTCAGCCGCTGGATTGTGCCCACCCGGCGATCCGTGAAGAGCTCCTCGTGATAGAGGTCTTCATGAGCCATGGTCAGGTCGGCTTTCTGCTGTTCGTCGGCCATAGGTGTCGATTCCTGGATGTCTGATAAACGAGATGACCGCGAAGCTTACCATTCGGCCCGCGGGGTGTCTCAGGCCTTTCGTCTACTCCAGCCCGATCACGGTGATCGGTTGGACAGGACGCTCACCAGTCGCCTGGTACACGGGCATCATCCGGGGGATCAGCGCGGCCAGACGCGATTGGCGATTCTGCGGATCCGGATGGGTGCTGAGAAACTCCGGAGGCCGCGCTCCTCCGGCCTTCTCCATCTTCTGCCAGAGAGTGACAGCAGCGCGCGGGTCATAGCCCGCCCTGGCCGCAAGCTCGAGCCCTATCTCGTCTGCCTCGGCCTCCGCGATCCTGCTGTTGGGCAGGGCGACGGCCAAGGTCGCCGCTGCTGCCGCTGCCGCCATGGCGCGCGGGTCATCGGAGGCGAACCCGACGGCCAGGACGCCAATTTGGGTCGCGAGGGCCACCGACATTTTCTCTGCCGTGTGATTGGCGAGCGCATGGGCGATCTCGTGTCCCATGACCTGGGCAAACTCGTCGTCGCTCGGGTCCAGCTTCCGGATCAGCCCCGTATATACCGCCATGCGACCGCCAGCCATGCACCAGGCGTTCACCGTCTCGGGTTCGTCGATGATCGCGACTGACCACTCCCATCGTTGGGTATCCGGGCGCAACTGCACGGCCTGCGCAACCAGACGTCCTGTAATCCCGGCCACCCACTGGGCGGCGGCCGGGTCCTCCAGCAGCTTGCCATCATC
>CP070833.1:338899-371883 GCA_020341735.1 Gammaproteobacteria bacterium | reverse complement strand
ACGGGCCGGTGTGGGTCACCAGCGCGCTGGGCAACGCCAATGTCACCTTCCTTGGTACCGACCCGGAGGGCCATCCGCAGAGCGCGTGGAAAGTCGTACGGGTGCTACAGGGCCAGGGTGGCGGTTCGCTGTTCGTGAAGTCCCACCCGAAGAGCCGCAATCTGTGGGTCGATTCACCCCTCAATCCCGAAGAGGCGGTCAGCCGGAGCGTCGCCGTGTTCGACACGGAGAACCTGGAGGCCGGCTACAAGGTGCTGCCAATCGCCGAATGGGCGGAGCTGGGTGAGGGACCGAAGCGGGTCGTCCATCCCGAGTACAACGCCGATGGCACCGAGGTGTGGTTTTCCGTCTGGAGCGGCAAGGAGCAGGAGTCGGCTATCGTCGTGGTGGACGACATGACCAGGACCCTCAAGCACGTGATCAAGGGCCCGAAGATGATCACGCCAACGGGCAAGTTCAATATCTACAATACGATGCACGACGTTTATTAGGGCCGCGCCGCGGGCGCAGTCTCTGCGACTGCGCCCGCCAGCATCGTTCTGCGGCCGCCCTGCCGATTGCCTGACTTTACTAACGCGCTGGGTTCCAGGCTTTCATACTGAACAACGAGACTATGCTGCGGACGAGATAGCGAAGGCGCTGCGAGAAATTGTTGCGCTCAAGGAATACTGTCTCGCCCAGCATGATCTCTTCTTCAGTAGCCTCCGCGCCGACGTCCAATAAGGCGGGGCCAACGATACCGGCAGGGGCATCGGTTCGGTCCGGATCTGCGCCATGGGCCGGAGCGGGGCGAATGCCGACGATACGGAGGTGTCCAGATATGACGGGCAGCAACCAGGGCAGGTAACGAAGCAGCGGCACGGGCGTGTTCCACTCCCACGCGGCGAATTGAGCACGGCCGCCTTCCTGCAACCGGTTGCTGCGCAGGCTTCTGCTGACCAACGGTGAGCCGGAGCTGGCGAACAGGCTGGTCAAGAACGCAAGTGGCCAGAGAGGAAGAGAGAGAATCAGCAAGCAGACTCCGATTAGTCGATCCCACCAACTGTCCCACCTCATTTTCCGTTTCTCTTGTCGCAGAGGGGACAGCAGGAAATCGTCCGCTACCTCCATCGTAGCACCGGTGTCTACGCGGATCAGGTGAGACCCCGCGATGATCGCATTGCGAAGTTCGACGTGTCGCCCCACGTAACTTCCGGGCATGACGACCGTTTCTTCGAGATAGGCTTCCTCATCCACGAGCGCACCGCTTCCAATGACGACCGTGCCGCGTATCTTCACGCCGGGCGCCACCTTCGCCGCATGGCCAACGTACAGCCGGCCGTCTTCTATGCGCACCCCGTCAGTTTGCGACAGACGACCCGTCACCAGGCCTTTCTCTGTTTCTCTTCCCGCTGGAGACACTCCAGGGAGGTCACCACGGGCCGCGGCCATGCAGGCGGAATGCAGATCAGCCATCGTCTCCAGGCGGTGGAGTCCAATGTCGCCTAACTCTACGACATGGATACCGAGTTCGAATGAAGGCCATGTGCAACCATGGGTCCACTCCCCCTGAACCAGACTCATGCCGGCGTCGAATCGATCCGAGACGGCTGCGACCGTGCGCCAGGTCTTGTCTTTCGCCGCCTCCAGAAACCGGGCGATACAGCGTCCACGAACGATGTCACCGCGGATCAGCAGTAAAGGCCCCTTTCCGGCCGCTCGCCGGATGGAGTCGGCAGGTGTCTGTTCCGGCCGGGTCAGCACGAATGACAGATCCAATCCCCATCGGCTGCCGTCACCTAACTGTTCGCGGAGCTTTTCGACTCTGTTGGAGATGACGGTGGCTCTTCTCAATCCGCACTCGGCGAGGTCCTCGAGCGTGTACTCGATGACGGTCCGACCGCCGACTTCAATGAGGGCAGGACAGGTCTCGCGGTCAAGGGGTGTAAGCTCCGCGCCGCTCCGATCGGCCAGAATGATGACTCTGTGATTCATGGCATAACTCCTAATACGCGCCTCTGCCGAGAATGACGGCCGGGACCGTCCGCAGAAGCAGCTTGATATCGGTTTTCAGCGACTGGCTGTAGATGTAATCCAGGTCCAGTGCTACCTGGCGCTCAAATGGTATGTCTGACCTCCCAGACACTTGCCAGATGCAGGTAATGCCGGGCTTCACATGCAGCCGCCGTCGGTCGGCGAGGTCGTAGTCGGCGACCTCACTGGGCAGGGGTGGACGCGGGCCGACCAGGGACATGTCGCCTCGGAAAACATTCCAGAGTTGCGGCAGTTCGTCTATAGAGGCTTTACGGATGAATCTTCCGACCCGGGTGATACGCGGGTCATCCTTGATCTTGAAGAGCACGCCGCCCTGCATCTCATTCTTCTCCATCATGGCCTCGCGACGGGCCTCCGCATCCATGTACATGGAGCGGAACTTCAGCATCATGAACGGAAGTCCGCCGAGACCGACACGTTGCTGGCGAAACAGAACAGGTCCCGGAGACTCAAAACGCACTGCGGTCGCGACCAGTGCCAAAATCGGTGACAGCAGCAGCAAACCGGCGGCAGCGCCAGCCAGATCCAGACCGCGCTTGCATGTCGCCCCTGCGGCAAGTGCGGCCCGCCAGCTGATGCGCTTAAGGGAGGCCTTGCCGCGCCGCGCTGCTTGCAACCGCCGGGACGACCCGACCGGCGATCGCCCCTGTCGGCCTCGGCCTCTTGACTCTCGCCAGACACGGCTAAGAAACACGGGGTTGCCAACGACGTATCGTCGCCACATTCGACGGGGCTCCATCAGGATCCGCCAGACCCATTCCATCCCGATTTCCCGAACCCATACGGGGGCGCGCTGGACACGGCCGGAGTAAAAGTCGAACAGACCGCCGACGCCCATGCGGACGTAGGCGGTGAGTTCATCGGCATGCTGCGCCAGCCATAGCTCCTGGCGGGGAGCGCCCATGGCTACGAGTAATATGTCGGCGCCAGAGCTATTGATCTCTGCGATGACCTTCGCGGTCTCCTGTTCGTCAAAGTAACCATGATGGGTGCCGGCGATTCGCAGGCCGGGAATCTGTTTCTCCATGTTCTCTGCCGCGGCCGCGGCGATGCCTGGACGTGCACCAAGCAGAAATAGGCTTGCACCGTCTTCTGCAGCGCGCTTGCACAGACGCGGAAACATGTCTGTGCCGTTTAGATTTGCCGCGAGTCGGGTTCCCTGAATGCGGCAGCCCAGATGGACGCCAATGCCGTCAGGAAGGACGCGGGCCGCGCCCTGAAGGACTGCACGATAGATCTTGTTCTCCCACGCGCTGTTCAGGCAATCTGGATTGACGAACGCCAACATCGACGGATCCTGCGTCTTCACCTTGGTCATGATCCAGTCCAGGGACTCATCCATTGTTGTATTGCGTATTGAGATGCCGAAAAAGATGACCTCATCCGGACAGGGGCGATCAGACTGACCGCCGAGCACGCGCCCGACCAGAGTGCGTGTGGCGACCGCCACACCGGAGAGTGGCCTCTGGGCATACACGAAGTCGCGCTCGATTTCTCCTTCTGACTCCCAATCGAGGCCGATATTTCGCCGCACCTCGTAAGGTGAGAAAACGCCAGGTGAAACGGACCGGCGAACAGGATCCGGAACTGAGGAGGCAGCTTCCTGCACTGTCTCCGGTCGCGGCCCGGCCAGGGAGAGTTCACCGCGAATGAGGTTGAACGGGGTCGCCAGGCCGCGGCCCGGAATGTCGCCCGCGAAAAGCCAGAGCTCTATCTGTTTTCCATCCAAGCCGATACGGTGGACGCGTGCCAGTAATCGACCGGTCGCTGCCCATCCCAGCATGCCGCGCACCAGGATGAGTGGCGCAAGGAATGTGAGCAGGGCAACCGCCAGCGTCACGTCGAGAGTTCGGGCAGCCGCTCCCTGCAAACGGGGGCGCAGCCGATGCAGGCGTGCTCGCAGTTTCCGCCTGAGCGGCTTTGGGTTGTCTAACGCGTAAGTCGTCGGGCTGTCTGTGGATCCGGTCATCTCTGTCACCTGGGGGGTGTTCGCTCGATGAAGTCCGGAGCAAGAGGTGTGCCAGATCTCTTCTTCTCCTTGATGACGCGGCAATTCGGGGCCGTCGACAAGGAGATGACGGCAGATTGATTGGCAATTTGCGAACCGCGACGAGGTTCTCTGCCGATTTCGCCAAGAAATGCCCGCTGGCACGGAACTTGGTTTCCTTGAATTCAGGAGGCCCTTCATTGGAAGCAAAGCAATACACATTCCTGGCCGCGGCGATCATCTTCATACCCGTGGCTGCCTGGCTGGGTTGTCGATACCGTTGGGTAGAGCGTGGCATCGTCGCCGGAGCTTTCTTTTCCACCTGTTATCTGGTGGATATCAACCTGTTGTCGATGGAGTGGTATCGGGGCGACACTCGCGGATTCGAGTTCGGACTGACCGACTGGATGGTGATCTCCCTGATCGTCGTAATGGCGCGTTCTCCCAGATGGAGTTGCCAGTCCCTGTCCCTACTACCGCCGAATTCGGGGCCGATCGTCTTGTACATGCTCCTGGCCTTGCTATCAGCGATCGCTGCCTATGTGCCCGTCTATGCGGGCTTTGGCCTGATGAAGTTGCTGCGGGCCATGGCCGTGTACTGGGTTGCATACAATTATCTGCGGCAAGAGGAAGACCTGCGTTTTATTCTCTACATACTCGCAGCCATCGTTTGCATGGAGTTCTTCCTGGTCCTTGAGCAGCGCGCATTCGGTGTGTACAGGGCAGTTGGCTCGACGCCCCACCCAAATACCCTCGCCATGTACATCAACATGATGAACATGATTTTCTTGTCATTCTTCCTCAATGAGAAGCCGGGACACTGGCGGCGATGGTTGTATTTTGCCTGTGTGGGTATGGGGACGCTGATCGTTGCGGCAACCTTCTCGCGTGGCGCGCTGGCGATGATGGTCGGCTGCTACGGGCTCGTTGTCCTGTTTTCCATCGCCCTACGACCAACCAGACAAAAATTCCTCCTAGTCGGACTGATGGCACTCGCGGCGATGCCGGTTGCGATCAAGCTCGCACCCGCCGTTATCGACCGCTTCCAAAATGCACCCGTTGCGTCGGGCGAAAGTCGCGGGCAGGCCAACGATGCCGCCTATGCAATGGCCAGCGAGCATCTTTTTGGGGTCGGTATCAACAACTACTCTCATGTGATCAACGAGACGAAGTACTCCCTCTATATTCCGAACGAGATGGACCGCGGCATCGTGCACAATATTTATTTGTTACATGCTTGCGAGATGGGGTGGCCTGGGCTGATCGCCTTCGTGATTCTCATTGGCAACTTCTTCTGGATCGGGTTGAGGACAGTGGCTAGTCGGCAAGACGACCCTGCCTCTTGGATGGCAGTCGGGATTCTTGTGGGCATGCTGGGATTCTGGCTGCAGTCCTTCCTGGAGTGGGCATTCCGCCAAACCTACCTGACCGTCGAGTTCTTCATGTTGGCCGGTTTTCTTGCGGCGCTTCCCCGCGTCGTAAAGGCGACTCATGGCAATCGGCGACGCCAGATTGCGGCACTCTGGTTGCTGCGGCGTTCCGCCGCGGCTCGATCACACACGGTCTGAATCACGCAGCGGCAAGGGTGCCCATTTTCCCGTTATCCTCAGCCCCTCGCCAACGAGGCATCCCGGTGCCAGCGACAGGTCGAGTACGGATTCTTGAGGCAGGGCAGCCATTGCGCGTTCTGCTTCCCGCGATGACGCTATTTCTACGAGCCGATAACGTCGCGGGCCGGATGGCGTTCGGGCGTACTCTCAGCGGGGAAGACGATGCCTGGGCTACCGTCAAGAGGGCATTGACGAAGCAATAGAGCTTCATAACCGCCACCCCTTGAGAGGCCGTGACCCGCACGTGATTCTCCGTCAGTTCGAGGCGGCGGCGGTAGTTCCGCTGTCACCCAGCATCTTCAGCAAGGCGTCTGCATCCTTGAGGTCGCCGGTGTCCAGCCCCTCGGCAAACCAGTCGTGGATCGGAGCGAGCAGGTCGAGGGCATCCTGTTGCTTGCCTTGTTTTTGCCATAAGCGTGCGAGGCTCATGGCGGCACGCAGTTCGAATGACTTCGCGCCCTGTCCCCGTGCGATTTCCAGCGCCTGCTGGAAATGTTGTTCTGCCTCAGACTCATCTATGTCGTCACCGGCGAGGCAGATTTCTCCATTGAGCCTCTGTAATTCTGATTCCCAGAAGAGTTCACCAGTCGCATCTCTAAACGCGGAAGCGATTTCGAGCGCCGATTTGGCAGTGCCGAGGTCGCCGGCGTGCAAACAGGCAGCGGCGCCTTTACTCAAAATCCCGGTCGAGTTAAATCGGGCACCTGCTTCAGCCATAATCTGGCATCCGTTCCGATATTCCTCGATTCCCTCTCGCTCGTTGCCGGCCGCTGCCGTCGCCAGGCCCAACATCGTACGACCGAAGCCTTCCAGGAACTTCAGCTCCCGCGTCTGGCTGGTATGCACTGCATCTTCGGACGGTGCCATCGCCGCGGATGGTTCACCACGCATCAACAATACCCATGCGAGCAAACAACGCGCGATGACAGCGCTTTCGAAATGCTGAACTGTGTCCGCCGTCTCGACGGCTTCTCGCCCTTTGGCAATGGCCTGATCAGGAAATCCTCGCAGCCAGATAACCATCGCGGAGAACGCCTGCGCCAATGTTTTGATGTCATAACCCGTATAACGCGTCAGCGGCAAATGTCGTTCGTTGTCATAGCGTTCATCAGCGAGCTCGAAGTGTTTCAATGCGACCGACAACTTCCCCTGGAGATACGACGTCACTCCCAGCTGACACTCCGGCATGTAGCTAATCGATGGGTCATTAGCCGACTCGCCCAGATTCAACAGATCTGCAGCCAGCTGCAGTGCTTGATCGAATTCCGCCCTGACATTGGCAGCGGTGGTCAGTGCCAGCAAAGCCTCAGAGCCAAGCGTAGGATCATCGACGTTCTTGTAAACCTTCTGGATCCTCTTGTGCGTGTTGGCGACATCCGGATGACCCCAGCCGAAGGCGCTCATTTGGCAACCGGAGATCATCATCAACAGATTCAAATGCTGGCGGCTGCGGTCCTCGACATCCGGCAGTGTCCGAGGGGTTTTGATCGCCCCTTCGTAGTGATGGATGGCTTCCCTGTTAGCCGATCTCATCGCCGCCGCATCTCCCGCGCGAACGTAATACTCAAGGGCTTGCTCGGCCAATCCCCCCGTTTCGCAGTGTTGGGCCATCATCTCGGGTCGCGCGATGACGAGCTCAGGGAAGTCCGACTCGAGTACCTGTGCAATCCGGGCGTGAAAACGACGCCGGGCACTGCGCAGCAAAGACTGATAGGCGGTGTCCTGGATCAGTGCATGCTTGAAAGTAAAGGTCGCCGCCGGTATCACGCCGCGTTGGTAAAACAACTCTGCCGCCACAAGCTCCGCTAGTCGCCGCCTCAAGTCGGATTCGTCCAGATCTGTCACAGTTTCTATCAGGCTGTATCCGAATTCACGACCGATCACCGCTGCTAACTGCGCCAACTCCTTCGCGTCTGCGCGACTATCGAGACGCGCCATCAACGAATCCTTGAGCGTCGTCGGGATCGAAAGCGTGTCAATCTGGCCGACCAGTTCGTAGCGGCCATCCACCAGGTTGACCTGCTCCGACTCGATCATCATCTTCGTGATTTCCTCGACATAGAGCGGAATTCCGCCCGCCTTGTCGATGATGAATTCGGCCATCTCACTCGAAACGCTCCGGCCGCCCGCGACACTTGTGATCATTGACGTCACCTGACTGCGCCGCAACGGACTCAGGACCACCGGCGTTTGATTGGAACGCCCCGGCCAAGGCAGTTTCGCCTCGGGTCGGAACGCGACAACCACCATGACTCTGGAAGCTTCGATCTGTTCTATGAGAATGCCGAGAAACTCGACGGTCGACGGATCACACCAGTGAAGGTCTTCGACAATCAACACCAGAGGTTGCGTTGCGGCGACGGCGTGAATCCAGCCTACCAGGGCGGCAATCGTTTCCTTACGCTTTTCTGAGCTCACCGTCGACACCGGATCCTGACCATCCGACAGCGGCAGTGACAGCAGTGCCGCCAGCAGTGGGAGGGTATCCTCTACGGATACACCCGTGATCTCGAGACCCTTGCGCAGACGCTCCAGCTTGATTTCGACGGTATCCGTCGCCTGGAACCCGACAGCTTGTTGCAGGAGTTCGGTCACAGGCTGAAATGCCGTGTGTCTCATGTAGTAAGAACCGCGGCACTCGAGCCATGTGTGTGGCGTATCGGCGAGGCGCTCGCGCAGAACGGTGAGCAGCCGTGACTTGCCAATGCCGGCATCCCCGGATATCAAGAGAGCCTGGCCCGCACCATCCTGAACCATCTCCCACCTGTCCAGGCACAGACCCACTTCCAGTTCGCGACCGACGAGCGGGGTCAGGCGAACCGTGTCGACCAGGCTGGATCCCACACCGCTCGGATGTCGTACCACATAACCTCTGATCGGTGTCGTGACGCCCTTGAGTGGCGGCATGGGCACCTCTTCGGTGACGAAGAGGCCCGGTATGAGTCGCAGTGTGGTCTCGCTGATCAAGACGGTGTTCGGTTCTGCGGCACTCTCGAAACGGGCCGCTATATTGGTTGTGCTTCCAAGGGCCAGATTTTCCTGTCGTCCCCCGTAGCCGACGGCGCCGATGACAACCGGCCCGGTATGAATGCCGACGCGGACGGAGATTGTTGTGCCGTGTTCTTTCTCAAGTCTTACATTCATTTCTGAAAGGGCGGTGATGATCTCGCGCCCCGCGCGAACCGCCCGCTCGGCATCGTCGTCATGTGCGATCGGGTAGCCGAAATAGACAAGTAGACCGTCGCCCAGGTATTGAGCGTTATGGCCCTCGTAACGACCGATCACGCGACCCGTCGTATCGTGATACGAGTGCACCACTTCTCTGAGGATTTCCGGGTCCAGCTTTTCCGATAACTCGGTCGATCCCACGATATCGCAGAACATGACCGTCAGCTGTCGCCGTTCGGCCGCAACGTCCTCGGTCCTGCTGGTGGCCGCTGGATGCCGGGTGACAGGGGCATCCGCCTCGGGTGCCGGCGACTGTGTCGATTGGGCAGCCGTACCACACTCGCTGCAGAATTTCGCCGCTGGTGAGAGCTCCGTACCGCATGAGCCGCAGGCAACGATCAGACGTGTCCCACATTCCTCGCAGAATTTCGCGCTCTCTTTAGTATCGTTATGACAGTTGGGGCACTTCATCCAACCGCTCTCCCTATATCTCATCTCCCGGAATCAACGCGTTCGCAGGAGTAGACGCACGCTTGAGTATATTACGTTGAGATATAGAGTCGACAACGCCAACAGTACCGCGCCGCTTTTCCCGGACATGTTCGACTACATCGATATGGCGCCAAGCCTGCACGCGGCCGATACGGGGGAAATCGAACTCCACGATCCGGATCATCCCGGGTAGCCCGTCATCGAGGGACGAGAGTAACTCCGGGTTGGCCTCACGGAGATACCGTTCGTACAAAATCAGGACGGCGTTGTCGCCAACACTGTTGGCCAGAATCTCTTTGTCGTCAGTCCACATTCGAGGTTCGGCGCGGCGCCCTGCCCAGAAAGCGCTGGCGCTCACGTATCCATAGCCGTCACCGACAATTTGCACGTTCGGCGGAAGCGTCTCTGCGAGCCACGTGCCGACCTCGCGGTGAAACCCACGCTCGCTGCCGGAGTGCCAGGCGAGGAGTGGGATCAAGGGCAGCAACAGAAGCAATGTGACGAACCCGGGGGCCCACTGAACGAGAGTCCGATGTCTGGGCACAAGGCCGGCGAGGCGCTGGCCTGCCAGCAACGCCCCGGCGCTGCCGAATATGATTGCGCCGATCAGGGTAGGAAATAACATCCGCGGTTCGAGTTGGATGAGCGGATAGAAAGCGATCGGCCAGGCTGCCAACAGAATCACAGGCCAAGTGGGCGAAGCTGAACTGGATCTGCGCGGCCCCAGTATCGGCAGCAGAAGGGCGAACAGAATAATCGGTGACAGCAGCATGCCGGGCAATCGCTCGGCCGTGTAGCGGATATTCCCGGGCCAGCGTTTGGCCAGCTTGCGGACAATCGCAGTGGCATCGGGCTGTTGCGCAACGGGTGCTGTGACCCCATAGGTCTCTCTGGCTGCCTCGTGCGGATCCAGCATCTCGACATGTTCACGAGCAAGATTGCTGCCTTTCTGGACCAGACCGGGCTCGCCCCACAAGACGAGATTCGTGAATGCATAGGCGACGACAAGGGTGCTTACGATGATTGCAACACATACAGCCGATCTGACGATCTCCCGCCACATATGGCGTTGACTTAAGAGCGCTAGCGGGATGGCGATTGCGGCGAACAAGAGAGCTTCGTTTCTTACCAGGATCCACGCGGACAGTCCAAGGCCTGCAGCCAAAAGGGCCGTCAGCCGCCGTGGTTCTCTCGCCAAAATAACAAGGCCATAGGTCGCCCATGTGGCACCGAGCATATAGAAGCTCTCTGCGTAACCATTGAGGGAGTACTCCACCAATCTGGGGTGTAGTGCCACCAGTGCGGCAGATAATCCGGCCGCGCGGTTTCCATACAGGCGCCACGTGATCAGGGCGACCGGCCAGACGAGCAGAACGCCTGGTATCAGGCTTGCCAGCACGGGCGCCGCATATTGCCCCGCGCCCAGCCACACAAACAGCACCTGCCAGAAGTCGAACAGGCTGTGCCAGAAGAGGTCGACGGTCTCAAGATGTCCGCTGGCGGTCAGGCGCGCAACCCAGGCGTAATTGACAGCGTCTCCGTAAATGACGGGAGCCATCCAGAGAACTACGATCCGCGTCGCCAGGGCCACGGCCATCAGTATCAGGAACGGCCCGGCAGAAAACACCGCCTTGGGCTGGAGATCATCGTCGGCTGTCCGACGACGCGCTGCGAGACCCGGTGCGAAGGCCCACAGCCTGTAGCCGCAGAAAGTGACCCCCATGGCGGCGACGACGCCGCCGAACCGGGCGAGATTCAGGGCGACATAATCGTCGGTCAGACCGGACAGCGGCAGATGACGCATGAGGAACAGAAATATCGCCGTGTTGACGAGCATCCCCACACCCGCTGTCGCCAGAAAACGCGACAAAGAGTGATCGGCATCAGAGACCTCCGCAAACGTCCAGCGCGAATTTAGAACAAAGGAATTAGCGGTCGCGATGAGGCAGGCAATAATCGAAATCAGCAACAGACCCGAGTCATCGTCTGGCGCTAACAGAAAGTAAAGAATGTTGGTGGCGATGAAATCCACCGCCGTGTTGGAAATCCCGACTAGTGAAAAACGGCTCACCTGCCAGCCAACCTTCAGGTTCTGATTCATGGGGTACATTTCCATCGATCCGATCCGATCGGCAAGTCGTCTGATATTGCGCGGTGGTTGGCCACCCGGCGCTGGAATCCGGCGTTCTGTCGGCGGATCTTGAAGATTGCCCTTGCCATCCGGATGGCATCGCGCACCGGATCGAGCTTCGATCCTTCCATCTCCTGCCAGTTGACTGGCACTTCGGCGACGGCGTAACCGACCAGCTGAGCCCGGTACAGAACTTCCACGTCAAATGCCCAACCGGTCTCGGTCAACTGGTCGAACAGGCGGCTTGCAGCATCTCGACGAAACGCTTTGAATCCGCATTGCGTATCTCGAATTCCGGGCACCGCAAAGAAATTTACGAAGGCGTAGAAAGAGGAACCCAATGCTGCACGGATCGAATCTCTGCGGAGCGTCACAGCCACGTCGCTTGCACGACGGGAGCCGATAGCGATTTCAACCCCCGAATGGAGCGCGGCCACGAGCTTGTGGATCTCCGACGCCGGCGTCGCGCCGTCAGCGTCCGTGAACAGGATGTACCGGCCACGGGCCTCCGACACGCCCCTCGCGACAGCACCACCCTTGCCGAGATTGATCTCGTTGCAGACCAGTTGGACTCCGGGTTCTATTGCGGAGAAGTCTCGTACAATCTCCCGTGTGAGGTCAGTCGAGCCATCATCGACGACAATAATTTCCCATCGATCCACGGTTTGCCGGAGGGTGTTGACTACTTCATCGAGGTAGGGCGGCAGCCGCTCAGCTTCGTTGTATGCAGGAATGACCACCGAGATATCACAGGCGACTTCTCCATCATCTTCGAACTGCCAACCCTCCGCCGGGCGCTGCGATGAGGCCAGACGAGTGATGAGCCCGGTGTCCAGCAGATCATCGACCGTCAGTTTGTACCTAGGGAGGTAAACGAGCCCGAGCGCCATGAGAAGTATCAGGCGGGAAGCATGGAATATGAGCAGTACGCCGAGCGCAGTGGGCCCGCCTCCCCAGGCTATGGCGAGAACAGCAGGTAATTCAGCTACCCCAAGAGCCATGGGAATAACAGCGGACTCGACGGCCACCGTGAAGCCTATATAAAGGAGAAGAGCCTGGGGCAGGTCCAGCAAGGACTGTGTGGCGACTACGAAAAGAGTCCCCTCGATACCCCAGACAGCGAGTCCCGACATGGTCGCCATGGCATGAACGCGCTGGTTTTCCTTCCCCGACTCCAGCGCGGTGAATTGCTGCGTGCCCTTCAAAATCGCAAAGATCGCCAGCATCGAAAAAATCGCTGCAACGGTCATTGTGCCGAAAGACCATGAAATGACGCCCGCGGCCGCGCAGGCAATTACTGGCAGCGTCAGCCGACGACTGCGCAACCAGGCTGTGACCTCCTTTCTGCCCATGCTTGTTTCGCGGATGAGAAATTCTGTCTCGAATGCGCGCGAGGATAATGACGGGCTTAACCACTGGACCGTTTGAACCACGCCCTCGAAGGATAGCGACTGGTGGAGGGAAAGCCTGGATCCGAACCAGGCCTTTCTCCTCAGTCCGCGCACCACGAAGCCAGCCAAAGTCGCGACCGCAAGCCCCAGCCACGCTTCAAGCCAGGTACCCGTAGGCATGCCGAAGACGATGAAGACGGCGATCGCGGACAGGCAAAGTCCGCCGAGGACCCCGGAGGACAGGGTCCGGCCTGCCAATGAGGGAGGCCCTGTTTCGGGCCGGCAGATGTTTTCTGCCACGATATGACTCCTGTAAAGCGCAGCACGATCATTACCCCGACTGAGCCCAGCTAACGAACTGCGGTATTGATGGCAGCAGCGTTTCAAGACTCGACCCGAAGGCTTGTTCCAGCACTCAAGCAAGAACCAGGCCAGATGCGTCGACAAGGCCCAATGAATGGCCGGACGAGTGGCGGATAAGGCTTGACAGCTTAGGAACAGCCTCGTCACGGCCCCGATTCGCGCGGCTCTCGATTTGCACAATGATTCCTATATCGAGACCTGTCCGCGTCCCAGATTGCAAAACAACTTTTGCCGGAGCGAATGACATGGCCGACGATCCCAGAAAACCGGTCGGTCATCGTGTCTCTGCGAGTGGCACGCCGATTGCACCATTCCTGTCATATCGAGTTTCAGCGAGACATGTAATGCGGCGAGATACGCATTCCCAGCGACTACCAGGCGATGGCGACGAGGTCGGCAGAACAAAATTGCCCGAACATTCGGGATACCTGACGAGAATTCGGATCCCGAACCTGGATGGGCTCAGAGGTCTCGCCATTCTGCTGGTGTTGGCGCACCACGTCCCGACCGCTGCAACGGGCTGGGTGGCCCAGTTTCAGCACAACGGCAGATATGGGGTTTCGCTCTTCTTCGTTATCAGCGGCTACATTGTCATGACCCTCATGCTCAGGGAGGTCCGGCGGTCAGGCTCCGTCGACGTGCGCCGATTCCTGTGGCGGCGGGTGCTGCGCCTCTGGCCACTCTACTATCTGATCTTGCTGGCTGAATTTCTCTTGGTTTTCGCGGCGCAGATCTATTCGCCACAGAATCAGGCCCTGTTCGCGGATAAGCTGGCTTGCTACGTTTTGTATTGCTCCAATTGGCTGGAAACCAGCGGGGAGGGGCCCTTCTTCGTCGCCTGGTCGCTGGCCGTCGAGGAACAGTTCTATCTACTGCTTTCGCTCTTGCTGATTCTCCGTCCCGGTCCCCTGGTAGCAATATTCGGAGGCATGCTCGCGCTCAAGGTAGCGCTCGTTCACGGGTACCCTGAAGCCGACCTGGCAGAGTTGCCCTGGCGAGTTGTCTTGAGCTACAGCGAGGCGATTCTCATGGGGGTCCTGATGGCCTACTTCCTCGACAGGCCTCAAACTTTTCGGTGGTATTCCCGGCTTGCATTGTCACCATTGGTCCCCGGCATTTTGCTCGCGACATTCGGAGCATTCCTATTGTTCGGAGAACTCGACGACACATCCGGTGGATCGGCCCTGGCTTTCTATCTGATCTGTACGCTCCTGGTCGGCGCATGTGCGGTCAACAAACGCCTGCCTCTGGTCGGCGGCAAGCCGCTCTCCTGGATGGGCTTGCTCAGCTATGGCGTCTACCTCATGCACATGCCGGTTCTGAGCGCGGCAAAGAAGATCTCGACAGAGCCGGTCGCGGTCATGGTCCTCACGCTGGCAGTAGTCCTACCGCTTGCATGGCTGAGTTTTACTTTCTTCGAAGAACCGATTCGGCGCCTGGGTGTCCGGCGTACACGGCCGGGACCAGGACGATCGCGGAAGACTGATATCAGCCCGACCGCCCGCCCGACCTTGATGGCTGCCGTGAACCGAGCGTTTCGTTAACAGGATCGGTACCGCAAAAGGCGTCCGTGTGCCTGTCACTCTGCACACCGATTTGCGAGTCGGAGCATCGACGCGGGCGGAGCACAGGACCAGATTGTAGGCAAGCGGCTGGATGTGCAGTCCCGATGGCGCCAATAGATGCGGTAACAAATTTGGCCCGTTACTTGCATATCTCATTGTTGTGACGGTTCATGAGTGACACGAACACCGGAACAAGATTTTTTATGAGGTTCAGACAGCAAAGGTGAGGAGAATATGCGAGTGTCGCGTCCAAGCGTGGCCGTAGTCATGCGATCTTTCAACGACATTGATGTCATCCGGCAGACGCTCGAGGCATTAGACCGGCAGACCTATACAGACTTCGAACTGTGGAATTTCGATTCGACTTCGACAGACGGGACGCTGGATGTCATTCGGGAGTTTAATCAACCTGAGAGAATAAGGCTGAATGACAGCAGGTCCTACAACCCGGGCACGATTCTGAACGAAGCTGTGTCCGAAACCTCGGGCCGGATCATCGTCTTCCTCAATTCGGATGCAACGCCCTGCGACGACCGCTGGCTGGAGCGTCTGATCCAACCGTTCTCAGATCCGACGACCGGCGCAGTGTTTGGCCGTCAGGTTTCCCGCCCCGACTGCCGAAGCCTATTCACCAAGGATACTGAGCGGGCGTTCGGTGACGGTTCGATTTCATCATCCTGGGTGCACTTTTTCTCCATGGCGAATTCGGCTATCCGCCGTGATCTCGCCGAGAAGGTGCCCTTCGAGACCCGCATCAATTATTCGGAGGACATCGAATGGTCCTATCGGGTCCGACGGATGGGCAAACGCGTCGTCTACGTCGCCGATGCCGTAGCGATGCACTCGCACAATTACAGCCTCCGGCAATCCTGGCGGCGGCACTTTGGAGAGGGCGAAGCGGATGCATGGATTTTTCGCCGCGGCGAACTTGGGACGTCAATGTTCAGATACTGTCTGGCGCCCCTCGGGATGGCAGTGCTGCGGGACATCAGCTGGGCAGTCGAGCATCGATCAATGGATGCGGCACTGCACTCGATACCGCTCCGGATGGTGCAGAAATTTGCACGCTGGCGCGGACTCAAAGCAGGTCGGAGGGAATATGGATTCGGTTGACAGAGAACGTTACACACTAGACGGCCCACCGGGCGCCGAGCATCGCATCGCCAATGACCAGGCGATCATCGGAGCGGCAGTTCGTGATGCGGTCAGTTCCACCCATCTGGTAGCGCTCGTGCTGGCCGGAGGTTATGGAAGGGGCGAGGGAGGTTATCGCCTGAACGGCGACGCTTTCCTTCCGTATAACGACTATGACTACTTCGTGATAGTAAGGGGAGGGCGATCGGCAGCCCGGCAGGCCACGGCTACGCTGTCTGAACTCGCCCACCGACTCGAGGCGCAGATCGGCGTCGAGGTGGACTTTGCAGTTCTGAGGCAATCCCGATTGCGTCGTCTGGACTTCACCCTGATGTACGCAGAGCTGCGACACGGTCACAAGGTGGTCATGGGAGATCCCGATGTGCTTGCTCGTATGCCTTCGATGCCGGTAGAAGATGTGCCGCTGTCGGAATTCTCTCGGCTGATGCTTAATCGCGGCAGCCTGCTGCTCATGAACAGGCAGGTGCTGCAGCAGGGTGGTCCCCGGGACGATCAGGCGCTTGAGTGCTTCGGCAGGTATCTGGACAAGGCCCTGCTGGCGTGTGCAGATGCACGTCTTGCAGCGGCGGGCAGGTATCACCCGTCGTACATGATCAAGAGACAGCGACTGGATAGCCTGCGTTGGTCAGGTAGTCGCGACTTCATGACCCGATACGACAAGGCGCTTCGTTCGAGGGCGGGCCAGGTTTCCTGCGGGGCGCTAGTGGGCAGGGAGGCCGATGCCCAGGCAGTGGCAGTCGCAGACTGGCTGGAAGCATTGGTCGAACTCGAGACAGCGCGGCTGGGCAAGCTGCCGGAGTGGAAAGAGTACTCGTCTGCCCGTATCGGCAAGGGCCAGTCCGCCGCAGGTCCGATGGGCCTGTTGCGGAATCTGGCCGTGACGATGCGTGACTTCGGCCCGGCAGAACTGGTTCGGAACATATCCTGGGCACTTCGCTACCCACGCGAGCGATTGATCTCAGTCCTGCCCGCTCTCCTCGAACCCACCATTGATGTCCCGAACGGAGTGCTCGCGGATGCACTGGCGCAGCCGGGCGGCGCGGGACGCGCAGCACTGAATGACCAGTTCCTCAGATTCTGGGCCCGCTACAACTGACCGCATACCGCCGCACGGTATGGTTTTCCGTCATTCGCCCACGGGCCTGCCGCGTGTCTGTGGCCCGAAGGCGAAATTCTCGTCACGCAGCAGTCCGTAAGCTACCGCGGTCACCGCGATCTCCGCGACCGTGGGTTCACTCATGGGTGGAAGCAGTTCGCTGTCGGTGTAACGCCTGAGCGCCGGATATCCGGACGCGAGTGCATCGGGAGGAGGATTTTCCCGCGGAAAATAGCCGGAATTCACCGCGCGCGTGCTGTCCCAGATCGCTGGCAGATGATAGTGCGGGCCATTGACCGGGATCCCGTTCAGCGGTCGATCGACATTGTCATACATGGACAATTTGGATAGGGGGTGCTGCGGCGATCGACTGCCGACGCCGGTGATGTAACTCATCGACTGAGGATTGGTGCCGAGCTGGGGACCGGTGGTCAACCACGCCGCGTTGCGGAAACGGTCGTCCCCGCTGATGTGCCACGCCTGTAAAAGGGGGGCGGTAGCACGGGTCGAGTGGGCGAAGTTGCCCCAGCCGGCGAGTTGGATCGCGGGATGTTGGGCAGCTCGGAATGGATGCGCGTCCATCTGCCGGAGCCTCCACTCAGCGCCGGCCAGGAGTGTCTCACGAGCGTGTGCCACAAGACCATCATCACGTGCAGGGTCCGGGCTCATCAGATACGCCCAGAGCGCTCCCATGCCCTGATCTCTGAATGAAACGGACCCTGTAGGATCGAGCCGAAGATCGCCGAACGCCTTATCGAATTCAACCAGAAACTCATGATTTCCGGTCGTTCGGAATAACTCCGCGGCTGCCCACGCCAGCGCATCTTTGGCTGATCGATCCGGGTACTCACCCGCAGAGACCCCCTCCGGATTGCGGAACTGTTCTCCCTCTGGCGGCCACTGCCGGTGGGTCTTCACGAAACGCCAGGCGGAAAGTCCGGCTTTCAGAACGAGATCGGCACGTTCGGGCCGCTGCGACCGAACCAGTCGTGCGTGAATTGCCGCCATGGCAGCAAATACGGCCGTGGCGTGAGTGGTTCGTTCGGCAATCAGCCTCGGCTCGTCCACTTGATGGGGCAGTGTGCTGTCCCAGCGTCGACTGGCAATCCTCCAGTAGACGCCACCGTCTTCCGCCTGCATTGACAGCGCCCAATCCATTCCCCACTCGAGTTCATCGATCAGATCGGGCACGCCGTTGCCGCTTTCCGGGATGCCGAGATCGTCATCCCGGAAGTTCCGCGGTGCCAGGTCCATTCCGACTCCGATCGAGTACCAGACCGGGGCCGCGTTGGTCATGTACTGGCCGTAGTCGCCAGCGTCGAACCAGCCGCGTACGACTGGATGGCGGCGGTCACGGGTTGACCCGGTTCCAAGCGGTGATGTCATGACGCGCTCGTGCAGTACCCCGTCAAGCTCAGGGTCAATGCCACCAGGCCGCTCGTATCCCGGGTCCGCCCATGGCTCTGAAATACTTGTTCCGTTGCGAGAGTGGTAGAAAAGTCTCGCGACCCGCTTGTATACATGTTCGTAGACCCGATCTCCGATCTTGAACGGGTACGATATGCCAATGCCGGGCACCCTTAGTCGGTAAGCGCCCGGCGATTGGAAATCGCTAAAATCGGCCGCATAGACGTTGTTCCCGCTCCACGGATCGGACCTGCTGCGTAAGACAAGAGGGCCCCCGAAGACACTCTCTCCGGCCCTGTTCAGAATGTCGAAGCGGTTCGAATCCACAGGCAAGGGACCGGCCGTGCCAAGCCATTCGCCCACATACGCATATTTCGGGCCGGCCGTCGGATACCCGACCTGGTTGACCTGGATGGCAGAGCTGACGGCGTCTGCGGCGTAGCGGAAACTCATCGCCTGCGATCCGAATTTGAATGATACGTCTTCGCCACTCGGAAGCGGGTGGGCAAACAAAACGTGCAATCGGTGCTCGGCGAGCGGGTCTCCGTTGTCAGTGAATCCAGTCACCTGTCTGTCCTGGCCGACAAGAACCGGAGTCAATTCCCGACCGTCAGTTAATCGTAGCCGCAACTCGTCCGGGGAGGCCTGCGAGAGAAGGTTGTCTGCGGTGGATACAAAAGTGACCGCTCGAGCGCTCAGGACACGCACTTGCAAGTCGTGCGCTGTATCCGATATCAGAGGTTTACTCCCTGCGAGGAGACAGCTGCCTAGCGCGAGGGCCGGCACCAAACCTCGACGCGGCCGCCCTAATCGTTGAGGGCGTCGTGAACCAGGAATCCGGTCCATATCGACTGCATCGTTGGCAGGATTTTGTCCATGACGCGCGACCAGGAGGTCAGCCCTGTTTCCGGGACATATACGATGTCACCTGGCTCGAGTTTGACATCAAGAGCCTCGCCGGCAATCACTTTCCGGAAATCGCACACGATGACCGTCGGGTTGTGTAGTGCGCCACGGATGATGTGAATGCGGCTCAGATCGGCGTCGGGTGTAAAGCCCTCGGCTTGGGCAACCGTGCGTGACATCGGCAGGTTCTCGCGGTAAGCGAACAGCATCGGCTCGCGCACTTCCCCGAGGACGTATATTTCTTTGGAAAGGCCTGACGGTATCTGAATATAGTCACCGGGCCTGAGATCGATGTCGAACCGAAGGTCGCCTTCCCGAAACAGCCTGACAAAGTCCACCGGCAGAACCCGACCTTCCCGAGCGACGTATGCGTGGGTCAGGTCAGCCAGTTCGATTGTACTTGCGCGGTATTGGCCCTTGCTAAGACCGCCGGCCTTAGCGATCGCTTTCGTGATGGAGACTTCCGTGCTCAGCGGGTACACGCCGGGTTCAACGACTTCTCCATCGATGGTGTACTCGAAGCTGTTGAACTCAAGTGCTATCACCGAGACTTTTGGCTGGACCAGGAATTCCTCGAGCCGACTCGTGATCTCACTGTTGAGCGCGCTCGTGCTGCGCCCTGCGGCTTGGACCTCGCCTATCAAAGGAGCCGATATCTTGCCGTCAGGTCGAATTGGAACGGCTTCCAGAGTAAGGTCCGGCTCGTCGTAGACGACTACGGACAGCACGTCACCATTGCCAAGGGCGAACTCGCTCGGGAATTCCGAAAGCACACGGTGTAATTCTTCGAGTTGCTCGTCGACCGTGCGACGGGTCGCGACGACTCTCGCTGCAGATGCCTGGACAGCCTGGCGTTCTTCACCGAGAGTCTCCGGTGACGGCTCGGGCGGGGGGGCTGCACAACCGGCACCAAGTGACAAAATCAGGGCAAGGGTCGTCTTACGCATGTTGCACCTCGACCGGCGTATCTGTGCGCCGGCGGAACGGGGAGGCGAGGGTGCTCGCGATCGCTGAAATAGGTGTGAATCCATCGAATCGCCCGCGCGGGAGATCGGTCACGATTGCTCCCCTGATCTCAACGCCGAGCGAACGCAGCCTGGAAACCAGTTGCTCAGCCGTGCCCCGGTCGGTGATACCGCTGGTCGTCACGATGACCACGCTGCCGACCGCCGCCGCCAGTTCAAAGGCCGTTTCGTCGTCTGCCAGGGAGGGAACGTCGACGACAGTCCGAGGAGCAACGCAAGTCAATTCCTCGATCCAGTCGGTGTCTCCAACATTACTCGCCCCGTCGCTGTCGCCCAGGAGCACATGCCCCAACCGGGGGATATGGGTAGGCAGGATGTTCCGCTCAAACCGTTTGTTGCCATCTCCCTCGTGATCGACGCAAGGGCCGTCGCTTGCCAGTACAGTCTCCAAGCCCTTCGACGCGAACGTTGCCGCAATATTCCAGGCGGTCACCGATCGCGGCTCCCGATCTGTCAGACTGACAACGGCGAGTGAAGTCAGAGCTTTATCCGCCTCCAAATCGTTAACGAGCCGGCGCCACCGCTGAGCATGTTTGTCCATTTGAAGATGCGGTCTGATACGGCAGATTGCAGGGAATGCCTCCGCGACGCCCTCGTCGACGAGTGTAACGGCATCACGCCGGTCCCTGATTCGCGGGTCCAGGACTTCCAGCAACAGGGCGAGGCCGAGGCCAAGGCTCAGGCCCAGGATCATCCCGGCGGCTACCATCAACTTGCGGCCCGAAGGAGCCGGGTTGGCAGGCACTGCCGCCGGTTCCAGCACATGAAAAGCCGCTTCGCCTGAGAAAGCCGCGACTCGGGCTTCCTCCGCCTTGGCTGCGAGACTCGACTCGAGCTGCCGTGCGGCGTCCTGGGTAGCCTTGAGCGCCGCGTACTCCTTCTCCCGGGCGCTGAGGTAAGAAAGTTTGTCCCGGTTTTCCTGAATTGATAATGCCAGTCCGGAAGCCCGACCCTCGGTTTTGCGAATCTCATCGTTGAGCGCATGCATGTGAAGTTGCATGTCCTGCCGAAGGCCGTTTGGACCATCGGTGCGTTCCGGTGCGGTCTGTTCTCCACTTTCGTCCAGCACCAACTCCAGAGCAGTAATCTCGCGTTCCAGTTTGACAACCTTCGGGTTATTGGATGTGTAGCGGCTTCGCGCCTCTTTCAGCTGCCACCGGTATTCTTCCAGTCGTTTGCGCAAGGGATTGCGATAGAGCGTGCTGTTAACCACGGTTTCCGGTTGGACCCCAATCGCCACCTGAAGCTCGGCGCGCGCAGTCACCAGGCCTTCTACCTCGGCCACCACAGTTCGGTATTCGGATTCGAGACGCGAGAGTTCAATGAGACGCGCCTTTGTCTCCTCATTGAAATCGGACACCTCGTGTTCCTGCTGAAAGCTCAGCACCGCGGCATCTGCCTTCTGTACACGAATCCGGGCCTCTTCCAATTGGGTGAGATATCGTCCCAGGTCTTCCTGGGCCTCCTCCACCCGAATCTGCAGCGTCCGTTCCACGAAGACTTCGGCAAGGGCGTTTGCGAGTCTCGCGGCAGCCGTCGCATCGTTCCACAAGACTTTGAGATTGATCACGTCTGAATTGCGCGCGACCGAGACATCCACGGCCCCCGCCAGGGCGGTCGGCGCGGCATCAACACCGGCGTTGTCAGCCGCGGCCCTGAGGGAGCTGGGTAACTTCAGTGTGTCTAACAGGGTCTCGAGTCGATATTCCGGCACTCGATAGGGTTTGCCTCCGCCGACGCTGAGTTCTTCGACGTCCTGTCTGAGCATCAGTGTGGTCACCGCCTCCCAGTGGCGCTGAACCAGCGTAAACACCATGACAACGGTGGCGATCGCCACCAGCAATGAGACAGCGGTCACCAGCCGTTTTCGGGCCCAGATTCCCCGGAGTAAGCGGTCTATCGTCAGACGCGAAAGCGTGGCATGAACCTCGCACTGGGTGTCTCCGAGGAGTGCGGCGATGTCCTGGGGAACCGAGCCTGGTGGATCGTCCACGGTGTCGGGTCGGGCTGGGTCGGCGACAGCCCAGGCGGACTCCCCTGAGTCAGCGTGTCTCGCCCGCCGGCTGCCTGAAATAGAGAATGTACCGTCCATTAGCCAGACAACAAGCAGGAATCGGGCCAACTCCCCCCATCGTCCAGTTTGCCTGCAGAATCGCGCAGTATATTGGCGTCGACAATCTTCCTGCCCAACGCCTGGCATGCATTCAATGCCAATTTGCATTGCTGATTGACAACGCGTGGTATCCCGCCGGAGACCTCGTGCAGAATTGCGAGGGCTTCCCGGGTGAACGGAATGTCGGAACCTCCGGTTGCAACACCGATACGGTGCCGTACATAGGCCTCCGTTTCCTTCTCACTCAGCGATTCCAGCTGACCGACGATGCGGGCCCTCGACGAGATCTCAGGACGACTGGCCACACGTTGAGCCAGGTCGGGCTGGCCGATGAGCACCGGTGTCATGTAATTCTGGCGTTCTGCATTGATGTTCGTGAGTGACCGAATGCCCTCGAGAGCGGATTCCTCCAACTGCTGAGCTTCGTCGATGAGGATGGCGAAACGCCGGTTAGGGCGCACGACATGGCGCAATAATGCCTGCTTGAGGGCCGCCACCCGTGAGTAGCGGTCGGAGTATTCGGATACTTCGATCCGTCGGTTTTCCAGCTGGCTTATCAGCTCGAGAACGATGCCATCGAAGTCCAGCCAGCCGTTCTCCAGAGTGGCACACCGGCAGCCATCCTCTGTCAGCCGTCGATGCAGTTCACTCCTGAGCATCGTCTTGCCGCAGCCCGGATCGCCGGTGACCACGGCGAGGCCTGTTTCTGCCTCGGCCACCAGATCCCGAAGCGCCTCGAGCGTGGCTCCTGCAGATCCCGCCGGGAAAAAGAAACGCGTATCTCGATTCTCGCCGAAGGCTGCGAGGCTGGCCGCTACTGTCACGGAAGGAGAGGATTCCCCGTCGTGCTGATTTTCCGCCAGCCGAAGGCGTGTCGTGTCACCATTCATCTCATTCACTCGATGCCATAACCGGCGGATTATTCATGTTGAAAAAGAGCGTGTGCGGCAGTGGCGGAACACGCAACCGCTTTACTTGACGCGCCTGGGCCGGATACATGGGCACGGCCACCACCTCCACGTACCGGGTCGCTGCCCAGAAACTGAGTTCCTGCTCCATGGGTGTGATGCCGGCATACTCTCCGTCCACGAATATCCATGCTTCGGTGGGCGACGAGTTGATCTGCACGAGTGCCGCAGTACTGCCGTCTTCCGTCGCGCGCATCTCCGGAGCTTCGGCATAGTCGCTGGCGCAGCCGACAACAGTCAGCAGCAGGCAAACGAGGCTGTTTCTCATGCCGCTGCCTCCCGCAATACACCTACGACGCGTCCGGCAGCAGCCTCCCAGGAAAAGGTCTCGGCCCGCTGTCTGCCGGCAACAACCATACTGTCCCGGAGGTGTCGGTCTGAAACAATCTGCTGCACTCGATCCTCGATAGAGGATGGATCGTCCGGGTCGAACAACAGACCAGCGTCGCCAACAACCTCCGGGATGCTTGCGCGATCCGATGCGCAGACCGGCACGCGGGCCATCATCGCCTCGAGCAGAGGGATCCCGAAACCCTCGAACAAAGATGGAAACACGAAAATGTCGGCGGCTGCATAGAGATCAGGCAGAGCTTCATTGGGGACGAAGCCAGTGAACACGACGCTGTCTTCGAGCCCCAGTTCCCGGGCTCGAGATTCAATCTCCTCGGCTCCCGACCAGCGACTGCCCGCGAGTACGAGTTGATGTTGCAGACCGTCGGCACGCATGCGGGCGAAAGCCTCCAGAAGGCGAACGTGGTTTTTCCCTGGATGCTCTAGTCGCGCGACGTAGAGCAGGTACGGACCTGAGACACCCCACCGGCCCGCCACGCGCAACTGTGCCTCTTCCCGATCGAGACACTGGAATCGGCTTTGGTCAAAGCCATTGGGTATCGTCCGAACGACACGCTGGTCGACACCCGCCAATCCGACGAGATCACGACCTGTCGCCTCGCTGACCGAAATAACCCGAGTCAGGCGCCTCATGAGCCGGGGCATCAGACGACGGGCATACAGCATGCGCCATCCATCGTATTTGTCATCCACGTGCAACTGCGCCAGATCATGTACGGTGCCGACGCTCGGAATCCCATACCACCAGCCGAGTCTCCGGTTTCCGGCGGGCAGGTAGATGACCTCGCAGCCGTGCTGGCGAAGCATCAGAGGTAATACCAGGATGTGCCAGGCGATGTTTATAAGCGGATGTTCGAACCAGTCCGGCACAGCCACGACTTCGAGACGGGGGTCTTCGAGGCCAAGGTCTGCTATTGCTTTCCTGGTTGTGAACACTACAAATCGGTCTTCGGGCGCCTGGTCGGGCAGCCGCGAAATGACCTGGGCCAGGTACTGACCGATACCGGAACGGCCGCCGTCGCCGGCGAATGCGGAGATGCCGATTTTCATTGGGTCGCCTCCAGGGAACGCTTGAGAGAGTCCAGGTACCCGCGGTGACTCAGGTGATTGCGGACCTGTCTGGCGGCCGCCTGGCCCATGTGGGCGGCCAGTCCCGGGTCGGCCAGAAGTCGTCCCATGGCGGCGGCCAGACCCTGGACGTCGCCAGGAGGTACCAGCAACCCGGAGACGCCGTCGGCCAGCCAGTCGGGTATGCCACCGGCAGAGAAGGCGACCACAGGTCGGCCCCTGGCCATCGCCTCGGGACCCACCATGCCGAACGGCTCCGGCCATCGAGACGGGACTACGGCAAAACAGGCGGCCGAGTAAAAAGCCCCCAGCGCCTCGTGATCCACCCAGCCGGTGAACCGGACCCGATCGCCGATTCCCAGCTCCGAAGCCAAATCCCGACACGCCTGAAGGTGATTCCCATCGCCCACGATGGTGGTCCTCCAGGGTCGGTCGAGACGCGCAAGGGCACGCAGCAGCAAGTCGACGCCTTTTCCACGGATGACTTGGCCAACATAGAGGATTTCCTGTTGTCCGGACGGTGCGAAGGGCTGCAGGCCCTCCAGGACCCGAGGTATGGGGTGCACCACGTCTATACGGCCGGCTGGAAAGCCATTTTTCTCGAGCTGCTCGCGCATCCACCTGCTGCCCACGATGTACCGCCGCATTGCACGGTTCGAGGCCATCTCCCGACGTTGAGCGTACAGTCCCCGGAACGCGATGGGAAACACCGATCCCGGAGCACTGCGCTGTACGAAGCAGAGGTTTGTGTAACACGAGCGGCCGGCAGCCCGGTCGCAGACTCGGCCACTGACCGGCAGGTATTTGTGGCGGCGAAGACAGACCAGATCATGATCATGAACCATTCGCGCCGTGGGCCTGGTGTGCGTCAGTGAGTCGGTTTTCTCCGGTTGCCCGGTCTTGTGCACGAGAACGATGTCAGGCTGAAATCGATCCACGATTTCAGGATCCGATGCGGCAATTTCGAATGGTCCCGTAAACCGCGCGTCGGGATCGACGTCCTCATGCAGCAACGCCTGTGGCCATCCATCGACGGCCAGGCTCGCGGCGGTATCGTGCAAGATTCGTTCGACCCCTCCGAAGAAGCCGGCCCGTTGATTGACGTGCAGCACGCGCATATCAGCGATGCCTCCGGAGAATGTCCCGATACAGAGCGAGGACACGATCGGCGATGACTGACCAGTCGAACTCGCGACAAGCCCGCCGGCGACCGCTATCTCCGAGACTTGCGCCGAGACCGAAATTCCGAAGGACGGCTTTCAAAGACTGCGCCAGAGCATGGACATCACCAGGTGGAACCAGTAATCCGTCGTCGCCGTCGGCGACGAAGCTGGGTATTCCTCCGACCCGCGAAGCCACCACCGGCAGTCCCGCTGCCCAGGCCTCCAGGATCACGATGCCGAATGGTTCATGCATGGACGGCAGGCAGAATACGTCCGCCGCATGATAGGCCTCGACCAGGGAAGGGTCGTCCGGTGCCAGTCCCTCGATGACGTGCACTCTGGAGACCAGATTGAGCGCCTCAATCTGTGACCTGACCCGAGCCAGGTAGGCCGGTCTTGTGACCGGACCCACAAGCACCAGGTGTGCATCCGGTGCTGCGGCCAGCAGGGCCGGCATGGACTCGACAAGGGAGAGCTGGTTCTTCTGTGGATCAATCCGGCTGACGCACAAAACGACCTTGGCGGATTCAGGAATCGCCATCCGCGCCCGAAATCTGGATCCGTCGCCTTTAGCGAAGTGCTGCGAATTTACACCGTTGGGCAAAAACTCCACTCTCTGCCCCGGCAGTGCGTCCCGAGCAGCCTCATATTCGCTGCGCCCGACACAGATCACTGCGGCAGCGTCATCCAGGACCCGCCGGGAACCGAGCATCAGTCCGAGTGGGCGACCCCACTCCAGCTTGCCGCGAATGGGTTTGACCAGATCGGTTTTCTCTTCGTCCGGCACATCGAAAACGTTGCCGTGTAGCGTGACGACATACGGGATACCGCGGAGCCGCGCGGCGGTGCGCACAATGCCTCCGAGTCGCTTGCCGGAATGAGCGTGCAGAAGGTTCACTCCAGGTTCGCGAAGCAGCGCCCTCAGCAGGGCCAGGGATACAAGGTTTCCTCCCTTCCGATCCATCTCACACAATTCTTCCCGGGACAGGCCGAGAAATGGATAGACATAGGGGAATCGCCTGACTTCAATGTCGCCGATGCACTCGCTGATCTGGTCCGACATTGCCAGGCTGGTAAACACCCGGGTCGGGTGACCTTCCGCTTGCAAGGCACGGCTTGTCTCGATCACCGTGGTTTCCGTACCTCCCCAGGCCGAGGTTACGAGACGGCGCGGAACCTGAATGCTGTTAACAGCCTGGCAGACCGACTGTGCTGACATCTGTCGCTGGGTGTTGCTCACGAGGCTCTCTCCAGCAGCAGCGACCGTGCATCTGCAACATCGGACTGTTGTCTTTGTTTGACGACACGGGCCGGCGTCCCCACCGCGATCGATCCAGGCGGGATATCTCGTGTGACGACCGCGCCCGCGCCAATGATCGAACCGTGACCGATCGTGAATCCTTGCAGGATGGTGCAGTTCAGGCCGATCCAGACGTCGTCTTGGATCACAATTGGATCGCAGCGTATCCCTTGGTCGTTCATTGGAATATCTGTGCGCTCGGCAATGTGAGACACCGTGTTGATGCTGGTGTGAGCGGCGATCAACACATCGGCGCCAATATCCACACCACCATTGCCGTAGATCAGGCAGTAGGGGCCTACCCATGTGCGTTCGCCCACAGTGACGTTACCCTGGTTGGCATTGATGACCGCGTAGTCCTTCACTGATGTCCCGGCCGCCAGCGAGTCGCCTCTGGAATCCGCCGTGTTGCCGCGAACCACCACGCCGTGTTCAATGCGTGCATCGGCGGCTACATGCACGTTGCCTGGATATTCGATGCGGGCATGGCGATCGACCCATGCGTCGCGGCCCAAAACCGCGAGGCGGTGGCCGAGCCAACGGTGCCGCAAGTTCGAAATGGCGCGTTTCGGCAAATTGGACATCAGGCAATCCCCTCGTTTGCTACCGATCGACGGCGCCCGAACCGTGCGATGGTTCCAGACAGGCTTTCACGTTCCGAGCGCGACAGTCCGACAAACAGCATTGCCGGCATGGCAACGGCGACTGCCGTGGATCCGTGAATCACCAATCCCGTCAGGGAGTCGGGTGGAGATTGTGTTGCCAGTGCGGCCGCCACTGCGGTCGCCGAAACTGCGCCGACCATTCCTGGTACCAGAGCGTGATGGAGAAAAGTTCGCATTTTGATCCCGAGGTGCCGACAGGCTACGGGGAGGATCACGCCCATCTCGACGACGCCTGCGGTGATGAGCGTCGCTGTCGCTGCGCCGACCAGGCCATAGGCGGGAATCAGCGCGATGGTGACCACCAGGTTGAGTGCGGCCGAGGCGCCCATCGTTATCGCCACGAATCGATGCCGGCCGGTCATGCCGAGGACGTTGGCAGCGTTTAGCTGGATGATGCTGAAGCCCACCGCCACCGACAAAAGACGAAGCGGAGTCGTGGCCGCACGCAAATCCTCGCCGAGCCAGATCAAGAGCAATGTTTCCGCGTGGAAGGCGAGCAAGGCAAGCATCGGCAGCGCGATTGCCATCAGGTACCGAGATCCGTCAAGGAGAACACGCTCAACAACGGCTTCATCTCCGCGGCCATGGGCCTGGGATACGAGCGGCATAAGCGCGTTTGAAAATTGCTTATTCAATAACAGAACGTATTCCGCTATACGTCCGGCGATGGCGTAGACGGCAACCGCAGATAGCGGCATGAATGCTTTGATAATTATCGGATCCATTCGCAGGATGGCCAGGACCGCGGCATTCGCGACAAATGCCCAGATCGAGAAACTCAGCAGACCCTTCACCTCGCGCCAACGCATCAGCGTGAGTCGCGGCCGGAGGCCCTCGATTCGCAGCCGGGCGATGATCGCCAGGCTGATTGCCCCTGCCGAGCTAGACATCAGCAAAGCCGCAGCGAGCCCGGGAACGCCGTAGTCCAGGCCCAGGAACAGCAGGGTCAGGCTTACATACAGAAACGTCACCATGATCTCGACGACGTTGGCGAGATACATCAGTCCCGCGCCGGCCAGTGCGGCCCGGAATAGACTCAAGAAGAGACCGGCAGCCACAGATCCGCCGACCGCCAGAAGCAACACTGCTTGCCCGCGTGTCTCGCCGAACATACTTTCGCCTGGCCCGCCAAGGGTGGCCACAGTCACGCCCAGTAGCAGGGCTATGGAGATCCCGGTATACACGGTGAACAGAGCGCACATGACCCGGTTGCGGCCATCTCGGTCGGCATCCCCGGTCCGCTCCGCAATAAACTTCACGGCGGAAGTGGCCAGACCAAAGTCCATGAGTCCCAGGAGCCCGACCGTGGCGAGTACCAGCGCCCAGATGCCGTACGCTTCTAGCCCCACCCGTTCGATAATGATTGGCGTGACGAAGACGACGGCTGCGATCGCCACAAGAAACCTGGCGTAACTGGAGCCGATGTTGACAATCCAGCGGTTCATCCCGGCCCCTACGCGCCCGCCTCCGCGGCCATCAGGTGGAAGACATCTGCGATTCCACGGGGATCTGTCAGTGGCGGGACGTTTGACAACAAGGCAGCGTCCGAGTCCGCATGATCAGGATGGTATCCGTGCATGCCGGTGATCGGCGCAGTACCCATGTGTGAGGGCAGAATGATCGTGCCCGCGTCGACGAGAAAAATGAGTTCGCCATACTGATCGCCGGCGAATGCACAACCGAGCGCTTCCAGCTCATCACGTGACAAGACCCGGCCCTGAGGGATATTGGATAAGGTTCGCCGCACCTGTGCTTCGGCCTCTGGGGCGTCGAACCAGAAGCGCGCCATGGTCGAATCGTAGGTCGCGAGGTAATCCTTGCCGAACTCCAGCGGTAACGACTCTATCTGCGCCATCACGTCGACATGGGTGTGCACCGTTGCCATCCCATGATCGGAGCAGACGAACAGTCGCACCTCATCGTAGTGCTGTCCGGCACAGTCAAGTAGTTCTCTCAGGCGATGCTCGTACCACCTAAGTTTCTCGTCCACCCGATCGCTGTTCTTGCCGACCTGGTGGAGTAGGGCATCCATATCGGCCATGTAAAGAAAGGCGAATCGGATGGAATCCTGTTTGATCGCGCCGAGTAGGCTGGAGATGTTCTCGGGCTCGCCGCTGCGCCAGTCTGAAACGTGGTAGTCCACTCCAGCATTGTCGAGTCGATCGAAGATGCTGTTGCCCTGGTTGATCCCGCCTGCCTTGAAGAGATCTTTCTTCTCGCAGTAATCAAACCGATCAATGTGCTGGAACGGAATGTTGTAGAGCTGGAAGTACCCTTTGAAGCCCAATTTTTTCTTCAGACGCTTGCTGATTTGCGACCGGACCCGACCTCGATCCGTGATTCTGCGTGGCAGATGGCGCAACCAGCGCAGGCCTCGGAACGGCGACGGTCCCCGGGACTTGTAGAAGAAAGACCAGTGTCCGTGCTCCTGCGGTTGTCTGCCCGTCAGGATCGACGGAACGCAAGCGGAGGAGAATCCGAAAACTGAACGCAGGGGACGTCGATGGGGCAGTTCCTCCTCCATGAAACTGCGGCCCTTGAGGACTTCCCATCCCAGCGCGTCTATAAATGTGACGATGGAAAGCGTTCGTTTGTCGAGATTGCTCATGTCAATAACTCGGTGGTGCGTCAGGCGGCCGCGCGGCTGTCGAGAAATAAGACCGCGGATTGCTCGTCGGCGAAGATCTCGAACAGGTGATGAAGCCTGGTTAGCTCAACAAGCGCCTGGACCTGCGGCGTCAACCCGGAGAGAACTACTTCGCCGCCCGCGCTGCGGGCCGCCTTGATTGCCGAAACCAGAACTGAGAGGCCGCTGGAATCCACGAACTGGACGTCGCCCATTTCCATCACCAGGTGAGTGTGCCCCTCGTCCACGAGATCGCGAATTTCATGCCGGTAGGTCGCCGCGTCAGCCATCGTGAGCCGTTGCGGCAAGCGGATGACATCAACGGTACCGTTTTCAAATCTTTGCAAGTGCATGGCTCTTCTCCGTTATGAGCGCCGAATAATTTCGTGTCCCTAATGCCAAAGCAAGTGCCGTGCCAAAACGGAAGTGGCATTAAAAACAATAAGTTGCGGAGGAACCGAAAGGGCTCGCGTGCAGAATGCAAATCGCGGGTTAGGGCGGAATGCCTAAATGGGAATCCTTTTCGTGAGACGAACGACAGTGCGGCCGCCGCGGCGTTTCATCACGGCGTCGTCGACCCAGGACTTGATGATCAGCCAGCCCCTGCCGCGCTCGGACTCGGGCACAGGCTCGGCATCCTGGGCGAAGTCAACTGATTGGCTATTCTCGTTATCGTTACTGATTTCGATCATCATCTGTCGGCCTTCTTTCCAGAGGCCGATGTTGATCGTGCCCTTGCCGAACCCGTAAGCGTGTTCCACTGCGTTATTGATAGCTTCAACGACGCAGGTCTTGACCTGGTAGGAGTCCATTTCGGGCAGCCCTTCTGACCGGCAGATGGACTCTATCCAATCTGCGGCCCGCGGGATGTTGTCGGGCTTGAGATTGATCAGAAGAAGCTGCTTCATGAGCCTTCCTCGACGCCTGTACGAGCGATGACCATCAGCGACACGTCATCGTCTAGATCTTTTCCGTTCTGCCATTCATTCAGATCGGCTTCGATGCTATCGAGCGCGGAACCAAGCGGCATATCCTGAATAGAGGAAAGAAGTTTTGAGAGACGGTCGTAACCGAACATTTCACCGTCGAGACCGCTTGATTCGATTATTCCGTCGGAGAAAAGCGTCAAACGATCACCAGGTTCAAGAGAGAAGTCGCTGTCCTCGTAGTCAGCTTCTTCCAGCAGCCCCACCGGGTACCCGCCGGTGCCCAGGAGGCGAACACCGCCATCACGTCCAAGGACCATGGGGTGCGGATGACCCGCCTGGCATATCGAGCCTGATCCCGTTCGGGTATCCAGCGTGCCGTAGATCATGGTGAAGTACTGGTCGCACTCCTCGTCGCCAAGGAACTGTGTGTTGAGGCGGCGAATCACTTTGCTGGGAGCGCATGGCAGGCCATCGTCCATGCACAGTTCCGCCAGCGAGTTGTTCGACGAGAAAATCCGCCCAATCGCAAAAGAATTCAATGCAGCCGAAAAGCCATGCCCGACGACATCAAGGAGATAGAATGCCACCCTGTTACCGCATAGCCGGACGCATCCAAAGACGTCCCCGGCCAACGCATCGGCAGAGTGAAAGATGCGCCCGCATTCGACGCCTTCGACGACACTCAAACGCGGCGGAAGTTGTCTCCTCTGCAGCTTAGCCGCCGCTTCAAGTCCGGACGTGAGGCGCTGCTCTGAAGCCTTTTTCACCGCTAGAAACTGCCGGAGCTGAGAATTGCTTTCTTGCAGGTGAGCGCGCTGGCCGACCACCCGGCGGCCGGCCTCGACCCGAGCTCGTAGCTCGGCGCCGCGATAGGGTTTGGCGATGAAATCGTCCGCGCCGGCGTTCAGGCCATCTTCCACGACTGACGAACCGTCCCGACCGGTCACGAGAATGAAATAGAAGTTGTCCGAGTTCGCGAGACGCCTTACCCACTGGCACAGTTCTACCCCGTCCATGCCCGGCATACTCCAGTCACTGATGATAATCCCCGGGCGATAGCCGGCTTCAAGTAGGCCGACCGCCTCTTGGCCTTCCCCCGCGCACACCACATCGAACTGCATCTTCTCGAGAATTGCCGAGAGCCTTACTCGCTCAGCAGCGTCGTCTTCTACGACCAGTACCGAGCGGGTCGGATTACGGTTGGCCCGCTCAACCTCGGCGATGTCATGGGTCGGTCGCGTGGACGGATGATCGTCTGATTGCGATGTCGTAATCGTGCTCACAACCACCAAAATGCAACTTCGGTGCCAACCCTAATCCATCGGGATCGCGGGCCCGCCCAGCCCTCTCCCGATGCATATTGCATTGCAGATTGCGGTGAATAGATTGCAGACCGCCACTCACCGTCTGCAAACGGCATGAGTACGGGTTCTTACTTTGTGGCACAGAGGTTGCATGACTTCTGTCATGG
>CP070833.1:329253-338799 GCA_020341735.1 Gammaproteobacteria bacterium | reverse complement strand
CGCTCAGCCCCTGCCCTCCCGACCCGGGAACAAAAGCGAGCCCAACACGAACAGGCAGATTGAGCTGCGGGACCGTGTCATCGGGCGGCGGAGGGATTTCACCCCTCGGGTAGAGGTAGTCCACCAGGCTGCTTGAAACGCCGGTCCTGCTATCTGTATCAGTGAACAGCCAGGAACAGCCGTTCGCCAACACAACCAAGAGTCCCGCGATCACCAGTCGGGTTGCAGACCGCATAGCATTTTCTCCTCCGCCACCCGCACCGGGCCGCCGTACGCGGCCCGTTTAGCGAAACCAGCTTCTATATCTGGATATTTGGCTGGCGGCCCGCTATTTCAAGCCATCATGGAGGATCTTCGGAGCACAGGCTGTCCCTGTGCGGAGCCGGCTCCGAACACGGTGGGCGACCTGGTTAACGCCTGGCTGGCGAAACTGGCAGGTCCTGGCGGAAAAGGTGCATAGCACCACAACATTCTTCAGCGCCATCGGTGCGCTCAGGACCGATGTACTTGTCGCCCTCACACCCCCCGACTGAAGCCTGGCCGATCCCACCTCGGCCCTTGGCGGCGTGCTAAAATGGTCTGCTATTCGACGCCCCGCTCGCGGCGGCACCGGACGCCCGCCTTCAGGCGCCACTTCCGGTCCTGGTCAGCGGCAGGCGCCTTGAATCCTGCACCCGGAGAGAAGATCGTGCCATCCAGGCCAAATGAAGGTTCCGTACGTGGGCTCATCATTCCCATCGGCGGGGCCGAAAACAAGCTGCATAACCCCGAGATACTGGCTCGCTTTCTTGAGATCTGTGGCGGAGATAATGCGCGGATAGCGATCATTCCAACCGCCTCGGAACTGGAGGACACCGGTCCCCATTATCGGCGCCTTTTCCGCAAGCTCGGGGTCCGGAATGCACAAGTGCTGCCGATCTTCGAACGGGAGGACTGCGAGCAAGGTGAGTCACTCACCCAGATTCAGTCCGCCGAAGGCGTTTTCCTTACCGGTGGCAACCAGCTGCGGCTGTCAACGACGCTGGGCGGCACCGAGGTGGCCCAGCTTATTCGACGTCGCAATGCAGAGGGCATGCATGTTGCGGGAACCTCCGCAGGAGCGGCTTTCCTGCCCGAACACATGATCGCAGGCGGCTACGAGGGGTCTACACCGAGCCCTGATATGGTGACCCTCGCTCCCGGGCTGGGGCTGACCAATCATGTCATCGTGGATCAGCACTTCCGTCAGCGCGACCGGCTGGGGCGACTGCTGACTGCGCTGGCGTATAACCCATTCGCGGTGGGAGTTGGTCTGGATGAGGATACGGCGGCGTTCATCGGCCCCGATAACTGCCTCGAGGTCGTCGGTAGCGGCGGAATCACGATAGTGGACCCGTCCGGTATTTCCTACTCGTCGATGGACAAGGCTCATCGCAGTGACCCGGTCAGCCTGGTCGGCATCAAGCTGCACATCTTGGTATCCGGCGGTCGCTACGACATCAATAATCGCGAGGCCACGGCTGACCCCTGACGGGCAGACGCGACAAGGGGGAGCACATGAAAACTCTGTCGACCAACGTTTACGTCGGACCAAATGTCTACGCGAACTTTCCGGTCATCCGGCATGTCATCGACCTCGCCGAGCTGGAAGAGTGGCCGACAGCGAGACTCGGAGACCGGTTCGTGGACGGGCTATTGGCGGCGCTCCCCGGCCTCGGGGAGCACACCTGCTCTTACGATACTGCCGGAGGATTCCTGCGCCGCATGCGCGAGGATGAAGGCACCTGGCTCGGCCACGTGCTCGAGCACGTCATCCTCGAACTGCAGTGCACCGCCGGTTTTCACGTCAGCTTCGGTCGCACGCGATCCGTCGAGGGCCAGCCCGGCCAGTACACCGTGGTGTTCCAGTACCGCGATGCCGAAGTCGGTCGGGAAGCCAGCCGACTCGGCATCAAACTGCTGCACTTTCTACTGCCCGAAGATCTCAAGCCGGAAGACGCACCGGATGAGGACTGGGACTTCGGCGAGGTCCGGGACGAGTTTATCCGCTCCGCTCAGAACCGCGCACTCGGGCCCAGCACCGGATCGATGGTCAAGGCAGCAGAGGAACGTGACATCCCATGGATTCGGCTGAATCGGTTCAGCCTGGTCCAGTTCGGTCACGGCCGTTACCAGCGTCGGATCCAGGCCACGACCACGGGCACGACCAGCAACATCGCGGTGGAACTGGCCTCGGACAAGGAAGAAACCAACGCACTGCTGCGGGACCTGGGCCTCCCCGTGCCGGAGCAGCGACTGGTGTATAACGGGCGCTCCGCGGTACGTGCGGCGGAACGCATCGGCTACCCGGTCGTCGTCAAGCCGCTGCGCGGTAATCACGGCCGTGGTGTGTCGATCGGCATGAGCACCCACGGAGAGGTGGAAGTGGCGTTCGAGAAAGCCCGGGAGCACGGCCGGGCAATCGTCGTCGAGAAATTTGTCGACGGATTTGATCACCGCTTGCTGGTCATCGATGGAGAACTGATCGCGGCCGCCAAACGAGTGCCGGGCCACGTCGTCGGAGACGGCAGACACACGATCGAGGAACTTGTCGAGGGAGTTAACCGGGACCCCCGTCGCGGCGTCGGCCATGAGAAAGTGCTGACTCGGCTGGAGCTGGACCATCAGGCGCTGCGCCTGCTCTCCCAGAAGCACCTCACCCCTCAGAGCGTGCCGCAGGACGGCGAGCCCATCTATCTTCGATCCACGGGCAACCTCTCTACTGGCGGCACCGCCGTCGACGTCACGGACATCATCCATCCGGACAACAAGGATATGGCGATCCGAGCGATCAAGGGCATCGGGCTGGATATCGGCGGTGTCGATTTCCTGACGGCCGACATCAGCAAATCCTATCGGGAGATCGGCGGCGCTATCTGCGAGATTAACGCCGGTCCCGGGTTCCGCATGCACGTGGCACCGAGCGAGGGAACACCGCGCGACGTGGCCGGACCGGTCATCGATATGTTGTTCCCGTCGGGGACGCCCAGCCGCGTGCCTATCGCCGCGATCACGGGCACCAATGGCAAAACCACCACGAGCAGAATGCTGGCACACATCATGAAGATGGCCGGACACACGGTTGGACTTGCCAGCAGCGACGGCGTCTACATCGACGGCAACCTCACTGTCGAGGGCGACATGACCGGCCCGCGCTCCGCGCAGATGATCCTGCGTGACCCGACCATCGACGCCGCCGTCATGGAAACTGCTCGCGGCGGGCTGGTACGCAGCGGGCTCGGATACAGCAACTGCGATGTGGCGGCATGCATCAACGTAAGCTCCGATCACCTGGGAATGAAGGGCATCGATACGCTTGAGGAACTGGCGGACATCAAGCGCATTCCGATCGAAGTGGCGTCGGACACCGCGGTCCTCAACGCGGACAACACCTACTGCCTGAAGATGGCAGCCCACACAGAGGCGCGTAACGTTTGTTACGTGACCATGAGCCCGGACCACACGCTGGTGAAAGAACACGTCAGGTCGGGCGGACGCGCCGTTGTTCTGGAGAAAGCATTCAGCGGCGACATGATCACGATCTACGATGGCGGCAACCATATCCCGCTACTATGGACGCACCTTATCCCGGCCACCCTGGAAGGACGTGCGATGCACAATGTGCAGAACGCCATGTTCGCGGCCGGGCTTGGATTCAGCCTGGATATCAGCCTGGAGAACATTCGCCAGGGTCTGCGGACATTCGACACAACGTTTTTCCAGGCACCCGGCCGGATGAACGTTTTCACCGAGTTGCCGTTCAAGGTCATCCTCGACTACGCCCACAACCCGGCAGCCGTAAAGACGATGTCGGACCTGGTCGAACGCCTCGGCGAGCCGGGGCGGAAGATTGTCGTGCTCGCCGCCCCCGGCGATCGCCGTGACGAGGATGTCCGCGACATCGCCAGGGCCGCGGCCGGGCACTACGACCTGTACATCTGCCGGGAGGACGACCGCCGTCGCGGTCGCAAACCGGGTGAAATCCCAGCAATGTTGCGTGAGGAGCTGATGCTGTCCGGGGTGGAGGATAGCCAAATCAGGATCGTTCCCGATGAGCAGGAGGCGACTGCCGAGGCGCTTAATTCCGGCCGAGCCGGCGACCTGGTGATGATCTTTGCCGACGCCATCAAACGATCCTGGAAACAGATCATCTACTTCAAGCCTGGCGAGGACGCCCCGCCCGAGGTGCTTCCGGCGCATCCCTCGGACGAGTACGAACCACTGGAGATGGAGGGCGAGGCCTTCGAGCCGGCCTCCGGCGTGGAACTGGTTCGTGACGGCCGTGGCGTCATGATCGCGCCCGATCCTGAAGAGTCCGATTGAGTCGGCGGTTATAAGCCATGGAACTGCTCGATTCGAGGCGCCTGACAGGCCCGAATATCCTCTCCGATAAGCCTGGAGCCGTCATCGACGTCCGCCTGGAGCCGGGCGAAGTCGATCCATTCGAGTCGGCCTGGCGGACCGCCGCCATGGACATGCTCGCGGCGGTGGGCTGGAAGGCAAATACTCTACACGTCCGCAGGATGGCCAACGGCGTAAGCCTCGGTTTCGACGCCCCGATCGATGCGCTGTACGCGGCCACCGAGATCAATGACTGGGCATTCGAGACTGCCCGACGGGAGGTCGCGGGCGAACCCGCGCTGTCGTTCACCGAGGATGCAGCCAGACTCGTAAAACTCATAGAGGAAGAAATCAACCCGGACCTGATCCGTCTTCGGGATACGGCCCGGGAGCACGACCTTCCCTTCCTTAGCGATGACGATCAGGCGTCAATCGGGTTCGGCTGTTTTAGCAAGAGCTGGGCGGTCACTTCCTTGCCGACGCCGCAGGAGGTGCCTTGGGGCGACTTGGGCAAGATTCCGGTCGGATTGATCACAGGCACCAACGGTAAAACCACGACCGTCAGGCTGGTGGCGGCAATGATAGCCGCGGCCGGTAAAGTCGTCGGGCTTAGTTCCACCGACCGGGTGGTCGTTGGAAACGAAACGATCGATAAGGGCGACTACGCGGGTCCTGGAGGGGCCCGCGAAGTGTTGCGTCACCCCGGCGTTGAGATAGCCGCACTGGAGACGGCCCGCGGCGGACTGCTGCGGCGCGGAGTCGCGATGCAGCGTGCGGACGCCGCCGTCATCACTAACATCGCTGCCGACCATCTGGATGACTTCGGGGTCAGCGATCTGGAGGCGCTGGCCGACGTGAAGTGGCTGGTCACGCGGGTTCTGGGAGACTCGGGCACCGCCGTTCTCAACGCGGAAGATACCCGCCTGGTCGAGCGATCGGCGACTTTGAGGTGTCCCGTCACCTGGTTTGCCCTGGACGCCGGCTCGGCGAGTCACGCCGCCGGTGATCGACCGCTGCGTGCTTTCGTCATGGACGATGGAGACATCACCTTGCTGGATGGAGACCGGCGCCGATCGTTGATTCCCGTGACAGATGTGCCGATCACGCTCGACGGGTCTGCCCGCCACAACATAGCCAATTGCTTGGCCGCAATGGGGCTGGCCGACGCGCTTGGCGTCGCTGTCGAGGCGATGCTGGAGGCGCTACGCAAGACCACACACGCCGCCAACCCCGGTCGCGGCAACCTGTTTGATATCGATGGCACCAAGGTATTGGTGGACTTCGCTCACAACCCTCACGGTGTCGCCGCCCTGCGGCCGGTTGCGGAACACTACGGCCGACGCCGCAGGGTGCTGCTGATCGGTCAGGCCGGGGATCGCGGAGACGAAGCCATTCATCAACTCGCGGATGCGGCATGGCAACTGCGACCCGACAAGATCATCATCAAGGAGATGGGTCGCTACTCCCGCGGACGACAGGAAGGCGAGGTGGCCCGCCTGCTGCACTGGTTGTTCGTGGAGGCCGGGGCCAATCCCGAATCGATCAGTTATCAGGCTGAGGAGATCGACGGCGTCAAAGCTGCGATCGACTGGGCCCAACCCGGCGATCTGGCCATCCTGCTGGTCCACGAAGATATCGCCGGCGTCGTGGAATACGTCAGGACTGTCAGCGAAAGCTAGCGGATCCTGATCCGCGCACCATCAGCCACGTCGTCGCTGGGGTGGACGATCACCGCCTCCCCGTCTTCGAGGCCATCCAGGATCTGCACTGCCAGGCCACTACGCCGCCCCGGCGAAACCGGCCTGATGCTGACCCGGCCGCCGTCGGCCACGAAAACCGCCCAGCCGCCGCCATGGCGGAACACCGCGCTGGTCGGCACCTGCAGGACATCACTGGCCTCCCAGAGGATGAAGCTGGCCTCGACCCGGTAGCCGTCACCGAGCCGTTGCCACTCCTGCCGCGGGGAGGTGATATCGGAGATCACCAGCACCCGCTGCTCCTCCACGCCGAGGGCGGAAATCTTCGTGAAACCGGTGGGCTCGACCACCCGGACCACGCCTTCCAGCGGCGCCTGGCCGCCCCACCGCAGGAAGCGGACCCGGGTCCCGACCGCGATCTTCACGGCATCCATGGACAAGACGTCCACCTCAACCTCAAGGGCTTCGGGGTCGCCGATCTCGACCAGCGACTGGCCTGCGGCGACCACACCCTCGCTCTCGCGGATCACCGCCAGAACGCGCCCGCTGACCGGCGCATTGATGGCCACCATCTCGGGCGCCTCCTGCTGACCGCTGGCCGCCGAGTATTCGAGCGCGGTGCGCGCGGCCTCGAGCTCGTGCCGGGAGACGTCGACGGCGAATTCCGCCGAGCGGAGATTGGCGGCGGCGGCGCGGGCCTGCGATGCGGCCCGGTCGAGTTCCTCCTCGGAGATCGTCCGGTCATCGCGCAACCGCTCCTTGCGTCGCAGTTCCGAATCGGCGAACTCCGAGTCCGCCCGGGCCGCCGTGGTCTTCTGCTGCGCGGCCAGCAGTGACGCCTGCGCCGCCGCAACGCGCGCTTCGGCTTCGGCGCGGCTGCGCGGATCGAGAACATCCGACCGTAACGGTTCCAGCGACATCAGGCGGTCGCCCTTAACGACGATGTCCCCGACATCCAGTTCCACGCGCCGGGCAAAACCCGCCACCGGAGCCGAGACCGCGAATCGATCGATGACCCGGGTCTTGCCCTCCTCCTCGACCGTTACTGTCAGGGTGTCGTGACGGGCCTCGATCACGTCGACCGCGATCGGCCGGGGCATGAACGCCGCAACGACAGCCGTGACGATAGCCGCAGCCAGCACCGCCAGAACGAGGGTCCGTTTGCCTGTCATGTCTCCATCCTATTCCCGTGTCTTGAGTACGGCTACAAGATCCAGCCGATCGATACGGCGCCTGACGATCAGTCCGGACACGGCCGCAGACGCCAGAACGACCGTCGCCGCCAGTGCATAGGTGTCGGGCTCCAACACCAGCGGGATCCGGAACAGCTCATGGGGCAGATTGTCGATCATCCATCGGCACAGGCGTCGACCGAGCAGGAACCCCGGTGGAATCGCGATGACCGTCAGCAGCGCAAGCTCACCGAGCAGGATGTAGGACGCCTCGCCGCGGGTGAACCCGAGGACTCTCAAACTGGCCAGCTCTCGACTACGCTCTGCCAAGGCGATGCGGGCGCTGTTATAAACGATCCCGAACACGATGGCTCCTGACAATGTGCTGATGAAAGACATGTAGGTAAGCAGGAATTCGGCCATGGAGTCGTAGAAATTCTGCAGCCGCCCGTCGGCGGCCTCGGTGCCGGCGATCCGCGGCATCTCCTTGAACCGGGCGTAGAGCTCCTGCCGGTAGCCCGCGTCGATGCCAAGGAATGCGCCGGAGATGGCGTCACCCTCATGCATCAACCGATTCAGACCGTCCAAGGTCATGTAGGCGCCGATCCCGATGTATTGCCGCGCGGTGCCGACCACCATCGCCCGGCGCACCGGGCGGCCGCCCTCCAGCACCTCCACTATGAGTTCGTCCCCCGCCTCCACCGCCAGAATTTCGGCGAGCTGGTCAGTGAGCAGCAGGCCTTCCTCGGGGAGCCGCAGCGGTTGTTGATGTTCATCCAGGGTCCGGTGCAGCACCGCATCGGGGGCGAAGCCGAGGATGCTCGTCCGGTAGCTGCGGTGACCGGCCTTTAGCCGTGCCGCGACGGCACGATAGGGCTCGACATGATCAACTCCCTCCATCGCCCTGAGCTCATGGATCGCGCGCCGGGATGTGGGCTCGAAGAACGCAACCGACAGGTCCTCGCGCTGGGCGATGTCGAATTCGACCGTCACCATGTAGTCGATCGAGTCGGTGAAGAACGTGCCGACCATCATGATGGCGCAGGCCATGCTCATGCCCAATACCGTCAGCGCCGACTTCACCGGTCGCCGCTCCAGATGGCGAAGGATCATCCGGGTCGGCTGATCAAGGAAGCCGATACCCAGGCGTTCGACCAGGGCCTGACGGAACACCTCCGGGGACTCGGGTCGCATCGCTTCGGCCGGAGGCAACGAGATCGCCCTCCGGACCGCGCCCACCGAACCGAGGACGGCGGCAGCGCCGGTGACGGCCATCGCCACGGCCACGGTCCAGGCCCGGACACCGAAATCGAGGAACGGAAAGCGGTAGTAATCCATGTACAGCTCACTCAGGCCGCCACCGAGCCAGGCGCCCAGAGCGGTCCCCGCGACGATGCCGCCGGCGACGATCAGCAGCACCAGCGCTACGTAGTGCCAACCCACCTGTACATTGCCGTAGCCGAATGCCTTCAATATGGCGATCTGCTCGCGCTGTGTGTTTACGAGTCTGGCAATCACGACATTAAGCAGGAACGCGGTCACCATGAGAAATATGAAGGAGAACAACCCGGCCGTCTGTCTGAGTTGCTCGAATTCCTCGTTGAGAAACCGATGAGAAATCTGATCCTCGCGATCGTAGGCACCCAGGCCCCCGAAAGGCTCGAGCAGGAGGTCCAGTCGCTCGATAACAGACTCGGTGTTGGCGTCAGCGCTTAAGTCCAGCGAGACCGAATTGAATGCCTCTTCCATCTCGTAGGCGGCGGATAACGCCCGGTGCCCCATCCAGATGACGGCATATCGCTTGAAATCGGGCAGGATACGGCCCGGGGCGATCTGATAGATATAGTCCGGTGACAACGCCACGCCGACGATGGTCAGCTGTTTGCGGGTGCCCTTGATCACCGCCGACAATCGATCACCCGGCACCAACCCGTGGGCCTCGGCGAAAGCCTCGCTGACCAGGATCTCGTTATCCCGCCACAGCTCGACCATGCGGCCCTGGCGCAGATGCACGCGGTTCAGATTTGGCTGTCCCGACTCCGGCAGCGAGATCAGGCGACCGATCACCGGATCCGGGAACCCTTCGATGTCGATCTGGGCCGACGCAACGACACGCGCGTCCACGGTGTCCACCCCGGCAATCTCTGCGATCCGGATCGCCTGCGTGCGTGGCGTCCGCGTCAGTGAGGCGAAGACGTCCGCGAACGCGTATTCCGAGTAATAGCGATCCCGGGTATCGCTCAGCGCGTGCAGCGTACTGACCGACATGAGATAGGTGGCGACCCCGCTGGCGATCACCATGACGATCGCCAGCGCCT
>CP070833.1:323255-329153 GCA_020341735.1 Gammaproteobacteria bacterium | reverse complement strand
GCTGCAGTCACCTCGGCGCCTACGAGGCAAAAGCGTGACGACAATTGTAGCAGCCTGTACTAGGATCGCAGTGACTGGATGGAATACCTGCCTGCGGTGCGCGTGGTTGTTGGCAGGAGATCATCCGGCCGCGCTGGTGGCCCTGCTCGATAACGGAGTCTCGCGTGACCTCAACAGTCGACACATCTAAACCGGACCTGGACCAGCGGCGTGCAGAGTTGGCGAATCGCCTGGATCATTTACTCCCGGCGGGCACGCTGCTCACTCACGCTGAAGAGCTCCGGCCTTTCGAGTGTGACGCGTTGTCCGCCTATCGCCGCCAGCCATTGATGGTGGCGATGCCCAAGACGGTTACCGAGGTCCAGGCCGTGCTGAGGACTTGTCACGACATGGACGTGCCTGTGGTTGCGCGAGGTGCCGGCACCGGGCTTTCAGGCGGTGCATTGCCGCTGGAGCAGGGCGTGCTGCTGAACCTGAGCCGCATGGACCAGGTCCTCGAGGTCGACGTTCCGAATCGGCTGGCACGTGTGCAGCCGGGGGTTCGCAATCTCCACATAAGCGACCACGTTGCGCGGCATGGCCTGTACTACGCACCGGATCCTTCGTCGCAGATTGCCTGCAGTATCGGCGGCAATGTGGCAGAGAACGCGGGAGGCGTGCACTGCCTCAAGTACGGTCTCACGGTACACAACGTGGCCAGCGTGGCGGTCGTCACGATCGATGGAGAACTCATACGTCTCGGCGGGGCCGGACTCGACGCGTCGGGATACGACCTGTTGGCGCTGATTCATGGCTCCGAGGGACTGCTGGCGGTCATCGTGGAGATCACGGTCCGGCTGTTGCCAAAACCGGTGCATGCCCAGGTGGCCGTCGGTGCATTCACCAGGGTGGATGAGGCCGGCGACGCCGTAGCTTCCATCATCGCCTCCGGGATTCTTCCCGCAGGTCTGGAGATGATGGATCGGGGGTGTATCGAGGCGGTCAACGCTTTCCTCGACGTGGGCTATCCGGATTGCGCCGGACTCGTCCTGTGCGAACTCGATGGTACCGAGGCGGAAGTCAAGAGTCAGATCGAGGCCGTAAGCCAGATACTGAGGGACTCCGGGGCCACCGAGGTCACCGTGTCTCGAACCGAGGAAGAGCGGCTGAAGCTGTGGTCCGGCCGCAAGGCGGCGTTCCCTGCGGTAGGTCGGCTGGCACCGGATTACTACTGCATGGATGGCACCATCCCACGACGGCATCTGGCCAGGGTGCTCAACGAGATCAAGATTTTGTCCGAGCGTTATGGTCTCTCTGTCGTGAATGTATTCCATGCGGGCGACGGCAACATGCATCCCCTGATCCTTTACGACGCGAACATGGAAGGCGAGCTGGAGCGGGCCGAGAAATTGGGTGGGAAGATTCTTGAAGCCTGCGTTGAGGCCGGCGGGACGATCACCGGCGAGCACGGCGTCGGAATAGAAAAGATCGATCAGATGTGCGTGCAGTTCTCGACTATCGAACTCCAGCAGTTCCATGACCTCAAAGCCGCGTTCGATCCGCGCGGGCTGCTCAACCCGGGTAAGGCCGTGCCGACGCTGGCCCGCTGCGCAGAGTTTGGTGCAATGCATGTCCATGGTGGCCAGCTGCCGTTCCCCGATCTGGAGCGCTTCTGATGCCCGACCTGGAACTCGTAGGCAATCACTCGGATACAGACCTCACCGAGCCCCTTCAATCCGCAGTGTGCTCTGCCATTGCGGAACGGCAGTCCCTGGAGATCATCGGCAGCGGGAGTAAACGGTTTCTGGGCCGCGAGCCGTCGGGTGTCCGGCTGGGTTTGGCCGGGCATCGGGGCATCATCCGCTACGAACCGTCGGAGCTGGTGCTGACCGCCAGGTCGGGCACGCCGGTCGACGAGATCGAATCGGAGCTCGCCAGGCATGGTCAGATGATGGCCTTCGAGCCCCCACGTTTCGGAAAAGGCGCGACCCTGGGTGGCACGATGGCCTGCAACCTGTCCGGTCCGCGGCGTGCCTTCGCGGGGGCGACGCGTGACTTCGTGCTGGGGACGCGCCTGATCAATGGCAAGGGCGAGGTGGCCCGGTTCGGCGGCGAGGTCATGAAGAATGTGGCCGGATACGACGTCTCAAGATTGATGGCCGGGGCGATGGGGACCCTGGGGCTCCTGCTGGATGTCTCGCTCAAGGTGCTTCCCTTCCCCGCGATCGAACGGAGCCTGATCTTTGAACTTGACGAGCAGGGAGCTCTTCTCAGGATGACCCGATATGCCGGGCGTCCATTACCGATTTCTGCCGCGGCCTGGTGTGCAGGCGTCATGTATCTGCGGCTCTCGGGGAGTGAATCAGGCGTCGCCGCCGCGTGCTCGGACCTGGGCGGCGATGAGCTGCCCTGCGATGCCGCCAGTGCGTTCTGGGATGCGCTGAGAGAACAGCAATTGACAGCCTTCTCAGGAGACGGCGTCCTTTGGCGGCTGTCTGTGCCGCCGGCGACCGGTCCGCTGTCTCTGGACGGCGAAGCGATAATTGACTGGGGTGGGGCTCTGCGTTGGCTGCGGACGGATGTCGATCCGGTGCGCATCCGGCAGGTGGCAGATGAGGCCGGCGGTCATGCCGTCGCTTTCCGCGACGGAGATCGGAGCGGATCGATCTTCCAGCCCATGGACAAGGCGCTGACGCAGCTCCATCGTCGTGTGAAAGACGCGCTGGATCCGCACGGGCTGTTCAACCCCGGCCGTATGTACGCCGAGCTCTGATATGCAGACCCGGCTTACCGAGGCGATCAGGGGCACGGCCTCGGGCGAGGAGGCGGAGAGTATCCTGCGCCGTTGCGTACACTGCGGATTTTGTAACGCGACTTGTCCGACCTACATATTGACCGGTAATGAGCTCGAGGGCCCCAGGGGACGGATTTATCTGATCAAGAGTCTGCTTGAAGGGGAGGCGGTCTCACACCGGACCCGGACCCATCTGGATCACTGCCTTGGCTGCCGAGCCTGTGAAACTACCTGTCCTTCTGGCGTCAGCTTCCATCGGCTGGCCGATATCGGTCGAGAGACGATCGCGTCCCGGGGCTCTCGCCCGACCTGGGATCGCTGGCGCCGGCGACTGATCGCACGCTTTTTCGACCATAGCTTGCTGTTCCGACTCTCGATTGCCGTCGCCAGGATGTTTCGGTGGCTGTTGCCGAGCAGGCTGGCGCGTCTGTTCCCAGTCGAAACGCAAGGCGGATGGCCGGAGTCCGCGTCGGAAAAGACGATCCTGCTGCATGAGGGCTGTGTGCAGCCCACGATCGCGCCATCAATCAACCTGGCTGCGGCCAGGGTGCTCGATCGACGAGGCTTCAGCGCGTGTCGCGCCAGCGGTTGCTGTGGCGCGATGGCATACCATCTCGATGACCTTGACAGGGCGCGAGAGCAGATCCGCGGCAACATCGACGCCTGGTATCCCGCGCTCGAAGGCAGCGAAGGGCTGGTCGTCACTGCCAGCGGCTGCGCCGCCTTTATTAAGGACTACGGGGCGCTTTGCCGGGATGATCCTGATTACGCCGGACGGGCTGATTTCATCGCCGATAGGGTAAGCGATGTCGGCGATTTCCTCAGCCCTCTTAAGAGTAGTTCGAGTTTCTCGGAAAAGGTCGCGTTTCATGTTCCATGCACGCTGAAGAACGCACTGCATGGCGATGCCAGTCTCAGGCGACTCCTAACCGAGAGCGGTTGGACGCTAAAGGATGCCGGCGACGGCGATCAGTGTTGTGGCTCGGCGGGCGCCTACTCGCTACTTCACAGAGAGACTTCACGCCGGCTGAGAGAGTCCCGGCTCGAGCGGCTGGATACGGAGTCTGTTGACCGAATTGTTACGGCAAACATCGGATGCCTGATACACCTTTCCATGGGTACGGATCTGCCTGTGCAGCACTGGATCGAGGTCTGGGACGAGATAGAGGAATCTAGTGAGCCATCAGGTTCGAAGAGGTTATGAGCCTGATGCGGACCCATGAACCGTTTCTCAGCGTTCGTAGCCGGGCCGAAGTCTGGTCAGCGAACGGGCGTAGTTAGTCAGGCTGGAATAGCCCGCCTTCGGCAACTACATTACCGTTGCGAGGTATTTTTAGGACATTCCGTTAGTGGCTGACCGGCTGACGTAAATCAGGCGGAAGGCGCGTTTTTTTATCTCAGCGGTATATGCGTCATTGCAAGCATCCGGCGTATTTGGCTGCCTGTAGGAAAAGTTTCGCCTCGGAGACCGCTACTAGATTAGTGGTGGCTTCCAGGCCTTTTGGGAGGGAAATGATGAAACGTGTACTCAAGATTATTCTGCCCGTTGCGTTAGGGTCGGGCTTGCTGTTCGGGTGTGCGAGCCCGGAACCGACCTATTCACCGGCGCCGTTCACCCCGGTCAACATCGATACGTCCGGGTCGGTCCAGAAAGTTGACGCTTTCGTCATCATCATGGATGCCTCGTCTTCCATGGGAGGCCAGCCGCCGAACCGGTTTCTCTACGGGAAAGATATTGTCAATCGCATGAACCAGACAATCCCCGCGATGAACTACGATGCGAGTCTGGTTGTATTCGGCGCAGGCTCCTGCGTCAAAAACAAGCTGGCGTGGCAGGTCCATGGGCCGGCTCCTTACAGCCAGGCCGATGTCGCTAACGGCCTCGCCGGGGTCAAGTGTGCCAGCGGCTGGAGTCCGCTCGAGACTGCGATCGGTGCCTCCGGTGAAGCCCTTGCCAGCGAGACGGGCAACTCGGCGTTAGTCATCGTCAGTGACTTCAAGGAACTCGATGCCAAGGCCGTGGTGGCCAGCGCCGAGGCTCTTAAGGCGACCCATGGTCAGCGCCTGTGTATTTACCCTGTGCAGATCGGCGACAACGTCGGAGGCCGCGGTCTGGCTGATCAGCTCGCTTCCATCGGCGGCTGCGGACCCGCCGTCAATGCCGATGCCATCGCTTCGTCAAATGGTATGGCGGACTTCGTGCGTGGCGCATTCCTCGCGCCGGCCCCGCCACCGCCGACGCCGGTCGTGGCAGATACGGACGGCGATGGCGTGCCGGATAGCCGGGACACGTGCCCGAATACCCCGAGGGGCGTACGCGTGACGTCCGAAGGTTGCTGGGTCCTTTCGGGCAAGGACGTCCTGTTCGATTTCAACAGCGCCCGCATCAAGGACACCTACCTGCTCGACGAGGCTGCCAAGATCCTGGTCCGCGAACCGCAGATCACTGGCGAAGTTCGTGGTCATACCGACAGCGTAGGTCCGGAGGAGTACAACATGGGGCTGTCCCTGAGGCGCGCCGAAGCGGTCCTCGAGTACTTCGTGACCAAGGGTATCGCACGTGATCGGCTACGCGCGAAGGGCTTCGGTGAGAGCCAGCCGGTCGCGTCCAACGACACGGACGAAGGGCGTGCCCAGAATCGTCGCGTAGAGCTGAAAGCCGACTGAAGCACGGTTGACGCGGTCGATTCGACCATCGTGTGGAGGCGGGACGCGGGTCCCGCCTCCTTTTTTAATGAGGTTCGTTCTCGTACCGGGGACGGGGAGCGCAGGTGCACCAGTCGACGCCTGGGTCGCAATCGCCGGTCCGGGCTTGCGTGAGCCTCGGTGGGTCTGTCGGCTCGCGGGAAATGTCCGCCCGCGACCCGTTGTTCGCGGTCGCGGAAATTTGCTGCCAACCTTCCGGATGGTTGATGATTCCAAGCCCACGGGATGCATTTGACTGGAATTGGTGATGACACAGCCGGATGGCGGAAGCTTGGGTCGACAGGCTGAGAAAAAGGGAGTGTTCAGCTGGCTGCCGCGGATCGAGCGCGAGGAGCGCAGGGAACTGCTGGCTTTTTTCCAGGAGACCGCCCACTGGAACGTCGACTTCGTCGTGATGATGGGCCTGTCGGCCTCACTTG
>CP070833.1:312744-323155 GCA_020341735.1 Gammaproteobacteria bacterium | reverse complement strand
GGTCCGTGACGCCATGAACGACCGCTCCGTGCGCGATGCACTGAACGATCGCTCGGTCCGCGACGCCCTGAACGACCGCTCGGTCCGTGACGCCCTGAATGATCGCTCCGTGCGCGACGCCCTGAACGACCGTTCCGTGCGCGACGCCCTGAACGACCGTTCCGTGCGCGATGCACTGAACGACAAGGCCGTCCGTGACGCGCTGAACGACCGCTCCGTGCGCGATGCACTGAATGACAAGGCGGTCCGTGACGCGCTGAACGACAAGGCCGCCCGTGACGCGCTGAACAGCCGGGCCGCTCGGGACGCGTTGAACAATGAAGCTGCCCGTGACGCCCTGAACAACAGAGCTGTCAGGGATGCATTGAACAGCGAAGCGATGCGCGATGCGATGAACAATGATCGTTTCCGTGACGCCATGAACAACGACCGGTTCCGCGACGCCATGAACAGCGAAGCACTGCGCGATGCGATGAATAACGATCGTTTCCGTGACGCCATGAGCAGCGAAAGCCTGCGCGACGCCATGAACAACGACCGGTTCCGCGACGCCATGAACAGCAGAGCACTGCGCGATGCGATGAACAACGATCGTTTCCGTGACGCCATGAACAGCGAAGTGCTGCGCGATTCCCTGAACAGCGAGACGCTGCGCGATTCGATGAACAACGACCGGTTCCGCGACGCCATGAACAGCGAAGCACTGCGCGATGCGATGAACAACGACCGGTTCCGCGACGCCATGAACAGCGAGGCTTACCGTGACGCATTGAACGACCGCACATTCCGCGACGCCATGAACAGCGAGACGTTCAATGACGCAATGCGGGACGCGATGAACGACTCCATGCGGGACGCCCAGCGCTGATCAGGATGAAACTACATAGATAAGGATATCGCCGGACATTCCGGCACCGGTGCCAGGGACTCGGCGCCAAATAGGGAGGATACGACGGATCATACGTTGTATCCTCCTTTTTCATTCCAGCTTTAGGGAATAGAGCAACATGAAAACACCAAAGCTCTGGTTCCTGCTTGCCGCCGCGATGCTCACGTACTCCGGCGCGGCGAGCTCCGAGGGTCTCAAGTACCTGGAGACCGAGGACCTGAAACTCCTGTATCTCGATCCTACTGAGACCTACCTGGCCCCGCATGCGGCCCGCAGCTACGAGAATTCGATGCGCATGCAACGCTCGATTTTCGGTTACGAGCCCTACGACCGGCCGACGATGCTGATGACTGACTTCGCCGACTACGGCAACGCGGGCGCCACGCCACTGCCCCGCAACATCGTCATGGTAGACATAGGCCCAAGATCCCTCACCTTCGAGACGGCGGCGTCCGCCGAGCGGATGTGGACGTGGATGAATCATGAACTCGTCCACCTGGTCGGCACCGACATGGCCAACGATAAGGATCGTTTCTATCGACGGATCTTCGGCGGCAAAGTCATGGCGATGTCCGAATATCCGGAGTCGATCTTCTACCAGTACCTGACCAATCCACGACTCACGAGCCCGCGCTGGTATCACGAGGGCATCGCGGTGTTCACCCAGACATGGATGGCCGGTGGGCTTGGCAGAGCCCAGGGCGCCTATGACGAAATGGTGTTCCGTTCGATGGTGCGCGATGACGCGCACTTTTACGATCCACTGGGACTCGTGGCCGAGGGCACGAAAGTCGATTTTCAGGTCGGCGTCAACGCTTATCTGTACGGCACGCGCTTCATGAGTTACATGGCGTTGCAGACGTCACCTGAGCATCTCGTCAAGTGGGTCGCAAGAACTGACGGCACGCGCCGCTCCTACGGGGATCAATTCGAGCAGGTTTTCGGCGAGCCACTGGAAGACGCATGGCAGGACTGGATTGACTGGGAGCATGATTTTCAGGAGAAGAATCTCGCCTCTGTAAGACAGTTCCCGACGACGCCCTACCGTAATCTATCGGACCGTCCCCTGGGATCCGTGTCGCGCGCCCACTATGACGAAAAGACAAACCGGCTGCTCGCCGGCGTTCGCTATCCGGGGGTGGTTGCGCACATCGCCGGCATCTCCCTGGAAGACGGCTCGGTCGATCGGATCGAGGACATCAAGGGGCCAATGCTGTTTCGCGTGACATCGCCTGCCTTCGACCCGGACACGCGCACACTCTTCTTCACGGCGGACAACTCGGCCTTCCGGGACCTGGTTGCTCTCGATGTCGATACCGGCCAGTCAAGAATGCTGATTGAGGATCTACGTGTTGGAGAACTGGTCTTCAATCGCACCGATAGGTCGCTCTGGGGTGTGCGTCATTTGAACGGCCTTTCGACCCTCGTTCGTATCCCCTTCCCCTATGACGAGTGGTCTTCAGTTCATACATTCCCCTACGGTGAAAATCTCTATGACATGGATATCTCGGCTGATGGGCGATTACTTTCGTCTTCCCACGGAAACATCAGCGGTGACCAGTCACTTCGCATCATGGAGATCGAGTCGCTGCTTGCCGGCGAAGTAAAACCGATCAAGGAGTTCAATTTCGGCCCTGCCGTACCGGAGGGGTTCGTATTCACGCCGGACGGCCAATTCCTTTACGGCAGTTCTTACTACACAGGTGTCTCCAATATCTTCCGGTATGAAGTCGCGACCGGCGATATCGAGGCGGTCAGCAACGCCGAGACGGGCTTCTTCCGTCCGATCCCCCAGGCCGACGGTTCGTTGATCGTTTTCAATTTCACCGGCCAGGGATTCGTGCCTGCGGTAATAGACCCGAAACCTCTTGAGGACGTCAGCAACGTCGCCTTCCTCGGCACTCAGGTCATTGAGAAACACCCCGAGCTCAAGGAATGGCAGGCCGGCTCGCCGGCGGATATCCCGCTGGACGACTTGATCACCTCTGAAGGCACCTATGTGCCACGCGAAAATATCAGCCTGGAATCCATGTATCCGGTCGCCCAGGGGTACAAGGACTCGGTCGGCCCCGGGATTCACGCAAACTTCAGCGACAAGATCGGCTTCGACCGGATCGGTGTTACGGCAACGGTCACACCCACCAAGAGCAACAACGAGGCACTGCATCTTTATGCCAAGTGGAAACATCAACGGCTCGATCAGTTCCTTCCCGGCGCATTTACCACCGAGCTGAAGTACAACTACGCTGACTTCTACGACATCTTCGGCCCGACAGAGATTGCCAAGAAGGGCTACTCGGGTGAAGTGACCTACGACCGGACGCTGATCTACGACGATCCCCGGAAGATGAATCTGAAGATCCGTGGGGGCTATTACGGCAATCTGGATGAGGTGCCCTACGCGCAGGACGTGGACGCGACCTTCGAGAGTTTTGCCAACGTCAACGCCCGCCTGGACTACAGTTTCATTCGCAAGTCTCTCGGCGCGGTGGATGATGAGAAAGGCTTCAGGTGGTCTGCCGTTGGCGGCAGCAACTACGCTGACTCGACGCTCACCCCGTTTCTGTTTGGCGAGTTCGACTACGGCTGGGCATTACCGCTGATCCACTCATCGATCTGGCTCCGAAATTCAGGTGGATTCGCAATCGGCGACAAGGACGACGAATTCTCCAACTTCTATTTCGGCGGCTTCCGGAACAATTGGGTCGATCATCGGGAGATAAAACGTTACCGCGAACCTTTCAGTCTGCCTGGATTCGACATCGATGATCTCAACGGACGGACTTTCGCCAAGTCGATGCTTGAATGGAATCTGCCGCCGGTCCGATTTCGACGGGTGGGTACCAAGGATCACTACCTGTCCTGGGCTCGCCCGGCGATCTTCGCTGCCGCACTTGTTACCAACCCGGAAGACGACGACAACGAGGACTATTACGACATCGGGGCGCAGATCGACTTTCAGTTCACTATCATGTCGAGGATGGACATGACATTGTCGGTGGGTTACGCGTGGGGATTCGAAGACGGCTCGAACACAGAACGCGACTTCATGGCTTCACTGAAGATTCTGTGAGTCGCGATCGGATGCGGACTACGGTCTGTCGGATGGCAACATACAACGCTGATGATTGACCTGATTCTGCGAGGCTCCGTCGGACTCCTGCCGGTGCTCATCTTCCTGGCCGTGCTCGTCTACCTGGACAGCTACAAGCTGGTCCGTTTTCGTGTCGTCATCGCCGCTATCACCGCGGGATGCGTGGCCGCGGGTAGCAGCTACTTCCTCAACGTTGCTGGTCTGGAACTGACCGGCTGGTCGCTGACAACCTACTCCCGATATGTGTCGCCGATTATCGAAGAGGCGCTCAAGGGAATCATCATCGTCTACCTGATCCGCAAAAACCGGATCGGTTTTCCGGTGGACGCCGCAATCTTCGGTTTCGCGGCTGGCGCCGGCTTCGCGATGATCGAGAACATCTACTACCTGGGTATCCTCAGCCAGTCTCACCTCGCCGTCTGGATCGTGCGTGGTTTCGGGACGGCCATCATGCACGGCGGCGCGACCGCTATTTTCGCCATCGTGGCTCATACGCTGGCGGAAGAAAGCCAGTCCACCAGCCTGGCGGTCCTCGCCCCGGGCTTCGTGGTGGCATCCCTGATCCACTCCGCCTTTAACCATTTCCTGTTCGCCCCCGTGCTCTCAACGCTCGGCATCCTGATCCTGTTGCCGCCCCTGCTTCTGTACGTCTTCAAGGACAGCGAAGAATCTCTGCAGAAGTGGATGCAGATCGATTTCGACGCCGATACGGAATTGCTGGAACTGATCAACTCGGGGGACTTCTCCGACTCGAAAGTCGGCAAGTACCTTACGTCTATCCGCGAGCACTTCAAACCCGAAGTACTGTTCGACCTGATGTGCTATCTGCGGCTGCATACGGAGTTGTCCATGCGCTCATCGGGCATGCTGATGCTGCGCGAAAGCGGATTCGAGGCGCCGCCGGATCCCGAGATCAAGGGCATGCTCGAGGAGTTGAAGTACCTGGAGAAGAGCATTGGTCGCACCGGGCAGATGGCCGTCAAGCCATTCATGAGGATGAGTTCCCGGGACCTCTGGCAGTTGTACATGCTAGAGGAATAAGTTCGACCAGAGCCCGGATTCGGGTCCGAAGGCCGGGCCTGAAAACACAATAATCCGGTCCGACAGATCGGCCGCCCTCGAACTTTCATTGTTCTAGCCGCCCTCCGAATCCCGCACCCAACCTGGATTGGGTTTCAGCTTCTCCTCTCCCTGGCCGCATGAGGCTGTTTCGGTTGACAGCCTTGCTCGAGATGACCCTGGGAAATCGGCGCGATCAGGGCTTCCAGGCTACAGTGGCCGCCGAACAGAGTTCACCATTCTGAATATTTAAAATATATAAAACAATAAGTTATAAATTTTTTCTCTAATTAAGTTAAACACAACTGGTTCCCCCCCTCTGGTGTACGCATTTTGACCAGCGACCCTTTGATCGGCCGGGAATGGCCAATAACAGGCAAGCCGCTTAAGGGGGCCATAGCCACAACTGGCCAGCCTCTAAGCCGGCTGACACGAGCGATCGGAGTGGTTGACAAGGAAGGGGGAGAACCAAATTGTTCGCAACCAAAACACGCAACCGACAGGGATATAGTCGGTGTCAGGTCGGCACGTTCCGCAAATCGAGCATTGCTGCGTCGAACGGTGTGACGATCTGGCCGTACGTTGCGGCCCGTCAGGCCGCTCCGGTTTGCATTCCTCCTCCCCATCTGACGGACGAACTGAAACCACGGCAGTTGCTCGGCGGCAACTTCACATCGCCGCGCAAGCCTGCCTGTGCAATGAATCCGGGAGGACTCTGATAATGGAAGCTCACAGGAAAACGAACCGGGCGCAGGCGTCGCGCGCAGAACGCGCTCGACCAGCGGCCAGCGTGGCACTACTGGCGCTGGTGCTGGCCGGCAGTATCAGCAGCGTCGGCATGACTCACGCGGCAGCAACCGGCGAGGGCGACTTCGAGACCGACCGGCCCTGCATGCAGGATTTAGCACGGGCGGATGTTGGCACCCTCAACTGCACGGCCAACGACGTGCGCATCTCGGGCGTCGCCGACGTCGCCAGTCCTGATCCGATCAACCAAGGCAAGACCATCGCCACTCCAGACGGAATCGTGGACGAAAACGACATACAGTTCGCAGAATTCTGTGACGCGGGCGCGGTCAACGCAGGCGCAAGCTGTAGCAACAACCCGGGGATCTGCTTTGCGGAGACCGATGGCAGCGGAAATCCGATTCCTGCCCCCGAGCTCTGCGGAGATCGCTGCGCCTACCCGGGCGACACAACCCGCTTTCGCGCGACCTTCATTGTGGAACTAAGCGCCCAGGCGCGTCATGACATCGGACTGTACTTCGCTACCGATGGAGACCCCGCTGATCAGATCACACAGATCCGAGACGGCGCACTCGGCGGACAGTGCTCGGTCGGCATTCTTCCGGAGACAGGTGACTTTGACCGCCCGGATGGCTCTACAGGCTTGTTCGTCGACCTGGACACCACCTGCAACGGAGGCGGGTGTCCCCAGCCCGAAGATACCTGCGGCGACATCAACGGCGCCAACAGTCCGATCTACTACGACATGATCGGGCCGGCCGCGGTGCCCAAATACATCGAAGCAGTCTGCACTGACACCGACAATAACGGAAAGCTCAATCTGCCGAACTGCACGAGCTGGCGGCAGGGCGGCGCCAACGAGGTCTGCATGACACCTGAGGACGCCTACCCCGGCGCGCCTTCAAAGTGCAACTGCGATCCGGCCTTCGAAGTACCGATCAACGTGCCGCCGGCAGAACTCAAGGTCAAAAAGACGGCGTCGCCGTTGAGTCGACCAGAGCCGGGCGGAGACTTCACGTTCACGATTGAGATCACCAATACCGGCGTCGATCCTGCCAACGACGTCGTGCTTGCCTCACTCACGGACGACAAGTACGGCAACATTGCCCTGACTGGGGGAATGATCAAGTCGACCACCTGCAACCTCATTGGTCAAACCTTAAAGTCTGGTGACAAGAAAACCTGTTCATTCACGGTGACCCGGTCGGCAACCAACGCAGGCTGGGATGAGACCGACACCGTGACGGCCTCGGGCGCGGACATGCACGGCAATACCGTTTCGGGATCCGACAGCGCCTATGTCAAGGTCACGGACGTACGACCGAAGATCGAAGTGACGAAAACTGCCGACAACACCATGCTGAATGAGCCGGGCGGTCCCGTGACCTATACCGTCCTGGTCAAAAACAGGTCTGTCGCCAGTACCGACCCGGTCACCATCTCGTCCCTGAACGACGACAAATTCGGCGACGTCACCGCAATCCAGGGATCGACTTGTACCGTCCCGCAGACGCTCCAGCCCGACGACGGCAAGGCCGGCGGGGCCGATGAATACACCTGTAGCTTCACACGCTCCATCACGGGGCAACCCGGCTATTCTCATACCAACAAGGTTACCGCGACGGGTCGGGACGATGACAAGAAAGCGGACGGCAGTCCGACCGACCCGGTCACCGCCTCTGAGGCTGAAACTGTGACCATCAAGGACGTGGCTTCGGCCGGGATCAAGTTGACGAAGACGGCGAACCCGACGTCCGTGACCGAGCCGGGCGGCAATGTGACTTTCAGCTTCAAAATCGACAACCCGTCCAACGTGGATGCAGTCACCATCAGCAGTCTCTCCGATACCATCTACGGGGATCTCACGGACTCGACGGCCCTGCCGGGGACGACGTGCAGCCTGCCGCAGACTATCGCGGCCAAGGGCTCTTACAGCTGCTCGTTCACCGTCTACGTTGCAACGGACCTGCCGACGATGACGGCGGAAACCAATGTCGCCACGGCCTCCGGCGTGGATGACGACGGCGCTCCGGTCTCGGACAGCGACGACGCCACCGTCACTTTCGTGGACGCGATGCCGACAGCGACGCTGACGAAGACCGCAACCAAGGCGCTCGTGACCTTCAGGGTTGAGATCCAGAACGGCTCGAGCGTGGAGGCGCTGATCGTATCCGGTCTTTCAGATACGCCGTATGGCGACGTCACCAAGACATCCGCGGACCCTGATTCGGGGATCCAGCGAACGGACTGCAGCGTGCCCTGGACGATCTCCACTGGCGGCAAGGAAAGCTGCACCTTCGACGCCTGGGTGACGACGTCGCCGCACGTCGATACGGTAACGGCCACCGCCGGCGACAACGAGGGCAACATCATCAGCCCGAAGCCGAGCGACTCCGCCACCGTAACGCTTCAATAGCGCGTGATTGTCAAAAGCGGCGTACCCTGCTTGAGGCACCTCGGGCAATCTTCGGGCCGGACGCAAGTCCGGCCCGCTTTTTTAGACTCTGCTTTCTGCGCCTCATTTCGATCCCGCCCCTGGGAGTCGAGACCAAAATTGGGTTTGGCCTATCCACGCAGTGCTTTGGGGCCTCCCGGCCCCGACGGTCGAGCAGCCATATGCATCCTCTAAATCTATAATATCGGTAGTCGTCACATGGCATCACTATCGGGGAAAAAGATGAACAATAAACTCGCGGCCGAATTCATCGGCACATTCTGGCTGGTGCTTGGCGGCTGCGGAAGCGCCGTGCTGGCGGCGGCATTTCCGGACGTCGGCATCGGGCTGCTGGGAGTTTCCCTGGCCTTCGGTCTGACAGTGCTCACGATGGCGTTTGCAATCGGACACATCTCAGGCTGTCACCTGAACCCAGCGGTCTCGGTCGGCCTGTGGATGGGCGGTCGGTTTCCGGCCAAGGAACTGGGGCCGTATATCGTCGCACAGGTCTTCGGTGCCGTCGTGGCGGGCGGCGTACTTTACGTGATCGCCAGCGGCCAGGCCGGGTTCGATGTCTCGGCCGGCTTCGCTTCCAACGGCTACGGTGAACACTCACCCGGCGGGTACTCCCTGACCGCTGCGCTGGTCACCGAGGTGGTCCTGACGATGGGGTTCCTCTTCGTCATCATGGGTGCCACTGACTCCCGGGCCCCGGCCGGGTTCGCGCCTATCGCGATCGGCCTGGCGCTAACGCTGATCCATCTGATCAGCATCCCCGTCACCAACACATCCGTGAACCCGGCGCTCAGCACCGGCGTCGCGATTTATGTCGGCGGGTGGGCAGTCGCCCAACTCTGGCTTTTCTGGATCGCGCCCATCGTGGGCGGTGCGCTGGGCGGATTGATTTACAAGACGCTGGGCAGCGGATCGACTAAGTAGCTAGTGACGATCTTGGTCAGGTGACCGCTCGTGGGCGAGCGACCCCGGCAGCAGGATCAGCCTCCAGACAACGAACGGGAACGGCATGAATGCGGCCTTCCCGGGACGAGGCTAACCGTCTCCCATGCCCTCGAATTGCTCTGCCCTCGACGCGAACTCGGCGGCGTTACCGGCCTTGCCGATGCTCGACAGGTACTCCGCGTACAGCCGATACGGCTCGGCGTCGTTCGGCTTGAGCATGAGCGCCCTGTCGAAAAACTCCCTGCGCTGCTCCGCACTGGCGCGTTCTCCGAATTCGAGGCGATCCGCCAGGTTGGTAAAGCGCAGGCGCGACACGTAGACCTCGGCGGGTACATCCGCGTCCGCACCCAGTTCATCCAGGATCAGATCGATCGCGCGAAGGACCGCCGCTACGGCTGCAGGACTGACCGGAAGCTCGAGCTCGGCCACTGCCATCATCGTGTCTGCTTCGCGCGTCCTCGCCAGTGTGAATCCCGGGACAATCTGCGCCGCCTGGAAGTGCTGCCTCGCCTCGCGCAGTGCATCGGGCGTGCCCACCCGGTAAGACTGCTCTCCCCGCATGTAGGCATCCAGCGCGCGCAGGATCGCCGGATAGCGATCACTCAGCAAGCCAGGGGATTCCGCTGACGGCGCGAGATCGAAGCGCTGAAATACCGCCTGGCCGATGCTCTCCAGGGCACTGAGAGCCGCAGACTGATCCTCGTCCGGGCTCACGAGAGACTCGCTCTCATCGGTGACCGCGTCGATCAGCGTCGCATCGATGCGGACCCGTGCGCCCTCCTCTATCACGCGGCACTCGACCAGCCATGACACGTCCAGCCGGGCGGCCAGCTCCGCGGTCGGCAGATTTGCGGCGGACAGCTTCGCAACCGAAGCGAATTCGGGAACGAAAAAGTGTGGCGAATGTGCAAGATGCTCGTTGATGATTTCGGCGAACCCTTCGCCGCGAAAAGCCATGGCGGGTTCACCCCGATAACGGCACGGCAGGACGGCGATGCCGGTCTGTTCGACTCTCACGATGCCGGACGGATTGATGAGCCAGAAAAGTCCCGCGGTTGCGCCGATCAGAAATATGATGGCGAGGACAATGGACATGCCCCCTACCGCCGTCCCCGGCTCGGTACGGCGGATGCCGTCCTTCGTCCAGTCGAACACCCACGCGAGGAACATCGCCACGGGGAACCCGACGACGAAAACGATGACGACCAGCGTCGCGATCCAATCGGGC
>CP070833.1:309385-312644 GCA_020341735.1 Gammaproteobacteria bacterium | reverse complement strand
TTTCGGTGTGATTCTCGGGACAGGGGTCGGTGGCGGTATCGTAGTGGAGGGAAAAGTGATCGTGGGGGCTCAGGCCATCGCCGGAGAGTGGGGGCACAATCAGCTGCCGCGGCCCGGCATCGACGAATTCCCTGGCCCGACTTGCTATTGCGGTCGTAACGGTTGTATCGAGACGTTCCTTTCCGGCCCGGCGATGGCGAGAGACCATGCGGTTGCCTGCGGACAGAGTTGCACCGCAGAGGAGATCGGGGAACTGGCCCGGCAAGGCGATGAAATTGCTGTGGCAACCCTCGATCGGTACGTGGATCGACTCGGCAGGGCGCTAGCGTCCGTCGTGAATCTGCTCGACCCGGATATCATCGTTCTGGGCGGCGGAATGTCGAATCTGCCTGACCAGGCAGAGCGAACGGTACTCGCTACGGAGCCTCACGTATTCACTGATCGGCCGCGGGTCACTATCGTCACCAACGTACACGGGGATTCCAGCGGCGTGAGAGGGGCCGCCTGGTTATGGAACACGAATCAGAAACAGGCGTGTTCCTCTGCAGCGCAAGAATAAGCGCCGCCGAGCCGGGTACGTGGTGTCTACGCCTGTTCGGCGCATCGGAGCATCGCGGCAAGGCTGAGTTCGACATCATCATCAGTTGTCGCCCAGCTACACACGCTGATACGCATCGCCGTTCTGCCTTGCCATTGAGTGCCTCCACACCAGCATGTGCCATCTTCCTGAATCCGTTTTATTGTCTCCTGTGTCCGATCGGCATCGCCAAACGACACGAGAACCTGATTGAGGACAACGTCATTCAGGATTTCGTAGCCCGCTGCCTCCAGCCCCTCGGCGAACCGGGCCGCCTGGCGGCAGTTGCGTTCGATCATCTCTCTGATTCCGGCGCGCCCGAGCGTCCTGATGGCCGCCCAGACTTCTACGCCTCTGGCGCGGCGCGAAAGCTCGGGCGTGTAATGTGACGGCTCACGGCGCTCGTTTTCCGGCAGGTAGGCGGCTGATAACGACATGGCCCGGCGCAATGCCTCCGGCTCGCGCACCAGCGCGATGCCGCTGTCATAGGGAACATTGAGCCACTTGTGGGCGTCGGTACATACCGAGTCGGCCAGCGCGATCCCATCCATCAGGTGCCGTCGGGACGGCGAGGCGGCCGCCCAGAACCCAAACGCTGCGTCGACGTGAATCCAGGTTGACTCCTCTGGAACCTGTCCGCAGATTTGCCTGATCGGATCGAAGCCGCCCGTATTGATGTTTCCCGCCTGCAAACAGACGAGCGCCGGTCCATCGAGGCGAGGCAGGCAGTCGGCCCGGATGCGTCCCTGATCATCGACCGGGACCCGTTGCACCCTGTCCCGCCCCATTCCCAGCAGGCCCAGTGACTTGGTCAGAGTGGGATGAGCTTCGTCCCCGATCACTACCGTGATTTCGGGCGCGCCAAACAAGCCGTCCCGCTCCACGTCCCACCCGATGTTGCGGAGCAAGGCGCTTCGGCCGGCCGCCAGACAGGCGAAGTTGGACATGGTGGCGCCGGTGACGAAGGCTCCACCCCAGCTCTCGCTGAGTCCCAGCAGTTCGCGTAGCCATCTCAGCGACACCAGCTCCAGCTGGGAGGCGATCGGAGAGCCGGCCCAGAGTCCCGCGTTCTGATCCCACGCGCCTGCCAGCCAGTTGGCGGCGAGGGTTGCCGGTAGGGTTCCGCCGATGACGAACCCGAAAAAACGACCGCCCGCCGTGCCTATGGTGGCGGGTGATCCTATCTCGTCCAGCAGTTTCAGCATCTCCTCCGCCGGAATACCCTCAGCCGGCAGGGGAATATCAAGTTGGTCCAGGGCGGCGAGGGCGTCCGGGTGCGGTGCGACCGACCTTTCCGACAGAGTCTCAAGGAAGTGCATGCCGCGTTCTGCGGCAGACCTGAGAATATCCATTCTGGGGCTCCGAGAGTTCGTCTTCGTCACTCAATGCCGGACGACTGTTGCGTCGGCTTCCGGGGCATCTCGACGCCCCAAAGCCCGCTAGTCTAGTCGAAGGTGGTCCTGGTGTGCCCGCTCATGCTTCGGCGCGCCGAGACAGGAGGGCCATGGTGATTCCCCCAAGGATCAGCGATGAAGCGACGGCCAGGCGGGCACTGATGACCTCTCCCAGGAAGAGGACACCGCCCAGAGCCGCGATGGGCGCAACCGAAATCTGCACAACGGCAGCACTGCTGGCGGATAGCCCACGCAGCGCCGCATACCAAAGGACGTAGCCCAGGCCAGAAGCGACCGAACCGGATGCGATGGCTAGCCAGATACCGGGTGCCGTAGCCTCAGTGCCGGATAGCAGCGCGAGGCTGACCAACAGCGCCAGGGGCGCCGCTCTGAGGAAGTTGCCCGCCGTTGCTGCCAGTGGATTCGAGTCGCCGACCCTGCGCAAGGAATAGAAGCCCCAGGAGACGCCGGCGGTGGTCATCAGCATGGCACCGAGCGGTGACGGCGCTGTGACGCCGGGCAATACCAGATAGATAAACCCTCCAAGGGCGATGACCATGCCGATCCAGCGGCCGGGGTGAGGTCGTTCCCCGGAGACCAGTGCCCAGACGATCATCGTAATCTGCACAGATCCGAACAGAATGAGCGCGCCCGTGCCGGCCGATAAGCTGACATAGGCGAATGAAAACGCGATCGCATAGGTGAAAAGGTAGATCGCTGATTCCCAGCTGCCGCCTGGCTTATCGTGAGCCTTGGACAGCACGCGAGTCAGGACCCAGAGCGTGGCGGCACCGGCCGCGAGGCGCAGGGTCGTGAAACTCGCCGGATCGATTGCGTCGGGCGCCAGAGCCATCCTGCAGAGGACCGAGTTGGCGGCAAAGGCGACCATCGCGACAACAGTACTCAGCGCCGTCATACCGGACACGGACTTTGGCGTCACGTTTTCATGCTCTTGGGATTCAGCAACAGGGCGCCATCGTTCGCGCGTTTTCGGGTCGGGATGTAGTTGCGATCGATGTTGCCCTGCAGCGTATAAGTCAGATCCCGGGCAAAAAACGCATCGTCGAAGAACCACGAGTGATCCCATGCCCCGGTGGCCTGGGGATCCGGCCGCAGGTTGTGGAAATACGGACCGCAATTTACGTTGACGGCTTTGTGGGGCAACTTGCCCGGAAGGCCGACACGTCCCGCCCGCGGTGCCACACCGACACGCTTGATGTTTGAAAGCTTCAGCACGGAGTCATAGGGGTTCTGATAATTGGTCAGGCGTACCGAGTGACGGTAGAGC
>CP070833.1:302546-309285 GCA_020341735.1 Gammaproteobacteria bacterium | reverse complement strand
CCAGCAGGTGTTGCAGAATGGCCGACTGCCGGGGCGCGCGTCGAGCCAGGCTCTCCAGATCCAGATCGGTGGCCGCGGCCGTTGCGCAAAGAAATCGCGCAGTTGTGGGTACCTCGCGACCTTGCCGGAGCAGGGCGGGCAAGGCAGCCGCAAATACGTCGCCAACAGGATGAGCGTAATAGCGGGCGGCCCAGCGCAACAGGGCGATGTCGGAATCTTGCAACAGGGGCCTGGTATCGATGACCTGCCGTACCCGGCGCAGGCGGCTGGACGGCAGCGTGCTGGAATCCGTCATCTCTACCACGATGCCAACCTGGCTGGTTCGGCCGAAGGGCACCCTGACCCGCCCGCCCAGGACGGCCCTCGTACCGCCTCTTGCCGGCAGGTAATCGAACAGCCTCCGAAGCGGGGCGTTGATCGCTACCCTGAGAATCGTGTCGGCACCCAATGCGAGGGCCTCTTTTTCCACAAAATCTGTGGATAACTCTGTGAATTGGCTGGGGCAAAAGCACTCTTGACCACGGTTGCCCACCACGGGTTTCGGAATGGCGAAAAATTGTTCAAATTATTCAAAAAATATCTATAAACAATGAGTTATGAGTTATACGGCAGGCTCGACTTGAACTAATCTGCCTGTCATACCGGCGATCAAAGGGTGATTGTGAATAAACTCTGCCGTCCGAGCCCCATCCATGTGCAGCCAAAGTGTCAACCGGTCCTGCTCGGTCGCGTTGTACTCTGTGTTGACACCGGTTTCAACGGCATCGCAGAGATAGCCTGATCGAGCTGCCATCATGGGTCAGGTAGCCGTGAACGGATTTGCGCTGTGACGGAGACGATCGAGGGCGGCACGTTCGGGGAAAACAGGCTGGACAGGACCGCACAATTGAATGACTTCCTTCGCGGCGTCGAACAGCGGGCGTACGTTACAGCGCGCGCGATGACCCGGGATGGCGAGGAATCGATGGACATTGTTCAGGATACGATGCTGCGATTCGTCCGGCGCTATTCGCGCAAGCCGGAAGTCGAGTGGCGGCCACTGTTTTTTCGCATTCTTATCAACCGGATAAGGGATCACCAACGACGCAGTTCCGTACGTGGCCGCGTCATGAGCTGGTTCCGGCATCCCGACAGCGTCGATCCGGTAGACGCCACGCCTGCCCCACGTGGCAGCGATCCGGCTGTCGCCGCGCAAGGATTGGACGCAATGCAGGCGCTGGAAGCGGCTGTCCAGACGCTTCCCGTCAGGCAGCGGGAGGCTTTTGTTTTGAGATGCCTGGAAGGCATGGACGTGGCGCAGACCGCCGCCTCCATGGGCTGCTCACCGGGTACTGTTAAGACGCATTATTCACGCGCCCTGTCTGCGCTCAGGGGGCGGCTGGGGGAGTATCAGGATGAGTGACATCGACAAGAAACAGATCGAATCCAGGTCGAAGGCGATACACGATGAAGCCGTGGCGGCGCTGGAACCGCAGGTCAGGGCGCGTCTTGCCGAGGGACGGCAGCGGGCGTTAGCAGGAAGCCGGAGACTTCCACTGAATGACTGGCTATTACCGGCCGGCGCGATCGGTGCCGCGATGCTTGCGGGCATCGTATTTCTTTCCTCTGAGCACACGACCGAGTACGCGGACCTTGTCGCCGCCGACGACGGAGTCACGGACATGGAGCTGATTCTGGTCGCAGGGGATTTGGACATGCTGTCGGATCTGGACTTTTTCCTGTGGCTGGACACTGAGCCGGACTCAGGTTGAGACATGGGTGAAGGTTCAGGTCAATTCCGCGCGGCCTTGCTGTTGATCCTGGCGGCGGCTTCGGGCAGCTGGGCAGCAGACGCGACTGCACCGGATGAGCTTGAACTGCTCGAGTTCCTGGGCTCCTGGGAAGAACAAGACGACGATTGGCTGGCGGTGGCCATCGAGGACGCTGAGAGTCAGCCTGTTGAAGAAGTGGATATGGCCCCTTCGGGGGCGGAGGCGTTGGGTGATGAAGATTAGATGCCTGCCCGTTTCTATACTGCTTGCGTTGCTGATCGCGGTGCCCGCCGGCGCAGCAGGCTGGGAGGAGCTCTCGGTAGAACAAAAGCAGCTGTTGCAGCCTCTCCGGGAACGCTGGGACGGTATGCCCGAGGAGCGGCGCGAACGTCTCATGAACGGGGCGGACCGCTGGTCCCTCATGTCGCCGGAAAAACGTCAGGAAGCGGGGCAGCGGTTCCGCCAGTGGCAGTCTCTGACGCCGGCGCAACGCGACAATCTCCGCGCGCGCTACGAGGATTTTCGGCAGCTGCCCGCCGAAGAGCAGACGCGAGTCAGAGAACGCTATCGGCGGTTCAGGCAACTACCGCCAGAACAACGGCAGGCGTTGCGGGACCGATGGCAGAGCATGAGTCCGGACGAACGCAGGAAGGCGCGAGAGACGTGGCGCGATATACCGCCAGAGCAGAGAGATCAATTGCGAGAGCGCTGGCGCAATATGTCGCCGGAAGACCGGGAAAAGTTCCGCGAGCGCTGGCGCGACATGTCTCCGGAGCAGCGACGCCGGTCGATCAACCAGCAACGGGGCCGCTCTGGGGGCCGGAGAGGTGGCTAGCGTCTAGAGCGTCTTCAGCACCGCGTCGAGGGTATCCTTGGCGTCACCGAACAGCATCCGGGTGTTCTCCTTGAAGAACAACGGATTCCCGACGCCGGCGTAGCCGGTGGCCATGCTGCGCTTGAGCACGATCGTCGTGCCGCCCTTCCAGACTTCGAGCACCGGCATGCCCGCGATCGGGCTGTCGGGCTTCTCCTGTGCGTCCGGATTGACGATGTCGTTCGCGCCGATGACCACGGAGACGTCCACGTCAGGGAAGTCCTCGTTGACCTCGTCCATCTCGAAGACGATGTCGTAGGGCACCCTGGCCTCGGCCAGCAGCACGTTCATGTGACCGGGCATGCGGCCCGCGACCGGGTGGATGCCGAAGCGCACGTTGACGCCTTTCTCACGCAGTACCTTCGTGATCTCGTAGACGGTGTGCTGGGCCTGCGCGACGGCCATGCCGTAGCCGGGCACGATCATCACTTCCTTCGCATTGGCGAGCAGTTCGGCCGTCTCCTCTGACTGGATGGGCTGGACTTCGCCTTCCTCCTCGCCGCCGGCGGCCGTCGTGCCTCCGCCTGTGCCGAAGCCACCCGCGATCACCGCGAGGAACTTGCGGTTCATCGCCCGGCACATGATGTAGCTAAGGATCGCGCCGCTCGAGCCGACCAGCGCCCCCGTGACGATCAGCAGGTCGTTGCTCAGCATGAAACCCGTCGCCGAAGCAGCCCAGCCCGAATAGCTGTTGAGCATCGAGACGACCACGGGCATGTCAGCGCCGCCGATCGCCATGACCATGTGGACACCGAAGGCCAGGGCGATCAGTGTCATGAGCAGAAGCGGCCAGGTGCCGCCGCCCGCCGCCGACTGTTCGACGAACTCGATGCCGAACCAGATCGACCCGAGCAGCAGGACCAGGTTCAGCCAGTGCCTCGCCGGCAGGATCATCGGCTTGCCGCCGATGCGGCCGGACAGCTTGCCAAAGGCGATCACCGAGCCGGAGAAGGTGACCGCGCCGATCAGCACGCCCAGGTAGGTCTCGATGTCGTGGATCGTCGCCTCGGCGCCGTGTAATACCGTCGAGTGATCCATGAAATTCGCAAAACCGACCAGCACGGCGGCCAGGCCGACCAGGCTGTGCAGGATCGCGACGAGTTCGGGCATCTGCGTCATCTGTACGCGGCGCGCGAGCACGAGGCCGACGCTGCCGCCGATCAGCAGTGCGATGAACAGCAGGGTGTAGTGCTGCGTGACCACGCCGAGGATGGTCGCCACCAGCGCGATGGCCATGCCGATGATGCCGTACCAGTTGCCGCGGCGAGCGGTCTCCTGGTTCGACAGCCCGCCAAGCGCGAGGATGAAGAGTACAGTCGCGGCGATGTAGGAAGCGGTAACGATACCAGCGCTATTCATGTCGACCTCACTTCCGGAACATTTCGAGCATACGCCGCGTGACGGCAAAGCCGCCGGCGATATTGATACTCGTAATCAAGACTGTAAAACCCGCGATCCACATTATCAGGCTGCTGCCCGAGCTGATCTGCAGCAGGGCGCCGATCACGATGATGCTAGAGATCGCGTTCGTCACGCTCATCAGGGGCGTGTGCAGTGCAGGCGTCACGTTCCAGATGACCATATAGCCGACGAAGCAGGCGAGCACGAAGACGGTGAAGTGCGCCATGAACGACGGTGGCGCGACCGCGCCCATGCCGAACAACGCCAGTCCGCCGAGTGCCATCACGATGAGCGGGCCGGCGGCGGACCTCTTCTTTTCCGGTTTGGGGACGGGCGCGGGAGCCGGCTCGGCGGCCTTGGGTGCAGCCGACAGCTTCGGCGCCGGCGGCGGCCAGGTCGTCTCGCCGCCGATACAGATCGTGGCGCCACGGACCGCCTCGTCCTCCATGTCGACGACGAGCTTGCCGTCCTTCTCCGGCGTCATGTCCGTCAGGAGGTGACGCAGGTTGGTGCCGTAGAGCTGGCTAGACTGCGCGGCCAGCCGGCTGGGCAGGTCGGTGTAACCGATCAGCGTCACCCCTTCCTTCATGGTGACCTGGCCGGGTTCCGTCAGCTCGCAGTTGCCGCCCTGCTCGGCGGCGAGATCCACGATCACGCTGCCGTCCTTCATCGACTCGACCATGTCGGCCGTGATCAATCGAGGCGCAGGCTTGCCCGGGATCAGCGCGGTCGTGATGATGATATCGACGTCTTCCGCCTGTTCGGCGAACAACGCCATCTCGGCCTCGATGAATTCCTTGCTCATGACCTTGGCGTATCCGCCTTCGCCCGAGCCGTCTTCTTCCTCGAAGTCGAGCATCAGGAATTCGGCGTCCATGCTCTCGACCTGCTCTTTCACCTCAGGACGCGTGTCGAAAGCGCGCACGATGGCGCCCATGCTCTTGGCCGCACCGATCGCTGCGAGACCCGCGACACCGGCGCCGATGACGAGGACCTTGGCCGGCGGAATCTTGCCCGCCGCGGTGATCTGGCCGGTGAAGAAGCGCCCGAAGTGCTGGGCCGCCTCGACGACGGCGCGGTAGCCGGCGATGTTCGCCATCGAACTCAGCGCGTCCATCTTCTGAGCGCGCGAGATGCGCGGTATGCTGTCCATCGCCAGCGCGGTGACGCCGCGCTGGGTCAGCGTCTCGAGGAGGTCGGGATTCTGAGCGGGCCAGACGAAGCTGATCAGTGTCTGCCCGGAGCGCAGCATGCCGAGTTCGTCGCCTTCCGGCGCCCGCACCTTGAGCACGATGTCGCATTGATCATAAATGTCCCTGGAGGACCCGGCGATCTCACAACCGGCGGCCCGATACGCGTCATCCGAGAAACTGGCCTTGGCCCCCGCGTCGCTTTGTACGACGACGCCATAGCCGAGTTTCATCAGCTGCGACGCGTCTTCCGGGGTGGTCGCAACGCGCCGTTCGCCCGGGTGAGACTCCCGTGGCACACCGATCTTCATGGGCAATCCTCCGCTAGACTGCGCGCGATTATCCTTGAGCGGGCGCACTATCACCAGTGGATCGGCGGTGAAAGATTTTCGTCCGCGAACCCGGGTACATGCCCTAAGCCACAAGAGCGCGACAGCTGAATATGTCTCTGGGACGGCTAACAACTTAACCTCGAAAGAGTTTAGCGGTCTGAGCGACGGATACCAGCCCAAAAGAGATTTCGGTTTGATTTTCTCAACACGTTCTGGAATAACTCCCCGAGGCTCTTGAGCTGATTCGAGGAGACGGTCTCGTGACAGTGACTCTGGGTCAGCAGATTCTGCGGACCGATGTCGCCGGGATGCCGCTTGAATGGGTGGATTACCGGGATGCTGTGCGCCTGTACCATACCGAGCAGGTTGCCTATGAGTGCGGCCGGCCCTTGATGAAGCTGCGCGGGGGTATCTGCGCCCTGACCGGAGAGCGTTCGGTCGTCGAGGTCAGTTCCATCATCGCCACGCAGGGCGCGCCGCAGATCAGCATCCTCAGCGCCGAGGACTATGCGCCGCCGCTCAACAATTTCGCCCTGTTCAAACGGGACGGCTCGCTGTGCCTGTATTGTGGCTCGCAATTCCTGTCTTCGGCCCTGTCCCGAGACCACGTCACTCCCCTGTCTCAGGGCGGCCTCGACATCTGGACCAACGTAGTGACGGCCTGTAAGCGATGCAACCATCACAAGGCCGGCCGGACACCGGAGCAGGCCGGAATGGAACTGTTGGCTGTGCCGTTCACTCCGACCTACGCAGAATATGTCTACTTGAGGGGCAGAAAGGTGCTTGCTGACCAGATGGAGTATCTGCTCGCCCACTTCCCGCGCAGCAGTCCAATGAGGAAACGGCTGGTATTGGCGCATCAAAGCAGGCGCACGTAAGTCACAAGTCGACCAGCATCGATGGTCAGCGGAGAGGCAAGCACGAGTGATCTATCTGATCGACGCCAGCGTCTTCGTATTCCGTGCCTGGTTCTCGATCCCGTCATCGATGACCGGCCCGGGTGGTTCGCCTGTCAATGCTGTCTATGGGTTTGCACGCTTCCTCGGAGACTTCCTGGACCGGGCCCGGCCCGAGTACGTCGCTGTCGCGTTCGATGAGAGCCTCACGACTTCCTTCCGTAACGATATTTTCCCGGAATACAAGGCTAACCGGGAGCTCCCGCCGCCCGAACTCGAATCACAGTTCCGCCAT
>CP070833.1:299201-302446 GCA_020341735.1 Gammaproteobacteria bacterium | reverse complement strand
GTCCGCGTCCGGCCGTTGTCGATCAGCCGGCACTTTTTCCGTGACGCCGTCGCGCATTTCTTCTAAAATATCTGGTCGTTCGTCGATGTCCTCCAGTATGGCCCGGGCTCGCTTGGCCTGGTGCCTCGGCAAATTGTCGACCGCATCCCCCAGGCTTCCGGCGACACTGCCGGCTGTCCCTCCGATGACCGCCCCCGTGGTTGCAAAAAAAGGAAGACAAATGACGACGAATGGACCACATAGCAGGGAGTACGCCGCGCCCGCCGCGGCACCTCCCTTTGCGCCCACCTCTGCTCCCGCCCTGGCTGTATCGGAATCGCCTTTTGCCTTGACTCCGTCCGCCGGCCGGATCGTGGTTGTGATGGCAACGGTGTCGAACTCGGGTAGCGGCCTCGATCGTTTCGAAGCACAACCCGAATTGGTGGCAGTCGCGATCAGCGAGAAGCCGGCCATCGCAACCAGGGTTCTGGTTTTGTTCATACGCATCCGCATCCCCTCAGCTTCCTTGTCGTAATGCTGCCAGTTCTCAATGTTCGCCTGATGGCTCAGGCTGACGCCTATCTCACCGCGAATCCGCTATCTGAGTCCTGATGGATGTCTTATGATTCCTTAGGAATATTATTGGATCAGTTAGTTACCGCGCGCAAACGGCGCGCGGCGCTGGGGACGACGGTTCAACGACGACCGCCGCTGTCCGAGAATCTTCGACTGGCCTGAACCGATGCAGGCTACGGCCCCGGTGGTGCTGCACGGCAACACGGTGATGGTAGGATGTTGAGCCTCCAACCGGCGAGGTGTCCTGATGTCCGACTGGCGACCCACGGCCTGCATCCTCTGCAGCATTAACTGCGGCATCGAGGTGTTGCTCGGTGGCGACGACGATCAAGAGTTCCTCAAGGTCCGCGGCGACAAAGCCCACCCGTCATCCAGGGGCTACCTGTGCCAGAAGGCATCCAAGCTAAACCATTACCAGAACGGCAGGGACCGCATCACCAGCCCGCTGCGCCGCAGGGACGATGGGTCCTTCGAGGAGATCGACTGGGACACGGCCATCGCCGAGATCGCAGCGAGACTCGGCCGGATCCGCGACGAGCACGGCGGCGAGAAGATTTTCTATTATGGCGGCGGAGGGCAGGCCAATCACCTGCCCGGCGTCTATGCGGCTTCGACGCTGTCGTCGCTGGGGTCCGTCTACCGCTCCAATGCCCTGGCCCAAGAGAAGACCGGCGAGTTCTGGGTCCAGGGCAAGATGTTCGGCGCGCCGGTACATCCGTGTTTCGCCGACTGCGAGGTGGCGTTCTTCCTGGGCAAAAATCCCTGGCAGTCGCACGGCTTCCCCCGCTCCCGTTTCGTGCTGAACGAGATCGCCAAGAATCCTGCCCGCAAGATGATCGTCGTGGATCCGGTCCGGACCGAGACCGCCGACAAGGCCGATATCCATCTGCAGCTCAAGCCGGGCACCGACGCCTGGTTGATGTCGGCTCTCGCCGCCGTGTTCGTTCAGGAGGGCTGGTACGACGCCGAGTGGATGCAGCAGCGCAGCCGGGACTTCGGCCAGGTCAGACCAGTACTGGAGTCGGTGCCCGTGGGCCGCTACTGCGAGATCGCCGGCGTAGACGAGGCGCTGGTGAGACAGGTCGCCGCGGTCCTCAGGGATGCGAAAGGCGTGTCCTTCATGGAGGATCTGGGCGTCCAGATGAACCGTCACTCGACGCTGGTGAGCTATCTGAATCGGCTGATGTGGCTGCTGACCGCAAGTTTCGGCAAGCCGGGCGGAATGAACGTGTTCAATCCGCTCTCGGCACTGGGCGTCCACACCGGCAAACCGCCGAAGTTCTCCCCGGTCAACGGGGCCAAGATCATCTATGGTCTTGTGCCCTGCAACGTGATCCCGGAGGAGATCCTCACCGATCATCCGGATCGCTATCGTGCGATGATCGTTGAGAGCGCCAACCCGGCGCATTCGCTGGCCGATACGCCCAAATGGCGGGAGGCGTTGGCGGCGCTCGACCTGGTCGTGACGATCGATGTAGCCATGACCGAGACGGCCCGCCATTCCGACTACGTGCTGCCGACCCCGACGCAGTATGAGAAGTGGGAATGCAGTTTCTTCAATCTCGAGCCGGAGGAGAACGCTTTCCAGTTGCGCAGGCCGTTGGTGTCGCCGCCCGCGGGCGTGCTGGGCGAGCCGGAGATCCACACCAGGCTGGTCGAGGCGCTGGGTGCCATGCCGGATGATCTGGTCGCCTCGCTCAATGCAACACTTGAGCAGCAGGGGCGCGAGGCGTTTGCCTATCAGCTCATGACGATGGTCAGGAAGCAGCCGGAACTCATGAACCTGGTGCCGGTTATCCTGTACCGGACGCTCGGGCCGACCCTGCCCGGCGGTGCGGCGGCTGCTGCCCCGATATGGGCGCTCGCCCACTTCTTCGCCCAGCGGCATCCAGCCTCGATGAATCGCGCGGGCTACGAGGGTGAAGGCCCGATCCTGGGGGAGCAGCTTTTCGAGGCGATCATGGATCGGGCGTCGGGCGTCGTGTTCTCGGTCGACGAGCCGGAATCCTCCTGGCAACGCCTGGGCACGAAGGAAGAGAAGATCAACGCGGCCATCCCGGTGCTGCTGGAAGAACTGGAGGGCTTGTCGGAGGAGACAAGCGATCGCGATCCGGCCTATCCACTCATCCTTTCGGCCGGCGAGCGCCGCGACTTTACCGCCAACACCCTGTACCGGGACCCCCGGTGGCGGCGGCGCGACTTCGATGGTGCGCTAAGGATCAGTCCACAGGACGCGGACCGTTTGGGCCTGAGCGATGGCGGGCATGCCCGGATAACGACGCATCGAGGTAACGCGGAAGTGGTGGTCGAAGTATCCGATCGCATGCAGGTCGGCCACGTGTCGTTGCCCAACGGGCAGGGACTGGATAACGATATCGGTGACGGTGGCACGGCGCGTGTGGGCGTGGCCCCGAACGAGCTGACGTCGCTGGATCAGAGGGACTGGCTGGCGGGGACGCCTTGGCACAAGTGGGTGCCGGCGAAACTGGACGCCGTCGACCCCGACTAATGGCCGGAACAGATTCCATAGGACTGATCGAAACCTGCCCCCCACCGGACAGGATCGTCAGATAAGCCCATGAGGCCCGTGTACTTCGTTGTCGGTTGGTGTTTCTTCGGGCTGGGAGCGGCCGGTGCCGTGTTGCCCGGCTTGCCGACCGTGCCCCTCATGCTCGTCGCCCTGTGGGCTT
>CP070833.1:289286-299101 GCA_020341735.1 Gammaproteobacteria bacterium | reverse complement strand
GCGACTGAGTTCGTCCTCTATCGCTCTCCGCTGCTCGTAGATGTCGATCTCTTCATTCGGATCGGGCTCCCCGAGAATGTCCAACTCGACCTTCAGTCGTTCGATCAGCGGCGTATATGCGGCAACGCATGCTTGGCCCTGGCGACGAAGCTCCTGGGCAGAAAGCCCCAGAATCACGATGGCTTCTCTGTCCTCCGACACTTCTGCCAGATCCTGGCTCATTCTCTCGAGCCGGCTGATGCCATCCGCAGGGTTAAACTGGTTGGCCGTGATCTCCTGCGCGGTGGTGGTAGCCGACGACACGAGAATGCAAAGCGCCAGCCAAGCAAGCCGCTTGAGCGAGTCCGGCATTCCGGCAGATGCTAGGAGGTTCATAACAGGCGCCAGTATAGACCGGCTGGGCGCTGAGACGAAAAGGCCCCGCACAGGCGGGGCCTCGAGGTGGATCAGTGGAGAATCCCTACTCGTCGCCGAAGACTCCGAGCAGGTGAAGGAGGCTGGTGAAGAGGTTATACAGGGCGACGTACAGCGTCACGGTCGCCATGATGTAATTGGTCTCGCCTCCACGAACGATCTCACTGGTTTGATACAGGATCAGACCGCCCATCGCGAGCACGAACATGCCCGAGACGGCCAGACTCAGCGTCGGCATGTTGAACACGAAGGCAACGATGCCCAGAAGAAATGCTCCGAGGATGCCCACGGTCAGGAAGCCACCCATGAAGCTGAAATCCCGCCCGCTTCGGATCGCGTATGCGCTCAGGCCGAGAAAAGTCACACCGGTGATCCCGAACGCAGTCATAACGACCTGGCCGCCATTTGGAAGGGCGGTGAGGTAAAACGACAGCAGCGGGCCAAGTGTAAGTCCCAAAAACCCGGTGAGGCCGAAGACCGAAAGGATTCCCCAGGCGCTGTTTCGGGTTTTGGCGGTCAGGAACAGCAATCCGAAGTAAACGCCGAGGGTCAGCCATGGGTTGAGGAATGGCATCCCGACGCTGATCGCCACGCCTGCCATCGTAGCGCTGAACAGCAGCGTGGCTGATAGGAGCATGTAGGTGTTCTTGAGAACCTTGTTCGTCTGCAGCACAGACGCTTCCGCGGTTCTCGTGTATGCAACTCGGCTTTGTTCCATTTCGCGATATTCCTCTTGATGATTCCGCCTTCCAATGAATCGTCTTCGTCAGACTGCGCGGGGCGGATGAAGTTCGGTGATTTTAGTCGATGAGGACGGTCCGGTGAAATCTTCCTTTCGACGCGCAGCTCCCGAATACAATACGCAATGGCGGAGAGGGAGGGATTCGAACCCTCGAAGGTCTCTCGACCTTGCCGGTTTTCAAGACCGGTGCGTTCAACCACTCCGCCACCTCTCCGACGGTGCGATATTTTAAATGATTCCGGATCTTTCCGGGGGCCCCGGTGCCATATGCCCCACGGGTTTGCAGGCTGGATTCCAGTTAAGGACTCGTCGGATTGCCAAAATGGCCTCGGACGGGCATCGCCTCCGGCGATGCGGCAGTGACTTCAGTGTGTCGTTGAATAACTCCACTGCGAGATACGCGACGGCCACAACTTTGTGTCCGGGGAACCGTACAGCCATCGTGGTAGTCTCAAGACATATGCCGGGGGGATGGCCGGGGATCGCTGGAGAAGATGGCGTATTCGGGTTTCTCCAATAGAGATCGTCGACCCTCCTTCCGGCGCCAACAATCAGAACAACGCAAGATCGTTTCGGGGGATCGTTTTGTGAACATATCCATGGTCAGAAAGTCCTGTCTGCTGCTGGCCGGCATAGCGTGGGCTTCCATCAGCGTTGCGGTCACGCCGGAGGAGGCCAACGACTACTACGCCGCCCAACATTGGGAATCAGCTGAAAAGGCCTACCGTGAGCTTGTTGAGCAGGCGCCATCCGATGCCCGCTACAAGTACCGACTTGCTGTCACGTTGCGGCACGTGGGGCAACTCGAGGAGGCGGCTGATTGGCTCGACAAGGCTGAGGGTGGAGCGGTACCCGCCGCATACCTGGATGTGGAACGCGCCCGCATACGGGTGACGGAGGGCGACGACGAAGCAGCCATGAAGTCCCTGAATGCGGCTGCGGATGCAGGATTCCCTGCAACTTCTGTGATCGAGGATGACGAGGTACTGGTTTCTCTGTCCGACAACGAGGGTTACGACGAAATCATGGAAAAAGTTGAACGTAACAGGGTGCCCTGCAAGTTCGTGCCGGAGATGTCGCAGTTCGATTTCTGGCTGGGGTCCTGGCGGGTCCAGGACGCGGCGGGTGTCTTCCAGGGCAATAATCGCATTGAGAAGACCCAGGAGGGGTGCCTGATCATGGAGCACTGGATGGGTGCCGGAGGCACGCCGGGTACCAGCATGAACTTCTATGACATGCATGCGCGGGAGTGGGTGCAGGTCTGGGTGAGTCCCGCAATCCAGCTCGAGATCCGTGGCGGCATCGTCGATGGTTCCATGGTCCTCGTAGGGAATGTCTATTTTTACCAGTCTGGCGACTATCAGCCATTCAAGGGCACCTGGACACCGTTGGAGGATGGCGTCGTCCGCCAGCATTTTGAGCAGTCCAGTGATGGGGGAGAGACGTGGGCGACCGTTTTCGATGGTTACTACCATCGCGAGACCGGTGACAAAGGCTGACTCCGGGGCTTGTCGATCGATTAGAATAGACGGCCAGGTCGCATAGAACAGGCCGCGCCTGCCCACTGAGATGCCGGATCAGATCAGATTTATTGCCAATACCCGTCAGTCAGGGCCCGTTGGGAGATTTCTTCTTGCGGTCGGCGCTGCACTGTTAGCCACCGCTTCGTTGCTGCTCGGATTCGTATTCTTCGTCGTCATACTGGGTTTTGCGCTGGTAGCCGGGTTGATTCTATGGTTCCGGCTGAGATCCCTCCAGAAACGTGCCCCATCCGAGAGCGGGAGCGATGCCATTGAAGGCGAATACCAGGTCCTTAGTGAATCACGGCGACGTGAGGAGTGGCGGCCATGAGAAAGGAGCACCGTAAGCTGCGGCGCCGGCCGCTGTATTTTCCGTTGCTTGCACCTGTGGTCGGTGCAGTCATAGCGGTTCTGTTACTGGCTTGGGCATTGAGCAGGACAGGCACGACGACCCTTATCCTGGTACGACACGCCGATTTGGCTCAATCCGCCCTGGAGACAGGGGCCGGCCTCAGCGAAGTCGGGCGATATCGGTCAAAAGTCCTCGCCGGTTGGCTGCGTGAATCTGGAATCTCTCATATCTACGTCAGCGATTTCTCGCCGACGAGAGAGACTGCCGTGCCTGTGGCGGAGTCGACCGGCGCCAAGATTTTCGAGATCCCTGCAACGGATCCCGGTCGCCTGGCGGATGCGCTGTCGGACCGCGGAGAAAGTCCTGTCCTGGTGATCGCGGATGCAGAGACGCTGGAGGGAATAGTCGAGCAGCGCGTCGGTCGGCCTATCGAAATCGCGGACGATGACTACGCCGGACTGTACGTCATCACAGACTCGATTCTTACCCGCGTCAGGTTGCTGAAGCTCAATTACGGCGGTTAGCCCGCAGTGAGCGGGGATTCCCTGCGGACCTGCCGTTTGCGCCAGCGCCGCCAGCGCCGTTGCACTCCCCCCTGAGCTACGATGAGTGCCGGCGTCAGCAGCAGTGTCAGAACCGTGGCGAACGCCAGGCCACCTGCGACTGACGATGATAGCTGGGTCCACCATTGTGCACTGGGTCCGCCCAGCGTCGTCTCTCTGTCGACCAGATTGAAGTTGATTCCAACAACCATCGGCAACAGGCCGAGGATCGTCGTAACGGTTGTCAGCAGTACTGGCCGCAGGCGCTGCGCGCAAGTGCGCATGACAGCCTCGACAGTCTCCATGCCCTGCTTGCGAAGCTGATTGAAGGTATCGATCAAGACGATATTGTTGTTGACGACAATGCCCGCAAGCGAGATGACTCCGATTCCGCTCATCACGATCCCAAATGGTCTTTGCAGCAGCATATGACCCAGTAGCACTCCTCCGGTTGAGAACAGTACTGCTGTCAGGATAAGGAATGCCTGGAACAGGCTGTTGAACTGGGTGACGAGGATGATGGCGATAATAAAAATCGCAGCGATCATCGCCCGGCGCAGAAAACGCGATGCCTCTTCCTGGTCTTCTTGATCACCGCGGTATGTCAGCGTGACGCGTGGGTCCCACTCGAGTTTCTCAAGTGCCTCACGGATTTCGCCAAATCTGGAGTCAACGAGAACACCCGGGGCCACATCCGCAGAAACCGACATCGTGCGTCTCATGTCGGTCCGGTCAATTGTGCTGACTTTCTGAGAAGCACGGCGATCGACAAAATTGCTGATGGGAATCGGGCCGGCAGCGGAGGGCACGCGCAGTGTATCGAGTTGATCGAGACTGCGTTCGTCGGCCGGATAACGCAGCCGGATGTCTATCTCCTCATCGGCATCATCGGGGCGATACTCGCCGATCTTGATGCCGTTGGTCACGAGCTGGATGGTATTTCCGACCAGTGAGACGTCGGCACCAAACCGTGCCGCCCTACCGCGGTCGACCCCGACCCGCCACTCGATCCCGGGCAGCGGGCGACTGTCTTCGATATCCTCCAGGCCGGGAATGCCATTCACTACGGTTCGGACCTCGCCGACCATCCGGTTCAATGCCACAGGGTCTCTGGACGCGAGTTCGAGCACGATTGGCTTATCTCCTCCGGGGCCGGCTCGAGGAGTCCGCGTATCGATGACGACCCCGACGATGTTCGAGGTCCTGTCACGGACTTCCTGCAATATGTCAGCCGCCGGTCGACGGAACTGCCAGTCCACCAACTGGATCTGCAGCGTGCCAATAAGGTCTTCTCTGCTGCCCTGGCCGCCCGACCCGGTGCGTGCGTAGACAGACTCGAACTCGGGCATGTCGAGGATTCTGTTTTCAACCTGTCGCACCAGGATGTCCTTCTCCTCTACGGACAGATCACCGCGAGCCGCGATCTCTATGCGGGCGAACTCGGGCTCGACGTCTGGGAAGAATTCAACGCCGTGCCCGAATCGACTGTAGGCGATGAAAACGAGCACCAGTATGGAAGTGACGCCGGCGATGGACAGCCAGGGGCTGGCGAGTGCTTTTTGTAGGAAGGTCAGGTAGCCGCCGGTAAAACCGCGGATCGTGGACAGGTCGCCCATCTCGGCAGCCGAGAGTTGTCGTCTCGCGGTCTCGTTTACGGCTCCCGATTTGCCGAACATCGACCCGAGGGTCGGTACGAAGACAAGAGCCATCAACAACGAGGCAGAAAGCGTAGCGATCAGCGTCAGCGGCAGGTATTTCATGAACTCACCGGTGACGCCGGGCCAGAAGACCAGGGGAGCGAATGCCGCGACGGTCGTCGCCGTCGAAGCGATGATGGGCCAGGCCATCCTCCTCGCGGCCTCGGCATATGCTGCGCGCTTGTCCAGGCCCTCGGCCATCTTCCTGTCGGCGAGTTCGGTCACGACAATCGCGCCGTCAACCAGCATGCCGACGGACATAATCAGGCTGAACAAAACTACGATATTGATGGTTAGACCGGCGACCCCGAGGATGAGAATGCCCGTGAGGAAGGACCCGGGGATCGCGATGCCGACAAGCAGCGCGTTGCGCAATCCGAGTATGCCGATGATGATAATGAAGACGAGAAGGATGGCAGAGAGCACGTTGTTTTGCAGGTCAGTCAGGCGATTGCGAATATCCCGTGATTTGTCTCGCGAAAATGTGACAGCGACGGTCTCAGGCCACCCTCGTTTTTCCTGATCAACCAGCTGCCGGACCTGGCCGATGGTTTCGATGATGTTGGCTCCCGAACGCTTGACGACTTCGAGCGCGATAGCCGGCTGCCCGTCGATTCGCGCAAAGGTCTGCGCATCCTTGAATGTCCTGCGGACCGTCGCCACGTCCCGGAATCTGACGATGCGATCACCGTCGACCTTGACCGGAAGATTGAGGACGTCTTCCGCGGTCTCGAATACCCCAGGCACCTTGACCGGGAAGCGGCCCTGTTCGCCCTGCATGGCGCCGGCGGCGACCAGGCGATTGTTGCGATCAACGAGGCGAAACAGCTCCTCTTGGGTGAATCCGTAGCTCTCCATGGCGAGAGGATCGACCACGACCTCCATGAGCTCTTCCCTGTCCCCGGCCATGTCTACTTCCAAGACTCCCGGCAGGCCCTCGATCTTTTCCTTGAGTTCACGGGCTAGATAGATGAGGGAACGCTCCGGAAGCGGGCCGGCGATATTGAGGACCAGCATCGGATCGATCCGCGAGATCTTGACTTCGTTAACAGTCGGCTCGTCGGTCTCCGAGGGGAGTTCTGCTTTTGCCAGATCAGTTTTTTCGCGTACGTCCTGTAATGCCTGGTCGGTGTCTATTCCCGCATAGAACTCGAGCGTGACGTTCGCTCCCCCTTCGTAAGCGCTGGCCGTCATTTCCTTGACGCCTTCCAGAGCGCGCAGCTCCTGTTCCATCGGCCGCACCAGCAGGCGCTCCGCATCCTCGGGTGAGATCCCGTCGTGAGAGATGCTCACATAAATGTACGGAATCTCTACATCCGGCTGGGCTTCCTTCGGAATACTTCGATAGACACTGACTCCTGCCAGCGTAATGAAGACCAACGCCAGCACGACGGTTCGTGAGCGGCCGATGGCCTGGTCAATGAATCCCACCATCAGGGCGAATCCGCGGTCATCACCCGATCGTCCAGCGACTCGTCTATGGCAGCCACCCGTTCGCCGTTTCGTACAAACCCCTGGCCGACCGTGATGATGGTCGCTACTTCCGGGAGCCCCGCGATCCAGACGCCGTCATTGGAAGACTTCACCACGTCAGCGAGGTGAAACTGCACGCGCCCGGCCGAATCTACTGTCTTGAGCCCAAGGTTGCCCTCGTCATCGAGCGTCAGGAGCGCGGGCGACACTTTCTGTGCGAGCACATCTCCGGAGGGAATCCGGAGTTCTGCCGTGACCCCGGCCGGCAGATCGCCGTCGCTGTTGTCCAATTCAAGTTCGATCGTAAACGTCCGCGTCGTCTCCTCCGCGACCGGTGCGATGTAGCGGATTCTTCCCTCGGCCTCGTGCCCGGTAATCAATCGAGCGGCGCCGGTACGCTGGGATCTCACGGATTCGATGTCTTTCTCCGAAACGGAGGCCGTGACCACCATCGTCTTGTTATCGATAAATCTGGCCACTGGGTCCCCGCTCGCTACGTAGTCCCCGATTTCGACCACCCGTTCTTGCAACGCGCCAGCGAATGGGGCCCTGATCGTCATGTACTGCAGATCCAACTCGGCGCGGTTCAATTCGGCTCGCGCACGCTCCAGATTGGCCGCGCCCTCAGCCAGCAAGGTGTCGGAAATGTAACCCTCCAGCTTGAGTTTCTGCTGGGCCTCAAATTCTGCGGCCCGTTGCGCAAGGACAGCCTTCGCTTCCGCCAGGCGCGCCTTGCGGTCCCGCTCGGACAGTCGGACGAGGATGGCCCCTTTGTCGACCTGTTCGCCTCGCCTTGCGCCGAAAGCGATGACGCGACCCTGCGTCTCAGCTTTGAGGTCGACGGATCTTGCAGGTGCCGTACGGCCATAGAGCGTCACGTATCGAGTGATCCACTCTGCTTCCTGGCGCCGCACCTGGACCTCAGGTACAGGTGCGGGGTTCCGTGCAGTTGCCGCGCCGTCCGGGTGTCCTTCCCCGCCAGTAATTCCCGTCGCCATCCAGATGACAATCACGGAAGCGATCAGCACCGAGAGGAGCCATGGTTGTTTGGAGAGAGTCTTGAGGAATGTCATGTCTTCCCAGCCTGCAGATTCGTGATGGCTTCAGGCTCTGATGCGGCGCGGAGACGTTGTCAGATTCTGCTTGTGATCGTTTTCGACGAGGTGGCGATTCTCCCGTATGTACTCCCGGGCCGCCTTCAGCAGCGCTCTGCCATAGCCACTGACAAATTGCTCTCCGGCGCTGAGCGGATCGCCAAACCGATGATCGAACTCGTCCGCCTTGGTGAACAAATTCTCGATCTCCTGCGCGCGCTGATCGAGAACCTCCCGAAGCCGGTCTGTAGACATCAGTTCGGCGAAGTACATGAGAACGAGAAACTCGGATCGAACTTTGTGTCTGGGCTCGGTCTCGCGCAACGCTGCAATAAATGCCTGCCTTCCTGCCTCCGTCACCCGGTAGACCTTGCGCCCGGGTTTGCCGTGCCGGCATTCCTCATCGCAGGTGACCAGGCCGCTGTCTGAGAGTTCCGCAAGGGCTGGGTATATCGACCCGAACCCAGCTGCAAAGAAGTGACTGAATGCTGTTTCGAAGTGTTTTTTTATGTCGTAGCCGGACGCATCCTGGCGGCATAAAATGCCCAGACATAGGGTCTTAACGTCCACGGAGGAGTTCCCAGATATCGGTACGGAAATTGGGTGAGATTATATATCGGATCGATATAAAAGTATATCGATCCGATATGGCTGTTTGTCGTGCCCCGAAACCGCTGTGCCTGAACTAATCGATGACCTTGACGCCCTTCCAGAACGCCACCATGCCTTGGATCTGGGTAGCGGCCGGGAAGGGGTCGGGATAGTACCAGGCCGCTCCCGCGTTGATGTCGTCGCCGACAACAACATCGTAGTAACTAGCTTCTCCTTTCCAGCCGCACCATGTCCGATGCGCGCTTTCGCGCAGCCAGTGGTCGCCGACCGTATCGGGGGGGAAATAGTGATTACCTTCGACAACGACGGTTTCATCACTGTCAGCGATAACCTCGTTGTTCCACAATGCTTTGGGCATGGTCTTGCGTCCGTCATAACGTCATCGACTAATACTGATTCGGAATCACCCGGCAAACGGATTCTCTGCAAGGTCACCGTCTTCGGTCAGGGAGGGATAGGGCAGCTGCTGCTCCCGGCACCGCATTGCGATCTGCGGATGGGCCCATTCGAAGAGGGTCTTGTCAAACACGTCCTCCGGTAATCGGCTGACTTCGTAGAGCCCGGCTTCCTCGCGTTGTCTGCGCGCCTCATACAGGAGAATCGCGGCGGCCACCGAGACGTTGAGCGAAGTGACCATGCCGGACATCGGGATCATTACATGATTATCCGCCTGTTCAGCCGCGATGCCCGAGACTCCCCAAAGCTCGGAACCGAGGAGCAAAGCGGTCGGCCGCGTGTAATCTAGCTCGCGATAGTCTATGGCTTTGTCCGAGAGGTGCGCGGCCAGAATCTGATGTCCGCCGGTGCGCAACTCGTGACACGCTGCAGAGATATCGTCATGCAACTTAAGGCGCACATATCTGCGGGTTCCGCCCGAAACCATGTGATGCCGGGGAATCTCTGCTTGAGCAGACACGGCATGAGCCTGGAAGGTTCCCACCGCATCGCAAGTTCGCATCACTGCAGCGATGTTGTGTGACTTGTGTACGTTTTCCATCAGGACCGTCAGGTCGGGTTGGCGGGCGGTCAGCACACGTTGTAGCTTTTGGAACCTTTCCGGAGTCATATGATTTTGTCCGCAAGTAGCGCGATAGTATGATAAAACAGATCATATAAAAGATGTAACATAATGATAATACAGATTAAATTAGAAATAGATACGACCGGTCGCGGGACCATGGACATCAGCGATGATATCCAACGCATCGTGCTGGATTCAGGAGTCAAGACCGGGATTTGTCAGGTGTTCATTCACCATACCAGCGCCTCCTTGATCATAAGCGAGAATGCAGATCCGTCTGTTCGTCGTGATCTCGAGCGATTCATGGGTCGCATTACGCCGGACGGCGACCCTGGATTCGAGCACGAT
>CP070833.1:269627-289186 GCA_020341735.1 Gammaproteobacteria bacterium | reverse complement strand
GGATTACCGAGAGGACCCTGTACGAAAATGTTTATGTAAAGAAAAAATACATTATGTAAAAGTGCAGGCGCATTTCACTTTGCATCACAACCGTTTGGAATGCCGATCTTTTTCCCGCCCCGACGGCCAGGCCACCCATGAGGTTCGCCAGCAGTCGGCTCAGATTTCCGCATGGCCATACTGGCGCGTCTAACCGCCCAGAAGGATCCGCTCACCCTCGGCCGTCAGTCTCTCGACTGTGCAGAAGAAGTGTTTGCGCCGATACCTCAAGCAGATCGCGCGGGCGAAGGATTCCGAGAAGTAGCTGCCGGCGACCAACGCTCTGCCACCCGCGCGCTCGTGGAGTGTGCCGTCGACGACCTCGGCCTTCATGATCTCCAGCTGCTCGTCGCTCTGCGGAACGAGAAGGACCTCGAAAACATCATGATCTGCATCGCCCTCCACGACGTAGGCGCGCACCGCGCCACCGACCTCATCAAGGATCAGGCTCTCCTCCTCGCTGACCTTGCGATCGGCATGCACCATGAACTTGACCAGGTCGAAAACCTTTTCCACCTGGCCCGAGGATGGCTTGAGCGCGAGATACTCGCGGAACGCCGTCTGCACCGAGGAAATGTCGGTCTGCTGGTCCATGCCTGCGGCCTCAATATCGTCGGGGTGGATGCCCCAGGGGAGAGCCACGGATTCCAGCAGTTCCTTCTCGCGATCGTCAAGCTCATTGTCCACCATGGACACGAGTTGGAGAATCTTCAGGATCGCCGGGGCTTCCCTCGGCCGGGCGAAGGAGTGAAGCAGATAGGTCAGCTCACCGCGCTCCGTGGCCAGCGCCCCGCGCAACATCCGCCATATGCCCAAGCGCTGTTCGCGCCGGACCCAGAAACCGATCCCGACCAGGAAGAACACCACGAAGACAGCCAGGCTGAGGATGAACTTGCCGGCAGCGACATAGTCCCTGTCGACCACGATGAATTTAAGAAGAAACGGCACGGTCGTGAGCAGGCTCAACAGGGCAGCTGCCACGGAGATGCTCTCCGTGACCTCCTTAATGTGTCGCCTGGCCCAGAGCTTGTTGACCTTGAGATAAGAGATCACCGCCGACACGGCCAGTCCGAGGATCGCGGCGCTCGTGATGATCTGATCGAAGGTGCTCATTGGCGTTATTGTTGCGTGGCTGACGGGCAAGTGTCAGGGATGCTCGTGTTCCGGGTCAAAGGGGGTCGCTGTTGTCAGTCGGACAATATCAGCGTATCCGCGTGTTTCCAGGCCACCCACATGCGCCCCTTGAACGGATCGGCGGCAGAGTCACGGCTCGCATTTCGCACGCTGACTTCGAAGGAGACATCTTTCTCATTGGCCAGGAACACGCGTGTTTCGCTGCCCTGGTACGACAATTTGTCGACGGTCGCCGGGAAAGCCAGATAGGCGTCACCGGGATGCTCATCCAGCAGCAACATTTTCTCCGGACGAACCGCCAGACCGACGTCCGCATGGGTCGCTTCGGTCACCGGGATCTCCAGGCGCCCGAGTCCGTTGACCAGGACGCTGAGCACGCCATTTTCACAACCCACGTTGGTGCCCTCGAAGAGGTTCATCTTTCCAATGAAATCGGCGACAAAACGGCTCTTCGGGTATTCGTAGAGTTCCGCGGGACCGGCGACCTGTAGCAGTCGGCCCTGATCGATTACGGCAATCCTGTCAGCCACGGACAGCGCTTCATTCTGATCATGAGTCACGATCACGAACGTGATGCCGACCGTGTTCTGGAGTCGCACCAGCTCCAGCTGCATGGTTTCCCTGAGTTTCGCGTCCAGCGCAGAGAGCGGTTCGTCGAGCAGAAGGACCCGCGGCTTCTTGACCAGTGCGCGCGCCAGAGCGACCCGCTGTCGCTGGCCCCCGGAGAGCCTATCCGGCATGCGGTTCCCGAGGCCTTCGAGGCGCACCAGCTCCAGCGCCTCTTCGACCATGCCGGGGATCTGCTGGCGCTCCGTCCGAGTCACTTTCAGGCCATAGGCGACGTTCTCCGCGACCGTCATGTGAGGGAACACGGCATAGGACTGAAAAACCATGTTGACCGGTCGATGATTCGGGGGCACGTGTCCCATATCCGCGCCATCGATAAATATCTCGCCTTCACTCGGCGTTTCAAAACCAGCGAGTATGCGTAGCAGAGTCGTCTTGCCGCATCCGGACGGACCCAGCAGGGCGAAAAACTCCCCCTCTGAGACCTCGAGAGAGACCTTGTCCAGGGCCTGCACGCCTCCGGGAAAGGTCTTGCTGATCATGTTGATCGAAATGATCGGGGAACTCGCCGACAATCTTGTTTCTCCTTTTGGCTAGGTGCGGTTCTGCAATCGCAATGCGATCGCGGTCAATACGATAGTAATCATGATTAAAGCGGTCGAGGCTGCGTTGACTTCCGGCGTAACCGAGAACCGGATCATGGAGTACACCTTGACGGGGAACGTCACCGTCTCCGGGCCCGACGTAAAGAATGTGATGACGAAGTCGTCCAGAGACAGGGTGAATGCGAGCAGACCGCCCGCCAGGAGGCCCGGTCGCATATAGGGCACCAGCACATCTCGGAAGCTCTGCCACTGGGATGCGCCCAGATCCCTGGCGGCCTCTTCCAGTTCCGGGTTGAAGTGGGTCAGTCGTGCTCGCACCACCATCGCGACGAACGGGAAGCTGAAGGAAATATGGGCGATGGTGATGGCGCCCAGATTCAGTGGCCAGGGAAGGTCGCGTGGCCAGCCGATATCCGCGAAAAACGTCATCATAGCCACACCCATGCAGATCTCGGGGACGATGATGGGCAGCGAGACCGTACCCTCGAATGGCGCCTTGCCGGGGAATCGGAACCGCCAAAGCAGTACGGCCGTCATCATGCCGAGGATCACGCTGACGACCGTGCTGATCAGCGCGATCGTCAGGCTGTTCGTAAATGCCTCGATCAGTGCGTCGTTGTTCCACGCTTTCTCGTAATACTTGAAAGTAAAACCCCGCCAGACAATGTTTCTTCTGCTGTCGTTGAAGCTGAATGCGACCAGGATCACGATGGGCGCGTACAGGAAGATGAGCGTCGCCCAGAGCGACAGTCTCACCCACATCCGGCGGCCATAGTCCAGCGGCCCCATCACCCGGTGTTTTCGGGCGCCGATCACGCCGCAAGTCCCCGACGGCGTTTACCGACCCACAGCGCCCGCAGCGCGATCGCGAAGAACGTGATGTACATGAGGATGAACGACAATGCCGCGCCGAAGGGCCAGTCGTTAGCCGACTTGAATTGCCGCTCGATGACGTTGGCGATCATCTGGCTGTCCGTACCGCCCAGCAAGTCAGGCGTGAGGAAAGATCCCAGAGCAGGGACGAACGTGATGATCACCCCGGAGACGATCCCGGGCATCGCCAGCGGGATGACCACCGAGCCGAATGTGCGAATCTGGCCGGCGCCCAGATCGAGACTCGCCTCGATATATGACCGATCCATGCGGTCGAGCGCTGCATACAACGGCAGCACCATGAACGGCAGGTGGACGTAGACGAGGCCCGCCACCACGGCGAAATTGTTGTAGAGGAGTTGCAGTGGCTCGAATTCTGTACCCAGAAGCTGCAATTCACCGAGGCCAATCAGGGCCAGCAGGCCGTTCGCCCATTGCCAGAGGTTCTCCAGTCCCGCATTCACGAATCCCCTGCTGCGGAATACGGCGATCAACGCGTAGGTCCGGATCAGGAGGTTGGTCCAGAAGGGCAGCATGACCAGCATCAGCAGCAACGGCCGGCGCCGAGCCGGTGCAAACGTAATCGCGATTGCTACCGCGAAGCCGATCACCAGGCATACGGCAGTCGTGAGGCCGGCGAACCAGAAGGACTTGGCGAATATCTGCAGGTAGAGCGGATCCAGCGCCCGCATGTAGTTATCAGGCTGCCAGGTGATGACCACGTCGACCAGGCCGACCTTCTCACCAAAGCTCAGCACCCAGACGAGCGCGAGGGGAACCAGGAAGAACAGCAGCAGCCAGAAGCTGGGTGGAACAGCGAAAAGCCAGAACAGTCGCGGATTCTTTCGCCAGCTTTCCAAGGTTGCGGGTCCCTGCCGGGAAACGGGCGGCCAGAGGCCGCCCGTCAGGTTCTGTCAGCGGCTCAGGCCGCCATAATTCGCGTCCATGCTTCGTCCACGGCCCGCGTATATTCGGCGCCGTTGTACGTCGCGACCTCGCATTTTTCAATCGTCTCCTGGGGCGGGAAGATAGCCGGATTGCTGTTGTATTCGGCCGACAGGAGCTTGCGGGCGGCCGCGTTCGGAGTGGCGTACTGGATGAAATCGGCGATCGCAGCGCCTGCTTCCGCATCGAGGATGAAGTTGATGAACGCGTGAGCGTTTTCCGGATGCGGTGCGCCGGTCGGGATGCAAAGGCAATCCTGCCATAACAGGCCACCCTGCCTGGGCACGACATAGCCGATGTCCTCGTCCTCTTCCATTACCTGAAGGATGTCACCGTTCCATTCCATGCAGATATCGACTTCCCCGGACAGGAGAAGGTCCTGTCCGTTGTCGTCGGCGAAGACCTTGACGTTGGGCTTCTGACGGATGAGTAACGCCTCCGCCTGCTTTATGCGCGCCGGATCGGACTCATTGAGCGGATAGCCGAGATACTTCATGGCCATCTGGATCATGGTCGTGCCGTCGCCCATCAACGCTATTTTGCCGGAGTACTGATCCGAATCCAGTACGGTCTTCCAGTCATCGGGAACACTTTTTATCCTGGATTTGCGATATCCGATCCCGATCGTGCCCCACATGTACGGCAGGCTGTATTTCCGGCCTGGATCGAATGCCGCGTCGCGGAATGTGGGGTCGATATTGCTGACATTCGGGAGCAACGCATGATCCAGAGGAGACAGCATGCCGGCCGTGATCATCCTCTCGACAAAATCGTTGGTCGGCACGATGACGTCGTAACCCGGGTTGCCGCCTTTCAGCTTGGCGAACAGTTCATCGTTGTCCGCAAACAGGTCCATGGAAACGTCGATACCGCTCGCGGCTTTGAAGTCGTCAAGGGTTGTCTCGCCGATGTACGTATCCCAGTTGTAGAAATTGAGCTTCTTTTCCTCGGCCGCGAGTACCGTGCCGGGTGCAAATTTGAGTCCGGCGGCGACCGCGCCCATGCCGGTCAGGAAAGATCGGCGGGATATCCCGCGCCTGGTGTATCGTTTCATCGGTGTATTCCCCCCTCAAGGAATCTTCGGGAATCGTACTGTCGCGGGCGGCGTTATCCTTATGTTCCGGCCGTCGAAGTGCTGGCAAAGTATTGACCTCGACCTCCGACAAATCAAGTTGAAAATATGCTTCCAACAGGGGGCCGGCGTCGGACCGTGTGCGGCCGGCCGGCATTGACTCACGGAGAAATACGACGCGAAGGACGATGGAATGGCAATAGTAAGCATCAACCCGGCGACAGGAGAGAAGATCCGCGGCTACGAGGCCATGACCGGGGCGGAAATCGACGCCGTGCTGGAGCACACCGATACGGCGTGGCAGTCGTGGAAAGCACGGCCCTTCGATGAGCGTTCGGCTCTGTTGCATCAAGCTGCCCAGTTGCTGCGCGAGCGCAGAGATACCTATGCGGGCCTGATGACTGCGGAGATGGGCAAGCCCATCGTACAGGCCAGGTCCGAAGTCGAAAAATGTGCGCTGGTATGCAAGTTTTACGCTGACAAGGCGGCGGGCTTCCTGAAGCCGGAGCCGGTAGAGACCGACGCGGCCAACAGCTACGTCGCCTATGAACCGCTTGGGCCGGTCCTCGCTGTGATGCCCTGGAATTTTCCTTTCTGGCAGGTTTTGCGCTTCGCGGCGCCGGCTCTGATGGCCGGTAATGCCTGTCTGCTCAAGCATGCAAGCAACGTCTATGGCTGTGCACTCGCGATTGAGGAACTACTCCGGGATGCCGGCTTTCCCCGGCATATCTTCAGAACGCTGGTGTTAAGTAGCAACTAGGTCGCGGACGTGATCGCCGATCGGCGGGTGGCGGCGGTGACGCTGACCGGCAGCACGCCCGCCGGTAAGGCCGTGGCATCAGCCGCGGGCCGCGCCCTCAAGAAGACCGTCCTCGAGCTCGGCGGCAGCGATCCCTACATAATCCTGAGGGATGCCGATCTCGATCAGGCCGTACCGGCCTGCATCACCGGTCGCCTGCTCAATACGGGTCAGAGCTGCATCGCCGCAAAACGGTGGGTTGTCGTGGATTCGGTCTACGAAGAATTCGCGGCGCGGGTTACCGCGGCGATGCAAGACAAGCGGTTCGGCGATCCGACCGATGAAAGCGTGGATCTCGGGCCAATGGCCAGAACGGATCTGCGCGACGAACTACACGACCAGGTCCGTCGGAGCATCGACGCGGGGGCCATCTGCCTCGTCGGTGGCGAAGTCCCGGAGGTTCCCGGCGCCTTCTATCCGGCGACGTTGCTGGCCGACCTGAAACCCGGGATGCCGGCATACGACGAGGAGATGTTCGGCCCAGTCGCGTCGCTGATCCGGGTGGCGGACGAGGCGGAAGCAATCCAGGTGGCGAATGCCACACCGTTCGGTCTCGGGGCGGCTGTGTTTACCCGCGATACGGACAGGGGTGAGAAGATAGCCCGCCGGGACCTGAATGCCGGGTGTTGCTTCGTCAACGATTTCGTGAGGTCGGATCCGCGTCTGCCTTTCGGCGGAGTCAAGGAGTCCGGTTATGGCAGGGAATTGGGGCCGTACGGGATCCGCGAGTTTACCAACGTCAAGACTGTATACGTGCGTTGAGCTGATCCCGACGATAGACACCCGGCGTCGTGCCGGTCCACTGTCTGAACGCATGGCTGAAGTTCGAGGCGTCGGAGTACCCCAACCGCTCGGCGATCTCCTCTACTTGTAGTCGAGTGTCGAGAAGATAGGCGCGCGCCAGGGTTTCGCGGACTTCGCGGAGGATATTGCGGTAGCTACTACCCTCGGCGGCCAGCCGACGGCGCAGCCCTCGTTCCGACAGGTTCAGGCGTGCGGCGATCCGGGTCAGGTCTGGAAACTCTCCGGGGACCGACAGGATCTCCCCTCGAACGGCGTTGGCGGTGCTGCCGCGCCCTTTCATGTGGGCGGCCAGGTCCCGACACTGGGCTTCGGCAAGGCTGGCGGCCGCCGGGTTAGCCTGGACAGGCCTCGCATCAAGCAAATCCGGCTTGATCATCAGCTCGGTCCTGTCCGCGCCAAAAGCAATTTCACAGCCGAAGATCTCACGGTAACGGTCTGCGTGCGCGGGCGCTTCGTAAGGGATCCTGACTGCCTCGAGGACGGCTCGGTGACCGAGCAGATCCTCGACCAAGGTAACCGCCGCGGCCAGATCCCGCTCGATAATGAACTGGCGGGCCTGGCCGAGGGGGTAGGGCTCGTCCAGCGTGAGGCGGGGCGCGCCGGTTTCGCGGACGAATTGCCAGTCGAGATAGGTGTGCGTAAGATCGATGAAGCGCAGGCCGACGCGAATGGCGCCCCGCAGCGTCGCGCTGCTGATCATCGCCAGCCCCCACATTCCAAAGACAGAGAAGTGATGGCGCCGTCCCGCAAGGAGACCCAGGTCAGGGACCGGGACCGTCGCCAGTACCCGGTGGATGAAACCGAGTTCACGGATCGCCTCCACGGTCGCTGTCGGTGCCGTCAATCTGAGGCCCTCGGCAGCCAGCAGAGGCGACGGATCATGCCCCATGTCGCGGAGCAACTGGCAGAGCAGCACTACCCCTATCGCGGGATGCTCGCGGCAAGCCAGTTCTGGAGCGATCGTTACCGTCACCGGGATCTCCTGTCCGAAAATCACAAATTATTGTGCCTAAGGGGACCGGGTCAAGCTTGCTGCTCTCCATTAGGCTTAGAAAGAATGCGGTTAGACACAGAGTCCACCGGGCGGAAATGAGATGACTACCACCACATTCGACAAGACAACATCCATGTACATCGACGGCCGCCGTACCGGCTGGATCCTTTCCACGCTGCTGGTGCTGCTGCCCTTCGTCGGTATCGGCCTGAGGGAAGCCTGGGGCTCGGATCTCTGGCTGTTGGCGCCGACTGTCATCATCTATGGCCTCGTACCGTTGCTGGACCTGTTGATCGGAGAGGACCGCAACAATCCCGCGGAAACGGACGTACCATCGCTGGAGTCGGATCACTACTACCGCTGGATCGTGTACCTGTCTCTGCCAATGATCTATCTGAGCCTGGTGTGCTGCGCCTGGTATGCGGTCAACGCTGATCTGAGCTGGTACGGGTATGGCGCACTGGCCCTGGCGATGGGCTGGACCGCTGGGGCAGGCATCAATGCCGGACATGAGCTTGGGCACAAGAAGACGAAGACGGAGCGGCTTCTGGCTCGATTTGCCGTGGCGCCCAGCGGCTATGGTCATTTCAACATCGAGCACAACCGCGGCCACCACCGGGATGTGGCCACCCCCGAGGACCCCGCCTCCTCGCGGTTGGGCGAGAGCTATTATCGATTCATGCGTCGTGAGATCCCCGGCGCGTTGCGCCGCGGATGGGGGCTGGAGTGCGACCGGCTCGGCAGGAAGGGCCTGAGCCGCTGGTCGATGCAGAACGAGATACTCCAGACCGGTATGATCACCCTGATCATATGGGTCTGCCTGATCGCATGGCTGGGTCTTGGCGTTATCCCGTTCATCCTGCTCCAGGCATTCGTCGGATACTCATTGCTGACGTCCGCGAACTACGTCGAGCACTACGGGCTGCTGCGTCTCAAGACCGAGAGTGGCCGTTACGAGCGTCCCGAGCCCCGGCACTCCTGGAACAGCAATCATGTGCTGTCCAATATCCTTCTTTATCAGCTGCAGAGACATTCCGACCACCATGCCCATCCGACGCGCCGGTATCAGTGCCTGCGGCACTTCGAGGAGGCGCCGCAGCTACCGACCGGGTACTTCGGCATGTTCCTGCTGGCTTTCTTTCCGCCGCTCTGGTTCCGCGTCATGGACCGGCGAGTCATCGTGCACTGCCAGGGACAGGCGCATCAAATCAATATGGATCCCGGCTGCCGGGATTCCCTGATCGAGAAATACGGGCTCACGGACCGGGCTGAGGGTCTTTGAGGCGGGGTATCAGCTGAACCCGAGCAGCAATCCGCCCTGGTAGACGACGAAGCTGAACACCCAGGCCAGGGCGGTCATGTAGACGAACATCAGAGCCGGCCATCCCCAGTTGCCACTCTCCCTCCGAACGACCGCCAGCGTGCTCATGCACTGGCAGGCAAGCGCGAAAAAGATCATCAGCGACAGGCAGACGAGAGGTGTAAACACGCGGCGGCCGTCCGGCCAGGTATCTGACCAAAGCTTTTCGCGAAGATCCATCGTCTCTTCGTCGACGTCCTCTCCGACGCCGAACACGACGCCCATAGTGCTGACGAAGACCTCTCTGGCTGCAAATGCGCTGACGATACCGACGCCTATCTTCCAGTCGAATCCGAGGGGCTCGATCAGGGGCTCTATGGTCCTGCCGAGCCGCCCGGCGTAGCTCTGGCGCGTGAAGTCGCTGGCGCCCTTGGCCTCGAGGGCCGCCAGGCGTTCCTCCAGCTGGGCTTTTTCGTCATCTGACGGCGCCACAGCCGCCGCTTGCTCGAGCTCTGCACGCTGTTCGACAAGACGCGCTTCCAGCTCCGGATTCTTGGGGAAGCTGAGTAATACCCACATGCCCATGGAGCAGATCAGGATGATTGTGCCCGCGGTCTTCATGAAGTCTCCACCGCGTCTGAGCATCATCCGCACGACGGACGGCCAGTGAGGCAGGCGGTAGGGTGGCATCTCGATCACCAGCGGGATATAGGAGCCACGAAAAACGGTCTTGCTCATGACCCAGGCGACGATCAGAGCCATCAGCGTCCCGAACAGATACATCGACGCCATCAGGAGTCCCTGGGTGAGGCCGGCTTCCTGCCAGGGCGGCACGATGGCGGCGATCAGCAGGCCATAAACCGGCAGCCTCGCAGAGCAGGTCATCAGTGGCAGGGCCATCATGGTCAGCATCCGGTCGCGCCGACGCTCCATGGTGCGGGTCGCCATGATCGCGGGCACCGCACACGCGTATCCCGACAGCATGGGCACGAATGCCCGGCCGTGCAGGCCGATACTTTTCATGAGTCGGTCCATGAGAACGGCCACTCTCGCCATGTAGCCGGTGTCCTCCATCAGGCCGATGAAGAAGAACAACATCAGTATCTGAGGCAGGAACACGACGAAAGCGCCGACCCCCTCGATGACGCCGTTGACCAGGAAGTCTGTTAACAGACCGGGTCCCAGAGCTACGCCGACCACATTCCCGGTCCAGGAAACAGCGCCTTCGATCAGACCGATGATCGGATCGGCCCCGGTGAACAGGGCCTGGAAAACCAGCGTCATCAGCGCCAGGAAAAGCAAGAAACCCATGGCCGGGTGGAGCAGGACGCGGTCCACCCGGTCTGTCAGTTCTTTCGGGTGCTTCTTTTGGTGCACCACGCGGGCCATCTTGCTGTCGATCCAGGCATAGCGGCCGTGGATAATCTCGTGATCCAGGTCACGACCCTGGGCAGCCGCCTCGGCCCGTCCGTCGATCACCGCGCGTTCCAGTTCGTCGGGGATGCCGTGCAGGTCATGGCCCGGGTCGATGGACAGAAGCGCCCAGAGTGCCAGCGCGGACCGTCGGTCCGGGTCGTTGCCGTGCCAGGACTCTGGCAGCGCATCTCCCACCCGCTCGGTCAACTCGATCAGTTCAGCGGACTCGGGGCGCCACCGCCATCCGGGTTTTGCCCGCGACGGATCTTCCAGCACCTCGACGATTGCCGAGACCAGTCTGGACAGGCCGCGGCCGTCCCGCGCGACCATCGGGACGACGGGCACGCCAAGCGCCTTTTCCAGAGCTTCCGGCTTGACCTCCTGACCGGCGGCTTCGAGCGAGTCGATCATGTTGAGAGCCACGATCACCGGCACGCCAAGCTCGATGATCTGCAGTACCAGGTAAAGGTTCCGGCTCAGTTGGGTGGCGTCGACGGTAACCACAGCGATTTGTGGAGCCGGCAGAGGCGGAAGTCCGGCAACGGCCTCAAGCGCAAGCTGTTCATCGGCGCTGCGGGCTGCAAGGCTGTAGGTACCCGGAGAGTCCAGTACCCGCACCAGCCGTCCGCCGGGAAGTTGCGTCGTGCCGATGCTGCGCTCGACGGTGATGCCCGGATAGTTGCCGATGCGGGCGCGTCCGCCCGTCAGTTGATTGAAGACCGTGGACTTGCCGGTGTTCGGATTGCCGGCAATGACGATCGTCGGCATCTCCGATGAGATCATCCGGGACACCGGGATCAGAGGGGGGCGACGATCAGCCGAGCGGCCTCGCCGTGACCGATCGAGACCCTTGAGCGCCGGACCTCGAGTTCGACGACCCCGCCCAGCGACATGCGGCGGATCAGGCGCAGCGGTGTGCCCGGCAACAGGCCCATCTCCATCAGCCTGCGCCGCAGAGCGGGCAGGCCTTCCACGGCCATTAGCCTGGCTTCTGAGCCTTCGTCAAGAGAATCAAGTGTCGTCATTGGTGTCGGTTTTCTTGGAATGTTATGAGAATCATTCTCATTTATGTCTGTATTTAAACTCAGTTCCCGCTGCGAGGCAATGACTCACGTCAATTATCTGTGTCGACCATACCGTCCGACCTGCTACCCGCCTATCATTACTGGATGACCCCGGGAGAGTAACAGTGGACAAGCAAGTTATCTGGCTGACCGGCTGCGCCAGCGGCGTCGGACTCCACCTGACTGATGCGTTTCTTGCGCGTGGGGCGCAGGTGCTCGCCACCGATATCGATCTCGACGGCATGAGACACGCGGCACGCGCCCGAGGATGGGATGCTTCCCGGCTGCTGATGCGGCGGCTCGACGTCCGTGACCCAGGCGCCTGGGATGCTCTGTATTCGGAATTGATCGGTGCCTGGGCACGACTGGACTGCCTCTTCAACGTGGCCGGTGTGCTCCATCCGGGTCGTCTAACCGAAGCCTCCGGAAAGGACCTGGATCTGCACGTGGACGTTAATTTCAAGGGCGTTGTCCACGGTAGCCGGGTTGCCGCTCGTCACATGATTGCCCAGGGGCGCGGTCACATCGTCAACCTGGCCTCGCTCGCGGGAGTAGCCGCCGTGCCCGGCATCGGACTGTACAGCGCGTCCAAGCATGCTGTCCGTGCGTACTCCCTGGTGCTTGCCGAGGAGTTGAAGGGCAGTGGAGTGGCCGTGACCGTGGTGTGCCCCGACGCTATCGAGACTCCGATGCTCAAGCTGCAGGAGGACTTCGAGGAGGCGGCGCTGACTTTCTCAGGCCGCGCACCGCTTACCGTAGAGGACATCTCCGCTGCCGTGTTCGACCGGATACTCAAGGACCGGCCGGTAGAGGTTTCGCTACCGGCCGCGCGCGCATTCCAGGCCCGTCTTGCCGGAGCGTTCCCGGTCTTGAGCAGGATCATGACCCGACGGCTTCGCGCCCGCGGTCTCAAGAAGCAGCAGGCGAGGCGTGACGGTCGCGGCTAGGCGGTGTCGGCGAGTTCGAATTCCTCGAGGATCCTGATGTAGTTGGCGCGTTCATAGGCGGACGCGTCAGGAACGCGGTCCAGGCTCATGCAGCCGCGCACATCATCCACCCGGCCATAGTCACGCTCCAGCAACCAGCGCGACAGATCGTCACGTAATTGGCCGATATAGCCCGGACCATGACGCAGCAGGCTGGATGTCGTCATGACCACGTCGGCCCCGGCCATGAGATATTTCACCGCTTCCCGATAGTCTTCGACGCCGCTGGTCGCTGCCAGGGATGCACCTATCCTTCCGTAGAGCAGCGCGATCCACAACAGCCCGGGTCGGATCTCGCTGTTGGCGCTGAGTTCCAGCGTACGGGCGATCTCCAGCTTGTCGATATCGTAATCTGGCTGGTAGAAGCGGTTGAACAGGACCAGACCGTCGGCGCCCGCCAGGACCAGTTCCCGGGCCATGTGACCGAAAGCGCTGAAATACGGACCGACTTTCACCGCCAGCGGCACCGAGACGGCGCTCTTTACCGCGCGCACCACGTCCACGTAGCGCTGCTCTACGTCCGCGCCGGACTCGGCAAGGTCGGCCGGGATGTAGTAGATATTGAGTTCGATGGCGCTGGCGCCCGCCGACTCGACGCCGGTGGCGTAGCCCACCCATCCCTCGGCGCTGATGCCGTTCAGGCTGCCGATAATCGGGACATCCGCCGACTCGCTCGCCTGGCGCAGAGTCTCCAGGTAGCGATCGAGCCCGCCATGACGATCCGCGACCGGGGGAAAGTATGAGGTGGCTTCCGCGAAGCTCTCCTCGCCGGCCGCCATCAGCCGGTCCATCGCCATCGCTTCCTGCCGCAGCTGTTCCTCGAACAGTGATGGCATGACGATGGCGGCGGCGCCAGCGTCCTCCAGCCGGCGTATGTCATCCACGGAGCCGGTGATCGGTGACGCAGAGGCGATGATTGGATGAGCGAGCTGCAGCCCCAGGTATTCGGTCCTCATATCCATATCTTGTCTCCTTGCATCACGCGTCGCGCCTGGCTTCCTTGGCGGCACCCGCAAAATGGAACGCTGCGTCGCCACGAGTTGCCATTTCCTCGTATACGCCCCAGCGTACGATGATGTCTTCCTGTGCCAGCGACATGAGTCGTTCCGCGTTCTGCGGATTGGTGCTTGCCAGGACCCGGTACCGGATCTCACGGTCGGCGTAGTCTCTGAGCGAAGCCCTGGGACGTTGTGAATCGAGCATGAAGGGATTGCGGCCCTCATCGCGCAGCACCGGGTTGTATCGCATCAGCGGCCAGTGCCCGCTGGTCACTGCGAGTTTCTGCTGGCGCATGCCGAAGCGCATGTCGATGCCGTGGGCGATGCAGTGGCTGTACGCCAGGATCAGCGATGGCCCCGGGTAGCGTTCGGCTTCACGGAATGCCAGCAGGGTCTGCTGGGGATTCGCGCCCATCGCCACCCGGGCCACGTACACGTTGCCATAGGCGATGGCCTGCAGGGCCAGGTCCTTCTTCGGCGTCGGCTTGCCGCCCGCGGCAAACTTGGCCACCGCCGCCAGTGGCGTCGCTTTCGATACCTGACCGCCGGTGTTCGAGTAGACCTCCGTGTCGAGCACCAGGATGTTGATGTTCCGTCCCAGCGACAGGACGTGGTCAAGGCCGCCGTAGCCGATGTCATAGGCCCAGCCGTCGCCACCCACGATCCAGACGCTACGCCGCACGAGCTGCTCGGCGACCGATTCCAGGTGTCGCGCGTCCGAGCCCTCGATCGTCTCCAGCTTGGTCCGCAATTCCGCCACCCGGTCCCGCTGCAGCAGGATCTCGGACTCTTCGTCCTGAGGAGCGTCGAGGATCGCCGTCACCAGTTCCGGTCCGATCTGTTTGGTCAGCCGACGCAGCAGGGTTTCCGCCTGGGTACGCTGAGTGTCGGCGGTCAGCCGGAAGCCGAAGCCGAACTCGGAATTGTCTTCGAACAGGGAGTTCGACCAGGCCGGCCCCCGGCCGTCGTCGTTTTTCGCCCAGGGCGTCGTCGGCAGGTTGCCGCCATAAATAGACGAACAGCCGGTGGCGTTGGCGATCGCTGCCCGGTCTCCGAACAGCTGGGAGACCAGCTTGAGATAGGGCGTCTCGCCGCACCCCGAGCAGGCGCCGGGGAATTCGAATAACGGCGTCAGGTGCTGAACGCCCCGCACTGTGCTGAAGTCGACCCGTCCCCGATCGGCCTCCGGCAGCGTCCGGAAGAATTCCAGGTTTCTGCGTTCCAGTTCCAGCAGCGGTGCCTTGTCTTCCATGTTGATGGCGCGAACGCTGGGTTCGTCCGGGCTGCGCGCCGGGCAGGCATCCACGCACAAGGTGCAGCCTGTGCAGTGCCCGACCGCCACCTGGAGGGTGTAACGGATCTCGGGGAAGCCGCGACCGTGCAGAGGCGCGGAGCGGAAGCCCTGAGGCGCGTCGTCGAGGCGGGACTCATGATAGAAGCGCGCACGGATGACGCTGTGAGGGCAGACCAGGGCGCAGTTTCCACACTGGATACAGAGGTCCGGGCGCCAGACCGGGATCTCCGGCGACAGGTCTCGGCGCTCCCAATTGGACGTGCCGCTAGGCCAGGTGCCGTCTGCGGGCAGGGCGCTGACCGGCAGTTCGTCGCCGCGACCGGCGATCATCACCGCAGTGACTTCCTGGACGAATTCCGGTGCCGCCTCCGGGACCGCCGCAGACAGGGCGTCGTCGCGGCTTGTTTGCCCGGGTACCTCGACCGCCTGCAGCCCGGCAAGCGCCGTATCGACCGCAGCGAAATTCTGCTCGACGATGGCGTCGCCTTTTCGCCGGTAGGATTTTTCGATCGCGGACTTGATCCTGCTGATCGCCTTGTCTCTTGGCAACACGCCGGAGAGGGCGAAGAAGGCTACCTGCATTACCGTGTTGATGCGTCGCCCCAGTCCCGCAGCCTGGGCGACCCCATAGGCGTCGATGACATGGAAACGGATGCCCAGATCGATGATGCGCTGTTGTACGGTGCCCGGCAGCCTGTCCCAGACTTGCTCGGCCCCGTGGGGACTGTTCAGCAGGAATACAGCGCCAGGAGCCGCGTGACGCAGCACGTCGGTGGTCTGGACGAAGCTGAACTGATGACAACCGATGAAGTTCGCCGCCTGGATCAGGTAGGTGGAGCGAATCGGCCGGGGTCCGAAGCGCAGATGGGAAACCGTCTGGGAACCGGATTTCTTGGAGTCGTAGACGAAGTATCCCTGGGCGTGGACGTCGGGCTCTTCTCCGATGATTTTGATCGAGTTTTTGTTCGCGCCGACTGTACCGTCGGCGCCCAGACCGAAGAAGATAGCCCGGTAGGTCTCGTCTGATTCGATGACGTAGCCGGGGTCGAATTCGAGGCTGGTATGGCTGACGTCGTCGTTGATACCCACGGTGAAGTGATTCCGTGGCGCCGTTTCGCCGAGTTCCGCGAACACCGCCCGAACCATCGCGGGCGTGAACTCTTTCGAGGACAAGCCATAGCGACCGCCGACTACCCTGGGCGGGTCGTCCTGACTATCGATCCTGCCATCGGTTCTCGCTTCGGCCAGGCAGGTGACGACGTCCTGATACAGGGGCTCACCGGCGGATCCGGGTTCCTTGGTCCGGTCCAGCACCGCGATGACCTTCGCGGTCTTCGGCAGCGCGCCGATGAAGTGCTCGGCGGAGAACGGTCTGAACAGGCGTACCTGCAGGACTCCGACCTTCTCGCCCTCATCAGTGAGGCGATCGATCGTCTCACGCGCGGTCTCCGTACCGGAGCCCATGAGCACGATGACTCTCTCCGCCCCTGGATCACCGTAGTACTCGAACAGGCGATATGGACGACCGGTCGATTCTCCCAGTCTGTCCATGATCCCCTGGACCACGGACGGCACCGACTGGTGGTAGGGATTGACTGTCTCGCGGGCCTGGAAATAGACATCCGGATTCTGGCTGGTGCCGCGGATGATCGGCCGTTCCGGGCTCAGACCTCTGCGTCGATGACCGATGACCAGGTCGTCCGGCATCAGTTGGCGGATAGTCTCGTCCGGGATCAGCTCGACACGGTTGATCTCGTGTGAGGTACGGAATCCGTCGAAGAAATGCACGAAGGGCACCCGGCTCTCGAGCGTGGCGGCATGGGCGACCATTGCCAGGTCGTGGGCCTCCTGGGGGCTGGAGGAACACAGCATCGCGAAGCCGGTGCCGCGCACCGCCATGACGTCCTGATGATCACCGAAGATCGACAGCCCCTGGGCAGCGAGAGAACGAGCCGCAACGTGGAAGACCGCCGCGGTCAGCTCACCGGCGATTTTGTACATGTTCGGGATCATCAGTAGCAGGCCCTGGGACGCCGTAAACGTCGTGGTCAGGCCACCGCTCTGCACCGCACCGTGGAAGGCGCCGGCGACGCCGCCCTCGCTCTGCATCTGGGTGATCACCGGGACATGTCCCCAGACGTTGGGCATACCCTGGTTGGCCCACTGGTCCGCCATCTCTCCCATGGGCGAGGAGGGCGTGATCGGATAGATGGCGCAGATCTCACTGCACCGGTAGGCAATGTATGCCGCGGCCTCGTTGCCTTCTATGGTGACGGTGCGTGATTCGCTCATGATCCGACTCCTGCCGCATCGGTCGCCGGTTCCAGCGCCGGTTCGGGCGTCATCCTGATGGCATGGCAGGGGCACTGCTCGAAGCATACGGCGCAGCCGGTGCATAGGTCGTAGTCGAAACGGTAACGGCGGCCCGGGCCCAGTTTGATGACCGCGCCCTCCGGGCAGGCGCCGTAACAGCCGTCACACTCGAAACAGTTGCCACAGGACAGGCAGCGGCGGGCCTCATAAACAGCTTCTTTCTCGTCGAGGCCCAGTTTTACCTCCTCGAATCCGCGGCGACGTCGATCTTGCTGGATGGTGCGCTGGTCCTTTCGATGCGCCTCCGTAGCAAACCAGGGTCGCAGCATGTCGGCGCTGACCAGATCGTTCCGTGGCGGCGCTTCATAAATCTCGTTGCGCAGCCACGAGTTGATGTGCCGCGCCGCCTGCTTGCCGTGACCCACGCCGGTGGTCACCGTCCGGTCCGACGGGACCATGTCGCCGCCGGCAAAGAGCCCCGGGTGGCCCGTCATCATGTTGGGACCGACGATCACCGTGCCATCGGATTCAAATTCGATGCCGGGCACGCGCCGCAGGAACGCACTGTCGGTGTTCTGACCCAGAGCGAGGATCAGCGAGTCTGCCTCCAGGGTCTCGTAGCGGCCCGTAGGCTGCGGCCTGCCGTTTTCGTCCACTTCCATGACCTCAACCGTGAACTTGCTCTGGTCGATGTCGCGGATGGTTCTGAGCCAGTTGATTTTGACGCCTTCCTCGACGGCCTCGTCTGCCTCGAAAGAGTGGGCGGGCATATGTTCCCGATCGCGTCTGTAGATGATCATCGCCTCGCTGGCGCCGAGGCGCTTGGCCACCCTGGCCGCGTCCATCGCGGTGTTGCCGCCTCCGTAGATGGCAACGCGCCGGCCGAGTTTCGGGGCCTCACCCGACTCTACGCTCTTGAGGAATCCCACCGCGTCGAGGATCTTGCCGGCGTCGCGAGCCGGGATGTCCACCCGCTTCGACAGGTGGGCGCCGATGGCGACGAAGACAGCGTCGAAGCCGCGCTCCTCTTTTTCGGCGAGTACGTCCTCGACCTTCTGGTTGAGCACGATGCGCACGCCCGTGTCCTCTATCCGCTTGACCTCGGCGTCGAGAATCTGGCGCGGCAAGCGGTACGCAGGGATACCAAAGTGCATCATGCCACCGGCCAGCGGCCCGGCCTCGCGGATCTCCACATCGTGGCCCAGTCTGCGCAGGTGATAGGCCACCGACAGGCCGCTGGGTCCCGCGCCGATCACGAGCACCCGTCCGCCAGTCACTTCTTCCGGCACCGACAGGGGCCAGCCTTTTTCCAGCGCGATGTCGCCCAGGAAACGCTCGACCGCATGGATGCTGACCGGGACGTCGAGTTTGGTCCGATTACACTGGCTTTCGCAGGGGTGATAACAAACCCGGCCATGGACTGCCGGCATCGGGTTGTCCTGGGTGAGAATGTTGAAGGCCTCGCGGAATTGTCCCGCCTGAGCTGCGCCCAGCCAGGCCTGGATGTTCTCGCCGGCCGGGCAGGCGTCGTTGCACGGTGGCAGAAGATCTACATACTCGGGCCGGCGTCTCCGCAATGGGCCGGAGAACGATTCATGATGGAGATCGGCCGGGCGGGTCAGATCGTGGCGGCGAGTACTCATAACCGTCAATTCCTCAATTTGTGAAGCCATGCCGGGCTTGCAGGGGGCATGTGGCATAGAATCCATATACACGGCGAAGGCTGTAAATGAGGTGTCGGCTCATGGATCGCTACCAGTGTCCTGAATGCAGCTACATCTACGATGAAGACGCGGGCGACGAAGACGAGGGGTATCCGCCCGGCACGCCCTGGGCGCAGGTTGCCAAAGACTTCTTCTGCCCGGACTGCGGCATCATGCCGAAGGAAGACTTCGAGAAGTTGGCCTGAGCGTCAGTCGTCATCGCGTTCCGCCGGTACTATCAGGACCGGCCGGCCGGACTTCTTTAGCACGGCCGAACTGACGCTGCCGAGCAGCATTTTGAACACTGCGCCAAAGCCGTGCGATCCCAGCACGACGAGATCCGCATCGAGTTTGTCCGCCTCCTCCAGGATCACCTTTGCCGGCGGGCCCTGGACCATGATCCCGGTGGCGTCGATGCCGGCGTCCCGCATGGACTGGGCCGCCTCCCGCACCAGCCGGCGCTCCTCACGATACTCGGCTGCGGTCACTTCCCGGTCCTGACGCTCGCCGACGCCGTAAGTCTTGAATGCCGGTTCGGGTGCTGCCACGTGCAGCACGCACAGCTCCGCAGACAGCGCCGAAGCCAGCCGGCGCGCGACTCTCAGCACCTTCTTCGTCTGGGGAGAAAAGTCCGTCGCCACGAGCAGTTTCAT
>CP070833.1:264206-269527 GCA_020341735.1 Gammaproteobacteria bacterium | reverse complement strand
CGCCGGGAAGAGATCAGGGGACTGCGCTTCGTCTACGAGCCGGCTCAGTTGAGGTTCTTCCAGGCGAGGTTCGAGCCGGTCGAATAGGCAAAAAAAAACGGGGGCCGGACCGCGATTCCCGGAGCGCGGGAAATCGCGCTTCGAGCCCTATTCCCGCTCCGGCGTGGTGAATCGCTTGAAGATATCCGATAGCGAGCGGGTGGTGAGGTCGGTGAATTCACCGGCATCGAAATACGATCCGTGGCAGGCGCCGCACTCCTCGTACCAGATGTGCTTCTGCCGTGGATCGACCATACGGACCATCTGGCCGCCACAGCGCGGACATCCGTAGCGGTCGTTGGTGTTCTGTACCTTGCCCTTCGCTGGATCGCCGATGTCGATCGCGGCCGCCACTTCCTTTCTCCGCAGCCGCTCGAGTTCGCCAACGTCGAACCACAATCCATGACAGGTCGAGCAGCGATCGATCACCGCGTCCCCGACCTCGACCTCATCCATGTCGGAGCGACATTTCGGGCAGCGCATCGCTCCCGACATGTACATGCCGGCCCCGCTGGTAGACATCCCCACCGTATAGGTCGGGGCGGTCTGCTGCGCCCTGTTGCTGCCCCCGGCATGGCGGTGGCGATGGAATGACAGTGCCCCGAGCAGCGCGAGCGTCAGTAGGCCGAGCGTGATGTACGCCTCGGTGTAGGAGGTCTGCTCGGCCACCATCCCGTAGATCTTGGCGCCCGCAGAAGAACCCAGGTTGGCGAGCGACATATAGATCGCAAACTGGGTGGCCGAGTTGACGCTGGAACAGATGGTCATGGCGAGCGCGATCATGCAGACCATGGTCACCGGCCCCAGCAGGATCCAGACCGACAGCATGACCTTTACATACAGCGTGTCCTGCCAGAGGGTCTGTGTCTTGGCCAGCAGGAAAGCATGCAGGGCGACCAGCAGGATCGTCAGGAACAGCATGCGTTTCGCCCCGAAGCGATCGATCAGCGGACCCAGTCCAAGCGCCACGGCCGCGCCGGCCAGCCCCATGACGGCCACCAGGTTTGACCACTGCGGTGTCGTGAAACCGAACAGCTTGATCGCGGCGATCGGCATGAGCGCGTGACCGTAGCCGCTTACCAGTCCGTCGAATACCATCACCAGCATCAGGATCAGGCTGACGCGTGTCCACAACACCTTGTTGAGCCCTTTGAAGACGCCCGCCAGTGACTTGCCCGCTCGCGGCTCCAGCGCCGGCTTGCCATCGCTCCAGGGCAACCTGCGCTCGCCCTCGCGCTCTAGAACCTGTATAAAGAGCAGCAGCACGAAAGCGGTCACCATCGCTGCGACTATCGCCGTCACGCCAAGACCGAAGGTAACCAGCAGGACGCCGGATACGGCGGATGAAACGCCCCATCCGACCGCCTTGCCGAAGGCCATGGACGCGTTCAGCCGACCCTGCTCTTCCACCGGCGTCAGATCGATGGACATGCCGTCGACCGCCACGTCCTGGGTGGCAGCGAAGATATTGATAAAGACCCCTATCAGCATCAACAGGCCGATCTGCTCGGCCGGTCGCTCGACCAACATCAGGGCGAAGAAAGACAACGTCAGCCCGAGTTGTGCGCCCAGCACCCACGGCCGGCGCCGACCCATGGGCAGGAACTCGTAGTGGTCCATCAGCGGACCGGACAGAAGTTTGAATGCCCAGGGGAGGACGATGACGGCCATGAAGGAAGCGATCTGCCCGGCGCCGACACCCTGGCTCGCCAGCCACGCCGGTAGCGCGATGTGTAACAGGCCGGCCGGGATGCCCTGAGCGAAATACATCATCGACCCGGTGGCGTAACGCACGCGCGGGCTGTCGGCGAGAACGAACTTGGTGGCCATCGTTATTCTTTTTGTTCCTCTCGGGATGTCCGATCTGATGGCGACCCCAAAACGGGGTCGAACGCGGAATTCGTAAGCGGCCTCATGCAAAAGGAGACGCGAAATTCCGACATGCCGGCACTCCCGGTGTGCTCCCCCTATGTCGGTGATCGCTTCCGGCCTCGGCCAGGCGACCGATGCACTTGTCCGAACAAAATGGTGGCACGCTCAATAGTTCCGACCAGAGGCGGTGCTTCTCCTCGGTGAGCCGACAAACAAGCCGGGTACCTTTTCCGCAGTATCAGTCACTCTCCTCGATGGCTTTTAGTGCCCAGGACGGGATATCACCGAGGTTACCCGGAGCGCTCGACCAGGGTTGTTCCTGCTTCGCCATCGCGCGTCCCGCATCAAAGGCTGTACGCATCTGAACCGGGTCAAACGCAAGGGGGTCATGGCCGATGTCGAGGTCGTCGGGAATCGCCACCACATTGAAGGTGTACCCCAGGAGCCGAGCCCCGAAGTAGGACCGCGTCAAAGCTGTTTGCATGGATTGATCCATCATGACGCTGATGGTGGCGGCTGCCACGGGACCCAGTGCCCTGCGCAAGGCATCGGGAGGCTGATTGGCCCTGCCATTGTTGATCAGATAAAGATTGCCCGCCCCATGCAGCGGCGGATTGGGTTTCTCCTGACCGCCCATTCCGGCGACCACGATGTTCGAACGGGCGGCGCCATCGACGAAAAGATGGCCGTCGATTTCGACCGGTGGAAAGACGACCGGGAACGACGCGGACGCGAGCAACACCTTGCGATAAAGCTCGATTTTTCCAGCTTTCGCGATCAGCGACATGTTCCAGACCCAGGTCTGGCCGTAGTCGACATTGGTCGTTCCGACATACAGGAGCCGTCCCTCGTCATAGGCGGCGGCGACGCGGGCCAGGGTCTCCCTGGTGATGTACTTTGCGATCAGCGCCTGCAGTGGCGCGGTGTCTCGCAGGGAGTCGGTGCCTGACAGGATGCTGGCGATGCGCCGACTCCGATAGATATCGTCCTTCGTGATCTGTGTGTACATCTCCTCGAGCAGCGCGTCGTCAGCCTCGGTGCCAAGCAGTGCATGCGTGGACAACAATGCACCGGTACTCACACCACCGACGATATCGAACTCCGGTCGGCCGCCGCTCTCGCGCCAGCCGTTGAGGAAGCCGGCACCGAAAGCGCCATTTTGGCCACCGCCCGAGATCGACAGAAGATTGAGAGCATGACCGCGCTTGCGCTCCATGGTGCGGATGACGTTATCGCCGGGATTCGCCACCATCGATGCATACAGTGGCGACAATTGTTCCGGGTGGAGCGGGTCGTTGCCGTTGGGCAGCGTGGCATATGAAGCAGGGGCTCGTGAGAGGGTTCGTTCCGGCGGTGCTGATGCGCAGCCCGCTAGAAGAAGCGACAACAGCAAACTCACACATACCGCCAGTCTGGTTTCTTGCATGCGAAATTACCTCTTGTCCACGCAGGCTGTGGACGCGGCAGGCCAATGAATTGATCTTTGCGCCGGCCAACACTAGCGCGCGAGCGGACGCAAATTCAAGACGCGTGACGCGCCGGAGGAGGATCCCGGCGTTGGCGCCAGGCGGTCTCGGTCAGCCAGTCCCGGGAGACGGTGAGGGTGTCCAAGCCGGGACAAGGCTAAAACGACCGACGCACATTGACCGGCGACGGGCGACTCCGCTCATCCAGCCAGCTCGGAGAGCATGAATGACGTGAGGAACCCGGCGACCGCGATCAAGCCTGCCCAGTTGTGCGTTTCAGAGAATGCTTCCGGGATCATCGTATCGACGATCATGGTCAGCATCGCGCCCGCCGCAACGGCCGTTGTAGCGGCGATCACGAAGGGCGACAGGTTATCGAAAAGCGTATAGCCCGCCAGGGATGACAGCCCGCAGGCGACAGCGATGACAATCCAGACCGTGAAGACGTAGCCAACGCTACGACCTGCTTTCTTCATTCCGGCAGAGCTCGCCATGCCTTCAGGCAAGTTGGAGAGGAAGATGGCGGCTACTACGGCTACGCTGACCGCACCTCCATGTAGAATGCTCAGGCCAATGGCGATGGACTCCGGAATGCCGTCGAGCAGTGCGCCCAGCGCAATAGCGGTACCGCTACCGGACTGCTCGTCTTCGCCGGGCTGCTGGCCACCGGATCGCTTGCGGTGTTTGGCCCCGCGCTCAGCGAGAAGTCGATTGGCCAGCGCATAGATGAAAGCACCTGACAGAAAGCCGACGGCCGCTGCCGTCATGCCTGACTCGCGGAAGGCCTCTTCCATGAGTTCGAATGACAAGGCAGAAATAAGCACGCCACTGCCGAAGGCCATCACCCCCGCTACGAATCGCGCGGAGACATTCACGTAGTAGCCGATGAGTGCGCCAATCACCAACGCGCCGCCGGAAACAAAACCCCAGAAGGTGGCCGCGAATACCTTGTCCATCAAGTCTCCATTCCAGAGCATCCCCTCATAGCATGATACTCGGTCGCGAACAGGCTGATCTGCACCAGGTGACCAGAACTCACGGAGACAGGATGAGTTTCGTCGCGTCTCTGATTACACTCTGCGCCGCGTGGAGCGCGCCTGCGACGGCAACGGCAGAACCCCTGGCGGCCGACCGGCCGGGGCAGGCTAATCCGCCAACCGTCGTCGGAACCGACGTCCTCCAGGTCGAGGGCGGAATCAACTTCGAGCGCCAGACAGACGGCGCGCCCAACACCGATACCCTGACATTGCCCGATCTTGAGCTGCGCTACGGCCTGACCGATCGTATCGAATTGCAGTTGGCTGGCGACGGTTTTGTGCAGGAGTGGCGTGATGATGCCGGCGACAAGAATGGCCTTAGCGACATGCAAGTCGCTGCTCGCCTCCTCGTTGCAGGACAGCAAGACTGGCGACCCGCCGTCGCGCTCAACCTCGGAGTGAGCCTGCCGATCGGCAGCGATTTCGCCACGTCCGATGGATACGACCCGCAGGTCGAATTCCTTTACGCATGGGATATCGGCCAACGATGGAACCTGAACGGAAATTTCGATTGGGCCAGCGAGAGCCAGGGAAAAGATGACTCCAGTCGCCACACGGTCTTCCGTCCCCAACTGGCCCTCGGCAGAGTGTTCAACCGGCGCATCGGCGGGTTCGTCGAGTACTACGGCGTCATCGAAGACGATGCGCCTGATCAACACAGCATGGACGGCGGGCTGACCTACCTGGCGAGCGACAATTTACAGTTCGACCTTAGCGCTGGCCGAGGACTCAATGACGCGGCGCCCGACTATTTCATCTCTGCCGGCATTGCGTGGCGGGTTGGCGAATAGCCCTGGTCGGAATCAGGTTTGTCACAGCCCCGGTCCTGACCGGGTTCTCACCGCTCGCTAGCCGCCCAGCACCTTGCGGACCTCTTCGGCGACCGTGTGTTCGTCAGCCGCCTGCT
>CP070833.1:258279-264106 GCA_020341735.1 Gammaproteobacteria bacterium | reverse complement strand
CCGATATTCGTACCAGGCATCCGCATTGGCATCGACTTCGCGTCGTGTCTCGTCCGTCCAGCGGTGAGATGACGCATTGATCGCCCGGGGAAAGAATTTCTCGAGGATACGGTTTTCTTTAAGTGAGATGAAGTAAGACTCGCGCCGCCTAATGATCGGCCGATCGCTATCTCGTGCCAGCGTAAGGTGGCGCTGGCGTCGGAATAGATGTACGCCAATCTCGTGGAGATAGGCGTCCCTCGGTACGGTATGGATTCGCTGGAATTTTCGCCAGTCGTTGTCGATGTGGAACTCGTCAAGGGTCTGCGCTACCAATAGTCCGCGTTCTCGGTCCAAGCGCTCCAGTTCGGCGGCGTCGTAACGTGAGCGAAACGAACCTATATCCGGGTCCGAATACAAGTGTCCATACTCGACCATCATGCTCTGGTTATCGAGCAGGAAGGACATGGCCGGCACGCGCGCCGCGAATCGAGCGATCCTGTCCGGGGTGTTCGCATAGCTGAGGCCCAGCATGACGAGGACAACGGCGAGGAGACGCGACATGCCCAGGAGGCTGTGACCCGTCGGCCATCCAGAAACGATACTCGGACGGAGGCCCGCGGCGAGGGCGAATTGGGTCAATGCCGCAGCCAGGAAGTCGATGCCTACGTCCCGGATCCCCCAGAAGCGGCCGGGGATAATCCACTGTAGCCATTCGTCCAGGATGCCGACAATACCGGCGAGCAGTGTGCTACCGACATAAACTCCGTAGTCACTGACATCGTGGACCAACGCCCGGTAGAACAACAACGAAAGGATGCCGTACTGGATTACGTGGAATGCCTCCACCGGACTGCCTCGCAGACGCCACGCGAGCCAGAGCAATGCGCTGCTGAATGAGGCCAGCCAGAGATAGGCCGCAATAGGCAGGCTTCTTTTCCGCAGTCCCCGCACGGCCACGGAGAACGCCGCAACAACAAGGCCGAAGGTCAGCCAGAGGAATGTCTGAACCCCCAGTGTCTCCGTGACGTAGTCAGCGACCAGTCTGGCGAGCGGGACGGTCACCAGGATGATTGCCGACCACAGCAGCGCATAAAGCCACGACAACCAGCGCGGTTCTCCGGGATGCTGGTCCAGCATCAGACTCTCCGCTTCTTTCCAGAACGCTGTCTACCCGACCACCGGGGTTGGTCCGGCAGATGCTAACGTCCATTATCAGACTAACGATAGGGTCTTGCCATTGTCTCCACCCACGATATTCGGCCGTCTGGGCATGGCTGCTCGCCGCAATGTTCCTGTCGGAGTCATGAATCCGTGTGCCGGATCGAGTCGTATTAACTAACTGATAATACATAATAAAGCGGGACGTTCGCGGCACGCGCGTGTAATAAAAGTCCCGTAGATACGGTCCAATATCACGTGAGTCGTTCCCGCAGGCAGCCGGAGTTTTTGATGATTATCAAGCGCCCCAATGACATTAAGCCGTCAGACATCACGGCGGAGTCTATCTACCTGAATCGTAGACAGTTTCTTCGGGCCGCCGGATTCACAGCCCTAGGTGTGGCGGCTGCCGTCACGAGCCGGGCATGGGGCGCAAAGGAGACGCCCCTCGCCCGATTCCCGGATTTGAAGAAGAGTCCCTTCAGTACGGACGAAAAAACCAATTCATGGGAAGACGTCACGACCTACAATAATTTCTACGAATTCGGCACCGGTAAGGACGAGCCCTACCGCCGGGCCCGCGATTTCCAGCCGAAACCTTGGGAAGTCGAGGTTGTGGGAGAGTGCGATAAACCCGGAGTCTATGGCTACGAAGACTTCGTCGGCCCGCATACGCCCGAGGAGCGCGTCTATCGCCTGAGATGCGTAGAGGCCTGGTCTATGGTCGTCCCGTGGGTCGGCATCCCGATGGCAGATGTTCTCAAGCGCTTTTTGCCCAACTCCCGCGCCAAATACGTCAAATTCACAACGCTTCTGGATCCGGAGCAGATGCCGGGGCAGCGTTGGGCGGTACTCGATTGGCCTTATGTGGAAGGTCTGAGGATTGACGAAGCGATGCATCCCCTGACGATATTCGGGATCGGACTCTACGGCCGGGAATTGCCCAATCAGAACGGCGCACCACTGCGACTGATCGTCCCCTGGAAGTACGGCTTCAAGAGCATCAAGTCGATCGTCCGGATCGAGTTCACCAGCAAACAACCGGTCAGCAGCTGGGAAAAGGCGCTGCCCCGGGAGTACGGTTTTTTCGCCAATGTGAACCCCGACGTCGATCATCCGCGCTGGAGCCAGGCGAGTGAACGCCGCATCGGAGCCAACGTCTTCGCGGCCAGACAGCCGACCCTGATGTTTAACGGCTATGGCGAGCAGGTGGCCGGTCTGTATAAGAATCTGGACCTGCGCAGGAACTACTGAGACGTGACTTTCCCGTCCACGATCACCCGAAAGAGTTTCGACCGTCTGAAAGCAGCACTGTTCTTTGCTTGCCTGGCGCCGTTCCTGGTGCTGCTGTTGGCGGTTTTTGGCATCGCAGGCTTCGGATTGGGGGCCAATCCGGTCGAGGAACTGATCCATCGGACCGGTCTGTGGGGCCTGCGTTTTCTGCTTATCACCCTGGCGGTGACGCCCGCACGCCACCTGACCGGCTGGCACTGGGTAGTGAAATTGCGTCGCATGTTCGGACTGTTTGCCTTCTTCTACCTGGTCCTGCATTTCGTGTCATACGCGATCATAGACAAACGCCTCGACCTGCAGATCATCACTGAAGATATTCTGGAGCGCCCGTTCATCACTCTTGGCGTCACCGGCTTGTTACTGCTGGTGCCTCTGGCGCTCACCTCGACAAACGGCATGATGCGACGTCTGGGCCGACGCTGGCAGCAGCTGCACAGGCTTGTCTACCTGGTAGCGATTCTCGGTGTTTGGCACTTCTGGTGGCAGGTCAAGCAGGATATTCGGGAACCGCTCGTCTACGCTGTTATCCTTGGATCGCTGTTCGCGTTCAGGTTGTGGCGGCGATCCAGAAAGCCGCGGATACTCTCGCCAGCGGTGGGTAGATCTGGCTGAGTGGGGCACCCGCCCACGCCACGGCGGTGAACTTCGGGTCGGCATTTTGTCCGGATTAGTTGAGGGCTATCCGACGAGACAGTTATGCGCACTCTGATACTGCTGGCGGCGGCGTTAATGATTTTCGGCTGCGCAGTCGGACAACCCACATATATCTACGTGGATTCCGTGGCCGCCGGTTCTGCGGCGGGCATGAACAAGTATTACCTTCTCGCCGAAGCTCGCCCTTTTTATGGTGTGATCGACTCCGGCAACGACACTGCCTACGGCCGCAGGAGGCACGAGAAGTTCGTGATCTTGACGGATCGCATCCTGCAGGCACAGGGTTTCGAGAAAGTAGATTCGCCCGAGTCGGCAGAGTTGATCGTTATGCTCGAGTACGGTGTCGAGGTCATGCGGGTGGGTAACCGGACCGAGCGGACTTCGACAGTCCAGATCACAGCGTTTGACTGGGAGGCGGTGCGGGATACCGATCGCCGTAACGCGCTGTGGCGGACCCACGCCTATATGGATGGTAGCTCTGGCGGCCTTAGCCACGTCATTCCGATGCTGCTGGAAGCTGCTCAGCCCTACGTAGGGACCTCGACCGACGGCGTGGCGGAAGTGATTGTGAATTGATTGTCGTGATTGACCGCTCAGCGCGGGTCATGACGCCCCACGGCGCAGACCTCGATATTTGCATGCACGATGTGCAGATCGTCCGGAATCCTCGCGCGGTAGTCATCCGTAGAGCGGGGCTGGTCTGTCGCCAGCGTGATCACGAGGCTGTAGATGCCCGGCCCGATGCTCCACAAGTGGAGATCGGTGACCCGGGTGATTCCGTCGGCCTCCAGACTTTCTCTTATCCTCTCTCGAGCTGCTCGGGGTCCCTGACGGTCGAGCAGAATCTCGGAGGTGCTCCGCAGCAGGCCCACAGACCAACGGGCCACTAGCACCGCGCCGACGATCCCCATCAGTGGATCCATCCACAGCTGCCCCAGGTACTTCGCTACCAGCAGCGCGAAAATGGCCAGTAGCGAGGTCAAAGCGTCGGCCAGCACGTGAAGATAGGCCGCACGAAGATTGTGATCATGTCTGTGACCGTGACCGTGACCGTGACTGTGGTCGTGATCATGATCATGATGATCGAGAATCAACCTGGAGGCGCCGTTGACCAGTAATCCGACGACAGCCACCAGGATCGCACGGTCGAAAACGATGGGCACAGGGAAGATTAGTCGGGTGACGCTCTCCCAGGCCATCATGAACGCGAACAGCGCAAGCAGGATCGCGCCGCTGAAGCCACCCAGCGCATTGACTTTCCCGGTTCCGAAACTGAATTCCTCGTCGTGCGCGCGACGGCGGGCGTAGACATAGGCGAAAGCGTTGATGCTCAGTGCGACGGCGTGAGAAGCCATGTGGAGCCCGTCGGCCAGCAGCGCCATCGATCCATACACGATACCTGCCGTGACTTCGATCACCATCATGGCCGCCGTGATCGCGATGACTATCAGGGTGCGCCGTTCCCCCGGCCGCGCGCGATCTTGGCCGAAGACATGCGAATGCCGCCCGATCCCAGGGTTCACTCGGCTGATCTCCGCGTCGGCTGGCCGTTCCGAGCGGTACGCCCGCTATGGGTAGCCCTCGGCTTACGCTGGAGCTCACGGAGCCGGCTCAGGGCGGTTCCGCCCGATGCGCCGGATCCCGGTTCGAAGAAATCTGCAAGCAGACGAGCGACGTCCTCAGATTCTTCCATGGGGAACCAGTGACCGGATTCCGGGAATACATGAGTTATGCGAGCGCCGAATCGGTGAGCATAAGCGGGATCGACGAACGGATCGCGCTTTCCCCAGAGAATCATGGTCGGCACCTGTTCAACCAGTTCACGCAAACCCTCCTGCCAGTCAGCGAACTTGCACGGGTCCGTTGCCCGATAGAGCTTCAGCACTGTCTTCTTCATGGCGGGGGAGATCAGGGCAAACGTTTCGCTGATGTGTGACTGGGGGAGTCGGGGACCACCGCGCCGCATTTCGCGCGATAACAGCCATCGGTTCAAACAGCGCATGCTCAGTTCTCCGATTACTGGAGTCCTCCAGACCCTGCCCCAAAAGTGCCATTGATAGTCAGGGAAGAAGGGAAACCCGCCGGCCGCGATCCGGCGGACTCGTCGTGGATTGCTGATCGCCCACGCCAGCCCGAAGATACCGCCGAAATCGTGTGCGGCGAGTGATACGGCCCCGTCTATGCCTGCCGCCGAAAGCACCTCGTCGGTCCAGGCCGCCATTGCTTCGAGAGAGCCATCGAAGGCTTCATCTACCTCGGATCGACCGAAACCGGGAAGGTCGGGAGCCAGGCAACGGTACTTCGATGACAGGCTCTGCATCACCGGTCGCCACAATGCCGACGAGTCCGGATTGCCGTGCAGGAGCAGTACCTCGGGGCCCTCTCCACACTCGCTAATATGCACGCGCCGACCGTTTACCGTGACCTTCATGGACAGAATTCTATCTCCCGGTTCGCCGGCCCAGAGAGTATCGAAAGCAATCGATGCCTCAAAGCGCGATCGTTCTGGCGAGCAGCCCTGGGGCTGTCGTGTATCCAAAGTCTCGTCCGCGGATCCTGCCATCGGCATCGACAATGTAGTACATCGGATAACCCGGAACGCGAAATAGCCTGGCCACATCGGAGTCGCCCAGCAGTATGGGGACGTCGAGAGCGTGCCGATCGCGATATGCTCGCAGGTCATCGAGGCTGTCCCACTCGAGCGCTATCAGGACGACGTTGACGCGGTCACCGAACAAGT
>CP070833.1:250409-258179 GCA_020341735.1 Gammaproteobacteria bacterium | reverse complement strand
TCATTTGCATGCCCCGCGCCCATTCCCCGAAATAGGCGGTAAACATCGCCCAGGCGCCCAGGCGAAGTGGGCTGTTGGCGAGTGACCTCCCGTGTCGTTCATTCAGGCTGAAGAACCGCTCTCGCTCATCGAATACAAAGCACTTACCGCCCAGACCGGTGACGACCACCTGGTGATTGGGATTCAGCGAGTAAGCTTTTTCCATGAAAAAGGCTATCTTCTCGCGCGCCTCCTCGTATCCGGAAAACAGGCCGTCCCAGATAGCAATATAACTGCCCCCCATAAGGGCATTGAGCAAGGCAGAGTCGGGGGCTTTCTGCAGTGCCTGGGTGAGGGACTCCTGGTAATCGAGGGTAGCCTCCTCGGTCAGAACCGTAGTAGTGTGGTAATGCTTCAGCAGAACCTCATGCTCGCTCAGGGATCGAGGCCGGCTCTGCAGGAGGGTCTGTAGTCTCGATTGATTGATCTGGCCGAACTCCCCGCCCACTTGGCTGGCGATCTTCCCGGCTATTTCCTCCTGCATCTGGAACAGGTTTTCGAGCGAAAGGTCAATCCTGCAGGTCTCCTCCCAGATTTGATGGTCATCCGCGGTATCAATCAGCCGGACGCGCAACACGCCCTCGTCCTGGCAAATCTTGATGGTCCCGCTGATGACGTAGTCGATGCGCTTACGCCGGATCTCCTCGGCCAGCCGGGAGGACTCCCTGGCTTGGCCCATGAGATGGCCCACGCCGATCACCCGAAAATCATCGAATCGGGTCAGGGCATCGGACAACTCCTGCGAAAAACCGGTTGCGATGAACTCATATTCGCCGCCGCCGGACTGGTAGTTGAACGGTAAGACGGCAACACTGACGGCTCGACTTTCACCGCCGATTTTGGGCGCTGCCACTGCGCCTCTGTTGGTCGTCGAAATCCTCGGCGCATAACCACCCTTGGGAATATCGATACGCAGCGGATCCGAATTCCCCGCTCCCAGGTAATAGGCATCCAGAAGACCCCGCAAACGGACGGCACTGTTCCTCACCACAGCGCTTCTGTCGGAATCGAAACCCTTACCCTGGCCGAAAACATCCACGGCTATGGAATAGCCCTTGATCTGGTCCGATCGGCCCTCGATGTGCTCATTAACCAGGTAGGCCAACAGCCGCTTCATGACCGGCTTGTTGCGAAACTCGCTGCTGGCGCTGATGCGGTCGAGTTCTTCGACGATTTGTGCCTTGTTCACAGTCATGCGCCAGGAGACCAATCGGGTACCGATAAGACCGTACGATACCGTATTTTACGTTTCTGAGAATACCTTCGGCGCAACAGACTGACCCCCAAGATGCTTTGAGCCGACCGGCTGAGCACAAAACTGGAGGGTCTGAGATTTGAGCGGACTTGAGCTTCTGTACCTGGACATGAGGGGCGGAATCGCGAGCATGGTCTCCAGGTACGTAGCGCCCGACGATGTCGACGATATCGTTCAGGAAACCTACCTGCGGCTTTGCCGGGTCGCGATGGTCGACGAAATCCAAAACCCTCGCGCCTACATCTACCGGATTGCCCGGAACCTGGCGCTGGACAGTCTCAAGAAGGCTGACAACGCCCAGACGGTCCCCTTCGTTGAAGATTTTCCCGAACCGGGAGCCCGCTCTGACGACGTCGTCAGACAGGTCGAATCCAGCGAAGAGTTCGGTCACTTTTGTGACTCGGTTCGACGCCTGCCGGCGCAGGCCCGGCGGGTATTTGTCTTGAAGAAGGTCTATGGCTTCTCGCAACGGCGGATCGCCGCGGACCTTGGCATCAGCCAGAGCACGGTGGAAAAACACGTGGCGCTGGCTTCCCGGCGATGTTCCCGATACATGCGCCGATTCGATTCCTCGGGCCCGGAAATTCCGGTTTGCGACGCGCGCTGAACATAACACGCGCCTGGCATTTCAGAACCGATAGTTGACGTACGCGCCGTAGGTTCGGGGCGCGCCATACAACGCATACGTGTACCCCAGGCCATTGACGAAATCCCGGTTCACCGTGTATTCCTCGTCGAACAGATTGCGCGCCCATACGGCCACCTCGAGGCGCCCATTGCTGCTCTGGTACGCCAGGGACGTGTTGCAGATTAGCCGCGAATCCATTCGTTCACTGTCGATCAGTGTTCCCGGTGCCACGGCGGCTTCTGCAGGCGGCAGACCATCGGCGAGATTGGCGCCGGTCAGGACCAGGGCATCGCTCTCATCGGCGAAACCGCCGTTCTCGGAATCCCGGAAGTGGCTGTCCTTGTAGTTGAACTCGCTCCGCCAGGTGAGTGAGCCCCGCGGCAGCGGAAAATGGAAATCAGGTACGAACGATACGGTCCATTCCGGGGCCCGGGAAAATTCATTACCAATTTTCACGAATCCGAAGTCTGTGCTCGGATCACTGCGATCCAAGTCGGTGATCTCCGTATCGAGCCAGCCCACATTCAGGGACAGCCTCAGCATTTCGCTGACCAACCACGTCGACTCGATCTCACCGCCAGTCAGCTCGGCCTCCCCGGCGTTGAATACCGATTTGAACAGCTGATTTTCCCTTAGCTGAGAGACTTCGAGCTGGAGATCCTGATAATCGTAATAGAAAAGTGCACCGTTTACCCGCAAGCGGCCATTCAGCCAATCCGACTTCATGCCAACTTCCCAGGCGTTCAGGATTTCCTCGTCGAATGGGAGGAAGTTTGAGGCAACACCCTCGAAACCACCGTCACGATAACCCTGACTGAATGATGCATACGTCATGAGGCCCTCATGGACCCGGACCTGCACCCCAAGCCTGGGCGTCATTCTGGACCAATCACCATCCCCCATGCTGCTGGTTATTTCTGGTGGTAATGCCACGTCTTCCTGCTCGGGAACACTCAGGGTCGTCAGACAGTCGGGCTGGTCGGCAGGGCCAAGGCCAGGCTGGAGGTCGAAACATCGCTCGCGGCCGGCAAGGGCGGCGGACAGCGCCAGGTCGGTGAAAAGGAACTCGTTGCGAAACGAGGTCTTTTCCGATTTGGTCCAGCGAGCCCCCAGGATCAGCCTTAGGCGGTCAGAGACATCCCATTCCCACTGGCTGAATACGGCCAGGGCCTCGGAGTCCGTACCGCGCTGGTTGATGGCAGGCTGAGAGGCGCCAGCGGCCTCAATGAATTCCGCAGCCACATCGATGCTGAACTGATCTTGGAATTCGGAATCCGAATAAAACAATCCGACGACACCAAAGAGACTGTCGCCGGAGTATTGGTATCTCAGCTCCTGGCTGAAGCTCCTGGCACTCCCCGAAGAAGAGACCTCGAGATATCGATAGGGACTTCCGTCGAGATCCTCCAGTATTTCAATCTCGTTTTTTCGATACCCGGTGACAGAGACAAGCTCAGACCGGTCGTTCAAACTGTAGTAGATCGTGAGACCACCGCCGTGGAGACGCGTATTGTTGATGGTGTCCAGATTGTGCGCCAGCCCGGAAATGTCGCCGTCCTCCTCTGAGTAGACCGGCAAAACAAGCCCTTGTAGGGATGAGGCTTTGGCCAGGGCGTTGACATCATCGAGAGGCTGCCAGGCGGGGCCGCTGGCATCGGTTTTCGAATAGTCCGCCGACAAGCGGATATCCAAATGTTCCGCCGGTTGGTATACGAGAATCGTGCGCGCAGTGCCATTTTCCGTCGCACCGTTGTCGGCAACGCGTTCGTCGATGAACTGATGGGCGTCGTTCCTGTACCAGCCGTCGCTGTTCTCTTGAAAGACACCGCTGATGCGGCCGGAGAGCATCCCGGGGACCAGCGCGCCCTCTGCGGAAAATCCGATTTCCCGAAAACTGAAATTGCCAAGTCCGACTCGCGCACGTCCGCGGAATTCTTCGCCTGGAGCCCTGCTGATCAGATTGATGACGCCGCCAACAGCGTTGCGCCCATAAAGCGTGCCTTGGGGCCCGCGCAATACCTCCACTCGCTCAAGATCAAATGTGCTGACCAGGTTGGCAACCGGGGAATCGACCTGGACACCGTCGACGTAAATCGCCACGCCTTGGTCAATGCCAAGCCCTTCGATGGGTGTGCCAACACCGCGGATGACGGGGAAAGATTGACCCGGACGCTCTGCCCGTATGGTCAAATTAGGAATAATTTCCGCGAGTTGGGTCGAGTTATTAACACCCATCCTCTCTAATAGGTTGCCCGAAATTACAGACACAGACACGGCGATGCTTTGCAGGTCTTCCTCGCGTTTTTGCGCGGCCACCGTGACTTCCTCGAGGACACCAGACGTTTCCTGGGCCTGGAGGAAATAGCAAGGCGCCAAGCTGATCAGTCCCGCAAGGAGAATCCGTACAGGGTTCTTCGCCGTTCTCACCTGAGACCTAGCCTGCCAAGATGGTGTCTCTTCCACTGCCCAAGCTGCTTGCTGGCTCTTGAGATCACGTATGGTGCCATACCTAAGCCAGAGGTGCGTGAACCGGAGACACTGGCTTGTCGGCTAGAACGTAGCAGAGATTGGAATTTAGACCTGCCCCATTTCCTCAGTGCATTTGCCGGCTATCGATGCTGACGTCGAAGCACTCAGAGCTGGCGGTCCGGGACGATTTTAAGAAACCAGGCTGCAAGCCTTCGCGAACGGCTTGCCAGCGGCTCAGTGGTCTCGATCACGCTTTCACCGTCAAAGCGCCCATGCCATTTGAGCTTGCCCGATTCGTTCTCAACAACGCGATAAGTCGCATCGGGCAACAATTCAAGGATATGCTCTGCCACACTCCCGGCAAGTGCCTCTGAGTCGATGATCAGCCCTTTCTCCGCATTGATTTCTAGTGAACGCGGATCCATGTTGGGCGAACCGGCCACCAGGTATCGCCGGTCTACGATGAGCAGCTTGGTGTGCAGCGTCAGCTGCTCCGGGCCGTCATCGCTCGCTACTGAGCGGCCCGCATCAGCACGGGTTTCATAGAGCTGAACGCCGGCACGGATGACATCGCGGCGGTACTTGGAGTAGCCCGAGTGAACGGCGATGTGGTTGTTTGATGCAAGCGAGTTCGTCACCATGATCAGTTTAATGTCTCTGGACCTGGCTTCCTTGACGAACTGTATGCCGCTCTCGAGCGGCACATAATAGGGCGAGACAACGAGTAGCTCGCACTCAGCGCCAAGTGCCAGTTCACCTAGTTCTTTCAGCAACAGCTGATGCTCAGGACCAGCCCGTTTGCTCAGCTTGTCTGGTGAGTCCGCAATGACTCTGGCGGCTGCGGGATACAGCTGAAGGCGTCCAGTCAGGATGTCCTGAATCATGTCCGATTTAACAGCTGCTCCGTTGATACGGCCGTAGAGAACGCGGAGATCTTCTCCGGACGTAGCCCGATAGGACTCCAGAGTTTCGTCCTTCAGGGGCTTCGCGACATTTTCGATCGGTACCGCATGGGAGTGATTCCAGAAGTCGTCGAACGACTCCGAAATCTCCGAGACGATCGGGCCGACAGCGAGAACATCGAAATCGACGAATACGGCACCATCCTTCAGCTCGAAATATTCGTCACCTATGTTGCGACCGCCAATAATGCTCATGGCGTTGTCGACACTGAATGATTTGTTGTGCATCCGGCGATTCGCCCGATGGAAGTCGAAGGCGGCATTGAGCCAGGCGGGCCCGCTGCGCGATATGGGATTGAACAGGCGCACCTCGATGTTGGGATGTTCATTCAGAAGCACCAGCTTGCGATCGGACGCGGACGTCCAGATGTCGTCCAGCAGCACACGTACCCGTACTCCGCGATCCGCGGCGATCAGCAGCAACTTGAATATAGCCAATCCGGCGGCATCGCCCTTCATAATGAAGTACTGGAGGTCGATGCTTTTCTGTGCCTTTTCGGCGATCCCTAGCCGGACCGCCATGGCGTCTGTACCAGCTGCTAGAGGATAGAATCCGGAATCACCGTCGTGCGCTTCGACCCACAGGGCAGACCACTGCCCTAGCTCAGTAAGCGCAGTGTCTGTGAAATAATTGGATTCATTTTTCGGTTCGCCAAATGGGACCGTCGTGCAGCCGGATACAATAACCAAGACTATTGCAATAGTCTCGTGCTTCCAGGACCTGGCCGAACTTTCCTTTGCAACGAGCAATGATGCCAATTGATCCGGTATCCGGCGGAGCCACCCCGTCACTGTGAGCCGTATCCTGGCGGACTCTTCGCCCAGGGAAAACCATCGACCGCCATTTCGTATGCAAGCGCATACAGCTTTTGCATATAACTCCGATCGAACAACTCCTCCGATTCGGCATCAAACGTGCTCGGGATATACGCAAGATTGAAATCGACTCCAAATTTTCTCGCCGCGAGAAACTCACGATACAGGTCCCCGAGACCCTGGGTATGTACCAACGAACTTGCTGAGCGCCCGGCAATGTCGAGCATCTTTCTTTCAACCGGTCGCCAGGGCATTTCGAGCTTGGAATTACGGATCAAATAGGCGCGGCCCTGGCCAACGATGTTAAGACTCCTGATGCTATCTTCGGGCGCACTCAGCGTGAAAAGGAAAGACTGGCGGGACACGCCACCATCCGTGTGCATCTCGTCATAGGCTTTTCCACCGGATTCCACGTTGATCAGGACCGGTGGGAACACGATTGGAATGGACGCGGAGGCCAGTATGACGTCGCGGATCAGGTCGAGAGCACCGGGCTGGCCGCTCTCAGCGATTGCCCCAATATCCCAGATCACGGGCCGCGCCGCATCCAGATTGGTGGTACCAATAAAAAGGTATCTACCTTGGCGATATTCCGCAGCGATCGCTTCCATCAAGCCTTCATCAACGTAACCTGCAATCCGGGCACGCAACCGGGAGGTGTCGAAACCTGCCTCCCCACGAAAGAGCGATCGGAGCCAGCCTTGTTCCTCGACCAAGTCCTCAGTTGAGTATTGTGTATAGAAACCTTTGATGAAGTGGTCGTAGTCCGATCCCAGGAAGGCGAACGGCGCAATCAAAGCTCCGGTGCTGATACCGGTTACCACGGTGAATTGGGGCCGATCGCCGGACACCGACCAGCCGTTCAAAAGGCCCGCGGCAAAAGCACCATTAGCGCCGCCACCGGAGATCGCCAGGATGTGCAGTTCGCGACCCACGAAACCCGGCAAGGCGGCGCGCAGATCCTCCAGCGTGGGCTCCGACGGCAGGTCCGGGACCAACTGCAGCTCCTCGTCACCCCAGTGGCGTAAGCCCGACATACCCAGAACGAGTGACTCGGAGTAGCTTTCTTCCGGTATCGGCGTTCGTTCCGGAAGCGAGGAACAGCCTTGCGTCAGTAGTCCTGCGGCCAAAATGAGCCCTGGAATGCCGAGCCGTGCATTATTCGATCTCGTGAAACCGGGCATGTTGGTCATTGGGGATTCATTACTTAAGCTGCGAAACTTCCTCGGCTGCCTGTCCAAATGACGAGTCAAGTGAAAAATTCCACAGGTTGCTAATCCAGGTTGCTTTGAGGCAGAAATTCATCTCTTGTCCTATGAGCGCTTATAACCGAATTTGGCCGAAAGCAGCTATTAGCCCGGTCACAACAACCGCTTAATTCTGTTCCGCTATGCGTCCGAAAGCGGAGATTCGCCCTGCCGTCTGTTACACTTACCCTAGCCCAATAATGCTACACGGATCAGTCACTTGACCGAAACCAGACCCTACCCGCAACGCGCCAGAGAGCGCATCACCGGTTCAAAGGTGCTGACCCGCTTGATCGACTTCGTGGAGGGCCGCATTGAACTCTCCAACGCCCAGGTCAACGCCGCCCGAATCCT
>CP070833.1:246365-250309 GCA_020341735.1 Gammaproteobacteria bacterium | reverse complement strand
TGCTGAATATCCAATAGCCGTAGCCGGGCCAACTCTGAGGATTAAGGGTGATATTGAACGTCCGCTTGTGGCCATTGGCCGCCCGTCATATTCTTTGATTTCAGCCTGATCGAACGGCTGCTATCGGTGAGAGCTGACATTTTTTCCAGGGCGCCCGAAATCCAACTCCGATGGCGTCTGCATTCCGCTCGGAACCCGCCGTTGGGCTAGAATTGACTTGAACGGCTAGAAATAAACTGCTGATTCAACCGGTCGACGCAACACATTGCTCAAAACGCTCGGCCGGTGTTTCAAAGTCTAACGTTTGTCGGGGTCGTTCGTTAAGTCTTCGCGCAACAGCGTTCAGCCTATTCTGATGGACGCCCGACAGGTCCATGCCTTTCGGGAAGTATTGCCTCAGCAGTCCGTTGATCTGTTCGTTGGATCCACGCTGCCAGGGATGCTGAGGATCACAGAAGTAGACCTTTATGTCCGTCGCTAAAGAGAAGCGCTTGTGATCTGCCAGCTCCTTGCCTCGATCCCAGGTCAGCGACTTGTACAGCTCTTTAGGCAGCTTGTGAGCGTGCTTGATGAGCGCATTAATGACCGTCTTCGTGTCTTTGCTGTTGACCCGCACCAGCATGCAGTAGCGACTGTGACGCTCCACCAAGGTGGCGATCTGGCTGTTGTTGCTGCCGAACAGTAAGTCACCCTCCCAGTGGCCGGGCACTGCCCGGTCCTCAACCTCGGCCGGCCGCTCGCGGATCGATACCGCACCAACAATGCGACCATGATCGGGCGTCTTCTGTGTGTGGTGCCGGGACCGACGCATGCTGCGACGACGTCTGAGGTGCTGAACCAGCTCCTTCTTCAAGGCGCCACGGGCCTGGATGAACAGCGTCTTGTAGATCGTCTCGTGTGACACCCGGCAGCTCTCGTCGTGGGGATACTCGCGCTTCAACCTGCCCGCTATCTGCCACGGTGACCACTGCTGCCGCAGCAACTTGGCCACCGTCATGGTCAAGGGGCGGTTCAGCACCAGTTTACAGGGCTTGGGCCGCTTCGCCCGATCCCACGCCGCCTGATCGGCAGCATGTGCCCGGTAGCCCCGGCGACCGCCGTTGCGGCTAAGCTCGCGGCTAACTGTCGACGGGGAGCGCCCCAGGGCCGCTGCAATCGATCGTAGTGAATGTCCCGCTGAAAGGCCTCGAGAGATCTCCTCGCGTTCTGCCAACGTCAACGACAACCCTGATCGCCGTCGGGGCAATGGTCGGATACCACCTGTTCGGCTCAGAATCCCTTGGATCGACGAATGACTGCGCCCAAAGTGTCTGGCGATCGCGTTCAGTGACTCGCCTTTCTGCCAGCGATCCCACATCAATGCCTTGTCTTTCTCGGTGTAGTAAATCCTGGTCGGATACCCCATCTTCAACACCTCCTTCTCTATACTTAGAGATTAGGTGTTGCGATCACCGATTGAATTAGCAAACCCAAAGCGGACGCCCGATCTAGCCGTTTCCAGATCCTTTGCAGGTTGCGCCATGCCCAACATCCGCCAGGTTGTCGCGGAAAACTTCAATTAACGTGCGCGACGGTACCGGCGCTCCATCCGGGAAATCAGCGGGCTCTCGAGGCTGGTCGCGAGCGTCATCATGCAAGGAGATCTCGATGATCCTCCCAATGTTCGGGACGAGCTTCCCGGGAATGAGCGAGAGGAAACGGGCAAATCCGGGACCGATCCGCATTACCCTGGGGGTGGCGCCAAGTAAATGGGCAATGGCGGCGACATCCTCGTTGGGTGTTGTGTTGTCGGGCCCGACCACCTCGAGGCACCCCGTGTGCCGGTTTTCGACCGTCCAAACGACCAAGTTGGCGACGTCCTCGACCGACACCATGTTGCGAACGCCGTCACCGCGTCCGATTACCGTCGCTTTCTTCCCATTCTTGAGTGGCCTAGCGAGCAGTTCGAGCGCGTGGAACTCCATGAAGGCGCTGCAGCGCAACACGGCGAGAGGGACACCGGATCGTTCGAGGTGCATCTCTCCCTTTCGCTTCGCACGCCAGAACTCGAGTTCGTGGTCGATCGACGGGCCGAGCACCGAGAGGAACGTGACGTGGGTATCGCTTTCGGCGATGCTTTCAGCGATTGCGGCCACTCCGCGGTCATCGACCTGGCGCGGACCGTTTCGCCACCCCGGAGGGTTCAATCCGTGTGCGGCGACGACGACCGCGTCGACATCCTTAACAACAGCATGGATGCTTTCCGGCTTGCGGAGATCGACCACCGCTGATCTGGCGCCAACCGGGAGGCTGGTGCGTTCCTTGCGCCCGGCGGCCAACACCTCATGACCCTTCGCCGTAAGTCGCTCGACGACCCGCGCACCCAACAGACCGCTGCTGCCTATGACTGCGATCATTCAATCATCCCCCCACCGATTATTTCACACGTCAGGTCCATCGACGAAAAATCGTAATAGAGCAGACCTCCAAAATTCGACGTTGAGCGACCGCTTCTGACCCAAAGCGGACACTCGCATTGGCAATGGCGAATTCATGTCTCCCGCTTCAGCGGAGGTCTTGATTTGGACGTCAGCCAGTATCGCGGAATTGATACGCTCACGGGGTCGTCGAGGCGGTTCGTCCTGTCGTAATGATGCAAGAAGTGATTTGAGACGTGGGTCCTACAGCCCCTGAAGCTTCCACGCCATGCCAAATTAATTGCCTGCCGGCACCGCCAGCAACGGACAGTTCGCCTTCCTGATCACGCGCTCAGTGGTGCTGCCCAGGAGAGCCTGGTCAAGGGTATCCCGACCGTTCGTCGTCATCACGATCAGGTTGGCTTCGAGCTTGTCTGCCGCAGCCAGAATCGATTCAACGGGTTCGCCACGGCTCAATAAAGTCTGCCATGTCCAGCCCGAGCCTGCCGCCAGTTCCGGTATTGGCGGCATTTGCTCTCCTACGTGGAATATCGTTATCGATACATCGCCATCGCCGATGATCTCGGCCGCGCGGCGCGCGAACTCGATCGCCTTAACGCCATTGATTTTTTCATCGATGGGTACGAGTATATTTTTGAGGTTCAGGTCGCCATCCTCGAGTGACACGATGCCTCGACTCGCACGACTTGGCACGAACAAAGTCATCGCGCCAGAGCCTCTAGCGATTGCCTCGGCATCCGAGCTGTGTAGCCAATCGGGGCGGCTACTTGATCCTTCCGTGGCGAGCACGACGAGATCGTGCGGCCGGTCTTCGAGGAACTCTCTCGTAGCTTGGATAGGATTCAATCTGCGCTCCACATGTTTGGAGACTCTCACGCCCAATTCGTCGAAAACAGCTGAGCGCCGGCTGTTGGAGTCGAGGAGTTTCCACCGTTCGAGTGTCTTCCGCACCTGCGGAAATTCGTTCCAGTTGACGTCGCCTCCGAACGCTTTGCCGACATGCAGGATCGTTAAATTGGTCTGCCGAATCAGCGATATGGCAAGGGCGTGGGCGAAGGCTCGATGGCTGGCGTCAGAGAAGTCCGTCGGGTGTAGTACTGAATCGACCAGGGGAATTAGGGATTTCATGCGAAAGAGTATGTTTGTGTTTTGCGCAGATTATCAGAGAATCCCCGGATATCCGAGCAGGCTGTACAACTCGTTTATTGCTACCCCGCGAGAATGCGGTTAATCCGGAATCGGCCCGAGAATCAGAATGAAGCATCGCGACCTCTTAAAGAGGACGCTGGTCGTTAGCGATGTTTATGAGCCCTTGGTCGAAGTCCGCTAGTGGCTATTAGCTGACGTTCAAATCGGGCCTTCTCAGCAACTTTGAACATCCGGTATTGGTCAGAGCGGACACTCTAGGTACATCCCAGAATTGACGCGATTTTCGTATCAGCGGATAAAGTTTGCCTACATCCGACAAAGGCAAATCAGGCCAAAGCCTGAGACGCAAAGCCACGGGTCCTCGCTTCCTCCGCGACG
>CP070833.1:237652-246265 GCA_020341735.1 Gammaproteobacteria bacterium | reverse complement strand
GTCACTCATGTTCGGCGGGACCGAGTGCTGGAGCCACGCAGGGAACATCACCAGCATGCCCTCGCGGACGTCCAGCGTGATCCGGTCGGGATTCGATAGGTCCTGATTCTTGGCGGGAGGCACCATGAGACCAACCTGTGGGCGCGGGTCGTGGAACGCGATAGCGTCAGATCCCGGAGCTGTGTCAACGTAGTATGCGCCGCTGAGAAAATTGTTTGGGTGAATGTGTTGGCGGTGCGCGTAACCCTGCCGACTGACGTTCGCCCAGCAGCCGGTGATCGAGATGTCGCCATAATCGATCGTCAGCGATTCGCATATTCCCCGCGCCGTCCTGAGGATCACATCCACGAGGCCAGCGAGTTCAGCGTGAAGATGCAAATCCTGATCTGTCTGCCATTGCCCACCGCGGTCCAGATCCTGTCGCTGCTGCCGGATGATTTCGATTCGGGACCGGATGTCCCGATTGATCGCCACGTAGGTCTCGGTGGCCAGCTGAGTCGCCCACACGTAAGTAGGGAACAACTTCAGGACGCCAGATTTCTCTATTTTCATCGCGATGTTGCCCTTATCCGATGTCTGACGATCGCGTGGTTGTCCGCCTCGTCCGCGGCCACGCCGGGAGGATCTTGTCGGTTGGATGCGACGCGTTCCACTCGCAATGGTATACAAAACGCATGGGTCGGTTAGACTCTGCGTTTGCGTGTGAAAAATATCGGGGGCGAAGAAAGCGCGATGTATGACTCGCAGCGAGGCCTTGAATCGCAGCCATTCAGGCAGGAATTTGACGCCAGGTTCTTCTATCGTGGTTTCCAGCATGCGTCTGCGCTGAGCTTTCTCCAGCGGGCGCTGGAATCCGGCGAATCGGCCATCGCTATTACCGGGGCTCCTGGTACCGGCAAGCGCGCCACCCTAGAGTACTTTCTGCGCGAGGCCATGGATCAGTTCCGCAGCGGTCGTGTCGACCAGATACCTGAGAGCGCGCACGAATTTCTCGAAGCGATTCTCCGCGCATTCGGATTCGGAGCGGTGGAAGCGGAGCGGGGCGAACTGCGGAATCTGCTGAGCGTTTTCCTCGTGCAGGTCGAGCATGAGGGTCAGTCCGTGCTATTGCACATCGATGATCCCGGTCAGATTTCGGAGGAAGTATCCGAGGAGTTGATCTGGCTGGCCGGCGACAAGAGCCGGGCAGGAGGTTTGCGAATGATTCTGACGGGCGATGTTGGGCTCGACGCACTGCTGGATTCCCCGAGGCTCGGTCCGCTGGCGAGTAAATTCCGCCTGCGGCATCGCCTCGACCCGCTTGGTGCGCGAGAGACTCACGACTATCTGCACTTTCGGCTGGCGGCCGCCGGTTGCGGTGCACCGGGAAAGGTGATGACTCCTACCATTGCTACGGCGATCTACGCGTCCACGGGTGGCGTCCCGGCTGAGATCAACCGGATGTCGGCAGCGCTGCTGGACGCCTCAACTGCGAAAGGCGGAAATCTGATTGACCTCGACCTGGTAAGTAGCGTGGCGGCGGACCTGGGCCTGTCCGGAACCGGGATGGCTGCATTCGATTCGAGAATTGTTGTCTCGCTGGAGGGGGAAGCGTTTCTGGATGTCCCGCTGGGGCGCGACAAGCTATTAATCGGTCGGCACAGTTTCAATGATGTCTGCCTGCGGGATTCCTCCGTAAGCCGACACCATTCGATCCTGGTACCCGATGGCGGCGTGTGGGTCATCGTTGACCTCAACAGCACCAATGGGACCACGGTGAACGGTCAGCAGGTACGCCAAAGGGTGCTGGCCAATGACGACTGCATTGGCATCGGTCGCTTCCAACTCGTGTACGAGGGAGGGCCCTCCGGAGATCCGGCCCAGCCGCCAGACGAAGCGGACTTCCGCAGCACCGTTGTGCTGGATGACGAGCCGGATCCGGTCAGCTGACACCCTCGACGAGGAACATACGAAGCTGATCCGATAGTCGTTTGCAGGCCGTGTTCTGCGTCGGTGCGATGAGCGGGACGGGTATGACGACCGCTGGCATGATCGACATTCCGTTGACGTCTGTAGCCACCATGCCGGCGGATGCAACGCGTTTCATGTCCCAGATGGCGGCCTCATAGTCCGAGTCTTTCTCCCACCACATCAGTCCGAAACAGCCGCCGGCACCCGGGCCGACAGAACAGCTGATGCTGCCGCCGCCCTCAAGGGCCTCGGTGGAACCCTCTATCCAGATGATGTAACGGACTCCGGTGTCCGCAAATTTGGCGGCAACCTGCTCATCGGCCAGCAGCTTGGGCAGGTCGTTGGGAGAGCGGGGCGCTGTCCTCGGTTCGAACCAGGGATAAAAGGCGTCTCGAAATTCGCCGTCCGGGATGACGGTCAGGCCGGAGTCGCCCTTGGACAGATTTTTGTCGACGCAGTCGATGAAGTCGTTTTCGGTGAAATTTCCGTTATGGTAACTGCGTGCCAGAATGACAATTGCGTCACCATCCCCGACGCCGGTGAGCGTGTGGCGGCTTTGCTCTATATGGGCAGTCATGCAGCCGGATAAGCCGATGGCGCTCAGGCCGAGTGCCGCAACTGTGGTCAGTGATCTCGTTTTCATCTGATTTTTACCGGTGCACGGGAACGTCTACGCGGGCTGCGGGCGGCGGCGCTTTGTTCTCTCAACCACTCTCTGATCCGCGGTTCATCTTCAAAATATATCGTCGTGTAGGCACCGGCGTCACGCATGGCCATCGTCGTAGCATCCGCCAGTGAGTCGTCTGCGTTAAATAGCTTGTGCCGGCTCTGACCGTAAGCCCGAACTGGCCAGGACACAACCAGATCGCCTTCCGGGGTAAGGACGTTGATCCGATAGGTGATCCAGACGCTGAAACTCTTGGTGCCCCAGTCGGTGGGGATCGCGAACTCGTAGGACTCGATCTCCGGTTGAATGACCAGATCAACCCTCCTGGCGAGGGCTCGAGGTGACTCGGATCCGTCAAGCGCGACCGTGCCGGCAAACATGGAACCGAACACCGATTCGAAAAGGTCCACATTAGCTGAGCCCATCTGGACGACCCACGACTTCTCCCCGGGCGCGGACTCTTCATAGACATAGTTACTGAACGATTCCGTGTATCGGACGCCAACCGTCATCTGCAGGGGCTTCAGGACAGGATCCGGAAAATCGCTGGTCACAGGAGCGGTCGTCGTGCAGCCCGCCAGAGGCGAGAGCGCCGCGAGTGCCGCGAGCACTTTCGAAAGGCGCGCGTTCAGCATTTAACTCCGACCAAAACGCAATCTCCGGTTATTGGAAGACCCTCGGGTCTCCTGTGTTTGATTGCAGAATATCTTTCATGTTCCCGGGATTGGCTGCAAGTGTACCGGTGGATGTGTACCAGATGTTGATCATCTGCCGTCCAGGGCGGTCATTGAGCAGACCGCCACCGGGTTGGATCCCGGTTCAGATCGAACCGGTGGGCTCGCCTTCTTCGATCTGCTCGAGCAGATTGATTGCTACGGCCACGAAGTCTGAATCCGTGACCAGGCCCTCGAGTATTCCGTCGCGCATGACCGCCAGGCATCCTATCCCGAGCGAGCGCAAGCTCAGTGCGGCGTCGCGTACTCCGAGCCTGGGATCCACATACTTCACGGGCGCCGTCATGATGTCGGAGACCCTAAGTCCAGATGACCGGCCATCTGTTTTAGCGTCCGTCGCACCTCTGGCAGCCAGAAGGTCCCGGTGAGACACGATGCCCATCAGGCTACCTTCCTCGTCTAGGATCGGGATGTGCCGGATCCGCCTCTCCGTCATCAATTTGCTGGCCTCGGTAAGCTCGGCCGTGGGTGGTAGTGTGACGAGGTCGCTCCTCGGAGTCATGACCTGTCTAATGTTGATCATCTAACGTTGTCCTTGCCGATGACGTGGGAAGTGGAGTCCTCCCATCCCTCAAGTCCTTTATACGGAGTTCTGACGGCTGCCTGCATTGATCTGGATCAATGGGCAGATGGCTACTAATTGACATGCGTCAATTCGGCCGTGCGCGCGCATCAATGCCCGTGGTAACCTCCATGACCGCTAGGCACCCATAGCTGCTGCCAGAATAAACAGGAGAGAGGCGTGGAAGAGGCATTGCAGAAAAAAATCGCCGATATTACCGAGACTTTCGAATTTTTCGACCGCGACGGCAACGGTCTGATCGATTTCGACGAATTCCGCTCCCTGTTGCAGACGGTCAACCCGGACGCCACCATCAGCCAGTCGGCTGAAGGCTTCTCCATCACCGACACCAACAGCGACGGATACGTCGATCTGGATGAATTCATCGAATGGTGGCGCTCGAACTGGTGGGAGTACTGATCCCGATCAGTCTTCCGGCGGGGACTCGTACTGAGTGACAAGGTCCCGTTGCACGTTGGGCGGTACCGGCTCGTAGCGACTGAATGCCATGGTGTAGGTGCCGGCTCCACCCGTCATAGATTTCAGCTGAGACTGGTAAGTCTGCAATTCGGCCAACGGTGCCTCACCATGAACCACTACCCGATCGCCGGCCAGAGTCGTATTTCCCAGGATTCTGCCCCGCCGGGATGAGAGATCACCTGTGATATTCCCCATCGAATCGGAGGGGATCGTCACGTCGAGTTCCACGACGGGTTCAAGGACTACCGGCCGGGCTTTGGAGATGGCTTCCAGAAAGGCCTTCTTGCCAGCCATGACAAACGCGACCTCTTTCGAATCTACAGGGTGATACTTGCCGTCATACACGGTCACCCGAATGTCCTGTATCGGGAAGCCGGCGGTGGCCCCCAGTTCCATCGCCTGTTTGACACCTTTCTCTACGGCCGGAATGAACTGGCCCGGGATGGCGCCGCCGACGACCTTGTTCTGGAACTCGAATCCGCTCCCGCGCGGTAGTTTCTCGACCCGCAGGAAGACCTCACCAAACTGACCAGCGCCGCCGGTCTGTTTCTTGTGTCGATAATGGCCCTCGGCTCCCGCATTGATTGTTTCCTTGTACGGGATACTTGGCGGGTGCGTCTTCACTTCCGCGTTGTATCGATCCTTCATGCGTTCCAGGACCATGCGAAGGTGCAGATCTCCCATGCCGAGGATGACGGTTTCGTTCGTCGTGGCTCGTTGCTCGACTTTCAGACAGGGATCCTCCGCACTCAGACGGTTCAGCGCATCCGAGATCTTCTGCTCGTCCCCGCGCCTGGACGGTTCTATCGCAAGGCCCATCATGGGCGGGGACAGTGCCGCCGGGCGCAGGTGGAAATTGTCCTCATCGTGAGAGTCGTGCAGGACCGCATCATAGAAGATCTCCTCGACCTTGCTTACAGCGCAGATCTCTCCCGGGCCCGCCGACGGAATTTCCTCGGTCTCCTTGCCCTGCAGCCGGTACAGATGTGACGCTCTGAAGGGTTTCCTGGCATCACCTATGAAGAGCTGCGTGTTGGGGGTAACCGTTCCCTGATGGACGCGGAAAACTCCCATCCGGCCGACATATGGATCGACCACGACCTTGAAAACGTGTGCGATCACGTGCTTTGAAGGATCCGGGGTTACCTCGACAGGCTCCGCATCGTCACCCTCGCCGCGGAGAAAGGGCGGCGGATTGCCCTCAGCAGGGTTCGGCAATAGTTTGATGATGATATCCATCAGCGCATCGATACCGGAGCCGGTCTCTGCCGATACGAAGCACACCGGCATCAGGTGCCCCTCCCGGAGCGCCTTTTCGAAGGCGTCATGAAGCTGGCCGGGCTGTAATTCGTCACCGGACTCGAGATACGCTTCCATCAGTTCCTCGTCTACCTCGACGACCTGGTCGATAATCTTCTCGTGGGCCTCGGAGATGGACGAAAAATCGGTATCGCCGCCCTCTGGTGCGAAGAAACAGCCGAACACTTTAGAACCGTTCTCCGCCGGCAGGTTGAGCGGCAGGCAGCGCTTCCCGAATACCTCCTGGATCTCTGCCATAAGCACGCCGAGTTTGGCCGGTTCTACATCGATCTTGTTGATGATGATCATTCGGCACAGTCGGCTCTTCTTCGCCGCGTCCATCAGCCGCCGGATGCCTGATTCGATACCGGCCTGGGCGCTAAGTACGAGCGCCGCCGTTTCGACCGCGGGAAGCACGCTGATGGACCTGCCGATAAAGTCCGGATATCCCGGCGTATCGATCAGGTTGATGCGGGCTCCCTCATGCTCGAAGTGGCACACAGAGGTCTCGAGCGAATGCTTGAGTTCCCGTTCCTGGGGGTCGAAATCACAAACGGTCGTCCCTCGATCCACAGATCCGGGGGCCTTGATCGCGCCAGCCTTGGCCAGCAGCCTTTCGGCCAGGGAGGTTTTCCCAGCCCCTGCGGGGCCTACGAGGGCGATATTTCTTACAGATTCGGTCTTACTGTCGGTCACGGTTGCGGGCCCTTTGTTTTTTGCAATGGGTGAAGCCCGATACGGGTCAGTGGACAAGCATATCACCCGATCGGGCGCTGGGACGAGTCAGGATGACGACTGTCGGAGCAAGGTCACGCGGGCGCCGGGTTGCCAGCCTTCCTGACTCAGGGCAGAGCCTCCAGGGCGGGCTATTTCCAGCAGCCCGAACGAGTTGAATAGCGCGATGGTTTCATCGGCTTTTGCTTCCCCATAGGTGCCGACGATCTTCACGGACTCACCAGCTATCGAGGCGCTCAGGTCGTGCCATCCAGCGAGCCCAGGATTTTCTATATTCGATACGAGATTGCCGAAGTGATCCGCGAAAACAACTTCCCCGATCACGGCGTCATCCCGGACCTCGGCCTGCGGCAGGGATGATGGCTCCAGCCTCCGCACCGGCGGTCCAATCTCGTTCGGTTTTAGCTCACCGCTCCACAAGCGCGCAGCCACGGGCGCGAATACATCGCGCCCGTGGAATGTGGGGGAGTTGATGTTGAGATCGAGATTCTGAATCTCCAGGCGGCACGCGCTCCTGTGATCCAGGTGTCGGGCTATCTCTGCGGCCATGCCATTGTCGGGCACAATGAATTGGTGCACGTCGCTTTCTATGCATACAATATCGCGATCGGTGCCTACTCCCGGGTCCACGACGGCAACGTGAACGGAGCCGATGGGAAACCAGCGGTATGACAATCCGACCCACAGGCCCCCGATCGCTGGCCGGTAAGACGGCACATAGTGGCACAGGTCTATGACGACGGCTTTCGGGGCGAACCGCGAGATGACTCCCTTCATGATGCCCGCATACGGATCACGAAGCCCGAAATCAGTCGTCAGAGTGATGACGCCGGTCATTGTTTTGCTCTGCTTCATTGTGGACATCGATTCTCAATCATATGCCGGCCGCGAGCCGTCGGCCAGACCTGGAGGAGACATGGGCCTAGGTCGATAGTTAATCATAAAAACAATTACTTATGAAATCTATCTCATGTAAAAAATAATACATTCGCTCAAGCATCCTCCCTTGAAAAACCGGCCGTTGGCACAATCTCTGCACACTGGTGTCAAAGTCATGGATGAGCATGAAGCAGTCACGCATGTATCCGAAACCTGCCCTCAGAATCGATGTCGTATCCGATCTGGTATCGCCGTGGTGTTATCTGGCCGTGCGCCGGCTCCAGCAGGCGCTGACACGGATCGACGGTGCGAGCAAGCCCGCTTTACGCTGGCGCCCCTACGAGATTAATCCGGCGCTCCCCGCAGAGGGCGTGGAGGTGGATGCCTATCTCGAGACGATTTTCGGGAGTCGTGAGGCTGGACGAGCGGTCCTGACGGAGCTCGAAAATACGGGTCAGGAAGAGGGCATCCGCTTCGATTTTGACCGTGTTCCGTCGGTACCGAACACGATGGATGCTCATCGGCTCATCCTGCTAGCGGAGGAAGACGGGCATGGACAAGACATGGCCGGCCGTTTGTTCCGGGGATTCTTCGAGGAGGGTCGGGACATCGGTCAGTCAGAAGAGCTCGCGCAGCTTGCGGACGAGGCGGGAATAGACCGGGATAGGGCCCGAACCCTGTTGGCCGGAGACCGCTATCGGGATTCCGTCAGGCTCATCGAAGCGCGTATTCGGGAAGCGGGTTTCACGGGCGTGCCAACTTTCGTGGTCAATGAGCGAGTTGCATTCGGCGGCGTCCAGGAACCGGACACAATACTAGCGGCGATCGACAAAGCCTTGTTTCACGGGCTGCCTGAAGACGAGGAGCCGCCTCGCCTCCATTAGGCACCGAGCAGGCCAACCACTGCGCCGGTGCAGCAGGTCGCCAGCGTCCCTCCGACGATACTGCGTAATCCGAGCCCGACGATCTCGGCCCGTCTCTCGGGCACCATCGCCGACATTCCGCCGATCATGATTCCAAGGCTGCCGAAGTTGGCGAACCCGCACAGGGCATAGGTCATGATCAGCCGGCTGCGATCGGTCATTGATTCCGGTGAGAGGGCCGCAAGCTCAAGATACGCGAGAAATTCATTCAAGACGGTCTTCGTGCCGAGCAGCGATCCGGCACTAGCTGATTCTCCCCACGGAACCCCCATCAACCAGGCGAGCGGTGCCATGATCCAGCCGAAAAGTCTCTGCAACGTCAGGGGTTCCCCTGCGATGTCCGGGGTCAGGCCCAGGGTCAGGTTCACCAGCTTCACCAGGGCG
>CP070833.1:233430-237552 GCA_020341735.1 Gammaproteobacteria bacterium | reverse complement strand
TCTGCAGGACAAGCTGCAGGCCAGCCTGCCGGACGCGGGGCCGCCAATCTTGGACCTTGCACTCGCGCTGGCGAGTCGCAGTTATGACACTTCCGAGCAGCCTGTGATCAAGCTGACTGATAGCTGTACGAGTCTGCTACCGACGCTGCTGGGACACTATCCGGACTCGCGGATGCTGCTGATGTACAGCGACCTGGAGAGCTTCCTCGTGGCCATATTGCGAAGCCCCGGGCGACGCGAATTCGCGCGCAACATGTTGACCCGCTCGCGTCTCGACCTCACCGCGGTCGGTTTGAGACGGCTGGTAAAGGATGAAGATCTCGGCGACGGCCGATGCATTGCTCTGGTCTGGCTGAGTCTGATGTATCCATTCATGAGACTGCTGGCCTCGCTGCCACGGCGGGTCCGCTCGCTGAAATCCGATGTGCTGTTCTCCTCGCCAATGGAGACAGTGACGGCGGTAGACGAATTCTTCAGTCTGGGCATCGGCGAGAGCCGGCTGCGCGCACATCTGAACGGTGGAGTGTTATCGAGGGATGCGAAGCGGCGCGCGGTGCAATTCGACAACGAGCAACGCAATGCCGAACAGCTAGCCGCCGCAGAAATTTTCCGCGATGAAATCGACGAAGCCCTCGAATGGACCTCTGGGATCACGGCCGGTGCCCCGATCCCTGGCGAGTTGCCTAACCCCATCTAGGCCCCGCCCCCTGTTCGCGTTTCCTGCGGCCATCGCGTATCGGAAATCGTCCGACTACGCCGTGCTTGAGCGCGACGAAACGAGTCCTCCCCACGACGAGCCGATCACTGTGTTGCAACCATCCGTGGCGTCTCCGCGTCTCAAGGGAAGTACGCAATCGCGAGGTTTTAGCCTCGCCAGGTCAGCGATGCGATGAAGCGATGAGTTGTTGCGGCAGGCAGCCCGTCTTGCGAACGAATTAGCTTCACAATTTATCTGCACTCTTTCGCAGCCTGCGCTGGCCGCACTGACGTAGGACAAAACCGGGGCGACTCATGAATCTGACCAAGACCGCACTCAACAATCCCGCCGGGCTCGCGGTAGCCGTCGCGGTCATCGCTATCTTCGGCGTCTACAGTCTGTCGAAGCTGCCGATCCAGCTGTTCCCGGAAACCCAGGAGCCGCAGATAAACATCGAGACACGGTGGCGGGCAGCCTCACCGCGTGAGATCGAATCCGAGATCCTCGAGCCGCAGGAAGAGGTATTCCAGGGATTGCCGGGGCTCAGAGCACTGGACAGCAACGCCAATCCGGGCGTCAGCTGGGTCAGCCTCGAGTTCGACCTGGAAACAGACATGCAGCAAATGCTGATCGAGGTGATCAGCCGACTGAATCGTCTCCCCCCCCTGCCCGCCGACGCCGACGCACCGATCATCAATATGGGTGACGGAGGGGGCGGCGGCGCGAACCAGGCCTTGTCATTCTTCTTCGTTCAGCTGCTGCCCGGTACGCCCGGTCCGGTCGAGAACTACCGTCCCGTCATCGAAGAATTGATCAAGCCGAAGCTGGAGAGCATCGAAGGGGTCGCCGGGGTGAGTATCACCACAGGCGGTCGCGAGCAGCTGCAGGTCGTATTCGATCCTTACCGGGCCGCCGAGCTGGGTGTCGATATACCGACAGTTGCGGGCATCGTCGGGCGCGCCAACGATGCGTCTGGCGGTTTCGTCGACGTCGGCCGCCGCCAGTACACGCTGCGCTTCGCCGGTCGTTACACGCCTGAGCAGCTGCGCGAACTCATCCTCGAGTGGCGGGACGGTCGGCCGATACGACTCGGCGACATCGCGGATGTTCGTGTTGATCTCGCCGACCGGGCGAATCTGTCTATTCAGAACGGCAACCCGGCGCTCGCCATCAGGGTCGACCGGGAAAACGGCGCCAACGTGCTGGAGGCACTCAATGGCGTGAAGGCAGCAGTCGATGAGCTTCGCAGCGGCCCGTTACAGGAATACGGGCTGTCCATGCATCAATCCTTCGACGCTTCCGTCTTCATCTACAGGGCGGTGAACCTGGTTACTACGAACCTGTTTATCGGCATGTTCCTCGCCATCGGCGTACTGTGGTGGTTCCTGCGCAAGGGCCGCGCGACCCTGCTGGTGGCGATCGCCATCCCGGTTTCACTGCTGGCCACATTCATGGTGTTGAAGCTGACCGGACGCTCACTGAACGTCATCTCATTGGCTGGCCTGGCTTTCGCCGTGGGAATGGTCCTCGACGCCGCAATCGTCGTCCTGGAAAACATCGTCCGACTGAGGGAACGCGGTGAAGCACCCGATGAGGCCTCGACGAAGGGCGCCGCCCAGGTCTGGGGCGCGCTGCTGGCCTCCACTGCCACGACAGTCGCCATCTTCCTGCCGGTGATCTTCCTCAAGGATGATGCGGGACAGCTGTTTGCGGATCTGGCGCTCACCATCGCCATCGCCGTTTCCATTTCGTTGCTGGTCGCCGTCACAGTACTGCCCGCTGCCGCCAAGCGGTGGCTCAGCGACGTCCGCCTCAAGGACGATCATGCCGGCATCTGGAACCGGCTCGCCGGTCGGCTGGTGACGCTGACTGGAACGCCCGGGCGACGCTGGACGCTCATCGGCACCCTGATGGCGGTCCCGGTAGCGATCTCGTGGTTTCTGATGCCCCAACTCGACTACCTGCCGCCAGTCAAAAGGGATGCCGTGGATGCCTTCTTCAATTTTCCGCCCGGCGCCAATACGGACCTGATAGAGAACGAGATCGTCGACGTCGTCGTCGAGCGTCTGCAGCCCTACATGGACGGTGAGAAGGAGCCTGCGCTGAAGAACTACTACATCCTGACCTGGGCCGGCGGCGGAACACTGGGTATCCGCGCCCTGGATCAGGGCAAGGTCAGTGAACTGGAGAAACTGGTGCGTGAGGAGATCACCGTCGGCTTCCCGGACACCCGTGTCTTCGCCGGGCAGGGCAACCTCTTCGGTGGCTTCGGCGGCGCCCGCAACATCTCGATCATGCTCCAGTCCCGGGACACCGACAAGCTGATGGAGGCCGGCCGCCTCGGTATGGGGCTAGTGCAACAGGCACTGCCCGGCGCCCAGATCCAGCCATGGCCCGGCCTTGAGATGGCCGAGCCGGAGCTGCTGCTGACACCCAACGACCAACGCATCATCGAATCCGGCTGGAGCCGTGGCGATATCGCTTCGGTGATGCGCGCTCTGGGCGACGGCGTCTGGGTGGGCGAGCACTTCGATGGCGAGAAGCGCATGGACGTGATCCTGCGGGCCGCTGGCTGGAACAATCCGGAAGAGCTTGCCAGTGTCCCTCTGGCGACGCCGTCGGGAGCCGTGCTGCCGCTCGGTGAACTCGTGGACATTGAGAGGACCGTCGGCCCAAACCGTATCCACAGAGTGGATCGCCGCCGGACGCTGCGACTCAACGTCAATCCTCCTGCGCGTGTTTCCCTCGAGACGGCGCTGAACGTCATCCAGGAAAAAGTCGAGCCAGCGCTGCGCGACGCTCTGCCCCGCGACGGCGCGATCCTTTACGGCGGCAGTGCCGACAGCCTGAAGACAGCCATCGCCAACATGTCTGAGAACTTCCTGCTGGCACTCGTGGTGTTGTTCATGCTGATGAGCGCGCTGTTCAGGTCCATGAAAGACAGCCTGCTGGTGGTGCTGTGCCTGCCGCTGGCGGCCGTCGGCGGAATCGTCGCAATCCAGGCACTCAACATCGTGACCTTCCAGCCCCTGGACCTGCTGTCCATGATCGGATTCATCATCCTTATGGGTCTGGTGGTGAACAACGCCATCCTTCTCGTCCACCAGACTCGCATAGCCGAACACCAAGGGCTGTCACGGGGAGACGCGATCCATCAGGCCCTGCGCCTGCGGCTGAGGCCGATATTCATGAGCACGTTGACCAGTATTTTCGGCATGTTGCCGCTGGTCCTGATGCCAGGCACCGGTAGCGTTATCTATCGTGGCCTGGCCACTGTCATCGTCGGCGGAATGTCCGTCAGCACCCTGTTCACCCTCGTGCTGCTGCCCAGTCTGTTGCGCGTGGGGGAAAACCGAGTCGCCTCAACAAGCGAGGCACCTCATCCAACAAGCCGCATTCACGTTCAGGACGCCGCGTGAGCCGGG
>CP070833.1:230042-233330 GCA_020341735.1 Gammaproteobacteria bacterium | reverse complement strand
GGTGAACTCGTGGACATAGAGAGGACCGTCGGCCCAAACCGTAACCACAGAGTCGATCGACGCCGGACGCAGCGACACAACGACAACCCTCCTTCGCGTGTTTAACTGGAAACGGCGCTGAACCTCATCCAGGCAGAAGTCGAGCCAGCGCTGCGCGACGCTCTGCCCCGCGACGGCGCGATCCTTTACGGCGGCAGTGCCGACAGCCTGAAGACAGCCATCGCCAACATGTCAGAGAACTTCCTGCTGGCCCTCGTGGTGTTGTTCATGCTGATGAGCGCGCTGTTCAGGTCCATGAAAGACAGCCTGCTGGTGGTGCTGTGTCTGCCGCTGGCGGCCGTCGGCGGAATCGTCGCAATCCAAGCACTCAACATCGTGACCTTCCAGCCCCTGGACCTGCTGTCCATGATCGGATTCATCATCCTCATGGGTCTGGTGGTGAACAACGCCATCCTTCTCGTCCACCAGACTCGCATAGCCGAACACCAAGGGCTGCCACGGGGAGACGCGATCCATCAGGCCCTGCGCCTCCGGCTAAGGCCAATATTCATGAGCACCTTGACCAGTATTTTCGGCATGTTGCCGCTGGTCCTGATGCCAGGCACCGGCAGCGTCATCTATCGTGGCCTGGCCACTGTCATCGTCGGCGGAATGTCCGTCAGCACCCTGTTCACCCTCGTGCTGCTGCCCAGTCTGCTGCGCGTGGGGGAAAACCGAGTCGCCTCAACAAGCGAGGCACCTCATCCAACAAGCCGCATTCACGTTCAGGACGCCGCGTGAGCCGGGAGGCCAACATGTCGAGATACAGACTCATCCCTCAGATTCTTCTGGCCGCTACTGGCAGCCTGCTGATGTTGTGGTCGCTGGCCGCGGACGCTCAGGAACCACCACCTGCGCCGGTTAAAGTATTGCTGGCAGAGGTCCGAAGCATGTCAGCGACCGTGCTCGCACCGGGTACGGTTGTGAGCCGCCAGGATGCCGCTGTCGCCGCGGAAGTGGCCGGTCGCCTGACGTGGGTTGCCGAAGTAGGCGACGAAGTCGAGGCCGGAGTTGCGATCGCACGTATCGAAGATCACCGACTTCAGCTTCAGCTCAAGAATGACGAGGCAACTATCCGCCGTCTCGAAGCGTCGCTTGAGTTCTCCGACAAGCAGCTCGACCGGCAACAGCAACTGGCGAGTCAGAATATCGCAGCGAGAAACGCGCTTGAGGAGAGCAAGGCCGAGCGCGACATGACGGCTCAGGAGCTGGTACAGGCCAGAGTGGCAAGAGAGCAGACACTCTACCTGCTGGAAAATTCGGTGATCCGCGCTCCATTTGGTGGACGTATCGTCGAACGCTATCGCGATCGCGGCGAATATATCGGCGTCGGTGGCGAAGTGGCCCGACTCGTGGATACTCGCAACGTGGAAGTCCGCGCCCAGGCACCGATCAGCGTGGCGGGTCACGTGCAGGAAGGTATGGACGTCAGTGTCCGTGATGGAGACCGCGAGGTACGCAGCCCGGTGCGGGCAGTCATACCGGTGGGCGACGAACGTTCCAGGATGATCGAGGTACGCATCGCCCTCGAAACGTCGGGCTGGGTCATCGGCGCCCCGGTGCGAGTCGCATTGCCAGAGGAAAAACCTGTGGAAGTTGTCGCCGTGCCCAGAGATGCGCTGGTTTTGCGCCAAAATGCCATCTATGTGTTCAGGGTCAATGACGACGACACCGTCGAACAAATCGCCGTCAGCACGGGCGTTGGCAATGGTTCTCATATCGAAGTCCGGGGTGACATTCGCGGTGGAGATCCTGTCGTCGTCCGTGGCGCGGAGCGGCTCAGGAGCGGCCAGCAAGTGATGGTGGCCCGGGACGAGGCGGCGTCCGCCGAGGAACTGAGGCTGGCCCGGAAAGGCTAGATAAATTGAACCTCCCATCTACTACGCCCCGGCTCGATCGGGGCTTTTTTTTTGCCTGTCTGCCCGGATTCCGGCGAACAACCGTCCCGTCACTTTGCGGTCCGTCGCGCGAACCGTCCGCAGGATTCGAATGTCAGAGCCAATCGAGCCTGGTCCGCTCTATAATATTTCAGGGATCCCGAGGGGCAGCATGGCAACAAATAGCGGATATGACGCGATCGTCGTCGGCGGCGGTCATAACGGGTTGACCTGTGCCTGTTATCTCGCCGCGGGCGGCCTCAAGGTCAAGGTCCTCGAGCGACGCAGCGTCGTCGGCGGTGCAGCGGTCACGGAGGAGTTCCATCCCGGCTTCCGCAACTCCACGGCCAGCTACACCGTCAGCCTCCTCAACCCCAAGGTGATCCGCGACCTTCGCCTTGCTGAACACGGTCTGCGAATCCTGGAACGTCCCCTGCAGAATTTCCTGCCGCTCCCGAACGGCGACGTGTTTACGGTTTCACCGGATAACAATGAATTTTGCCGCGAGGTGGCTCGATTCTCCGAGGCAGACGCTGCGCGGCTCGGCGACTTTCAGGATCGCATTACACGGGTCGCAGATCAGATCCGCGCCCTGTTGCTTGAGACACCACCCTCGCCGTCGGGCGGTGTCAGCGACCTGTGGCGAGCGATGCGCATGGGATTGGACATGCGGCGGCTCGGCGAGGAGGGTCAGCGGGACCTGCTTGAATTCTTCACCCGCAGCGCCGGCGCAATCCTGGATGACTGGTTCGAGTCCGATCCCATCTAGGCGCTCGACGGTTTCGATGCCGTCGTCGGAAATTACGCCGGGCCCTATGCAGAAGGTTCAGCCTATGTCCTGATGCACCACGCCTTTGGCGAGGTTAACGGTCGGCGTGGCGTCTGGGGGCATGCGGTCGGTGGCATGGGCTCCATCACGGAGGCGATGGCGGCCGAGGCCCGGCGGTTGGGCGTGGACATCGAAACCAACGCTGCCGTCGCTCGCGTAAACACGGATTCGGGTCGAGCCATCGGGGTCACTCTGGACGACGGCCGCGACTTCGTTGCCCGCAGCGTCATTGCTAACGTGAACCCCAAGTTGCTTTACCTGCAACTCATCGAAGCCGAGGTCCTTGACCCGGAGTTTCTCGGCCGGATGCGACGTTACAGATGCGGATCGGGGACGCTGCGGATGAACGTGGCGCTTTCTGAACTCCCGAAATTTGATTGCATGCCCGGAAGCGGACCCCACCCGGGGCATCAGTCGGGCATCGTCATTGGACCGAATCTCGGATACATGGAGCAGGCCTGGCTCGATGCCCGTGCCTACGGCTGGTCACGCAGTCCTGTTATCGAGATGTTGATCCCCAGCACACTGGACGATTCACTCGCC
>CP070833.1:225553-229942 GCA_020341735.1 Gammaproteobacteria bacterium | reverse complement strand
GTTACGGGAACGGTGCTCGCCGGTGGCGACGAGCGTGTTTTGAATACCGTGACAAACAGCGAACCTTCGATCGTCCGGAAACCCAGACTGAGCTACGATCGTCTGTCGGGAGGGAACTGCGGCATCGCTATCGACGTATTGCGCAAAGTAGGTTTGTTCGATGAGGACCCCTGTATGAGCGTCGCGGAAGATGGCGAATGGGCCTACCGGGCTCTGCGACACGGGGTCGCGATCGCATTCGTGCCGGAAGCAGCAGTGTCTCATCTTGGGTGGCGAGACCTCGGAGAGCGGCTCGGTCAATATCAGCTCTATGCTCGCAGCCACGCCGCATTTTTCGGAAAGTATCTGCGACGTGGTGATCTCTTCATCGCGCTTCGGACAATCGTTCACTTGGCCCGCTCGTCACTTCGGTGGGTCAGAGGAATAGTCCGTCACGATGAGGAGGTCGCCGCCAACGGCAAAGCTTATGTGACCCAGCTGGCTCCCGGGCTGATCGCGGGACTCAGGAGTCGGGCCAGACCTCCCTCGTTATGATGATGTCTGACGCCAACATTGATCCCGCGGCCACCTCTGTCAACGGAAGAACCGGTTGAACACAGTGCCTGATATCGCCGTTGTGATCCTGACCTTCCGGCAGAAGGAACAGACATTACGATGCCTCAGACACCTGCTGCAGCAGAGAGACCGGCAGACGGCATTCAATGTCTTCCTCTGGGACAACGGATCCGGCGACGATACGGCGGCGGCCGTCGTGGATGAGTTCCCCGACGTGATGGTCCACGTCAGCCCGGCAAATCTCGGCGTTGCCGGGGGCCGCAACGCTGCCGCCACCGAAGCGATCCGCGCGTGGAACCCGCTCTATCTTCTGTTCCTGGACAACGACATGGTCGTCCAACCGGGATTCGTCTCCGGGCTGGCCAAACCGCTGGTTCAGGCGGGCGACGGCCGGGTCGGCCAGACGCAGGCGAAGCTGAGACTGGCCGACGAACCCGAGCGACTGAACGACGGTGGGGGTTGTCGCATCCAGTTCTGGCTGGGCCGGACCCGACCGGTAGGATTCGGGGAGGTCGATCGAGGCCAGTACGACATCCCAAAACCCTGCGTGTCCTGCGGGGGCGCCATGATGGTCCGGACAGACCTGTTCCAGGAACTTGGTGGATTCGACGAGCAATTTAATCCGTTCGGGCCCGAGGACCTCGACTTCTCACTTCGGCTCAATGAGGCCGGATGGGAGTCCTGGTACGCCCCAACTGCGGTCGCCGTTCATGACGTCAACCACACGTTTGGCGGAGGCGATTACAGCGAGGAATATGCGACCCATCGGTCCAGGCACTGGTTGAGGCTTATGCGAAGACACGCCGGGATCATGGACTGGTTGGGATTCGTGCTGGTGGGCGCCCCGATCATCTTCGGCCGGGTGCTCATACGGGAACTGGGAAAGGGCAATCTCGGCGCTATTCGAGGACTGGTCAGGGGCACTCTGAAACGGGGCGATAAGTAGCCGGTTCGGGCACCTTTGCCGGGCTGGCGCCCGAGTTCTGGTCAGTCGCTTCCGATCTTCTCGAGCAACTGAAGCGTTTCTCTCGTGCAACGTTCCCAGCTGAAGCGTTCGGATCGCAATCGCGCCCGCGCTCGCAGATCGGCCCTCAGGCCCTCATCATCGAGGAGGCGGTGTACTGCCGTAGCGATCTCGTCTGGATCCGACGGGTCCACCAGCAAGGCTGCATCGCCGGCGAGCTCGCGAAGCCCAAACGCATTGGACGTCACAATGGGAGTTCCACAAGCCAGCGACTCTGTGATGGGAATCGGGAACGCCTCCATATTGGATGGATAAAGGAACACGGCAGCTGAACGATACAGCGCAGGTAGATCTCGCTGTTCCACCCAACCCGTGAATGCGATGTCGGCACCGTAACCGGATTCGGGAATGCCAAAACGCTCGCGAAAATCCTCGCAGCCTCTGCCGGCCACGACCAAGCGGCATGGCTTTTTGGCATGGATTTTTCGAAACGCCTGCAAAATGGCGTCGAAGTTCTTGCGCTCTGCGCGATCACCACCTGTCAGCGTAAAAATGTACCCATCGGTCAACTGATAGTGTTGACGAACCTTGGCTGCCTTCTCGGGGTCTGGAGCTTTGCCGAACTCGATTCCCGGTGCGAAGTAGACCGTCGTGATCTTTGATTCCGGTACCCCCAGCCGGCGACAGAATTCCTGTCGGGTGATCTCCGAAACCGACAACACCGCACCCGCTCGTCGACAATACAGCGGCATCATGACACGTGCATAAAGACGGGTCGCAAGGGACCAGTATCTCTTCGTCTCCGGGATGAACCACCCCGCGCCGTGCAGGACCATAGCGCTGCGCCGCGCACACAGCAGCGGGACGGTAAATTTCGGATGAAACATCGCGTCCAGGCGATCTCGCCTGAACCAGAGCGGCATCTTCACCTGATCCCAGATCGCCTTGTTGCCAAGGGCGACGAGACGTTCAGTAGCGTTGGGCGAATCCGAGAATGAGCCCAGGTCCTCCGACCGGCCGAAGTACAGGAAAAAGTGATGCTCGGGGGCAGCATCGACGAGGTGTCGCGCGATGTTGCGTGTATAGACGCCGACACCGCCTTTCTCCTCGAATGCGCGCAACATTAAGCCAATTCGCATCGCTACCCTACCCTGCTTCGAACCGACAAGGCTTTCTATTCACGGTGTCCGATAACTTTGGCCGGCGTCCCGGCAACGATGCAATATTCGGCCACATCTCCGAGCACGATGCTGCCCGCGCCGATGACGGCGCCTTTCCTGATGTGGCTGCCCGGCAGGATGACAGACCCCGCCCCTATCAGGACGTCGTCCTCGATGGTCAATCCCCGGGTTCCGGCCTCCGGCTGATCCATGATCAGGGTATTACGACGCCAGATCTCCTTGGTGCCGCCAACGATAGTGCAGTTGGGGGCAATCCGGACACAATTGCCAATCGATACGTCACCGGCACCGGTCGAAATGTGATCGAAGCTGCTGAGCGCGCAGTCTCTGCCCATATGTACGGCGCCTCCGCTGCTCTGTACGACGGCGAACGCCTTGACAACGGTGCCTTTGCCAAACGAGATATCGGATGACAATTGAACCTGGGCGGACGGACTGATCAGGGCTTTGCTGCGTAGATAGTGATAGGCACTGACGACGAATCCCGGGACTGCGTAACGCGTAATTGTCCGGGAAGCCGCCATGTCGGTCAGCCTGGTAGGCTACTTTCAGCCACCAGAAACGCCTCCGGTGCGGACGGGCTTTACGGCAACCACCGAGTACTTGTAGGCAAAGCGTTTTGCCAGTGACTCAGGAAGAAGGTTGTAAAAGGGGCGGAAAATCGCTCGGTAAAGAAATGCCTTGATGCCTGTCCGGGCGACCGGCAACGCACGATGATGCTCCCTGTAAGTTTCGACGATTTCGAACTGATGGAACATCGACTCGATCTCGGCCTCAGTATAGAACTCGTTTACGGGCGGATCCTCATCCTCATATTCAATGTTAGCCTTTCCGAGAGTATGAATCAGGTACATCCACGACGGCTTGCGGTAAAAATGCGAGATGATCGCCCGCCCGCCCGGCTTCAGCACTCTGAAAACCTCGGAAATAGCAGCCTGGGTGTCTCCAGAGGCATGCAGTACGCCGTTAGACCAGACGGCATCGAAAGTGTCATTCTCATATGACAGCTGGAGGGCATTCTCGACCTTGACATCGTCGGCTTCGGCGCCGACCACCTCGAAATGCCGCTTGCAGAACTCCACTGCCTTCGGGGACAGATCGACCGACGTAACCCGCACACCACGGCGGATGAACTCGAGGCTGTCGTAGCCCATGCCGCAACCGACCTCTAGCAACGTCCTCCCGGCGAGCCGGCTCGCTTCCGCATCGATACGCTCCATGATCCACGGGAACTTGTAAGGGTTCATCCAGGGCCGGATGTGTTCGAAAAATTCGGGGCTTCCGACCGGCACGCTATGATCCGACACATACTGGAGTCCCAGCGTGTGAGAGTCCCAGTACCGGCGGATACCGGCGACCCGCTCGTTCAGACCATCATTCGACATTTTCGCCCTGTCCTCGCAGGCCACCGTCACACTCGCATCCATCGTCAACCCTCGCCGTACTGATTCAGAAGCCCGCTCGTGCAACAAGCTCCACAGAATCGAATTCTAGGCTCCGGCCGGGTCTGCGGGCTGTGACCCAGGTTCCGTTTTGGCCGATTAAGTCTAACCACCCTATCGGCACTCTCTCACGTTCCGTTGCGCTTCGATACGCCACAGTCCGGGACAGGCCATTTCTACAGCTTGAGGGCCGGCCTACAAGGGCGCCTTTAATCTCTAATTAAAATTAACAATAATATATAACTTT
>CP070833.1:221804-225453 GCA_020341735.1 Gammaproteobacteria bacterium | reverse complement strand
GTCGGCAAGGCTATCGCAGAAAAGGCGAAGGAAGCCGGCGTGAGCAAGGTATCGTTCGACCGCTCCGGCTTCCGCTATCACGGACGGGTCAAGGCGCTGGCGGAAGCCGCGCGCGAAAACGGGCTGGAATTCTGAGCGCCGCCCAGAGGTTATCCAAGTTATGGCAATAGACAAAAACAGCGCCGGCGACGATCTCATCGAGAAGCTCGTCAACGTCAATCGCGTCGCCAAGGTCGTCAAGGGCGGCCGTCAGTTCGGCTTCACCGCCCTGACGGTAGTCGGTGACGGTTCCGGGCGCGTCGGTTTCGGTTATGGCAAGGCTCGCGAAGTTCCGCTTGCCATCCAGAAAGCGATGCAGGCAGCGCGCAAGAATCTGCATAACGTAGCCCTCAAGGGCGACACGCTGCAATACGCTATGAACGGCTATCACGGCGCCACGAAGGTCTACATGAGTCCGGCCTCCGACGGAACCGGTGTCATCGCCGGTGGCGCCATGCGCGCGGTATTCGAGTGCGCCGGAGTGCGCAACGTGCTGGCCAAGAGCTACGGCTCGAGGAACCCCATCAATGTGGTTCAGGCGACCATCAAGGCGCTGACCAGCATGAATTCCCCCGAGGCGATCGCCGCCAAGCGGGGCAAGACGGTAGAACAGATTCTGGGTTGAACCGATGGCTGCTAAAAAATCCAAATCCGATGCCCAGCTCAGGGTCACTCTGGTCAAGAGTACAAATGGCCGGCTGAAGGCCCACCGGGCCTGCGTCTCCGGGCTGGGACTGCGTCGCATAAATCACAGCGTGACCGTGGCGGACACGCCTGAAAATCGCGGCATGATCAACAGGGTTTCATACCTGCTGCAGGTTGAGGAAGCTTGAAATGCGACTGAATGACATACGGCCCGCGTCGGGCAGCCGCAGGGAAGGTAAGCGCAAGGGTCGCGGCCACTCTGCCGGTCAGGGCAAGACCTGCGGCCGCGGCGTCAAGGGGCAGCACTCGCGCTCCGGCGGTTACCACAAGGTCGGCTTCGAAGGCGGACAGATGCCGCTGCAACGCCGCCTGCCGAAGGTAGGCTTCGCGTCGCGCAAGGCCCGCTTCTCCGCTGAAGTGCGACTGCACGAACTCGCCAAGGTCGAGGGAGACGTCGTGGACGAATTGACCCTGAAGCGTGCGGGTCTCTTTCCGCAGCGCGCGCAGCGTATCAAGGTGATTTCGTCCGGTTCCCTGGACCGGGCGGTCAATCTCAAGGGACTGCTGGTGACGCCCGGCGCGCGTAGCGCGATCGAGGCGGCCGGCGGCAAGATCGAGGACTAATCCGAAGGCATTCACACGTGGCGAAGGCACTGAGTTCAAATCCGGCGGCTGCCCTGGCAGATGCGACGCGCTTTTCGGAGCTGCGTTCCCGTCTGCTATTCCTGATCGGTGCCCTTATCGTCTATCGGATTGGGACGTTCATCCCCGTGCCGGGGATCGATCCGGAGGCCCTCGCTCGCTTCTTCGAACAGCAGCAGGGCACGATCCTCAGCGTATTCAACATGTTCTCGGGCGGTGCACTGGAACGCCTGAGCATATTCGCGCTCGGAATCATGCCGTACATCTCGGCATCCATCATCATGCAGATGATGGCGGTCGTCGTGCCGTCACTGGCCCAGCTCAAGAAAGAAGGCGAGTCCGGACGCCGCAAGATCACCCAGTACACGCGCTACGGCACGGTCGGGCTTGCCAGTTTTCAGTCCGTTGGCGCGGCGATCGCGTTTCAGAACCAGGGTGTCGTTATCGTCCCGGGTTTCCAGTTCGTGTTCACCGCCGCGGTGACGTTGGTCACCGGAACCCTGTTCCTGATGTGGCTGGGCGAGCAAGTCACGGAGCGCGGCATCGGCAACGGCATCTCGATGATCATCCTGGCAAGCATCATCTCGGGCCTGCCCGCTGCTATCGGCGGTACGCTTGAACTCGTGCGAACCGGAGAGATGGCCGCTGCTCTGGCGCTGATCCTGTTCATACTGGTGCTCGCCGTGACCGGTTTCGTGTCATTTGTCGAGCGCGGCCAGCGTCGTATCGCGGTCCACTATGCCAAGCGACAGCAGGGGCGACGCCTCTACCAGGGTCAGACGACGCACCTGCCGTTCAAGCTCAACATGTCGGGCGTTATCCCGCCCATTTTCGCGTCCAGCATCATTCTCTTCCCGGCCACCATCGCCCAGTGGTTCGGTACCAGCGAGGGATTTGGCTGGCTGCAGAGGATGGCGTCGAGCCTGTCTCCGGGCCAGCCGGTCTACGTGATGTTGTACTCGGCGCTGATTATATTTTTCTGCTTTTTCTATACCGCGCTGGTGTTCAATTCGCGGGAGACGGCGGACAACCTTAAGCGCTCCGGCGCTTTCATTCCGGGCATCCGCCCCGGGCAGCAGACCGGCGAGTACATCGACACGGTGCTGACGCGTCTGACCTTCTGGGGAGCCCTGTACGTGACTTCGGTCTGTCTGCTTCCCGAATTCATGATCATGTACTGGAACGTTCCGTTCTATTTTGGCGGTACTTCGTTGCTGATCATCGTGGTGGTGGTGATGGACTTTATGGCCCAACTCCAGGCGCACATGATGAGTCATCAGTACGAGGGTCTGCTCAAGAAGGCCAACCTTAAGGGGCAAGGCCGCGCCGGCCGGGTGCGCTAATCGCGCGTCCGGAGGTATGTCGGGAGAGAGACGATGAAGGTTCGAGCTTCAGTAAAGAAGATCTGCCGGAACTGCAAGATTATCCGCCGCAAGGGCGTGGTCCGTGTCATCTGCACGGACCCTCGTCACAAGCAGCGGCAGGGTTAGATACGGTCTTGATAGGACCTTTGTTTTCAGTTATCTTGGTGAGTTCCGCGCGGCCTACAGGAGATGCGTTAGATGGCGCGAATTGCAGGGATTAATGTCCCGCCCCACAAGCACACTGTCATCGCACTGACCCATATCTACGGGATCGGGCGGTCGACGGCGTCGAAGATATGCACGGCAGCGGGCATCGCCCAGGACGTGAAGATTGGTGATCTCAGCGAGCCTGAGGTCGACAAGATTCGCGCCGAGGTTGCGCGGTATGCCGTCGAGGGCGACCTGCGGCGCGAAACATCCATGAATATCAAGAGATTGATGGACCTGGGTTGTTATCGCGGCATCCGTCATCGTCGCGGTTTGCCGATGCGTGGACAGCGCACACGGACCAACGCGAGGACGCGCAAGGGGCCGAAGCGCCCGATCCGCCGCTGATCGGATGCGGTCTCCAACAACTACTGAATTATCCAGGTAAGCGATATGGCGAAGCCGACGACTCGGACGCGTAAGAAGGTAAAGAAGCAGGTGGTGGATGCCATCGCTCATATTCACGCGTCGTTCAACAACACGATCGTGACGATCACTGACAGGCAGGGGAACGCACTCTCCTGGGCGACTTCCGGTGGCTGTGGATTCCGCGGGTCCAGGAAGAGCACCCCGTTTGCCGCCCAGGTGGCAGCCGAGCGGGCTGGCAGCGTGGCTCAGGATTATGGAGTCAAGAACCTGGAAGTCAGGGTCAAGGGCCCGGGGCCGGGTCGCGAGTCTGCGGTCCGCTCGCTGAACGCCGCGGGCTTCCGTATCACCAATATCTCGGATGTGACCCCGATTCCTCACAACGG
>CP070833.1:216269-221704 GCA_020341735.1 Gammaproteobacteria bacterium | reverse complement strand
TCGGAAGCACAACTCAACGGGCTGCTGCAAGATCATCGGCCGCTTGACCGAAATCGGATCGAAGTCGTTCCGGCCACTCAGATCGTGGCCATGGACGAGTCACCTGCAGACGCGATGCGCAAGAAGAAGGACTCGTCCATGCGCGTGGCGCTCGATCTGGTGAGAGACGGTCGCGCACATGCTTGCGTGAGTGCCGGCAACACTGGTGCGTTGATGGCGACCGCAAGATATGTACTCAAGACCCTTCCCGGAATAGAACGTCCCGCGATCATCTCTGCGATCCCCGCCAAGGGCGGTCACACACATATGCTGGATCTCGGAGCCAACGCTGAGTGCACCGCCCGGCAGTTGGTGCAGTTCGCTATTATGGGTACTGTGGTGGCTGCAGATATTCATGATCTCGAGCGCCCCCGCGTCGGTCTCCTCAATATCGGTACAGAGGAGATCAAAGGTAATGAGACGATACGGCTGGCCGGCCAGATGCTGGCGCGAAGTCATCTCAATTACATCGGCTTTGTAGAGGGTTATGACATCATGTCCGGGCGGGTGGACGTCGTCGTCACCGACGGCTTCACCGGCAACGTCTCACTGAAGACGATGGAGGGGCTGGCTCGGATGTTGTTCGAGACAGCCAGGGAGGAAAGTAGGGCGAGTTGGTACCGGCGCTTCGGTGCACTCGCTGCGGCGCCGATTTTCAGAGCCTTGGGGCGGCGGCTCGATCCACGTCGCTATAACGGTGCTAGTCTGGTAGGGCTGAGGGGGGTCGTGATCAAGAGTCACGGCGGAGCCGATAGCGTGGCGTTTCAGAACGCGGTCCGGACGGCCCTCGTCGAGGCGCAGAAGGGTGTGCCGACCCAGATCGGGGAACTGCTAGAAAAACAAGCAATACTGGAGCAGGAAAACTGATGTTTTCGCGAATCATTGGCACCGGGCGGTACCTGCCCGAACGCGTGCTCACGAATGCTGACCTGGAGAAGATGGTGGATACCACCGACGAGTGGATCCGTACGCGCACCGGCATTGAGCGACGCCACATCGCAGCCGAGGATCAGACGACCTGCGATCTCGCCGAGGGCGCGGTCAGGGAGGCGATGTCGGCAGCCGGGATCGGTCCGGATGATGTCGATATGCTGGTGGTCGGCACCACCACGCCCGATCAGATCTTTCCCAATGTCGGTTGTCTGCTTCAGAAACGTCTGGGTATTCACGGATGCGCGGCGTTCAGTGTTGAGGCAGCCTGCACCGGTTTTATCTACGCGCTGGGGGTCGCTGACAAGTTCGTTCGCTGTGGCGAAGTGAAGACGGCCGTGGTGGTGGGCGCGGAGACCCTGTCGCGGATAGTCGACTGGACCGATCGATCAACCTGCGTACTGTTCGGGGACGGGGCGGGCGCCGTGGTTCTGCAAGCGGCAGAGGCGCCGGGCATCGTTTCGACTCATCTTCACGCGGATGGCAAGTACAAGGACCTGCTCTACTACCCCACCGGCGTTTCAAAGAAGACCCCCGAGCGGGAGGACATGCAGGACGTGCTGACCATGCGGGGCAACGAGGTATTCAAGGTCGCCGTCAGTACCCTCGGCAGGATCGTGGATGAGACACTGGCGGCAAATAACCTGGACAAGCATGATATCGACTGGCTTATCCCCCATCAGGCGAACATGCGGATCATCAATGCTACGGCCCGCAAGCTGGACATGCCGCTCGAGCGCGTGATTATTACCGTCCAGGAGACCGGAAATACATCCGCCGCTTCCGTGCCGATGGCGCTCGATATGGCGATCCGCGACGGCAGGATCAAGCGGGGCGACCGGTTGCTGCTCGAGGCATTTGGTGGCGGTTTTACCTGGGGCTCGGCGCTGATCAGCTACTAGGTCCTTTCGGGCCTCTCCAGAGCACGATACGTGGCTGGCAATGCCACTGCCCAGATCAGGCCGATCAACGGGATGATTGTCGACGTCGGCCAGTGTAGTTGCATTGCACCGAGTCTCGCTCCGGCCCAGTAGGAGAGCGCCCCTCCCGTGCTGCCGAACAAGGCGGCGAGCAGGTAGCGACGACGCAACCATCTAAGCGAGTGATTCATCGTCAATGCGAGATTCAGCCACATGACGACGAGCCATGCCGGAGCGAAGCCTGAAGATGGCCACGGCGATGAGTAGCTTAGGCTGCCGAGGATCGGATAGATGCTGTCTATGGCCAGGCCTGCGGCGCCCATCACGAGCAACGCCCTGAGGTCGTAACCCGGATCAGAACTGCTGCCCAGTTGCCATAGCAGAAACGGCAAGAGGGCCACAGCGCCAATCCAGGGGTAACCGTGGGCGGCCCCCAGCACGCTGGCGAACCAGACGCCCTGGAACGCCACTATATTTGAGAAGTTTTTCATCCGTTCCCTTCCCGGCTTGCTGCAGAGTGTTCGCCTGCCCCGTAGGAGACGGATTCGACCAGAGTCTGGTTGACAGCGTCCTGGCTTACGAGCAGATTGGATGACGGAATCGATTGGGTATGAAGAAAGAGGTGGTCGATGTGTCTGATCGCACGGAAAAACTCGAGTATCACGGCTGGCGCCCCCATCCGTGGCACGGGCTGTCGCCAGGCAAGAATCCACCGACCCAGGTACGCGCATTCATTGAGATCACGCCATTCGACCTGGTCAAGTACGAGGTCGACAAGGAAACCGGATACATCGTAGTCGATCGGCCGCAACGGACTTCCGCTCAGCCGCCCGCGCTGTACGGGTTCATTCCGCGTACCTACTGTGCCGACGGCGTCCAGGCCTTGACGCCGGAGGCAGAGAAGGCCGACGGCGATCCTTTGGACATTTGCGTGATCAGTGAGAGGAGAATCGATCGCGGCGCAATCCTGATCGACGCTCGGGTAATCGGTGGGATCCAGATGCTGGACGGGGGTGAAGCGGACGACAAAATCATCGCTGTTCTGAGCAATGACTATATCTGGAGCAATATCGAAGATATCTGCGACCTCCCTGACGTGCTTGTCCAGCGCCTGAAACACTATTTCGGCACCTACAAGATGAGTGACGACATGGACTCGGAGATTCGCATCACCGGGACGTACGGTCCCGAGCATGCCGGCAAGGTGATTACCGCGGCAATGAACGACTACGAGCGCTACTTCGGCGCTCAACGGGCTGCCTGGGAGCGGGCCGAGGCGCGGGTCGTGTCCGACGTGGTCAGTGGTGACTGATAATCGCTGGTCAGACCAGTTCTTCCAGCTCTTCGTAGAGGGCAAGAAACTGTTCCGTCAGTTTGTGCCGGGGGGCAAAATGGACCAGTGGAGTGGCTTGTTCATGCGACTCCCGCATTTTTACGGATGTGGATAGCCGCGTCTTCAGAACCGGAAGTCCCTCATGGCAGAGTTCATCGACCAGTCGCCTGGGCAGATTGGCCCGCGCCATGAACTGATTGACCACGATCCCTTCCACGTGCAAGTCGGGGTTATGATCGCCTCGCGTCTCCTCGACGTTCTCCATAAGCTGATACAGAGCGCGCCGGGAGAAGTCATCACAGTCGAATGGAATCAGGCAACCCTGTGCGGCGATCAGTGCGGATAGCGTAAAGAAATTGAATGCCGGCGGCGTGTCGATGTAGATCGCTTCGTATTCGTCCTGCAGGGATATAAGCGCATCTCGCAACTTGAAAATTTTGTACTTCGCCTGCAGTTTGGCCTCCAGCTCGATCATCTCGGGCGCCGAAGTGATCACCGCCAGATCCTCGAAAGGCGTATCTGTGACGTAACCCAGGGGTTCGTCACCGAGGATCCGGAAGCTCAGGCAATCGCGGAAGAACTCGCCGATTCCGGCCTCCACTTCCTCGTATTGCTCACCGAGCAGATATTGAGACGAATTGGCCTGCGGATCGAGATCCACAAGGAGGGTAGGGATTCCACGCTCGGCGCTGATTGCGGCAAGGTTGGACGCAATACTGGACTTGCCGACGCCACCCTTCTGATTGAAAACGACGCGTCGCATCGGATTGATCTCAAACGGTTGCTGCAAAGCAGCGAAGTCTCGGCGACGAGCTGATCCGAGTCAAGGGCCGGGTCCGGATGAGCCAGGTCAGAACAGATCGGCCGCCTTGCCTTTGGCCTTGGCTTCCTCGTCCTTCTGCTTGCGCCTCATTACGCGTTCCAGGAGCTTCTCGCGCTTGGAACTGACCCTGTTATCCCGCGCTGCAGGGTCCTTACTGATCCTGAATCTCTTATCAGATGCTGTCCTCCACTGGTCGAAGTCGTCGTAGGCTTCGATCTCGTGACGCAGCTCCCGGAAGACCAGTTCGATCATGATGGCATCATCAAGATACCCCAGGCCGGGAATACTGTCCGGTATCAGGTCATCCGGATCGCAGAAGTAGACCAGTGCACACAGGACGCGATCGCGTAGCGCCCCAGCGAGCGCCCACTCTTCGTCCTGGACCATTTTTACCATGGCCTCCAGTCGGTGGAGCCTTTCGTTGACAAAGGTCGGAGCGTTTGCGTCCCGAATCTCCTCGAACATTTCCCGGGAGGCCTCGATGATCTCCGACTCCTCCGCGTCCTTAACGGCCGCGCGGGCTCTGTGCATGCACTCCCGGAAATGCGAAAGGTCCCTGTCGCTGATTTCGAAGCTGACGCGCATTGTCATTCCGTTGTCTCCGACGATGCTTGGCAAGCCTACGGAGTAGGGACCAAGGGGTCAATAGCAGAGGCGGGGCAGGCCGGTTGGGAAAATTGACAAACTCTGAAAATAAAAGAGCCGCGACCGAAGTCGCGGCTCTTAACCGTGTAAAGCCGTTGCCTTACTTGGACATGGACTTCTTGAACATCCTGTCCAGCTTTTCGGTGTTGGCGTTGCAGCAGCTCTGCGCGCCCGCAGCGGCCTGGGCGGCGCTGTTGGCGGTGTTCTGAGCATTTGCAGCCATGCGCTTGGCGTCAGCAGCAGCGGCGTTGGCAGCCTCAGCGGTTCCCTTGGCGGCAGATGCGTCACTGGCAGCCTGCTGGGCGAGGGACTTCGCTTCGTCAGCGGTAGCCTGGGCGCGCTTGACGCTATCGGTGCTGGCGCAGCCAGACAGGCCGACAACCATCATCAGAGCGGCAGTAAGAGCGACTTTCTTATTCATCGAGATATCTCCAATCATTGGAATTAATGAGGAAACGACCATTAATGCCGGCCGGCTCGAGGCCGTTTCGACGCGCCAAACCTAACTGATAGCCGGGGTCTTATCAAGAAAAAACTCGGCTGGGTTGCGCCGCCTGGGACCGGGCTGCTGCGGAGTCGTCTCCGACGCGTCCATCGAGAAGAGAGGTGGTCGGCCAGCTTGACCGTCAGTGTCCGAGACCGAGCCAGTCGGATGATGGCCGCCTCGCTCTGCCCAAGACAGGCAGTAACTGCCAGCGGGGCTCGGGCCGATTAGTGCCTAGCGCCTGAATCCAACCTGGATACG
>CP070833.1:213483-216169 GCA_020341735.1 Gammaproteobacteria bacterium | reverse complement strand
CGCTGCGAACCGATCCCCGCTGGGAGGGCATCCTCACCCGGCTAAAGGCGCCCCTTCCCCCTAACGAGTAATACCGCGAACCCGGAGCCTACTCGTAACCGCTGGCAAACTCCTCGATCCGGCCGGCCATGCGGACCACCTGGGCCCAGTCGTGGGATACGAAGTCCTGGGCGTGCGCCAGGTGGTTACGCAGCGATTCCAGTTCCTTGGCGGCGCGTTTGAATCCGCCCTTGGTGCTGAAACCCATCTCGGCCAGGAACCCCGGCTGCTGTGTGAGGAGCTGGGCCTTGTCGGTGAACTGCAGGCAATCCACCAGTCGGCTGGTGAGCCCACGCCGCTCACGCTCCGCCTTGAGCGTCTCCGCCTTCGCCACTCGGGTCTTCGGCAATAGTCCCTTCCAGCTATCGTCCGGCCAATGAATGGCCAGCCGCTCCGTTATCTCCATTTCGACCAGGGTCACGATGCCGAACAGCCACATCCGCACCAGCGGCTTCTGGATATCGGATCGAGAGACGTAGCCGACGACATCACCAAGCATGCCGACGAAACAGAACTGGTGACGATTGAGGATGTGGATAACGTCGGTCAGGGAGCCGTTACCGTCGATGACCTGGTCGGGGCTGAAGGTCCTCAGCTTGGCGTGCTCAGCGCCCTTCTCCAGGTCGTCGCGACAGGTAAAGCCCATGACGACACCGTCGATGCGGATGCCGGCCACCGGGAGATCGTAATCGGCCAGCAGCCGGCCGATGTCTTCCGGGTTGCGGATCGAGTCGAACGATCGCAGCGGCTCCGCGATGTCCGAGGCCCGGAAGGCATCGGCGAACAGGCGCGCTACCCGGGGCCGGTAGTACAGCGCCTCGACGGGAGATTCTATATCGTCATCGATGGCCAGCGCGGCAGGCTGAAGCGGTGGCAGCCCCAGCTTATCCGCGCTCTTCGCGATCAGCTTGCGGGCCCGCGCGAGCAGCTTGACGTCACCGCCCTCAAGCACCTCCAGCAGCGCCGCCGCCTCGGTGACGAACACCCGACCGAACTTGGGGTCGTGCTTGACGATGTCCCGGCAGTTGTCGATCAGGTCCGCCAACTTGACCGTCTTGGCCCGGGTGCTGGCGCGGGAAAGATGCTGACGGTCGATCGCCTTGCGGACTGCCCGGTTACCGTCACTCGGTCGGCTGGCATCAGTCAGTTCCGAAACCAGATGGGCCACCTCCTCGCCGAACTCCGATTCCAGCTCCTCGTAGGTCGCCGTCGTGTCCTCCAGGGTGTCGTGCAGCCACGCGGCGGCGATGGCCTGGTCGTCATCAGTCACCGTGCGGACGATCCCGGCCACCGCCTTGAGGTGGGCATCGTAGGGCTGACCGGAATACTTGCGCCGCTGGTCGATGCGGCGATGTGCATGTATGGCGAACTTCTGAGCGCGTTTGACGAGATTGTCCATAGTCTGCGGCGAACCTGCTGGCGACTGCCCCCTCGGGGGTGGTGGCGGTCCTTTGTGATGACCGGGCTGGGGATTTTAACGTTTCGACAGACAATCGCGACGGTCAGCTCTCTCCCATCAAGCTGCCCGTCATCATCAGGGCCGGGATCCGTCGCTGTCTAGCCGTCATGTGAGCGATTCGTCAGCAGCTTCTCCAGGTGATTGGCGAACGTCCTGCGATCGGTCTGGCTCAATGCCGCCGGGCCGCCGGTATCGATGCCACTGGCTCGCAGCGTGTCCATGAAGTCACGCATATTCAGCCGCTCGCGGATGTTGTCCACTGAGTACAGTTCGCCGCGCGGACTCAGGGCGTGCGCGCCCTTCTCGATCACCTCGGCCGCTAGCGGGATATCGCTGGTGATCACGAGGTCGCCCTCGGCGAGTCTCTTGACGATCTCGTTATCGGCCACATCGAAGCCGGCCGGCACCTGCATCATCCTGATAAATCGGGATCGCGGGACCCTCATGGCCTGGTTCGCCACCAGCGTCAGTGGTGACTGCGTCCGCTCGGCCGCCCGGAACAGGATCTCCTTTATCACCGCGGGACAGGCATCCGCGTCGACCCAGATCCTCATGAGAGGCCGGTTGCGGATTGCCCGCGCCCCGCCCTTACGGGCGCGATGCGCGCTCGTGATTCTAGATCCACACATCACCCTCCGCGGTCAGTGCACCTCCGGCGTCGCCCGTGTTCCTGACCCCTCGTGGCTCTATCAGGAGCAGGTGACACTCCTGCTCGGCGACGGGCTTGTGCTCAACACCGCGAGGGACGACGAACATCTCCCCGGCGGACAGCTCTACCGCGCCGTCACGAAACTCGATTTTCAGCCGTCCCTCGATGACGATGAAGACCTCATCGGTGTCCTTGTGGTCGTGCCAGACGAACTCGCCCTCGACCGTGGCGAGTTTGAACTGATAGTCGTTCATCTCGGCGATGACGCGGGGCGACCAGTAATCCTCGAAGCTGGCCAACTTGGCCTTGAAGTTGAGTGGAACGTATCCGGTCATTCAACCCCCTTGCTGCAGCTGCTCGCGGACATGGGCGTGATCGTAGGTGGTGATCTCGTGCAGGTTGTCGAACGGGTCATGGAAGTACATCGACCATGCCAGGGCGTGATCGGCGATCCTGAGCCTCAAGGAATGTTTCTCCAGGTGCTTCTTCCAGGCCAGGAATTCCTCGCCAGTGACGCCGAATGCGATGGTGGAGGTCGG
>CP070833.1:203863-213383 GCA_020341735.1 Gammaproteobacteria bacterium | reverse complement strand
TGGAGCTACGTCCGGATCATCCCGACCTGTTGATCATGGCGGCCAGCGCAGCGGGCGAACTGGGCGAGCTCGATGAGGCGGAGAGTCTGGCCAGGCGTGCCCGTGAGATCCGCAGCGATCAGCTCAGCAGCCTGATGCTCGGGCGCGTGCTGTTGGAGCAGGGCGCACTGGAGGAAGCTATCCTGTGTTTCGGGCATGCGGCCGACGGCACCCAGGCCTCTGAGGCCCACTACCTTCGCGGCCGGGCATTGCGGAAGCTGGGTCGCCTGGACGAAGCAGAACAGGCGCTCCGCTCGGCGGTCGCCGGACATTCCGGGGACGGTGCGGCGTGGAACGAACTGGGTGTCGTCCTTTTCGCCCTGCATAAGCCAGCCGACGCAGCAGACGCATTCCGACGAAGCCTGTCCGCCCGCCCCGGGCACCCGAAGACGTTGTCGAATCTCGCCGCGGCTTGTTTGCACACCGGGGATCTCGCAGGCGCGGAGCGAGTGATCCGCCAAGCCCTGGAATCGAGTCCTGATCACCCGGGGGCCTTGGCGAGTTTGGGCGCATTCGAGAGAGTTCGTGGTCGCCTGGAGCCTGCCCTGGCGGCCTGGGAACAGTGTGTTCAGAGTGATCCGGGTGGGGCCCGGGGCTGGGCGGGTCTTGCCGGCACGCGCCAGGGCCTGGGTCAGCTCGAAGCAGCGGGCGAGGCGTACCGGCGCGCGCTCGATCTCGATCCCGGTGACCAGGACGCGGTTGCGGGCATGGCGGAGTGGCTGGAGTGGCAAGGACGGTATGGGGAGGGGCTGTCTCTCCTCGAGAGTGCCGGGTCCGCCTCGGCCTCTATCTCTCTGGTCCGCGCGCGACTCCTGAGACGGTTGGACCGCCATGAGGAGGCGCTTTTGCTTCTCGAGCAGGCGGCACCAAGGGTGGCCGAAGACGCCTCTCTGCGCAGGCAATTCGCGTTCTCTCTGGGTGACGTCTATGACGCGCTGGGTGACTATGAGGATGCCTGGGCCTGGTATTCGGAAGGCAACAGCCTCGCCTCGGGGGGCTTCGATGCCCGGGCGCACCGGAAACAGCTCGCGCGGTGGAACGAACTTGCGGGCTCCCGACCGAGTGGCAAAGCAGGACAGGGGGTGATCTTCATCCTCGGCATGCCGCGCTCGGGCACTAGCCTGGTGGAGCAGATACTCGCGGCCCATCCCTCGGTCACTGCGGGCGGAGAATTATCGGCATTGGGCCGGCTGGCCCACAATTTGGCAGCGGGAGGCGCGCCGGCGCCGGCGGATGATCGGGCCCTGAAGGCTCTCGCACATGAGTACATGGCGTCACTGCCCTCTACCCCGTCGGCTGAGATGCGCGTGACCGACAAGATGCCGCTCAACTACCAGTATCTGAGTCTGATAAGAGCGGCGTTACCGGCTGCAAAGGTCGTGCTCTGTCACCGTGACTTGCGTGACGTCGGGTTATCCTGTTTCTTCACCGACTTCATCGATCCGGCACTCGGTTTCAGCCGCAGGCCGGACTGGATCGGCGAGTACCTGGTCGCGTTCAGAGATCACCTGCGTCGATGGCAGCAGCTGCTCGGGTCGCGAATGTTAAAACTGGACTACGAGTCGCTCGTAACCGGTCCCGAAGCAGTCATCAGGGAGCTGCTGGAGTTTGTGGGGTTGCCCTGGGACGACCGTTGCCTGCGTCCTGACAAACAGGATCGGGTCGTTACCACCGCCAGCCATGCGCAGGTTCGTCGATCGATCTACCCGTCCTCGGTTGGCAGATGGCGCGCCTACGCAGTCCATCTGCAACCCATGCTCGACCGCCTTAAGGGCAACGATCCGTCGAGCTAGCGGCTCAGGGGCCCCAATGCTTCGACGAGGGGTTGCAGCTGATCCTGGTAATGACGCCAGCGACCAGCGGAGCTGTGATACAGAGGCTGTCGCACCTGCCAGCGGCTAAGCGTGTCGACCGGGCGCGGATTGCGCTCGAACTCCAGGCAGGCGGGATCCCAGGACAGGCCGCAATAAGCGAGCAACCCGTGGGCGACCTTTTCCAGATCGTCGAGCATGGATTCATAGCCTACCCGCAATACTCCCGAACCCCGCCCTGCCCACGTGTCCGTCAGGCGCCGATAGCCGGCGTAGTAGGCGGCGATGTCCTGCAGGTCGTTCGCGTAGAGATTCCCGGAAGGAAAATCCTGGAAGTAAATCGACAGGCAGGTGTTAAGCGGGTCCCTGACGACGTGGATGATCCGTGCCTCCGGGAAGAGTCTTCGGAGCGTCAGCAGATGGCGAAAGTTGGCCGGGTACTTGTTGGTGACGGCCCGCGCGCCGGTCGCCGCCAGCCGCTCCAGGTAGTTCGAGCGGATCGAATCGTCGTCGTTCCGCACCCGATCCAGAAACGGCACCTCGCCTATGCCGTCGGCGTCCGGGTGACAGGTAAGTATCTGGTCCACGAGCGTCGTCCCCGATCGGGGCATGCCGACAATAAAGATCGGCACGATCTCCGCTTGACTCGACGCACAGGGTTTCTCGTCCGCGGTGGTCGCGATGAGCCGGTCGACCTCACTTGCCCATGCGCGCCTGTCGAATGCCGGCAGGCGGCGGCGCTTGAGTTCGTTCGCCTGCCGGTAGTGCTCGAATGCCTCTGTGTAGAGACCCAGGTCGTCACAGGCCTTACCGAGAGCGAACCCCAGTCGCTCGCGGGATTCGGCGGGTACGCCCGGATCACTCAGAAGCTTTCGAACCTGTCGCAGATCACCGTCTTCAGGGTCCCCGACCTGGCCAGCCTCGATGAGTTGCTGCCATGCCTCCGCGCAATGCGGGTCCAGGGAAACGCATCGTCGAAAACTTGCCCGGGCACCTTCGAAGTCGCCATCAGCCAGAGCCATCATGCCGGCACCCAGATGGGCGGCAATGCTCTCGGGATCGAGCGCCAGGGCCTGCTCGTACTCGGCGCGGGCCGCAGACTCCTGTCCGCTCATGGCCAGCACGCCACCGCGTCTTGCGCGGATCTCGGCCGCATTCACGGCGCCGGCTTCGAGCGCTCTGCGGTAGGAGTCCGCGGCGGCAACGATGCTGCCCAGATTCTCCTGAGCGAGGGCGAGATTGAACCACACGTCGGCATGTTTGTTGCCCTGGTCCAGCATCTTGCGGAAACAGCGAGCCGCCACCTCATATTCACCGCGGGTGGAGGCCAGAGCGCCCATCTCCGCCAGCGCCGGTGACGCCTTCGGGTCATGCTTCAGCGCCGTTTCCAGATGTGTCCGAGCGCGCTCCAGATCTCCCGTTCGCCGCGCAAGATGCCCGGCCAGGCAGAGCATGGGCACCAGGCCCGGCGCGTTCTTCAGTATTGCCTCCGCCTGGTCCAGAGCCTGATCAGGCCGGGTCTTGCTGAGCCGCGACAGATCGGCCAGGAGTTGGCGCAGATCGGGCTGGCTGCTCACGTTCAGTTGATCGAGCAATTGAAGGCGATGACGATGCGTGGCCGCTCGCCCACGTAGGGGAATATTTCATGGGTCAGGAACGATGGGAAGATCACGAGGCGGCCGGGGCGATGAGTGATATCGAAACCGCCGTGGCGATACGGCATATTCAGGCCCAGGTTGCCTTTCTCCGAGTGATGCCAGGAGCACCAGCGCGGATCGTGAAACCGGACCAGGCCACTGTCGGGGCGCTCGGGCAGTTCGTCACCCGGATCGACGCAGAATATCCCGGACCAGGATGCGTTCTGATGATTGTGCAGTCCCTGAAACCCACCCTTGCGGGTCACATGGAACCAGGCGTGATAGTCAAAGCGCAGCTTGGCAAGTTCTTCCGTCGTGTAGCTCGTCAATTTGCGGATCAGCTCGCCCAGGGCTCCATGACAAAACCGTGCGATCTTGACCACGCTCGGGTCTTTCCAGGTAAACAGGTCGAACTTGCTTTCGAACAAATCGCCGAACTGGGTCTCCCGGCGCTTGTGGCATCGGTAGGCGTCGCCTTCCTCTTCACGCGCGAGAAAAAGTTTTCGCAGTTCTTCGCACACCGGCTCGTGGTCAGGCAGGGTCACGTCTGCCAACGGCGTGGCGAACAGGTCCGTAATTCTGATCATCTCACTCCTCTTCCACGCCATATTGCCGGACGTCACCCAGCTTCTCCAGCAGCGGCCCTAAGTAGTCCTGGTAACAACGCCAGCGCCCTATCGAGCTGTGATAGATCGGCTGTCTCACCTGGGTCATGCTGGCCGTGGCCACCATGCGCGGGTTGTCGAAGAAACGCATGCACCCGTCAGACCATTCCATTCCCAGGTAGTCGATGAGTAAACGCGCCTGGGATTCCGTATCTTCCACCAGTTGCTCATAGCGAACCTCATGGAACCCCCCGGGAAGGACGTCGCGCCAGTGGTCCATGAGTCGCCAGTAGAGACCGTAGGTGGCGCCGAGATCGCCCAGGTCGCAGGTGAATCCGCGATCACTCTGAAAGGAGGTCAGGTAGCAGGACAGGCAAGTGTCCCTGGGATCACGGACGCAATGGATGATGCGGGCATTCGGCAGCATGAGCCGGATTATCCCCGCCAGCGTGTAGTTGAACGGCAGCTTGTCGACAATTCTGCTCGCCTCCCGGTCATAGCGCCGCAGTCTCTTGACGAATCGTCCGCCGAGGTCCGCCCACGCTGTGGGGTCCAGCTTGCCCACGTCTGCCGGCAGGCTGCTGCCGGCCGGCAGCCATCTGCCGATGCCGCTGACGATCCGCCACAGGTCATTGAGCTCACCTGCACCGAAGATCGCGGGATGTGAGTCCAGGATCTGCTCGACCAGGGTCGTGCCCGAGCGCGGCATGCCGACGATGAACACCGGAAGGTCGGAAGGATCCCCGAGACCTTCAAATTTCTCGAACAGATCCGCATCGAAGGCCTCGATGATGCGTTCGTTGTTGGAACGTTCCGCGCGGATGTCGAAATCGGTCAGTTCCCGTTTTAGCCTGTTGCCACGTGCATAGCTTTCCATGGCGCCGTCCAGATCGTCTAACTGGTCGAGCGCCCGGCCGAGAGCGAAGCAGACCACCGCCTCGTCGCCCGTCGGCAGTTCGGGATCTTCTAGCAGTGCCCGCATCCTGTCGATCTGCGGATCATCGGGCGAGAACTGCTTGAGCGAGGCCAGGCCATAATGAGCCCCGCTTGCCGCCGGTTGGCGCTCGATCGCTCTTTCGTAGGCGCGCCTGGCCTCTTCGAAGTGACCGCGATCACTGTAGAGCGTTGCCAGCCGCATGAATGCCTCGATGCTCACTGGATCGAGATCTGCGGCGAGCTCGAAATTCTCCGCGGCTCGGTCTTCATCGCCCAACTGCTGATAGCAGGTACCCAGGTCCAGCCGATAACGGGCTTGACCGGGTTCTAATTCGCAGGCCTCCGTCAGAAGCCCCCGAGCGTCTTCGATCTGCCCCAGCCGGTAGACCGACAGGCCCAGTAGATAACAGGCCCTGGAGTCTTTCGGTGCCGCTGCGTACAGCTGGCGAGCCGTTGCCTCGGCATCCACCGGCTGTCCAGCCTGCAGCAGCTGCTCGACCTGCGCCGACTTCGATGCGATCTCCTGCTGTGACAGACCGCCGGTCTGCAAAACGCCTCCGTCGGGCGTGTCGGTGGGCATGATGTCGAACGCGATACTGACCCGCTTGCCGGCCCCATGGAACGGCACGGTCCGATGATAAAAATAAGACGGGAACAGAAGCATCAGCCCCGGTTCCGGCTCGATGAGGCGGGTTTTAGGAGGCACGCTCAGGCGGAAGTCATCCGGCGGGCGGCCGAATTCGATCCAGCCCGCGTCCTCCGGTCCATCGCGGGTCGGCGGCACTGCCGCGTAGTACACGCCGCTTAGCCAGCCTGTCGGGTGCAGATGGGCGGCCTGATGCCCTCCCTGATCCAGCACGGTCGCCCAGAGGGTCAGCGTCCAATCCTCCGGTTTTGTGGACAGGAACGGGTGTTGCTCGTCTGCCGGGAGCGCATCGAGGTATTCACCGACGGCAGCACGGATCATGCTTTCCAGGGCGGCCACCGGTCCGGGCGCGTCGTCGAGCAATTCGCCGGTCTGGCTGCCACTACGAGTTGTCTTCGTCACCGGTTCCCACTGCAGCGTACCGTGGCTGATCGCATGCTCGGTCAACGCCGCATTGAACGCATCCAGTGACTCATAGCCTTCCGGTGCCTCCCAGCGGCGCGACATCATGAATCGATCGAAGTCGAGCAGCCGGTCGCGAGTTTCGTTGTCGCCGAGCTCGTTTGCGGCCGCGGCCGTGAACGCCAGACCCTTGCGGTTGCCGGGGCTGACTTCGAGGCAACGCTCCAGGACTTCGGCGGCCTGTTGTGCCTGACCGGCCTGCAGGTAGGCGTTGGCGAGATTCGTATAGGCAGGGCTGAAGCCCGGATCCACTCGCATCGCGTCCCGAAAGGCAGCGACCGCCTGGTCGGAATGTCCCGCGGCGAGCAGGGCGTTGCCGAGGTTGGAGTGCATCTCTCCCTGTCCGGGGCTGAGCGCAAGCGCACGCCGCAGGGCGGCGATCGCCTCCTCGTTTCTCCTGAGCCGGCGCAGCGTGACGCCGAAGTTCGACCACAACAGGGGATCATCGGGTATTTCGCGGACGGCCAATTCGTATGACTCGGCCGCCTCCCGATAGCGGTCGGCCGCCCGCAGGGCATTGGCGAGACAGTGAAGAGCGCTGCCGTTTTTGGGGTCCAGTGCGAGGGCGCCACGGGCGGCGGTCTCGCTATCCGAATAGCGCCCTTCTTCCTCGAACATAATCGCCAGGTTGGCGCGGAAAGAGGGTGTGTTCGGGCTGTTCGCTATCGCCTGCTGCAGCAGCTGGATCGCCGCCTCGGGCTGGCCGGCCTGCTTCGCGATCAAGCCGAGCAGGTGGAGCGCATCCGGATGCCGAGGATCGGACTGCAGGATGCGGCGATAGATACGCTCGGCCTCCAGGAAGCGGCCCCTGCGGTGCTGCTCGACCGCATCGCTCAACAACTTCTGTCGTTGCTCGTCGGTTACATTCATAGACTTGGCGGGACCGGCTCAGCCAGGGTAGTTGGAGGCGTCGGGGCGCCTCCTGATCAATCGTGAGAGCGTTCCATTCTAACAATTGTCCGCGGGGAGTTGGCAGTGACTATAACAAGCGAGACGATAGGTTTGCGGACGTCCGGTACAGCGTCATCCGGCAGTAAGTCTCCGTCGGGAGATCCGGGCCGGCCAGGCGGAACGGGCCTGAGTAGCTCGGTTCCACCTACATGCGAGTCCGGACTGACAGACTGAAAAAACGATGGCCCGCCGAAGCGGGCCATCGCAGGTCTCAAGACCTTAGGTCGTACGACTCGGATCAGAGATCCTGCTCGTAACGAATGTAGGGCACGCGGCCATACACGTCGTGGAGCTGGTTCGAGTAGTACGGGCTGGTGATGTTGACGCTGGTGGGCGGATCTTCGTCGAAGACGTTCCTTGCGCCCACCGTCACCAAGCCATTCCATGGCGTTGCGTATCCCAGCGACACGTCAACGGTCTGGTAGTCGTCCAGCGCATACTCGAGCGAGTCGATGCTGGTGGATGACATGTAGTTCCAGATCACGTTGGCGTTGAAGTCGCCGAGCGCCCAGTTGAGGGACGTCGTGCCGCGCAGTTCCGGATCGAAGAAGTCCGGATCCTGCAGGCCGTCGCCGTCTCCCTCATCACGCTCGTACTCGTTGATGTACGTCCACTGAGCGGCGAGGCGGAAGTCGCCGATGCCGCCGAACGAGAAGCCGTACTGAGCGTCGATGTCCAGGCCGTCCGTCTCGCGCTTGGCGATGTTGGACGAGCGCCTGTCGAGGTTGGCTACGCGGCCGTTCGGGTTACGGGTCACCCGGCCGACCGTACCGCCAGTTGGCGCGCTCTGATCGGCTCGGAACTCCTCGTCGAAGATCGCCTGCATTGAACTCAACCCGATCTCGTCCTCGATCTCGATGTTGAACCAATCCAGCGCGAGCGACAGATCGTCCAGCGGGTTCCAGACCAGGCCGACGTTCCAGCTGGTGGAGGTCTCGGCATCCAGGTCGCGGTTACCGCCCTGGAAGTTCTGGTACTGGGTCGACAGACAGGGGTTGCCTGACGGCACGTCGTCCTCGTCGATGCCGTCCTGCAGACGACCCGTGGTCGGATTACCCAACCCGTCGTTGGCACAGGCCCGGGAGTCGATGCCGTTGTCGAAGGACTGAGCGGCGCCGCTGTACAGCTCCGACATGCTCGGGGCCCGGAAGCCTTCGCCCCAGGAGCCACGAAGCAGGAGGCTGTCCAGCGGACGGAACGACGCGGCAACCTTCGGATTGATCGTGGTACCGAAGTCGTTGTAGTCGTCGTAACGACCCGCCAGGCTGATGTCGAGCATGCTGAGCACCGGGATGGACGTCTCGGCGAACACCGACTTGACGACGCGAGCGCCGGTGACGTCCTGGCCGCCCGACGAACCCTGGATGTTGCCGGCATTGGACTGCTCGTCCTGTTCCTGGCTGTAGTCCTCGTCACGGTACTCGATGCCCAGAGCCACCGGCACGGGGCCGTTGTTCATCTGGAAGGCATCGAAGGTGACCTGTGCGTCGAAGGCAGCGACCCGGAACTTGTTGTTCTGGGTGCCCGTCAGGGCGACTGCCTGCTGCTGCGCGCGGGGTCCGGGGCCATCCGGCGTGTTGACCGCAAACGGATCGAAAGCGCCCGTGGCGATGGCCTCGTCCAGAGCGGGTCCGAGACCCAGGCCTGGGGAGTCCGCGTTCGCCGTCTGCTGACTCCACTGTGCGCCAACTTCCCAGTCCATGCCGCCGAGCCAGTCGACGGTCCCCTGGACACCGGCCAGATAGTCGACCAGGACATCCTCGATAAAGGTGTCGCGGAATCCGCCCGGGACGTTCCGGTAGAACAGCGTCGTGTCGAACGGGCCCTGCACGGTGGTGTCACCGGCGCCGTCGCCGTCCGTGTCCGCTTCCGTCGTCTGACCGAGGAACTGGTCGCCGGTCTGGGCGCTGGTTTCGCCGGGGATCGTCGGATTATTGGGGTTGGCCTGCGACAGGTACGGTAACGGCGGCGTGAACGGCGTCGGCGCGTAGCGGCCGAAGTTCTCGTTGAACGTGAACGTGCCCCGCGTGAAGAACGTCGTCGTCTCGTTGATGTCGTAGTTGGCGTTGAGGAAGAAGCTGTGAGTATCGTTGTCCGCCTCGTTCGCCGACACACCGGCATAGTTGTACCGGCAGCGGGCCTCCGGCTCCGTCAGAGCGACACGAACGGACGACGGGTACAGATCACTCGTGCCCAGAGTCGTCGGGCCGCGCGGATCCGCGAAGGTGCCCACCGACAGGAACGTCGGCTGGAGGTTCGAGTCTGCCGTACCGTCCTCATCGGTGTCGTCCGCGAACGCCATAGCGGGGTTCTTCGGATCGTTGGTGGTCAGGTAGGCAAAGTAGCTGCCCGGGAAGCCGAAGGATGAAAGACCGGTGGCGGAGAAGCTCCGATCACCCAGGAAGATCATCTCTTTCTTCTGCCAGTCGAAGC
>CP070833.1:200434-203763 GCA_020341735.1 Gammaproteobacteria bacterium | reverse complement strand
GACCGACCTGGATTTCACCCGTCTGGCCAATGAGGCGTTCGAGCGTTGTCCGGCAGAGTCCATCGACTATGCGGTGATGGAGAATACGAAAGACGCCATGGTCGTCCCGCTGGATGCCGGATGGAGTGATGTCGGTTCCTGGTCGTCATTATGGGAGGCCTCGGAAAAAGGCGCAGGCGACAATGTCATGATCGGCGATGTCCTGGTCGAGGACACCCGCAACTGCTACCTGTATTCCAGTGACAGGCTGGTGGCCGCGGTCGGGCTCTCCGACTGCATCGTCGTTGAGACCAAGGACGCCGTGCTGGTTGCCCCAAAAAACCGTGGCGAGGATGTCAAGTTGCTGGTCGAACGCCTTAAAGCCGAGGGACGCGACGAGAGTGCACTGCACCGCGAAGTCTTTCGGCCCTGGGGCAGCTATGACAGCATCGACAACGGCGAACGATTCCAGGTGAAACGGATCGTGGTCAAGCCGGGCGCCCAGCTGTCCCTGCAGATGCACCATCATCGTGCCGAGCACTGGATCGTGGTGACGGGAACGGCGCGGGTCACCCGTGGCGAAGAGGAATTCCTGCTGGGCGAGAACGAGTCCACATACATCCCCATGGGCACCACGCATCGGTTGGAGAATCCGGGCAAAGTGCCGTTGCACCTGATTGAAGTTCAGTCCGGCACGTATCTGGGTGAGGACGACATCGTGCGCTTCGAGGATACTTACGGTCGATCCGACGATAATAGTGAGACTTAATCACCGCCCAATCTCGTAGCCTGCCGACGCCGGAGTGCCGATGAAACTCGATTGCTTCAAAGCCTATGACGTCCGGGGCCGTATTCCCGACCAGATCAACGACGAGATCGCCTATCGGATCGGGCGGGCCTATGCCGCCGTCGTAGAGCCAGGGAACGTCGTGATCGGGCGCGACATGCGGCTGTCCAGCGAGGATATGGCTGGCGCATTGTCGCGCGGTTTGACCGAGGGTGGCGCCGACGTTCTCGATATCGGCCTGTGCGGAACCGAAGAAGTGTATTTCGCCACTTCTTATCTAAAGGCCGGTGGCGGCATCATGGTCACGGCCAGCCACAACCCGCCTGACTACAACGGCATGAAGTTCGTCCGTGAAGGCAGTCGGCCCATCAGCGGTGACTCTGGACTGTTCGACATCAAAGAGTTGGCCGAGTCCGGAGCGTTTCCGTCATCTTCCCGTGTGGGTCAAGTCGAAACAGCGGATATTGCGGACGCCTACACGGAACACCTCCTGACCTATGTGGATGTGGCGGAACTCGGGCCGCTGCGCATCGTCGTGAACGCCGGCAACGGTGGTGCAGGCAATGTCATAGACAGGCTCGAGCCGAGCCTGCCCTTCGAGTTCGTCAAGGTACATCACGAACCGGATGGCACCTTCCCCCACGGCGTGCCCAACCCGTTGCTGCCGGAGAATCGCCCCGCCACCGCCGAGGCGGTGGTCAGGAGCAAGGCTGACCTCGGGGTTGCCTGGGACGGGGATTTTGATCGCTGCTTCCTGTTCGATGAACGTGGCAGGTTCGTCGAGGGCTATTACATCGTCGGCCTTCTGGCCGAGGCGTTCCTGAAGAAATATCCCGGCGCCAAGATCGTGCACGATCCGCGGCTGACCTGGAACACCATCGACGTGGTGGAGGAAAACGACGGGATTCCGGTGATGAGCAAGACCGGGCATGCCTTCATCAAGGAGCGCATGCGCCACGAAGATGCCGTCTATGGCGGAGAGATGAGCGCGCATCACTACTTCCGGGACTTCGCCTACTGTGATTCCGGGATGATTCCCTGGCTGCTGGTCGCTGAACTCGTTTCCATGTCAGATGGGCCCCTGTCGGAAATGCTTGAATCTCGCATCGCCGCCTTCCCGGCCAGCGGTGAGATCAATCGCCGCATTCAAAACCCCAACGAGGTTCTGGCAGGTATCGAGGAAAGATACTCGGAGGATGCTACTTCCATAGATCACACCGACGGGCTGTCGATGGAGTTCGAAGACTGGCGATTCAATCTTCGCAGCTCGAACACGGAACCGCTGGTGCGGCTGAATGTGGAGAGCCGTGGCGATCAGGCTCTCATGGAGACGAAAACGTCAGAGCTCCTGTCGATCCTGGACGACTGAATCGAATCAATCAGCCTGTCTGCGCGGCGATCAAGCAGGGCGGCAGTCTAAGCCAGGCGTTCCCGGATGATTTTCACGATGCGTTCTGCTGCATGCCCGTCCCAGAGTGGCGGGACCTGGGCAGCGATCTGTCCGGAGATGGTCTCCCGATATGCAGAGACGATCGTATTCGGATCCATGCCGACAATTTTATTCGTCCCATGACTGACGGTGACCGGCCTCTCGGTGTTAGCCCGCAGCGTCAGACAAGGCACACCGAGGGCGGTCGTTTCTTCCTGAATGCCTCCGGAATCCGTCAGGACGATACGAGCCGATGAGAGCAACTGCTGGAAGTCCAGGTATCCGACCGGGTCTATCATGCGCAGATTCGGCATCTGCCCGATTTTCTCCTGGAATCCGAATTCACCGAGCCGACTGCGGGTCCTCGGGTGGACCGGGAAAACGATGGGGAGGTCTTTCTGGATTTCCCCAAGTGCGCCGAGCAGGCCCGAGAAAACGTCTCGATCGTCTACGTTCGATGGCCTGTGCAGCGTGAGAACTGCGAAAGCTTGAGGCTCGAGATGCAGTTCATCGAGTATTTTCGAGTCCGCGAAACGGGGCCGGTTCTTCAACAAGGTATCGATCATCACGTTGCCGACCATGAAGGCTTTGTTCTCAGCCACTCCCTCGCGAACGAGATTGTCGACGCCGCTCTGCTCGGTGCAGAACAAAAGATCGCTGATGGAATCGGTGAGGATCCGATTGATCTCCTCGGGCATGGAGCGGTCGCCGCTGCGCAGCCCCGCTTCGACATGTATCAATGGAATGCCCAGCTTCACTGAGACCAAGCCGCATGCGATCGTGCTGTTGACATCGCCCACCACCAGGACGGCGTCCGGTTGCTCTTCGATAACGATTGGCTCAAATGCCTTCATGATGTCTGCGGTTTGCACTGCATGGCTCGCAGATCCGATCTCCAGGTTGATATCGGGCTTTGGCAGGCCCAATTGACGAAAAAAGAGGTCACTCATCTTTTCATCATAGTGCTGTCCGGTATGTATCAAGAGGAACTCGATATCCGGGTGCTTCTCCATCTCCTGCGTGAGGGGAGCGATCTTCATGAAATTAGGGCGAGCACCAGCAATCAATATTATTTTCATGATGTTATGATATCTTATTGATGTGAATAATAAATTTAAATGTGCTCAGACCACT
>CP070833.1:197374-200334 GCA_020341735.1 Gammaproteobacteria bacterium | reverse complement strand
CCGTGTGGCAAGAGCAGACCGGTTTTCTTGCCCGGTCTGCACGGCGCGGTGGGACTCAACGCAGACCCGCGGAAGCGCCTGATGCTGTTGATTATTCTCCTGTGGCGAAATGGCGTGCGGATCCCGACATCGGCCGCAGATACGCCCGCGTGTCGCGTGACTACAACCCCATTCACCTCTCGGCAAGGACGGCTCGTCCTTTCGGGTTTCCCGCCGCCATCGCACACGGCATGTGGACGCTGGCGAGGTCTGTGGCCGAACTTCAAAGGGCCATCGTGCCGGAGCCAGCACAGATTTTCGTGCGCTTCCGTCGCCCCGTGGTCTTACCTGCCACAGTAGTACTCGAGGCCGGGCCGGACGGAACAGCACACAGGGCCTTCCGCCTCGCCGATGAGGCATCGTCCGCCGTCTATCTCGAAGGGAAGATCACTGCCTGATTCCCCCCCGCTTGATGCGTTCTCGCCCGTGATCAACGACAAAGATTTTGATTCGCCTGCACCGACCCGTGCGCAACCAGGGGGGCTCCGAGTTATGATAGCAATCCCCGGGGAGTGCTCGAGTTGAAGAACCGTTGCAGACATGAAAGCCCTGATTGTTGATGATGAACCTCTGGCCCGGCGTGGCTTGCTGTTGCGGCTGGACAAGATTAATGACATCGAGATCGTCGGCGAATGCGGGAATGGCCGGGAGGCGATCCAGTCAGTCCGTGAGTTACGCCCGGACATCGTTTTCCTTGATATCCAAATGCCTGTTGTCAACGGATTCGAAGTCTTGCGTCAGATCCAGGGGCCGGGGATGCCCATGGTCATTTTCGTCACGGCGTTTGACGAATTCGCTATCAAGGCATTCGAGGCTCACGCTCTGGACTACTTGCTGAAACCCGTCGATGACGATCGTCTGGCAGACGCCATTCAACATGCTCGGGATGCCGGTGAGGAGCGTTCGGCATTGGATCACCGCGCTCGGCTGCTGGAACTGGTCGCTGAACTGGCCGGAGTCGATGAAGTCTCTCTGGACGACTTGCTTGACAGAGGATTGGAGGCACTCGATACAGGGTACCTCGATACCCTGCCGATCAAGGACGGTGGAAGCATAGTTCGCGTGGAGACACCGTCGATTGACTGGATAGATGCAGCTGGAGACTACATGTGTGTCCATGCAGAGGGCGAGACGCATATCTTGCGCGGCACGATGAAGAAGCTCGAAGAGATACTCGACCCGAAGCGATTTCAACGCGTACATCGCTCAACGATCGTGAACGTGGATCGGGTGCGCCAGGTTCGTCCGCACATCAACGGCGAATATTTTCTCATCCTCGACGGTGATGTCGAGCTCAAGATGAGCAGGCACTACAAGGACAAGATCGGCCGCTTCCTTCCTGAGTTGTGATGAGTTGCCTGCGCCTTGGGCGCTACGTTCAGGAAAGGCCGCGCCGACTGCAGATCAGATCCCTGGAACTCTAGTGCAGGACGTTCAGTTTGAATCAGAATGAGAACTGGCTTGCCCGGTCCCTCCGGGTAACCGCGAAAATAGAGCAAGGTGAGCTGGCGGCGACTCTGCAGTCGTTCATGTTTATTTTCACTCTGATGGCGTCTTACTACATCCTGCGGCCAATCCGCGACGCGATGTCCAGTGACTGGTCGGATCCGCAACTCAGTGCGTTGTTCACCGCAACTTTCTTGTTCAGCATCGTGGCGGTCTCCCTATACGGTTTTGCATGTGCACGAACGCGATTCCGTCGCCTCGTGCCTGGCGTCTACGGCTTTTTTGCCGTGTCCTTTCTGATCTTCTATTTGAGCACTCATGCAGAAAATGACCCGGCGTGGATCAGGAAGGTTTTCTATGTCTGGGTCAGCGTATTCAGCCTGTTCCATGTATCGGTATTCTGGAGTTACATGGCGGATATCTTTTCCCGTCAACAGGCGCAACGTCTCTTCGGGTTTATCGCCGCCGGGGCGAGTATTGGGGCGATCGTCGGTCCTGGCATCGCCGTGGCAATGGCCGGCGTAGCCGGGCCACGGAATCTGGTGCTCGTCTCGGCCGGTCTACTGCTTGTTCCGATGACGCTAGTCGGAATACTGGAGAGGCACAGGGATCAGAATCGGACCGTCGATCCCGAGGGCGCAGCAGAGAGGTCGATCGGGGGCAATCCGTTTGCCGGATTTTCGCTATTCCTCAAGAGTCCCTATCTGCTGGCTATTGGCTTGTTCATTTTCCTGTACACGGCCATCAGCACCTTTGTTTATTTCGAACTCAAGAATCTGCTGGTAGCAGTAGAGGAGGCCAACCGGATCAGAATATGGGGCGGCATCGATCTTGCCGTCAACGTTCTGGCTATCGTGACGGCCATGTTTGCCACCAGTCGTTTAACAACCCGTTTCGGCCTGACCGTCACGCTGGTTGTGGTCCCACTGGTGATAGTGGTCGGCCTGATCACGCTGGCTTTCTCACCGATTATCGCAGTAGTGGTCGCGCTGCAGATCGTTCGCCGGGCCGGTAATTACGCCGTCACTCGCCCCGGTCGGGAAATGTTGTTCACCGTCGTCGATCGCGAGACTCGATTCAAGGCCAAGAGCGTGATCGATATCGTAGTCTACCGGGGTGGTGACGCGATCACGGCATGGGCATTTACCGGACTCACGGTGGGCTTCGGCATTGGTCTCGGAGCGGTCGCTGCAGTCGGAGCCGGGATCGCGGTCGTTTGGGCCGGCGTGGCTCTATATCTGGGACGAAGTTACGAGCAGGCCAGCGGGCGTGAAACCGTTGGCGCGGTCGGCCAACTTGGCGAACACCGGTAACGCGTCCGGGCCGAGGTTAAGGATGGATTGGACAAAACAGAATCTGGATCGACGAACGCTGCTGAAGTTGATGGCCGCCGCCGCGGGTGCCGGAATCCTCCGCAGCCTTCCCGCGGATGATTTGAGCGATACCATCCGGTCAAGGCTGATTCCGTCGTCGGG
>CP070833.1:190099-197274 GCA_020341735.1 Gammaproteobacteria bacterium | reverse complement strand
CTTGTTGCAGGTGCCTGTCAAGTGACATTCGCTATCGGGGCCGCCGGGCTGTCGGTCACTGTCGGGATGTCCGACGAGGCGCGGTCAACGCTGCCGCCGGTCATCGAGCCCGGGTCTACCGCAGGTGTGGTGATGGAGGCGCCACGGGAAGAGACCATCAAACCGCTGGATTACCAGCCGGCCCAGAATCTTGGGAAACCGGGGAAAAGGGGCTTCCCCATTGTTGGAACGGTGCTGTTCGCGGCCCTTTGCATACTCGGCCTCGCATCGTGGTTCATGTTCACCGCCCGATCGGTGGAAGTGCTGGTGACGCCCGAGCCGGAGTCTCTGTCGGTGGGTGGAGGCGTCGTTGTCAGCTTTGGGCCCCGATACCTGATGCGGCCTGGTCGTTATCGGGTCGAGGCCGGTCTGGCCGCCTATGAACCGCTCTCGGAAGAGGTCGAAGTCACCGATGAGCGGGCTCAGACTATCCAGCTGACAATGACCCGGCTAGCGGATCGATTGCATGTCGAGACCGGCGAGGTGACCGGCGCTCAGGTTTCGCTGGATGGCGAGCCGGCAGGGGAAACCCCCTTGGCCGATTATGCGGTACGGCCCGGGCGCTATCGGCTGGAGATCAGCGCAGAGCGCTTTGTGACTTATGCGGAGGAGCTCGATGTCGAGGGCGGCGGTGCCCAGATCCATCGGCAGGTTGAGCTCGTGCCCGATTGGGCGGCCGTAATGATTGCCAGCAGACCCGAGGGCGCCACGGTACTCGCAGATGGTCAGGAAATCGGCGTTACGCCGATAAAATTCGAATTGCGCTCCGGCCGCCATGAACTCGAGGTACGCAAGCCCGGGTTCAAGACATGGCGGCAACCGGTCACGGTGGAACCCGCGACACCCATGGAGATTCCCGAGATCGTCATGCGCCCGTCTGACGGACGGCTGGTGGTCAAGAGCGAGCCGCCCGGCGCGACTGTACTGGTCGATGGTCAGTTCCGGGGGCAGTCACCGTTGCGACTCGATCTCGATCCCGGTCGGCAATACCAGATAGAGGTCAGCCAGGCCGGTCATGAAGCCCTTTCGAGACCCGTAAAACTCAGCTCAGGCCAAACCCGCACCGAGAACTTCCGGCTACGCGCAGTGATCGGCGTCATCGAACTTGCGGTCAGTCCGGCAGGCGTCAACCTCGCGATCGACGGAAAAGCCGCCGGTCCGGCGCCAAATCGGATTGAGCTGATTTCGACACCCCACAGGCTCGAGTTCACCAAGCCCGGCTACGTGTCGCAGACGATCAACGTCAAGCCGACGCCCGGGATGCCGCAGCGAATGCAGATAAAACTGCTGACCAAGGAGGAGGCCGCGCTGGCAGCCATTCCCAAGAGCATCACGACGGCCCAGGGCGCAGAGCTGGTGCTGGTGCCGTCCGGTCGGTTCACCATGGGCGCTCCGCGCGGAGAGCCCGGTCGCCGCGCTAATGAGGGCCTGCGGGAAGTGAAGATCAGCAACCCCTATTACATCGGCGTGCGGGAGGTGACCAATCGGGATTTTCGGGAGTACCGTCGAGCTCACAGTTCGGGAACCGCGGTCGGTTATGGGCTGGACGGTGACGATTACCCGGTCGTCCGGGTGAACTGGCAGGACGCCGCTGCCTATTGCAATTGGCTGAGCCAGCAGGATTCGCTGCCGCCCGCTTACCGCACGGAGGACGGACGCCTGGTGGCGATCTGGCCTCCGACAACGGGATACCGACTGCCCACCGAAGCCGAATGGGTATGGGCCGCCCGCTATTCGGGGAGCAATGCTGGGCCGCCGCGCTATCCCTGGGGAGACAGCATGCCGCCCACACCCGGTTCCGGTAATTACGCAGATGTCTCTGCGCGGGCTGGGCTGCAGCAGGTGCTGACAAGCTACAACGATGACTATCCAGTCACCGCCCAGGTGGGGCGATTCCGGCCGACGCGGCTCGGACTGCTGGATGTCGGTGGGAACGTCTCCGAATGGACCAATGATCTGTACCGCGCCTACACCGGCGCCAACGCGCCACTGGCGGTCGATCCGAACGGCGCGGAAGAGGGACGGTACTATGTCATACGCGGATCCAGCTGGCGGCACGGTAGTATCAGTGAACTCAGGATGACGTGGCGGGACTCCGCTGACGAGGCCCGGCCCGACTTGGGATTCAGGATCACGCGTAGTATCAATTGAATAACTCGGAGATCGCCATGAAGAGCCTTACCGTTGCCACACTGTTCGCTTTCCTGCTGGGAGCGCCGCAGGTGTACGGGCAGCAAGAGCCTGAACAGCCGGCGGTGGAGCCGGAGCAGGAGCAGGAAATTCAGGCGGAGGACGAGCCGCTGCCCGAGGTCGACGTCTGGGCGGAAGGCAGCGACTCTGAAGATGACGTTTTCATCCCGTCGGAGTCGATCTCCGCGGATGCCTCGATCGCTTTCCCGACCGATATCTGACAGCGGAAACAGGAATGAGAAAAAACATACCCGTCGAATTTATCTACCAGGTCTTCTCGCTGATCGTCGTGATCATCCTGGTGCACGGTTTCTACGTCTCCGTCGTCAGGCCTAATGCCGATGCCGAGCTCAAGGCCGAGGCCATCTCGATGCGCGAGGATCCCGACTACGTTGCCAAGAGATCGGTCTACGTGATCGTCCGGGACTTCGAGCAAGAGGCCTGTTTCATCCTGTTTTTCTGGGCATTGACCATCATGAGCTACAAGGGCTGGTCGTCCTTCAAGGAGCGTGCGCTTCTGCAAAGCGACCTTGTTCCGGTTGCGGAGGGGATGCGGATTTTGCCGGAGGACACGCGCGAATACGCGCGCCAGATTCAGGCCCTACCCGAGAAAGTGAGGGAGTACCTGTTACCCCGCGCATTGCTCACGGCTCTGCAACGATTCGATTCGACCCGCAACGTCCAGGATGTATCCCAGGCCGCGTACGAGGAATGTGACGCGGAGGCCGATCGGCTGGATTCGGAGTTGTCGATGATCCGGTACATCGCATGGGCGATCCCGTCCATAGGGTTCATCGGCACCGTCCGCGGTATCGGAGCCGCTTTGGCCCAGGCTCACAAGGCCGTGGAAGGGGATATAGCGGGCGTTACCCAGTCGCTCGGGGTGGCGTTCAACTCGACCTTTATCGCGCTACTGCTGTCTATCGTATTGATGTTCGTAGTGCATCAGCTGCAGCTGTTACAGGAGCGACTGGTCCTCGAATCGAAGACCTATTGCGACCGCCGGCTGATACGCCATCTGAAGGCCCGCTGACCCGATAGCCATGAGCGTTTTCGCCATCGAGATCAACGATTGCGGTCTGCTGGCCGGAGACGCGGACGGCTGGCGGGAAGCAGGCGCCGGCTACGCGCTGGTGGAAGATGGGCGCATCCTTGTCGGTGACGAGGCTCGAAGTCAGGCACGCCTGCGGCCCAGGGAAGTCCACAGTCGTTTCTGGCGCGACCTCGGGACCTCCGCTTCGTCACCCGGGGCGTCGCCGGCGGACCTGGCCTGCGAACAGCTACGCCAGGTATGGCAGGAGTCCGGGCGGTCTGATAGCGATCCGGTCATCTTCATCGTGCCGGGCTATTTCGATCGGCAGGCGCTCGGACTTCTACTTGGCATCGCGGGGGAATCGGGCATTCCCGCACGAGGACTCGTGGACGCTGCCGTCGCGGCTACTGCCTCGGTCCCCGGGCAAGGGGCTGTCCTCCATCTGGATCTCCATCTGCACGCATGCCTGGTCAGCGAGGTCTGCGCAGACCATCTGTTCCGTCGTGGCGAGCTGCAGATCTCCGACGGACTCGGACTGACGAAGCTGGAGCAATCCTGGATAGCCGCGATCGCCGAGGCGTTCGTTCGACAGACGCGCTTCGATCCATTGCATCATGCCTCCACCGAGCAAATGTTGTTCGAGCGCCTTTGGGGGTGGCTGGAAACGATCGGCGATTCCAGCGAGCTCGAGTTGCAGCTCGAGTACGGTGACCGTCGCCTCAACGCGACCATCACCGTCCGCCAGCTCCTCGATGCGGTGGAGCCTCAATATCAGCGCATAGTGCGCCTGGTCGAGTCGCTGCGGGTATCAAGGGGCATCGATCGACTCCAGCTCACTCATCGAACGGCGGCCCTGCCCGGTATCGTGGATCTACTGAAGACCACGACCCGCGCCGAGGTCAAAAGTCTCGAGCCCGCCGCCAGTCTGATCGGGGCGGTGGCCAGGAGCGAACACATCCTGTCGGAAGCAGGGGCCGTCAGATTCGTCACTACACTGCCTCGCAGCAGCGCCGCACCGACAGAGCATGTGGTTGCACCTCCGGATCATGATGAACGCTCTCATCCGACGCATCTGCTGCAAGGCGCCGTGGCCTTCCTGATATCCGATACCCCACTCGAGATCGGCATTGCGCCATCCGGCGACCATCGCCAGGTCGTGATACGTGATCAGGCCGACGGGGTCTCGCGCAGTCACTGTCTGGTCTACAAAAAGCAGGACGATGTCGTCGTCGAGGACACCAGCCGCTACGGGACTTTCGTCAACGACCGCCGCGTTAGCGGTTCGACAGTGCTGAGATCGGGCGACGTGCTGCGCATCGGTTCGCCTGGCAGCCAACTGCTGCTGGTGGAGGAGCGGGACTGATATGGCACGCCGCCGATTCGACACTTTCAGCCTGTCCTTCCTCGACATCATGAGCTGCGGGTTCGGGGCCGTAGTCCTGTTCTTCATGATCATCAGCGCGACCATGGCCATCCGCTCGGATGAACTCAACAAGAATCTCAGCGAGCGGGCCGATTCCCTCCGCGTGGAAGTCAGCGAGGGGGAAGAGAACATGGTCGAGCTGCGCAACACCATGGAGGACACGGAACGAAAGACCGTGGAAACCCGGGGAAGGGCGGCGCGGATCATCGAACTCATCAAAGACACCGAGACGGAAGTCGCCGAGATGGATGCTGAGTCGCTGTCGCAACAGGAGCATATCAACAAGCTGATGGCGGATCTGAAAGCCATCGAAGAGGAGCGCAAGCGTCTGTCTGCCGCAAGCAGTCAGCCCGATGATCAGGGGGATCGTCTGAGAAGAATCCAGGGCGACGGGGTGCGACAGTATCTGTCCGGTATCAAGGTAGGCGGGGACAGGGTACTGATGTTGTTCGATTCTTCCTCCAGCATGCTCGACGAGACCATCGTGAATATCATCCGCCGACGCAACATGGAAGACGCACAGAAGATCAGGGCACCCAAATGGCAACGAGCGCAGCGTACAGTCGAGTGGCTGCTCGCGCAGCTGCCGCCAACTTCCCGATTCCAGATTGTCAGCTTCAGCGAAACCGCTTCGACGGTAGTGCCGGATACATCGGGGCAATGGCTGGAGGCCTCGGATCCCGAAGTGCTGGACGGCGCGATAAAGGCAACCCGCAGGATCGTGCCGGGTGGCGGAACCAGTCTGCATCACGCGTTTGCCAGCGTGAAGAGCTTTAATCCGCGGCCGGACAATATTTTTCTGATCACGGATGGCCTTCCCACCCAGGGCGCAAGCCCTCCCCGAGGCCGGACCGTCAGCGGCCGGGCCAGGCTCAGAAACTACAACAATGCGCTGGAGGAGCTGCCCGCCGGGATCCCGGTCAACGTCATCCTGTTCCCTATCGAGGGTGATGCCCAGGCGGCCACCGAATTCTGGCGGCTCGCTCAGGCTACCGACGGCGCGTTCCTCAGCCCGTCGAGGGACTGGCCATGAGGAGGAAGAGAAAGAGCCGCCGAGAGGTCGAAATGACAGGTCTCTCCTTCCTGGACGTGATCTGTTGCGGATTCGGCGCGGTTATCCTGCTGCTTGTCCTGACAAAGTTCGCCGAGCCTGTCCTACTGGTGCAAACCACCGAAGAACTCGAGGCCATCATTGTCTCGCTGGAAGAGGAGCTGGAGGAGATCCGGGGCGAGACCCTGATCGTCAATCAGGAGCTGGTGTCGAAAAAGGAACAACTCTCGGAGGAGGAGATCCGCCTGGCAAGACTTCAGGGCGAGTTGTCACGCATCCGCGGGGAGTTCTCGGCGAGCAACCAGGACGCTTCGGTTGCGAGCACGATAGAGGGTCAGCTGGCGCGCGCGAGACAACGGCTGACCGAGGAGATGAAGCGCCTTCAGGGCGACCGTCGGCGAGAGACCCTGGAACGTCAGACCGTCGCCGGAATCCCGGTGGATAGCGAGTACGTCATCTTCATCATCGACACGTCCGGCAGCATGCAGAACAACAGTTGGCCGCTGATGCTGCGCAAGATAGAGGAGGTCCTGGATGTCTATCCGAACGTAAAGGGCATCCAGGTCATGAACGACATGGGCGCCTACCTGTTCTCCCGGTTCCGCGGCAAGTGGATTCCGGATACGCCAGCCAGGCGTCGCGGCATCATCAACTCACTGGCGGGTTGGCGCCCCTTCAGCAATTCCAGCCCGGTTGAAGGAATCACGACGGCAATCCAGACTTTCTATGCGCCTGACAAGAAGATCAGCCTGTATGTCTTCGGCGACGAGTTCACCGGCAAGAGCATCGAGAACGTGGTGCGGACCGTCGATCAGATCAACATCGCTGACTCGAGGGGAAATCGCCGCGTGCGCATCCACGCCATTGGGTTCCCCTACGTATTCACTCAGCCGAGAAACATGCAGTCGACCGGAGTACGTTTCGCGACGCTGATGAGGGCACTGTGCTACCGGAACGGTGGTACATTCGTTGGCCTAGGTGACTTCCGCGGCTGAACTTCGCCCTCTATACTGATCAGTCCGTAGTGTCACCTGAGCGCCTCGAGCGGAGATCAACATATGCCCAGCGACAATCGGCTCGTCATCGAATTTGATGATCACGACCTCAAGCAGCTTCAGGATATATTCCATGCCGCGCGTTCCGAGCTCGGCGAGGAGATTCAGGAAGGCCAGATCATCGAGGCCTGCCGGGAACTGTTGGGCAAGGCCCAGCAGGCTGGAGCGCCGGGTTTTGTCATGACCCGGCTCGAACGGCTCCAGGGTCTGGTGGCAATGATCGAGGACCAGGACTGGCAACTGCCCCAGGAAGACGCGTCCCGGGTCATCAACGCGCTGGCCTATTTCGCGAATGCTCAGGACCTCATACCGGACGACGTTCCTGGTCTGGGCTACCTGGACGATGCCGTGATGGTGGACCTGGTCACGAGAGAACTCGCGGCG
>CP070833.1:180280-189999 GCA_020341735.1 Gammaproteobacteria bacterium | reverse complement strand
GAAGAGATGCTGCGGATGTACCGTCTGATGACGATGACGCGCACGTTCGACACGAAAGCAGTGAATCTGCAGCGCACCGGAAAGCTTGGGACTTATGCCTCCTGTCTCGGTCACGAAGCAGCCCACGTCGGTATCGGTGCAGCCATGCGGGAAGAAGACTGTTTCGCGCCAATGTACCGCGAGTACGGGGCCCAGTTCTGGCGCGGCGTCAAAATGTCCGATGTGCTTCTCTATTGGGGCGGAGACGAGCGCGGTAACGACTTCGCGGGCCCTGCTCACGATTTTCCCTGGTGCGTCCCGATCGCAACACAGTGCCTGCATGCAGCCGGCGCGGCACTCGCCTACAAGCTGCGTGGCGAGAAACGATGCGGCGTAACGGTCGTGGGCGACGGCGGCACATCCGAAGGACACTTTTACGAGGCGATGAACGTCGCCGGGGTCCGCAGGTTGCCGGTTGTGTTCGTCGTGGTAAACAACAAGTGGGCCATATCGGTACCGTTATCGATCCAGACTGCGACCCGGACACTGGCCCAGAAAGCGATCGCGGCCGGCATCCCGGGCGTCCAGGTGGACGGAAACGACGTGGTCGCAGTCCGCCATGCCATGGAAGAAGCACTTGAACGCGGCAGGTCGGGAGAAGGGCCGACCCTGGTCGAAGCGGTGACCTACAGACTGAGCGACCACACGACGGCAGACGATGCCAGCCGCTACAGGGATAGCGAGGAGGTAGAGGAAGCTCGGGAACTGGAGCCACTGATCAGATTGCGCCAGTATCTTCGCGACACCGGCGGGTGGAACGACGAAAGGGAAGCTGAATTGCTCGCCGAGTGTCAGCGGCAAGTCGACGCGGCCGTGGAAACGTATCTGTCGACGCCTGTGCAGGCGGCCGGCGCCATGTTCGACTACATGTTTTCGGAGTGGCCGGAGCCACTGAGGGATCAGCGTGACAACGCGTTGCATCATGAGCCGGAGGGAGGTGGTCACTGATGGCCAAGATCACCCTGATAGAGGCGCTGACCATGGCCTTGTCCCACGAGATGGGCCGGGATGATTCCGTCGTCGTGCTGGGGGAAGACGTCGGCGTCAATGGCGGCGTTTTCCGGGCCACGGCAGGCCTGCAACAGCAATTCGGCCCGGATCGCGTGATGGACACGCCGCTGGCGGAATCCATGATCGCCGGCCTGTCGGTCGGTATGGCTGCCCAGGGCATGAAGCCGGTCGCCGAGATCCAGTTCATGGGCTTTATCTATCCGACGGTAGACCAGATCATCAATCACGCCGGCCGGCTGCGGCACCGCACCCGCGGTCGTCTCCACTGCCCGATGGTGTTGCGCGCTCCTTTCGGCGGCGGCATCCATGCGCCGGAGCATCATTCCGAGAGTACCGAGGCGCTGTTCGCTCACATGCCCGGCATCCGGGTCGTGGTGCCCTCCTCCCCGGCTCGCGCGTACGGGTTGTTACTGGCGGCGATCCGCGACCCCGATCCGGTTGTCTTCCTTGAGCCGAAACGCATATACCGGCTGCAGAAGCAGGAAGTCGCCGACGACGGCAAGGCATTGCCGCTCGACGTCTGCTACACGCTTCGGGAGGGCGACGACGTCACGCTAGTCACATGGGGGGCGATGACCTTCGAAACCCTGAAGGCGGCCGATCAGCTGGCCGGCGAGGGGATTGGCTGCGACGTCATCGACCTTGCCACCGTCAGTCCGATAGACATGGAGACGATCCTCGAGTCCGTCGAGAAGACGGGCCGGCTGGTGATCGTCCACGAAGCGGCCCGTTCCTGCGGGGTAGGCGCCGAAGTCGCAGCAGCAGTCGCCGAGCACGGACTCTACGATCTTGAAGCGCCGATCCAGCGGGTCACGGGATACGACACTGTCATGCCTCTGTTCCGGATGGAGTACCAGTACCTGCCAAGCGTCCAGAAGATCCTGGATGCAGTCAGGGTTACACTCGAACATTGATTCCGCTCCCGACTCCGGGCAGCGCCAACGGATAATGCGAACATGAAGACTTTCAACCTGCCCGATCTCGGCGAAGGCCTCCAGGAAGCCGAAATTGTCGACTGGCATGTCAGCGAGGGAGACGAGATAAGCACCGACGAGCCGATGCTCTCGGTTGAGACCGCCAAGGCTGTCGTCGAGGTGCCGTCGCCGTACACGGGCCGCGTTGCCCGTCTGTACGCGGCCGCCGGCGACCTGGTGGAGGTCGGCAAGCCTCTGATCGACATCGATACGGGCCAGGGCCTGGCCCCGACAGCCGGCAAGGCGTCGGAAGGGGATGATTCCGGGACAGTGGTGGGCAACGTTCCGACGAGTGATGAGGAACTCGTGGAAACGGCAGTTGCCGGAAGCCGCAGACGGCGTCAGTCGTCTGCGAAGGTGAAAGCGGCGCCCGCCGTGCGAGCGATGGCGAAGAAACTCGGCGTCGACCTGACGACCGTTGTCCCGTCTGGCAAGGGGGGGAGAATCACGGCGGATGATCTACGTAACGCCGGCGCAACGAAGTCAGTCCGGGCTCCGACGGCGAAAGTCACGCTTCCACCCGGCACCCCGGAACGCCTCCGCGGTCCACGCCGGGCGATGGCCCAGAGCATGTCGCTGTCGAGGAACGAGGTCTGTCCTTGCACGATTTTCGACGATGCCGACATTCATGACTGGTCGCATGGTCAGGACATCACGGCGCGCATGCTGCGATCTATCGTCGCCGGCTGTTGTGCCGAACCGGCTCTAAACGGCTTCTTCAACGGCGAAGAGATGTCCCGGCAGTTGGAATCCCGCGTCGACATCGCGATCGCCGTGGACACTCCTGACGGACTGATCGTCCCGGTGATCCGTGGCGTGGAGCGCAAGAGCGCGGACCAGTTGCGCGAGGATCTGAATGATCTGAAGATCAAGACCCGTGATCGCACTGTCGCTCCCGAGGATATGAAGGACTTCACCATCACGCTGTCGAACTTCGGCATGATGGCCGGGCGCTACGCGACCCCCGTCGTCGTACCGCCGACCATCGCGATTTTGGGCTCAGGAGGCATCCGACACGATGTCGTGCCGGTGCTGGGCGGCGTCGAGACCCATCGACGCATCCCGCTATCCCTCACCTTTGATCATCGCTGCGCGACTGGCGGAGAGGCCTGCCGATTCCTGGCTGCCGTCATCGAGGATCTCCAGCGCCCTGACTGACGCCGACATAGCTGCGTATATGCTGCATCGATCGACAGACTGATACCGGAGGCCGGAAAGCGCTAGAATTGCGCGGGTATCAGATAGCGCAGCAGCTGGCGAACCTGTCCATGGATACAAACGCGTCCGACGCTAGGCAACGGGTGCTGGCCGAAATCCTCGGCTGCGCACGGGAGATGACCCCCGGCAAGCATCCTATCGACCTGGACGTATTTCTCGGTCAGTATTACAGGGATATCCCCCTCGACGACCTTCGCGCGCGCGCGCCGTCCGACCTGGCAGGTGCCGCGTTAGGGCACCTCGAATTCGCCATGAATCGACGCCCTGGCAAGTCCAGTGCCAGGGTTTTCAATCCGAAGCCGGGCGAGGATAGCTGGGATTCCTCCCATACGATCGTTGATACGGTCAACGACGACATGCCTTTCCTGGTCGACTCCCTCGGAATGGTGATCAACAATCGGGATCTTTACATTCATCTGACCGTACACCCTGTACTGAAGGTCAGGCGCGACAAGAAGGGCCGCCTGCTCGAGGTCCTGCCGGAGGGGACCGAGGCCGAGGACGCCATCGCAGAGTCTTTCGTCCACCTGGAAATCGACAGAGAGGCGGACGCAACCACCTTTCGCGAGCTGCGCAGGACGATACTCTCCTCGCTGGGCGATGTGCGGCTGGCCTGCCAGGACTGGGCGGCCATGAGGGCGAAAGCCCTCGAGATTTGCGCCCACCTGAAGAGCAACCCACCGCCGCTGAATGCGGAGGTTATCGACGAAGGTCGGGCGCTGCTCGAGTGGATGGAAGACGACCACTTCACTTTCCTCGGCTACCGCGAGTACGAGCTGGTGAAAGGAGATGAGCACGATACCCTGAAGGTCCGTCCCGATTCGGGTCTCGGCATACTCAGGCAACCATCCATCGGTGGCACGGGCAGCATGGTAGTGGCGCGGGGCATCCGCAGACAGGCGCGCTCACGTGAACTTCTCGTGATGACCAAGGCCAACTCCAGGTCCACGGTTCACCGTCCGACCTATCTGGATTACGTCGCGGTCAAACACTTCGACAGCGCCGGACTTGTGATCGGAGAGAAGCGTTTCCTCGGTCTGTTCACGTCGGTCGCGTACAGCCGCAACCCGCGCAGCATCCCGCTGCTCAGGCACAAGGTCCGTCAGGTCATGGAGCAGTCTGGTCTCCGAGCAGATAGCCACGGCGGCAAGGCGCTGCAGCACATCCTCGATACCTTCCCGAGAGACGAGCTGTTCCAGGCCAGCGTCGAGGATCTGGGCCGTATCGCCGGGGGCATCCAGAGCCTGCAGGAACGGCAACAGGTCAAGCTGTTCCTGCGCAGGGATGCGTTTCGGCGCTTCTTCTCCTGCCTCGTCTACGTACCCAGAGACCGCTACAGCACACGGGTGCGGGAGAAGATTCAGGACATTCTTCTCGAGGCGTTCAACGGCACGTCGGTCGAGTCGGATGTGCAGATGTCCGAGTCAAAGCTTGCACGCGTGCATCTCATTGTCCGGACTGACCCGGAGAACACGCCAAGGGTTCATCTAGGGTCGATCGAAAGCCAGATCGCGAGCGCCGTCCGCACATGGCATGACGAGCTGCGCGACGAACTCGTGGAGCGTTTTGACGAAGCCGATGGCCTGAGCATGTTCCGAATCTATGGCGACGTCTTTCCCGCAGCATATGTAGAGGACGTGACGCCGCGAGAAGCAACCTTCGACATAGAACGCTTGAGCGCTATCGAGGACGATCCATCTCAGTTGCGCATGAGCCTCTATCGACCGCCGACGTTCTCCGAGAAACACGTCCGGTTCAAGATATTCCATGCCGAACATCCGCTGCCGATCTCGGATGTGCTACCGATGCTCGAAAACCTCGGTCTGAGGGTCATCAGCGAGCGGCCCTACCACGTGCAGTTACAGTCGGGGCTCGAGGTCCTGGTGCAGGACTTCGAGATGAGTTACGAGCACGAAGCGCTGGTCCCGGCCAAGGTCAACGAGATATTCCAGGACGCCTTCGCCAACATCTGGAGTGGCAGAGCCGACAACGACGGCTTCAACTCACTGGTTCTGGGCGCCGGCCTGGACTGGCGGCAGGTGACCATCTTGAGGGCCTACTGCCGGTACCTGCTACAGACCGGCATGCCCTTTAGTCAGGCTTATATGGAGCAGGTCCTGCGGTCCTATCCGGACATTGCCCGAATGTTGGTCGAGGAATTCCAGGCCCGCTTCGATCCCGAGCTCAGCCAGGCCCGCAGGCAACGCCAGGATCTGAGCCTGATCCAGGCGCTGGATCACGCCATGGACGACGTCGCCAGCCTCGATGCCGACCGCATCATCAGCGCATTCCGGGCCATGGTCCACGCCACCCGCCGGACAAACTTCTTCCAGACAGACGAGGATGGCCTGGGTAAACCGTTTTTGTCCCTCAAGCTGGATCCCGGCAGCATTCCGGACCTGCCGAAACCGCGGCCGAAGTATGAGGTCTTCGTCTTCTCACCGCGGGTGGAAGGCGTTCACCTCCGCGGTGGCGAAGTCGCTCGCGGCGGCCTGCGGTGGTCGGACCGCAAGGAGGATTTCCGCACGGAGATCCTCGGCCTGATGAAAGCCCAGGCGGTCAAGAACACGCTCATCGTCCCGGTGGGTGCCAAGGGCGGATTCGTTGCCAAGCGTCTGCCCATAGGCAATCCGGTCAAAGTGATGTACGAGGTTAAGTATTGCTACAAGACCTTTATCCGCGGCCTCCTGGACATCACCGACAACATCGTAGAGGAGTGCGTCATCCCGCCATCTGAAACGGTGCGTCTCGATACAGACGACCCGTATCTGGTGGTGGCGGCAGACAAGGGCACGGCGACGTTCTCCGACATTGCCAACGGCATTTCGGATGAATACGGTTTCTGGCTTGGCGATGCCTTCGCTTCCGGTGGTTCAGTCGGCTATGACCACAAGAAGATGGGCATCACCGCCCGCGGCGCATGGGAAGCCGTGAAACGGCATTTCAGGGAAGTAGGCACCGACGTCCAGACTGAGGACTTCACGGTGGTCGGCATCGGCGATATGTCCGGAGACGTCTTCGGTAACGGGATGCTGCAGTCGCAACACACGCGGCTGCAGGCTGCCTTCAATCATATGCATATCTTCCTGGACCCGGACCCGGATCCGGTGAAGACTTTTGCCGAGCGCCGGCGTCTTTTTGACCTGGCCCGGTCCACCTGGACCGACTACGACAGCTCCATTATCTCCGAAGGCGGCGGTATATGGGCGCGGGAAGAAAAGATCATCGAGCTATCGCCCCAGGTTCAGGAGATGCTGCAGATCACCGAGCAGCGACTCCCGCCCCATGAGTTGATCCAGGCCATCCTCAAGATGCCCGTTGACCTACTCTGGAACGGCGGCATCGGAACCTACGTCAAGGCCAGTTACGAAACCAATGCGGATGCCGGTGACCGAAGCAACGACCCGGTGCGGGTCAACGGCAAGGATCTTCGCTGCAGAGTCGTCGGAGAAGGCGGCAACCTGGGACTCACCCAGCGCGGTCGCATCGAATACGCCGTGAACGACGGGCGCATCAATACCGATTTCATCGACAATTCCGGCGGCGTCGACTGTTCCGACCGAGAGGTCAACATCAAGATCCTCCTCAACATCGCCCAGAATCGGACCGGCCTGACCACGCCGCGCCGTAACAAACTGTTGGCCGCCATGACCAACGAGGTCGCCGAACTCGTATTACGGAACAACTATCTGCAGACTCAGGCGATCAGTCTGTTGGAAGCCAACTCGGTCGAACGCATCAATGAACACGCGTATCTGCTGCGCGTGCTTGAAAAGCGCGGAATGCTGGACCGCGAATTGGAATTCCTGCCGGCGGATGATGAGATCGAACAGCGCGGCAAAGTCGGACGGGGCTTCACCAGGCCGGAGCTGGCCGTGCTGCTCAGCTACGGCAAGATGGCTCTCTACAGCGACCTGATCGATTCGAACGTGCCTGAGGACGACTACCTGGGGAAAGAGCTGGTCAGCTACTTCCCCGAGCCGTTACAGAAGACCTACAGCGAGTTGATGCCCCAGCACAGGCTATCCCGGGAGATCATCGCGACTCTGGTAACCAATAGCCTGGTCAACCGCATGGGTCCAGTGTTCGCCTATCGAACCCGGGATGAGACAGGTGCCGATCTCGCATCGGTGGCGCGGGCCTATTCGATCGCCAGGGAAGTGTTCGATGTCCGCTCTCTCTGGTCGTCTATCGAATCGCTCGACAACGAGGTCCATGCGAACGCCCAGTACTCGATGATGAACCGCACTCGCCGTCTGCTGAAGCACGGCACGCACTGGTTCCTGGATCGTCCCGGGATGATAGAGGACATCGCGGCGGCGGTGGACCGTTTTGCGCCAGCGACACGGCAACTGACTGAGTCGATGGCGGAGCACCTTCAGGGGTGGGAGCATCGCAGTTTCACAGAGGCCGAGGTCCTGTATAAGGATATCGGCATCCCCGACGACGTGGCCGCACGTATGGCCGGACTGCACGCCATGCACTCCACGCTGGACATCGTCGAGGTCGCCCAGACCGTGGGTACGACGCCAGAACGGGTCGCAAAGACCTACTTCATGCTGGGCGAGGAACTGGGCTTGCACTGGCTGCGCGATCAGGTCGAGCGCCTGGGCGTCAGCGGCCGCTGGCAGGCCATGGCCCGCAACAGCATGAGAGAGAACCTTTACCACCTGCAGGGTCAGCTCGCTCGTCAGGCGCTTGAGGAGGCGGGCCCCAGGCGTTCTCCGGAATCCGCCATAACGTCATGGAGTGAGGCACGCGGCAAGCGGCTGACTCATGTTCAAGAAATCCTCAACGAGATGCGTGGCATCGGCGGCCTTGATTTCCCGACCCTGTCCGTCTCAATTCAGGAAGTACGCCGGCTCAGCCAGTCCTGATCGGAACGTTCCACAACTCACAAGGATTAATAATGTCACAGGAACCCCTGATCGCGGTCTTCGTGGACTTCGAAAATCTTGCGCTGGGTGTACGCGACCTCAAGGGCGGCGGTCAGTTCGAGATGCAACTCGTGCTAAAGCGCCTGCTGGAGAAAGGCCGCATCGTGTACAAGCGCGCCTATTGCGACTGGAGTCAGTATCGGACCTACGTCAAGGAATTCCACGCTCAGGGGGTCGAAATGATCGACATTCCCCAGACGCGACAGAGCGGCAAAAACAGCGCGGACATCCATATGGTCGTTGACGCTCTCGATCTGTGTTACGCGAAGCAGCACATCGACATCTTCGCTCTGCTGTCCGGCGACAGCGACTTCTCGCCGCTCGTGTCCAAGCTCAAGGAGAACAACAAGCGGGTGATCGGCTGCGGCGTCAAAAGTTCGACATCGGATCTCCTGAGGGCCGGCTGTGACGAATTCATCTACTACGACGACCTGGCACGCACGGCCCGCAAGACGAAGGGCCGTGGCGGTCGCACCGATCGTAAGGCCGAAGCAATGGACAGGCTCGTGCAGATCGTCGAATCGATGACCGGAGACTACGACCAGATCTGGGGCTCGATGGTGAAACAGACTATCAAGCGAGTGTACCCGGGATTCAACGAGTCATACTACGGTTATGGGAGCTTCTCGGAGATGCTGAAAGACTGCGAGTCACGCGGACTCATCCGACTCGAGTACGACAAGAATCGCGGTAACTATCTCGTTGCCTCGGGAGGCAAAGGCGCCTGAGGCCTTGGCCGGCGGCCGCGTGATCTTTCTGAGCCTGGATTCAAACCCTGGCTGCCGCGGCTGCGTCGAAGCCTGTAAGCTTCGCGGCCGCGGGAGAGCGCCATGCTACGTCCAACCCTTTTGCAGATCATCCTTGCTAGCTGTCTGATGGCCGGCATCGCCGGCGCGACTGAGTTTCAGCCTGATAGAGTTCTCGATCTGGATGCGACCGGACTCGAGTCCGTGAAGATCGACAGCGGCGCCGGCTCGCTCGAGATCCGCGGTTCAAACGAAAGCGACAGCATCCAGGTTCAGGCGCGCGTCTGGATCGAGGATCACCCCGGAAACATCGAGAAGGCCAGTGAAGTCGTTAACCGCCATGTGGAACTCAGGCTGACGGCCGACGGCCGCCGTGCTGAACTGGTCGCGATGACTCGCGACCCCGGTCTGGGCTATAGCCTCCCCCATGTAGATCTGACAGTGAGCCTGCCCTCTCGACTGGATCTGGATATCAGGGATCGGTCCGGATACGTCGAGATAAGCGAAATGATCGGCGACGTGAAGATTCGTGATGATTCGGGAAGCATTAAACTCGACGGCATCGGCGGCCGTGTCGTCATCGACGACGGCTCCGGTAGCATCAGCCTAAGAGATGTGGCCGGTCCCGTCCGGATCGACGATGGCTCTGGAGCCATTGACGTCGAATCGGTGCGAGCCGATCTCGAGATCGACGATGGTTCCGGCAGTATCAATGTCCATGAAATCGATGGGAGCGTCACCATCACCGACGGCTCCGGTAGCATCGTCGTCGTCGGGGTGAGCGAAGATCTGAT
>CP070833.1:175250-180180 GCA_020341735.1 Gammaproteobacteria bacterium | reverse complement strand
GGTTTCGCGATTCGGGTTGCCGATGCTGATACCGCCCGCCGTCATGCGCTGGCTAAAGGCGCAGAAGCCGTCGCGGAGTCCACCAGTGGTTTGGCGGTGGACACGCCGAGCATCCACGGAATTGGTGGCAGCATTCTTTACCTCGTCGACCAATACGGTGATTCCTCATTGTTTGACAAGGACTACGAGTACTTCCCGGGCGAGGACCAGCACCCGGTCGGCTTCGGTCTGCGATTCATAGATCACCTGACTCACAACGTCTATCAGGGCAACATGAATCAGTGGGCGGACTTCTACGAGCGCATCTTCAACTTCCGCGAGATTCGCTACTTTGACATCAAGGGCTCGAAGACCGGGCTCCTGTCCCGCGCAATGACGGCCCCGGATGGCATGGTCCGGATACCGATCAATGAAGCGACTGACGACAAGTCGCAAATTGCCGAGTATCTGGATGAATACAAGGGTGAGGGCATCCAGCACATCGCTCTGTTCACCGACAGCATCTACGACACCGTCGAGGCCTTGCGTGAGAAAAATCTCGATTTCCTGGACGTTCCCGACACCTACTACGAGATGGTGGATGAGCGTCTTCCGGGTCACGGAGAAAGTCTCTCGCGGATGGCCGAGAATCGCCTGTTGATCGACGGTGATCCGGAGACGAAGCAACGTTTGTTGCTGCAGATATTCACTCAGACCTGCATTGGGCCGATTTTTTTCGAGATCATTCAGCGCAAGGGCAATGAAGGTTTCGGTGAGGGTAATTTTCAGGCTCTGTTCGAGTCCATCGAGCGTGATCAGGAGCGGCGCGGCGTTATCTGACACCCACGCGAGGGGACATTGCGATGAAGAAATGGATATCACTGCCTCGCATTGAGGGCAGTACCTCACGACAGGCTCACGTTGATCTGCCGGCCGGAACCTATGAACGGGAACTCGGCCGTGAGGGTTTTTTCGGGCCAGCTACGCACATGTACCACAGGCGCCCGCCTACCGGCTGGACGAAGTTCGAGGGGCCACTCCAGCCCCGGGCGTTCGATACCACCCGGATCGGTGCCGAGCAGGAAACACCATGGGACGCGACGCCGCTACTGGGGAATGCTTCGGTGCAGCTGCGCCTGTGGAAGCAGGGGCGCAGCATGGAGATGCTGGCCCGAAATTCCGATGGTGACGAGTTAATCTTCGTCCACGCCGGCAAGGGCGATCTGTATTGCGACTACGGCCGGCTGGAATTCGGCGAGGGCGACTACATCGTCATTCCCAGAGGTACCATGTGGCGCGTCGAAATCGACGAACCTCTGACCGCCCTGTTGATCGAGGCCAGCAATGACGCCTATCAGTTGCCCGACAAGGGGCTGCTGGGACCCCACGCGATCTTCGACGAGGCGGTGTTACAGACGCCCGTGATCGATGACGCGTTCCTGGCACAGCAGGATGACACGCCGTGGGAGGTTTCGGTAAAGCGCGGGGCCGCCTTGTCCAGGATCAGCTATCCGTACAGCCCGCTGGACGCAGTAGGGTGGAAAGGCGACCTGGCCCCGGTCAGGCTGAACTGGCGCGATATCCGACCACTCATGAGCCACCGCTATCATCTTCCTCCTTCTGCCCACACTACCTTTCTGGCCGGCCGATTTGTCGTCTGTACCTTTGTACCGAGACCCTTCGAGACCGATCCGGACGCACTGAAAGTGCCGTTCTTCCATAACAATGATGATTTCGACGAAGTGATCTTCTACCACGCGGGTGAATTCTTCTCGCGCGATAATATCCACCCGGGCATGATCACTCTGCACCCCTGCGGTTTCACCCATGGGCCTCATCCGAAGGCGCTCGAAAACATGTTCACTCAGAAGGCGGCGGCCACTGAAGAGGTAGCCGTGATGATCGATACCCGGGATGCGCTCGAAGTGACTCCGCAAGCAGGCGGTGTCGAGTGGAGCGGATACGTGGATTCCTGGAAAAGCTGATCCAACCGGTCACAACAGTAGCGGAGAACCATTTAGCGATGAAACTGGCAAGCTTGAAAGAAGGCGGACGTGACGGCTGCCTGGTTGTCGTGAGCGAGGATCTTACCCGTGCCGCACGAGCCACCGGGATCTCTGCGAATCTGCAGACTGCGCTCGAGAACTGGGCCGCTGCCGAGGAGCCGCTGCGACAACTATCCGATGCCGTGGAGAATGGTGGGGCAGAGAACCTTATCGATGTCGAGACGGCCGATCTCGCATCACCGTTGCCCAGGGCATTCCAGTTTCTCGACGGTAGTGCCTATCTGGTGCACGTCGAGAGAGTGCGGCGGGCGCGTGGCGCAGAGATGCCGCCTAGCTTCCTGACCGATCCTTTGATGTACCAGGCGGTGTCGGACGGATTTCATCCGCCCACCGGCACCATCGCGGTCGAGAGCGAGGATTTCGGCATCGACTTCGAAGCGGAGGTCTGCGTTATCACCGGCGACGTGCCGATGGGAGTTTCGCCTGCTGCCGCGTTGGAGTACGTACGTCTGCTGTGCCTGGTCAACGACGTCTCGCTGCGGAATCTGATACCAGCGGAGCTGGGCAAGGGTTTTGGTTTCATGCAGAGCAAACCGCGCTCTGCGCTCTCTCCGGTTGCGGTCACGCCGGATCAGCTGGGAGAGAACTGGCGGGATGGCAAGCTACACTTGCCGCTGACGACCCATTACAACGGGGCGTTGTTCGGCAACCCCGAATGCGGCGTTGACATGCAGTTCGATTTCGGCGAACTCATCGCCCACGCGGCCCGCACCCGTCCCCTGGCCGCGGGCACGATCATCGGTTCGGGGACCATCGCCAACAAGGACGAGTCGCGTGGATCATCCTGCCTGGCCGAGCGTCGGATGCTGGAAATCATCGCCGACGGTGAGGCCAAGACGCCGTTCATGCGCTTCGGAGATACCGTGCGAGTGGAGATGCTCGACGCAGAAGGTGCCACTATATTCGGGGCGATCGAGCACATGATCTCCCGGTACGATCCGTCGTGAATCTGCCCGTCCTGTATACCTACTGGCGCAGCTCCGCTGCCTATCGGGTCCGAATCGCGCTCAATATCAAGGGCGTCGAATATGAGTCCCGGCCGGTGCACCTGGTCCGTGGCGGAGGTGAGCAGCATAGTCCGGCATACCGGCAGATCAATCCACAGAAGCTGGTCCCCGCACTGGTCCACGAAGACAGGATCTACACGCAGTCACTGGCACTGATCGAGTATCTGGAGGAGAAATATCCCGAGCCCCCACTCATGCCTCGGGATCCCGGCGATCGTGCCAGGGTGCGCGGGCTGGCCCAGATGGTGGCCTGCGACATTCACCCGCTCAATAACAGTCGCGTACAGAAATTTCTGACCGCTGAGTTTGGTCTCGACGACGAGCACAAGCTGACCTGGTACAGGCACTGGATCGCGTTAGGGTTCGAAGCCATCGAGGCCAGACTCGACCAGGACGGTTATACCGGGCGTTTCTGCCACGGAGACACCGTCGGACTGGCCGATGCCTGTCTGGTGCCGCAGGTGTACAACGCGGAGCGGTTCGGTTGCGATGTCTCAATCTATCCGACGATCGCACGCATTAATGCCGCCTGCCTGGAACTGGATGCTTTTCTCCGCGCCGCGCCGGAGTCTCAGCCCGACGCTGACTGAAGAGGCGTGGGCTCCCTCCTGATCTTCGACTGCGACGGAGTCCTTGTGGATTCCGAACCGCTGGCCAACCAGGTATTACACGAGCATCTGAACGAGCTCGGCCTGAAGATCAGCCTTGAAGATTCCAGCAGGACATTTACGGGACTCAGCATGAGCGCGTCCGTGGCGATCATCGAGGAGATGCTTGGAAGAGATGTTCCCGAGAACTTCGTCAGCCGTCTTCGTGCGAGCACAGCCCGCGCGTTTGCCCACGGGCTCGGTCCCGTTCGGGGTATCGAGACCGCACTGGCGTTAGTCGATGGTCCGGTTTGCGTGGCTTCGAGCGGAAGCCACGGGAAGATACGCCTGAGTCTGAAACTAACCGGTTTGCGTCGCTGGTTCCCCGATAACGTCATCTTCAGCGCCGAGGATGTTCGTCGCGGCAAGCCGGCTCCGGATCTTTTCCTGCACGCGGCTGCAGCCATGGGCGTCGCGCCGCGCCGGTGCTCTGTCGTTGAGGACTCCGTCCCCGGCGTTACGGCCGCGCGGGCAGCGGGGATGCGTGTCTTCGGGTATGCCGAGAGAACTGCGCCTCGCGCCCTCGAGGCAGCCGGTGCTAAAGTCTTTACCCGGATGGAAGAACTTGCCGGACTGCTCAGTCCCTGAAGGGGGCTCTGCAGGCGTAGTGGCGAGCCTTCCCGGCCGAACAGGGAATATCGCTTGATGGAAGTCCTTCAGTCTGCCGGCTTGTGGTGGCCCGTACTTCTCCTGGGCGCCGTTGTTGTCGTCTGGTTCGGCGGGGGTATCTTGTGGTGGCTGCTAATGGGCATCCCGTTGTTAACCGGGTTTTCGCTCCTGGCTGACGCGGCCTGGCTGACGAAGTCGATTGTCTGGGTCGTCTACATCACCGCGGTTGTTGGTCTGGCGATTCCCGTAGCCAGAACCCGGCTCTTCAGCGCCAGCATGATGCGTCTGATGCGCAATCAGATGCCGCCGATCTCCAGGACCGAAAGGCAGGCGCTGGAATCAGGTGGCGACGGCTGGGAGAAGGAACTATTCGGGGGACGTCCCCTGTGGCGTCGGTTCAGTCGCAACCCTGCGCCGCGCCTGCAGGAGGCCGAGCTGAGATTTATCGAAGGCCCTGTGGAGGACTTTTGCCGGGTCATCTCCGATTATCGCCTTAACGCCGATGACCGGGACCTTCCGGAAGAAGCGTGGTCCGTGCTTCGCAGGGAGCGTTTCTTCGGCATGATAATTCCGGCGGAGTTCGGTGGGCTCGGATTCTCTCCCTCCGCCCACGCTGCGGTCG
>CP070833.1:169549-175150 GCA_020341735.1 Gammaproteobacteria bacterium | reverse complement strand
CGATTATCTCCACTGACCTTCCCTCGCTAAGGGGACCCTGCCCGGGGTCCCCTTAGGTTTTTCTGGAGGCAGGAAACTGTTGGCGGCACTTTCGAGCCGCGTCTCAAGGAGCCCGGGATCGCTATGAAAGGATGGGGATGGAGCGTCCCGCCTCGTCGACGGCGACCATGGTCACTTCGGCTGTTGTGACCTCGTTCTCATGGGGACTGCGGCGCGCCCTGGCCAGCACCTTGACCCGCACACGGATGGATGTCCGACCCATGCTGAGCGTTTCGGCCCACAAGGTGACGATGTCGCCGACCCGGACCGGCGCATGGAACGCGATCTGATCCATCGCGACGGTCAGGTAGCGGTGGGGTGCCTGGCGTTCCGCCTCATTGGCGGCGGCAAGATCGATCAGTGACAAGATAACGCCGCCGAAGATAGATCCGTACGCATTAGTGTCTTTCGGCAGCATGCTGGTACGAATCGCGGGCAGTTCACTTGGTGGCTTCACTGGTCGGGATCTCCGTGGCCTTCGGGAAGCGCCAGATCATACAACAGACAGACCTGCTCGCCAGGACCATGGACACCATGGACAAGGATGCCCTCGACATCCGCCGTCTGCGAATGCCCGGTAACGAAGACGATGTTGGGGTCGTCTCCCATGCCAGTTATCGCGTCGGCCAGAGTTTCATGCAGGGCAGCGGGATCGAGGCAGGCAATGTGAATCCACGGCGCCAGTGCGCCAAGCCGGTTGGACGTGTCTGAATCCGTAAGAATGAGGCTGCCTGTCTCGATAATTCCGCCCGTAGCCCGCGTGATGCCGAAGGCATATTCATTGACCCGTCCATGGTCAAACTCAAGGTCCAGCTCTACATTCGGACCCAGCCACGGTCGCAGGAGCGGCGCCAGGTCCGGATCGCAATAGCCGATCGCTGCATCGTGTTCCGACAGATAGTCTCCCAATGCCTGCGGTGTCTCAAAGACAACCGTCTTGGCCTTCGCCAGCCTCTTGGCGAAGAGAGCCCGACCTCTCCCCCTGAGCGCATCCGGTGTGGCCGCATCGGCGGCGAACTCCGGGTAGGGGGTCCTTTCCGACAATTTATCCAGCGAAGCACTCAGCCGATCGAGAACGATCGCACGGTCGTCAGGCATCCTGACCCTCCTTCCGCGAGCGGAGCCAGCGGCGGAAGTAGCCGCCGCGCCATCTCGGCAGCGTCCGTGAGGTAAACCAGGCCCTTGATACACCCAGTGGCAGTTGACGCAGAGGCAGCCAGTTCAATACCCGGCCAAACCGCATCGCCAGCCGCCAGAGTCCAGGGTGACGAGCGATGAGCGAGTAGCCACCCATCGAGGGGATGCCCGCATCGCCGCTGACAGTGCCCTCGCGATGTGAGCGCGCCCTGACTCTGGCGATGAGATCCGGAAGCGGAATGTTCACGGGACACACGTCGCCGCAGGCGCCGCAAAGGGTCGAGGCGCGGGCCAGGTCCGCCAGTTCTCCAAATCCGTCTTCACCCTTGAGAAGAGGCCCGAGCACGGTTCCGACCGGACCCGGGTAGACACCGCGGTAGGCATGGCCAGAACTCTGGCGATACACAGGACAGGTATTCATGCAGGCGCCGCAGCGTATGCAGCGAAGAATCTCCCGCGTCTGGCCACCGACAATCCGGCTACGGTTGCTGTCGAGGAAGACCACATGCATCTCGCGCGGGCCCGAGGGCTGACTGGCCGACCTGGGACCCGAGACAAGCTCGACATAGGAACTGATCCGCTGACCGGTGGCCGAACGGACCAGCAGGCTCAGCAGCAGGGGCAGATCGCGGTCCCGCGCGATGACTTTCTCGATCCCGGCCAGCGCGATGTGGATGTCGGCGCCGGCAAGACCGAATCGGGCATTTCCCTCGTTGGTCACGATGGCTACCCGTCCGGATTCCGCAGAGATGAAATTCGCGCCGGTAATCGTGACGCCGGCCGCGAGGAATTTATCGCGCATAAAGCGCCTGGCCCGCCGCGTAATGACCTCCGGGTCGTCGTCGAAGTCGCCAAGGCCATGTTTCGCGAAGCTGTCCGCGACGTTCCGGCGCGTCTTGTGGATAATAGGTGCGACGATGTGGCTCGGATGATCGTCGTCCAGCTGGATCACGAATTCCCCGAGGTCCGTTTCCAGTGCCTCGACGCCGATGTCCGCGAGCCGGCGGGCGAGATCGAGTTCCTCGCTGGCCATGCTCTTTGATTTTGTAACTACGCGCGTGCCGCTGGCACGGACCAGTCCGGTGATAATTTCCAGGGCGCGATCGGCGCTGGGCGCATAGTGCACCTGAACGCCGTTGTCCCGGAGCCGGCGTTCCGCCTGGGGCAGGTAGCGGTCAAGATGATCGAGCGCGTGCTGCCGAACCTGACCCGCGAGCTGGCGGAGACCATCCAGGTCGGAATAGTCTTCTGCCAGTGTGTGCGAGCGATTTTCGATCACCCGAGCTGTACCGGCCTCGATGGCCTGCCGAACCTCTGAGTCGAGTCCGCTCGCGAACGCGTCCACTGCTTGCCGGTTCATTCCAAGCCCCCCATCGATGCGTCACGCAAGACCTGGGCGATGTGGCGTATGGGGTACTCGCTCCCCAGTCGCCCCGCGATTCCCTGCTGGTGCATCAGGCAGCTCATGTCCGCCGATATGACGATATCCGGTTTAACCGAGAGCACGTCCGTGACTTTCTTGCGCCCCATCTCGGTTGAGATGTAAGGATGTGATACGGAGAAAACCCCGCCGAACCCGCAGCACTGATCGGCATCAGGGACGTCTAAGATTTCCAGCCCCTGAATGCCCGCACAGAGAGTTCTGACCGCTTCACGTGTAGCGGTGCCACGGGTATGACAGCCGTGATGGATCACCGCGCGTGCTGCGAGGCTGCCCGCCCATTGATCCACACCCAGGGCATTCCTGAGGAAGTCTGTCAGTTCCCAGGTGCGCCTCGCCAGGTCCTGCATGACCGGCAGGTCCGATTCGCCCTCGAAAGCAATCGGGGCCTCGTGGAACAAGGCGGCGGCGCAGGAACCCGAGGCCACCACTACCGGGTCGGGCCCCGCGAATACTTTCGCAGTGTGCCGCATGACCTGGCGACAGGTCTCCCAATCTCCGGCCGTGTAAGCCGCCTGGCCGCAACACGTCTGATCTGAAGGCACCGTAACCTGGCAGCCCGCCTGCTGCAGGATCTCGACGGCGGCCTTGGCCGCATCATCGAAGAATGCATCGCACAGACAGGAGATCATCAGCTGTACGTTGCGCCCCTGGATCGGGTTACGGTCGGGAGTCAGCATGCTATATCCGGAGTCTCAAAACTCCAGAGCATAGCGCCCCTCCAACGATGCCTCTATCCGCAAGTGCCGCAAGCCACCACATTCAGAGATTGGCGGCGGCCTGCCAGAGCGCCTTGTGTCTCTCCCAGCTGAGTTCAGCATCCACCCGCACCTCAAGGATGCGCATGCCCGGTTTTTTGTTGCTGTCAGTCAGCAGTTGCGCCAGCGTTTCGTCCGGCGCCGCCGTGGCATACGGCAGGTCGAACAGCACAGCCATCTTTTCCGGCTGCAGCCCCGTCGGGGTTCGCCAGAGCTGCTCGAACTCCGGTCTCTCGCGGTGAGGCAGCAGTCCGAAGATGCCTCCACCTCCATTGTTTACCACGATCAATGTGCCGACGACATCTCTACCGGGTAACAGGCCATTCATGTCGTGGCAGAGGGCCAGATCGCCAACAAGTCCGAATGAACCCGGTCGGCAGCTGGTCATGCCCGCGACTGTAGAGACACACCCGTCAATGCCACTGGCGCCACGATTGCCGATCGCCCATAGCTCATGCTCCCGGCCCCTCGAGAAGGCGTCGACTGACCGGATCGGCATAGAGCTGCCGACGAAGAGCCACGCTCCATCGGGCAGTGAATGTTCAAGAACTTGGACCAGATCCGCTTCCGGCGGACGGTAACGATCGTCTGCAACGAGTTCCCTGCCGGCCGCATCCAGACTCTGCCAATCGGCGGCCCAATCCTCCGGGGCCGGATCCGGTTCCTTGTCCAGCAACGCTGCGGCCAGCGGCAGCGGGTCTGAGTGAATGACTGCCCTCGCTGATCGCGAGGGTTCCGGCCAGTCGCCGGCCGGCACGACGGGCAGCAGCGCTGCGCCAATTCGACCCAGCCACCCCTGGACGGTCCGTGAAGTAGGCACCCCACCGAATTGCAGCACCCATGCCGGCTGGGGGAGGCCGCCGTCGCGACGCATAAAAATATCCGCCGCCGTCAGGATTCGATCCCGCCTGTGTCTACCCCAGCGCAGTCCGGACAAAGGGTCCGCAATGATGGGACACTCGAGTTGCGCCGCCAGATCGCAGACCGTGCGCGGGAATCCGGATGGATAGCTACCGCGTCCACAGACGATGACGCCGCGCTGGCCGCTGATCCTCGCGGCCAATGCCCCGAGTGAAGCGGCCGAGGGTTTGATCTCCGGTCGGGCGATAATGGTGTGCGCATTCTGTGGCCATATCGGCACGTCACCCGCATCGGCCGGAAGCAGTGGTTCCCTGAATGCGGCATTGATGTGTACCGGTCCCATCAGCGGCCACTGGCTCTTGTCCGCCGCTCGACGGCCAACTGATACGTAATAGGAATGCAGTACGTCGCCGGGAGGTGGCAGTTCGATGAAGTCTCGCGGAAAAGTGCCAAACAGGCGTCGTTGATCGATGGTCTGGTTCTCTCCGGTCTGCAAAAGCTCGGCTGGCCGATCGGCGCTGACCAGGATGAGCGGGACATTGTCCATGGACGCCTCGATCACGGCTGGATGCCAGTTTGCTGACGCCGTACCCGAAGTCGCCACCACGGCGACCGGTCCGCCGCCTGCTCTCGCCTGGCCGAGTGCGTAGAAGGCCGCACTGCGTTCGTCGACGATCATCGTGGTCTCGAGATCCGGGCAGTGATGTGCGGCCAGGGCGAGGGGCGAAGATCGTGATCCGGGCGATAGAACTGCTCGGCGAACGCCGCCTTCGACAAGCCCTTGAAGCAGAGCGGTTGCGGCATTCAGGTTCAGCGTACCGAGGTCGCAATTCGGTGCTGGCGACGACTCAGCCAAGTTCCAGCGCCCCTCTCATGGTGCGCAATTTCCATTCGGTCTCGGCGAGTTCCTGATCCGCTACCGAGTCGGCCACGATGCCTGCTCCGGCGAACAACTCCGCCGACCTTTCATTGACGATGCTACAGCGCAGCACCACGGACAGCTCACCGTTGCCTTTCGTGTCCAGCCACCCGTAGGCGCCCGTGTACCAGCCGCGGCCATCCCGCTCGTTGTCATGAAGCCAGCTGAGCGCGGCGTCCCTCGGGCTGCCTCCGACTGCGGGTGTCGGGTGCAGCCGGCCTGCAAGCTCCAGCAGGCCCGATCCAGTGCGGAGATTACCGCGCAGCGGACTCCACAGGTGGTGGACCATGGGCAGGCTCATGATGCCCGGTGCAGGCGGTACTACGAGGCCGCTACAGGAGGGATCGAGTGCCTCCCGAATCTGACTGACGACGATCGAGTGCTGCTCTAGAGCCTTGGGATCTGCGAGGAGCTGCTGCACCAGATTCCGATCCTCTTCCGGGGAT
>CP070833.1:165582-169449 GCA_020341735.1 Gammaproteobacteria bacterium | reverse complement strand
CGTGGCATATGAAGCAGGGGCTCGTGAGAGGGTTCGTTCCGGCGGTGCTGATGCGCAGCCCGCTAGAAGAAGCGACAACTGCAAACTCGCCCATACCGCCAGTCTGTTTTCTTGCATGCGTAAATTCCCCTTGCCTGCCGTGCCCGTCAATGTCGTAGCCGAAAGAATTGATGTTAGCGCGGGCCAACACTAGCTTGCGAGCGGAGACGATTTCAAGGCGCGTGGCGCGCCGGAGGAGGATCCCAGCGTTAGCCCCAGGCTCGAGTTCTGGCGGGCCCACCATCGCTCACCACCCGGCCTTCGCGGAGATGTCGCAGCGAACCGAGTGCGGAAAGCCGCACGCAAGCTGGATTGTCGCCAAACGCGGTTATGTGACTTGCGAAGACGAGAAACGCATTGTGGTGATCGACCTGAAAAGCGGCCGGACAGTTGATCACTTCGAGACGCTGCAACAAGGCTCGCATGTTCTCAGCTTCGAGCCAGAATCCCGGATCCTCGCGAGTTCGAACGTTGATTCAGGATCGATTACGCTGATCAACATCGATAGCGGCGACACGAGGATTGTAGATTTGGCGGCGGGAAGCGAGGGCGCACTGACCGTCGCGGACCGCATATGGGTGGCGAATGCGACAGATGGGTCGATATCGATCGTCGATCCAGGTGCGGGAGTGGTGATCGGACAAGTCGATTCCGTATGTAGGTTTCCGATCGCCCTGAGCCAGGATGCGAGAGCGCAGGTGTGGGTCGCGTGTTTCGCTTCGGCCGAACTGGTGTCCATTGACCCCGATAGCTTCGTCGTCCAGCGCAGGATCCGGCTCGATCAGCAGCCACTCAACGTGCTCACACACCCGGGACGACAGCTTGCCTATGTCTCGCTCCCTCGGCAGAACGCCATCACCGAGATAGATCTGGAGTCGGGCGAAGAGCTACGCCGCCTCGATGTCGGGATCGAGCCCGACGGTCTGCGATGGGCGCCGCGAGTAAACTAGTTCGACTTGGCAAGAAGACAGGCTCCCTCTATGCCGGCATTGGGTGGTGGGTTGGCGATTGACCCGCGCCAGAATCAGGTTAGCCGCAGCCTCGATCCTGACCTGGCTCTCACCGCCCGCTAAGCGCGCAGCAACCTGCGGACCTCTTCGGCGACCGTGTGTTCGTCAGCCGCCTGCTTGGACAGGACCTCGAGGGTCGCGGCTTCCAGCTCGCGCGTCTCCTCGTCACTGAGCACCTTGGCCGTGAGCACGATGACCGGCACGCGGCCCGCGGTTTCGTCACGGCGCAGGTGCCGGAGGAACTCGAAACCGTCCATCACCGGCATCATCAGGTCGAGCACGATGACATCCGGGCGCGAATCGGCGACACGTCCCAGTGCGTCGCGACCGTCGGCGGCCTCGCGCACCGCCATGCCTTCTTGTTCCAGCGCCCGACGCAGCAGGTCGCGCGTATCGGCGTCATCATCGACGATCAGGACATCGCCGGCCCGCTCACCGGTGAGTCGGTGCACGGACTCGAGCAGCACGTGCCGATCCACCGGTTTCTGCAGGTAGTCACTGGCGCCTAGCGCCTGGCCCATGGCCTTATCCCCGACGATGGTGACCATGACGATCGGGATATCGCACAGTGCCCGGTCGGCCTTCACTCTGCGCAGCATGCCCCAGCCGTCCATGCCCGGCATCATGACGTCCAGCGTAATCAGTTCAGGACGCAGTTTCTCGGCGAGCGCCAGCCCCTGGTCGCCGTTGCTCGCCGTCGCCACCCGAAAACCGTCGCCGGTGAGGATGCGCGCGAGCAGCTCGCGCGCGTCGGGATCGTCTTCGACGACCAGTACCAGCGGACCTTCACCCTCCGTCGCCGTCGCGTAGCCGTCATCCGTCGTCGACTCCAGCGAAGAACGGGCCGCCTCGAGAGCGTCGACCTGGGCCGGGATCTCGATCGTGAACGTAGAGCCCTTGCCGACCTCGCTGGTGGCGGTGATATCGCCGCCCATCATCTGGCAGAAACGCCGGCTGATCGTCAGTCCGAGCCCCGTGCCGCCGTACTCGCGCGTGGTCGAAAGGTCGGCCTGGGTGAATTCCTCGAACACGCCTTCGAGCTTGTCCGTCGCGATGCCGATACCGGTGTCGCTCACGGCGAGTCGGATCCACTTGTCGCCCTCGCGCTGGAACGGCTCCGCGTCGAGAGTGACGCCGCCCTCGTGGGTGAACTTGGCGGCATTGGACAGCAGGTTGAGCAGCGCCTGGCGCAGCTTCGTGAGATCGGCACGCACGACACCCAGATCGTCCGCTATCCGGGTCTTGAACTCGATGTCCTGCGAGTTCATCAGGGGCTGCACCGTGGCCGCCGTATCATGCACCATCTGGCCGAGATCGAAACGTTCGAGCATCAGATCCATGCGGCCGGCTTCGATTTTCGACAGATCCAGGATGTCGTCGATCAGCGACAGGAGATGCTTGCCGGCAGCACGGATTTTGCCGATGTCGGGCAGATACTCGTCATGCCCCTCTTCGGTAAATTCCTCCTCGAGCATCTCGCTGTAACCGATGATCGCGTTCATCGGGGTACGCAGCTCGTGGCTCATATTCGCGAGGAAGGCCGACTTCGCACGCGTGCCCTCCTCCGCCGCCTCCCGGGCAGCATTGGCCTCGTCGCGAGCAGCCCGCAGGGCGACCTCGGCCGCCTTGCGGTCGGTGATGTCGACCACCACGGCGACCACGAAATCCACGCTCCGATCGGCCTTCCGGACACAACTGACAGAGAGGTAGGCCGGGATCTCGCGCCCGGTCCGCGAGACGAAGCGTTTCTCCAGCTCATAACGCTCGATCTCACCCCGGGCCATGCGCTCGAACTCGGCCTCGTCATGCGGCAGGTCGTCGGGATGGGTCAGGTCCGCCCAGGTGAGTTGCCGCAGCGACTGCCTGTCATACTCCAGCAGGTCGCACAGATAGTCGTTGACGAGGATCCAGCCTTTTTCGGATGAAGTCGCCGCCAGACCGACAAGATCCAGATCGTAAAACGCCCGGAATTTGGCCTCGCTCTCCGCCAGCTCCCGGGTGGCCTCGCGGACCCGGCCACGCACGATACGGTTCTGCCGCAACAGGAAGCCGATGAGCAGGCAGAGCAGCGCGGTGACGAGGGCACCGGCGCTCAGGGCCAGCCTGGCGGTGCCGTCCGCGACCCCGCCTTCGAAGTCCGCCCCGATCCGCCAGTCTATGAACAGTTCCACGGAGGCGCTGAGACTACGGGCCGGAACGACCAGTCGTGGATCTTGCAGAGCCATGTCGACCAGCGGCTGGCGGGGTCCCGGTCCGGCAGGCCCTTCGAACCGGCCGCCGACCGAGACGCCCATGCCGTTCAGCCCGTAGACGTCGAACAGCCCGGAGACCAGTTCATCGAACCGCAGCACGCCCACGACCACCACCAGGCCGGTCGGCGCATTGGCGGCCAGCGCGACCGGCAGGAAGGCTGCACCGCCTGCGAGCTGCACGGGCGCGCCGAGCACATGGCGACCGGGTTGGGCCACCGCGGTTCGTACCGCATCCAGCACCGCCGGCAGGCCGGCCAGACGCAATCCGATCGGCAACGGGCCGAAGGCGTCGTTCGACCAGGCGACCTCACTGTCGCCGATCTCGTCCGCCACGCGCACGGCCGCCATCGAATCCAGGAAGGACGCGGGTGACTTGGTCTCGAGCGCGTCGGTCGCGCCCAGAAACTCGGCTTCGGAGACATGCGTGGAATGGTCGAAAAGAACCGACAATGCGGTCAGCGGCGCGTAGCTCTCCTCCAGCCATCCGAGCATGACCGCGGTCATGGCCTGGGCCTCCCGTTCCGCCTTGGCTTCCCACTCGCTCACGGCCTGTTGGCGCAGGGCGT
>CP070833.1:161072-165482 GCA_020341735.1 Gammaproteobacteria bacterium | reverse complement strand
TAGCGCTGTGATCCCTCGTGACTCACAATGATCTGGTGATCATTGTTGGTTACGGACATCGGGCTGTCGTCCGTCCGTGCGTAACCGCTGAAATGGAGAAGCCCGCTGTCGTAATCGGCAATGATTTTCACAGGCCTCGTCGTCGTCAGGTCGACGTCTACGATGACGAGTCCTTCGCTCTGGTGACTGGCGATCATGCCGTGTAAATCATTAATATTCAATTGGATAGAGCTAACATTTCCAGCAGACGCTGATTGCTCGTATCGAGCCATCGTGCCGGCGAGGCCGGCCACGTCCATGCTGGGCGCGCCTTGCCCGGCACCGCCCAGCTGGAGGGCGATAGCGGCCGCGGCGGCGCCGAAGGCGACCGCGCCACCGTACCGCAATGCGGTTGGCATCGGCCAGGCCGGGAACCAGGCGGCGAGACCGGCGGGTTTTGCCGGAGGACGTATCGCATTCAGGATACGTGCCCGCAATCCAGCTGGCGGGTCCAGGGGCTGCACCTGGCCGAGAGACTGGGCGAGCTTCTGAAGCTCGGAGCGGATCTCCCGCAGCTTGGGGTCGGCATCCAGGAGGGCGCGCAACTCTTCCTGCTCTCGCGCGGAAATGCGGCCATCGATCTCGCCGTGTATGAGTTCGAGGGATCTTTCGTTCATGTCAGAGTAGTCCGGTGTCTGCCAACCGGTCCTTGAGGAGCTGGCGGGCGGTAAATAGTCGTGATTTCACGGTCTTCACCGGGATATCGAGGATTCCACTGATCTCTTCGTAGGAACAGTCCATGAAGTGTTTCAGCACGATCACCGTCCGATAATCCGTTTTCACATCCAGCAATGCTCTTTGCATCGCGGCGCTGAGCTGGGTGTCCCGGGTCGCTTGTTCCGGGGTGTTCCAGTCGGGTAGCCGAGCCTCGTCGAGTTCCGTGTTGCGCTTGCGGCGGTTGAGTTGATCGATCGCCTCGTTGATGGCAATCCTGTATATCCAGCTGTAGAACTTGTATGCCGGGTTGTACCGGGCCAGATTCTCGAATGCCTTCATGAAGGCGGTCTGTGCCACATCCGCCGCGTCGTCGTAGTTCCCGAGCATCCGGAAGGCCACATTGAATATGGGCTTCTCGTATCGTCCTACCAGGACCTCGAAAGCATGTCCGTCGCCCTTTTGGCATCTGCGCACCAGTTCCAACTCGTTAGCTGTATCCATAACTACTGGCGAACGGTGAAAAAGTTTGAAGATGACGGGAAATGCTGCAAGGAGGCCCTCTGCTACTAACCGCTGGCTGGCTCGATTTCGAAGATGTGATCGAAACCGGAATAACGAAAGATGTTGTGAATATGGGGATTGACGTTGACCAGCTTGAGCCCTCCACCGGCTTCCATCAGGCGCTTCTGCGTCTTGAGCAGGACACCGAGTCCAGCGCTGGAGACATAATCGAGGCCTGCGCAGTCCAGGACCGCTGAACCCGCGATCGTGTCGAGGAAACTCTGTGCATTTTCAGTCTGGGCCGCATCGAGACGGCCGGTTACGACGATTTCTCCCTGTTCGCCGACACCAATCTCTAACATCTCTTTACCTCAGGCTCTTCGAAAATTTGATCGTGGTCGTTCCCTTGGCATGCCTGTATTCGAGGCTGTCGACCACTTTTTTCACCAGATGGAGTCCGAGCCCACCAGGTTTCCTCTCTTCAATCGGGCGATGGATGTCCACCGGCGGTGCCTGGGTCACATCAAAAGGCTCGGTTTCCCGGTCCGTGAGACTTACGGATAAAGCCCCGTCGACAAAGGACAGGCCAAGTTCTATGTCGGGTGGACCGGTCGGGTTGTACTTCACCATGTTGGTGAACAGTTCTTCGACAGCGAAGTTGACATCGTGGAGCAGCCCCGGGTCGGAGGACTCGGTTTGCAGGAACGACTCGATGAACTGGAATATCTTATCCAGCGAGTCGAATGTTCTCTCGAAGTTCTTTTCCATTCGAACACCCACTCGATCCAGCACCTGCCGCATCGAGCCGACGCCTCCCCTGTGCGAGCGCTGTCCCCTTGGTTGGTGGCGATTTCTACGATCGCCATCCACCCTGCCCGGGGCCAAGTGCGCCGCACTAAGCCTCCCGCAAGTATACGCCAGAGCAGCGCAAGCGCCATGCACGGGAACGGCGGAGCTTCGTCAGGTCAATCGGCAGGCAGCGTTAATGCGGTAGTCTTCGGATAACCACCACGGTGATGTCGTCTCCCTGGATCGCCTCACCACCGAATTCGCGGACTCTGCGAAGAAGAATCTCGATGAGTTCGGTCATCGGTTTATCGTGGTGCTCGCGAACGAGGTCGCCGACACGCTGTTCACCAAATTGCTCGCCGCTGGGGTTTTCGTACTCGTAGACGCCATCGGATATCAATGCGAGGACATCTCCTGGGTCGAGTTCAATTCGCTGAGCGGTCTTCAGGTTGTTCTGTTGCAGCGCGCCCATCGGGAAGGTGGTGGCGCCATACCAGTCACAATGGCCCGAGCCCGACCTGAAATGGAGCAGTGGACCCTGTCCACCGGCATGAAAGCGGACACTGTGGTTCCTGGGGTTCAGCAAACCCACGAACGCGGTGACGAACCGGTCGTCGGGCAGGTCGTCCACGAGCTGGTTGTTCGTGTGCGCATAAATCTCATCCAGGCTCGCTCCGAGTCGCAATCCCACTCTCATCATGGCTCTTACTTGGGTGGCACTGAGCGCTGGACCGATGCCGTGACCGGTCGCGTCCCCCATGAGCAGGAACAGTCGCCCATCCTCGATGCGCACGAAATCGAACAAGTCGCCGCCGGTCTCGTCGGCAGGGCGGAATTTGCCCGCACCGTCGTAGCCTTCCACAGGCGGCATCTTCTTGGGAAGCGCACTCATCTGTATCTCGCGCGCGACGCTAATCTCCTGATTGACGCGCTCGCGGTTCATCAGCTCCTGGGTCAGCTTGACCCGATGCAGGGCGACGGCGCACTGCGCTGCAAGCGCCATGGCAACACGCTCGTCTGTATCACTGAAGACTCCGCCGTCCTTGTTCAGCAGTTGCAGCACCCCAATCAGCGACTGGTCGTAACCGACCAGCGGCAAAGTCAGCATGCAGCGAGTCCGGTATCCGGTTTTCTTGTCGAATGAAGGATCGAAGCGCGGATCTGCATAGCAATCCGGGACATTGATGATCTCACGGGATCTGGCACAATGTCCGGCGATACCTCTGCTGGCGGGGAATCGAATCGGATCCATCCCGGTCGCAACGGTCAGTAACAACTCGTCGGTTTCATCGTCGTACATGTAGACGGTGCCGCGGTCTGCGTGCAGGACGTTTCGAGCCGCCTCGATGACTTCCTCGAGCATGTGAGACAGATCGTACGGCGCGGAGAGCTTCTGGGTCACCTCGAGGATTTTTTCCAGCGTCTCGGTTCTCAGGCGCTGCCCGCCTTTTTCCCGCGGGGTCGAGCCGGGTCCGCTTGAGGCCGTGTTCGAATCGGGGTCTTGCTGACTCATGGCAGCCGTACCGCCATGTCGAAACAGACGTAGTCGATGTCGATTCCCGAGATCCTTTCACGACGAGGATCCGCGTCCCTGTCCACGCTCATGCTCACCCGATCCATCGCCCTTTGGGTCAGCAGGATCTCGCTTCTCGCGGCGAGGTCTTCGCCAAGTTTGGAAGCCGTGTTGACCGGATCGCCGTAGTACTCATCGCTCCCAATGAGGAGGAGTTTTCCGAAGTCGATACCGATCGAGACAAAAGCTCTGTCGTTGCTGTCCAGCTGCAGATTCATCTCGGCCAGTTCGGCATTGATGTCCAGGCTCGCCGCCAACGCACTGTCGACCACGGGGAAATAGGCATAGCAATTGTCTGTCTCGCACTTGATCAGCGTGCCGCCGTGATCGGCAACAGCCTGGCCCACGATGGGCCGAACCCGACGTATCTGGGCTAGAAAATGGCAGATACCCAAGGCTCGGGTGGATCGTGAGAAGCCGGACATGTCGCTAATGAACACGGCCCCCTGGGTGCCAAAACGCTCCCAAACGTCGTCGTCTATCCGTGACCGTTCGACAATGTCGCTGGTCGCCGAGTAGTTGGCCAGCAGCTGGTCGAACATGGCTAGCGCGTCCGGGTCACTCGATGTCGTGCTTCCGGTGTGATTATGCATTTCGCCTCGCCGTCCTTTTTTGTGTCCCCGATGAGAAAATAGCACGGCGGGGCGCCCAGCGGCCTGTTCGTTTGTTCCCGGGGGTTATGCCGGGACGCCCGCGGCCCGGCGCCGTCTGTTCCTCCCTGTTCGACTTCCATGTCTCGGTGGCGAATCGTGGAGCGCGGATGAATGAAAAAAGTGAGACGGATTGCACAGGGGGATAAGACAAGCGAGACTTGCGTTGCCACCATTCACCCTACGCACACAAAACGTAGG
>CP070833.1:156835-160972 GCA_020341735.1 Gammaproteobacteria bacterium | reverse complement strand
CGGCAGAATCGTTTCGCTTCTGCTACCGCTTTCTTCGACCAGCTTCCGGTCACCAGGTAGTCGGCCACGTCGTCGGGGCCGCAGAGATTGAATGGCACGGCACCAAACTGGGTAGTTGCGCCTCCCTGCAGGAACAGGACGCGATAGTCATCCGGAATCTCCAGAAGCTGACGCAGCGCGGATTCGGCCCGCCCTGCGATGCCGATGACCTGTTTGCTCCTGTGCGACAACTCCATCACGGACATGCCGCAGCCATTCCAGTCGGTCAGCTCATCCCGAGCCTTCTCAAGAACTTCGAGCGGCAGCGCTGCCGGTCCGGCGCTGAAGTTGTAAACGCGTGCCATAGTCACTCCGTAATTGGGTGGATGTGGGGGAACGGGAAGGAACCTAGTCCTCGCCCTCCTCCGCCTGCAGGACGTCCAGACCGACGAGGGAATCGCCTTTGTCCAGCCGGATGAGGGTTACGCCCTGAGTGTTGCGGCCGACCATCGAGATCTCGCTGACCGGCGTCCTCACGAGCGTACCGGCACCGCTTATAAGCACCACCTCGTCGCTCTCCTCTACCTGCAGGGCGCCAACGAGCTTGCCGTTACGATCGGTCGTCTGAATGGCGATGACGCCCTTGCCGCCACGCCTCTTCACCGGGTATTCGGCGACGGCCGTGCGCTTGCCAAAACCGTTCTCCGTAGCGGTTAGGACCTCGCCCTCGTCGACAATGATCAGGGAAATAACTCTCTGCCCTGGCTCGAGCCGGATTCCTCGCACACCGGCAGCAGCCCGCCCCATCGCCCTGACATCCGACTCGCGGAAGCGGATGGCTTTGCCGCTTGACGCGAACAACATGATGTTGCGCTCGCCGTCGGTCACGGCAACGTCGACGAGTTCATCGTCTCCACGCAGGTCAACCGCGATAATGCCCGTAGACCGGGGACGCGAAAAGGCAGCCAGCGAAGTCTTTTTGACCGTGCCACTGGTCGTGGCCATGAAGATGTACTTGTCGTCTTCGTACTCCCGAATCGGCAGTACCGCAGTGATTCGCTCCTCAGGCTCGAGCGGAAGCAGATTGACCAGGGGCCGTCCGCGCGACCCGCGGCCGGCTTGTGGCAGTTGGTAGACCTTCATCCAGTAGACTTTGCCGCGCGTCGAGAAGCACAGAAGCGTGTCATGGCTATTGGCCACGAACAGAGCGTCGATGAAATCCTCTTCCTTCATCCGCGTTGCGGATTTGCCGCGGCCTCCGCGCCGTTGAGCCTGGTAGGTGTCGACAGGCTGAGATTTCGCGTAGCCGCCGTGGGAAAACGTGACGACACGATCCTCCTGCGGGATCAGGTCCTCGAGGGTGAGATCGACCTGGGTCTGGATGATCTGGGTCCGACGCTCGTCGCCGTATTGCTCCTGAATCTCCGTCAATTCCTCGCGGATCACGGCCAAGAGCTTTTCCGGACTTGCCAATATCTCAGATAAATTCTGAATAAGTTCCAGCAACTCACTGAATTCTTGTACTATCTTTTCTTGCTCCAGCCCCGTCAGTCGATGCAGTCTCAAGTCGAGAATCGCCTGCGCCTGAAGCGCGGAGAGCTGGTAAACACCGCCTCTCAGACCGAAATCCTCGCCGACCGTGTCCGGTCGCGTGGCGTCCTCGCCTGCCTGCTCCAGCATTGTCGTAACCAGACCGGGATCCCAGGGCTTCGCAACCAGCGCCTGCTTGGCCTCCGCCGGAGACCCTGAAGTCTTGATGAGCTGGATAACCTCATCGATGTTGGCGAGGGCGACCGCCAGGCCTTCCAGAATGTGCGCCCGTCCCCGTGCCTTGCCGAGGTCAAAGATAGTCCGCCGTGTTACGACTTCGAGGCGATGTCTGAGGAAGGCCTCCAGCAACTCCTTGAGGTTCAGCAGTTTCGGCTGGCCGTCGACCAAAGCGACCATGTTGATGCCGAATACGCTTTGCAAAGACGTCTGCTTGTAGAGATTGTTGAGTACGACCTCGGGCATTTCGCCACGCCGCAGCTCGATCACTATTCGCATGCCGTCCTTATCGGACTCATCGCGAAGTTCAGTGATCCCCTCGATTTTTTTCTCTCGCACCAGTTCAGCGATCTTTTCGATCAGACGCGCTTTGTTGACCTGGTAAGGCAGCTCCGTGACGATGATTGCCTGCTTGCCGCTATCGCGAATGTCCTCAACATCCGTACGCGCACGGATGTACACGCGCCCACGCCCGGTGTGATATGCCTCGTGGATGCCGGTGGCCCCGTTGATCAGACCGGCGGTCGGGAAGTCGGGTCCCGGAAGAAACTCCATCAACGCTTTGATAGACAGTTCCGGATCATCGATCAGCGCGATGCAGGCACCGATGACCTCGCGCAGGCTGTGTGGAGGAATGTTCGTGGCCATGCCCACGGCGATTCCCGACGCGCCGTTGATCAGCAGGTTCGGAATGCGGGTAGGAAGGACCGAAGGTTCATGCTCGGACTCGTCGTAATTGGCGACGAAGTCGACGGTCTCTTTCTCGATATCGGCCAACAGCTCTTTCGCGATGCGAGCCATCCGCACTTCCGTGTACCGCATGGCAGCTGGCGCGTCACCGTCTACCGAGCCGAAGTTCCCCTGCCCGTCGATCAGCATGTACCGCATGGAGAACGGTTGCGCGAGACGCACGATGGTGTCGTAGACCGCCACGTCACCATGGGGATGGTACTTACCGATGACGTCACCGACGACGCGAGCCGATTTCTTGTAAGGCTTGTTGTAATCGTTTCCAAGCTCGCGCATGGCGAACAGCACTCGCCGGTGGACCGGCTTCAGGCCATCTCGAACGTCCGGGAGCGCCCGTCCCACGATCACGCTCATGGCGTAATCCAGGTATGACTGCTTCATCTCGTCTTCGAGACTTACGTGGAGTATTTCGCGAGCGATTTCTGCCATAGGGAGAGTCAGGAATGTGGGAGCTGAATTGGGTCGGTCCAGGCGCCTTTGCGGCGCGCGAGACTCGCGCGGCTAAAAGCACACTATTCTAGCACAGCACCGGCTTGTTTCGGGCCTTTGCGGACGGTGAAGAGCGGTTTCAGACGTCTCTCGAAAAGAGTTTAGAAATCTTTTCAAAATCAGGATGTTGGATAACGCCTCTTTCGGTCACCAAGGCGTCGACGCAGGCTGCAGGAGTGATATCGAAAACGGGGTTGTCTACGGCCACTCCGTTTATGCCTGCCGGTTGTCCGCTGATCGCCCAGATTTCATCTCCCGAACGATGCTCTATCGGGACCGAATCACCGTCCGGCGTCGAGACATCGAGCGTCGATGTTGGCGCTACCACCATGACCCGCCCGCCGTGTTGCCGGGCGAGTACCGCCAGAGAGTAAGTACCGATCTTGGTCGCCACATCGCCATTAGCGGTGACTCTGTCGGCACCCACGATCAGCCATTGGGGATGCTCCCGGCGAAACAGCTGGGCCATGGCAGAATCCACCAACAAGGTCACCGGGATCTCATCTCGTGCGAGCTCCCAGCAGGTCAGGCGTGATCCTTGTTGCCAAGGCCGCGTCTCTCCGGCGAAAACTCTCTGGATCTTGCCCCTGGCCCAGCCACATCTCACGACGCCGAGAGCGGTGCCAAAGCCGCCGGTGGCGAGGGCTCCTGCATTGCAGTGCGTGACTACCGAGCAGGGACCGGCGATCAGTTCCGCGCCCAACTCTCCCATGGTCAGATTCATAGCGATGTCTTCGTTATGGATCGCCCTTGCCTCGGCGAGCGCTGCATCGAATCGATCCCGCCCGTCTCTGTCCATCGCCGCGCTCACCCGGCGGATCGCCCAAACCAGATTGGAGGCAGTTGGCCGGGCAGCAGCGAGACGATCCAGCCGCGACTGAAGATCGGCTTGGTCACCCGTCGCGGACTCTCGCACCGCCAGCGCCACCCCGTAGGCGGCGGCGATACCGATAGCCGGCGCCCCGCGAACCACCATATCGGAGATCGCCTGGGCCACCGATGTGGAGTCCTCCAGCCTCAGATAGTGCTCCTCTTCAGGAAGCCTGCGCTGATCCAATAACATGCACGCATCATCTTGCCAGCGCACGGCCTGCACGCCACCCAGGTCCGAAACCTTCTTTCGTCGGGGCATCCGCCTCCCCTCGCCGAGCG
>CP070833.1:144975-156735 GCA_020341735.1 Gammaproteobacteria bacterium | reverse complement strand
TGAGGGAGGACGCCGCAGAGTGGGTATCCCTACAGACCAAGTGTTCCAGCAGTAATGCGGGGTTCGAGTTTGTGATCAGCGACGGCAGAAGCCGGTTTCTCGGCGGCTGCGGACTCAACCACATCCTCGAGCCACACCGTATTGCCAACCTGGGCTAGTGGGTTCGCTCATCCGAGTCAGATCGCGGCGTCGCGTCCGCGGCGGTGAGACTTTTGGCGGACTGGGCGTTCGCCAATACAGGACTGCAGCGGCTTGAGATCCTGGCCGCGACCGAGAACACCCGCAGCCAGAGAGTGGCACAGCGGGCAGGTGCCAGCCGCGAAGGCATACTGCGGTCTCGTCTGCTCTGCCATGGACGATTCCATGACGCGGTGGTTTACTCTATCGTCCGTGAATCGTGGACAACGGCCTGATCGACTCCCTGCATAGGGCGGCCGTTGATGCTGCCGGCTGCCAGGTCAGCAGCACGACAGGCGTACTGGCGTGGACTTGCTCGTCGGAGAGTAGAGATGAAGATCGCGGTGATAGGCGCAGGCAATGTCGGCGGCACCCTGGGGCGCCGCTGGAGCCATGCGGGCCATGAGGTCGTCTTCGGGGTCCGGGATCCCGCGGCGGATAAGGTCCGGCGACTGATCGCCGACTGCGCGGACGGAACTTCAGCTACGCTGCCTGCACAGGCCGCCGCGGATGCCGAGGTAGTTGTTCTGGCGATCTGGTGGAACATCGCGGAGGAAGTCATCCGGGGGCTCGGCGACCTGGCCGGCAAAATCCTGATCGACTGCACCAACCCGCTGGATGAAAATCTCCAGCTGGTTCATGGTCACACAGAGTCCGGCGGCGAGATGATCGCCGATTGGGTACCGACCGCCCGCGTCGTCAAGGCGTTCAATACGGTCCCCTGGGAGGCTATGGCGGATCCGGAGTACGGTGGCCAGCATCCAACGCTGTTCTTCTGCGGCGGGGATGAATCCGCCGTGGACTGTGTTCGCAGGCTGATCCTGGATATCGGCTTCGAGCCCTGTTATGTCGGCGGGATCGAGATGTCGCGTTATCTCGAACCACTGGCAGCCCTCTGGATAATGACGTGTCGCATTCGGCGACCCGGCTCGGACTTCGCTTTCCGACTGATCGGCCGGAACGGGCAGGGACCCGAGAGAGCGCGGGCACAGACCCGCTGTGGGGCGGCTGCCAGTGTGGCGCGATCCGGTTCACCGTCCGCTCGCCGGCCTCTCCGCCCGCCCTGTGTCATTGCGTCAGTTGTCGCAGAGCCTCCGGAGCGCCGGTGGTCGCCTGGGCCACATTTCGAGTTTCAGACGTTGACTTTGGCGACAGCCTGCCTGGCTACTATCGCTCCTCCCCGCATGTGACCCGGGGTTTCTGTCGCCACTGTGGTACGCCATTAACCTATGCGCACGATGACTATCCGGACTATGTCGATGTCACCGTCGTCAGCCTGGATGACCCGGAGAGCCTGCCGCCCAAGGACCAGGTATGGACCGGTCATCGGCTTGCATGGATGGAGCATCTGGACGAGATGCCCGAGTACCAGAGAACCAGGAAGGAAGAATGAAGAAAGTCCGCATGACCCAGGTCTGTGCGCTGCTGCTGGCCGTCTGCGTTTCAGCCGCAAGTGAAGACCTGGGTGGTGTAATGATCGTGCCTCCGGCCGGCGACGAATGGTTGCGCGTTCAGGCGAACAGCCAATCGCTGGTATGGATGAAGCGGACCGGCAATCCCGACATCACTTTCGGGGTTGCGCTGCTGACCCGACCGATCGCAACGGACTTCGCCAGCCGGGCGGATTTTGCCGACTGGGTTCGTCGGGCATCAGAGGCCAACCCGGACCCTGATCGATTCCGCCTCATCCGGAACGATGTGTTTATCGGGCAGGACGTGGCAGAAAACTGCGTCCGTTATCACCGCGTGATCGAGGACCGATCGGCGGGTGAACAACCGAACGCCGCTCTGCGTCTCGAGGTAACAGGCGTAGCCTGCAGGCATCCTGACGAGCCCATGCGCTACTTCGATGCCCAGTACTCGGGCAGGATGCCGCTGTCCACCCGGCTTCCCCAGGCGCTGACCGAAGAGGGCCAGTCATTTGTCGACAGTCTGGATTTCTCGGACGTCCCGGATGACGGGGACTGGTCCCTCGCCGAGGGCCAGCCTTCCAAGACTCGTAGAGAGGAAACCTGATGGCAACGCCGCGGCAGCCAGATCAGACTCCGAGATAAGACAGGATGCCCTTGGCCGCCTCGCGACCTTCGTAGACCGCGGTCACCACCAGATCCGATCCCCGGACCATGTCACCACCGGCAAACACGCCGGGCTGGGTGGTCTGGAAGGGGAACCGTCCCATCGCATCGATCCGCACCCGTCCGTCGTCATGCAGCTCGACGCCCATGTCGGCCAGCCACGCCGGTGGGCTGGGGCGGAATCCGAATGCGACGATAACGGCGTCAGCCGGCAGGACCTGCTGGGTTCCCGGCACGGGCTCCGGTCGACGCCGACCACCAGGATCAGGCTCACCGAGGCGAGTCTCAACCACCCGGACGCCTTCCACCCGGCCGTTGCCTACGATCTCGACAGGCTGCACGTTGAACATGAATTCGACGCCCTCTTCGCGGGCATTGCGTACTTCCCGTCTCGATCCCGGCATGTTCTCCTCATCCCGGCGATAGGCGCATGTAACCGACTCAGCACCCTGCCTGACGGCGGTGCGATTGCAGTCCATGGCTGTATCGCCGCCACCCAAAATCACAACCCGTCGACCCTCCATGGACACGTGGTCGCTCCCATCGCCCTCGCCTAGCAGTCGATTCACATTGGCGACCAGGTATGGCAGCGCCTCGTAAACCCCATCCTGGTCCTCGCCGGGCATCCCTCCGCGGACAGCAGTGTAGGCCCCCACGCCGAGGAACACAGCATCGTAATCCGAAATGAGCTGATCCGGCGCGACGTCCCGGCCCACCTCCGTCTCCAGCACGAACTCCACGCCCATCTCTTCCAGGACCGTACGCCGGGTCTCCACGACCTCTTTCTCGAGTTTGAATGGCGGGATCCCGTAGGTCAGGAGCCCGCCCACACGCGGATACCGGTCGAATACGGTTGTCCTCACGCCACTGCGAGTCAAAACGTCCGCCACCGCCAAGCCCGCGGGCCCAGCGCCCACAATGGCCACCTCCCGGCCGGTGTCTCTGACCGCCGTCAGATTCGGCCGCCAGCCCCTGCGGATCGCCTCGTCAGTGATGTACTTCTCGACATTGCCGATCGTCACGGCACCAAAGCCGTCGTTCAGTGTGCAGGCACCCTCGCAGAGTCTGTCCTGGGGACAAATGCGCCCGCAGATCTCGGGAAGGGGATTGGTCAGGTGAGACAGCTCGGCCGCCTCGAACAGATTGCCTTCCTCGACCAACCTGAGCCAATTGGGAATGTAGTTGTGGACCGGACACTTCCACTCGCAATACGGGTTGCCACAAGCCAGGCAACGGCCCGACTGGCGCGACGCGGCCTCCGAATCGAACTGGCCATAGATCTCGCGGTAATGCCGAACCCGCTCTTCGGCAGGGTCTTTCTCCGGGTCCTGCCGCGGTATCTCGAGGAACTGAAGGGTCTTCTCCGCCATAATCGTCGGGGCCCTAGGCCGCCTGCCTCAGTGATTCCATGAGTGTCTCGAGATCCGCCGCCTTCGGTTTGACCAGCCAGAAGCGCGGCAGGTAGCTGCGGAAATCGTCCAGTATCTCGCGGCCCAGCGCACTACCGGTCTCGCGCACGTGGTTTTCGATCAGTCCCTTCAGGTGATGCAGATGTGCCTCCATGCTTTCCGGCGTAATGCGGTGGATATCGATCAACTCATGATTGTAGCGATCGACGAAGTCCCGCTCGGCATCCAGGACATAGGCAAAGCCTCCCGTGAGCCCTGCGCCGAAATTCACGCCGCTCCTTCCCAGCACGACAACGACGCCCCCGGTCATGTACTCGCAGCCGTGATCGCCGACGCCCTCGACGACGGCCACAGCGCCAGAATTGCGCACGGCAAAACGTTCGCCCGCTCGGCCTGCGGCGAACAGTTGCCCGCCGGTCGCACCATACAGGCAGGTATTGCCCATGATCGGAGTACTCGCCGCATGGAAACGACTGACAGTGGGCGGGAACAACACCAGCCTTCCGCCGGCCATGCCCTTGCCGACGTAGTCATTGGCATCGCCCTCCATGTACATATGTAGCCCGCCGACGTTCCAGGCACCGAAGCTCTGACCGGCGCTGCCTTTCAAACGCATAACGATGGGCGCTTCGTCCATGCCGTAATTACCCCAGCGCCGGGCGATCTCTCCGGACAATCGGGCACCGACCGAACGATCGAAATTGCGGACCTCGTAGTGGAAAGTGCCGCCCCGACGCTCTTCCACCGCCCCCATGGCCTCCCCGACCATGCGCTCTGCCAGGGGCCCCTCGTCGAACGGCTGATTGCTGGGCTCGGTGCAGATGTGCGGACGCTGCCGGGACAAGCCGGCGTCGGACAGCAGTGGCGAAAGGTCCAGGCGGGATTGCCGCCTGGTCGTGCCTTCATGGACGCGGAACATGTCGACGCGCCCCACCAGGTCATCGAATCTTCGGATGCCGAGTTGCGCCATGATCTCCCTGACCTCCCGGGCGACAAACCGGAAATAGTTTTCGACCATCTCCGGAAGACCAATGAAGTGCTTGCGTCGCAGGACATCATGCTGTGTAGCCACGCCGGTGGCGCAATTGTTCAGATGACAGATCCTCAGGTATTTGCAGCCCAGCGCCACCATGGGTGCCGTGCCGAATCCAAAGCTTTCCGCGCCCAGCAATGCCGCCTTGACCACGTCCAGCCCGGTCTTGAGGCCGCCGTCGGTCTGCAGCCGCACACGATGGCGGAGGTCATTGGCCCGCAGCACCTGATGGGTCTCGGCGAGACCAAGCTCCCATGGACTGCCGGCGTACTTGGTTGAAGTTAGCGGGCTCGCGCCAGTGCCCCCGTCGTAACCCGAAATCGTGATCAGATCCGCGTAGGCCTTGGCGACGCCTGCGGCGATCGTGCCCACGCCCGGCTCGGCCACGAGCTTCACCGATACAAGCGCTCGGGGATTGACCTGTTTCAAGTCGAAAATAAGCTGCGCCAGATCCTCGATCGAGTAGATATCGTGATGCGGCGGCGGCGATATCAGGCCAACCCCTGGCCGCGCGAATCGCAGCCGGGCGATCATGTCATTAACCTTGTGTCCGGGAAGCTGTCCGCCCTCACCGGGCTTGGCGCCCTGGGCGATCTTTATCTGCAGTACCTCGGCATTGACTAGGTACTCGGCGGTGACGCCGAAACGGCCGGATGCGACCTGCTTGATCTTTGAGACCCTGTCCGTCCCGTAGCGCTCCGGATCTTCTCCACCCTCGCCGGAATTGGAGCGTCCACCCAGACGGTTCATGGCGATAGCCAGGGCTTCGTGGGCTTCGGGTGACAGCGCGCCAAGTGACATCGCGGCACTGTCGAAGCGTCGCAGAATCTCGGCCTCATCCTCGACTTCGTCCAGCGGAACGGCCTCACCCGCCGGTTTGACGTCGAGCAAGTCTCTGAGCACCGCGGCAGGACGGGTATTGACCAGCTCAGCGTACTGCCGATACAGCTCGTAGTCGCCGCCCTGCACCGCCGCCTGGAGCGTGGCGATTACGTCTGGATTGTAGGCATGGAACTCACCACCCTGGACAAACTTGTACAGACCGCCCTGCTCTACGGACTCACGCACATCCCAGGCCCGCTGCGCCAGCTTCAGGGCGTCATCCCGCAGTTCTGCGAAGCCGGCTCCCTGGATCCGGCTGGTAGTACCCGGGAAGCAGCGTTCCACCACTTCTTCGTGCAAACCGACAATCTCGAACAGCTGCGCACCACGATAGCTGGCGATCGTGCAGATGCCCATCTTCGACATGATCTTGAACAGGCCCTTGCGAATTCCGCGCCGGTAGCTGCGTCCGAGCTGCCTGCCCCGACTCCGGTCCAGCCTGAGCTCCCCGGTCCTCGTCATGTCATGAAGGCACTCATATGCCAGGTAGGGGTAGATCGCGGTGGCTCCATAACCGATCAGGCAGGCGAACTGGTGCGGGTCCCGGGCAGTCGCCGTCTCGACTACAAGATTGCAGTCGCAACGCAATCCTTTCTCCACCAATCGATGGTGGATGGCGCCGGTCGCCAACAGCGCCTGCACGGGCAGATAGCCACGCCGTATCTGCCGGTCGCTGAGGACGATGATCAGGATGCCCTGGCGGGCCGCCTCCTCTGCCTCGTCGCAGATGGCGGCCAGGCTTTCCTCGAGGGTGATCGACTCGGGACGATTCAGGTCCACGACGCAGTAGCCGGTCGAATCCTCCTCGATACGGAGGATCTGGCGGAACTTTCGTTGCGACAGCACGGGGGAATTCATCACGATCCGCTGGGCGTGCCCCGGACGCGCCTCGAACACATTCTGCTCTGGCCCGATCTGGGTCTCCAGCGACATCACAATCCGCTCTCGGAGAGAATCTATGGGCGGATTGGTGACCTGGGCAAACTGCTGCCTGAAGTAGTCGTAGAGCGCTCTCACGCGGGTGGACATCACCGGCATCGGCGTATCGTCACCCATGGAGCCGACGGCCTCCGCTTCAGTCTCTGCCAGCACCCTCAGGACCTCATCGCGCTCCTCCCGGCTGACGTTGAACATCTTCTGATAGACCTGCAGGTCATCCCGGTCCATGGGATCCGCCGACAGCTGGGGGTCGATCAATTCGGAGTCCAGGTAGCGTACGCCCTTGCGCAACCACTCCTTGAACGGCGCACGCTTCTTGAGGCGCGCTTCGAGAGCATCGGTATCCAGGACCTCGCCCGTCGGGGTGTCCACGATCAGCATCTGTCCGGGGCCGAGTCGGCCCTTGCTGACTACCTGCTCCGGGCGATAGTCATGGACCCCGACTTCCGACGCAACCGTGATCAAATCGTCGTCGGTGATGACGTAACGCGCCGGCCGCAGGCCGTTGCGGTCGAGACAACAGACCGCCTGGGTACCGTCCGTCAACACGACGCCCGCGGGACCGTCCCACGGCTCAAGATGCATTCCGTAGTACTCATAGAACGCGCGCACATCCGAATCCATCGTGTCCACGGTCTGCCAGGCGGGAGGGATCAGCAACCGCATGGCGTGCATCAGGTCCATCCCTCCCTGAAGCAGCACTTCCACCATATTGTCGAGGCTGCTGGAATCGGATCCGGACATGGAAACGATCGGCTGGATCTCTTTGAGTCGGGGTAACTTCGGCGTGTCGAATATGGCGGCTCGCGCGACGGCCCAGTTCCGGTTTCCCTGAATGGTGTTTATTTCCCCGTTATGGGCCAGATATCTGAACGGTTGCGCCAATCGCCACTGCGGCCAGGTGTTGGTTGAGAATCGCTGGTGGAAGACGCAGATCGCCGCCTCCAGGTCCGGCGCCATCAGATCCTGATAGAAACGGGTGAGGTGAGCGGGCATGACCATGCCCTTGAAGCCGATCGTCGTGCAGGACAGGCTCGCCACGTAGAACACCGGGTCCTTGTCCTCAAGCGCCAGCTCAGCTCGGCGGCGCGCCATGTAGAGGCGCCGATTGAACTGCGCGTCGGAGTCACCGGAGGGGCGATCGACAAACACCTGCTCGATCCGCGGCAGAGATTGGAGCGCCTGTTCGCCACAGACGCTGGCATCCGTCGGCATCTCCCGCCAGCCGAGGGTGTTGACGCCTTCTTCGTCCAGCGAGCGCTCCAGGATCCGACGGGTCCGAGCGGCGCCTTCGGCTCCCGGATTCAGAAAGACGACGCCGGCAGTGAACCCGGGGCTCGTCGTAATCCCCGCTTCGCTCGCGGCCCGCTGGAGATAGGTGCGTGGCAAGGACATGAGCAGGCCGCAGCCATCTCCGGTCAGCCCGTCGGCCGCCACAGCTCCACGATGGGTCAGGCGCTCCAGGGCCTGAACCGCAGTGGCCACTACCTTATGGCTGGCTTCGCCACGCAGGTGGGCTATCAGGCCGAATCCGCAGCTGTCGCGCTCGAATCGCTCTGACCACAAGCTGTTTGCAGAAGGTACAGTCATCGATACCCCATGACGGCAAATTCGCCGCCTCTGAATCTCGGTCCTCCATAGGATGCGCCTGACTCTTCCTGTTCGATCGGCCGCGTTAATTATTGCTTTGGGGCGCGGCCAGGCCGAGACGGGCGCCGCTCAGGCGCCGTATGACTATAAATCAGATTCCTCCCCAGCGGTCAATGCCGATGTCTCCCCGGGGGCTCCCATTGAGCACCAGTCACCAGCCATCGACCGTCTTCATGTCGCAGAGCCAGCTCCAACCTGACCCGGTCTGTATCTATCCCGGTTAGGAGCGGACGGTTGCCGTCCCTGCCGGCCAGGAACACGGTCATCTCTGCTGTCGCAAGCTGATCGGAGATGGCGACCACGGAGAGGTCTGTCACCATCGTCACCACACCGGGATAGCGGCCGAGCCAGGAGCGAACAATGAAGCCCATGGTGCGGCGGTCCCGGCCCTCCGGATCCGCATAGTCTGCGCTCAGGAACCGGGCGAGTGCCCTGTCGTCACCAGCCTCCGCAGATTTCTGTGCCTCTTCCACCAGCTGCGCGACCTCGGCCTCGACATCCCGATCGGGCTTGTCACAGGCTTGCAGCAGCGCGGAGGCCGCAATTGTCAGTAACAGGGCCCGCCTACCAGCGTCAGTTCGCACGCTTCGCGGGGACGTAGGCGCCGTCACGGAAATCCTTGAAATAGAGCCACACCAGCGGATGCCGAATCCTCTTGCCGCCATCGTCTGGCTCAAGGTTGCGCTGGGCGACATAGGTCTCATGGGCCGAGCCGTCCGGCAGTATCCGATACCAGGGCTGATCCGGCTCGGGGCGGTTGATCGCCACGGTTTCACTCCAGGCATCAGTGTCCTTGAACGTCGGGTCGACGTCCACGACCACCCCTCGGTACTGGAATCGCCGATGTACGACCAGCTGGCCGACGAAGAACTGCGACTGATCCCACATGGGCCTGATGACTGCCATAATGTCGGTGCACTGACTTGAGTATAGTCACCGGCAATCCCTCAAACCGGCGAGTGTACTCGGGCAAACATCTAGTCCTTTTGAAGCATGTACTCGCCCGCCCTGTCGTGATAAGGATGTTTTTGCGGAATTGACGCGGCTCGAGCGCGAGGGGAACATGCCTCTTCTTCGACCGATATCGAGCATCTGACCGGGGTGGGAGACTCGGATGACGAAGGAAAACCTGACTCAAAAAATCCTCCGATTCTGGTTCGGAGAGTCCTCATCGGATCCCGCCGCGATATCGGCCAGGATGGGATTCTGGTTCGGGGCCGATCCTGCCGGAGACGAGTGCATGCGGGAAAAATGGGCAGGCACCGTGGTTGACGCTCTGTCGGGCAAGCTGGACACCATGGGCGACACGCCCTCGGGGCGCCTGGCCCTGATCCTGTTGCTCGATCAGTTCCCGAGGAACCTCTTTCGCGGCACTGCCCGGGCCTTCGAGAAGGACGGCAGGGCACGATATCTCATGCGTGACGGCATGAGCCGGCTCATGGATATGGAGCTCTCGCCGATCGAGCGGTGTTTCTTCTACATGCCGCTACAGCACTCGGAATTCCTGGAGGATCAGGAATCTTCGGTATCGCGTTACAGCCAGCTCGTAACGGAGGTCGCTTCCGAGCACCGCGAGATCTTCGAGAATTTTCTCCGTCATGCCCAGCAACATCTGGAAGTGATAGCGAGATTCGGCCGATTCCCGCACCGGAATTCTATTCTGAATCGGCTGAGCACGGCAGAGGAACAGGAGTACCTGGCAAGCAACGCCCCGAGGTTTGGCCAGCGCTAGCTTAGTCGGGGCGCCTCTGCTCCACCCATGCGCTGCTCGCGCGCCCCAGCACGTCCATTGGCACGTCCCCGAGGCCGAGGACAAAATCGTGCCACGCCCGCAGGTCGAATTCTCCGCCCAGGGCGCGGCTCGCCTCTGATCTCAGGACCTGGAACTGCCGTTGCCCGATTTTGTAGGACAGGGCTTGCCCCGCAATAGCAACGTATCTGTCCACCTCGGTGATGATCTCTCCCTCGGGCAGGGACGAATTCGTGCGCATGTAGTCAGCGGCCTGGTCCCGGGTCCATCCGAAGCGGTGGATGCCGGTATCCACTACCAGACGCGTCGCCCGCAACATCTCGTCGTTGAGCTTGCCGAAGTACTGATGGGGATCCTCGAACATCCCCAGCTCTCTACCCAGATCCTCGCTGTACAGCGCCCAGCCCTCGGAATAGGCGCCCACGAACCCGAATCGACGGAATCTTGGGATGCCAGGAGTCTCCTGAGTCAGCGCGCCCTGGAAGTGATGGCCGGGGATGGCTTCGTGCAGGAACAGGGTCTGCGTGTTCCAGCGCACGTGGCGCGACAATTCGTGCGTATTGAGGTAGAAGACACCAGGACGGCTACCGTCTTCCGAAGGGCTCCGATAGCTGGCGTTGGCGGCTGTGGCTGCGAGAAATGGCTCCACCGGCCTGATCTCGAATCCCGCGCGGGGAAAAACACCGAACAGCCGCGGCATTTCAGCCGCCACCGTGCCCTCGACTGCACGATAGGCCTGGAGCATCTCCTCCCCGCTGTCCCACCGGAATCGGGGATCGGTTTTCATGTGGACAAGGAACGCCTGCAGATCGCCCGCATAGCCGACGCGACGACGAACTTCATCCATCTCGTCCAGGATCCTGGCAACTTCCTCCCGGCCGATCTGGTGAATGTGCTCGGGCGCCAGATCCGTAGTCGTGTAATAGGCCACCAAGTAGTCATACCAGGCATCGCCCCCGGGCAGGTCTCCATAGCCAACGCTGTCACGGGCCGCATCCAGGTACTCGGCCTCCAGGAAGTCGGCCAGCGCGGCGTATGCGGGCACGAGCTGCTCCATGATCGCCCTCTGATAGGCACTCGTCAGCCGTTGCCGCTCGTCCGGCGGTATGGCATCGGGGAAGCTGTTGAGGGGACCGTAGAACACGCTGTTCTCGGCCCTGCCGACCACGAACTGACGCATTTGCTCGATCATCAGCTCGACCGAAAATCGTGGCTGGACAACACCGCGACGCATGCCTTCGCGCATGTTGTCGATAGAGACTTGGGTCCACAGCACGAAGTCATCGATGCGTGACAGAAAATTGTCGTAGTCGCGAACGGTCGCGAACGGCTGGACACCCTTCCCCGAGCCCAACTCGGCGAACGAGATCGGGGTGGAGTTGTAGTGATCAAATGGCAACAGATGTCCGGGGAATTGCAGCCTGTTCAGGTCGGTGCGCAGGTCGCGTTCGAAGACGTCCAGCGTGATCAGGTCCGCCGACGACAGCTGCTTTCGGTCGATCGAACCCGCCCTTTGCAGGTAGCGTTCACATAGTTCCCGGATCTGTAGCCGATATTCCTGGCCGATGTCGATCTCGAGGCGATCGTCGAATCGGTGATCACTGATGGACGTGGCATACCATGGATTCAGCTCCAGGTACTCCTCGAACCAGGCGTCGACCATCTCCAGGAGGCGTGCGGCCTGGGCGGAAGGAGACTGCGCGCCAACCTCGGCGGGGGGTGCCTGCGGCGAACCTGATTCCGGGCTGCTACCGGGATCGCACCCGGCGAAAGTCAGACAGGCAAGGGCCAGTGCTGCAGTCCAGGCGGATGGGCATGTCGAATCCAGTCTCATCGATCGGCTTG
>CP070833.1:141873-144875 GCA_020341735.1 Gammaproteobacteria bacterium | reverse complement strand
TTGTGGGAAACCCGTTGTTTTTCGTGACCGTTCGGCGCCAGGCTTTGCCACCCTTCACCAGCAGCATGTCCGCAAGTCCCTGCCAGACAGCAACCGCGTCGGCATTGGCCGCGGGCCAGCCCGTCATGTTCCGGCAAGCGACCACCGCCGAATCAGTGCCAGCCTCCGCCATCTGATCTGCGGCGTAACGAGCCAGCGCTGGCAGCTCCTGAAGAAGCCGTTCCGGGCACGCTTTTCTCGCAAGTTTGAGGGTCGACTCGATCTGATTTCTGAGACTGCTTTCAAGCCATCGCTTGCGTTCATCGATACTCAGCGCGCGTGGAGTCGTCACGCGCGGAAGCCACTGATCGCGCCGTGCGAGCAGGTCCACTAGCATGGATTCAACACGATCGAACCGATTGTCGAGATGAGCCAGAAGTCCGCGAATCGCAGCCCCGGATTCGCCGGACTCGCCTGCGCCCGCAAGGGTCCGTCGAGCGGCCTCGCGGTAGAGGGTCTCCGGTTGATCGGAGATATTCAGTGAGCCTCCGGTGCCTGAGAGTACGGGTAGCTGCCGGCTCAACAGCGCGTGCAGAGCGTCGATCGTCATTACCCGTAGTCGCGTCGGCGCTTCCAGGAGTCGCCACTCCAGATCGCGATTGCGATTCAGCACTTCCCGAGCCAGTTTCCAGGTCTTCGCCTCATGGGCTGTGTCGGGCATGTCCTGGCTGCCGGCAAGCCGGAGTGCCGCGAGTATGCGCACTCGCATCTCTGCGGCGGCTTTGCGCGTGAAGGTGATCGCGAGGACTTCCTCCGGGGCGTCTACCGTCGCCAGCAGGGCGAGATATCGCTGGATGAGCAATTCAGTCTTGCCCGACCCTGCTGGCGCCTGAACGATAAAACTCCGCCCGACGTCGAGCGCCTGGATGCGAGCATCCCGGTCTACGATGTCACCCATCGAACAGCGCTCCCTGACCTGCCAGCTCGTGTCGCCGGCAGAATGCGGTGAGGTCACAGAAGCGGCACTCCTCGCTGACTCGACGAGGCGCGACGCGAGCGTCGCCGTCCGCGAAACTTCGCATCAGCGCCTTGAGTACCCGTCCCCAGAGCGCCGTGATTTCATCCCAATCTCGTACTCCGTCCATGCGGCGGGCTGACTCGGACAACGCTTCGATGTCCGTGCCTTCGATGCCCGTCTCGCCGATGCCGATGAAGCCCTCCTTGCCGGCAGCGAGGTTGCCGAATGCCAGCGCTCTGACGTCGTCGCCCAAGGCGAGTGCGTAGAGTGGCAACTGGGGCTCACGCAATCTCTCACCCAGCCAGTCCCGGATACTGGTCTGCCCGGTCTTGTAGTCGATAAGAAGCAGACCGCCGTCATCGAGTCGATCGATTCGGTCCACTCGCATACGCAGACCGACGCCCTCGAGCTGGAGATCAGTACCCTTTTCCAGATCCTCCACGACGAATCCGGGACGCTGCAGATCATGCAGGCATAGAGCCACAATCCTCGCGCTTGCACGTTCGGTTTCAATCGTGCGCAATGCCGTCTTTAGTGCGCCGGACCCCTTGATAATATGTCTGCAGGTCCTCTCGACGACTGAGTTGACGACTTGAAGCAGGGCGCCATGCTCCAGCCTCTTCAGGCCGTCGCTGCCCTTCCAGTCCGCCCAGAGCCACTGCAGCGCAAGGTGAGCTATCCGGCCCGCGTCAATAGAGCTTATGCCGGGTGAGGGTTGTTGCAGAGATTCTGCGAACAGCCGGAATCGAGCCTGGGCCTGGAATGGGCAAGCTGCCATCGCTTTGACAAGAGCACTACCGCCCCGAGCCGTCGCGCCTCTCTGCCACCGGGGCATCCTTTCATCGGCGAGCGCTTCGATGCCGGCGGTGGCGTGGATCCGGTTTTCGACCCCGGCAGGCAGATCCATCTCGGGTGCACGAGGGAAGCCCTCAATCAAGGCAGAAGGCCGCAGCGTTTCCTCTCCTGACTGTCGGGGCCAGCTGAAGACGACCTCATCAGCGGCCAGGCGGAGCTGCTCTGTTTTTGCGGTCGCGAATTTCAGTTCCGTGTCGGGACAGGCTCGCGGTATTCGCAGGCGGCGCTGCAATCCGGCAGGTATCAGGGCATTGGGCCTGAGGGGGCGCGGCCAGGCTTGATCGTGCATGCCAATGACCCACAGCAGATCAAATGACAATCCGGGCGTCTCCAGCATCCCCAGAATCTGGATCGGTGCCCCAGATCCTTCCGGCTGAAACAGCGTGTCATCCGCGAGCCGGCGGAGACGTCCCAGGCATTCGGCAGGGCCCATCTCTCCGGCCACGCCGCCGAGTCCGGCGAGTCGGGCCAGCAGCTCGCGCCACTTGTCTGCGCACTGGAACTCGGTCGAGTCCAGCGCGCGCTCGCCGGGCCAGTTCAGGGTCCTCAACGCGCGATCGAATGCGCCGGACCAGAATGCCGGTCCGGCTGTCGCAGGCCAGCTACGAACCTCGGTCTCCAGTCCGCATAACCGCATTACCAGAGCGCTACAGTCCGGGAATTCGGCCGCGGGGGCGTCGTTTGCGATGTCCGCAAGGGACAGCAGATCGAGCTCGAAATAATTGTTCTTGCGTAACCATCCGTCGAGCAGGGCTTGCTGCGGGCCTTCTTCCGTCGCGTCACCAAAGTAAGGTGAACGCAGGAAGAGACCCATCGCCGTGTATTGGCATGATCGCAGGCAGAGTTCCAGCGCTCCCAAGGCTGCTGACACCATTGGCCAGGTACTCAAGGGGCTTCCCAGAGACATGTCCCACGCCCGCCCCTGCCCTGTGCCGCCGGGCAGGATTCGATCGGGAGACAACACATCGTCGAACACGGATTCGACCTCGAACCGCCGTTCTTCGAGATCATGGAGGACGATGCCCACCCGCGCATCCGGGGACGATCGCAGGACACGCAATGCTGCCGTCGCCGCGTTCTTGAGTTCCGTCGACGGGTCAGCCCCTGGCAGCACTGAATGTCGGCCGCGGCGTGTCGGAGGCGGCAGTAT
>CP070833.1:137477-141773 GCA_020341735.1 Gammaproteobacteria bacterium | reverse complement strand
TTATTCCGACAACGAGTGTTTCGGAGGGCATCCGCCCACTGTTCTCCAGCCCGGCTCCTACTAATCCCTTAGGTCAAGCCTGGGGCCCTTTCAATACGCGCTTGTGGCATCCAAGGATGCCCACTTGGAGTCGGAGGCAGACATTCAATTTGCACGGGAGAGGACCTTGAAGCGCTTCGCCGGCCCAGGACCCGACGAAGGCCAGGTGAATTTAAATATAATCCAGTTCACATATACTCGATAAGCCATTGTTTATACGAGCTTTGCCATAGCAAAAGGCAGCGTACCGGGCCGTAATGCTCGTTACCGATTCAGATCCGCCTTCGCCTCATGGCTCGAGTTACTGAGGCTCAGTCGTGGCCCCTCTTCAGCCGGAGTCGTTTTGGCATCTCAGGTCAATGCGATTCCTGTCGTTTCGGAATACCCTGTCACTGAGCCGTCACCGCAAGCCTTGGTATGTGTAACGAGATGAGTCCCTCAATCTACCTTGTCGACTGATAATCCATCGCTGTCTCATCAGGAACACGTCGTCCGCGGCATGGTGGCCGCCATGGGCGCGTTTCTGATGTTCACGGTGATGAACGTGTTCGCGAAGCTGCTGAGCGCCACCCACTCGGTAATCGAAATCGCCTTCTACCGAAACCTTATCGCCTGCATGCCTTTCCTGATACTCGTCTTTGTGTTCGGTAAGCGGGATATCCTGGTCATACGCAGCAAGCCATCGCTGGTAGGCCTCCGCGCGGTCCTCGGAGCCCTTTCCCTGGTGACAACCTTTGCCGCATTCTCACTCATGCCGATGGCGGAGACGACGGTCCTGCTGTTCACCTCGTCCTTGTTCATTCCTTTGCTCGGAGTCCTTTTTCTTGGCGAAACAGTCGGGCCGTACCGATGGGCCGCCGTCATGATCGGCTTTGCCGGCGTCGTGATCATGGTCAGCCCGGAGGGCAACATGAGCGCGCTGGGTATTATGGTCGCGATCGCCGCGGCCCTTATGCACGCCACTCTGCAGATCGTGCTCCGTTACCTGGGCCGCTATGAGCGCCCGGAGACTATCACCTTCTATTTTCTCGTGATCGGCACCTTGATCACGGCGCTGCCATTACCCCTGGTTGCGGTAACACCGGCCTTGGACGAGGTGCCCCTGCTGTTCGGCGTCGGGCTGTCGGGCGCGCTGGCCCAATGGATGCTGTCCATCGCCTTTCGCAATGCACCGGCCGCCGTCGTGACAGTGTTCAACTACAGTGGCATCGTGTGGGCGACGTTGTTCGGCTGGCTGATCTGGAACGACTGGCCATTACCGGCGGTTCTGGCCGGGGCCGGCATCGTGATCGCTTCCAACGCTTTGATCATCTGGCGTGAAAGTCGGGCCGGACTCATCACCGGAGCGCGCATCCGCGCGAAGTTCTGATCAGGCACTACTCTGTAATGGCCGATCGCAGAGGCCTGGTTCGACTCGGCCGACGAGAGCCGGATCTCGAAGTCTTCCGACAGCCCCCTGACGGGCCCGGCGATGCGGGTGATTCCATGCCGCAACCGTCGTCCCCCGGCAGTTGAATCTCCCGGTACGACGAACACTCGTCAGGTTTCAACAGGACGGACTCGGGGCAATTCATCATCGCTAAAAAGTGTTGAAACAGCCATGAATCTCAATCCCAACGGAATCTCCAAAGAGAAGCTGGCCCCCCTGCCGGGTGAAACATCAATCGTAATATGCGAGTTCTTATAGTATTCAAATTGATCGGAGGCCATATAGAAGCTACAACCATGTATTTCACCCAGACACAGGTCTCTGGAACCAATTAAAAAATCGCCCTTGGCAAAACACATGGGAGCGGAGCCATCACAACAACCGCCGCTTTGGTGGAACATCAGTTCACCATGCTGTTCCCGCAGCTGATCGATAACCGCCTTGGCTTTCTCTGTAACCGATACGCGCTCTACGTACACAGGGCGTCTCCGCAAATACGACTGCCATCACGACCGCGGGAGGCACGGATGATGGGCCTCTGGCGTGCCTCAGAAGAACCCCAGCGGATCCATGTCATGGGACATCAGTATATTCTTCGTGTGCCGGTAATGGCTTAACATCATTTTGTGATTTTCCCGCCCGATGCCTGATTTCTTGTAACCGCCGAATGAAGCACCTGCCGGGTAGGCGTGGTAGCAATTACACCAGATACGGCCTGCCTGAATACCGCGGGAGAAGGTCTGCATCTGGTGCACATCGCGGGTCCAGACTCCGGCACCCAATCCGTACAGCGTGTCATTGGCGATTTCCATCGCTTCGGCTTCGTCCTTGAATGTCGTCACACTCAAAACCGGACCGAATATTTCCTCCTGGAAGATGCGCATCTTGTTGTGGCCTTTGAATATTGTGGGTTTGACGTAAAGCCCATCCGGATAAACATCGCTCTCAAACGCCTCACCGCCAATCAGCAATTCCGCTCCTTCCTGCTTGCCGACATCGATGTAGTTGAGGATCTTTTCATACTGATCGTTAGACGCCTGCGCGCCCATCTGGGTACTCATGTCCAACGGATCACCCATCTTGATCGCTGCCACGCGCTCCAGGCAACGCCCCATGAATTCTTCGTAAATGCTCTCCTGTATCAGGGCTCGTGATGGGCAGGTACAGACCTCGCCCTGGTTGAAAGCAAACAGCACCAATCCCTCGATGGCCTTGTCGAGGAAATTGTCGTCCTGCGCCATTACGCTTTCAAAGAAAACGTTCGGCGACTTGCCACCCAGTTCGAGCGTCACAGGTATGAGATTCTCCGACGCGTATTGCATGATGAGCCGCCCGGTTGTGGTCTCGCCTGTGAAGGCAATTTTTTTGATCTCTGGATGAGTCGCCAGCGGCTTGCCGGCTTCCGGACCAAACCCGTTGACAATATTCAGCACCCCGGCTGGAAGCAGATCGGCTATCGCCTCCATTAGAAAGAGAATGGAAACTGGTGTCTGCTCCGCAGGCTTGAGGACCACGCAATTGCCGGCAGCCAGCGCAGGCGCAAGTTTCCATGCCGCCATCAGAATTGGAAAATTCCACGGGATAATCTGTCCGACGACCCCCAGTGGTTCGTGGACTTCCATCGATACGGTGCCAGCATCCAGATCGGCCACCTGCCCTGCCTCGGCCCGAATGACACTGCCGAAGTAGCGGAAGTGATCAGCAGCTAGGGGGATATCGGCTGCCATGGTTTCCCTGATGGCCTTGCCATTGTCCCAAGTCTCTACCAGGGCCAGAGTGTCGAGGTTCTCCTCTATTCGCTCGGCAATCTTGAACAAAATATTGCTTCTCTCAGTGGCGGAGGTCTTCCCCCAGTCCTCTGCAGCCCGCCCTGCCGACTTAACTGCCAGGTCGATATCTTTGCTGTTGGATTTCGGCACCCGGGCAATCAGGCTTCCGTCAATAGGGGAAGTGTCATCAAAATAATCGCCATCGACCGGGGCTAGCCACTCTCCTCCAATGTAGTTTTCATATTGGGATTTGAATTCGGGTTTTTGCTGTGACATGTCGAACTCCAGTCGTTAATGCGATAGTACGGATGTTTTCAGTGTTAAGCCCACGCAACCTTCGGCAAGGTTTACGCCTAGGGCGTTGCGGTAAACTCGCGGCAGTCACGGTCTTGCCGTCCCGGGCTCGCCGCTGGTGTCGCTGTCAGCTTGCCAGACGCTGTTCCTTTATTCGCTTATCCACCAGATCTATGTGACCCCGTAGTTGATACAGTTCGTCGGCGTAGGACAGCGGGGTCTCGACATGTTTGACTTCATCATCCAGTTGTTGGATGGCTTTAATCAAATCCTGGTCAACGACTCCCGCGTCCAGTTTCGTCTCAATCCGTTTCAGATCTTCGTACCACCGATAGATACGAGAACGTACGCGCCACCGGTATACGGGTGGGAACGCCTTGAGCAGCGGTAAGGCCAGTGCAATTAACGGCACTAACATCACGATCAGTCGATCTACTAATGTTGCAGCCCAGAAGGGTAAATAGCGCTGTAGAAACGACGGCCCGCGTTGATGAAATCGCTTTGCATCTTCATCAAGCGGAATCGATAGATATCGACCGGATGGAAATTGACCAGCCTCGCTAAATAGCCCAGGTTTATCCACGGTGTTCTGCGAAGACATTAACAGCAAATCTACCAACGCGGGATGCAAATCTTCACGGGCGACAAGCATCGCTGTCACGCCCACTAAGCTGCGTTCTTCCGGCGGCTGTTCAGAGGCGAGGCTGATCGCGCCCGCGGGTAGTCTGAGTGCCGACAAGTATCGACGATGCAAATGGTAGGCTT
>CP070833.1:130654-137377 GCA_020341735.1 Gammaproteobacteria bacterium | reverse complement strand
TCGTCTTTCGCGTCAGCCCGGTACAGATAATGAAGGTGTCTACGGGCATCATCTGATCCGGCCTACAGCGCGCGCCACGCAGCGAGCGCGCCTGCCCCTCCCGTTATCCGGAGGGTGTGTCTGCAGACAGGCATATCCCGTGGCCGGCATTATCATCACTGTTGACCTCCTTTCATCTAGCCGGTTTCGCCCGTTCCCGGGTATAGAACCGTGGCCTCAGCCCGTGCGCCGAGCGCCTGGTCGAAAATCATGTCCTGCTCACGCTGGTGAATCGCCAACGATCCGGTCGCCGGACTGGCCCGTTCCGGGCGCGCCACGAAATCGATCGGATTATCTCCGAGCGCAGACCGGAGCTGCGGCTGAAGCCAGCGCCAGGCACCCATGTTCTCGGGCTCTTCCTGAACCCAGACGACCGGGACTCCGCTCGGATAACGATTTATTGCAACGGCCAACGCCTCCCCGGGGAAAGGATAGAGTCTTTCCAGCCTGACAATCGATACCTCGGAATCACGCCTGTTCCTCTCTGCCATCAATTCGGCGGCTAGCTGGCCCGAGCACAGCAGGACCCGGTCCGTTCCGGCCTCGGCCCGGTCGGGAATCACCGGCAGGAACGCCCCGTGGCAGAGTTCTTCCAGGGACGAGGATGCCGACGGCTTCTGGAGCATGCGTTTTGGAGTGAAAGCGACCAGGGGACGTCGACGCGTGTCCAGCGCCTGCTGGCGCAGTCGATGAAACACCTGACTTGCCGTACTCAGGTAAGCCACCTCGATATTGCCGTTGGCGCATAGCTGCAGGAATCGCTCGGGTCGAGCGCTGGAGTGTTCCGGCCCCTGGCCCTCCAGTCCGTGAGGCAACAACAGCACTAACCCGCTGGGCTGGCGCCACTTGGCCTCCGAGCTGAAAAGAAACTGATCGATGATCACCTGCGCCACATTTGCGAAGTCGCCGAACTGAGCCTCCCAGATCACGAGATCCTTGTCGGCCTCAATGGTGTAACCGAACTCGAAGGCCAGCACGGCCGTCTCCGTGAGCGGACTGTTCTGCACCGAGAATGTGCCTGTATCGGTTCCGGAGATCGTTGACAGCGGCACATGCCGTGCTCCGGTCTTGGCGTCATGCAGTACGGCGTGGCGGTGAGCGAACGTACCTCTCTCGGAATCCTGGCCAGACAGGCGAATCGAGACTCCGTCACACAATAACGTGGCGTAGGCGAGTGCCTCGCCTGTCGCCCAGTCGATCTTCTGCCGGCCGTTTGCCATCGACTGACGACGGCGGATGATGGCGGCGACTTTCGGGTGCGCGTTGAAATCTTCCGGGATGACGCCGAGCCTGCTAAGACATTCGGCAAGCCGTTCTCGTGGCACCGCCGTATCCGGCTGATTACCGGACGTCGTCAAACCTCCCGCATCGAGCGGCTTCTCGGCGAGTGCCGTCGACTTCGCGTCCTCCAGCTCCGCCTCAAGAACGCGACGAGACTCCTGCGCAATGGCGTCCGCTTCATCGGCGGACACCTTGCCGAGCTTGAGAAGATTGTCCTTATAGGCGTTCCGGATCGGTGGCTGTTCTTGGATCGCCTGATACAGCACAGGCTGCGTGCACAACGGATCGTCGAGTTCCATGTGGCCGCGTCGTCGATAGCAGTACATGTCCACGACAACGTCCCGCCCCCAGGTTTTTCGGAAGTCCAGGGCGAGCCGCATCACGCGGTTCACGGCCTCCGGCTGCTCACCGTTCACATGGAAGATCGGGATCTGGAGCATCCGGGCGACGTCGGACGGATATTGCGTGGAGCGAGATTGCCGGGGCTCGGTCGTAAACCCGATCTGGTTATTGAGAATGACATGAACCGTCCCGCCCGCTGTATACCCATCCAGCCGGCTCAGATTGAACATCTCCTGGACGACTCCCTGGCCGGAAAAAGCGGCGTCGCCGTGGATCACCAGCGGCAGCACCTCACCCCTGGCGGACGGGTCCTTTCCTTGCTGTCTGGCCCGGGCGCGTCCCATCACCACGGGTCCAACGAATTCCAGGTGACTGGGATTGAAGCAAAGGGAAATATGCACGTGCCGCCCCACCCTCGTCTCCCTGTCCATCTCCACGCCCAGATGGAAACGCACATCCCCGTCGCTGTCGGCATCATTACCGGCGTCCAGCTGTTCGAAGCGGCGGAACAGTTGCTCGGCGCTGACGCCCAGGATGTTTGCAAGGACATTCAGGCGCCCCCGATGCGACATGCCGATAACGACGTCCGTCACACCTTGATCCGCGGCTTTTTCTATCGCCTGGTCCAGTAAGGGGATCAGTGTTTCAGCGCCCTCCAGCGAGAAGCGCTTGGCGCGATTGAATTCCGTGTGCAGGAACGTTTCGAAGATTTCCGCATCGATGAGCTTGCGCAGGATATGCATCTGCTCCTCACGCGGCACCGGCGTTTCGAAGGCCGGCCCTTCAAGGCGCTCCCGCAGCCAGGCCTGGATCTCGAGATCATCGATATGCATGTACTGGATGCCCACCGATCCGCAGTAGACCCGCCGAAGCTCACGTAGAATCCGGCGCAGGGGCCAGCTGACTGCGGCTCCGCCCCACAGGAAGGTGAACGTCTCATCCAGGTCGCCCTGCCCAAGGCCGTAATGGACCTCATTCAACTCGACATGTTCCGCCCGGCCAGTGAGGCCCAGGGGATCGAGGTTGGCCAGAACGTGACCACGCTCCCGGTATGCACGGACCAATTGCTCGACTCGAAGCGTGGCCATGGCCCGGAGTTCATCTCGCAGACGCTCCACCTCGGTGACATCGCCAAATACCGCAACGACGCCTGCCCGAATCGCCTCGCCCGAGTCCTGATCCTTGTCGAACAGAAAGCTTGTCGTCACGGACAGCCGTCGGGTATCCGAGCCGACCTGGAATGCCACTCGGCGATGGTGGGTCACTTCTGATTCGTATATCGCGTCCAGGACGACCTGTACGAAGTCGTCGCTTCCCGGCAGATCAAGCAATGTCTCGACCAGCGTCTTGCCGATCACCTCCGAGCGGCCCAGCCCGAGGATCTTTTCCGCCGCACCGTTGAAAGTGGTGACGCGGCCCTTGAGATCGATGCTCATCACGCCATCGCGCATGTTCTCCAGGATGTTCCGGTGAATTGCGCGGGTAGACACGGTTATGCCCGTTCCTTGATCAAGCTGAATTCCGATGGGCCATCAGAGACCTCTGCCGCCGGCCGATGGGCTCGCCAACCAACCGAAGCGCGAGTCACGTTCCGCGAAAGTGCCTTCGTTCATCGGCTACACCAGGGGCAGCGCCGGGACAGTCGTCGCTCGCTCCGACTCATCCTGGATAACCGAGTGGATTCTCTCGTACAGTTCATCGGCCTCCTCCGGAGAGTTGCCCACGGCGACCACGCCGAAACGACCGTTCTCTCCGACCGTGGGAAGCATGTGCAGCAGAATGCCTGTCTGGCTGGCCTGGTCGAAGTGCAACCCGTGCCGGATAACGATGTCGAACAGGTCGTCTGGAGAGAATGCCCGATACAGTGTCGACTCCAGATGGTCGCTCGCCGTGTAGTACTTTTCCTGTCCGTTTGGCGAGCGGAACACGCCGGCGTCGGGATAGAAGCGCCCTCCGGTGAGGAACTGGAGGATCTGGAATGGGTGGGTTGTACCTCCCAATCGCAAGTTGATCTCGATCGCGTACGACTGCCACCTGTCATCTTCATCCCTGACCACGACGAAATCCACCGCGAAGCGCCCGAGCGCGCCAAGATCAGCCAGACGTTCACCGATCTTTTCCGCCTCGCTCGCAATGAGCCTGCCGTACTCCGTATCAGCCGGAAAGCGGCTCCCCAGGAAGCTACCGCCACTGGGGCCGCCGAGAAGCTGATCGTGGGTGGACAGAATTTCGACTTCGCCGAGCGGAGAAATCCGCATCTGTACGCTGGGACTCAGGAAATCCCGGCCCTGAATCCGCTCTTCCACGATCCCGCCAATCTTCTCCATTCCATCGGAGAACTTCTCGACATTGACCGAAGAGGCCTCGTAGACCATGGTCTGCAGCCTCTCCTCCATCGCGTTCGCATAAGACGGGTCGGCCGGATCCGGCAGTCCTTCGAGGTCGATGACGGCATTGCCTTCGCCGGACACTCCGTCGTTCAACTTGACCATCGCCTTGCCGATGGATGGCTTCTTCGCGTGCATGGCGGCGATCGCGGTCCTGACGTCGTCCATCGAGCGCAGGTTTTCGACGCCTATCGGATAGCAGGCCCCTGCCGCGGCGAATACCTCGCGCCCACCACTCTTTCCCCCGAGGTAGAACAGCGACGGATCGGACCCGTACAGGGGGATCCCCAGGCGGAGGGCCAGGTCGCGCTCCTGGATGGTGACCGTATAGGTGATCAGATGAGCCCGGTTCAGGTCGGGGATCATGGAGCGGATCTTCTCGCACAGATGAGGTCGCTCCAGGAGCTTGGTGGTCAGTGCACGCGGTGACCGGTCCTCCGGCGCAACGTTGATGAATCTCTGCATTGCGTGACTCGTGATGACGCCGGGCATTAAAGACACGTAGTAGTCGAGGGTCGCCGGCAAAATTGTCTGCGAAGTCACGTAGATCATGCGTGTACGCGGCTGTCGCAGCAGCATCAGGAGAAACAGCATGCGTTCCTCGTAAGACTGCATCTCGGCGCCCTTGCAATCGAACTCGATGGACTGCGACGGCACGATGACGACGGTCTGCTCGCCCTGTTCCTCCGGATTCAGACCACTGATCGATTCCCAGAGAGGAATCAGCTTGGCCTGTAGCTTCTCAAACTGGATTTCGGCCTCTCTCTCGGAGATGCCGAGCGGCGGCACCTCCAGCGGTTTCATCATCGCCATCTCTGGATTCTCTCTGTTGTCTCAAGCATGAACGATCGCCGGACCAGGTCCGCGGATAGTCGCTAGTCGCCGTCAGGTAAGACGAATTGATTGCTTCGCAGAAATGCGCCCGCGGCAATCCGGGGCTTCAGAATGACGCCAGCGCGCCGCCCTCGGAATCGTGCAAGTCAAGCAAGCTGCCGAAGCCGGAAATCTCCATGACCTCTTTGACGACCCCCGTTGCATTGCAGACCTTGATCGCGCCGCCGGATCCTTTCTGTTGCTTGGCGGTGCGCAGGAAAACCCTGAGACCGGCGCTGCTGAGGAACTCCAGGTTCTCGAGGTTCAGCAGCATTTTCTGGGTGCTCCCCACGATCTTTCCCATTTCGTCGGACGCTGTGCCGGAAGTATGTGTATCCAGGCTTCCGCTGATATCGACTACTGTCACGTCATCGATGTTTCGAGTGCTTATTTCCACAATTTCCTCCGTTGATCCGAAATGCCGGGCGGGCCTGGCAAACAAGTGCCGAGGCCGGTGGTGATTCCGTCTCCCGCCTCCATTCCTGCTGGTCCAGGTACGACCGGATCATCCCGCTGATACTCCCCATAGAGAGATGTTTTTTTGGGCACGCGCGCCGCGTACGGATGCATCGGCAAGGCGCCGTGGGATCGCGTCGCAGGCTGTTTCCCTTATTTTTCTGAACTTCCCCGGCTTTATTCGCCTTATCGTATCCGAAATACGCCGCTGTGTCGGATTTGAGTCTTTATTCTAGCTAAGCTCTCTAGTCTCTTCAGGAATACCCAGATTAGTCGTTGAGTTCCAAGTCAGATTATCTGTGTCAGCCTGGAGTCGCCAGGCCTCGGAAGGATAACCCCGGGCTGCCGCCTCGCCGGTGTCCGTCCTGAACATGGTCGCGTCCTGCTACCGCAGATGCGTCCTTGGTTGATCCGGTAGTCAGCCTGCTTGCCGCCCGTGAGGTGCTACTGTAGTTTTCTCCCCGTCTCGCGAGCGGGCTCGCGATACCAACCCAAACGCTTGTCCCCTCTCAATGACGCTGCCCTTGTATATACGGATGACCCCTCGCAACAATCTGATGCTCAAGATTCGGTATCTCCTGCTACCGGCGCTCTTGCCCTTCGCCGCACTCGGCACCGCTTTCGCTGCCGGTCCAGCTCAGGCGCCCGGCCAACTCGAAGACCCGGTAACACTTCTGGCCTACATGTCGGCCGGAATCGGCATCTTTCTGGTCGGAGTGAAATATATCGGCGCCCACCTGCAGCAGATGTCTGGCGGCAGCTTCCGGAATGTCGTCTCGAAGATCAGTGAGAGTCATACTGGCGTGCTTCTCGCCGGCAACTTCCTCGGCTTCTTCACTCAAAGCGGCAAGGCAAGCTCGTTCATCCTGGCTGGATTTGTGCAGGCCGGACTGCTGACGGTAGCGAGGGCCCTGCCCCTGGTCTTCTGGTGCAACGCCGGCGCGAGCATCATCGTAATCGCCTCGGTCTTGCCGATAAAAGTGCTGGTCATGTTCCTGCTTGGCATCACGGGCCTGGGAATCACATTTCATTGGCCGAGAAAATTCCTGCACGCCTACGGGGCGCTCTTCGGCATCGGCATGATCATGTACGGTCTGTTCCTGCTGAAAACGGGCGCGGCGGGCTTTATAGATTACCCCTGGCTTCCTCCCCTGCTCGAGCAGATGCGAGGCGTGTTTGTCCTCAGCTTGCTGATCGGCGTTCTGCTGACCCTCGTCGCACAATCAGACATGGCAGTGGCTATGATCACGATCGCCATGGCGGCGTCCGGATTGTTTGCGCTCGAGGAATCGGCAATGGTGGTCTACGGCACTCAAGCAGGGGCCGCCATCCTCACCTACGGCTT
>CP070833.1:118289-130554 GCA_020341735.1 Gammaproteobacteria bacterium | reverse complement strand
TCAGGCGCGAACTCCTGCTGCAGGCGGTGGCGGATGGCCTGGACCCTGGACTCATTCATGGCAGCGTTCTCTTGAACGGTTTCACAGTCACTGATGCGTAAACGCCGGATTCTACGAACGGATCTGCGCTCGCCCAGGTTTCCGCCTGCTCCAGTGACTCAAACTCTGCGACGATGAGACTGCCTGTGACGCCGGCGGGCCCCATCGTAGGTGGATCTATCCCGGGGAATGGGCCGGCCAGTACTAGGCGACCCTGTTTTTTCAATTCCTCCAGGCGATAAAGATGAGCTGGCCGGGCTTTCGATCTGGCAGCCGCAGAGTCCGGTATGTCCTCAGCGATTATCACGTACAGCACGATTGGACCTCTCCCTGGACCTGCTTGTCTCAACTGGAGAACAGAAATGTAAGAAGCATTGCGTCTGCGCGTGCCATGCGCATGTACGCGTCGGTAAAATAGCAGGGATGGGCCAACTACTCGAAATCCACCCTGAGAATCCTCAGCCCCGGAGGATATCCGAGGCGGTCGGCGTGCTCTCCAAGGGCGGTGTCATCGTCTATCCGACTGACTCGATCTATGCGATTGGCTGTCGAGCGGGGGACAAGGATGCGATCGGACGGATCCGACGATTGCGGCGGCTTGATCGGAAGCATCTATTCACACTCGTGTGTCGTGACCTGTCAGAAATTGCCACCTACGCTCGCGTCGACAATCAGAGCTATCGATTGATCCGCTCCATGACGCCCGGGCCATATACATTCATTCTTCCGGCCACAAAACAGGTACCCAAGCGCCTCCAGCATCCCCGCCGCCGAACCATTGGTATCCGAGTGCCGACTCACCCTATTGCGAAGGCGTTACTGGAGGAACTGGGGGAGCCGTTGCTCAGTACAACTATGCAGCTACCCGAGGAAACGCTGCCGCTCACCCAGGCCTTCGATATCTTCGAACGGGTGGGGCACGAGGTCGACCTGGTGATTGACGGCGGACCCTGTGGACTGAATCCGACCAGCGTCATCGACCTGGTCGGGTCCTATCCGATTGTCCTCCGTGAGGGCATGGGTGACGTGGCTCACTTTATAGACGCCTGATCTCTTTTCTCCTGCGTATAATAACGTGATGCAGCAGCTGACTCTGGTCCAGAAACTGGCCGTCGCAGTCATCCCGGTTCTATACGCGATTACGCTACACGAGGTGGCCCATGGGTGGGTTGCCAGACGATTTGGCGATCGTACAGCCGAGATGCTGGGGCGATTGACGGTCAATCCTCTCAAGCACGTCGATCCGATCGGCACGGTGGTCGTGCCCGCCTTGTCGCTGATGCTGGGTGGCTTTTTATTCGGATGGGCCAAGCCGGTGCCCGTATCCGTTCGCAACCTCGGCAATCCGCGTCGTGACATGATTCTGGTCGCGGCGGCCGGCCCTGTAGCCAACCTCGTGATGGCGCTATTCTGGGCCATTGTGGCTCGAGCGACGCTGGGGCTGGGGCTAGAAGGAAGTGCGGCTGTTTTTCTTCTCGGAATGGCGCAAATAGGCGTATTAATCAACGTGATCCTGGCAGTCTTCAATATGTTTCCTTTACCTCCGCTTGACGGCGGTCGCGTCATGGCAGGTCTGCTACCACCGGCCCAGGCTGCTCGTTTCGAGCGGCTCGAGCAGTATGGTCTGATAATCATTCTGGCGCTGCTTTTCACAGGGGTTTTGTGGAGGCTGCTGGGGCCGATAATGTCATTCGTTAACGACCTCGTTCTTACCGTCGCCGGGTTTTAGGGAGTAATCGATTGAGTAGTGTTGCCGGAGTCAAAAACCGGGTGGTGTCAGGCATGCGGCCAACGGGAAGCATGCATCTGGGGCATCTGCATGGCGCGCTCAATAACTGGCTGAAGCTGCAGTATGAGTACGAATGCCTGTTTTTCGTGGCGGACTGGCACGCGCTGACGACGCACTACGAGGATCCGTCAGATGTTCAGGACAGCACCCGCGAGATGCTTATCGACTGGCTGGCCGTAGGGATAAACCCTGCCAGCGCGACCTTGTTTGTTCAGTCCGATGTAGTCGAGCACGCCGAGTTGCATCTTCTGTTATCGATGATTACACCGCTCGGCTGGCTAGAACGAGTACCCAGTTACAAGGATCAGCAGGAGAAGCTGAAAGAGAAGGATCTGGCCACTTACGGTTTTCTCGGTTATCCACTGCTGCAGAGCGCTGATGTTTTGATCTATCGGGCCAGCTATGTCCCTGTCGGTGAGGATCAGGTGGCGCATCTCGAGATGACGCGCGAAATCGCGCGTCGCTTCAACCACCTGTACGGTCGAGAAGACGATTTCGACAAGAAAGCAGAGCGCGCCACGCGACTGCTGGGGGATCGCAAGCGACGCGAGTACATGGATGCGCGGCGCAGCTATCAGGAGAAAGGTGATGCCGCAGCCCTGGAGATGGGGCAATCTTTGGTAGCCGGATGCCCCAGGCTGACCGTCGCAGACAGTGACCGGCTACTCGGCTATCTCGAAGGCGTGGGGCGGACCATTCTCGTTGAGCCTGAACCGTTGCTGAGCGCTACTTCGAAGGTGCCCGGTCTCGATGGTCAGAAAATGTCGAAGTCCTACGGCAATACCATTGGTCTGAGAGAGGATCCCGACAGCGTTGAAAAGAAGCTCCGCACTATGCCGACCGATCCGGCACGCGTCCGTCGAACCGATCCTGGCGATCCGGGCAAGTGTCCGGTGTGGGACTTTCACAAGATCTACTCGGACGAGGAGACACGAGAGTGGGTCCAGGAAGGCTGCAGATCTGCTGGGATCGGGTGCGTCGAGTGCAAGAGGCCGGTCATAGACGCAGCGCTGGCAGAACTGAAGCCGATTCGTGAGCGCGCTTTGCAGATTGAGCAAGATGACGGCGCGGTTCGCGCAATTCTCAACGAGGGGCGCGAACGAGCGCGCGATCTGGCGAGGGAAACCATGGACGATGTCAGAGAGGCGATGGGTCTGGAATGAACGAAAGCTTTTCAGCCAACGTCGATAACATTGACGACGACACGGGTATTCCGGATCAATCGAGCCTGGCGTTGCCCGGGGTTGATTCATCAAACGAGACTCCGCGCCAGGCGCAGTTGCCTTTTGCCGTTGTGGATGGCCAGCCCATCATGCAGCTTCCGGAGGATCTCTACATTCCACCGGATGCTCTCGAGGTATTCCTCGAGGCTTTCGAGGGCCCGCTCGATCTGCTTCTGTACCTGATCAAGCGGCAGAATCTGGACATACTGAATGTCCCGATTGCCCAGATCACCTACCAGTACACGCAGTACATCGAGGTAATGCAGGAACTCCAGCTGGAATTGGCGGGAGAGTATCTGGTGATGGCCGCGATGCTGGCGGAGATCAAGTCACGCATGTTGCTGCCAAGACCCATCAGCGAGGAAGAGGACGAAGACGATCCGCGGGCGGAGCTGATCAGACGCCTGCAGGAGTATGAACGGTACAAGAAGGCTGCTGAGGACATCGATGGCCTCGAGCGCCTGGAGCGTGATGTCCGGCAGGCACAAGTTGAGATGTGTGAGCGCAAGGTCGTGGAGATGCTGCCGGAGCTCACGATGAAGGAACTGCTGCTGAGTTTTCGGGACGTAATGACGCGGGCGGAGATGTATGCCCATCATCATATCCAGCTCGAGCCCTTGTCAGTGCGCCAGCGAATGTCCGACGTTCTCAGCCGACTCGAGAGCAGTGAGTTCCAAGAGTTTTCCAGGCTGTTCGATCCAACGGAGGGTCGGATCGGAGTCGTAGTGACCTTCCTCGCTGTACTCGAGTTGATCAGGGAAAAGTTGATCGATCTGGTTCAGAATGAGCCCTTTGCTCCCATCCATGTGAAGGTGCGCGACAGGCAGGAAACGCACGACGGGGAAGCGGTGGAAACAGAAGCGGCTATCGAAGACGCGACTCCTTCAGGATCTGGTGCAGATGGACAAGAGTGAAATAAAAAACATCGTTGAGGCGGCCCTCATGGCGGCCGGCAGGCCCTTGAATATCGACGGGCTGCTGTCGATTTTTGGTGACGGCGCCCGACCGGAGCGGGGCGAAATCCGCGAGGCTGTCCATGCCTTGCAGGAGGAGTATGAAAGCCGCGGAATAGAACTGGTCGAGGTGGCGAGTGGATTCCGGATTCAAGTCGCAAGCAGCATGAGCGACTGGCTTTCCCGGCTTTGGCAGGATCGGCCGCAACGCTACTCGCGGGCGTTGATGGAAACCCTCGCGTTGATCGCGTATCGACAACCCATCACCCGGGGTGAGATCGAGGACGTCCGTGGCGTCAGCGTCAGTTCGAGCATCATCCGAACATTGTTGGAACGGGCCTGGATTCGGGTGGTCGGCCATCGCGACGTTCCCGGTCGGCCTGAGATGTTCGGCACGACCAAGGAATTCCTGGACTACTTCGGCTTGCGTCGCCTCGATGAGCTACCGAGTCTGGCCGAACTCAGGGATCTCGATAGCCTCAACGTAGAGTTGGACCTGGGCGAGCCGGGCGAGCCTCCGCAGCCAGTACCAGTCAAGCTGGTGCCGGATGTCGCAGTCGCGGATGTCGTTGCCGCTGAAGAACAGTCTGAACAGGTGCAATCGATTTCGGACAATGCAAAGGCATCGGTCGCTGAAGACGACGAGACATCTCCGGAGCAGCCGTCCGCCGGCGACGAATCTTCCGCTCGTGCCTGAAGCTGGTGGCCGAGCGCATACAGAAAGTATTGGCTGCTGCCGGCCTGGGATCCAGGCGACAGATAGAGTCCTGGATCAAGGAGGGAAGGATCAAAGTCGCGGGGCGCGTCGCGACGCTGGGTGAGAAGCTCGAGGGCGGTGAACGAGTCACGTTGAATGACAAACCGATTCGTCTCTCTCAGAGGAAGGTTTACCGACACATCGTCTACAACAAGCCCGTCGGTCAGATCTGTACTCGTGATGACCCCGAAGGCCGGCCTACCGTTTTCGAATCGCTACCACGTCTGAGTGGTTCGCGCTGGATAGCCGTTGGCCGCCTCGACTTAAACACAACCGGTCTTCTGCTGTTCACGACAGACGGCGAATTGGCGAATGCTTTGATGCATCCCTCGGCCGAAGTTGAGCGCCGGTACGCAGTGCGCGTCTTCGGTGAGCCAGCGAAGGAAGTGCTCGAGAAGTTGAAGCAGGGGGTCATCCTCGAGGATGGTCCGGCACGATTTGACACGGTTGAGTTTGCCGGCGGGGAAGGGCAAAACTGCTGGTACAGAGTCTCGATCCGCGAGGGGCGCAATCGTGAAGTGAGGCGATTGTGGGAGGCTGTTGGTCTCGTGGTAAGTCGCCTGATCCGCATCGGTTATGGTCCGATAGATCTCGATCGCAGCCTGCGTCAGGGTCGTTGTCGGGATCTGGACGTTGCCGAGGTGACCGCACTATACGATGCCGTCAAGCTGAAAACTCCAACGCAAGCACGTCCGCGTCGTCGATACGGCAAAGGTCGGCGACCTCGATGAAACCGGCGCTGCGGGTGACCAGACCCGAGCTGCATCGCTTGTTCGAAGGGATGATTGCCGCATACGGACCGCAAGCCTGGTGGCCGGCAGACTCACCCTTCGAGATCGCGGTCGGCGCATTGCTGGTGCAACGGACCCAATGGATCAATGCCGCGCGGGCACTCGAGAATCTCTCTGCTCATCGGTTGATGTCTGCGCGGGCCGTTGTGGAGTCGGATTTGCGCGATGTGGAAACATTGATCTCAACGGTCGGCTTCTATCGGCAAAAAGCAGTGAGACTGCAATCGATGGCGACTTGGGTCATTCAGTCTGGCGGATTCGATGCTCTTTCCGGTCTGCCGACCGCGGAGCTCAGGACATCATTGCTATCGGTACCGGGCATCGGGCCGGAGACCGCGGACAGCATCCTGCTGTATGCGTTCGACCGGCCTGTGTTTGTTGCCGATGCCTATGCGCGACGCCTGTTCCAGCGACAGGGCTGGGCCGGAGAATCGTCTTCAAGCGGCTATGACGGGGTCCGCAAGGCTGTCATGTCCCTTCTGAATGAGGGCGCACAGTTCTACAACGAATTTCATGCCTTGATCGTGCGCCACGGAAAATCCGTGTGTAAAACACGGCCCGCGTGTGAGAGCTGTCCGGTGAGGAACGGCTGTGACTTCGGGCGGGCGCGGCGCTCTACTGGGCGTCGAAGGATCGACCGTTGACGCCCTTGCTGTCCGGCCCCAGCAAGTACAGATAGGCAGGGGCTATCTGGTCCGGAGAGGGCAACGTGTCAGGGTCTTCTCCCGGATAGGCCTGGCGCCGCATGGCGGTGCGGGTTGCGCCGGGATTCAACGCGTTGGATCGAATATTGGGTGATCCCTCTAATTCGCTGGCAAGCACCTGCATCAGGCTTTCAGTGCCGAATTTAGAAACCGCGTAGGCACCCCAGAATGGCTTGCCAACCCTGCCAACGCCGCTCGAAGTGAAAATTATCGAGGCATCCTCGGAGCATCGCAGCAGCGGCATCAGGGTCCGCGTCAGAAGGAACGGTGTCGTCAGATTGACGTGCAGTACGCGGTGCCAGGTCTTGACATCGTAATGCTCGATCGGAGACCGGTCACCCAGGATGCCCGCATTGTGAACGATCCCGTCCAGACGACCATAGGTGGCCTGGAGGGCCTCAAAAATCTGGGTGTACTGATCCGGTCCGGCCCGCTCGAAGTCTATGACGAATATGCCGGGTTCGGGACTGCCTGCACTGACAATCTCGTCATAAACGGTTTCCAGGTTCGCCTGGGTCCGGCCCATCAGGACGACCGTGGCCCCGTGGGCAGCAGACGCGACAGATACGGCGCGGCCGATGCCTGCGCCAGCCCCCGTCACCAGCACAACGCGTCCCTCGAGCGCGTCAGCCGGCGGCTGATAACCGGTCAGGCTCTCTATCTCCATTTGTCCGGTCCCATCTTTCATCGTCAGCCAGTGTACTCAAGCGATCTGGCGGTTCGCCAGGCCGTCCAGAGTTTGAGAAGCGGGCCGAGTTCCGCATAAGTGTCCACGGGCGCCCGCTTGAGCCTCGTGAGCAGGCGCGCGTGCAGAGCCGCCATCACAAGCAGCCCACGTTGGCGAATTTTCTCAGAGTCCGGCATCACGTCGAGTCCTGACCTGAGTGCCTGAGCCGCGAGCTCCATCAGTGGCGTGAGATGCCCGTCGTCCGCGTCCAGTTGTCTGCGCAATCGAGGCGAAATCATCGCCATTCGAATAAGTGCCGTGGATCGTATGCCGGAGCCAAGCATACGGGCAGCCATGCGTAAATCATCCGTGCTGGTTCCCCGTTCCTGGCCGGCGGCAACGCTCGCGACCTCGGCGAGGGCGCCTCCCGTGGACTCGCAGAAAGGGCCCAAGTCCCGATCGCTCCTGGAATCGGGCTGTTGCCACTGTGTCGATGCGAGCAGGTATTCAGCCAGTTTCGATATCTCATCGCCTGTCAGTCTTGGCTCCAGAGTAGTGGTGATCGGATGGCGCGGCACCCCGTGACGGAGGCGATCCAGTTCCTCGCCCCACCAGGCCAGCTTCGCACGGGCGACTCTGGGCTCTGCCGGTCTTAGTACCACGCTGTCGATCTCGCGCCTGTACGCATGCAGCGCCAGCATGGCCGGTCTGATACCCGCGTCGCAAAACACGAGCGCGAGTTGCGCGGCGCTACCCTGCCGTGGCGGCGCAATCGCGGCGGTATGGGATTTCGTCATGCCTCGTTGCGGTCAGGGTCCTGGTCCGATGTCCCGCTGCTGCTCTCCGAAGGCCCATCGGCGGCGGCAATCTCCAGGTGACGGGGAGAAGTCTCAATGGGATTGAGTTCTTCAATATCCTTGCGGGAACTGACGCCCATCTCCAGGAATTTCCTGGCGCCTGGCAGGACACTGCGTTCCAGCGAGCCAACGGCGCTGTTATAGGCATCCACACTCGATCCCAGTTGGCGGCCAAGTTTGGACAGGTGGCCGGTAAAGGCGACCAGTCGCTGATGGAGCTCTTCGCCAAGCGCCTGTATTTTTTTGGCGTTCTCCTCCAGCGCCACCTGTCTCCAGCCGTAAGCGACGGCTTTCAGCAGGGCTACCAGGCTGGTGGGCGTGGCAAGTATGACTTTCTGATGCAAAGCCTCTTCCAGCAATTCTGGATGTTCCTTCATGGCGGCTGCCAGAAACTGATCTCCAGGGATGAAGAGGATCACGAATTCCGGACTCTTTTCGAACTGCGACCAGTAGGATTTCAGGGCCAACTCGCGAACGCGGTTTCTCACATTGTCGGCATGACGTTTCAATGCCACCTGACGATGTTTGTCGTCTGAGGCCTCGACTGCGGTCAAATAAGCATCCAATGGCGTTTTCACGTCGACAATCAGTTCACGGCCATTGGGCATTCGAATGATCATGTCCGGGCGTCGTCGTCCCTCTGCAGTTTCAGTCTGCTCCTGCTCGTAGAAATCGCAGTACTCCACCATGCCGGCGAGTTCTGCCAGACGCCGTAGCGTCAGTTCGCCCCACTGGCCGCGCACCTCGGGCCGGCGCAGGGCGTTGACCAGATTCCGAGTCTCGGCCTGGAGTGCCACCTGGGTCTCGCTCATGGCGGACAACTGCTCGCGGATGCCGCCGTACGCTTCGTGACGGTCCTTCTCGATCTCCTGGATCTGCTTCTCGGTCTTGCGGAGAGCCTCCGTGACTGGCTGCAGCAAATTCTCTATCGCCTTTTTCCTTGCTTCCAGATCACCCTGCGCTTTCTGTTCGTGGCGTCCCAGGTGCTCTCTCGCAAGCGTGAGAAATGTTTCCGAGTTCGACTGCAGCGACTGTCGGGCAAGATCGGAGAACGTGGACCCTAGCTGGGCCTCGGTCCTCTCGAGGGCGGTGCGACGTTCTTCCTCGAGGGCCTGTTGTCCCTTCATCTCGGCCTCGGTTATCGCGACCCGTGTGCGCAACCTGGAGATCACGATGCCCGCGACAACTGCGGTCAGCAGGACGCCTATTGCGAGACCGGCGACAGCCGGCAGCCAGAGGGGTGAGTCAGGGTCGAATAGTGTTTTCCAGTCCATCGGGTGGGTGTCTATCCGTCGATCATGACTTCCAGTAATTCCTCCGGCTCGCTGATGAGGCGATGCGCTCCCCAGCAGCCGGGTTCTTCTTCCTCGGGTATATAGCCCCAGGTCACGGCGACCGTATACATACCTGCTGCGTGTCCGGCGTCGATGTCTCTTTGCGCATCTCCGGCATATACGCAATCCGCTGCGTCAACGCCCAACTGGCTGGCCGCGAGCAGCAGCGGATCCGGGTGGGGCTTGCGCCTTGGCAGAGTATCACCGCTGACCAGGCAACGGACTCGCGCCATGATGCCCATGGCCTCTACCAGCGGCTCGGTGAGCCAACCGGGCTTGTTGGTGACGATGCCCCATGGGATCCCGGCCGACTCAAGTCGTCTCAATACGCTTTCCATACCTTCGAAGAGCTTTGTTTCCTCGCAGAGAGCGTCGGCATAGGCGTCAAGCAGTTGTGTGCGCAGGCGCTCAAACTCGTCATCCTGGAGTTCCGTCCCAAACCCCAGTCGCACAAGCCTGGGGGCACCGTGCGATACATGGGGGCGCACCACGTCCAGGGGTAGAGCAGAATGCCCTTCCGCGCGGAGGACGACATTAAGCGCCGCGGCAAGATCGGGGGCCGTATCCGCTAGAGTCCCGTCCAGGTCGAACAACAGACCACTTGGCACTAGGTTTCCTCGTCCTCCCTCCGGGCATGTACAAGATAGTTGACGTGCACGCTGCCTCCGAGGGTACAGGTCCTCGTGAAAGGGTTGTAGTGCATGCCGATTATCTCCTCCACGCTCAGGTCCGCCTTTCTCGCCCAGGCACAGAGTTCGGCGGGACGGATGAGCTTCTCGTATTCATGGGTACCTTTTGGCAGCAGTCTGAGTACGTACTCGGCGCCGACGATCGCCATCAGAAAAGACTTCGGATTTCGGTTGATCGTGGAGAAGAAAATTTGTCCTCCTGGTCGCGTTAATCGTGCACAGGCTGCGACTACCGACGAAGGATCCGGCACATGTTCGAGCATCTCGAGGCAGGTCACGAGGTCGTATGCTCCGGGGGCCTCCTGCGCCTCCTGTTCGGCTGTCGAGTGTCGATAGTCGACGTCGACTCCAGATTTGAGCTGGTGGATGCGAGCCACGGCCAATGGCGCTTCAGCCATGTCGATCGCGGTAACCCGGGCGCCTCTTGCCGCCATTGACTCTGCAAGGATGCCCCCGCCGCAACCAATGTCCAGCACCCGCGCATTTTCCAGGTCGGCGCGCTCGCTAATATACGTGACCCGGGCTGGATTGATGTCATGCAGCGGCTTGAAATCGCCCTCGGTGTCCCACCAGCGCTCTGCCAGACCCTCGAACTTATCGATTTCCTTCCGATCGACGTTGATTGTGGCCTGATCTGTCATGTCGCTTCAGCGCTCCGGTGACTCTGAAATTAGCCGTTGCCAGGATCTGGTCCGTTCGAGAACCGCGCCTTCATCGAGGCGTTCCAGTACACCATCTGCCAGCAGGCGATGGCCTCCTACCCAGACGTCGACAACCTGGTCTCTACTCGCCGCATAGACGATCTGCGAAACCGGATCGTAGACCGGCTCCGTGTTGAGGCGCGCCAGGTCGATGCAGATGGCGTCCGCCCATTTGCCCGGCACGAGCGACCCGGTCTCCTCACCGAGCCCGAGCGTTCTGGCCCCGTTCAATGTCGCCATCCGTAACACGTCCCGGGCACTCAGGGCCTCGGCCGAGTCCGCCGCCAGTTTCCCGATCAATGCGGCCGTCCGCATTTCGCCGATCATGTCCAGATCATTGTTGCTGGCCGCGCCATCTGTCCCAAGTGCGACGTTGATGCCGGCCTTTAGCAGACGTGCCACCGGGCACAGGCCACTGGCTAATTTCAGGTTTGATTCCGGACAGTGAACGACGTTGCTGCGCGCCTCTACAATCGACGCGAGGTCGGCCTCCTCGAGTTGGGTCATGTGCACAGCTGCCAGCAAGGGCGAGATCAGGCCAAGGCGGTGAAAACGTTCGATCGGACGTTCTCCATATCTCTCCTGGCTCTGTCGGATTTCCTCGGCTGTCTCGTGAAGGTGGACGTGCACGGGCGCATCAAGTTCGTCCGACAACTTGCGCAGCCGCTCTAGCGGCTGATCCCCGACAGTGTAGGGCGCATGCGGTGCGAACGCGGTGGTCACAAGTGGATGCGCCTTGTACTCGTCATGCAGCTCGAGACCTTTACTGAGGTATTCGTCCGGCGAATCGGCCCAGGCGCTCGGAAAATCGAGAACGATAAGACCCGCGCAGACCCGGATCCCCAACCGACTTGCGGTACGGGCGACAACGTCCGGGAAGAAGTACATGTCGCTGAAACAGGTCGTCCCACCACGGAGCATCTCGGCGATAGCCAGTTCTGTCCCATCAGCAACGAACTCTGCGCTGACCCACCTGGATTCCGCCGGCCAGATGTGGCCTTTCAGCCAATTCATCAGCGGCAGGTCATCAGCCAGGCCGCGCAGCAGACTCATGGCTGCGTGAGTGTGGGCGTTAACCAGGCCGGGCATCACCGCGTGTCGCGGTCGGTCGATGACTTCCTCAGCCTCGTAGCGCTGTTTGGCCTCGCTCGTCGGGAACAAGCCAATGACCCTGCCGCCCTTGATGGCGATGCTGTGATGATCCTTGGCTTCGCAGTCGGGCTCCACCGGAATGACCCAGCGGGCGTTAATCAGAGTGTCGATTGTTTCCATCACTGCATCCAGGCGAGTTCAGACTCGTGCTTGACGAGACTCGGCGCATTGTATCCGTGCTTCAGGCCCTGCGCGATGGCTTGGCGCGGTACCATTGGACACTTCGCTCGGCGAGGGGAGGCGGATGCCCGGACGAAAGAATGTTTCGGAGATGGGTGGCGTGCAGGCCGTGCGCTGGGAAGATGATGCGTGCATGCTACTGGATCAGCGCAGGCTTCCTGAAGAGGAGCACTATCTGAGGCTGGAGGACTCCGCATCGGTGGCCCAGGCGATCTCCGACATGGTGGTTCGCGGGGCGCCGGCTATAGGCATCGCCGCCGCCTATGGGGTGGCGCTGGCGGTGAGAGAGTCCGCGACCGGTGACCAAGCCGACCTTCAGTCGCGGCTGGATCGCCTCGCTGCTGCCCGGCCAACTGCCTCCAATCTGGTCTGGGCGATCCGCCGGGTGAGCGCGGCGATGGACAGAGACGGGCGGGATCGATTCGATGC
>CP070833.1:110954-118189 GCA_020341735.1 Gammaproteobacteria bacterium | reverse complement strand
GAGACAGGCGCAAAAATCCACAGCGTCCCGGCCCGCCACTGGTGCCGCCGCAACCTGATGGATACCAACCGCAGCCTGTGGAGCGGCTTCGTAGTCCAGACATCACAGCATCGCGTCTACTTTGCAGGCGACACCGGCATGGGAGACCATTTCCGGAAGATTCGTGAGCGGCTCGGGCCACCGGACCTTGCCATCTTGCCGATCGGCGCATACCTGCCGCGGTGGTTCATGAGTGCCCAGCACATCGATCCGGGCGAGGCGGTCAAGGCCCACCGCATGCTCGAGGCCAAGCAGAGCATGGCGATCCATTTCGGTACTTTTCGGCTGGCGGACAATGGCCAGCAGCAACCTGTTCGTGACCTGGTCGAAGCCATGGATATCGGCGGTCTGGATCCGGATTCATTCTGGGTGCCGGATAATGGCGACACTCGTCGATGGGAAGCGTGGAACGAAAGATGAGCGGTCTACACGAAGAAGTGCTGCCGGAGATTTTGCCATCCAGCCCCATGCAGATGGCGGACGAATGGTTTTGTCTGGCGAACAGAAAACGCCTTCAGCCGAATCCGGATGCGATGGTGATCGCGAGTGCCGCGACCGACGGGCATCCGAGCGCCCGGGTCGTCCTGTGCAAAAAGTTTGTCCCGGATCCGGGCTACCTGGTTTTCTTTACCAATTATGAGTCCCGGAAAGCTGCCGAGCTGGAGGAGAGGCCGGAGGTTGCAGCGGTCTTCCATTGGGACACGCTTCGTCGGCAGATGCGGATCGAAGGACATGTGGTGCGCTCCCCCGCGGACGAGAGCGACAAATATTTCGCCAGCCGCTCCTGGAAAAGCCGCATTGGCGCCTGGGCCAGCCGCCAGAGCCAGGCCGTCGTGGACAGACCCGTATTGCTGGAGCAGGTCAGCAAGATGGCGACCCGTTTCGGAGCCTGCTTCCGTGATGGCCGCTTCGCCGAGATGGACATACCGCCCGTGGTTGCACGCCCGCCGTTCTGGGGTGGGTATCGGCTCTGGATATCGCGGCTCGAGCTATGGGTTGAGGGTGAGGGCCGAGTACATGACCGGGCTCTCTGGAAACGCCGGCTGGCGCCTCATACTGATGGCACGGTGGCCACCGGCCCATGGACCGCCACAAGACTACAGCCCTGATAGTCGTGACTGACCCCATCACAGAGCAACGGTTTACCTGCCCGTACTGTTGGGAGCAGAACGAGACCATGGTCGAACGGCAAGAGCTGCCTATGGAACTGATCGAAGATTGCCGTGTGTGCTGCCATCCGATTCAGTTGCGGATATCGATCGACGCCTCGGGCCGGGTCCAGGCGGATGCGGAGCCCGCCGCATGAGCGCCCGCCTTCGGTCCGCCGTGCAAAATGGGCCGGCCCTTGCGTGCCGCGGGCTGCGCGTCTCGATCGCCGGACGGCTGCTCGTGGACCGTTTGGACCTGACCCTTGACGAGGGATCCATGCTGGGAGTGCTGGGGCAAAACGGATCAGGGAAGACGACGACCCTGCATACGCTGGCCGGTCTGCACGCGCCGTCCGCAGGCAGGGTCGAACTCTACGGAGAATCCGTGCCTGATCTGACCCGCAGACGGGTTGCACGTCGACTCGGGCTCATGCTGCAGCATCAGGAAGACCCGTTCCCGTCAACGGTGCTCGAGACCGCGATGGCGGGCCGGCATCCGCATATCGACATGTGGCGCTGGGAGAGCCAGAGCGATCTGGAGACCGCCATACAGGCGCTGGCCGAAGTCGGCTTGGACGGACTGGAGGACAGGGTGGTAGATACCTTGTCCGGCGGCGAACGGAGGAGACTCAGCCTGGCGACACTGCTGGCGCAAACGCCTGATATCTATCTGCTGGATGAGCCAACCAACCATCTCGATCCAGCCTACGAACGCAAGGTCATGACTCGACTGCGTGACCTGGCGGACGCGGGTCGATCAGTGGCGGCAAGCCTGCATGACGTCAACCTCGCCAGTCGATTCTGTGATCGATGTCTGCTGCTCTTCGGCGACGGAAGCTGGCGGGAAGGAGAGACGCAAGAAGTCCTGACCGAGGAAACGCTGTCGCGACTCTACGGCATCAACATGCATCGCATCGAGTGGAAAGGAGAGAGCCTCTTTTTCGCTGCGTGAGTCAGTCGAGTTCGATGACTCCCTGCATGAAATGGATGGCGCACCCGGCGATGCCTACCCGATCCCCCCTGACTCGACAAATCACTCTTCCTCCCCGCCTGGAGACCTGCCTGGCGAGCAGGTCCTGCTTGCCGAGACGCTCGGCCCAGAACGGCGCCAGTGTGCAGTGGGCGGAACCCGTTACAGGATCCTCCGGCACACCCGCAGCCGGTGCGAAGAATCGTGAGACGAAATCCACATCATGCCCCCTTGCCGTCACGATGACGCCGGTGTGGCCCAATGCGGCAACTCTTCCCATGTGGGGATTCAGATCCCGAACGGCCGACTCCGTTTCGAGTTCCGCAAGATAGTAGTCTGCCAGCCATTCCGAAACCGGCTCTGTCCCCAAAGCGTCAGCCAGCGCTCCCTTGGTATCTGCCACGAGCGCGGGTCTGGCCGGGAAATCCATTTCCATATCTTCGCCATCGAATCTCACACTGAGGAGCCCACTGCGAGAACGGAACCTGATGTTGCTGACATCGGGATCCAGAAACCGCCTGACAACAGCTGCGCTCGCCAGAGTGGCATGGCCGCACAGATCAACCTCGGTGACCGGCGTCATCCAGCGGATCTCCCACTCCCGGTCTTCAAGCGGTCGAATAAACGCCGTTTCGGAAAGATTGTGCTCCGCGGCGATCGACTGCATGAGGTCCGGGTCCGGCCAATCCGGCACAACGCACACTGCCGCGGGATTTCCAGTGAATGGCCGATCTGCAAATGCATCGACCCAGAAGACCGGGAACCTCAAAGCGCCGTTTCCACTGCGGAGTGCAGCAACCCGTTGCTGGCCAGTACACTCGTTGTTTCAAGATCGATCGGCGCTCCATCCAGATCGGTAAAACGCCCTCCGGCCTCCTCGACGATCAGTGACAGAGCGGCGATGTCCAGGATGTTCACGTCCGACTCGATCACCACATCTATGCGCCCGGTTGCGAGCAGGTGATAGTGATAGAAGTCCCCGTAGCCGCGGATCCTGTCGACGCTGGATACGATCTGTCCCCAGCGTGACCAGCGATCGCTTCGCGCCAGCGTGCCGATATTGCCCGTAGAGATCGTTGCCCGGCTCAGGGCATCGATTTTGCTTACCCGGGCACGCTCACCATCCAGCCATGCGCCTTCGCCGGCGGCGGCCCATGCCAGCTCCTCGAAGGCCGGTGCACTGGACACGCCGATGACGATCCGACCCGCATGCATCAGGGCGATCTGGGTCGAGAAAAACGGATACTGGCGGATGAAACTCTTGGTGCCGTCAATCGGATCCACCAGCCAGAGATACTCGGATTCTTCCTGGCTACGCCCGGTCTCCTCACCATAGAACCCGTGCTCGGGGAAGCGAGTGGTCAATAGCGACCGGATCGCCTTCTCCGCCTCGACATCCGCGACCGTGACCGGACTGGCATCGGCCTTGCGCGCGACATCCAGCTGGCCACGATAGTAGTGATTGATGATTGCCGCGGCACTCTGCGCTGCCTCGCGGGCGGCATCCAGAAACGGCTTCGTGTCCATTGATCTGCCCCAGTTCGTAATCTTGTATTTTAACCTTCACACGGCTGCGGACGCTGCCTTGACAGCCGAGTGGGCGAACCCTAGAGTGACCGGCACCTGTTGGGTGTGTCCGATGCAGCGTGTCGGCACAACGGGAAGCCGGTGATCCTTCACGGAGATTCCGGCGCTGCCCCCGCAACGGTGATCGAGTGAAGAACGCATCGCCGATCGGATCATGCCGATCGGAGCCACTGTGCCAGGTGCACGGGAAGGCGATGTGTTCCGAGGCACAGACCTCACTCGTCAGCCCGGAGACCGACTCACAGGTAAACGTGCCGGATCTGCGGAGGGCGGATCAGCAGTCGATGACTGCCAATCCAGTCTCCCTTCCGGTTTTTATACCGCTTGCGTGTGCGGGCGTGCGCGCGTGAGGAGATTGGTTCGATGAGATTCCACCGCTATCTGTCCATGTGGCTTTTCGCCGCAGCGTCTCCTGTGCCCGCTCTCGGCGACGGCGCCCAACTGGAGCCTGTCGTCGTTACCGCGACACGCACCGCCGTCACCCGCGATCGCGTACTTGCACCGGTGACCGTTATCGACAGAGACGAGTTGGACAGAAGCCTTGCATCAGATATTGCAGAGCTGCTCAGATTTCATGGCGGCATCGAAGTTGCGCGTACCGGCGGACCTGGGCAGGCGACGTCGGTATTCATCAGGGGAGCCGAGAGCAACCACACCCTGGTACTGCTGGACGGGGTCAAGCTGAATTCAGGGACCTCAGGTATCGCGGCCATCCAGGACATCTCGCCGGACCTGATTGAGCGCATCGAGGTGGTCAAGGGGCCGCGTTCCTCTCTGTATGGATCGGAAGCAGTTGGCGGGGTCATCAACGTAATCACCCGGCGTGATCTTGCTCCCCTGAGCGCGGGCGCGGAAGCCGGCGCAGGCCGCTATGACACGCAGCAGGCCGCGGGCCGCATCGGTTGGTCGGGTGAAGATGTCGCGGCTGGCGCCAACGTCTCCTGGTATGACACGGACGGATTTCCTACCTTTGAGGCCAGTGATGACGATGCCGGCTATGACAATCTGAGTGTCGATCTCTGGACTCGGGCCAGCCTGGGCTCCGTGGATCTGGACGCGGGTTACTGGCGGGCCGCCGGGACTACGGAATACTCGGACTTCTCCCTGGCTCCCGTCCAGCAGGACTATACAAACCACGTCACCCGGCTCGGAATCGGCGTGTCGCCACTGCAGAACTGGAGTTCGAAACTGACTCTGAGCCGGGCGGTAGACGATATCGAACAGGGGCAGGGCGCGTTCAATCCGTCCGACTTTACCAAGACGGATCGAATCGCCGCCGACTGGCAGAACGTCATCGATGGCCCGACAGGCATGCAACTTGTCGCCGGCGCCAATCTCTCTCGAGAAGAGACTTCCGGGCTGATATTCGGCAGCCGGCTGGAAGAATCGCCTGGATCCGGTGACGTCGAGATCGACGTGAATGCTGCCTATGCCGAGGCGACTTACGCCAGGGGCCGTCAGCAGTTTCTGGCTGCAGCGCGTTACACGGACCACGATATCTTCGGGAGCCAGGAGAGCTGGAACGCGGAGTACGGCTTCCACATCACGCGCGGAGTGAGGTTTTCGGCGGGCGCCGGGCGCGCCTTCCGGGCGCCGACGAGTCTCGAGCTGTATGGATATGGCGGCAACCGGAACCTGGACCCGGAGATATCGAAGAATATCGAGGCCTCGATCTCCGGCGAATTCGGCTCCCGACACCGCTACGCGTTGACCGCTTTCCGGAACCAGATCGAAGATCTGATCGAATTCGTGTTCACGGATCCGGAAAACTTTGTCGGGGAGAATCGCAATGTGGAAAAGGCGGAGATCGAAGGCATAGAGTTGTCCTACGCCTACCGCGGCCAAAACTGGCGCGTGCGCAGCGAGATCACGCTCCAGGATCCAAAGAACAAGACTGACGGCGAGCGACTGTTGAGGCGGGCCAAGCAGATGTTCACCTTCTCACTGGTACGCCAGCTCGGCGAGCACGATGTCGGACTCGATGTGCTGGCAACAGACGATCGAGAAGATTTCGGCGGGGCCAGATTGGCTGGCTACTTGCTTGCCAATCTGACGTCAAGGTTCCGCATCGGAGACCATTGGCAGGTCAAGGCGAACGTAGAGAACATCCTGGACAGAGACTACCAGCTCGCAGATGGATATCGCTCCGCCGGTCGGGGTCTGTACGCCTCACTCGCCTATAGTTACTGATGAACTTCGGGAAGATCTGATGGGCAATCGTCTCAGCAAAATCTACACTCGCACAGGGGATGACGGAACGACCGGCCTTGGTGACGGGACGCGCGTTCCGAAGGACCACCCACGAGTCGAGGCCTATGGTTCGGTCGATGAGCTCAACAGCGCAATCGGAGTCGTACTCGCTACGCCTGACCTCCCGGAGGAGGTGGTCAAGGGGCTGACTGACATCCAGCACGAACTGTTCGACCTTGGCGGTGAGTTATGCATCCCGGGACACACCATGATTACCGTCGCACACGTAGAACGCCTGGAATCGGCCCTCGACCGTTTCAACCAGAACCTGCCGGCGCTCAAGGATTTCATCCTGCCTGCCGGGCACGGCGGAGCGGCGCATACACACCTGGCCAGAGCCATCTGCCGGCGGGCGGAACGACGCGTCTGGTGTCTGGTGTCGAGTGAGAACATAAACCCGGAGTTGCCGCGCTATCTGAATCGACTTTCGGATCTGCTGTTCGTGGTGGCTCGGGTACTCGCGCGGCGATCCGACGGGACCGAGACACTCTGGCGACACGATCGTTAGGGCTCAGCCGGGCGCACTCTATCGATCAGGTGGCATACCTGCCTTGCCCCCTCGATCAGTCGCAGGCTCTGGCGCGCTATCTGGTCTCCATCCACAGTGAACATCTGTTGGTCTCGAACTGCCGTCATCCGGGAAAAGCGACGCCAGCGCGCCAGAGGGTCGTCGCCAGCCTGGTCTGGCGCAAGGATGACCTGGGGGTCGGCCGCGACCACCGACTCCTCGCTCACGACGGCGGCCAGCTGTTGCAGGTCGGCGAACACATTGAGTCCTCCGCACGCCTCGATGACCTTGCCGATCAGTTGATCGGAGCTGACAGTGAACAACGGCCGCTCCGACACCTGGAAAAACACCCGAATCGGTGATCGTCCGGAATATTCTTGCTCCAGCTGGTCAAAACCGTTGCGAAAATCTGCGGCGTGCCGACCCGCGACGTCCGCGGTTCCGGCCAGCTGCCCTATCCTCTCCAGCGCGTCGGCAATGCCAGCGGGATCAGAAATTTCGATCGCCTCTACGCGGTAGCCTGACTGACGCAATTGGGTGATGACCGTCTCGGGAGTACCGCCCGTCCACGCGAGAATCAGGTCCGGGTCCAGATTTGCCAGGCGCTCTAGATCCAGTCGAAACGCATCACCCACGCGCGGAAGCGCGCGGGCCTCGGGTGGGTAGTCGCTATGCTCTACGACGCCGACCAGCAGTTCCCCCGCGCCAGCGTCGAAGATCAGTTCGGTGAGGT
>CP070833.1:107699-110854 GCA_020341735.1 Gammaproteobacteria bacterium | reverse complement strand
TACTACCAAACGGGGAGCAAAGCCGGAATTCAGGCCAAACACGCGAGTCGACTTAGATTGCAATTGGCGGCCCTCGATACCGCCCAAGTCATTGAGGATATGGACGTGCCAGGATATCGGCTACATCCCCTCAAGGGGCGGGCTCGAAATCGATGGTCAATATGGGTTGGTGGGAATTGGAGACTGACCTTCGACTTTAAAGATGGAAACGCGTACGTACTGGATTACGAGGACTATCATTGATGGCTATGCATAATCCCCCGCACCCCGGCGAGTTTATCCGGGAGACATATATCGAGCCATTCGATATCAGTATCAGGTCGTTGGCTGAGAATTTGGGCGTAGCCGCTTCTACCCTGGCGCGTGTTGTTTCTGAGCGTAGCGCGGTAAGTCCCGAGATGGCATTGCGCCTTTCCAAGGCGCTCGGTCGGTCGCCGGAGAGTTGGTTGGCTATGCAGGACAACTATGACCTCTGGCAGGTCAAGAAGTCGGCGAATCTCTCCGGTGTGCGCAAGATTCCATTTGCGACAAACGCCTGATTGGGAGTAGATCTGATCACTTCAACCTGGTCCTTCGCCTAACTGTCGGAACAGGGCAAATCACGCCCCCGCTACCAGGAAACCGAGAACCCGGCCTTGTGCCGGGTTTTTCTTACCCGTCTTCCCTTCAATCGATATCCGCTCCCCGATAGCTGCCATTAGTCTAATATTGGCCTGAAGGGCCGCTGATGATCCTAAGGAGCCACTGAAAGATGAGTAGTGATCTACAAAAGCTGGGCGGTATTTCCGCACTGATCGAGGCGGCATTATATGTGACAGGCTTTGGATTGTTCCTGACCGTACTCGACCCCTCCGGCTACGAAGGACACGTTCAGAAGGTCGCATTCCTCGTGGATAATCAAGTCCCGCTGTACATTGGGAACCTACTCATCTATGTGGTGTTCGGCGTGGTGCTCGTTTTCCTGGCGCTAGCGCTGCACGCGCGGTTGAAGGATGGTTCCCCAACAATGATGCAGACGGCGACCGCTTTCGGTCTAATCTGGGCTGGTCTGGTCATCGCGAGTGGCATGATCGCAAACATCGGTAATTCCACTGTTGTTGGTCTCTTCAGCGAAAATCAGGATCAGGCTGTGTTGCTCTGGTTGGCGATTAGCACAGTGCAAGAAGCCTTGGGCGGCGGGAATGAGATTGTAGGTGGCTTATGGGTTTTACTGCTAAGTTGGGTGGCGTTACGATCGGACAAGCTGCCGAAAGTGCTGAACTACCTTGGCGTGCTGGTCGGTCTAGCCGGAATACTGACAGTTGTCCCGGCATTTGAGCTGCTAATGGATGTTTTCGGTTTGGGTCAGATAGTGTGGTTTGCATGGCTGGGGATTGTCATGTTGCGGGAAACACCAGGCGCAACGTGAATATCGAAAGCGTTTGTGTCGTGAACCTCTCTTAATGGCCGAAAGCGGACGGTCAGATCGGACTCTTTCAGTGCCTCTGATCTCGATCGCATCGGCTACGCAACAATGAGCACAAGCTCTCACTTTGCGGGTGGAGCCGTCAAAGGGGGCTGGTCACCCCCGCTACCACTCAAGAAAGGGCCGAATCCGGAAGTGTTCGGCCTGTTTGTTGTTCTGGTTCTCTAGTAAGGGCAATCCCCGATTGTCGTGCTGGCACGGTGCCCGGATGCTACGCACACGGAAAAGAACGTTTCCGCGACTCGAACAGATGCCATTATGAAGCGTGTTCTGATGATGTCATGCTTGCTCGGCTTGCTGCTCGCGTGTGGTGGGCAGATCGCACAAGGCGAAGACCCGACGCCGGGTTACAACACTCCGATTCCGCCCGAGATTATGACCCCGGACAGGGGCGAGACGAAGTATCTCGGCACGCTCGAGTTTTCCGACGGGCAATACGGATACCGTCTATGCCTCGGCGATCCTTGACCTTGAGCGGGACGGCGCGACCGTTGTCGAGGTACCCGCAGGCAGCGGCCCTGGCACGGTTAACGATGCGTTTTTCCGTTTCGTTGTCGACATGGGCGCACCTGGGCCGGATCGCGGGCCGACATAACTGAGGCCCATGGGAATCGCGGACAGGGCAATGTCATGCTTATGAACTCGATCGAATACTGGGCAATGAACAACCCGTTGCGCGGATTTGTTCAACGCCGTTACGAGGCACCTCGTCTAAAACGCCTTTCAAAGGGGCCGGCAGACAGTATTCTCGAGATCGGCTGTGGTCAGGGCACAGGCGCAGGGATTATCTACAATTTGTTCAGTCCTCAGCGATATGTCGGCGTTGACCTGGATCCCAGGATGATCGGAAGGGCGAGGAGAAAGTCTGGCGCGCTGCCGGGTGCCACCTTTATAGAGGGCGATGTTACAAACCTCGATGTTCCGAATGCGACTTTCGATCTTGTTGTGGATTTCGGGATCATTCACCACGTGCCCAATTGGAAGGACGCATTGGCGGAAGTGCACAGGGCGCTGAGACCTGGTGGCGAGTTTCTGTTTGAGGACCTGCCGGTCGAGACCTGGGAACGCGGGATCGGGATCCCTTTCAAAAGAATAGCGGATCATCCCTACGATGAAATGTTCAGAAAGCAGGAATTTATCGACGAACTGGAGGCACTGGGTTTCGACGTGGAAACCCACGAGAACAGTCCGTTCAGTTTTTATCATTTCTGGGGGCGAGCCGAGAAACTGTCGTAAGCTGACGCCGGCCTAATCAATCGATACTTCACAATTCGATAACGAGTACGTGGAAGCTCCGGTCCAAAGCGACGTCTAACTCGTCAAACTCGCAAACAACGTCGGCAGTTTCTCCGGCAAGCGGTCGACATGGTCGACGATGGTGTAGTTGTTGGCGCCGAAGATGCGCTTCACGTAGGTGTCCGCGTTCGGGTCCAGTGTCAGGCAGTAGGTGAGTATCCCCTTGGAGTAAAGCTCCTCGACCGCTTTCTTCGTGTCGTGTCGCAGGTGTTGCGGGTCACGCTCGTCGATGTCGGCAGGCTCGCCGTCCGTCACCAGTAGCAGGAGCTTGCGTCGTTCCGGCTGGGCGAGCAGGTGGCGCCCGGCATGGCGCATCGCCGCCCCCATGCGGGTCGACAGTCCGCCTTTCATGCCGTCCAGCCGGGCCTTGACCTCGTGGTCGAACTTCTGCCTG
>CP070833.1:101814-107599 GCA_020341735.1 Gammaproteobacteria bacterium | reverse complement strand
GGCGCTAAAGGCAACGTCACCTTTGCCTTTGACTCGACCCAGCGGGATGTCGTTTTCGCCGGCGACCGCAGCTTTACCGCCACCGGGCTGAGCACCTTCGGGTATCCATCCACCTATTTCGCATATCTGTTGCCCGACGATCCGCGGAATCCCACCGGCCAGTTCATCTCCGTGGGCGGATTTCCGGACCCGCGTTGCCCGCAGGAGCTGAATACGGACGACCGCTTCCCGGATTCGGTGCGTGGCACGCGTTTCTGGGGGACGGTCTGCCAATACAACTATGCGCGGACGGCGGCGATGACCGCGGATAACGACACAAAGAGTTTTTTCGTCAATTCCAACTACGATGTGACCGACAACACCCGCGTCTTTGCACGCGGGCTTTTTAGTCACAATGAATCCTTTGGGCGATACGCAGCGACGCCCGTCACGCCGCCGCCGTTTATCCTGGCTGGTGACCCTAACAATCCCACCAATCCGGCGAATCCCACCAATGCCGAAGGCGACCCGTTCGGGGGGCAGTCGGTGGATGTGGACGCGGATGGCGACGGGGCGGCCGACACGACCATCGCCGGACCTTTCGATCTGTCTTACTTTTATCGCAACCTGCCAGGTGGATTCCGAGACGGCAACGTGGAGGACGTGCTGGTGGACTACCTGGCCGGCGTAGAGGGCACCACCGATTGGCTGGGCGGCATGGACTGGGATATCGGTGTCCAGTGGAGCCAGCAGACCAGTGACGACACCAGTCCAGGATATCTACTCTACTCAACCCTGCAGCAGCAGGTCGCCTCGGGTGCGCTGGACATTTTCGCGGTCAACAACGGATCGACTGCCGATGCGGCCACAGCGGCCGAGGCCGCGACAACGACCATCAGCCGTATCAGTCGTACGCGTATCACGGGTGTCGACGGACAGGTCAATTTCGATCTTGCGCAACTCCCGAACGGGGCCATGCCGGTGGCGCTTGGTTTTGAATACCGGGACGAGGACTTCGAGCAGGACTACGACCAACAGACCAACGCCGGCAACGTCACCGGGTCCTCCCAGTCCAGCGATATATCCGGCGCCCGCGTGGTTAAGTCTTTGTTCGCAGAGACCGTTATTCCGGTTTTCGGCAGTCTGGAACTGAATCTGGCCGGCCGCTATGACGACTATAACGACTTCGGCACCACCTTAAATCCGAAGGCGAGCCTGGCCTTCAGGCCTATCGATTCGCTCTTGCTTCGCGCTAGCTACGGAACAGGTTTCGAGGCGCCCAGCCTCTCCGACTTGTATTCTTCGCTCGACCAGGCGTTCGGGACCGCCATCGATTCCTGGCAGTGCTCGATGACCCCGGAAGACACGGACGGGGACGGACGTTCCAACGTGCCCCAGGACCAGCTGCCGGAATTCCATCCGTGTCTGAGCGACAGCTTCTTTGCGACGACCTCCGGCAACCGGGACCTGGACCCTGAGGAATCCACGAGCTGGTCCGCCGGCTTTATATGGAATCCGTTGCAGGAACTGGCCATCAACCTGGATTACTACAATATCGAGATTGATAACTCGATCGACGTTGCAATCGCCCAGGAGGCGTTCGACGAGGAATTAAGCCTGCGTCAGGCCGGGGCCACCGGCACTGTGGTCGGTGACGTTACCCGCGGGTTGAGCGGATTCCCCACTGATGTTTTCGTGCCTTTGGTCAACAGGGTCAAGATCGAGACCAGCGGCATCGACACCGAAATAGCTTACAGTTTCAGTGCGGGACGCTTCGGCGACCTGTCGACAAAATTCCAGTGGACGCATGTCATAGAATTCAAGCAGCCCAGCACTTTTGATCAGACCAGTGCAGAGAGTGTCGAGGGGCAGGTGGGATTCCCTGAGGACAGGGCCTGGTTAAGTCTGAACTGGTCGTTGGGGGACTACTCAGCCACGATCGTGGGCAACTATATTGCCGACCAAAAGGGCGATCCCTTTTCCGGCGACCCGGAGCTTCACTTGTCATCGTGGACCACCTGGGATGCCCAGCTAAGTTACTCGTTGCCTTGGAACTCGCAGCTTACGGTGGGCGCCCGCAACGTATTCGACCGTGATCCGCCTCACGACGATGACTTCTTCGACAGCAACCAGCATGATGTGTTCGGGCGTGTGCCCTACGTCCGCTGGGAGCAGGACCTCTAGTCAGGCGTCGGAGGGACTCAGTCGGCGGTTGGTCGCGAGTTTGCGGCCGGCCTGAATGACCGGGTAGGCGGGTCAGCTGCGCGTCGCTGCTTTGGCCGTCGGGTCGATGCCGCGGTCAGATTTCCTCGAAGTCTCCATGCCGACCGAGGCCTGCGGCGAATCGGCCGGCACCTGCAATACCTTCCGCCCCGATCGCCGGGATCCCGGTGCGATACTCGACCTGCAGCGCGTCGCTAACCGATAGGCCTTGCTGGGCAAGAACCGATCGCCGGTCAGCCAGCATGCAGTGATTCGGGAAGCGGGCGATCTTCTGACCCAGCGATTCGGCTGTGTCGCGTGCTTGGCCGGAAGCTACGACGTACTCGCATAGTCCGATGCGCTGACACTCCTCTGCCTCAACCTTACGGCCGGTCAGGATCAGCTCCATGGCCCTGCCCAAGCCGACGACTCGCGGTAGCCGGACCGTGCCGCCGTCGACCAGCGGGACGCCCCAGCGCCGGCAGAAGACGCCCATGAACGCCTGTTCCTCCATGACGCGGAAGTCACACCACAGGGCCAGTTCCATTCCGCCCGCGACTGCAGCGCCGTTGACGGCAGCGATGACCGGCTTTGACAAAGAAAGGCGGCTCGGACCCATTGGCCCCAGCGGTGGGTCCCGCGGGTCGTCGACGAAATGCAACTCGCTCAGCCAATCCCGCTGCCCGGTCGCGAGCGCCTTGAGATCGAAGCCGGCACAGAATGCATCTTCTGCACCTGTCAGAACGGCGACGCGTGCGTCTGCGTCGCGCTCGAATCTGACAAACGCCGTGTGCAGCTTCCTGGCGGTCTCAGGATCTACAGCATTTTTATGCTCCGGGCGATCGATCACGATCGTGGTCACCGGGCCGTCACGTTCGATGCATATACTCATCTCTCCCCCAATGAGTGTGTCTTTGACACGAGCATAGCAGTAGGCGTGCGCGCAGATATGTTTGCCCGGCGTGGAAAGAACATGACCCGCCACCGGGACGGGTCATGCGGCTCCCCATTCTTATTCTTGTCGAGGGAGCGTTAGCTATAGGTACCACGTGGCCCGGCCAATCGCATTGATCAGGATCAATTTGCGCCTTCATATATTTTTCGCATGCAGGTGCGCTGACTCGATCATTGCTAGGCAAGACATGCCCAGTTTCGTTAAAATCCCACTACGATCTGATTTGGCGAATCGCATCTTGCGGTTGTGAATAACAGCGCTTGCGACAGATCGGAAGTCAGACGTCTTGGTCGGCCGGCGCGGAAGGACAGCCCGACTCATGAGAACAACAATAAAGCGTGGCCTGAATCTCCCGATTTCGGGAGTGCCGGACCAGGCGATTGTGGACGGGACAGCAGTGGACCGGGTGGCCGTTCTGGGTCGCGACTATGTCGGCCTCAAGCCCACGATGCTGGTTCAGGAAGGAGATCGGGTCCAACTCGGTCAGCCGTTATTTACCGACAAAATGAATCCGGACGTGGCGGTCGTAGCTCCGGCCGGTGGCACGATCCGGAAAATCCGAAGAGGTGCCCGCCGCGTTCTTCAATCCGTCAACATCAATGTTGACGAGCACGAGGAAGAGCAGACTTTTCGTCGCTGGCCGGCCGATCGCCTTTACAGCATCAGCCGTGGCGACGTGGTTTCGGAGCTTCTTGCTTCAGGACTATGGACCGCTTTCCGGACCAGGCCCTACAGCAAGGTTCCGCGGCCGGACTCGGATCCTGCAGCCATCTTCGTGACCGCGATGGATACGAATCCGCTGGCGGCGGATCCGCAAGTGATTATTGCGCAGGCACAGGACGACTTCGTCAACGGCCTCACGATCGTCGCGGAATTGACCGAAGGACCCCTGTACGTGTGCAAGGCCCCGGAATCGAAAATTCCTGTTCCGGAGATCGAAAGGTTGCAGGTACAGGAATTCGAAGGTCCGCATCCGGCTGGTCTGCCCGGTACCCATATCCATTTCCTGCATCCGGTAAGCGCCAGTAGGACCGTCTGGCATGTAGGAGTTCAGGACGTCATCGCCATCGGCAGGCTTTTCACAACCGGCCGTCTTAACCCGGAGCGGATTGTGGCTGTCGGGGGACCGCCTGTGGTTCGGCCGCAACTGGTGAGGACTCGCGTGGGGGCCGCTGTTGCGCCGATCATCGAGCCGAATCTGAAATCCGGCAAGATAAGGGTGCTGTCGGGCCCGGTGCTATCCGGATTCCGGGCTGCCGGCTGGGCCGCTTACCTGGGCAGATACCATAGCCAGGTCTCCGCCCTTTACGAGCCTACCGAGCGAGAGTTTCTGGGCTGGATCCGACCCGGACACAAGAAGTATTCCGTGACCAAGGTGTTTATCTCCAGCCTCTTCCGGCCGCGGGAGTACGACATCAATACCTCACAGAACGGCAGCCCTCGGGCGATGGTGCCCATCGGTTCTTACGAACGCGTCATGCCTCTGGACATTCTCGCCACCCAGTTGTTGCGCGCCATCCTGGTCCGCGACACGGATATGGCCCAGAAACTCGGTTGCCTAGAGCTTGACGAAGAGGATCTCGCTCTCTGCACGTATGTTTGCCCGGGCAAGTACGACTTCGGCCCGATCCTCCGTGAGAACCTCGAACAGATAGAGAAGGAAGGCTGATGTCGCAGCTGAGAAAACTGCTGGACAGTATCGAGCCCGTATTCTCAAAAGGGGGTCGGTTACACAAGTTCGAGGCCATCTACGAGATGGTCGACACGATCTTCTATTCTCCGGCGGACGTTACGCGCGGCGCACCTCATGTGAGAGACGGGATCGATCTCAAGCGGGTGATGATTTACGTATTCCTCGCTGCACTGCCTGTTGCGATCGTCGGTATGTACAACATCGGTCTGCAGGCGAACACGGCGATGCTCGAGATGGGGGTAGCCGGTATCGACGGCTGGCGGGGAGACGTACTCGAGGTTTTGGGTATCGGCTATGACCCCGGCAGTATCGGCGCCTGTTTCTGGCATGGGTTCCTCTATTTCCTGCCCGTCTATGTGGTGACGATGGCGGCCGGTGGTTTCTGGGAAGTGCTGTTTGCGATCGTCCGCAACCATGAGGTTAATGAGGGCTTCTTCGTCACATCGCTGCTATACGCGCTTATTCTGCCACCGACGATCCCGCTGTGGCAGGTCGCACTGGGGATCAGTTTTGCGGTCGTTATCGGTAAAGAAGTATTCGGTGGCACCGGCAAGAATTTCCTGAACCCGGCGCTCGTTGGTCGGGCCTTCCTGTTCTTTGCCTACCCGGCGCAGAATTCAGGCAATTCGGTCTGGACGGCCGTTGACGGGTTCACCGGAGCGACGCCGCTGGCTGAGGCTGCGGAAGGCGGCACCCAGGCCATGATGGCTAGCGGCACCAACTGGATGGACGCTTTCCTCGGGACGATCCAGGGCACCATCGGAGCGGAATCTACGCTGATGTGTCTACTAGGCGCCGTGTTCCTGATTTACACGCGCGTGGCGTCATGGCGAATCATGTTCGGTGTTTTCCTCGGTATGTTTCTTCTCTCCGGGCTGTTCAACCTCATCGGCAGCGACACCAACCCGATGTTCGCGATGACCTGGTACTGGCACCTGGTCCTCGGAGGGTTCGCT
>CP070833.1:98727-101714 GCA_020341735.1 Gammaproteobacteria bacterium | reverse complement strand
GTTACGGTCAGAATAGCTACCCGAAACCGGACTTAGATCGCCCAAATTTCACCCAAATTTCGCGTTTTTTTACTTCCGTCTCTTTTCGCAAAAACCGGGGTCCGTTTTTGACCACAAAGCGGAACAAGATCGAGGCTGGTTTTGGATCGCGCTAATAGCCGCTATCGGCCAGGAACGGAATTGTGGGATGAAGAATGCGGCCGCCAGCGTGACGGCCCGTTGCAGACTCCATGCGTGGCATAGCATGCGGAAACTCGATTGGCTACAGTCCTACGCCCTCGCTATGTCAGGGAGCTGTGCTCTGCTAAAAAAATTCTGAGCTTAGCATATCGACATATAAGAACATCGGAAGCATAAGTACCAGAATTAGTCGGCATATCTGATTGAATTTATTATTTTTGATTCTGTCGCAGTCATTGATGAGCCGAGAAAAACAAATTATAATGGAATATAATTTATCAATAGAGACCGTCATGGACCGCACGCACTATTTTTCAAACAGTTACCGGGAGGCGCGAGAGAAATTCCTTCAAGCCGCTTCGTCCGGAGAACTGAGCTTGCGGAGCTATGCGCACCCCCTACCCGGGCGTGATGGGGAAGAACTGGCGATGGACGCCGCTCTGTTCGGCCCGGCAGACAGCGCAAGACTGTTGCTTCTGGCCAGTGCGACACATGGCCTCGAGGGTTTCTGCGGCTCAGGTCTCCAGCTCGCGCTGATCGACGATGAGGATTTCCACTCCCAGGCCGCAGCGGCGGAGGTTGCCGTACTCTACGTGCACGGCGTGAATCCCTGGGGTTTCTCCTGGCTGAGGCGCTGGACCCATGAAAACGTCGACCTGAATCGAAACTGCATCGATTTCGACAATCCCGAAGGTGTTCCGGATAATCCCGAATACGATGCTCTGGCCGACGTTCTGGTCCCGGAGAACTGGCCGGACCCGGAGGCGGACGAACGCCTGGCAGCGTGGATCGGCGAGAACGGCTTCGATGCACTCAAGGACGCGGTTCAGCACGGCCAGTACCGGCACCCCGACGGGCTCTTCTACGGCGGCTCGGAACCGACCTGGAGCAATCTGACCTTCCGGCGCGTGCTGCGCGATTTCGGCGGCCACTGCAAACGCTTGGCACTCATCGATTTTCACACCGGCCTGGGACCGGAAGGCCATGGCGAGAAAATCCTGATGCTCGACGACAGCGCGGAAAAGTCGGCGCGGGCCAGGCGGTGGTGGGGTGAAGTGACCTCGCTGACCGAGGGCGACTCAGTTTCGAGCCGGATCGCTGGTCCGTTGGCTTGCCTGCTCCCCCAGGAGTGCCCACAGGCGAAAGTTACCGACATCGCTCTCGAATTCGGCACGGTTCCCCCCGACGTGGTGCTCTCGGCATTACGCGCGGACCAATGGCTGTACCGGACACCGGCCGTGGACGCTGAGACGCGCGAGAACATCAAGAGGTTGCTGCTTTCGGCTTTTTACGTCGATCGTGCCGATTGGAAAAGCGCCATTCTGGACCAGGGAATCAATACCGCCCGCCAGGCCGTCAGCGGCTTGTCGGCGGCCTGACCGTATCTGCGCCGGAACCCATTCCGGGGGCATGGGCGCATACAGAGGAATCCATGACTAAGAATAAGTACGTACCCATCGACCTTCCGCGCAACCTGGACGGGTTGATTGAGAACCTTTCCGAAGAGGTCAAGGAGGCAATTGCACGGATTACGGCGGAGCGGTTGGCTGAAGGACGCTGGGTCGCGCCCGAGACGATCGACTTCGACCCGAACGATACCGAGTTCATTGCCTATTGGCTGCACAAGACGCGGGCTCCGCTCAGAAAAGCGATGGCGGGATCCGGCATCGAGGAACGTCTGGCGCCGTGGAAAGGCACCCGATTCGACCTGGCACCGCGGGGCTTTGAGGCCAAAACGGAGTACCACTTGAGCGCCGCAGGTGACTTGATGTTCGCAAAACACCTGGAGGAGTCAAAAGATCACTTGTACGGTGCCGTGGAGGATTTGATTTTCGGCGCAGACCTCGCCTTCGCCAATTTGGAGTCCACGCTCACCTCGGGCGAGGTCAAGGAGATGGCCGTTGCCGAAAAAGGAGACACACCCTACATCAACATCACCCCGGGTCAGTACGAAGCGCTGGTCAAGCACAAGGGATCCAAATTCGACATCGTGCAACTCGCCAACAACCACATTCTCGATTGCGGCGAAGAGGGCATCTCGACGACCATCGATCAACTGGCGCGCGACCAGATCGCTTTCGTGGGAGCTTACGTGTCGGAAGCCGATTCGAGGTCGGTAACATCGGTACAGGTGGGGGACCTCAAGATCGGCTGGGTAGCGCATACCTGGAGCGTGAATTTCAAGCCAGCGCCGGAGCACAAAAGCTGGATATGCGACGTCACGCCATTTCACATCGAACAGGAACCCGATACCTCGCGCATAGAGGAGCAGATCAGACAGGCACGAGCGGAGGGATGCGACCTGGTGATCCTGGCGCTCCACTGGGGCCTCGAACACGAGTTCTACCCCCACCCCGACCAACTCGCCTGGGCGCGCCGCTTTGCCGAAGCGGGTGCGGACGCGATCATCGGACATCACCCGCACGTGATCCAGTTCACCGAGATCTACCGCCCGGAGCGAAATCCCGGGCAGGCCGTGCCGATTCTCTATAGCCTGGGCAACCTCACCCCGGCCTACTGCGCCCCGGCCACGGTGCTGAGCCTCGTCGCCAACCTGCGCATCGCCAAAGGGCGCGTGAACGGTGATACCAAGACACTGATCACGGGTCTCGAACTGACCCCGGTGGCCTTCATGGGGGAAAAGCAAAGCAATTGCGAGTTCGCGGCGATCGTCCCGCTCGAACAGTTGAATCGCTGTCCGCTGGACGCGGATACTCGGGCGTTCGTCAATGAACTTGCCGAGATAGCAGACTTCGTGCTTGGCGAGAGCTGGCGAGACCCCGGAAAGTAGCCAGCGCGCTACGCTG
>CP070833.1:79809-98627 GCA_020341735.1 Gammaproteobacteria bacterium | reverse complement strand
ATGATCCGGATGGCCTGCCCGTCCCGGGACAGCGGCGTCTGCGCCTTTATCTGAGTGAACGCCTGCTCTCCCATCTGGCGCATCTCGCGCTCGGACTTGAAGGCCAGCTGCGGTCGCCCTGTGGGGGAGCTGGTGCAGCCGATGACAAGCAGTGCAGTGACGATCAGCGTGGTGATTCTATTCGGCAACATGGTTCTCGGGTCGCTGGTTGTGGATCAAATATACTTTGCGACGGCCTCCTGTGCTATCAGGCAACAAGCGACTCGACGGGTTCCAATAATCCGGACTGGCGAATCGGGTTGACGATGAGAAACTAGGCCGACGCGATCAACAAGAAGAGAGACACTGGCGGGCGAGTGGTCTGGCAGAAGCCCGTCATCGCCCATAGGCTGTCGGCGAACTGTCCCACGAGTATGCCGACAAGCCCGGCGGTCGGGTTAGGCAGGCCGAAAGCCACAAAGACCGCCGAGGCAAGATGACTCTGGCCCAAGGCCGACAGGCGGAACACGTAATGATCCGCAAGGCGCAACCGGATCCGCGGATCCGGCTAGGGTCAGCGTGCCGCGGTTGCGCCGTCCACAGATGCCGCAGTAGGGAGTGTCGACGAGCGTGCCGCAGTTGTCACAGACCGGATTGCCCATCAACCAAACTCCCGGATGTCTCCGCCGGGATTCTAGCCACGAGGGGCCGGATTTCGGCTCTGGTAGTCACAAAGTGACAAATATGGTCACCGTTGCCTGATCTGGTAAAACAGCACAACCTTTTGATAACAATGCAATTAGACTGGTTGGCACGGTGGTTGCAGCATGTCAACGCAGGAAATGGAGACTTCGATGATGACTGAAGAAGTGATTGCAGTACTGATGCCAGACGAGAAGCGCGAGAGCGACTCTCGCGATGGCGTTCAGGCGCTAGTCCGAAACGATGACGGAGAAGTCATGCTTCGAGATGTCCAGGACACCAGCATCTACCGCAGCGAGGAGATCGCCCGCTTTCGCCAGGCCGTCGCGATTCGCGACCCGGATACCCGCGAGGTTATCGGTTACGAGATGGCAGCGGAAACGACGAAATCGTGAGCTCATCGCGGAAAGAAGAGGTTTCTGACAGATAACCGACGAATTCGACTCCCCCCCCAGGCGCCGTGATCCAACGCAAGGCGGATCGTAAATACGGCGCCTTTTTTATTGCGCAGCCGAAAAGGTTTTCACGGGATTCGAGAGCCGGCCCATCGGCTACCGAAACATCTGCAGGGCCCTCAGGTTCCGTCAGTACCTGGCCCGGTCTCTTGTCGGCCCGGCCCGCTATCCGCCTCCAAAGCTGATCAAGTACGGCCCAGGCAGCTGTTCCAGTGCCTCACCCACGCCGGCACCTGGTCGCCCGCCATGGGTCTGGCGATGAAGAAACCCTGGCCTTCGTCACAGCCCATATCTGAAATCAGGTCCCAGTCTTCCTGTTTCTCAATCCCCTCGGCGACCACCTTCAGTCCAAGCTTGTGTCCCAGCTCGATGCTGGACTCGACGATGGCACGGGCCTCGCGGTCCCGGGTCGCGTTTCGGGTGAAGCTTTGATCGAGCTTCATCTCACTGTACGGGATCTCATTGAGCTGGAGCATGGTCGAATAGCCGGTCCCAAAGTCGTCGATCGACAGATTGAATCCTTTCATGCGTAGCCGCGTGAGGATATCCAGTGCCGAGACCGGCTCCTCGTTGACCCATGACTCCGTGATCTCCAGTACGACATTCTCGCGATCGATCTTGTGCCGATCGGCCAGGTCCGCGAACGTCTCCGGCAGGTCCAGATTGGTCAGCAGCAGGGGTGATACGTTGACCGCGATCTGCAATTGGAGGTGTTCCTCCATCCATGCAGCGGCCTGCTCCAGCGCTTTCAGGAATACGGATCGGGTTAGCCTGCCGATGAGGCCGGACTCCTCCGTCATGGCAAGGAACGCAGCCGGCGACAGCTGTCCGCGGGACGGATGATTGAGCCGCACCAGCGCCTCGACCGCAACGAACTCCAGCGTGCGGACCTCGATTTTCGGCTGATACTTGACCTCCACGCAGCCGTCCTCGAGACATTGCAGGAGCTCGGTCTGTGCCACCTGGACGTTGATGCCCCGGCTGCCGATCCGGGTCCTGTCGACACCCGTATCGAGGAATCTTCGCAGGGCTGATTCGTCGATCGGCTTGGGCAGCGCGCCAGCTACCCGCAGGCTTCGCGCCCGGGCGAGTCGCTCCGCGGCGCTGAGTATCCGTCGGTCCACGTCGCCGGTCACTATGACCAATGCATCGCAGGATGCCTCACCCAGGTCACGGATGAGCCGGATTCCGTCTTCCTTGGTCAACATAAGGTCCAGGAGGATGGCTCGAGGATCGCGCTCCAGAAGCGGCAACGCCTCATCACGGCTGGTGGCGATGAGGGTCTCGAAGCCAATCCGTTCGATCAGTGTCGCAAGTTGTTCAGCCTGATCCCGATTCTCGTCGACGATGAGTATGGCGCGGCTGTTGCCCATTCGGTCCTCCGCCTTGTCAGCCGCTTCCGCCGGCACCGGTCGGCCGCCCCTTGAAGCGGCCGATGATGGCGCCCCCGGTAGCGGGCTGGCTCGGTTGTTCTGTGGCAGGGACGGAGGCCGTGCGATGCGGCCGATCTCCACGCACCAGGTTGCCACCGCGCTGCTTGGCGAGCTGCAGCGCAAGGATCGCTCTCTCGAACACCTGATAAGGCTTGACCGGCTTGTCCGGGAGGAGGCTCGTGACCCCGAGGCTCACCGTGACGCGGCTGTCTTCGCCGGCATCCTCGAACGGGATGGCGGATTCCCAGATCCGCTGTCTCATGACGTCCGCCTGGCGTAGTGCTGACCTGTAGTCGGTATCCGGCGTGACAATGGCGAAGCGATCTCCTGCGATTCGCCCGATGAGGTCACCACCGCGCCGGAAGACAGACTGGGCCAGGTGGGCGGTGCGTTTGAGCAGGTCGTCACCCCGGTCATGGCCGTACTGGCGATTGAATCGTTTAAAGTCGTCCAGGTCGCAGATGATTAGCGAAACTGGCCGCGTGGCTCGCTGGGCACGGCGTAGCTCGGTGTCCAGAGCGTGACCCAACTCGCGGACGTTGGCGACGCCTGTCAGTTCGTCAACCTGGACGAGTCGGCGGAGTTTCGTATTGCTCTGCTCGAGTGCGTCACGTTCCCGTTCCGCCTGTTGACTGCGCTGCATGAGGGTAGTGACGCGATGCCGCGCCCGCCTTTCGGCAGCTTTCTCCGACTGGGCGATCAGCACCCGCAACTGTCCGGCTTCAGATTCCGCCGCCCCCTTGAGTTGACGCGACACCCGAAGCTGATCCCGCAATCGCATCACCTGGAAGAGCAGCATGGCGGAGCCCACCAGCAGAACAAGGATCACGAGCCCAAGGGCGTCCATGCCGGGTCCGCCTGTGTTTGATTCCGCCGACTGGGGAAGGCTCGAGATGATCTGAGTGGCGTCGCCCTCCGCTGCTGTTAGCGGTGCAAAAGGCTCGACCGGCGCCAGCTCGTCTTGAGCCTGATCCATTGCCGGAAGCACTATGTCTTCCGAAGAGGCTGAGATTGGGGCGTCCTGCATGCTCAAATCATACCGGTCAAGGTTTAGCCGACCGAAGCTCCAGTCGGAAAACATCCAGACCCACGTTAGCGACGAAGTGTCCGTCAATCCGAGGCGTTTGTCACACTTCCCGGCTCGGCACAGCCAGCCTCGAAGAGGTGATACATTGAGCTTTCCAAATAATCCTGGTCGCCCGAGCGAGGAAGCCGACGATGAGCGACGAATTCAAAAATTTCCAGGATTTCTACCCATACTATCTGGGTGAGCACAGCGACCGGAGCTGCCGCCGGCTTCATTTCGTCGGCACGGGCCTGGTGATCATTACCCTGGGATTCGTATTGGCGACCGGTCGTTACGGACTGTTGTGGACTTTGCCTGTGCTCGGCTACGGCTTTGCATGGGCCGGCCACTACTTCTTCGAGAAGAACAAACCGGCCACCTTCAAGCATCCGCTCTACAGTCTGATTGGTGACTTCGTTATGTTCCGGGATATCCTGACCGGGCGAATCCGTTTTTGATCACTCCACGGCATGCCTGAGGGGCCCGAAATCCGCCGTGCCGCTGATCGTCTGTCGCGCGTGCTTGCCGGTCGCCGCATCGAGCGGCTGTACTTCGCGTTCCCGACACTAAAAAAATGGGAGACCCGCCTTGAGGGCCTTCAGCTGCAGTCTGTCGACACTCTCGGCAAGCACATGTTGTGCAGATTCGACGACGGCACATGCATTTACAGTCACAATCAGCTGTACGGCCGTTGGTGCGTGAGACCCCTCGATCAATATCCGGATACAGGCCGGCAGCTGAGGCTTGCCCTGCATACCGATCGGCACTCCGCTTTGCTCTACAGCGCCTCGGACATCGACGTGGTTACCGCGGCGGACCTGCCGAACCATGCCCGTCTCCGCGGCCTTGGACCGGATCCGCTCGATCGGGACGTGGACCGAGGAGCGGTGATTGCCCGCCTTGATGCGGCACCCTTTCGGGGGCGGCAGCTCGCCAGCCTGCTGCTGGATCAGGGCTTCATGGCAGGTCTTGGCAATTACCTTCGCAGCGAGATACTTTTCGCAGCCGGTATCCATCCAAAAGTCCGACCGAGGGACTGTGACCCACAGGCGCTGGCGCGGCTGGCCCGGGCAATCCTCACGCTGACCCGACGTTCATACCGGACCGGCGGCGTAACTAACTCGCCAAGCGTCTATCGCCGCCTCCGAAACTCGGGAAAGGCCCGTGGTGCGGCGCGCTTCGCCGTTTTCTCCAGAAGAGGGCTGCCGTGCCTGGTATGCGGAACCCCGGTCTGCCGCGACAACATGGGCGGACGGCGGGTCTACTATTGTCGCGATTGCCAGCCGCCCGGACGCGTATAATCCGCGGACGCGGTGACCGGGACCGTAAGGAACCGACTCGCGGTAAAAGCAACCCGCAGCGGAACATAACAACACACGAATAGCGGCATGTTCAGTCTCCTTCATCAACGGCTGGACCGACTCACGGGAACGGCGGGTGATGCCGTTCTCCAGGGCGGCAAGAAGGGCATGGAGAAAGAATCCCTGCGGGTCAGCCCGGAGGGCCGCATATCGACGCGCCCGCATCCCGCAGGCCTGGGATCGGCGTTGACACACCCCTGGGTCACGACCGATTTCTCCGAGGCTTTGCTCGAGCTGGTGACGCCGCCTCACGCCACCAGCTGGGAGACACTGAGTTTTCTCTGTGATTTGCACCAATTCGTCTACGAGCGCATCGGCGACGAGATGCTCTGGGCGACAAGCATGCCTTGTATCGTCGAGAGCGACGCAAGCGTTCCGATCGCCGAGTTCGGCTCATCGAACTCAGGCCGGATGAAGCATGTCTACCGCCTCGGGCTGAGTCATCGTTACGGGCGGGTTATGCAGGCGATATCGGGGGTTCACTTCAACTACTCGTTGCCCGAGTCATTCTGGCAGATCTACCAGTCTTGCGAGGGCTCCACGGAGACCGCGGTCACTTTCCGTAATGCAGCCTACTTCGACCTGTTGCGGAACTACCGCAGGCTCGGCTGGATCGTGCTGTACCTTTTCGGCGCTTCGCCGGCGGTTTGCAAGTCATTCCTGTGCGGCAACCGGACCGAACTTCCCGAATGGGATCCATGGACAGTATACGGGCCTCATGCGACCACCTTGCGCATGAGCGACGTGGGATATCGCAACGCCAATCAGGCCGGCGTCAATCCAGGCATGAACCAACTTGCCGACTATGTCGCAGCCCTAGACTCGGCTACGCGGACACCTCTGGAAGCCTACGAGGCGATCGGCACACGGTCGGATGGAGAGTGGCGTCAGCTCAATACGAGCGTGTTGCAGATCGAGAACGAGTATTACGGTTTTATCCGGCCCAAGCAGATCACCCGATCCGGCGAGCGGCCGATCTCTGCGCTGAAACGCAGGGGTGTCGAATATGTGGAGATTCGCTCGCTCGATGTGAGCCCTCTTGATCCGGCCGGTGTAAGTCAGAACGAGATGCGCTTCCTAGAAGCGTTCCTGATCCTCTGCATGCTCAGCGACAGCCCCAAATTGTCGGACGCCGAAGCGCGGGAGTATGACGGCAACCATCTGCGTGCCGCGGTCCGTGGCCGTGAGCCGGGTATCGAGTTGACGATAGACGGCAAGCGGCGCAGCCTGCAGGCCTGGAGCATCGAAATCATTGAAAGCATGCGCCCGGTCTGCGAACTACTGGATTCTGGACAGTCCGAGCCGTGTTACCAGGCGAGCCTCGACCTGCAGTTGGCCAAAGTGGATGATCCGGGCCGTACTCCCTCTGCGCAGATCCTGGAGACGATGGCCCAGCGGGAGTCCTCTTTCTTCGAATTCGCCATGGACCTCTCGGAGAGGTACCGGGACTATTTCCGCGCTCTTCCTCCCATAGAGCCATCCCGATTGCGGCTCTTCGAGGATGAAGTCGCGTCGTCCATACAGCGGCAGAAAGACATGGAGGCCACTGACTCGATGGCCTTCGAAGAATTTCTGCGACGCTACTACGCTGGCTGAGGCGGCGCCGAAGTCACCCCCTCCAGGGCTGTCTGGTGCGTGGGGGAATCCCCCGGTCGGGTACAGAAGCCATCTCTATGACAGAAACTGCCCGCGGTTATACTAAACTTCAGCGCCATCTGACTGCTTCGCCAACCAGGCATGCCAGACAACGACCGGAACACCTCCGTGTCGGGGGCATAGAAGCTCCGATGAGCCTGGGGACAGGCAAGCCTGACCAACAGAAAGTCAACGGCAGTCTGCCACTGGCAATGAGGCTCGCAGTTTTTCCGGCAAGCAAAACAATACAAACCAGAGGGAAGGCAGAGATGAGAGATACACCAGGACTGTCGACAATGATTGCGCTGACGTTGGCCCTGGCCGCGTGCAGCAGCCTGCCGACTTCGTCAGCTACCAAGGATCTCCAAGTGGCGCCGGCATACACCCAGGAAGAGAAAGACGCCATGACCGAGGAGGAGAAGGTCGCGGCCTACAACGAGTCGATGAGCCAGGATCGTGACGAGATTGTCTGTCGCAGGGTTCAGGTGACCGGTTCCCACTTCAAGCAGACGGTCTGCAAGACTCGGGCTGAGATGGAGCAGGAACGGCAGGATGCACAGGACGCAATCATGCGCGCGAGGGGCAATACGGGCGATCCGTACGCCAACTAGCCTGGTCTTTACAGAGGCGCCCACGAGGGTCGGGAATGCAAGCAATGCTCGTAGAAGTTAAGCTTGGTTTGGTAACAGCCGACTGGCTTTTGGTGAGGAGAGCATGTCAGGGTCCACGGCTAAAAAGTACGGCTTCGATTCGGTCTTTGCGCGACAACTCGACGAAGGTTTCCCCTGGCTGAAGTTCACATCCGAGCTCGAGCCCGGTTTTCGTAGCGCTCACTCCGAACGTCTTCTTCCCTATGTCCGGGCGGCGTTGTTTGTCGGCCTGACACTCATGCTGGCGTTCTTCGTGCTCGGCCTAGTGTCAGGTCGCTCCACGAACGACTGGTTTGCCAATCTCATTCGGTTCGGTCTCCTCGCGCCGGTATTTGTCGTCACGATTGTCGTCAGTTACCTGCCCCGCCAGCAGGTCGCGTTCCGGTCCCTGCTACTGATGACCGCGATCGCTTCCGGCTTGGGTTACGCCGTATTGAATCTGACCGCATCGGAGCAGTATCTGCAGGCCGGGTTTTCCGGACTGCTGGTGATCGTTGCATTCATCTACTTTGCGCTGGGTTTGTTCATGCGAACCGCGATGATCATTGTGCTCGTGGTCACCGTGTTCTATGGCATTGGCGCTAGTTTCGTCGGGGTTCCAACGGAATTCGTTGCCTACAATCTGGCGCTGCTGCTGGTGGCAAATTTTGCGTGCGGTCTGGGCAGTTATGCGCTCGAGCATGCGCTCCGGGCCGGTTACCTCGAGAGCCAGCTACTCTCCGAGCTGGTGGAGCGAGACGGTCTGACCGGGTTGTACAATCGTCGCGCATTCGACAAGTATTTCGCTCATGCGTGGGATGTAGCCAAGCGCCAGCGAAAGTCGCTGGCCGTCATGCTCGCGGATCTGGACCATTTCAAGGCCTACAATGACCAGCATGGCCACCAGGCAGGAGACGAGTGCCTGAGACGCGTCGCCTCGCGTCTGGCGATGGCTACGCGCCGGCCATTGGATTTCGCCGGCCGTTTTGGCGGAGAAGAGTTCATTCTCGTGTTCTTTGACGTCGGCCTGGAGGCCTCCGCTCGCCTGGCCGAGGACATCAGACGCCACGTGGCCGAGCTGAACATACCCCATCGCGGGTCTGGCACGTCCCGGTATCTGACCGTCAGCATCGGGGTTTCCGTGGCCAGCCCGGGCGAGACGGCCCGGAGCCCGGAAGGCGTACTGCAGCTCTCCGACCAGGCCATGTATCAGGCCAAGAACGAAGGCAGGAATCGGATTCAGGTCGCGGATGCGTCGGAGGCTCATATCCAGACCGGAGTCTTCCAGCCCGGCTGAAGCCCGAACTCAGAACGGCAGTGGCTCTCCATGCCCGCGGACCCAGTCGGCATGCAGTTCTCCGAGACGTCGGGTCATCGGTCCCGGTTCTCCGGTGCCGACCTGGCGACCGTCGATTTCCAGGACCGGAGTCAGCTCACCCATCGTGCCTGTAGTGAAGACTTCATCCGCCGTATACATCTCGGTCAATGACAGGTTTCTTTCCAGACAGGGAATCCCATGGCGCTGGCAAAGCCGGATGATCAGAGCGCGGGTTATCCCGGGCAGGCAGCTGTATGCATTCGGCGTGAGCACCTGATCGCCGACGACCATGAACACGTTGGTGTCATTGGTCTCGGAAACGAATCCGTTGAGATCCAGCATCAGGGCGCTGTCAACGCCGGCCACGTTGGCCTCGATGCATGCAAGGATGTTGTTGAGCAGGTTGTTGTGGTGGATCTTCGAGTCGAGGCACTGCGGGTTGTTGCGCCTTATTGAAGAGGTGACGAGCCGGACACCGGTGTCGCCGTACACCGGAGGCTTCCACTCCGCCAGTACGATGAGACACGGGCCGGAACGGTTGAATCTCGGGTTCATGCCGGAGGTCGTCTTTTCTCCGCGAGTCAGCGTCAGCCTGATGTGTACCCCGTCACGCATTCCGTTGGCCTCCAGCGTATCGAAGATTGCCTGGCGGATGTCTTTCCGGTCGGGGATACGTTCGAATGCCAGCGCATGAGCCGAGGCTCGCAGCCTGTCCAGGTGGGCGTCGAGTTCCGCGATGTTGCCGGCATAAACCCGCAGCCCCTCCCAGACTGCGTCGCCGCCCTGTACCGAGCTGTCGAATACCGAGACCCGCGCCTCGTCGCGCGGGACGAGGGCGCCACCTACGTGAACGAGGATGTCAGCGTTGCGGGGGTCGGAGGAAGATTTTGTCATCACTGGTCTCACACGGAAATCGAGAAACGTTGAAGTCTTTGATAGAGAGCCAGGCACTGCTCGAGCAGCGCCTGATGCTCTTCCGGTAGAGTCCTGCTGGAAGGCCGCCACGGCTGGAATCCGTCCGACTTGTGGACATTGGCGTACCACCATCTGGCCCAGACTCCATCCTCGGGTCTCGGGCCAGGGGGCCAGGCCAGCATGACGGGGTCGAAGTCGAGATCAAGCCGTGCACATACGGCCCGCAGGGCTCGCTCCGGGTCAAGCAGCAGGGCTTTCGATTCAAGGCAGAAAGGAGGTTTTCCAATTGAGTCCAGGCCGTCGGCCAGGCTCACCTGATCCGGCAGGCCGGTATCTCGAAGCGTTGCGTCGCCGAGCACCTCCAGAAGTGAGGGCAACATCTCCCTGGGTTCCCGCAGGAGGAGAAAGTGCTCGAACGGCTCGAGCAGGCTCATGTCCAGGTCCACGAAGTGATGGGCCATTTGTTTTGCAAATAGAACGTCTGCCTCGCAGTCCGCGGAGGCCAGCTGGGCCATCACATCGTGACCGTCCGCGGGCATGGCGTTTAGGATGTCTTCCCGGCCGGGATGGTTCGCGCCGCTGACCCTGAGGTAGTGCGCATACAGCGGCTCATCGACCACGCGTGTATCCCGCCTCTGTGCGAAGCTGTACATCAAAGCCGTGGACACATTCCTCGGCCCCGACCACATGCAGATTCGTCTCGTCACGCTGCTTGTCCAACAAGTTTTCCGCCGACAGTACTGGCCACGGGGATGACGGGCAAGAAGCGAACTGCGTGAGTCGGGCAAGTCGGAAGGCTAAAATCCGATTCTGTGATGCCGACTGGGGGGCGCCTTGCCTGACACAAGAGACACCAGCCGCCATGTCGATGACTGGCCCACAGGGGGGTGGTCACCGTGCTGAGCGATGTCGCGATGCTCCTGGGTGGTCTCGTGTTGCTCTATCTGGGAGGTGAATGGCTGGTAAGGGGCGCCAGTACAGCGGCCCTGCGACTTGGGCTATCGCCGCTCATCGTCGGCATGACCGTGGTGGCCTTCGCCACGAGCACGCCGGAACTGGCAGTAACGCTCGATTCCGCCTTCGCCGGCGTCGATGATGTGGCGTTAGGCAACGTCGTCGGCTCCAACATCGCAAACCTCGGCCTGGTCCTCGGGCTGGCGGCGCTGATAAAGCCGATACATGTCCAGGCAAGGATGATCCGGAACGACATGCCGTGGCTGTTGCTGGCCACGCTGTTTGTCGTCTGGTGTCTCCAGGACGGGTTCGTTGTTCGCACAGAGGGCTTTATTCTCCTCTCGGGGCTCGCCCTGTTCATCGTACAGAATGTCCGCAACGCAAGAACCGAGAGGCTGTCGGTTCAGGAGCAATTCACCCACGAGGTAAAGGAGCGAGTCACCAGTCCGGCGCGCACCTGGATCATGATCGCGGCTGGTGTTGCCGCCCTGGCGGCTGGCGGTGCGGCATTCGTCGAGGGGGTGGTCAACATCGCGGAGGCTACCGGCATCAGCACCGCGGTAGTCGGACTTACCGTCGCGGCCATCGGCACCAGTCTGCCGGAACTGGCGACAGCGATTGTCGCGAGTACACGCGGATCCTCGGATATCTGCGCCGGGAATATCATCGGATCCAACTTCTTCAACCTGCTCTGCATCCTTGGGCTCACTGCGGCGATCGTGCCGCTGCAGCGAGGCGATGTGCAGATGGGCGATCTATACGTGATGGCAGGGCTCACGGGCCTGGTGCTGCCATTCATGTACTCCGGGTTCCGGCTCGGGCGACGCGAGGGCGGCCTGCTGCTGCTTTGTTACGCCACTTATCTCGGTTGGGTAGCAGACCGCGCGGTGGTCGGTTGACTAGCGCCCGCCCTAAAGAGTCTCATCCAGATAGATGGCGACCCTGGCGCGGTTCGGCCCGTCGATGACGCCGCGATACATCCCGTTCGTGTTGAATATCGTGCTGAATTCGCCATCGCCACCGAGCACGATGACGCCGCCGTCGCCACCCATCTTTACGAGGTCGTCCAGGATCACCTGACGCGCGGCCTGTTCCGGTTCCAGCCCCTGATACCGGACTCGCGCACAGATATCGTAAGCGACCACCGCGCGAATGAAGTATTCGCCGTGGCCAGTGGCCGAGACAGCGCACTCCGGGTTGGCGGCATACGTGCCTGCGCCAATGATCGGAGAGTCTCCGACCCGCCCCCAGCGCTTGCCTGTCATCCCTCCGGTCGACGTGCCGGCGGCCAGCCGGCCGTGCCGGTCGAGCGCTACCGCTCCGACTGTCCCCACCCGATCCGGTGTCGGTGCTCTCTCCGCGGTTGATTCAAGCCGCCGCATCAGCTGTTTCCAGCGCGCCTCGGTCCGAAAGTATTCCGGCGGGCGCAGTTCGATCCCTCTGGCAAGAGCGAACTCCTCCGCACCATTACCGGTCAGCAGCACGTGGGGGGAATCCTGCATGACCGCCATGGCCAGAAGGATCGGATTCTTGACCAGACGGACCCCCGCGACGGCGCCGGCCGCCCGGGTTTCTCCGTCCATGATCGCGGCGTCCATCTCGTTGCGACCCCCGCCGGTGAACACAGCACCGCGCCCGGCATTGAAGAGTGGATCATCCTCCATGGATACGATCGCCGCAGACACCGCGTCCACGGCGGTGCCGCCCCCGTCGAGTACCCGGTATCCCTTCTGGAGCGCACGCATCAGGCCGCGGCGGAACTCCGTTTCCCGTTCGAGGGTCATCTCGTCACGGGACAGCGTGCCTGCGCCGCCGTGGATCAGGAGCACGGGTTCGCTCGCATCGGCCTGCACCTGGATCTGCGGTGCCAGTCCAAGCAAGATTGCCAACAGCTTTGCGGACAGGTTTCTCATGGCCATGTTTCCTTTGCCTGGGCAACCGGGGTGGTTGAGGTCAGCCCAGAGTCACGCCCTTCAGCACCTCGTCGATAGCGTCGAGGGCGTCGCTGCCCAGCCTGATGCCGGAGGCCACGGCATTGTCCTGCACCTGCTGCGGCCGGGTCGCACCGATGATTGCGGATGCGACACCCGGTTGCCTGAGCACCCAGGCCAGGGCCAGTTGTGCCATGGTCAGGCCGGCGTCGTCGGCCACCGACTGGAGACGCTGAACGGCGCCGAGAACAGAGTCCGACATCAGATTGCCGATAAACGCGTTCATTCGGTCATCGGCTGCCCGGGAATCTCGCGGGGGTGGCATTCCGGGACGGTACTTTCCGGTCAGGACGCCCTGGGCAAGGGGTGACCAGACGATCTGACTGATGCCGTTGGCGTCGCAGACCGGGATTACCTCCGTCTCGATTTTGCGCCACAGCATGGAGTACTGGGGCTGGCTGGAAACGAATTTCACCACTCCGGGGATGTCGAGGGATGCCTGAATCTGTTCGGGGCTCCATTCGCTAAAGCCGACATAGCGTGTCTTGCCTGCCTCGACCGCACGGGTCAAAGCCTCCATGGTTTCGTCCAGCGGCGTTTCCGGGTCGTAACGATGACACTGGTAGACATCGACGTAATCCACTCCCAGCCGTGCAAGAGACGCGTCGAGCTGTTTCTCGATCTGCGCCCTCGAGAGGCCCCTGTCATGGGCCGTCATCGGGAAGAAAAGCTTGGTGGCCAGCACGTAAGATTCCCTCGGGAACTCTGCCAGCAACTCCCCCAACACTTGCTCCGCAGCGCCACGGGCATAGACATTGGCGGTGTCGACGAAATTGATGCCGACGTCGAAGGCCGCGTGCAAGCAGGCCCGGGCGGCGTCCCGTTCTACGCCCCCGCCGTAGGTCAGCCAGGACCCGAGCGCGATCTCCGAGACCGTCAGGTCGCTGTCTCCCAGTCTGCGGTAATTCATCCGAGTGCCTCTTATTGATCTCGTCTGGCGCACATTAACAACAAATAGCGGGCCGGTTATCTTTCGCATGGCCCGCCGGGCGGTCAACCGTGGCGGTGGACGAGCCGGCCTGCCGCCTGCGCGCAGGTTCAGTCCGTCAGCCGGCGTTCCAATGAGGCACCGGGTTTGCGGCGAAACGCGATTACGCTGATGTCATCCGGCTTGCTGGGTTCATCGCCCCGGGGTTCTGTCATGCGTTGCATCGCACGCTCTACGAGACCAGAAAAAGCCTTATCAAGTGGCCCGCAACGCAGGCCATCGATGGTTTCGCCGACGGTCAGGTTGTCAGCGAGGCCGTCGCTGCAAACCACGACCGTATCGTGATCCGCCAGCGGCACGGTACTACCTACCTCGATTCTCATGTCACGCGTACCCAGTGCATTAGACACCAGGTGACGATCCTCGTGGCTGATTGCCTGGGTTTCGTCGAGCAGCCCGGCATGAAAGGCGAAACCGACTGGCGAATGCGGCACGGACTGCAGCCTCAGCCGCCCACGCTGGCCGAAGACCACAATCTCCGAATCGCCCACGTGGAAGGCTCGAACGCTTCCCTGACCGATCTCGGCGACTGCCAGCGTGGTGGCAGACCCGTTTCCGATGTCGAGGATGCGCTGATTGGCGTGTTCTATCGCGTCCAGCAGTCGCGATCGACTGACCAAGGGGTCCGGTGGCGACTCGGTCAGGTCGCCGATGAGCGTATCGATGGCTATGGCCGCGGCCTCTCGTCCGCCCGGCAGTCCGCCCATGCCATCCGCCACCACGAGCAACGCGCTGTCCCCCGCCAGCGGGATGATGGCGAGTGCGTCCTCGCTTCTGCCGCTGCCGCCCGGGCAGGGCGAACAGTAGAATGCCGCCGCGCCGTCGGCCACCCGTCTCAAGCCCCCGATGCTGGTGTCCGCCGGTTGCCATCGACCGAGGCCGTCGGGAAAGGTCGGCAGACTGATCGTCATCCCGCCAGGCGCCTTGGCTGCAGAGCCCGATGCCTGATTCGCTGAAACGCGTTCCTCATATGTATGGCATCACGGAAACGGTGTGCGGGGCGGACTTGGATCGCGCGACGAATCAGATCCACCATGACAGGGCGGAGTTTCTGCCGCAGGCGCTGATGGTTGGCTGGCGGCCATTCATAGGGCCACCTGGGCAATGCTCCCGAGAACATTCGATACAGCACGAGTCCCATAGAGAACACGTCCGACTGCAGCATCGGGCGACCCATCGCCTGCTCGGGAGCCACGTAGCCGATGGTGCCGGAACCGGACGCTTCCAGCCGGCCCCTGGCCAGCTTGGCAAACCCGAAATCAGTCAGCCTGATGAGATCGCTGCCGAACAGAATGAAGTTTTCCGGTTTGATGTCGCAATGGATGATCCGCTTGCTGTGAGCGTGAGCGACCGCATCGAGGATCTGTGTGGTGAAGTCCAGCGCCTTGGCTGTGGAGATCCGCCGTGTCAGACGGGCGCCCAGAGTTTCGTCTCCAAGAGGCATCGAAATCACGAAATAGCCGCCGACAAAGTCCGCGTTCAGGACAGGCAGGATATTGGGATGCTCCAGCTTGGCCGAAAGCCGGGCTTCCTTGCGAAAGTCCCCGAGGAAATACTCGTCCATGATCCGCCGGTGAGGAATCTTTAGCGCCACTTTGATGCCCTGGACCGTGTCATAGGCTCGGTACACCGCAGCCAGCGGGCCGTTTGCCAGCCGCTTTTCGATGCGGTACTTGCCGATCTTCTGTCTCGCCCTCAGCACTCTCGGTCTCCGAATGATGGGTCGTTCAGGCTGGCCTGCACTATAGGAAAATCCCTCAACTCCCGCCACAGATGGGAAATCAGCGCGGGATCACGCATCTGAGCCCGGTACTCCTGCGAAAACAACAACATGTTCTGGCAGATCGATTACTCAGGCCCTGACTGTGGCAAAGAAGACTTGCACAAAATTACCGGATCCGGAGCTGGAGGCGGAAGCCTCCTTTGATCTGAATCGCGAACTCCCTGACCTGGAAGCACGGGAGCGTACCCGGACCGGACCCGGTAGCGTCGCTCGGAGAACGCTCGAGGCCCTGGCGGATCATCGCCGTCTCAGCCGGGAGCTGGCGGATCTGGAGGAGATAGATGCCTGACGGCGATCCGGCGGCCCCTGCCTGCGGCTAATTTCCGATCCCGAGCTTATCCTTGATCTTGTCCATAGCACCCTCCTTATAGCCCTCGACACCCAGGTTGCCCGCTTCTTTTCGAGCCGCCTTCACGGCTTCCTGCAGCACCGGGCCCAGCAGCTGAACTCCCACCTGGGCCGGCGTGGCGCCGCCGCTGCCCTCGCCGATGTTGCGCACATGAACGTCGCCCAGCTTCTGGGATTTGTCCTGGCTGACCGGCGTCTTGACGGTCATCGCGGCATTGGTGAAATCGAACTGCTCGATGACGAGCTTCGGCCCGCTGGATTCGCCGGCCGATGGCTCACTCCCACCGCCGCCGGACTTCAGATTGTCACTGATCTTGGCGAGATTGATCCCTGAGCCGACCGTTACTTCGGCTACGAGATCAGAGCCCTCGACGCTGATCTGCTTGATCCTCACCGGATCGCTGGTGATGGTGCTGGTATCCAGGGTCATCCGGATAGAGTTCAGCCTGAGCGCATGATCGCTCTTGAACCCGTCCGGATTGCCAATGGTAAGGCCGCGGATCTCCCCCGTACCCTCCTTGATCGAGATGCTGACCCCCGACACGCGAACCGGCACGCCGGTTACTTCACTGCCCACTTTCTCGATGGCGCCGGCCACCAGGCTATCCAGATTGTTGGCAACCCAGTAGATGCCGAACCCCAGAATGGCCACCAGGATGACGACGATTCCGGCGACTGTCTTACCCGTTTTACTCATTTTGCACGTTCTCCAAATCGGTTCGATAAAGTTAGTCTGAAGGTCCCTGGCCGATGAACTCGTTCAGCCAGTCATGTTTTTGGGCATACCAGAAGATCGAGTTCCCCGGCTTGAGCACCCAGTGGTTCTCGTCAGGGAAATAGATCAGGCGACTTTGGACGCCCTTGTTCTGCAAGGTGTTGAACAGCTCGAGGCCATGGTTGACCGGCACCCGATGATCCTGTTCGCCGTGAATGACGAGCGTCGGCGTATTGAAATTTTCGGCACGGATGTGAGGTGACCAGGTGGCGAACCGCTCGTCTTCCCAGTGCTCGCCGAAACGGCGCTTGTGGGCGCCATAGTCGGCTGCGTACTGGGTGTATTCGTTATACACGGTGGCATGAGCGACCAGGGTGCGGAAAGGGTGCTCGCGTCCGAGAAGGATGGCGGCCAGATAGCCGCCGAAGCTGCCGCCCCCTGCCGCCATTCTCGCCTCGTCGATCCATTCCTGACGGGCAAAGTAGTCCGACGCAAGGATGGTATCCCGGTAGGGCAGGTCGCCCACGTCAGGATTGATGGAGTCGGCGAACGCCTGTCCAAACCCGCTCGATCCGTGGAAATTGTGCCAGGCGGTCACATAACCCCAGCCTGCGAATATCTGGGCATTCCACCGCGCCGAAAACGAATCGGTGATGCCGTTATGCGGCCCTCCATGGAGCATCAGGTAGAGGGGCCACTTGCGAGAGCGGTCGAACCCGGGTGGATAGTTGATCCACATCTGGATCTCATCCCCGTTGGCGCCGGCGAACGTCACGCTCTCGTAGTCGCCGAAACCCACTTTCGCGAGCAGTTTGTCGTTGAAATCGGTCAGTCGCGTCTGCGCCCCGTTCGCAGGATCGATTCTCACCAGCGTCGGCGGTTCCGTAAACGACTGCCGCAGCCCGATCAACACCGGGTCATCTCCTGCCGTCGCCAGCGACGTGAAACTCCTGTCACCCGTGATCGGGCTGACTGTCCCGTCACTCATGGCGATGGAGTAGATGCGTTGATGCGCGGCGTCGTCGATCGATCCATAAAGCCGGCTGCCGTCCGCGCTCCAGACGAGCCCGGTCGCGGATCGATCCCAGTCCTCGGCGAGTTCGACGGAGGTTCCGGACTCCCGGTCGTGCCGGATGAGCCGCAGCTTGTCCGCGTAGAAACCCTTGACTAGCTGCCGGGTGTGTACGAGCCATCGACCGTCCGGGCTGTAGCTCGGGGACTCGTCCGCAGCGCTGCCCGGTCCGGTGATATCCCGAGGCTGACCGCCCTCAAGCGGCATGAGGAATATCCGGAAGTCGGGATCGACAAAGGACCCGTCCACGTCTGCGGCGAAGGCGACTTCCTCTCCCTCAGGCGCAATGTCGTAGCTGTCCGGCCCCGGCGTCGTATCGCCGAAATTGAATTCGTAAAGCCTCAGGCCGGTGGATACGGTGATGCCGCGGGGCTCGGATCCGTCAATGTCGGTGACGAAGAGGTGGGCGTCGCGATCGTCCAGCCAATGACTCCACCAGCGCACCATCGGCCTGTCCCAGACCATCGCGGAGTCCCGGCTGTTGCGTCGCTCCTCCAGCCGATTTCTCTGACCGGCCCAGTCATCCAGATCGGTCCAGACGCGACTGATGAAGGCGATACGGCGGGAATCAGGGAACCACTTCGGCGCGCTGGCGCCCGTGGGTATCGAAGTGACCCTGCGGGCTTCCCCCCCATCCACCGGCGCCACATAAAGCTGTTCTGCGTCGTCGCCTTCGCGCTCTGCGACAAAAGCAATAAAGCGGCCATCGGGACTCCAGGCCGGCCGACCCCCGGTTGCCGACTGGGTCGTGAACGGCCGGCTGCCGGTGCCGTCTGTGGCTACCAGCCAGATTTCCGTCCGGGTTTCGTCCGAGTCCGCATCGTCGCTGGACACCGGGACAGCTGCCAGGGCACCGTCCGGCGATAGCGCCGACGGACCCAGTCTGCGGAGTTTCCATAGGGTCTCTGCGGTCAGCGGATTCAATTGCTTGTCGGGCATGGAGCGGATTCCTGGTGGGGGATGGGCGATGCCCGGCGACTGCGGAGGTACGAGGCCCGTCCGATCACCATCAGCAGGGAGGTCGGGTCGACCCACCTGGCCGGCGCGGCTCCACGCATACTACAACATTCGCAGTCTCTCCCATGGCCATATGTGGCGGGATCAGATGCCGTGAGTGTGCAGCGCCTTCAGGAACAGCCCCGGGTCGGGTCGGACGCGGTAATTGTCGGTCTGGTCGGTGAAGATGATACGGCCCTCGGGGTTCACGATGATCACCGTGGGCAGCACCGTGTCTTCACCGAAGGTCTTTGTGAGGCTGCCTGCCGGTACGCCGTACTGATGAACGAGACCCAATGCATGGGATGCGGCCAGTCCTTCGTCGACCCAGAAGCGGCACGGCACCTCGAACATCTCAGCGACGCGTTGTGTGAGCCCGGTCGGCTGAGGGCTGATGAGCACAAGCTCTACACCCAGGTCCGCCAGCTCCCGATAGCGTCCGGTAATCTCCTTGACCTGCGCCATGCAAAACGGGCAC
>CP070833.1:73838-79709 GCA_020341735.1 Gammaproteobacteria bacterium | reverse complement strand
ATGTCGGCTCATCGCATCCTGGGGCTGAAGTCGGTCCCAAGGGTTGGGCTGTTCGCCCATTAAAGCGGTACGAGAGCTGGGTTCAGAACGTCGAGAGACAGTTCGGTCCCTATCTGCCGTGGGCGTTTGAGACTTGAGGGAAGCTGCTCCTAGTACGAGAGGACCGGAGTGGACGTACCTCTGGTGTTCCGGTTGTCACGCCAGTGGCACTGCCGGGTAGCTATGTACGGAAGGGATAACCGCTGAAAGCATCTAAGCGGGAAGCCCACCCCAAGATTAGATTTCCCCGGGGACTTGATCCCCCTGAAGGGCCGTTGAAGACTACAACGTTGATAGGCTGGGTGTGGAAGTTCAGTAATGGATGAAGCTAACCAGTACTAATTGCCCGTGAGGCTTGACCATATAACACTCAAGCAGTTTGAGTGTGCGGTCTTAAGAACGCGACACAGACACAAATGCAGTTTTCCGAATTCGCAGTGCCCGGCTCACCGAGCCGGGCACGTATAGCGAGCCAGTTTGCCTGGCGGCCAAAGCGAGTGGGAACCACCCGATCCCTTTCCGAACTCGGAAGTGAAACTGCTCAGCGCCGATGGTAGTGTGGGGTCTCCCCATGTGAGAGTAGGTCACTGCCAGGCATCTAAACAAAAGGCTCCGTCGGTTAATCGGCGGGGCCTTTTTCTTGGGCGGGCATTTTGGGAAGCTGAAATACTGCATCTCGTGAAGGTCCCCCGGCGATACGCTGCTCAGTTCGTTCGCGCTGTGTGCCCGCCATGCGGCACTGACGCCTGAATGCGCTGTCATCATTGACAGCTGAAGCTGACGCCCACGGTCAACGGACAAGCTCCTGGTACTGTCGAGGGCTCAACGAGAGACGCCTCTTCTATCAGCGCATACTAATTAGATCAAGGGGACCAAATGCCCTTCAGACTCGGATTGCTCATTCTCGCTTCTCTGGCCCTTCAGGGCTGTGGCGGAGGCGGGGGAGGTAGCGGGGCACCTGCTGCTGGGCCGGCTCCGGCTGACACGGTCGCTCCCGTGATCACGTTGGTGGGCTCCGCCACAGTTAATCACGAGCAGGGAACACCCTATGTCGATCCCGGAGCTACGGCGACGGACAATATCGACGGAGCTGTCCCGGTCAGCAGTTCCGGCTCCGTGGGCGATGCTGCCGGCGTATATACGCTCGTCTACAGCGCGACGGACAGTGCAGGCAACTCGGCGACCGCTACCCGGACCGTAATCGTCGAAGCGGGCGACACCGACCCGGGCGAGACAGATCTCGTCGTGTTCGACGAAGGCCTGGTTGGGCCGGTCTGGAACCGCGGCATCAACGCCTTTGATGCCGCGATTGGGTTCAGCGATTGCAGCAACGACGGTGGCGCGGGCTGCCCGAGCATCGATTGGCGCATCGTTGCCGATGCCGAGCGTGGCGATGTGCTGGAGATCGCTCATGCGGCAACCGGCAACTTTGCCGGCCTGTTCATCGCGGCAGACGGCATTGTCGATATCTCCGATTACTCGGAAGGCAGTATCGTTTTCGATGTCAAAGTGATCAGCGGTGACAGCAAGATCACGATGAAGCTCGACTGTATATTCCCGTGCACATCTGGTGATCAGGCGCTCGGTAGTCGCGGTGCCGCTGGCTGGGAGACGGTTGAAGTACCGTTCTCAGTGCTGGCTGGTGGCGGGCTCGACCTGTCCCGGGTCAATACCGGCATCGTTATATGGGCGACGGATACGACCAGCACCGTGTTTCGGATCGACAATGTCCGATTTACCGGGATTGCCGATGGCGCGACGCCGCCCAAGGGGCCTGTTGACCCGGGTGCTCCCACCGACTTCAAGATCATCCCGTACGGGGCCGGTAACGTTTCCGATACGGTCAATCCGCAGAGCTACCGCTGTGTCTTCGATTTCGGCAATTTCATCTACAACGCTGGCGTCGTGTTGCCTGCGATTCAAGGCTGCGACACGTCAACCGGCACTCCCATCGGTACGCCTACGCCTCTATTCCCGCAGTTGACCGGTGCGGCAGCCGAGAAGCCAACACCGACACATCGCTGGTGGGGCTCGATCCCTTTTCTCGGCGAGATGAGGACGGGCGACCCGACCAAAGCCGCGTACATAACCCCAGACCCGATCATTTCTCGTATTTCAGAGAGAGGCGCTCGAATCCTGGGAATACCGGCGGGCCTGCGGACTCTCGGTGATGACTTCCTCTACCAGATCCCCGATCCATTCGCTGAAGTGTTCGACGGCATTGCGATCGGCAACACCGATTTCTCGAATCTCGATGCCTACCTGAAAGATCACAGTGACGGATCGGTCACGGTCGAATGGCAGAGCGGCGGGCAGGCAGTAATGGAGGCGACATTCGTACACGGCTCGCCCTACGTTTTCTTCAAAGCGTACGCCGGTGAGCTTGTGCTGCGTACTTTGCGCGCCGATGGCGGAGAGAAGGGCACGTTCTTCAATGAGGGCAATAGCCTGGGTGTCTGGACCAGCGTCGCAGGCAATCGAAATCACTTCCTTATCACCGGCGAAGGTGATACGACATTCACCAACGTCACGACCAGTGAGATCACCGTCAGAAACTCGGCCAAGGCGCTCACCCTGGCCCTGCTGCCGCACCAGGGCGACACGCCTCCCGATGCACTAATCCGCTTCTTCGAGACCTACGCACGAAATACCGTCACGTCTGTAGAAATCGAGTACTCCGTCGACCGGGCTGCCAACGTCGTAACGGTCGGGCACGCATACCAGGATGCACAGGGAGCGCCTGTGCAAACCGTGGCCGGCCTGCATCCCCTCCATTGGAAGAACTCGGCACAGGCGACAACCGGGTACCAGGTTCGCAGTTCGCGAGGGACGATCAAGTTTGCGCAAACGAGCGAGTTCGCCTACGAATTTCCTTATGTCGGCTTGCTGCCGACCTTGCCTGCCATCGACGGGGCGTTTGATCTGCCGACGTTGGCCAGCCTGGTCGATGAGTTCATCGACCAGGGTCCGTCAGCCTGGAACACCTACACTGATACCTATTTCGCAGCAAAGAACTACGGCAAGGTAGCGGAACTGATAGCGATTGCGGGTTCTGTCGGCATGGATGCCGAAGCTGAGCAACTGCGCGTCTGGCTGAAAGCCGAGCTCGCGGACTGGTTCACCGCAGACAGCAGCGGCACGCTCGACATCAAGAAATACTTCGTCTACGACGACGACTGGAACACGCTGCTGGGCCTCGAGGAAATCTTCGCCTCGCATCAGCAGTTGAACGATCATCATTTCCATTACGGCTACTTCGTACGGGCCGCGGCGGAGATTTGCCGGACCGATCCCGCATGGTGTGGCGAAGACCAGTACGGTCCCATGATCGAACTGCTGATCCGGGACTATGCCGCGGGAAGGGAAGATCCGCTGTTTCCCTACGTTCGTAACTTCGACCCCGCCAATGGATTCTCGTGGGCATCCGGCCCGGCCAACTTCGTCCGTGGCAACAACAATGAGTCTACGTCCGAAGCCGCGAATGCCTATGGTGCGATCGTGCTCTACGGGCTGATCATGGGCAAGGAAGACCTGGTCGATCGAGGCATGTACCTTCACGCCTCAACTGCGGCGGCCTATTGGGAGTACTGGAACAACCTCGATGGGTATAACAATCCCGGTTCGACCGAGGACAATTTCCCCCCCGGCTACAACAAGATCGCGACATCCATCGTCTGGGGCGATGGCGCAGTTTTTGCCACTTTCTTCAGTGGCGCATACGCGCACATTCTGGGAATCCAGGCGTTGCCTTCGAACGCGCTTGGACTTCATCTCGGACTGTATCCGGAATACCTGTCCGACTACGTCGCCCTCGGCCTGAGTCAATCGTCTAACGGAAGACCGTCAGGTCTACCGAGCGACCAGTGGCCAGACCTCTGGTGGGATCTCTGGGCTCTGAGCGACGCCGACGCGGCGATCGCGGACTACAACACGGTCGCAAGCTACGTTCCCGAGGGTGGGGAGACGAAGGCCCACACCTATCACTGGATCTACACGTGGCGCAGCCTCGGTCGGTTGCTGACCGGTACCGGTGCTCTGACCGCCGACTATCCGGCTGCTGTCGCGTTTAGTAACGACGGCGTTGTGACGTACGTCGTCTACAACTTTACGGACCAGGATCTGAAGGTGCGCTTCAGCAATGGTCGTGAAGTGGACGCAGCTCCAACCGGCTTCACGGTGGTCACAGACTAAGGTAAGGAGGGTGATAGCTGGTGCCCCTCGGGAGCCGGTTGGCCCTGAGGAAAGCGCGCATGAGACCCACTTGATCCCTTCACCCCGGAAGCAAAGCCACACATCGAGTTCCGCGGTGCAACCTGCTGTCATGGCGGCTTCTTGCCGAAATCCTTAGTCTCGCTGTAACTTCGACGCATGGCGTGCAGCCTATAATGGCGGCGTGCCAGCGTAGGCAGGACCTCGGTCTGTTCTTGCGGTAACGAGGGAGTACCTCCGTGTTCGAGATCACTGCATCGGCCATTACCGCGCCCGCCGTAGCGGCGCTGGTCGCGCTGGGCATGGCCCTGGCGTTCGTTCGTGCCGACCCCGAGTCCCCGACGAGCCGGGCGCTGGCGGTGGCGCTGACCTTCATCGGACTGTCGATCGTCATCAACGTTACCCTCAGGCTGAAGCTGGAGGCCGGTTACATACCGCCTTGGGCGGGTTTGGCCGCGCTCATCGACATGGTCGCGTTCATCGCCGGTTACGAGTGGATCCACCGCGTCCGCCAGACGATCCCTGCCGGCAGGTTGAAAACACGCTTCGGCGACTGGTCGATCCGGGTCGCGCAGGGGCTGGTCGTCATCTATGCACTCCTCTCGCTGATGTATCCGGTGACGCGAGTGCGCGAATTCCTTGGCGGCCTGTTCAGCGAGGGCGTGATGATGAGCAGGGAATTCCTGCTGTTCGCGATGCCGCTCGAGGTCAGTCTTGTCCTGGCGGGTGGGGCGATCCTGCTGTGCCTGAACCGGCGGCCTGATCCTGCTGAGCGGGTCCGGCTGGTCGGCTTCATCATCGGCGTGCCGTTCATCGCTTCGGGCCTGGTGCTGCCCTTCCCCGTCGCGCCGGTGTTCACCGTGCTGGGGCTTCTGATCCTCCTGGTCGGAGCGATGCGCTACCACGTGTTGCAGGGCCGCCGCGGCTTGTTCCTGACTCGCTTCCTCTCCCCCCAGGTGCTGGACATGGTGCGTCGGCGCGGCTTAAGAAGCGCTATGCAGGACGATTGCCACGAGTTGTCCATCGTCTGCTGTGATCTGCGCGGCTTCACGAACTATGCCCGCGAACACAGCTCGGATGAGGTCATCGCGATCCTTCGCGCCTATTACGATCGTGTGGGCGAGGTGGTGACCGAATACGAAGGCACGGTGAAGGATTACGCCGGCGACGGGATGTTGGTACTGGTCGGCGCGCCGCTGAAGTTCGATGATCATGCACAGCGCGCTGTCGCGCTGGCCGAGAGCATCGTGCGTCGCTGGCAGGACGGCACCCAACCGCTCGACGTGGGCGTCGGGGTCGCATCGGGGCGTGTCACTGTGGGCATCGTTGGCGGCGCCGGGCGGCTGGAATACGCCGCCGTGGGATCGGCGGTGAATCTGGCATCCAGGTTGTGCGAGGAAGCCGGACCGGGCGAGGTGCTGGTCGCCGCCCAGACGGTGGACGCGATCAAAGCGACTGGCTCGCAATTCGGGCTCGAGCCTTCGATACCGCGACGGCTCAAGGGATTTTCAGACGAAGTCGCTACGTTCGCGCTGCACCCGGCGTAAGAGAATTCACGGACAGTTCAACGGTTTCGAAGGAGTCCGGATGGAGATGGTGCCGGTGTTCGGTTTCTTCGGTTAT
>CP070833.1:68773-73738 GCA_020341735.1 Gammaproteobacteria bacterium | reverse complement strand
CTTGCATCTGTGTTTCTACCTTGTCGACCTTATCGGCAGGAGGGAGGCTGAAGAGCTCAGTGAACTCGGCATGAAGGAGCTGAGGCCACTGACCTCCCTGACAAAGCTGACGACCGGTCGGATGGCCGTGGCGGCCATGAGCGAGATCCTCGAGGCGTTCGGCGGGGCCGGTTATGTGGAAGACACGGGACTGCCGATGCTGTTGCGGGATGCCCAGGTCCTGCCGATCTGGGAGGGGACCACGAATGTCCTGTCCCTGGATTTGCTGAGAGCGTCCGAGGAGACCGGCGGTTTCGACTCGCTTCTGGCCTTGATACAGCGCTGCCGTGCGGTCTGCGCCGATGAGCGGCTCAAGGAGGCGACGGCTTTGGCCGAAGTGTCCGCCGGCCGCGTACTTGAGTGGTTCGGGCAAAGATCCCGTGCAGAGGATCACAGAAGCCTCGAAGCCGGAGCTCGCCGGATGGCCATGACCCTCGGTCAGGCCGTGGGGCTGGCCCTGCTGAGCGAGCATGCTCAGTGGGCGCTGACGTGTGAGGGCAACGAGCGAGCCGCGTTGGCAGCTTCCCGGCTCGCTGCCGAGGGTTTCGGGCGACTGATCGATCCTCCGGCAGACGCCACGGCGAGCCTGGCTCTCGACGGATGACGCGTGACGGACGAGCATGGCGGGTCGTCATGATGGCCGTGGCGTGTCTGGTGGCGGCCGATGTCTTCGCCGGGAAGACCGAGACCAGCGGCGATATTCTGCGCGTGGTGATCCCTGCTGCTGCGTATGGCGTGGCGTGGAATCGGAAGGATGACGACGGCAAGAGGCAGTTCATCAAATCGTTTGCCGGTACCGTGGCAACGACTTATGTCCTGAAGAAGGTCATCGACAAGGAACGACCCAATGGTGACGACGAGGCGTTCCCGTCCGGTCATGCGGCCACATCCTTCGCCGGCGCTGCGTTCCTCCACAGGCGCTACGGCTGGCGAGATGCATGGCCAGCCTATCTGCTATCCGCATACGTTGGCTGGACGCGGGTGGACGCGGATGAGCACGAAACTGAGGACGTGGTGGCCGGTGCCGCAGTCGCGCTAGGCTGGAACTGGTGGCTGGTCCGGCCTGCCAATCAGGCCATCGTCACACCGGTGGCCTCCAGCGACATGCTGGGCTTAACTTGGCAGGTTCGCTGGTAGACAGTCAGCCGTCGGGAAGCAATGCGTCGATTTTAGCGGCGCAGATGAAATCGTTCTGAGACAGGCCACCGATCGCGTGAGTCGTGTAACGGACCAGGCAGTGGCCCCAGCCGACTTCCAGGTCCGGGTGATGACCCTCCGTATTGGCGATCCAGGCGACCGCATTCACGAATCCTATGGTCTTGTTGAATCCCTTGAAGAAGAAGTCACGGTGGATTTCGAGGCCGTCTTCGGTGAGGCTCCAGTCTTCATGCAGCTGGCCCATCATTCCCTCGGCTTCGTTCCGACTCATCGGTCTGATGCCCCCTTCGCAGGGCTCGCAACGCTGTGCTGTCAGTTCGTTCATCATGGTCCTTTCGTATCTGCTGCCGGCCGATGGGCTCAGCTCGCAGCCTTCTCTTTCGGTGGAAACGTGGGTGGATGCATGCCCATCCGCCTGGCCTCGGCGATGAGCTCAAGAAGATCCGTCTGCGCCAGCCGGTACAGTTCGTCGGAGCTTTGGATCTTGTAATACACAGTCTGGTAGATATCGATTCTGTAGGGCGTGCGCAATGCTTCCAGCGGGTCGAAGGGTTTGCGGATCGGCACATCGCTTTCCAGGGCGTACTGAACCTCTCCGATCGATGAGCACAACCCCGCGCCATAGGCACGCAATTCCTTGCCCGGTCTCTGGATGAGGCCGAACTCGACCGTGAACCAGTAGAGCCGCGCGAGCATCGCGTGATCTTCCTTGCGAGCGGCGGCCCCAGCTCTGCCATAAGCATGGCTGAAGGCTGCGAAGCCTTCATCCAGGAGCAATGGGCAGTGGCCGAAGACCTCATGGAAGATGTCCGGTTCCTGCAGATATTCCATCTCGTCACGTGAGCGGATGAAGGTGGCGGCAGGGAATCGCTTGGCCGACAAGAGATCGAAGAATTGTGTAAACGGTATCAGCGCGGGGACCGGGGCAACCTCCCAGCCGGTGGCGTCTCTGAGGATCCTCGAGACGTCGTGTAGCTGCGGTACCCGATCTCGCGGCAAATTTAGTCTTTCCAGATTGTCCAGGTAGGCGCTGCACGCCCGGCCCGGCAGGATTCCCATCTGGCGCTCATAGAGCTCCGACCAAATCTGGTTTTCGTCATCCGTGTAATGGATGTTGCCGTTCTTGTCCGGGACCTTTGAGGCGTATCTCGTGCTTTTCCCCATCAATGGCTCCAGCCGGAATTCAATGCGCATAGTCTAGCATTGAGACCTTTCCCGGCATGCGGCACCGCCGCATCAGCTGCAGCCTGAGCGCCCCGTCAGAGCTTGTGTTCAATTGGTGCGCCGGCGATAAGAGCGCTCGACATAAGCCTCCACCAGTGACTGGAACTCCTGCGCGATACTGTCGCCCTTAAGCGTGACTGTCTTTGCGCCATCCTCGTAGACAGGCGCAACCGGACGCTCGCCAGTGCCGGGCAGGCTGATGCCGATGTTTGCATGCTTGCTTTCGCCGGGGCCGTTGACGACACACCCCATCACCGCAACGGTCATATCCTCGACACCGCTGTAGCTCTTCCGCCATTCGGGCATACGGTGCCGGATGTGATCCTGGATCTGCTGCGCGAGTTCCTGGAAGAACGTACTGGTGGTCCGCCCGCAGCCCGGACAGGCGATGACCATGGGTGTGAAGGCGCGCAGACCCATGGTCTGTAATATCTCCTGGGCCACGATCACCTCTCGCGCACGATCCCCGCCCGGCTCCGGTGTCAGGGAGATCCGGATCGTGTCGCCAATACCCTCCTGCAACAGGACGGAGAGGGCAGCGGTAGAGGCGACGATGCCCTTCGACCCCATGCCGGCCTCCGTGAGGCCAAGGTGCAGGGGATAGTCGCACCGCGCGGCGAGAGAACGATATACACCAATCAGGTCCTGTACGCCGCTCATCTTGCACGAGAGTATGATTCTGTCTCGTCCAAGGCCTAGCTCCTCGGCGCGCCGTGCGCTCTCCAGGGCCGAGGCGATCATGGCCTGATGCACAACCTCGGCAGCGTCTACCGGCGAATCGCTGTTCGAGTTCTCGTCCATCAGGCGGGTCAGCAACTCCTGGTCGAGGCTACCCCAGTTGACGCCGATCCTGACGGGGCGATCGTGCTTGCAGGCGACCTCGATCATGGCCGCGAATTGCGGATCGCGTTTGCTGCCGCGACCGACGTTACCGGGATTGATCCGATACTTGGAGAGCGCTTCCGCACATTCCGGGTGACGCGCCAACAATTTGTGACCGTTGAAGTGGAAATCTCCTACCAGCGGAACGTTGATCCCCGCCTTGTGGAGTCGTTCGCGGATCTCCGGGACGGCACTGGCGGCAGCTTCACTGTTGACCGTGATCCGTACCAGCTCCGATCCGGCCAGGGCGAGCGACTTGGTCTGCGCGAACGTGGCCTCCACGTCGGCGGTGTCGGTGTTAGTCATCGACTGGACCACCACGGGAGCGCCGCCGCCGATTATGACGTGATCGACAGGGACTGCGACGGAGGTCCGGCGGGGCAGGTCTGAGGAAGGCTGAGGCATCATTCCGGCGAAGGTCGTCTCGACGGTTGCGAAGCGGGAATTCTATCGCATCACGGAGTCCCGCAGTCGGGTGAAGGCTGAATCGGTCATGGGGTCCCTTTGGAGCGGTCGTCTCCGGGATGCAGATCGCGGCGGCTGGCTGCTCCAGGATGCTTCCGCTATTATTCCGAGTCCAACGCAGAAATCCCCCCGGAGAGATCCCGGCATAAGACCGGGACGCCGAAGGCGCAACGCGCCCGTAAACGCTCAGGCAAAAGGACGGCGGGAGACAAGTTGGCTCTGGAGAGCGGTCGCGAAGACGACCCACCGAAGGTGAGCGATACGGCGCGATATTGGCGCTGTTTCCAAATCTCTCAGGTAACCGGACAGAGGGGCGGCAGGTCGACATGACCTGCCGCCTTGTTTTGTTTTAGCTTCGCAGGCGGCCCGGAGAGCGAGAAAAATAACATGGGTAACAAGACCGCTATTTACGACGCCCACGTAGAGCAGGGTGCCAGGATTGTCGATTTCGGTGGCTGGGATATGCCGCTTCATTACGGGTCCCAGATCGAGGAACACCACGCGGTTCGCACGGACGCGGGGATGTTCGACGTCTCCCACATGACGGTCGTCGATGTCCAGGGCGCTGACGCCACGGCGTTTCTTCATCAGCTCATTGCCAACAATGTCGACAAGCTGAAGACTCCCGGCAAGGCTCTCTATACCTGCATGCTCAATGAAGATGGTGGCGTCATCGACGACCTGATCGTCTATTTTCTGAGCGACACTGATTACCGGATGGTTGTCAACGCGGCGACCAGAGATAAGGATCTCGAGTGGCTGGGGGCACGAGCTGCAGCATTCGACGTTCGGGTGAATGAACGGCCGGATCTCTCGATGATCGCCGTGCAGGGTCCCAAAGCCCGCGAAAAGGCTTCCTTATGCCTCGCCGAGGAAGACCGTGAAACCGCACTGTCGCTGAAGCCTTTCGTCGCAGTGCCGATCGGAGACCTGTTCGTCGCCCGTACTGGATATACGGGAGAGGATGGCTGGGAGATCATCGTACCCGCATCACAGGCGGAGGACCTCTGGCGCGCAGTCGCCAACGCCGGGATCCGGCCTTGCGGTCTGGGTGCCCGGGACACCCTGCGCCTAGAGGCCGGGATGAATCTCTACGGTAGTGACATGGATGAGAGCACAACCCCGCTGGAATCGGGTCTTGGCTGGACGGTTGCGTGGGAGCCGGAGGAGAGACGATTTACCGGTCGAGACAGGCTG
>CP070833.1:59640-68673 GCA_020341735.1 Gammaproteobacteria bacterium | reverse complement strand
CGCTGACGAGTCGGGTCCGAAAGTCACCGCATGCGGCGCACAGGAGGCGATTCGGGAGGGCGTCGCTCTCGGCGCCACATTGACTGCAGGTGACCCGAATAGAACTCTGCTCGATGACGAGTTCCGTGCCCTCCGCGACGGTCCCTGTCGCCGCGAGGGGAAAGGCGTTCTTCAACAGGGCCGGTTCGACACCGGACAAGGGTCCGATCTGCAGAACGATTTTCTCGACGCGCTTCGCCCGATGCTCATCCGCGATCCGATCGACTTGTCCCATCAGAGCCAGGCAGACGGAGAGTTCGTGCATTCAGGTCTCCTGGTCCGGCATCAGCATGACGCGTCGCAGCAGGCTCCGCCGGCTCATCTGATCTTCGAAAAGCACGTCGCCGACGCCCTTGCGCGACTGCTCCGGAGCGCGATTGGTGTCTTCGTCGAGCAGTTGCTCGACTACGGCCTCGGCAACAGAGCGGGCAGTCTGCTGGTCGGGGAAATCGGTTACGGTCGAAAACAGGGCGGCAGTCAGGTGAGGGATACCGGCAACCTCGGCACCGTGGAACTCGTAGTTTCCCGCCGGGAGGTCCCAATCACTGGAGGCACCCTGCGTGAAGGCCTCCACATCATCGTCGGGCCCCGCCAGCAGCACGAGGTTCATAAACCAAGGCGAGATCATCACGCCGATCGTCCTTCCCTGCCAATCCTGGAAGCCGACTGCCTCAACCTGCAGGTGGCTATTGAAGATGGGCAGATCCCTCATCTTCTGCTCACCGATCAGCCGATAGGCCTCTACAAGAGTGTCGATGCGGGTGTCCATGATCGGTGCTCAGTCGTCGATCGGCAGGAACATGCCTTTGTCGGAATCGCACTGCGGGCAGCGCCAATGATCCGGCAGTCTGGAGAATGGTGTGCCCGCCGGAATCTGCTCTACCTCGTCGCCTTCGGCCGGGTCGTAAACCTGCCAGCAGATGCGACACTCGAGGCGGGTATCCTCCGAGAGACGAGAGGGGATATCGCTGTCGTTGATTTTTCGGTCCATCTCCGTTTCCATCGGCAGCTTGTCACCCGTTGTCCCGGTCAGCTCACTCCACCTCGCCCCAGTAAGGCTCGATGATCTCGCCCAGGCGAGCCGCCGAATCACGGATGTCTTCCCCGGCCGCCTTGACGACATTCGGCACATCGATGACCTCGATAGTATCGAGGATCAAGGTGCCCATGGAGTTGTAGAAACGCACCCACCAGACGTTTGGCAGGGTGGTCCCGATCACCCGACAATCGCCGTAGCCTCGCGACAGGACATCCACGGGCCCCTTGCCTAAAGCTTCTTCCAGGAACGCTACATCTGCCTCGGACAACGGCAGCAGAGTCAGGTTGATGGAGTGGGGTTGTCTTTTTAGCGGGTATTGCTCCGCATGTTCGCGGATCTCCGTCAGGATCGGCATGGCATTCATGACGTCTTCGGGAGCCTCGAGCTTCTTCAGCCGTGCGAACGGATCAGGTTCCCTCGAGGCCGGCATGCGCACGAGGTAGGGCACATCGGCCACCTCGATAAGGTCGTGCAGGATATTGTCGTCTTTATCGAGATAAAAGGTGCGCCACACGCCGGCCAGCACCGACTCCTGCATGCGCGCCCTGACCACTCCCGAAAACTTGGCGCTCACCTCGCCGTCACCGAGGATCTGATTGACCAATTCGCGATTGGCCGCATCCAGCCGGCCGATATTCGCCATCAGCGGCTCGGACTCCGGCGCCCATTGATTGAGTGCGCCAGTCAGCCAGTCCATGACCTCTTTCGCTCCAAGCAGATCCCGGACTTCCTCTGGTTCAGGCGTTGTCGGCGCAGAGTAGCTGCTCATGCCGGTGGGCATCTGGATGTATTCCAGGTTCTCTCCGTCGGGCTCCTGCGGCTGGCTGCCCGGGCCCAGCGTGACGATAGGTATGTCTCTTAGCTTCATGATGTCGCTCCCGAGGGGGCAGAATGTGCTGAACCGCCACCCTCCCTGAGTACCCGGAAGCCCGGAGCATCTCGGGTCTCGGCAGTGAGAAGTTCGCTGATCTCGGTGAGGTATTCCGACCAGTTCTTCATCTTCGACACGGTGCCCAGATAGGCTCCATCGCGGGCGAAAACCAGCGACGGCCAGGCGCGAAAACCGTAGTGTTTCTGGAGCGCGATCGCGTCGCTTTCTGCGACGACACCGGCCCGTAAGCGGCCTCCGAAGGCCTCGATCAGTTCCGGCAGGACGACGGCCACATCGGTGGTCTCTTTGTAACGTTTTGGATCCCCGCCAAAGAACAGCACGCCCGGTGTGGACGATGCGGTGAATTCGTCGTGGTTCTCCAGCGTGATCTCCGGATAGCCAAACTCGTCGAAGAGTCGCTGGATAAGGGCATGTGTCATCGTGACCTCCTGATCTATGGAGCGCGACCCTGCTCGTACGCGTCTATCTCCAGCTCGTCCGGGGCGATCCTTTCGTTCGGATCCATGGGCTCGAGGCGGCGTTCTGCATCTACTCCCCACTCGCCCAGAACCGCGATGGCCGCATCCACGGCTTCCGGAATGCGATCCTTCACAACCGGCCGCAGGCTGCCGCCATAGTCGTCGAGCAGCTCCGGCTGGACTCCGACGAGAGCGATCTTGTCAGGGAATTCATCGGCCAATTGCGCCGACATCAATACTTCCTGAAATCCGGCCTGGTGCATGCTGACTTTCTTGACGCCCATGAACCGCGGCACATCTTCCTGGTGCATCACGCGCAGTTCGCCGGGTTCGAGCCCGAAGTCGATCGCGTCAAGAATCAGCAACTGTTCGGCGGCCCGCACCCAGGGCAACAGGAAGATGCCCTGGGTACCGCCGTCCATGAGCCGGACGTTTGACGGGAAGCGGTAGGCCGCATTCAGGGCCTCCACTGCCCGCACGCCGAACCCCTCGTCGGCCCACAGGATATTGCCCAGACCGAGCACCAGCGTTTCGAAGGGGTTCTCGCGAAGATCCCCTGTTCCCGCTGCGCTAGCCACTACGGCTCCGCCCGCCACTACGGACGGGGGTCCTTTCGCATGCGCCAAGGACGATCGTCCTTGAACATGCGCCAACCACCGATGATGGTGCTCACGCTGCTCTCGCGGTCCATGATGTCGGCGCGCACCGCCATGTAGATGTGGATGACGACAAACACCAGCATCAGCCACATGGACAGCAGGTGCCACATCTTGGTCTCCATGGAGCCGCCCAGCGCCGGGATGACCCAGCCGAACCACTGGTCAGCCCAGCTGCCGAGACCCAGGCCCTCGCCATAGAGAGCGAAGCCGGTGAAGATCAGGAACAGGCCCAGCACCACGTTGAACAACCACATGGAAATCTGAGCCAGCGGGTTGTGGCCCATGAATTTTGTGCTCTTGCGGCTGAACAACGCATAGTGTTTCAAAGAGTCTCCCAGTCCCCTCCACCAGGCCGCCTGCCAGATGGGAGGGAGGAACAGCTCCCGGGCATACTTGTTGCCCACGATGGCCCAGTAGATTCTCACCGCGAAGGCGATGGTAAAGACATATCCGGCGATGAAGTGAATTTCCCTGAAGGTACCCATCAGGAAGTGGTCACTGGCTTCGCCCTGCAGTGCCGGCAACGGATTCGCGATGAAATAGCCGGTCACGCACAGGACTGCGATGCTCAATGCGTGCACCCAGTGCCAGATCCGGACCGGCGCCTCGAAGACGTAGACCGGATCCTCGAACCTCTTCTTGTGTTCGCTGGACGCTACTTGTGTAGTCATATCGGAATCCTCCCGATCAGCGAATCTTGACGACCGACAATTCCTCACCATCCGGCGACATCACGTGACTGGCGCAGGCCAGGCACGGATCGAAGCTGTGAATGGTGCGCAGGATCTCCAGCGGTTGCGCCGGGTCTGCCATGGGTGTCCCGAGCAACGCAGCCTCATAGGCGCCGATGTTGCCTTCGGGATCCCTCGGTCCGGCATTCCAGGTGGAGGGCACGATCGCCTGATAGTTGTCGATTTTGCCGTTCTCGATCTGGATCCAGTGTCCCAACGCCCCTCTGGGCGCTTCGACCCGGCCAACGCCTGGACGCGGATTCCACGTGGCAGGCTCCCAGTTGTCCATATTGGCGGTTGCCGTGTCACCAGCCTTGATGTTGGCAATCATCCGGTCGAAGACCTCGCGCATCTTGTGCGCGGCCCACGAGCACTCGAGGCCGCGGGCTGCAGTTCTGCCGAGGGTAGAGAACAGGACCGTCACCGGCAGGCCACCGAGATCGGTCAGCACGCTGTCGACCTGCTCCTTGACGTCTTCCCGGCCGAGCGCATAAGCGACCACGTAGCGCGACAGTGGGCCGACTTCCATGGCGTGGCCCTTCCAGCGCGGCGCCTTCAGCCAGGAGTACTTGCCACTCTCGTCATGCTGCTCGATAGCCGTCTTGGTCCCCTTGAAGTTGGGGCCGAGTTCGAAGTTGCCTTCGGTCACGCCCTCCCAGGGGTGCATTCCCTTGCTCTCGTCCGGGTAGGTGTACCACGAGTGATTGACGAACTCCTGGATCTCTGCCGGGTCGGTCACGTCAACCGGATGTACCGTGCTGAGGTCGCCGCCGATGATCGCGCCGGCCGGCATCATCAGGTTGTCGTTGGCCCAGTAGGCGTCACGATCGGATTTCACATCGATCGGGAAATCGCCGTAAGTCAGCATATTCTTGCCGGCTAGGCCGCCGCCGATGCCTGCCCAATCCAGATAGAACGAGGCGATCGCCTTCAGGTCAGGGATATACACCTGATCGATAAAGTCGATGGACCTGTTGATGATGTCGGACACCATGTTGAGCCAGGCCATGCCGATGGCGCCCGTAGAACCGACCTGATCGACGTTGATCGAACAGGGCATGCCGCCCACCAGCCAGTTCGGGTGCGGGTTCCTGCCACCGAAGATCGTGTGGATCTTGACGATATCTTTCTGGAATTCCAGTGCCTCGAGATAGTGAGTCACCGCCATCAGGTTGGCGGCTGGCGGCAGCTTGTAGGCCGGGCTGCCCCAGTAGGCGTTGGCAAAGGGCCCCAGCTGGCCTGATTCCACGAAACGCTTCAGCTTGTTCTGAACGTCGCGGAAGTAGGCCGGCGAGGATTTCGGCCAGTTGGAAATGCTCTGCTGTAGAGCGGAAGTCTCCTTGGGATCCGCCGACAGCGCGCTGACCACGTCCACCCAGTCCAGGGCATGCAGGTGGTAGAAGTGCACCAGGTGATCCTGGGTGTATTGGGCCAACATCATCAGATTGCGGATGTGGTTGGCGTTGGTCGGTATCGTGATCTGCAGGGCGTCCTCCACACACCTGACCGAGGTCAGGGCGTGCACGCCGGTGCAAACGCCGCAGATACGCTCGACGAATGCCCAGGCGTCACGCGGGTCGCGCCCTTTGAGGATGATTTCCAGGCCGCGCCACATGTTGCCGGTAGATACGGCGTTCTGGATAACGTTGTTCTCGTCTACGTTTACCTCGATCCTGAGGTGCCCTTCGATCCGGCAGATCGGATCGACGACCACCCGCTGACCGCTGGTATCGAGAGAGAAGCCGTTCGGGGTGACCGTCTTAGTCATTGCTGCTCTCCTTCCGGTTCTTGTCCGTCATGTGGCTGACCACGGAGGCTGCGGCATGGGCCGCCACACCGATGGTCGCCGCGCCTGCGAGGATCCCGCCGACACGGTCGGCGTTGGCTTCGGCGCCACCGAGCACGGTCAGGTTCGTGACCGCGTCATAGAACGAACCCTTGTCCCAGAAGTCGTCCTCGGCACAGCCAAGACAGCCGTGGCCGGATTTGACAGGCCAGGACAGTCCGTCGTTCCACTCGAGGGTCGAGCAGGCGTTGTAGGTCGTCGGTCCTTTGCAGCCGACCTTGTAAAGGCAATAGCCCTTGCGCGCGCCCTCGTCATCGAATTTCTCGACGAACTGGCCAGCGTCAAAGTGCGGCCTCCGGTAACACTTGTCGTGCAGCCGCTGGCTGTAGAACATCAGCGGGCGGCCCTGACGATCGAGCGGCGGGAAGCGGTCGAAAGCGACGATGTAGGCGATCACTCCGGTCATGACTTCCGCGATGGGCGGACATCCGGGCACCTTGATGATCGGCTTGTCGGTGATCACCTTGTGGATCGGCACCGCCTGGGTCGGATTCGGACGCGCTGCCTGAACGCAACCCCAGGATGCGCATGACCCCCAGGCGATAATGGCCTTGCAGTGGGCGGCCATGTGTTTCAGCTTCTCGGTATAGGGCCGTCCGGCCTGCATACAGTACATGCCGTCCTCGGCCAGCGAGGGGTTACCTTCGCATGCGAGGATGTACTGACCGTCGTACTTCTCGATCGTCTGTTCCAGAATCTCCTCGGCCTGATGACCGGCGGCAGCCATGATGGTGTCGTCGTAATCAAGCGAGATCATCGAGAGGATCACGTCGCCAGCCAGGGGATGGCCGGATCGGATGAATGACTCGGTGCAGCAGGTGCACTCCTGGCCATGCAACCAGATAACCGGGGTACGCGGCTTGGTTTCCATTGCGTGCGCAATCTTGCCGGCGAACTCCGGCGCGAGCCCAAGTCCCGCAGCGGTCAGACTGCAGAACTTCAGGAAGCTGCGTCTCGTGATGCCATGCTTGCGCATGACCTCGTAATAAGTTTCATGAACTGCCATAGCGATTGCCCCTCTGGCTGGACTTCGACTCGGGTCAAACGTGTTTGTTTTTATTCCGCCATCGTCCCGAGCCCAGGATGGCGGGCACCATTCGAATTCACACGCAGCCCCATCAGCGGCGGGGCCGCTTGAGCCTTTATAACCCCGAGCCGCCCGTGACGTGCTGATCTAGATCAATGTACGCCGCGACGGTGCAGATACGGGTCCAGGATCGCCGACGTTTGTGCCGGCGAATGGCGACTGCGAATCAAGCCAGGGCGGCAGCCGGCGCTTTTCGTGACGCGGTCCATGACGCAGTGAGCCCGGGTCGTCGCGGGCTTCCTCTGGACCGGGCTTGCAGGTGGCTGCCCTTGGCGCGTGGCGCGCCTAACGGGCCTTGTGCGGCGGTGGTTCCAGGAAGACACCGGCGCCATTGATTTCGTTCACAGGGATCTCCGCCGGCAAGGCTGCCCGCTCGGGGTAAATGGCATACAGGCGCGGCCCCGTCATGACCCTAGGGCTGTCGAACGCCGCCGCCCAGCTGACTACCACGTATCGGTCGCCTTGCTCCACCGGCAGGGCGGCGTGGGAGAACCGGTGATCCGAGGGGAACGCAACCAGCATGCCGGCTTCGGGATGAACGCTTTCGCCACGTTCAGGGAAGTCGAGTGCTCCGCCGGTGAAGTCGTCGTTCAGGTAAACAAGCAGGCTGATGTCACGATCCATGACCCGCCGCCATCTGCCCGTTTCGCGGTCCCGTACGTCGGCGTCCGTGTGGCTGTCGTAATGACCGCCGGGGCGGTAAAGCAGCACGTCCGGCCACTCGAACCACTCGGTTCGAAGCCCGTAGAAGGGGTCGATGTGATTCCGCAGGGCGCGTGCCACCATCGGCGCAAATGCGTCGGGCGCGTCGAAAGTCTTGATCGTCGTCGTCACGCGTCGGGCCGAGCGTTGCCGGACGAGCCCGGTATCACCATCCTGAAGGCGGGAAATCTCCGCTTCCTCGGATCTCAGGCCGCGGGCGACCTCCAGTAACCGCCCGCACTCGGCCTGGGACAGGAAACGACGCACGATGAGAACCTCATCGATGGTTTCCAGGTAGGGCTCAATCGGTCCATCGGGCTGCTCGCGCCTTGCCGGGCCACGCACACCGGGTCGGCCGCAGCAGTGTTTGAACCGCTTGCCGCTGCCGCACGGACATGGGTCGTTGCGTCTTGTGGTCACATCCCGAGGCTAGCATGTGCAGGCGAGTCTCCGGTACCGCCCGTTGTCCGCCGACCCATTCCGCATGAGCGCGAGGGGACAGAGCCAGGCCGATCGGGAGAACTGGGATAGCACACGGCAGCCCGCGCCGGATTCCGACGCGGGCTGCGTTTACGCCCTAGAGTTCAAGAGGATATCGGCTCATCCAAGACGAAGTGTTGAAGCCTTACTTGACGTCTTCTTCTTTCCAGATAACCGGCTCCCAGTTACCCTTTTTATCGGTCGCCTGAGCGGCGATCTTGTAGCGCTTGCCGGCCTCTACGTTGATCGTCACGGTACCCGGATCGGTCTTGCGCTCGACGTTGATCGTGCCGACCCCCATCGACTGATCGATTGCCGCCGTCACCGTGATGCTGTGATCGCCCGGCTCCACCCAGAAGCTCGTCTTGGTGATGGGAGCGTTGATATTCTTGCCGTCAAGACCTACCAATCGCGCCGGATAGAGCTGGTTCGGAGGCACCGAGAAGTCCAGGATCGCCTTGCCTTCCGTGCCGCCCTCGGCCCACGCCACACCCGTTGCCGCAAGCGCCGCAATCAGTACGATGAGTCTTCTCATTTGTCTGTCTCCTCTTCAACTTCTGCCGTCATACACGTCTCCGGCGGAACGTGGCTATCTCGACATAGCAGAAGGCCAATGTGTTGCCTGGACCGCCCCGAGGAAAGCGGCTCCCGGGTATCATCCGGAACCGTCAGAATACCAGCGTCGCGCCTACAAAAAGGACATAGAAGTCGTCGAATTCGCCGGCGAACCGCACTCGTTGGGAGGTCTGATCCACTTTCGCGTCACCGAAGACCTGCAGCGTGGCGCCGAGGGACCAGCCCCTGCCGGACTCGTTCCTGCGGCCGTGGGCCAGGGAAAACTTCCAGTTCTCCTCGACAGGGAAGTCGATAGTGCGGACGTCGTCATCCGCCGGCGAACTCTCGTAGGCCACGCCGACACTCCAGCCCTCGTAATAGTCCACGTTTCCGAAACCGACGGCCACCGCCCAGGTGTCATCCCAGTCCCGGTCGAGGGTGACGGGCCGGTTGCCTGCATCGGTGTCGATGATCAGCTGGTTGTCGCTGAACTCGGACCACTGCTGCCAGTTGCCGCTCAGGAACAGTACATTGCCGCCACCCAT
>CP070833.1:56278-59540 GCA_020341735.1 Gammaproteobacteria bacterium | reverse complement strand
CGATATTGGCCCCCTTCAGCCGGCGGCAAGCGCAGACTTTGGAGCGCCGCTGAACAAACTGGACGGCTTCTCGGTCTTCTCCAGGATCCAGGCCAACTTCTCGGAGGCCGTGGCGGCCGAGTCGCTCAACGAGGGCTCCGTCTTCCTGCTCGAGGTCGCTCTTGACCCGAAGTTGGCGCGAGCCGTGGTTGGCCTGTCGGAAGAGACGCTGTGCAAACTGGGGCTGGTGCCTGAAGTCGCCTGCCCCCCGGAGATCTTCAATACGGGCAACCCGTTCCTGGTTCAGGGGGAGGACTACGAGCTCTCCGTGGCGCCGGACATCGATGCCGGTGGAACGATCATCCAGCTGGACCCGCTGCGGCCCCTGAATCCGTTTACGGAGCAGCAATTCAACGAGGGCGCCATCAACGGTTATCTGCTGATCGTGACAGACCGCGTGACCAACACCGGCGGCACGGCTGCGGCCGCGGACGCCACTTACGAACAGATCAAGCAGGGGTTTCTTGCCGGTCTCATCCAGCTTCCGCCTGAAGGCGCGCCACTGCCTCCCCTGCCTCTTGAAGAACTGCTCGCGCTACACATCGCCTCTCACCTGACCGTGGTAGACGCGCTGCATGCGAACGGCGCGCCAGTGTCCGTGGAAGACGTCGTTGTGACCGCCAGCTTCTCGCCCCAGGACACGACGACGGTCATGCAAACGGTGGCCGGGCTCGATATTCTGGACAATCGCCCGTCGCAGATCGCACAGGCCATCGTTCCCGTAGACGTCCCGCTCCCCGGCGACGGCGTATTGCCGGCCGGCACGCCGGTGACGACTGGCCTCCTGAAGACTCTTCTCGGGTTGCCGCCAGAAGCTATCAGCGACAACGGCGACGTCTACTTCGGCGGCCTCAACATCCCGTATTTCCTCGAACCGCCGTCGGAAGAAACCGGCGGTCTCAACGTCCTGACCTCCCATTGGGTCGCGGAAGCGGGTCAGAATGTCCTGGGCGATCCGGACAGCACCGTCATCAGTCGCTGGAACCCGGTGCCGGTGAAACGGGCAGATCTGACGATCCCGATGGTCATCTCCATACCGAACGATAACTCGGCGTGGGTGCAGGCGGCCAAGGCCCAGAGTATTCCGGTGCCTCTGCCCACGGGCTGGCCCGTCGTTATCTACCAGCCTGGCGTCACGCGTTTTCGCGGCGACCAGCCGCTGGTGGCCGAGCCCTGGCTGGACCTGGGATACGCGGTCATCAGCATCGACCTCCCGGGACACGGCGTCACCGCTAGTGACCCGGTCGAAACCGCTTACGGTAATCTGTTTCGCGTTCCAGGGACGGTCGAGCGGACCTTTGACCTGGATCTGCGGAACAACGTCGACTTGGCAGACTTCACGCCGGACGGAGAGATCGACCCCCGCTTCGTGAACTTTTCCACACCGGCGCCTCAATCCTTCCTGCAACTCCGGGACATCATTCGTGAAGCGGCAGCTGGAGTCCTGGCACTACGTCGCAGCATAGGGGTCATGGATGTCGATGGTAATCCAGAGACCACGGACTTCGACACATCCCAGACCCACTATGTCGGCCACTCCGGTGGCGGCATTTTGGGCGGAATAAACCTGGCGATCTGCGGGAGTTGTGCTTCCATCAGCATGCCAAGCGGCGGCGCCGGTTGGATCAAATTGCTCCAGGAAAGCGACCGTGAGGACGGATTTGGATTTCTGCTGACTTTCCTCGAAGCAGCACTGGCAGAAGGTGGTGTATTACCCAACACGACGATCTATAACAATCTGCTGCGCGACTGGCAGAATGTCTGGGACGCGGGTGATCCGATCGGTTATCTCAAGCTGGCGCGTCAGAGCGCAACGCCGGTCTTCGGCACCTTGGTCAACACCGACGTTGCCGTGACTCCGGCGGCCAGTCTCCGCTTGTTCGAGGGCCTGGGGCTTCCGCAGATCACGACCCCGGGTATCAACCTGGTTTCGAAGGGATACACCAGAATGCTGGACGGCGAGCACAGCAGTTTTCTCAGCCCAGAGGTCAGTCCGGCTGCGACGATCGAGATGCAGACCGAGGTCGCCTTATTCATCGGCGGCAATCCGCTCGCTGGGATTCCGCCCAACGGCCAGGCCATCGTGATCTCCAACCCGGACATCGTCGAGACCGAGTAGCATTTGTCTTTCAGCCCCCGACAAGAAGGGGCATCTCGAAGGGCGGCCGCAAGGCCGCCCTTTTTTCATGCGGCCTGTTACGGGATAGCCCCACGCCGCTGATAAGACACCGGCCAGTACCAGCGGATGAAACGCGACAGAGCCGGGCTCAGCCTAGCCATTCCCACGCCGGGATTCCCGATCCCGACCCGCTGCCGGTATGATTACTTCTCGCCCGTCCGAGAGGTCGCCAACAACGCCTTGGACGTAGCAAGGACACGAAAAGACCCATGGCCATGACTCCATGCTGAAACCGGAAGAAGCCACCAGGATCAAGGACCGCCCCGACCGGGAGCTCAACCAGGTCTACATGCGGGAGAAGGCATTCAGCGAGGAGGAGTGCCGTGCGATCCGTGAAATCGGCGAGACCTTCAAGCGCGAGGGCAACCTCCCCGAGTCCGGGACGTTCACCGCCGACGGTGACAACGCGATGAGCGACTATCGGCAGGCGGCGTCCCAATTCATGATGCCCGACCGGGACAACCGCTGGATCTTCCAGCGGCTCCACGATCTGCTGATCCCGGTGAACAACGCCGTCTATCAGTTCCATCTGGCCGGCTTCGAGCAGGGTGCCCAGATCAGCGAGTACCCGGTCGGCAACGGCTACGGCTGGCACGTGGACATCGGTCACCACATGGCGATCCGCCGCAAACTCAGCATGACCGTCCAGCTCAGCTCACCGGACGAGTACGACGGCGGCGAGCTGGAGTTCATGATCCCGGCCTTGTCGGCCGACAGGGGCATCGGCAGCCTGTGCGTGTTCCCCGCGTGGATGCTGCATCGGGTCAAGCCGATCACCGCAGGCAACCGCTGGTCGCTGGTTAGCTGGATCTGCGGCGAGCCATTCAAGTAGGCCGTCGGGGAAGTCACGGGTCACCTCGTCGGACGCGGCGCGTTCCATCCGCGGGCTCAGCCCGCACGTCATACCGGGAATTCGTGGAAGCCACCGGCGAGTGACGCCAATCAGCCGAATCTTGTCCGCCCCGAGAGAGCCGTTGGCTCGAACCTGGCTCAGCGCAATTCAGACGGTCCGGTACATGGGAAACGGCGCCTCCAGGCATTTGT
>CP070833.1:49923-56178 GCA_020341735.1 Gammaproteobacteria bacterium | reverse complement strand
CTTCTACACCGCGCCGACCGCTATCAGGGCATTGATGAGGGAAGGCGAGGATCCGGTGACGTCCACCGACCGATCCAGCCTCCGGCTGCTTGGTACGGTAGGTGAGCCGATCAATCCCGAAGCCTGGGAGTGGTACTACAGGACAGTCGGCGATCAGCGTTGTCCGGTCGTGGATACCTGGTGGCAGACGGAGACCGGCGGGATCCTTATCACACCCCTGCCGGGTGCGACCGATCTGAAACCCGGCTCTGCCACCCGGCCCTTCTTTGGAATACAACCGGCGATCGTGGACAGCGAGGGACAGATCCTCGACGGCGCGACGGAGGGCAATCTCGTGCTGCTGGACAGCTGGCCGGGGCAGATGCGGACGGTCTTCGGCGATCACGAGCGCTTTATCCTGACCTACTTTTCCACTTTCGACGGGACGTACTTCACTGGCGACGGCGCCAGACGGGATGAAGACGGTTACTACTGGATTACCGGACGGGTCGACGACGTACTCAATGTCTCTGGTCACCGCATGGGCACGGCCGAGATCGAAAGTGCACTGGTAGCCCACGCGAAAGTCGCAGAAGCGGCTGTCGTCGGTTACCCCCATGACATCAAGGGCCAAGGCGTGTACGTGTACGTCACCCTGCTCCAGGGCGAAGATCCCACTGACGAACTGCTCAAGGAACTCAGGCAGTGGGTGCGCAAGGAGATCGGCCCGATCGCAACCCCGGACATTATCCAGTTCACCCCGGCACTGCCAAAGACCCGGTCCGGCAAGATCATGCGCCGGATCCTGAGAAAAGTGGCGGCTAACGAATACGGAAGCCTGGGAGATACATCGACACTGGCCGATCCCGGCGTCGTGGATGACCTGATTGAGAAACGAAAAACACTGGACTGATCCGCAGCCTGGCTTGGCGCCTCGCGTGCAGCAGCAGAACATCAGGATCATCGTTGCTGATGATCACCCGTTGTTCCGCGAAGCGCTGCAGCAGGCCGTGGGCAATCTCTTCGAAAAGGCCAGCTTCATGGAAGCGGACTCCTTCGATAGCCTGCAGAGCGTCGTCGCGAAAGACGAAGATGCTGATCTGGTGCTTCTCGACCTGGATATGCCAGGCGCCCACGGGTTCTCTGCCCTGGTGTGGTTGCGGAGTCAGTACCCGGCACTGCCGGTCATCATCGTCTCCGCAGCCAGCGACCCAAGAGTGATGCGCAGATCCGTCGAGTTCGGATCTTCAGGATTCATACCGAAGTCTTCATCCCTCGACACCATCGCCGGTGCGATCAATTCCGTGCTTGGTGGCGATGTCTGGCTACCCGAATCCGCGCTGGCTAGCGAAGACGAGGCGATGCGTGAAGATCATGAACTGGCGCAGCGTATCGGCACACTGACTCCGCAACAGTTCAGAGTGCTGATGATGTTGGCAGACGGACTGTTAAACAAGCAGATCGCAGCGGAACTGGGCGTCTCGGAGGCCACGATCAAGGCCCATGTAACTGCCATACTCAGGAAGATGGGGTTACGAAGTCGTACCCAGGCGGCAGTCGCGGCGCGCCGCCTGGAGAGGGCCGCCGAGCTGGACGGCTAAGGGCCTGCGTCAGGCGCCGGCCGCGCTGCGCAGCGTGAACTGGCTGATGATCGCACGGAGGGCGGCCGGTTTTACGGGCTTGCGAAGCACCGGGTAGCCCATGCTGCGGGCGGCAGTGCGCACCTCGTCACTGTGGTCGGCAGTGATGACAACTCCCGGGATATCACCATACCGCTCGCTGATGGCGGCCATGGTCGCCAACCCGTTGTCGTCCTCATCCAGGTGGTAGTCGACCAATGCCACATCCGGGCACCTGCGTCGCCTGTCCAGTGTTTCGAGTGCCCCACTCGTGCCCGCCGCCGTCAGCACCTCGCAGCCCCATCCGCCCAACAACTGCGACATTCCCTCGAGAATATTCGACTGGTTATCGACGCACAGCACGAGGACTCCATCGAGGGCGGCCATCTGCCTCTGCCGAGTCAAGCTGCCGGAGGCTGCCGGCCTGTAGTGACGACCGACAGGTACCTCGACGCTGAATACCGAGCCGACTCCCGGCCAGGAGCGCACTTCGACGCGATGGCCGAGCGTATCGGCCATCCGCTTCACGATGGCCAGCCCAAGGCCCAATCCCTTCTCGCCACGCTGCCCCCTGACGTCAAGTCGACGGAACTCCTCGAATACATCCTGCAGATGCTCCTCGGGGATACCCGGACCGGTATCCCAGACTTCGATCCGCAGGCTTCCGTTGCTTCGCCTGCAGCCCAGCAAGACCCGGCCCTCTCTGGTGTACCGCAGCGCGTTGGATAAGAAGTTTTGCAGGATTCGTCGCAGGAAACGTCGGTCGCTGCGGACGACTGAATTGCACTTCACTGTACGGAGCTCGAGCTCTCTGTCGCGGGCAATGGCGCCGAATTCGACATCCAGCTCCTCCACCAGCTCCATGAGCCCGAACTCGGTGACTTTGGGCTCGAGGGCGCCCGCATCCAGCTTCGAAATGTCCAACAAGGCGGTGAGCAGCTCCTCCGCAGCCCGTAGCGAACTGTCGATACGATCGACCGCCCTCAACGTCTGACCAGAGTGATCGCGCTGAGCCAGGGCAGATGTGAACAATCGCGCCGCGTTGAGCGGCTGCAGCAGGTCGTGACTGGCCGCGGCAAGGAAGCGAGTCTTGCTGAGATTGGCATCATCAGCTTCGGCTTTTGCGTCCCGTAGCGCCTGCTCCACGGCCCGACGAATCTCGTTCTCACGTCGCAAGCGTTCGTTGAGATCCGACAGTTCACGCGTCCTGGCATCCACCCTCTGTTCCAGTGTCTCGTATGCTTCTTTCAGGGCCCTCTCCGCCATGCGCGTCTCTGTGACGTCGTGGAACAGCGCAAAGAAACCGCGAACACCACCATCGGACCCGAACTCGGGGATGTAGGTCGCTTCCGCATGGGTCGGGCCGCCATCCTCGTACATGAATTCCACTTCGAATGTCTGGCGCTGCCCTTTCAGCGCCGCCTCCATGCGACTCCTGCGCGCCTCAAAACGATCCGGGTCGAGCACTTCTTCCACGAGCCTGCCATAGATTCGGTGCCGGGGAACGCCCAGGGCTTCTTCGTATGCCTTGTTAACGAAGCGGAACCTCAGATCCCGATCCACGTAGGCGATCAACAGGGGGACGTTATCCGTGTACACCCGGATATTGCGTTCACTCTCTCGCAATGCAGACTCGATGCGCTTGTGTTCCGTGATATCACTAAAACTCGTCACGCAGCCGCCGCCTGGCAGCGGATTCTGGCGCATCTCCAGCACCAGCCCGTCTTTCCATACCCGCTGGAAGACGTGAACGGCGGGGCGTCGCATATGCTCCAGGCGCTTGGCGATGAGCGCCTCCACATCGCCCGGGCCGCAACGCCCCAGGCGAGCGTTGTAACGGATCAGTTCTGAAACCGATGTCCCGGGCTGGAGCAGATCTTTGGGATAGCGAAACAGCTCGGCGTAGCGGCGATTCCAGGCCACCAGCCGGAGATCAGCATCGACGACACTGATGCCCTCGTAGACATTCTCCAGCGTGCTCTCCATCAGGTCCCGGTTGAACAGAGAAGTCTGCGATGCCTCACCGACGATGTCTGCGACGGCTTCGAGTTGCAGCTCGCCGCCGCGCATGGCCGAGGCCAGAACCGCGCGGGCCGCCGCAGTGCCCATGGCCCCCGACAGAAGTCGCTCGGTGAACTCGAGAGTCGGCCTGCCGCAGCGTGCCGCGTCGTCCGGCTGCACTATGCCCATGGCGGCGAAGTGCTTGCGGAACGCCGCAGCCGCCTTTGCGCGTCCGACGAATCGCTCCACCAGGATGCGCAGGTCGCCTATCGTGGCCGATCCCCGAAGCGGGGCATCGCCACCCAACAAGCCACCGTTACCGTGACCCGAGAACACCGTTGCCTGACGGCGCTCCAACAGACCCGGAGAACTCTCCAGAGATACGGCGATCAGGATGGCAATATTGGCCCCGAGGCTCCACAGCGTGCCGTGCGTCACCGGTTCAAGCCCGGAGATACCAAACAGCGCCTGCGGCTTGAGCCATGACAGGCCCCACAGGCCATGCTCGACAAAATCGGGGGAGATCCAGCCGGTGGCGGCAGCGGCGGGCAGCAGCAGTGTATAGATCCAGATAAGGAATCCCGCCGCGAGACCCGCAAGAGCACCGTTGCGATTCGCACGTCGCCAGTAAAGCCCACCCAGCAGCGCTGGGGCGAACTGTGCCGCCGCCACAAAAGAGATCAGGCCTATTGACGCCAAAGCGCCATAGGCGCCGATGATGCGGTAACAGACCCAGGCCAGCAGCAGGATGAGTATTACCAGCACCCGGCGGATATGGATGAGCAGCCGGCCGAGAGCTTCTCCCTCCGGGAGTTTTCCTTTCCTGAGTCTGAGCGCAAGCGGAATTACGACTTCGTTACAGATCATGGTGCTGCAGGCGATGGTGGCGACAATGACCATGCCGGTTGCCGCCGAAAATCCGCCGAGGAAAGCCAGCAGGCCGAGCCCCGCCTGGCCGGAATTCAGCGGCACCGACAGGACGTAGAAATCGGCGTCACTGCCGCCCACGCCCATGCCGGCGACCGCAATAGGGACGACAAACAAACTGAATATCGTCAGGTAAATGGGGAACGCCCAGCGCGCCGCAGCCAGATCTTTCGGGCCGGTGTTCTCAACGACGGCCACATGGAACTGCCGCGGCAAACACATAATCGCGAGCATGGCCAGGACCATGTGCACCAGGAACGGCGCCCCTATGGTTGCCGACGAGTAGAGCTCGCGAATTTTTTCGTCGCTGCGCATTTCATCCAGAAGTTGTCCCGGACCGTCGAAGACACCGAATACCGCGAACAGACCGACCGCGACGAAGGCCAGCAGCTTTACCGCGGATTCCAGCGCCACCGCCAGAACCATGCCGCGATGAGACTCCGTAACGTCCACCTGGCGCGTACCGAAAAGAATCGTAAAAAGCGCGAGGACGGCCGCGAGCAACAATGCCGGATCAGCCGCAATACCCGGCGGCAGATCAGCGGCCGCGCCACTGGTAAGCATGTCGTAACTGCGTGATACCGCCCGTAGCTGCAACGCGATGTACGGCAACACTGCGATCAGGGCCACGAATGACACGAGCGCTGCCAGCCCATGAGACTTTCCGTACCGGGATGCGATGAAGTCCGCTATCGACGTGATCCGCTGCCGCTTGCTGATCGCAATGATGCGTCGCGGTATGGAGTAAAGAAGGGCGAACACCAGCATGGGGCCGAGGTAGATCGCCAGGTAATCCCAACCGTCCGAGACCGCCCGACCGACGGCACCGAAGAACGTCCAGGAGGTACAGTAAATGCCAAGCGAGAGACTGTAGACGATCGGCCACGGGATCCTGGAGAGGCGAGTCGTGCGCTTGTCCCCCAGGTAGGCGACACCGAACAGCAGCCCGCCGTATGCGAGCGCCACAACCGGCGGTACCCAGGTCTGCAGCATCGAAGCCCCCCAAATGCCCGGCGTCTTATGATTTTTCGATGAATCTGGTTTCTTCGTGAAGGACCAGATGCCGGGCCTGAAAGGTAATCCTACAGCCTGCTGCGGCAGTAACGGAAGTCCGGCGGTCTATCGAAGCCGGCCTCTATCAATGCTGCGATGCGGTATGCCGACGCGCCCACGCTTGCGAGACTCGTTCGACTAAAGTCTTGATTCCTTGACCCCCGGGCTCTGCTAGATTGCCTCAGTCAGAAAACAATATCGAAGTGACGGGGAGGGGGTTATGACAGAGCTCCGCGGCCGTATGGCCGAATACTGGAAAAAGAACCTGAAGCTGGTGGCAACGCTGCTGACTATCTGGTTCGTCGTCTCTTATGGATTCGGCATCATACTTGTCGAGGTGCTTAACAACATCCAGATCGGTGGATACAAGCTCGGTTTCTGGTTCGCCCAGCAGGGATCGATGTATATCTTTGTGGCGCTCATCTTTGTCTACGCGGGAAAAATGAACGCGCTCGACAAAGAGTACGACGTGCACGAAGACTAGGAGACGATCATGGAACTAAAAACACTAACTTTCATCATCGTCGGAGCGACGTTCGCGCTTTACATCGGTATTGCGATCTGGTCTCGCGCCAAGAGCACCGGCGACTTCTACGTAGCGGGCAAGGGCGTGCACCCGGTCGCCAACGGTATGGCGACGGCGGCGGACTGGATGTCCGCGGCATCGTTCATCTCG
>CP070833.1:44621-49823 GCA_020341735.1 Gammaproteobacteria bacterium | reverse complement strand
CTCGACGACCGCCGCCGCGACATTGTCCTGGATCGCGAAGATGTCATCGAGCGTCCGATCGTAGGTCTCCGACCACAGGTGCGTGTCCGAGCGCGCCTCGATTAGCTGGGCGGTGATGCGGATCTTGTCCCCAGACTTGCGGACCGATCCCTCAAGCACGTGCGCAACGTTCAGCTGCCGTGCAACCTCGGGGATGTTCACGTCCTTGCCCTTGAAGCTGAATGCCGAAGAGCGCGAGATGACACGCAGTGTCGGAATCCGAGCCAAGAGGTTCAGGAGTTCCTCGGATATTCCGTCTGCGAAGTACTCCTGCTCCGAGTCCGAGCTCATGTTGACGAACGGCAGGACGGCGATGGACTTGTCGCCGTAGGACTCGACGATCGCATCCGACCTGCCCTCCTGCCGGGCCTGCTCCGTCGCCGTCGCTAGCTCCTCGGCGTCGCGGGCCGGATCTATGACGAACTTGTCCAGCGCGAAGTAACCGAGCGCCAGCGTCAGGAAGACCATGATCAGGCGGTCCAGGCGGCGGGTCATCCGGCGACTGACGTCGGAATCGTGGTCGACCTCGGACTCGCGCCTCAAGCCCTCGGGCGTGAACTCGAACACCCAGGCGAATACAAGCGCCGGCAGGAACCCGATGGCGAGCAAGATAACGACCAGCCGCGCAGCGGCGTCACTAAGACCGAACAGCGGAAAGAGCGTCTCGGCGACCTGGATTATTAGCCACGAGAGCGCCACGTAGGCGGCGCCCACACGCACGACGTTGCGGCGTTTGAGTTCCTCCAAAAACGTCATCGTTCTTTTGGTGACCTCTCCTCGGTTCGATCGATCATCGGCGAACGGGGAGAATTTGTCGACAAAGACGGTTCAGCGGAGGACCGCTTTGGGTCGAATGCGGACCCTCAGAATGATCGCGAGGGAGGCTCAATCAGGGGCCAGCCGGACGTCTGCTTTCGGCCAGAAGCGGACCTTTTGGATATGGCCACTCGATACGAGCCTCGGTGATTGATAACCCCTTGGTTCCAGATTCGAGTCCGCCCCGGGGAGCCAAATTCCAGAGCCCGTTCTTGGGCTTACGAGAGGTCGCCTGATGGCGGCCTTTTTTTTGGTCTGTGGTGCGAGCGGTCACTTTCGCTCTTTGTAATTGATAGCCGCTACAAATAGTCTTCCAGCCCGATTTCGGTCGCGAATTGGAGCATCCGCGGATCTTGCCGAGCGCTGGCAAGCTCTGGAAACCATGTGATGAACCAGGGATACCATGGCAATCGTATCTCGCGGGCCACAGCCAGCCACCGAAATACTTCGTCGTTATTGCCCAGCGTGCCATTCAAAATCATAAGAGCGACAACGTTGCGTGGGCTTTTCTCGATTTGTGCCAAAAACTCCCGCGCCTCTACCTTTCGCCCCGCGCGAGCCAGTACCACGCCATAATAGAAGCCCCAGGCCGGATGTTTGCGTATGGCGTCCGCCGATTCCCTAGCGCGCTCGAATTCGCCTATTTCGCAGTACACGAGCGCCTTCACGCACGTCGCAAACGCACTTGAAGGATCGATTGCCAGTGTCTCGTTTAGAAAATGCAACGCTTTATCATACTGGCCTGCTACCCAGTACTGCGCGCCCACATTCTCAAGTATGAATGGCGACAGTGGATCCAACCGGGCACTTTTGTTGCCTAGGGGTAGCGACCTTTCGACGTCCCTGTAAAGCTCCAGGAGATAAGCGTAGTGAAGGTATGCGGCAGCAAGATTGGGGTTGAGATCGATCGCTCGTTGAAATGCGACCTCTGCCGCCGGGAAATCCCATTCATAATACAATTTGAGCATACCAATGCTCAGATGCGCTTCGGCCAGCGTGTCGTCCAGTTCCAGCGCCCGAGTCGCGGCCAGCTTCGATGCGGGGTACATGCCCTCCGGAAACGGGCTATGCCCTAACATCGCGTAACCGTATGCCAGACCGGCATAGGCGAGTGCATTGGTTGGATCTTTCTCGACAACCTCCTCTAGGATATCGATGCCCCTCTTACGGTCCGGCATTGATGGTTTGTTGACTAGATACATTCCCCGCATGTAGGTGTCGTAGATATCCGGGTCGACGGACTTTTCTTCACCCAACGCAGCCTGCTCTTTGTCACTCAACTGAACGTCAACGGCTGCAGCAATTGCCCGTGCCATTTCATTCTGCAGTGTCAATACGCTCGTGAACTGGCCATTAAAACTCTCGGACCAGATATGCGTATCCTTTGCAGCGTCTATCAGCTGCACAATGATTCGAACCCGATCACCTTCGCGTGCAACCGATCCCTCGATCACAGTGTCGACACCTAGAACTTTACCGATCTCTGGCATGGATAGGGAACGGTTCAGTTCCAACGTTGAGGTTCTCGAAATCACGCGCAAGGATGCGATCTTCGAAAGGCTGGAAATCAATGCATCGTGCATACCCGCAGAAAAATATTCCTGCGTATCGTCGCCTGAGACGTTTTCCAGAGGCAAAACCGCAATTCCGCCATCAACAGCGGTTTCATCCAGACGCGCCCGCTCCAGCAGGCCGGCTGCAACGAGACCGCTGATGACCGCCAACGCTCCAATCAGGACATAGTCGGGAACTTTGAGTGCAACAGTCTCGGCTTCAGTATGGTCGCTTGGGGCTGTTTTGCGGATACCTTCGGGAGATATCTCGTAGTACCAGCCAAAGATTAGCGCTATAGGAAAGCCAGCGAGGGCGGCCAACCAAAAATATCGTAGGAGACCACTCGGCAATTCGAGAGAGTTCAGTGCAATGTCCGCAACCTGCAGCACGACCCAGGCACCGACGATATACAGACCCGCAGAACGAAATACGCGCCTTCGCCTGGCTTCGGCGAGAAATGAAGCCAGCCTGGCCATGCAACACTCCCCCCACAACACGACTTCTTTAAGTCTAGGTCAACTCCTGAGGGCTACAACTTTATGTCATGCTTTCTAAGCAACCAACTTAAATCTCTCTCTAGGTTATTTCCCCAAATCGCCCATTGCTCCCAAGCAACAGACCGCTGCGTCAAGAGAGAAAACCAGCACATACCGACGACGGTGCCTTCGAACCCCAAAAAATCGCATCCCCGGCCGCAAATCGCTGAAAGGACTGCGGCGAAGACAGCACCCTGTTAATCACTTGGTCGGTGGTTCGAGTCCGCCCCGGAGAGCCGGATCTTCGAGAGAGGTCGCCTGTTGGCGGCCTTCTCTTTTTTCGATTGAGCCGACCGAGGCGCAATGTCCGCTTTGGGGCCGAAACGCAAGTTCGGCAGCAGGACGGGACTGTCTCGCCATGGTTCTTTAGTTCGCGATGCACACCTTGTTTCGGTTGTCCCAACGGCATGTAGCGGCACCGTTGCAAGAGCGCTTGTTGGTGTACTGAGAACAGTCTGTCGGTGGCAGTGTGCAAACCGGATCGTACTCGCAGTCGGAGTCGAAACAATCGACAGCGAGATCGCAATCGTTGTCGATTTCGTCACCGCAGTAGGATTCGTCTGGTGATGGTAACCCACAGTCCGTGGGACAGTTGCAAAAGTCTTCTGCCGAATCGCAAGATCCGTCCCCGCATAACCCTGAGCTGGGCGTCACTTCCCGAATCGGGGAAGCGGGAAGACCCGCAGAGTTGATGAGGTTGTTTTCTGCTGGATTAGTGCTGAATGCATATCGGGCCGAGACCGGATTGGAAATATAATCGCTCCACACTTCGACCGTGTCATTAATTCTGTCGGGGATTTCGACGATCTTGGCGAACGCCGCTACGTAGCTGCCGTTCGCTCCGGCGATCTCCCACTCCGCCAGTTCACCACCACTTGACCGCAATCCTTCGGCTACATTGTCGAAGACAACGCCAATCTTGTTGCCGTCCACATAACAGGCATCGGCGTTGTAGAGAGGCGATCGGGCCGCCACGAAATGTTCGTACTCGAATTGTCGGGCGAGGTCCGCAAGGCGGCTCCCGAACGGCTCCTTGCAGGGCGGATGAACATCACTGCCCGGCTGGTCGATGGTCACGATCATCTCGACTTTGGGATCACCTAACGTTGTCTGCAACTCGGCGTCACGCACGATGTGAATGCTGCCAATACCCATCTTCGGCATTTGCACCACGTAGAATGGGAAGGCTCCCTGACTCCAATCAGCACGCCATTCCCCGATAAGACACGGAAGCTGGTCATAGTATTTCGAAGAGTCTTGAGAGCCACGGGCGTCCCATTCCCCTTGATACCAGGTCGCTCCCCTGAGGGCGTAAGGCTGCAGGGGAACGATCTGGCCCTTATAGAGCCTGCCCGAGCCCGCGCAGGTGGCCCAGCGCTCGATGGCCGTGGCGCTAACGGCGGAGGTGATCAGTCCTATAGGCACGTTAGGCATGTTCTTCGCCAGGTGACGGCCGAAATAGAAGTGCACCGCGGACATGCCGGGAGCCGAGCTCGTTCCGCTGACTTCCCAGACCGTCGAAGCCACATTGCCACCATTGGCAGTCACATTGAAAAACCGCATGTTGTGTTCGGCTGCGTCGGAAATCGCTGCCGCCGCATCACAATCGTCGCTCAGCGGTCGCTGCATGTTCGACTGCCCGCCACCGAGCCAGACTTCGCCGACTTGCACATCGCTGATCACAATCGTGTTCGTGTATTGCCCAGTGGTGGTGTCGCGGCCGTTGATGATCATCTGGCGTGGCTCGCTGCTGGCCGGCATCTTAGCGAGGTAGACTATCCACTGCCCATTGTCTTCAGCGACTTTCGTTTCAGACTGCCCGCCGAACGCGACGGTTACCTCTTCGCCAGGGGCGGCGGTACCCCAGACCGGAATCGCGATATCCCGCTGGAGCACAGCATGATCACTGAACAGACTGGTTACGGTTACGTCCCCCTCGGCCGTCCCACCCCAGCCGAGCACTAGAGTAACCACTGCTAGACCGGCAAATCGTCTGGACATCACCCTCCTCCTTGCGCCGATTCTTCGAGTCGTGCTTTGCATGAGTGGCTTTACTTACCTGACTATAGTCAACTGCGTTTTTCTTGACTATCCGTGTACTTGTAGGGATTGACGAGTAACGCGCCACTAATGGGAAGTGCCTGGTTGCCATCAGAGTCACCGAACGCATCGGTACACGATGCAGAAATTCTGTGGAAGTTAGCTGAATCGATCGATGAATCAGGCTCATTCACGTTACTGTCTAACGCGATCTGTG
>CP070833.1:30796-44521 GCA_020341735.1 Gammaproteobacteria bacterium | reverse complement strand
AAGGCTATCTGGAGGCCGATCAGCACCATCAGGAGGCCGGTGCCCGCCCTCGCTATCGCGCCCCACAGAGGGATGTCTATGGCCGCCGCAATGCCGGCGCCCGCCAGTCCTGCGACGGCGCCGATAATCGAGTAGCCGATGATCCGGCCGACACTGAACAGTACGGTCAATCCAAGTAACCCACCGGGCGTATCGGAGGCGGCGCGGGCGCTGGCGCCGAGGGCGCCGGCAATCCCGCCGCACATACCCAGACAGTGAGTACTGCCCAGCACGCCGGCCACAAGCGCGGTTAGGACGGTGAGTTCATCGCTCATCGGCGTCGATCTCCTTGCCGGGTCCTTCCTGCGGGGGCTTGCGGTCGTCGTCCATCAATATCCTCCAGGCGGGCGTCTCCAGGTCATCGAACTGGCCGCTCCCGGCCGCCCAGAAGAATGCCCATATGCCGAGTCCAACGACGATCAGACCCAACGGGATGAGCACATAGATGATGCTCATGATCCGTTCCTTGTCACGCTCAACGCGGTCTGGTCCGGGGGCACTTCATGAGCTCGTTGGCTACCTGGCGCAGATGGCCCGCTGGCAAGTCTCGACGAGTTCAGGACGACAAGCAGAGAACTGGCCGACATGCCGATAGCCGCCATCCAGGGCGCCACCAGTCCGGCGGCCGCCAGGGGCAGGGCGGTCAGGTTATACAGAACGGCCCAGGTGATGTTCTGGCGGATGATCCTCATTGTCTTCCGAGCGGTCGCAATCCCGATTGGCAGTGGCGACAGCGAGTCGCCGAGCAGGACCATATCGGCACTGGTCTGAGCCAGCGGTGCACCGGCGCCCATGGCCACGGAGACGTCCGCACCAGCGAGCTCCGGCGCATCGTTGATGCCGTCACCCTCCATGGCTACCCGATGCCCTTCGGCCTGGAGTTGACGGATACGCTCCAACTTGTCCTCGGGACTCTGTCGCCATCGCAGAACGGGAACCCTGAGTCGTTGCCCGACTGTGCTCACCGATGCTTCGTTATCTCCGCTCAGAATCTCCAGTTCCAGATTCGCGCGCCGCAGGCTGTCGAGAGTCGCATCGACGTTCTGCCTGATGGGGTCCGCGAACGTGAACGCGGCGAGCAATCCGGAGACGTCGCCAAGCATGACCGAGGCCAGGTCAGCCGTGCCTTCGTCGATCCGGGATCCACTGAGCTTTGCCACGAAGGCCGGGGTGCCGATCCTGTAGGTCCGCCCCGCCACGACGCCCTCAATACCCTGACCACGCATTGCCCGGACTTCCCGTGCCATCGGGGCATCCGCCCGTTTCATGGCAATCGCCAGGGGATGTTCCGACGTGGCCTCCAGAGCCGCCGCCAGGCGCAGGCAATTGTCCTCGTCGAGGCTTCCCAGAGGCTGCACAGCCTGCAGGCTGACCCGGGCCCGGGTCAGCGTGCCGGTCTTGTCGAAGACGATCCAGTCCGCACCGGCGAGCTGCTCAAGGGCATCTCCCCGGGCAACCAGCAGCCCACCCCTGGCGAGACAGGAAGTCGCCGCCGTAAGCGCGGTCGGCGTCGCCAGTGAGAGGGCGCAGGGACAGGTGACCACGAGCACCGACAAGGTCACCTCGAATGCAGCCGCCCCGTCATGGGCTGACCAGATCGCCGCGACGACCGCGGCGATCGCGAGGACGCCAACAACGAACCATCTTGCTACAAGGTCCGCGGTTCGAGCCAGGGCAGGGCGGCTCGCCTGAGCCCGTTCCAGCAACCGTGAAATGTGGGACAGCACTGTGTCGGCACCGATGCGCTGAACCCGGATCTCGACCGGATTGCCGGTATTGAGGCTGCCGCCGGTGACTGTCGAGCCGGTGTCCTTCGCAACAGGCCGTGACTCGCCCGTGAGCATGGATTCATCCACTTGGGTGCTGCCCCTGACGACCCGGCCATCCGCCGGGAACGGGTCTCCGGGTCGGACCAGCAGACGATCCCCCACAGCCAGTTCCGCGACTCCGACCGGCACAGGTTCCCTCACGCCAGCCTCGATCCTCATGGCGGTGGCCGGCGCCAGGCGTGCAAGAGAATCCGCTATCTCTCCGGCCCGGTGGCGGGCCGTCATCTCGGCGAATCGTCCCAGCGACAGCAGGAAAACGAACATCGTGACGGAATCGAAATAGACTTCGCCTACGCCGCGGAAGCCGTTGTAGAGGCTGGCTGCGTACGCGCCGCCCACCGCCAGTGCGACCGGGACATCCATGCCGGGGCGGCCGACGCGAAGGTCCCGCCATGCACCGGCAAAAAACGGGAACCCCGAGTACAGCACTACGGGCGTGGCCACCAGCAGGCTGATCAGTCTCAGAAACTCGCGAATGTCCTCATCCATCCCTTGAAAGGCACCCGCGTATAGAGACACGGCGTAGGTCATCACCTGCATCATGCCGAGCCCGGCGACGACGAGTCGTTTCATGGCACTGCGGCGTTCCCGGGTTGCGACCGATGCGCCGGCGGTGGCGGTGACAGGGTGGGGCCGGTAACCAAGGCGAGCGACCGCATCCATGATCCGGCTGAGCTGCAGCGCCGACGGGTCCCAGACCACCCGACCCCTGCCTGTGGCCGGATTGATTTCGATCGCGGACAGCCCCTCGAGGCCGCCCAGGGCTCGTTCTATTAGCCAGCTGCATGCGGCACAGCGGACGCCCTCGACGAGCAACAGAACTTCCCGCTGCCCGTCCGCCAGCGTCGAGGTCAGATTCTTCTGGAGGTTTTCCCGATCGTAGGCCAACCACTCACGGCGGATGTCGTCAGGTTCCGGTGCCTCGGGTCGAAGCGCATCAGCCGTGCGGAAGTCGTAGTACTCCGTCAGGCCCGAATCCCGAATGAATTCGGCGACCGCCTTACAACCCGGGCAACACACTGGCAGGACGCCCGAATTCAACTCCACGACGTAGCGGTCCCCCGTGGTGACCGGGTCCCCGCAATGAAAACAGGCGCCTCGATCGCCCATGGCGAGGTCCTAGCGGTCGCCCGTCGCCGGGACGAGAGACAGGTTGCGGGCACCCTCATCGAGCTCGCCGGCAAGACGCCAGTTGCCATCAGGCGGCTCCAGCTGCACATACCAGCGACCCGTCAGAGGCAGTGCGAGCCGGGCGCTGTAGATCTCTCCGTAACCGGGCAGTGTCAGGGTTTGGTCGAGCGACGAGACGGTTGGGTGAGAGAGTCTCAGCAGTAGATGATCGGGACGACTGCCGCCGCCGGAGAGCCGCACCCGGATCTCTGCCGCGTCTGCCGCCAGATCCAGATCCGCCCGCATCCCGAGATCTGCCGCTTGCCGATCTCGCTCAAGCTTGCGGTGTGTCGCCAGACCGATGCGCGCGTAGTCATCAACGACCATGGAGTGGGGGCTGCTTGTCGCCACGTAGATAGTCACGATGCCGCCAACCACGGCGAGCATCGGCAGCAGGATCAGGAACCATGGCCAGAACTGGCGATACCAGGGTTCCGCATTTGCGGTTTCCGGGCGGGACATGGGCGGATTCTATCTCAGCGGCCGGGCGGGGGTCCGAGGAAGCGGCTCTCGGCGCTGGCTTCCATCCCGGGAGATCCTTCGGCCCGGACGGTGAACGTGATGTCGACGCCGGCGCTCGAGAGGCTATCGCGTGGCGTCAGCACCCGCGCCGGGATGCGGCGCACTTCACCGGATTCCAGAGTCAGATCGGATGCGTCGAACTCCAGGCGCATCCCTTCGGGAGCATCGAGCTGCAGCACATAGGTGTGCGACCGGGTATCGAGATTCAGCAGTTTGAGGCTGAAGGCATTCTCTATTTCGCCACCGGCCACCTCCCGATAGAGCGTGTTGCGGTCCCGGATGGCATCCAGTCTGAGCGGCGTACGTACTCCGATGGAGAAGGCGAACCCGGCCAGCAGGACCAGCAGGAGTGTGCCGTAGATGACGGTACGGGCCCGCAGTACTTTCAGCGGACGCTTCTCTTGCATCGCGTGTTCCGAGGTGTAGCGGATGAGGCCCCGATCGTAGGACATGCGGTCCATGACCGAATCGCAGATATCGATGCAGGCAGCACACGCTATGCACTCGATCTGCAGGCCCTGACGGATGTCTATTCCGGTTGGGCACACCTGTACACACATGTTGCAGTCGATGCAGTCCCCCATGCCGGCGGCGCGGTGATCCATCTTCCGCTTGCGCCCGCCACGAGGTTCACCCCGCTCGGCATCATATGAGATGACGAGCGTGTCCTTGTCGAACATCGCGCTCTGGAAACGCGCATAGGGGCACATGTACTTGCAGACCTGTTCCCTCAGGAAGCCGGCGTTGCCATAGGTCGCAAGTCCGTAGAAGAGACACCAGAACGTTTCCCACGGACCCAGGCTGAAGGTCGCAACCTTCCCGAACAGTTCCCGCGCCGGTGAGAAGAAGCCGACGAAGGTAATCCCGGTCCACAAGGCAAAGCTGACCCACAGCACCTGCTTGGCGCCTTTCCTGAGGACTTTCTCCGTTCTCCACGGCGCCTTGTCCAGCTTCCGCCGCCGACTGTGATTGCCTTCCGTGAGACGTTCCATCCACATGAACGCCTCTGTCCAGACGGTCTGCGGACATGCGTAGCCACACCACAGCCTGCCGGCGATCGAAGTCACGAAAAACAGCGACAAGGCGGCGATGATGAGCAGCCATGCCATGTAGAAGAAATCCTGTGGCCAGAACGTAATCCCGAAAATGTAGAATTTGCGCGCCGGCAGGTCGAAGAGGACCGCCTGTCGCCCCTCCCAGTTGATCCAGGGGAGGACATAGTAGATGCCCAGCAAAACCACGACGGCGAGATTTCGGAGTCGTGCGAATCGACCCTTTACCTCACGAGCATAGATTTTCTGATGAGCGACGTAGAACGAATCCGGCGGCTGTTGTGCGGGAGTCGCGGTCGGGTTCATTCTTTCAATTCCTCCGATCGGCGGCGGCCTCGTCGTCGGGGTCGGCATCTGACATGTCGCGGCCTTGCACATCCGGGTAGTCGCCGGCCCGTCGCTCCGTTCGTACCAGGTAAACGCTCAGAAAGCTGGTAATGCCGGTGAGGAGCCACAGACCGAAAAAGCCGAAGGCATACCCGGTTTGTCGGCTGATCTCCCAGCCCAGCGTGTTGTTTCCGCTCAAAACTTCCGGATCGACCATAGAAAAGAAAACCATGGTCGCAACCGCCGCGGTCAGGAAAGAGATCCAGACGACGTTGGCAAAATCACGCTTGCCGCGGCGCCACACCGGGGACTGCTTGTCCTCCGGCTTATCTATGTGTTCCGGTGTCCGCGGATCAGTCACCCGTCTTCCCAGACAGGCTCATGACATAGGCGGCCATGAGTCTCAGCCTGTCCTCGCCAAGATAGTCGAGCTGGGCGGGCATCTGGTTGGCGCGCCCGTTGACGATCGCGTAGCGGATGTCTGCGGGTGAGCTTCCGTATATCCATGTATCGTCGGTGAGATTGGGTGCTCCGAGCATCGGGTTACCCTTGCCGTCTGGGCCGTGGCAGGCCGCACAGGCCGTCGCGAAGCGCTGCTGGCCGGCTTGCGCCTTGTCCGCCGATGCCTCCAGTCCGCTCAAGGAGCGTACATAGGCGACCACTTCCTCGACTGCCTCGTCGCTGCCCAGGACGGCGGCCTGGGCCGGCATGATCCCGTTGCGGCCATTGCGCAGCGTCGTGAGGATCGCGTCCTCACTCCCGCCCCATTGCCAGCTGTCGTCCGTCAGGTTGGGGAAGCCCACGGCCCCGCGTCCATCCGATCCATGACACTGGGCACAGTTATTGCCGAAGATATTACCGGCAGCGCGCATGGCGGCCTCGTCCGCGGCGATGGCCGGGATTTCCATGTCGCGGAACCGCGCATAGAAGTCCGCATACTTCGCTTCCGCCTGCGACATCTGCGCGTTGTACTGTTCCACCTGGGTCCAGTTGCTGGTGCCCGCGAAACTCCCCAGACCTGGATACAGGACCAGGTATGCGACGCTGAACACAACAGTGATGTAGAACAGGTAAAGCCACCAGCGGGGCAGGGGATTGTTGTATTCCTCGAGGTCTTCATCCCACTTATGACCCGTGGTATCGATTTCTCCCGGCGAGCCCTTGCTGTTCGAACTCATTAGCCAGACCGAAGCGATGATGCTGACGACGGTCAGGACGATGATGTACCAGCTCCAGAAGCTACTCATGATTATTTCTCCCCCGCGCCAGTTCCTGCCGTGCGGGCGGTTCCGCTTTGATCGGCTAACGGTCCGTCTTCCAGCGGCAGGCGGGCCGCCTCATCGAATTCCTTACGGCGCTTACTGCTCCAGGCCCAGACCACGATCACCACAAAAGCGATCATCAGGACGAGCGTAAAAAGTCCCCTGAGAGTAGGCAGGTCCATGCCTTACCTCCGGGCCTGCAGATTCGTGCCGAGACCCTGCAGGTAAGCGATCAGCGCCTGCATCTCGGTCTTGCCGCTGACGTCCTTCTCAGCGGTGCTGATCTGCTCGTCCGTATACGGGTGACCTAGCGCTCTCAGCGCCTGCATACGCTCGACGGTCGCCCTGGGGTTCACCTCACGGTCTGCCAGCCACGGATACCCGGGCATATTGGATTCCGGCACGACGTCCCGCGGGTTCATCAGATGGACCCGGTGCCATTCGTCGGCATAACGGCCGCCGACTCTCGCCAGGTCCGGCCCGGTCCGTTTCGACCCGAACTGGAACGGACGGTCGTAGACCGACTCTCCGGCCAGCGAATAGTGGCCGTACCGCTCGGTTTCGGACCGGAACGGACGGATCATCTGCGAGTGGCAGCCATAGCACCCCTCACGGATGTAGATATCCCGACCCACCAGTTCGATAGCGCTGTAGGGTTCGATGCCCGGCGCCGGATCCCGGACCTGGCTCGAAAAGAACAGCGGCACGATCTCCACCAGCCCGCCGATGCTGATCACCAGGATGACCAGGACGCCCATCAGGCCGATTTTTCTCTCGACGATGTCATGTTTCATTGAGCGTCCCCCTCAAGCCGGCTGTATGACGGTTCGTTCCGCGGGCTCGCTGCCCCGGATCGTCATCCAGACGTTGTAGACCATCACCAGCATGCCGACCAGGAACAGCGTGCCGCCCAGCAGCCTCACTCCATAGAACGGGTACGTCGCGTTGAGGCTTTCGATGAACGTGTAGGTCAGCGTGCCGTCATCGTTCACTGCGCGCCACATCAGGCCCTGCATGACGCCAGCCATCCACATGGCCGCGATGTACAAGACCACTCCGATGGTCGAGATCCAGAAGTGAACATCGATGAGCTTGATGCTGTACATGCTCTCCCGGTTGAACACCTTTGGAAGCAGGGCATAAACGCAGCCGATAGAGATCATGGCCACCCACCCGAGGGCACCGGAATGGACATGGCCGATAGTCCAATCGGTGTAGTGGGAAAGTGCGTTGACAGTCTTGATCGACATCATCGGCCCTTCGAAGGTGGACATTCCGTAGAACGAGAGCGAGACGATCAGGAACTTGAGGATCGGGTCGGTGCGCAACTTATGCCAGGCCCCCGACAGCGTCATGATGCCGTTGATCATGCCGCCCCAGGAGGGCGCGAGCAGCATCAGTGAGAAGACCATGCCCAGACTCTGGGCCCAATCCGGCAGCGTCGTGTAATGCAGATGATGCGGTCCGGCCCACATGTAGATGGAGATCAGCGCCCAGAAGTGGACCACCGACAGCCGGTACGAGTAAACCGGGCGCCCCGCCTGCTTGGGCACGAAGTAGTACATCATCCCGAGGAAGCCGGCGGTCAGGAAGAACCCGACCGCGTTGTGCCCGTACCACCACTGAACCATCGCATCCACCACACCGGAGTAGGCCGGATATGAGTGGAGCAGCCCGGTCGGCAGGGCCAGGCTGTTGACGATATGCAGCACGGCGATCGTCAGGATGAACGCGCCGTAGAACCAGTTGGCCACGTAAATGTGCTTGACCTTGCGCAGGGCTACGGTGCCAAAGAAGACGACGGCATAGGCCACCCAGACCGCCGCGATCAGCAAGTCTATCGGCCAGATCAGTTCAGCGTATTCCTTGCCTTGGGTAAGCCCGAGAGGCAGCGTGATGGCCGCCAGCACGATAACGACTTGCCAGCCCCAGAACGTGAAGGCTGCCAGGCCGTCGGAGAAAAGCCGCACGTGGCATGTCCGTTGGACCACGTAATAGGAGGTGGCGAACAAAGCGCTGCCCCCGAAGGCGAAGATCACCGCGTTGGTGTGCAGCGGGCGCAGCCGGCCGTAACTCAGCCAGGGCACGTCGAAGTTTAGCGCCGGCCACATGAGCTGAGCAGCAATGATGACGCCGACCAGCATGCCCACCACGCCCCACACGACGGTCATGATGGTGAACTGGCGCACGACGCGGTCGTTGTACGTCGAAGCACGTTCCATTTTGGATTCCCCGTTTCCGATCAGGCAGCTGAATCGACTGACCGGCCTTCCCCGCAGGCCGGCGAGCCGGCCGTTACATTAGCATGTCCTGAAGCCTTAGTCTCGGGACCGCAAGAGATAAACGGCCGGGGGTATCACCTCCCCGGCCGTCATCGTCAATTTCAGAATTTGTAGCCGATGTTGACGCCGTAGACCCAGGGATTGATGTCCACGTCTTCCTTGATCGTGCCGCCCGGGAAATCGAGTCCAATATCTGAATCTTGGAGGGCCGGCAGGGTCACTTTGGCCTTGGTCTCGATGCTGATGTAGCGGAAGTCGAGATTCACGAACCACTTGTCGTTGAACATGTAGTCGAAGCCCACCTGGCCGGCCAGCCCGAAGGAGTTGTCTTCGATCTCCACGTCGCCGCCGACTTCGTCGACGAGACCTTCCGCCCCATCGTCGAAGAAGATAGAGTAGTTCACTCCGGCCCCGACGTAGGGCTGGAACTTGCCCTTGGGCAGGAAGTGATACTGCAGGGAAAGCGTCGGCGGCAGGTGCTTGGTCGAGCCGACCTTGCCCAGGGTATCGACACTGATGTCGTGCTCGAACGGATAGGCGGCCAACAGCTCGACGGCCCAGTTTTCCGTCCACTGGTAGGAACCGGTGAAAGTCAGGCTCCAGGCGTCGTCGACATTGATGTCCTGTACGCCGGTTGTTATCGGTTCAAGACCGGTCAAGTCGATGTCTCCGTTGGGATCGTCCGGATCCACGTTTGAGCCGCCGACGCGGACGTAAAAATCGCCGGCTTCATGGGCCAGTGCAGCAGGGGCGGCTATGAAGATCGCCGCCGCAAGGAACAGAGCGATGGATGTACGCATCGTTAGTACTCCCGTTTTTATGTGGAATCTGAGAGAATTCTAGGAGCCTGACCCACTATTGGTGTTGACATGGATCAACTTCATGGTCCCTGTACAATAGGGGCGGTTCGCAATCTCGAGGGAAGGGGTGCCGAACCAAGTGTTGGACAAAAGACAGGCAGCGCGAGTCAACATCGGAGAGAGCTTAGGCATGAAAGGTAGCCGCAAGGTTGTCAATATCACGCGCCTGCGTCAGGCGTGCCGTACCTGTTCTCTCGTCGAACTATGTTTGCCTATGGGGCTGACCAGCGACGACATCCAGCAGCTCGAGTCTATCGTCAAGGTCAAGGGGCCTCTTGAGAAAGGCGCGCATCTGTTTCGCGAAGGGGATTCGTTCCAGGCCATCTTTGCGGTCAGGACCGGTGCGCTAAAAACATACAGCCTGGATGCCGATGGTCGCGAACACGTCCTCGGATTCCATCTGCCCGGCGAGCTTCTCGGCTTCGATGCTATCTATCCCCGCTACAATCGCTGTAGCGCAATGGCCCTGGCGGACACATCTGTCTGCGTTTTACCCTTCAATCAGTTGGCGGATCTCGCTCAGAAAGTCTCCGGTCTGCAGGCTACGATCCTGAGGCTGATGAGCAAGAATCTGTCGATTTCGGCCAACCTCGCGACCGATCACACGGCAGAGGAGCGGCTGGCCGGATTCCTGCTGAGCATCGCGCAGCGCACTGGCGAAGGTTCTGAGCTCCGCCTGGTGATGCCGCGCCGGGACATCGCCAGTTATCTGCGACTGGCCACCGAGACCGTCAGCCGACTTCTTGCCCGCTTCCAGCAGGAGGAACTGCTCGAGGTCCATCGCAAGCGTGTTCGCCTGATCGATCTGGACGGCCTACGGGACCTCGGCGGAAGCTTCGAGATTGCTGATCGCACGCGCCAGCGTTCCGGCTACCAATAGCGCAAGAGCAAGACGGCGCCGAAGGCCCGTCAGCTGAGCCGGTCACTGTTGCGGACCGCCACGTAAGTTCTCCCCGGCGCTTTCATTCCTGCCGACTCCAGCATCGCGAATTCGATCTCGCTCGCCGCAACCAGGCGCGTTTGGCGTGTCGCCGTCAGGCGTAGCCGAGAGATTCCCGCCGATTCATCGGCTTGGCCAGCAACAGTTGGATATTGCCGATATTTCTTTCGAGGAAGCCGCCCTCGCAGTAGCAGAGGTAGAAATCCCACATGCGAACGAAACTCTCTGGATAGCCCAGCCGTCGGACGGTGGCGATATTTTCAAAGAAGCGCTCACGCCAGCGCCTGAGCGTCGTCGCGTAGTGGGGCCCGATGTCTTGCAGATGAAACATGCGCAGGTCGGTCGACCGGGTCAGGCTATCCGAGATTGCATTCACCGACGGTATGAAGCCCCCTGGGAAGATGTACTTCTTGATGAAATCTACGCTGCTGACCGCATCCTCGTAGAGTTGGTCCCGAATAGTGATCGCCTGCAGCAGCATCATGCCTTCCGGTTTCAGGAGCTTGCTGCAGGTGGAAAAATAGGTGTCAAGGTACTGATGGCCGACAGCTTCAATCATCTCGACCGAAACCAGCTTATCGTATTCGCCGCGCAGGTCCCGGTAATCTTCGAGCAACAGCGTTACACGGTCGTCCAGCCCGGCTGCCGCAACTCGCTCCGCCGCCAATTCGTACTGACGCCGGGAGATGGTTGTTGTCGTGACCCGGCAGCCGTAGCGTTCCGCAGCATGAATCGCCATGCCACCCCAGCCAGTACCGATCTCCAGAACATGATCGTCTGGGGTGAGCTCCAGCTTGCGGCAGATGGCCTCCATCTTTTCAAGTGACGCTTCCTCCATGGAGGCGCTCTTGCTCGGGAAGATGCCGCATGAGTAATTCATCGTCGGGTCGAGAAATTCCTCGAAGAGATCGTTACCCAGATCGTAATGGGCCGCTATGTTCTTGCGGCTGCCATCGCGGCTATTCCGATGAATCCAGTGCAGCAGGCGGTGAAGCGGCTGCGTCAGCCAGCCCGCGCCATCGTCCAGGCTGAGCAGCACGTCGCGGTTGAGTAACAGGATTCGAACCGCCGCCGTCAGGTTATCGCAGCTCCAGCGGCCCTTGATGTAGGCGTCACCGGCGCCAGTATTGCCTCCGAGGGCCACATCGGCCCAGAAACGGGAGTCGTGCACCGTCACCCGGGCCCTCAGCGTCTCATCCCCAGTCGCGTCTCCGAACTGCATGGGGGTGCCGTCCTCGATGATTTCGAGGCGGCCGTGCTCAATCCGCTCCAGCCGCCGCAGCATGGCGCGGCGGGCGAACTCCTGCAGGCGCGTCATGCGGGCCTCGGTGGGCAATGAATATTCCGACGGGGTAATGCTGTTCTCTTTCATCTGCTTTCCAAGGTCGTATCAGTTGTAGGATCGCGTTTGTCCGGGTGCGTCTGAAAGACTGCGCCTTTCATCCATAGCCGGAGCGCCTGGAAGTGAATACGGAAGATGATTTTGACCGTGATCAGTGGATAGCGAACCAACACCCGGGCAAGCCCGGGCCCGGTAATCTCCTGCCTGCGCATGCTGAGCGTCGCATCGAAGATCCGCTCGCCGGCCTTGCGATTCTCCATATGAACCTGCAGTGACGCGCCGGGATCGACGAATCGCCACCGATACTCCATGTCCATCGGCAGGAATGGCGACACGTGAAACTGCTTGTCAAGCTTGTGGTTACTGGCGTTGGCCTGCCTGCGGCCGTTCCGGGCCGGGAGCACATAACAGTGACGTTCGCCCCACGGCGTGTTGTTGACCTCCGCCACCACGCACTCCACGAATTCGTCTTGTGCATCGAAGCAGTAGTAGAAACTGACCGGATTGAAGCAGTAACCGAAGTAGCGCAGGTGGGTCAGGAGGCGGACGGGTCCCGTGGGACGATGTCCACTCTGCTCCTGCACCAGGTCGCGCACGCACTCATCAAGCGGCCGATCCGGATCACCGAGGTGATCTCTGCGGTCGAACCATGCCAGCGCCGGTCGCCGAGCGGACCACAGCCACCGTCTCCGGAATACACGCGGCACTTCCACGAGATCCAGATACATCATAAACAGCCCGTATCTGAACTCATGGCCGACGTCTCCGCGACGGCGGTGGCTAACTTGCCCTTCGTAGATGCAGCTCTTCATTACTCAGCCAGGTCTGGAAATCTGTCAGGGCCCTCAGCCCGCTCTTGACGCCGTCTTCGTGGAAGCCGAAGCCCCAATAGGCGCCACAGAAGAAGGTACGGTCTACGCCGTTCAACTCGCTGTGACGCGCCTGGGCGCGCACCCCCTCGGGCGTGTAGACGGGGTGATCGTAGACGATCCTCTGCAGGACCCGGCCCGGGTGGATCGCTTCCTCTCGATTCAGCGTTACGCAGAATTGAAACGGTGCATCCAGGGACTGCAGAATGTTCATGTTGTAGGTGAGCGCGACTCGATCACGAGCACTGTCCGGGATGTGGTAATTCCAGGCTGACCAGGTCTTGGGCCGATCCGGCAGCAAGCTCTCATCGGTGTGCAGAACAGCCACGTTCTCCTGATAGGGGATCGAACCGAGCACCTGCGTCTCGGCTTTCGATGGTTGTTCAAGCATGCCCAGCGCCTGATCACTATGGCAGGCGAGGAACACCGCATCGAAGCTCTCTTTGCCGTTGGCCGCTGATTGCACCACCACACGGTCAGGACATCGAACGATCCGATCGACACCGGTGCTCAGCCTGATCCGCTCTCTGAAGGGAACAACGAGTTTTCGTACGTATTCCCTTGAACCGCCCTGTATGACCCGCCAGGTGGGTCGGTCCTTGACGCTCAGCATGCCGTGATTCTTGAAGAATTCGACGAAGTAACGTGCCGGGAACTGGTACATCATCGCCGGGTCCGCGGACCATATCGCGGCACCCATGGGGACGATGTAATGCTCGACGAAGCGCCTCGAGTAACCGCGCGCATCCAGGTAGTCGCCAAGGCTGGTTTCGTCTCCCCCTTCTTCCAGCAGTGCATGCGCCTCGCGATTGAAGCGCAATATGTCGGCGATCATCCTGTAGAAACCCGGATTGAGCAGATTCCGCCTCTGGGCGAAGAGCTGGTCCAGAGAGCTGCCGCAGTATTCCAGTCCGGTGCGGTCGCAATGCACGCTGAAGCTCATGTTGCTTGCCTGAGACGGCACGCCGAGTTCATCCATAAGCGCGATGAAATTGGGATAAGTCCATTCGTTGAAGACGATGAACCCTGTATCGACCGCCCAATGCCGCCCGCCGAGTTCGACATCAATCGTATTTGTGTGGCCGCCGATATAGTCATTGGCCTCGAACAACGTGATGTCATGGTCGCGCCAGAGACGGTGGGCTACCACCAGTCCGGAGATGCCGGTACCGACGATGGCGATTTTCTTCCGTTGCATAGTGATGGAACCCTCTGGTCAAAGCCTGGATTT
>CP070833.1:27628-30696 GCA_020341735.1 Gammaproteobacteria bacterium | reverse complement strand
TCGGTGACCTTGACCAGGCTCCGTCGTCTGGGGCGGTGCTGGCGTAGCAGGCCATTGGCATTGTCATTGGTGCCGCGCTCCCACGAGGCGCAGGGATGGGCAAAGTAGACGCGGGCGAAGCCCCCGTGCCGCCAGGGCACATCTAACCGTCTTCGCTGCACCGGCCAGATCGACAATGTGGGGGAAATGCACCATGATCTGTGCGCCTGTATTGGAGTGCGATAACAAAGATGTCCTTCCTTTCGGAGCTCAAGCGACGCAACGTCACCAAGGCGGCCGTGCTCTATGTTGTCGCTTCGTGGCTGCTCTTGCAGGTGACAGACGTGCTTTCGTCACTGTTGCCGGTTCCCGAATGGACCGGTTCGCTGGTCGTGACGTTGCTCGTTGTTGGCTTCCTCCCCGCGCTGATCTTTTCGTGGATCTATGAACTGACGCCGGAGGGCCTGAAGCACGAGAAGGAGGTCGCGCAGGGTGAATCGATCAGCTACCAGACCGGTCGCAAGATCAACATCCTGATCGTCGTGTTACTCGTACTTGCGATCGGCGTTGTCGTCGTCGACCGATTGATTCCGGAGACCGGCACGCCATCATCGGCGTCGGTCACCGACGAAACCACGCTTCCGCATGTCGAGACCGGACGTTCGATCGCTGTGTTGCCCTTCGTCAACATGTCCAACGATCCCGATCAGGAGTACTTTTCGGACGGTATCTCGGAAGAGTTGTTGAACGTCCTTGCGCAATACGACGATCTTCGTGTGGCGGCGAGAACTTCGTCATTCCAGTTCAAGGATCAGACCCTGGATGTCGCCGAAATCGCCACGAAGCTCAACGTCAATCACGTACTCGAGGGATCGGTACGCAAAGCCGGCAACCGTATCCGCATCACGGCGCAGCTCATCGAGGCGGATACCGGGTATCACCTCTGGTCGGAGAACTATGATCGGGATCTGGACGACGTGTTTGCGATCCAGGACGAGATTTCGGCGGCTATCGGTCTCGCCCTGCAGACCGAACTGGCACTCACAGGCGGTTCCGTTCCCCAGGTATCGGAAGCAGGAAGCACGGAGGCATTCGAGGCCTACATGCGCGGTCGCCAGCTCATCCACCTCCGTGGCCGGCAGAACCTGGAGCGGGCGGTAACGGAATTGCAGCGGGCATTGCAGCTGGACGAGACGTATGCGCCGGCCCATGCGCAGATGGCGATCGCGGTGGCGCTACTCGGCAACAGTCCCGGCTCATATGGCGATCTGACCTTGCAGGAGGTCACGGCGCGTGCCGTTCCGCATATCGAGCGCGCACTGGAACTCGAGCCGCAACTCTCGGACGGCTATGCTGCGCGGACGCTCCTCGGACTGGCGACGTCGGACTATGAGTCCGCCATCGCAAACGGCCGCCGGGCGCTGGAACTGAATCCCAGCAATGCGGAAGTGCTCAACTGGATGTACCTCCTCCGTGAAGCGCAGGGTAAGCAAGCGGCCGGCATGCAGCTTCTCGAGCAACAGATATCCGTCGATCCTCTGACGGTAGTTGGACGCATGAACCTTGCGTCTCGACTGGCCTACAAAGAAGACATTCACGCTGCGATCAGGATGTCAGAGAGCCTTGCGGAGACGAGCAGGGCAGTCAGTTATGCCACAAGCGGCAAGATCTATTATTACTATGGCGATCTGGTCGAGGCCTTGCGCTTGTCTATGCAAGCCTACGCCCTCGACGCGCGTGACACGATCACCTTGACGGGACTGGCCCGTACCCTGGGTCAACTGAACCTGGTGGCCGAAGGCCTGCGACTACCGGACAAGGTCCACGTCTGGGTCTACTGGAATCGGGGCATGTGGCCTGAATTGCTCGCCAATGCTCGCGACGCTCTGAATGACAATCCGACGGATCCACATTCAAAACTGTTGTTGGCTGATGCGCTGCATCTGTCCGGGGACGTCGAACAGGCGCAGGGATTGTACGAAGAGCTGCTGGCCGACCATCCCGGGCGGCCCGTCAGCGACCTGATCAACGAGTCTGTCGCCCCGACCGCCCGGGCGGCATTCGGCAGGCTCGCGTCCGGTCAGACCGAGAGCGCCGAGCGACTGGCGGATCTGGTGACCGACAACCTGGAGCAACGACGCCAGGCCTGGTTGATCCATCAGGCGTACTATCGTGCTTCGGCGATCGTCGCCGCCGTCAGGGGCGATGAGGACGAAGCTCTCGACTTGATTCGGGAGGCTGCGCGTCAGGGCCCCCACGATCCGACGCTGTTCTCCGAACAGGCATTCGAAGGGGTGCGTGACAGCGCTACCTTCCGTGCGATCGAGGCAGAGTTCTGGGCCAACCTGGAGGCCCAGCGTAAAGCGGCCCGGCAAATGCTGTGCTTCGACAACCCGACGCCCGATGCCTGGCCGGTGCTGCCGGATACCTGCGAAGGCGTAGGGCCGCAGCAGGACTGACTCGAAACCTGACACCTTGTCCGCGATTGACACCTTGCACCGGGTTCCGGCGGCTGCGGGGATTGAGTCTCGCGCTGGTCCCGGTGGCGCTCGTCGCGCTGACCGTCGCCGGTTGTGCGGGGATCATGAATGTCGTCGAGCGGTGGGTGCCCTGGTTGGGGACGGAGATCGGACTGAAGCGTCTGACACCGGCCGCCTCCGGCCCAGCCCGGTTGTCTCAGCCTCAGCTGCTCGGATCAGAGTGAACTTCTCACCGATCTCGGGCACCTGCGCCCGTGCCAGCAATCAGGGGACAGTGAGCCTAACTCCGAATCAAGGTCACTGTCCCCTGATTCTGAGCTGACCCATAGGCGGAGCCCCCAGCCGTTCGCAATCTCCGCGGTCAAGACGGCCGGGACGGCCGCGAGCAACTTCGCTCAACCAGGCGGGATCGCGGTCCGACGCATCGCAGCAGAGCTGAACCAGCCTCCACCCGACCGCCCCGGGGGCCCCATTTGGTATAGTTCGGCATCAAAAATAATCACAGGTAGTCCCGATGCCACAGGCCGTTACCTCGCACAGCAGCCAGCCCCATCTCGCCCGACTGGAGGAGATGAGAGCTCATGGCGGTCCCGTCCAGACCGTGGGTCT
>CP070833.1:23361-27528 GCA_020341735.1 Gammaproteobacteria bacterium | reverse complement strand
CTACGAGATGACGCCGGAGGGTTTGAAGCGCGAGGAAGACGTGGATCGCAGCCAGCCGGTCACGTCCGGGACCGGTCACAAGATCAACGTCCTGATCGTCGTCATGCTGGCACTGGCCATTGCTGCGGTGGCGGTGGATCGGCTGATTCCGGAAAAGACTCCGGTCGCCGGAGAGCCGGCAGTCGAAGGCGTCGGCGAGGCTCCGCCCGCCACCAGCGGCGGAGACACTCAGACGACAGCGGCAGGACAGGTCCCGGAGGCCTCAATCGCGGTACTTCCCTTCGAGAACTTTTCGGGCAACGAGGAAGATGCGTATTTCTCTGACGGCCTGTCCGACACCGTGCTGCACCAACTCGCCCAGATCCCTGACCTCAAAGTCATCGCCCGTAACTCGTCGTTCCAGTTCAAAGGCACCAACCTGGACGTCCGCGAGGTCGGAGACCGACTCGGCGTTGGCAACGTGCTCGAAGGCAGCGTGCAGCGACAGGGTGACCAGGTCCGCGTGATCGCCCAGCTCGTCCGCACTTCCGACGGATCCCACGTGTGGTCGCAGACCTTCGACTACAGGATGGACGACATCTTCGCCATGCATGACGCCATCGCCCTCGCCGTGGCCGAGCAGATGAAACTGTCGCTGCTACCTGAGGATGCGGCGAGCATCGACCTCGGCGGCACAGACAACGCGGAGGCCTACGACCTGTTTTTGCAGGCCTGGGGCGCGTTCTATGCCACCTTCAATCCGGCGGTCGCGGACCGGGTAGACCCGGACGATGACTATCCGCCGATGGAGATGTTGGACAGAACCTTGCTGCTGGACCCGGATTACGTCGACGCGATCATCGCCAAAGTGGATATCTACAATATGTTCGCCTTCCAGGCGACGAGCATTGAGAAGATGCAGCGCTACATGGCCAAAGCGCAACCGCTGGCCGACAGGGCACTGGAGCTGGCGCCCGAGTACTCTGGCGCCTGGCGTGCCAAGGGCGCGGTAGCGCACAGGACGGGGAACACTGATGAGGCGCTAGCTGCATACCGAAAGGCAATCGCCCTGAATCCAAACGATGCGCAAGCCCACCAGGGCCTCGCTGTTGCATCCCTTGGTGTCGATCCTCTCGCGACCATCGAGCATATGCGGATCGCCCGTGAACTCGACCCGGAGAATCCGTTCAACCGGCCGACCGTACTTGCCCTGGCTACCCTGGGTCGGAATAAGGAAGCAATCGAATTGCTGAAGTCCGACCTGACCGGAATGTCGGGTCTGGACCAGATAATCTACGACGACCTGGCGGACATTTATCTGTTTGCCCTCGGTCGTCCCGACGAGGCCGCCCGATGGGCCTCGAAACTGCTCTCTTTGGAGTCCGACAGCATCCGCGGCACTATCGCCATGGTGCGGGTCTGGATAGCGGTGGGTGACCTCGACCGGGCAGCTCGATGGCTGGCTGCTGTTACCGAGACAGGCAGATCGTCCGACTCGGTTAGTTTCTATCGAGTCAACCTTGCCATCGCCCAGGGCGATATGGCTGCTGCGTCCGAAGCACTGCAGTCGATCAGCAGCGGCCGGGGGAAAGTGGGGGGACCCGCCCTCGAGAACAAGGCACGCCTCTGTATCGTGGAGGCTGACTACGGGTGCGCCTACAGCGCGGCCATCGGTTTCGGCCAGTCACTTGACCAGTTCGAGGCGCGCGGTCGGGCATGGCCGGTTGCCCGCGCGACGCAGCAGCTGTTCCTGGCGGTCGTCGCCGCCCGGACCCGGGAGACCCCGGATGAGCCGGCACAGGCCGTGATCGAGATCACCAGCACATTACCCAGGGCAGGAATGTCCGGGCAGGGGTCCTATTACATGGACGCGGAAGCATTTGTCCTGCAGGGCAAGGACACACTGGCCCTGCATGCACTGGAAGAGTCGCTGCTGGGCGACCAGGGGTTCGTCCCCTGGGACTCATTCCGACGTCTGCCCGACGACGGCATCGTCCTGTCGGAACTGGACGGCAACCCGCAGTTCGAAGACTGGAAGACCCGCTTCCGGGAACGACGTGAGGCCGCTCGAGCGAATATGGTCGAAATGGAAGAGCTGGGCGAGATCCCGGCGCCTCCAAGCGGTTCAACTTAAGCCGCCCCGAGGAAAGTCCTGTCTTATCCGCCCCGTTTCATGCGGGATCGGGTCTGACCACCACCGTATCCGCGATCGGGACTATTTCCGACACCGGAAGATTCGCGGCTGCCGCATGCCGCCGGATGGCTTCTTCACTGCTGGCCTCATAAATACAGAAAGTACCCAGGGAGCCACTACTCTCGCCGAGCACATAGGAACGGATCCAGCGGATGTCCTCCGGCATGCCGTCACCCACCGTGGTCGAGCGCGCAGCCGCCTCCTGAAGCGTCGGTCCATCGGCGAAACCATCACGACGGAAAATTGCGTATAGATTCATCCGAGACTCCCCAATGCTTATTGTCTGGCGCAGACCACCCTAAACCCGGATCTGCCGACTATCAAACCCGTCTTTGATTTCGACCTGATACCCGGCACCCAATCGAGGACCTAGCGCACCTTGGCAGTCGGCGGCGGCGACCACTGGACCGGTTCCACCCGAATCCAGGTCGTGCTGTTCTGGGCGCGGTCCTTGTCCTCGAACAGGTGGACAAGCTGGAACCGCCGTTCGGCGATGAGCTGCAGCAACCGCTGACGTTCGTCGCTCGTCCGCCCTTGACTGAAACGATGCGGCAACTTGCCTGTATTGAGCTGATCGATAACCTGCTCGAGCATGAAATACGACAGCAGGTAAGTCGAAGCGCTGTCGATGAAGATCGACGAATATTCGGACATATAAGGTAACGCCAGCGCCAGCAGATCGAGGATATCTCCCGGACCGTGGGCGAAATCGGAGAACAACATGTCGATGCCCTGCCCGGCTCTCACTTCGGACGGCATCAGGTCATCGACGCCCTCAGTCAGGTCGATAGCTTGATCCACGTAGGTCACCTGCTCAGCGACGCCGGACAAGCGCAACAACTTGTGCAGGTAGCCGGCGAGATCGTCACCGGCCACGCCGGCATCGCGGAACTCGGGGAGTTCTTCGAGACACGCAAGTGCCTGAGGCAGGAACGAATCCTGGAAGCGACCGTCGTCGAAGGTCCACAGCCGACCCCCACCATTCTCGACCAGCGCCCGGCCAATCCAAACGGCGGTCACACCCAGTCCAGTACCCAGTTCAAGCACGATCTTCGGCTTTTCGCGCTTGACCAGCGAATAGAGCAGCATGCACAGGTCCTCGCTGCCATGTATCTCGCCAACGGCGTCGCGAAAACGCAGGAGGACGTCGAGTTCGTGATCGATCGTGGTTTTCATTATTTCCTTTGCCTGTTTGCGACGAGAGTCCGGTCGTCGTTCCATATGCATTGCTGTTCAGATGATCTGGGTAAGGTAGGTATCCGTCCGTGAAAAGACAACACCTGAGCCCGCCTCGAGTTCACGGAATCTCCGGTTTCCCGGACTTGGCCGGCGAGTACGGCGGCGTGCCAAGATTTTCGCTGCGATGAATCTCGCGGGCAGCCTCCCGGACACGAAGACGTAAACCTGGTTTGCTTGCCGGTGAGATCGTCGTTCTCCAACTCACGCTGGGTACAAGGCACCCGCGACGACCGCGTCCGGGAGCGAAGAGCGAAGAGCGGTCCTGCAGCATCGTCGTCACCAGGAAACGGACCTACCAGGATTCGCTGCGATTCGGACTGGCGGACAGGGCCTCTGCAGCCCGAGCTTGATGTCCCTCGTGCCTAGGTCGGAAAAGGCTTCAGATCCAGGTCGGTAATCTGACGATCCGAAAGACCGATCGTCCCCAGAAAATCGTTCCAGCGGGAGTCCCTGTGCAGCGTTCGAAACTCCGGCAGATACCGGATGTCACATAGATTACCGTCGCGCTGCTCACGGGCCAGATCGAGCCATTCGAAGGCCCGATCCCAATCCCCTCTCATGACGTAGACGGATGCGATGTCGAGCGCAGGAGCATCATCAAGCCCCCGCAACTTATCGAGGATCTCGTCCGCCCTGTCCGGATGCCCTTCTGCGGTCAGCAGCAGGACCTCCCCGGACTCGCGGGCCTCCTCGTTTACTTCTTCTTCGAACGCACGGCGCGCCCTCGCCAGATCTCCCATGGCAAGGTATATCCG
>CP070833.1:18037-23261 GCA_020341735.1 Gammaproteobacteria bacterium | reverse complement strand
GATTTTTCCTGGGCCTGGCGGGCGGTGCGGCGGACCTCGATGAAGAGCTTGAAGATCTCGATCTCGACAGTCTCGGTATCGGTGTCGAAGTCAGCGATACCTCTCCCGCGTGGAGCGCGTACGCAGGTTATCAGTTCAACCGCTTCCTCGGCGTCCGTGGCGGCTATGTTGATTTCGAGACCTTCGATGATGTCATCGAGGTCGAGTCGATCGGCGACGTACCCGACATCGATATCGACCTCGAGGGATGGATGGTCGGCCTCGACGGGCATCTGCCGATGGGACGCTGGATATCCCTTACCGGTCGGGCCGGATATATCGCCTGGCAATCTCAGTCGAAGCTGGGTCTTGTTCAGCTAGAGGATTCCGACAGTGGCTCCGACCCGTTCTACGGTGGCGGTCTTGAGCTCAGTCTCGGCAATTCAATCGGTATCGAGGCGACCCATACTCGATTCGCCATCGACGGCAACGACGTCGACATGAGCGCTGTTGGTATACGAGTCCGGTTCTAATTCAGCTTAGACGCTTGTCTGATCAGCAAGATGCCATCGTTGCCCGCTGCGCTGGATGGCGGCAAGCAGCCGGCGCTTGCCCGAATCAGGGCGACAGGTCCGGTACTCCGAAGATCTGCCTTAGCAACAGCAGTACAAGGATGCCGGCAATGAACAGACCCAAGGCCAGCAAGGCGATATTCGGTTTGCGCATACGTGTCTCCCAAAGCCAGTTCGCCCGAAGTCTACACGCGCCGGACAGGCGTCAACAGCGGGATGCCTGGTCGGATGCCAGCGACGGCTCAACAGATTTAAATCCGGTGCGCCCCTTGTCACGAACCTGCGGGCAGATGTCGATCCAGAAACTTCTTCAGACCCTCCGTGTACTCGGCCGCGCTCTGGAAAACCGCGTCGTTGTGTCCCCCACGTAGCTCGATGAAAGACTTGGGTTCATCGGCTGCTCGATAAAGCTGCTGGCCCATATCGAAGGGCACGATCTCGTCATCCCGGCTGTGGACCACAAGCACAGGCGCCGAGGTTAGCGAGACGTATTTCACAGCCTCATAGCGGAATCGCGAAAGCAGGCCGACAGGCAAGTAGCGATAATGGCGCGCAGCCACATCGGGAACCGACGTAAAGACTGATTCGACGATCAGCGCTCCGGGCGCCGTGCGCGACGCCAGCTGCGCGGCTACGGCGCCGCCCAGCGAGCGTCCGAAAATGACGATCTTGTCCTCGTCGATGCCCCGTTCCTCCGTCAGGTGCCGCCAGGCGGAATCCGCGTCCCGATAGGTGCCACGCTCGGAGGGGGAGCCTTCGCTTCGCCCGTAGCCCCGATAGTCGACAATAAACACGGAGAGCCCGAGCTGGTGAAAGAGCGCTACGGATTCGAGCCGAGTGCTGATGTCGCCCGCGTTGCCGTGAAAAAACAGCAGTGCCCCCCGGGCTGAATAAGCGGGCACGAACCAGCCGTGCAGACGGAGTCCGTCGGACGTCAGCAGGGTCACATCCTCATAGGCCAACCCCGCGCTCGATGGGTTGACGTCCAGAGAGCCGCCCGCAAGCCGCGGTTGGTACAACATGCGTGCCTGAAAAACATAGATCAGAGCGATAACCAGCGCGTACGCCGCCAGCAGCACGAGCAGCAAATTGAGAACGATCTTCATGAGTACAGCCGCATGCTTCTTATCGAAGGATCTCCGAGACGCAAGACTACCTTAGCAGCGTCTTCGCCTCGGCATTGCTCACAAGTCCTGGTCGGATCGCTCGCTTCAGTGCAGGCCGTACCGTGGTTCAGCAGGCCGTCGCGGAGGCTCTTCGTCCGCCTAGAATTCGCCCGGCCAGAGCAACAACTGCGACGCCTGCCGCGCTGCCGAAGAATGCCGCAGCGAGCCACACCCAGCCGTGGATGCTGCCGCTGGAGACGCCAGCGAGGAATGCGCCGATGTTGCATCCCAGCCCCACCAGGCCACCATAGCCAAGCAACAGACCTCCGGTGACGGCCCTGACGGCCTCGCCGGTCGTGATTTTCCACTGCAGTTTGTAGCGTCCGGCCAGGGTTGCCGCCAGCATCACGCCGAGAACCAGGCCGACGATCATGAGAGTCGGCACGTCGAACCAGAGGCTATCCTCGAGCATCATCATTCGTGTGTCTGAGCCCCAGTAGTCCCAGAACGCTATGTCCCAGGGCAGGCCGGCACCCTCGATCAGCTTGGCGCCCCATAGGGGCAGGGCAGTGATTATGGTCCACGGCCGGCCCGTGACCAGCAGAGCGGCGGTGCACAGCAGAGCCAGGGCGATGACTCCCCAGGAAAGAGGCCAGGGCCCCTTGAGCCAGTGATGCATCGACTCATGTTGCGTCAGGATCCGGCCGTGACGAGCTTTCTCCAGCCTGAGTGTGAGTGCGGCCAGCAGGCCGATAAATGCCAGGTTTGTAACGACTCCGGCCAGAGCGCCCCATTCTCGGACCAGCGAGAAGCTGATCCAGCGTGGTTGCGACTCCCACCAGCCAAAGTGGGCGCTGCCGATGGTCGCGCCGATCGCCATACTGATGGCCACGATCACATAGCGAATCTTGCCATTGCCGACAGCGGCGAAAGAGCCCGAGGAGCATGCCGAGGCAAGCTGTGCCCCGAGACCAAACAGGAATGCACCGGCCAGCAGGGAGACGCCCACGGGCCGGACGATGTCGAACAGGGGCTTGCCAAAAGCCTCACCGTTGGCCAGCAAGGGGAAGAATATGACGGTCAGCAGCGCCAACAGGCCGAGCTGGGCACGCATGCCGGCGCCGCGGCGCTCGACCAGCATGGCTCGCCATGGACCGGCAAAACCGAACCCTGAGCGGCGCAGCGCAAACCCAAGTCCAGCACCTATGAGCAGGGCAAGCGCGAACGTGACACCGGCGTTCTGCCATGTCTGCCACGCAATGCAGCCCAGCAGTGTCAGAGCGACGCCGGTCCAGGCGACATCACAAGCGACGCAGTCCGGCTTCGAAGGAGTCGAGCCAAAACGAGAGCGTATCGCCAGTGCGCGGTTCATCGCGGAATCTCCCCAAACATCATGCGAACGGTCGAATCTAACACGGCTTGCATGAAAATCCTGTGTATGTGCATGTCATCGATTTGACGGGGTTCCGTCGCATCCGATCCCACCGTAGGGAATGGTCACAAGATCGGCCGGCGGCCCCGTTCGGGATTAGTCATCACGGCCCATAGTGAGTTCCGCCCTCGCGAGCAGCCGTCACTGGCCTTTTCTCCGAGTTCGAGAGATGGAGCCCGTGTGGATGCCGGCTGAGACAGCTGACAAAGGCCCCATACCAGACGCGTCGCTCACTCTGATAAAGACCGGACGGGGGCGAGACCTATTACAGGGCCCCGGCCCGCAGGGCAAAACAATCGGCTGCTCCGTTTAGAAGCAGCCTTTCCCAGTGCTAACGCTTTGACTGCCGCGCGACTCGCCGAGTAGTGTCAGCTCTTCCCGCAGAAACCAGAAAGATCAACTTGTCCCTGGGCCTGGTACGAAGAGCACAAGGACGATCCGCTGCCGTAATCTGCATAATACAGATGAGGTCCCACACACGTTCATGCTTGGCCGTCAGCAATTGGCCAAAATCAGCCGTTCAGTTCTGGCACAGCTTGAGCCGGGGATGGTGCCAGCCCTAAAGGTCACCCCGGGCCGTTTCCAAGACCGTCACCACACGCTTGATCTCCTCCAAGGTCGCCCGAGGATCGCCAGACGCATAGAGCAGACGTGTCGGGAGGATAGGGATGTGGTTGTCCATGCCAAGAGTTTCGGGCAACAGGTCTGCTGGGGTGCCCTGAGAATCTGGCCGATATGCCATGAAATGCATCGGAGAGGGCTGAAACGCGGTGGATTGATCTCTGTCAGCGCAACATCGGTGACTAGGCAAATCAAACCCTAAAACCGAGAAACACGTCCTTCTCTGCTGCCACCTCCGCGGCTACGGTGTCTCCGTGGGCAACACCGACTTCAGTCTCGGACGATCCTACAAAGGAGGCGTTTTCATGGATTTTGATAACGATGATTTTGAGGATAAAGACGATCTCCACTATGTACGGCATGAACTGGAATGCAAAACACCAGTGCGTGCGAGTACCCAAGAGGAGGTAAGGCAGGCGATAAAGAGGGTGGACAACATATGACGCAGCCCAACAGGAACAACGATCACTCCTGGCGCAACGCCATCCGCGACGGGGCCTTAAGCGTACTGATGGATGGGCAGGACATCGTGGCATTTATGGACTGGATGGACCCCGAGTGGCGGTATTACCACACATCTGCGGACTACGCATTCGACTGGCACTTCCAGACAAACTATTGGCAGACCTACGAGAAGCTACAGGAATGGCTGGCATGATTGCTGACCTGTGGTGGATGCTGCTCACCTTTGTTTGCATCGGTTTGCCAGTCATCCTCATTGGCCCGTGGGAAGCTCGATCAGGGGATTAGCTGAAAGTCCGCTTCCGGCCAGAAGCAGACAATCCGAAAGTCTGGAGGGCGTCACGGCTTCCCGACTAGCGGAAGACAATGGTCATGTCTTGGTAACAATGTGACCAAATCGTCAGAATGGTCGTAGCTCTGGTGCTATCGTCCAACTCACTTATGTTTTACATAATGGAATGAGTGCGGCCATGGGACTGCTTTCAAGATTCGTCGGGGCGGCAGAGAATAACGTCCCAAAACGCGGGGCGGCAGCTGTTCAGCAGAGACAAAGGCATCCTGGCGTTGAAGTCGTTCCCAATGGGAATTCCTGCTGCGACGCAGCTCGAAAGGTCGCCGGCCAACGGTTTCTTTCAAAGGAAGCGCCACGCTTACCCTTGCCAGGGTGCGATCAGCAAGAGTGCAAGTGTAGGTATCAGCACTACACTGATCGAAGGACTGAAACCCGACGCGACGGCGATATCGGCATTGGCACTACCAGCGAAATGTTTCACCAAGACTGCCGTCGCTCTAGGGCGAGAGGAAGGCGAGATTCGGACTGAAAGTCCTAATTGTCGATATCCTCTGTCTTGCGAGTCACTAAGGTCCCCGCCTTGGCCATAAAAGTCACGCGCTGATACGACGTCTCGCCCTCCAAAAGGCTGCTTTCGGCCAGAAGCGGACATAAGAAAACCCCGCCACGGTGGGCGGGACTCGACCCCGCAGCTTCTCAGTATGTGTCTATTGTGGCAATTGCACGATCGTCATCGGATAGACGACGTTGGCATATTCAG
>CP070833.1:10505-17937 GCA_020341735.1 Gammaproteobacteria bacterium | reverse complement strand
GGCGAGTGGCCGGGCCCGAGGCGTAAGCCGAGGGGAGCGTCCTGCCGCGCTAGCGGCCCTGGCTTGATCTCGGGACGCTCACAAACGACACTGCACATCCTCACGCCCCGGTAGCTCAGCTGGGTGAATGGCGGTCGGCGCGTAGCGCCGAACCCGAGCATGGCTCGGGTAGGCATGAACGCCACGAGCCTGTTGGCGAGTGGCCGGGCCCGAGGCGTAAGCCGAGGGGAGCGTCCTGCCGCGCTAGCGGCCCTGGCTTGATCTCGGGACGCTCACAAACGACACTGCACATCCTCACGCCCCGGTAGCTCAGCTGGATAGAGCGTCCGCCTCCTAAGCGGAAGGTCCCACGTTCGAGTCGTGGTCGGGGCGCCATTCCCAACTTATACCATCCATCGTGAGGCTGAATTCCGGGGACCGTTGAGCTTCGCCAACGGGCCGTCTACCGTGTTCAGGACTGCCCTGTACTCCCTGCGTTACACTGGCGATTGTCGAGGTTCATTACGAAGATCCCGACCCGGCGATGATTCTTGTGAGCCAACTGCAAGTTTGCAGCCCCGGTCAAGGGCTGCTAATTAGGGGTTAAGAACAAAGGAAAAGTCGGGCAAGGTGGCCAAGGGAGATGATATGCGAACACTTGCACTGCTTGTGATTGGGTTGGGGCTAATGGCTCAGGCGGAAGCTGGGACAGACCTGGTGGAATCTTGCGCAGTCTGCCATGGCCCTGATGGCGTGAGCCGTTGGTCGGATGTCCCTAACATCGCAGGGCTGCCGGAAATCGTGATCGCAAATGCGCTCTATGACTATCGCGGCCATTCTCGCCCATGCAGGAAAGGTGCCTGCGCGGCAGACGGGAGTTGCCCGAATGTCGACATGTGCGAACTGGCCCGGCCACTGACCGATGGCGAGATGGATATTCTTGCACGCTACTACTCGGCCAGGCCATTCAGTCCTTCAGTTGCCGATTATGATGAATCTAAGGCGGCCGCCGGCAGCGGAATCCATCAGCAGTATTGCGAGACTTGTCATTCCGGTGGCGGTTCGAATCCCCAAGATGAAGCAAGCATCCTGCGCGGGCAGAACATGCAATACATTCGTAATGCCTTGGGTGATTATCGATCCGGTGCGCGGCTCGGTGAGGAGGAGATGCTGCGGCATCTGAAAGCGCTGGACGACGATGAGATCGATGCTCTCGCCCATTTCTATGCTTCGCCGATGAACTGAAAACCCCACCCGCGGGAGGTCTGCTGATCCGGGAGGTTCGAAGGATGAAGCTGGAGTTTTTCGGGGCGGCCGGTGAAGTCACCGGATCCTGCCACATCCTGTCCACAGAGGGGCATCGCATTCTCCTCGATTGCGGCTTGATCCAGGGGTCGAGAAAAGCGGAGGCCAGGAATCGTGAGCCCTGGCCGTTCGATCCGCAAGACCTGGACGCAGTTGTCCTGAGCCACGCACACATCGATCACTCGGGCCGGCTTCCCCTGCTGGTCAAGTCCGGATTTCAAGGCCCGATCTATTCGCAAAGAGCGTCGAAAGATCTGTGCCGCATCATGTTGAAGGACTCCGGTTTTCTGGCTGAGAAGGAGGCGGAGTCGGTCAACAGGAAACGGCTACGGAAGGGTCTGCGCCCCCTGAAGCCCCTGTACACGGCCGATGAGGCCGTGGCATCGATGAAACAATTTCGGGGACTGCCATACGATAAAAAGACGAGGATTCTGCCGGGAGTATGGGTTCGGTATCGGGACGCCGGCCACATACTTGGGTCCGCAATCGTGGAATTGTGGATCGAGGAGAAAGGTCTCAGGCGTAAGCTGGCCTTCAGCGGTGATCTTGGGCACGCAGGCGCACCGATCCTGCGCGACCCTACGCAGATTCACGACGCAGATCTGGTCCTGATGGAGAGCACCTACGGGGATCGACTGCACCGGTCTTGGGAGGAAACGATCCGGGAACTTGGCGAGATTATTCGCGGGGCGCGTCATGAACACGGCAACATTCTGATTCCCGCATTCGCGGTTGGTCGAAGCCAGGATCTGCTCTATTTCATGAGTCGGCATCGGGACGAGTGGGGGATGGATGACTGGTCCGTTTTCCTGGACAGCCCCATGGCGATCGAGGCGTCACGCGTCTATGCGCGCTACGCGCACCTCTATGATGAAGAAGCAGCAGGGCTATGGGATCGGCGGGGGGGCGGCGCTGATTTGCTGCCACGATTTCAGCTCTCGCGCACCGCGACCCAGTCGCGGGCGATCAACAAAATGAATTCGGGAGCCATGGTTCTTGCGGGCAGTGGAATGTGCCAGGGCGGACGCATCAAGCATCATCTCAAGAACAATATCTGGCGCAAGGGATGCCACGTGATCATTGTCGGATATCAGGCTCATGGCACCCTCGGTCGCCGTCTCGTCGACGGAGCCGATCGAATCAAGCTATGGGGGGAGACGATTCGTGTTGCGGCCAAGATCCATACCGTTGGGGGCTTGTCCGCTCATGCGGATCAGGATGGCCTGGTCCGCTGGTACGGGGCTTTCAAGAACCGCCCGCCGGTTTATCTGGTGCATGGTGAAACTGGCGCACAGGAAGCCTTGCGTGACCGTTTGAGGCGTGAACTCACAGCCCCGGTCGGGATCGCCGAACCTGCCCAGGTCGTGGATCTCAGGCGGCCCGTTCGCGTTGCCGCCTGAGGGGAGAAAATCCTGGCTTAACCCGGTCCTGGGGGAGCGGGGATGCTGATATGAGTCCTCGATCTCGCCAGCTTGTGACCTACCTCGTACTCCCGATGATTGCCGCGATGGTGGCAATCGTAGTGTTCGAGTTGACCGCTCTGACCCTGATCCGGGAGGCCGAGCCTGGCTCGAGCAAGTTTCTCGGTGTCCAATTGCCGCCTCGCCAAATAATTCCGATCGAGAGGGGCCCTCGCGTAGATCCAGACGAGCCATTTGATGATCTTGTCGTTCGAGGAGTGCGCATCACCAAAGGCGATCTCTGGGGGCTGATGAGAGAGGACCCCAGCGTAGGATACGTCCCGATGGAGAGCAGCAGGTTTCTCAATGGATGGTGGCGCAGCAACGACCTGGGGGCCCGCCATGATGCCGACATTGGTCATGGACGGGCGGCTGAGTCCGGTGGGAGGCGGTTGCTTATATTCGGAGAGTCATTCACGCAGGGCAGTCGGCTACCACAAGAAGATACCTGGATTTATCAGATGCGGGCCGAATATCCAGAGTTGGACGCAGTTAACTTCGGTGTTGATGGGTACGGTATGGCGCAGTCATTTCTCCGTTATCGTTCCGTGATCGCCAGGACGCATCATGACGCCGTGGCATTCGTATTCCTTCCAACTGCCAACCTATGGCGCGACATAAACACGATTCGGAGTCTTGCGGAACCATGGGACTCTTTTGCTGTCCTGCCGCGCTTTTTGCCGATACCCGGGGGGATCGAATTGATCAGGTCCCCATACTCCGACGTTGCGAATGTCTTCAGAGCGAACAAGGACGGCTTGTCATACGAGTTGCGTTCGCATCTACAGCGATACGATCGATTCTATATCCACCACCTGTACGTGCCATCTGCGCTGTCAGCGTATTTCGTTACCGGTAAACTGGTTGCCGCGTATCTCGGTAAGCGACAGATTCAGAGGATCCGCCACCAATCTTTCTATCAGGCGGATTCCGAGGCGTGGCGGACGGTCCGCGGTATTTTTCGGGAAGCAGATGTGCAGGCACGGTCCAAGGGTGTCAGGTTCGCCGTGGTGGTCATGCCTACCCATGACGACGTCGAGACTGCCGCACGCTATTCGGATTTTGTGGAACACTGGGGCAGAATGATCGAAAACCTCCGGCAGGAAGGAGTGGAAACGATCGATCTCCTGACTGATCTGGCACAAGTGTCACCGGCTCTCGACTATGGATACGACGGCAGTCACTACGGTCCGATAGCCAGTAGTCATATAGCGTCGGCTGCCGGCATGAAGCTTTCGAGCTGGTTGCAGGAGTGAGAACTGGTCTGTATCTCCGGAGAAAAAATGCGGCGAACATCGGTGCCTCGATGGCGGCTAACGGGTTGTTTGGCCCCAGGCTTGCCGGGTTAGAGAAAGGACATGTCCGGGACTGTCCATACGGGTCGTCTACGAGGGTGCTTTTGTCAGAATTTTCGAAATCGCAGGCTGGAGGGTTGCAGGGCAGCGACGATAACGTTCAGCAGGCGGGATTCGCGGCCATGAAGGTCTGATCGTGGAACAGGGCGCAAATACCGGGTCTGCTTCCATAGACGGTGCAGAGAGCGATCACGAGTTCTCAGGACTGTCCGTCGTGATTCCTGTGTTCAATGAAGAGTCATCAGTTCGAGAGACGCTTCATGAACTATGTTCCGCTTTACCTGATATCGAAGTCGTCGTCGTCGATGACGGGTCCCGAGACGCCACACCCGAGATACTTGCCGGGTTGAGCGGTGTCAGGGTCGTCACCCACGATCGCAATCGCGGTTACGGTGCTGCATTGAAGTCAGGCATGCGCGCGGCATCGAGAGAATTCGTCGCGTGGTATGACGGAGATGGTCAGCATAGACCCGAGGATCTCATCGCGGTCGCAAGGCCGGTTATTACCGGGCAGAAAGATGCGGCCATCGGGGTGCGTGATTCTGGTTCACCGCAGCAGATCGAGCGGACGCTCGGCAAGTTCTTCCTGAAATTCTTCGCCGAATCCCTCAGCGGCGTTGAGATGCCGGATCTCAATTCTGGTCTGCAATGCTTTCCAAGAAACCTCATTCGTCGCTATGTGCACTTGATTCCGAATGGCTTTCCGGCATCTACGAATTCGACTCTGCTGCTTCTTGAACGGGGTTACCGGGTAGCTTGTGTACCGATCACTACACGCGAGCGGGAGGGTATATCGAAAATACGCCTTCTGGCCGACGGAATGTCGACACTGAAGCACATTGTTCGGATGGTCGTCCTGTTCGATGCCCTTAGAGTCTTTTCATTGTTAGGCGCCGCACTCATCGTTCCCGGTCTCGTCTACGGTGTCGTGGTGGCCCTTATAAGAGGTCAGGGATTCCCGACACTGGCCGGTACCGTCGTCATATCCGGACTCCTTATCGTCCTCATCGGGCTGGTTGTCGACCAGGTGACCGAGCTGAGGAAAGAGCGCTTCGAGGAACCATGGGACTGAGGCCACCGTTTTTTTGCTGTGCAAGCAGCATGGCTGCTTGCAGTTCCGATCGGCCGCCAAAGGGAATCGAACGGGCGTGAACGGAGAATCTGGCGATCTGCGAACTACGCCAGCCGGCCATGCGACGTCGCCAATGAAAGGCATCTCTTGGCTGTTGCGGATTGTCGCTGTTTGCATTGCGGTCGTGCACACGACGGCGGCCGTGCTCAACCAGTCCATGAACGAGGACGGAATCAACTATCTGGACATGGGTGACGCCTGGATGCGTGGCGACTGGATCGAGGCCATCAACGGTGTCTGGAGTCCCCTCTACTCGGTAGTGCTAGGTGTTGTTGTCAACCTGTTTCAACCTGCGACATCCTGGGAGTTCCCCGTCGTCCAGGTTACAAATTTGTTCCTCTTCCTGGTCGCTCTTGCCTGCTTCGAGTTTTTCTGGTCCGGGCTGACGCGCAGGTATCAATCTTCGTTGGTGCCGACGGAAGTCGGTTTCCATCCGCTTGCCTGGGTAGTCCTCGGTTACTCGCTGTTCATCTGGACGTCGCTGAATCTCATCGAGATCTGGGCCGTCACTCCAGACATGTGCGTGGCCGCACTGGTCTACCTGTCGGCGGGACTGCTGCTCCGCCAGGGGAAGGGTCCGGGCGGCATAGGAGAGTCAATCCTGTTCGGGCTCATTCTCGGGCTTGCCTATCTTGCCAAGGCAGCCTTGTTCGTCCTTGGCCTGACCCTGCTGGTTCTCTGGGCGATCGCAGGAGAAGGTGGCAACAGGCAGCGCCTGCGCCGCGCCGCTATTTCGCTGGCGGGGTTCGTCATCGTCGCCGCGCCGTTCCTTACGGCACTGTCTCTGAAGACCGGGACGGTGACATTCAGCCAGGTCGGCACTTTCACCTACCTGAAGCATGTCAACGGCATGAACTATCCGTATCCGCGAATTACGCCCGGGATGATGACAGGAAATCCGGAGCATCCGCCAAGACAGGTCCTGAAGAATCCACCGGTGTTTGAATTTGCCACTCCTGTTGGCGGAACCTATCCGCTCGCTTTTGATCCCGGCTACTGGACCGCAGGAATAGAGCCGGTCGTAGTCATGGCGCAGCAGGGCAGGGCACTGATCGCCAACGGCGTCTTCTACTTCGATCTATTCGTGCGTCAGCAGGGCCTTTTTTTGGGCGCGCTTTTTCTGCTACTTGGATCGAGTTTCCGTAGGCTGCAGGAAATGCGATTCCGAAGTTCAGAATCCGTGCTAGTACTCTGGGGCCTGGCCGCTTTGGCCATGTACTCCCTCGTGTACGTGATACCCAGATATGTCGCGCCATTTGTTCTACTGCTGCTGGCCGTCCTCACATCGTTCGTTCGGTTGCCCGAATCAGATGGAGCCCGGAGAGTCGTTGCCGCCGGCGGGGCGATCATGATCATCGGCATCTGGTTGAACATCGCCGCACTCAATCTCGAGGGCCTGGCGGCACTGACCGGCATGATGCCTGATACCCCAACGGCATCCGGACAATTCTCTGACGGCCATCACGCGGATCATCCGGCGATCGCCGAGGAACTCGGGAAGGCCGGCGTAGACAAAGGCGCTCGAGTCGCCTTCGTCGGCTATTCCTTCCCCGCGTACTGGGCGAGACTTGCGCGCGTTCAGATTGTCGCCGAGATCGACCCTGAGGAGGTCGACCGATTCTGGCTACTGGATAGTTCAACTCGATCAGAAGTCATCGACAAAATGTCCGGCACTCCTGCGGAAGCGGTTATCGCGGAGCCTTTCGGCCTGGAAACCACGCCTGAAGGGTGGCTGCCGCTCGGCAGCACTGGATACCTTTTGCGATATCTGAAATAAGTGGGTTTCGGATCAGGGCGCGGCACGACTTATGCCGGATGGTACCACCTAGGGTAAGAACGGGCGCTAAGACCGTCATAAAAACATAGAAAACATAAAGTTATATATTATTGTTAATTGTAATTAGAGATGAGAGTCATCCTTGTAGGTCGGCCCTAATGCTGTAGAAATGGCCTGTCCCGGACTGCGGCCTATCGAAGCGCAACGGAACGTGAGAGAGTGCCGATTGGGTGGTTTGACTTAATCGGCCAAAACGGAACCTGGGTCACAGCCCGCAGACCTGGCCGGCGCCTAGAATTCGGTTCTGTGGAGCTTGTTGCACGAGCGGGCTTCTGAACCAATACGGCGAGGGTTGAAGATGGATGCGAGTGTGACGGTGGCCTGCGAGGACAGGGCGAAAATGTCGAATGATGGTCTGGACAAT
>CP070833.1:7023-10405 GCA_020341735.1 Gammaproteobacteria bacterium | reverse complement strand
TCTGGAGCGCCGCCGAGGACGTACCCGGGCTCACTCTCTCGCAAGAAGACCGCATAAATCTCGCCATGAGACTGGCCCTGCACGAAACGGATGGCTGGCGGGAGATTCTCGCGACCCAGGCTTCGGAGATCGACAACCCTGACCGGCTGGCCGAGTTCCGCTACTTGCTGGACTCGCTCGATGCGGACCTTGCCGTCCGCGAGGCCTTTTTCGAATCACTGCGCGATCCGGCCAATCGCAGTCGTGAGCCCTGGGTCCTGGATGGGCTCAGGAATCTGCATCACCCGTTACGGGCGCGGACGGCTGTGCGGTTCGTGTTGCCCGCCCTGGAGATGCTCGAGGAGATCCAGCGGACCGGAGACATCTTTTTCCCCACCGGATGGATGGCCTCTACCCTGAGCGGCCACAACTCGACCGAGGTCGTGGACATCGTCGAAGGGTTCCTGGAGGCACGGCCCGACTACCCGCAACGGCTGGTGCAGAAGATCCTGCAGGCGTCGGACATGGTGGAGCGCTCCGCGAGAATCGCCCATAGCGAGGGCCGCTGAGCAGGTCCCCTCGCCATTCGGATATTCCCAAGTCCCGCATCGGCTGAGGCATTGACCGAGTCTTCTTGGTGTCGCTCCTGAGGGTCTGCTTCCGACCCGAAGCAGACATTGCCTGAGGTGCACTCATCGACAATTTTCCGTTTCCGGACGATAGCAGCCCGGATCGTGCGTTGAGGTTGTTACCCGGTTAAGTCGCAGCGTCCTTCGCCGGGTCTGCTCTTGTCGACATTTCTTAATTGTTCCCCCATCATCGTGCCAGCCGTAAGGAGGCCAGCACAGCAACATGTCATTCGTCGAGGAACTGAAGCGGCGCAACGTCGTCAAGGTAGCGGTGCTCTACATCATCGCTGCCTGGCTGCTGCTGCAGGTCACGGATGTACTCGCGTCACTGCTGCCCGTGCCGGAATGGGCCGGGTCGCTCGTCGTCATGCTGCTGATCCTGGGCTTCGTCCCGGTGCTGATCTTCGCCTGGGTCTACGAGATGACCCCGGAGGGGCTGAAGCGCGAGAAGGACATCGATCGCAGCCGGTCCATCACCGGTCAGACCGGACGCAAAATCAACATTCTGATCATCGTCTTGCTGGTGCTGGCAATCGGTGCGGTGGCCGTTGATCGGCTCATTCCCGAGACGACCACCGTCGTCGAGACGCCAATGGTCGAAGAGGTCGAGGAGACAGCGGCCGCCGATCCGACGGCACTGGCCGCCGAGAAGTTCGCACCTCCCGCCGACCGGTCTGTCGCCGTGCTGCCTTTCGTCAATATGAGCGGCAACCCGGAGAACGAGTACTTCTCCGACGGGCTGACGGAAGAACTGCTTAACGTCCTGGCCAAGATGGAGGGCCTGCGCGTGGCCGCGCGCACGTCGTCTTTCCGGTTCAAGGGCGAGGTCGGAGACCCGGCGGAGATCGGCCAGGCCTTGAACGTGAACCACCTGCTCGAGGGCAGCGTCCGCCAGTCGGGCGAGCGTATCCGAATCACCGCTCAGCTGATCAACGCATCCGACGGCTATCACCTGTGGAGCGAGACCTACGACCGGACGCTCACCGACGTGTTCGCGATCCAGGACGAAATCTCGAAGGCGGTGGCCCGCGCCCTGGAGGTGCGGTTGCTCGGCGGGTCCGAGGCCGGAGAGGCTGTGCGGGTGGCGACGGCCAGCATGGACGCGTACAACGCTTACCTCAAGGGCACGCAGCTGCTCGCCGGATCCGGCGTCGATACCTACCGGGCCGCCGAGGCGCAATTCGAGGAGGCCTTGCGGTTGGACCCGGATTTCGCCGCCGCCCATGCTGGCCTGGCGCGCGCCTGGGTCGACCTGGCCAACTGGGGGACCCTCAACATCCAGGAGACCCTCCCCAAGGTTCAGGGACAGGTCGACAGGGCGCTCGCCATCGATCCGGATCTGCCGGACGCATGGGTACTCCTCGGGTGGATCCGCTACAACAGCGATCCGCGCAGCCCGGACCGGGCCGGTACCGAGGAGGCGCTCAGAAAGGCCCTGGCTCTCGAGCCTGGCAACGTGCGCGCGAGTGAATGGCTGGCCTTCACACTTGACCGCCTGGGGAGGCGCGCCGAAGCCGTCAATATCCTCGAGAAGGCCATCGAGCGGGATCCGCTGTCCGTCGCGCTGCGTCTGCAGATGGGTCAGAGTCTCGCGGGCCTCTTAAGATTCCCGCAGGCAGAATCAAACTACCGGCTGGCGGTCGATCTTTCTCCCCGTGATCCGAACGCCGTCGGCCAGCTGGCGGGTTTCCACAGCAACCGCGGCAATTTCGCCGAGTCGACCATTCTGAATGGGCGCGTCCTCGAGTTGGACCCCATCGATCCCGAAGCGCCGGCTCTCTTGTGGGTTAACTATCTGCATATGGGTGACGCCGAGCGGGCCGAGCCCTGGATCGCGGAGACAGAGCGGCGCGATCCCGACGCCGAGGTGAGTTGGCTGGGCCAGGCGGTGCTTGCCTACTATCGTGGTGAGGACACGGAAGCGTTTCGAATCGCGGAGCGAGGACTTGCTCAGCCCCTGGACAACCGTTTCGGATCCGAGATCGTGGCCCGAATGATCGTCAGGGACGTGGCCCTCGCCCGGGGGGACGTCGCCAAAGCCGAGGCGGTGATCGATGCCTTTTGGCCCGGAGTCACGGACCTCGACTTCGTCGTCGATCCGAGTCTCGATTCGCTGTTCGCCCGCATCAACGCGCTGCCCCTCATCGCCGCCCGGGACGGTCAGGACGCGGCGGTCAGGATCGCGACCGATCTTCTCGCCCGCCACGCCGAAGAATCCACGAGACTCTCGATAGTCGCACGCGCGACCGTCCCGGGACTGCTTCACGGTTTCCTGGGGGACGCGCAAGCCTCGGTCCGGCATCTTCGAGAGCGAAACCGCGCCGCGGTGAGGGATAATCCCTGGTTCTGGTACGGTCGTAACTCACTCTTTGCCCCCGTATCCGATACAGCGGAATTCACGTCCTTCATGGCGGAACTCAATGCGGCGGCCGCCGAGCAGTTGCAAATCCTTAGAGCTTCCGGAAAGGAGCCCGCCCTGCCACGGAACTGATCTGTATTTTCCGGTTGCTTCCGGGACGCGACGACGCCTGGCCCGCACTTTCGACCCGAAGGGGATGTTGGGGTGACTTCTAGCCGATCCGAAGATGGCAAGCCACTACCGGCTATCGCGGCATCCCGAGTCGGGATCTTTCTTTCGGTGGCCTCTGTTTGTTTTCTGCCGCAACGTCCTAGCTGGCAGCAGCTACGAATATTTCGCGACACAGAAGCCCGGCGTCGACCGCGGCGATCTGCTCCAGCCGATGCCGTCGCGTCTCGCTGACAACATCTGGACC
>CP070833.1:4079-6923 GCA_020341735.1 Gammaproteobacteria bacterium | reverse complement strand
TGGTCGTGGGCGAGAAATAGCCCGTTTCGCTATTACAAGCAGAACCAGTTCGAAGGCGGCATCTCGACACCGGCCGTCGTCCATTGGCCGGCCGGTCTGAAAACACAACCCGGCGCGGTTGTTCGCGAGCCAGCACATCTGATCGACGTGATGCCCACACTAGCTGCGATCACTCAATGCGCGATCCCTGATTCGTGGCCATACCGCGACCTTCGGCCTATATCGGGTGTTTCCCTGAAGCCGATCTTCGATGGAGATACGCTGGGCAAACGGCCTCCGATTCATCTCTTATTTTCCAACGATCGCGGACTGCGAGATGGCGATTGGAAAGCCGTCAGCTTCCGGAAGAAGGCATGGGAACTCTACAACGTGGCCGAGGACCGTGCAGAACTAAATGACCTTGCTAGGGCCGAACCGGAACGTCTCGCAGCGATGGTCGAAACCAGGACGGACATGACCGAGAATCTCTTGCACGCATCGTCGAAGTTCTACGCGCCAGTAAACGAAAACACGCTACCTCACCGTCATCCCGAGTGGACGAATTTCGACGGCGATGCGCCCTCGGCGCAACGAAAGGGCCTAAGGGCAAACAAGATCAGGGCTCGCAAGAACACGCAGATGAAGATCGTGGATGGGCAGCTGCGACTCCAATTCACCGGCGAGGATCCGGGCATCGCGATGGACCTGCGAGGACGTGAGTTGCCCAATGGCCCGTACCGTCTGAGCTTTCGTCTGCTCGACGGTCTCAAGGATGGCGGCGAGGTGTTCTACACGACGGACCCCAAGACGACGCTGCCGAATGGCAAGCGAGTTGAGTTCGAGATCCTTGCGGACGGAAAGTGGCAGCCCGTTACGCTTGACCTGTCGACGGACAGTCGCATCTACCAGTTGCGAATCGATGTGAGTCCCGGGCTGGGAAAGGCGACAATCGCCGAACTCAATCTGACGGATCAGGAGGGAAAGCAAATCGCGGCCTGGCCAGCAGAAAGGAGCCCCGAATGAAGCGCCTGCTGACGACACTCAGTCTTATCGTTGTCATAATTCAGAATCTGGCTGCCGCGGAGCGGCCCAACATCGTAATGATCTTTACCGACGACCAGCGGTACGATGCAGTGGGGTATGCCGGGAATGACGCTGTTCGCACGCCGAATCTCGACCGTTTGGCAAAGCAGGGATTGATCTTCCGGAACTGTTTCGTCAACACCTCGATCTGCGCGATCAGCCGAGCCAACCTATTGTCCGGGCAGTATCCAGGCCGTCACGGCATTGATGACTTCCATAAGACCTTCACGTCCAAGCAACTCGGCGCGACCGTTCCCGCTCGTTTGCGGGCTGCTGGATACCAAACAGCGTTTTTCGGCAAATGGGGCATTGGCGACTCGCCGGAACGAACCCAACAGGGAGCGGCCGTGTTCGATTACTGGGCAGGTCAGCCGATGCAAACTTGCTTCTTTCATGAGTCGGATTGCCGCTACGTGAAGTTCGACGGCTCTGATCGGCCGTTGGATGACCTCTGCGATTGTCCGGCCGACGCGCGCGGTCGCACGGGATATCGCAATCGTGTCGGAAGAGCGAATCTCGAATCCCCGTTGCATGTGGACTCGGAGGTGACGCCCATTCACGTCGACCGATTTTTGGACGGACGTGACACCGAGAGATTATTCTGCATGATGTTGTTCTTCAAAGCACCTCATGCACCGTTCACAGACTGGGACCCCGCAAGCGAGCATATGACCGACGGTCTCGTGATGCCGAAGCCCGCGGCGGCGACACTCCCCAACGCGGAACGCGAGCCGGAAATCATCAAGCAATCGCTCGGCCGTCCTTCGGGCATGCGCTATCTGGAAGACCCCAGGTGGTTCGACCGGCATATGCGCGACTACTACCGGTTGATCGCCAGTATGGACGCTGGTGTCGGGCGCATCATGCAATCGCTCAGGCGGCGAGGCCTCGACAAGAACACGGTTGTGCTGTTCACATCCGACAACGGCCACTACAAGGGGGAACACGGACTGGCCGGCAAGTGGTTGATGCACGAGCCATCGCTCCGCGTCCCGGGATTTCTATTCGATCCTCGTCAGCCCGGCGGTAAAACAACGGACAAGATGGTGATCACAACGGACTTCTCGACGACGATGATGGCGCTGGCCGGACTCGATATCCCACAAGACATGAGCGGACGAGATCTCACGACACTCTACTCCAATCCGACCGCTCCGTGGCGCGAGGACTTTCTATACGACCATCCCTACGGCCATGGCGGCAAGATCCCCAGAACCGTCGGCGTCCGCACCGAGACTCACACCTACACGCGTTACAGCGACCCCAATCCGCCGTTTGAACAGTTGTTTGATCTCTGCGCCGACCCCGATCAACTCAACAATCTCGCGCTTAATCCCGAACAGGCCGACCTGCTGGGACAAATGCGCGATCGCTGCGACGCCTTGATCGACGAGTGCAAATGAGAGAAATGCAATCAGAGTATCTCCGCGCAAGTAGCTCGGGACTTCTTCGGCAGCTCTGGCAGAGCCCGCGCAGAATAGAGCGCTCGTAACGAGAACCGGGATTAGCTGGGCGAGACCAACGAATTTACGGCAGCGTTTCATCATAGAACCGATAGTCTTTGTGATTGTGCAAGTGCTTCTCGCGAGCGGCCGACGATCGGTAGGCATTCAACCACTGGGCCGCCTTGGGCTGTTCGAAATACGGATGATCGGCGGTCAAACCAGGGTGCTTCGCCAAGGCGGATTCGAGTTGTCCTCTTGCTTCGGCATGTTGTGTCAAACCCTCAGCACGCTGGTAGCCGTGACCATCGTGGCTCGTCCCGCAATAGTAGAAGCGACC
>CP070833.1:0-3979 GCA_020341735.1 Gammaproteobacteria bacterium | reverse complement strand
CCAGCTCCACATCCGGAATCGCGCTCAGATCGTCTCGATAGAAGGCAATCTCATCGAGCAATACGCAGGCAAAGGAATAGCCGCGAGTACTCCTGAAAGACCCGGTGTGCACTTCAATCACCGAGCGATGTGCGAATTCGACCATCTCAGTGTTCTTCTTGACGACCTCGGCTGAGATGATGGGGGAATCCTCGATGAGTCCCTGCACGTAGTTCATGAGCTGCCGGGCTTGGCGCCGATCCGAGGCAATCAGGGCTGTAGTGGCGACTTCGCCCGGTCCCAGCATCGGCCGATAGTCTATAAGTGCTGCATGCAGGCCACAGGCAGCCCCGAACAGGGTTCCGCCTGCCCGTCGAGGCTTGACCAGGTAGGCTTCCTTGAACGGCTCTGTTGGCGGCTCGGAACGCGAGGTAATGCTCTGGTACAGGGCAAGCTCGGACTCCGTCAGCGGCAAGCCCTCGAGAATTTTGGCCACGGTTCGCCAATTCTCGAAAGTCGAGCCACCGAAGGTCTTGCCGAACAGTTCGGGATCGAGCATGGCGTCGTGCAGCGACTTCACGATGCCTCCGCCAGATGCTCGTGAAGGCGCCTGACCGGCCGCGGCTTGCGCTCCAAACCGAGCGTGCGGGCCAATCCCAGCCAGGTATTGGTGAGCTGAGTGTAGCTGCCGATATCGATCTGCTCGCCAGCCGCCAGTTGCAGCTCAATGCCCTCGATGACGCACTCCATCCACAGGAATCGCTTTATTAGGCCGACCTTGGCGTGTGCCAGAGTATCGAGGCCCCCACAGTCATCCGCGACAGCCTCGAACCGCTGCGAGACCGCTTTGCCCAGCACCGTGCGGCGATCCAGGCGCTCCATGAAATCCGGTGAGTATTTCTCCGGGATCTCCCCCAAAAGGCGAATGGACTTACCGCGGGCCACTGCGATACCTCGCCCACAGTTCCCAGTCATCGGAAACCGGCAACCAATCAGTGCAAATCGGGACCCCGATTTGTTCAATATCAAGAATATCCTGCTGTTTCAGACGCTTACGAATTTTATCGGTCGCCGAACATGCCGCTAGCCTACGATCTCGCGTGACTGGCTCACCTGAACCTGAACATCGTGACCCTACCCCCAGCCGTGCGTTAGACCCACCCTCCGTCCCGCTCGTGACAAACGTGACAAGTGACCCTGATATTGCCGTATAAGCGTGGGTGCGGGCGCGCGCAAAAGCAGATACGTCTATAAACGGCGAGACTGTCACAATTGTCACGCCTGTACCTCCGTCCAATCGCGGTAAGTGTTTTCGGCCTCTGGCTTTAGCTTTATTCCTACCCAAGATCGGCGGCGGCGATCCCGTCGACGCCGAAATCCCGCGGCCTCCAGGCGATCGTTGAAACTTGCTCTGTTCCCGACAGGTATCCCGGCTTCATTCGCATAAGCTCTCCAGGAATTAAAAAGTCGCGTTGGCGTTTCCCAGTAGTCCGGGCCTGTTTCGCAGGAGTCGACCAGCCACTCGCCCAATACGTCCTGATTTGCGAAGTAGTCTTCTGTCGCTTCTCTAACAACATCGGGAGGATTGAGCCCCTCTTCTTGCCAGATCCTGCATCCTTCAACCGCCCAGGCAAGGATCGCAGGACCTTCCTCGAGCAGTCTCGCCTCCATATCCTTGATGCACTGGCTTCCTTTGAAGCTCGCTTCAAACGGTATCAAGTGGAATCGGCGGCGCATCGCCTCGTCGACCGCCTGCAATCGGGGTCTGTGGTTCCCTGCGAATAGAAGTTTGAATTGCGGCCTATACGTGAAGAAGTCCTGCCGCATTAATCTAGCAGTCACCCTATCACCGCCAGTCAGCTGCTTGATCCGGGACTCTGCCCACCGACGCCCTTCCTCAGTCTCCACAGCGGTCACAAGGCGAGCCCCACGGAGCATGGCAAGCTCTGTGGGGTGCCTGTCAGTGTTTGAAACGGTAAATGCCTCAATCGGTGCGTCCGTTGCGTAATCACCGAGAACGTGAGTTATCACGTTGAGAAATGTCGATTTGCCGTTTGCGCCGCTTCCGTACAAGAAGAACAATGCATGCTCTCGGGGATCACCAGTTAGGCAATATCCGATCATGCGCTGGAGGAAGGAAATCAGATCATCGTCACCTCGAGTAATGTCCTTGAGGAAACTCAACCAACGTGGGCAATCTGCAAACTCCGCCTCAACACCTGTCAGCTTAGTCATGTAACGGTCTAGCCGAGGTTCTACGAGTGTAGAGACAGAAAGGTCGATTACTCCGTTAGGACAATTCAAGAGCATTGAATCGACATCCCATTGGTCCGTAGTCGCCGCATATCGCCGGTCAGATCTTGCCAACTTCTCAACTGCGGCCACAGTCGAAGCTCTGCGAAGCTCGCTTGGCCTGTCGTACTTTGAACTTTTTTCGCGGAGGAAATCTCGGATCATGTCGTAAACGTGCAACGTGTTGTCCTGGACCCAGACAACGTCGTTCCATTCGAACCATCGAGACCATCCCTGGACCCATCGAAGATTCGCGTGGTCGGCGGAAAACTCGAGTGCCAGCTCATCTTCACTCCATCCAGGTCCCTTCTGGCCGCCTTTAGAACGGTAGCTCGTCATCGAAAACAGCCAGGTCCATGGCGTAACTGCTATCCGGGAGCTTCTCATCCGTACCAGCTATCGGCATTGAGTGCTGGATTTCCTCGGCCGGCCGGACCGATTGGCACGAAACAACAGAGTCGACAACGATCGATAGCTCTACTTGAGTCTGGCCATCACTCTTAGTCCAGTGATTAATCTGGCAGTGCCCGGAAACGGAGGCGACATCCCCCTTGTGCTGTCTTCCCAGGAGCTCGGCATTTCTTCCAAAGGCGACAACACTCATCCATTGCGTATGCTCTTCTCCATGCTTGTCGTATAGCCGCACCGCCATACTAGAGACGCACATTGGGTTCCCGCTCTTTGTCTCAATTGGCCTCGGATCCTGGCCGAATCGGCCATAGGCGCTCATGTACAACATCATGTGCTCCTCGCATCTTCGATCTCGGGCCCGGGTAGTGTTGGGGTGCGAACTCGGTGCCCACTATTCATGCCTTCACCGGTTCTCGGGCGATCGGTCTGAAGCCCCAATATCAATTGAGCGGCCGCCGCCTGCGCGAAGGCCATCGCAAGGTCGTCAAGAATCTCCGAATCGAAGCTCATGCCACGTGCTTCGAGCGTGTCCGGTTATCTCGGACGCGCAAGGCGATTTCGGAGGCGCTTTCAGGGAAAAGCCGCCGGCCAGTCGAGTCCACCGAACACGGAATTAGCCCGCTGTCCGCATATAGCCGCAGTGTGGGTCGGCTTATCCCCGTCTGTTTGGCTAGCGATCCAAGAGTGAGCAATTGCTGCATGGGTATCTCCGTGAGAGATTCCCATTAGAGCAACCGACAAGACCGTGCGTAAGAATGGGGAAAATACTATTTATTTTTCCCACCCTCACTCTCGGCGCGAAATCGCTTAACTTCCCGAACTACGGTCTCTGTTTTGACGTTGAGGATCTGCGCAAATTGCTCGTACACCATGCTCTTAGTCTGCCCGGCCGCCTTTGCAGCTTTGGCCATCGCCTCAATTATTGGCAGAAAACTCTGCATCTTCTGCGGGCGCCCCTTTCCCCGCTTGGGCGGCATGCAGTAAGGGACATGCTCGCGCGCGAGCGCGATGGCCAACTGAAGGAATCGATCTTCCGATTCCTCAATTCCGTAGTGATCCAAGAGGCGCATGATGCCGTCAAACTCACGCAACACCTGCCGTTGAACCCACTCGGTCCTCTCCTTCTGGTACGCATCCATTGCGTGTTCGGTTGGCTCTCCCAACGGAGTCTTCGGTGGTGGCAAGGGCGGAACGTCGTTACTGCGCTGTCCTAGGTCACCTGGGTACTTTGTCTTTTGGGGCATTGCTTGATTTTCGAGTACGGTAAGATAATATTACTATACGTTACTATTAATAT